>NZ_CP121652.1:0-2930000 GCF_029714265.1 Rhizobium sp. CB3171 | reverse complement strand
GGACACGCGTAGTCGATGGGAACCACGTTAATATTCGTGGGCCTGGTGGTAGTGACGGATTGCTTAACTTGTAAGGTCTTATTGGATTGATCTTGCAGGGACGCGGTTCCAGGAAATAGCTCCACCGTATAGACCGTACCCGAAACCGACACAGGTGGTCAGGTAGAGTATACCAAGGCGCTTGAGAGAACTATGTTGAAGGAACTCGGCAAATTGCACGCGTAACTTCGGAAGAAGCGTGACCCTTATGTGCGCAAGCATGTGAGGGTGGCACAGACCAGGGGGTAGCGACTGTTTACCAAAAACACAGGGCTCTGCGAAGTCGCAAGACGACGTATAGGGTCTGACGCCTGCCCGGTGCTGGAAGGTTAAGAGGAGGGGTGCAAGCTCTGAATCGAAGCCCCAGTAAACGGCGGCCGTAACTATAACGGTCCTAAGGTAGCGAAATTCCTTGTCGGGTAAGTTCCGACCTGCACGAATGGCGTAACGACTTCCCGCTGTCTCCAACATAGACTCAGTGAAATTGAATTCCCCGTGAAGATGCGGGGTTCCTGCGGTCAGACGGAAAGACCCCGTGCACCTTTACTATAGCTTTACACTGGCATTCGTGTCGGCATGTGTAGGATAGGTGGTAGGCTTTGAAGCAGGGACGCCAGTTCTTGTGGAGCCATCCTTGAAATACCACCCTTATCGTCATGGATGTCTAACCGCGGTCCGTCATCCGGATCCGGGACAGTGTATGGTGGGTAGTTTGACTGGGGCGGTCGCCTCCGAAAGAGTAACGGAGGCGCGCGATGGTGGGCTCAGACCGGTCGGAAATCGGTCGTCGAGTGCAATGGCATAAGCCCGCCTGACTGCGAGACTGACAAGTCGAGCAGAGACGAAAGTCGGTCATAGTGATCCGGTGGTCCCGCGTGGAAGGGCCATCGCTCAACGGATAAAAGGTACGCCGGGGATAACAGGCTGATGACCCCCAAGAGTCCATATCGACGGGGTTGTTTGGCACCTCGATGTCGGCTCATCGCATCCTGGGGCTGGAGCAGGTCCCAAGGGTTTGGCTGTTCGCCAATTAAAGCGGTACGTGAGCTGGGTTCAGAACGTCGTGAGACAGTTCGGTCCCTATCTGCCGTGGGTGTAGGAATATTGACAGGATCTGTCCCTAGTACGAGAGGACCGGGATGGACATATCTCTGGTGGACCTGTTGTCCTGCCAAGGGCATAGCAGGGTAGCTATATATGGAAGGGATAACCGCTGAAGGCATCTAAGCGGGAAACCCACCTGAAAACGAGTGTTCCCTATCAGAGCCGTGGTAGACGACCACGTTGATAGGCCGGGTGTGGAAGTGCGGCAACGCATGAAGCTTACCGGTACTAATAGCTCGATTGGCTTGATCGTTCCCATTGCTTGTGTTCATCACACGATGCATCTGACGTGTTCAAAAAGACAAGAGACATGAAGGCTATTGCCTCCATCCTCTCTTCACCAGCTTCTCAAACGTTGCGCTTCGCTGACCTGGTGGTTATGGCGGGGTGGCTGCACCGTTCCCTTTCCGAACACGGCCGTGAAACGCCCCTGCGCCCATGGTACTTCGTCTCAAGACGCGGGAGAGTAGGTCGCTGCCAGGTCTGCAAAACGCAACGCCGAGCAAACCCATCAGGGTTTGTCCGATGATTTAAATCTTCTCGACACAAAAACGGCTAAGCCGTGTTACAATAGGCCGCTCAAAAGCGGCCTTTGTCGCTTCTAAAGGCATACAGTTATACGCCCGGCTCCGAAATAAGGTGCCACGGGAACACGGGACAAATCCTTCGGATTTGCCCGGATCACGCAAGCCGCAACCCGGCTTGCTCAAGCTCCGACGAACCCCAACGGTTCGCTCAGGGCGGACAAACCGCAACGCGGTTTACGCTGGTAACGCGGGGTGGAGCAGCCCGGTAGCTCGTCAGGCTCATAACCTGAAGGCCGCAGGTTCAAATCCTGCCCCGCAACCAAGCCTTCCCAAACAACATTCCAATATCAATACCCCAAAGCATTCCGCTTCGCTGGCGATACCGCCGCAGCCGACGGACCATAACCGGAAAGCCCAAGCTTCATAGCCTCCCACCGATACCAAGCTCCCCGCACAACATCGCTATCGCTGGCGCGAAGTCTCCACCTGCATTCCCGATACCGCCGCCGCAGACGACGGACCAAGGCTGAGCGGTTTTGCCGCCCCGGCAGGAGCTTTATAGACACCACGGCTTGCGAGCGTGGCCAAACAATAGGGGCAAGCTTGTTGGCAAGTGCAGGATCGCAACCATGCACGGCCCTCGGGAGCAAGCGCCCAGCGATGTTCCTTTTGCGCGGCTTCGACCAGCTTCTCGCTTGATGTCTCGACGGGAACCAGACAACCTCATCCATCACAATCCCAAGACAGAAGTGCCTTCAGGTCGAGAGCGCCGCCGTTCGTCGATGGCCGAGGGCTTGTCATTGTTCAGGAAAGTTGTGAGCCAGATGGAAGGGCTAGTATCCGTGTCCGGCGCCATGGCATCCGGCCGAATGCGCCGTTCACCTGGCGCACATCGCCAGATCTGGAAACAAGATTTCTCACAAATGTCATTGCGCGGAAACATTCGGACATCCCCGACTGTCGGCAATCGTCTAGATATCGAGGCTCTTTTCAGAGCGGGCACCGCTCACACCGCTTTAGTCAATTCTGACTGACAAAACATTCGTTACGGAGCCTGATTGCCGATGTTTTTCCCAAATCCGTGGCGGCAAGAACAGCTAAGGCATGTTGTTGTGACAACTTTTCACGAGAAGGGTTACCGCGACTATGGGAAAAGATGCATCGAGACCTTTCTCAAGCACTGGCCGGAGGATATCGGGCTTTTGGTCTACGCAGAGAACGTCGATGTTGAGGAGAAAGATCGCAGGCTTCAGATCTTGGACCACGGTGAAGCTCTCCCACGTCTGCTCGAATTTCGCCAAGCCTTCGCCGACAATCCGCTAGCCAACGGAATTTGTTTATCCAGGTCCAGTTTGCAACGCGATTACCGGTGGGATGCCGTTCGCTTTTCCAACAAGGTTTTCGCTGTCACCGATGCGATCCGGCGATACCGGACGACGGCCGACCAGTTGATATGGCTCGATGCGGATACGGTCACCCATAGGGATGTTCCGCGCAGCCTGGTCGACAGAATTGCACCGAGAGGGGACCAACTCGCCGCTTACTTAAATCGTCGAATGTATCCCGAATGCGGCTGGGTGGGTTACAACCTGCGTCATCGGGAAATATTGACCTTCGCGGATCGCTTCGAACGCATCTATACATCTGGGTATTTTCTGGCGATGAAGGAAAGCCACGATAGCTTTATCTTCTGGAAGATCGCTCAACAAATGGAGCAGGACAGGGAAGCAAGATTTAAGCTGCTGGGTTCGAACCGCGCAAAATCTCATGTTTTCATCAACAGTGTCCTTGGTGGCTATATGGATCATCTGAAGGGTGACAGGAAAGCGGCAGGCAAAAGTCGCAAGAGCGATTTGACATGGCGAAGGCGGGAAGACTGGTGGAGGTAATCAACCGTTCCCAACAACACCCAAGATGTTTCGTCTACTGAACTGCCCGAAAATACTTGCGAATGACTATCAACTGCTCGGTTGCTGAGGCAGGGCGGCCTTTGTTTAGGGTTGCGGCGTTTCCAGACTATCCATCAACCCGTTGATGCCGGCGCAGGCATGGAGAACTGTCATAGCTTTCGAAGCTTTCCTTGAACAAGGACAAACCTACCGCCAAAGGATTATGGGTTGCTAGACTACCTCTTCGCGAACATCTCTGGTATGGTAACTTAGGAGTAGTCGCGATGCCTCCGCATATCGGCCGCACGTAGCTTCCGTTTCATCTCTTTTTTCGATCTTGTTACTTCGGCCACAGGTTTCTGCGACAAACGCGAAAGTTTTTCTTTTGTGGGGGAAACAATGGGCAAATCTGCGTCTTTTCTCGCGGCCGTCCCGCGTGGATGGCAATATCGCCTATCGGCATACGTCGCGTCTTGCGCTTTCGTGTTCTGCGTTGCTGCCGGCGCGGTTCATGCGCAACAGCCGACCGATGCGCAACGCAGTGCCATCAAATCGGCCTGCCGCTCCGATTTCATAGCGCAATGTTCAGGCGTAACGCCGGGCGGCATCGAAGCGCTGACCTGCCTGCAACAGCATAGCGCGACGCTCTCTCCCGCCTGCCGCAGTGCCGTATCGGCGGTGGACACGACCAAAAAGAAGTCCAGTGCCGTTACGCCCGCCGAGACGCCAGCAACGGCGCCGGCACAATCCGGCGCAGCGACGACCGGAACGCAAACGTCCCAGCCGACGCAGGCACAGCGCAATGCGGTCAAATCGGCCTGTCGTTCCGATTTCATGGCCCAATGTTCGGGTGTGACGCCGGGTGGCTCCCAGGCGCTAGCCTGTCTGCGCCAGCACAGTGCGACTCTTTCCCCATCCTGCCAGCAAGCGGTTGCGGCTTTGGGAGGAGGCGCTTCGGCGCCTGCCGGTGGCGCCCAGGCGCCGGCAGCAGGCGGCGGCGCGGCGGCGATGCCCGGTGCGGGCATGCCGATGCCATCTTTCACGCCGCGCGAAGAATTGATCGTCCTGCGTCGGACGTGCGGCCCGGATTTCCGCGCCTTTTGCCGTTCCGTGCCGCTCGGCGGAGGCAGGGGCATTGCCTGCCTGCGGAACAACATGCAACGGCTGTCTCCCACGTGCCAGAAGGTGTTGACCACCGGGTTGTAGGGTGCCGCCTCTCTCTTAGAGCGTCCCGCTTGGGGTGAATCACCTTCAAGCGGAGCGATTTCAGCGTGTTCAAACGAATACACGGAGCCGTGGGGGCATAGCGGGCGGGCAGCGGAACAGCCGCGGTCCATGGTCTTCAGAGGTCGAAGACCGACATTTCATGGAACTTGAGCGATACGGGCCTGCCGCAACCGGCAGCCTGCACATTCGGTGGATCAACGATGGCCCGAACGAAAGGTGTTGCCATGTCATCGATTTCGTACGTTCAGACATTCAAACGACTGCTGATTTTCGGTTCTGTTGGCGTCTGCTGCGTCTTCCCCACGGCGGCGTTGGCGGATGACGCCAAGGATATTCTGAAAGCCATGTCCGACTATCTGGCGGCGCAGAAGACGATGTCGTTTCATTATCAATCCGCGCTCGAGGCCGTGACACCGGATTTCGAGAAGCTGCAATTCGTCAGTTCCGGCACGGCCAGCCTCACGCGTCCCGACAAGCTCAGGATCACGCGGACGGGCGGGTTTGCCGATGTGGATGTGAGCTTCGATGGCTCGACCCTGACCGTCCATGGCAAGAACCTCGACGCCTATGCCAAGATCGACGCCAAGGGGTCTGTGGACGAGCTGCTTGAGCGGCTGGTGGGTGCCGGTGTCGAGGCGCCGGGTGCAGACCTGCTGTCGACGAATGTCTACGATCTGATGATGTCGGATGTGACCGTCGCCAAACATATCTCCAGCGCTTTCGTCGACGGCGTCGAATGTGAATATCTCACCTTCCGCACGCCTGAAATCGACTGGCAGATCTGGATACAGACCGGAGCGCAGCCGATACCGCGGCGCTACGTCATCACCAGCAAGCATGTCGGTCAGGCACCGCAATACACGCTGGAGATCAGCGACTTCAAGAGCGGCGCCGATGTGGCCAAGGTTTCCTACAATATCGATATTCCGACCAGCGCGAAGAAGGTCGATCTTAGCGAACTCCAGTCGCTTGATGAGCTTCCCGCGCCTACCGATGTGGGAGAAAGCAAATGAGATATCCGAGATTATTGGTGGCCGCAGGCTTGGCCGGCGCTTTCCTTTTCGCCGATGTCAATGTCGAGCCGGGCGGGTTGATACCGCTGTCGATCGATTTCGCCACGCCGGCCGGCGCCATCATTGGCCGGCCCCTGACCCCGCTTTCCTATGCGGGCGTCGCCCGCAGAACGACGCGCCGCGTGGTGGCGGGAACGACGGCTGGCATCGCCGTTCTGCCGGCGGGCTGCGTCTATGGGGCCTATTATGGCGGCTATTACTATCGCTGCGGATCCGGCTACTATGCCAAGAGCGGCAACGTCTATGTCAGGGTCGTCGTGCAATAGGGGCAAGATCCCGTGCGCCAACTGGTCGTCCGTGGCAAGGCAGTGAGTTCAGATCGGATGGCGCCCTCGGATAGATGGCTCGGGCGCCATACTTGCTCTTAAAGCATGTCGCGCAAAAGTGTGCGGCGGTTTTGCGATAACGACATGCGCACAATCAAAGACCTAAAGCGCAAGGAGCAAATCCCAGAGATCGCGATGCGCTTTAGTCCGCGGCTTGCGAAACCGGCTGCGCGACCGTTCGGCGTTTTCTATATTCCTCGATGCGTTGCAGCACGACATAGAACGAGGGAACGAAGAGTACGGCGAGGCAAGTCGAGGCGATCATGCCGCTGAAGACGGATATGCCGATCGACTTGCGGGCGGATGCGCCGGCTCCCGTCGCCAGCACGAGCGGCACGACACCGAGAATAAAGGCGAAGGATGTCATCAGGATCGGCCTGAAGCGCAGGCGCGCCGCCTCGACCGCGGCGTCGAGAATTTCCATGCCTTGTTCCCGTTTCTCCCGCGCGTATTCGACAATGAGAATAGCGTTTTTCGAGGCAAGCGCGATCAGCAGGATGAGCCCGATCTGGGTGTAGAGGTTATTGGCGACGCCCACAGCGCTCAGCGCTCCCACCGTTCCAAGCAGGGCGAGCGGCACCGCCAGCAGCACGGCCAACGGCAGGATCCAGCTTTCATATTGGCCGGCGAGCACGAAATAGACGAGAAGCATGGCAAGGGCGAAGATGAAATAGATCTGACCGCCGACAATCTTTTCCTGATAGGACAGAGCCGTCCATTCGAAGCCCGTTCCGGGTGACAGCGTGCGGTCGGCTATCTGTTCCATGACATCGAGCGCCTGCCCGGAACTGAAGCCTCTGGCAGCTCCGCCGACGATCGTGGCCGTCGGATAGAGGTTATAGAGGCTGATGAGGGACGGGCCTTGCTCGGCGGTGATGTCGACCACCGTGCCAAGCGGCACCATGGTGCCATCGCCGGCCTTGACCTTCAGGTTGCGAATGTCGTCAGGCCGAATCCGAAAATCGGGCGATGCCTGCACATAGACCTGGAAGGTCCGCCCGAATTTGTTGAACTGCGTCACGTAGCTTGATCCCACGTAGCCCGAAAGCGCCGAGAAGACCTGTCCGACGGTCACGCCGAGCGTCTCCGCCTTGATGCGGTCGACGGAAACGGAGAGCTGGGGAACGTCGGCGCGGAAGGATGTGCTCAGCCGCTGCAGCGCCGACTGCGCATTGCCGTTCTTGACGATGGTGTCGGCCAGACCCTGCAGCAGCGGATAATCGAAATTCCCGTTCCTGATCTCGACCTGCATGGTAAAGCCATTGGCATTGCCGATGCCCTGGATCGGTGGAGGCACGATCACCAGCGTCTTTGCCGCCAATATATCCCGCAGGGCGCCGTTCAAATGTTCGTAGATCGACAGCAGGTCCTGTCCCTTTTCCTTGCCGCGGATACCCCAATCCTTGAGCACGACATAAGCGACGCCGGCATTCGGCAGGCTGGCGTTATTGTCGAGGACGGAGATGCCGCTGATGGTCAGCACCTGGTCGACGCCGGGCGTCTGTTGCGCAATCTTGCCGACCTGTTCCATGACTGCATCGGTTCGCTCCTTGGAGGCGCCATCCGGAAGCTGGGCGTTGACCAGCACATAGCCCTGATCCTCTACCGGCAGGAAGGCGGTCGGCAGGCGTGTCAGCCCCCACACGGCGACGCCGATCAATGCCAAGGCAACTAGGACCGCGATGCCACTATGATGAACCATGCCGCCGATAAGCCTGGCATAGGCATGCTCCGCCCGGTCGTAGACCTTGTTAAAGCCGCGATAGAAGAAGTTGCGCCTCTCAGGCGGTACGGGCGCACGCAGCCAGAGTGCACATTGCGTCGGCTTGAGCGTCATGGCGTTGATGGCGCTGATCAATGCGGTCGCCGCAATGACGAGTGCGAATTGCTTGTAGAGCTGTCCCGTCAGACCGGGGAGGAAGGCTGCCGGGATGAACACCGCCATCAGGACGAGCGTGATGCCGATGACGGGGCCGAACAGCTCGTCCATCGCCTTTTCGGCAGCCAGTCTGCCCGGCATCCCTGCCTCGACGTGACGGGTGACACCCTCTACGATGACGATGGCGTCGTCGACGACGATGCCGATGGCAAGAACGATGGCAAACAGCGTCGAGAGATTGACGGTGAAACCGAGCGCCGCCATCGCTGCGAAGGCGCCGATGATCGTCACCGGAACGGTCGTCGCCGGCACGAGCATTGCGCGCCAATCCTGCAGAAAGACGAGAATGACGACGAGCACCAGGACGCCGGCCTCCACCAGCGTCACGTAGACCTCGTCGATCGACGCCGTCACGAATTTGGTCGTGTCGAACGGAACCTGGTAGGCAAGGCCCGGCGGGAAGCTCTTCGAGAGTTGCGCCATCTTCGCGGCGACGTCCGTCGCGACGGTAATGGCGTTGGCTTCCGGCAATTGGAAAATGCCGATGCCGGTTGCAGGTCGCCCGTTCTGCATGAAGGACTGGCTGTAAGTCTGGGCGCCGAGCTCGACGCGGCCGATGTCGCGAATGCGCGTGATGCGTCCGCCATTCTGCTGATCGACTTTGACGATGATGTTCTCAAAGTCGACGGCGTCGTTCAGCCGCCCGCTGACGTTGAGCGTATACTGGAAATTCTGGCCGGGCGGCACGGGCGGTATGCCCACCTGACCGGCCGTTACTTCCTGGCTCTGCTGTTGTACGACATTGATGATGTCCTGCGGCGTCAGACCGCGCGCCTGCAGCAGGTCCGGATCCATCCAGATGCGCATGGCATACTGGCCGGCGCCAAATACCGAGACATTGCCGACGCCGGGCAGGCGGGCCAATTCGTTCTGCAGGTTGATGACAGCATAGTTGGACAGGAAAAGGCTGTCATACCGGCTGTCCGGCGAGGTGAGGGTGACAAATTCGAGGATAGACGTCGATTTCTTCTGTGTCGTGACGCCCTGCTCCTGAACGGCCTGCGGCAGCGACGGCATGGCGATGGCGACACGGTTCTGCACGAGGACCTGCGCCTGATCGGGATTGGTACCGATCGCGAAGGTCACCGTCAGGGAATAGGTGCCGTCGCTGGCGCTCGTCGACTGCATGTAGAGCATGTTCTGCACGCCGTTGACCTGCTGTTCGATCGGCAATGCAACCGTGTCGATGAGGGTTTTCGCGCTCGCGCCGGGATAACGCGTCGTCACCTGTACCGTCGGCGGCACAACGTTCGGATATTGCGCGACCGGCAATTGGAAGAGCGCGACCGCGCCGATGAGGACGAAGACAAGCGCCAGAACATTCGCGAGCACCGGCCGCTCGATGAAGAAGCGCGAAATCATGCTGTCCTCCTCGGATCTTGGCGTGGGAACGAAAGCAAGTTCATGGCGTGTCGGATTTGGCCGTATCAGACTTGGCCGCATCAGACTTAGGTGCATCGGGTTTGGTTGAATCGATTGCGGGCGCAACATTGTTCGACGCGCTAGCCGTCGCTGCGGTGTCCAGCGCGACTTTCTCCGGCGCGACCTTGCTGCCGGGGATGGCCTGTTGAATGCCTTCCGTCACCACCCAATCGTTGGCGTCGAGCCCGGATTCGATGACGCGCAGAGCCCCTTCGCGCTGGCCGGTTTTCACCAGCTTCTGCTCGACGGCGTCATCTTTTCCGATGACCAGCACGTAGCTGCCCTGCTGGTTGGTACCGATGGCATCGTCGCGCACCAGCAGCGCCTTGTCCTCGTGCCCGACAGGCACGCGCACCCGTACGAAAAGACCCGGCAGAAGGGCGTGCTCCTTGTTGTCGACGATGCCCCGTACGGACAGTGTTCCGGTTGATGCATCGACCTGCGGCGAGGCGTAGTCGAGATGACCCTTGAAGGGATAGTCGGTCGCATCCTGCAGGCCGATTTCAAAGGGAATGGTCGGAAGGTCGGTTTGCCGGAACGTGTGTCCTTGCTTTGCCATCTCCTGCTTGATCATCAGCACCTGCGGCTCGCTGACATTGAAATTGACGTAGAGCGGATCCGTCTGGACGATAGTCGCCAGCTTGGTCGGGCCGGATACGCCGACGAGAGCGCCGACATCGACGAGATGGGCGGTTACGGTGCCGTCAAAGGGCGCCAACACCTTCGTATATCCGAGATTGATCTTCGCAAGCTCGAGACTGGCCTGAGCATTGAGGATGGTCGCGTTCGCCTGATCAAGCGTCGCCTTGGCGCTGTCGACGGCCGTCTGGGTCGTAACCTTCTGCTTGCTCAGATTGAGCTGCCGCTGATATTCCTGATCGGCGCCGACCTGCGATGCCTGAGCGGAGGCGAGTGTCGCCTGCGCCTGATCGACCTGGGCTTCGTAGGTGTTGCTTTGGATGCCGAAGAGCTGTGTATCCTTCTTGACCGGCATACCATCCCGATAGTCGATCGACTCGATGAGGCCCTGTACGCGGGCCTCTATGTCGACGGAATTGATCGCTGCAGTGTTGCCCGTAAGCTCGAAATATCGAGTGACGGTCTGCTGCAGGGGAAGCGCTATGCGCACCTTGGGCGGTGGCGGGGCAACATAGGTGTTGTTGCTTCCGTCGCATGCTTGAAGAGAAATCGTGCATAGGAGCACGATGTAAAATTGTAGACCTTGAGAAAATCCCCCACGCATTCCTGACACCCCCCAATAAGCTGCGAGTTCCAGTCTTCGTGCGCGCCTCGTCGGCAACCATGCGGCGTCGATGGATCAAGGCATGTGACACTATGAAGCGCCATTGCTAAAAATTGCAATAGTCCCGTGCCTGCAATTCATATGCGCCGCCCCGGCGAAGGCTGACGTGACTACGCAGGCCGGCTTTTTCGGAATGTCATCATGACAAGAAGCAGGACAATAATAATCCCGGTTGCAATCAGGACGTGGTGGTGGAGCGGCAGATGGCCGAACGTCTGCTCGATACCCTGTCCGAACAAATAGCCTATCCCGGTGAAGAGCGATCCCCAGACCAGGGCTGCGGCAGCGTTGATCAAGACGAACTTTATCGCTGAAACGCCGGACATCCCGATGGCGACCGGACTGATTGCCCGAAAGCCATAGATGAAGCGGAAGGCGAAGATGAAGCCGGTGGGATGACGCTCCAGAAGCTGCGTGACGCGTGCGAATGCCGGTTTCTCGATGATTTTCTGGACGCGCGGATAGTGCCGGGCATAGCGGCCGATGAAAAAGAGCGTCTGATCGGCGATAAAAGAACCGGCGCAGGCGGCCGCGGCCGCATTCCAATAGGTCATGAGGTGGCGGTGCGAAAATACGCCGCCGAGGATCACCATGGTTTCGCCCTCGATGGCAGCGCCCAGAAAGACCGCCAGAAGGCCATATCTCGCGATCAGAAGCTCGATGGTCATGTCGGGGGCTCCGGACCGGGACGATGTGAACCTTACCGCTGAAAGATGAGCAGTACGTAACACAGGAAAAGGACAAGGTGAACGGCACCCTGCATCACATGGGTCCGGCCGCTGGCGAAGGTAATGATACTGACAGCGAGCGTCAGGATGAGCATCACGAGATCGCCGCCTTCAAGTCCCAGCGTGACGGGATGTGCAAAGAGATAGCTGACGACGAGCATGGCGGGCACGGTTATCCCGATTGTTGAGAGAACCGAACCCAAGAAGATATTGATCGAACGCTGCAAGTGGTTGGCGGCGGCCGCGCGCACAGCGCTGATGGCTTCCGGCGTGGCAACCAGCACCGCCATGACGACGCCGCCGAAGGCGACAGGCGCACGCAATGTTTCAATCACGTAGTCGATCGGCTTGGCGAGTTCTTCGACCAGGAACACCACCGGCCCCATATAGGCGAACAGGAAAACGGTGTGAAACCATATCGCCCTTCGGCCAGGGCGAGGGTCTGGTTTGACGTGCGGCTCGCTCTCGTCGGCAAAAAAATGGTGATGGCGGCCCGCCTGAAGCATCAGGAAGACGCTGTAGAGGCCGACGGAAATGATTCCGAGCACCATCTGTCTCGGCATGGAAGGGTGCGGGCCGGCGGCACCGTACAGGAAGCTCGGCATGACCAGGCTCAGCGTCGCCAATGGCACGATAAGGCCGAGATAGGCGTTGGCGCCCTGCAGGTTATGGGACTGCTCCGGTCGGCGCCAGCCGCCGAATAGCAACGATAGTCCCACCATGCCGTTGAGGATGATCATGATCACCGCAAAAAGCGTATCACGGGCGAGGGTAGGGTTGTTCTCGCCGTGGATCATGACGGCGGAAATGGCCATCACTTCGATCGAGGTGATGGCGAGCGTCAGGATCAATGTGCCGTACGGCTCCCCAAGCCGTTCCGCGAGATGGTCAGCATGCCGGACAACGGAAAGGGCGGAACCCAGCACGGCAGCAAAAAGTGCAAAGAAACTGAATGCGAGCCAAACAGGATTGGACAATTGCTGAAACAGCTCGCCTTCGAAGCTAATGATAAACAGGCTGGTCAGGATGCTGATCGCCAGAAACCATTCCTCGCGGAAAAGGCGGGTCAGTTCGTGAGGACGAAATGCCAGACTGCCCGTCATTGGAATGATGGCCTTGCAGAAAACTGTAGCTGCGAAGCGATAACCAATGTCATCATATCCCCCCAACCCGCGCTGTCGGACGCCCGCAAACCGCCTGAACCGTATCGCCCGAGTTCGAAATTCTACACGGGTTTGCCGCTTTCGGCGAGATCGGCCAGTGCGCGTTCGAGCCGGACCACGGAAAAGTGGCCGGCGTTGCGATCGAGCATAGGCTTGGCCGCGGTAGTTGTCTTCTCCGCAAAAAGGGCAAAGAGCGCTGTGATGTCCCAATTATATGGCTTGGATTGCCACAGATCTGCTTTTTCCTGCAGCACCGTACCGCATTGGTCAGAACTGACCTCGTGCGGTTCGGATAGTCCTGATTTATTGCCTGCGCTCCCTTCTCATATCTGAGGGAGCTTTCCCCGCTTTGCCCCGCCTCATCCGATGGGCGGGGCTTTTTCTGGGCGGTTCACAATGTGATTCGTCCAAATGTCGGATAATACTGTGTGCCGTCGAATGGGGCTAAGTTTTAGGTGTAGTTTATTTAGCTGTTGACGATATTTAATTATCGTTTAACTTCAATTCGTTGAATATTTGACGCCCGCCTGTCACCGCTTAGCAGGTGGGCGCTTTTTTTGTTGCAGAGGCGCACGGAACTATTATGATGCTGCCATCATAATTCTTTAGCACCTCGCCATCCCCCCCAAAGTGGCGGGGTTTTCTTTTGCCGATCGCTACGATTCGATCGTGCCGGTCGCTTAAACGACGAGCGCCCCGGCCATATTACTCAAAGTTTTCCTCGGCTTCTCTTAAGTCAAGCGCGTTCTTGCGAGAGAAAATCCAAGCATCGGCGCAGCGCATTCAAGGGGAAGAGCTCCCTCATGGTTTGCCGTTGCCTAAATTATTGAAATGTAGAATAACTATACCAAGGAAAAGATTTGATCCGGGGCAAGACTTGCGCAAGGGAGCCGCAGATGATCTTTCGCCAGCTCTTCGACAGCGTGTCCGGTACCTACACCTATCTCATCGCCAGCCGGCGGGGCGGCGAGGCGCTCATCATCGATCCCGTGCTCGAGAAGGTTGACCGCTATCTTCAGCTCGTCGAGGAGCTCGACCTTAAGCTGGTCAAGGCCGTGGATACGCATTTGCATGCCGACCATATCACCGGATTGGGTGCGCTGCGCGACCGCACCCATTGCATTACCGTGATGGGCGAGCAGACCCTTGCCGACGTCGTTTCCATGCGCGTGACGGAAGGCGACCGTGTCGCGATCGAGGGTTTGAGCCTCGACGTACTTTATACGCCGGGCCACACGGACGATTCCTATTCCTTCCTCATGGGCGGCCGCGTATTTACCGGCGATACGCTCCTCATTCGCGGCACCGGACGCACCGATTTCCAGAACGGCAATCCGCTTCAGCAGTACGATTCGATCTTCAACAAGCTTCTGAAATTGCCGGATGAAACGCTGGTCTATCCCGCCCACGACTATAAGGGCGATACTGTTTCCACCATCGGCGAGGAGAAGCTGTTCAATCCGCGCCTCAAGGTCCGGTCGGCGGACGAGTATGCCGACCTCATGAATAATCTGAAACTTCCCAACCCGAAGATGATGGATGTGGCTGTGCCGGCCAATGTTCATGTCGGCTTTCATCAGGATGAGATCGCGCGCAAGGGCTGGGCCGTTTCGGCGGCGGAAGCATTGGCGCTGCGCGGTCGTCCCGACATCGCGATCGTCGACCTGCGCGAGAAGGGCGAGCGTGAAAAGCATGGAACGATCCCGGGCTCGCTGCATGCACCCTATCCGGATTTGCTGGAAAACATCAGCGCGGGAGGCATGCTGCATGAGTTGGCAGAGGCCACCGGCAAGCGGATCGTATTCTATTGCGCCTTCGGCGAGCGGTCGGCGATGGCCGTACAAGCGGCCCAGGACGCGGGCCTGGCGACCGCCTGTCATATAGAGGGCGGCATCGCGGCCTGGAAAAAGGCGAACGGGCCGGTGGCCACGCCGTAAATCAGCGATGGCGCCACCATCTGACACTCGGCTCCGTCCGGCTTTTTAACGAAGATCCTGACGATCCGCCCACCGGGAGATTGCGGCTGCAATTGCCTCGGGTTGATCCTCCGGCGCCACATGGCGGGCCGGGCCGCATTTTTCGATATCCAGATTGGCGATGTTCGCCCGGCACCAGTCCGTCATCCTCTCGCCGATCAACAGGGTCTCCGCCGGACCGTCGAAGGTCAGAAGCAGCTTTGGGACATCCGCGCTCACCGCCAGCCAGGCGTCGTAGGCTTCGATCCGGGCGACGACATCGGCCGGCTCACCTGCAATCGGCATCGCGCGGGGCCATTCGAGCAGGGGGCGGCGGCTTTCGCGAGTGGGGTAGGGTGCGCGATAGACGGCATGATCCTCGTCGCTCAATCCGTTGAGGACGGTGGCCGGCAGCGCCTGCTCGATGAAGAAATTCTCGTCGAGAACTTTGGCTTCACCGGTGCCCGCCGAGCGCAACGCCTCATAACGCGGGCGTGCGTTCGGCAGATCGTCCCAGTTCATCGGTCGGACGATGGTTTCCATGAAGGCGATGCCGCGCACCCGTTCGGGATTGCGGGCCGCCCAGTCGAAGGCCAACGCGCCGCCCCAGTCGTGGCCGACCAGCACGACACCGGTGAGTTCCAGCGCATCGAACCAGGCGTCGAGATAGCGGGGCGTGATCAGCGAAGCGGTAGGGTATATCGGGTTTGCCCGAGCGGCCCATGCCGATGAGATCGGGCGCGAGACGGCGCGCGGGCTCACCGATGTTAGGAGAGATATGCCGCCAGAGATGCGACGAGGTGGGATTGCCGTGGAGAAAGACGAAAGAGGTTCCGCTCCCTGCATCCTCATAGAAAATCGTCGAATTCAACACATCGATGGAGGGCATGGGGTATCCTCTCTTCCGAAGAAATGGTAAGGTACCTGTCTATTAACATAATGGTCAGTTGCCTGTCTATATCCTATGGAAAAATGCGTTCCCTCCCATCCACCACTCGGCCTCTTGCTTCGCCTTGTGCATCAGCACTGGACGCAGGCGGTCGAAGCCGCGCTGGACGAAGCCGGATTCAGCGATATCCGCCCACCACATGCCAACGTCTTCACCTTTGCCCGGCCGGAGGGCATCCAGGTCAGTGAACTCACCAAGCTCGCCCACGTGCGTAAGCAGACGATGACGCAAGCGGTCGAGGAGCTCGAACGGCTGGGTTATGTCGAGCGCCGCCCGGATCCCAACGACCGGCGTGGGCGGCTGGTCTTCCTGACCGAACGCGGCAAGGGCGTGCGGCCGATCGCCATGGCCACGGGCCGTCTGGTCGACGAACGCTGGGCGGAGATCGCCGGGTCGGAAGAGATCGAACAAATCAAGCATGCCTTGCAAAGACTGCTCGGCAAGCTGCAGAGCGGCGACGACACCGCCATCGGGCCGGAGGAACAGGCCGACTCCTAAATCGGTCGTCTCAACCGCGTTCCCAAAGTCTCTAATCTTCTGTTCGGTAACGCCGGGATCACAAAGAGTTTCGTTATCAATCTCCGAGGTTTGACCTATCTAGGTTGCAGCGTCCGGCCAATGGAACCCATGGGGTTCAGGAGAGCGATTTCATGAGACATATCCGCAGCATGGTGCAAAAGGCAGCCTTCGCTTTCGGTGTCGGCTTCGTTGCTTTGAGCGCGGCCATCGGTCCCGTCGGCACGATGCCGGCGTCCGCCCAGACCATCATC
Source organism: Rhizobium sp. CB3171 (assembly GCF_029714265.1). Classification (NCBI taxonomy): domain Bacteria; kingdom Pseudomonadati; phylum Pseudomonadota; class Alphaproteobacteria; order Hyphomicrobiales; family Rhizobiaceae; genus Rhizobium; species Rhizobium sp. CB3171. The sequence goes on along the minus strand of NZ_CP121652.1, from coordinate 2,913,586 downwards.
GACGACTGGCAGAAGGTAAAGCCGCCGGAGGCGCCGGAATTGAAGCCGGTGACGGTCGATCCGAAGACGACGGCGCTGCTGATCCTCGATTTCAATGGCGCGCAGGACCCGACCAAGGGGCCCTGCAACAAGAACACCAAACCGCGTTGCCTCGCCTCCGTGCCGAAGGTGAAGGCGATGCTCGACGAGGCCCGCGCCAAAGACGTGTTCGTCGTTTATAGCCTTGCCGGGGTGGGCGAACCTCAGGATATCGCCACGGATCTTGCGCCGCTGGCAAGCGATCCGATCGTCAAGTCCGGCTCCGACAAGTTCATCGGCACCAATCTCCGCAACATCCTCGCCGACAAGGGCATCAAGACCGTGATCGTCACCGGCACGGCTTCCGAAGGCGCGGTTCTCGATACGGCAACCGATGCGGCGCTGAACGGCATGAACATCATCCTTCCCGTCGACGGCATGTCGTCCACCACGCTCTACGGCGAGCAATATGTCGCCTGGCACATGGTCAATGCGCCCGGCGTTTCGCAGAAGACGACGCTCACCAAGATCGACATGATCAAGTTCTGAGACGTAGGCCGATCAATTCCGGTCCACAGACCCCAAACTAACACCCCGCTTCGGATGGGACTGAAGCGGGGTGCCTTTGCATTGCAGCGTCTTTAGTTCAAAGCCTCGGCAAAGAGGTTCAACAGGCGCTTCCAATGCCGTTCGGCGCCGGTCTCGTTGTAGACGCCGTGGTCGGGCACAGTCCAGCCATGGGCCATGCCGACATAGTTCTCGATCATATGGTCGACACCCCCTATGCGGAGTGCTTCGGCGAGACGGGCGGATTGCTCCGGCGGGAAGCTGTTGTCGACGCCAGCAACGCCGATATAGACGCGGCCCTTGATGTCGGCGGCAAGACGATGCGGGCTGTCTTCCGCGTCGCTGGCAAGATTGCCGCCGTGGAAGGTGGCGGCGGCTGCGATCCGGTCGGAATAGGCGGCCGCTGCCGTCAGCGCACGGGCGCCGCCCATGCAATAGCCGACGGTGCCGACCGGTCCGGTGGCGCCGGCTGCCGTCAACGCATCGAGAAAGGCGGCGCTGTCGCGCTTGGTCATCTCCTGCATCGTGCCGCGCACCATCCCCATGATTGTTTCGCGCGAGGCCGGATCACCGAAGGACGTGCCGTTGAACGGACCATAGGCGCCGAAACGATAGAACAGGTCGGGCAGCAGCACGGTGTAGCCGGAATCGGCAAGCCTTTGCGCCATTGCGTAAAGCGCTTGGCGCGGACCCATGGCATCCATGTAGAAAATGACGCCGCGCTCGGCGGAGACGCCGTTGTCGGGGCGGAAGATGGCGGCTTTCGCGACGCCATCGGCAGCGTTGATTTCGATATCCTGTTTCATCATCAAGTTCCTTGCGGTCTGGTTCGAGTGTTCGTTTCCCCGACTGGGGCACTTTGGCAAATGGCCGGAAGGCGCTCAATGACCTTTTCCTTTCAAAGGGATGCGGCAGGCGGATCGGCGATCAACATCTCTTGAGTTCCCGCCTTCGCCGTCGGTGGAATAGAATTCGAAGCGACGGCGTCGATGCGCGGGGCCGATGGAGGATGCGTACCCATGTCTTTTCGCCAGATCGTTCCAAGCCTTGCGCTGGTCTTTTCCCTCGTCTCGACACTCGCCTTCGCCGCGCCGCCGGAGCAGGGCCGCTCTGCCGGCGGCGGTGGCATTCTCTCGCTGTTGCCGCCGGATGCGGTCAGCGATCATGTGCTGAATGCCGATGGCAAAAACATTCCCTATACGGCGACAGCGGGTACGCTCGATCTCTTCGGCCAGGACGGCGAACGCACCGCGGCGATCTTTTATACCGCCTATGTCGCCAAGAACCGCGACGACGGCAGGCCGGTCACCTTCGTCTTCAACGGCGGGCCGGGCGCTGCATCGGCATTCCTCAGTCTCGGATTGGTCGGACCGCGCATTGTTGATTTCGGCCCCAGCGGGCGCGACGGGGCCAACGCCAAGCTCGTCGACAATCCCCATAGCTGGCTGAATTTTACCGATCTCGTCCTGATCGATCCGATCGGCACCGGCTGGAGCCGGACGGTCAAGCCGGATGACGCCAACGAGTTCTACAACATGCGCGGGGATGCCGAGAGCCTTGCCAAGGCCGTTGCGCTTTATGTCGCCCATAATGGGCGCGCTTCCTCGCCGAAATATATTCTCGGCGAAAGCTATGGCGGGCTGCGCGCGGCGAAAGTCGCCACCAGCCTGCGGCAGGATCAGGGCATCCTCATCTCCGGCATCGTCATGCTGTCTCCGCTGATCGAAGGGCGGCTCGTCTTCGGGGCGAATGATCTCGCTCTCGGCGCGGCACTCGAATTGCCGTCGCTAGCCGCCGCCGAGTTGGAGCGGAAAAATGCCTTCAACGAGCAGGGGGTCGCAGACGCCGAAAAATTCGCGTTGAACGAATATCTGCCGACCCTCGCAGGCAAGCCCCCGACCGGCGACGCCGGCCGCGCTTTCTACGAGCGTGTTGCCAAGCTGACCGGCATTCCCGAAGATGTGGTGGCCAAGAACCAGGGCTTTCTCGGCGGGGTATATCAGAAACATTCCGATGGTGACGGCGCCGATATCGTCAGTTCCTACGACGCTTCGGTCCTGGCGCCGGACCCCTATCCGGAATCGGAAGCCGGCCACAGCGACGATCCGGTCCTCGACGGTTTCGTGCGCGCCTATGGCGGCGCTTTCTCCAGCTATGCACGCGACGAACTCGGCTTTCGCACCGACATGACCTACAATCTGTTGTCGGGCTCCGTGAACGAGCATTGGAACTGGGGCGGCCGCAACGGCGGTTCGCGTCTGCATGCGAGCGGGACGGATGACATCAAGGAGATGCTGACCCTCGTCCCATCTTTCCGGCTCCTGGTGGCGCAGGGCTATAGCGACCTCATCGTGCCCTTCGGCGTCAACAAATATGTGCTCGATCATCTGCCGCCGGCCTTCGCCGACCGCGTGGCGCTGAAGCTCTATCGTGGCGGGCATATGTTCTACACGCGGCCAACGTCGCGCGAACAATTCACCGCAGACGCCAAGGCGTTTTTCACGACGCAGCCCGCGACGATACCTCCGGCGCAGTCCAATTAGAGCAATTACAGGAAAAGTGCGCAGCGGTTTTCCATCCGGAATTGCGTAAAAACAAAAGACTAGGGCGGTTCAGCGATTTCAGGAAGCGCACAACCGCTCTAGTCATGCTGTAGCTGAAACAGATGTTTGATGCGTGAGGTTAGAGAACCGATCGGCGCGCCGTTGACCAACATGTCGCTGGGGCCGAAGAGATGGCGCTCGGCCTCGATGCGCTTCGACATGATCGCCCCGAGCTCTTCCGCGATGGAGGGCCGGTCGTGCAGCAGAGGCGCCAGGCAATCCTCGTCGATCTCGTAGGTCACCACGAAAGTCAGCGCCCGAATGGTGCCGACTTCGCCGGCCCCCATCAGCAGGCCGCCTTCGCCGAAATAATCGCCGGGCGCGAGCCGCGTCAATTCGATTTGGCGCTGTGCCTCCTTGCGGGTGATGCTTATGACGCCTGAGCGCACAATGGTCAGCGCGCGCAGCCGCGCATCCTGTTCGGCGATGACGGCGTCCTTGTGGTAGGTGCGGCGCTGCATATGTGACGCCAGATGCTCCTTCTCGTCCTCGGTGAGCGACGAGAACAGCGGAATATTGTTGAGCAGCCGCCATGGCGTGCCTGGATGCTGGGCAGCGCTCCCCGTCTCGGCCTGCGTTTCCGACGGCATGGTGACTGCGTCAGGTGGGCCTGCGAGTTTCAGCCCGCCTGCTTTTGAATGACGATAGATAAGGTCGTTGATCTCATTCTTGGCGGCCGTCATCTGCGATATGTCGCGGATACGGAAATTGAGTTGCAATTCGACCGCCTGTCCATCGATCGCATTGATCATCACGCTGGGCTCGGGCGTCTTCTGGATCGTGTTGCAACTAATCAGCACGTTGCGCATGACATCGGCGATGACTTTCGGCTGCGTGGTCGGCTGGACGCGGACGGTGATGGTGACGCCGTGGCTTTCGTCCGGGCTCGAGAGATTGGTGATCCGACTTTTGGCAAGGGCGCTGTTCGGGATGACGACGAGGTCGTTGGTGCCGCTCAGCAGATGCGTGGCCCGCCAGTTGGTCTCGACGACACGGCCCTGGACGTCATTGTCGAGCACCACCCAATCGCCAACGGAATAGGGCCTGCCGAGATTGAGCGCGATGCCGGAGAAGACGTCGCTCAGCGTGCTCTGCAGCGCAAGACCGAGAATGATGGCGAATACGCCGGAAGTTGCGATCAGCGTGCCCACGGGTACGCTGAAGACATCGGCGATCACGGAGAGAGCCGCGCCGAGATAGATGACGCCGACGACCAGATCCTGCAGCAGCCGGGCCTCTCGCGGCTTGCGCTCGAAGATCAGGAACAGGCGCACGAAGGCGACCAGTACCCAGGCGCCGTTGACCCACCAGACGATCTTGGCGAAGCCGATAAAGATACGAAGCTGCACCGTGTCCTGCGCCTGCGGCGGGGTCGGCTCGTAGGGCACGATGCCGTGATAGAGCAGAAGCGCGGTCAGGCTGATGAAAAACGCGATCTGTCCGATCAGCCTCCCGGCGCGCCGGTGGCGAAGCAGGTAGCGGCTGATGAATGTGCCTATGACCACCAAGATGCAGAACTGGACGATCGGATCGGCGAGGAGCGCAATGGACATGAGAGCGGCCGCGTTCAGTCTTTCGGATGGGCGGTAAATTGGCATGAACTCGGCCGCAATACCATATGGTTAGCCGCGAGCCTTCCTTAACGCATCCGAAATCTCGCTGCGGGCAACGCCGATCAGGCGCTCCATGGCGCTGCGGGCGTCGTCCGGGCGGCGCATGCGGATGGCTTCCAGCACCTCCTGGTGCATGGCGATCGCCTGTTCATGCGACGGGCTGGCGCGGTTGGTCAGGCGGAAGCTGGCGAGCAGTGCGGCGCGGATGGCGGTGGCGAATTGTAGATAGACCCAATTGCCGCTGGCGCGGATGATCGCGGTATGAAATTCGAGATCGGCCCGGCTCCAGGCCTCGTTGTCGCGGGCATTGGCCTCCACCATCTCCTCGAAAGCTTTCGATATGCGGAAGAGATGGTGAGCATTGGCGTTGGCGGCGGCCTGCGCAGCGGCGGCCGGTTCCAGCAGTTGACGGGCCTCGATCAGCGAGGCGTGAAAGCGGTCGTCATTGCCGAGCCGCAGGGTGGCGTCGAGCACGAGCGGATCGAGATAGTTCCAGTTCTCCCGCGGAAGCACGGTGGTGCCGGCTCGCGTGCGCGAACGGATCATGCCGAGGGCGGCTAGATATTGCATGGCTTCGCGCAGGCTGGTGCGGCTGACGCCGAATTGCTCGGTCAGTTCCGCTTCGTTCGGCAGCGTGGACCCTTCGGCCATTTCGCCGGAGATGATCCTGTCGATGAAGCTTTGCAGCAGCGCTTCGCGCACGCCGCGCTTGCCGCCCTCCGAAAGCCCGGGCATAGCCGCGGTCAATTTGCGCCCCGTCTTGCCGCTGCCGGCACCGTCTCTCCGATTGTTCCCCATTCTGCGCCTCCCGCAATCACCGAGCGCGGCCATCCCAAGCAGACTGTATATAAATCCTACCAATGTTGACAATAAATATGATGAAATCTACCGTCCATGCCGGGTTCATCGATGCACGCGGGGGACAAAGGCTGCAGATGACGGTGGTGGAGCTCACGGATAGCGGCTTGACCGCACGGCTTTCCACGCGCGGCGGCATCGTGCTCGGCCTTTGGTGGGAGAGGAACGGTGCGCGTCTGCCTTTGCTGCGTGAAGCGCCTTCGGATGAGGCCGATGCGCGCTCCTCCGGTTGCTATCCGCTCGTTCCCTTCGGCAACAGGGTGAAGGGCAATCGCTTTACCTTCCGGGGTAAGGACTATGTCTTCGAGCCCAATACGCCTTGGGATCCTCATTATCTGCATGGCGAGGGCTGGCAGTCGGAATGGGCTGTTTTAAGCCAAAGCGGCAGCGAGGCGGAAATCGGCTTCTCGCATGCAGGCCATGGTACGCCCTATGCCTATGAGGCGCGGCAGCGTTTCGCCATTCATGACGGATGTTTCGACATGCATCTTGACGTCAGGAACCTTGGACCGGAGGCGCTTCCCTTCGGTCTGGGTTGGCATCCCTACTTCCCAATGACATCGGCAGCGACGCTGAAGGCGCCGGCGCGGCGGTTCTGGACGGAAGTGGAGGGCTGGCTGCCGGGTGAGGCGGCTGACATTCCCGGCGACCTGAATTTCGCGACGGCGCGCGGATTGCCGTATCGCTGGGTCAACAACGGCTTCGAAGGGTGGGATGGCGTTGCGGAGATCGTTTGGCCCGAACACGATACGCGGCTGCATTTGATGGCGGATCAGCAACTTAGGCATTATTTTATTTTCATTTCGGATGCCGGCTTTGATCCGGGTTTTCAGCGCGACTATTTCTGTTTCGAACCCATGTCGCATCTGGCAAACGGGCATAATCTGCCGGATCTCGGCGATCTCACCTTGTTGGAGCCGGGCGAGGCGATGTCCGTGAGCCTGCAGTTGCGTCCGGAAGCGATCGCCTAGCGGTTCCCAGTTCGAGGAAGGACACTCATGACCAATCGACTTTCCGGCAAGCGCATCCTGATCACCGGCGCTGCACAGGGCATCGGCCTGGCGATCGCCAAGGCTTGTGCCGCGGAAGGCGCGGGCCTGTTCCTTATCGATATGGATGGCGCATTGCTGGCTCGCGAGGCGGAAGCGCTGAAGGCCGCGGGTGCAGTGCTCGGCCATGCCGCGGCCGACATTACCGATGCCGCGAAGATCGAGGCTGTCGTTGCGCAGGCGGGCAGAGAGATCGGCCGGCTCAATGCGTTGATCAACAATGCCGGCGTGAATGTCTTTGCCGAACCGCTGGCGACGACCGATGCAGAGTGGCAGCGCTGCTTCGACATCAATCTCAAGGGTGCCTGGAATTGCTGCAAGGCGGTGTTGCCCGGCATCATCGCCGAGGGCGGCGGCGCGATCCTCAACATTGCCTCCACCCATGCCTTCACCATCATCCCGCATACTTTTCCCTATCCGCTCGCCAAGCATGCCCTGCTCGGCATGACGAAATCGCTGGGGCTCGAATATGCGGCCAAGGGTGTCCGAGTGAACGCGTTGGCGCCCGGCTACGTCGCGACGCAGAAGGTCATCGACTATTGGAACAGCTTTGCCGATCCCGAAGCCGCCAAGGCGGAGACGATGCGGCTGCATCCGGGCGGACGGATCGCAACGCCGGAGGAGATTGCGCTCGCCGCCGTCTTCATGATTTCCGACGAGTGCCCCTTCATGAATGCCACCTGCCTGACCATCGACGGTGGCCTCAGCGTGCAGCAGCATCCTTGATTTCGAAACGCTGCGATGCATAAGGTCGCAGCCGTCTCATCTCCTGGGACAAAGCTTGATATTTAGATGACGATTATCATCTTACATCTGTCATTTCATCTTGCTATCTGCTTCTGAGGGGCGCACCTCCCAGCGCCCTGGCATCATCAAGGAATACCCATGACACAGTCTTTTGTGATTAGCGGCGATTTGCTGATCGGCGCGGATTCGACCGGCGACAACAAATCCGTGCGCGCCATCAACCCGGCGACCGGCGCGAACCTGGAACCGGCCTTCGCAATCGCCAGCGAGGCGGACGTTGCCCGCGCCTGCGAGCTGGCAGGCCAGGCATTCGATACTTATCGTGCTACCAGCCTTGAGGCCCGCGCGACCTTCCTGGAAACGATCGCGACCAATATCCTGGAGATCGGCGATGCGCTGATCGAGCGCGCCATGGAAGAAACCGGCCTGCCGGCTGCCCGCCTGCAGGGCGAGCGCGCCCGCACCGTCGGCCAGCTCCGGCTGTTCGCGCAAGTGGTTCGTTCGGGCGAATGGCTCGATCTGCGTGTCGATCCGGCGTTGCCGGAACGCAAGCCGCTGTCGCGTCCGGATCTGCGCCTGCGTCAGATTCCGCTCGGCCCCGTCGCCGTCTTCGGCGCCAGCAATTTCCCGCTCGCCTTCTCGGTTGCCGGTGGTGATACCGCTTCGGCGCTGGCGGCCGGTTGTCCTGTCGTCGTCAAGGGCCATCTTGCCCATCCGGGCACCGGCGAACTGGTTGGTCGCGCCATCCGCGCCGCCGTCGTTGCCTGCGGTCTACCGGAAGGCACCTTCTCGCTCCTGACCGGCGCGAACGAGACCGGCGCGGCACTGGTCCGCCATCCGCATATCAAGGCGGTCGGCTTCACCGGCTCGCGCGGCGGCGGTGTGGCGCTTGGCGCAATCGCGGCGGCTCGGCCCGAGCCGATCCCGGTTTACGCCGAAATGAGCAGCGTCAACCCCGTCTTCCTGTTCCCGGCAGCTCTTGCCGCCCGTGCGGAGGCGATCGGCAATGCATTCATCGGTTCGTTAACGCTTGGAGCCGGTCAATTCTGCACCAATCCGGGTCTGCTGTTTGCCATTGACGGTCCCGATCTCGATCGCTTCATCGCCACGGCAAGTGCAGCACTCACCGGTTCGGCCCCGGCGCCGATGCTGACGCCTGGCATTCATGCTGCTTTCGACAATGGCGTTGCAGCACTTGCCGGTCATGAGGCTGTGAAGACCGTCGCGCGCGGCGCTCCGGCAGAAGGCGTCAACCGCAGCCCCGGTGCCTTTTTCGAAACGGATGTCGAACATTTCCTGGCCGACGACCGGCTTGGCCATGAAGTCTTTGGCGCCAGCGGCCTCTTGGTTCGCTGCAAGGACATCGACCAGATGATTGCGATTGCCGAAAAGCTCGAAGGCCAGTTGACCGCGACGCTGCAGGTCGATGCCGACGACTATGCCATCGCCGCCAAGCTGCTGCCGGTGCTGGAGCGCAAAGTCGGGCGCATCCTCGCCAATGGCTGGCCGACCGGCGTCGAAGTCAGCCATGCCATGGTGCATGGCGGCCCGTTTCCGGCGACCTCGGATAGCCGCACGACCTCGGTCGGCACGCTCGCCATCCGCCGCTTCCTGCGTCCGGTATCCTATCAGGACCTGCCGGAAGGGCTGTTGCCGGTGGAGCTGCGGAATGAAGGCGTGAAAAGCCTGCCGCACCTGCTGGATGGCGTTCGCGGCGGTAATTGAGTGCTGAGAAGCCCCTCATCCGGCCTCCTGAGTTTTTATCGAAGGGCGGCCACCTTCTCCCCGCTTGCGGGGAGAAGGCTGGGGTGAGGGGCAATCCTCGGACCCAAAACCAGTTGAAACTCAAACCACCGCGTAAACAATCCCGGTGAACGAGCCGGCGTGGTGCAGCAACTCGCGCTCACCCGAACCATCCAGGCTTGCCGAATAGAGATTGCCGCCGATGTCGGTGAAGAACATGCGGTTGTTCGGTAGGTCGAGCGACAGGCCGATGCCTTCGTCCAGGCCTTCGAGGACGACTTCAGATGTGGCGGCGACCTTGTCCATGTTGGCGCGGTTGACGGTATTGCCGCGCGGAAGATTGCCTCGGTCGGTCCAGTAGATAGTGCGCGTAGCGAGATCGAGTTCGAGGTCGATCGGTTCCGGCAGCTTGTCGAGCAAGGTCTCGATATCGCTGCGGCTCGTTGCCGTCTCGCCCTCGGGAATATTAATGCCGGCGCGGAAGATGCGTCCGAGCCCGGCATCCGGCAGTCCCTTCTGCGTCCAGTAGATTTGCCCGCGCGGCAGGTCGAGGGCGATGCCGACACACCAGCGCTCGATATCGGCGCTGTCGGCGCGGCCGTCGCCGTTCTGGACGAGGGTTTCGATATCGGAGCCGTCGATATTGGCGCGCATCACCCGCATGCCCTCGCGGTCGCACCAATAGAGCTTGCCACCATCGCGATCGATCTGGATCTGCTTCGGCGTTACCAGCGTGCCGCCTGGCGCAATCAGCGTCACGTGATTGCCGCCATCAAGATCGATGCGCTCGATCGAGCCGTCATGGGCATTGTAGTCGTTGCCCATTTCCGTCCAGTAGAGCCAGCCGTTTTCGCTGTCGACAAGAACGCCGTCCGGGCTGCGGCCCGGGCGTTGGATGATCAGCTTGAGATCGGTTCCGTCAATGGCGGAGGAGAGAATTCGTCCGTCATTGATATCGAGGAAAAAGAGCCGTTCGGTCTTTCCGGAGGAAGCGGCAGGCGTCCGTGCTTCTGCTTCAGACATGAGAGCATCCTTTCAAAGGGTCGGATCTGCTGATGGTTGCGAGACGATGATGACATTGCTTGATGACAGCATTTTCGTCTGTTTGGGTGCCTGTCGACGATCTGCTGCGATGCAGCAAAGATCAAGGGCCTAGATGTCGCAGATTGCTGATGATCAGCAGGGGTCGGCTTCTCTCAACGCGATCGGGGCCATATCGAAAGCGGCTGATATCTGCGATTCCCGCCATCGCCCCGGTGTCAGGCCAACGGAATGCGAAAAGACGCGCGTCAGGTGGCTTTGGTCCGAAAAGCCACACATCAGCGCGATTTCGGCCAGCGGCATTCCCGTTCGCATCAGTTCCTTGGCACGATCGACACGGCGCTGCATCACCCAGCGATGCGGGGGGATGCCGGTGCTGCGGGCGAAAGCGCGGGCGAAATGACTGGTGGAGAGGCCGCAGTCGCTGGCAAGCTGCGCCAAGGACACATCCTGATCCAGCCGGGCATTGATCGTGTCGCGGGCGCGGCGCAACTGCCAGGGCGTCAGGCCACCGATCACGGCGGGTCGCGCCATCTGCATGCGACCGTAGCGCTGGGCGATATGGGCATTGAAGGCCTTGCCGACGTGATCGATGAACAATGCGCTCGTCCGGTCCGGCTGTTCGAGGGCCGGGATCAGGCAGGAAAACAGGTTTTCGATAACGGTGTCGCCGGTGGCAATGCCGGGCGCGAGCGGAAGTTCGACGATGCGCTCGGTGCCGAGCGTGTCGGCGATCTGGTCGAAGGTCCGGCGCGATAGATAGATATTGGTGGTTTCCTCGCGTCGCATCTTGCCGGGCGGATCGAGGATCAGGCTGGCGAGCCCGATCGTACCCTGCGGGAAGGGAATGACCGGAACGAAGTATTCGCCGAGCCTCACCCGGTCCAGCGCCGGCTCTTGACGCTGTAGGCCAAGCACGAAACCGGCTTCATCGGCACGGCCGCCAGCCGTCTCGGGACAGTCCAGAGTAATTCCGTTTTTGCATAGCACGGCTTCCAGCGCACACGCTGGCGCGCTCAGCCTGAAATAGTCTTCGGACCCCGCACCATGATGCATCGTTGCTACGCCCCAAGCCTCACAACAGCCGGCCCCTCCGAGACCGATGCCGGTGACGATTACCAATTTTTGGAGCACTATCCTAGATAGTATGGAGCGAAAGCAGCAAATTGAGTCCAGATTTGATGTAAATATACAATTGCTAATATAATGGCCGTACCAGCGCCTCACGTAAGGGGATGCTGGCACGCTCGGCTTCGTAGTGCGAGGTTTTTCAGTCGCTTAGGCAATCTTGTAGCGGTCTGCCGGTTTGGTGCGCGACAGATTGGGCATCATGGCCCTGGCGAGCATTTTCGTAGGCATTCCATTGTGCGATCTCGGAAAGGGCAGGCACGGTCGCGAACTTGCCCTGGTCAAAACCGGCAAGCGCAATCTGCGGACGCCTCTGTCCGTGGAACAGCTTGCCGAAGCCGCGCTTTCCGCTCGGAGACGGGGCCGCCGCCGCAGGCGATCCGGCGGAATGCGCAGCATGTAGCGCTCTAGGATAGGTCAGTATTGGTGATGATGGCGGCAAATGCGGAGCCAATCTCGCCCTTGGCGGGCGAGATTAAATCCGGCGCAAACAGCTCGATCTCTTCTTCGAATCCCTTGAGTGCTCGGCTGCCGATCGAGATGCTCTGTTGATCGCTGAGCTTCTTCGCAAAATCCTGCGACATCAGTAGCGGCTGGCCGCTATCGCTGCATACGCCCTGTATCCTGCTGACGAGATTGACGTCGGGGCCGATGACGGTGAAATCCAGGCGGCGGCCGGAGCCGATATTGCCGTAGCTGACTTCGCCGTAGTGCAGCGCGATGCCGGCTTGCAGGCGGGCATCGGGGAAAGACAGCGTTTCGAGGCGGGCGAGGATGGCTTTGGCGGCGGCGAGCGCGGCATCGCTGGAGCGGGTTGCGTCATAGCCGGGGAAAACGGCGAGAACGGCATCGCCCATGAATTTCAGGACTTCGCCGCCTTCGCGAGCGATTGCCGGCACGACGGCGTCGAAATAGACGTTCAGCAGCTCCATCACGCGTTCGCCGGGCAGGCGGTTGGAAAGCTCGGTAAAGCCGCGCAGATCACAGAGCATGAGTGCGGCCTCCATGGTCTCGATCTCGCCCTTGCGGATGTGGCCGGCGAGGATGCGCTGCGCCGTCATCGGACCGATATAGATATCGAGCAGGCTGAGCTCAACCTGCCGCAGCGTCCGGAGCTCGCAGGCATTGCGCAGCGACGGCATGATGCGTTCGATCACTTGCCGTTCTGGGGATGTGAAACCGCCCGGACGTTTGGTGGCGAAAGAGGCGGCGCTGACCGGGCCGTCGGCATTGCAGAGCGGAACGATCATCAGTTCGACCAGACCACGGCCGGCGAATGTGTCGAGCTGTTCCCATTGATCGTGATCGTCGCCCCGGCCGGCGATGACGATATCGCGGGTGTTCATGGCCTTCCACAAAGCACTGTGCAGGAATATCTGGGTGATGGCTCCGTGCTCGCGGTCACGGATCTGTACGGGTTCGTTCGGCGACCAGGCGACAGAGCGGCCCATGATTTCCGGATGCAGGGTCATGAGGTGCAAGCTCAGCCGGTCGACCGGAAGACCGAGGCTTCTCAGGCGGCGGCCAAGGCCGAAGGTCAGGCCGGCCTCATCCAGCGCATGGGCCTCGTCGCTTGAGAGCCATTCGATGAGAGCGAGGATCGCGGCCGGGCTGATGGCGCCCCGCTCGGAGACGGGATGTTCGATATCGAGAAGATCAGACAATGAAGGTACAGCCTGGGAAGATGTAGCCTGGCGGGTTTTGACGGTGGTCATGATCGTGTCTCCTGAGGCGAGGGAGGGAGCGGCGCTCCGTCTTTTTGTTTTTTCGCAATTCCGGACGGAAAACCGCTGCGCACTTTTCCTGGAATTGCTCTAGTGAGCGCCACCGCCTTCGATATGGCCGGGTTTCTTGAGTAAAAGGCTGGCGATGAGCGCGGCGACGAGCGCGATGCCGAGCAGGTAGAAGGTGTCGCTGTAGGCCATGATATTGGCCTGTTGCCGCAGGCGCAGCGCGACGGCGACGATGGCCTTGTGCTGGGCGGTGGCAACGTCGGAGACGCCATGGTTCATGAAATAGGCGGTCAGTCGTGCGATGCGGGCGCGGGTGGCTTCGTCGAAAACCGTGACCGAGTCCGTCAGGATGTTCGAATGGAACTGTTCACGCTTCTGGGCGAAGGTCTGCAGCATGGCAATGCCGACGGCGCCGCCGAGATTGCGCATCATGTTGAAGAGCGAAGAGGCGGAACCGGCATTTTCCTTTTCGATGCCCGAGGTGGCGATGGCCGACAGCGGCGTGAAGACGAGGGCCTGGCCGATGGCGCGGACGATGTTCGGCCAGAAAAGCTGGTCGCTGGCATAGTCCGCGGTCATGTAGATGTTCATGAAGTTCGAGGTGGCGAAGAGGGCGAAGCCGACGACGATCATGATGCGCAGGTCGATACGCTTCATCAGGCGCGGGACCAGCGGGATCAACAGGAGCTGCGGGATACCGGTCCAGGCGAGAACCATGCCGATCTGCTCGGAATTGTAGCCCTGGATGCGGGTCAGATAGATCGGCAGGATGAAGACCGAGCCATAAAGCGCGATGCCGAGCAGGAAGTTGGCGACGATGCCGAAGCCGAAGTTGCGGCGTACCAGCAGGCGCAGGTTGAGGAGCGGATGGGCGGCGCGCAGTTCGATGATCAGGAAAAGGGTCAGCGAAACTGCGGCGATGACCGACAGGCGGACGATGAAGGGCGAGCCGAACCAATCATCCTTGTTGCCTTCTTCCAACACGGTCTGCAGCGAGGCGAGGCCGATCGCCATGGTGACGATGCCGGGCCAGTCGCCCTTGGCGAGCAGGCCGAGGTTCATCGGTGCACGGTCGAGCGAAGCCCAGAGCATGCCGACCATGATCGCGCCGGGGACGAGGTTGACGTAAAAGATATACTCCCAGCCCCAGTTTTCGGTGAGATAGCCGCCGATGGTCGGGCCGATGGCCGGAGCGAAGGTGGCCGACAGCGCGAAGAGGGCAAGGCCGATCGGCTGCTTGGCCTTGGGCAAAAGGGTGATGATGATGGTGAAGGCCATCGGGATCAGCACGCCGCCGGAGAAGCCCTGAATGGCGCGCAGGATGATCATCTGCTGCAAATTGGCGGCGAAGGCGCAGGCAACTGAAAAGACAAGGAACAGGACGGCGTTGACCAGCAGATAGGTGCGCACCGAGAAGACGCGGGCGAGCCAGCCAGTCAGGGGGATGACGACGATCTCGGCAATCAGGTAGGACGTCGAAATCCAGCCTCCGTCGTCCGTGCCGGCGCCGATCGCTCCCTGGATGTCGGCGAGCGAAGCGTTGACGATCTGGATGTTCAGCACCGCCATGAAGGCGCCGAGCGTGGAGCCGATGACGGCGGTCCACATCTTCAGCGGGCTCATGGTGGCAGCACCGCCTGCTGTGGGGACGGGCTTTGCGGAGGAATTGCTGTTTGTGGCGATCTGAAGCGTAGCCATGACGTTTCTCCTCTGGCTCTTTGAGAGAGACAGTCTCACGGGGAGGTCCGAGTGATAATCGAGGAAGGAAGGGAAGGATCATCCAGTCTGGCTGGATAATCCCTCGCCTCAGTGTCGGCCCTGTACGGCCGCCTTGGTGTCGATGTCGGGTTCGACCGACATGCCGGAGCGCAGCAGGCCGGCAAGGCTTGCATCGTCGAGCGTGATCTTCACGGGAATGCGCTGGACGATCTTGGTGAAGTTGCCGGTCGCGTTGTCCGGAGGCAGCAGCGAGAATTCGAGGCCGCTTGCCGGCGATACGCTGTCTACATGGCCCTTAATGGCGGCATCCGGGAAGCTGTCGACCTTGATTTCGACCGGCTGGCCGGGGCGGACGTAGGTCAGTTGCGTTTCCTTGAAATTGGCGACCACATAGACCGCGTTGAGCGGCACGACCGCCATCAACTGCGTGCCCGCGGTGACGAACTGACCGACACGCAGCGTGCGGGCGCCGACGGTGCCGTCCACGGGAGCGACGATCTCGGTATAGGAAAGATTGAGCTCGGCCTGATGGGCGGCTGCGGCGCTTCGATCGCGCTGGGCGACGGCCTGGTCATGCTGGCTCTGAAGCACCGCAATCTTCTTCTGCTCGGCGACGAGGGCGGCCTGGTCGCGCTGAAGGTTGGCTGCGGCCTGGTCTCGGGCAGACTGGCTCTGCTCGGCGCGCTGGGTCGTACCCGCGCCGTTGCGGATCAGGTTTTGCGAGCGCTGGGCATCGGCTTCGGCGAAGGTCAATGAAGCCTGGGAGGCAACAATGGTAGCCTTGGCCTGGTCGATGACGGATTGCTGCAGGGCGATCTGCGCGTCGAGATTGGTGATGGCGGCCCCGGCGGCCTTGACGTCGGCCTGAGCCTGGGTCAGCGCTGCGCGATAGTCGCGGTTGTCGACGCGCGCCAGCACCTGGCCGGCCTTGACGTGATCGTTGTCGTTGACCAGCACCTCGGCGATATACCCGGAAATCTTCGGAGCGATGGTGGTGTAGTCGGCCTTCACATAGGCGTCGTCGGTCGATTCGATGAAGCGGCCCGTCGTCCAGTAATGATAGCCATAGTCGCCGGTGAAGGCGGCGCCGGCCAGCAATGCGGCGGCGATGATCGTGCGCTTGACGATCTTGCCGCCCGATTTGGACTTCGGAGTTTCAGCGGCGGGAGTTCCAGTAGCCGGCGCCTCGGCGACGGCGGGGGTTTTGACATCTGCTTCCAGGACGGTCTGGAACTGCTCCTTGCGCGGCAACTCAACCATTGTTTCTCTCCATGATCTCGACCTCTGTGCGAAGGCCGGTGTTTCGATGGCTGGAGAATGCGCCCTGACGCGTCGCGTGATAATGTGCTTAAATCGGGAAGGATCATCAACTCAGAGCGGATAATCGAGGGTCGATATGGACAGGCTGACGAGCCTCCAGGTGTTTGGTCGCGTGGTGGAATGCGGTGGGTTTTCGGCAGCCGCGCGGCGCCTTAACATGTCGGTCACCATGGTCGGCAACCATATACAATCATTGGAGGATCGGCTCGGCGTCCGGCTGCTGAACCGCACGACGCGCAAAGTCAGTCTCACCGAAACCGGCAAGCTCTATTACGAGCGGTCGAGCCAGATTCTCGCCGATCTGGAGGAGGCCGACAGTGCCGCGGGTGCCGCAACCTCGACGCCGCGCGGCACGCTGAAACTCTATACCAGCACGCATATTACCCGCTTCCTGTCCCCCGTCATCAGCGAGTATCTGAGCCTGTACCCTTCCGTGACGGTCGACCTGAGCATCGGCGAGCGGATGATCGACCTGATCGAGGAAGGTTACGATCTCGCCATCCGCACGACGATGCCGCCCGATTCGAGCCTGGTGGCGCGGCGATTGACGCCCTGGCGGCATGTGCTGGTCTGCTCGCCGGATTATCCCCGGACGCATCCCGCCCTGACGGAACCCGCCGATCTCGCGAGCCACAATTGCCTGCGTTACTCCTATTATCCCTATGGCGACGACTGGCGTTTTTTCACCGAGACCGAGAAACAGGTTGATGTGAAGGTCGGTGGCAATATCGTGACCACCAGTGCCGAGACCTTGCGCTATATGGCGCTGAACGGACAGGGGGTATTCCTGGCACCCAGCTTTCTCATCATGGACGATCTGGCTTCCGGCGCGCTGGTGCGGATGCTGCCGGACTACAAGCCGGCGGAGTTTTCTATCAACGCGATCTATCCCAACCGCACCTATCTGCCGACAAAAACGCGGATCTTCATCGATCTCGTCGCGGAGCGCTTTGCCGAACACCGGAAATGGATGAGCTGAGGGAGATAAAAATCCTTCAAATAACTGTCACGGACCTCGGATAATAGCCGGCTACTCCAGCGGCACGATGCTATTCTCGTTGCTGTCGGAGCTGACGCCGGAGGTGCGTGAGATCATGTCGACGCTCCAGCAAGTCGCTTTTCGTGCCGGTTGCTCGGTTGCGACCGCCAGCCGGGTGATGAATCGCAACGGCCCGGTCAGCGACGAAATGGTCCGGCGTGTGCGCAGGGCGGCGGCGGAGCTTGGCTATCGCGCCGGCAGCCGCAGCGGCAATGGCCGGCCGGCGATCGGCGTGCTCATTCCCAGCATCACCAATCCCGTCTTTGCGGCATCGCTTTCGAGCATCCAGAACAGGGCGCTGCATGCCGGGCATAGCGTGCTGATCGCGCAATCGAATTATGATCCGGCACAAGAAGCCGATGCCGTCGCCTCGCTTCTCCAGCAGCAGCCGACCGGTCTCATCCTCACGCTCTGCGATCCCGAACGCAGCCTCGTCCTGTCATCTGCCCTGCCGCCGACCGTGCTGCTCGGCAATCCGCCGACCGCCCGCTTTACCGCCGCCGTTGCGACCGATAATTTCGGTGCGGGCCGGGACCTGACCGAGCATCTCCTGCACAAGGGGCACCGCCGCATCCTGTTCATATCAGGCCATTTTTCGGCATCGGATCGGGCGAGGCTGCGCTATCTCGGCTATGTCAGGGCGATGGAGGCGGCGCGGCAGCAGCCCCTGGATGCCCTGGAGATTTCCTTCGTGAACAGCCTGGAACAGCTCGATCTTTCGGATGCGGTTTCGCGGTTTGGCCCGACGGCAATCATCGCGTCGAACGATCTTCTGGCGCTCGGTGTCATGGGTGCACTTCGACGCCAGGGCCTTTCCATCCCGCGCGATGTGTCGGTCGCTGGCTTCGACGGAATTTCCCTCGGCTTTCTAGGAGAGGTTTCCCTGACGACGGTCGAAATTCCGGACGGGACCATGGGAGCCGCAGCAGCCTCTTTGCTGCTCGACATGGCGGAGAATGCCGCGCCGCCGCGCCACCTGACCGTGGCTTATCGGTTACGACCCGGTGGAACGGTCCGCGATCTCAACGCCATTCCGTAGCATGCCGCAAATAAAAACGCCGCCTCTCCGAAGAGAAGCGGCGCGGCTTTTGCGATCAGATCGAATATCAGCTACGCGGCAGCATGCCTTCGACGTCGGAAGCGGCGTCATCAAGCGCTTCCTTCGGCGCAGCCGAGCCGTCGACGATGCGCGACAGGTTGTCGACGATCGTCTGGGTGACCTTGACGCCGTTGGCGCCCGGGAAGGCATACCAGGGGATCATGACCGACATCTGGCTGAGGCCTGCCTGGAACAGCGGGTTCTTCTTGTAGAAGTCGCCAAGGTAATCCGGCGACTTGGCGGCGAGTTCGTTGTTCGGAACATAGCCGGTGCCGGGAACGACGACCGAGGCGCCATAAGGCCCGGCCGCGAA
Organism: Rhizobium sp. CB3171; assembly: GCF_029714265.1. Taxonomy (NCBI): domain Bacteria; kingdom Pseudomonadati; phylum Pseudomonadota; class Alphaproteobacteria; order Hyphomicrobiales; family Rhizobiaceae; genus Rhizobium; species Rhizobium sp. CB3171. The sequence goes on along the minus strand of NZ_CP121652.1, from coordinate 2,894,996 downwards.
CTTGGCGAACTTCCAGGCAGCTTCTTCCTTGACCGGGTCATGGGTCAGGATGACGACGGCGTTGCCGCCGGTCGGCAGGCGGCCGTTGACCGGGTCGATCAGCGGGATCTTGGCGGTGCGCAGGTCGAACTTGGCGCCGACATTCTTGATGGTGTTGACGAGAGCACCGGTCGTCTGGAATTCGAAGCCGACCTTGCCGGCGGCGAAGGCCTGTTCGCCGGCAGGCTTGGTGAAGACCGGCATGCCGCCTTCCTTGACGAAGCGCGCGATCAGATCGACGGCCTTCTGGCCTTCGGGACCGTTGAAGGCGACCTTGGTTTCGTCGTCGCTCAGCATCTTGCCGCCGGCGCCGAAGAGGAGGGCGGAGAACATCCAGTCGTCGCCCTGCCAGCGGAAGTCCATGCCGTCGACGCCGTTGCCGAGCGCCTTGATCTTGCCGGCGAGCGCGATGACTTCATCCCAGGTCTTCGGCGGGTTGTCCGGGTTACCACCGGCAGCCTTCACCAGGTCGGCGTTGTAATACATGATCGGGTTCGACGTTGCGAAGGCGAGGCCGACCTGCTTGCCCTTGACCTGGGCGAGCTTCAGGATCGTGTCCGAGAAGCCCTGCTCGGCCATGTTGCCCTCTTTCTTGACGAGGGGGCCGAGATCTACGGCGACGTTGCGCTCGTCCATCATACGCAGGCGGTTGAGGCCGATGAAGGTGACATCGGGCATCTCGCTCGTGCCGGCCTGGCGCAGGATGGTCTGAATCCCTTCTTCATAGGTGGCCGAAGGAGCAGCGAACTGGATCTTGATGTCGGGGTTTTCCTCCATGAACTTCTTCGAGATCGTGTCCATCACGTTCTTGAAGAAGCCGGGCATGGGGTAATGAACCGTCAAGGTCGTCTCGGCATAGGCCGGGACCGTCACGACCATCGAAATGGCCGCGGCGGCGAGAATCTGGGTGATATGCTTCATCGCTCGTTCTCCTGTTCGAGCATGATGCCGAAAAGTGTAAGCGGTTTTCGGACGACATCATGCTCTACTTCTTTGATTCTAGAGCGGATTCAGATTCTAGATCGATGCGATCTAAAATCATCCGCTCTAGGGAACCGGTCAGCCTTTGAGACCGGTCATGGTGATGCCCTCGACGAAGCGCTTCTGTGCAAGAAGGAATGCGCCGACGAGGGGAAGGGTGATAATCAGGGTTGCCGCCAAGAGTGCGCCGTAGTCGTCGCCGGCTTCGGCGGCGCGGAAATACATGAGGCCGAGCGGCGGGGTGGCGTAGTCCTGCTTGCTGACGACGATCAGCGGCCAGTAGAGGTCGTTCCAGTGCGCGACGACCGAGAAGATCGCGAAGGCGGTGACGGCTGGCCAGGCGTTCGGCACGATGACGCGGGCGACGATGCCGAGTTCCGACATGCCGTCGAGGCGGGCGGCATGGATCAGGTCGTCGGGCATGGCCCGGAAGAACTGCAGGAACATGAAGATCGCGAAGACCGAGATCGAGAAGGGTGCGACGAGAGCGGTATAGCTGTTCAGCAGCGACAGGCTGTTGAAGCCGACATAGAGCGGCAGCGCCGTTGCATGGATCGGGATCAGCAGGCCAAGCATGACCAGTACCATCATCGTGCGTGCGGCCGGAAATTTCAGCTTCGCCATGGCGTAAGCGCAGGGAATGGCGATCAGCACCTGAAAGAAGAAGATCAGGCCACAGACGAGGACGCCGTTGAGCAGCAGCGTGCCCATCGGCACCTTGGCTAACGCATGCGTGATGTTCTCGACATAGAAGAAATGCGTCGGAATGAGCTTCAGGGCGGAGGTGAAGATATCGTCCTGCGCCTTGCCGGCAGTCGAGATCATGAAGATGTAGGGCGCGAGGAAGACGAGCGAGCCGACGATCAGCACGGCGAGGCGCAGGATGCGGCCGGGAGTGAAGCCTGTCGAGGTCATGTGTAATGCACCTGCCGGTCTTGGATGCGATATTGCAGGAAGGTCAGCACCACGAGGATGGCGAGAAAGACCGTGGTCATTGCCGAGGCATAGCCGACCCGGAGATAGACGAAGCCTTCCTGGTAGATGGTGAAGAGCAGCACTTCCGAGGCATGGTTCGGGCCGCCCTCGGTCAGGGTCTTGACGGTATCGAAGACCTTGACGGCGTTGATGATGCTGATCGTAGTGACGAACAGTGTCGTCGGTCCGAGCATCGGCCAGGTGACGAGCCAGAAGCGATCCCACGCCGATTTCGCGCCGTCGACTTCGGCGGCGGCGTAGAGCTCGCGCGGAATGGCGGTGAGGCCGGCGAGGAACAGCACCATGTTGAAACCGACCGACTGCCAGACGCCGATGATCGACAGGCTGTAGAGCGCCGTTGCCGACGAGCCGAGCCAGTTCGGGCCACGCACGCCGATTTCAGCGAGAAGCGCATTGATCGGGCCGATGGTCGGATGGAAGAGATATTGCCAGACGGTTGCCATGGCGACGATCAGCGAGGCGACGGGCAGGAAATAGGCCGTTCGGAAGAAGCTGCGGCCGATGCCTTCGCTTTCGATCAAAAGCGCCACGCCGAGGCCGAGAACGATCGAGAAGGGTGCGACGATCGCCGTATAGACCGCCGTGTTCCATAGGGATTTCTGGAATGTGCGATCCCTGAGAAGATGTGCGAAATTCTCGAAGGCGACGAAGCGGAAGCTTTTGTCGCCAAGCTGGAAATCGGTGAAGCCGAGGAAGACGACGGCGACGATCGGCAGGAGAATGAAAATTACGATCAGGATGATGGCCGGCAGCGCCAGCAGCAGGGCCGTGCGAGCTTCGCCGCGCTCGCGTGCCGCCACCGACTGCATCGGCAGGGACGTGGCGGCGATGCTAGCCATGGGCCTTCTCCCGGCTAGCGTCGACAGTCAACGGTCTCGCGCGCAGACGGCGGCCATCTTCGGCGAAGACCATCGCCTGTTCCGCCGACAGGCTCAGCGCCACCGGCATGCCGGCGGAAAGACCGGCAACTTCGGCCGGGGCAAGCTTGACGACCATGGTTTCGCCGATGGCGTCGAGCTTGGCATAGAGGATCACCTCGGAGCCGAGGAATTCCATGCGCTCAATGTGAGCGGCGAGCGCATCCTGACGGCCCTGGCTGAGGCGCACGAATTCCGGCCGAATGCCGAGCATGACATTGTTGCCGGCAATGCGGCCGTCTTCCAGCGCCAGTCGGATGCCGCCGAAGGCGACGGTGCCGTTTTCGACCCGCGCCGGCAGGAGATTGATACGCGGCTGGCCGACGAAGCGGGCGACCTCGATATGGGCCGGGTCGTCATAGATGGTCTGCGGAGAGGCGAGCTGCAGCAATTGACCGCCGATCATCACGGCGACGCGATCGGCCATGGATAGCGCCTCGGCCTGATCGTGGGTGACATAGACGGTTGGCACGCCGGCGCGGCGATGCAGGTCGACGATTTCGCCGCGGGCATGGACGCGCAGGTTGGCGTCGAGATTGGAGAGCGGCTCGTCCATGAGGAAGACGGCTGGGCGGCGCACCATCGCGCGGGCGAGCGCCACGCGCTGGCGCTGGCCGCCGGACATCTGGCCGGGCTTGCGGTCAAGCAGATGGTCGATCTTCAGCGACGTCGCCATCTCGCGGACATCGCGGATGATGCCGGAGCGGATATTCTTTTGACCGGGGATCAGCGCGCCGATGAAGGGCAGGCGCTGGACGCGCGACAGGCGGCGCATGGCGAGCGGCACGGCGATGTTTTCCGAGGCCGTCAGGTGCGGATAGAGCGCGTAGGACTGAAAGACCATGGCGATGTTGCGATCCGCCGCCGCAACGCCGGAAACGTCGCTGCCGCCAAGGATGATTTCGCCGCTGTCGGCGTGATCGAGCCCCGCAAGAATGCGCAGCAGCGTGCTCTTGCCGCAGCCGGACGGGCCGACGAGGGCGATGAACTCGCCCGGCTCGACCTCAAGGCTGACGCCCTTCAGGATGGCGTTGCCGCCGAAAGATTTGGTGATGCCGGCAAGCGAGAGGGCGCTCATTCGGTCGGCTCCTTCTGTGCCTTGGGTGCCGCCTGCGGATAGACTTCCATGACGACGTCATCGAGGAAGTAGGCGGTCATGCCGGGCACGGCGACGAGCTCGGTGGATACCGTCTCGCCAAGCTGATGGATCGCAGCGCCGATCAGCCGTTCGCCGGGCATTTCGCGTTCCATTTTGTCGAGGATGAAGGCGCCGGGCGGTGCCCAGACGAGATTCGTGTCGTTGAAGCGGCCTTCCCAGCTCCAATGCAGATGGCCGCTGCCGAAGAGGGCGACATCATGGGCCGCGATTAGATCATAAAGCCGGCGGCGCTGCGCCGGGCGCACGCTCCAATAGCCGGTATCACCCTCATCTGGCGCATCGACGAACAGCGGCTTGTGCGCGAAGAGGGCAACGCGGCGGTCGCCACGGCTTTCGAGCATGTCCTGCAACCAGTCGAACTGCTTCTGCTCTTCGGCATCCTCGAAGCCCATAAGCAGGCTGTTGAGGCCGATCAGCCGCCAATTATAGACGTCTTCCGCCCAATAATCCGGGCCGACGAGCCGACGCCAGCGCGCGAGCCGCTCCGGATTGACAGGCTGATAGGAGCCCGGCAGGTGACCGACATCGTGGTTGCCGGGCACGATAAGCATCGGCACGGAGACTTGCCGCATCATGTCCATGGAAAAGATAAGATCTTCATCCTTGTCAGCGCCGTCGACGCTGAGGTCGCCGGTATGGATGATGAGATCGGCGCCGCACGCCTCGATCCATTTCGCCAGCGGCTCCCAATTGCCGTTGAAATGCGGCTTGTTGGGGCTCAAATGCGTGTCGGTGATCTGGATGATCTTCAAGGCGCTTCTCCGAAAATCTTAGAAAGAGAGCGCTTGCCAAGGGAGTTCCTTCAGAACCGGCGCTTCCTGCCGTCCTGTTTAGAAGGCCCTGATGTCAGTTAGGTAACGGGTCTTTTCACCTGTTTTTCAGTTTTGTCACATCACCGTCAAAAGGCGCCTGAGCCTGTCCTATGCCGCATTGAGACTCTATACGCCTGTTATCCGAGTGCTATAGATCGCTGCCGAAGGGGAACAGAAATGTCAGACGAACAAAGCCGCATCACCGCGCTCGAAGAACAGGTGGCCCATCAGGCCAAGACAATCGAGGAACTGTCCGATCAGGTGGCGGAGCAGTGGAAAGTGATCGAGCAGACGCGGCAGAAGCTCGACCGGCTGACTGAGCGCTTCCTGACGCTGGAAGAACAGACGCTGGATGCGCCGGCCATCACCAAGCCGCCGCATTATTGAGCGGTTCCATCGGCAGGCCAATGTCATCCGTCATTTTCAGGCGCTGGAGAAGGCTTGTCGTAACTGATCCTGCATCCAGCGATGCGCCGGTGCACTGGCATGCCGGGAATGATAGAAGACCCGAAGCGTGTACATCGGAAGTTTGAATGGCGCAGGATACAGCGAAAGAGGAACTGCCTTTGCCAGTCCCTCCGCCGCTCGCCTTGGTATCGTGATTAGAAAATCCGACGTGGCTACGATGAATGGAGCAGCCATCACACTCGGAAGCTCGACCGCCACGTCCCGACGATAACCTGCTTTGGATAGCGACCCGCTGACGACGCTTCCCGCGTCGCTCCACGGAAGCACGGCGACATGCCGCTCGCGCAGATACTGGTCCAAGGTAAGAGCGTCGCTGATCCGAGGGTGGTTCTGCCGCGCAGCAACGATATACTCGTCGGAGAAGCAGTTGAACCCCTCGACGCCTTCATAGGTGGCGGCAGAGCCCTCCGTAAAACCGAGGGCGAAGTGCACTTTCCCGGCTGCCAAATCATCGAGCGATTGTTCGTGCCCGGAATGGATGACCTTGATCCGGAGGTGAGGAGCTTCCTTCTCCAAGCGAGAGATCAAGGATGGCAGCACTGCGAACGCGGTGAAATCTGTCGCGGCGAAGGTGAAGGCGAGGCGACTGGTCGCCGGCTGGAAGGGCTGCGCAGCGGCCAGTTGGTCTCCAAGGATTCGAAGCGCCTCTTCAACACCAGCCGAGATCTCCATCGCCTGCGCAGTTGGTTGCATGGCATTGCCGTAGCGAATGAACAACTCGTCGGAAAGAGCATCGCGAAGCCGCGCGATCGCATGGCTGCAGGCCGATGGGCTCATCCCCAGTTCGTTCGATGCGGCGAGGATGCTTCGGTGCCGGTATATGGCATCGAAGACAACAAGCAGGTTGAGATCAAGGCGGCGTAGGATCGAATGCATATTGTGCATTTTAAGCTGAAATCAATGCAGCACAATCATTTCCGGAATGCGCTATATCGGCTTGGAAATACGAACCCTGAAGAGATATCCATGATCATGCAGCCCACCTTCCGCCAACCCGTACCGGGCGATGCAGCTTATTGTTTCAACATCGAGACCTCCGCCTATGAGGGCGATGAAGCAGCGACGTTGGAAAAGATCGCAACGCGCATAGCGGAGTATCCGGAGGGCTTTCTGATCCTTGAGGCGGAGGGCCGGATTGCCGGTTTCATCAACAGCGGATGCGCATTTGACGTCGTGATGTCGGACGAGGAATTCAAGGAACTGATTGGTCACGATCCGGCTGCGGCAAACGTCGTCATTATGTCGGTCGTCGTCGATCCCGCCGAGCAAGGCAAAGGCTATTCCAAGCTCCTGATGACCGAGTTCATCCGCCGGATGACCGAGATGGGCAAGAAGACAATCCATCTTATGTGCAGGGACCACCACGTCGCGCTCTACGAGAAGATGGGATATCGCTACATAAAGCCATCCGCATCCGACCACGGCGGGAAGCCGTGGCACGAGATGATGATGGATCTCTGAGATCGTTCCCGGCTTCCAATTCGTTTGTCTGCCATTCCGGCCGTGACGCGCCATCACGTTTCGGTGTTTCACGCGCCCGTGTGTAACAAAATGCCCTATCCTCCCGTATCCCCTAGCGACGAGAGATTTTATAATCGCTGCCGAGAGGAGATCATCATGAACGGTGCATCGAAAGATATGATCCGCAGGCTTCTGCCGCGTGTTGCCCGTCCGGCCGCCTTTGCCGCCGGTGCGATCTTGCTTGCGGGCGTTGCGTTGCAATTCGTTACCAGCGCCTCGGCCGACGACGCTCGCGTCATTCCGGCGCCGGCCCTGGACGAAAAGCCGGGCTCCGCCGGCACGGAGACCACGGTTCTTGCGGGCGGTTGCTTCTGGGGCGTGCAGGGCGTGTTCCAGCATGTCAACGGCGTCATCAGCGCCACGTCGGGTTATACCGGCGGCAACAAGGACGCGGCTCACTATGAGATGGTGGGCACCGGCGATACCGGACATGCCGAATCCGTGCGCATCGTTTTCGATCCGCACAAGATCAGTTACGGGCATCTGCTGCAAATCTACTTCTCCGTCGCCCATGATCCGACGGAGCTCAACTATCAGGGGCCGGACAGCGGCACGCAATATCGTTCGGCTATTTTCCCGACCAATGCCGAACAGGCCAACGTCGCCAAGGCCTATATCGACCAGCTCAATCACGCCAAGGTTTTCGAAGGGGCCATTGTCACCAAGATCGAGCCGGCACGGCAATTCTATGCCGCCGAGGATTATCATCAGGACTTCCTGACGACCCATCCCAACTATCCCTATATCGTCATCAACGACCTGCCGAAGATTAAGAATCTGCAGCGCATTTTCCCGAAAGACTATCGCGCCGATCCGGTTTTGGTCGAAGCGAATGCGTCGGGGAATTAACCCGGTTCTAGTCCATGCCGGCGGAAAGCAGATGCCGGTGAGCGGGCAGGATGTGGTGTTCCGTGAGGGGTGCCAAAGGGATATCGCCGGGATTGGCTGGAGATATCCACCGTATTTCCTCGATCTCGGCGGCGGGCTGAATGCGATCATCGCCGATATCGAGGCGGAACATCTCGGCAATCACGCGATGATCCGGCTCGTTGGCGGCCTCGGCTTCGAAGCTGCCGAAAGGACTTAACCGTGTCGCGGTAAAGCGCAGGCCGATTTCCTCATTCAGTTCGCGGATAAGTGCGGCCGCGGCGGTTTCGCCGGCTTCGATTTTGCCGCCCGGCTGCATGAAGGCTGATGTTCCCCGCTTGCGGACCAGTAAGGTGTCGCCGTTGCCTCGCAGGATCAAGGCGGCTGCAATGCGGATGCTCTTCATCAAATCGTCCTCTGTCATTTTCGCGCACTGATATATTCAACAATGCCGGCTGCCGCAGCCGCTTGGAAAAAATATTTGTCCGCCCGTGGAATAAGATGGTCTCGGCTTCCGTATATTGGGGTATGGAACGCAAAGGACGCACATTCGATGTTTTGGCGCAGCTCGGTTCGCTGAGACGCTACGCCCGTTCGCTGGTCCGCAATGCGGATGAGGCGGAAGACCTAGTGCATGATGCGCTGGTCAAGGCCTATGAGCGAAAGTCGTCCTTCCGGCGCGGCGCGAACCTGCGCACCTGGCTGCTCTCGATCCTGCACAACGCCCATATCGACCGGCTGCGTCAGACGCGCTCGCTCAATCGCCGGCATGAAGAGGCGGCTGTTGAATTCGACCAGGCACTTCCGGCCTCGCAGGATCATGCCGTGCGCCTGAAACAGGTGCGCAACGCCTTCTTTAACCTGCCGGAAGAGCAGCGCGAAGCGCTGCATCTCGTGGCGATCGAAGATCTTTCCTATCAGGAGGCGGCATCTGCGCTCGGCATTCCCGTCGGCACGCTGATGTCGCGCATCGCCCGCGCCCGCGCCAGCCTGAGGAATTTCGAGAATACACCCGCGGTTTCGCATCTTCGACTTATCGGAGGCGGCAATGAAGACAATTGATCCCGTCATCGACGCTGATCTCGATGCTTATGTCGACGGTGAGCTGACCGTCGCGCGCCGTGTCGAGGTGGAATCCTATCTTTCGGAACATCCCGCGATCGCCGCCAAGGTCATGGCCGATATGAGCATTCGCGGCGAGCTGCGCATGGCGCTCGCGGGCGAAGGACTGGCAGCAAAGGCGGAAACGCGCGAAGCCGCACGGCGGCTGGAGCGCGGGCTGGCTTATGGCCGGGTTCTGAGCTCGTTCCAGCGAGTTGCCGCCGTCGTGATGCTGATGGCGGCCGGCTGGGTCGCGCATACATCCTTCGGCGCTTTCAGCGCGAGCGAAGTCAACGCTTCCGTTCCGGCGCCCGCTTTCGTCGATGGTGCGGTGCAAGCCTACCGGGCGACGGCCCTGCGCGAAGCGATGACGTCGCAGCCGCCGCATGCGGCCTATAATCCGGACGAAATCCGCGCATCGACAGCAATCGTCCTGCCGGAGCTGCCGCAGGGTTGGCGCGTCACCGATGCGCAAATCTATCCCTCCGATTTCGGTCCGAGCGTTGAAATGACAATCAATGCCGGCGAAGGCGGTCAATTGTCGCTGTTTGCCGTCCGTCCCGGCAATTTCGCCGTCCAGAAGGTGAGCCATGTGAAGCGTGACGACGTCCAGGCTGCCTATTGGCAGATCGGCGAGGTCGCTTACGCGCTGATCGGCGGCGGCAAGGCGGCGGAACTCGATGGCGAGGCCGAAAAGCTGGCCCGCAGTCTGTACTAGTTTGAATCAAAGGAGAACGACCATGAACCCGACCAATCCGCGATACGGCTATGGAGCCGCCGCCGGCTCGCAGGCGCTCTTCGACGAAGGTCTGCGCAAGCATATGCTGCGCGTCTACAACTACATGGGTATCGGCCTTGTGGTGACCGGCATCGTCGCGCTGATCGTCGGCACGACGCCGGCGCTCTATGTGCCGATCTTCCAGACGCCGCTGAAGTGGGTCGTCATGCTGGCGCCGCTCGCCTTCGTGCTGTTCTTCTCGTTCCGCATCCAATCGATGTCGGCTAGCACGGCGCAGACGATGTTCTGGGCCTTCTGCGCCGTCATGGGCCTGTCGCTCGCTTCGATCTTCCTGGTGTTCACCGGCACCAGCATTGCGCGGACCTTCTTCATCGCCGCGACCATGTTCGGCGCGACCAGCCTCTATGGCTATACGACCAAGCGTGATCTTTCCAACATCGGCTCGTTCCTGATGATGGGCCTGTTCGGTGTGATCATCGCCAGCGTCGTGAACATCTTCCTGGGTTCGAGCGCGCTGCAGTTCGCGATCTCGGTCATCGGTATCGTCGTCTTCGTCGGCCTGACCGCTTGGGATACGCAGAATATCAAGGAACAATATGCCGAGAACTACGATCAGGAATCGTCGCAGAAGCTCGCCGTCTTCGGTGCGCTGTCGCTCTACCTGAACTTCGTCAACATCTTCCAGCTCCTGCTGAACTTCACCGGCGAGCGGGAGTAATTTCGAACTTTTTGCTCAAGCATGATCTTGTCCGAAAACCGTTTCACACTTTTCAGGATCATGCTTCAGGATTGCGTCTCCCTGGGGGTTTCAAGGGACGCATGACGCGCCTGCGGTATCTGCGCCGATACCGCGGGCGCACTTTTTTTGGGGATCGGGAAGCGGCGCGCTCGTCCAGCTCGCATATTTTCGTTTCCATTGGACGCCCGGTAACCTGTTCGGTTGCCGGGCGTTTTCTCTGTCCGCTGCCCGGTCGAAGCGCAATAATTTAGATCGTTCCAAGTTTCTGTGAGGATGTTCTTGGAGACGAGGCCTCGGCGCGTGATTTATTTTTCTCCCGAAAACGTCCGCGAATTGTGCGTTTTCGCGCAGCCTTCTAAGCATTCTCGTCAAACCTTTCCATTTACCCATTGACAAAATTTGGAACGTTCCAAATAATTATCCCATAACAAAGAGCAAGGGATTTGGTGGAGCTTCATGAGCAAGGCACGTGTCACGGTCATCGATATTGCGCACGCCGCCGGCGTGTCGAAATCGACCGTGTCGCTCGTTCTGCAGGGCAGCCCGCTGGTCAACGAGGCGACGCGGGCCAAGGTGAATGCGGTGATCCGCGAGCTCGGATACGTCTACAATCGCGGTGCCGCCAATCTGCGGCAATCGAAGTCGAAGATCGTCGGCATTGTCGTCAACGACCTCACCAACAGCTTCTTTGCGGAGCTCGCCGTTGGCGTCGATATGGTCGTGCAGTCGGCCGGCTATGTGCAGTTCCTGTCCAATACCGGCGAGAGCATAGACCGGCAGCGGGAGGTCGTCGCTTCGATGCGCGAGCACGGCATTTCCGGCCTGATCGTTTCGCCTGCGCGCGGTACGGAAGCGGCCGACTTCAAATCGTTCACCAATGCCGGCATTCCGGTTGTGATCGTCGTGCGCAATATTCCCGGCGCAAAGGTCTCGTCGCTGGTGTCGGACAATTTTGCCGGCGCATCGGCTGCGGTCGAGCATCTGGCCGGTCTCGGCCACCGCCGCATCGCCTTCATGGGCGGCTTTGCCAACACCGCCGTCTTTGCCGAACGGCTCGACGGCTATCGTGATGCGCTCGCCAAGGCGGAGATCGCATTTGACGACGATCTCGTCGTTGCGACCGCGCCGTCGCGCGCCGGCGGGGTCGAAGCGGTCGGCCGCGCCATGCTGCTGGCTCATAAGCCGACGGCGGCAGTGTGTTTCAACGATGCGGTCGCCTTCGGCGTTTGCGATGGTCTGAGGGCACGGCGGCTGGAGCCAGGCGTCGATTTTGCGGTGGTCGGTTTCGACGATGTGATCGAAGCCGAAAGTGCAGTGCCAGCACTGACGACGGTTTCCGTCGATCCGCAGGGCATGGGCCGGCGCGCCGCACAGTTGCTCTTGAAGCAGATCAATTCCGGCAAGGTGGAGGCGGAGGCGATCGTCAGCGCCGTTCGGCTGGTGGTGCGTCAAAGCTGCGGAACCGGGCTGGACCCAGCGGCAAGGAGGGCCGTGTCATGACCAATGTAAAATGGGGCTTGATCGGTGCAAGCACAATCGCCCGCGAATGGATGATCGGCGCAATACGCGCAACCGGCGGCGACGTCGTCTCGGTGATGAGCAGGGACGCGGAGCGTGGCCGCGCCTATGCGGCTGAGAATGGTATTGCCAAATCGGTGACGGATGTCGCCGATCTCGTCACTGATCCCGATGTCGATGCCGTCTACATCTCGACGACCAACGAATTGCATCGCGACCAGACCCTGGCGGCAGTCAAGGCCGGCAAGCATGTGCTCTGTGAAAAGCCGCTGGCGCTGACGCTGGAAGACGCGCGCCTCATGGTGCAGACCGCGAAGGGCGCAGGCGTGATCATGGGCACCAACCATCATCTGCGCAATGCCGCCAGCCTTCGCGCGATGCGGGATGCAATTGCCGCCGGCAAGATCGGCAAGCCGCTGAGCGCCCGCGTTTTTCACGCCGTCTATCTGCCGCCGCATCTGCAGGGTTGGCGGGTGGACAAGCCGCAGGCGGGCGGCGGCGTCATTCTCGATATCACCGTACACGATGCCGATACGCTGCGCTTCGTGCTGAACGACGATCCGGTGGAAGCGATCGCCCTTGGCCAGAGCGGTGGCATGGGCAAGGCAGGGCTTGAGGATGCCGTCATGGGGGCTCTGCGGTTCAGGTCCGGCGTCATTGCGCAGTTCCACGACGGTTTTACCACAAAATATGCCGAGACCGGCTTCGAGGTGCACGGCACCGACGGCTCGCTGATCGGCCGCAATGTCATGACGCAGCAGCCTGTCGGTCATGTCTACCTGCGCGACCGCGATGGCCAAAACGAGCTGCCGCTCCATCACCACAATCTCTATGAGACGGCGCTTGCCGCCTTTCATGCCGCGATCGAGGGCAGGGGAAAGCCGTCGGCGACCGGCGAGGACGGTGTGTGGTCGCTGGCAACGGGTCTCGCCGTCGTCAAATCGGCTGCCACCCGCGAAGCCGCCAAGATTGATCCAGGACTTTGAGCGTCGCGATGAACAAGCACATCACCCCCGCCGAGGCGGCTGCCCTGATCCCCGATGGCGCCATCGTCTCCGTCTCTTCCTCAAGCGGTCTCGGCTGCCCGGACCTGATGCTGAAGGCGATCGGCGAGCGTTTCGACGCGACCGGCCATCCGCGTGACCTGACGACGCTGCATCCGATCGCCGCCGGTGATATGAGCGGCATCAAGGGCGTCGATCATATTGCCAGGAAAGGTCTGCTGAAGACGATCATCGGCGGCTCCTATCCGTCCGGCCCGTCGAGTTCCGAACCGCCGCTGATCTGGCAGATGATCGGCAACAACGATGTCGCGGCCTATAATATTCCGTCCGGCATCTCTTCGACATGCATCGCGAGGCCGCCGCCAAGCGTCCCGGCGTGTTGACCAAGGTCGGCCTCGATACGTTCGTCGACCCGAACCGCGAGGGCTGCGCCATGAATGCGGCAGCCGGAGCCGAGCCGGTGGTGAAGCGCATCCCGTTCGAGGGGGAAGACTGGCTTTATTTCAAGGCGATCGCGCCGCAGGTGGCAATCATCCGGGCGACGACTGCCGACGAGCGCGGCAATCTCACCTATGAGCATGAGGGCGCCTATCTCGGCGGTCTCGACCAGGCGCTCGCCGCCCGCAACAATGGGGGAATCGTCATTGCCCAGGTCAAGCGCCTTGCCAAGGAAGGCTCGCTGAAACCGCATGATGTGCGCATCCCCGGAGTTCTTGTCGACTATATCATTGTCGATCCGGATCAGAAACAGACTACGCAGACGCTTTACGATCCGGCGATCTCGGGCGAGATCTTTCGGCCGCTCGACAGCTTCCGTGTGCCGGAATTCAATATCCAGAAGGTCATTGCCCGGCGGGTGGCGCAGGAGCTGCAATCCGGCAGCGCCGTCAATCTCGGTTTCGGCATTTCGGCCAATGTGCCGCGTATCCTGATGGAAGAGGGGCTGCATGGCGCGGTCACCTGGGTGATCGAGCAAGGGGCGGTGGGGGGAGTGCCGCTACTCGATTTCGCTTTCGGCTGCGCGTCGAACGCCGACGCCTTCATGCCGTCGCCCTATCAGTTCACCTATTTCCAGGGCGCCGGTTTCGACGCTTCGCTTCTCTCCTTCCTGGAGATCGGCCGCGACGGTTCGGTCAATGTCTCCCGCCTCAGCTTCCGGCCGCATGTGACGGCCGGCGCCGGCGGCTTCGTCGATATCACCGCGCGGGCGAAGAAGATCGTCTTCTCCGGCATGTTCAATGCTGGCGCGAAGCTTGGTGTTGAGGATGGCCGGCTTGTCATTGAGAAGGAAGGCAAGCTGAAGAAGCTGGTGAACGCGGTCGAGCACGTTACCTTCTCTGGCCCCCGCGGCATCGCACAGGGGCAGGATATCACCTATGTCACTGAGCGCTGCGTGATGAAGCTGACGCCGGATGGTTTGTTGCTTACGGAGATCGCGCCCGGCGTCGATTTGGAGGCGCATATTCTCGATCAGTCGGAATTCCCGCTGCTCGTCTCCGACCGGCTGAAGATGATGGATGCGGCTTTGTTTCAAGACGCGCCTATCGGTCTGAGGCTGCCCGCCAAGGCCAAGCGTGTTCTGGAAGGAGCGCGCCATGGGTGAGGTCAAGGTTTCCGTAGAAGGTTCCGTCGCGACGATTACCGTCTCGCGGCCGGAAAAGCTCAACGCCTTCGACATTGACATGCTGAAGGCGCTGGCCGCTGCCTGCGACGATGTGGAGGCGGATAGTTCCGTCCGCGTCGCGATCCTTATCGGCGAAGGCAAGGCCTTTTCGGCCGGCGGCGATATCAAGGCCTGGGGCGGTATGGCGGCCAACGAGTTCGGCCATGCCTGGGTGCGCTTCGGCCATCGTGTTTTCGAGCGGCTGGCGACGCTCCGCATGCCGGTGATCGCCGCATTGAATGGTCATGCGCTCGGCGGCGGGCTGGAACTGGCGGCTGCGGCCGATATCCGCATTGCGGAAAGCCAGATCAGGATCGGCCTGCCGGAAACCAGCCTTGGTATGGTTCCGGGCTGGTCCGGTACGCAGCGGCTTACCAAGCGGTTTGGCGCGCAGATCGTGCGGCGCATGGTGCTGGGCGGAGAGATGTTTTCCGCCGAGGAAGCACGCGCCTACGGTCTTGTGGACGCGGTCGTCGAAACGGGAACGGTGCTTGCCGCCGCCAGGGATTACGCAGCGCGGATTGCCACGCGCGGACCGGCGGCGCTGGAGATTGCAAAGCTGATGATCGCTTCGGCCAATGGCGAGGATAATGGGTCCGCCGTCGAGGCGTTGGGATCGATCCTGGTCGCCAAAACCGGCGACCTCAAGGAGGGCGTTGCGGCCTTTGCCGGCAAACGCGCCGCCGAGTTCAAGGGGGAATGGTGATGACGGTTCTTGTGAAGCCACAGGCGCTTCCCGATGTAAAAGTGCGCGAATTCAAGATGCTGATCGACGGCAAATGGGTCGAAGGCATCGAGACCGGCACGATCGAGCGCGTGGCGCCGAGCCATGGCGTCACCGTCAGCCGCTATAAATCCGCGACTAAGGACGATGCGCATCTGGCTATCGCGGCCGCGCGCAAGGCATTCGACCACGGTCCCTGGCCGCGCATGACGGCGGCGGAACGCTCCAATATCCTGCTGAAGGCTGCCGACATGATCTCGGCGCGAGCCGAGGAGCTCGCCTATCTCGACGCCATCGAGGCCGGCAAGCCGATTACCCAGGTGCGCGGCGAGATTGCCGGTTCCGCCGATATCTGGCGCTATGCAGCCGCCCTTGCACGTGATCTGCACGGCGAGAGCTACAACACGCTTGGTGACGGCACAATGGGCGTCGTGCTGCGTGAAGCGATCGGGGTCGTCTCGATCATCACGCCCTGGAATTTCCCGTTCCTTATCGTAAGTCAAAAGTTACCTTTTGCACTGGCCGCCGGCTGCACGGCGGTGGTCAAACCCTCCGAGCTGACGTCTGGCTCGACTCTGGTGCTCGGCGAAATCCTGATGGAAGCCGGCGTGCCGGCCGGCGTCGTCAATATCCTCGTCGGAACGGGTGCCGATGTCGGTGCGCCGATGACCAGCCATCCGGATGTCGACATGATCTCCTTCACCGGTTCGACCGGCGTTGGGCGACTGACCATGGCGAGTGCGGCGCAGACGCTGAAGAAGGTTTCGCTCGAACTCGGCGGCAAGAACCCGCAGATCGTTTTTCCCGACGCCAATCTCGATGAGTTCGTCGATGCCGCGGTGTTCGGCGCCTATTTCAACGCCGGCGAATGCTGCAATGCCGGCTCGCGACTGATCATCCATCGCGATATTGCCAAGGATGTCACAGCGCGTATCGCCAGCCTGTCGGAAAAGGTGAGGGTCGGCGATCCGCTCGACCCTTCCACGCAAGTGGGCGCGATCATCACGCCGCAACATTTGCAGAAGATCCAGGGCTATGTTTCCGGCGCGGCAAAGAGCGGCGCGACCGTGGCGCATGGCGGCAGCCAGATCGATTTCGGCTTCGGCCAGTACATGGCGCCGACCATTCTCGCAGACGTTAAACCGGAGATGGCGGTGGCAAAGGAGGAGGTATTCGGACCTGTCCTTTCCGTGCTGACGTTCGAGACGACCGAAGATGCGATCCGCATCGCCAATTCCATCGATTACGGCCTTTCCGCCGGCGTCTGGAGCCGCGATTTCGATACCTGCCTGACGATCGGGCGACGGGTGCGGGCCGGCACGATCTGGATGAACACCTTCATGGATGGTGCGGCGGAACTGCCCTTCGGCGGCTATCGCCAATCGGGACTCGGGCGCGAGCTCGGCCGGCATGCGGTGGAAGATTATACCGAGACAAAAACGCTCAACATGCATATCGGCCGGCGCACCGGCTGGTGGATGCCGAGGTGAGATGAATGCCCATGGCTGGGAGGCCATGGTCGATTTGTTCCTCGCGAAGAGCGCGGAACAGGGAGGAAGCAGCGGGAGGAGGTCTTGCTGCGCAACTGTTTAAAACCGGGAGGAAAATATGCGTAAATTGATGACATCTGTGGCTGCGGCTGCCCTTCTTATGACGGGCACCGTGACCGTAGTGCATGCCACCGAAAGTGTGGAAGTCCTGCATTGGTGGACCTCGGGCGGCGAGGCGTCGGCGCTGGAAGTCCTGAAGAAGGATCTGGAATCGAAGGGCATAGGCTGGGTCGACATGCCGGTTGCCGGCGGTGGCGGCAGCGAGGCCATGACCGTTCTGCGCGCCCGCGTCACGGGTGGCAATCCGCCGACCGCCGTGCAGATGCTCGGCTTCGACATTCTCGACTGGGCCAAGGAAGGTTCGCTCGGCAATCTCGATGCGGTCGCCAATAAGGAAGGCTGGGACAAGGTGGTCCCCACCGCCCTGCAGAAATTCTCCAAATATGACGGCCATTGGATCGCCGCTCCCGTAAACGTCCACTCCACCAACTGGGTGTGGATCAACAAGGAAGCGCTGGACAAGGCCGGTGGCAAGGTACCGGCGAACTGGGACGAGCTGATCGCGCTGCTCGACAATTTCAAGAAGCAAGGCATCACGCCGATCGCCCATGGCGGCCAGCCGTGGCAGGATGCGACGATCTTCGACGCCGTCGTGCTCTCGTTTGGCAACGACTTCTACAAGAAGGCCTTCATCGATCTCGATCCCGATACGCTCGGCAGCCCGAAGATGAAGGAAGCCTTCGACCGCATGACGAAGCTGCGCTCCTATGTCGATGACAACTTCTCCGGCCGCGACTGGAATCTTGCCTCCGGCATGGTCATCGAAGGCAAGGCCGGCCTGCAGTTCATGGGCGACTGGGCCAAGGGCGAATTCCTGAAGGCGAAGAAGGTGCCGGGTAAGGATTTCGTCTGCATCCGCTTCCCGGGAACGCAGGGCTCGGTGACCTTCAACTCCGACCAATTCGCGATGTTCAAGGTCTCCGCCGACAAGATCCCGGCGCAGATGCAAATGGCGTCCTCGATCGAAAGCCCGACCTTCCAGTCGGCTTTTAATGTCGTCAAGGGCTCGGTTCCGGCCCGCACCGACGTTCCGGATACCGCCTTCGATGATTGCGGCAAGAAGGCGATCAAGGATCTGGCCGAAGCCAACAAGAACGGCACGCTGATGGGCTCCATGGCCCATGGCCACGCCAATCCGGCGGCGGTCAAGAACGCGATCTACGACGTCGTAACCCGCGAATTCAACGGCGATCTGTCGTCGGATGACGCGGTCAAGGAACTCGTCTCGGCGGTTGCGGCGGCGAAGTAAGGTAGTTCGGAGCAAGGAGTGCCGCCCCTCACCCAGCCTGTCGGCCACCCTCTCCCCGCTCGCGGGAGAGGGTTCGGGTGAGGGCACCACTTGCTCCGTACGCAGATAATCAAACTAGGTGTTCGACCATGAACAGTCGCAGTCGAATGCAGGTGCTATTGCCCAAGCTGGTGCTGGCCCCGAGCTTCGTCGTCATTCTGATCTTCGTATATGGCTTTATCGCCTATACCGGCTATCTGTCGCTGACCGACAGCAAGATGCTGCCATCCTATAATCTTATTGGCTTCACCAACTATGATAGGCTCTGGGCGTTGCCGCACTGGTGGCGCGCAATCACCAATCTCGGCATCTTCGCTTCCCTCTATATCGCCATCTGCTCGGCGCTCGGCCTCGCCCTCGCTATCCTGCTCGACCAGAAAATCCGTGCCGAAGGGCTGCTGAGGCCGATCTATCTCTATCCGATGGCGCTGTCCTTCATCGTCACGGGAACGGCGTGGAAATGGTTTCTCGATCCCGGCATCGGGCTTGAGAACACCATGCATCTCTGGGGCTGGGAGAGTTTTTCCTTCACTTGGATCAAGGATTCGAAGATGGCGATCTATTGCGTCGTCATCGCCGCCGTCTGGCAGTCTTCGGGCTTCGTCATGGCGATGTTCCTTGCCGGCCTTCGCGGCGTCGACAACGAAATCATCAAGGCGGCGCAGATCGACGGCGCGTCGGCGGTTACCACCTATCGCCGCATCATCATTCCCCTGATGCGGCCGGTGTTCCTCTCGGCCTTCGTCGTGCTCGCCCACCTTGCCATCAAGGCCTACGACCTGATCGTGGCGCTGACTGGCGGCGGGCCGGGGCAGGCGACCGAACTGCCGGCTACCTTCATGTATTCCTACACTTTCACCCGCAATCTGATGGGCATTGGCGCCTCGTCGGCGATCATCATGCTTGCGATGATCTTTGCCATCATCATCCCCTATCTCTATTCGGAAATCGGCGGAGGGAAACGCGCATGAGCAACCCCAATCCGCAAAACGCCATCTCGCACGGCAAGCTGACCCGTGGGCTGATCTATGCGGCGCTGATCCTGTTTGCCGTCTATTACCTGCTGCCGCTCTATGTGATGCTGGTCAATTCCTTCAAGCCGCTTGAAGAGATTCGCCAGGGCGGCATGCTGAACCTGCCGAAGACCTGGACGATCGAGCCCTGGATATCGGCCTGGTCGACGGCGCAGATCGGCGTGCAGCCGACGGGGCTCAGGCCCTTTTTTATCAACTCGATCCTGATGGTCGTGCCCGCCGTCGCCATCTCCACCATGGTCGGCGCGCTGAACGGCTATGTGCTGACGAAGTGGCGTTTCCGCGGCGCGGAAATCTTCTTCGGTATGCTGCTGCTCTCCTGCTTCATCCCGTTCCAGATCGTGCTGATCCCGATGGCGCGCATCCTCGGTTTCTTCGGCATCGCCGGGACCATATGGGGGCTGATCCTCGTCCACATCGTCTACGGCCTCGGCTTCACCACGCTTTATTTCCGCAACTATTACGAGGCCTTTCCGACCGAGCTGGTCCGCGCCGCGCAGATCGACGGGGCGAGCTTCTTCCAGATTTTCCGGCGCATCCTGCTGCCGTCTTCGGGGCCGATCATCGTCGTCTCGGTCATCTGGCAGTTCACCAATATCTGGAACGACTTCCTGTTCGGCGCGTCCTTTTCGGGCGTCAGTTCGACGCCGATGACGGTCGCGCTCAACAACCTCGTCAGCTCGTCGACGGGCGTCAAGGAATACAATGTCCACTTCGCCGGCGCGATCCTCGCTGCCCTGCCAACCCTCATCGTCTACATCGTCTCCGGCCGATTTTTCGTCCGCGGCCTGATGTCCGGCGCCGTCAAGGGATAAGACCATGTCCTTCCTGAAAATCACCAATCTGCGCAAGTCCTATGGATCGCTCGAAATCCTGAAGGACATCAATATCGAAATCGAAAAGGGCGGATTTCTCGTGCTCGTCGGCCCGTCCGGCTGCGGCAAGTCCACCCTGCTCAACACAATTGCCGGGCTGGAGCCGATCACCTCGGGCGACATCGCCATTGCCGGCCGCTCGGTCAACGGCCTGGCGCCGTCGCAACGCGATATCGCCATGGTGTTCCAGTCCTATGCGCTCTATCCGAACATGACGGTTGCCGGCAACATCGCCTTCGGCATGGAAATCCGCAAAGTTCCGAAGGAGGAACGCGACAAGGCGATCAAGCAAGTGGCCGACATGCTGCAGATCGGCCATCTGCTCGACCGCAAGCCGAGCCAGCTTTCCGGCGGCCAGCGCCAGCGCGTCGCCATGGGCCGGGCGCTGGTGCGCGATCCGCAGGTCTTCCTGTTCGATGAGCCGCTCTCCAACCTCGATGCCAAGCTGCGCGTCGACATGCGCACCGAGATCAAGCGCCTGCATCAGCGCATGAAGACGACGATCGTCTACGTCACCCATGATCAGATCGAAGCGATGACGCTGGCCACGAAGATCGCCGTCCTGAAGGACGGTGTTTTGCAGCAATTCGGAACGCCGGCGGAAATCTACAATCACCCTGCCAATACCTTCGTTGCGGACTTTATGGGTTCGCCCGCCATGAACCTGCTGACCGCGACGGTGGAGAGCGGGCCGTCCGGATTACAGGTCTCGCTCGACCGACCGAATGGCGCGGCCCCCCTGAAGCTGCCTGTCAACGGCAGCGGCGCGGGTCTCGGCGCCCATGCCGGCAAGGACGTGATCTTCGGCATTCGGCCGGAGGCGCTGACCGACCTTGATGGTGCGGACCGCAATGCCCATTCGCTGGCCGAAGGAGACTGCCTGATCGAGGTGGTCGAGCCGGCCGGTTCGGATACTTTCGCGATCGTCCGCCTCGGCGGTAAATCCGTCGTGGCGCGGCTGCGCGCAGATGCCCGCATTGCCCCCGGGCAGACGACACGGCTTGCCTTCAACCTCGACAAGGCGGTGTTCTTCGATCCGCAGAGCCAGGTTCGGATAGCGTGAGCGGCGGTATGGCAGAACCGGATATCGTCATCATCGGCTCGGGGATCGGCGGTTCGACCGTCGCTTCCGGCCTTGCAGACTCTGGCGCCAATATCCTGATTCTCGAGGCCGGCGAACGGCTGGAGGATCGGCCGGAAAACCGCGACCAGCGGGCGATCTTCCTGCACGGCCATTTCCGCCCGAAGGAGACCTGGTACGAGAAGGACGGCAAGGGGTTCAATCCCGGCAACTACTACAATGTCGGCGGCAATTCGAAGTTCTACGGTGCGGTGCTGATCCGCTACCGACGCGAGGATTTCGAGGAGATGCGGCATCTGGACGGCGTGTCGCCGGCCTGGCCCTTTCCTTATGAGGAGCTGGAGCCTTGGTATAGCGAGGCGGAGCAGCTCTATCAGGTGCGCGGCAGCCTCGGCGACGATCCCTGGGAACCGCCGCATTCGCAACCCTATCCATTTCCACCGGTACCCGACGAGCCGGCAATCGCCAGTGTCCGCAAGCGACTGAAGGACAGTGGCATGCATCCGCATTCGCTGCCGTTGGGCGTCGATATCGACAAGTGGCTTGTCAAGGGCCGTACGCCCTGGGATGCGCATCCGCATAGTGCCGACGGCAAGATGGATGCCGAGACGGTGGCGCTTGCCAAGGCTCTGCAATATCCGAACGTCAAGCTGAAAACCGGCGCGCGCGTCACGCGGCTCCAGGCCGCCGCTGATGGGCGGATGATCGCCGCGGTGCATTATTCCGCCTATGGAGAAGCTCATGTCGTGCGGCCGAAGCTGGTAATCCTTGCGGCCGGGGCGGTGCAGTCGGCGGTGCTGCTGCTGAGATCGGCTGACGAAGCCAATCCGCGCGGGCTTGCCAATCGCTCCGATCAGGTCGGCCGCAACTTCATGAACCATAATTCCTCTGCCGTGCTGGCGATTTCGCCCTGGTATCGGAATGATTCGGTCTATCAGAAGACTTTCGGCTTCAACGACTTCTATCTCTCGGATGGCGAAGGCGGGCCGCCGCTCGGCAATGTTCAGCTTTTGGGACGCGTTTCCGGCACGATCCTCAAGGCGAATATGCCGACTGTGCCGGAATGGCTGCTGAACAGGCTTTCCGCCCATGCCATCGATTTCTATGCCATGAGCGAGGATCTGCCGTCGCCGGAAAGCCGGATCACGGTCGACGGCGACCGCATCGTGCTGCAGTGGGTGCGCACCAATTGGCAGGCGCATCTCGATCTGGTGAAGAAGCTGAAGAGCGTGCTGCGCAGGGCCGGATTCCCGATTGTGCTGTCACGTCCCTTCGACAAGCGCACACCGTCGCATCAATGCGGCACGGTCAAGATCGGCAATGACGGCTCGAGCGCGCCGCTCGATGTCTTCTGCCGCGCCTTCGATCACCCCAATCTTTTCGTGGTCGACGCCAGCTTCCTGCCGACTTCGGCGGCGGTGAATCCGGCGCTGACCGTGGCCGCGCAAGCGTTGCGCGTGGCCGATTATATCATGGGGGAGGAGCTTCGGTCATGAAGGCTAGGCGCCCGATCGCTGTCGTCACCGGCGGCCGCAAGGGGATCGGTTTCGGTATTGCGCGGGCGCTGGCGAGAAGCGGTTTCGATCTGGCGATCACCGGTGTCGAGGTAGAGCCGCCGTTGGCGGAACTTGCGGAATTGAAGGGGAATGGCGGGCGGGCAATCTATCTGCAGTCTGATCTTGCCGCTCTCTCGGGACACATGGGAACCGTCGAGACGATCCGGGCGGCTTTGGGCGAGATCGATTGCCTGGTCAATAATGCCGGCATTGGCCCCGTCGTGCGCGGCGATTTCCTTGATTTGGCGCCAGAAAATTTCGACCGGATCATCGACGTCAATCTGCGCGGCACGGTGTTTTTTACCCAGGCGATCGTTCGTTCGATGCTCGCGGCGAAGATGTCGCCGTCGCGTTCGGTAATCAACATCACCTCGGTCTCGGCAGCGCTGAGTTCGCCTGAGAGGTTGGATTATTGCATCAGCAAGGCCGGTCTCTCGGCCTTCTCGCAGGGGTTGGCGCTGCGACTGGCCGAGACCGGCATTGCCGTCTTCGAGGTGCGGCCCGGCATCATCCGCACCGACATGACGGCGCAAGTTTCGGAGAAATACGACGCATTGATCGATGGCGGCCTGGTGCCGATGAAGCGCTGGGGCGAGACGGGCGATGTCGGCAGCATCGTCGCGGCGTTAGCCAAAGGTGGCTTCGGTTTTGCCACGGGATCGGTGATCCCCGCGGATGGTGGGCTGGGGATCGGGCGGCTGTGAAGGATTTACCCTTGCCCCATCGGGAGGAGGGAAATGCGTTCTCGTGCCGGGAACATGATAAATTTGAGGACTGGAATGAGCTACGACTACATCATCACCGGCGCCGGACCGGCGGGCTGCGTACTCGCCAACCGTCTGAGCGAAGACCCCATGGTGAAAGTCCTGTTGCTGGAGGCTGGCGGCGGTGATTGGAATCCGTTGTTCCATATGCCGGCCGGCTTCGCCAAGATGACCAAGGGGGTGGCGAGCTGGGGCTGGGAGACGGTGCCGCAGAGGCATATGAAGGGCCGCGTGCTGCGCTATACGCAGGCGAAGGTGATCGGCGGCGGCTCCTCGATCAATGCACAGCTTTACACGCGTGGCAACGCTGTCGACTACGATCTCTGGGCACGCGAGGATGGCTGCGAAGGCTGGGACTATCGCAGCGTGCTGCCTTACTTTAAACGCGCCGAGGACAATCAGCGCTTTGCCGATGACTATCATTCCTATGGCGGTCCGCTCGGCGTGTCCATGCCAGTATCGGCGTTGCCGATCTGCGATGCCTATATCCGTGCCGGCCAGGAGCTTGGCATCCCCTATAATCACGATTTCAACGGCAGACAGCAGGCGGGTGTCGGCTTCTATCAGTTGACGCAGCGCAACCGCCGCCGCTCGTCGGCTTCGCTGGCATACCTATCGCCGATCAAGGATCGGAAGAACCTGACCATCCGTACCGGTGCGCGGGTGGCGCGCATTGTTCTCGAAGGCCGCCGAGCTATCGGTGTAGAGGTGGCGACGGACAAAGGCGCCGAGATCATCCGAGCGGAGCGGGAAGTGCTGGTCTCCTCCGGCGCCATCGGTTCGCCGAAGCTGCTCTTGCAATCCGGCATCGGCCCGGCCGATCACCTAACCTCGGTCGGTGTGCCGGTCGCGCACGACCTGCCAGGTGTCGGCGGCAATCTGCAGGACCATCTCGATCTTTTCGTCATCTCGGAATGCACCGGCGACCACACCTACGACAATGTCGCCAAGCTGCATCGTACGCTCTGGGCCGGACTGCAATATCTGCTGTTCCGCTCCGGTCCCGTCGCTTCGTCGCTCTTCGAGACCGGCGGCTTCTGGTATGCCGATCCCGATGCCCGCTCGCCGGATATCCAGTTCCATCTCGGCCTCGGCTCCGGCATCGAAGCCGGCGTTGCGCGGCTGAAGAATGCCGGCGTAACTTTAAATTCCGCCTATCTGCACCCGCGCTCGCGCGGCACGGTGCGGCTCTCTTCATCCGACCCATCCGCCGCGCCGCTGATCGATCCGAACTATTGGAGCGATCCGCACGATATGAAGATGTCGCTCGAAGGCCTACGGATCGCCCGCGACATCATGAGCCAGGATGCGCTGAAGCCCTTTGTGCTGGCTGAGCGGCTGCCGGGTGGCAATCTGACAACGGAGGCGCAATTGTTCGACTATGGCTGCGCCAACGCCAAGACCGACCATCATCCCGTCGGCACCTGCAAGATGGGCACGGACGCCATGGCGGTCGTCGATCTCGAGCTGAAGGTGCGAGGGCTCGAGGGCCTGCGCGTCTGCGACAGCTCCATCATGCCGCGCGTGCCCTCCTGCAACACCAACGGCCCGACGATCATGATCGGCGAGAAAGGCGCGGATATCATCCGCGATCGGGATCCGCTACCGCCGGCGATTTTCTCCTGGGAGCGCAATGACACGCGGCCGCGAGCGCGGGCGGATGTTCGTTAAAGCAATTCCAGGAAAAGTGCGCAGCGGTTTTCCGTCCGGAATGCGTAAAAACAAAGGGATAGAGCGGGATAGCGATTCCGTGAAACGCTGAACCGCTCTGGAAAACAAAACGCCCCGAAGTTCGGGGCGTTTCGTTTATGGGAGGAGAACTCTTACCACTCGGCTACGCTGCCATCTTCATGCCGCCAAACCGGGTTGCGCCAGCGATGGCCTTCCTTGGCGCGCTCGATGACGTAGGCTTCGTCCACTTCGATGCCGAGGCCGGGGCCTTGCGGGATGCTGACGAAGCCGTCGGCATAGTGGAAGACTTCCTTGTTGGAGATGTAGTCGAGGATGTCGTTGCCCTTGTTGTAGTGGATGCCGAGGCTCTGTTCCTGGATGAAGGCATTGTAGCTGACGGCGTCGACCTGCAGGCAGGCGGCAAGCGCGATCGGGCCGAGCGGGCAATGCGGTGCCAGCGCCACGTCATAGGCTTCGGCCATCGCCGCGATCTTGCGGCATTCGGTGATGCCGCCGGCATGGGAAAGGTCAGGCTGCAGGATGTCGACATAGCCGTCCGACAGGACCGACTTGAAGTCCCAGCGCGAATAGAGCCGCTCGCCGAGCGCGATTGGCGTCGAGCAATGATTGGCGATTTCCTTCAGGGCTTCACGATTTTCGGAGAGCACGGGTTCTTCAATGAAGAGCAGTTTGTAGGGCTCGAGTTCCTTGGCGAGAACCTTGGCCATCGGGCGATGGACGCGGCCGTGGAAATCGACGCCGATGCCGATATAGGGGCCGATCGCCTCACGAATGGTGGCGATGGTCTCAACAGCCTTCTCCACCTTGTCGTAGGTGTCGACGATCTGCATTTCCTCGCAGCCGTTGAGCTTGATCGCCTTGAAACCGCGGGCGACGACGTCCTTTGCGTTGTTGGCGACGTCGGAAGGGCGGTCGCCGCCGATCCAGGAATAGACCTTGATCTTGTCGCGCACCTGGCCCCCCAGCAGCGAATGGATCGGCTGGCCAAGCGCCTTGCCCTTGATGTCCCAGAGCGCCTGGTCGATGCCGGCAAGCGCCGACATGTGGATGGCGCCGCCGCGATAGAAGCCGGCGCGGTACATGACGTTCCAGTGATCTTCGATCAGGAAGGGGTCCTTGCCGATCAGATAGTCTTCCAGTTCGTGCACGGCGGCCTGGACGGTCAAAGCCCGGCCTTCGACCACTGGCTCGCCCCAGCCCGTGATGCCCTCGTCTGTTTCGATCTTCAGGAACATCCAGCGCGGCGGCACGATATAGGTGGTCAATTTGGTGATTTTCATGGGAACGCTTCCGTTTCGGCTTTTGGATCATATCAGCGGCGCCAGGCCGCGGATTTCGGGATTTCAGGTCTTGTTTTTCTCCACCCGCCCGATCGCTTTTTCGGCGGCGGCAAGGTCGCGGGTGGCAAGATCGAGCATGCGATGGGCGCAGTCGCGCGCAGAGGTGCGGTTGCGCAGGCGCAGCGCCTCCACCAGATCGCCATGGACGGCGATCGCCTCATCACGGC
Organism: Rhizobium sp. CB3171; assembly: GCF_029714265.1. NCBI lineage: Bacteria > Pseudomonadati > Pseudomonadota > Alphaproteobacteria > Hyphomicrobiales > Rhizobiaceae > Rhizobium > Rhizobium sp. CB3171. The sequence continues at coordinate 2,868,341 of NZ_CP121652.1, read as the reverse complement.
TGTCCACCGCGACATTCGAAGCATGCAATGCATATTTCAGCCCGGCATGGATGGCGCTCGACAGGCGGCGGAACACCTGGTTGTGGCTGGCGCTCAAAAGCACCGTATGGAACATCACGTCGGCTTCGGTGAAGCGTTCGGGATCATCGCCGGAATCGCGCATCTGCTGCCAGGCTTTTTCGAGATCGGCTATCTCCTGGGCGGTGGCGCGCTCGGCGGCATATTCGGCGGCCACCGGCTCGATGGTACGCCGCGCCTCGAGAATGCAGCCGAGAATATCGAATTCGGCGATATAAGGACCCATCCACTCTAGCACGTCCTGATCAAGGATATTCCAGTCGTCCTTATCGCAGACGGTGGTGCCAATGCGCGGCTTGCCGCGCACGAGCCCTTTCGATTCGAGGATCTTCAGGGATTCACGGATGACGGTGCGGCTGACGCCGTAGAGATCGCAGAGATCGTTTTCGCGCGGCAGGGGCGAGCCGGAAGGATAGCGTTCGGAACAGATGTCCTCGGCGATCGCCGCCGTGACGTTCTTGCGCACGCGCGGACGGCGCTCCGCCGCTCCGTTCAGCCTTTGCTCTTGCTGTTCAAACGAATCCAATTGCCTTCTCCGCAGCCGTTCTCCCGCGCGGCCGAGCCTCTGCTTAGCGGAATTTATTCCGCATGGCGATAAGCGTCGGCGCGTTTGGCGGGCCATCCTTGCCAAAAGTCACACTATTATAATCATCATACATTGGCAATTGACTGGTATGATGATTTATCATAATTCAAGAAGCACTGCCAGGGAGGGCAGTGTGCTTCATTTCGAATTTTGGGAGAGAGTCATGCGCTTTTTCAAAGCAGCTATTCTGGCTGGTACGGTTGCGGTCATCGCAGCCACCTCCGCCTTGGCGGCAGACGTGAAAATCGGCTTCGTGGTCAAGCAACCGGAAGAACCCTGGTTTCAGGACGAATGGAAGTTCGCCGACATCGCCGCCAAGGAGAAGGGCTTCACGCTCGTCAAGATCGGCGCGCAGGATGGCGAAAAGGTTCAGGCTGCGATCGACAATCTCGGCGCCCAGGGTGCGGAGGGCTTCATCATCTGCACGCCCGATGTGAAGCTCGGCCCTGGCATCGTCGCCAAGGCGGCGGCCAACCAGCTCAAGCTGATGACGGTTGACGACCGTCTGGTCGGCGCCGACGGCAAGCCGCTGGAAGACGTGCCGCATATGGGCATTTCCGCCACCAAGATCGGCGAGAGCGTCGGCCAGGCGATTGTCGATGAAATCAAGAAGCGCGGCTGGGACATGAAGAATGTCGGCGCGATCCGCGTTTCCTACGACCAGCTTCCGACCGCTGTCGACCGCGTCGAAGGCGCTATTTCGGTGCTGAAGGGTGCCGGTTTCCCGGCCGCGAACATCTATGACGCGCCACAGGCCAAAACCGACACGGAAGCAGCGCTCAATGCTGCGACCACCGTGCTCAACAAGCATGCCGACGTGAAATACTGGGTGGCCTTCGGCCTCAACGACGAAGCCGTGCTCGGCGCTGTCCGCGCGACGGAATCGGTCGGCATTCCCGCCGCCAACGTCGTCGGTGTTGGCATCGGCGGCGCGGATTCGGCAATCAACGAATTCAAGAAGCCGCAGCCGACGGGCTTCTTCGGCACCGTCATCATATCGCCGAAGCGTCACGGCTACGAAACCGCGATCGATATGTACGACTGGATCGCCAACAGCAAGGAACCGCCGAAGCTGACGCTGACCTCCGGTTCGCTGGCGCTGCGCGGCGATTATCAGAAGGTCCGCAAGGATCTCGGTATCGAATGATCGTCATCTCCGGATGATCGCGGCCCGGTGGCAGTTTTGCCGCCGGGCTCTTTTACCAGTGAGAGAAACATGGCCTTTCTCGAATTCAACGGTATTTCGAAGAGCTATCCCGGCGTTCAGGCGCTGTCGAACATCACCTTTCCGGTCGTCAAAGGCGCCGTGCATGGGCTGATGGGCGAAAACGGCGCCGGAAAGTCGACGTTGATCCGCATCCTTTCCGGCGATCAGGCGGCGGATGCGGGTACGATATCCATCGACGGCCAGGAGCAGCACTATCATTCGGTGCGCGATGCCTTTCACGCCGGCGTCACCGTCATCCATCAGGAATTGCAACTGGTGCCGGAACTGACGGTCGCCGAAAACCTGTGGCTCGGCCGCTTTCCGGCCAAAGCCGGCATCATCAATAGCAAGACGCTCATCGACACCGTGCGTGCCAAGCTCCGGGAGATCGGCATCGATGTCGATCCGGCGGCGAAGGTGTCATCGCTGTCGATCGGCGCGCGGCAGATGGTGGAAATCGCCAAGGCGGTCATGGTCGATGCCCGTGTCATCGCGCTGGACGAGCCGACGTCGTCGCTGTCGTCGCGCGAGAGCGAGATTCTGTTTTCGCTGATCGAGCGACTGAAATCGAACGGCGCCGTGATCCTCTACGTATCGCATCGGCTGGACGAGATCTTCCGGCTCTGCGATGGCCTGACGGTGTTGCGCGACGGCAAGCTCGCAGCACACCATCCCGATATCAGGAAAGTAACGCGCGAGCAGATCATTGCCGAAATGGTCGGCCGCGAGATCAGCAATATCTGGGGCTGGCGCGAGCGGCCGCTCGAGCCTGTCCGGCTGGAGGTCAAAGGGCTCTCAGGGTTGAGACTTCCGACGCCGATCAATTTCTCCGTCCGTAGGGGCGAAATCCTTGGCTTCTTTGGCCTGATCGGCGCCGGCCGCAGCGAGATGGCACGGCTGTTGTTCGGCGCCGATCATCGTCATCAGGGCACGGTCACTATCGATGGCGTTACGGTCGCTCCGAACAATCCCAAGGCAGCGATCCATGCCGGCATGGTGCTCTGCCCGGAGGACCGCAAGCTCGATGGGATCATCCAGGGCCGCTCGATCCAGGAGAATATCGCCATTTCCTCGCGGCGGCACTTCTCGCCGTTGGGCCTATTGAGCCCGCGCAAGGAAGCGGCCCTTGCCGATCAGTTCATCGCTAGGCTGCGCGTGCGCACGCCGTCGCGCAAGCAGGACATCATCAATCTTTCCGGCGGCAATCAGCAGAAGGTTATTCTCGGTCGCTGGCTGTCCGAACAGGGCGTCAAGGTGCTGGTCATCGATGAGCCGACGCGCGGCATCGATGTCGGAGCAAAATCGGAAATCTATGAAATCCTTTATGAATTGGCAGCCGGCGGCATGGCGATCGTCGTCATCTCCAGCGAACTGCCGGAGGTCATGGGCATTTCAGACCGGATCATGGTGATGTGCGGCGGCAAGGTCGCTGCCGATGTGACGCGGGCGAATTTCAACGAGCACCAGATCCTCACCGCCGCATTGCCGGACAAAAACGCCGCAAGCACATTCTGACTAGGGAAATCGTGACGATGTCTTCCTTGAAAAAAATACTCCTCGGCGAACAGGGCCTCGTCGTCATCTTCGCGGTGGCCTTCGTCATCGTGTCGCTGACGGTTCCGAATTTCCTGACCGAGCGCAACATGATCGGCCTGCTGCAATCGGTTGTCACGATCGGCATCGTTGCCTGCACCATGATGTTTTGCCTGGCATCACGCGATTTTGATCTTTCCGTCGGCTCGACCGTCGCCTTCTGCGGCATGATCGCGGTCATGGCCTCGAACGTCACAGGCTCCATCATTCTCGGCCTGCTGGCGGCGCTCGTGTGCGGCGCGATCGTCGGCCTCGTCAACGGTGCGCTCATTGCCAAGCTGCGCATCAATGCGCTGATCGCGACGCTTGCCACCATGCAGATCGTCCGTGGTCTGGCGCTGATCGCCTCGGACGGCCGCGCGGTCGGCATCAACGATCCGAATTTCTATCAATTGGCACTCTCGACCTTTCTCGGCATTCCGACGCCGATCTGGATCATGGTGATCCTGTTCCTCCTGTTCGGCTTCGTGCTGAACCGCACCACCTTTGGCAAGAATACGCTGGCGATCGGCGGCAATCCGGAGGCTTCGCGGCTGGCGGGCGTGAACGTCGCCACGATGCGGATCTGGATCTTCACGCTGCAGGGCTTCATCTGCGCCATCGCCGGCATCCTCCTGTCCTCGCGCATCACCTCCGGGCAGCCGAATGCGGCGATTGGGCTGGAGCTGCTGGTCATCTCGGCCTGCGTGCTCGGCGGCGTATCGCTGGCAGGCGGCCGGGCTTCGATGAGCGGCGTCATCGTCGGCGTGCTGATCATGGGCATTGCCCAGAACGTCATGAATCTCCTCAATATTCCAGCCTTCTATCAATATCTCGTCCTTGGCTCGATCCTGCTGATCGCGGTGACGCTGGACAATATTCGCTCGGCCGCGGCGGGACGGGCGAGGGGATAGCCAAGGGTTGACCAGAGCCCCAGAGGTTAATTGTTACAGCGCTGTCGTCTTCGGCGGATAGAGCATTATATTGTCGATTGAGGCAGCCCAGAGCATCCCGCTTTCAAGCGACTATGCGTTCCAGCGAACGCAGGCCGCTCTGGTGCTGCCTCCTACGGCCATTGCGGGGAGGGCAAGGGCTCTTTCCCGGCGTTCAATCAACGACTAGGAGGACGGCATGCAGATCAATCGTACAGGTTCGGCCCAGTGGTCCGGCGGTCTGAAGGACGGCAAGGGTCAGATCTCGACCCAGAGCGGCGCGCTCAATCACTATCCCTACGGTTTTGCCAGCCGCTTCGAAGGCGTGCCCGGCACTAATCCGGAAGAGCTGATCGGTGCGGCCCATGCCGGCTGCTTCACCATGGCTCTGTCGCTGATCCTCAATGAAGCCGGTTTCACCGCCGAAAGCATGGAAACGACCGCCAAGGTCACGCTTGAAAGCGTCGAAGGCGGCTTTGCCATCACCGCTATCCATCTGACGCTGACCGGCAAAGTCCCCGGCGCCGACGAAGCCACATTCACCGAACTCGCCAACAAGGCCAAGGCCGGTTGCCCGGTTTCCAAGGCGCTTGCTTCCGTTCCGATCTCTCTGGAAGTGCACGCCGCCTGAGCATCCTTTCGATGGAGAGCGCCGTGCTGATGGTGCGGCGCTTTTTACATGCCAGGCGTTAGGGCACGGCATCGGACGGCATGAGCCGATGCGAACCGCAGCGCAACTCGTGCTACGTACTCGCCGTGAGCGCGAGCAGTTTCCAGGTCGCCGATCGACATTTCGCCCTGGGCTGCGTCGGCATCGCTTTGCGCCATCGGCGCGATGTACGATCCCATCCTGTTTGCATCGTCAGGTTTCGTTGCCGCGAGATATTCAGACTTGGCCGCTAACACTTGCCAGTGCCAGCAGCAACAGGAACACGAAAGGTGGCGGGAGCTCTCGATAGTTCCGGATACGGACAATGGCAGCGATCGCGGCGAGCATAATGCAAGCGCCCAACGCCGCCCCGATATATCGGGTGCCGGCTGTTATCAAGAGCACCGCCGTTGCAAGCTCGAAGGCGGCTGTGACCCAGCACCACCAGAAAGGAAATCCAAGTCGCACGAAACCCGCGCGGATTTTCGGATGTCCACTCGCATTGACGATAGCGCCGACGAGAAACGCCCCGGCGGCCAGCCAGACGAGGATTGTATCGAGCGATGTTGCGCCTGTGAAAATGTTCATTGGAACACCCGTTGATCTCTTCTGTGTAGCGACGTCATTTAATCTAGCACTGCTAGTTTGTCAATCAATGTTCCTTTTGATAGTTTTGCATCAGGAAAATCGCGCGCATGAAGATTGAGGCACGGGTGGGTATCAGCGAACGCAAGACTCGAGAACGGGCCGAACGTGAACGGAGGATCGTCGTCGCTGCGAGGACGATCGCGGAACGCGACGGCTGGGCTTCCGTCACGATCCGGCGCCTCGCCGAGGAGATAGAATACAGTCAGCCAGTTCTCTATTCGCATTTTGAAAATCGCGACCAGATCGTCGGAGCGGTTGCGCTCGAAGGCTTCGGCGAATTGGCTGCGATGCTCCGCGCCGCGATCCGGCCATCATCCACATCAAAGGAGCGAGTGGAAGACATCGCAGTCGCCTATCTCGATTTCGCTTTCGCTCGCCCTGCGATGTACGAGGCGATGTTCGTCCTGCCGACTGGCCTCCGCTTCGCCAGATCCGACACGCCAGCTCAACTTCGCGATGGTTTCCGAGCCATGGCGACGGTGATCGCGCCGTTCTCCCAGGATGTGGATACGGCTACCGAAACTTTTTGGGCGGCACTTCATGGTCTGGCGGAGCTTGAACGTCACGGCAGGATAAGACCCGCTTTCCGGGCTCAACGTATCACGCTCATCATGCAGATGGTGACAGGTCAACTCTGAGAGCGGGCCTTGGGATTAATCTGATCCCGCATAAGAGGCTTGGAAAATGCGGGATAGTGCGCTCATATTCCGCCGTAAATGTACAATCCCGCATCCAGGGCCCGGACTATCCTTTTCACGGAAAATGCATTGCGAAAAGGGGATTGCAGAATGTCCGGACTCACGTTGATTCACGTCATTATCAGCCTGATCGCCATCGCTGCCGGCATCGTCGTCGCAGAGGGATTGATTTCCGTGAAGCGCCATGAGCGCTCCACGTTTGTCTACATGGTCACCATTCTGCTCACGAGTTTGACCGGATTCCTCTTTCCTTTCAACGGCATTACGCCCGGCATCGTATTCGGCATCATCACCGTTCTGCTTTTCATTCCGACGGCAATCGCCCGCTACAGGCAGCGGATGGCCGGTATCTGGCGGCTTGTTTTCATCGTCGGCAGCCTGCTGATGCTCTATCTCAATTGTGTTGTGCTGATCGTTCAGTCCTTCCAGAAAATTCCATTGCTCAATACGCTGGCACCCATGGGGAACGAGCCGCCGATCCTCGCCGTACAGACCGTGTTGCTGCTCGCGTTCCTGATCGTCGGCTTCCTCAGCGTCCGCCGTTTCCAGCCGTCGCTTCTGCGTATCTAATTATCGCAATCTGACTCCATCGACAGCGTCTCAACCGCCTCGTTTCGCGGAGCGGCTTCTTGACATTTGAGCCTTGATGATTTACGAGTGACGAAAATTAAAAATCGTCACTCGTAAATCGGAAGCAACCCAATGCTCGATCCTTCTGCGGTTAGCGCCGATCTTGCACGTCAGGAGAACGTAACGCGGATTCTCGATTCCGCCGAAAAACTGTTTCGCCACTACGGCTATAGCAAGACGACGGTTGCCGATATCGCCCGTGATCTCGGTATGTCGACCGCGAATATCTATCGGTTCTTCGCGTCCAAGACGGAAATCCACCAGGCCCTGTGCGGCCGCATGCTCGCGCTGAGCTACAAGATGGCCTACGACATCCGTCACATGCCGATCAGCGCTTCCGAGCGGCTGCGCACTTATGTCCATGCCCAATACAAGTTGACGCTCGAGACGATGCTCGACGAACAGAAGGTGCATGAGATGGTCGTCGTCGCCATCGAGCGCGATTGGCATGTCATCGAAAAACACATCGATCGGATCCACGACCTCATGGCTGAGATCATCGCCGAAGGCATCGCCGCCGGTGAGTTTTTCGAACAGGATCCAGTCGCCGCCTCGAAATGCTTCGGCGCGGCGACAATCATTTTGTGCCACCCGCAAATGGTCGCGCAATGTCTTGCGAAGACGAACCGGGCGGAACCGGACGATCTTATCGAATTTGCTATCAGAGCGCTAAAGAAATAGTAGTACGCGCATTGGATGATCCACGCGCCTTTGCATTGCATTTGACTAAAGCCGTTTGATCAAGGAGAGCGACATGGTTTCGCTGACGACCAACATACGATCCGCTGCCGGCGCTGCCGTCTTTGCTGCCGTTGCGCTCACGCTTTCGGGCTGCAACGAGAAGAAAGAAGAGACTGCGGAGGTGATCCGGCCGGTGAAAGTGGTCGAGATCGCCCAGGCGGATACGACGCGCAAGCTCGACTATTCCGGTGCGGTCAAGGCGCGGACGGATATGAACCTCGGCTTCCGGGTCAACGGCAAGATCGTCGAGCGCAAGGTGGATATCGGCGAGAAGGTCAAGCCCGGCGACGTGCTCGCCCGCATCGACTCCACCGATTACGCTTTAGCCGTGCGCCGCTCCCAGGCCGATCTCGATGCGGCCGAGAAGCAGGTGCAGACCACGGAGCTTGCCCGCAATCGCGCGCAGCAGCTCTTCGACAAGAACGTGTCCCCGAAATCGCAGCTCGAACAGGCCGAGCTTTCCTATGACCAAGCCGTATCGACGCGCGATTCCGCCGTGTCGGCCTTGGCGGAAGCGAAGAACCAGGTCGCCTATACCGATCTGACCTCGGACATGAACGGCATCGTGACGACCATCAATGCCGATGTCGGCCAGGTGGTCGGCTCCGGCACGCCCGTGATCACCGTTGCCGTCGACGGCGAGAAGGAAGCGCAGATCGCTGTCCCGGAAATGGATATTGCGCAATTCAAGGTCGGTAAGGACGTCAAGGCGCGCTTCTGGTCCGACGATGCGCTGGTGCTGGACGGCAAGGTGCGTGAGGTATCCGGAAGCGCCGACGCGCAGTCGCGTACCTTTGCGGTCCGCGTCAGCCTGCCCAACGATCCGCGCGTGCTGCTCGGCATGACCGCGACCATCGAGGCGCTGGCCGACAATACCCGGCCTTTCGTCTCCATTCCGCTCAGCGCGCTTGCGGAGAAGGACGGTCAGCAGATCGTCTGGTTGGTCGACCGCAGTGCCGGTACCGTGCACTCCCGCAGCGTCAAGGTTGCCGACTTTGCCGATGACGGCGTGCGTGTCGCCGATGGCCTGAAGGCCGGCGATGTCGTCGTTGCCGCCGGCACGCAATTCATGAGCGAGAACATGAAGGTCAAGGTGCCGACCGGGCAGCAGGCTTCGGCTGAGACACATGGCAGCGCCGCGGCTGCCGATATCGTGCGCTGAAAGGATCGAGGGGCGGGACAATGATTATCAACAGCACCTCCGACGAAAAGAAGCGCTTCAACCTGTCGCGTTGGGCGATCGGCCATCCGAGCATCGCGCGCTTCCTGTTCGCGCTGATCATCATCGCCGGCGCGCTTGGGCTCACGCACATGGGCCAGAAGGAAGATCCGGATTTCACCTTCCGCGTCATGGTCGTGCAGACCATCTGGCCTGGCGCCTCGCTGCAGGACATGGAAGACCAGGTGGTCAATAAGATCGAGCGCAAGCTGCAGGAAACCCCGCATCTCGATTGGGTTAAATCCTATACCCGCGCCGGCTTTGCCATCACCACCGTCCAGATCAAGGGCAACACTAACACCGAACAGGTGAAGGACGCCTTCTATCAGGTGCGCAAGAAGGTCGGCGATATCGCCAACACGCTGCCCTCCGGCCTGCTCGGCCCCTATTTCAACGATGAGTTCGGCGATACCTTCATCACCCTGCATTCGATCAGCGGTGCCGGCTACAGCTATCCTGAGTTGAAGAAATTCGCGATCCAGGCCCGTGATATGCTGCTCGAGACGCCCGGCGTCGAGAAGGCTGTGATCATCGGCGATCAGCCCGAGCAGATCTATATCGATGTCTCCTCCAAGGTGCTGGCCGAGCGCGGCCTGACGCTGACCGCCCTGCAGAACGCGATCGTCGGCCAGAACAATGTCGATCCGGCCGGCACCGTCGATACCAGCACGCGCTCGGTTCGCATCTCGGTCGAGGGGGACGTCAACAAGATTGAGGATATCAAGAATCTCCGGCTGACCGCCGGCGGCCAGGTGACGCGTCTCGGCGATATAGCGACGGTCAGCGCCGGGCTACAGGATCCTTACACGGCCAAGTTCCTCTATAACGGTCACGAGAGCGTCCAGCTCGGCGTCGTCATGGCCAATGGCAACAAGGTGACCGACGTCGGCAAGGCGGTGGAGGAGACCTACAAGCGTTTCGAGGCATCGCTGCCGGTCGGCGTGCAGGTCGACCAGATCTCCAACCAGCCGGAAGTGGTGACGGACGCCATCAGCGAGTTCATGCATGCGCTCGGCGAAGCGCTGGTGATCGTGCTGATCGTCTCCTTCCTGTCGATCGGCTGGCGCTCCGGCCTGGTGATCGCCATCGCCATTCCGCTGGTGCTGGCGGCGACCTTCGCGCTCATGTACGAGCTCGGCATCGACCTGCAGCGTATCTCGCTCGGCGCCCTCATCATCGCGCTCGGCCTCCTCGTCGACGACGCGATGATCGTGGTCGAATTGATGGAACGCAAGCTGGAGGAGGGGCTGGTCAAGCTCGATGCGGCAAGCTTTGCCTATTCCTCGACCGCCTTTCCGATGCTGACGGGTACGCTGATCACCACGGCGGGCTTCATCCCAGTCGGCTTCGCCGCGTCGACGGCCGGTGAATACGTTCGCACGCTCTTCTATGTCGTCGGTATCGCGCTGGTGATTTCCTGGTTCGTGGCGGTCTACTTCACACCCTGGCTCGGTTATATGATCCTGAAGCAGCGGCATCATGCCGGCGAGCATCACGACGTCTTCGATACGCGCTTCTACCGCCGCCTGCGGTCGTCGGTGAGCTGGGCCGTGCGCCATCGCGTCATCGTGCTGCTTCTGACGCTCGCCGCCTTCGTCGGCAGCTTGTGGTCGTTCCAGTTCATTCCGCAGAACTTCTTCCCGCAGTCTTCGCGTCCGGAAATTCTGGTCGATCTCTGGCTGCCGGAAGGCACCAGCATTAAGGAAGTCGAACGCCAGGCGCAGAGGTTGCAGGCCCGCATGGCCGATGATCCCGACAAGCGGTTCATCGCCACCTATGTCGGCGAAGGTGCCCCGCGCTTCTTCCTGCCGCTCGATCAGCAGCTCACCAACCCGAACTATGCCCAGTTGCTGGTCATGGCCAAGGACGAGCCGGCGCGCGAGCGATTGATCGTCAAGCTGCGCAGCATGCTTGCCGCCGACTTCCCCTCGGTCCGCGCCAAGGTGGACCGCCTGTTCCTCGGTCCGCCGACCGGCTGGCCGGTGCAGTTGCGTGTCATGGGTCCGGACCGGCAGGAGGTTCGCCATATCGCCGACGAGGTGAAGGCGCGCTTCGCGCAGAACCCGCTGCTCGGCGCCATTCATGACGACTGGCTGGAGCCGGTGCCGGCCATGAAGCTGGTGATCGATCAGGACCGCGCCCGTGCACTCGGCGTCACCTCGCAGCGTATCCGCCAGATGCTGCAGGCCTCGATGTCCGGCGTCACCCTCGACAATTATCGTGAGGGCGAGGAGACCGTCGGCATCGTTGCACGGGAGCCGGAGGCCAGCCGCCACCTGCTGACCTCCGTCAATTCCATCTATATCCCGACCGACTCCGGCGGTTTCGTGCCGCTGTCGCAGGTCGCAAAGGTCGTGCCCGTCATGGAGCAGAGCATCGAGTGGCGCCGCGACCGCCTGCCGACGATCACGGTTAGGGCGACGCTTCCCGACAATGTTCAGTCGAACGACGTGACGGCCAAGCTCTACAACGACATGGCCGATCTCAGAAACAGCCTGCCGGCGGGCTACAAGATCGAGATCCAGGGCGGTGCCGAAGACAGCGCCGAAAGCCAGGCCTCGATCGCCGCCAAGGCACCGATCATGCTCGTCATCATCGTCGTGCTGCTGATGGCGCAGCTCCAGCACTTCGGCAAGGCGATGCTGGTGCTCTCCACCGGTCCGCTCGGCATCATCGGTGCAGCCGGTGCCCTGTTGGTCAGCGGCGCGCCCTTCGGCTTCGTGGCGATCCTCGGCGTCATCGCGCTGCTTGGCATCATCATCCGCAATTCGATCATCCTCGTCGACCAGATCGATCAGGACATCGCGGCGGGCATGGACCGGAAGGAAGCGATTATCGGCTCGGCCGTCCGCCGTTTCCGGCCGATCATGCTGACGGCGTTGACGGCGGTGCTGGCGCTGATCCCGATCTCGCGCGGCGTTTTCTGGGGTCCACTTGCCTACGCCATGATGGGCGGCATCCTGGTTGCCACAGTGCTGACCATCTTCGTGCTGCCGGCGGGCTATGCGCTCTTCTTCGGTCGTGAGCCGAAGAAGAAAGGACAGCAGCCGGTCGAAGAGCAGGAGGGCAACGACGCCGTGCATCATCTACCACCGGCTATGGCAGCGGAATAAAAAGCGCGGGCAAAGCGTGAAAGGGGCCCCGGCTTGTGCCGGGGCTTTTTTTTATTTCAGCGGCGTGGCTCGAAGGTCTGTGTGAGGATCGAGCATTCGCCCGCCGCGATCTTGAGCACCGTCAGGCTTCCGCCCATGGCGGCGGCCGTGTCGATGCCAATGCGATGGTTGCCAAAGTCGGGCTGCGCGGTCGGCGTATGGCCATGCACCACCAGCACCGGCAATTGCGGACCTTCGGAGAGGAAGGGGTCGCGGATCCAGATCAGGTCTTCGTCGGTCTGCTGTTCCAGCGGTATGGCAGGCCGGATGCCGGCATGGACGAAGAGGAGGGGGCCGATGATGATGGCGATCGGCAGCGAGCGCAGCAATTCGACATGCGCCGGCGGCATGGCCTGAAGAACGGTTTCGCAGAGTTCTTCGATGCTCCTGCCTTCTTCGAGCAGCAGATATTCCACGTCGACGCCATAGGAGGCGAGTGTCTGTACGGCGCCGAACTCGAGCCAATGGCTGTTGGCGCGCGGATCGTCCAGGAATTTCAGGAAGACATCGTCGTGATTGCCGCAAAGGATATAGCGGTCAAAGCCCACAGGTGGCGGCTCGCACAGATGCTGCAGCACGTCGTTCGATCGCGGACCACGATCGACATAATCGCCGAGGAACATTAGGAGTTTCCGGCCGGGGATCGTGACGGCATCCGCAACGATATGCCTTTCCGCTTCGATCAACGCGTCGTAGCAGCCATGAATGTCGCTCAGCGCATAGATGGCTGTGTAGCCTTCCGCTGTCAGATCAATGCGGGATCGCGGTTCAATGGACTTCGCCGCTCTCCTGCCGAAAAGTTGATCGATTAGTCCGGTCATGGACATCCGCCTACACCAAACACGACGGCATAATCTTTTGAAAATATTTCAAGAATCCCGCCATTTTAGGGCGGTAGCGCAACGCTAGTCCAACGGATGGCCAGGCGCAAGACGCGTCGGAGGGCAGGATTTACGTCAAGGTTAAGAAAAACAAGGCGATACGAGTAGTCATGCCCTGGCGCGACCAACGCGATTCTTGGCGTTGGAGCGTTTTGCGACGGATGAATGTTTGTTCGCCGATGGCGCCATAGGGGTGCCGAACTGCATCCAGTTGCAGGCCATCGAACGCCTGACGGCAGCCGATTTCTCCCGGGCGCAGCCATGGGCGGCGACCGGGAACTCCAAGTTGGAGACTTTGCCGACTAGCCCTCATAGGCCTTCTGCAGGCCGGCAATATCGAGCTTCACCATTTGCATCAGGGCCTGCATGACACGCGCGGCCTTGACGGGATCGGGATCGGACAGAAGCTTGCTGAGCACGCTCGGCACGATCTGCCAGGAGACGCCATAGCGGTCCTTCAGCCAGCCGCATTGCTCGATTTCGCCGCCGTCGGCAAGACCATCCCACAGCCGGTCGACCTCTGCCTGATCCTTGCAATCCACCGCCAGCGAGATCGCATGGGTATATTCGAAGCGTATGCCGCCGTTCAGCGCCATGAAGCGCTGACCCGCCAGCGTAAAGTCGACGACCAGCACGCTATCGGCCTTGCCGGCCGGCGTATCGACAAGGTTCTTCTGCACGTGATCGATGCGTGAATCCGGAAATAGCGAGACATAGAATGTCGCGGCTTCCTCGGCCTCGCGCTCGAACCACAGGCATGGAGCAATCTTGGACAACGGCGTTTCTCCTCTTTCGGGTTGGGTTGACCAGAGGACGGATGGAAAGGGGAAATGCCGACAAGGGAGGAAAGATTTTTATGAGGGACTTTAATTTCCAGCGAGAGACTAGCTGATTGTCATCCCCTCGCCCCGCTTGCGGGGATAGGGCTAGAGTGAGGGGCACAGGCACGACGTTGCGGCATCGGAGAGCGTGCCTGACAATCTCATCGATTGGCTGCCAGCCGTTCCGCAAACTCGATCGCCTCGATCAGGCTGCGCTCATTGGCGATCCCCTTGCCGGCGATGTCGAATGCCGTGCCGTGGTCGACAGAGGTGCGGACGATCGGCAGGCCGAGGGTGATGTTGACGCCGGAGAGGTCCATCCATTTTCCCGTCGCCGGGTCGATCTCGAAGCCCAGCAGCTTGACCGGGATATGCCCCTGATCGTGATACATGGCGACGACGGCGTCATATTGGCCGGCGCGCAGCTTGACGAAGACGGTATCGCCGGGGACCGGGCCGACGATATCCAGCCCATCTTCGACAGCCTTTGCGATCGTCGGCGCGGAAATGTCGATATCCTGCCGGCCGAAGAGGCCGCCTTCGCCGGCATGTGGATTGAGCGCCGCCACGGCAATTTTCGGCTTGGCGATGCCGAGGCGCTTGAGTGCCTTGTCGGTCAGGTCGATGACAAGGCGCAGCCGCTCGGGCGTCAGGCGCTTCGGCACATCCTCCAGCGCGACATGGGTGGTGACGTGGCTGACGCGCATATTGCCATGGGCCAGCATCATCACCGAGCCGCGGGCGCCGGTGAGTTCGGCGAGCAGCTCGGTATGGCCAGCATAATGGAAGCCGGCCTTGTTCAGCGCTTCCTTGTTGAGCGGTGCAGTGACGATGCCGCCGACCTTGCCGGTCATGGCGAGCTGAACGCCCTTCTCGATCGCCTTGAAAGCCATGCGGCCGCCATCGGCAGAAAGCCGGCCCGGCAGAATCGGTTCGCCCTCCATATCGGCCTGAATGAAGCAGAGGTTCGGCCAGTCGTCTTCCATCCGGGCTTCCGGAATTTCTATATCGAGGCCGAGCTGCCGTTCGGCGAGCCGCAGGGCTGGGCCGCTGCCGATTATTGTAAGTTTAAGCTTACTTTCATCGAGCCTGCCTTTCAGCCGGGCTGCGGCCTTGACGATAATTTCCGGGCCGATGCCGGCGGGGTCGCCCATGGTGATTGCCAGGTGCCGCGTCATGGTTCTTCTCCTCCGGCAATCAGCGCGTTTTCACTCAAGAGATCGCGCCATAGGGTGGGGCCTCCGAATGCGCCGGACTTCGAGATCACCGTGGTGCCTTGCCAGGGGCCGCCGACGATCGTGGAGCGGGGCAGGCCGGGTGCGGCCTGGCCGGTGAGGCTGAGGGCGGTGACGTCGAGTGCTGCGCAAAGGTTCCGCAAGGTTTCGCCGCCGGCAACAATCAATGTGGCCGGCGCCGGCAATGCGTTGGCTATGCCGCCGAAGGTCGCCTCGATCCGCATCGTCGCGTTCGAGCCCGGTCGGCAGATCGAGGCTGACCATGGCGACGCCGCTTTGCTGGATTTGTCTGTCGACCGCATCGGCGCTGGCGCCTTCCGCAAGCTTCAGCCAATTGGGGCCGCAGGCCTGGAGTTGCGCCAGCGTGATCGGCTGATCGGAGCCGAACAGGCCGAGCACCGGTCTTTGCAGCCTGCGCGAAACGGGGACAGTGGGCGCGGGCCGCTCTTCGCTCGCGTCCTTTTCGGGAGGAGGGCGGCGATGCGTTGCCAAATCGATATTGCGCGCCAGGGCGCGCGCCAGCCCACCGGTGCCGCTCCAAAGAACCGGTCCCTGTAGCTCAGATGATACCCATGCGATGACGGCGTCGAGGTCGTCATCCGAATGGGCGTCGAAAACATGGATGCCATCCGGAATGGGTTCTCCGGCATCGACCTGGTGGTGACTGAGCGCCGTGTTGAAGGCCGGCAGGCCCTCCGCTCTCAAATGAGCGACGAGATCGCCGCTGATATCGCGCCAGGCGTCCTTCCCGGCAAACAGCACCTGCCGCCCGCCGCGCGTGTGCCGCCCGTGATGCGGAAAGGCCGGCGCCAGAATGCAATGCCGCCAGTGGCCGAGCCGAAAGCAGGCCGCCAGTTCCGCCGCCCAAGGCCCGCGAAACAGGCTGTCCACCTTCTTGAAGGCAAGATCGGCCCCCTCCAGCAGCGGCGCGATGTGGCCGACGATGGCAGCCGCTTCGGTGGCCGTTTTCTCGCGGGTGCCGCTATCGATCGCAAGGCAATCCGGCAGGCTTGCCGGAAACGCATCTTCCCGCTGCACCTCGATCGGTCCATAGACGCCGACGAATTCGACAGCCGTGTCGAGCGCGCCGGTCAGATCGTCAGCGATGAGGCGGAGGGTGGGCATGAGCGATCATTGCCTCCGAAGGGCTCGGGATGCGGTGGAGATAAGCATGGAAATGACGTTCCAGTGTGCCGATTTGGGTGGGTGCAGTCTTTAAATTGTGGGGGAGTTGTCAAGTCGAAAGGGCCCGTAATCCGATTGGATGACCCGGGGGAACCTTGCTCGGAATGGTAGGCGGTCTTATTCTGAACTGTTCGCGAGCCTGCCCCAGCGTGCAGCCGAGGCGGAAGGCCCGGCGACACAGGGAGGTTGTCATGAAAATCGCGTCGATACTTGCAATCGGCTGGATCGGATTTTGCGGAATCGCTTCCTTTGCCTGGGCAGAGCAGGCACACACACTGGTGGTTCCCAATGAAGTCAAGTGGGGCCCAGCCCCCAAAGTGCTTCCTGCTGGAGCACAAGCGGCGGTCTTGTTCGGCGATCCCATGAAGAAAGGCTTATTTGCCCTGCGGCTCAAAGTGCCAGCCGGCTATGCGATCCCACCGCACACGCATCCTGGCGATGAGGTTGTCACGATAATATCGGGGACGATCAATTTTGGAATGGGCAAGACCGCCGATCGGAGCGCCACCAAGCCACTGCCTGCGGGCAGTTTCTTCGCGTTGCCGCCCGGCACGGCGCATTTCGTTTACTTCAACGAGGAGACTGTCCTCCAGATCACTACCAATGGCCCCTGGGGGATCAAATATATCAATCCGGCGGACGATCCTCAAAAGTCGCAATAGCTGGTTGGAAGCTTGAAGGTTGCTGCCCTATCGCGGAGTAGGGCGGATGTCACACCAACGAATCGGTCCGCGCGCCGGTAGCCATTAGGCAATGAACGGCGCAATCTTCGGCCTTCACCGAGGCTTGTCGACGTTCGCTCCATCGCTGTTTGCGGCGCCGCAGATCCGGGCTGCGGCATTCGTCACGTTTACTCTCACGCTGATATGCGGCTATGCTGGCGTCCCGGCGATAGGGCAAGGTGGTCCCTGTCGATCCAAGGAGAGCAGAGTGAGCTACGATTTCCATGTGGGCCAGAAGGTCGTCTGCATCAATGACACGTTCAAGCATGTCAGCATCGACCAGTTGATCCGCAAGGGAACGATCTACACGATCCGCTGGGTCGGCGAATACACGCACTATGTCGACGGCACCTTCATCGGCGTGAAGCTCGAGGAGATCCATCGCGGCAATGACGACGGCCCGGAAGGCTACGGCGCCGCCGACATGCCCTACCGCGCCACCCGCTTCCGCCCGCTGGTGAAGGACAAGATTGCGTCGTTGCGGAAGTTGTTGGCGCCGACGCCGGATGCGCCGGTGGAGAAGGGGAAGAAGGTTAGGAAGACGGAGAAGGTTTGATGGGGTGGCGAGCGACGTTGAAGCCGCTGCTGCCCTCGTTGTCCTTTGTCGCCCAACCTTCCGCTCTGCCCAGCCCGTTGATAGCGAAACTCGGCGCCACATCCTAAGGGAACGAGACTTCAGTAGGTTACATGCGACGGCAGCTATCGCAGAGAATAGCCCAGAAACGAACATAAGGGCAAAGCCTGGGAAGAACAAAGGCCAGCCCACTGCCATTCCCAATGCCACCCGTAGTATGCTCCATAAGCCCCTACAAACGTAGCGGCCATCTTAAGGACGATGGCAGGGGTGGTGCTGGACTTGGTAATCGCTGGTGCCTTGGCCACGTGACGACTCAGTTGAAATCTATCATGATCGAACTTCTCGCAATGATGGAAAACTTTGGACATGAGTTTTGATCTGATCTCCGAGGCCGACTACGAGCGTCTGCCTTCTGACCCTCACCTGAAATTCGTGGCGATAGAGCAGATATGTCGAAGAAACATGCTTGAAGCAATTTCTCACGAAACGCCTGATGATTTCGACTCCTTGGTGCGCACCTCGTACATGACGATAGTAACAGCCGCTGCCGAAGAGTTAGGAGTGGAGGGCGTCCAATATGTTGACCGTTTCGATAGCGTTCAGAAGGATGTTCAGGAATTCACTCGCGTGGTCAGCGGCATAGTCGCGAAGATCAGGCTAAGAAATTCGTCTGGTAAAGACGGGCGCTCGGTTAGGCTGGCAAACAGAACTAAGGGTATCATAGAGAGTGAGCTTTCAAAGCTCCGTGACGCGGTATCAAATAGTCAACTTGAGGACACCAAAAAGCGTAGGCTGTTGGCGAAGATCGAGGAGTTTCGTACTGAACTTCACAAGGAGCGACTGGGATACGGTGCTGCCTTTTCTGCACTTGTATTCCTGGCCGCTGGAGTGGGGGGAACTACTGCATTCCTTGCAGATGCCCCGAACGCTGTGACCACCATTATGCACCTAATTGGCCAAGATAAGGAAAGGGAGGAAGCGGAGGTTTTGCGTCTGGAGGCGGCTCCGAAGCCAAATTTGTTGACGGACCACACACGAGGCCCATCCAGTAAAATGTCGGGGCGTGTGGATGACGACATACCCTTCTAAGATTGATTAGGACTCCTGTTGCGCATCGCTGCAAAGGGGCGTTCGCGCAATATGTAAGCTTTACGTGGCAACGGTCGGTCCCCCTCGGAGTATGTGCGGGGGAGATGAAAATGGATCATCCTAAGGCTTAGGCGATTTTTCGGAGAAAAAACTGGTGCTGCTAGAGAGATTTGAACTCTCGGCCTCTCCCTTACCAAGGGAGTGCTCTACCCCTGAGCTATAGCAGCAAACCGTGGCGCGTCGTGTGCGCCGTATTGGGCGAGGCGGCTATTGCCATAGGTGAGAAGTAAGTGCAAGCCGCAAATTTCAAGTTCGGTGAAAGATCGCTGGAAAAATTATGTCGGTCTTTTGAAGCCGGGGGATTTCGGCTATGGGAAGGCCATGAGTGCGGATAAGACGAAAAGCGGTGATGAGCAGCTCTCGCAAGGCGGTTTGACGGCCGGCGTGGGGAAGGAAGGCGCGGGCGCGAAGCTTAACCTCGAGGCGGAGCGGCGGCGTGAGCGGGCGGCGCAGAAGCTGCGTGAAAATCTTGCCCGCCGCAAGCAGCAGGTCCGGGCGCGCCGTGCAGGCCAGGCGGATGAGACGGATGGGCTTCCCGCCGCAAATTCGTCCGATGCAAAGGATGCCGCCGCAAAAATGGACGAATCGTAATGATTTGATGTTGGTCATCATCAAACAGCATCAAACGAATTGAAGCCTTAAACTATTTCGTCTAAACAGCGCTCTCTCCCCAAACGCGTGGAATTTGGCGCACGGAACTTCAGGAAAGGCGGGCCTCGCCCGTAGTCATATATGGATCGTATCAGGATTGTCGGCGGCAACGAGCTCAACGGTATCATTCCGATCTCCGGCGCCAAGAATGCGGCTCTGCCTCTGATGATCGCCTCGCTGCTGACAAGCGATACGCTGACGCTCGAAAACGTGCCACATCTGGCCGATGTCGAGCTGCTGATGCGCATTCTCGGCAATCACGGCGTCGACGTCGCCGTCAACGGCCGACGCGAGCGCCAGGAAGACGGCTATTCCCGCACCATCCATTTCACCTGCCGCACCATCGCCGACACGACCGCGCCCTATGAGCTGGTCGCCAAGATGCGCGCCAGCTTCTGGGTCATCGGGCCGCTGCTCGCCCGCGAAGGCCAGGCGCGCGTGTCGCTGCCGGGCGGCTGCGCCATCGGCACGCGCCCGGTCGATCTCTTCATCGACGGCCTGACAGCGCTCGGCGCCACCATGGAAATCGACGGCGGTTACATCAACGCCACCGCGCCGAAGGGCGGCCTGATCGGCGCGCGCTATGTCTTCCCGAAGGTTTCGGTCGGCGCCACGCATGTGATGATGATGGCGGCGACGCTTGCCCGCGGCACGACGGTCATCGGCAATGCGGCCCGCGAGCCGGAAGTCGCCGATCTTGCCAATTGCCTCATCGCCATGGGCGCCAAGATTTCCGGTGCCGGCACCAGCACGATCACCATCGAAGGCGTCACCTCGCTCTCCGGCGCGCGCCATCGCGTCCTGCCGGATCGTATCGAGACCGGCACCTATGCCATGGCCGTCGCCATGGCCGGCGGCGATGTCCGCCTGGAAAACACCGACATGGCGCTGCTCGACACCGCGCTGGAAAGCCTGCGCCGCGCCGGCGCCGTTATCTCGGCGACCGAAAGCGGCATCCGCGTTCAGCGCAATGGCGGCGGCATCAAGCCGGTCGATATCGTTACCGATCCCTTCCCGGGTTTCCCGACCGACCTGCAGGCGCAGTTCATGGCGCTGATGACGCGCTCGACGGGCACCTCGCACATCACCGAGACGATCTTTGAAAACCGCTTCATGCATGTGCAGGAGCTCGCGCGCCTCGGCGCGAAGATCTCGCTCTCCGGCCAGACCGCCAAGATCGAAGGCGTCGAGCGTCTGAAGGGCGCGCCGGTCATGGCGACGGACCTGCGCGCCTCCGTCTCCCTCGTCATCGCCGGCCTTGCCGCCGAGGGCGAAACGCTGGTCTCGCGCATCTATCATCTCGATCGCGGCTTCGAGCGGCTGGAAGATAAGCTGACGCGCTGCGGCGCGATCGTCGAGCGCATCAGCGACTAATTCCGGCGGCCCATAGAAAGAGACAGGAGAAGCCTGTTTCTCCGGTTGCGTCTTGCCCGCCCGCATCCTATTTCCATCACTTGAGAAATGCCGGCATCGGCATTTCCATGGCGATCGGGGATATCAGGCGAATGACCAATCTCAAGCTAATGGCGCTCGACAACGAAGATTTGGGCGTGATCTCCGCGCATATGCAGGACAGCGTCTTCAAGGTTTCCGACATGTCCTATGCGCCGCGGCTCGGGCAGTTTTCCGTTGCCGCCAACCGTTTCGTCTGGGAAGTGTCGGATCAGAAGGGCAAGCCGTTCGAGCGTCATCGCTCGGCGCTGGTGTTCAAGCGGGTGCTGGCGGTGCGCTCCAACGGTGTCGACCGGCGCCAGCGCGACGAGGTGCTGTCGCTGCTCGCCATCCGCTTCGATCAAAAGGGCGAAGGGCCGGATGGCACGATCGAGCTGACGCTGGCGGGCAAGGCGACGATCGCGCTCGATGTCGAATGTATCGAAGTTCAGCTTGCAGATATCGGCGGCGCGTGGGAAACGGCTAATAAGCCCAGTCATCCGGACGAGGCCAAGTAAGCGTACGAGTTTTCGCCGCGTGCGGCGGCCCCGAAGGAAGAGGATTATCAGCGT
Organism: Rhizobium sp. CB3171; assembly: GCF_029714265.1. Classification (NCBI taxonomy): domain Bacteria; kingdom Pseudomonadati; phylum Pseudomonadota; class Alphaproteobacteria; order Hyphomicrobiales; family Rhizobiaceae; genus Rhizobium; species Rhizobium sp. CB3171. The sequence continues at coordinate 2,847,005 of NZ_CP121652.1, read as the reverse complement.
TGGCTATCTGGCTGGATCAGGCATCGGAAGGATTCGAACAGCAGTTCGCCGCTTTTCTGACGACCAAGCGGGAAGTATCCGAGGATGTGAACGCCGTCGTACGCGCCATCATCGATGATGTACGGGCGCGCGGAGATGCGGCTCTCGCCGATTATTCCAGGAAATTCGAGGGCATCGATTTCGCCGTAACGCCGATGCGTGTCAGCGAAGCGGAGATCGATGCGGCGGTTGCCGCCGTCCCGGCCGAAGTGCTGGGCGCGCTCAAGGTCGCCGCCACCCGCATCGAATCGCATCATCGCCGGCAATTGCCCAAGGACGATATTTATGAAGACGCTCTCGGCGTCGGTCTCGGCTCGCGCTGGACGGCGATCGAAGCCGTCGGCCTCTATGTGCCCGGCGGCACGGCGAGCTATCCGAGCTCGGTGTTGATGAATGCCGTGCCGGCCAAGGTCGCCGGCGTCGATCGCGTCGTCATCGCCGTGCCGACCATGAAGGGCGCGGTCAATCCGGCTGTTCTCGCGGCGGCCCGCATGGCCGGCGTCGAGGAGATTTACCGCGTCGGCGGGGCGCAGGCGATTGCGGCACTTGCCTACGGCACGGAAACGATCGCCCCCGTCGCTAAGATCACCGGCCCCGGCAATGCCTATGTTGCCGCCGCCAAGCGGCAGGTTTTCGGCACCGTCGGCATCGACATGATCGCCGGCCCTTCGGAAGTGCTCGTCATCGCCGACAAGCACAATGATCCGGATTGGCTCGCCGCCGATCTCCTGGCGCAGGCCGAGCATGACGAGGGCGCGCAGTCGATCCTGATTACCGATGACGCCGAACTCGGCAAGGCGGTCGAAGACGCCGTTGCGCGGCAGCTCAAGCAGCTCGGCCGGTCGCAGACCGCGACCGCGAGCTGGCGGGATTTCGGCGCCATCATCCTGGTTTCCGATCTGAAGCAGGCCGTTCCGCTCGCCAACCGCATCGCCGCCGAACATGTCGAGCTTGCCGTCGACGATCCGGATACGCTGCTGGCCGGCATTCGCAATGCCGGCGCGGTCTTCGTCGGCCGTCATACGCCGGAAGTGATCGGCGATTATGTCGGCGGCTCCAACCACGTGCTGCCGACGGCCCGCTCCGCGCGCTTCTCGTCCGGGCTTTCGGTGCTTGATTTCGTCAAGCGCACCTCGATCCTGAGGCTCGGTCCCGAGCAGTTGCGCACGCTTGGGCCTGCGGCGATCGCGCTCGCCAATTCCGAAGGGCTCGATGCCCATGCGCGATCCGTTGCGATCCGCCTCAATCTCGAAGGATAAGGCATGGCTGAAGGCGTCTTCCGGCTGAGCGACGTGATCTTGGACGACACGATCGGCCGTTCGACGCCCGATGTCGAGCACGAGCGCGCCGTCGCCATTTTCGATCTGATCGAGGAAAACAGTTTCGAGCCCGTCGGCCATGGCGGCGGGCCTTATCGGCTGAGCCTGTCTCTGGTCGACCAGAAGCTCGTCTTCGATATCCGCACGGAAGAGGGGGGCGTCGTCGCCACTCACATTCTGTCGCTGACGCCGTTCCGCAGGATCGTGAAGGACTACTTCATGATCTGCGAAAGCTATTACGAGGCTATCCGTTCCGCCACCCCCAGCCGCATCGAGGCGATCGACATGGGCCGCCGCGGCATTCACAATGAAGGCTCGCGGACGCTGATGGACCGGCTGAAGGGTAAGATCATCGTGGATTTCGATACGGCCCGGCGGCTTTTCACACTCGTCTGCGTGCTCTACTGGCGCGGGTGACGGCAATGGAACAGCCGAAGGCTATCGAACATAATGGGAAGCCGCCCGGTGCCATTCTGTTCATGTGCGGGCTCAACACCATCCGCTCGCCGATGGCCGAGGCGATCGCGCGCGGAATGCTGCCGCAGGGCACCTATGTCGCCTCGGCGGGCGTGCGCGCAGGCGAACGCAATCCCTTCGTGGATGTCGTCCTTGGCGAAATCGGTCTCTCGCTCGGCCGTCGGCAGCCGCAGACGCTGGAGGAGCTGGAGGATGATTTCTTCGACGTCATCATCACGCTGTCTCCTGAAGCACATCATGCGGCTCTCGAACTGACGCGCGCCAATGCCATCGACGTCATCTATTGGCCAACTATCGATCCATCGGTCGCCGGCGGCACGCGCGAGCAGATTCTCAATGCGTATCGTGAGGTAAGAGACTATCTTCTCGGCCTGATCGAAAGCCGGCTGGTCGAGCATCGCGGCTCTCTTTAGAGTGTCTCGTTAAACAAATGCAGAAAGCCTTATCAACGAGGTTCACAAAACCGCGACGATTGTGTAGTTTCCGCGCAAAATTCCGGCGGCCTTACTTTTTGTCATGGAAGCCGGCATCAACCCCACAGGAAAAGAAGCTTTAATGCCGAAAGAAGAAGTCCTTGAATTTCCCGGTGTCGTCACCGAATTGCTGCCGAACGCGACCTTCCGTGTGAAGCTGGAAAATGAGCATGAGATCATCGCTCACACCGCCGGCCGCATGCGCAAGAACCGCATCCGGGTTCTCGCCGGCGACAAGGTGCTCGTGGAAATGACACCCTACGACCTGACCAAGGGCCGCATCACCTATCGTTTCAAGTAGTCCGCAGCTCGCATCCGAGCCGGCCCTCCGAATGCCGCCTGTCACGGTCGAGGTTTTATGGCGCTGAAACACAAGCTGATACTGGCCTCCGGATCGCCGCGCCGCGTCGACCTCCTGCATCAGGCGGGAATTGAAGCGGCGCGCCTGATGCCCATGGATATCGACGAGGCTCCGAAGAAGTCGGAGCACCCGCGCTCGCTGGCGCGCCGGCTTTCGACGGAAAAAAGCGAGGCGGCGTTTGCGGCGGTAAAGGGCGACGTCGCCTGGCAGGGAAGCTATATCCTCGCCGCCGATACGGTCGTCGCCGTCGGCCGGCGAATCCTGCCAAAAGCGGAATTCGTCGAAGAGGCGTCTTCTGCGCTGCATCTGCTCTCCGGTCGCAGCCATGTCGTCTATACCGGCATCTGCCTGATCACGCCGGACCGCAAGCTGCGCCAGAAGGTGGTCGAGACCAAAGTCCGCTTCAAGCGGCTGTCCGGCAAGGATATCGATATGTATCTCGCCTCCGGCCAATGGCGCGGCAAGGCGGGTGCCTATGGCATACAGGGGCTCGCCGGCTCCTTCGTGCAGAAGCTGATCGGCTCCTACACGAATGTCGTTGGATTGCCACTTTATGAAACCATGCTGCTTCTCGCGGGCGAAGGATTCGACGTCTACGCGGAATGGCAGGAAGGATGATCGTCATGGCGGACGACGACAAGATCAAGGTGGGGGCAAAGATCGAGCCGCTCCGCAAGACACGGGCTTGCGCGGAATGCGGGCGACCCTCGGTGCGCGAGCATTATCCCTTCTGCTCTGATCGCTGCCGCTCACTCGATCTGTCGCGGTGGTTGAACGGCGCCTATGCCATTCCCGTTGCCGAGGACGAAACCAAGGCGTCCGACGAGGAATAGGCGCTTCGCCATTTCCACGAAGCCTTTCATTTCATTCGGAAATCGCCCAAAATTCATTTCCTGTCAAAAAAGAGTCATTTGCGGCTGGACATGGGCGAACAAGATGCTATAACCCCGCTCGCTTCCGGGGCGAACCAACCGCCCAGGGTCTTCCAAGACCTTACGATCGGCGCGAAGCAAGGATGCCCAGGTAGCTCAGTTGGTAGAGCAGCGGATTGAAAATCCGCGTGTCACTGGTTCGATTCCGGTCCTGGGCACCATTCTTATCTTCACAATATCATCGGATCTGCGGCAGCCGTATCGGCTATCAGCAAAGCGGTGCGGCCAATATGCGGCACGGCAATCTCTGGTGTTATCCACGTCCGGTAAGCGGCCGGTGGGGCGGTTTAAATTCCCCGCACTTTTCCGACCCTGAATTTTCCGTTTGTTTCAAGCGGAATATCGCGGCTTCAGGCCATCAGAAAGGGCGAGCCTGGCTCGCGCTTTTGCAGGGGCTGTCAAGCGCGTCTAATGGTGGAGAATCGGACAAACTTCGCAACTTTAGAGGTATTCATTATTAATTCCGGTGAAAGAACCTTTCAAGATATTGATGGCTAATGCAATCAAGCGTACGAATTATTGAAGGGTCACCTATTGATTCGAAGCGACTATTACCGCACCTTAGATACTAGCGGGAAGTGATCCCGTTAAGTCCGGCGTTTATTGCAATAGCAAGCTATCGAGGCGCCATGTTAAACAACGATGTGCTATTCAACACGTTCGCCCGTTCTTTCGAAGCACGGCGCGAAGTCGAGATGTCATTCTCCGAATACCTGGAAGCGAGCCGGGATGATCCGCTCATGTACGCGAATGCGTCGGAGCGCCTGCTGGCCGCGATGGGTGAACCACTGCTGATCGATACGGCCAAGGATACCCGCCTCGGGCGTATCTTCATGAACCGAACCATCCGAACCTATCCGGCTTTCTCCGGCTTCTTCGGTATGGAAGAGACGATCGAACGTATCGTCGCCTTCTTCCGCCATGCGGCGCAGGGGTTGGAGGAGCGCAAGCAGATCCTCTATCTGCTCGGGCCTGTCGGCGGCGGTAAATCCTCGCTCGCCGAGCGGCTGAAGTCGCTGATGGAGGTCCACCCCATCTATGTGCTGAAAGCCGGCAACGAGCTCAGTCCAGTGTTCGAAAGCCCGCTCAGCGTCTTCGATCCCGTGACCATGGGGCCGATGGTCGAGGAGCGCTACGGCATTCCGCGCCGGCGCCTGACCGGGCTGATGAGCCCGTGGTGCCTGAAACGGCTGGAAGAGTTCGAGGGCGACATTTCGCGGTTCCGCGTGGTCAGGATACAGCCGTCGAGGCTGCGACAAATCGCCGTCGCCAAGACCGAACCGGGTGATGAAAACAACCAGGATATTTCCTCGCTGGTCGGCAAGGTCGATATCCGCAAGCTCGAGAGCCTGGCGCAGAACGATCCCGACGCCTACAGCTATTCCGGTGCGCTCAATCGCGCCAACCAGGGCATTCTCGAATTCGTTGAGATGTTCAAAGCGCCGATCAAGATGTTGCATCCGCTGCTGACGGCGACGCAGGAAGGCAATTACATCGGCACCGAGAATATCGGCGCCATTCCCTTCTCGGGCATAATTCTCGCCCACTCGAACGAGTCAGAATGGCAGACCTTCAAGGCCAACAAGAACAATGAGGCGTTTATCGACCGTATCTGCGTCGTGAAGGTGCCTTATTGCTTGCGGGTCACCGAAGAACAGAAGATCTACGAGAAGCTGATCGAGGAATCCGAGCTTAGCGACGCGCCCTGTGCGCCGTCGACGCTGGAAACGCTTGCCCGCTTCACGGTTCTGACGAGGCTTGCCAAGCACGAGAACTCGACGGCCTTCTCCAAGCTTCGGGTCTATGACGGTGAAAGCCTGAAGGAGACCGATCCGAGGGCGCGCAGCGTGCAGGAGTATCGCGATGCGGCCGGTGTCGACGAAGGTATGGACGGGGCTTCGACCCGCTTCGCCTTCAAGGTGCTGGCGGCGACCTTCAACTACGATACGACCGAGATCGGCGCCGATCCGGTGCATCTGATGTATATGTTGGAGCAAGCGATCCGCCGTGAGCAACTGCCGCTCGAAACGGAAAAGCTCTACATCGAATTCATCAAGAGCGAGCTCGGGCCGCGCTACGCGGAATTTATTGGACATGAGATTCAAAAGGCCTATCTGGAATCTTATGCGGATTACGGCCAGAATCTCTTTGACCGTTATGTCGATTACGCCGATGCCTGGATCGAGGATGTGGATTTCAAGGATCCGGATACCGGCCAGCTTTTGGACCGAGAGCTTCTCAACCAGGAACTGACCAAGATCGAAAAGCCGGCGGGTATCGCCAATCCGAAGGACTTCCGCAACGAGATCGTCAAGTTCTGCTTGCGGGCGCGGGCAAGCCACGGCGGAAAGAATCCGTCCTGGACGAGTTACGAGAAGATTCGCGAAGTCATCGAAAAGCGGATGTTCTCCCAGGTCGAGGACCTTCTGCCGGTGATCTCGTTCGGATCCAAGAAGGATGGCGAGACGGAAAAGAAACATGGCGAATTCGTCGAACGCATGATGGCGCGGGGCTATACCGAGCGTCAGGTTCGGCGGCTTGTGGAATGGTACATGCGTGTGAAACAGGCAGGATGAGCCACCAAGGAAGAAGGAATGCACATTGTTGACCGGCGCCTGAATCCAGGCGGCAAAAGTCTAGAAAATCGTCAACGGTTTTTGCGAAGAGCAAAAGCGCTGGTGCAGAGAGCGGTCTATGAATCCTCTCAAAATCGCGACATTCAGGATATTCTGAAGGGCGGTGAGATCAGCATTCCCCTTGATGGAACCGAGGAGCCCCGGTTCCATCGCGGCCCAGAGGGCCTGCATGAGCATATCCTTCCCGGCAACAAGGACTTCCTTGAAGGCGATATCCTTCCGCGGCCAGAGAGCGGTGGCGGAAGGGGCGGGCCGGCGGCGAGGGCAGTGGCGAAGACGCCTTCCGCTTCATCCTGACCCGCGAGGAATTTCTCGACCTTTTCCTCGACGATCTTGAACTTCCCGACCTTGCCAAAAAGCGGCTGACAACGACCGATCAGCCCAATCCGGTACGATCGGGCTATTCGGTAACGGGATCGCCGGCCAATCTTGCCATCAACCGCACCATGCGGCTGGCGATGATGCGGCGCGTGGCGCTGCACCGTCCGAAGCCCGAGACCGTCGCCGAACTCATCGCGGAGGCGGCCGAATGCAAGGATGAAGAACGCCGCGCCGCGCTCGAGGCTGAGATCAAGGTGCTGGAATCGAAAGTCCGGCGTATTCCCTATATCGACCCAATCGATATCCGCTACCGCCGTTTCGAGAACGAGCCGAAGCCGGTGGCACAGGCCGTCATGTTCTGCCTGATGGATGTTTCCGGCTCGATGTCGGAGCACATGAAGGATCTGGCCAAGCGCTTCTACATGCTGCTCTACATCTTCCTGACGCGGCAGTATCGCCGCGTCGAGATCGTCTTCATCCGCCATACGGATGTGGCCGAAGAGGTGGATGAGGAGACCTTCTTCCGCAGTCCGGCGACCGGCGGCACGCAGGTGTCGAGCGCTCTCGAAGCCATGCGGCGGATCGTTCACGATCGTTTCCCGCCATCGGACTGGAACATCTACGCGGCGCAGGCATCGGATGGCGACAACGCCTATTCGGACAATGCGACGGCGGCGGCGCTTCTCACCAGTGCCATCCTGCCGGTTAGCCAGTATTTCGCCTATCTGGAGGTGGGGGAGGCGCGCAGCGTCGCGATCTCTTCCGGCTCGGCGCTTTGGTCGCTCTATGAGCGCATTCAGGTGGGGTGGCCCGTGCTGTCGATGCGCCGCGTTAGCGATCGCAGCCAGATCTACCCCGTCTTCCATGATCTCTTTCAGCGCCGGGCGGCGGAAACCAGGAGCGGATAATGGCAAAGGCATCGATGGAGCGGCTTTTTGACGGTGCGGACTGGGACTTCGCCACCATCCAGCGGATCCACAATGCCTGCGAGCGCATCGCCCTCGACGAGCTCGGCCTCGATGTTTATCCCAACCAGATCGAGATCATCACCGCCGAACAGATGCTCGACGTCTATTCCTCGATCGGCATGCCGCTGTTCTACAAGCATTGGTCCTTCGGCAAGCATTTTGCTCATCACGAGGCTTTTTATCGCAAGGGTCTGCGCGGGCTTGCCTATGAGATCGTCATCAACAGTTCGCCTTGCATCTCCTATCTGATGGAGGAAAATACGGCGACGATGCAGGCGCTGGTGGTCGCCCACGCCGCCTTCGGGCACAATCATTTCTTCAAGAACAATTACCTGTTCAAGCTCTGGACGGATGCGGAGGGTATTCTCGATTACCTCAACTTCGCCAAGGGCTATATTGCCCGCTGCGAGGAGCGCTATGGCCATGCCGCCGTGGAGCGGACGCTGGATGCCGCGCATGCGTTGATGTCGCATGGTGTCCACCGTTATGCCGGCAAGAAGACGCTCGATCTTCGCGATGAGGAAAGGCGCGAGCGCGAGCGGCGCGAATATGACGAACGGATCTTCAACGATCTCTGGCGGACGGTTCCGGTCGTAAAGGGCAAGAAGGCGCCTGACCTCGATTTGGAGCACCGGCGTTCGCTCACCGGCCTGCCGCAGGAAAATATCCTCTATTTCCTGGAGAAGATGGCGCCGCGGATGAAGCCGTGGCAGCGGGAGATCCTGCGCATCGTCCGGCATGTGGCGCAATATTTCTATCCGCAAAGCCAGACCAAGGTCATGAATGAGGGCACGGCGACCTACGTGCATTACCGCATCATGACTCGGCTGCACGAACTCGGCGGCATCGGCGACGGCGATTTCCTCGAATTCCTGAAATCGCATACCAATGTCGTCTTCCAGCCTTCCTTCAACGATCCGCGCTTTTCCGGTTTCAATCCCTATGCGATTGGTTTTGCGATGATGCAGGACATCGAGCGGATCGTGACCAAGCCGAAGGACGAGGACCGGCAATGGTTCCCCGATATCGCCGGGTGCGGGGACACTATGGGAGTACTGCGCGACCTCTGGGCGAATTACCGGGACGAGAGCTTCGTATCGCAGTTCCTCAGCCCGCATCTGATGCGCAAGATGCGCATGTTCCACCTCACGGACGATCCGGAAGAGGAGGAGGGATTGCTGGTGGCGGCTATCCATGACGAACGCGGTTACAAGCGCATCCGGCGCGAACTGGCGCGGCAATATGATGTCGGCTGGATCGATCCGCATATCGAGATTGTCGATGTCGATCTTGCCGGCGACCGGCGGCTCATGCTCAAGCATACGGTGCTGAACGGCGGCCTGCTGGAGGATATTGATGCCAAACGCGTGCTGCAGCACCTTGCCGATCTTTGGAGCTATGATGTGCTGCTGCAGGAAGTCGACCGCTCCGGCTCGGTCCTGCGCGACCACCTCGTCCATCCGCGTCCGTCGGCCATTGCGGCCTGACGGCGCAGATTCACCGGCCATCAAGATTGGCGATATTTGACCACCATCGTTGCGCGGTGAGAACAGCGACCCTTCATCGCGAACGCCATGTAAAATTTTCGCGAGCGGTTTGATATGTGACGGGTGGCGGCGACCGCAGCGTCCATCGCGCCTTGTCGAAGACGATGGCGGTGCGGATCTGTTCCGGCGTTTTCCTCTGGAGGCTTAGCTGAAGATTGAAGCTTCTGTCGTTCCGGAATTCCCGGAAGAAGCTGAGCTTTGTGCCGAAAGCTTCCAGCGTCACGTCCTGCAGCTTGCCGATCGCTTCGAGCGCCGGCTGGAAATCGAGCCAGCGGGTTTCGGTCAGCAGCAGGACGACGGCGTCGATAAATGTCTCGCCGATCGCCCTGCCATCCGCATTGTCGGGCATGATCACCTTGATACGGATATTGTCGAGCTCTCCGGTCGACGCACCACGGACGATGATGAAGAACGACGCAGCATTGCGGTCACCGTTGCCGCCTTTCTGAATCTCGTAGCTGCATTCGAAGGTTCCAGCGTCAAGCGCGCTCTGCCTCCATTCGCCAACGGACAGGCCCGATTTCGAAAGGTCGGCGCAAAGCGTCTCGCCCTTTATTCGCCAGCTTCGCACGAAGGCGCCGCGCAGGGCATCGACGGGCGGGTCGAATAAGTGGGAGCGCCGGGCTGGTTTTGGCGTTGCCGCTTTTTTGACGCGCGTGGCCTGCTTCTGTGCTGGCGCGGTTGTCGTGACCCCGGGATTGGCTGTCGCACTCTTTGTGCCAGGGGTTTCGGCTGGTTTCGGATTGGCGGCGGCGGTTTGTGGGGCGGCGGCTGTTACGACCGGAGGTGAGGCTGGCTGGGCCGACCCGCTGAACAGATCGAGATGATAACGAGCATCGAGCGCCCTTAGATTGCGCATATCGTTAGCAAGCAACGCGGTCGCCAAAATGATCGAGCCGATGACGATCGTCGCAATCCAGAAGACAGCTCTGCTTTTCTTGCGAGGTGGCGCCACCGACATGGTTTAGATCTACAGCTACTCCAGAGGAAACCTGCTTAACTGCAATGGGTTGGCATTCCGCAGCCGATCCATAGCTACAGAATATGCGTTTATGAACGATTGATCACTCTACCGTTTTTTGTCAAATCGCAGCCTTCAGGCGAAATGTGCCTTGAGCGCCAGAACGGTCGCTGCATCGGTGCGGCGCACCGTCGGTGTGGAAAATCCGAAGGCGAGCAGGTGTTCATCCGTTTCCGGGGCAGCAACGGCGCAGGAAGCGTGGATTTCGGTGATCGCAAGGCGCGGCCAGAGCTTGTCGACAGTTCCAATATTGACGCCCGAACCGGGCATGATGGAGATGCGGCCGGCGGCAACGGCGATCGCCTGTTCCAAAGCGGGGAGCCCTTCCGCGGCCGTTTTCGCGCGGCCCGAGGTCAGAATGCGCTCGAAGCCGAGGGAAATGGCGAGCTCCACTGCCTCCTCGATATCGGGAACGAGATCGAAGGCGCGATGCAATGTCTTGCCGAGGCTTCCCACATGATCGGCGAGCGCGCGGAGTGTATCGCTGTCGAGGCGGCCGTCCGGCAGGGAGGCGCCGAGCACGACACCCGGCAGACCGGCGTGGCGGGCGGCGTCTATGTCGCTCTTCATGATGTCTTGTTCATCGGCCGAGTAGACGAAGCTGCCGGCGCGCGGGCGGATCATGGCATAGGCAGGGATCGGCGCACGCGCCGCCGCGGCCATCAGCCCAGCGCTCGGCGTGAGGCCGCCGACGGCAAGGGCGCTGCAAAGCTCGATGCGATCGCCGCCACCGGCGATGGCGGCATTGAGCCCGGCAATATCCTCGACGCAGACCTCAAGCAGCATGGCTGCGCTCTTCGGCAAATTTCAATCCAAGCAAGGCCGCGCCGATCAGGCCGGGCTCGACCTTGCATTCGCTCGGCACGACGAGCGGGCGGTCGAACTTGCGGAGAATGCGGGCGCGCACCGCCGTGTCCAGCCGCGCCAACAGGGGTTCGACATTGGAAAGGCCGCCGCCGACCGGAACGATGGTTGCGCCGGTGATGTTGACGGTCAGCGCCAGGGGCGGGGCGACGAGATCGACCAAGACATCGATCGTCCGCTCGGCCTTGGCATCGCCCTCAAGCCATTGGCCGATGATCTCTTCGCTGGAAAATTCCAACCCATGCAGGGTCTTGTGCAGGCGCTCGACGCCACGAGCGCCGCCTATGGTGTCGACACATCCCTTCTGGCCGCAGCCACAGGGATAGGCGGGGATGACCGCCGGCGGACTGCCGGCAAAGGAAGCGATGATCGGACCGTGCCCCCACTCGCCAGCAAATCCGCCGGCGGCATTGACGAGGCGGCCATCCGCCACCAGGCCGCCGCCGACGCCGGTGCCGAGAATGGCGCCGAAGACGATGCGATGGCCGCGTCCCGCGCCGGACATGGCCTCCGCCATGGCGAAGCAATCGGCATCGTTGGCGATCAGCACGGGATAGCCGAGTTCCGCTTCCAGTTCGGCGGCAAGGCGCCGGCCGTTGATGCAGGGAATGTTGGCACAGGTGAGCGCCTGCGTATCGGGGTCCACAACGCCGGCAATGGAAAAGGAAATGCAATCCGGCGTCTCGCCGGCCTCGGCGATGACAGCGCGCAAAGCTTGGACGAATTCGCCGAAGTCGTACTTCGGCGTCGGGCGGCGGGCGAGCGGCGTGATGTCCATCATGGAATGGGCGACGCCGCCTTTGATGGCGGAGCCCCCGATATCGAAAGAAACGATCATGAATATTGGCCTGCAGGGAACGTCTTGCGCTTGCTCGCACCCTTTGCCGGTCTTTGCAAGACCATTCCGCGCGGTGCTCCGGTCTCGGCGCGATCAGGCTTCGGGCGGGATGATCCTGGCCTCGAAACCGTCCACCTTATCGGTAGCGGGGGAGAAAAGATCGAGGCGGCCGCCGATCTGCTCGACGATGCGCTCGGCGATGGCAAGGCCGAGGCCGGAGCCGGAAGCTTTCGTATTGCCGCGCCAGAAGCGCTTTTTCAGATCGGCCAGTTCCTCCTGCGACAGCACATTGCCGCCATTCAGGATATGGATTGTTCCTGCCTTGCCGATCCTGACGGTCACCTCGTCATCGGTCGGGCCATGAATCAAGGCGTTTTCGATGAGGTTACGGATGGCGATGGCGAAGGCATCGATATCGACGTTGCGGATCAGCTTTCCGGCGGCCTCGTTCTCTAGGAGAATGCGGCCTGCCGTACCTGTATCCCGGTCGTAGTCGCCGATGACGGTTTCGATGATGGCGATCAGATCGGCGGGCTTGTCGCCGGTGCCAATGCCGGCCTGGGCGCGGGAGAGCTGCAGCAGCTTTTCCGCCAGGCGGCCGAGATTGGAGAGCGAGGTCTCGATTCGTCCGGCGCGTTCGGCGAGAGGCCCTTTCGGCAGCTCGGCGATCAGCCGCTGCGTCTGTGCGAGCGCGCCGGCGATCGGCGTGCGCAGTTCATGAGCGCTGTTGGCGGTGAATTCACGTTCGGCCTCGAGAGCCGAGCGCAGGCGGCCGAGGAGCAGATTGACGGAACGGCCTATCGGCTGGAGCTCGCGGGGCAACGGTTCGCTCTCCAACGGGGCCATGTTGCCGCCATCCTTGGTGGCGATTTCCGATCGCAACCGGTCGATCGGCCGAAGCGAGCGGCCGACGATGAACCATATGGCGACGATGCTGCCGGGGATGAGGGCAAGCAGCGGCCAGAGCAGGGCGACGCCGCTCTCCCGCGAGGCTTCCCGGCGATTCTTGAAGGCGTCGGCGACATGCAGGAAGAGCGTGCCGTTCAAAGAGGATTCGGTGTAGATCCGGTATTTCGGCGTGTTGTGGAAACCGATCTTCAACGGCACGTCGTAGGGTATCTTCGGTGCATCATGGGAATGCAGGATAAGCTTGCCCGTCGCGTCGAGCACCTGGTAGGTCAGGTATTCCCGGTTCAGTCCCCTCTCCATATTTTCGAGGGTTTGCGGATCGGCGGAGGGATCGCGATCGGCAAGATCGTCGACCACCAAGGGCATCAGGCGTTGGGCGGTTTCCTGCAATGCGCCATCGAAGGTCTCGGCGAGCTCCTTGTTGACCACATAGACGCCGATGCCGACGGCGATCAGCCAAAAGAGGACGACCGTGCCGGTCAGCGCCGCGATCAGGCGGCGGGTGATGCTGGTGCGGTTGAGACTTTTGCGCTGCGTCATCTTTCACCCAGGCAATAGCCGACGCCGCGGGCCGTGCGGATGCGGTCCTTGCCGATCTTCTTGCGCAGGCGGCTGACATAAACTTCCACCGTGTTGCTTTCGATTTCCGAACCGAAAGCATAAAGCGCTTCTTCTATCTGGTCCTTCGAGACGATGGCGCCCGGTCGCGCAACCAGCAGATCGAGCACAGCCCATTCCCGGCCGGTCAGCACGACATCCTTGCCGGAGAGCGTAATGCGCCGTTGCGGCAGGTCGATTTCGAGATCGGCTAAACGAACGGTGGGCTGCGGACTGCCGCTGTAACGGCGGGCCACTGCCATGATGCGGGCTGTAAGCTCGCCGAGATTGAAAGGCTTGACGAGATAATCGTCGGCACCGCTGTTCAGGCCCTCGATACGGTCGGAAATCTGGTCGCGCGCAGTCAGAATGATGACCGGCGTCTCGTCCGGTTTGCGGCGCAGTTTCTTGAGGAAGTCGATGCCGATGCCGTCGGGAAGCTGCAAATCAAGCAGGATGAGGCCATAGTGCACGGCGCTGGTAACCTCTTGCGCATCGGCGAGGTTTTTCACCCAGTCTATGGCATGCGGGGACGCGGCAATATGGTCGCGAACCGCGCCGCCGATCATATCGTCGTCCTCGACCAGAAGAATTCTCACCTGTCCCTCGCAACAATGCCCGTGCTTCAGTTAATGCCGCCGAACCTATCTGGTCAATAAAGGCCGAAATAAGCCACAATGAGAAGCGCAGTTCTCATCCCTCACGTTCTGCTGATAACGTTCGTGGCGGCTATGGACAGAGATCGGCGCCGCGATTACTTCTTTGCTCCCGATGAAGAGCGCGGCTTCGGAACTGCCGCTGATCGAAGAGCTGAGGAGAGCCGTTCATGCTGAAGGGAATTTCGCCGCTGTTGAATGCGGATGTGCTGCATGCGTTGAAATCGATGGGGCATGGCGACATGCTCGCGATCGTCGACACGAATTTTCCGGCCGATGCGATCGCGCGTCAGACCAGACTGGGGCAGCTTCTGCGAATCGACAATGTATCGGCCGCCGAAGCCGTCGCGGCGGTGCTATCGCTGATGCCGCTCGATACGTTCATCACCGACGCGGCGACGCGCATGGAAGTGGTCGGCGCGGCCGGTGAAGTACCGCAGGTTCAGAAGGAAGTGCAGGCGGCGATCGATCGCGCCGAAGGCAAGCACTGGCCTCTGACGCCGGTCGAGCGTTTCGCCTTCTATGAGCGGACAAAAACTGCTTACTGCGTGATCCAGACCGGCGAGCGCCGGTTCTATGGTTGTTTCACCTTGACCAAGGGCGTCATTCCGCCGGAAACTGAGTAACGTACCGCGCTGCTGCCATATCGGGTAAAGGGTGCTGCTTTCGCAGAGGAATGTGATGGTCAGGAAGTTGGATTCCCAGGGGCGGCTTGACGATGCGGCGCGAGCCGGCTGGCTGTATTACGTTGCCGGGCGGACGCAGGACGAGATCGCCATCGCCATGGGAATCTCCCGGCAATCGGCACAGCGGCTGGTGTCGCTCGCGGTCGCCGAAAGGCTGATCAAGGTGCGGCTGGACCATCCGATTGCCGCCTGCCTCGAATATGCGGTGGCGCTGCGGGAAAAATTCAAGCTCAGGCATGTCGAAGTGGTGCCGAGCGATCCCGACGGGACATCCTCCACGGTCGGTATCGCCGAAGCGGGTGCTGCCGAGATCGAGCGCTGGCTGAAGCGCAGCGATCCGATCGTGCTGGCGATCGGCACCGGCCGCACGCTGAAGGCCGCGGTCGACCAGCTGCCGGTCATGGAATGCCCGCAGCACCGGGTCGTATCGCTGACCGGCAATATCGGTCCGGATGGCTCGGCCGCCTATTACAACGTTATCTTCAGCATGGCCGATGCGATCAAGGCGCGGCACTATCCCATGCCGCTGCCCGTGCTGGTCTCCTCGGCCGAGGAGCGCGAGCTTCTGCATGCGCAGGCGCTGGTGCGCTCGACGCTCGATATCAGCGCGCAGGCCGATGTGACTTTCGTCGGCGTCGGCGAGATGGGCATCGAGGCGCCGCTCTGTCTCGACGGCTTTCTCGAGAAGGACGAGATGCTGGCGCTGATGAAGCGCGGAGCGGCCGGCGAAATCTGCGGCTGGGTATTCGATGGCGACGGCAAGTTGATGTCAGATGCCATCAACGACCGGGTGGCCAGCGCACCGCTTCCGCCGCGCGAAGCCTCTTCCGTCATCGGAATAGCCAAGGGCAAACGGAAGTTTGAAGCCATCAAAGCGGCCGTTACCGGCCATCAGATCAATGGTTTGATCACAGACGAAGCGGTTGCTGAGTTTCTGCTCAAGGCTTGAGCAAAAAATAACAACATAAAATCAAATGGATGAGCTGCTTGTTCGGCAATGCAGCAATGAATTCGCATTGACATTTTGTCGCAACGGGTGAGTAATTGCTCACGAGCAAAGCGAATGCTCAAATTTGATCTTCTGGGAGGAAGATATGAAATTGAAAACTTTCCTGCTGAGCGCATGCTCCGCACTGATGTTTGCTGGAATGGCGTCCGCCGAAACCCTCACGATCGCCACCGTGAACAATGGCGATATGGTTCGTATGCAGAAGCTTACGGACGATTTCAAAGCCAAAAACCCCGACATTGACCTGCAGTGGGTCACGCTCGAAGAAAACGTATTGCGCCAGAAGGTTACGACGGACATCGCTACCAAGGGCGGCCAATACGACGTGCTGACGATCGGCACCTACGAAGTGCCGATCTGGAGCAAGCTCGGCTGGCTCGCGCCGCTCGATAAGCTTGCTGCCGACAAGAACTACGACGTGGATGACCTTCTCCCGGCTATCCGCAGCGGCCTGACGGTAGACGGGAAGCTCTATGCTGCGCCGTTCTACGGTGAAAGCTCGATGGTGATGTACCGCAAGGACCTGTTCGACAAGGCCGGCTTGAAGATGCCGGATGCGCCGACCTGGGATTTCATCGCCGACGCAGCCCGCAAGATTACCGACAAGGACCATGAAGTCTACGGCATCTGCCTTCGCGGCAAGGCCGGCTGGGGCGAAAACATGGCATTCCTGACGGCGATGTCGAACTCGTTCGGCGCTCGCTGGTTCGACGAGAAATGGAAGGCACAGTTCGATCAGCCGGAATGGAAGGACACGCTGGACTTCTACGTCAAGCTGATGAAGGACGCTGGCCCTCCGGGCGCTTCGTCCAACGGCTTTAACGAAAACCTCTCGCTGTTCCAGACCGGCAAGTGCGGTATGTGGATCGATGCGACCGTCGCAGCTTCGTTCGTTGCCGACCCGAAGCAATCGAAGGTTGCCGACAAGGTTGGCTTCGCTCTGGCGCCGGACAAGGGCCTCGGCAAGCGCGGCAACTGGCTCTGGGCATGGAGCTTGGCGGTCCCTGCCTCTTCGAAGAAGACCGAAGCTGCCGAGAAGTTCATCTCCTGGGCAACCAGCAAGGATTACACCAACCTCGTTGCCCAGAAGGAAGGCTGGCTGAATGCACCTCCCGGTACCCGTGCTTCGCTCTATGCGAATGCGGACTATCAGAAGGCAGCACCTTTCGCGAAGATGACGCTGGACTCGATCAATGCGGCTGATCCGGCCCACCCGACCGTCAAGCCGGTCCCGTATGTCGGCGTCCAGTTTGTCGCTATTCCTGAGTTCCAGGGTATCGGCACCGCCGTCGGCCAGCAGTTCTCTGCTGCCCTTGCAGGTCAGATCCCCGTCGATCAGGCGCTCAAGGCCGCACAGCAACTGACCAGCCGTGAAATGACCAAGGCTGGTTATCCGAAATAAGAAACCTCCCAAGGGTATGGAGGGGAGCGGCTCGTAGCGCTCTCCTCCCTTAGGTCGCCGAGTGCCCGAATTGCTCTTCGGCGGCCTCTTTTATTTTAGCCGGTCCGCGGCCACTCTCCCTGCTAAAAGATAGGTCGGTACTTGCCATGGCAACGCTACACACCCGTTCTACCGCACGCGTCATGATGGCGCCCTCGGTTTTGCTTCTCTTCGCGTGGATGATCGTCCCCCTGGTCATGACGATCTATTTCTCGACGCTGAACTACAATCTCATGTCTCCCGGTGCGCATGACTTCATCGGGTTCTTGAATTACGAATATTTCGTCACCGATCCGGCCTTCTGGAATTCGCTGCTGGTAACGATCCTGCTCGTGGTCGGCGCGTTGATCATCACGGTGGTCGGCGGCATCGCTCTCGCGCTCCTTCTCGATCAGCCGATCTTCGGCCAAGGCATCGTACGCATGCTGGTGCTTGCGCCGTTCTTCGTCATGCCGACGGTCGCCGCCCTTATTTGGAAACATATGTTCATGAACCCGGTGAACGGGCTTCTGGCGTATCTTTTCAAGCTCGTCGGGCTCGATCCGTTGACCTGGCTGGAGACGATTCCGCTGTTTTCGATCATCATCATCGTTGCCTGGCAGTGGCTGCCCTTCGCAACGCTCATCCTGCTGACTGCTTTGCAGTCGCTCGACGAAGAGCAGAAGGAAGCCGCCGAAATGGATGGTGCCGGCGCGGTGTCGAAGTTCATCTACATCATCCTGCCGCATCTGGCGCGTGCGATCACGGTCGTCATTCTCATCGAGACGATCTTCCTGCTTTCGGCCTTCGCCGAAATCCTGGTCACCACCAATGGCGGCCCGGGCACGGCAACGACCAACCTCACTTACCTGGTCTATTCGCAGCTCGTTCTGCAGCAAGACGTCGGCGGCGCGTCGGCGGGCGGCATCATTGCCGTCATCCTCGCCAATATCGTCGCGATCTTCCTGATGCGCGCAGTCGGCAAGAATCTGGAGGCTTAAGATGGCTCGTACTGTCTCAACCAAACATAAGGTGGTCGTATCCGTCGCCGCCTGGGTGGTCGCGATCCTGATCTTCTTCCCGATCCTCTGGACGTTCCTGACGAGCTTCAAGACGGAGGGCGACGCCATCGCCTCGCCTCCGCAATTCCTCTTCTTCCATTGGACGCTGGAGAATTATTTCGAGGTGCAATCGCGCTCGAACTATTTCCTCCACTTCGGCAACTCGGTGCTCATCGCCTTCGGTTCGACGATCCTTGGTCTGATCGTCGCCGTTCCGGCGGCCTGGGCCATGGCTTTTTCGCCGACCAAGCGCACCAAGGACGTGCTGATGTGGATGCTGTCCACCAAGATGATGCCGCCGGTCGGCGCCTTCATCCCGATCTACCTGCTGTTCCAGGCATTCGGCCTGCTCAACAATCAGTTCGCCAGCCGCCTCGGCATGGTCGTCGTGCTGATGCTGATCAACCTGCCGATCATCGTGTGGATGCTCTATACCTACTTCAAGGAAATCCCCGGCGAGATCCTTGAAGCGGCCCGCATGGACGGCGCGTCGCTGGCCAAGGAGATCATCTATGTGCTGACGCCGATGGCGATCCCGGGCCTTGCCTCGACGATGCTTCTCAACATCATCCTCGCATGGAACGAGGCCTTCTGGACGCTGAATCTCTCCGCCGTGGACGCGGCGCCGCTCAGCACCTTCATCGCCTCCTATTCCAGCCCGGAAGGCTTGTTCTACGCCAAGCTTTCGGCGGCATCGACCATGGCGATCGCCCCGATCCTGATCCTCGGCTGGTTTTCGCAAAAACAACTCGTTCGCGGCCTCACCTTTGGCGCGGTTAAGTAAGGAAGAGAAACATGGGTAGCATTGTCCTTAAGAAGGTTTCTAAGGTCTTCGGCGAAGCCAAGGTCATCCCTTCCATCGACCTCGAAATCAATAACGGCGAGTTCGTCGTGTTCGTCGGCCCCTCCGGTTGCGGCAAGTCCACTCTGCTGCGTCTGATCGCCGGCCTCGAGGATGTCTCAAGCGGCCAGATTATGATCGACGGCAAGGACGGCACCAATCTGGCGCCGGCCCAGCGCGGCCTCGCCATGGTGTTCCAATCCTACGCGCTCTATCCGCACATGAGCGTTCGCAAGAACATCGCCTTTCCGCTCAAGATGGCGAACCTGCCGCAGGCGGAGATCGACAAAAAAGTGGCGGATGCGGCACGTGTTCTGAACCTGACGGACTATCTGGAACGCAAGCCGCGCCAGCTCTCCGGCGGTCAGCGCCAGCGCGTCGCCATCGGCCGTGCCATCGTACGTCAGCCCGCAGCCTTTCTGTTCGACGAGCCCTTGTCGAACCTCGATGCCGCATTGCGCGTCAACATGCGCCTCGAAATCAGCGAACTGCACAATCAGCTCAAGACGACAATGATCTACGTGACCCACGACCAGGTAGAGGCCATGACCATGGCCGACAAGATCGTCGTCCTGAACCGCGGCAATGTCGAACAGGTCGGTTCGCCGCTCGAGCTCTATCGTAACCCGCAGAACATCTTCGTTGCCGGCTTCATCGGCTCGCCGAAGATGAACTTCGTCACGGGCGCCTATGCCCAGAACCTTGGCGCCCACACGATCGGCGTCCGTCCGGAACACGTGCTGCTGTCGACCACCGAGGGTGACTGGCAGGGCAGGGTGAACGTCGCCGAACATCTCGGCTCCGACACCTTCCTGCATATCGATGCCGATGGCATCGGCACCATCACGGCTCGCGGAACCGGCGATTTCCCGGCACGCGCCGGCGATACCGTCTACGTGACTCCCGACAAATCCCGCATCCACCGGTTCAACGATAGGGGGCAGTCGATCTAAATCGCGCGCCCTCGCCATGTCCGGCCTCACGCGGCATGGCGAATACTATTAGACCTGGGCCACATCAGATGGGCTCAGGCCATCCTAGCCGGATAAGGCATTCCCAATCCATCCGGAGCAGAAGACCTTTCAGAAGGACTTGAGACATGACGTGCAAATTATCGCTCGCAACCCTTCAGGAGGCGGCTGCAACGGCTGCCATCCCGGCCTATGATCCAAAGTCGCTGTCGGCGGGCATCGTTCATTTCGGCGTGGGCAATTTCCATCGCGCCCATCAGGCGGTCTACCTCGACGACCTTTTCAATGTCGGCCAGAACCACGATTGGGCGATCATCGGCGCCGGCGTCCTGCCTTCGGACGCCGCCATGCGCGAGAAGCTCGCGGCTCAGAATTTCCTGACGACGGTGGTCGAACAGGACAATAATCGCACCGCTGCGCGTGTAACCGCGCCGATGATCGACATCCTGCCGGTCGGCGACGCCGCAGTCATCATCGCCAAGCTTGCCGATCCTTCGATCCGCATCGTCTCGATGACGATCACCGAAGGCGGCTATTTCATCGATGCTTCCGGCAAGTTCAATCCCGCCCATCCGGCCATCGTTGCCGACGGTCAGAATGCGGATGCGCCGAAGACGGTGTTCGGCCTGATCGTCGCCGGCCTCAAGGCCCGCCGCGCCGCCGGTCTGCAACCCTTTACCGTCATGTCCTGCGACAACATTCCCCACAATGGCGGTGTCACCAAAGCCGCCGTCGTCGGCACGGCGAAGCTTTCGGATCCCGCTTTTGCCGACTGGATCGCCGCCAACGTCGCCTTCCCGAACGGCATGGTCGACCGCATTACGCCCGCAACCGGCGCACGCGAGATCGATCTGCTCAAGGAATTCTTCGATATCGAGGACAACTGGCCGGTCTATTGCGAAGAGTTCAAGCAGTGGGTGCTGGAGGACAATTTTCCGGCAGGCCGTCCGGCGCTGGAAAAGGTCGGCGTTACTTTCGTGCCGGATGTTACGCCCTACGAGCATATGAAAATCCGCATCCTGAACGGCGGCCATGCGGCAATCGCCTATCCGGCGGCGCTGATGGACGTACATTTCGTGCACGAGGCCATGGAAGAGCCCTTGATCCGCGCTTACCTCGCCAAGCTCGAGAACGAAGAGATCATTCCCGTCATCCCGCCGGTGCCGAACACGGTGCTTGCCGATTATTTCAAGCTGATCGAGCGGCGCTTCTCCAATCCGAAGATTGCCGACACCATTCCGCGCTTGGCACAGGACGGTTCGAACCGGCAGCCGAAGTTCATCCTGCCGTCGACGGCCGATCGTTTGCGCCGCAAAGAGGATGTCGTGGGCCTGGCGCTGGTTTCGGCGCTGTGGTGCCGCTATTTCGCCGGCACCACCGACAGCGGCAAGGACATCGTTTTCAACGATGCCAGCGCCGACCGGCTACATGCCGCCGCGCTGAAGGCCAAGGACGACCCGGGCGCCTTCCTCGTCTTCGATGATATTTTCGGCGACGTCGCCAAATCGGATCTTTTCCGCAAGCGCTTTGCCCATGCATTAAAAACGCTGTGGGAAAAGGGGACCCGCGTTACCCTGCAGCTATACCTCGATAACAAACTCGCGGAATAACTGTCTATCGGCCGGGGCGTCCAAGTCCCGGCCGAATTTTTATGGCCAGGCCTGCGTTTGAAGAGGCGCGGCTCAACAGGGTTCGGGTTGGATCTGCGATGACTGGTGCGGAGAAGGGACTCGTAATCTTCGACTGCGATGGTGTGCTCGTCGACAGTGAACCGCTGTCCGTCAGCGTGCTCCTCCAGGCTATGCGTGATGTCGGCGTCGATATGAGCGAGGAGGACATCTACAGCCGCTTTCTCGGCAAGAGCCTCGCCACGCTCGTCGATACGCTGGAGACGGAGTTCGACGTCTTCATCGATCAGGATTTTCTCGATCGTATCCGCAATGACCTTTATGAACGCTTCCGGAACGAACTGAAGCCCATCGGCGGCATTGCCGAGACGCTGGACGCGCTGACCGTTCCGCGTTGCGTCGCCTCTTCCAGCCAGATAGAGCGCATCCGGTTGTCGCTCGGCGTTACCGGCCTGCTGGAGCGGCTGGAGCCGAATATTTTCAGCGCCAGCATGGTCAAGCGCGGCAAGCCGGCACCCGATCTCTTCCTCTATGCCGCCAAGCAGATGCAGGTCGCGCCGCAGGACTGTATCGTCATCGAAGACAGTCCGGCCGGGATCACGGCAGCGAGGGCGGCCGGCATGACGGTGTTCGCTTTCATCGGCGGCTCGCATGCTCATTCGCCGAGTTACCGGGCAGAACTGGAGCGGCTTTCCCCAGAAGTCGTGTTTGACGCAATGTCGGATTTGATACACCTTGTCCGCAATAAGCCATAAATGGACGGGGCCCATACTGAATGCGTGATCATGTGGTTGCGGTCGATATCGGCACTGGCAGCGCGCGCGCCGGCGTGTTCACATCCCGCGGTGCTCTGCTGGGTAAGGGCGAACATCCGATCATCATGAACCGCCCGCGTGAAAATCACGCCGAGCACGATTCTGAAAACATCTGGGCCGCTGTCTGCACAGCGGTGCGCGCCGCCGTTGCGGCCTCCGGCGTCGATATCTCCGTCATCGGCGCCATCGGCTTCGATGCCACCTGTTCGGTGGTGGTGCGCGACGCGGATGGCCAGCCGCTCACGATCTCGACCGGGGGCGAGGACCGGTTCGACACCATCGTCTGGCTCGATCACCGGGCGCTTGCCGAAGCGGATTTCTGCACGGCGACCAAGCATCAGGTTCTCGAACATACCGGTCACTTCATGTCGCCGGAAATGGAGATGCCGAAGCTGATGTGGCTGAAGCAAAATCTGCCGCAGAGCTGGGCAAAGGCCGGGTATTTCTTCGACCTCGCCGATTTCATGACCTGGAAGGCCACTGGTTCGCTTGCGCGCTCGCGCTGCACGCTGACGGCGAAATGGAATTATCTCGCGCACCGCGAACCCGGCTGGCAGACGGATTTCCTCAATGTGATCGGTCTTGGCGATCTGCGCGAACGCGGCAACCTGCCGGAAGAGACAACTCCGGTTGGGGAAAGCGTCGGCACGCTGACAGCGCAAGCGGCGGAGGCTTTGGGGCTCGACCGAGAATGTCATGTCGGCGCCGGCATGATCGATGCCTATGCGGGCGCGCTCGGCACGCTCGGCGGCCATGCCGGCGACCTCAACGCGCTGGAACACCAATTGGCGCTGATTGCCGGAACGTCGAGTTGCATCGTCTCTTTCTCGCGCGAACGCAAGCGCAGCACCGGCATGTGGGGCCCCTATTACGAAGCCGTGTTTCCGGACACCTGGCTGGTCGAAGCCGGGCAATCGGCGACCGGTGCGCTGCTCGATCATATCGTCGGCATGCATGCGGCCGGCGGCGAACCGACGGCGGCGCTGCACGACCGTATCGTGAGGCGCATCGCGGAGCTTCGCGCCGTCGAGGGCGATGCCTTTGGCGAGCGCATCCATGTGCTTCCGGATTTTCACGGCAACCGCTCGCCGCTTGCCGATCCGCATGCGGTCGGCGTCGTCAGCGGCCTGACGCTGGATGCATCCTTCGACGGCCTCTGCCGCCTCTACTGGCGCACCTGCGTCGGCGTCGCGCTCGGTCTCCGCCATATCCTCGAGAAGATGCATGACTACGGGTACGTGCCGGATACGCTGCATGTCGCCGGCGGCCACGTGAAGAATGCGGTTCTGATGGAACTTTATTCCGACATCACCGGCTGCAAGGTGGTCGTGCCGAAGATGAACGAGGCGGTGCTCTTGGGAACGGCGATCGCCGCTTCCGTCTCCTGCGGTCTTTACGACAGCCTCGCAACGGCCGGCGCGGCCATGTATCCCGGCGGTCACGAGCGCATGCCGGACAAGGGCAAGAAGACGCTTTATGATCGCGATTATCGGCGCTTTCTCGCGATGTATCGCCATCGCGCCGAGCTGGAGTCCATGGAATAAAAAACGCCGGAAGGACTTTCTGGCGTCCAAGCCATCGCTTGTCGACCATTATCGAAGGGGCGCGTGGGCAAACATGCCTTCCAGCTCTTCGATCCTGTGGATGCGGCTCTCCGCCTCTTCGCCGGCCGCATGAATGACGGCAACGGCCAGGAATTCCAACAGCGCCATCATTGCCGACAGGTTTTCGTGGTTGCCGGCGCGCAGCGGCGGCAGTGACAGCGTCATATTGGCGAATTCATGCGCCCATTCGGTATATTGGCTGGTGATCAGCAGCACCTTGTAGCCAGAGCGGCGGGCGGAGCGCGCAAGCAACCGCGAGGCGACGAAGCGAGGCGAATCGACGATCACCACCAATGCGTCGTTCGACTGATGGCCGAGCAGCTCGATATAGCTGCCATTGGAGCCGTCGAGGAACTGCACATGATCGCGTGCGAATGCGAGACGGTCGCAGAGATGGCGCCCGAGACTTGCGAGACTAAGATGCGCGGTGACGAAAACCTCGCTGGACGACAGGATCGTCGCGACCGCATCCAGCCAGTGCGGCTGGCTGGTGAGATTGTAGATATGCTGCAGCATCTCGACCTGCTCGGCGATCTGGCCGGCAATCGGGCGTCCCTCGTTGGCGTCCTTCTGCAACTGTTCCAGAACGTTCGGCAGTTGCAGCGTCACCGGGGTCACATTTTCCCGCAGGTGCACCTTGATGCCATCCAGGCCCTGATAGCCGAGCGACCGCAGAAAACGCCCGACAGTCATCGGGCTCAATTCCAGCCTGTCGGCGACGGAAGAGGCGGTTTCAAAGGGCAACTCGTTCAAGTGTTCGGAGAAATACTTGGCGATTCGACGCTCGGCGGGAGTGCCTGTTTTGATATATTGTCTAAGCTTCTGGCCAAGGTCTTCCAAATGTTGCGCCTCGCTGACGGTCTATCCTAAGCGTGATCGCGCCGAATGCGGAAACAATCGGAGTGCTTGCAGATTTTGGATGACCGCTAATCATGTTAGGTTGTTGTTTTTCATATGAAACCCACAATATATTAGTGCGTACTTGATTACAACAATTCAAATGGGTGAGGGTTATTACGCGGCCGGCGGGAATATATTGATATATCTGCAATTACTACTTACATATCCGGCCGCGACTAACGGGATATCGGACGAATGATCATCCATGCCGCGCGTCTTTCCGTCGCCAATCTCTTTGCAGCCGAGACGCGCAAGGTTTTTTGGAAAGTCCTCGGGCTCACATTGCTGGCGCTTATCGCTCTCTGGTTTGCGCTGCGCAGCAGCTTCATCGCCTTCGTATTGCCGTGGTTACAAAGCGTCATGCCGCCCGTACCGGATTGGACGAGCTGGCTCACCTTTCTTCTCGCCGTTCTGGCGGGCCTTGTTTTGGCGCTAGGCTTGGCGTTGCTGATCTCACCGGTTACGGCACTGATCGCAGGGCTCTTTCTCGACGATGTCGCTGAGGTGGTGGAGAAGAGGGATTATCCGGCCGATGCGCCGGGAAAAGCGCTGCCATTTGTGCCGGCGATGAAGAGTTCGCTGAAATTCCTCGGCATCGTTGTCGTGGGCAACATCATCGCGCTGCTTCTGCTTTTCATTCCCGGCGTCAATCTCGTCGCCTTCTTCCTGGTCAACGGCTATTTGCTTGGCCGGGAGTTCTTCGAATTTGCCGCCATGCGCTTCCGGCCGCCGGAAGAGGCACGACGGTTTCGCAGCAAATATGCCTTCACCGTTTTCCTTGCCGGTCTGGTGATCGCCGCCTTCCTCGCCATTCCCCTGGTCAACCTTTTGACGCCGCTGTTTGCCGCGGGGATGATGGTGCACTTGCACAAGCTTCTTTCTCAGAAGGAAGCGGCTCGTCGCGGCTGAAAATTGCAGATATAGGACGATTGCAGCTCTAATCGGCGGCGCCGACCAATTGCGGCGGTAGCTCGACCAATGGCGCGGGGATATCCCAGGTCTTTTCCGGCGAGCGACAGAGATCGGCGATAACGCAGCGTTCGCATTCCGGCTTGCGCGCCTTGCAGACATAGCGCCCGTGCAGGATCAGCCAGTGATGCGCGTGGTAGAGGTATTTGTCAGGGATTACCTTCATCAGCCGCTGTTCGACCTCGTCCGGCGTCTTGCCAGGCGCAAGCCGCAGGCGATTGGCGATGCGGAAAATATGGGTGTCGACGGCGAGCGTTGCCTGGCCGAAGGCCATGGAGAGCACGACATTGGCGGTCTTGCGGCCGACGCCGGGCAGCGTGATCAGCTCTTCGCGCGTCTGCGGCACCTCGCCGTCGAAATCCCGGATCAATTTCTCCGACAATGCCACGACGTTCTTCGCCTTGTTGCGGTAGAGGCCGATCGTCTTGATGTAGTCGCGGATGCGATCTTCGCCGAGATCGAGCATCTTCTGTGGCGTATCGGCGACGGCAAAGAGAGCGCGGGTTGCCTTGTTGACGCCGACATCGGTTGCCTGCGCCGACAAGGCCACGGCAACCACCAGCGTGAAGGGATTGACATGCTCTAGCTCCCCCTTCGGCTCAGGCCGCTGGATGGAAAAACGACGAAAGATCTCGTCCAGATCCGCCTTGGAATAGGGGCTTTTAAAAGCCGACTTGCGGCTTGCGGCCGTATTTGACTTTTTCACGTTTTGCGCGCTGGATTTGGTCTTGGGGTTTGCCATGAACGACCTATACTCAAGTCCTATGACCGAACGCAACGCCGATACTGACATCGATAGCAACAAGCCGGTCTTCGCCGCCGAACTGTTTCCTCATCGCTCCCTGGGGCGACGGGGATTCAAGGTGATGCTGACGCTGGCGGGAGCGTTCTGCCTGATCTATGGCATCTTGTTCGTCATCCGTGGTGCATGGCCGATCGGCGTCTTCTTCGGGGCGGATTTCACCCTGCTCTATGGCGCCTTCTGGCTGAATTACCGCTCTGGCAGGGTGCGGGAGGAGGTGACGGTGTCGCGCACCGACGTTTCGATCCGCAAATTCTCGCCCTCGGGCCGCATGGTCGAACACCGTTTCAATCCGTTCTGGACACGTTTCCTTGTCCGCCGGCACAGTGAAATCGGTGTTGTCTCGATGCATGTCCGCGATCGAAGCCATCACACCGATGTCGGCTCTTTTCTCAATCCGGAGGACCGGGAGAGCTTTGCGAAGGCTTTCAAACGCGCCCTCGCAACGGTGACGCAGCGGATATAAGCGTCCAGGCAAGAAACGGGTGGTTTTACCCTTCTCTTCGTGGTGTTCTCCTTTTTAAGGAGAAAGATTATGAATGCTATCGCACAGTTGAAGACAGACATCACCCCGGAAGGACCGGACTACGACACCGTCCGCCGGGTGATCGAGTTCATCACCGAGGACTATCGCGATCAGCCGTCATTGGAAACGATCGCCGAACGACTCGGACAATCGCCCACTCAATTGCAGAAGACCTTCACCCGTTGGGCCGGATTGTCGCCCAAGGCCTTCCTGCAGGCCGTAACGCTCGACCATGCCAAGCGGCTGCTGCGCGAGGAAGACCTGCCTTTGCTGGAAACCTCGTTCGAAGTGGGTCTTTCCGGACCAAGCCGGCTGCACGATCTCTTCGTCACGCATGAGGCGATGTCGCCCGGCGAATGGAAGGCGAAGGGCGGCGGGCTTATCATCCGCTATGGGTTCCATATCTCGCCCTTCGGCCTAGCGCTGATCATGGTCACAGACCGCGGTCTTGCCGGCCTTGCCTTTAGCGATTCCGGCGACGAGAAGGCTTGCCTGGAGGATATGACCTGCCGTTGGCCGAATGCGCAATATGCCGAGGACCTGCAGGCGACCATGCCCTATGCGGCGCGGATTTTCGAGCCATCGAAATGGTCGAGCGAACAGCCGCTGCGCGTCGTGCTGATCGGCACGGATTTCCAGGTGCGGGTCTGGGAAAGCCTGTTGAAGATCCCGATGGGCCGGGCAGTTACCTATTCCGATATCGCCAAAGACATCGGCCAGCCGACGGCGATGCGCGCGGTCGGCGCCGCCGTCGGCCGCAACCCCGTTTCTTTCGTCGTTCCCTGTCACCGCGCGCTCGGCAAGAACGGCGATCTGACCGGCTATCATTGGGGCCTGACGCGCAAGCGGGCTATGTTGGGCTGGGAGGCGGGGAAGGCTTGAGGGGGCTCTGCCTTCTCCTCGCCGGGGGTGAAGGCAGGAGTCAAGCTGCCTTTGCCATCGCCATCTGCAACAGTTCCCTTGCGGCGCTTTCGTCCGTGATCAGCGTGTTGCAACCGATGCGCTTGATGGTGGCGCGGATCGCAAGGGCGCGGTGCGCGCCGCCGGAGGACAGAACGATGTGCTTGGCCTTCTTTAGGGTGTCGAGATCGACCGACATGACGCGCTTGTTGATCGGATGATCGACGGAATTGCCCTCGGCATCGAGGAAATTGAACATGGTATCGCAGACGCAGCCCGCCTCGATCAACTGATCCAGCACCTGCTTCGAGATGAAGCCTTCCGACAGCGAGGTGGAACGGGGGCCGATATCGCCGCAACTGACGATGGCGAGATCGAGGCTTTCGGCCAGGCGGTAGATCGCCTCCAGACCGCATTTTTCAATCAGATTGCGCTTGGTCTCAATGGAATCGACCAAAAGCGGTGCCAGGAACATGTAGCATTCCGCGCCGAGTTGGCTCGCCAAACGCCAGGTATAGTCGATGGGATTGGTCTGCTGGACAGCGACGATGCCACCGAGCAGCGAAACCACTTTGCAATTGTCGCGGCGTGGCGGGCGAAAGCTTGCGAGCGAAGCCGTCATCGTCCGGCCCCAGCCGACGCCGATCGTATAATTGTCGGGGATCGCCTCGGTCAGGAACTGGCCGAGCGCCAGGCCAACGCTTTTTGCCTGCGCGTCGACGTCTCCGCCTGCGGGCGAAGGAACGACGATCGCCTCGTCCAGCCCATAGGCACGTTCCAGCTTGATCGCGAGTTCGACGCAATCGTCGATGCCTTCATTGATCCAGATCTGCACTTCGCTGCGACGCATCGCCTCGTCCAGCAGACGGATCACAGTGGTGCGGCTGATGCCGAGCTGCTCGGCAACATCCTTCTGCGTCAGACCCTGATTGTAATAGAGCCAGGCAGCGCGCAGCCTCAGAGACGCCGTCTCGGAATAGGCGGTGTGTGTCCCACGTCTGAGTTTGGCCACAGGTCCTCCGGCAAGATTTCTGCACGCCCTTTTTGTTTTAATGATCGCAAACGACAAAGGTTGCGGCGATCGTGCATGACGGGGCGAGCAAGATCAGCTTCTATTGCCGATATTCTATGGCTTGAAACTTATGTCAATTGAAATGCACAAATGTCCTTGACTTTTCGCTGCGAGATTGATGATAGTCGCCGTGAGGAAGTCGGTCTTTGTCCAGTCGAGGAGGGCAATGTGCGAGTGCTGCGCCGTGGATGCGTCTGGCCAAGCAGGGAGCCATATAGGGCGCTCGGTTTCGGCGGAAAGCCTGTCTTCGGCAATTGCTTCTTCGCGGCTTTGACCGTTCACCGGAAAATGGAACTTTCGCGCTTTTTCTCCCGTTACCGAGGCATAGGAGAAGGAACGGCGCAATCCGCTTGCAGTCTTCGTGTCGTCCATCGAACCGGACGGAATTCGCCGGTCAATATCTCTCAATTCAATGGGCCAATTCAACAAGGATACGTATCATGACATCCAAGCTTGACCAACTTCGCGCTATGACGACGGTCGTGGCCGATACCGGCGATATCGAGGCGGTTGCCCGCCTGAAGCCGGTCGACTGCACGACCAATCCGACCATCGTCCTGAAGGCGCTCGGCACGCCGATGTTTGCCGACGCGATCAAGGAAGCCGTCGCCTGGGGCAAGAAGCAGGGTGGTACGCCGGACGCCGTTGCCGCTGCCGTCGCCGACCGCCTGGCAATCTCCGTTGGCGCCGCTCTCTCCGGCCTCGTTCCCGGCCGCGTCTCGACGGAAGTCGACGCCGATCTCTCCTTCAACACCGAAGGTTCGATCGCCAAGGCCCGCTCCATCATCGCTGCCTACAAGGAACGCGGCATCGGCCATGACCGCATCCTGATCAAACTCGCATCCACCTGGGAAGGCATTCGCGCCGCCGAAGTCCTGCAGAAGGAAGGCATCGACTGCAACCTGACGCTGCTCTTCAGCAAGGCCCAGGCCGTTGCCTGCGCCGACGCCAAGGTTTTCCTGATCTCGCCCTTCGTCGGCCGCATCCTCGACTGGTACAAGAAGTCGACCGGCAAGGAGTTCACGCCAGAAGAAGATCCGGGCGTTATTTCTGTTCGCGAGATCTACAATTACTACAAGGCCAATGACATCAAGACGATCGTCATGGGCGCCTCCTTCCGCAGCGCCGGCGAAATCGAAGCGCTGGCCGGCTGCGATCGCCTGACGATCAGCCCCAACCTGCTTGACGAACTCGCCAAGGATGAAGGCAAGCTGGAGCGCAAGCTCTCGCCGGAAAACAAGACTTCCGTCTCCAAGATCGCCGTCGATGAACGGACCTTCCGCTGGATGATGAACGAAGATGCGATGGCAACCGAAAAGCTCGCCGAAGGCATTCGCGCCTTCGCCAAGGATCTGGTCGCCCTTCGCACCATGGTCGGCAAGGAACTGCAGCTCGCCGCTGCCTAATGCGAGGTTGCTTCTCTTTTTGAAGAGGGCCGTTGTTTAAGAGGGTGCCGCAGAGATGCGGCGCCCTTTTTTTGTTTCGGATGATAGGGCGGAAAAGCCTACCCAATAAATTCCGCCCCGATCTTCTCCGATTGACCACCGATCGTCGGCGCCGCAAAGCTGTTCTTGCTCCTGACACCGTCGACGCGGATCGGGTTTGCCGTTGTGCGAACGGAGGTGCCGTCGTCGCGGGTTACCGTCTGCAGCATGTCGAGCTGGCGGAAGGCAGCGCTTTGCAGCAGTTTCGGCCAGTCCAGCACCTCCGCGGCCCAGATATCGGCGGGCTCCAGGATGGCGAGCCATTCCCTCACCGTCTTCTCGTGCAGGCGGGCAGCGATCAGGCTCTTGATCTCGTCGCGGCGGGAGAAGGCCTCGTCCGGCGTATAATCGGCAAGCGCCGGAAGCTCGAAGAGCGGCGCCAGATTCGCCAATGGCATCATGGCCAGCGCCAGCCAGCCATCGGCGCAATGATAGACGCCGTAAGGAGCCGAGAGATAGGCGTGGGCATTGCGCACGGAGGATTTCTTCGGCAGGCGGCCGCCGTCGTTCAGATGGGTGGTCAGTACCTCGAACTGGAAATCGATCATCGCTTCCAGCAGGCTGGTTTCGACATGGACGCCCTGACCGGTGACGCCGCGCCGCACGAGGCCGGCGAGAATGCCCTGGACGATGAGATTGCCGGCCAGCATGTCGGCGACCGCGAGGCCGAAGGGCACGGGGCCGTCGTCGGCTTCACCGTTCAGCCACATGGCGCCGGAGCGGGCCTGGGCAAGCAGGTCTTGACCGGGGAAATGCCGCCATTCGTTATCGGGCCCGTAGCCGGTGATGCTGCCATAGACGATGCGGGGATTGATCTTCGCGACCGTGACGTAGTCGAGACCCAGGCGGTCGATGACCCCGGGGCGGAAATTCTGGATGATGACGTCGGCCTTTGCGATCAGCACGCGCAGGTCCTGCAGGTCACCTTCGTCCTTCATATTGATGGCAACGCTTTCCTTGCCGCGATTGATCGCGTGGAAGAGCGTCGAGTCGCCGCCAATCTCGGTGTCGCTGAGATAAAGCCGGCGGCAGAGATCGCCTCCATCGGGACGCTCGATCTTGATCACACGCGCGCCGAGATCGCCAAGCCGCAGCGCGGCCATCGGTCCGGCCAGAAATTGGCTCATATCGAGCACCGTGATGCCGTCGAGCAGGCCGCCATTATTGCCTTCGATCATCTCAGCCCTTCAACTCCGGAGCGTCCGCGGGCCGGCCGTCCTTGTAGCGCACCGTCTGGATATGCTCGCAATAGAGCACCAGCTCGCCTTCGCCCTTGAAGACTTCGTAGGAAGAGCGGATCAGGCCGAGATCCTTATATTTCGGCTGCTTATCGAGATTGGTGCGGATGGTGTAGATCGTGTCGCCGATGAAAGTTGGCTTGATGAAGCGCAGCTTGTCGTAGCCATAGGAAAAGGCGTTGATGCAATTGGTAGCGACGAGGCCGAGGCCGGCGGAGAAGACGAAGGCGCCGGCGACGAGGCGCTTGCCGAACAGACCTTCCGTCTCCGCAAAGATCTGGTCGCTGACATAGGGATGCATATCGAGCACGAGGGCGTTAAACTGCTGGGATTCGCCTTCGGAGATCGTCCGCCGCAGCGAGCGGATCTTGTGGCCGATCTCGAAGTCTTCATAGAACCAGTTTTCCGAGTTCCAGACGGGAATATCGGCATGATCCGCCGGCATGGTCTTGGGGTGGGTGCTGGAAATGCCGACGGTGGCGATCATGGCGTTGGCTTTCGGTGGAAACGCGCCGGTCTCAGAGAGACCAGAGGCGCTTGGCGTTAAGATGATAGAGCCGATTGCGTTCGTCGGCGCTTACGCCTTGCATCGAGGCATGGGTGGCGGCGACCCAGGTGGAGAGATTGCCAGCGAGCGTGCAGACCGGCCAATCGCTGCCCCAGATGACGCGATCCCAGCCGAAGCTTGTGATGCAGTGTTCGACGAAGGGACGCAGTGTTTCCGGCGACCAGTTATCGGGATCGGCATAGGCAACGACACCGGAGATCTTCACGGTGACATTCGGCCGTTTGGCAACCTCACTGATCCCAGACGACCAGCTTTCGCTCAATCCATCCTTTACTGCCGGCACGCCGCAATGATCGAGCACGAAGCGGATGTTGGGATTGAGGTCGATTAGCGCGATCGCCTGGGAAATCTGATGCGGGAGCACGCATAGATCGAAGGTGAGCCGTGTATTGTTGAGCCGCCTCAAATTTTCGCGGAAAAGTGCGCCTTCGGAAACGTCGTCAGGTACGACATGCAGCACCCGGCGGAAGCCTTTTACGAAGGGGTCGGCGAGCACGCGTTCGAGATAGGTGGGAAAGCCGGCATCTTCCGGACGGCAGGCGGCGATCGCGCCGCGCAGCAGGCTGCCGGGCTCACGGCTCAGACCTTTGACATAGTCGGTCTCGCGTTCGATATCCTCTTCGGCGACATCAACTTCCATGTGAAGCGTGTCGGTGATGCCGAGGCGCTTGGCTTCGCGCGCATAGTCCTCATAGAGGCTGTCGCGATTGAGCGCACCGGCGCCAGCCAGCCAGGGATAGGCGAGCTTTTTTCGGTCGACGATATGCAAGTGGCTGTCGAAAAGCATGGTGTTCCTCCCATACCTGCTTGCTCAACATATACTCACATAAGAATAGTTTATTCAAATAAAAATTACAATTCGGCCTTGTCGACCGTTCCGGCGACGGTTTCGGAGATATCCTTGGCCGCTTCCCGCACATATGCGACGACCTGTTCGCGTGTCGGTGCCTTCTGGTTCACGGGCTCGATATAGGGGCAGGTCAGCGCTGCCAGCGCATTGCCGTCCATCGCCAGGATTGGTGCGGAAATATTGTGAACACCGCTCGTCTGCAGACTGTTCATGGTTTCGAAGCCCTTCTCGCGGATTGCCGAGAGCTTTTCCTCAAGATCGGCCGGCGGCTCCTCGGCGTCCTGTTCCTGGCGCCTCTGCTCATTGATCATCATCTGGCGCTGTTTTTCATCCTTGAATGCCAGAAGAATGTGGCCGGAGCCGGTATTATACAAATTGATCTGGGCACCGACCCGGATCGAGATGCCCCAATAGGTCGGCGAATCCTGCTGGGCGATGACCACGACCGAGCCGCGGTCGAAAATCGCCAGATGGCAGGCTTGCTCGGCGCGGTTGGAGAATTCGCGCATCAGCGGCGTGGCAAAGGAAACAAGCCGGCGCACCGGCGCGTGGTAGTGCGCCAGGCCGAAGAGCTTGAGGGTCAGATAAAAGCGATCGCCGTCCTGACGCTGTACATAGCCACGCCGGACCAGGCGATCGAGCATACGGTAGAATTCGTTCGGGCTTTTGCCGAGCGCCTTGGCGATTTCGGCCTGCGTCAGGCCGCCGTCGATCCGCGCCAGCAGCTCCAGAATATCGAGGCCTTTGTCCAGCGCCGGCGCGCGGTATCGATCGCTATCGTCTTCTACACTCATAGGGGCCTCACCAGAGAAATATGATTCATCATTCATATATGAATGAAAGCGATTTGCAAGCGCCTGTGATCCCGCTTGACGGTCAGTGAATAAGGTGTTTACATATAAATCATTGATCCATATTTGGATCGTGAGGTGATCGGGCGGAGTGTCCGGTCCTTTAGGGAGGAAATTCAATGAGGAATTTGAAGGCCGGTCTTGCCGCCGGCGTATTGGCATTGCTCGCGAGTTCCGCGGCCTTTGCCGCCGACCTGCCCGGCAAGTTCCCGGGCGTGACGATCGACGCCAAGCTGATCGGCGGCCAGCAATACGAGCCGCTTTATGGGCGCATTTCCGAGTGGGAGAAGGAGACCGGCGCCAAGGTCAACATCCTCTCCAAGAAGAACCACTTCGAGCTCGACAAGGAAATCAAGTCGGACATGGCGTCGGGCGATATTTCCTGGTGCGTCGGCTCGAACCATTCGTCCTTCGCCCCCCAGTATCCCGACCTCTATACTGACCTCGGCAAGCTGCTGCCGAAGGAAGAGATCGCCAAGTTCGTCGATTCGACCATCGAGGCATCGACCATCGACGGCCGGCTAGTCATGCTGCCGCGCGCTCAGTTCGACGTTTCGGCACTCTACTATCAGAAGAGCCTCTACAATGATGAGGCCAAGAAGACGGCGTTCAAGACCAAGTACGGCTACGACCTGGCGCCGCCGAAGACCTGGAAGGAAGTGTCAGACCAGGCAACCTTCTTCGCCAATCCGCCGAACTTCTTCGGCACGCAGTTCCCCGGCAAGGAAGAGGCGATCAACGGCCGCTTCTATGAAATGCTTGTCGCCGAAGGCGGCGAATATCTCGATAAGGACGGCAAG
Source organism: Rhizobium sp. CB3171 (assembly GCF_029714265.1). NCBI lineage: Bacteria > Pseudomonadati > Pseudomonadota > Alphaproteobacteria > Hyphomicrobiales > Rhizobiaceae > Rhizobium > Rhizobium sp. CB3171. Next base: position 2,812,052 of record NZ_CP121652.1, on the reverse strand, counting down.
CCGGCCTTCAATTCCGAAGCCGGCGTGCGCGCGCTCGACTGGTTCGTGAACATGTACAAGGCGAAGGCCGTTCCGGCCGGCACGACGAACTACCTGTGGGACGATCTCGGCGCCGGTTTTGCGTCGGGCACCGTTGCGCTCGATCTCGATTGGCCGGGCTGGGCGACCTACTTCAACGATCCGAAGTCCTCGAAGATCGCCGGCAATGTCGGCGTCGTCGTGCAGCCTGTCGGTTCGGCCGGCAAGCACACCGGCTGGTCCGGCCATCACGGCTTCTCCGTGACGGAAGCGTGCAAGAACAAGGATGCCGCCGCCTCGCTCGTCTGGTTCCTGACCAACGACGATTCGCAGAAGCTCGAAGCCGCCAATGGCACGCTCCCGACCCGCAAGGCCGTCTGGGAATGGGACATCCAACAGGCTGCATCCGATCCTTACAAGAAGGAAGTGCTCAGCACTTTCCAGGAATCGATGAAGTATGCCTTCCCGGTTCCGCGCACGCCGCAATGGATCGAGATTTCCAACGTCGTCTATCCTGAGCTTCAGGCCGCCATCCTCGGCGACAAGACCTCCAAGGAAGCGCTCGACACGGCCGCACAAAAGGCAACCGACGTCCTGAAGGACGCCGGCGCGCTCTGATCGCCGCAATCAAACTCCCGCATCCGGCAGAGGGTGCGGGAGTTGTTTGAAAAATAGTATGACCTGCGCCTTTAGGGGCCGGTCTGTCCGGCCGGCTGTGACGCCGGCCTCTCGGCCCCATGCAATCGCATTCCACGCAGTCCGGGCCATGCTGCTGAGGAATGCCGACAGGTGCAAACCATGTATAAGAAAATATCTCCACCGGTCCTGCTGCTTCTTCCGGCGATCATCGTGCTTGTGGCGGTGGTGCTGTTTCCGTTGCTTCTGTCCTTCTATTCCAGCTTCACGCCGTTCCGCCTGACGCGCCCGGCGACGCTCTTCACCTTCATCGGCTTGCGGAATTATACCCGCATTCTCACCGATCCGGTTTTCCTGGCCGCCTTCGTGCGCACCGTGGTGCTGCTGACCATCGCGCTCAATCTGGAAATGCTGCTCGGCCTCTGCCTGGCGCTTCTGGTCAACAAGGCGACTTACGGCAAGCGTGTGCTGCGCACGCTGATGATGTTTCCGATGATGTTTTCGCCAGTGCTCGTCGGCTTCCAGTTCAAATTCATGTTCAACGACAATGTCGGCATCATCAACAATGCCCTGCAATCCCTGGGCATAACCAATAGTGCCATCCCCTGGCTGATCGATGGCAATCTGGCGCTGTTGTCGATCGTCATCGCCGAAATCTGGTCGTCGACATCGGTTTTCGCCATCCTCATCCTCGCTGGTCTGCTCGCCATGCCGCAGGAGCCGGTGGAGGCAGCGAAAGTCGACGGCTGCACGAGCTGGCAGACTTTTCGTTATGTCACCTGGCCGTTCCTGATGCCATTCGCCTTTATCGCCATGACGATCCGCTCGCTCGACGTTGCCCGCGCCTACGACATCGTCAAGATCATGACGGATGGCGGCCCGGCGCGCCGCACCGAGCTGATCTGGACGCTCGTCGGGCGCACGGCCTATGCCGATGCGCAGATGGGACTCGCCAACGCCATGGCCTATGTCTCGATCATCCTGTCGATCGCCTTCACAGTCTATTTCTTCCGTAAGCTGGCGCTTGCCCGCACCCAGATCGGAGCGGAGTGGTAATCATGGATCGCAACGCTGAACAACGCATGCGCCGCCGCATCGGAAAAGTCGCTTATCTCATCGGCCTTTTCATCGCGATGCTCATCATCTGCCTGCCGGGCTTCTGGATCATCCTCAGCTCGCTGCGGCCCACGGTCGAGATCATGGCGAAGCCGCCGGTCTGGATCCCGCAGGAGCTGTCGCTCGACGCCTATCGCGCCATGTTTGGTGGCGCGGGGCAAGGCGGTATTCCCGTCTGGGATTATTTCCGCAATTCGCTGGTGATCTCCGTCACGTCCACTGTCATTGCGTTGATCATCGGCATGTCCGGGGGCTATGCCTTCGCGCGCTTCCGCTTCACCGGCAAATCCGCGGTTTTCCTCGGCCTGATGCTGACGCGCTCCGTGCCCGGCGTGGCGTTGTCGCTGCCGCTGTTCATGGTCTATGCGCGGCTCGGCATCATCGACACGCATTTCGGCCTGATCCTCACCTATGTCGCGCTGAATGTGCCCTTCACCATCTGGCTGATCGACGGCTTCTTCCGGCAGGTGCCGAAGGATCTCGCCGAAGCCGCGCAGATCGACGGCTGCACGCGCTGGCAAGCCTTCTGGCAGGTGGAGTTTCCGCTTGCCGGCCCCGGCATCGCATCCGCCGGCATCTTCGCCTTCCTCACCTGCTGGAACGAATATGCATTGGCCTCGCAGCTCACGCGCTCCGTCGATTCCAAGACACTCCCGGTCGGGCTGCTCGACTATACGGCGGAATTCACCATCGACTGGCGCGGCATGTGCGCTCTCGCGGTGGTGATGATCGTTCCGGCGCTCGCTCTCACCTTCATTATTCAGAAGCATCTGGTGTCGGGTCTGACATTCGGTGCGGTCAAAGGTTGAACTCCATGGCTCAGGTTACGCTCAAAAAACTCGTCAAGCGCTATGGCGCCCTGGAAATCGTCCATGGGATCGATCTCGATATCAGGGACAAGGAATTCATCGCCCTTGTCGGGCCTTCCGGCTGCGGCAAGTCGACGACGCTGCGCATGATCGCCGGCCTTGAGGATATCTCCGATGGCGCCATCATGATCGGAGATATCGTCGTCAACGATCTACCGCCGCGTGATCGCAACATTTCCATGGTGTTCCAGTCCTACGCGCTCTATCCGCATATGACCGTGCGCGAGAACATGGGCTTCTCGCTGAAGATCGCCAAGCAGCCGCAGGCGGAAATCGACCAGCGCGTCAACGAAGCGGCCGCGATCCTAAGCCTGGAAGCGTTGATGGACCGTCGCCCGGCACAGCTTTCCGGCGGCCAGCGCCAGCGCGTTGCCATGGGCCGCGCCATCGTCCGCCAGCCGGAAGTCTTCCTCTTCGACGAGCCGCTGTCGAACCTCGACGCCAAGCTGCGTACGCAGATGCGCACCGAGATCAAGAAGCTGCATGCCAAGGTGCAGTCGACGGTGATCTACGTCACCCATGACCAGGTGGAAGCGATGACGCTTGCCGACCGCATCGTCATCATGCGCGATGGCTACATCGAGCAAGTCGGCACGCCGGATGAAGTGTTCAAGCGGCCGGCCACGCGCTTCGTCGCCGGCTTCATCGGCTCGCCGCCGATGAATATCGAGGAGGCAACGGTTTCGGCCGGCGCGCTGGTGTTCAAGAATGGCGACAAGCTGCCGCTGCCGGGGCAATTTGCGGATCGGGTCAGAGATGGCGAAAAGGTTGCCTTCGGCCTACGCCCGGACGATATTTTCCCGAGCGGCCATGGCCTTCATTCCGGCGCCGAGGCCGCGGTGCATGAGGTGACGTTGCCCGTCGCCATCACCGAGCCTCTCGGCAATGAAACCCTGGTCTTCGTCGAATTCGCCGGCCGCGAATGGGTGTCGCGTATGCTCAATCCGCGCGGATTGAAGAGCGGCGAACAATTGAAAATGAGCTTCGACCTCAGCCAGGCGCATCTCTTCTCCGCCGAGACCGGCAAGAGCCTGGCGATCTGAGCGGGGGAGGCAAGCACATGGCCCGCATCGAGAAAATTGAGCTGCGCATGGTCGACCTGCCGCCGAAGGTCAAGCGGACGGATGCGATCCAGAGCTTTGTCAGCCAGGAGACGCCGATCGTCACTATCACCGATTCCGACGGCGCCGTCGGTACCGGCTACAGTTACACGATCGGCACCGGCGGTTCCTCCGTCATGCGGCTGCTGTCGGACCATCTCGTGCCGCTGCTGATCGGCGAGGATGCCGATTGCATCGAGGCGATCTGGCACAAAATGGAATTCGCGACCCATGCGACGACCATCGGCGCCATTACCGCGCTGGCGCTCGCCGCCATCGACACGGCGCTTTGGGATCTGCGCGCCAAGAAGCAGAAGCTGCCGCTCTGGAAGCTTGCCGGCGGCGCCAAGGATCGGTGCCCGCTCTACACGACCGAGGGAGGCTGGCTGCACATCGAGAAGGAGGCTTTGGTCGAGGATGCCTTGCAGGCGAAAGCCAAGGGTTTTTCTGGCTCGAAGGTGAAAATAGGCAAGCCGCATGGGTCCGAGGATTACGACCGGCTTTCCGCCATGCGTCTGGCGCTTGGGATGGGTTTCGAGATCATGACCGACTGTAACCAGGGCTTTACGGTCGATGAGGTCATCCGCCGTGCTGCAAGGTTGAGGGAGCTCGATCTCGCCTGGATCGAGGAGCCGCTGCCATCAGACGATCTCGATGGCCATATTCGCCTGACGCGCTCGACGCCGACGCCAATCGCCGTCGGCGAATCCATGTATTCGATCCGGCATTTCCGCGAATATATGCAGAAGGGCGCCTGCTCGATCGTCCAAGTCGACGTTGCCCGTATCGGCGGCATCACGCCTTGGCTGAAGGTGGCACATGCGGCGGAAGCCTTCGATATTCCGGTCTGCCCGCATTTCCTGATGGAGCTGCATGTCAGCCTCGTCTGCGCCGTGCCGAACGGGAAATATGTCGAATATATCCCGCAGCTCGACGACCTCACCACCAAGGGCATGGAGATCATCGACGGCAAGGCAATCGCACCCTCCGAGCCCGGTATCGGCATCGCCTGGGATTGGGAAGCGGTGAAGGCACGCTCGATCGGCGAATTCACACGGGAAATCCACGGCTGAAGGAGGAATATGCCATGCAGCGGATGGGGATGGTGATCGGCCTGGAGCCGTCGAAGATCGAGGAATACAAGCGCCTGCATGCGGCCGTCTGGCCCGAGATCCTGGCGCTGATCTCCGAGTGCAACATCACCAACTATTCGATCTTCCTGAAGGAGCCGGAGAATCTGCTCTTCGGCTATTGGGAATATGTCGGGACGGACTTCGCAGCCGATATGGCCAAGATGGCCGCAAGCCCGAAAAACCAGGAATGGTGGTCCGTTTGCATCCCCTGCCAGAAGCCGCTCGAGACCCGCAAGGAGGGCGAGTGGTGGGCCATGATGGAGGAGGTGTTTCATCATGACTGAGATGAGGCTTCTCACCTTCTCCCCAGCGGGGAGAAGGACGCGCGGAGCGCGGGTTGAGGGGACGTTATCGGGTGAATTTCGCCTTTTGCTTTCAGCTCAATGCAGCTCCGAATATGCCGTGGCACCCCCTCATCCGACCCTTCGGGCCACCTTCTGCCCGAGGGGAGAAGGCAAGGTTGCCGCCAACGCCGGAGATATCCAATGACCTTCGATCCCAAATCTCTCCGCCAATGGTGGCCGAAGCCGTCGAATCCCCGCCCGATCGTCATTTTTGGTGCCGGCAGCATCGTCGGCGACGCGCATCTGCCGGCCTACAACAAGGCGGGCTTCCCGGTCGCCGGTCTCTATGATCCGAATGCCGATAAGGCAGCGGAGTTGGCGGCCCAATGGGGCATTTGCGCCTTTGCATCCGAGGCCGAGGCGTTTGCCGTCGAAGGTGCGATCTTCGATCTGGCAACTCCGCCGGCTGCCCATACCGCTATCCTTGCCAAGCTGCCGCGCGGCTCTTTTGCCCTGATCCAGAAGCCGATGGGCACCGATCTGACTGCGGCGACGGAAATTCTCCGGGTATGCCGCGAGCGCGACATCAAGGCGGCTGTCAATTTCCAGCTTCGGTTCGCACCGATGATGCTGGCGCTCTATGATGCTGTCGATAAAGGCTATCTCGGCGAGGTCGTCGATTTCGACGCCTGGCTGGCGCTTGCAACGCCGTGGGGGCTCTGGCCTTTCCTGAAAGGCCTACCGCGGATCGAGATTGCCATGCACTCGATCCACTATCTCGATTTCATTCGCGGCCTGCTCGGCAATCCCAAGGGGGTGCATGCCAAGACGATCGGCCATCCGAACCATGAGGTGGCGCAGACGCGCACGGCGGCGATCCTCGACTATGGCGACAAGGTGCGCTGTGTGCTCTCGGTCAACCACGACCATGAATTCGGCCGCAAGTTCCAGGCCTGCGAGTTCCGCATCTCCGGTACCAAGGGTGCGGCCTATATCAAGCTCGGGGTCAATCTCGACTATCCGCGCGGCGAGCCGGACGAACTGTGGATTCGCCCGACCGGCGGCAGCGAGTGGGTCGAGGTGAAGCTTGAAGGCGCCTGGTTCCCGGATGCCTTCGTCAACCGTATGGCCAATCTGCAGCGTTTTGCTTCGGGCGAGGATCAGACATTGGTCGGCTCCGTCGAGGATGGCTGGCAGACCATGGCGCTGGTTGAGGCCGCCTATCAATCGAGCGCTGAGCCGGCAACGCCGATCGCCGGACTTCCAAAGGTGTAAGCGATGGCCGAACAGACGATCTACTTCGAAGACTATGAGCCCGGCCACGTCCGCATAACGACCGGACGGACGATTACCGAAACTGATTTCGTTGTCCATGCCGGCCACACCGGCGATTTCTTTCCGCATCATATGGACGCGGAATTCGCCAAGACCTTGCCTGGCGGTCAGCGCATTGCCCACGGCACGATGATCTTCTCGATCGGCGTCGGGCTGACGGCCTCACTCATCAATCCCGTCGCCTTTTCCTATGGCTACGACCGGCTGCGGTTCATTCGCCCTGTGCATATCGGCGACACGATCCGTACGCGGGTGACGATATCGGCGAAAGAGGACGATCCGAAGCGCCCGGCGTCCGGCCGCGTTGTCGAGCGTTGCGAGGTGCTGAACCAGCGCGACGAGGTCGTCCTCGCCGCCGACCATATTCTGATCGTCGATCGCAAAGCGGCAAACTGAGAGAGAATGATGGTGACACTCAAGGGAATGACTTGGTCGCATCCGCGCGGCTACGATCCGATGGTGGCATGCTCGGCCATCTGGAAGGAAAAGACCGGCGTCGAGGTCGTCTGGGAGAAGCGCTCGCTGCAGGATTTCGAGACCTTTCCGGTGGAGGAGCTTGCGGCCTCCTATGATCTGATCGTCATCGACCATCCGCATGTCGGCCAGATCACGCGGGAGAATTGTCTGCTGCCGCTCGACGATGCCGACCATGCCGGTGAACTTGCCACAATCGCCGCCGGCACTGTCGGACGCTCCTATCCGAGCTACAACTGGCAGGGTCGGCAGTGGGGATTCCCGATCGATGCGGCAACGCAGGTTCAGGCTTACCGGCCGGATCGGTTGAGTGGGCCGATCACCGATCTTGCCGAGATCGTATCGCTCGCGGCCAAGGGCAGAGCGATCCTGCCGATGCGGCCGCCGCATTCGCTGATGACCTTTTTCACGCTTGCGGCGCATCTCGGCATACCTTGCAGCGTCGAAGGACCCGAGTGCATCGCCAGGGCGGATGGAGAAGCCGTGTTCGACTGGATGGCACGGCTCGTCGCTGGCATGGATGCCAAATGTGACGACATGGACCCGATAGCTGTCTTCGATCTGATGGGTGAGCTGGATTGCCCCTATGACGTCGTTCCCTTCGCCTATGGCTATGTCAGCTATTCCTTTGCCGGATTCCGACCGGCGCGCTTAGCCTTTGCCGACATGCCCGTGATCGATGGCCGCGCGCCCAAAGGCTCAGCGCTCGGCGGCACGGGTATCGCCGTTTCGGCCCGGACGCAGGTGCCGGAGGAGGCCAAGGCCTTTGCACGCTGGATTGCCAGCGGGCCGGTGCAGGCGGGCGCCTACGCCAGCGGCAATGGCCAGCCCGGCCATGCCGACGCCTGGGGCAGCGATAGCGTTAACGGGCCGGCGCTCGATTTTTACCGCAATACGCGCGCGACGTTGGAGGGCGCCTATGTCCGGCCGCGTCATGACGGCTACATGGCTTTCCAGAGCGAGGCTTCCAACATTATTACCAATGGACTGCGCACCGCCGCGCGGCATACAGTCCTCATCGACAAGCTCAACCAGCTCTTCGCGCAATCGTTCGAAAGCTAGGGCAGGCGGCTCTAGCTGTTTGTTTTCGCATGATCTTATCCGCAAGCAACCACGCATTTTCGCTTCGTGGCTTTCGGTCCCGGGATCATGCCCTGGAGGAAAGGATCAGGATTATGGGTCACGGATTGGAAGGCAAGAAGGTCGTCATCACGGCGGCGGGACAGGGGATTGGCCGCGCGACGGCTGAGCGCTTCATCTCGCTCGGGGCGCATGTATATGCCACCGACATCAACGAGCAGACGCTTTCGACGCTGGAAGGCGCCAGCAAGCATGTGCTGAACGTGCTCGACAGCGCCGCGGTCAAGGCATATGCCGACGAACTCGGTCCGATTGACGTGCTCTTCAATTGCGCCGGCTTCGTGCATGCCGGCACCATCCTAGACTGCGAGGAGAAGGATTGGGATTTCTCCTTCAATCTCAATGCCAAGGCGATGTACACGACTTGCCGCACCTTCCTGCCGGGCATGCTCGAAAAGGGCAAAGGCTCGATCGTCAACATGTCCTCGGTCGCCTCCAGTGTGAAGGGCGTACCGAATCGCTTCGCCTACTGCGCCTCCAAGGCAGCGGTGATCGGCCTCACCAAGTCGATCGCCGCCGATTTCGTCGCCAAGGGTATCCGCGTCAATGCCATTTGCCCCGGCACGGTCGACAGCCCCTCGCTGCATGAGCGCCTGCGCGCCACCGGCGATTATGAGAAGGCGATGAAGGACTTCATCGCCCGCCAGCCGATGGGCCGCATCGCGACTGCCGAGGAGATCGCTGCCCTGGTGACCTATCTCGCCGGCGACGAGGCGGGTTTCACCACCGGTCAGATCCATGTCATCGACGGTGGCTGGACGGCTTGAACTAGCGTCTTCTCCAAGCGCGGAGGCCTCGCATTGCGGGGCCTCTTTTTGTTTGCCACCTACGTCAGAGAATCTATATCTGATGGATATTTAGTGAATGGAGAGCGGCATGCGCATGGACGGACAGCAGCATCGTTCCAGGACCGCCATGCTGTTGCACAAGCATCAGGTGATTCTGGTCAGCGTCGCGGCCGGCATCGTATGTTTCCTACTTCTGACCTCGCGCGCATTCAATCCGAGCAACTTGCTCGCTGCCTGGGATGCCACCGCCATCGTCTATATCGTATTCAGCCTGTACCGGATGCTAACATCCGATGTGCATCGCATCCGCAAGCGTTCGGCCGATCTCGATTTTTCGGATGCCGTTCTGCTGTTCCTGTCCATCGCGGCCGCAGTCGCCAGTGTTGGCGGCATCGCTCTGGAACTGCTCGGCGTCAAGGAGGCGCCGCCGCAGGTAGCGCTTTTCCGTGCATTGATGGCGATCGTAACGATCCTGATTTCCTGGGTGTTCCTGCACATGCTTTTTACGGTCCACTATGCGCACCGCTTCTATCGCGGTTCGGGCAAGGGGCAGGGGTTGAAGTTCGCGGAGCCGGTAGAGGAGCCCATCTATTGGGACTTCCTCTATTTCTCCTTCACCATCGGCGTCGCCGCCCAGACAGCCGATATCGGCGTCTCCTCAGTCAGCATGCGCAAGCTGGTACTGCTGCACGCCATCCTGTCTTTCCTGTTCAACACGACGATCCTGGCGCTTGCGATCAATGTCGGGGCGAGCTTGGTGTAGCCCGCCCGCCGAAGCATCGTTGATATCTCGTCGGTTTAGAGCACCGCGTTACCGGCCATCACTGCCATGATCAGGAACACCAGGAAGACGATCAGGAAGAGCGCGAAAAGCACGCGGGCGATCGTCGCCGTTGCGGCCGAGACGCCGGAAAAGCCGAAAAAGCCGGCTATCAACGAAATCACGAAGAATATCAGAGCCCATTTCAGCATTAGAAAATCTCCTCTGCGTTGCGCCTAATGAAGACGCAGAAAAGGGGAAATTGTTCCGATGCCGTTTCGATTGCGGGAGCGGTGGTAGGGCGGCATTCTTGAAACCAATGCCTTTCAGCAGACGTTTCGCAAGTGCTGCACCACCGGCCCTTCGCGTGGCTCAGGGCGTTCGGCGCTGCAATCGACCCGCTGGGTCGATTGCTTCGGTTACACCGAACCGCGCCTCACCCATGATTGATCATGACGTGCCGGACGGCTGTGTAGTCTTCCAGCGCGTAGACAGACATGTCCTTGCCATAGCCGGATTGCTTCAGGCCGCCATGCGGCATTTCGTTGACCAGCATGAAGTGGGTGTTGATCCAGGTGCAGCCATATTGCAGGCGGGCGGCGGTTTGCATGCCGCGGCTGATGTCCTTGGTCCAGACGGAGGAGGCAAGGCCGTAGTCGCTGTCATTAGCCCAGGCGACGGCATCGTCGGTGCTGGTGAAGCGGGTGACGGAGACGACGGGGCCAAACACTTCGCGACGGACGATTTCGTCGTCCTGCGTGGCGCCGGCAACCACGGTGGGGGCATAGAAAAAGCCGCGATCGCCTGAGGTCTTGCCGCCGGTGGTGATTTCCATGTGCCTGTGTTCGGCGGCGCGGGTGACGAAGCTTTCGACGCGGTCGCGCTGGCGCTTGGAGATCAGCGGGCCGATTTCGTTCTCCGTGTCGTCGGCAAGGTTGAACTTGATGCTGGACACGGCAGAGGTCAGGTCGGCGACGAAATTGTCGTAGACCTTGGCATCGGCATAGATGCGGCAAGCGGCGGTGCAGTCCTGGCCGGCATTGTAATAGCCGAAGGTCCGGATACCGGCGACGACGGCGTCGATATCGGCGTCATCGAAGACGATGACCGGGGCTTTGCCGCCGAGTTCGAGATGGGTGCGTTTCACCGTCTTGGCGGCGGCCTGCAGCACTTTCTTGCCGGTGGCGACATCGCCGGTGATCGAGACCATGCCGATTTTCGGATGGTTGATCAGCGCATTGCCGACGCTTTCGCCACGGCCGAGGATGACGTTGACGACGCCTTCGGGCAGGATGTCCGCGAGCAGCTTCGCCATCTTCAGCGCCGTCAGCGGCGTCTGTTCCGAGGGCTTGAAGACGACAGTGTTACCGCCGGCAATGGCGGGCGCCAGCTTCCAGGCCATCATCATCAGCGGATAGTTCCACGGTGCGATGGAGCCGACAATGCCGATCGGATCGCGGCGGATCATTGAGGTGTGGCCGGGCAGATATTCGCCTGCGACCGGGCCGTGCAGATTGCGCACCGCGCCGGCGAAGAAGCGGTAGCAATCGACGATGGCGGGGATTTCGTCGTTGAGGACGGCGTTGATCGGCTTGCCGCAGTTTAGCGCCTCGAGCGTCGCGAAGCCCTCGGCATCCTTCTCGATGGCGTCGGCAATCCTCAGGAGATAGGTGGAGCGCTGGGCGGGCGTCGTCTGCGACCAGCTTGCGAAAGCCTTTTCGGCGGCATTGACGGCGGCATCGATCTGGCCGAGCGAGGCTTCCGGCAGATTGAGCACGGTCTCACCCCGTCTTCGGGTTGAGAATATGCTCTTCCGTCTCCGAACCGGCCTCAAAGCGGGAGCCGATCAGCATTTGGGTGTCCATAATTATCTCCCTTTCATTTGCCGCCGCCGGCGATTTGGTCGCCGTCGCGGGTAAGATAGTAGGCTGCCAGGATCGGCAGGAAGGTGACGAGCACCACGACCATGGCGACGACATTGGTGACGGGACGTTGGCGCGGGCGGATCAGCTCTTCCAGCATCCAGATCGGCAAGGTCATCTGCTGACCGCCGGTAAAGGTAGTGACGATGACTTCATCGAAGGACAGCGCGAAGGCGAGCATGCCGCCGGCAAGCAGCGCCGTGCCGATATTCGGCAGGATCACATGGCGAAAGGTCTGGAAGCCGTCGGCGCCGAGATCCATCGAGGCTTCGATCAGCGAGCCGGAAGTGCGGCGGAAGCGGGCGACGGCGTTGTTATAGACCACGACGACGCAGAAGGTGGCGTGGCCGAGAACGATCGTCCAGACCGAGAAGGGAATATCGAACAGGCTGAAGGCCGAGCGCAGCGCGATACCGGTGATGATGCCGGGGAGCGCGATCGGCAGGATCACCAGCAGCGAGATCGCCTCGCGACCGAAGAATTTCGTCTGGCTGACGGCCGCTGCGCAGAACGTGCCGAGCACGAGAGCGATGGCAGTCGCGACGGTCGCCACCTGCACCGACAGTGCCAAGGACGACCAGACGTCCGGCCTGTTCCAGGCTATGCCGAACCATTGCAGCGTGAGGCCCGGCGGTGGCCACTGATAGCTCTTTTCCTCCGTCGTGAAGGCATAGACGAAGATCAGCAGGATCGGCAGATGCAGGAAGAGCAGGCCGCCGGCGGCGGCGATCTTCAGGGGCAGGGACGCGCGTTGGCCGCGATCAGAGCGCATCGAAGGCCCCCTGTTTCTTGGCGATCCAGAGATAGATGGCCATGATGACAATCGGTACCACCGAGAAGGCGGCGGCGAGCGGCACGTTGCCGGCCGTGCCCTGCTGCGCATAGACGGCCTGACCGATGAAGAGGCGCGACGAGCCGATGATCTGCGGGATGATGTAGTCGCCAAGCGTCAGCGAAAAGGTGAAGATCGAGCCGGCGACCACGCCGGGCAAGGCCAGCGGCAGCAGCACGGTGCGGAAGGTCTGGTTCGGCGTCGCGCCGAGATCGGCGGAGGCTTCGAGGAGGTTGGCCGGCACGCGCTCAAGGGCAGCCTGCGTCGGCAGGATCATATAGGGCAGCCAGATATAGACGAAGACCAGGAAGGTGCCGATATAGCTCACCGACAGCGAATTTCCGCCGACGATCGGGAGACTGAGCACGCCGTCGAGCAGCCAGCCGAGGTAGAGCTTGTCGAAAAGCCAGGTCAAAATGCCTTCCTTGGCGAGGATCAGCTTCCAGGCGTAGACCTTGACCAGATAGCTCGACCAGAGCGGCAGCATGACGCCGAGATAGAACAGCGCCTTCCATTTTCCCTTGGCGTAACGCGCCGCATAATAGGCGATCGGAAAAGCGACGAACGAGGAGGCGATGGTCACTAGCGCCGCCATAACGACCGTGCGGATGATGATGTCGAAATTGGCGGAATTCAAAAGCTGCGCATAGGTCGCGAGCGTGAATTCGTAATTCACCATTCCGGAGAAGTCGTCGATCGAGAAGAAGCTTTGCAGCAGCAGCGCGATCAGCGAGCCGATATAGATGATGCCGAGCCAGAGCAGCGGCGGCGTCAGCATGAGGAAAAGCAGGAGTTTCGGGCGGCGCCAGAAGAGATCCGAGAGGCGGCCGAAGAAACCGCCGCGACGTGGCAGGATCGAGGTGGCTGCCGGTGCAGCCGTTGAGATGGCGGCTGATATCATGCGGCGTCGTCCATGTAATGGATGTCGGCGGGCAGCCAAGCGATGCGCACCGAGGCGCCGGTGTCGGGGATAGGTTGGCCGGCCGGCACGGTGACTTGCATGCGCGTGCCCTGCGCTTCGACCGAAAGCCGGGTGGCGGCGCCGAGGAAGCTGGTCGCCTGCACCGTCGCCGGAACACCGGCCTCCTGCGTCAGCCGTATCGCTTCCGGCCGCAGGCTCGCCCAGCGCCGTTCACCGCCGAGCGATGACATGGTCTCAGGGGCGATCACATTGGAAGAACCGACGAAATCCGCGACGAACCGGGTCTTCGGCCGCTGATAGATGTCATGCGGCGTGCCCTCCTGCACGATCCTGCCATTGTTGAAGACGGCGACGCGGTCGGCCATGGAGAGTGCTTCGCCCTGATCGTGGGTGACAAAGACGAAGGTGATGCCGAGCGCGCGCTGCAGGCTCTTCAGCTCTTCCTGCATCTGCTCGCGCAGCTTGAGGTCAAGCGCACCGAGCGGTTCGTCGAGCAGCAGTACCTTCGGCTTGTTCACGAGAGCGCGGGCCAGCGCCACGCGCTGGCGCTGGCCGCCCGAGAGTTGGCCGGGGCGGCGGTCACCATAACCCGGCAGCTTCACCAATTCGAGCGCCTGTTCGGCGGCCCTCAGCCTTTCGGTCTTGCCGATACCCTTGACCATCAGCCCATAGGCGACATTGTCGAGGATGTTGAGATGCGGGAAGAGGGCATAGTCCTGGAAGACCGTGTTGACGTTGCGCCGGTAGGGCGGCACGCCCTCGGCGGTTTCGCCGAAGATCTCGATATGGCCGCCGGTCGGCTGCTCGAAACCGGCGACGAGCCTGAGGCAAGTGGTCTTGCCAGAGCCGGAAGGGCCGAGCATGGCGAAGAATTCACCGGACTCAATCTCTAGATCGACGCGGTCTACGGCGCGGACCTGGCCGAAATGGCGCGATACCTGCTGGAAACGAACGGCGGTCATGGGATGCTCCCGGAGATGCAGAGATGAAGGGCATGTTGTTCCGTTGCGCCTCTTCGCTTGGAAGAGGGCTCGGTGAGGCGATGAGGGGCTTCAGATATTAGGCCCCTCATCGCCCCGGTGCGATCGCGCTCTTTAGAATGGAGAGGCGGTCGCCATAATCGGCGTGAACTATCTGCCCCCAATCACGCCGATATAGTCTGAAACCCAGCGATGGTACGGCACGCATTCGCTCTCGGTCTTGCACTTGGCGACCGGTGTTTTCCAGAACTTGATCTTGTCGAAATGATCATAGCCGTTGGTCGCGCAGCCGCTGTCGGTCAGGAGCTCGTTGCCCTTGCAAGCAGCCGGAACCGAAGGCACGGCGCCGAACCAGGCCGCAGCGTCGCCCTGGACCTTTGGCTGTAGCGAATGCTCAATCCACATATAGGCGCAGTTCGGATGCTGGCTGTCGACATGCAGCATGGTCGTATCGGCCCATCCGGTCGTGCCTTCGTCCGGGAAGGTCGAGCCGATTTTCTGCTTGTCCGCCTGCAGCAGGTTGACCTGGAACGGCCAGGAGCCCGAGGCGACGACGCCTTCGTTCTTGAAGTCGTCCGTCTGGATCATCGCGTCGTGCCAATAGCGGCTGACGAGCTTACGCTGGCCGCGCAGCAGGTCGAGGGCGGCCTTGTATTGGTCTTCACTGAGTTCGTATGGGTCCTTGATGCCGAGTTCCGGCTTGTGGGCCATCAGGTAGAGCGCGGCATCGGCGATGTAGATCGGCCCGTCATAGGCCTGCACGCGGCCCTTGTTGGACTTGCCGTCCGGCAGGGTCATTTCCTCGAAGACGACATCCCAGCTCTTGGGTGCCTGATCCTTAAAGGCGTCGGTGTTGTACATCAGGACGTTCGGCCCCCAGAGATAGGGCACGCCATAGTGGACGCCGTTGACCGTATGCCACGGCGCATTTTTCAGTCGTTCATCGAGATTTTTCCAGCTCGGGATCAGATCGACGTTGATCGGCTGAACCCGCTTGCCGGCAACAAGGCGGAGCGACGCGTCGCCCGAGGCTGTGACGAGATCGAAGCCGCCTTCGTTCATCAGCGCCACCATTTCATCGGAGGTGGCGGCGGTCTTGACGCTGACCTTGCAGCCCGTGTCCTTCTCGAATTGGGTGACCCAGTCGTAATTCTTGTCGCTCTCACCGCGCTCGATATAGCCGGACCAAGCAACGATGCTGACGGCGCCTTCGCCTTTGCCGAGCGTCTTCAGCGGCGCAGCGGCGACGACCTGCGTGGCGAAACTTAAGCATGCGAGCGCTGCCGTGCATGATTTCAGCAGATGCTTCATCAAACTCTCCCGGTTCTTGAGCCAGTTGGTATCGGAGCCAGTTTCTGGCGTTATGTTCCCAGAGAAAAGGTGACGCTATTTTGCCGTATTCGCAAATTCATTTATCAGAAAGGCGGTATCGGAATTTCCGATATCTCACTTGGCATATATGTGTCGCAAGTAAGCTCGGCACCTACCCGATATGCGTAGGGAAGAATCCGCGAGAAGCGGACAAAGACAAAGCAGCTTCAAATGAAACGATCGATTAGCAATCGGACTCGTTTCTCAAGAACGGGAACAGAAGGATCGTCCCCAATCTGACCGTCTAACGACAGCATGAACACATCAGTGGCCGTCCTATCCGCCACAATTGCCGATATACACTCGAACGCGACTTTGCGATGTAGCGCATCAATTTCCGGGTCTAGCCGTTCACACACTTCATAGAACTCGCCGGCCATAGGTGCCCCAATCATGTCCGCCCAAGGCTCGATCAGCATAATACGGCAGACCTCAAAGAGGCGCTCCTGCTTCGTGCCAGCGCCAGTAACGGCTGCCTTGGCAAGCGGGTGTCGGGATATCAGCCAGTGCCGAAACACGGCAGTAAAGATATCCTCTTTGTTGCTGAACATTTTGTACAGCAGCGTGCGCGAAATGCAGGCGCGTTTAGCGATATCGTCCAGCGACGTTTTGGCGAAGCCAAAATTGAGGAAGCACCATTTTGCGGCATTCAAAATGGTGTTGCGGCGTGAAGCAACTTCTTCTGGGGTTATCCTGGGCGCCATAGCCGCTTGTGACAAATTGAGTGTTTTTTGTCAAGTTATTGCATTTCTCCTCTTGATCTTTGGCTATCGTCAATTCATTTTGACAGAAAGAGTAAATTTTGTCACAATGTACCGCTTTGCGCAAACAAAGTTACAGCGCGCCAGCTTCCACAGACAGAAAGCAATGAAAATGAGCAATGCTTGGACCCCTGCAGAAATCCCCCCGCAAACGGGTAGACGTATAATCGTTACAGGTGGCAACAGCGGAATAGGATGGCATACCGCGCTCGAATTGGCTCGCGCCGGCGCACAGGTTACGATCGGCGCGCGCAGCAAGTCCAAAGGCGAGGACGCGGTAAAGCGCATCCGCGACATTATTCCGACCGCCACTGTACGCTCGGGTGTCTTGGACCTTTCCAATCCTGTGTCCGTTCAAGCATTCGCCGACAGCCAGCTCGAAGACGGCCATCCTATCGATATGCTGATCAATAATGCTGGCGTAATGGGCCTTCCTCGGCGCGAAGTTAGCGTCGACGGCCACGAGCTGCAGTTCGCGACCAATGTCTTCGGGCCTTACCGTTTGACTGGTTTGCTTTTGCCTGCATTGCTGCGCGCGAACCGCCCACGTGTCGTAACAGTCGCGTCCGGCACACATAAGATGTTCAAGCCGGGACGGATAACGGATTTTGAGGCCAAGGACAGCTACGTGCCGATGCGCGTCTACGCCAAGACGAAGCTTGCCAACGTCCTCTTCGCTCGTGAGTTACAGCGTCGCGCGGGCGACCGACTACTATCCACCATCAGCCATCCTGGCGGCGCGCGAACCAATCTCTTTGCCGCAACAACCTTGAGCACCAAGATCGCCGGCATCTTAACGTACCCTTTGCTGCAAAGTTCGGAGAAAGGCGCGTGGCCGAGCCTTATGGCTGCAACTTTGGAGAACGCCCGACCTGGCGGTTATTACGGACCTGGCGGCTTTATGGAGCTACGCGGCAATCCCGTCGAGGCGAAAACGGCTCCCTATGCGGATGATCCCTCCGCTTGGCGCGCTCTGTTCAGTGATCTGGAACGGATTACCGGCGTCACATACGCCATTTGAAATCGGAAGATTACATGAAAAGCTTTTCAGCTCTCTACTATCGCTGACGGCCCGAGCGCATGGCTTCCGCAATGCCGACGAAATCGCGGGCGGCTTGCGGCAGGCTGGACCCCTTGCGCCAGACCATGCCAACCTGGACGACCGGCAGCGAGCCGGAGACGTCGCGGCTTTCGATGCGGTCGCCTTCCAGCGACCAGGGGCGGTAGACGAGATCCGGCAGCAGCGCCACGCCGGCACCCGTGGCAACCAGGCTTCGAACTGCCTCGACGGAGCGGGTGCGGAAGGCGACATGCGGGCGGGCGCCGAGCGCTGTCAGCAGCTTGCCGGTATTCTCCTCGATCTCGTCGATGGTCAGCATGATCAGCGGTTCGCGGGTGATGTCGGCGACGCTGATGATATCGGCGGAGACCAGGGGATGCCCCATGGGCAACCAGAGACGATAGGGGGATGTCTCGAGAATTTCGGCCTGTAGCGCCATGCGGTCACGCAGGTTGGAAATGACCATGACGGCGACGTCGAGTTCGCCACCAACCAGAAGATGCTCGAGATAGCCGCCATTGTCCTCGATGGCGCTGACCTCGACGCCGGGGCAAGCGCGACGGTAGCGCGCCAGGAGGTCGGACAGCACATAGCCGGCGACAAGCGAGGTGACGCCAATATTCAACGTGCCGCCGGCCGCATTCTGCTGGCTGGAAAAACTGGTGCGCGCGTCGGAAACGGTCGCGAGGATCTTTGTGGCGTGGCGCAGGAATTGGTGGCCGTTATGGGTGATGGAGAGACCGCGCGGATGGCGGTCGAAAAGCTCGACGCCAAGATCGCTCTCCAGCTCCTTCAGGGCTTCGGTGACCGAAGATTGCGAGATCGACAGGTTCTGAGCCGCGCGGGTGATGGAGCCCTGTTCCGCCACGGCGACGAAATATTGAAGCTGTCTCAAAGTGAAGGCCATGCCCCGGTTAGAGCATGGGTTTGCCGTGCAAGGCAAGAACCAGCATCAGTCTGAAAGGCTTGGACCTTTTTTGGTAGCGGAAATGCGAGCGGTACAAGATTCATCTCTTCTTTAAGTATTCCGAAACGCGATATCCCCTAACGTGAGAGTTGATCATCTTGTCGCGTTGGAGTGCTCTATGGTGGAGCAGTTGGCGTGAGCGCCTTACTGCACATTTTCCGGCCATCCCGGAAGCTTGTCTTCATCATCGGCGGAGTGGCCTTGTTGATAGGCTGCTCCGGCGTCTTCGCGCTTTATCTCGGCAAAGACAGGCTTTTGGGTCTTGCCTCCGCCTCCCCGAACGGTTTGAAATGCAGCGACGTCAATCTGGTTACGATCCGCAAGGAGAATCGGCTCTGGGTGCGCAAATATATCCGCACGGACCCGACCGATGGGCTGACGCGCGTCAAAACGGCGCTTCGCGTCGCCAAAGCCGTGTATGACGAGCAAAAGCCTGATCTCGTTCAGGTCGTCGTCCTTGATAAGAACGGCCCGACGCTACGGTCCGATATTCGCGGCCGGGCGCTGGGGGCCGATGTCGTTTATGTTCCGCATCCGGACAAGGTTGCCGATGGTGCAGCCGAGGAGCCGGTGACGGCGCGCTACTACAATGGTGGCGCGAGCGCCCAAGGTCTGTTTTATGGCGAACAGATCAATATGCTGCCCAAGGATATCGATGACGCGCTTGCAGCGCTTCAGGATCACAGCGACTGCGACAATCCCCTGTCTGCCGACAGCGAGGCAGGCGGCAGCGCCAAGAAAGACAAGCAGAAGGCCGCCGAAGCCGCCGAACAGAAAGCCGTCGCCCGCGAGGAAAAGGAGGATGCGCCCGCGACTCCTCCGGAACAGAATCCTCCCGCGTCGAGGAGCAGTCTCCCGCCGGAGGGCAACAATACCGGCAGCTTCATTGGCGCCGACGCCACCGAACCAAATGCGGCACCATCGCCGGGTCTGGATCCGACGATGACAGGCGCCAGCAACCGGCGATCGCCGGTCACCAATTGACGGTAGACGTCACCTGGCCGGGGCCAGGATAATCTCTCAATCCGCCAGATGTTTCTCGCCGATGGCCTGATAAAGCGCAAACAAGGCTTCGTGGACGTCGCCGGCAAGGCGGTAGAATTCCGGATTGGCCAGGATGGCGGGGTGCTGCAGGAGATGGTCGTCGGTCATGTCGAGCATGAGCGAGGTCGTGTGCATCGCCTCATGGCAGCCGAATGTGCCCGGCGCGAATTGCGTCAGATCGATATCGCCCAGTTCGGCGAGATCGTCGAGGCGCTGCTGCTCGTGATCGGCGTCGGCGGTCGGATTTTCTTTTTCAGTCATTGTTCGTGCCTCTTGTTTCCGGAGGGCGAGGATTCGCCGCGCGCGTTGGCGGGAACTTATACGCAATTCGCAGGCAATGGCCCAATAAAAAAGGCCGCCATGGCTTAACCTGGCGGCCTGTCGTCTGTGCGAAACCGTGTTAGAGCGGTTCAGCGTTTCAGGGGATCGCTTTCCCGCTCTATCCCTTTGTTCTTACGCATTCCGGGCGGAAAACCGCTGCGCACTTTTCCTGGAATTGCCTTAGTCCGCCTTGCTGCGCCGCGCCGGGAACAGGATGATGTCGCGGATCGACGGGGAATTGGTGAGCAGCATGATCAGGCGGTCGACACCGATGCCGAGGCCGCCGGCGGGCGGCATCCCCTGATCGATGGCGTCGAGGAATTCCTCGTCCAGTTCCTTCTGCTTCTCGCCGCGCGCATGGGCTTGTTCGAGCTGTTCGACCATGCGGGCGCGCTGCTCTTCCGGATCGTTGAGTTCCGAGAAGGCGTTGCCGAGTTCCCAGGTGTTGCAATAGGTCTCGAAGCGTTCCACGAGGCGCGGTTCGCCCGGCACTTCCTTGGCGAAGGGCGAGATGTCCTTCGGGAAATGCGTGACGTGAGCCGGCTGGATCAGCGTGCCCTCGACCTTCTCTTCGAAAATGAAGGCGAGGCATTCGCCCCATGTGGCGTCCTTCTCGACGGCAAAGCCGGCGGCCTTGGCGGCGGCGCGCGCTTCCTCATCGGTCTTGATCGCTAGGAAGTCGATGCCGGTCGCTTCCTTGACGGCGTCGGGCATCGGCACGCGGCGGAACGGGCCCTTGAAGGATATCTGCTTGTCGCCGAAGGCGAATTCGGTGCTGCCATGGATCGACATCGCCAGCGTCGAGAACAGGCGTTCCACGAGGTCCATCATGTCCTCGTAGTCGGCATAGGCCCAGTAACACTCCATCATCGTGAATTCTGGATTGTGCCGGGTGGAGACGCCTTCGTTGCGGAAGTTGCGGTTGATCTCGAAGACCTTGTCTGCGAGGGCCGAAACCAGCGTGCGCTTCAGGAACAGTTCCGGCGCGATGCGCAGATACATGTCGAGCTTCAGCGTGTTGTGATGCGTCTTGAACGGTTCGGCCGTGGCGCCGCCATAGACCGAATGCAGCATCGGCGTCTCGACTTCCATGAAGCCGTCAGTCTCCATGAAGCGGCGGATGCCGGAGACGATGCGGCTGCGCTGCTGGAAGCGAAGCTTCGATTCCTCGTTGGTCATGATGTCGAGATGGCGCTTGCGGTAGCGCAGCTCGATATCTGACAGGCCATGCCACTTTTCCGGCATCGGCAACAACGACTTGGTCAGCATGGTGATTTGCTGAGCGTTGATCGTCAGCTCGCCGCGCTTGGTGCGGCGCACGACGCCGGTCACGCCGATGATGTCGCCGATGTCGATCATCGGCAGCAGGGCGCGGGCCTCTTCGGACGTTACATCCTTGTGGCTGAAGATCTGGATCTTGCCGGAGGCGTCATGGATATCCATGAACATGCCGGAATTGCGCGAGGAATAGACGCGGCCAGCGACGGTGACGACGTCGCCCGTTTCGGTGTCCGGCTCAAGGCCCTCGTATTTTGCAGCCAGCTCGGCATTGGTCAGCGTCCGGTGGAAATGCGCCGGATAGACGTCTCCGATCTGTTCGCGCAGCAGCTTCAGCTTCTGCCGGCGGACTTCCGTCGCGTCAGAGGAAAGGCCTGATGTTTCGGTCTTGTCGTTCATGATTTTTACGTCCGGTTCAGTTCTTCGGGCCGACGAGGGTCGCAACGGTCTGGGCGGCAAGTTTCAGCCGCTGACGCACGACGGAGCGGCCGAGGATCGCCATGCTGTCGAAAAGCGGCAGCGAGCGCGACGAGCCCGATACGGCGACGAAGAGGGGAGCGACCACCACCTTTAGCTTCTTGCCCATGCGGTCGGCAATGGCGCGCAGTTCGGCTTCGATCGTCTCGACATTCCATTCGAGGATCTTTTCGAGGTCTGGCTGTACCGTATTCAGGATTTCCAGCAGCTCTTCCGGCGTCGACTTGATCTTGGCGAAAGCCGAGGGATCGAGATTGAGGTCGGACTTGAACAGGAAGCCAGTGAGGTCGGGCAGTTCGCCGAGCTTGGAGATGCGCGACTGCGACAGCTTAAGGCCTTCCCTCAGGCGGCTGTTTTCCATCGCCCAGGTGAGCACCCGATGCTGGAACTCTTCTTCCGACAGCTTCTCGCGGATCCAGCGGCCGTTCAGCCAGTCGAGCTTCTGGATATCGAAGATCGCGCCGGCCTTGGAGAGGTTTTCCGGATCGAACTTTTCGGCAAGCTCGTCCATGGTCAGCAGTTCTTCGCCTTCGGCGATCTGAATGAAAAACAGGCCGAGGAAGTTCATCAGCGCCTCGGGAATATAGCCGAGTGCGGTGTAATAGGAGATCGACGTCGGGTTCTTGCGCTTCGACAGCTTCGACTTGTCGGCATTGCGCATCAGCGACAGGTGCATGAACTGCGGCGGTTCGAGGCCGAGATACTGATAGATCAGAATATGCTTCGGCACCGAGGCGAGCCATTCCTCGCCGCGCGCCACATGGGTGATCTTCATCAGATGGTCATCGACGACGTTGGCCATGTGGTAGGTCGGCATACCGTCGGCCTTGAGAAGGACCTGCATGTCGACTGCGTCCCAAGGGATTTCGACATCGCCATAGACGCCGTCATGGAACTTACACGAGCCTTCGGTCGGGATCTTCATGCGCACGACATGCGGCTCGCCGCCGGCAACGCGCGTGGAGACTTCCTCGGCCGTGAGGTTCAAACAGTGCCCGTCATACTTCGGCGGCAGGCCGGCGGCGCGCTGGGCTTCGCGCATCTTTTCGAGGCGCTCGGGCGTGCAGAAGCAGCGGAAGCCGTGGCCGGCATCGACGATCTTCTCGACGAAGGGCTTGTAAATGTCCTTGCGGTCGCTCTGGCGATAAGGGCCGTAGGGACCGCCGATATCGGGGCCTTCGGACCACTTCAGGCCGCACCATTTCAGCGCATCGAGCACCTTGGTCTCGAATTCCGGGGTCGAGCGCGTCGCGTCGGTGTCTTCGATGCGCAGGATGAACTCGCCGCCATGCTTTTTGGCGAAGAGATAATTGAACAGCGCAATGTAGGCTGTGCCGACATGCGGCTCGCCGGTCGGGGAGGGTGCGATGCGGACGCGAACGCCTGATGTTGTCATCTTGTTTGCCCGTCAGAAAAAGCCAGGCCGCTGCTTGGGATAAGCGCTGCCCGGCTGGGGATGTTTATCTGGATCAGGAAACCGGCCGGAAAAGGGCGCCTTGCCGCTTCAATCCCGCGTTTTCCGTTTGGCAGGCTTAGGCCATATTCAACGGATAACGTCAAGGGAAACTGCTCAGCTCACCGGCCAGACATAAAGCAGGGCTGGCACGCTCACGATGATAATGATGAACGATAATGGCAGCCCGAGACGTGGATAATCGCTGAATTTGTAGCCGCCGGGTCCCATCACGAGGGTGTTGCACTGATGACCGATAGGCGTCAGGAAATCGCAGCCGGCGCCGACCGCCACCGCCATCAGAAACGCCTCGGGGCGGTAACCCAACGTCTGCGCAAAGCTGATGGTGATTGGCGCCATGACGAGCACCGTGGCGGCGTTGTTGAGGAAAGGTGTTACCGCCATGGCAGTGACCAGGATCAGTGCAAGCGCGCCATAGGGTGGCAACTGAGTGGCGAAGTGCCCGAGCCAGTGGGCAATCAGCTCGCTGCCACCGGTTGTGCGAAGCGTATCCGAGACCGGGATCAATGCTGCAAGCATCACGAGGATTGGCCCGTCGACGGCTTTGTAGACGTCGGCCAATGGAATGACCCGAAAAAGCAGCATGGCGAGAGCCGCGGCAAAGAAGCCAACCGATACAGGCGCCAGGCCGGTGGCGGTCGTCCCCATGGCTGCGACGAGGATCAGAAGCGGTATGTAGGCACGCCGCCTCGTCCCGAGCATGATCTCCCGTTTGGCCAGCGGCAGGCAGCCATTTTCCTGCAGGAAGGCCGGCATGGCGTTGCGGCTGCCCTGCAAGACCACGACATCGCCTGCCTGCAACGAAATGCCAGCGAGCCTTTCGCCGAGGCGCTCGCCCTTGCGGCTGACCGCCAGCAGGTTGATACCGCGGGTGTGAAACAGCGAAAGATCGCGAGCCGATACGCCGACCAGGCTGGAATCCTGCGCGATGACAGCCTCGACCGCGATGATGTCGCCGTCCTCCTTATGCACCTCGGCCATCGGCTTGCCGGAAAGCTTCAGGCTGGCGCCGGAAACGACTAGGTCCAGAGCCTTTGGGCCGCCCTCCAGCAGGATAGTGTCCCCAGCCTGCAGCATGACGTCGGGAACCGGTGAAAGCCGTAGATCGCCACGCAGGATCGCGGTTGCCACAACTTCTCCATCACCGTTGCGGAGAACTTCGTGCAGAGGTTTGCCAACGGCACCCGATCCTTCGGGGACCGTCGCCTCAGAAAAATAGGCTTCAATGTCCAGTGCGTCTTCCAACGAGGGTTTCTGGCGGCTGCGTTCAGGTACGAGGCGATGGAAGAAAATCAGGAAGAGAACGCCGACCAAGGTCAGGAGTGCGCCGACTGGCGTGAAGTCGAACATGGAGAAGGGCGTTCCGCTGATCTCCTGCCGCAGCCGCGATACCACGATGTTCGGTGAAGTGCCGATTTGCGTCATCAGGCCGCCCAGCAGAGCGGCGAAGCTCATAGGCATCAGATAGCGCGAGGGTGAAACGCCCGTCTTTTTCGAAAACTGAAAGGCAACCGGCATCATGATCGCCAAAGCGCCGATGTTCTTGATGAAAGCCGACAGCACCGCAACCACGATCGTCAGCAGTGCGAGCTGCGTATGGGGGGATTCAAGCTTCGGAAAGAAGCGTCGTATGGCAGAATCGATTATGCCTGATCGGGCGACACCGGCGCTCACCACTAGCGCGCTGCCGACGATGATGACGATATCATCACTGAAGCCGGAAAAAGCATTCTCGGCAGGGACGAGGCCCAGCGCTACAGCGAGAACGAGTACCGAGCACGCTACAATATCGTAGCGGATCCTACCCCAGATGAAGGCGGCCATCATCAGGGCAATAACACCAAATGCAAGTGCTTGCTGAGTGGACATGCCGCTCCGATGATATTGTTGCCAAGGATCCAAGGCCGGATCGTGACGCCAGCTTTTGCCGATACATATCGCCGAGATGAATCAATGCAGGTTTCGCTGCAAAGTTCCGCCGGCGCAAAGCCCGCCGGCGACAGGCGGGCCTACATATAGTCATGGCCGATGGTTTCAGTGCCCGCCGGCAGCTCTTTTCCGCCGGTTCCGGGCCAGCATGTTCAGCACCTCGACTGCGGCGGAGAAGGCCATTGCGGTGTAGACGTAGCCCTTGGGAACATGGAAGCCCATGCCTTCGGCAATCAGCGTCGTGCCGATCATCAGCAGGAAGGCCAGCGCCAACATGACGATGGTCGGGTTCTTCTCGATGAAGTTGGCAAGCGGCGTTGCGGCAACCAGCATGACGGTGACTGCGGCGATGACGGCGATGAACATGATCGGCAGATGCGGCGTCATGCCGACGGCGGTGATGATGCTGTCGATCGAAAAGACGAGATCGAGCAGCAGAATCTGGCCGATGGCCGAGGCAAAGCCGGTCGTCGTGGATTTGGCGATGAAATCCTCGCCATGTTCCAGCGGGTCGACATTGTGATGGATTTCCTTGGTCGCCTTCCAGACCAGGAACAGGCCACCGCCGATCAGGATCATATCCTTCCAGGAGAAGCCCTGGCCGAAGACTTCGAAGACCGGTTCCGTCAATTGCACGATCCAGGCGACGGTGCCGAGCAGGGCAAGGCGCATGACCAAGGCAAGGCCGATGCCGATCTTGCGTGCTTTTTCCCGGTGCTCGACCGGCAGCTTGTTGGTCAGGATCGAGATGAAGATGAGGTTGTCGATACCGAGGACCACCTCCATGACGACGAGCGTGACAAGCGCGATCCATGCGCTCGGATCCTGCACCAAGCCAACAATGTCCATTGATGATTTTCCTCTGGTCAGCGTCTGCCGACGCTGACCCCCAGCTCCGGCTCCTCAATGATGGTCGCTTATGTAAGGAGCGAAATCGCAGGTGCAAGCGCCGCGACTATTTTCGCGGCGCGCGCGCATATTTCTATGCTTTCAGCGGAATCCAGATCTCCGTCACGCCGGTGCCGGTGCGGGGATCGAAACGGTCGTCGTAACGCTCCATCGTGTCGGGCACGCCGGCGTGCTCCTGGCCGGATTGCGGCAGCCAGTCACCGAAGATCTGATGCACGGTGGCGGAGATGCCGGAAATATGGCCGCGATGGGTAAAGACGGCATAGCGCTGCTGCGGCAGTTTCAAGGTCGTAAAACCCTCCGGCAGATCGTCGGCCGCGCTAACCTCGGCGGCGGCGATATAGCGGAAGGTTTCGCTCTCGTCTTCGGCGAGGATGCAGACGCCATAGGCGACATTGCCGACCTGGCCGGGAATATGGCCGAAATGCTGGTTGAATTTCTGCCAAAGCGAGGGAATCCCTTGCGTGGCTTCATAGGCATAGGTTTCCGCAAGGCCGGCGAGCAGCATTGCGGGGAGGGTCTCGAAACGCGGCGCGTCGAGTTTGGGAAGGCGGGTGTCGTCCATTCTGATGGGCTCCAGCAAAACAAGGTTTCGGGCGTGCCCCTGTTTGCGCAAGCTGTCCGGCGTCATGCCGAATTGCTCGCGGAAGGCACGGGTGAAAGCCTCATGCGAGCCGTAGCCCGCATCGAGGGCAACCTCGAGAATGGTCGATGAGCTGTTGATCAGCGCAAGAGCCGCCCCGCTAAGGCGTCGGCCCCTGATGTACCCGCTGATCGAATGGCCGGTGGTGAGCCCGAAGACGCGCGACAGATGATAGCGCGACAGGCCGGCCGTATCGGCAATTTCGTCCAGCGAGATGTCCGACGAGAAATGGCTTTCGATGAACCATATCGCTCTTCCGATCGCGCTCATGTTCGATTCCCTGGTTGCCCGCCCATTGTTAGGCGCCGACCGGCTATCGGGTTTGATCGCGATTGCGGGATTGGGGTCAGATATCCGCTGGCTATCGGCAGGCGGTCAGGCCTGATCTTTCCGATTGATACCATAAGCAGCCATGAAAACGCGAACGGCGCCGCGCACAACATAGTCGATCTCCTCTTTCGAGGGCGGGAAATCCATGTCGCCGAACAGTCTCAGCTTGAAGTAGCTGCCGCTGGCCATGTCGAGGAAATGACGGGCTGCCATATCGAAGTCCTCGATGCGGAGATGACCGGCCGCAACCTGACGTTCGAGGAAACCGCGCAGAACAGTGCGCAGGTTTTCCGGGCCGGTGAAGAAGCGTTGACAGAGGGAGGGCATGCGTTCGCGCACACCGATGATGGTGCGCATGGCGCTGATGGTCTTGTCCGATGTGACGTGGGTGACGAACACCATGCCGAATTCATAGAGATTGGTGGCGACGTCGGTATCGTCGGCAAGCGCTGTGCGCACGGTCTCGACGAAATGCGCACGTTCGCTGTCCACCATGGCAGCGAACAAATCTTCCTTGTTGGCGAAATAGACGTAGAGCGTGCCCTTGGAGACGCCTGCTTCGCGCGTGACGTCGTTCATGCTCGCGGCATCGAACCCCATTTTCATGAAGACACGCTTGGCGCCATCCAAAATTTGCTGGCGCTTGACTGGGTCTTCTCCAGCGGCCCAACGCCCCCCGGATGCGGGTGCGTTCAAGACGGCGGTATTTTGCGGTTCGTGTTTCATCGTCTCCTTCGCGATCACTTTTTCAGAATCTTAATCAGATTCGTTAATTAAATCGAACCGGGTGGTTCGATATGACTTGATATGGAATGAAAAACGATCTATGTCAACTGAACTGAACCGTACGGTTCGATTATTTAGTCAGATTTCCGGTGGTAGGGCAATGTCGTCAAGTCATAGTAACAATGTAGCGCGCATCGTTGATGATTCCGCTGACGTCGAAGTGGAAGCACGGAATGCCGGTGCAACCGCCGAGGCTCCTGCCACGGAAAAGCCTAACAGCCCGCCCCCCGCCCAGGCTGCGCCTGCTCACCCGGTCCAAGCGGCCCCACCGCCGACCGAGAAGAAGCGGCGCAGCCTGGCACTGCCCATCATCGCCGTTCTGGTGCTCGTTGGCGGCGGTTGGTACGGCTATGACTGGTGGACGAACGGCCGCTTCCTGGTGTCGACCGATGACGCCTATATCGAAGGTGACATCGCGACCATCCAGCCGAAAGTGACGGGCTATGTCGCCAAGGTGAACGTCGTCGCTAACCAGCAGGTCAAGGCGGGCGATGTGCTCGCCACGCTCGACGACGGCGACTACAAGCTGGCGCTTGAACAGGCCCAGGCATCGCTCGATACCGAGCAGCTTTCACTGCACACCATCGATGCGCAGATTGCCGCCGGCCAGGCTGCTCTTGCCCAGTCGCAGGCTCAAAAGGTTGCCTTGGAAGCGACGGTACGCGGCGCGCAGATCACCCAGACACGCGCTGCCGAACTTCAGTCGAAGTCCGTCGGCACCACTGCGTCGCTAGACAGCGCCAATATCGCCCTCGACCAGGCCAAGGCCAATCTCGTCGGCGGCGATGCCGCCATCGCGTCGGCTCAGGCCAATATCAACCTGCTGCAGGCGCAGCGTCGCCAGGCCGAAAGCACGATCAAGGGCCTGGAGGCCGCTCGCGACAAGGCCGCCCGCGATCTCTCCTTTACCGTGTTGAAGGCGCCTTATGACGGCATTGTCGGCAATCGTTCGGTTCAGGAAGGCGATCTCGTTTCGCCTGGCCAGAAGCTGATGGCACTGGTTCCGACCCGCCAGCTCTATATCGACGCCAACTTCAAGGAAACGCAGATCCAGCATCTGGTTGCCGGTTCCAAGGTGAACGTCCATGTCGATGCCTATAGCGATCATCCGATCGTCGGTACGGTAACGTCGATCTCACCGGCCTCTGGTTCGGTCTTCTCGCTGTTGCCGCCGGAAAATGCGACGGGCAATTTCACAAAGGTGGTCCAGCGTGTGCCGGTTCGTATCGCGTTGCCGCAGGATGCGCTCGACAGCGGTCGTCTGCGCGCTGGTCTGAGTGTCGTCGTCGATGTCGATACGCGCACTGCGCCGGATCGGGTGGCCAGCAACTAAGTTTGGAGAGCGCCGATGGCCTCGACAGCAGCGACCGTAGGTTCGACAGCCGGTCCCGTCGTCCCAGCGGCGGACCACATGGACCCCCGCAAACTCATCGCTTTCTTTGCGATGGTGCTCGGCATGTTCATGTCGATCCTCGACATTCAGGTCGTTTCCGCCTCCCTCAGCGAAATCCAGGCCGGCCTTAGCGCCGGCTCGGATGAAATTCCGTGGGTCCAGACAGCCTATCTGATCGCTGAAGTCATCATGATCCCGCTTTCGGGAACGCTGGCCCGCATCATCTCGACACGATATCTTTTCGCGGCTTCCGCTGCCGGCTTCACCATTGCCAGCGGTCTTTGTGCGACGGCGACGAACATCGATCAGATGATCGTCTATCGTGCGCTGCAGGGCTTTATCGGCGGCGGCATGATCCCGTCGGTTTTCGCGGCGGCCTTCACCATTTTCCCGCCGTCAAAGCGCAACATCGTGTCGCCGATTATCGGTTTGATCGCAACACTTGCGCCGACCATCGGCCCGACGGTCGGTGGCTATCTCAGCCACGCATTTTCCTGGCACTGGCTGTTCCTCGTCAACATTGGGCCTGGTATCATCGTCACCATTGTCACCTGGAATTTCATCGACTTCGATAAGCCAGAGCTGTCGT
Source organism: Rhizobium sp. CB3171 (assembly GCF_029714265.1). NCBI lineage: Bacteria > Pseudomonadati > Pseudomonadota > Alphaproteobacteria > Hyphomicrobiales > Rhizobiaceae > Rhizobium > Rhizobium sp. CB3171. The sequence goes on along the minus strand of NZ_CP121652.1, from coordinate 2,782,411 downwards.
TGATGAAGAAATTCGACTGGTGGGGATTGTTCTCCATGGCGCTGTTTCTCGGCGCGCTGGAATATGTGCTTGAAGAAGGCAACACCAACGGCTGGTTCAACGACGACTATATCGTGATTGCCGCGATTGCTTCCGCGATCGGCGCGCTCGTCTTCTTTTACCGCGCTTTTACCGTCGATTTTCCCGTCGTCGATCTGAAGGCCTTTGGCAACAAGAACTTCGCGTTTGGTTCGATGTTCTCCTTCGTCATGGGCATCGGGCTTTATGGTCTGACCTATATCTATCCAGTCTATCTCAGCCGTATCCGTGGGTATGATTCGCTGATGATCGGCGAAACGATGTTCGTCTCCGGCCTGGCGATGTTCTTCACCGCGCCTCTAGCCGGCATTCTTTCCGGCAAGATGGATCTTCGGCTCATGATGATCATTGGCTTCTGCAGTTTCGCGACCGGCACGTGGATCATGACGGGCTTGACGACGGACTGGGATTTCTGGGAGCTCTTCATCCCGCAGATTCTTCGCGGCTTCGGGCTGATGTTATGCATGGTGCCGATCAATAACATCGCGCTCGGAACGATGCCTCCCGCCCGCATGCGCGGTGCTTCCGGGCTGTTTAACCTGACCCGCAACCTCGGCGGCGCCGTTGGGCTCGCCATCATCAATACGGTGCTTAGCACCCGTCAGGACGCCCATTACATGCATCTGCGCGATCATGTTCACTGGGGGAGCCCGGCCGCCATCGATAAGATCAACAATATGACGGCCAATTTCACCGCCAACGGTCTGGACGGTCCGCAGGCAGCGTTGCGGCAGTTGGTCAACATGGCGGAGCAGCAGGCTGTCATCATGTCCTTCGGCGATGTCTTCCTGATGTTGACCGTATTGTTCCTTGCGATGATTTTTGGCGTATTGATGCTGAGCAAGCCGAACGCTCCACCGAGGGGCGCGGGTGGCGGCGGCCACTAGGCTTAACCGTTTCCTTCCTATCTTCCTGTAATTGAAAGGCTTCTCTGATCGAGAGGCCTTTTTCTTTTTGTGCCTGTCGACAGGAAATTTCAGGTTTCAAAAGTTTTTGATTTACGTACATCAGAAATCGCAGTAAAGGATTTCGCCAGGAGGAGCCGATGAGACCCACCGTTTACGACATCGCCGCTGCTGCGGGCGTCAGCCTCGCGACGGTGGATCGCGTGCTGAACCGGCGCCCGGGCGTGCGTCTCGTGACGCGCGAGAAGGTGGAAGCGGCAATTCGCGACATCGGCTATGTCCGCGACGTGGCGGCAGCCAATCTTGCCAAGGGCCGCGTCTATCCGCTCGTCTTCATCCTGCCGACCGGCGACAATTCCTTCATGAACGGGCTCTATGCCGAGGTGCGTCAGGCGATGATGCGCTCGACCTTCGATCGCACCGAGATTCGCATCGTCGAGGTGCCCGCCTTCGACGCGCCGGCGCTGGTTGCCGCGCTAGACGCGCTGCAGGGACTGAATCTCGCCGGCGTGGCTTTGGTGGCGACCGATGCGCCGGAGGTCCGCGCCGCCGTCGACCGACTGGTGGCGGCACGAATTCCTGTAGTCACGCTCGTTTCCGATCTCACCGACTCCACCCGGCACCACTATGCTGGCGTCGACAATATTGCTGCGGGCCGGACGGCTGCCCGGCTGCTCGGCCGTTTTCTCGGCGGGCAGAAAGGCGATATCACCGTTCTCGCCGGCTCCATGTTGGTGCGCGACCATCGGGAGCGTCTGGAAGGATTTTCCTCCGTCATGGCGGAGGAATTTCCGCAACTGCGCCTGCTGCCGGTGCTGGAAGGCCGCGACGATCCGGAAATCGCCAACACGCTCGTCTCGGAAGCGCTTTCCGGCAGCAACAGCATCATCGGCGTCTATAGTCTCGGCGCCGGCAATCGCGGTCTGCTTAGGGCGCTGAAGGAGACAGGGCAGGGGCGCGGGCTGACGGTCGTCGTCCACGAATTGACGGAACATACACGCGCAGCGCTGAAGGAGGGCACCATCGATGCCGTTCTCAACCAGGACGCCGGCCATGAGGTGCGCAGCGCCATCCGCGTCATGAAGGCGACGGCGGACGGCCAGGATGTCATCGCCGGCCAGGAGCGCATCCGCCTCGACATTTTCTTGAAGGACAATCTGCCCTGATCATCAAAATCTGCGGCAGAGCATAGGGAGTTACATCTGATGTATTTGGGTCTTGATCTCGGAACGTCCGGCGTCAAAGCGATGCTGATCGACGGCAACCAGAAGATCATCGGATCGGCCAATGGCGGGCTCGACGTGTCGCGGCCGCATCCGGGCTGGTCGGAACAGGAGCCGGCGCACTGGGTTCGTGCCACCGAGGAGGCGGTTGCTGGCCTGAAGGCAGCGCATCCGAAGGAGCTGGCTGCCGTGCGCGGCATCGGTCTGTCCGGCCAGATGCATGGCGCGACGCTGCTCGATGCGGATGACAAGGTTCTGCGTCCCTGCATCCTCTGGAACGATACGCGCAGCTATCTCGAAGCTGCGGCTCTCGACGCCGATCCGCGCTTCCGTGCCTTGACCGGCAATATCGTATTCCCCGGTTTCACTGCACCGAAGCTTGCCTGGGTCGCCAAGCACGAGCCTGATATCTTCGCCAAAGTGCGCTGGGTGCTGTTGCCGAAGGATTATCTGCGCCTGTGGCTGACGGGCGAGCACATGTCGGAAATGTCCGACTCCGCCGGCACGTCCTGGCTGGATACCGGCAAGCGCAAGTGGTCTTCCGAGCTGCTCGCCGCCACCAATCTCGATGAAAAGCAGATGCCGACGCTGGTGGAGGGCACGGAAGCCGCCGGCAAGCTGCGCGGCGAGCTGGCTTCGAAGTGGGGTATCGCCGGCGACGTCGTCGTGGCCGGCGGGGCAGGGGACAATGCCGCCTCGGCCTGCGGTATGGGCACGGTCAGCCATGGCGCCGCCTTTGTCTCTCTCGGTACTTCCGGCGTGCTCTTTGCCGCCAACGGCTCCTACCTGCCGAAGCCGGAAAGCGCCGTTCATGCCTTCTGCCATGCGCTGCCGAACACATGGCATCAGATGGGCGTCATCCTGTCGGCAACCGATGCGTTGAACTGGCATTCGAATGTCACCGGCAAATCCGCCGCCGAACTGACCAGCGAATTGGGGGATGCGCTGAAGGCACCGTCTGGCGTCACCTTCCTGCCCTATCTTTCCGGCGAACGCACCCCGCATAATGATGCGATCATCCGTGGTGCTTTCATCGGTCTCGGCCATGAGAGCAGCCTTGCCGTCCTCACCCAGGCGGTGCTCGAAGGCGTCACCTTTGCCATTCGCGACAATCTCGAAGCGCTGCGCTCGGCGGGAACCGATATCGCCCGCGTTACCGCCATCGGCGGCGGCTCGCGTTCGCGCTACTGGCTGGCTTCGATCGCGACGGCGCTCGGCGTTCCCGTCGATTTGCCGGCCGACGGCGATTTCGGAGCCGCTTTTGGCGCTGCCCGTCTCGGCCTGATCGCGGCAACCGGCGCCGATCCGGTCGCGGTCTGCACGCCGCCGGAAACCGCCGGCACGATCGAACCGGTCATAGCGCTGGGCGGTGCTTACGAGGATGCCTACAAGCGTTACCGCGCGCTTTATCCGGCGATCAAGTCGCTGAGCGCCGGCTAATACTCCTCACCCTGCCCTCTCCCCGAGGGGAGAGGGTGAGATCAAGCTTGCGGCAGCCGCCCATACCTTCTCCCCGGCAGGGAGAAGGTGGCCCGAAGGGTCGGATGAGGGCGCGCTACCAGCGACGAAACAATATCGAATACCAAACCCAAGGAGATGAGTTATGGGCACCGGATTTTTTGGTGACATCAAGAAAGTGAAGTACGAAGGGCCTGAGAGCACCAACCCGCTGGCCTTCCGCCACTACAACAAGGATGAAGTGGTTCTTGGCAAGCGCATGGAAGACCATCTGCGTTTTGCCGTTGCCTACTGGCACACCTTCACCTGGCCGGGCGGCGACCCTTTCGGCGGCCAGACTTTTCTGCGCCCCTGGTTCCAGGACACGATGGAAGCGGCCAAGCTGAAGGCTGACGTCGCCTTCGAATTCTTCACCCTGCTCGGCTCGCCCTACTACTGCTTCCATGACGCCGACGTGCGTCCGGAAGGCAAGAATTTCGCCGAGAACACCAGGAACCTCAACGAGATCGTCGATTACTTCGCCGAGAAGCAGGCCGAGACTGGCGTCAAGCTGTTGTGGGGCACCGCGAACCTGTTCTCCAACCGCCGCTTCATGTCTGGTGCCGCCACCAACCCGGATCCGGATGTCTTTGCTTTCTCGGCTGCGACCGTGAAGACCTGCATGGACGCGACGCACAAGCTCGGCGGTGAAAACTACGTTCTCTGGGGCGGTCGCGAAGGTTACGAAACCCTTCTCAACACCGACCTCAAGCGTGAGCTGGACCAGATGGGCCGCTTCCTCAACCTTGTGGTCGAGTACAAGCACAAGATCGGCTTCAAGGGCACGATCCTGATCGAGCCGAAGCCGCAGGAGCCGACCAAGCATCAGTATGATTACGACGTCGCGACCGTCTACGGCTTCCTGAAGAAGAACGGCCTCGAAAACGAAGTGAAGGTCAACATCGAGCAGGGCCATGCGATCCTTGCCGGCCATTCCTTCGAGCATGAACTGGCGCTTGCCAACGTGCTCGGCATCTTCGGCTCGATCGATATGAACCGCAACGACTACCAGTCCGGTTGGGATACCGACCAGTTCCCGAACAATGTTCCGGAAATGTCGCTCGCATACTACCATGTGCTGGCAGGTGGCGGCTTCAAGACCGGCGGCACCAACTTCGACGCCAAGCTGCGCCGTCAGTCGCTCGATCCGGAAGATCTGATCATTGGTCACATCGGCGGCATGGATTGCTGCGCCCGTGGCCTCAAGGCCGCTGCCAAGATGATCGAGGACAAGGCGCTCTCCAAGCCGCTCGCCGACCGTTACGCCGGTTGGGATTCGGCTGAAGGCCAGAAGCTGCTGCGCGGCGAATATTCGCTCGATCAGATCGCTCAGTGGGTCGAGAGCAAGGACATCAATCCGCAGCCGAAGTCCGGCAAGCAGGAACTGCTGGAAAACATCGTCAATCGTTACGTTTGATCGACAAAACCGGGAGGCGGTGGTTCATCGCCTCCCAGATTATCGCCGGAAGGTGCGGCTGGAAATGGATATGGAATTTCCGCAGGGGTCCTGGGCATTGGCGTACACATAACCATCGGCCTGGTGCAAAGGGCCGAACTCAAGTCCGTTGCCGGCACATTTGGCGCGAAAGGCTTCCACATCCTCGACGTCGAAGACCAGCTTTACCAGCACCTGGCCCATTTTCTGTGCTTTTCCTGCCGGATGGATCATCAGATTGGCGCCACCGTCCGGTGCCAGCAGCTCGACAATTCGATCGCCGTCCTGCCGCAGCGGTTTGAATCCGAAATGCTTCTCGTAAAAGCTGATCGTTGCTTCCACATCGCGGGCATAAAGGACGAGTCTGCCGAGCGGCACGGCTATGTCCTTATCGCCGGGCGCGGGACGGCGCCGAGACCGAGTTGCGCACCACCAAATCCGGCCGCAGCAAGATTTCCGTCTCAGCCGGCTGGCCGTCCGACAACAGCTCAATCAGGAGCGACATTGCATGCTTGCCGATGGCGGTTCGCGGCTGCCGGATCGTCGTCAACGAGGGTGACATGAAAACGGCCTGCGGCACATCGTCGAAGCCGGTCACCGAAAAATCCCCGGGAATGTCGTAGCCGCGCGCTTTCAGCCCGATCATCACGCCAATGGCCGTCTGATCGTTGACACACATGAAGGCAGTCGGCAGCGTGTCGCGCATGAAAAGCTGCTCGACGGCCAGCCTGCCGCTCTCGATGGTGCCGTCGCCCTCGAATACGATACGAAGGTCGGGACTGACGTTGGCGGCATCCAGTCCAGCCTCGTAGCCCATGCGGCGCCGGCTATAGGCGAGGCGGGTGCGCGAATCGCCGATGAATGCAATCTTGCGATGACCCTCGGCAATCAGAAGGTCGACCGCCTTGCGCGCTCCAGCGATATCGTCCACGCCGACATAGGGAATGCCGCCGTTGAAGACCGGCTCGAAAACGCCGACGCTCGGCGGCAGCCGCGCTGTCATCGTCTGGTGTCCGAAGGGCAGGATACCGGTGAACAGGATCAAACCAGCCGCCTGGTTGGAATTCAGGAACTTCAGATATTCCAGCCCGCGTTGCGCATCGTTCTGCGTGTGGCCGATCAGGACGCCGTAGCCGTGCGAGCGCGCCTCATTTTCCAACCCGATGAGAATATTGGAGAAATTAGGATCGCCGATATCGGGCGCGACGACGAGGATCATGTTCGATCGACCGAGCCGCAGGCTGCGCGCCATGGCATTGGTGGTATAACCGGTGATCGCAATCGCCTGATTGACCTTCAGCCGCGTCGAGTTCGCGACCTTTTCAGGCATATGGATTGCCCGCGAGACCGTAGCGATCGAAACATTGGCAATGCGGGCGACGTCTTCGATGGTTGCGGGCGTGGAATTAGACACTGCGCTCTGCCTTGGGTCTCGTCTCGGACCGGACACTACACAGACTTCCGCGGAGATCAAAGGCGACCGCGTAAAATTGTGCGACATGCAATGATGTAAACCTTTACACCGAGTATGTAAAGGTTTACACAACATGGAAGTGGTGTGGGGCCACAGGGAGGAAATAATGAGTTCGGAGACCGTCGACGGCGCGGTGGTGCTGTCCGCGAGGCGAATTTCCAAGTCCTTCAGCGGCGTGCAGGTGCTGTTCAGCGTCAATTTCGATCTTCGGGCCGGCGAAATCCATGCGCTCATGGGGGAGAACGGCGCCGGCAAGTCGACGCTCGTGAAAGTCCTCTCCGGTTTCGAGCAGCCAAGCTCCGGCGAGATCCTGCTTGACGGTGAGCCGGTGAAGCTGCCGCCCAACGGTGGCGCCGAAGCGCTCGGCATTGTCATCATCCACCAGGAATTCAATCTAGCCGAACATCTGACCGTTACCGAAAGCCTGTTTCTCGGTCGCGAAGTCACGCGTTTCGGTGTGCTCGATCGCAAATATATGCGCGCCGAAACGCGGCGTGTCCTCGATCTCCTCGGTTCGCATGTCGACGAGAATGCGCTGATCGGCACGCTTTCCATCGCCGACAAGCAGATGGTGGAGATCGCCAAGGCGATCAGCCGGGACGCGAGGATCGTCTTCATGGACGAGCCGACCGCCGTCTTGTCTCGGGAGGAGACCAACTTCCTGTTCAAGCAGGTGCGCAAGCTTAGGGACCAGGGAACAAGCTTCGTGTTCGTGTCGCACAAGCTCGACGAAGTCATGGAGCTGACGGACCGCGTCACGGTCCTGCGCGACGGCCAGTGGGTGAAGACATCGCAAACCTCGCTGCTCGACGGCGAATCGATTGCCCAGTTGATGGTCGGGCGTGAGCTTTCCAGCCTCTATCCGGCCAAGAACGAGCCCGATGTCGACGAGAAGGTGGTGCTCAGCGTCAGCTCGCTCTCGACCGGCTACGTCCACGATGCGAGCTTCGAGCTGCGCAAGGGCGAGATATTGGGCTTTTCAGGCATGATCGGTTCGGGCCGGACGGAGCTGATGGAAGCGATCGTCGGCCTGCGCTCACGCGCGGCCGGTGAGGTCGTCGCCAATGGCCAAACGGTGCCGCCGCACGACGTACATGCAGCCATCGATGCCGGGCTTGCCTATATGACCAAGGACCGGAAGTCCAAGGGTCTCCTTCTGAATTCCGGCATGGCCGTCAACCTGACCCTCCAGTCCTTGGATCGGCACGGCAAGTTCGGTTATCTCAGCGCCTCCAGCGAGGCCAGTGCGCTGACGCGGGCGCGCCGGCGCTTCGACATCCGGGTTCGCGACGGAAATATCGTTGCCGGCCGCATGTCCGGCGGCAATCAGCAGAAATTGCTTCTGGCCAAGGTCATGGAAACCGACCCGCAGATCATCATCATCGACGAGCCGACACGCGGTATCGATGTCGGCACGAAGCAGCAGATCTATCACTTCATTTCGGCACTGGCCCGCGATGGCCATTCGATCATCGTGGTCTCCTCGGAAATGCCCGAGGTCATCGGGCTGTGCACGCGGATCGCGGTGATGCGCGAGGGCCGGATCGTCGGCATGCTTGAAGGCGACGAGATCTCCGAGCAGGAAATCATGCGTTATGCGGCGGGCCTGAAGAAAAAGACCGCTGCCTGAACGGGCAGCAGAGGCAGGGCGAATTCCCAGCAGTCATTGGGATGGGAGGTTGGTTTTGGTTATGAGCGTGGGCGAAGACAGCAGCGGCAAGACCGGTCGGCGAGGGCGTTCCTGGCGTGATGTCGATCTCAGGGCCGTGGCACCGTTTGCAGCGCTGGTGCTGCTTCTGATCGTAGGCGCACTGGTCAACCCGAACTTCATCGGCATCACCAATCTCACCAATGTCGCGACGCGATGCGCCTATATTGCGATCATCGCGGTCGGTGCCACGTTCGTCATCTCGGCGGGCGATCTCGATCTGTCCGTTGGCGCTATGGTCGCCTTCGTCGCAAGCCTGATGATCCTCTTGATGAACTCCGGTGTCATCGCCGATCCTGGCCTGATGTTGGCGGCGGCCGTGTTGTTCTCGATCGTCGCCGGCCTCCTGTGCGGCTTGGCCAATGGTCTGATCACGACCATGGGTAAGATTGAGCCGTTCATTGCGACGCTCGGCACGATGGGTGTCTACCGAGGCTTGACGACGTGGCTGTCGCAAGGTGGCGCGATCACTTTGCGCCCGGCGAACCTGCAGGCGCTCTATAAGCCCGCTTATTACGGCTCCGTGCTCGGCGTGCCGGTGCCTATCGTCGTCATTATTGTCGTTACCTGCATCGCGGCCTTCATTCTTTATCGCACTCGTTACGGGCGGCATGTCATCGCGGTCGGCTCCAGCCGTGACGTTGCGCGTTATTCCGGCGTGGCGGTCAATCGCGTGCGCACCATCGCCTTCGTCATCCAGGGCCTGTGTGTGGCGATCGCCGTGCTTCTCTACGTGCCGCGGCTTGGTTCGACATCGGCGACGACGGGTAGCTTGTGGGAGTTGCAGGCGATTACCGCCGTCGTCGTTGGCGGCACGGCGCTGAAGGGCGGCGCGGGTAGGGTATGGGGTACCGTTTGCGGCGCCTTCATTCTCGAGCTGGTCGGCAACATCATGCTGCTTTCCAATTTCATCAGCGAGTATCTGCTCAGCGCTATCCAGGGCGCGATCATCATCATCGCCATGCTCGTCCAGCGCTCGCTTGCTCGCAAACAGCAATAACCGGGTCTAAGGGGCGCCCGGTCATTAGGACAATGCCCTGTTTCTATCTGGGAGGATGAAATATGCGTAAAAGACTATTTGGTCTGGCCGTCGCACTGGTGGCTCTAGCCAGTGCGGTTCATGCCGAGGACAAAAAGGTCACTATCGGCGTTTCCATTCCGGCGGCGGACCATGGCTGGACCTCCGGCGTCGTCTTCCATGCCGAACGCGTCGCCAAACTCTTGATGGCGGAACATCCGGGACTGAATGTCATTGTCAAGACCTCGCCCGACGCCGCAAGCCAGGCAAATGCGGTACAGGACCTTGAGACTCAGGGCATCGACGCTCTCGTGATCCTGCCGTCGGATCCAGATCCGCTGGTCAATGCGATCAAGGAAGTCAAGGACAAGGGCAAGTTCGTTGCTCTCGTCGACCGTGCGCCGAGCAACAACGACAATTCCGTCCGCGACCTCTATGTTGCGGGCAACAATCCTGCTCTCGGCCAGACGGCGGGCGAGTATATCAAGGCCAATACACCGAATGCTCAGGTCGTCGTCATCCGTGGTCTGCCGATCCCGATCGACCAGCAGCGTCAGGACGGTTTCGACAAGGGCATCGCCGGCTCCAACGTCAAGGTTCTCGACCGGCAGTACGGCAACTGGAACCGCGACGACGCCTTCAAGGTCATGCAGGATTATCTGACGAAGTTCCCGAAGATCGATGTCGTCTGGTGCCAGGATGACGATATGGCTGTCGGCGTGCTGCAGGCGATCGACCAGGCCAAGCGTACCGACATCCAGTACATTATCGCCGGCGCTGGTTCCAAGGACATGGTCAAGAAGGTCATGGACGGCGACAAGCTGATCCCGGTGGATGTGCTCTATCCGCCGGCAATGGTCGGGACGGCCATGGAACTGACGGCCGCCAACTTCTATGATCAGGTTCCGGTTCGCGGCAACTATATCCTGGACGCGACCTTGGTCACCAAGGACAATGCCAAGGATTTCTACTTCCCCGACTCGCCGTTCTGATCGGCACGGATTCCGACAGAGGCGCCCGCCGGTTCCGGCGGGCGCTTTTTAAATGTTCCGCCGCTTCGTTTCGCGGCCCGAGGAAATTTTGCGGCACGTACCTCTTGCCGTCGGCGACTGGCCATGATTAGGTCGCAAGGCATTCGACTTTCATCCTGACGACCCTATTGTTTTTTGAGGTTACGGCGCCCCGGCCGCCTCGGATATGGGCCGGAAAGGCATCGGAAACGTTTACAGAACACAATTAGGGAGGAATTACGCATGAAGACGATCAAGGGTCCAGGCCTGTTTCTTGGCCAGTTCGCCGGCGACGCGGCGCCGTTCAACTCGTGGGATTCGATCACGAAATGGGCTGCCGACGCCGGCTATGTCGGCGTGCAGGTGCCGACCTGGGCAGGCCAGCTCATCGACCTGAAGAAGGCAGCCTCCTCCAAGGACTATTGCGACGAATTCGCCGGTGTCGCCCGGGCCAACGGCGTCGAGGTCACCGAGCTCTCCACCCATCTGCAGGGCCAGCTCGTCGCCGTGCATCCGGCCTATGACGAGGCTTTCGACGGCTTTGCAGCGCCGGAAGTGCGCGGTAATCCGAAGGCCCGGCAGGAATGGGCCGTCGAGCAGGTGAAGATGGCGCTGTCGGCTTCCAAGCATCTCGGCATCAAGGCGCATGCGACCTTCTCCGGCGCGCTCGCCTGGCCGTTCCTCTATCCCTGGCCGCAGCGTCCGGCCGGGCTGGTCGAAACCGCCTTCGACGAACTCGCCCGCCGCTGGACGCCGATCCTCGACCATGCCGATTCCTGCGGCGTCGATGTCGCCTATGAAATCCATCCCGGCGAAGACCTGCATGACGGCGTCACCTTCGAGATGTTCCTGGAACGCGTCGGCAACCATCCGCGTGCCAACATGCTCTACGACCCATCGCACTATGTCCTGCAGTGCCTCGACTATCTCGACCACCTCGACATCTACAAGGACCGCATCAAGATGTTCCACGTCAAGGATGCGGAGTTCAATCCGACCGGACGTCAGGGCGTCTATGGCGGCTATCAGAGCTGGGTCAACCGCGCTGGCCGCTTCCGTTCACCGGGCGATGGCCAAGTCGATTTCGGCTCGATCTTCTCGAAACTGACCGCCAATGATTTCGACGGCTGGGCCGTGGTCGAGTGGGAATGCTGCCTCAAGCATCCGGAAGACGGCGCACGCGAAGGCGCGGAATTCGTCAAGTCGCACATCATCCGCGTCACCGAAAAGGCGTTCGACGACTTTGCCGGCAGCGGTACGGATCAGGCGGCCAACCGGCGCATGTTGGGGCTTTAGAGCCAGGTCCCTTCTCCCCGTCCTGAGCTTGTCGAAGGGGCGGGGGAAGGTGTAGGCCACCCTCGTCCTTCGAGGCTTCACTCCTTCGCAAGGCTCAGGAGGCTCCGCACCTCAGGATGAGGGTGGAGCGGGCTTTCGCGAATTTTCATAGGAGCCATCCGTGGCCATCAGCGGATGGAAAAGCGCGGGTTTCGGCGCAAAAGATCAGCCTCACCCTGAGGTGGCCCGCAGGGCCCTCGAAGGGCGAGGCGGGTTGTTTGGAACGGCAGGCACCAATCTTCCCCCGCGAGGGGCGAATTCTAATTCATTCAGGAGGACCATATGGCAATCGAAGGATCATCGGGGCAGACGCGAGAGCCGCGCATTCGGCTTGGCATGGTGGGCGGAGGCGCGGGCGCCTTTATCGGTGCAGTGCATCGTATCGCCGCGCGCATTGACGACCAGTTCGATCTCGTCGCCGGCGCGCTGTCGGCCTCGCCGGACAAGGCTATCGCTTCGGGCCGTGATCTCGGTCTCGATCCGTCCCGCACCTATTCCAGCTATCGCGAGATGGCGATCCGCGAAGCCAAACTGAAGAACGGCATCGAAGCGGTTTCGATCGTTACGCCGAACCATGTTCACTATGATGCCGCCAAGGAATTCCTGAAGCGCGGCATCCATGTCATCTGCGACAAGCCGCTTACCTCCAATCTTGCAGACGCCAAGAAGCTGAAGAAGGTGGCTGACGAGAGCGGCGCGCTGTTCATCCTGACGCACAATTACACCGGCTATCCGATGGTCCGGCAGGCGCGTGAGATGATCGCCAATGGCGAGCTCGGCGATATCCGCATCGTGCATGCAGAATATCCCCAGGACTGGCTGACGGAAAACATTGAGCAGTCGGGCCAGAAGCAGGCGGCCTGGCGTACCGATCCGTCGCAGTCCGGCGCGGGTGGCTCGACCGGCGATATCGGCACGCATGCCTATAATCTCGCCTCTTTTGTTAGCGGCCTGGAACTCGATAGCCTCGCTGCCGATCTCGACAGTTTCGTCGAAGGCCGCCGTCTGGACGACAATGGTCATCTATTGCTGCGCTTCAAAGCCAAGGGTTCGGAGAAGCCGGCTAAGGGCATGCTGTGGTGCAGCCAGGTGGCACCGGGTCATGAGAACGGCCTGAAGGTCCGCGTCTACGGCACCAAGGGCGGCCTCGAATGGACGCAGGCCGATCCCAACTATCTCTGGTACACGCCATTCGGTGAGCCGAAGCGCCTGATCACCCGTAATGGCGCAGGCTCCGGTGCGGCCGCGGCGCGTGTTTCGCGCATCCCATCGGGACATCCGGAAGGCTACCTCGAAGCCTTCGCCACGATCTACACCGAGGCTGCGCGCGCCATCAATGCCCGCAAGAAGGGCGTGGCGGTCGATCCGGCGGTGGTTTATCCGACCGTCGATGACGGTGTGAAGGGTGTGGCTTTCGTCGAGGCCTGCGTTGCTTCCTCGAAGCGTAACGGTGCCTGGGTCAAGCTTTGATCTGCGAGTAAGAGGGCGGCGGGTTGTCCGCCGTCCCATGCTTTTCGACTTATAACTGCAACGTTGCAGATTTGTCATTTCAGGACTGTACAAGGACGTTTTCGTTGGTTTAAACCGCGCGCGGGCCCAATATCGTGAGCGCGGTCGATCGCATCAACTGCCGTCCCGCCGTTTGAAAGAAACGAGATTAGTCATGATTGATCCAAAGAGCTTCGCTGCCCGTTTCCCGGGCGATTTCACGTTCGGCGTCGCCACTGCGGCTTTCCAGATCGAAGGCGCCACCAAGGCGGATGGCCGCAAGCCGTCGATCTGGGATGCCTTCGCGAACATGCCGGGCCGCGTCTATCAGCGGCACAACGGCGATGTCGCCTGCGATCACTACAACCGGCTGGAACAGGATCTCGATCTGATCAAGGACATGGGCGTCGAAGCCTATCGCTTCTCTATCGCCTGGCCGCGCATCATTCCGGACGGCACCGGCCCGGTGAACGAAGCCGGCCTCGATTTCTACGATCGTCTCGTCGATGGCTGTAAGGCGCGTGGCATCAAGACCTTCGCGACGCTCTATCACTGGGATCTGCCGCTGACGCTCGCCGGCGACGGCGGCTGGACGGCGCGTTCCACCGCCTATGCCTATCAGCGTTATGCCAAGACTGTCATGGCACGCCTCGGCGACCGTCTGGATTCGGTTGCCACCTTCAACGAACCCTGGTGCATTGTCTGGCTCAGCCATCTCTATGGCGTTCATGCGCCGGGCGAACGCAACATGCAGGCTGCGCTTTATGCCATGCACACGATGAACCTCGCGCATGGCCTCGGTGTCGAGGCAATCCGGGCCGTAGCGCCGAAGGTGCCTGTCGGTATCGTGCTGAATGCGGCCTCGATCCTTCCGGGTTCCGATAGCGCCGAAGATCAGGCTGCCGTCGAGCGCGCGCATCAGTTCCACAACGGTGCCTTCTTCGATCCGATCTTCAAGGGGCAGTACCCGAAGGAATTCGTCGAGGTACTCAGCGACCGCATGCCTGTTGTCGAGGATGGCGATCTGAAGATCATCAACCAGAAGCTCGATTGGTGGGGGCTGAACTACTATATGCCGATGCGCGTCGCCGATGACGCGTCCAAAAGCGGCGATTTCCCCTGGACGAAGGAAGCGCCGCCGGCAAGCGACGTGAAGACCGACATCGGCTGGGAAATCTACGCGCCGGGCCTGAAGCATGTCGTGCAGGACCTCTACAAGCGCTACGAACTGCCGGAATGCTACATCACTGAAAACGGTGCCTGCTACAACATGGAGGTCGTCAAGGGTGAAGTCGACGACCAACCGCGCCTCGATTACTACATCGACCATCTCGGCGTGGTCGCCGACCTGATCAAGGACGGTTATCCCATGCGCGGTTATTTCGCCTGGAGCCTGATGGATAATTTCGAATGGGCGGAAGGCTATCGCATGCGTTTCGGCCTCGTGCATGTCGATTACGAGACGCAGGTGCGGACGGTGAAGAAGAGCGGCAAGTGGTACCGTGAACTCGCCGGCCAGTTCCCGAAGGGGAACCACAAGGCGGCTTGATGCCGCCTTTCGGCTCCTTCCGAAAGAGGGGGAAGGTCGCCCGAATCGCTGGTACCTGATAAGCCTTGGTGATGATCCAGCGTCCGCTCTCCCTCTACGCGCTCTGCGGCAGCCAAAGGCAGGCCTCGACCAGCCTTCGGTTGCTGGAAGCCCTGCGGCTGATTTCGCCAGACGGCGTTTCCATCGAAATCTGCGATTTGATCGGCAGCCTGCCGATCTTCAATCCGGATCATGAGGGCGACAGGACGCCTTCTGTCGTCGAAACCTTTGCAGCGAAGATTCGCGATGCAGACGGGCTGATCATTTCCTGCCCGGAATATGCCCATGGCATTCCCGGCGGATTCAAGAACGCATTGGATTGGCTGGTGTCGCGCGACGAAGTGCCGTTCAAGCCGCTGATGTTTGCGCATGCCTCGCATCGCGGCGATCTTGTGCTGGAACAACTGACCGAGGTGCTGAAGACAATGTCGCTCCGCATCGTGCCGGAGGCTTTTCTGCGTGTGCCGCTCGCCGGCAAGAGCGATGAGGCGCAGGCGATGATCCTGGCGGAGAAGCAACAGAACGGCACGTTGCAAGCCAGCCTCGATCGTTTTGCACAGGCGATCCGCGCATCCGCATGAATGCCTGCGATACCGATAAATATACAACCCTTTCCTGCAAGAATCGTAGGTTCGCTTTAACCGTTTCTTGAAGACCTGACGGCACACTCCAAAGTCAAGGAGAAGTGCGTTGGGTGCAGTTTTCAAGTCAATCCAGCGGAATACGCAAATCGGTCGTCATTCCATCGTGACGGCCGTTTTGTTTTCGTTCGCTTTGGTGGTCACTGTGGTTACCTTGATGGTGCTGACAGCGATCGGCCGCGTCGCGGACTATTCCAACAAATTGGATGATGAACGCTCCTGGGAAACCACTGCCGGTGCGCTGAAGACCTTCGAAGGCCTGCTCGATGCCACGCTGCATGACTATGCTGCGCGCAACACGGCCGCCAGAAATGTCTATGATGAAAACGACCAGGACTGGATCGCCGGCAATTACGGCGAGATGTCCTCGGATGGCGCCCTGTTCGACATGGCGCTGGTGGTCGACGACAATAACAAGCCGATTATTGCCTATCAGGACGGCAAACCGATGACCGACAGGATCGAGGATGTCTTCGGTCCCTCGCTCTGGGCCTTGGTGGATCAGGTGCGCAAGGCACGGATAACCAGCGTTCCGGAGGCGAGCGGCTATGTGATGACCAATAAGGGCATCGCCGCCGTTGGCGTGGGGACAAT
The DNA here is from genome assembly GCF_029714265.1 of Rhizobium sp. CB3171. Classification (NCBI taxonomy): domain Bacteria; kingdom Pseudomonadati; phylum Pseudomonadota; class Alphaproteobacteria; order Hyphomicrobiales; family Rhizobiaceae; genus Rhizobium; species Rhizobium sp. CB3171. The sequence goes on along the minus strand of NZ_CP121652.1, from coordinate 2,766,417 downwards.
CCGCGAAAAATCCGGCCAAATCCCCGCGCCGGAAGGCAAGCGTCGCTATCTGATCTTCGTCCGGCATCTCGATGCGGCCAAGATCAAGATGCTTTCCAATACCTATGTCATCAGCGGCCTCAAGCTGGTGCCGCCGGATACGATTGCGCGCTATGCCGTTTCGATCGTCGATCCGCTTGGCAAGCCGCTCGGGCGGCTGGTCTGGACCTCGCGCGGGCCAGGTGACGTCAGCTATCAACAGGCCCGTCCGCTGGTGGTTGGTGCACTCGGCCTGGTCGGCATGTTCTTCTTGGTGCTGCTGATTCTGGGGTCTCTGGCAGGACGCCGGCTCAGGGCGGAAGAGGCGCTGGCGCGGCAGGGCTCGCTCAGAGACCGGCTCAGCGGCCTTCTCAATCGCGAGGGTCTTCGTCTCGATGTCGACCGACTAGTGGAGAGCGCCCGCACCGACGGCAGCAATGTCCTGTTGCTCTATCTTGACCTCGACGGCTTCAAGGAAATCAACGACTCCTATGGCCACGGCACTGGCGACCAGTTGATCCGCGCCGTCGCAGCCGGGTTGAATGTGCTTATCCCGCCGAAGGCGATTCTTGCGCGGCTCGGCGGCGATGAATTCGCCGTCGCCTTTCCGACCAAGGAACTGAACGATGCGCCGGCGCTCAGGCTTGCCGAGCAGGTGCTGGATTTCTTTGCCGAGCCGCTGGAGATCGGCCGCCGCGTGGTGGTCGTCGGCGCCAGTATCGGCATTGCCAGCTCGCCGGAGGGCCGCATCGGCCGCGAGGAGCTGGTGCGCCGCGCCGACCTAGCCATGTACAAGGCCAAGGAAGCCGGACGCGCCCGTATGGCTTGCTATGAGACGGCGATGGACGCCGATCGCGAGGAGCGCAATGCGCTGGAACTGGATCTGCGCAATGCCATCGAAAAAGAAGAGCTGACGCTCGCCTACCAGCCGCTGGTCGACGCCACGAGCCATGAGATCACTGGCGTCGAGGCGTTGGTGCGCTGGAACAGGCCAGGTCACGGGCCGATTTCGCCTGAAGCCTTCATTCCCGTCGCCGAAACCAGTGGTTTGATCGAAGCACTCGGGCTGTTCGTACTAAGAAAAGCCTGCGAGACGGCGCGGCAATGGCCGGATCTGCGGATTGCCGTCAATGTCTCGCCCGGACAATTCCGCAATCCCGCTTTCGCCGACTATGTCCGGCATGTCCTGAACCATACGGAGATCAAAGCCGAGCGCGTCACGCTGGAAATCACCGAAGGCTACATTATCCAGAATCCGGAGCGCACCCGCCAATCGATCGAGCGGCTGAAACGGCTTGGGGTCAAGGTGGCTCTGGACGATTTCGGCTCGGGCTTCTCGTCGATCGGCTATCTCCGCCAATTCGGCTTCGACCGCATCAAGATCGACCGGTCGCTGACCATGGATGTGCTGGAAGACAGCCGCGCCCGCGAGATGCTGCAGGCGACAGTGGCTTTGGCGCGATCTCTCGACATTCCCGTGACGGCGGAAGGCATCGAGACGAAAGAGCAGGGGGCCGCCTTAGAGCACTTCGGTTGCGATGAGCTGCAGGGCTATTTCTTCGGCAAACCGCTGCCGGAAGCCGAGATCAGCAAGCGGCTGATGGCACAGACGGCTCGCGTGCTCGACGTCGAGCGCGACGCAGCCGCCTAAATTCGCTAAAGCATGTCGCGCAAAAGTGTGCAGCGGTTTTGCGATAACGGCATGCGCAAAATCAAGAACCTAAAGTGCAAGGAGCGAATCCCAGAGATCGCGATGCGCTTTAGCCGCCAATATGCTCCTGGCCACGCTTGCGGGCGAGCATCATTTGGCGCTGGCGCTCGCGGAAGCGCTTGCGGTCTTCCTCAGTGCGGTCGTGATAGCAATGGCTGCAGGAGACGCCGGCTTCATAGAAGGGTGACGTGACCTCTTCCGCAGTGATCGGGTTGCGGCAGGCATGGCAGAGCTTGTGGTTGCCTTCCTTCAGGCCATGTTCGACGGAAACGCGCTCGTCGAAGACGAAGCAGGCGCCTTCCCACAGGCTTTCCTCGGCGGGCACTTCTTCGAGATATTTCAGAATGCCGCCCTTGAGGTGGTAAACTTCGTCGAAACCCTGCTCCTTCATGAAGGCAGTCGCCTTCTCGCAGCGGATACCGCCGGTGCAATACATAGCAATCTTCGGCTTGTTGTGCAGGCCCTCGTTCTGGCGCACCCATTCCGGAAATTCGCGAAATGTCTTCGTCTTCGGATCGACCGCGCCCTTGAACACGCCGATTGCCGTCTCGTAGTCGTTGCGTGTGTCGATGACGATGGTGTCGGGGTCGGAGATCAGCGCGTTCCACTCCTGCGGCGCGACATAGGTGCCGACGATCTTGGTGGGGTCGATGTTCTCGACGCCCATGGTGACGATCTCTTTCTTCAGCTTCACCTTCATGCGGACGAAGGGCATTTTCGAGGCCCGGCTTTCCTTGTGCTCCAGCGTCGAAAATTCCGGCTGGGCGCGCAGGAAGGAGAGGACGGCGCCAATGCCTGCATCGGTGCCGGCGATGGTGCCGTTGATGCCCTCATGGGCGAGCAGCAGCGTGCCCTTGACGCCGCTTGCTTCACAGAGCGCAAGCAGCGGCTCGCGCAGGGCTTCGAAGCGCGGGAAGGAGGCGAAATGATAGAGGGCGGCAACGAGGAACGCGCCCCCTGCCTCATGCCGTGGAGTGGAAAGGATGTCGGTCATGCCGCGGAAATACAATTTTGTGCGCCGGCAGGCAATCGGGATTTATCTCATGGCATTACGGTGGCTGTTATAAGACTCGTGCTAGTCTGCGTTTGTGTGCAGCAACGATCGATGCGCGGCGATGAGGTTGATGTGTCTGACAACATGCTGACTGTAAGACCATATGTCCCCGCGGATGCCGATCTGACCATAGAGATATTCTTGAGAGCAATCCGGGAGGTGGCGTCGAAGGACTACAACCAAGCTCAAATCGACGCCTGGGCCAAGGTGGAAGACAGGGACGCCTGGGCGAAACGACGGTCAAGCAGGCCGGCCTGGATCGTCAAGTATGGGGACGTGTCGATCGGATTTGCGGATCTGGTGCCCGATGGGCTCCTGGATATGATGTTTGTCCATCCCGATTATCAAGGCATGGGTGCCGCCAGCCTGCTCCTGACGACGGTCGAGGCAGAGGCAAGAAAACAGGGGCTCGGGCGCATTTTTACGGAAGCGAGCCTTACCGCCAGAGCGTTTTTCGAGCGACGAGGCTTCCGCGTCCTGGTATCGCAAATCGTGGAAAAGCGCGGGCAGACGCTCGAAAATTTCCGGATGGAGAAATTTCTCTGAGAGGCGGCTGCAGCGGGATTGAGGGGACATCGGTATCAATGTCCCCCCGTCCGGCATTGTCTACGGCTGCAGCGCCACCTCCAGCTTTCCGATATTTCCGTTGAAGGGGAACGGCACCTGATAGTCGTTGTCCTCTACGCCTGTCCGCGTATCGACCCCCACATCGAAGGTTTCATCCCACGGCATCAGCGCTGGAATTGTGTGTGGAATTTTCTCGTTGGCAACCTCGCTACCATCCACTTTGAGGACGCCCGTTCCGCCCTTGCCGAAACCGGGGCCGTCGGATTTGAAATCGAACACAAGGGTGTGCTTGCCGGGTGCCAAGGCGTCATGACCTTCCCAGCGAAAGCGCTCCATATCGACAAAATTGTACAGGAACACCGGCTTGCCTTTGAGCAGATAGAAACCGTATCCGCCAAAGCGTCCACCCGTGGTGACAAGCATGCCTTCACCACCACCCTGCGGTATCTCCACCTCCGCGGTGATTGTGTACGATTTGTTCACGATGCTCGGAGCGTTGCTGGACGGAATACCAGATATCACGCCTGAATAGGTGAAGTTATTTCGCCCGGCCGTGGCACTCGGCCGCGGGGTGAGGAGACGCTCCAAGATCGAATTATCAAGTGGGAAGACATTGTATTTCGCCGCTTCCATCAGAAACAATTCCTGCATCTCGTGCAGCTTGTCCGGCATCTTGGCGGCAAGATCGTTGTTTTCCGAAAAATCCTCCGTGAGGTTGTACAATTCCCATTTGTAGCCATCGACGACGTCGGGCATTTTGGTCGTGCCCATCAGCCAAGGCGCTGCGGGCGGCGTCGTGGCTGCGATCCAGCCGTCATTGTAGATCGCGCGGTTACCGAACATCTCGAAATACTGCGTCGTGCGCGCCGACGGGGCTTGGGCATTGTCCCAGCTATAGGCCATGCTGACGCCTTCGATCGGTTTTTGTGCCACTCCATTGACCATGACAGGAGGTTGGATTCCAGTCGCCTCGAGAATGGTGGGAACGATGTCGATCACATGGTGGAACTGACTGCGGATGCCACCGGCTTCCTTGATCCGTGCTGGCCAGGCCATAGCCATGCCCTGCCTCGTACCGCCGAAATGCGAGGCGACCTGCTTCGTCCATTTGAACGGCGTGTCAAAGGCCCAGGACCAGGCCACCGACATATGCGGATACGTCTTGTCGGAACCCCAGACGTCGTAGAACTTCATCTGATCCGCGACCGGAATCTGCATACCCTCGATGGTGATCAATTCGTTGGGGGTGCCAAGAGTGCTGCCTTCGGCACTCGTACCGTTGTCGCCTTCGATGTAGATGACAAGCGTGTTGTCGAGCTTGCCCAGGTCGTCCACTGCCTGGATCACTCTTCCGATCTCGTGATCGGAATAGGCGACATAGGCGGCGAAAACCTCGGCCTGTCGCGCAAACAGCTTCTTGCTGTCTGCATCCAAGCTGTCCCACGTCGGCAGGTCGTCGGGCCATGGAGTTAGCTGTGTATTTGCAGGAATGACCCCGAGGCGCTTCTGGTTGGCGAAAATCTGTTCGCGCATTTCGTTCCAACCCATGTCGAACTTGCCTTTGAACTTGTCTATCCACTCCTGGGTCGGATGGTGAGGCGCATGGGTAGCTCCGGGTACGAAATAGACGAAGAACGGTTTGTCAGGAGCGGCTGCATTCAGTTGCTTGATATGGTCGATGGCATTGTCGGCTTCGTCCGTGATAAGGTTGTAGTCCGGCTTGCCAACCCAGGGGAAAATCTGGGTCGTGTTTTGGAACAAGTATGGAGTCCATTGGTTGCTGTCGCCGCCCATGAAGCCGTAGAAATATTCGAAGCCCATCCCCACGGGCCATTGATCGAACGGCCCGGCACTGCTGTATTGGAAAGCAGGGGTGTTATGGTTCTTGCCGAACCAAGACGTTGCGAAGCCGTTCTGCTTCAGAATTTCACCGATCGTGGCGTTGTTTACCCCAATGACGGAATCGTAACCGGGGTAACCGGTTGCCTGCTCGGAAATGACCCCGAAACCCGACGAATGATGGTTTCGCCCGGTAATCAGCGCTGCCCTCGTCGGAGAACAGAGCGCTGTCGAATGAAACTGCGTGTAGCGAAGGCCTGCTTTCGCAACGCGATCCAGAGCAGGCGTCGGGATGACGCCGCCGAATGTGCCAGCAACGCCGTACCCCGCATCATCGGTCATGATGAGCAGGATATTCGGTGCGCCCTTGGGGGGCACGATCTGCGGCGGCCAATAAGGTTTGGAGTTCTTGGCGTCGAGGCCAATTTGTCCGCCAAATGCCGCGGGCGGGTTCGGAAGATATCTTCCGTCGATCGTCGTTGTTGCGCTGGGCGAACCAGGTTCGCCTGTGACCTGCTGGGCGCTTGCCCGGTCGAATGAAACGGCGGTTAAACTCAATGTGGCGAGAAATAATGTTCCAATTCTCAACATCGTCGTGTCCTCCCAACTCGATGAAGTCGAAACGTTGGCACGATGCTGAAAAGTAACAAGTACGTTACAGTTAATGAGACGTAATCGCTGTTGCGTCGGACGGCTTTCGACTGGGAGCGATCGGCGACAATCGCTACCGAGCGCGAGAAATTGCTTGCCTGTCCTGGGCGGACGGAATTGGTTTCCTCAATCCCCCGCTTCCAGCCAAAGCCGTCTGATCGTCCGCGCTTCCCGCTTCGGCTTATCCGAAAAAAATCCAGCGTGCTTTGGTCAGTGCTTCCTGGCGGGCGCTTTGCTGGCGAGAGATGATTGCCTCCAGCAGGCGGGCGCGGTCGTCGCTGCCGTTGAAGAGATGCGGCTCGCGATCGGTGACCTCGGATAGTATCGACAGATCGAGATAGCGGCCGAGCACATCGACCAGCGCCTTGGCTTCGAGCTGTTTTGCATGCATGGCTGCCGACCAGATGTCGCGCAGCAGCGCATGATGCATCCAGCAATCCTGGCTGCGTTTGCGCAGCTCGTGAAACTGGTCGGTATGAGCTTCGGCATGGCATTCTGAGAGTGCCCTCGTCGCCTTACGACCGGTCTTGCGCCAGCTATTTTGAAAGATACGCGCGGTCTGGCGCCGGCCGCTGCCGAAGGAGGCGGCTTTCAGCGCTTCCAATGCTTCGCGGCAGGTCAGGCCGAATGCGATAACTCATCGTATTCCTGTTCGAATTGCGTCGCGAGCGCCTGGTTAGAGTAGCGGTATTCGCCGGTCACCTCGCGGCCAATCCAGTCCGGCAATTCCGGATCGTCGCTTTCGTCTTCCATCTCGACTTCGGCGATCACCAGGCCGCGATGCATGCCGCGAAAAACGTCGACTTCCCAGACGAAGCCTTTGAAGGGAACCTTGTAGCGGATCTTTTCTATGACCAGACCGATGGCATTGCCGAGCAGCTCTTCGGCATCGGCGACGGGGATTTCATATTCGAATTCATCCCGGATCATCGCCTTGCCGATCTTCATCGTCAGGGTCGCGACCGTGTGGTTCGTCAGGCGAACGCGAACGGAACGATCGTCCATCGAGGCGACATAGGCCTGCCGTAGGGTGAGTTTCTCGGAAACGAGGTCTCGCCAATGATCGCCACGGACCAGAAACTTTCGCTCGATCTCTTTTGCCATATGCTCGACATGCTCCGCCCGCATCCCATTTAAATAGACTAACGTAACTTATCGGCATTTCCTACCCGTTGTATTCAAACTTAGCTTTTGTCTCGACAAGGACCCTCGGGAAGGCTATTCGGAAACCGGATTTCAATCGTTTTAAGGGAGCACGCCGACCATGGGCGAGAAAACCGAAAAGCTTCTTTCCATCCTGAAACTGCAGCCTGTCGTCCCCGTCCTCATCGTGGAAGATGCGAAGTCGGCCGTTCCGCTCGCCCGCGCGCTTGTCGCCGGCGGCTTGAAGGCGATCGAGATTACGCTGCGGACCGCCGGTGCACTGGATGCCGTTCGGGCCGTCGCCGAGGAAGTCGAAGGCGCCGAAGTGGGCGCCGGTACGATCCTGAATGTCGCGCAGTGGGAAGCTGCCGTCGAGGCCGGCTCCAAATTCATCGTCAGCCCCGGCACCACGCAGGAACTTCTTGATGTGGCCCGCACCTCCCACGTTCCGCTGCTGCCGGGTGCGGCGACGGCGAGCGAAGTCATGGCGTTGCGTGAGGAAGGCTACAAGGTGCTGAAGTTCTTCCCGGCCGAACAGGCTGGCGGCGCTGCCTATCTGAAGGCACTGTCTTCGCCGCTGGCCGGCACGCTGTTCTGCCCGACCGGCGGCATTTCGCTGAAGAACGCCCATGATTACCTGTCGCTGCCGAACGTCATCTGTGTCGGCGGCTCCTGGGTTGCGCCGAAGGAACTGGTCGCGGCCGGCGATTGGGCCGGGATCACCAAGCTCGCCGCCGAAGCCGCCGCGCTGAAGGGCTGAGCCTTCCTGAAAAGTCGATTAAAGGGCGTGCATGGCTTCATGCGCGCCCTTTTTGCTTTTCAGTGGATTTGTATTTGCGGTCCTACCTCCCTATCTCCCTCTCGCAATTTCGTTTGCGCATGATCTCGTCCAAAAAACCGCTGCGTGCTTTTTGGGATCATGCTTCACAAAGGACGGAGGACCATCCACATGATCGACGCCCGCAAGCTTCTGGACCAGTTCCTCGGATCGCAAGTTCCGGGAATGCAGGGAAGCGTGAGAGACAAGGCGAGCGAGGCCATCAATCTCGCCAGGGACAATCCGCTGGCGACCAGCGCCATCGCCGGCGTGCTGCTGGGCACGAAGACTGGCCGCGACATTGCCGGCAACGTACTGACGCTCGGTGGTCTCGCCGCCATCGCCGGGCTCGGCTATCAGGCCTACAAGAACTATCAGGCCGGCAATGCACCACAGCCGGCGCCGCAGCCTGCCCAGCAGGCGGAGCCGCAATTTCTGCCGCCGCCTTCCAATTCCGGCTTCAGCACTGCGCCGGCGATTGCCAGCAATGATTTTGCACTTTCGCTGGTCCGCGCCATGATCGCCGCGGCTCGCGCCGATGGGCATATCGACGATGCCGAGCGGCAGCATATTCTCGGCAAGGTGCACGAAGCGGGCGTCGGTGCTGAAGCGGAAGCCTTTTTCGAGCGCGAGCTTGCCAATCCCGTCGATCTCGACGCCATCGTCGCATCGGCGCAAACGGAAGAGCAGCGCGTGCAGGTCTACGCTGCGTCGCGCCTGGCGATCGAGCCGGATTCGCGGGCGGAGCGCGGCTATCTCGATCTTCTCGCCGGCCGGCTCGGTCTCGCCGACGCGTTGGTCGATCACATCGAAGCGACGGTCGTGAGCGCCAAGATCTGATCGTTGCCAGGAAAGGGCCGGTTGCCTTTCGCGGGCGGCTGGCCTAAGCCTTCGCCGGAAAGTAAGCAGCAGTGCGCGGAGGATTGGCCATTTTGACGGATAAGAAAAGCGAAACCCGCTCCACGGCGATCGCCGCGGCCATTATCCTGCTGGCCGCCATGGTGCTGCTGTACCTGATGCCGGATATCATCCTCCGGCTCGGCGATGTTTCGCCATGGCTCGGCACCGGCTTCGGCGTCCTCGTCATCCTTGCGTTCTTCCTGGTCTTCTGGCTGAGAGCCCGCTACCAGAGGCGCAACAGCCGGTAGTCCGCAGCGTCAAGTCTGCAGCGATGCGCCGAGCAGAACGATGCCGGTGCAGATGACCAGCAGCGCGCCAAGAATCTCAATGCCATTGCCGACCCGCATCGAGAGCCTCGAGCCGCGACCGGTGAAGTGCACGGCGGTGCCCTTGGCGAAGACAGCGATGATGGCGAGCAGCGACACGGTCAGCGCCGTGCCGACCGACATGGCGATGACGGATAGCAAGCCGCCGAGATAGAGCCCGTTCAGCATCGAGAAGGTCATGACCAGCAGGGCGCCGGAACAGGGGCGCAAGCCGACGGTGATGATCGCCGACCAGGCCTCGCGGACACTGAAATTTTCATTCGACAGCATTTTCGGATCCGGCAGATGCGAATGGCCGCAGGTCTCGCAGACCATGCCATTGCCCGCATCATGCGTCGGATCGTCACAATTATAGCGGTTGCCCGTCTGCGGCGCGGTGCGGAAGTGCGATAGCCTTTGGGCGGGAGCGGAGCCGTTCGGAGCATCTTCGAATAGCGACATGCTGATCGGGCCGACCGATGTCGCGAGCTGCACTTCCTGGCGCTGTGGCCGGGCCTGGATCATCGAGCGCAGCTTGCGGAACAGCAGCCAGCCGCCAAAGATGATCACCATCACGAAGCTGGTGATCTCCATCGCATTGGTGGCCATCGTCATGGTGATGCCCGAGCCGCGCAGCACGAAATAAGCGGCACCGACGACGAGGACCGCGACGAGGCCCTGGATGAAGGCCGAAATGAACGAGATGATGATGCCGCGCTTCAGCTCGATCTCGTTGGCGACCATGTAGGAGGAGATGACGGCCTTGCCGTGGCCGGGGCCGGCGGCATGGAAGATGCCGTAGGCGAAGGAGAGGCCGATCAGCGTCCAGAGCTGCCAAGGGTCCTGGCGCATGGCCTCGATGGATTTGGTGAGCGCCCGATAGAAGGCCTGCTGCTCGTAATTCACATAGAGAAAGATCGGCGCCAGCGGCCCTCCGACCGGCTGGAAGCTCGGCTCCGCCGTGCCGATACCGAGCGGCGATCCGGTGGCGTGGGCGAGGCTTGCCATCGCTAGGAAGGCGAGGGCCATAGCCGGAAGCAACCGCGCTATCCGGAACGTCAGCATTGAACGTCTAACCGCGTTGCGAAGAGCTTCGACATGGTCGTTCCCGTCGGATCGTTGAAGAAGGCATCCGTCAAAGTCGACTTGTTTTCGGCGATGACCTCGTCCGGATTGGGGCGCACGACCTTTTGCGTGCAGCCTTTGAAGCCATCGCCCTCTGTCACCAGCTCATTGTCGCTGGGGAAATCGATCGAGGTATAGAGTGTAGGATCGTAGATGCCGAAGCTCAGCTTGTTGCCCTTGAGCGGCATCGGTTCGGACGGCTTGACGGCAAAGAACATCAGGAGCTGGCCGTCCCTGTAGTCGACATTGATGATGTCGGGCTTGTTCACCTTGATGGCTTTGCCGTTCAGCGTCAGGTTTGTGTAGTAGTCGTAGTCGGCGAGCGAATCGCGCACCGTTTTGCCGACTTCCTTGAGCTCGTCCGGATCGAGCTTCAGATTGGTGTTCTTGTCGAAATCCATCAGCACCGAGGAGGAGAAGACCTCGTCGAAGCGCCAGACATTGCGTAGCTCCTGCACGGCGCCGTCGGAGCCCGCCAGCACTTCCAGCCGCGCTTCCACGAAGATATGCGGATGCGCCGATGCCGCAACAGGCGCGAGCATCAGACCTCCGGCGAGGGCTGCAATAGAGATAGGCGTGGATTTTCTCATGCGTCCGATGTGCTTCGCGAGCATTGATTCACCTCGACTTCTGGTCAGGAAATGAGACGGAATTGGGACCGGTTGGCAGAGCTGAAGGGCTCAGCCGTGCTTGCGGAACCAGCTATGGAGGTAGTCGACGAAGATGCGCACCTTGGCCGGGAGATAACGACGGTGCGGATAGACAGCATAAATGCCGCGATCGGTCGGAAGATAATCGTTGAACAGCGTCAGCAACTGCCCGCTTTCGATCGCCTTGCGGCCGATAAAGTCCGGCACGACGGCAATGCCCAAGCTTGCCAAAGCCGCGCGCAGCGTCGCATGCGGGCTATTGACTTCGAGCGTGCCATTGATCGCGACATTAAAGGTCGAGCTGTCGGCATCGACGAAGCGAACATTGCCCTGTGAGCGATTGTTGGTGTCGATAATGAAAGGCACACGCGCAAGATCGCTCGGATGCTCCAGCGTCGGATAACGATCGAGGAATTCCTGGGTTGCACAAAGATGAACGCGGAAATCCGAGATCTTGCGGGCGATCATGCCGGAATCCTCAAGCTTGGTGACGCGCACTGCAACGTCGAAGCCTTCCTCGATCAGATCGACGAATCGATCTTCGGCGGCGATCTCCAGCGCGAGATCGGGGTTCTCCCTGGCGAAGTCGATCAGCGATTGCCCGACATCGGCGTCGACAAAGGTACGCGGCACGGAAACACGAAGCCGCCCTTTAAGCTGCTGATTGTTCTCGCGCACGAGATCGGCGAGATTGTCGATTTCTTTCAATATGTCGGAAGCGGTGCGGTAATAGGTGTGGCCGGCCTCGGTCATCGAGAATTGCCGGGTGGTGCGATTGAGCAGAAGCGCGCCAAGCTCATCCTCGAGCTCTCGGACATATTTGGAGAGCAGCGCCTTGGAGCGTCCGGTTTTCCTGGCGGCCGCGGAGAAACCTTCTGCTTCGACCACGTCGATGAAGGCGCGAATCCGGGTCAAAGTGTCCATGGCGAAGCCCTCGTTAACTGTCGCAAGTTATTGAACAAAATGCGCCGATTTGTTCAATTATTTTTTTCGGGCATAGGCGAAAAAAATTCTTGATTATGTCGGCGAATATTCCTATTTCGGGTTCAGCCCAAAGTCGCACGTGCCCGTGGGTGTCCGCCGATCCTCGATGTGGTGAGAAAATCGGTAAGGTACCTGGAATTAACCCCTCCAGTCGCTATTCCGGCCAACCGGAAAATGCGAGGACATCTGAAGCAACGACGGTGCGGGCCTTTTTGTTCTCTCCCGGCTTTCCATCAGCCGGGGTTACTGAAGAGGCACACCTTCATTGCCGGAAGTGCGGTTGGGATTATCCCTCCAATCCATGGCAGACAAAGCGAATTAGCGCCGCTTGCGGCACTCGTTCATCATCCGCGCTTCGCGCATTTGCACGGTTCCGGGGTCTCCACCGGCTGGTACCTGAGCGAATGAGCGTCGCCCTTTGTCCTCTGGGTCTTTCTCCCGGAGCTTTTGGAATTGAAAAGGGAATTGACATGACCACGCAACGTATTCGCGACTTTCTCGCTACCCGACGTCCGGACGGTCCCTGCCTGGTGGTTGATCTCGATGTCGTCCGCGACAATTTTCACGCCTTCCGTCATGCCATGCCGGACAGCGCCATCTATTACGCCGTCAAGGCCAACCCGGCTCCGGAAGTGCTGCGCCTGCTGGCAAGCCTCGGCTCCAACTTCGATTGCGCGTCCGTCGCTGAAATCGAAATGGCGCTCGACGCCGGTGCGACCGCTGCCCGCATCTCCTTCGGCAACACGATCAAGAAGGAACGCGATATCGCCCGTGCGCATGCACTCGGTATCAACCTCTTTGCCGTCGACAGCCACGAGGAAGTCGAGAAGATTTCCCGTGCCGCTCCCGGCGCTCGTGTGTTCTGCCGCGTTCTGACGGATGGCGAAGGTGCCGAATGGCCGCTGTCGCGCAAGTTCGGCTGCGTTCCGCAGATGGCTGTCGACGTTCTCGTCTATGCCCATCAGCTCGGTCTGGCATCCTACGGCGTGTCGTTCCACGTCGGCTCGCAGATGACCAAGGTCGATGCCTGGGATGCGGCTCTCGCCGATGCCAAGCGCGTCTTCGTCTCGCTCGCCAAGCAGGGCATTCACCTGCAGATGGTCAACATGGGCGGCGGTTTCCCGACCAAGTACCTGCGTGACGTTCCGTCGGCGGAAGCATACGGCAAGGCGATCTTTGCGGCTCTGCGCGCCCATTTCGGCAACCAGATCCCGCACACCATCATCGAGCCGGGCCGCGGCATGGTCGGCAATGCCGGCGTGATCAAGGCTGAAGTCGTCCTGATTTCGAAGAAGTCGGACAACGATGCCGCTCGCTGGGTCTTCCTCGACATCGGCAAATTCGGTGGTCTCGCCGAAACCATGGACGAGGCGATCCGCTATCCGATCCGCACCGAGCGCGACGCCGACGAGATGGAAGCCTGCATCATTGCCGGTCCGACCTGCGATTCGGCCGACGTGCTCTACGAGAAGAACCTCTATCCGCTGCCCGTGACGCTCACGATCGGCGACGAGGTCCTGATTGAAGGCACGGGCGCCTATACGACGACCTACTCGGCTGTAGCGTTCAACGGCTTCGACCCGCTGAAGGCCTACATCATCTAAGATCCCGTAAGGATCTAAACTCCGACAAAGCCGCCCCCGTAGCCAGCCGGGGCGACACACTCACAATTCCCTTTAGCACCGCTGATAACGGTATTGGGCACGGGAGGCCGAGATGGCCGCTGTTCTTGATTCTGTCCGCGCATTCTTTGCGCCGTCCACTTTCACCCTCGACCTGGAAAACGCAGGTGATGTCGTCGCTCGCGAAAATCTGCTTGATCGCGTCATGGGCGCCGATCGCCGCAAGAAGTCGTCCGAAAAGCTTCGCCGTGGCCGCGTTCCGGCCGAGGGCCTGGCGCTTGTCGCCCGCGATCGCGCCGGCCATGTCATCGGCACCGTTCGCCTGTGGAACGTCGAAGCTGGCGTCGATCGTGAGACCCGCCCGGTCGATGCGCTGCTGCTCGGCCCGCTGGCGGTCGATGGCGCCCACGAAGGCAAGGGTGTCGGCTCGGCGCTGATGCGTGCCGCCATCCTCGAAGCCAAGAAGCGCGGCCATGGCGCTGTCCTGCTCGTCGGCGATGCACCCTATTACGAGCGTTTCGGCTTCTTCGCCGAAAAGGCGCGCCATCTGGTCATGCCTGGCCCATTCCAGCGCGACCGTTTCCTCGCGCTGGAACTCAAGGATGGTTGGCTGGGCAGTGCCGTCGGCATGATCGTCGCCAGCGGCCGCAAGCTGGCCCAGCCGCCGGTCGCCAAGGCGGCCTGAGGTTTCAAATCCGCCTTCGCCCGTTCGGGCGGAGGCGTTTCTATTTGGCCGCCTTCACCCCATCCTTAGCCGGGTCGTAACCATCAGTCAGCGTCTTCAGAAACGCAACGACATCGGCGATTTCCGTATCGTTCAGAGCCGGCGCATCGCCTAGCTTGAGGTTCATCGGCGCGTCGATGACGTCGATATTGGCCTGATATTGCGTCGGAAGATCGTTGTATTTCTGTGCCTTCCCGCTGGCGTCCCTCGGGTAGATCTCGTCGGGATTGGTGTCCCGCTTGACATAGAAGCGGGTGACGTCCTCCAGCGAGCGGTAGACGCCATTGTGGAAGAAGACGTAGCGGCTGGCGACATTGCGTAGCGTCGGTGTCTTGAACAGCCCGCAATTCTGCGGCTGGGCGGAATAGGTGTCGTTGCGCAGCGGGCCGCAGATGCCGGTGTCGTAATAATGCGCGTCGGCATTGGCTGGAATGTCCGGATTGCGCGGTGCGCCAAGCGCCTCGAATTCGAAATCGGTGAAGTTCGGCATCTGGCCGTCGCCTGTCATCTTGTCGAGATGGCAAGAGGCGCAGTTACCCTTGTTGGGATCATCGAACAGTTTCAGCCCGCGCATTTCGGCGTCTGATAACATCGCCTTGCCGCGCAGATAATAGTCGTATTTGCTCGAATAGGGATGGAAGGAGGGCTCTTCGATCTGGTAGCGGGCGAGCGCAAAACCGGCTTCGGCGATCGTCATATCCTGATCGTTGAGGACATTATTGCCGAAGAGGGCGCCGATGTCCTTGCCGTAGCCCTGTTTCAGCTTGGCATAGACGGCGGCTGCATCGGCATTGGCCATCTCGAAGGGCGAGATCATCGGCTGCAGCGCTTGTTCCTCCAGCGAGTCGACACGGCCGTCCCAGAACATGCCGCCTTGCGGCACCAGATCGGGCGCGTTCGAATTGGCTTTGACGACGGCCTGTGCGGTCAGTGGCCCCGCGACCGTCGCCGGGGTGTTTGCAAGCGCCACGCCGGAGGCTTCGGTCATTGGGGCTGCCTCGGCCGCCTCGTCGGCAGCACTTTCCGCGCCGACGGAGAAGGAAGGCGTCGACATCTTATAGGCGAGGCTCGGCACTGCGCGGATGCCCGGCTTATCGAAATGCGGGCCGCCGAGCTGCACGGCGCGGTCATTGGCCGGTGCATAGTGATTGCTGGGATCATGGCAGGTGGCGCAGGACATCTGGCCGCCGCCTGACAGTGAGGGATCGTAGAACAGCTTCCGGCCGAGCTGTGCGACGGCGCTCAGCGAAGCCGTGTCGTCATAGGTATTTGCCGCGACGGCATTAGCGGCGGGTTCGCTTGCCAAGCCGATGGTCGCCCCCGCGAGCGAGATGTTCGCGAGTGCGATCAGGGGGAGGAAACTGTGCTTCATGTTCAAGGACATTGTCCATCCCCCTTATTTTCAGCTTAGGAAGCGCTATTGCCGGTCTTTGTGTCGAGGATCAGCTTCTGTGCATCGGCCTTCGACCAGTCGAACATGTTGTTCAGCGAGCCGGAGATGGCATCGAACGAGCCGCCACCGAGACGTTCGCCGCCCATCCAGTTGTCTTCGATGAAGCGCATCACGGAGGTCTGGTCGGTCAAAGTATGGTCGACGAAGTTGACCTTGGAGTAGGGCGAGATAACCAACAGCGGCTGGCGCGTGCCGTAGCCACAACGGCCCTGGGCCGGCTGGCCGTTGACGCCCGGCAGCGGCGTGCCGGTCGAGCAGCCATCTCCGTTCAGCACGTCATAACCCTTGACGCCAAGCTTCGATGGATTGACGACGGCGTGGGCATGGTCATACCAGCCGTCGGAATCGTCGTAGAGGACGATGATAGCGGTGTCTTTCCAGTCCGGCGAATTCTGAACGGTGTTGACCACCTGGGTGACGAACTCCTGCTCGTCGAGCGGATCAGAATAGCCGGCATGGCCGTCCTGATAGGCCGGCGCCTTCAGGAAGCTGACGGTCGGCATGTTGCCGTTCTTCAGGGCCGCGTAGAAGTCCGTCACATCATACTGGTGGTTGGCTGCGTCGGTGGTGCCGATTGCAGCGACCGAGGACGGGCGCGCATGCGTCGGGTTGGCGGTCGAGGCGTAGTACTGGAACGGCTGGTGATGCGGGATATAGTCAGCGCTGTTGACCTGGGTGACGGTCGAGGTCGTCGCGCGCTTGCAGCCCGTCGTGCCGTCCCCATTCGTCACCGTAAGGTCGAAGCCGCCTTCGAAGAAGCCCCAGGTGATGTTGTGTTCGTTCAGCATGTCGCCGATGTTCTTGCCGTACATCAGCCCTGTCTGGCCGACCGAGCAGACATCGCCGGTCGGATCGAAGTCGCTGATGACGGTCCAGCCGCCATTGCCGTCGGGCACGATGCGGCCCTTGGAATAGGTGCCGTCCTTCTCCAGCGCATAGCCGGGCGGCAGGATGGCGCCGTTGGTCTGGCCGGAGATGAGGTTTAGCGCGCCGGGGGTCGACGGGCCGAAATTGGTGGAGAAGGAATTGTCGTTCAGGGCATAGTGCTGAGCGTAGTTCCAGAGCGCCGTGACGGTGTTGCCGTCATAATAGCCCATGACCTGGCCCTTGGTGCCGAAAGCGCCGGCAGCACCCTTGGTGCCCCTGCCGGTATTGGCCGGGAAAAGGTCCATGGCGAAGTTGTTGTAGGCCGCCTGCTCGGCGGTGTAGCCGTGGTTCTGCGATTGGGTCGCTGCCTGCGTGCGATCAAGCCGAAAGGGGGCGGCCGCATCGGCTCCGTTTGCCGCGTTGGTCTTATTCGGATTGCTGTCGAGAAGACCGGCATTGGCCAGCGTGTTGATATCGGTCGGCGTGTTGTCGGCGGCCTTGAATGCCGGCTCACCGTCGACGTTTGCGGCCTTGGGGTAGGTCGCGAAATAGTGGTCGAAGGAGACGTTTTCCTGGAAGACGACGACCAGATGCTTGATCGGCGTCGCGGTATTCGTCGGCGCCTTGTCGGCGGCACCGGCGGTGGAACAGAGCGAAATCAGAGTAAGCGCGCTGCCGGCGGCAAGGGCGGCGCGACGCGAAAGACAGATCATTGCCATATCCTCTCGAGTGGGGGGTCTTTGCCCCGACGCTTAAGGTGCGCCGCGCCGAGGCGGAAGGAACCATGCCGGGCTAGCAAGCGCATATGACAGTTCCGTGAAGGGGGCGGCGGGAGAGGGAGGCGTTGCCCATGAAGGACGCAACTAAAGGGTTGTTTTTGCTGACATGAAAAAGGAGGTCGCGGACAGGTGTTGCGGATGCCCGTATCCTGCTACCTTATGTCACGGCTGACATTGATGCGATCCACCCGCCCCCGCCCTTCGAGGGTCGCTTCGCTCCCGCCTCAGGGTGAGGGCTGATCTTTTGGCTCCGGCCGCAACGGGCTATCGTTCGGTCTCTACTTTACTGTGACGACGAGCCCACTCCGCCTCATCCTGAGGCGCGTAGCCCGTCGGGCGCAGCCTCGAAGGACGAGGCGGCCACTGACGTTCAGGGACTAAAGCTAGATATTCTGATCCATCGTCTCGGCCGGTATCTCATCGGCGCGATGGATGCGAACGACGGTCGCGGGAACGCCGGCGACGGTGCAGTGGGCCGGGACCGGCTTTACCACGACGCTACCGGCCGCCACCTTGCTGAAGGCGCCGACTTCGATGTTGCCGAGGATCTTTGCGCCGGCGCCGATCATCACGCCATGGCGGATTTTCGGGTGCCGGTCGCCGGTTTCCTTGCCGGTGCCGCCGAGCGTGACGTTCTGCAGGATCGAGACTTCATCCTCGATAACGGCAGTCTCGCCGATGACAATGCCGGAGCCGTGATCGAGCATGATGGACGAGCCGATCCTCGCCGCCGGATGAATATCCGGGCCGAAGACGAGCGAGGCCAGGTTGGAAAGCCAACTGGCGATTTCCGGCCGGCCCTCCGCCCAGAGCGCGTGGGCGATGCGGTGGGTCTGAAGGGCGTGGAAGCCCTTGAGATTCAGGAGCGCATGCAGATAGGTCGTACAGGCGGGATCGCGGGTGCGGACCGCGACGAGATCGGCTTCCGTCGCCTGGAGGATTGCGGCATGCCGCGTCAGCACATCATGAAACAGGGCGAAAAGAGCGTCGGTTTCGATGCCGGCGACGGAAAGCCGGGCGACCAGGACATTGGCGAGGCTTTCGGCATCCGACTGCGTCGCGATGATCTGCGCTGCGAGCAGCGGGCGCAAGGTCGGCTCGCGGCCGGCGAGGTCGGCCGCTTCATGGCGGATTACGTCCCAGACGCTGCCGGCTGCGGCAGGGGAATGTCCGGCGATTGCCGTTCCTGTCTGGGACATAACCATATCTTTCTGATCAAGCGGAAACGTCAACCACGCCGCAATCGCCGGTTTCGGAGGCAAAGGCGAGCAGCTTGCCGGATTTGCTCCAGCTCATCGAGGTGATCGCACCTTTGCCTGGACGGCGCAAGAGCGCTTCCTTGGAGTCGCCGATGCGCACCGCCAGGATCATGCCATCAATGAAGCCGATCGCCAGGATGTCTTCCACCGGATGAAACTTGACCGAGGTCGCCATGATGTTGCCACGGGTGCCGAGTTCCAGCGGCGCCTTGCCCATCGGGCCGTCCTTGCCCTGAAACGGCCAGACGATCGCCGCCGGTGCGCCGGAGGAGGCAAGCCACTTGCCTTTGTTGGACCAGGAGAGCGATTTCACCTTGGCGGGATAGCCGGTCATGCGCATGTGCCTGGCCTCGGCGCCGGGCTTCGTATCCATCTTCCAGCCGTGCAAGGCGTTTTCCTGCATGGTGGTGACGACAAACTGACCGTCGGGCGAGAAGGTGACCCCGGTATGGGCGCCCTTCCATTCGAGATTGATCGGCTGCCCTGCCATCCCGACCCAATGCAGCGACACGCCGTTATAGCGCGCCACCGCGATGCGCAGGCCCTTCGGCGCGAAGGCGATGCCTTCGACGGTGCGCTCCTCGGCAAATTCCTTGATCGAGCCGTCTGCCAGCCGCACGAAGCTGCTTTTCCCGTAGGCATAAGCAACCGCGCCCTGCGGGCCGGCGGCGAGCTGGGTGATCCATTTGCGCGGCGCCTCGGCAAGCACGGTAACGCCGCCGTCAGCGGCAATCCGGAGAACCTTCCCGTCCTCGCCGCCGGAAATCAGGCTATCGCTGTAGGGATCGCGAATGCAGGTGAGCATGCCCTGATGGGCTTCGGTCACCTTCTCGCCGCCTTCCAGCCGATGGATCGCGCCGGCGGCGCTGGCGAAGAAGGGGGTATCACCTAAAAATTCGACGGCCAGAACGTGGCCGTCGATATCAAGCGGAGCAACAGTCGGCATCAGGCGGCCGCCTCGCAGGCCTTGAAGCTCTTTTCCAGCTTTTCGCGGTCGAGTTCGCGGCCGATGAAGACCAAGCGGCTCTCATGCTTTTCGCCGTCCTTCCAGGGGCGCTGGTGATCGCCCTCGATGATCATGTGGACGCCCTGGACGACGTAGCGCTCGGCGTCGCCCTTGAAGGCGATGATGCCCTTGAGGCGCAGAATGTTCGGGCCGTCGGTCTGCGTGACCTTCTGGATCCACGGGAAGAAGCGCTCCGGATTCATCTCGCCGCCGCGCAGCGAGACCGACTGTACCGTCACGTCATGGATGGCCGACAGGCCATGGTGATGGTGGTCGTGATCATGATCATGGTGGTGATGGTCGTGATCGTGGTCATGATGATGGTGGTCATGGTCATGGTCATGGTCATGATGGTGATGATCGCAATCCGGGCCGCAGACATGATCTTCATGGCCGTGCTCGAGGAAATGCGGATCGTTTTCCAAGGCGCGCTCGAGGTTGAAAGCACCCTGGTTCAGAACGCGGGCGAGATCGACGCCGGAGCGGGTGGTCTTGTAGACGCGGGCGGCCGGATTGATGGCGCGGACGATATCTTCGATCTGAGCCAGCTCTTCCGCAGAGACGAGATCGGACTTGTTGATGACGACGACGTCGGCGAAGGCGATCTGGTCTTCGGCTTCGCGGCTGTCCTTCAGTCGCAGCGGCAGGTGCTTGGCATCGACGAGCGCGACGACGGCGTCGAGTTCGGTCTTGGCGCGGACATCGTCATCCATGAAGAAGGTCTGCGCGACGGGAACCGGATCGGCGAGGCCGGTGGTCTCGACGATAATGCCGTCGAAGCGGCCCGGACGGCGCATCAGACCTTCGACGACGCGGATGAGGTCGCCGCGCACCGTGCAGCAAACGCAGCCATTGTTCATCTCATAGATTTCCTCGTCCGATTCGACGATCAGATCGTTGTCGATGCCGATCTCGCCGAACTCATTGACGATGACTGCGTATTTCTTGCCGTGGTTTTCGGAGAGGATACGGTTCAGCAGCGTCGTCTTGCCGGCGCCGAGGTAGCCGGTGAGAACGGTGACGGGAATGGGCTTCTGCGTGGCTGTTTCGGTCATGGGAGCCTCGAAATATCGGAGTTTTCTCCGGAGAGCGGAAAATGATCGGCTTCCATATAAGGAGTTGGCGGCGTCAGTTCAAAGGCTTTTGTATGTTATAAGATCACATCAGGTTTGGAGCGGCTGGTTCAATGTCGGTCTGCGGAAAAATCATTTCCGACGAAGAGGAGAGGGCAGCTACAAGTGATCGGCTATCTCAACGCCTCCACATCAAACTCATCGACATCCCGCAAAAGCTCCACCAATCCCTTCACCGCATGGGCGATCAGCCGCTCGCCCTTCTCCGCAGTCGCAGCACTGGCGTTGCCGGCTACGCCCTCTTTACTCAGATCAGACATCCTCCAGCCGAAGGCGTGCTGGCCGTATGCGCGCAGATGTTTGAAGCGCCTGATGAAATCGGATTGCTGCGAAGGGAAATCGGCAGCCTTGGTCATGTCGACCCTCTCCGGGTTGAGTGCCAGCATTGCCGATGTTTCGATATCGCCACCGTGGATATCGATGGCCTTGTTCTCCGGCGCGATCAGCCCTTCAGGTACGCCAAAGCGTGTCCAACTGGTCGCGACGGCCAGCATGTCGAAGCGAACGCGTGCTTCCGTCGCGACGATGGTCATCAAGGGCGAGTTGCCGCCGTGGGCGTTCAGCATGACGAATTTGCGGATGCCGAGATGGTGCATGTTTTCGGCAATACCAAGCCATCGGTTGACAGCATCGTCGAAGGCGAGTGTTTTGGTACCGGCGATATCCATATGCTCGATGGAATAGCCGATCGGCTCGACGGGCAGGAAAGTGACGGGCAAATCAGATGGTAGGGCAGTCTTCAGGCGGGCGACGATGCCCTCCGCAATCAAGGTGTCGGTCTCGAAAGGCAGATGGGGCCCGTGTTGTTCATGGGCGCCAAGCGGCAGGACGGCGATCCAATTTGCCCGTTCTGTTGGCGTCAGCGTCCTATCATTGTCATCGAAACGCGGCATAGGCTGTGCCATCTGCGGATGTGCCTCTTGTTTATGTCAATAACCTGCGCAATGTCATACCGTGATGCTGCAGCGGCGGAAAGATCAACGGAATCACGATGGGTAAGAAGAACAAGGACGGAAAAAAAGGTAAGTCGGGTAAGAAGAAGGATCACGGCGACTACACGCTTGCCGATTTGTCGCCGGCATTGACGCAGGCGGCGCGGTCGATGCGCACGGTTCTGACCCGCAACCTGACTGCAAGTGGCCTTTACGCGGGCCAGGATGGCGTCATCCTCGCGCTGGCGGAGAGCGATGGCCTGCCGGCGGGGACGCTGGCGCAGAAGCTCGGCGTCAAGGCGCCGACCATGACCCGCACGATCGGGCGCATGGAAGCGCAGGGCTTCGTCGAGCGGCGACCCGACGCCGCGGACGCCCGGTTGACAAAGGTTTATCTCACCGAGACCGGGCGCAACAGCGTCACCGAGATCACCAGTTCGGCCGCAGCTTGCGACGAACTTGCCACACGCGGTTTTTCGGAGAAGGACGTCCGTTCGCTCGTGCGTCTGTTGAAGGCGATCGACGGCAATCTTCAGGCCGGCGACCATGACGAAGATGATGGGGAATTCTGAGATCCCTTGAGGATTCAAGTTGCACGGCGCGATTTAAGCTTTTAATTAAAGTTTTTAAATTTCGGATTCGTGAGACGCCGGGATCATACATTTGGCTGCGTTTCACGAGGAGGGGAGCGCATGGCGCAAAAGATAAAGCTTTCGACCATTGCGGAAACGCTGGGTATTTCAACGGCGACCGTATCCCTTGCCTTACGCGACAGCCCGCTGGTGGCGGTGAATACGCGCGAGAAGATTAAGGACCAGGCGCGCACGCTCGGCTATATCTACAACCGCCGTGCGGCGAGCCTCAGGACATCGCGTTCCGGAATTATCGGCGTCGTCGTGCATGACATCATGAATCCGTTCTACGGCGAGATTCTGAAGGCGATCGAAAGCGAGCTCGACCGCAGCCGTCATACATTCATTCTCTCCAACCACTATGATTCGGTCGAGAAGCAGCGGACCTTCCTCGAAACCCTGCTGCAGCTCGGCGGCGACGGCATCATCATGTCGCCGGCAATCGGCACGCCGCCGGAGGATTTCGATCTGGCGGAGGAAAACGGCATGCCGGCCATCCTCGTCGCCCGTTCGATGGAGGGGCTGGACCTGCCGACCTTTCGCGGTGACGACAGCTATGGCATTTCGCTCGCGACGAATCATCTGATCAGCCTCGGTCACCGCACCATCGCGATGATCGGCGGCACGGACCAGACCTCGACCGGTCGTGATCGCTACCAGGGCTATGTGAACGCTCTGCGCAAGGCGGGCATCGAGGTCGATCCCAATCTGCGCATTCCCGGCGCTCGTTCCAAGCAGGGCGGTTTCGAGGCGGCGGTACATCTCCTGTCATTGCCGCAGAAGCCGACGGCGGCCGTCTGCTGGAACGATCTGGTGGCGATCGGTTTGATGAACGGCATTTCCCGCGCCGGCCTCGTGCCGGGCAAGGATATTTCTGTGACCGGCTATGACGATCTGGAAGAGGCGGCGATCGCGACTCCGGCGCTGACGACGGTATGGAATGGTCAGGCCGAGGTCGGAAGGCTTGCGGCGCGCGCGCTTTTGGATAGGCTGGCCGGCAGCCATGAGCCGGATGGAATTCATCTCATCAAGCCGGAAATGCGCATCCGTCAGTCGACATCTCCCTATCAGGCGCGCCAATAGCGTCGAACCCGCATCTTCAAGAGGAAAGATCATGTCCGATAATCGCATTGCCGTCCTCGTTCCGGGGAAGATACACCCGCGTGTTCTCGAAACGCTCAAAGGCCGCTTCGATATCGTCGGGCTCGACGCCGGCGAGAGCCCGAAGGTCGATGCCGCGACGGCGGCGCGTGTGCGTGGCGTGGCGGTGTCAGGCGGTTTCAATGCCGTCTGGATGGATGCCTTTCCTAATATCGAAGTCATCGCCAATCTCGGTGTTGGCTATGACGGCGTCGATGTCGGGCATGCAGCCTCGAAAGGCATCGTGGTCACGAATACGCCCGATGTGCTGAACGATGAGGTGGCCGATACGGCCATCGCGCTGTTGCTGAATACGATACGACAATTTCCAAATGCGGAAACCTGGCTGCGCGAGGGACGCTGGGCGAAGGAAGGAGCCTTTCCGCTCTCGCCTTTCTCCCTGAAGGGACGTCGCGTCGGCATCTACGGCCTCGGCCGCATCGGCCTGGAGATTGCCAGGCGGCTGGAGCCGTTCAAGGTGAAGATCGGCTATCATACGCGCTCGCCGCGCGACTCGTTGCCTTACGATTACTATCCGACCCTGAAGGAGATGGCACAATCGGTGGACACGTTGATTTCCATCGTTCCGAAGACGCCGGAGACGCATAAGGTGATCAATGCTGAGGTGCTATCGGCACTTGGGCCGCAGGGCGTGTTCATCAATGTTGGACGCGGCTGGTCGGTGGATGACGACGCGCTGATCGCCGCCCTTCGGAACGGCACGCTTGGTGCTGCCGGCCTCGATGTTTTCTACGACGAGCCGAACGTTCCCTCAGCTTACCTATCTCTGCCGAATGTCTCGCTGCTGCCGCATGTAGCATCTGCCTCGGTGCCGACGCGCAACGCCATGGCCGATCTCGTGGCGGACAATATCATCGCGTGGTTCGGCAACGGCAACCCGTTGACGCCGGTGCCGGAAACACCGGTAAAATCAAAAGCTTGATCAAACGGCCTGCTGGTGACGAGGGGTTGCTAAAGGCTGCTCCTTGCTCGCCGCATAATCGCGCACCGCATCGCCGAAGGCGGCAAACAGCTTGCGCGAAGGCGAATCCGTTTCCGCCCAATATTCTGGGTGCCACTGCACGCCGACGGCGAAAGCCTTGGCGTCGATGACCGAGACGGCTTCGATCGTGCCGTCTTCGGCGATCGCTTCCACTTGCAGCCGCGGCGCCGTATCGGCGATTGCCTGGCGGTGCAGCGAGTTGACCCGCACTTCGCCTGGGCCGATGACGCGGGCGATGCAGGAGCCTTCCTTGACGAACACGCTCTGGCGGATCGAATACATCGTGTCGCGATCGACATTCGGCGGCTTGCGATGATCCCAGATGCCCGGCTGTTCCTGGATTTCGCTGGCGAGCGTGCCGCCCAACGCGACGTTCAGCTCCTGAATGCCGCGACAGATGGCGAGCATTGGGATGGCACGATCGATGGCGCGGCGAATGAGCGGCAGCGACGTCGCGTCGCGGGCCGGATCGAAGGGGCCGTCGCTCTCGAGCGCTTCCTTGCCGTAGAGCGAGGGATGTACGTTGCTGGCGGAACCGGAGACGAGCAGGCCGTCGACGCGATCGAGAATGGCGTCGATATCGTTGCCGTCTTCCAGCGCGGGGACGATCAGTGCCATCAGGCCGGCGGCATTGACGGCTGCCCGGATATATTGCTGCTGCACCGCATGCCAAGTCACACCATCGAATTCGCGGAGATCGGCAGGAATGGCGATGATCGGTCTGGGCATGCAAGGCTCCGGAGAATTGCGAGGATATCGGGATCGGTTGGGACCCCGGAACGAATATGGTGTCGATGCCGAGGCCCGTCAAATCTAAGCGAAGAGCGGGACTTCGGCAACGCGGAATGGTTGCGGACGAGCTTTGCCTCTATTCGTCATAACGATGTACAGGAATCGCCATAATGCAGTGCAAAAGCAACCTTGAAAGACAATGCATGGCGTGGTTAGCTCCAGCGCTTGCGCCATGAGCGGGAGAGCATGTTTCCCGCAATGCCATATATACGGGAGGTTTCGATGGATCGCCGTTCGTTCATCAGGCGGGCCGGAGCGGTTGGCGCGGGCGCGGCCGCCTCGGCGCTCGCCAGTCCCGCTCTGGCTCAGGACTATCCGAAGATCAATTGGAAGATGACTTCCTCCTTTCCGAAGAGCCTGGATACGATCTATGGCGGTGCAGAAGACATCGCGACGCATGTTTCGGACGCGACAGGCGGCAATTTCGTCATCCAGACCTTTGAAGCCGGTGAGATCGTGCCAGGCGCGCAGGCGGTCGACGCGGTGAGCGCCGGCACCGTCGATGCGGCTCACACCTGTTCCTATTATTTCTGGAACAAGGACCCGACCTATGCCATCGGCACAGCTCTGCCTTTCGGCCTCAATGCCCGGCTTACAAATGCCTGGTTCTACCAGGGCAATGGCAACAAGCTGATGAACGAGTTTTATGCCACGCAGGGCATGTTCGGTCTGCCGGCCGGCAATACCGGCGCGCAGATGGGCGGCTGGTTCCGCAAGGAAATCAATACGCTGGACGATCTTAAGGGCTTGAAGATGCGCATTGCCGGCCTCGCCGGAAAGATCATCGAAAAGATCGGCATCGTGCCGCAACAGGATATTCCCATCAATGACGTTTACGCCGCGCTCGACAAAGGTACGATCGACGCCGTGGAATGGGTCGGCCCTTATGACGATCTGAAACTCGGTTTCGAGAAGATCGCCAAATATTATTACTATCCCGGATGGTGGGAGGGCGGTGCCGTCGTGCACGCCTTCTTCAATTTGGAAAAATGGAACGCGCTGCCGAAGACCTATCAGACGATCCTCGCGGACGCCTGCGCTTTCGCCAACACCAATATGCTGGCGAAATATGATCTGAAAAATCCGCAGGCGCTGAAGGAGATCGTGCACCAGGGCGTAACGCTGCGCCCGTTCAGCCAGGAAATTCTCGAGGCCTGTTTCCAAGCGGCTACCGTAATTTATGCCGATCTCTCGAAATCCAACAATTATTTCAAGCGGATCTACGACGATCAAGTTGCTTACAAGAAGGACTCCTATCTCTGGATGCAACTTTCCGAATACACCTTCGATACTTTCATGATGATCCAGCAGCGGGCAGGTAAACTCTGAGCGATCGCCCCTCTATTTTCATTAGTTTATGTTTTAGTAATTGATGATTTAAGAAGTATAGTCTGAGTAGAATCAGTTTTAACTGATTGCACGAATACGATGCAAAATATCACTCAAAATTAGTGTAAGTGACCGAGATGATTAGAAAATCCGTCCAGATACCCCCTATTTGGGCAATCAAATTTTAAAAAGTTTCAACTAGAGTGCCTGCCGCATCAGGGGAACTCTGAATGAAGCCTCAAAGCCCGGACACCGTGCCGACAGATGTTTATCTGTCGTTCGTAAGTTCGCTTTTCGGAAACCGCAAAACGCTGTTTACGGGTGTGTTCGTTCACGTCCTGACATATGTCATCGTGTTTCTGAGCACGGGCGCCGGCATCTATCTCGGTCTCTGTCTCGCTTTCGCCGCCGTTTTCGCTTTCCGCATGTATTCCTTCTGGCAGTTCGACGCTGCCGATAAACATGCCTTTTCGCGCGCCGATATTGCTCATTGGGAAACGCGCTACGTGCTTGGCGCCGCAGGGACAGCGGCCATCCTCGGCATCGGCAGCGGCTATGCGATCCTGATCGTCCAGGATCCGTTGGCGGAGTTCATCTGCATCGCCGTGACCATGGCCTCGATGGTGTCGATCGTCGGCCGCAACTATGGTTCGCAGAAAGCGATCGACCTCCAGACCATGGCCTGCTGCCTGCCGATTATCGTCGCCTGCCTGATGTCGGAACAGCTTTACAAGTCCATCGTCTCCATCATGCTCGTGCCCTTCGGGTTGACGACGCGCTCGATGGCCAATGGCGTGCGCGAATTTCTCTACAAGAACGTCATCGCGTCACGCGAAATATCGTTGATTGCCGACCGGTTCGATACGGCGCTCAACAATATGACGCACGGCCTGTTCATGCTGGATGCCGACAATCGGATCCTGGTGGTGAACCGCAAAGCCTGCGAGCTGTTGAACCTGGCGCATCAGGAGCAGCTCAGGGATTGCGAGTTCGATGTCGTGCTGCGCTACGGTGCCCGCCATGCCTTCATCGACGGTTCGCTGCCCGGCCTGATCCAGCGGCAGATGGCGCAGCTCGTCAGCGGCTCGCTATCGCGCACCCTCATTCAGTTCAATGAGGATCTGTTTCTGGAATTTTCGGCAAGCCGTCGTGCCGATGGCATTGTCATTCTGATTTTCGAGGATGTGACGCCACGCATTCGCGCCGAGCGCAAGATCCTGCATATGGTGCGCTTCGATCCGCTGACGGGTCTGCCGAACCGCGAATATTTCGTCCAGATGGTCAAGGAAAAGCTCGCCGCTCGCGCCCAGGAAGGCCAAATTGGCCTTCTGGTTCTCGATGTGGACGACTTCAAGCACGTCAACGATACTAAGGGGCATTTCATCGGCGATCGGCTGCTGGTCGCCATAGCAGCGCGATTGAAGGAGAGGGCGGGAGACATGGCGCTTTGTGCGCGCCTCGTCGGGGATCAATTCGTCTTGTTTTTTCCGAACGAGGATGGCGAGCCGGATTTGGATAGCCGCGTGCATGCGCTGCACGCCGCCATGTCGGGCATCTACGAGGTGGACCGCAATAGTTTCCGCGTTTCCTTCAGCGGCGGCTATGTGACCATGTCGAGCCGCGAGTTCCGTCCGGAGGAATGGCAGATCAAGGCTGATCTGGCGCTGTTCGAAACCAAGTCGCGGATGAAGGGCGGATGCTCCGCCTTCGAGCAGGAAATGGATGCCCGTTACGTCGAGCGGCAGAAACTGAAAGAGGATCTGCGCGAGGCAATCGAAGGCGGTAAGCTGCATGCCGTCTATCAGCCGATGTTTACGCCGGATGGCAGCCGCATCGATTGCTGCGAGGCGCTGTCGCGCTGGGTGCATCCGGAAAAGGGCTCGATCCCGCCCAACGTCTTCGTGCAGATCGCCGAGGAAATGGGCATCGTGACCGGCATCACCCGCTTCGTGCTCAATCAGGCCTGCCGGGACTGTGCCAACTGGCCGGAGCCGATCTCGGTCTCGGTCAATCTCTCGGCGCAGGATCTGCGCAGCAACGATATCGTCACCATGGTCATGGAAGCGCTCGATGCATCGGGGCTGGACCCATCGCGGCTGCATCTGGAAGTAACCGAAAGCTGCCTGATGGACGAAATCGCGATCACGCGATCCGTTCTCACCGATCTGCGCGCCAGAGGCATCACCATCGCCATCGATGATTTCGGCACCGGCTTCTCCAGCCTCAGCTATCTCGACACGCTGCCTGTGGATATCGTCAAAATCGACCGCTCCTTCGTGCGCGACATCACCACGGATAGCCGCCGTTTCAAGCTCCTGTGCGGCATCGCCGATCTTTCCCGGGCTCTCAGCCTGGAAATCGTCATTGAGGGCGTGGAGACGCCGGAACAACTATCGCTCATTGAACAATATGATTTGGCCGACATCGTCCAGGGCTATGTCTTTTCGGTTCCCGTGCCGCGGGATAGTGTCATTGAGATGGTGGACAATCTCGGCCGCCACCAGCCGGCCATCCGGCAGGATAATGTGGCTTAGACCTCGCCGGGGAGGTCGGTTACAAAGCGTCCTTTACGACTGCCTCGGACACCAAGCCGGACTCAAGCCGCTCAGTACAAGCCCCTTCATTTTCGATGGCAGACAGGCATTTCCGCCGCCGATACTTCCCTGCCTGCCGTTACGTTAGGCTCTTCCTAGCAAAGCGGGTAGAGCGGTCAGTTTATCCCCAATAATCTGTAGATGAGAATTTGTTAATATTCGAATCTATACCGGTATTTTTAATCAAAAATTAACCTTAACGAAAAGATAATTAATAAAAATTAAAACGATTATTGATCAATTTTTCTATTAATACCAATAATGGTCCGTTAACGTTTTGGAATAACGACCATGTCTTATATAAGTACTTTGAAAAATAGCTTCGCCGGCAAGCTAATGGAGGTGCTTGATCATATCGAATATCGCCGGATCGAGAGCAGCGAGGACATGGAGGATGTCGCTCGGTTGCGTTACAAGGCCTATAAAGCGCGTGCGGTTTTGCCGGTTGCGGCCCAGACCATGATCGACGATATCGATTTCGACGAGCAGGCCTATATTTTCGGCGTCTATTATTACGAAGAGCTGGTGAGTACGGTGCGGGTGCACCATGTCACGCCGGACCATCGTGTCTGCCAGTCAACAGGCATTTTTCCCGATGAAATCCATGCCTTTCTCGATGCCGGCATGACGCTGATCGATCCGGCGCGCTTCGCCATCGATCCCGATTTCGAACTTGAAATGCCGGCGCTGCCTTATTTGACGCTGAGACCGGCAATTGTCGGCGCTGTCTATTTCGATACCGACCGAGTCATGCAGCATATCCGCCCGGCGCATGCCGCCTTCTACAAACGTGTCTTTTATGCAGATACGATCGTGCCGCCGCGCATGACGGAGACCTATGGTTTCGAACTGACGCTGCTGGCTTCGCGGTCGAAGGAGATTCGCGGCAAGTTGATGCAGCGATACCCCTTTTTCGATTCGGAACCCTATGAGCGGCGGATGATGTTCTCGCGCGGCGCTGACGGCGGCACGCATCCGCTGACCATTCTGCCGACGGCGCGAATGGCTGCTGGCGGCCGCGCCGCTGGTCGGCAGCAGTTCAGCTAAGCCTTCTCAAGCCGCTGCGGCGTTCTCGTGCATTGCATTTTTCGTCGCTTTGTGTAACCCCTCGATTGAGGAAATTTGGCCGCGGTGTCTCTTCGGGATCTACCGCGGCTTTCGAGGCTGAACTCCAGCCGACACGCGATTGCAAAGCCGGTCGGGGAGTGCATAGAGGGGAGATTTTTGCATGGCCGAACATCAAGCCGGACCGGTCGAAACCGGTGCTCCTATGGACTACAAAGAGCACGACAAGACCTATCACGGGTTCCTTTTCGTCGCCAGGGCCGGATCGGCGATCATCGCCGCGTTGATGATAGCGATGGCGGCTGGCTTCTTCGGTCATGCCGGCTTCCTTGGCGGTCTGCTTATTTTCTTCGTTCTTTCAATCGTTGGCACCATGCTCGTGCGCTGATATTTCAAGCGCGCTGATCGATGCAGGGCCGTCCGGCCCGCGCCTTCCATGGAATCTCAGCCCTGGGTCTGCAGGCTATGCGCTGCTGTATCCAGTGGCGCTGTCGTTTGACGTGAGGTGGTGTCGTTGGGCAATCTGGTTTTTGTCGCCAAGGAGACCGTGGCGGATGAGACGCGTGTCGCAGCGTCCATCGAAACGGTGAAGAAAATGAAAAGCCTTGGCTTTGACATTGTGGTCGAAGCCGGCGCCGGTGCTCTGTCGCGCATCCCGGATGATGAATATGAAGCCATCGGCGCGCGTATCGGCTCCGCTCGGGATGCTGCGCGCGCCGATGTCATTCTCAAAGTGCGCCGGCCGACGAGCGAAGAGATTGCCGGTTACAAGAGCGGCGCGATCGTCATCGCCATCATGGATCCCTATGGCAATGAAGCAGCGCTCGCTGACATGGCGCGGGCCGGGCTCACAAGCTTCTCCATGGAGCTGATGCCGCGCATCACCCGTGCGCAGTCGATGGACGTGCTGTCATCGCAAGCCAATCTTGCCGGCTATCAGGCCGTGATCGAGGCAGCCGCGGTCTATGACCGGGCCTTGCCAATGATGATGACGGCGGCCGGCACCGTGCCGGCGGCGAAGGTCTTCGTCATGGGTGCCGGCGTCGCAGGCCTGCAGGCGATCGCGACAGCGAGGCGATTGGGCGCACAGGTATCGGCCACGGATGTTCGTCCTGCGGCCAAGGAGCAGGTCGCCTCGCTCGGCGCGAAGTTCGTTGCCGTCGAGGATGAAGAGTTCAAGGCGGCGGAAACCGCCGGCGGCTATGCCAAGGAGATGTCCAAGGACTATCAGGTCAAGCAGGCGGCGTTGGTTGTCGAACATATCTCCAAGCAGGATATCGTCATCACCACGGCGTTGATCCCCGGCCGTCCGGCGCCGCGGCTTGTCAGCCGCGAAATGCTGAAGGCCATGCGCCCCGGTGCGGTCGCCGTCGACCTCGCCGTCGAACGCGGCGGCAATATCGAGGGTGTCGAATTCGGGACCGTGGCGGATGTCGAGGGCGTCAAGGTGATCGGATATCCCAATCTGGCCGGTCGCATTCCGGCAAGTGCCTCCGCGCTCTATGCCAAGAACCTCGTCACCTTCCTGGAAACGATGGTCGACAAGAATAGCAAGAGCCTCGGGCTCAACCGGGCCGATGAGCTGATCAAGGCGACGATGCTGACCGATGGCGGCGAAGTCGTGCATCCGAATTTCGTCGACCCGGATCAGCCGACGGTCAACAAGGGAGATCTGTAGATGGCCAGCCAAGCAATGGATCAGGCGCTCCAGAAATTGAACGACGCCGTTGCCGCTGTGACGACCGCTGCCGCGCAGGCGCCGGAATCCGTCAGCGCCATCTCCGGCGGCGCGATCGATCCCTTCGTGTTCCAACTGGCGATCTTCGTATTGGCGATCTTCGTTGGTTATTACGTCGTGTGGTCGGTGACTCCCGCCCTGCATACGCCGCTGATGGCCGTCACGAACGCGATTTCCTCGGTGATCGTCGTCGGTGCGCTTCTGGCGGTCGGCATTTCCGCCAGCGGGCTTGCCACCGGTTTCGGCTTCGTGGCGCTGGTGCTCGTCTCGGTCAATATCGTCGGCGGCTTCCTTGTCACCCAGCGCATGCTGGCGATGTACAAGAAGAAAGACAAGTGAGGGCGGCATGCTGAGCAATATCGCGGCCTTCCTCTATCTCGTCTCCGGCGTGCTGTTCATCCTGGCGCTGCGCGGCCTGTCGCATCCGGCCACCAGCCGCCGCGGCAATCTCTACGGCATGGTCGGGATGGGCATCGCCATCGCGACGACGCTGGTTCTCGCGACGCCCTCCTTCGGCGGCTTCGTGCTGATCTTTCTCGGCCTTGCCATCGGCGGCGGGGCAGGGGCCTATATCGCCCGCGTCATTCCGATGACGTCGATGCCGCAACTCGTTGCCGGTTTCCATTCGCTGGTCGGTCTGGCGGCCGTGCTCGTCGCTGCCGCGGCACTCTATACGCCGTCATCCTTCGGCATAGGCGAAATCGGACATATTCATACGGAAGCGCGCATCGAAATGGCGATCGGCGTCGCTATCGGTGCGCTGACCTTCACCGGCTCGATCATCGCCTTCCTGAAGCTCGACGGCCGCATGTCCGGCAAGCCGATCCTGTTGCCCAACCGGCATATCATCAACGCCGTGCTGCTGGCGCTTATCCTGTTTTTCATCTTCGGCCTGGCGGTCAGCGAAAGCCACTTCAATTTCTGGGCGATCGTCGCCCTGGCTCTGGCGCTCGGCGTGTTGCTGATCGTGCCGATCGGCGGCGCCGACATGCCCGTCGTCGTATCGATGCTGAACTCCTATTCCGGCTGGGCGGCGGCCGGCATCGGTTTCACGCTCGGCAATCTGGCGCTGATCATCACCGGTGCTCTGGTCGGCTCCTCGGGTGCCATCCTCAGCTATATCATGTGCAAGGGCATGAACCGTTCCTTCATCTCCGTCATCCTCGGAGGATTCGGCGGCGAAACGGCGTCCAGCGGCGCCGACAATAGTGACAAGACGGTGAAGCTCGGCTCGGCTGAGGATGCCGCCTACCTGATGGCCAACGCCTCGAAGGTCATCATCGTGCCGGGCTATGGCATGGCGGTTGCGCAGGCCCAACATGCGCTGCGCGAAATGGCCGACAAGCTGAAGGCGAACGGCGTCGACGTGAAATACGCCATTCATCCCGTCGCCGGCCGCATGCCGGGACACATGAATGTGCTGCTTGCCGAGGCCAATGTTCCTTATGACGAGGTCTTTGAGCTGGAAGACATCAATTCGGAATTTGCCCAGGCCGATGTCGCCTATGTCATCGGCGCCAACGACGTCACCAATCCGGCTGCACGTGACGACAAGACGTCGCCGATCTACGGCATGCCGATCCTTGACGTCGACAAGGCCAAGACCTGCCTCTTCGTCAAACGTTCTCTTGGTTCCGGCTATGCCGGTATCGACAACACGCTGTTCTATAAGGACGGCACGATGATGCTGCTCGGGGACGCCAAAAAGGTCACCGAGGAGATCGTCAAGGCGATGAACGAGTGAGCTTCCATCTTCCCGGTGGGGAGATTTCAGGATCTGAGAGACTTGAAGGCCCGGCATAGGGGCGATTTGCGAGAATCGCCCCAACTTGTCTTTCTCAAATCGAAGCGGGTGCCAGCGTCATTTTCTCGACGCCAATGGCGACGTTGACGCCTTCCTGGGCCTGGACGTTGAGAGGTTGCAGCATGAAAGCCCGGTTGGTGCCGCCAGCGATGACCTTGGCGCCGCCTCCGGCTGCAACGCTGGCATCGGCGCCGACGCCGTAATATTCGCCGGCCAGCGCGATATCGCTGAATGGTGTGCCGGTTTTAGCAAGCACAACCCAGACCATGACGCTGCGGCCGGTAATGCCGAGATCGACGCCATATTTCTGGATCATGCCGGCGTAACGTGCAGGCGCCCCGCCGCCGCTCGGCTCAAAAATGCACATCAGGTTCTTCTGCGACATGATGATCATGCCCGTCGACCCCTTCGACGTGCAGGTGAGCCTGCCGAGAGTAGCGTAGTCGGCGGACGTTGCGGGCGCAGCCCATACAGCAAAGGACAGTGCTGCGGATGCCAGGAGAATGTGTTTCAGCATGGTCTTTCTCCTCTGGATTGACCAATGATGAAATTGGAACGGCTCCTGCGGTGGAATGTTCCGGGCGGAGTCGGGGGCCAGCTAGTTTCGTTCGCGCTCACGCTCCATGGTGCTGCGCACAGCATTCAGCACCCAAACGAGGCCTGTCGGACGGAAGTCGATCTCGACTGTGCCGCTGAAGGCGGCGGCGGCATGCGCCTTGGTGACGGTTGTGCCAAAGCCCGTAATGGTCGGCGCTTTGACGATCGGGCCGCCGCTTTCCGTCCAGATGAGCCTGATCATCTGCCCGATCTCGCCGTCGGCGCTTGTCCATTCGATGGTGATCTTCCCTTCGGGAGCGGACAGAGCGCCGTATTTCACCGAATTCGTCGCCAGCTCGTGCAGAATCAAGCCGAGATTCTGCACCGCCTCCGGCTTGAGCAGGAAATCCCTGCCCTTGATATCGAGTTGTTGCGGTCCTTGCAGGAAGGTGGCCAGATGAATGTCGATCACCCGCCGCAGCGACACGCCGGACCATTGTTCGCTGGTCAGGACTTCGATCGAGCGCGCCAGGCCTTCCAGCCGGTCGGCGACCGCGCGCTGAAAGGTGTCGACGCTGTCGGTCTGCCGGGCGAGCTGACGGGTCATTGCCTGGGCAAGCGCGAGCAGGTTCTTGGTGCGATGAACGAGCTCATGCATGACGAAATGCAGCCTGTCCTCCGTTTCGCTGCGATCGAAGGATGCGTTGGAAAGCGCCATGGCCATCTGATTGGCCTCGATGACACTGGTCTCGATCGGTGAAACGATCTCGCCCCGGCCCATGCGGTCCGCCATATCAGCGATGCTCTGGATGGTAGTGCGCACCTGTCGGGCCAGCGCATAAACCGCAATCACCGCGATCAGCAACAGGGTGACGCCACCATAGATCAGGAAGCGCCAGGTGCTCATCAGCGAAGCCTGCGCGGATGCGATAGGCCCCCAGACCACGGCTTTCCACGACCAGCCCGGAATTTGCGCATAGCCGAGCAGCGAGTGTGGCAGGACCTTCTCATCCTGATAGACGCCGCTCGAGGCAATCAGTTTCGGCAGGATATCCTTGTTGAACGCGTCGCCAGGGGAATGATTGGCAGGGCCGCTGGCGGCAACGATATGGCCGGAACTGTCGATGACCGCAGCCGACCAGCCGGGCGCAAGGGCATCGGTCGTCACGAGCTTAGCGAGTTCATCGGCATCCTGCGTCATGGCAAGGGCCGCACCGGCCGGCGAATGATCGAGCGGCAGGGTGACATTATAGACCCAGCGGTGGATGACTGATCCGACAAAGACGTCCGAAGCCTCGATGCGGCCCGAATTGAGTGCCGATTGCAAGGCGGCCAGATTGCCAGTCTTGCCGAGCGGCTTGCTCAGCGGCCAGCGCGTGTTCAGCCGCATCTGACCGTCCTTGTCCAGAAGCAGGACGAAAAGCGAATCGGTGCGCAGCACCGTCTCTGTCCGGTCGAAGAAGGTGGCGATGTCGTTGCGCTCCAGTTCCGGCGAGGAGGAAAGCAGTCGCAGGGTCGTCGCCATGTCCTGCAGTTGCCGGTCGATGGTGCGCGCCAATGCCTGGGCGTCTTGAACCGTATCGCGCTTCAGCACATCGCGTTCGTTGTTTTCGAGCTGAACCAGCAGCAATGCCACGAAAGCCAGAATCGGCAAAGCGATCGCCAATGCTATGGCAATCAGATAGGCCCCAATCGAAGCCTTTGGGAAACGCGGCGGCTTTCTCATGACGCGATCAACCGATCGGACCACCATTAAAATAAAAAGCGTCTACCAAAGCGGGAATATCGGTCTTGATCACCATGTCGAGCGCCCCCATGCTTTTACCCGAGCAGCATGCTCTCGAAAGGGCCATGTTAGGGCCCGGTAAATTGCGTTGCAACATATGAAAAGTCATCGCAGTTAAATCGTAAGTGATACCAGACACTTTGGACGCGAGTGGCATAGGCTTAAAGTTGAGCTGCATGAGTTATTCGCTTGTCAGCGCGAATCGCGACAGGTGAAATGGCGCAAGCTGAGGATCGGGATCGTCACTGAGGATCTCCGCTGCCGCAACCGATCCGACGAGCGGCGCCAGCGTCACACCGGAATGCAACACGGCAAGATAGAGGCCCGGAGCTGCATCGACACCGCCGATGATCGGGAAACCGTCTTTCGGGGTCGGACGATAGCCGACCGTATAAAAATCGAGTTCGAGCTCATCGCCGCCGCGCAGCACGGTTTTGACCTTGGCGAAGAGTTCGTCAGCCGCCTGCTGCGGTTTCTCGCCCGGATCGGTACCGCCGAAATCGGTGCCGGCAATGATCCTGCCTTCCATCGTCTGGCGCATGTGCAGCTCCGGCGCCATGACGAGGCCGTTCAGCAGCCGGGGAGCAGGGCGGGAATGAACGATGAGGCCCGGCGGCGTTTCGATCGGCACATCGATGCCGACGGACGCAGCAAGTGCTGCGGTGCCGGCACCGGCGGCGAGAACCACATGATCGGCAAGCAGCACTCCGTCTGCCGTTTCAACGCCCGTGATCCTGCCGTTCTCCCGCAGAAGCCGTCTGGCTTCCATGCCATAGGACAGCGTTGCGCCATGACGGGCGGCATCTTCCAACAGCAAATTGGCGGCGGCAACCGGCTCGACAGCGCCTTCTTCGGCGGCATGCAGCGCAAAAGTGGGCGGATCGGCGAGGTGAGGTTCGAGGGCGGCGCTTGTTTCGCGATCGACCTGCCGCAGGCTGTAGCCCCAGCCGCCCTGCCGCGCGGCATAGGCCTCCAATTCGGCTTCTGGCAGATCCCAGCAGAGCCCGCCGCACCAGGAAAGCGGCAGGCCGGGTAGGTCAGCCGCCAGCCGCGACCATTCCGCCATCGAGCGGCGACGGAAATGGAAATAGAATTCGGGGTTGCCCCAGCTCGCGTTGATCCAGGCGAAAGAGCTGGGCGTCGCCTCGCCTCCGGGCTTTGCCGCGATCACGGTGACGGATGCACCCTTGCGCGCCAAATGCCAGGCGATGGAGGCGCCGATAATGCCGGCGCCGATGACGATGATTTCTTGAGAAGGCATGCCGCGTCTCTTATTCGAATGTGGGGTCGGGGGGAGACTATGCATTCAACAGCGCAAAGAAAAGCCGCCGGGCGGATGATCGCACGGCGGCCCACTGTTGTTCTCAGGCATTTGTGGCAAGAAAAGCGCCATGCGCTTTCCCTGCAACTATTTTAGGCGCCTGCCCCGACGCGTGCCAGGCCGTCCTTGGCCGGCTGGTAGGACGGGTCGAGGTTGACGGCGTGCTGATAGGAACGGCGGGCTTTGGCCTTATCGCCACGGCGCTCATAAACGAAAGCCTGGTTGGCCCAGGATTCGGCGACCTTGTTGTTGAGGTCGATCGCGTGGTTGAAATCGGCAAACGCGTTGTCGTCGTCGTTCTGCGCGAGATAGGAGATGCCGCGGCTGTTATAGGGCTCGGGCGAATTCGGCGACAGCGAGATCGCCTTGGAGAAGTCGTCGATCGCCTTATCCTGCTGATTACGCTTCTGGTAGATCACACCACGGCCGTTATAGGCGCGGCCATCCGTCGTGCCGAGGCTGATCGCCTTGGAATAATCGTTGAAAGCGTCGTTGTCGCGGCCGGACTGACGATAGAGGTTGCCGCGGCCGATATAGGCGACGTCATAATTGGAGTTGATCTGCAGCGCGGCGTTATAGTCGGCGACCGCTTCCGGCAGCTTGCCCATGTTGCGATAGATGAGCGCGCGGTTGGCGTAGGCCTGATAGAACTTCGGATTGAGCTGGATCGCCTGGTTGAAGTCTGCAAGGGCGCGGCTGAATTCGCCGCCGCGGCCATAGGCCGTGCCGCGGACGTTATAGCCTTCCGGATCCTGCGGATTGGCATTGATGACCGAGGTCAGCGAGGCAATGTTTTCCGAAGAACCCTGCGCCTTGTCGATGCGGATCACCGTATCGGTGGAGGCGGTCTGGCAGCCGGAAAGGCCGATTGCAGTGAGAAGAGCCAAAGCGGGTACGGCAGCAGCGCGCTTCGAAACAAAAAAAGACAGTTTCGAAGTGCGGAACTGTTTGGACGTCGTGATTGCCATTATCGGGTTCGCTTTCCCCATGCGTTATATCAGGCTGTTTTGATAAATTCCGTTTGCCCGGAGAATAAATCAAAAAGGCGGCGGCGAACGACTCGCCCCCGCCAGACATGCATCTGAAAACGTCGAAAAAACGACGATTAGCGTGCGACCAGACCTTCGCGCTGTGCGCGCTTGCGTGCCAGCTTGCGAACGCGACGAACAGCTTCAGCCTTCTCGCGAGCACGCTTCTGCGACGGCTTTTCGTAGTAGTCGCGCATCTTCATTTCGCGGAAAATGCCTTCGCGCTGCATCTTCTTCTTGAGAGCGCGGAGAGCCTGATCGACATTGTTATCGCGGACAAGTACCTGCACGAGAATCACGTTCCTTTGGTTTGGTTGATGCCAGCGGCGACTGCAGCGCCAGGAGGCAAAACAATAACGTTCGCGCGGCCGCAGCCTTGCGATTGGTAAGGCGAGATAACAGATCGGTTTGTCAAAGTCTAGCCAGATCGTGAGTTTGCAGAGGAAAAAGCGCTTTGTCGAGCCTGAAGTGAGCCCGCGAGGTCGCCTCCGGCGTGCTTATGTGAGATTTGAGGGCCTGGTCATTTCCACCCGCTGCCGAACCGCCTGGTTTCGGTGGTTATCCGGCGTTAAGGGGAATCGCTTTATGAAATCGTTCGATCTC
The DNA here is from genome assembly GCF_029714265.1 of Rhizobium sp. CB3171. Taxonomy (NCBI): domain Bacteria; kingdom Pseudomonadati; phylum Pseudomonadota; class Alphaproteobacteria; order Hyphomicrobiales; family Rhizobiaceae; genus Rhizobium; species Rhizobium sp. CB3171. The sequence continues at coordinate 2,727,506 of NZ_CP121652.1, read as the reverse complement.
GCTGTCGCCGTCAGGTCATTTGGTGCGTCTATCCTGGCCGCCACCCTTCTTGTCGCAACGCTGGTGCCTGCCGCAGCCGGCGAGGTGCGACTCGGCAAAAATGTCCACATAGGCGGCCATGACTTTTCCAACCAGACCTTCGACAGCAAACATCGGGCAAGAATCTATCTTTACGACCGCAAACCACAGAGGGAAGGATGCGCGTGGCGCAGCGACGGCCATGGTGGTCGAGTGAAGATCTGTCATCTTCAGCGCAAGTAGGAAGGGTGAACTATGTGCGATCAGACCATGTCGCACAGTGTTCATTGTCCGAGCGGCTTAGTGTATGCCTCAATGGCAGTCAGTCAGATATGTCGATCCTGGCCGTTCACAAGGTCGGGCCTTGCTGTAGCATTCTTTTTAACCGTGTCGAAAGCCGGTCGTGATTGCGTCGCAAAAGAGCCGTTGTGTCGGTTTTTGATCTGCGATTTGTATGGCCCATCGAAAGGGCTTGATCCCTGAAGGAGTTGAGGGCGAATGCGTAAATACTCTGTCTTTGCCGTGGCACGGGAAGCAATGCGGGCTCACAAGGGTTGGGAGGCCCAGTGGAGTTCGCCGGAGCCGCGCAAGGAGTATGACGTCATCATCATCGGTGCCGGCGGCCATGGCCTGGGCGCCGCCTATTATCTTGCCAAGGAACACGGCATCACCAATGTCGCCGTGATTGAGAAGGGCTGGCTCGGCGGCGGCAACACCGGCCGCAATACGACCATCATCCGCTCGAACTATCTCTATGAAGAGAGCATGCATATCTATGAGCATTCGATGAAGCTCTGGGAGGGGCTTTCTCAGGATCTCAATTACAATGTCATGTACTCGCCGCGCGGCGTGATGATGCTGTCGCACAATATTCACGATCAGCAGTCCTTCAAGCGGCATATCCATGCCAATAGGCTCTATGGCATCGACAATGAATGGCTGACGCCGGAGCAGGCCAAGGCTTACTGTCCGCCGCTCGATATTTCGAAGACGGCGCGCTACCCGATCAATGGCGCTGCACTCCAGCGCCGCGGCGGTACGGCCCGTCACGATGCCGTGGCCTGGGGCTTTGCCCGCGCGGCTTCGGACCGCGGCGTGCATATCATCCAGAATTGCGAAGTGACCGGTATCCAGCGTGGGCCGGACGGCCGCGTGACCGGCGTCGACACTACCAAGGGCTTTATCGGCGCCAAGAAGATCGGCGTTTCGGCGGCAGGTCACACGACCGTCGTCATGCAGATGGCCGGCGTGCGCGTGCCGCTGCAGTCGAGCCCGTTGCAGGCGCTGGTTTCCGAGCCGTTGAAGCCGATCTTCCCCTGCGTCGTCATGTCGAACACGGTGCATGCCTATATTTCGCAATCCGACAAGGGCGAACTCGTCATCGGCGCGGGTACGGACCAGTACAATTCCTATAGCCAGACCGGCGGCCTGCAGATCATCACCCATACGCTGGATGCGATCTGTGAACTCTTCCCGATGTTCCGCCGCGTGAAGATGATGCGCTCCTGGGGCGGCATCGTCGACAACACGCCGGATCGTTCGGCGATCCAGTCGAAGACACCGGTGCCGGGCCTCTATGTCAATTGCGGCTGGGGCACGGGCGGCTTCAAGGCGACGCCGGGTTCGGCCAATCTGTTTGCGCATCTCATCGCCCGCGACGAGCCGCATCGGTTCAATGCCGGCCTGACGCTGGATCGCTTCCGCACTGGCCGCTTGATCGACGAGGCGGCTGCCGCCGCCGTGGCGCATTGATGCTGACGGCGGTCGGGATCGTTCTTGCGGCAAGGTTTTCGCTGTCGGCAGGAACGATCGTGACCGAAGTCAGTGATCTCTTTCCGGGGGTCGAGGATGTTCGCATGCAGGTGATCCATAAGGCGAAGGCCGAGGCCGAATGGCCCTTCGTGGCCGAAAGCGGCGTGCTTGCCTGCGTCAAGGTGTTGAAAAAGCCGGCGGTCTATTTTGTGCCGGAGCAGACGCCTGAGGCGACAAGGGCTTTTGCCATCGACACGGATCTGCTGGGAATGAGCTTGGTCAATCTGGGAATGACCAATGTGCTGAAACCCTACGGATCGCTGGAGGCGCTCGTGAAGCGCATAACACCTTTCGTCACAATGGGACGCCAGCTCTGCGCACAGCCTCCCGGCACAAGCCTTACGGGCTCCGAGCTTTAACATAGGTAGAAAACGATGCTGCTGATTTACTGCCCCTATTGCGAGGAAGAGCGTTCGGAACTGGAATTCCGCAACGCGGGCGACGCGCATATCGTGAGGCCGGAAAATATCGCCGGAATTTCCGATGAGGAATTCGAGGAATATTTCTTCCTGCGTGACAATCCGAAGGGCCTGATCTTCGAGCGCTGGCGGCATATGCATGGCTGCGGCCGCTTCTTCAACGCTGCGCGCGATACGGTGAGCGACCGCTTCTACCGGACCTACAAGGCCGGCGAGCCGAAGCCGGATATTTCGACGCTGCTGCCCGCGGCCCCCGAGCCGGTCCATGAGCCGGTGGCGCAAGACAACAACGTGCAAGAACAACGTGCACAAGAACAAGCACACCAAGAAGAGGGATTTGCGAAATGAGCGGCGCCAATCGTATTGCAGGCAAGGGCCGCCTGACGCCGGCCAGAACCGCCCGCTTCACCTTTGATGGCAAGAGTTACACGGCACTCGAGGGCGACACCGTCGCCTCGGCGCTGCTTGCCAACGGTATTCATCTCGTCGGCCGCTCGTTCAAATATCATCGCCCGCGCGGCATCCTGTCGGCCGGCGCGGAAGAGCCCAACGCGTTGCTCGACATCTCCCGCGATTCGGCCCGCCGCCAGCCCAATGTGCGCGCCAGCGTGCAGGAGGTCTTCGATGGCATGAAGGCGGAGTCGCAGAATCGTTGGCCGTCTCTCGCCTTCGATGTCGGCGGCGTCAACAATCTCATGTCGCCCTTCTTCGCCGCCGGCTTCTACTACAAGACCTTCATGTGGCCGAAGGCGGCCTGGAAGAATATTTACGAACCCTTCATTCGCCGCGCCGCCGGTCTCGGCGTCGCGCCGACTGAGGAGGATCCGGATCACTATGCCAGCCGTTATGCCCATTGCGACGTGCTGGTGGTCGGCGCCGGCATTGCCGGTCTTTCCGCCGCACTGGCGGCCGCAGAAACCGGCGCCAAGGTCATTCTCTGCGACGAACAGGCGGAAGCGGGCGGCTCGCTGCGTTTCGATGCCAGCGTCAAGATCGACGGTGTTGAGGGCTATGTCTGGGCACAGGATGTCGTCGCCAAGCTCAAGTCGATGGACAATGTGGAAGTGCTGACCCGCACGACGGCTTTCGGCTATTACAACCACAATTTCATCGGCCTTGCCGAACGCGTCACCGATCATCTCGCAAAGCCGGGCCGTCATCTGCCGCGCGAGCGTCTGTGGCAGGTCCGCGCCAAGCGCGTCATCATGGCGACGGGCGCGATCGAGCGGCATATGGTGTTCCCGAACAACGACCGCCCGGGCATCATGCTGGCATCCGCGGCCCGCACTTATCTCAACCATTACGGTGTTGCCGTCGGCGCCAAGGTTGGCGTTTATACGGCGCATGACTCGGCTTACGAGGCTGCCTTCGACCTGAAGCGCGCCGGCGTCTCCGTCGCGGCGATCATCGACAGCCGCGCACGGCCCGGCGAGGCCGTGCTTGCCGAGGCGAAGCGGCTCGGCATCGAGGTGCTGAGCGACTATGCCGTCATTGATACTGTCGGCAAGCTGCGCATTTCTTCCATGACCGTGGCGCGCAACGGCAGCCGCGGTGCCCGCAAGATTGCTATCGATGCGTTGCTGGTTTCGGCCGGCTGGACGCCTTCCGTGCATCTGTTCTCGCAGTCGCGCGGCAAGCTGAAATTCGATGCCGAGAAGCAGCGCTTCCTGCCGGGCACCTATGTGCAGGATTGTCTCTCCGTCGGTGCCTGCAATGGCACGGATGGGCTGCAGGCGGCGATTGAGGAATCGCTTGCCGCCGGTGAATTGATGGCGCGAGCTGCGGGCGCAGGTGGCGCGGGCGGCAAGATCCTGCTGCAGGCCGAACAGGCCTTCGAATGGACGGGCGGCATGATCGGCGCAGCCGAAGGTGCCGGACCTAATACCAATGCGAAGGCTTTCGTCGACTTCCAGCACGATGTCTGCGCGAAGGATATCCGCCTCGCCGTGCGCGAAGGCATGCATTCGATCGAGCATATCAAGCGGTTCACCACCAACGGCATGGCCTCCGACCAGGGCAAGCTCTCCAACATGCATGGCCTGGCGATTGCCGCGGAAATGCTTGGCAAGGATATTCCGAAGGTCGGTCTCACTACCTTCCGCGCGCCTTATACGCCGGTGACCTATGGCACGCTGATCAGCCATTCGCGCGGGTCGCTCTTCGATCCCGCGCGCAAGACACCGATGCATGCCTGGGAAGAGGCGCATGGCGCCATCTTCGAAGATGTCGGCAACTGGAAGCGCGCCTGGTTCTATCCGCGGCCCGGCGAGACGATGCATCAGGCTGTCAACCGCGAATGCCAGACGGCACGCGAAGTGGCTGGTGTGTTCGACGCCTCGACGCTCGGCAAGATCGAAGTGGTCGGGCCGGATGCGGCGCAGTTCCTGAACCTGCTCTACACCAACGCCTGGGACACGCTGAAGCCCGGTCGCTGCCGTTACGGCATCATGACCCGCGAGGACGGCTTTGTTTATGACGACGGCGTCGTCGGACGCTTGGCCGAGGATCGGTTCCATGTGACGACCACGACCGGCGGTGCGCCGCGCGTGCTGCACCACATGGAAGATTATCTGCAAACCGAATTCCCGCATCTGAAGGTTTGGCTGACGTCGACTACGGAACAGTGGGCCGTCATCGCCGTGCAAGGGCCGAAGGCGCGCGAGATCATCGAGCCGCTCGTCGAGGGGCAGGATCTGTCCAATGAAGCCTTCCCGCATATGAGCGTGGCCGAGTGCAAGGTCTGCGGTGTACCGGCGCGGCTGTTCCGCGTCTCCTTCACCGGTGAGGCGGGCTACGAAATCAACGTGCCGGCGGACTACGGGCAGTCGGTTTTGGAAGCCGTCTGGGCGCGGGCCGAGCCGTTGGGCGCTTGCGCGTACGGCACCGAGACCATGCACGTTCTTCGCGCCGAGAAGGGCTATATCATCGTCGGCCAGGATACCGACGGTACGGTGACGCCCGATGACGCCGGACTTTCCTGGGCCGTGTCCAAGAAGAAGACCGATTTCGTCGGTATTCGTGGCCTGAAGCGGCCGGACCTTGTCAAGGAAGGGCGCAAGCAGCTCGTCGGTCTCGTCACCCGCGACCCGAAGGTGGTGCTGGAAGAAGGCGCGCAGATCGTCGCCGATCCGAATGAGCCGAAGCCGATGACCATGCTCGGCCATGTCACCTCTTCCTATTGGTCCGAAAATCTCGGCCGCTCGATTGCCTTCGCACTGGTTGCCGGCGGCCGCGAGCGCATGGGCAAGACGCTCTATGTGCCGATGCCGGACAAGACGATTGCCGTCGAGGTGACGGATCTGGTGTTCTTTGACAAGGAAGGAGGCCGGATCAATGGCTGATCTCGCTGTTCGCAAATTGCCGCTCGCCGGCCGCCACGGTGGCTCGGCCACTGTTCGCCTGACACCCGCAGCACCTGCAAGCCGCATTGCGCTGCGGGCACCGGCCGACTCTCTTGGCGGTCTTTCGCAGGCGCTCGGCCTGCAACTGCCTACCCGGCCGAAGACATCTGCCAGTGCAAATGGGCGTCATGCTCTGTGGATCGGCCCGGACGAATGGCTCGTTATCGACGAGAATGGCGCCGAGCTGGTCGGCATTGCCGCTTCCGCCGGCGTTGTGCATTCGGCCGCCGATGTCTCCCATCGAAACACGGCGATCATCGCTTCCGGCCCCGGCGCGGAAGCGACTCTCGCCGGCGGTTGCCCGCAGGACCTGTCGCTGCAGGCTTTTCCTGTCGGGGCCTGCTCGCGCACGCTGTTGGGTAAGGTGGAAGTCGTGCTGCTGCGCCTCGATGACGAGACATTCCGCGTCGAAGTCTGGCGCTCCTTTTCCGAGTATGCTTTCGGACTGTTGGCCGAGGCGGCTGAGGATGCGCAAAATACGTTTTCTCCTCGCTGACACGGCGCCTAATAGGGGAGGGGCGGGAAGCAGTTCTTTGCTGTAACGCCCCTTCATCCCGCGCGATGCGCGACCTTCTCGCCGCTGAGGCGAAGGTGGAAAAGCGGCCCTAAGCCCCTTCCGGCCGATCCTTTGGATCGAACTGCGATATAGTCGTCCATGTTGCGGTCAGCGCCGGCTTACGCTCGTTTTCGATTTCCACGGTCACATCATAAGTGAGCATCAGCATACTTGCACCGCGCAGCCGAGTTTCGGCGAGCTTGAAGTGGCCGCGCACGCGCGCCCCGCATTTGACCGGCGACATGAAGCGGATCTGCTCGAAGCCGTAGTTGATGCCCATCGTCTGCTCGCGGATCTTCGGCAGGCCGCTGTAGTTCATCGCCGAAAGCAGCGACAGCGTCAGGAAGCCGTGTGCGATGGTGCCGCCATAGGGCGTTTCCGCTTTGGCGCGCTCGGGATCGACATGGATGAACTGATGGTCGAGCGTCGCGTCGGCGAAAGTGTCGATCATCGTCTGGTCGACCGTGATCCAGTCGGAAATGCCGATCTCGGTTCCTACCAGCTTCGTGATCTCAACAAGCGAAATATCGCCGGGCATTCCATCCTCGTCAGGTTTTGCTGCTTCCTGCGATCTTTCTGGCGATTAAAACCGGAAAGTCAACGGGCTCAGTTTTCGAGGAGGAAGCTGACCGAGCGCGCCGGCACGATGGTCTCGCCTTGAACCGGCGCTGCTCCCTCCGGCTTCAGCAGCGACCAGCCGGCCCCGCTCGAGGCCGGCAGCTTGACGTGTTGTTCCTCGTTCGCGCGGTTCAGCAACACGGCGAGACGGGTCTTCTTGCCACTATCACGATCCTCAGTCCCGATCGCCATGCCGAGCACGCGGGCAGCCGGCGTCTCCCAATCAGGCACCGTCATGGCCGTGCCGTTGGCGGAGAACCAGAGGACATCGCCTTTGCCGTTGAAAAATTCCATCTCGCTGAAGGCTGTAAATCGACGGCGGAGACTGGCGAGCCAGGCGGTATGGCCAATCAACTCCTCGTCTGGCGTCGTCCAGTCCATCCAGGTGATATCGTTGTCCTGGCAATAGGCATTGTTGTTGCCCCGCTGGGTGCGCCCACATTCGTCGCCGGCGGTCAGCATGATCGTGCCGCGTGTGGCGAAAAGCGTAGAGAGCAGGGCTTCGATGTCGGTGCGGCGTTTGCGAAGGATCACTGGATTATCTGTCTTGCCCTCGACGCCATTGTTCCAGGAGAAATTTTCGTTATGGCCATCGCGATTGTTCTCGCCGTTCGCCTCATTGTGCTTGTGCGCATAGGAGACGATGTCCATGAGCGTGAAGCCATCATGGGCGGCGAGGAAGTTGACGCTACGGGTCTGGGTGCGGCCGTCGCGGCCGAAGAAGGAAGACGAGCCGGCGAGGATGGTGGCGATGTCGCCGATCTTGTTGTCATCGCCGCGCCAGAAGCAGCGCAGATCGTCACGGGCGCGATCGTTCCATTCGAGAAAGGGAGCCGGAAAATTGCCGAGCTGGTAGCCGCCGGGACCGATGTCCCAGGGTTCGGCAATCATGATCCGGTCCTGAAGCACGTCATCGGCGAAGAGGGACCGCAGCGTCAGGCTTTCGGGATCGAAGCCCTTGGCGGTACGGCCGAGGACGGTGGCAAGGTCGAAACGGAAGCCGTCGATGCCAGCGTGGAGCACGAAATGGCGCAGACTGTCGATGATGAGCTGGCGGGTCGCCGGCTGATCGCAGGCGACCGTATTGCCGGTGCCGGTGTCGTTGATCAGCACACCGGGCTGGTTCGGATCATGGTGGAAATAGGTGGGATTGTCGAGGCCACGCAATGACAGCGTCGAGCCTTGGCGGTCGCTCTCGCCGGTGTGATTGAAAACGAGATCGAGGATGACGGCGATGCCCTCGGCGTGCAGTGCCGCCACCGTCTCGCGCAATTCCTCGACGCCACCGGGTACGATACGGGGGTCGAGCGCCATGAAGGCGACGGGATTATAGCCCCAGCCATTGCTGAGGCCGAGCGGCGGCAGATGCCGTTCATCGATCCATGCGGTGATTGGCATCAGCTCGACGGCATCGACATGCAGTCGCTTGAGATGGGCGATAACCGCGGGATGGGCGAGGGCGGCCAGCGTGCCGCGCTTCTCCGCCGGCACGTCCGGATGCAGCATGGTGAAAGGCTTGACGGCGATTTCGTAGATCAGGCCGCCCGGCTCGAACAACGGCTTGGCCGGCTTCAGCCTTATATCGTGCGAGACGATCGCCCTCGGTATCAGATCCTGCGTATCCTCGCCGAACGTGCCGAGGCGAGGATCGTAGCGGAAGGGCCGGTCGATTTCCTTGGCATAGGGATCGACAAGCAGCTTCGACGGATCGAACCACAGACCCTGGTTCGGGTCGTATGTACCATGGGCGCGGAAACCGTAGCGCGTGCCTTCCTTGATGCCATCGACTGCCAGACGATGCTCCTCGCCTTCGCGCTTCATCGGCAGACGCGCAATCTCTTCTCCGCCCTCGGCATCGAACAGGCAAAGCTCGATCTTCTCGGCATGTTTGGACGCGACGGCAAATTCGACACCCGAGTTGGTGAGGGTCGCGCCAAGGCTGCGGATTGTCGGCTCGGACATGTCTTCGCGGGCTTTCCGGATGGCTAGAGGTGGTCCTCTCTCCGCCTGCGGGAGAAGGCTAGGGTGAGGGGGCGGAGCGCCCGGCAAATTGCGCAGTCGCGGTGAATCTTGAGAAGGCCCCTCATCCGACCGGTCGCTGCTTCCCGTCGTTCGGCGGCTTCTGGCCACCTTCTCCCCGCATTGCGGGGAGAAGGGGCTTAGATCGTAGGGATCAGGTAATCACCGTCGGTGCATCGCGGCCGGTGCGGCCCTTAATATCGGCGATATCCTGAGCGGCGGCGATGAGGTCGGCAAGCGCTTCCTGCGTCTCGATGTTGTGGCGAGTCGGATCGGGCTCGTAGCGCTCGATGTAGACGCGCAGCGTCGCACCCGTCGTGCCGGTGCCCGAAAGGCGGAAGACGACGCGGGAGCCGCCCTCGAACAGGATGCGGATGCCCTGGTGCTGGCTGACCGACTTGTCGATCGGATCGTGATAGGCAAAGTCGTCGGCGGCGGAAACGGTGAGATCGCCAAACTGCGTGCCCGGCAGGGTCGGCAGCTTTTCGCGCAAGGCGTCGATCAGGCCATTGGCGGCATCGGTATCGACGCCTTCGTAGTCATGCCGCGAATAATAGTTGCGGCCATAGGTCGCCCAATGCTGGGTGACGATATCGATGACGCTTTCGCCGCGCACCGCAAGAATGTTGAGCCAGAGCAGCACGGCCCAGAGGCCGTCCTTTTCGCGGACATGGTTGGAACCGGTGCCGGAGCTTTCCTCGCCGCAGATCGTCGCCATGCCGGCGTCAAGCAGATTGCCGAAGAATTTCCAGCCGGTCGGGGTCTCGTAGATACCGATGCCGCGCTTTTCCGCGACGCGGTCGGCGGCGCCGCTTGTCGGCATGGAGCGGGCGATACCGACGATGCCATGCGAATAGCCTGGCGCCAGATTGGCATTGGCGGCGAGGATCGCGAGGCTGTCCGACGGCGTGACATAGATGCCCTTGCCGATAATCAGGTTGCGGTCGCCGTCGCCGTCGGATGCCGCGCCGAAATCGGGCGCATCATCGCCCATCATCTCGTCATAGAGCTCTTTGCAATAGACGAGATTCGGATCGGGGTGATGGCCGCCGAAATCCGGCAGCGGCAGGAAATTGCGGACCGAGCCGCCCGGTGCGCCGAGGCGGATTTCGAAGATTTCCTTGGCATAGGGGCCGGTCACCGCGCTCATTGCGTCGAAGCAGAGGCGGAAGCCGAGGCTGATGAGGTTGCGGATGGCGCCGAAATCGAACAGCTCTTCCATCAAAGCAGCATAGTCTTCGACCGGGTCGATGACCGAGACGATCATCCCGCCAACGTCTTCACGGCCGATGCGGTCGAGATTGATGTCGGCGAAATCGGCGATCTTATAGCTTTCGATGATCTTGGTGCGCTCATAGATCGCATCGGTGATCTTTTCCGGCGCCGGGCCGCCATTGCCAATATTGTACTTGATGCCGAAATCCTCGGTCGGGCCGCCGGGATTGTGGCTCGCCGACAGCACGATGCCGCCGAACGCCTTGTATTTGCGGATGATGTTTGAGGCGGCGGGCGTGGAGAGAATGCCGCCCTTGCCGACCATCACCTTGCCGAAGCCATTGGCGGCGGCCATCTTGATGGCCTTCTGGATGACTTCGCGATTGTAGTAGCGGCCGTCGCCGCCGATGACCAGGCATTTGCCCTGGTAGCCTTCGAGCGAATCGAAAATCGACTGGATGAAGTTCTCAGCGTAATTCGGCTGCTGGAATACGGGAACTTTCTTCCGGAGGCCTGACGTGCCAGGCTTCTGATCCGCATAGGGTTTGGTGGGAATGGTTTTAATCATCTGATTAAGCGCCTCTCGAGACAAGGCTGGAGTAGAGGGCTGCATAGCGTTCTGCGCTCTTGCCCCAGGATACGTCGGATTTCATGCCCTGCTTTTGCATCTGCGTCCAGACCTTTCGATCCTGGAAAAGGTGCATGGCGCGGCGTACGGCTTGCAGCAGCCCATCGGCAGTGATGGGCGAAAACTGAATGCCGGTCGCGACTTTTGCCTGCAGCGCGGCGTGGTTGGCATCTATGATGGTGTCGTTGAGGCCACCCGTACGCGCAACGATCGGCAGGCAGCCATAGCGTAAGCCATAAAGCTGCGTGAGGCCACAGGGTTCGAAGCGGGACGGAATGATGATGGCGTCGCAGCCGGCCTGCATCAGATGCGACATCGGTTCATTATAGCCGGCGGAAACGCCGACGCGGCCGCGATGACGGCCGGCGGCGGCGAAAAGCGCGCCTTCGAGGGCGGCATCGCCGGCGCCGAGGATAGCGAGTTTGCCGCCCATCCGGACGATATCGCTGGAAATACGGGCAAGCAGATCCATGCCCTTCTGCCAGGTCAAACGGCTGACGACGCAGAAAATCGGGCCGTCATCATCGTCCAGACCAAAATGCTCGACCACGAGCTTGCGGTTCGCGGCGCGGTCTTTCAGCGTCGTGGCGCCATAGGTCTGCGCGATCATCGGATCGGTTTCCGGGTTCCAGATACCGTCGTCGATGCCATTCACAATTCCATGCAGGCTGTTTGCCCGGCTGGCGATGACGCCCTCCAGGCCCATGCCGAATTCCGGCGTCAGGATTTCCTCCGCATAGGAAGGGCTGACGGTGGTCAGGGCAAGAGCGGTCTGAAGGCCGCCCTTCAGGAAGCCGACGTCGCCGTAATACTCGACACCTTCGATCGAAAAAGCATGCGCCGGCAGACGCAGGCCGGGGAAGATGTCGGCGCCGAACTGGCCTTGGAAGGCGATGTTGTGAACGGTGAGGACGCTCGGCAGTTCCGGTGTTGGGTAGTAACGCATGTAGACCGGCACCATGGCCGATTGCCAGTCATGGACATGCACCAGATCCGGCCGCCAGCCGGGCAGCAGACCGGCGGCGATTTCCGCGCCGGCGAGCGACAGGGCAGCGAAACGCTGCCAGTTGTCGGGATAATCCTTGCCGGCAGCGTCGACATAGGGGCCGCCGGTGCGGTTATAGTAGGCCGGTGCGTCGAGGACGAGGAGGGAAATTCCGTCATGCTCGGCTTCGAAGACCGTCGCTTTTTCACCGAGCAGGTCGGAAAACTCGAGACGGGCCACCGGATTGCGAATGGCCTTCATAACGGCGGGATAGCCCGGGATCAGGGTCTTCGTTTCGACGCCGTAGGGCTTGAGAGCGATAGGCAGGGCGCCGGCCACATCGGCCAGGCCCCCTGTCTTGATCAAAGGGAAGACTTCGGACGAAACCGAAAGAACTTTCATATGTCAGATATCCAGCTTGTCGATCATCGTCTGGGTGATCAGGCAGATACCACTTTCCGTGCGGCGGAAGCGTTTGCCGTCCAGTTCCGGATCTTCGCCGACCACCAGGCCTTCCGGAATGGTGACGCCATGGTCGATGACGACATTCTTTAGCTGGGCGCGACGGCCGATCTTGACGCTCGGCAGCACGACGGCCCCTTCCAGCTTGGAATAGGAGTTGGCGCGCACGCCGGTAAACAGCAGGCTGTTCGACAGGCTTGCGCCGGAGATGATGCAGTCGCCGGCAACGACGGAGGAGACGGCCGAACCGCGGCGGTCCTCGTCGTCATGGACGAACTTGGCCGGCGGGGTGATTTCGGCATAGGTCCAGATCGGCCAGGACTTGTCGTAGATGTCGAGTTCCGGCACCACGGCGGTGAGGTCGATATTGGCCTGCCAGTAGGCGTCGACCGTACCGACATCGCGCCAATAGGCTTCGCGCTCGAAATCGGAGCGCACGCAGGACTGCGTGAAGCGATGGGCGACGGCTTTGCCGTTCTTGACGATGTAGGGGATGATATCCTTGCCGAAGTCGCGGCTGGAATTCGGATCGGCAGCATCGCGGCGCAGGCACTCGATCAGGAACTTCGTGTGGAAGACGTAGATGCCCATCGACGCCAGCGCGAAATCGGGATTGCCGGGAATGCCCGGCGGGTCCGCCGGCTTCTCGACGAAGTCGATGATCCGGTCCTTCTCGTCGACATGCATGACGCCGAAGCCGACGGCATCCATGCGCGGCACTTCGAGGCAGCCGATGGTGACATCGGCGCCGGAATCGACGTGCTGCTGCAGCATCCACTCATAGTCCATCTTGTAAATATGGTCGCCGGCAAGGATGACCATGTATTCAGGACCATAGGGCTCGATGATGTCGATGTTCTGATAGACGGCGTCGGCCGTGCCTTCGTACCACTGCGTTTCGGAAACGCGCTGGCTGGCTGGCAGGATGTCGAAGCTTTCGTTGCGCTCTGGACGCAGGAAGTTCCAGCCGCGCTGCAGGTGGCGAATAAGGGAGTGCGCCTTGTATTGGGTGGCGACGCCGATGCGACGGATACCGGAGTTCAGCGCGTTGGACAGCGCGAAATCAATGATGCGAGCCTTGCCGCCGAAGTAGACGGCAGGTTTGGCGCGGCGGTCGGTCAGCTCTTTCAGGCGGCTGCCCCGGCCACCGGCAAGAACGTAGGCCATGGCGTCGCGGGCCAGTGGCTGGATACGTTTTTCTACCATTTCAGTCCTCCCTGTCTGTGATGATCTCAAGATTCCGGTTCAAGCATGATCGTCGCCAGGGGAGGTAGCGTTATCGTCGCTTGTATGCCTCCGCCCGCACTGACGGCCTGCACGCGCCCGCCATTGCCCTTGCCGCTGCCACCGTAAATATCGGCATCGGTGTTCAATATTTCGCGCCACCGCCCCTCAGCCGGGAGGCGCAAAGTGTAATTCTCGCGGTAGACCGGCGTGAAATTGGTGATGACCGCGACCGGCTTTTCGCCCGGCGCCTTGCGCAGCCAGGCAAAGACCGAATTCTCAAAGTCATCGACGATCAACCACTCGAAACCTTCGCCCTCGCAGTCCCGGGCATGCAGCGCTGCTTTGCTGCGATAGGTGAAGTTGAGATCACGCACCAGGCGTCGCATGCCTTCATGCATGCGGTACTGCAGAAGGTTCCAATCCAGCGCACGGGCTTCGCTCCACTCGCTCCATTGCGCGAATTCCTGGCCCATGAACAACAGCTTCTTGCCCGGATAGCCCCACATGAAAGCGTAATAGGCGCGCAGGTTGGCAAATTTCTGCCAATCGTCACCCGCCATCTTGGCAATCAGCGAACCTTTTCCGTGCACCACTTCGTCATGGGAGAGCGGCAGAACGAAATTTTCCGAGAAAGCATAGATCAGGCCGAAGGTCAGTTCGTTGTGGTGATATCTGCGATGCACGGGCTCGCGGGCGAGATAGCTCAGCGTGTCGTGCATGAAGCCCATATTCCACTTGAAGCCGAAGCCAAGGCCGCCTTCGTGGACCGGCTGCGAGACTTTCGGCCAGGAGGTCGATTCCTCCGCGATGGTCATCACGCCCGGGTGCGAACCATAAAGCCTGGTGTTCATCGATTGCAGGAAGCGAACCGCTTCCAGGTTCTCGTTGCCGCCATATTCGTTCGGGATCCATTCGCCGTGCTTGCGGGAATAGTCGAGGTAGAGCATCGAGGCGACGGCGTCGACGCGCACGCCGTCGAGATGAAATTTCTCGGCCCAATAGAGCGCATTGTTCTGCAGGTAGGCGAGAACTTCGGTGCGACCGAAATTGTAGATCGCCGTGTTCCAGTCGGGATGGAAGCCCTTGCGCGGATCTTCATGCTCGTAGAGCGCGGTACCGTCGAACCAGCCGAGGCCGTGTTCGTCGGTCGGGAAATGCGCCGGCACCCAATCGAGAATGACGCCGATGCCGACCTTGTGACAGCCGTTGACGAAGCGCGCCAAGCCTTCCGGTTCGCCGAAACGGGCCGTCGGTGCATAGAGGCCGGTGGTCTGATAGCCCCAGGACGGATCGTAAGGATGTTCGGTGATCGGCAGGAATTCGATATGGGTGAAGCCCATGTCGACGCAATAGGGAATGAGGCGCGAGGCAAGCTCGTCCCAGGAGAGCATGGAACCATCGTCGCGGCGCTGCCATGAGGCGGCATGCACCTCGTAGATCGAGATCGGCTGGCGGCGCTTATCGACACTGGCCCAATGTTCGAGATGGGCCTCGTCTTCCCAGACCTGGGTCATTTCGGTGGCGGTGACCGAAGCGGTCTTCGGCCGGAGTTCGCTGCGACGGGCGAAGGGATCGGCCTTCAACGGCAGGAGCACGCCGTCATGGCCGCGGATTTCGAACTTGTAGGCGACGCCGGCTGGAACGTCTGGCGCGAAGATTTCCCAGATGCCGGAGTCCGAGCGAAAGCGCATGACATGCCGGCGGCCGTCCCAATTGTTGAAGTCGCCAACCACAGAAACGCGCTGCGCATTCGGCGCCCAGACGGCAAAGTGAAAGCCCTGTACGCCTTCGTGCTTCAAGAGGTGAGCGCCCATCTTGTCGAACAAACGCAGATGGGTACCCTCGCGGACGAAGTAATCGTCCATCGGACCGAGAACCGGGCCGAAGCTGTAGGGATCGGTCACCGCCCATTCGGAATCGCCGCGCCGGGCGCGATAGCGCACCGGCTGCTGCTTGGTGACCGTGATATTACCGGAAAAGAACCCGGCTGGATCGAGACGATCCAGCTCGCCGATGACGGAGCCGTCCAACGCCGTGGCGGTGACGGCTTCTGCGCCGAGAATGAAGCAACGGGCGATGAACCCATTATCCGTCCGATGGACGCCGAGGACGGCGAATGGATCGGAATGTGTGCCTGCGAGAATTGCAGCAATCTCGTCTGCCGAAATGTCCCTCAAGGCGGTGCCGTCAGCGGGTCTTTTCGGCTTTTTCATCCGGCTCTCCAGATTTCCTTGGCGTATTGGCGGATCGTGCGATCGGAGGAGAACCAGCCCATCCGAGCGGTGTTGTTGATCGTCTTCGCGTACCACTCGGAGGGATTGGCCCAGAGGGTGTCGACCTGGCGCTGAGCGGCGGCGTAGGCGTCGAAATCGGCTGCGACCATGAACCAGTCATGGGCGTAGATGCCGTCGATCAGGCCGGCATAACGGCTGCGGTCGTCCGGGGAGAAGACACCAGACGCGATGGCCGAAAGGGCCTGCGCCAATTCGCGCGAACGTTCGATGACGGCGCGGGGATCGTGGCCGTCGCTGCGCAGATTGGCGACCTCGTCGGCTTTCAGGCCGAAGATCACGATGTTGTCTTCACCGACATTGTCGCGCATTTCGACGTTGGCGCCGTCCAGCGTGCCGATGGTCAAGGCGCCGTTGAGGCCGAATTTCATATTGCCGGTGCCGGATGCCTCCATGCCGGCGGTCGAAATCTGCTCGGAAAGGTCCGCAGCAGGAACCATAACCTCGGCGAGCGAAACGTTGTAGTTCGGCACGAAGACGACCTTCAGCAGGCCACGCACCGAAGGGTCGTGGTTGATGACGCGGGCGACATCGTTGATCAGCTTGATGATCAGCTTGGCGTTGTGATAGCTCGGCGCCGCCTTGCCGGCGAACAGCTTTACGCGCGGCTGCCAGTCCAGTTCCGGGTGCGAGCGGATCTGATCATAAAGCGCGATGGCTTCGATGATGTTCAGAAGCTGGCGCTTGTATTCATGGATGCGCTTGATCTGGATGTCGAACATCGCGTTGGGGTCGAGCTTGATGCCCATGCGGCTGGCGACGAGATTGGAAAGCTGCACCTTGTTGGCGCGTTTGACGGCGGCGAACTTCTCTTGGAAGGCGCTGTCGCGGGCGAATTGGTCGAGCGGCTTCAGCTTTTCCGCATCGTCGAGGAACGCGTCGCCGATGGTTTCGCGCACGAGGTTGGTCAGGCCCGGATTGCATTGCATCAGCCAGCGGCGTGGCGTGATGCCGTTGGTCTTGTTGTTGATGCGATCCGGGTAAAGCTTGTGGAGATCAGAGAAGACCGTGACCTTCATCAGGTCGGTGTGAAGCGCCGAGACGCCATTGATCGAGTGCGAGCCGACGAAAGCGAGATTGCCCATGCGCAGGCGGCGGTCGCCATTTTCATCGATCAGCGAGATCGAGCGGATTTCTGCGTCGCTGAAATTGCGGGCCTTGCGGGCTTCGACCAGGATCTTGGCATTGATCGCATAGACGATCTGCATGTGGCGGGGCAGCAGCCGTTCGAACAGCGGCACCGGCCAGCTTTCAAGCGCTTCCGGAAGAAGCGTGTGGTTGGTGTAGCCGAAGGTGTTGCGGGTGATATCCCAGGCTGCGTCGAACTCCATGCCGTGAACATCGACCAGAAGGCGCATCATTTCGGCGACGGAAACGGCCGGATGGGTGTCGTTCAGTTGGATCGCGACCTTGTCGGCGAGATTGGTGAGATCGTCATACTGCTGCAGATGGCGGCGCAGGATGTCCTGCAGCGAGGCCGACGAGAAGAAGAATTCCTGGCGCAGACGCAGTTCCTGGCCGGCGGGCGTCGCGTCGGCGGGGTAGAGAACGCGGGTCAGGCTTTCCGCCTTGTTGCTTTCGCGGAGCGCGCCGATATGGTCGCCGGCATTGAAGGCGTCGAGCAGGATCGGGTCGATCGGCTGTGCCGACCAGAGGCGCAGTGTGTTGACGCGCTTGGCGCGCCAACCGACGACGGGCGTATCGAAGGCGGCGGCGATGACGCGTTCGGCCGGCTTCCAGACATAGCGCGGCTGGTCGTCATGGCCGCTGACGAATTCGACGGCGCCGCCGAAACCGATTTCATAGGCGCTTTCCTGACGCTCGAATTCCCATGGATTGCCGTGGGCAAGCCAGGTTTCCGGCAGTTCCACCTGCCAGCCGTCGGCCATCTGCTGGCGGAACAGGCCGTGGACGTAGCGAATGCCGTAGCCATAGGCCGGCACATCGACGGTCGCCATAGATTCCATGAAGCAGGCGGCGAGACGGCCAAGGCCGCCATTGCCGAGCGCTGCGTCCGGCTCAAGGCCGGCGATGACGCGGATGTCGACGCCGAGCGAGGAGAGCGCATTGGTGATCTCCTCCATCAGGCCGAGGTTCGACACAGCGTCGCGCATCAGGCGGCCAATGAGGAATTCGAGGGATAGATAGTAGACGCGCTTGGCACCGGTCTCGTACACCTTGCGGGTCGATTCCATCCATTTGTCGATGACACGGTCGCGAATGACAAGGATCGTCGCCGTCAACCAATCGTGCGGCTTGGCCACTTTTGCATCCTTGCCGATGCGATAGGTCAGGCGCTCGATGATTTCTTCCGCAAGGATTTCGGGGTGGGAACTGCGCGGAGCAGGAACGGGGAGATTGGCCTTGGTCAAGTTATTCATACTATCAAGTCTCGCCATTTGTGATTTATATTCAGGGCGTTACGCCTGATAAATCAAATTGCCATCGCCTTTACCTAGCAGTTTATGCACCGATGTAAAGCCGTTGCAACAAGTGAATTCGGCAGATGCGAAAATACCGGGCAAATGCTCTCAAAGCGCTAAAAAGACTTGATTCCGATTGTTTTTCCGGCTCTTATCGCCGGATTAGCTAACGCGCGAAAGCCGCCCCGGATTATTCTGGAGCGGCTTTCGTTTTTACGATCTATTCATAGTTTCCGGTGCGTCGCGCTCCGGTTGTTATTTGGTCAGGAGCGTCATTTTCTTTGACGCCTGCGTTGCAATCGACGAAAAGGCGCTGAACAGGTCTGCTGCATTCTGCGGCGTGAAGTAGTCGGAGGCCGACGTTGCGCAGTACTTCAGCAGAGCCTGGCCGTTTGCGGGCGCCATGAAGGCGATCGTGTAGACATGGATGCCGGCAGTGCGTGCCGCATCGCACTGGATCTTGGTGTTTGCGTCGGCGCTTGCCACGTTGTTGTCGCCGTCGGTCATGAAGACGATATAGGTGCTCGGGTTCGTTGAGCCGTTCTTGTTCTTATGCTGCAACTGTTCGTTCGTGAGCCCCGGCGTCGTGGATGCCATCGTGAGGGCGGTCACTGCAGCCGTGAATGCAGGCGCCGAGTTTGTCGTGCCGCTTGCTGTCAGGTTGTTGACGTAGCTGGTGACGCCGCTGGTACCCCAGGCGAGCGCCGTCGGCGTCTGGGCGCTGGAATTGTAGGAGTCGGCGCCGGTGCGAACATACATGCTGTTGGGGTCGGCCGTGTTCAATTGTGCCGCCAAGTTCGCTGTAGCGATCTTCAGCGATTGAAGCTTGGTGTAATAATTGGTTTGCGTACCCGTGCAGGTACTATTGACGGTCTTGCCTTTCGAGTTGGTCGTCGTGCAGGCGTATGTGTACGTCGTCGTCGGCTGCTCGGTGTTGACCGTGTCCGTTGGTTCGTCCATCGAGCCGGAACGGTCGAGAACGAAATACATGGACAGCGGATTCTTTTGCGTGGATGTATTGTTGCCACTGACCGACGTGCTCGATGCGCCGACATTCATCGTGGTGAGGCCTAGCATGCGGGTCATGCCGTTCACCGGCATCGCATAGGACGCGTTCACAACGACGGAATAGCTGGCATTGCCTGACGAATCGGTCGTTTTCGTCACCGTTGCGGTCGTGCCGGCCCTGAGTGCGCTGGTGGCACTCGCATCGCCGGCAAGATAATTCGACATCTGCCCGGTCACGAAGTCAGCGGCCAGTTGCTGGGCGTTGGATGTCGTCGCACTGCCATTGGCAAGTGCCGTTGCCGTGGCAAGGGCCGCCGCATCGGTCGCTTCCTGCAGTTGGCTGTCCGTTACAGCCATATTGGAAACATCGACCGCAACGCCAGCCGCGGCCGCGAGGACGGGAATGGCTAGCGCGGTCAATATGCCGAAATTGCCGGCGCGATCGCGCAAAAGATGTTGAATGCCACGGAATTTGCTCGAACAAGTGATCATCACGTCCGCCCAAAAAGTATATGCCCCAGAACCGCGACTATCGGCGAAAACTCTAAGGACGGCGTTGAGATGATCATTCGACTTTTAGCAAATGACGCGAATATTTCCGATTTAGGGTTGTATTCGAAACTACTGCTTTAATGGAATGACGTCGACGGCCTGCACCGTCTTCTGGGTCCCATAGCTCTTCAGCACACCGATGACGGGGGCGACGTCGGAATAGTCGCGGCCGTAGGCGACGACGATATGGTCGGTTCCGGCAGGGATATTGTTGGTTGGATCGAGCTCGATCCAGCCCGCCGTTTCACCGCACCAGATGCGCACCCAGGCATGCATGGCGTCGGCGCCTTCCAGCCGCTCCTTGCCGGGCGGCGGGATGGTGCGCAGGAAGCCGCTGACATAGCCGGCCGGAATGCCGAGGCTACGCAACGCGATGATCATGACATGCGCGAAATCCTGGCAGACGCCGCGTTTCAGGCGGAATGCCTCTTTCGGCGCGGTGTCGACCGTCGTCGCCTTGGGGTCGTAGAGGAAATCCTTGTGGATCTGGGCGCAGACGGCGTGGGCGATCTGCATCACCGTCAGATTGGTCGTCGCCCATTGCCGGGCATAGTCGGCGATCTCCGTCGTCTCCGGCAGACGCGGGCTTGTGCCGATGAAATGATGCGGCGAGGATGGCTCGATCGACCAGCAGTCGCTGATTTCATCCGGCAGTTTGGCAAGTACGGGCGAGAAGTCGGCGGAGACCGGCTGGCTCTCGACCTGCACCCGCGCCTGCATGCGGATGTCGAGCTTTTCATGGGGGTTGCGCACCAGGATCGAAGTCGCTGGATGCTGGAAAAAATCGGTGAAGTTCGACTGCTCGTCCGGATGGGGCGTGACTTTCAGCGAGCCGGCAATCAAGCGCTGGCGGTTGGCGAGCGACAGCGGCAGCACGCGCACGATATGACGCGCGCCGCTGGCCGGCACGTCGTAGATATAGCCCATGTGCAGCGAGAGGTCGTAAAGCATCACATCATCCGAGATAGGTCTGGGCCAGGAGATCGGAGAGATGCTCCAGCTCCCGTTCCAGCTTTTTGTAGACCTCGTCGTTCATGGCCTCCGGCGTCATAACGGCCAGGCCCGAATGCAGCCGCATGGCTTCGCGGTAGAAGGGCGACATCTGGCCGTTGACGAAGGCGTTCGGCAATTGCTCCACTTCCCGATGGATTTCGTTCATCTGGAAGAGAATCGAGCGCGGGTTGAGTGGATCGAGCGCCAGCAGATCGGTCACCGTCAACCGAGCGGTATTGACGTTGTAGCGGCGGCGATGGGTCATCACGCTGTCGCCGATTTCGAGCAGCATGTCGAGCGCGCCGTCGGGCGCCTCCGGGCCGGACATGTAGCCGAGCAGGCGCGTCATATGCAGTCCGCGCTCGATATAACGGCCGAGCGACAGGAAGCGCCAGCCAGTGAAACGATACATGTTTTCATGCACGAGACCGGCAAAGCCCGCGAGCTTACGCAGGAGGATCGTCATCGCGTGACTGGCGTCGTCGCCGGATTTGACCTTTTCCTTGAAGCGACGGGCGGTCTTGGCGAGATCGTTCAGCGCCAGCCAGCCGTCCGGCGAGAAGCGGTCGCGGATGTTGCTGGCCGAATAGACGGCGCTATCGATATTGCGCAGCAGGCTTTCCGGCACGGCTTCCTTGGTATCGATATCGACGGCCGCTAGATAGGCGCTGACAGCGGCAAGCAGCGGCTGAGTGGGGTCGGCGGCTTCGGCAAAGCGGCCGTGCCAGGCGCGCAGGATGCGCAAGGCCCCTTCGGCGCGTTCGATATAGCGGCCGAGCCAGAAGAGGTTGTCAGCGGCGCGGCTCGGCAGGCTGCCGGGCATGTTGCGGGTGAAGGTCTCTTCGGCCGGCAACAGCGTGTGGCGCTCCACCGGCTTGTCGGAGACGATCCAGACATCGGCTGCCGAGCCGCCGGACTGCATGGCGATGGCGGCAACATCGTCGCCGCTGCCGATGCGGGCAAAGCCGCCCGGCATGATCTGCCAGCCGTTTTCGGTGCGGGCGGCAAAGACGCGCAGGCTCATCGGCCGCGGCAGCAGTTTGCCGTTTACCCAGGCAGGAGTCGTCGAGAGGGTGACGACCTCCTGGCCAACCAGCTTGTGGCCGTCCGTCCGCAGCCAGTCGGTAATCGATTCCTTGGCGGTGGTGCGCAGCGTCGAGCCTAGCACTGACTGGCCATTGTCGTCGAAGAAGGGCATGCAGGAATAGGCCGGGCCGATCACCATTTTTTCGATATGTGCGGCGACATGTTCGCGCTCGGTCTTCTGTCCGCACCACCAGGTAGCGATCGACGGCAGCTTCAGGTCCTCGCCACGCAGATGCCGGCAGATGGTGGGCATGAAGGCGAGCAGGGCGCGGGTTTCCAGAATGCCCGAACCGAGCGCGTTGACGATGGTGACGGTTTGCGCCCTCAGCGCCTCGATCATGCCGGGCGTGCCGATATGGGATTGCTGATTGAGCTCCAGCGGGTCCGCATAGGATGCATCGAGGCGCCGCCAGAGCACGCTGATCGGCCTCAAGCCCGCGACGGTACGCACCATCAGTTGATCGTTGACGACGGTAATGTCCTCGCCTTCGAGCAGCATGAAGCCGAGGTAGCGGGCAATATAGGCGTGTTCGTAGTAGGTCTCGTTGGCGGGGCCCGGCGTCAGGACAGCGATGCGATCGGTCGTGCCGCGCTTTGCACCCTGCAACGCGTCGCGGAAGGCGCCGAAGAAGGATGCGAGACGATGCACTTTTGTCTCTGCATAGATATCGGAGAAAGCGCGCGTGGTGGCGACGCGGGTCTCCAGCGCGAAACCGGCACCCGACGGAGCCTGGGCACGGTCGGCCAGCACCCACCAATTGCCGTCCGGACCACGGCCGATCTCGAAGGCCAGGAAGTGGAGATAGTGCCCGTTCGCGGGTTTGACACCGGCGAGCGGCCGCAAGAATTCCGGGTTGGCGGCGATCAGCGCCGGCGGCAGCAAGCCTTCGTTGACCAGCCGGTTATCGCCATAGATATCGGCGATGACCTCCTCCAGCAGATCGGCGCGTTGCTGCAGGCCGGCCGACAGCGTCTGCCATTCGCGCTCGTCGATCAGAACGGGAATGTGCGAAATCGGCCAGTTGCGTTCGCTGACGCCTGTCGCTCCATAGGCGCGGTAGAAAACGCCAGCGTCGCGCAGATAGCGGTCGGCGCGGGCGAAACGCTCCAGGAGCTCCTTTTCCGGCATGCGCGCGAGCGCGGCCAGCAGATTTTGCCAGACCGGCCGTACCGCTCCGGTATTGTCGACCATTTCGTCGGCGACGCCGGGCATGGCGGAATAGGCAAATGCCGGATAGTTGCCGATGCCAGCCCTTACCTCGTCCCGCCGTTCCGTCGCTGGTTTCTTCCCCACCATGCGTATGCCCGTTTCAAACTCCTATCGGCCGCCTCAGATCGAGCGTCAGCGGAAATTCTCCCGACACTGATTCTGTGCGCAGATTATAACCGCCCGCCGTATGTCCCCAAGGTTCGAATCGCGCCAAACGCCGCGCTTCGGCCTCATTGCCATTGACAGGGAAGGTGTCATAGTTCCGGCCGCCGGGATGGGCAACATGATAGATACAGCCGCCGATCGAACGCTTCGACCATGTATCATAAATGTCGAAGGTCAGAGGTGTATCGATCGGCAGAACCGGGTGCAGGCCCGAGGCCGGATGCCAGGCCTTATAACGGACGCCGGCGATGGAAACGCCCGAGGCGCCCGTGGGCGTCAGCGGCACGGCGCGGCCGTTGCAGGCGACGACATAACGCGAGGGATTGTTGGTTTCGAACCGCACCTGCAGCCGCTCCACCGACGAATCGACATAACGGACGGTGCCGCCGATCGCGCCTTCCTCACCCATGACATGCCAGGGCTCCAAGGCCTGGCGCAGTTCCAGCTTGCTGCCTTCGTATTCGACTTCGCCGCAGAAGGGGAAACGGAATTCGAGCTGCGCCTGGAACCATTCGGGACGAAGGTCGAAGCCGTTTTCCCGAAGATCCGTCAGCACATCGAGGAAATCCTGCCAGATATGATGCGGCAGCATGAAGCGGTCGTGCAGCGCTGTTCCCCAGCGGACGAACTTGCCGTCGATCGGATTGCGCCAGAAACGGGCGATGAGGGCGCGGACCAGCAATTGCTGGGCAAGGCTCATGCGGGCGTTCGGCGGCATTTCGAAGCCACGGAGTTCCACCAGGCCAAGGCGGCCGGTCGGTCCATCCGGGGAAAACAGCTTGTCGATGCAGATTTCCGAGCGGTGCGTGTTGCCGCTGACGTCGGTCAGAAGGTTGCGGAACAGGCGGTCGACGAGCCAGGGCAGCGGCGGGATGCCGCGACCGGGTGCCGGCACCTGCGCCAGCGCGATCTCCAGTTCGTAGAGGCTGTCGTGACGTGCCTCGTCGATGCGCGGCGCCTGGCTGGTTGGGCCGATGAACAGGCCGGAGAACAGATAGGAGAGCGAGGGGTGGCGTTGCCAATGCAGCACCAGGCTCTTCAAAAGGTCCGGCCGGCGCAGGAACGGGCTGTCGTTCGGATTGGCGCCGCCGACGACGACGTGGTTGCCGCCGCCGGTGCCGGTGTGGCGGCCGTCGATCATGAATTTGTCGGTGCCGAGGCGCGTTTGC
Source organism: Rhizobium sp. CB3171 (assembly GCF_029714265.1). Classification (NCBI taxonomy): domain Bacteria; kingdom Pseudomonadati; phylum Pseudomonadota; class Alphaproteobacteria; order Hyphomicrobiales; family Rhizobiaceae; genus Rhizobium; species Rhizobium sp. CB3171. Next base: position 2,703,249 of record NZ_CP121652.1, on the reverse strand, counting down.
CGGGCCTCTTCATAGACCGCGGTGGTGATATCGACACATTCCTGCCAGCTCGAAGCCGGATGAATGTTGACTTCGATCACGCCGGGATCGGGAGCGACGCGGATCACGTTGATGCGCTCGTCCTGGGGTGGCGGATAGCCTTCGATGTGAACAGGCAGGTTCAGGGCCGCGGCCGCGCGTTCGGCGGAGGCGACGAGGTCGAGGTAATCCTCGACGCTGACCGTCGGCGGCATGAAGATGCAGAGGCGCCCGTCGCGCCGCTCGACCGAGATCGCGGTGCGGACATAGCCGCCGATCTCGTCGATCGATTGCGGCATGGTCGGCTGCTGGCCGGCAAAGGGCTGGAAATGGGCGGCTTGCAGCGGCCGGCCCTTGTCCTGACCGTAATCCGGCAGTGCCTCGCGCGGGATCGTCGGGTCCATCGGGTTGATGTAGGGATATTGCGATGCCGGTATCCAGCCGAGCGAATTCAGCGGCAGGCGATAGCCGACCGGGCTGTCGCCGGGCATAAGGAAGATGCGGCCGCGGCGGGTGCGCCATTTCTCACTGACCCAGCGACGGCCGCTGGCGCGCGCATTCCAGGCCTGTATCGGCAGAATATAGCCCGTCGGTCGCGTCAGCCCGCGCTCGAAGACGCGGGCCATGCGCGAGCGTTCCTCCGGATCCTTCAGCTTCGAGTTGGACGGGTCGACATTGTCGGGCAGGTTCGCTTCCTTGACCAGCCATTCGGCCGGGTCTTCGAAAGCCGGCGCCACGTAGTCGGGCTCGATATCGAGCTCGCCGGCGATCGCCGTCAGGAGGCGACCGGCATCGTCCTCGGTAACGCTGTAGTTGCGGCCCTCGTTGGCGATCAGGTCGGGGTTCGACCAGATCGGCAGGCCGTCGCGCCGCCAGTAGAGCGAGAAGGTCCAGCGCGGCAGACTTTCGCCGGGATACCATTTGCCCTGGCCGTAATGCAGGAAGCCGTTCGGCGCGAAGCGCTCGCGCAGGCGGCGGATCAGATTATCGGCCTTTTCGCGCTTGGTCGGGCCGACCGCGGCTGTGTTCCATTCATCGGACTGGAAGTCGTCGATCGAGACGAAGGTCGGCTCGCCGCCCATGGTCAGGCGCACATCGTCTTGCCTGAGGATGGTGTCGACCTTTTCGCCGAGCGCGTTCAGAGCTTCCCAGCTTTCATCGGAGAAGGGCTTGGTGATGCGCGGATGCTCGGCAACGCGGGCAACCGTCATGTCGAAATCGAATTCGGTCTTGGCCTCACCGAAATAACCGCCGGAGATCGGTGCCGCGTTGCGGTAATGCGGTGTGGCGGCGAGCGGAATATGGCTCTCGCCGGTCAGCAGGCCTGAGGTCGGGTCGAGACCCACCCAGCCGGCGCCGGGAAGATAGACCTCCGCCCAGGCATGCAGGTCGGTAAAGTCGTGTTCCGTACCCGAGGGCCCATCGAGCGCCTTCAGATCCGGCGTGAGCTGAATGAGATAGCCGGAAACGAAGCGTGCGGCGAGGCCGAGATGGCGGAGAATCTGGACGAGCAGCCAGCTCGTATCGCGACAGGAGCCCTTTGCCTTTTCCAGCGTCTCTTCCGGCGTTTGTACGCCGGTTTCCAGGCGGATGACGTAGCCGATTTCATGCTGCAGCCGCGCATTGAGGCCGACGATCATGTCGACGGTGCGCTGTTCGGAGCGGTCGAGGGTTGAAAGGAAAGCGGCAAGGCGCGGCCCCGGCTCCTCCGGCTTCATGTAGATCGACAGATCTTCGCTGATGGTCTCGGGATAGTCGAAAGGCCACTTAGTCGCTTCCTCTTCGACGAAGAAGTCGAAGGGATTGTAGACCGTCATATCGGCAACGAGATCGACCTCGATCTTCAACTCGGTCACCGGATCGGGAAAGACGAAGCGGGCGAGATAATTGCCGTAGGGGTCCTGCTGCAAATTCACGAAATGATTTGATGGCGTCACCTTCAGCGAATGACTGAGGACGCGTGTCTTGGAATGTGGCGCGGGTTTCAGGCGAATGATTTGAGGGCCGAGGCGGACCGGGTTGTCGTATTTATAATGGGTGAGATGATAAATGCTTGCTTTGATCGCCATATTTTCTCTTTGCCTAGCTCGCAACGTTGTGCGGCATTTGCTGTTCCCACCGGCAGTGTGTGCAATGCAGCGGAAGAATGCAAGGCGTCTCGGCAGTCAATCAGGGTCCTTCCATAGGGTGTCAAAAATAAAAGCGGCGGGGTTTCACCCGCCGCTTTGAAATCGGTGCCGTCGAAAACCTCAGCTTCTGCCGAATTCATCGACCAGGCGGATGATGTCGTCTTCGCCGAGATAGGAGCCCGTCTGAACTTCGATCAATTCCAGCAGGATCTTGCCGGGGTTGGAAAGGCGGTGCACTTCGCCGAGCGGGATATAGACCGACTCGTTTTCGCGCAGCATCTGCACGTGCTCGCCGACCGTCACCTCCGCCGTGCCCTTGACGACAATCCAGTGTTCCGAACGGTGATGATGCTTCTGCAGCGACAGCTTCTTGCCGGGCAGAACGAAGATGCGCTTCACCTGGAAACGTTCGCCGTTCAGCACCGAGGTATAACCGCCCCAGGGGCGATAGGACGTCGGATGCGTCTCGGTGAGCTTGGCCGTCGTCTTCTGGCTGGCGAGCAGCTTGACCAGCTTGCCGACTTCCTGGCTGTCCTTGAGATGGCCGACATAGACGGCGTCTTCGCTGGCGATGACGGCGACGTCTTCCATCCCCTGCACGGCGAGATGAACGCCATGTGTCATGACGAGCGAGTTCTTGGTGTTGATCAGCGTCGTGTCGCCGGCAGCCACGTTGCCGTTATCGTCGCGCTTGCCGGTCTTCCAGACCGAATCCCAGCTTCCGAGATCCGACCAGGTGAAGGGCGAGGGAACGACGGCGGCATTCTCCGTCTTTTCCATCAGTGCGTAGTCAATGGAAATGTCGGGGCTTTTGACGAAGGCTTCTGCGTCGAGGCGGGTGAAATCGAGGTCGCGCGTCGACTTGGCAATAGCCTTGGCGGCGGCCTTTTCGACTTCCGGTGCGTATTCGTGCATCTCGGCGAGAAGCTGGCCGGCGGAGAACATGAACATGCCGGAATTCCAGTAGAACCCGCCGCTGGCGACCATCGCCTCCGCCTTTTCCAGGGCAGGCTTTTCGACGAAACGCTTGACGGCATGCGCACCGGTCGAAAGCTCCTTGCCGCTCTCGATATAGCCGTAGCCGGTCGCCGGCTCGGTCGGTGTAATGCCGAAGGTCACGAGCTTGCCTTCCAGCGCGGTATCGCGGGCAGTTCGAACGCAATCGAAATAGGTGCCGTTGGCGTCGATCTCGTAATCGGAGCCGAGGACGTGCATCGTGGCGTCCTGGCCGAAAAGTTCGCTGACGAGCGTGGCGGCGGCGGCAACGGCGGCAGCCGTGTTGCGGGCAACCGGCTCCAGCAGGACTGCAGCCAGCTTCAGCCCGAGTTCACGCGCCTGTTCGGCAACGAGGAAGCGAAATTCTTCGTTGGTGAGGACGATCGGGGCTTCGTAAAGTTCGGGATCGGAGACGCGCGTCAACGTGCTCTGAAAGAGCGTCTTGTCGCCGATGAACTGGATGAACTGCTTTGGCGCAGAGGCACGCGACAGCGGCCACAACCGTGTTCCCTTGCCGCCGGCCATGATCACTGGGACGATTTTGGCTGCCATATCTGCCTCTCTCCTACACACTTTACTGAAGAACGCTTCGCGGACATCTGCAACATATGCGATCGCCACCTGCGTCCCTTAAACAACTGGCTTTCGCCATTGCGATATTTTTCAGGAAAACACCAGCGCGAATTTACCATCAACTCCGAACATTCCTCGATCTTAGTGAGGAAATTCTAACAATCAAAGTTATGCTTCGGTTGAGAGACCAGATACGTGTTGTGGGATTTTCCGCCGAAAGATGTAGGCGTTGCCGCGATTTCTATGCGGCAACGCCAGGGAATCATCTTGTCAGGCCTTGGCTCTGTCGCGCGGCTCTTCATCGGCTGGATCATGCCTAGTGCCGTTGCGCTTGTTGTAGCGGATCGACGACCAGAGCGAGACGCCGATCAAAGCCGCGCCGCCGAGGCCGGTGACGACCTCGGGAATATGTATGAGCGTTTGCACATACATGATCACCGAGAGAATCAGGATGGCGTAGAAGGCGCCATGCTCGAGGTAACGATAGTGGGCGAGCGTGCCCTTTTCTACAAGCATGACCGTCATCGAGCGCACATACATGGCGCCGATACCGAGGCCGATAGCGATGATGAAGAGGTTTTGGGTGAGTGCGAAAGCGCCGATGACACCGTCGAATGAGAAGCTGGCGTCGAGGATTTCCAGATAGAGGAAGGCTCCGAAGCCACCCCTCGCGGCAGCGCTCATCGTCTTTTGCGAGGCATCCAGAAAGCCACTGAGGACCTCGACCAGAAGGAAGGTCAGGAGACCGTAGACGGAGGCATAGAGGAATGTGGTCGCATCCTCGCCACCGAGCAGGGAGGAAAAGACCAGGACGAGGATCAGCACGAAGGCGATTTCGATGCCCTTGATGGTGGCGAAATGCGCCATCGCCTTCTCGACAAAGGCGATCCAGTGCACATCCTTCTCGCGATCGAAGAAATAGGTGAGGCCGACCATCATCAGGAAGGTGCCGCCGAAAGCGGCGATGGGCAGATGCGCGTCATGCATGATCGCGGCATATTGCTCCGGTTCGGCAGCCGCGAGCTTCAGCGCCTCCCAGGGATTGATATGGGCGGCAATGGCGACGATCGCCAGCGGAAAGACGATTCGCATGCCGAAAACGGCGATGACGATGCCCCAGGTCAGGAAGCGATGCTGCCAGACCGGTGTCATCTCTTTCAGCTTGTTGGCATTGACGATGGCGTTGTCGAACGAGAGCGATATCTCCAGCACGGCCAGCACCAGGCAGATGAAAAAGGCCGTTGCCAGGCCGCCGAAGGTGCCGGTCATGTTCCAGCCGAGCACTCCGCCCAGGATGAGACCTGCGATGGTGACGATGAAGGCCCAGCCGAAATAGCCGAGCATGGATTTGGAGGAAGAGGACGTCATGGGCGCACCTCCTCAAAAGCGGAAAAAATGTATCCGGACGCGAGGCATGGCCGCATGCCAGACAGGGCATGCGGGCGAGGCATGGTCAGAGTATTCATGAAAAGAAATCCGCCGGCTCATCTGCAGGCGGTACCGACATCGCGAGAGCGCCGTTAAAACTCTCGCCAGAGGGGCCCGGCACCAAAGTTCAATCCGCAGCCGATGTCAGAAGGCGCGGAGATACCACCATTAGTTAGTGAAATTGCGGTTCCCGTCAAGAGGCGCGGCGGTTCGACGCTGCCGCATTCCCCAGGATAGGAATTTCCGGAACCAAACGGGAAAGAGGAGCGTTTGGGCTTGAGGCGGGCAGGGCGATGTCCGTTGCAGGACTGATCCAGAAGCGGATTGATTGTCGTATAGAGAGCAGCGGACAAGGAGGACCTCTCATGAGCCCCCATCCCATCCATCATAGACCGAAAGAAGCAAAGCCGGAGCCGAGCCGGCAGAAACGGACGCGTTCAAACGTCCTTCGTCAGGCGCAGGTATTGCCGCCGCACAATGTCGATTTGACGCTGCAACCTGCAACGCATGAAGATGTGCATGTGCCGGCCCATGTCAGCGGCGCTGACCTGTCGCGGGAGGCACCTGGCGACGTCAATCACGGCGGGAAACACAAAGGCCGCTCAAAATAAAAGCTGGAAGCCGGATATTTTTTGAGGCTCCGGGTCTCATGGCCCGGAGCGCGGCTTTGCTTATTTGCCGTGCGGCGGTTTGCCGTTCGACAGGAAGCTGGCGGCAAAGCTCAGCTCGGTCGATTTCGCCGAACATTCGATGGCGACGGGTTTGCCCGAATACGGATTGGCGAAGGTGCAGGTGCCCTTGGCGCCGACTTGGCCGGTCATCTTGTTGCCGGCGCCCGTGGAGATGACCTCGATCGGCAATTGCGCGGTTCCCTTCGTCGCGCCGGGCTTGATACCGCGGCCGTTGCCCTGGAAGCCAAGCATCTTGCCGCCGGACGAAAAGATGAACGTCACCGAGCCATCCGGCCCCGTGACGCTGGCGATCTCACCCTTGCAGCCTTTCGAGGCATCGAGCTTGCCCACGACGAGCTTGGAACAGGTGCCGCTGACCACCACCGCGCCGGGCGCCGGAAAATTTTGTGCGGCGGCGTCAGCCGCAACGGTCATCACTGTCAGTCCAATAGCAAGGCCTGCGAATCGCATGAATGGGTCCTTTCGAAGCCCTCGCAGTTTGCCGATCGAAATGTGGCAGTCAATCCCGAAGCCCTAATGTGCCGGCGTAGGCAGGCGCCGGTCACTCCGGCACGAGCGTGCCGATCAGTTGCAGCAGTGCATTCTGCCGGTTGCCGCCGCCGGCTAGGAATTCATAGAGGGTCATCTTTTTTTCGCTGCCGCCGTCGACGAGATAGTCGGACTGGCGGATGACGAAGACCTCGCCGCTATCGGTGTCCCGGGCGAGGTGGAACAGATATTCGTCGCCGTTGGGCTTGTGGTTTTTATAGAACTGCTTCTTCACGATCGCCATTCTCGTCCTCCCGTACGATCAATGCTTTAGCGTGACAGTAGTGTGACAGCGCGACCGGAAGTCAAGCGGTTTGCGGGTGAAACTTATGCTTGCCTGCCCGACAGTGGCGCATTCAAGCGCCGAACATCAGCATGTGATTGGATATCAACGAAAAGACGATTATCCTCAACCCTCGCGATCGAGAATTCGATGCGCCATGAGCGAGAGGTCAAAGCAAATGAGAATGATGTTAGCGTTAGGGGCCATATTAAGCCTCGCTTGCGTCTCTGCAGGCGAAGCACCCTCGAACTACCAGTCATATCAGGGCATTCGCGCCGATAGCGATCCCGTGCTTCTAGCGCGATATGACAGGGCTCTGCACTATTGCGAACCGGAAGCCTATTCCTGGTATCGGGGCTCCCCCGATCCCAACAGCAGCATGTACATCCTGGCATTGAGAAGTTGTTTGTATCGGCACAGCTTTATAGACCGCGGCGCCTACGCCTATCCGAACACGGCGGTATTCCAGCATTTCCTGGATCGCTAAACGGTCAGGATTTGTTTTCGCACGCAGGAGCGCCTTTCCCTCATCGGGAGGGCGCTTTTTCATGGATGCGTCTTTGTTTCTCGCGCTGCGATCGACGTCAGGCGCCCAAAATCGCATTAATCTCAGCGATCAGCGTTGCGTAGGTTTCGATATGCCGCTGGTATTCCGCCCTGATCTCGTCGGTTATTTCCTTCAGCGGCCCATCACCTTCCTGACGGAAGTGACGTATATCCTTATCCTCCAGCGAGCGAAGCTGCTCTTCGTGCTCCTCGATTTTGCGCTCATAGTTGTTTCGAAGCTTGGTGAGATCCATTGCATCCTCCATAAGTCATGCTGATGCAGCTAAATCAATCGTGCCCGCGCCCGCGGTACTTCGTCGGAATGCCTGCCGTCTCATGGCATTGCGCCAGGGTTTCAAGCCATGCTGCCAAGCCTTCGGGCACTTCAGCGTTTCCAGCCTCCATCGCTTCCACCCAAGACAAGTCGCATTGCAGAGCGCTCGCCAGGTTGAGCGGCGTCCAGCGGATATGCAGAAGGCTTTCGGTGAACCGGGCTGGGGTCATAGCAGACATCCATTCTATTCTGTTCAGAGGGTGACACGACCAATCAGCAAGTCAAGCGCTCTCCAAGGTCAAGCATAGCAGCGGAATGCGCGCTTCTGGTGGCAGATCTCTGAACGCTATTGAGGTGCGATGTACCTTGGGGCCTTTATGCGAAAAGGGCTCAGCGATTTCTCGCTAAGCCCTTGAAAAGGATGGTGGGCGTGACAAGGATCGAACTTGTGACCCCTACGATGTCAACGTAGTGCTCTCCCGCTGAGCTACACGCCCATCCGATGGCGGCGCATAGATCACAAAACCTTGGTAGCCGTCAATAGGCTTTTTTTCGGTTTTGTGACGTTGCCGCCGGAAGCCTTAGGCGGCAAGGAGTTTGTTGACTTCGTCGACCAGCTCGCGCAGGTGGAAAGGCTTGGAAAGTACCTTGGCATCCTTCGGCGCTTTCGAATCGGGGTTCAGCGCGACAGCGGCGAAGCCGGTGATGAACATCACCTTCAGATCCGGATCGAGCTCGGTGGCGCGGCGCGCCAGTTCGATGCCATCCATCTCCGGCATGACAATGTCGGTAAGCAGCAGCGAAAAGGGCTCCTCGCGCAGCCGGTCGTAGGCGCTTGCTCCATTGTCAAAGGACAAGACCTTGTAGCCGGCCTTTTCCAGCGCCTTCACAAGGAACCGACGCATGTCGTTGTCATCTTCGGCAAGGAGTATCTTCTGGGTCATCATCTGTTCGCTAATCAACTTCTGTCTTGTTGGACTTGTCCAGCGTCCAACTTAGTCGTTGGCCGTAAACAAGCGGTGAATGATCGGGTCAGGACAAAGCCATTCGCGTTCGTCCGTTGCAGCATAATCGCCTCCCAAGACCGCTTCGCTGTCTTAAGGATCGTGCTTTCGGGCATTTCCGTAGCGGCCCTTTGTATAAGGCCATTTTGCTTAAGTTAGTATGGACTTGCGGGCGAGCAACTGGCAACATGGATGCTGCGACAAGTTGTTGACATGGTAAAGACGTTGATGTCCGCAGAAATGCGTAATTTCGAGATTTTTGAGGTATCGGAGCCCGTCTCTCAGACAATTCCCTTTGTCTACAGCTCGCCCCATAGCGGCCGCATCTATCCACCGGATTTTATCGCCCAGTCCCGCCTGCAGGGCATCGCCATTCGCCGCTCGGAAGATCATTATGTCGATGAGCTGTTTTCGGCGGCAAGCGCTCTCGGCGCGCCGCTGCTGCTCGCCAATTTCCCGCGCGCCTATATAGATGTCAACCGCGAGCCCTATGAGCTCGACCCGCGTATGTTCGACGGCGTGTTGCCGCCCTATGCCAACATCAATTCGCTGCGAGTCGCCGGCGGTCTCGGCACCATTCCGCGCATCGTTGCCGAAAACATGGAAATCTACGCCCGCCGGGTGCCGGTCGAGGATGCGCTGAGGCGCATCGATACGATCTACAAGCCTTACCATGCGACGCTGCGCCGGTTGATTGCCCGCACCCATGTCAAATTCGGCTTCGGCGTTCTGGTCGACTGCCATTCCATGCCGGGCAATATCCGCATCGCCGGCAGCAATGTGCGACCCGATTTCATCCTTGGCGACCGCTACGGAACGAGCGCCTCGGCGGACCTGTCGCGCGCCGCCATGCAGATTCTCGACGAGCTCGGCTTTAATGCCGTGCGCAACAAGCCCTATGCCGGCGGCTTCATCACCGAGCATTATGGCCGCCCCTCCCGTGGACTTCATGCCCTGCAGATCGAGGTTAACCGCTCACTCTACGTCGATGAAACGACGCTGGAGAAACGGTCGGATTTTGGTGCCGTCGCCGCAGCCATCACCCTGTTCATGAAGCGCATGGCCGAGCATGTGGAATCCTACGCAGGCGATCCGGCGCTGGCGGCGGAGTAGGGGGTATCTCGCCCCTTGCGGGCGAGAAAGCAAAATCAGCATTTAGCTTTAGCTAAGTGCTGATTTTGCAAGAGAGGGGGTAGGTCAGGGCGCGCTTAGTCTCTGAATAGAGTCAGCAAGAAACGGACCCCCGCTCTGGCAATTTCAATGGCTTAGAAATTGCGCTAGGCTGTTGAATATGCAGCGCGTCCGGTATCGCAATTCCTAAACCAATGAAATTGCTTTCTCGCCCGCCAAGGCTGAGATCGAGCGCATCTGCCGCGCCATTCCCATGAAACAAATAGGCCGGACAAAAAAGAACCGCGCTTGTGGCGCGGCTAAGTCTAGGGAGGAAACACCCAAGGAGGGTATTTACAGTCAGAAGACTGTAAGGGGATATTGCTGTTGCATTGCACAAATGTCAAGCAGATTATTGCGGTGCAAAATATTTAGGCAATCGCTGGATTTCTGCCTGATCTCCGGGCAATCCGCCTCTCGCAACGGCATTTGGTTTGCTTCGCCGCGTTTATGCGCTATGACTTCGCCCGTCCCGTCATTTATCCGGATCGACCATGCTTCCTGATCGTGCCTTCTTCTATCGTCTGGCCGAGGCGGCCAAGGCTGAGACCCTGCCGCGCTTTCGCGCCGGCGTCGACGTGGTTAACAAGGAGGCTCAGGGGTTCGACCCGGTAACCGAGGGCGACCGCGCCGCCGAAGTGGCGATTCGCACCTTGATCGAGGCGGAGTTTCCCGACCACGGCATCCTGGGCGAAGAGCACGGCGATGTCGGTCTGGATAGGGAACATGTCTGGGTGATCGATCCGATCGATGGTACCCGGGCCTTCATTTCCGGTGTGCCTGTCTGGGGGACGCTGATCGGCCTGCAGAAAAACGGACGCGCCGTCATGGGCATGATCGACCAGCCGTTTACGGGCGAGCGCTATTTCGCCGACGGCAACGGCTCGACCTATTCCGGCCCGGAAGGCGAAAGGCGGCTGCTGGTTCGTGATTGCGGCAGCCTGTCGAATGCCATTCTCTTCACCACTTCGCCGCATCTTTTCGTCGGCAAGGAGTTGGCAAAATATCGCGAGATTGAGAGCCAGGTGCGCCTGTTCCGCTACGGCACGGATTGCTATGCCTATGCGCTGCTCGCCGCCGGTCACGTCGATCTCGTCATCGAAAATTCGCTGAAGCCCTACGATGTCGGCGGCATTATCCCCGTCATCGAGCAGGCGGGCGGCATCATCACCACCTGGGACGGCGGTCGGCCGGAAAAGGGCGGCACGATCATCGCCGCCGGCAGCCGCGCGGTCTATGATCAGGCAATGGCGATCCTGTCGCGCTAGCTAGTTTCCGTCCACAAACATACGTATTTCGGCGCGTTTACAAGGGCTTGTGCTTGGAGGAGAGAGTAGTTTAGGGCGACCGACAGGATCATGGGCGCTTGTTGTTGGACAGTATACAGTTGGCGGCGCTGAGGCGTACGCCATGAAGGCCGGCATTGGTAGCGACGGCGTAATTCCAAAAGCTAGTCGGAGTTCAGGTCGGTTTGAGGCGGGTGAAGAGGACGAGGTTGTAAGCCACAACGGAGGACCAGACGTAGGTCTTGAAGTGGTCAAGGCCCCGCCAGGTGCAGCGTGCCAAGCCGTAGGCACGCTTGAGGCATGATATTCCGGCTTCGATACCGGCGCGGAAGTTGCGCAGCTTGCGATAGACCCAATTGCTTCTGACCATGTCCTCGACCTTGAGGCCAGCTTTTTTGTGGAATGCCATGTCGCGAACGCCCCAGGTCTTGGCTGTGGCCAGGTTGCCGCGACTGGCAAAGCCGCCGTCGGCCGCCGCCTGCCGCGGCGCGTGTCCATAGACGGCGATGTGGCGCTCCAGCATTGGCAGCAGCCGCTCGCTGTCGGGCGGATTACCCGCCTCGATCACGAGATCGAGGATCATGCCGCTTCTGCCGGTGGTCAGGTTGAGCTTGTGGCCGTATTCGGTCTCGCGGCTACCTTTGACGATGATATCGGCATGGGGTTCGAACAGGCTTACCAGCTTCTCGCCCGCCGGCAGCTTCTCTCCCGCCAGTACTCGCCGCTCGCTCTGTTTGATGATGCGTTCGATCAGCGGTCGATAGCGGCAAACCTGGGCCTGCCAGAGTTGGACGAGCGGATTGCTCGCCACGCCCAGTCGCTCGGTTGCCTGCTTCAGATATGCCAAGGTCGCGCGGGCGATCGCGATCAGCTCACGGTAGAGCCGGGCCCGATTGGGCTGACCGCGTGTGAACTGGATTTTGCGGGCACGCTTCTTGGCCGCGCGGCAATGATCGCGCCATGCCAGGCCGGCGCCGACCAAGGTATCTGCCTTCTTCAGCAGGCGCACCATGACCCGCACGGCATCCCACAGCAGGCTGCTGTCGCTCGGTTCGTGTATGAGTGCTGAGGTCACTGTACTGTCCAGCCGCACGACCGTGCCGTCCTCCAGCTTCGCCTGCCGAGCGCTCGACAGCAGCGCCCGATTGATCGCTTCCCAGGTCTCGGGTCGGATCGCGCTGATCGTCTTTTGCAGCACTGACTTTTGCGGGCTCCATGACCACGGCAGACGCGCAAAGGCCCGAAACGATGCGGAGTCCTCGAGATGGAACGCCAGTTCCTGGTAGCTCAGCTGCCGGTATTGCTTGAGCAATGCGCAACGCAGCACTGCCTCGGCCGGCAGCCCTTGCCGTCCGGTGGGCTTGACACCGTGCCGACCCAGATCCCGACCCACCAAGCCAAACAGATCGTGATGCTCGTCCAGCCACTGCGACATCGCCTTCAGTTCGTGGCCGATCTCGTGCGTAGCGAAAACATCGAATATACTGGCTTGGACGGTGCGTTCTTGGCGCATTGTCGGCTCCGGCGGTTGCAGATTGTGCTTCGGAATCAGTGGCATGAGCCCAAAGTATACCTGAAACCGCCGGGCCTTACCCGCGCAAAATTCAGATTCACGTAATAATATCAATAAGTTGTCGTTTGTGGACGGAAACTAGCTATACGTTTTCGGGTTCGCGATCCCGCTCTAAATCCCCACTCCCGCCATATCCGTATTCGCCTCGGCATCGCTGCCGGGGATGAAGGCGTTGATGGCGGCGAGGGCGGCGTTGCGATAGACGTCCCGCTCCTGAAGAATCTCGTGTTTGGCGCCGTGAATAGGCACGAGCTGCGCTGCGCGGAAATAGCGCGACAATCGTTCCTGGTCGGCATAGGGCACGACGCCGTCGCGGGTCGGCGCGATCAACACGGTCGGAATGGTGATGGAAAAGAGATGTTCGGGCGTGTTGACGCGATCGATCGCGCGGAATGCTTCCAGCAGCCAGCGCGCCGTCGGCGGTCCCAAGGTGAGCTGCGGGTAGGCCGTTGCGATGGCGATATTGCGCCGATAACGCCGCTCGTCCGTCGTCAATGGATTTTCCGGAAATGGCTTTTCCTTGATAGTTTTGCTGAACTGCATCCGGCCAAGACCAAGAGCGCAGACCATGCCGGAGAGAGAGCGGATGAGGCCGGGCGAGACGCCGTGGCCGGTGAGGCCAACGAAGGGTGCCGACAGCACCATGCGCTCGATCCGGGTCGCAAGCCGCGGCGCCGCCGACAGTGCGATCAGTCCACCGGTCGAGTGCGCCAGCAGGAAGAACGGCAGGCGCGTATCCGGCAGCACGATCTTGTCGAGGAAGGCGGTCAGGTCACGCTCATAGTCCGAGAAGCGTCTGACATGTCCGCGCAGCGGGTCCTTCAACAGCCGCTCGGAGCCGCCTTGGCCGCGCAGATCGAAGGTTGCGACCCAGAGACCCTTTTTGGTCAAGTCGCGGATCGTTTCGAAATATTTCTCGATGAACTCGTTGCGACCCTGCATCAGCACCACGGTGCCCTTGGCGACCGGCTGCTCGCAGCGGAAGACGACGTAGCGCAGCTTTCGCCCGTCAAATGACTCGAAGAACCCTTCGGTGCGGTTTTCCGGCACCGGATTGTCTGGAGTGGAATAGAGGATCGAATCCATGACGATGTCGCGCCCCGCTGAAGGGATGTCCTCCTCAAGGGGATAACGCAGGTGTAGGGAATTGCAACTGCTTTGTTGGCGGCGATATCCCTCCATCGGCGTCTCCGATAGCACTATCGTTTTTCTCCGTTTCCCCTCCTTGCGCGTCTCTGCGAGTTCTCGGCCGTGGTCATCCGTATGGGAATGAAAGACATGGCAATTGCTGAAATCGTGAATTCAAGAATTCTTATTGTTGGCGGCAGCTCTGGAATGGGCTTGGCGCTGGCGAAACGCTCGCTCGCCATCGGTGCCGAGGTCATCATCGTTGGGCGGAACGCGGACAAACTGAAGCGCACCGGCGCGGAATTCCAAAATCCGGCACTTTCCACGATCGCGACCGATATCACGCAGGAAGGCCAGGTTGCCGATCTATTCGAGCGGGTCGGTCGGCTCGACCATATCGTGAGCACAGCCGCCGATATCGAAGGTGCTTATGAGCTGCTGCCCTCGCTGGATCTCAAAGCTGCGCAAAAGGTTGTGGAAAGCAAATTCTACGGACCGCTATTGCTGGCGAAATATGGCGCGCCAGCACTCTCTCCAACGGGCTCCATCACCTTCACATCCGGTATCGCGGCCTATCGTCCATCGGCGCGAGGGTCGGTTGTTGCCGCAGTCAATGCGGGCTTGGAAGGGCTGGTCCGGGCGCTCGCAGTCGAGTTGGCGCCAATCCGTGTGAATGCGGTTTCGCCCGGCTGGGTCGACACACCCATCTGGACGCTCGTTGCCGGCGACAAGAAGGACGAGACGCTGAACGCCATGGCAAAACGGCTGCCGGTTGGGCGCGTAGGACAACCGGAAGATATCGCCGACGCCATCAGTTTCCTGATGGGCAATGCTTTCACAACGGGGACGATACTGCATGTCGAGGGCGGGCACCGGTTGGTTTAGCGGGTGCGAAACCGTTGCTTTCGGCTGCCAGCAACAATTTCAAGGCTGGGGGCTGAACACGCCTGCGCCGCCAAATCATCACAAGCGACGCTGTCCGGGTTGGGCTGGGCCAGGGCAGCTCGTTGATTTCGCCGCGATCGAGGGCGTCGGCGACCGCAAGCCGCGGAACCAGGCTCATCCCTGTACCGGCTGCCACGAGCCGGGCAATTGTACCGATGCTGCCGACTTCGGCGGCGAGTTTCGGTGCCGCTATCCCAGCCTCGTCGAAAGCCTTGTCGAAGAGGTGTCGATAGATGCAACCGGGCTCGGTTGCGACGAAGCTCGTAGAAGCAAGCGCAGCCAAATCGCCTCCTTTCGATAAGGATTCCTGCCCAGGAGGCGCAATAAGAACCAATGGCTCCGCAGATATCATCCGCTTCGCCAGGCGTTCATCGAGACCGTCCTTGTCAAAACAGAAGGCGACATCGATCTCGCCGTCTTCGACCTTTCGCAATAGATCGCTGCTGCCAGCAACTTTCAGCCGCAGGTTGATGGCAGGATGATTGCTCTGAAAAGCCGCCAGCCATTGCGGAAGCTTCACGGAAGCAATCGTCTCCAGTGCGCCGATCGTCACCGTTCCCGCGGTGCGCCCCGAGGCTGCTTCGACGGCCGCGCGCGCCTCGTCCGCCATCATCAGAGTTTCTTCGGCATAGGGTCTCAGTGCTTCGCCCGCTGCCGTGAGTTCCAAGCCCGATCTCAACCGAATAAAGAGCTTAGTGCCCAGTTCGGTTTCGAGCGACTGGATTTGATCGCTCACGCTCGATTGCGCGAGATTCACCTCCTCGGCCGCACGAGTGAAATTCCGATTTCGGGCAACCGCCAGGAATGTCTTGAGTAGTCTCGGATGCATTGAGCCGTGCCGAAGTGGGATCAGAACAAGCGTCACCAAATGAGGAGGCAGCGCCGAGGCGACGCAACGATATCGATTTTGTCACCGCCAACAGATTACGAAACGGTCGTATAGAAGGTCAACGGGGCCGAGCCATCGGCGTCGCCCTCAAGTCTTCGGTGTCGTACCGCGGCGCTCGAGTGCTGTTTTGCGAATGATGTCGGCGATCTCTGGGCTGCTGCTGGACAGCATCTGGAAGTCGGCGGAATAGAGCGAGAGGAGCGAGACTTCGGTGACTGCGCTGACGGTTGCCGAGCGGGGTTCGCCGCTGATCAGCGCCATCTCGCCGAAGAAGCTGCCGGAGCCGAGCTCCACCGGATGTGGTGTCGCGACGCTGACGCGGCCTTCGACGATGAAAAACATCTGATCGCCCGTGTCGCCCTTGCGGCAGATTGCGGTGCCCGCCGGTACGACGCGCGGCCTCAGCGCCCGTACGATCTCGATCAGTGCGGCAGAACCAAGTTTTTGGAACAGCGGCACAGCCGCAACCAACTGCCAATTGCGCACGAAGTCCTGGCGGCGGACTTCTTCGTAGAAACCGGTGGCGAGGATGCCGGCCCATAGGGCAAAGATGCCGATGCCGCTCATCATGACCAGCCCGGCGAGAACGCGACCGGCGAAGCTTTGCGGAATCTCGTCGCCGTAGCCGGTGGTCGATAAGGTCACTACCGCCCACCACATCGCCAGGGGTATGCTGCCGAACTTGTCGGGCTGGACATCGCGCTCGATGACATAGGCTGCGAGTGCCGCGCCGAATAGAACAATGCCGAAGATCGAAGTGACGCCGATCAGGTTGGGCGCCTCTTTAGTGAGGACCCTGCCCAATAGTCGGAAGAAGTTCGAGCCGCGCAGGGGTTTCAGCAGCCAGATGGCACAATAGAGGCTTTGGTCGCGGCCGCCGACGAACAGGAACGCAGCCATGGGGATGAGAACGGCGAGCACATCGACGACTATTTCCGGCCCCTTGTCGCGAACTTTTTTTGTCCGGCGCACGATCAGCGTTTCGATCAATTGCAGGACATAGGCAGCCCAGATGCCGGCAAGCAGGACTTCCAGAATGAGCCTAGTCTGTCCGGGGATGTCCGGCATCGTGAGCGCAGCCACGGTCACGAGACCGATTGCAGCAAGCAGCGCGCTCAGCGGCTCAGAAATCTTCGAGAAAGGGAGTGCCGACATTCAACAACCTCCCCGACCGGCCTGCCACTCACCTAAGCATAGGATGCCTTCGGCCCAAACGTAAAGGGCTGTCGAGGCATGCGCAGCAGCCAAGTGTTGACCAGTGAACGAGCAAATTCGTCTTGGGCCGTTATCGCTGCCCGACACCCAGCGGAAACCCCTTGAAAGGCTTGATTTCCTTGAGCACGAACGTCGTCTGCATTTCCTTGATACGGGGCAATCGGCGAACGGCCGCCATCGCGAAATCCGCGTAGCTGTCGAGGTCCGCTGCAACGACCTGCAGCAGGAAATCCGAGTCACCGGCGATGCTGTAGCACGCCACGACTTCGCTCAGCTTCAGGACGTCGCGCGAGAATTCCTCGGCTTCGGCCTCGCTGTGGCTGTCGATCTTCACCTTGATGAAAGCCAGGACGCCGAGGCCGATCTGGCGCCTGTCGAGGCTTGCCGTATAGCCCTGGATGACCCCTGTTTCTTCCAATTGACGCACACGCCGCCAGCATGGGGAGGTGGAGAGCCCGACTTCGGACGAAAGTGCCTGATTGGTCAGGCGTCCGTCCTTTTGGAGTGCTTCGAGGATTCTCAGGTCGATCGGTTCAAGTGCAGAGGGCATATGTCGCCTTGTTTTTGGTCAAAATGGGGTAGAGCCTACCATATATGATCAAATATCCGCAATAAAAGGTAAGAATCTCCGCGACTCCCAGGATATCCTTGTTGGGGAGATCCACATCAGCAACAGGCTTCCCATGCTTCCCGATATCCGCCTCGCCATCGTCATCAATCCGGATCTGCCGCTTGGGCTGATCGCCAATACCGCCAGCGCCATCGCGATCGGGCTGGGGGCGCGATTTCCTACGCTTGCGGCGCAGCAATTGATCGATAGCGAAGGGCGGGCCATCGACATCAGTTCGAACATGCCGGTTCCAATGCTGCAGGCGGATGCCGACACCATCCGGTCGCTGCTGCTGAAGGCTTTGCCGCCGCAGGGCGAACGGGCGGTCGTCGCCTTTCCGGCCTTTGCACGCTCGCTGCACGATTACAGGGAGTATGAGGCAACGTTTCCCGTCCGCGACCTCCAGATGGAAGCGATCGACGGTCTGGGGATAGCGGGTCCATCGAAATGGGTGAAATCGCTGACGGGCTCGCTGAAGCTGTTGCGCTGACGGAAGGAAAGAAAAGGGCCGGCTTGCGGAGATAGAGAGATCCGCGTCGCCGGCCTAGCAAGGACTGAAGAAGAAGGGACGATACACTTCAGTCATCGGACAGTGAATGTATCCGATGGTTCCATTGGTAGTCCCGCCAGCCTGAACGGGTGCCGAACCGGCCGTTCATCTGCGGTTCACGCCGCGTTATGTCTGAAATTCGGGAGATGTCCTCAGGGGTCTTGAACTCCCGAAAAGCGATCACCATCTCCATTCTGCGGGTGCCAAAAGGGCTCGCATAACCGTCCCGAGACCGCCCAGAGCGGGGTCATGGGGCACAACCGAATCGCAATCGTCGCTCACAGGAGGACACCATGCGTCACGTAGACTTCTCTCCCCTTTATCGTTCCACCGTCGGTTTCGACCGCCTCTTCACCATGCTCGACAGCCTTGCGCAGCCGGATCAGGCCCAGACCTATCCGCCCTACAACATCGAGCGTACCGGTGAGAACACCTATCGCATCACCATGGCCGTTGCCGGTTTCGATGAAAAGGAACTGAGCATCGAGGCTCATGCCCATGTTCTCCAGGTCAAGGGTGAAAAGAGCGAGGAGCCGGCTGAGGCCAGCGAATATCTCTATCGCGGTATCGCCAAGCGCGCCTTCGAGCGCCGCTTCCAGCTCGCTGATCATGTCGAGGTCCAGGCGGCTTCGCTGAAGAATGGTCTGCTGCACATCGATCTATTGCGCAACATTCCGGAAGCAATGAAGCCCCGCCGTATCTCCATCGCCGCCGAGCCGGTCGAGACCCCGAAGGCAATCGAGGCCCGTATCAACTAACGGCCTTCAACCAATAGCCCAAAGACCGATCCTCCCAAGGTCATAAAAACAAGGCGGCGTTCCGTTGGAGCGCCGCCTTTTGTATTTCATCGTGGCTGGAATGGCTCTCACGCGGCGTTCGGGGCTCCGTTCGCCTTGGAGGCCACGCCCGCCTTGGCTTCGGCCTTGGCCGCTTCTCGCCTCTTGGCGGCATCCGCATATTTTTGGGCGATGACGGCGCAGGCCATCAACTGGATTTGGTGAAACAGCATCAGTGGCAGGACGATGGCGCCGATGCCCTGGCCGGCGAAGATGACGTTGGCCATCGGAACGCCGCTCGCAAGCGATTTTTTCGAACCGCAGAAGGTGATGGTGATCTCGTCGGCGCGGGAGAAGCCGAGCGCGCGACTGCCGAACATGGTGATGCAGAGCACCAGCGCCAGAAGCACGATGTTGGCGACGATGACTGTAGCGATATCGACGAGCGAGAAGGTATGCCACAGGCCTTCGACGACGGCCTCGCTGAAGGCCGAATAGACGACCATCAGGATCGAGCCACGGTCGACCGGCATCAGGATCGTCTTCTTCGAGCGTATCCAATTGCCGATCCAGGGCTGCAGGACCTGGCCGGCGATGAAGGGCGCGAGCAGTTGCAGCATGATCTGCTCCAGCACGTCCCAGGAGAATCCACCGCCATGGCCGCCGACGGAGAAGAGCACGCCGACGAGCAGGGGCGTCAGGAACATGCCGAAAATATTGGAGGCCGACGCGGCGCAGATCGCGGCCGGCACATTGCCGCCGGCAATCGAGGTGAAGGCGATCGAGGACTGCACCGTTGAGGGCAGCACGCTGAGGAACAGGATGCCGGTGTAAAGCGCTTGCGGCAGAAGGGCCGGTACCAGCACGCCCATGGCGAGAGCCAGGAGCGGGAAAATGCCGAAGGTGGTCAGCAGGATGACCAGGTGCAGCCGCCAATGCAGCAGGCCGGCAATGACCACATCCCGCGACAGGCGCGCACCGTGCAGGAAGAACAGCAGGCCGATGGCAAAATTGGTGGCGGTGCCGAAGTAGTTGGCGCTCGTCCCCTGCACGGGGAAGAAGGATGCCGTCAGCACGGTGAGCACGAGCAGCATGGTGAAGGTGTCTGGAAGAAAGCGGCGCATGATGCCAACCCCGATTTGCAATTCCGTAAGATTAGTTCTAGCACATAGACCTATCGCGATCCGCGATGCAAGGAATAACAGTTATCGTGATTCAGGATGAACCTCATGCTTGATCTCACGCAATTGCGCAGCTTCGTTGCCGTCGAGCAGATGGGCAGCTTCACGCTCGCGGCCGAGCGGCTTGGCCTCGGCCAGTCCACGGTCAGCCAGCATATCCAGCGGCTGGAAACTACGCTTGGCCGCAAGCTTCTGGCCCGCGACACGCATCGAGTGGTGTTGACGGGCGACGGCGAGGCGCTGCTCGGCCATGCCCGGCAGATGCTGTCGATCGAGGGGGAGGTGCAGCAGCTCTTTGCCGGCAATAGTCTGCGCGGCACCCTGCGGCTCGGTGTCTCCGAGGATTTCGTCACCAGCCAGTTGCCGGATGTGCTGGAAGAATTCGTTCGCTCGCATCCTTCCGTCGATCTCGAATTGACGGTCGCGCTCAGCGGCACGCTCTATGAAATGCAGGACAATGGCGACCTCGACCTCGTTCTTGCCAAGCGCCGCCTCGGCGATGCCAGGGGGAGGCTCGTCTATCGCGAGCCGCTGGTCTGGCTGGCGCGTGATCCGGAGCGCATTCGCAAGCTCGCGGCGCCTTTACCGCTGATCGCCTTTCCCGCCCCAAGCGTTACCCGGGCCGTGGCGCTTGAGGCGCTGCGCCGTCAACAGGTGCCCTGGCGCATCGTCTGCACCTGCGGCAGCCTCAGCGGCCTGACGGCGGCGGCGCGGGCCGGCATGGGCGTCCTCGTTCAGCCCCGCAGCATGGCGCCGACAGGACTGTCGGAAATTGCGCCCGGTTGGCTGCCGATGCTGGAGGACGTCGAATTCGTGTTGGTGCCACGCAAGGGAGCGGATCAGTTGCTGGTCAGCGCCTTGTCGGAAGATATTCTGGCGAAGGTGCGAGGGCTGAGATCCATCTGACGTATCAGAGCGGCGATGCCATCCATAAAAAATATTTAGAATCATATGGATAATATTCTGAACTTCGCGAAGTTCCTTCGCCGGCTTCCGACACGCCTTCCGCGTGTCCTACCTTTTTGATTCACCCATTCAGGTTCATGTCAGTTTTCGTTGGTACCCTTGAAGCCAACTGAACGAGCTGAGTCGAGGAAAATCAGCCCGATGAAATATGGTGCGATGTTTATTTGCGGACTGGTTACCTGCGTGATGGCGATGACGGTCATAACCCGCCATATGCCGGGCCAATCGAGCCAAGACGTTTCACATTCCGCACTGTTCATGCACCCAAGTGAGAATTTAACCTCCAAATGAGGTGCTGAGCGCCGCGTGCGTCCCAATGGGACAGCTACGGCGCTCCTTTTTTACCCGAAAATCAGGCGAGGCAAGCCAGGAAGCCGGCGACATCGTCATCTGTCGTGGCGAAGCTGGTGACGAGGCGGATCAGTGTCTCGTTCGCGTTCACCAGCTCGGGGCGCGATTCCGGGATCGGCCATTCGTAGAACTTTGCACCCCTGTCCTCGGCGGTCTTGGCGGCCGATTTCGAAATGATCGCGAAGACTTCGTTCGAGGCGGTCGGCCAGGCGAGGCGTGCGGTGGCGATCTGCTCGATGCCAGCGCGCAGGCGATCGGCCATGCGGTTGGAATGGCGGGCAAGGTCGAGCCAGAGGCCATCTTCGAAATAGCCGTCGAACTGTGCGGCGATGAAACGCGATTTGGAGAAAAGCTGCGCGGCACGTTTGCGGATGAAGTGCATCTCCTTCGCCTGCTCCGGATTGAAGAAGACGATTGCCTCGGCGCACCAGCAGCCGTTTTTGGTGCCGCCGAAGGAAAGGATGTCGACGCCGCGCTTCCAGGTCATTTCCGCCGGGCTGACGCCGAGCGCGACCAGCGCATTGGCGAAGCGGGCGCCATCCATGTGCAGTGGCAGGCTGTTTGCCTTGCAGACGGAGGCAATGGCGTCGATTTCAGCGAGTGAATAGACCGTGCCGATCTCCGTTGCCTGGGTGATGGTCACTGCCGCGGCGCGGCCATGATGGAGGTCATCCTGCGGAAAGCGGGCGACCTTGGTGACGAGCGCCTTCACGTCGATTTTACCGGCCGCACCATCGACCGTCGCCAGCCGCGCCCCGCTGAAGAAATCCGGCGCCCCGCATTCGTCCTCGGCGACATGTGCTTCTGGATGGCAGAAGCTGATGCCGCCCGGCTTCTGGACGCTGGCGAGCGACAGCGAATTGGCGGCCGTGCCGGTTGCGACGAAGAAGACGGCGACTTCACGCTCGAAAATCTCGGCGAACTTGGCTTCAATCTTCTGATCGAGATCGCTGGTGCCGTAGGCTGCGGCAAAACCGCCGGATTCGGCGAAAAGCCGCTGGGCGATCTTGGGATGGGCGCCGGCCCAATTATCGGAAGCAAAAAACATGGATATGCACCAACTGAATCAACAGAATTGCGGGAGGGTTAGCTGAGGTCCGACGGACATTAATCCAATGCCGCAGGGGATCAAGAGTGCCATGCTGAAGGACACATCACAGAAATTGATCTACGCAATCAACAAACAAAATGATGCGGCGCGGTGAAACTTTCTTGCTCGAATTTTGAAGCATCGGCAATCTTCCGTCGCGGGTTAACGTTATTTTGCCGTTTTGCTCTTGCGAAGCCGATCACTTTCTGGCATAGAGCTGATGAATTAGGACAGGGTTGCTGTCCTATTTTGGCCGCCAAGGCCGAAGATGCGCTAGAGGGTCCTGACGATATCGGGATTTCGAGCTATAGTTACCGCGAGCATGTCCTATCGAGCCGTGAGGCGATCAGGCGGAGCGGCGGTGGAATAAGCAAGGCGCGGAACGCTGACGACGGGCTCCACCAAGGAGTCATGGTCTGCGGCCCGATCTTCACAATGCAACAGCGCTGTCGCGCGTCGGACCCGATAACGGGGCGGCGCGGGACGAAGGATCGCCCGCGATGCGGGCCTTACCGGAGGGAAAACGATGACGAACAGGACGCCGTCCATGACTTTTGACCATATCGCAGCAGCAGAGGCTGCCGTCACGGTCAATACGTCGAAACGTGCCGATCGTTTGGCCTCGGGAGGCCTCCCGCCGAAGCAGGGCCTCTATGATCCGCGCAATGAACATGATGCCTGCGGCGTTGGTTTTGTCGCGCATATGAAGGGCCAGAAGTCGCACCAGATCGTGCGCGACGGCCTGTTCATTCTGGAAAACCTGACGCATCGCGGCGCTGTCGGCGCCGATCCGCTGATGGGCGATGGCGCCGGCATTCTCGTGCAGATTCCGGACCGCTTCTTCCGCGAAGAAATGGCCTTGCAGGGCGTTACCCTGCCGAAGGCCGGCGAATATGGCGTCGGCCATTTCTTCCTGCCGCGCGACGAGGCGTTGATCGAGCATTTCAAGACCGCCATCAAGCAGGTCGTCGCCGAAGAGGGCCAGGTTCTGCTCGGCTTCCGCGATGTGCCGGTCGACAACTCCTCGCTCTCGAAAGCGCCTGATATCGCCGCTACAGAGCCGCATCATGTGCAGGTCTTCATCGGCGCCGGCCGCGATGCCGGCACGCATGAGGAATTCGAGCGCCGCTTGTTCACCCTGCGCAAGGTGATCTCCAACCGCATCTATGCGGAATATGAGGGCGAAGAGAGCAATTTCTACCCGGTCTCGCTGTCGAGCTCGACCGTGGTCTACAAGGGCATGTTCCTCGCCTATCAGGTCGGCGCCTATTACAAGGATCTCGCCGATCCCCGTTTCGAATCGGCCGTCGCCCTCGTGCACCAGCGCTTTTCCACCAACACCTTCCCGTCGTGGAAGCTGGCGCACCCCTATCGCATGGTCGCCCATAACGGCGAAATCAACACGCTGCGCGGCAACGTCAACTGGATGGCGGCGCGCCAGGCATCGGTCTCTTCGCCGCTCTTCGGCGACGACATCTCCAAGCTCTGGCCGATTTCCTACGAAGGACAGTCGGACACCGCCTGCTTCGACAACGCGCTCGAATTCCTCGTGCGCGGTGGCTATTCCATGGCGCATGCCGTGATGATGCTGATCCCGGAAGCCTGGGCCGGCAACCAGTTGATGGCGGCGGAACGCAAGGCGTTCTACGAATATCATGCCGCCCTGATGGAGCCGTGGGATGGTCCGGCCGCTGTCGCCTTCACCGATGGCAAGCAGATCGGCGCGACGCTCGACCGCAACGGCCTGCGTCCGGCCCGCTATCTCGTCACCAACGACGATCGCGTCATCATGGCGTCCGAAGCCGGCGTTCTGCCGGTTGAGGAAGAAAAGATCATTCAGAAGTGGCGCCTGCAGCCGGGCAAGATGCTGCTCATCGATATGGAAAAGGGCCGGATCATCTCCGACGACGAGGTGAAGTCGGAGCTTGCGACCAAGCATCCCTATCGGAGCTGGCTCAACCGCACGCAGTTGATCCTCGAAGACTTGAAGCCGGTGGAGCCGCGGGCGCTGCGCCGCGACGTGTCGCTGCTCGATCGCCAGCAGGCTTTCGGCTACACGCTGGAAGACACCAAGATCCTGATGTCGCCGATGGCGACGACGGGGCAGGAGGCGATTGGCTCCATGGGCACGGACACGCCGATCTCGGCCATGTCCGACAAGCCGAAGCTGCTCTATACCTATTTCAAGCAGAACTTCGCGCAGGTCACCAACCCGCCGATCGACCCGATCCGCGAAGAGCTGGTGATGAGCCTCGTTTCCTTCATCGGTCCGCGCCCGAACCTGCTCGACCATACCGGCATGGCCAATGCCAAGCGGCTGGAAGTGCGTCAGCCGATCCTGACCAATGGCGATCTGGAAAAGATCCGCTCGATCGGTCATACGGAAGACCGTTTCGACACCAAGACGCTGGACTTCACCTATGATGTCGAGCGCGGTGCCGAAGGCATGCCGGAAATGCTGGACCGTCTCTGCGAGCGTGCGGAAGCGGCCGTTCGCGGCGGCTACAACATCATCGTGCTGTCCGACCGCCAGATCGGGCCGGACCGCATCGCGATCCCGGCGCTGCTGGCGACGGCGGCCGTTCACCATCACCTAATCCGCAAGGGGCTGCGCACGTCGGTCGGTATCGTCGTTGAAACCGGCGAGCCGCGCGAAGTGCACCATTTCTGCCTGCTCGCCGGCTATGGCGCCGAGGCAATCAACCCCTATCTCGCCTTCGACACGCTGCTCGACATGCATCAGCGCGGTGACTTCCCGAAGGAAGTCGATGCGAGCGAAGTCGTCTATCGCTATATCAAGGCGGTCGGCAAAGGCATCCTCAAGGTCATGTCGAAGATGGGCATTTCGACCTATCAGTCCTATTGCGGCGCGCAGATCTTCGATGCGATCGGCCTGCAGCAGGAACTGGTCGACAAGTACTTCTTCGGCACGGCGACGATGATCGAAGGCATCGGCCTCGAAACCATTGCCGAGGAAACCGTTGCCCGTCACAAGTCGGCTTTTGGCCGTGATCCGATCCTGGCAAGCACGCTCGATATCGGCGGCGAATATGCCTACCGTATGCGCGGTGAAAGCCATGCCTGGACGCCGGATGCTGTCGCCGCCCTTCAGCATGCCGTGCGCGGTAATGCTGCGGACCGCTATCGCGAGTTCTCGGAGATGGTCAACCAGTCGGCGCTCCGGATGAACACCATCCGCGGTCTCTTCAAGATCAAGGGTGCGGAAACACTCGGCCGCAAGCCGATCTCGGTCGACGAGGTCGAGCCCGCCGTCGATATCGTCAAGCGCTTCTCGACAGGCGCCATGTCCTTCGGCTCGATCAGCCGTGAGGCGCATACGACGCTGGCGATCGCCATGAACCGCATCGGCGGCAAGTCGAACACCGGCGAAGGCGGAGAAGAATCCGACCGCTACATGCCGCTCTTCGACGGTTCGCCGAACCCGGAACGCTCCGCCATCAAGCAGATCGCCTCCGGCCGCTTCGGTGTGACCACCGAATATCTGGTCAATGCCGACGTGCTGCAGATCAAGGTGGCGCAGGGTGCCAAGCCCGGCGAAGGCGGCCAGTTGCCCGGCCATAAGGTCGACGCCACCGTCGCCAAGACCCGCCATTCGACGCCGGGTGTGGGCCTGATCTCGCCGCCGCCGCACCATGATATCTACTCGATCGAAGATCTGGCGCAGCTCATCTTCGACCTGAAGAACGTCAACCCGACGTCTGATGTGTCGGTCAAGCTCGTCTCGGAAGTCGGTGTCGGCACCGTCGCCGCCGGCGTTGCCAAGGCGCGCGCCGATCACATCACCGTTGCCGGCTTCGACGGTGGTACGGGCGCTTCGCCGCTCACCTCGCTGAAGCATGCGGGTTCGCCCTGGGAAATCGGCCTTGCTGAGACACAGCAGACGCTGGTGCTGAACGGGTTGCGCTCACGCGTCGCCCTGCAGGTGGATGGCGGTCTGAAGACCGGCCGCGACGTCATCGTCGGCGCGCTGCTCGGCGCAGACGAATTCGGTTTCGCCACCGCGCCGTTGATTGCGGCCGGCTGCATCATGATGCGCAAGTGCCACCTCAACACCTGTCCAGTCGGCGTTGCGACGCAGGACCCGGTTCTGCGCAAGCGCTTCAAGGGCACGCCGGAGCATGTCATCAACTACTTCTTCTTCGTTGCGGAGGAAGTGCGCGAAATTCTCGCCTCGCTTGGCGCTACCAAGCTGGACGACATCATCGGCGCTTCGGAACTGCTGGAGAAGGATGATATGCTCGCCCATTGGAAGGCCAAGGGGCTCGACTTCAGCCGCATCTTCCACAAGGTCGATGCGCCGAAGGAAGACACCTATTGGACGACCGTGCAGAAGCACCCGATCGTCGACATTCTCGACCGCAAGCTGATCGAGAAGGCAGAGCCGGCGCTTGCCAGCAAGACGCCGGTCGCCTTCGAAGTCGACATCAAGAACGTCGACCGTTCGGCCGGTGCGATGCTGTCGGGCGCCGTCGCCAAGCGCTACGGTCACCGCGGCCTGAAGGATGACACGATCAACGTCACGCTGAGAGGCACGGCCGGCCAGTCCTTCGGCGCGTTCCTGGCGCGCGGCGTCACCTTCAACCTCATCGGTGACGGTAACGACTACGTCGGCAAGGGTCTTTCGGGTGGCCGCATCATCATCCGTCCGCCGGAAAACTCGCAGATCTCAGCCGAACATTCGATCATCGTCGGCAACACCGTGCTTTACGGCGCGACCGAAGGCGAATGCTACTTCCGTGGCGTCGCCGGTGAGCGTTTTGCGGTGCGCAACTCCGGCGCCATCACCGTCGTCGAAGGCGTGGGTGACCATGGCTGCGAATATATGACCGGCGGTGTCGTCGTCGTGCTCGGCGAAACCGGCCGCAACTTCGCAGCCGGTATGTCGGGCGGCGTCGCTTATGTGCTCGACGAGAAGGGCGATTTCGCCCGTCGCTGCAACATGGCGATGGTCGAGCTGGAACCGGTTCCGGAAGAGGATGAATTGCTGGAGAAGCTGCATCATCACGGCGGCGACCTCATGCACAAGGGACGCGTCGACGTCTCCGGTGACATGACCCGCCACGACGAAGAGCGCCTCTACCAGTTGATTTCGAACCATTTCCACTACACCGGCTCGACGCGGGCAAAGGAAATCCTCGATCACTGGGCCGACTACCGCCCGAAATTCCGCAAGGTCATGCCGGTTGAATACCGTCGTGCGCTGGAAGAGATGGAGCGTAGCCGGATGGGTGTGGCGGCGGAGTGATCCGCTGCACCTCCTCTTCCTTCGAGGATTTCGCGTCCAGTTGCGATCGCAACTGTCGAAAAGCGGAATCGGTTTTGAATTACAGTGCCGGACAAGGCAGCGGGATTTGCCTTCAGGCACGGGAGCCATCGGCTCCTCTATTTAGCGTGAGGAAACGAAAGCATGGGCAAGGTAACAGGCTTCTTGGAAATCGACCGGCAGGTTGGCAAGTATCAGCCGGCGTCGGACCGCATCCGGCATTTCCGCGAATTCACGATCCCCATGTCGGACCAGGAAGTGCAGAAACAGGCAGCACGCTGCATGGACTGTGGCATTCCCTATTGCCACGGCCCAACCGGCTGCCCGGTCCACAACCAGATTCCGGATTGGAACGACCTCGTTTACAACAACAATTGGGAAGAGGCGATCCGCAACCTGCATTCGACCAACAACTTCCCGGAATTCACCGGCCGCGTCTGCCCCGCACCTTGCGAGGAAGCCTGCACGCTGAACCTCGAGGATGCTCCGGTCGCGATCAAGACGGTCGAGCAGGCCATTGCCGACAAGGCCTATGAACTCGGCTTCATCCGTCCGGAACCGGCAACCGTCCATACGGGCAAGAAGGTCGCCGTCATCGGCTCCGGCCCCGCCGGCATGGCGGCGGCTCAGCAGCTTGGCCGCGCGGGTCACGAAGTCCATGTTTACGAGCGCGAAACGAAGCCCGGTGGGCTGCTGCGCTACGGCATTCCGGACTTCAAGATGGAGAAGAACTTCATCGACCGCCGCGTCGAACAGATGAAGGGCGAAGGCGTGACCTTCCATTGCGGCGTCAATGTCGGCGTGGACGTCAAGGTCGAGCAGCTTCTGGCTGACCATGATGCGGTTCTTTATTGCGGCGGCTCGGAAACCCCGCGCGAAGCCGGCATTCCCGGCACGACGCTAGCAGGCGTCCATGACGCCATGCCCTATCTCGTGCAGCAGAACCGCCGCATCGGCCGCGAAAACATCGACAGCATCGGCTGGCCGTCCGACCCGATCCTTGCCGGCGGCAAGCATATCGTGGTCGTCGGTGGCGGCGATACGGCGTCCGACTGCGTCGGCACCGCGTTCCGCCAGGGTGCCGTCAAGGTGACCCAGCTCGATATCCGCCCGCAGCCGCCGGAAAAGGAAGACAAGCTCGCCGTCTGGCCCTTCTGGGCGACGAAGATGCGTACCTCCTCCTCGCAGGCCGAGGGCGCCGTGCGCGAATTCCAGGTGGCAACGCTGGAATTCATCGGCGAAGACGGCGTACTGACCGGCGTGAAGTGCTGCGAAGTGGATGAGCGCCGCAAGCCGATTGCCGGCACGGAGTTCGTTATCCGCGCCGATCTCGCCTTCATCGCCATCGGCTTCCGCGGTCCGTTCACCGACAGCGTGCTGAAGGAACTCGACGGCAAGCTGACGCTCAACACCGACAAGCGCGGCTCGACTAATGTCGTCGCCGACGACAAGGACTATAGGACCTCGGTCGACAAGCTCTGGACCGCCGGCGACGTCCGCCGCGGCCAGTCCCTGGTCGTCTGGGCCATCCGCGAAGGCCGCCAGGCCGCCCGCGCGATCGACGAAGCCCTAATGGGCTCGACGGTGCTGCCGCGGTAAGAGAAGCGCATGTACTGATATATAGAGGGCCGCCAAGTGCGGCCCTTTCATTTTGTTGAATTGTCCGCCGGCGCCTCACCCACCGGCAGTCGGTAGTCGTCGACGCGTCCGGTCGGCGCCGGGGCCATCTGGCCTTTCTCGACCAGGAGGTCGCGAGGAGATTGGGTGACGGAATTGTGGGCGGGAGCGCCGCCGAGAAGCTGTGCGCCGCCGTCGAGATTGGGGTCGGAAAGGCTTACCGGCTGTGTGCGGGTGATCATTTCCATCTCCGTCGGCGGCAGGTTGACTTGTTCGGCCGGCAGTTGATTGCCGGTGTCGAGGCGGGTGATATCCGGGCTCGCCTGATCACCGAGCAGCCGGCGCGTCGGTTTTTCGACGTAGAAGGCGACCTTGCGTTTTCCCGCTGCCGTGAGATTGACGCCGTCGGAGGTTCTAAGCCGCACCTGTTGGCCGTTGATGTCGGAACCGGTGACGATGAACTCACCGTTCTCGTCGGTGAAGCCGTCCCAGATATCGATGAATTCGCCGCCGACGCTTTCGACCTTGCTTTGGTAGAGTTGGTTGAGCTTCACCGCATCGGCCGTCATCTGGTCGGAGCCGAAGGGTGGCAGGCCGACCCAGAGGAGGGGGATATGGCGGTTCGTCACCAGCCTGCCGAACTGCTGCACGCGCTCCTCATAGGCAAGGTACCAGGGGTCGGTGCCGAATTTTTCGTTGAGCCCGTCACCCGTCATCTGCTGGCGATCGTTGGCCCCGATCATGACGACGACCATGGCGGGTTTCAATTGATCCAGCATGGCCGGCAACTGTTGCGGCCAGTTGTAATAGTCCTGGCGCACCAGGCCGGAGGCGACAGTGCTGCGTGTCTGCACGACGACGCCGGGCGAGGTGGAAAAGGCATCTTCCAGCCCGTCGCCCAGGCCGCCCGCCAGAAAATCGCCGACGACGAGGATCGTCTTGGCATCCGGCAGTTTCTGGATCTCCGGTGGCGGCTCCGGCTGAGCCACCACCACCTGTCGCGGCGGTGGAGCGATCCGTTTGCGCGGCGGCCGAATCGTGCGTCTCGGCGGAGGCTGATAGGGAATATCGGGCTCCGAACGGCCGAACAACATTTCAAGCAATGTCCTGCGCGGCCGCTCCTGCGCCTCGCCTGCCGTCAGCAGACAGGCAAACGCCAAAAGGCCTGCAAGAAGTGCCGTGAACATCGTTCTTGCAGCAGTCATGGTCGCGCGGGCAGGTCGGTTTTTCATCGGGCTCTTTTCCGCTCGCGGCGCCATGGTTGCATGAAGGCGGTGCCGCCGTCCAGCCAATCCAAGGCTCATCTCGACCGCGGCGACCTATTTGCGCAGGGCGTTCAACAGGTTCATCGACGGCTCGCCGTCGGCGCTCATGCCGAAACGCTGCTGAACGGCGGTAATGGCGGCCTTGGAGCCGGAGCCAAAATTGCCGTCGACGACGCCGTCGTAATAGCCGAGCTCCTTCAGGCGGGTTTGCAGCTCGAATTTCTGCTTTACATCCAGCGTGCCGCTCGGGCGCGGCCAGGATTGCTGCACGCCGCCATAGCCGGCGATCTGATCGGCCAGCAGGCCAACGGCGAGCGCGTAGCTGTCGGAGGCATTGTAACGCTTGATGGTGAAGAAGTTGCCGGCCATCAGGAAACCGGGGCCGTCAGCTCCGCCCGGCATCTTCAGTTGCGCGCGGTCGGATGTCAGGCGGAAGCTCTTGCCGTTCGGGCGTACGAAGCCCATGGCAGCCCATTGTGCGATCGTGTGGGTCTTGCCGACCTGCGCTGCGCCGCCCGGCGGTACGGTCACTTCGTAGCCCCAGGTGCGGCTGGTGCTCCAGCCGTTCTTTGCCAGCAGATTGGCGGTCGTTGCCAGCGCGTCGGGAATGGAGTTCCAGATATCGGCATGGCCGTTGCCGTCAGCGTCGACCGCATAGAGCAGGTAGCTGGTCGGGATGAACTGCGTGTGGCCCATGGCGCCGGCCCAGGAGCCGTTCAGCTCGTCGCGCGGCACATCGCCGCTCTGCAGGATCTTCAGTGCCGCGATCAATTGCTTTTTGGCGTAGCCGGCGCGCTTCGGATCGGCATAGGCAAGCGTCGCCAGAGCGCGCGGCACGTAATGCAGCTTCTCGTCCTTGGCGAGCACGGCACCGTAATTTGATTCCATCGACCAGATGGCGAGGATAATATTGCGATCCACGCCGAAATGCTGTTCAAGGGAACGGAGTGTGGAACCGTATTTGGCCGCCATCTTCCGGCCAACATCGACGGTATAGGGATTGACGCGGGAATCCAGATAATCCCAGATCTGGGATTTGAATTCCGGTTGATACTGCGCTTTTTCGAGGACCGTGGGGTCGGGGTCCGTTACGCCGGCAAATGCTTTGCGATAGGTTGACTGCGTGATGCCGCTTTTGGCTGCGGTATCGTAGAAGCCCGCGATCCATTTCTGGAACCCGGGGTCCGCATTGGCGTTAATGGGAGTTAGTCCCGCAAAGGCACCGAACGCGAGCGCCAGAGCGAGACCACGAAGGGAGTGTTTGCGGTTTGGGGTCATCAACAGCCGTGTCCATCAATACTTGGATTTCGGTGCGGCGATGCCGGTGGCATTCGCCCAAGCGTGACACTACAGGAACGAAGTCAACAAATTCTTTACCATGGAAGCCGGGGTCAGTCATCATTTGCAAAACAGTAGCAAATTTATACTACTGACCCTTCGATTAGCTTTGGCGCAAAAGCGACGTAATTCCCCAGGAGGTATGCGTGGGACAGCATAAAAAGGTGCGTAAGGCAGTATTTCCGGTCGCCGGACTAGGGACGCGGTTCTTGCCGGCGACCAAGGCGGTGCCGAAGGAGATGCTGACCGTCGTCGACAAGCCGGTGATTCAGTACGTCGTCGACGAGGCGATGGAAGCTGGCATCGAGCATTTCGTGTTCGTGACCGGCCGCAGCAAGCATGTCATCGAGGACTATTTCGACATTCAGTTCGAACTCGAGCACACGCTGCGCCAGCGCAACAAGAATGCCGAACTGTCGCTGCTGAACGGCCTGCTGCCGAAGGCCGGCACGGCGAGCTTCACGCGCCAGCAGGAGCCGCTCGGGCTCGGCCATGCCGTTTGGTGCGCCCGCGAGATCGTCGGCGACGAACCGTTCGCGCTGCTTTTGCCCGACATGGTCATGCGTGCCGAAAAGGGCTGCATGAAGGGTATGATCGAGCTTTATGAGCATAGCGGCGGCAACGTTATCGCCGTCGAGGAATGCGCTCCGGATCAGACGCATAAATACGGCATCGTCGGCGTCGGCGAGACGATCGGCAGCGGCTTCCGTATCACCGAAATGGTGGAGAAGCCGGCCAAGGGCACGGCTCCGTCGAACTTCTTCATCAATGGCCGCTACATCCTGCAGCCGGAGATCTTCCATATCCTGGAACGCCAGGAGCGCGGTGCGGGCAATGAGATCCAGTTGACGGACGGCATGCTGAAGCTTGCGCAAGAGCAGGATTTCGCCGGCTATCACTTCCAGGGCCAGACTTTCGACTGTGGCGCCAAGGATGGCTTCATCCTCGCCAACGTCGCCTTCGCGCTCGCCCGCGCGGACATCCGCCCGACCATCGAGGATGGGTTCAAGGCGCTGGTCGACGCGCTGAAATAGTAGAAAGATCAAAGCACCCTCTCCCCGCTGATGCGGGGCGAGGGAGTGACCGGGGCTTTACCTCTTCACCGTCAACCCCACGCCCGCCTGAAGCTGGCGCGTATCGTCGCCCGTCTTTCGTGACGTGAGCTGATAGCCGACGTTACTGGTCAGATCGAGATAGCGATTGATGCCCCAGGTCAGGCCGAGGGCCGCATCATATTCGGTTTCGTCGGAGATGGTGCTGCCGGACGGATAGTCGCGCCAGATCGTGCCGCCGGTCAGCTTGGCCGTGAGATCGTCGCGTAGTTCCTGGCTCAATGTGCTCGTCAACTGATAGGCGGTGTAGCCGCTTTCGCCCGCTGTCGTGGAGGGTTGGACCGTTGTCGAAAGGCCGATGCTGACGTCGGTGCCGCGCTGCGGCGACCAGGCGAGATTGCCGTCCACGGTCGGCGAATCGATCGAAGCCAAGCGCGAATCGTCGAATTCCGTATGCTGGTAGCCGAAACCGAGCTCGCCCTTCATCTTGTCGCCAAGATCGAGCTCGATACCCGCTTTGCCGCCATAGCTTTGGTTCGAGCGGGCGTAGCCGTTGCTGTCGTGGGACTGGTCGTAGAAGGTGCGGCCGAGATCGGCCTCCAGGAAGGGAATGAGGACAGGCGACAATTCGTAGCCGATGCGCCCGCGCCAGGTGCCGGCCGTCTGATTGCGGTCGCTAAGCGTCACCTGTGTTCCGTCCGACAGGGTGGCATCGGAATAGATGGTGCGGGTTAGCGCCACGGCCGTCGTGCCGCGCAGCAGGCCGAAATCGCGCTCCAGCGATGTGCCTGCGTTGAATTGATTGACGGCCGATTGCTTCGAGGCGCCGGCAATCGCGTTCGGGTCGCTCGTATCTTCGCGGAAGAACTGATAGCCGGCGGTGATATGCGCGGTGGTGTCACTGGGAAGATCAAGGCGCAGATCGGCGTTGATATTGACATTTGGCTGTTCGGCGCCGCTGCCGCTCAGGTTTTTCTGCCAGACGCCCTCACCGGTGACGATCAGCGCATGGCGGTCCCAATCCGATGTCAGGGTGCTGCGCAGATCGGTCTGCAGGAAGCTCCGATCGTCATTGGTCGAGCCGGTGCGGTTGCGCTCGAAGTTGATGGACTGGTTGACGGAAGGCCGCAGAGTGAAGGTGCCGAGCGGTATGCCTTGCACATCCTCGCGATCCGGATGCTGCCGCGCTTTCAGATCATCGACACTGGTCTCGCGCAGATTGACGCGGCGCAGATCGTCATCCAGCGTCGAGCCCGTCGTGGTCGGATCGATGCCGAGTCGCAGGCGTGAACTGGACGGCGTGTCCGAATCCGTCGTCGTCTGTTTCGCGGCTTTGGTCGTCTTGGATTTGGAGGATGTCGTGCCCGTCGTGTCCGAACCGGGAAGATCGAAACTATCTGTGTCGGTCGATGTTGCCGTCAGATTGGTGCTGGAACTCTGGCTCGCGTCGAGCGATTGCGCCTGAACCGGCATCGGCATGGCGAATGCAGCCCAGCCCAGCAGAGCGGATGCAGCGCATGCCGTCAGCCGGAGGGAGCCACCGCCCGCCTTGTTCTTGCCGATGTCCATTTGATCTATGTCTGGCCTTACTGGAAATGCTTTAAATCGTTACCCAAGCGTAAAGGCCCATGGTTAACGCTTCCTTGCCAGCCGACTACAAGGAGTCATGGTGACGGAACTGGCTTTGGTGGCGCGACGGCCGATCTCCGCTGCACAAAATCGATCTCCGGTGGACAGATTTGCAGAAAAGCGTTAGGCCTCCCTCATGAATAAGAGAGCTGTAAGACTCATCGAGAACGGTGCGATCGAATCCGCGATGCGGACGATCGAGACCGAGAGACGGGGCATGGAGGCGCTGGAACGCGCACTGACCAATGGTCTGGCCGAGCCCTTCAGCCGCGCGGTCGAGATCATCGGCGACATCAGCGGCCGCGTCATCATCACCGGTGTCGGCAAGAGCGGTCATATCGGCAACAAGCTTGCCGCCAGCTTGGCCTCCACCGGAACTCCGGCCTTTTTCGTGCATCCGGTCGAGGCCAATCACGGCGATCTCGGCATGATCACGCAGGACGACGTCATCATCGCGATGTCCTGGAGCGGCGAAAGTGCGGAGTTGCGCGGCATCATCAGCTATTCCCGTCGCTTCTCGATCCCGATGATCGCCATTACATCGGGCGAGACCTCTACGCTGGCGCGCGAATCGGATGTCGTTCTATTGCTGCCTAAGGAACAGGAAGCCTGCCCGCACGGGCTGGCGCCCACCACATCGACGCTGCTGCAGCTCGCGATCGGCGATGCGCTCACCGTGGCTCTGCTGGAGGCGCGCGGCTTCACCGCCGAGGATTTCCGCACCTTCCATCCGGGTGGCAAGCTGGGCGCCAGCCTCTCGCATGTCGCCGATATCATGCACAAGGGCGATCGCGTACCCCTGGTCAAGCTGGGCACGGGCATGCGCGAAGCGGTCATGACGCTAGCGCAAATGCGCTTTGGTTGCGTCGGCGTCGTCGATGATGACGGTTGCCTTTGCGGCATTGTGACCGATGGCGACATTGCCCGCAATCTCGGCAACAACCTTGCGGAGATGCGCGTGGACGAGGTGATGACGCGCAATCCGAAGACGGTGAAGGAAACGACGCTGGCGACCGGCGCAATGGCCGTACTCAATCGTCACAACATCTCGGCGCTGATCGTCGTCGACGATGCCCGGCGGCCTGTCGGCATCGTCCACTTCCACGATCTGCTGCGGATCGGCGTCGCCTGATCAGACGGGTTCGACCGTGAGGTCGCGGCCGCTGCTGGCAACGACCTTGACGCGGGTGCCGACTGGCAGATCCGGTCCGTTGACCGTCCAATAAGTATCGTTCAGGCGAATGCGCCCCCGGCCTTCGGTGATCGGTTGGTCGAGCGTCGCCGTGCGTCCGACCAAGCTGGCGCTGCGCTGGTTGAGGAACGGCTCGTCGGTGGCCTGGCTGTTGTTATAGAGATAGTGGCGGCCGATGAGGGTGACGATCACGGCCGTCGCGGCGAAGACAAGTCCCTGCAGTTGCCAGACCCAGAAGGCGCTATCCCAGAAAAGCAGTGACAAAGCGCCGACGATGATGCCGGCCAAGCCGATCCATACCAGGAAGAAGCCCGGCAGGATCAGTTCGGCCGCGAGCAGAATCAGACCTACCAGCCACCAGCTCCAGGGGCCGAGTTCGACGACGAGATTGTCGAACATTTCAGCTCTCCTTTGATGTCAGCGGATTGATCGTCGGCGTGGTGCGTGCGGGGCCTGTCCGGGGACGAGGAGGCTGTGGCGCGCCGCTGCCATCGCCATTGTCGCCGAAGACTTCGCGGGCGATAGCGCCGATGCCGCCGAGCGAGCCGATGATGGAGCTGGCCTCCATCGGCATGAGCACAATCTTCGAATTGCCGGCCGAGCCGATTGCGCTGAGGGCTTCGGTGTATTTCTGCGCAATGAAGTAGTTGATCGCCTGGACATTGCCCTCGGCAATCGCCTCGGACACCACGCGCGTCGCCTTGGCTTCAGCCTCGGCCAGGCGCTCTCGGGCCTCGGCATTGCGGAATGCAGCCTCCCGCTGGCCTTCGGCCTGTAGGACAGCCGCCTGCTTGGCTCCTTCGGCGCGCAGAATCTGCGCATTGCGCAAGCCTTCCGCTTCGAGAACCTGCGCACGCTTTTCGCGCTCGGCCTTCATCTGCCGCGCCATGGCATCGACAAGATCCTTCGGCGGCTGGATGTCCTTGATTTCCACGCGCGTCACCTTGATACCCCAGGGCTCGGCTGCTTCGTCGACCACGCGTAGCAGCCGCTCGTTGATGGCGTCGCGGTTCGACAGCAATTCATCGAGGTCCATCGAGCCCATGACGGAGCGGATGTTGGTTTTGGTGAGATTGAGGATCGCGGTTTCGAGATTGGTAATCTGATAGGCGGCCTGCGCCGCATTCAGCACCTGGAAGAAGGCGACCGCATCTGCTGAGATGCTGGCGTTGTCCTTGGTGATGACCTCCTGCGTCGGCACGGCGAGGACCTGTTCCATCACGTTCATGCGTGCGCCGACCGTTTCGATGAAGGGCACGATCAGATTGAGCCCCGGCTCCAGCGTGCGCATATAGCGGCCGAAGCGCTGGACCGTGTAGCGATATCCCTGCGGCACCGTCTTGATACCCGCAAACAGCACCAGGATGACCAAAACAACCAAGGCAACCGCAAAGATGCTGAACCCACCGATTACCATAAAATCCTCCATGGACGCCCCACACGATGCAGGGTTTGCGTCACTTCAAAGCACTGCCGCGATCTCTGCGTATTCGGGCGAACAAGCGACGCAGCAGGTCAATCAGATGTGGTGGGTTAGCATGTTCTCGGCAAGGGCGGAATGGGCGGTGCCATCCGACTCCTTGCCCTATTTCACGTACGAAAGGGCGGGGGGAAATCTCGTTGTTTGCGGCTGGAACAGACGGTTCCGTCACCCTCCCAATTTCACTCAGGCCTTGCACCTGACCGCACATGTTCATACCTTAAGGGGAGGAAAAGTATCCGGTTTCTGCCGCCGCGCGACCCTCCGAGCCGCGGCATGGCACATCACCAGGGTGAGACGATGAATATCGACAGGACTTTGCGGTCAATCGTGGCCGTGCACGCTTCAATTCCGGACGATGCCTTTACGGCTGGGGCGCTGGGAACCCGGCGGGAAGGCAGCGGTGTGGTCATCAGGGATAACGGACTGGTTCTCACGATCGGCTATCTCATCACCGAGGCCGAGGAGGTTTGGCTTACGACCAATGAAGGCCGCGTGGTGCCCGCCCATGCGCTTGCCTATGATCAGGAGACCGGTTTCGGTCTGGTCCAGGCACTCGGGTCGCTTGGTGTCCCCGCTTTGGAATTCGGCAACGTGGCCAAGGCCGCGATCGGCGATCCCGTGATGATTGCCGATGGGGTCGGTCAATTCGTCCGGGCAAGCATCGTGGCCAAACAGGAATTCGCCGGCTATTGGGAATATCTGCTGGAGGAGGCGATCTTCGTCGCGCCCGCCCATCCTTCATGGGGAGGTGCCGCGCTTCTCGACGCGCACGGTAAGCTATTGGGCATCGGCTCGCTTCACCTGCAGATGGCCTCACAAAATAATGAGGCTGCCGATATCAATATGGTCGTGCCGATCGATTTGTTGCCGCCCATTCTTGATGATCTGCTCAACCGCGGTCAGGTCAATAAGCCGCCGAGACCTTGGCTCGGGGCTTTCTCCGCCGAAAGCAACGGCGAGGTTGTGGTCATGAGCGTGGCAGAAGGAGGTCCGGCCGCCCAGGCGGGCCTGCGTCGCGGCGACGTCATCTCCGAGATCCGGGATGGGGAAGTGGACAGCCTGGCCGATTTTTACCGCAAGGTCTGGGAAAGCGGCCCCGCCGGTGCAGAAATCCCCATGAGGATATTGCGCAACGGCCGCGAAGCATGGCTACGCGTCAAGTCGGCCGACCGCAGCAGCTTTCTGAGGAAGCCGCAGTTGCAATGAGGCAGGGCGGTCGTGGCGGGCGGCTGGAACAGCATCCGACGCCACGGGCGCATGGCAGGCATCAAATCCAGCCAAGCAACTCCCGCCTGACCACTTTTTCCAGCACCCGCATGCCGTCTTCACCGTCGTTCAGGCAGGGAATATGCGTGAATTTCTCGCCGCCATTGTGGCGGAAGGATTCGGCGGCCTGTTCGGCGATTTCTTCGAGCGTTTCCAGGCAATCCGATACGAAGCCAGGGTTGAGGACGGCGATGCGTTTGGTGCCTTCCTTGGCAAGGTGCTCCACCGTCTTGTCGGTATAGGGTTGCAGCCATTCCTCCGGTCCGAATCGGGACTGGAAGGTAAGCATGAATTGGTCTTCGGAGAGCCCGAGCTTTTCGCGCAGCAAACGGCTGGTCTCGACGCATTGCCGATAATAGGGATCGCCTTTCTCGGAATAGGAAAGCGGAATGCCGTGGAAGGAGGCCAGGATCTTCTCCGGTTGCCAGCCGAGCGTGGCGAGGTGCCGGGTGACGGAGTTGGCGAGCGCCTCGATGTAGGTGGGGTCGGCATGATAATCCGGCACGGTGCGCAGTGCCGGCTGCCAGCGCATGGCCATCAGCTTTTCGAAAGCCTTGTCATTGACGGTGGCAGTGGTCGCAGCCGCATACTGCGGATAGAGCGGAAACAGCAAGATACGGTCGCAACCCTGATCCTTCAGCACCTGGATACGCTCGCCGATCGACGGCTTGCCGTAGCGCATCGCCCAATCGACGATAACGTCCGGTAAGTCCATCAGCCGCGCCGCCATCAAATCCGATTGGTTGCGGGTATAGGTGCGCAGGAAACTTTCGTTCTTTTCCTTGTTCCAGATCGTCTCATAGGCCTTGCCGACCTTGCCGGGGCGGGTGTTGAGGACGATGCCGAACAGGATCGGATACCACTTCCATGGCGACCACTCGATGACGCGCTTGTCCGTCAGGAATTCGCGCAGATAGCGCCGCATCGACGTGTAGTCGGTGCCGTCGGGTGTGCCGAGATTGACGAGAAGGACGCCGATCTTGCCGGATTTTTGCTGCGATTGGCCAGTCGGGGCTTCTGCGATCATCAATTGTGGTCCTCTCAACGAAACGGAGCACCTCACATAGGAACAAAAACCGGCCCGGGAAAGCCCGGACCGGCTGACTTTTACGAGACAAATCGTCCTTACTTGGCCGGAATCTTCAATTCACGGCCGATGGTAAGGTGGCGCGCTCTG
The DNA here is from genome assembly GCF_029714265.1 of Rhizobium sp. CB3171. Classification (NCBI taxonomy): domain Bacteria; kingdom Pseudomonadati; phylum Pseudomonadota; class Alphaproteobacteria; order Hyphomicrobiales; family Rhizobiaceae; genus Rhizobium; species Rhizobium sp. CB3171. The sequence continues at coordinate 2,663,745 of NZ_CP121652.1, read as the reverse complement.
AGATTGCGGTTGGCGGCCACGAGTTTGCGCCATTCGCCGGCATCGCCGTAGTAGGTCTTGGCGAGATCCCAGAGTGTGTCGCCGGCGGCGATGACATGGGTGGTCGGCGTTTTCGGAGGCTCGCTTGCCTGGGGTGCCGGTGCGGGAGTCTCCGGTGCCGTCGTCGCGGCAGCAGGAGCGGTTGTTGTCGGCGTGGTGGTTGGTGTTGCCGGAGCAGCCGTCGCTGGCGCCGCGGCCTCCGGCGTTGATGTGGCAGGCGTGGTGGTGCCGGGTGCTGAAGTAGCGGGTGCGGTAGTCTCGGGCGCTTTGGTCGTCGCCGGAGCGGTGGTAGCTGGGGCTGTTGTTGCGGGAGCTGTCGTCGTCGGAGGCGTCGCGGCGGGGGCCGTGGTCTCAGGCGTTGACGTGGCAGGTGTGGTGGTGCTGGGTGTCGACGCAGCGGGCGCGGTCGCGGTCGGCGCAGTCGTCGTTGCCGGAGCGGTAGTAGCTGGGGCTGCTGTTTCCGGAGTGGTGGTCGTCGCCGGAGGGGTCGCGGCGGGTGCTGCCGTCTGAGATGTTGACGTCGAAGCAGCGGGAGCCGTCGTGGAGGGGGCGGCGCCGGTATCGGCCGCAGCCGGGGCGGGCTTCTGATCCGATGATGCTGCCTGTTGCGTTTCCGCCGGCTTGCCTGCCTCCGGTTGGGCAGCGGTTGCGGTGCCGCCGAGCTGTGCGATGCGGCCATCGGTGTAGGGCTTGTAGGGATTATGCGACGCCAGATAATCGGCGACCACCGCTTCGAGGTCGGGGCCGAAGTCATAGGCGTTCTTGCCGTTCTGCGCGAAGACGACGTAACCGTCTCCGCCGGCGCGCATGTAATTATTGCTGACGACGCCATAGGTCTTGTTGGGATCGAGCGGCACGAACTCCGTGCCTTCCTGCACAACGACGGAGACGACCCGGCTGCCGGGCGGCTTTGATTTATCGAAGGTATATTTGAGGCCAGCGACCTGCGGGAAACGACCGGCGCCGTCGTCGATCTGGCTGAGGCCGTTCTCCAGCGCTGCCTTCACGTCAGCGCCAGTCAATTGGAAAGTGGCGATGGTGTTCTGGAACGGCAGCACGGTCAGCACGTCACCCATGGTGACGTCGCCGGCGCCGATCGAGGCGCGCAGGCCGCCGCCGTTCTGGATGGCGATAGCGATGTTCTGGTTTTTTGTACGGTCCAGCATGGCGTCGGCGACGAGATCGCCCATGGAGCATTCCTGAACGCGGCAAATCTCACGCGCGCCTTCGATCGGGGCCTGCGTGGCGCCAATGATTTTATGGCGCAGTTCCTCGATCGGCTTGGCCATCTCCTGGACACGGGCGGCAATGGCGGGGTCCTGTTTGATCGAAGAATCGAGCAGGATCGGATCGCCCTTGGCTTCCTTGACGACGCCATTGTCATCGAAGGTGATGACGACATCGCCGAGATATTTGCTGTAGGAGGCCGCCTGGACGACTGGGACTTTATAACCTGCAGGGTTGTCGACCATGGTCGGATAGGGGCCAGCGGCTTTCGGGTCCGTATTCGACAGCAGCGTATGCGAATGACCGCCGACGACGACATCGACGCCGGCGATTCTGGCGATCTGGGCGATGTCGCGCGGATAGCCGACATGGGTGAGCGCGATGATTTTGTTGACGCCCTGCGATTTCAGTGCATCCACTTCGGCACTGATGGCGGCCGCATCGTCGGTGATCTTGACGTGTGGGCCGGGGGAGGAGAGCTCCGGCGTCTCGGTCGTGACCGCGCCGACGATGCCGATCTTCTGGCCGCCAATATCGAGCACGATCGATTTCTTGATGCGGTCGCCGATTTTCGATTCGCCGTCGATGACCAGATTGGCGGTGACCACGGGGAATTGCGCCTTGTCGAGGAAGGCTGCGAGCGGGCCTTCGCCGTCATCGAATTCATGGTTGCCGACGGTCATGGCGTCGATCTTCATATCGTTGAGGAATTCGACCTCGGCAGCTCCCTTGTAGGTCGTGTAGAAAAGCGAACCCTGAAAATTGTCGCCGGCATCGAGCAGCAGGACATTTTGGCCGGCAAGTGCGGCGCGACGCTGGTCGATCGCGGTCTTCAGCCGCGCTGCGCCGCCGAAGCATTCATTCTTGCTTTCTTCGGCGGCAGAGCAGGTGGCGTCGAACTTGTTGATCGGTTCCACGCGCGAATGGAAATCGTTGAAGTGCAGAATGTTGAGCTGGTAATCCGCGAAAGCGGTGCTGGCGCTGAGCGCCAAGGCCGCAACGGCCAAAAGACCCATACCCAAGGGCTTCGTCATCTCTCTCTCCTGTTACTCACCATATCCGGCCCGCCATGTCCCGTAGCGGTACCCCCGGGCCGAATCTTTCCATCCCGGCGAAAAGAGCGCAAGCAAAAGCTGTTGGCTTTATTAGGATTTTGCAAATCAACGGAAAAGAAGCCGCTGTATCAGGCGCAAGCCTCAATGGAGGCATCGCCATAGGATTCCCGCAGGGCGGCGGCGACATTCCAGCCGACGGCAAGAGTGAGAAGCAGGCAGCAAAGTGCTGCGATGCGATGAAAGCGCCGGCTGCCATCGCGGTAAAGCAGGATCGTGCCGGCGCCATAGATCAGCAAAGCAGGCAGGGCGATGATGAAGACGCTTATCGGTCCGTCACAATCGAGCGCCGCGATGCCTTGTGCCTTATAGCTATTGGCAGGCAAAGCCGCCGCCAGGATAGCGACCGGCAATGCGGCGACCAAAACGAGATAGAGCACCAATCTGCGCATGGCGATCTATCCGTCCGCAGCGCCCGTTTCAGCCCTAGCGGCGAGTGAGGGAGAACTGCTTCCCGGCATCGGACGTGCAGTTGAGCTGGGCGGGGCTGATCATGGCGCAGTTGATCTTGGACTGAGTCTTGCGCACCAGCGAGGTCATGTTGATCTCGATCAGGCTGGGAGAAACGCTGGTATAGGTGCCGGAGGCAAGAACCGAATTGCTGTCGGTGGTGTGGGTCGTGAATGTGCCGGCCTGGAAGGTCGAAATGAGGCCGTTTGCATCGCTCCAGTTGCCTTCTACCCCTGTCTGCGGCTGGACGCTGGCGCGCATGGCCGGTGGAGGCCTCGATCCGCCGAAATCGACACAGGCGGACAAGGCTGCTGCGGCGGCGAGAAGGGCAATGCTGGTTCTGATCTTCATAAATGTCTCCCGCGATTGAAGGCGGACTAATGTCATGTTGGTTGCGGGAAACCATGCCGTGGCCATCTGTTGAAAGCAAGGCTTCAGAACCCGTCAGGTTGATTTATCCGGCGAGCGTAACAAAAATGCCCGCACGACCAGTGCGGGCATTTGAGTTTCTGACTGTTCGGATGATCCGTCGATCAGCGAACCAGGATGTTCTTGAACTGCCAAGGATCCTTGGTGTCGATGTCTTCCGGGAACAGGCCCGGACGGCCGTCAAGCGGCGTCCAGTCGGTGTAGTGGCCTTCAACCGGACCGAGATACGGCAACTGCACTTCGAGGCAGCGCTTGTAGTCGATCTCGTCAGCTTCGACGATGCCGGCGGTCGGATTTTCCAGGGCCCAGACCATGCCGGCGAGCACGGCGGAGGTTACCTGCAGGCCGGTTGCATTCTGGTAAGGAGCGATGCGGCGGGTCTCTTCGAGCGACAGACGCGAACCGTACCAATAGGCGTTCTTGTCATGGCCATAGAGCAGCACGCCGAGTTCGTCGATGCCGTCCTCAAGCTCGTCCTCGTCCAGAACGTGATGGACCGGCTGCGCCGTGCCGCCGTTGCCGAACATTTCGTGCAGCGACAGCACGGCGTCGTTGGCGGGATGATAGGCGTAGTGGCAGGTTGGGCGGAAGGTGACGTCGCCATCCTTGTCGCGGACCGTGAAGAAATCGGCGATCGAGATTGACTCATTGTGCGTGACGAGGAAGCCGTATTGCGGGCCAGGGGTCGGGCACCAGGTACGAACGCGGGTGTTGGCGCCCGGCTGCTCGAGATAGATGGCGGCCTGGCAGCCCTTCTTGTGCTTCTTGGCGTTCTTCGGCATCCACGCTTCATGGGTGCCCCAGCCGAGTTCGGCCGGCTGCATGCCTTCGGAGATGAAGCCTTCGACGGACCAGGTGTTCCAGAAGACGTTCAGCGGCTTCGGATGCTTGGTGCGCTGAGTGTCGCGCTCAGCGATGTGGATGCCCTTGACGCCGACCTTCTTCATCAGCTTGGCCCAGCCTTCGCGGTCATGCTGATCCGGCTCGTCGAACTTGATGCCGATATCGTTGGCGAGATTGACGAGCGCCTGCTTGACGAACCAGGAAACCATGCCCGGGTTTGCGCCGCAGGTGGAAACAGCCGTCGCACCACCGGGGTTCTTTGCCTTTTCTTTGCGCACGGTTTCACGCAGCGCGTAGTTGGTGCGGTCGGCGTTTTTCATGTTCTTGTCGAAATAGAAGCCGAGCCAGGGCTCGACGACGGTATCGACATAGAGCACGTCGAGCTTGCGGCACAGCTTGATCAGGTCGAGCGAAGAGGTGTCGACCGAGAGGTTGACGCAGAAGCCCTGGCCGCCGCCTTCCGTCAGGAGGGGCTTCAAGAGGTCCTTGTAATTGTCCTTGGTGACATATTCCTCGATATAGCGGACGCCATGCTTTTCCAGGATCGCCTTGTGGTCGGCGTCCAATTGCGGGTCGATGACGACCATCCGGCTTTTGTCGAATTTGAAATGGCGTTCGATCAGGGGCAAGGTGCCGCGGCCGATGGAGCCAAAGCCGATCATTACGATCGGACCGGTAATTTCGGCATATACCGGATAGTTCTGTTCCGTCATTCTTGTCTCCTTCGAAGGGCAGGACGCCGTTCGGCCTGTGAAATTCAATCAATATGTGCGCGAAAATGCGAGGTGAACGGCTCTAACCATAAATTGATGTCACAATAAAGAGCCGTCCCGGCTTATCGGGCAAATGTCAAGCCGGTGAAGCAACGTCCGCAAGCGCTCGCAATTGTCTCGCCAGCTCGCTTTTCTGGTGCGTGAGGCCCTTATAGGCCGTCTGCTGCTCGTCCAAAGCATCCAATTGCGCGGCAAAACTCAATGCCAGTTCCGAAGCTTTGGGATGGTTCGCGATCGCGGCGATCGGGTCGACATAAACGCGGATGGTAAAGAGGATATCGCCCGATACCGGCAGCTTGCGCAGCGTCTGGCGCTCGACGCGGGCGAAGCGGGTCTCAAGCGTGGGAGGCGTGGCGGCCGGCGGACGGCTATGCTTCGACGTCCGGAGAGACAGCTCCTTCGTCGTGCTCACCGACCAGTTCATCCGCTCGACAGGCTGCGCCACCTGCAGATTGTCGAAGATGCGGGTGATGAGGATGGCATTGCGGGTGCCCTCGCCAAAGCCGGGCACGTCTCCATGAATCGCCTGCATCGGCCGAGCGAATTTTTCCTGAAGCGACCAGGAGGAGGGGAAGGCGACATGGCCGGCGACGAGATGCCAGCCATTCTCCTTGCGCCGCATGATGACGAGATCGTCGGCGACGAGCGAACCGGCCTTCAGGAGCGGCGGCAGGCCGGGATCGGCAAGATCGATCGAGTGACCGGCGGCGGAGATGGTATCGCCGTCGCGGCGATAGATTGCCGGATGCTGTTCGCAAAGATAGGTCGTCAGGAGGTCAAGACATTCCCGTTGCGCATGTTCCGAACCGGCTTCGGAAACGAAAACATCATTGCGGCGGTCGTAAAGAAGCCTTTGCTTTTCATCGAGATAGCGCCCGAGATCGGCGTCCGGCTCGATCCATCGTGCCGGATCGAGCGGCATCAGGCCGATCGTGAAGGGTTTTGCAGAGCCGTCATAGGGTGTGTAGGTCAACAAGGTCATGGATGGAGCTTACTGCGTAAGCGTTCCCTGATGGAAGAGCATTCGCCAGCGCTCCTCCGCTTCCAGCCGCCAGATCGAGCTGCGAAGCGTTCTGACTTCACGACCATCCGGGTAATGGCGGGCCGCACGATAGGTCGCGAGTGCGAGCGTACCGGAGAGCATCTTCAATTCGAAGTCGGTCAGCGTTCGCGAAATACCGTCGGGCTCACCCTCGGCAAGCCGATCGACGATGTCGTGGAACGTATAGAGAGCGCCCGAACTGCCGATCTCGCGAAACTCGGCAGACAACAGGTCCGCCAACGCCTGTTTCGATGTGCGCACCGCCGGATCGAAAAGCCGTTCTTCCAATTCTTTCAGATGTCGACAGAGATCATCCATCACGGTGACGGACGGCATCGGCGAACTCCCTCCCGTTTCAAATCAGACCTTCAGGGCCTCCAATCCTTCTCTGACGGTCGTCAGAGCGATTTCCGCGACGTCATAGGCGGCAACGCCGTGGATGGTGAAGGGATCGGCTGCGACATAGGCTTCCAGTTCGGCGCGATCGCCGCGGGCAAAGATGATGCCGCCAGTGCGCGGCACCTTGCGGCCGGACGCGAGAAACCAGCCCTTCGCATAGCCTTCCTTCACCCAGGCCATATGCGGCTCCATGTGCTTGTCGGCTTCGTCATTGCCCTTGAGATAGGTCAGCGAGAGGATGAACATTGCGTCAATTCCATATGAGTTGTGTGCGGATCAGCCCGCGCAGGGAGTTCCCGACATAAAGCGCACCTTTTTCCAGATCGTCCAGCCTTATCCGACCGACTCGGGCTTTGCGCTGGCAGATGAGTTCGGTGCGCAACACGCCGGCGAGCAGGCCGGAAGAGATCGGCGGCGTTCGCAACGGTCCGGAACCCTCGTCGAGGAAGATCGAGGTAATGGTGCCCTCGCAGACCTCGTCCTTTTCATTGAGCAACAGCACTTCGTCCGCCTCTGCCGACGAATATTCGGCGCGGGCAGCCTCATAGACGGACCGACGGGTGGTTTTGATGCGCAGTAGCTTGTCGGCAGAATCAAGACGAGTTCCAGCAATGCGGACGCGCCAGACGGTATCGGGAGCAAGGGGCGTGAAGGCGGCAGTCGTAACGTCCGTCTGCCCGGTGCGATCGAATGTCAGGCGCACCCGCAACGGAGCGTTCGCATCAGCAACAGCAGAATCGAGTTTCGCAAGCGCATCCTTCGGCGCGGGAAAACCCAATCGGCGGGCGGAACGTTGCAGTCGGGCAAGATGGAGGCGCAGGCGCACGAAGCCCGTCTGCGGCTCGTAGCGCAACGTCTCGATCAGCGAAAAATCCTCTAGCGCTTGATCCATCGATCTCCCATGGCGAAGCGCGCCTTCAACAGGCATTCTTCATATTCCGCCTCCGCCGTCGAATCGAAAACGATGCCGCCGCCGACATTGAAGACGGCACGGCCGTCATCGAACAGCGTGATGGTGCGGATCGCCACGGAAAAGCGCATGGCGCCGGATGGTGAAATCATGCCGATCGCCCCGCAATAGGCGTCGCGCGGGCCATCTTCGAGTTCGTGCAGAATTTCCATCGCCCGCATTTTCGGCGCGCCGGTGATCGAGCCGCAGGGGAAGAGCGCTGCGAAGATATCGCGAATGGTCATGTTAGGGAGTAGCTTCGCCTGCACATGGCTGACCATCTGATGCACAGTCGGATAGGTCTCGATCTCGAAGAGTTTCGGCACGTCGAGCGTGCCGACTTCGGTGATGCGTGAGATGTCGTTGCGCAGGAGGTCGACGATCATGCGGTTCTCGGCCTGCGTCTTCTCGTCGGCCAGCATGGCGTCGATGATCTCGGCATCCTCGACGGCGTCGGCGCCGCGCTTGGCTGTGCCCTTCATCGGATGCGTCTCGATCCAGCCGTCGTCGTCGGTCCGGAAGAAGAGTTCGGGCGAGCGCGACAGGATGATCGGGCCGCCGAGATCGACCAGCGCGCCATATTTTACCGGCTGAAGCTCGATCAGCGACCAGAAGGCGGCGCGGGCGTCGCCATTCCAACGGGCCGTGATGGGCATGGTCAGGTTTGCCTGGTAGCAATCGCCCCGGCGCAAATGCCAATGCAGCCGGTCGAATCTCTCTTTATATATAGGGAAGTCCCACCCGGCTGTGGCGTCGGTCAGAAACGCCTCGTTTTCAAGGCGTTGCAACGGCTGGGCGAGGGCATGACCATCCGCCGCCGGAGCGTCGAAAACGCCGAAAGAGAGCAGCGGCGTCTCGCGGTTTTCTTCAGCGAAAGGCGCAAGCTTTTCCTCGAAGAGGTGACCGGCCTCATAGGCCATATAGCCCGCCAGCCACTTTCCCCCGGCCCTTGCCTTTTGCATCCGATCAAGGGCGTTGAAGAATTCCGCACGTGTTCGAGCTGTGATGATCTCCGCCGGTTCGGCGAAGAGCATCACCTGTCCTGTGCTGTCGTCCCGGAAGAGGACGTAGGGTTGCGTATCGGCCACGTGCGATTCTTTATCAGTGTGCATCAAGCACTCTTATCAAGCGCCTCCAGCTCATCGATGAGCCCTTCGATCATCGACAGTCCCTTGCTCCAGAACGACGGATCGGTGGCGTCGAGGCCGAAGGGTTTCAGGAGTTCGGAATGATGCTTGGTGCCGCCGGCCTTCAGCAGCTCGAAATATTTCGCCTGGAAGCCCTCTTCGGCATTCTGATAGACGGCATAGAGCGAATTCACCAGGCAGTCCCCGAAGGCATAGGCATAGACGTAGAAAGGCGAGTGGATGAAGTGGGGGATATAGGCCCAATAGGTCTCGTAGCCCTCTGAGATCTTGATCGCCGGCCCGAGGCTTTCCGACTGGACGGAGAGCCACAGCTCGCCGATATCGTCTGAAGTCAGCTCGCCGTTCTTGCGCGCGGTGTGAACCTTACGTTCGAATTCGTAGAAGGCGATCTGGCGGACGACCGTATTGATCATGTCCTCGACTTTCTGGGCGAGCATCGCCTTGCGCTCGCGCTTGTCGGTGGTCTTGTCGAGCAAGGCGCGGAAGGTCAACATTTCGCCGAAGACTGAGGCGGTTTCGGCCAAGGTCAGCGGCGTCTGGCACATCAGCGCGCCTTGGCCGCCGGCAAGCACCTGATGCACGCCATGGCCGAGCTCGTGCGCCAGCGTCATGACATCGCGCGGCTTGCCCATATAGTTGACGAGCACATAGGGATGTGCGGAAGGAACGGTCGGATGCGCGAAGGCGCCCGGCGCCTTGCCGGGACGCACCGGCGCATCGATCCATTCCTCATCGAAGAAACGCTTGGCGATATCAGCCATTTCCGGTGCGAAATCGCCATAGGCGGAGAGAACGGTCTGCTTCGCCTCGGTCCAGGGGATCAGCGCATTAGAGGTCTCGGGCAGCGGCGCGTTGCGGTCCCAGAAATTCATCTGTTCCATGCCGAGCCACTTCGCCTTCATCTGATAATAGCGATGCGACAGGCGAGGATAGGCGTCGCGCACGGCGGCGGCCAATGCATCGACCACCTCGCGCTCGACGCGGTTGGCCAGATGCCGGCTGTCGGCGATATCCTCGAAGCCGCGCCAGCGGTCGGCGATGTCCTTATCCTTGGCAAGCGTATTGGTGATCAGGGTGAAGATGCGCAAATTGGCCTTGAAGGTCTCGGCGAGAGCCATTGCCGCCTTGCGGCGCAGCTCGGTGTCTTTCTCCTGAAGCATGTTCAACGTGACTTCCAGCGGCAGCTTCTCGCCGTCCACCTCGAAGCGCAGCTCCGCCATGGTCTCGTCGAACAGGCGATTGAAGGCAGCGGCGCTGGTCATGGATTTTTCCAGGAATAGCTGCTCCAGCTTGTCCTCAAGCTGGTAGGGCTTGTCCTTGCGCAGGTCGACGATCCAGGGACGGTAATGGCCGGCGGCTGGGTCGTTTGCCATGCAGGCGTCCATCACCGCATCGTCGATGCGATTGAGTTCCAGCGGAAAGAACAGCAGATGGGCGGAATAGTCGGTCAGCCGCGCCTGCACGTCGCCATAGAGCTTGCCGTTGGCCGGATCGCTGGTGTTTGAGAAATAGGTAAGGCCCGCGAAGGAGCCGAGGCGGCCCATGATATCGTCCAGGGCTTCATAGTCCTTCAGCGCTGCACCGATGCCGGCTTCACCGGTCTTGGTGGCAGCGTCCGCAAGTTTGCCTTTCCACTTTTCCTCAAACGCGATCGCCGCCTTTCCGGCCTTTTCCATATCACTGACAAAGGCGGTGGAGGTGGCGGACGGATAGAGGTCGCTGAGCTTCCAGGCGGGCAGATCGCCGAGGGCGGGATTGGTTGCGGCGGCCGCCGGGCCGGCGGAAAAATTAAAGGATGAATGGAGCGAGGTCGGGCTCATGGGCGGTATTTCCTCTGCTTTTCTTTGCGGAACAGTCCGGTTCCTCCGTGTCTATTCGGCTGAAAAGGCCGCGGCAAGGGCGATTTCCTCGAGATCGGACAACCGAATTCATAGGCACCGTTACATTCGTCATAATGATTAAAATACGATGCTTTGGCAAAACTTCGTGTTCAAGCCTTTCTGCGAAGGTCCTCATCAGGTTTCGCATGAAGTGAGGCACCAATGACCGTATTTAATAGCGCCAAGGGGGGCGCGCAGATTCTCGTTGTTGAGGATGATCCGATTCAACGCCGTCTGCTGAAAAACGCTATCGAGCGGCACGGACACGTTGCTCATCTGGCGGAGAATGGCCGTTTTGGCCTTGAGATACTGAAGCGCAACAGCGATCAGATCAATGTGATCGTGCTCGATCTCATGATGCCGGAGATGAACGGCATCGAGTTTCTGAGCGCGCTGCGCGATATGGGCACCGAGGTGCCCGTCATCGTGCAGACCGGGCAGGGCGGTATCGAGACCGTAGTGCAGGCCATGCGGGCCGGCGCCTTCGATTTCGTCGTCAAACCGGTATCGCCGGAGCGGATAGCGGCTTCGATCGCCAATGCGCTGAAGCTCGATCAACGCGAGGCTAGGGCTCGCGCCGGACGCAGGTCGCGCTCCAGCGCGATCAGTTTCGACGACATCGTTTCTGCAAGTCCGGCGATGATGCGGGTGATCGATCTTGCCCAGCGAGCAGCGCAATCGAACATCCCCGTGGTGCTCGAGGGCGAATCCGGCGTCGGCAAGGAGCTGGTGGCGCGTGCCATCCAGGCCGCCAGCGACCGCGCTGGCAAGCCCTTCGTGACGGTCAACTGCGGTGCCATTCCGCACAATCTCGTGGAGAGCATTCTCTTCGGTCACGAGAAGGGCGCCTTTACTGGCGCTGCCGAGCGGCATGTCGGCAAGTTTATGGAGGCGGACGGCGGCACGCTGTTCCTCGACGAAGTCGGCGATCTGCCGCTGGAGGTGCAGGTCAAGCTCCTGCGCGCTGTACAGCAAGGCGAGATTGAGACGGTCGGCGCCCGCGTTGCGCAGAAGGTCAATGTCCGGCTGATCTCGGCCACCAACAAGGACCTGATCGAGGAGGTGAAGGCCGGCCGGTTCCGTGAAGACCTCTACTATCGCCTCAACGTTTTCCCGATCACCATGCCGGCGCTGCGTCGTCGCAAGGAAGATATTCCGTATCTTGCTCGTGCCTTCGCCGACCGATTTGCGCTCGAACAGAAGCTCGGCCATTCGCTTTCGATCAGTCCGGGCGCCCTGGCGTTGCTGACCGCCTATGACTGGCCGGGCAATATTCGCCAGCTCGAAAACGCGATCTTCCGCGCTGTCGTGCTGTCCGAGGGTTCGGAACTGGTCGAAGCCGATTTTCCGCAGATCGCGGCACAGTTGCCCGGCTATTTCACTGCCGAGCATCCGACCTTAGTTGTGGATAATTCCGAGGCTTTCAGCATCGGCGCGGAGACCGGCGAGAGGTTTGAGCGCGGGACGCGTGTCAGTTCCACGGATGCGGTTACAACCCCGCCGCTATCGGTCGTCGAAACACCGTCTGTTTCGGCGGCAGACAATGTCATCGTCAGTACGGACCCGTCCGGTGACGTCAGAAAGCTCGCAGATGTTGAGGAAGAGCTCATTCGATTCGCTCTCAAATTCTATCGAGGACAAATGAGTCAAGTGGCAAGGAAGCTCGGAATCGGGCGGTCGACTCTCTATCGCAAGTTGAAGGACTATGGAATAGACCCGGATGACCCGCAGAAACATGCGGCTTGAGCGTATATTAACGTTTAGGCAAGCATATTTTGTTACCTGTCGTAAAGCACTTGTTAGTGCATCGTTCACCATGTATGAAGAGGGCGACCATGTGTGGCATTTTTGCCATCGTGTCACCGCAATTGACAGCCATTTGGAACACGATGCGACATTGTCTGTCGGACGGGGATCGAATTGCCGAATCTGATTGGAAATACCAAGCTTAATAGCTTGAGCAGGCTTTTTGCGTGCTCTGAGATATTTCGTAAGGTGGCCAAGGTCGTAGCCGTTGGTCTTCTTGCGATGGCTGTTTCCACTCCGGTTTTCGTTGGAACCCCCTCCCAGGCAGGCGGCGAAACCCGCAGCCTCAAGATCTATTACGTCCATACAGGCGAAAAGGCTGTTATCACCTACAAGCGCAATGGAAAATTCGATCCGGACGGTTTGGAGAAACTGAACCGCATCCTGCGCGACTGGCGTAAAAACCAGCCGACCAAGATGAACCCGCGCTTGTTCGACCTGATCTGGGAAGTCTACCGCGAAAGCGGTTCGCATGAATTCATCTATGTCGTCTGCGGCTTCCGCTCGCCGGGAACCAACGAGATGCTGCGCACGCGTTCTGCCCATACGGGCGTCGCGAAGAAGAGCCAGCATATGCTCGGCAACGCGATGGATTTCTATATTCCGGACGTCAAGCTCACCAAGCTGCGCGAAATCGGCATGAAGCTGCAGGTCGGCGGCGTCGGCTATTATCCGACATCCGGCTCGCCCTTCGTTCACATGGACGTCGGCGGCGTGCGCGCCTGGCCGCGCATGGATCGCCAGGATCTCGTCCGTCTCTTCCCCGATGGCAAGACGATGCATATTCCGGCCGACGGTCGGCCGTTGCCGGGCTATCAGGAAGCGGTTGCCGACTATAAGCGCCGCATGTCTTCCGACGATATCCAGATCGCCAGTGCTTCGTCTCCGCGTCGTGGCTTCTTCGCCAGACTGTTTGGCGGCGGTGCCGACGAGGAAGAGGACAATGCGGATGAAGGCGCACCGGCAACGGCAGCGCCGACCACGGTCGTTGCCAAGAAGGGCCAATCCGCTCCTGCGGCGACGGATGACGGCGGCGATGACAGCCAGCCCGAAACCCAGGTTGCAAGCATAAACGCGCCCGTTCCGCAGGTTCGGCCAGCCTTCGGCAATCAGCCGGCGGGCAGCGAAGTGGCTTCGGCTCTGATGTCGCCGCCGCATAACGCCGCTCAGGATGCGCTTGCCGCAGCCATGCCGGATGCGAACGACCAGCAGCAATATGCGGATCTTCGCGCCTATCACGTTCCGGTTCCGTCGCTCCTTGACCGTCGTTCGCCCGGTGATGCTGAGCTAGCTTCGGCAGAGTCAGACCAGACCGCGGGCGTGCCGGTTCCGGTTGAGCGTCCGGAAATCGCCGAAAACCTGCTTGCTTCCGCCGATGCCGATCCGGACGCGATCGATGATGCGGCCGATGAAGGCACGCTCTCGCCGTCGATCGTGGCAGCTCTCGAACAGCATCGCGTCGATCAAGCGGATGTAAATGCTGGCGTTCCGGTTAATGCTGATGTTCCGGTCAATGTGGCCGCCAACAATGCCGCATCCAAGGATGAGATGCCGGTGAAGACTGCTGCGGATACCGCGGCGCCGGCCAATGCCGTTGGCGACAGTGACGCCGTCCGGGCGATCGCTGCGGTCTCGCCGCAGAAGCGGCCGGGACAGCAGATGCCGATGCAGGTCGCGGCACTTGCGCCGACCACCAATGAGATCAAGGTCAGCAGTGGCCGCTTCAATGATAGCTTCGAACCGGCGCTGTCGCAGGAGCGTCCGATTGCTGCCGGTATCGCGACCAAGGGCGGCCGGCCGAATAGGCAGGATGCCGCAGTGGCCGATGCCGGCCGTGCGACCGTGACCACCGAGCCGAAGCTGACCGAGAAGATGATTTCGCAGTGGGCGATCGCCAATGCCCGTGTCGAAATCGTCAACCGCCCGGTCAAGGCACCGCGCTTCGTCAGCCCGACGCTGCGCGCGCAGCCGACCGCCGTCTATACCGAAGGCTTCAAGGTGCAGACGGCATCGATCGATCCGGAACGCTTCAGCGGTTCGGCCGTGAACTTCCTGCAGGTAAAGAAGTTCAATTCGGTCGAATAGCCCCACCTCCGCCGATCCAAAAGAAGACCGCCGAAGCGGTCGGTTTCGCTTCGGTGGAGCCGGCCGTTGATGTTCTCTAGGTTCGAACGGGGCTCAACGCTGTTCTGAGTTCAGCCGAAAACACTTTCTCCATCGAACACCCGCGCGATCATCAGCTCGACCCAGGCACGGGCGATGCGGGTCGGTACGATGGCGTCGCCGATACCTTTGGATTGCTTTCGGGCGCTTCGGAAGGTGCGTATTTACGCCAGGCGAAATTCCGACGAAAAGTGTCCGTCACGAACCACAATTCCGCGGAGCCTTAGAATGGATCGGATCGACGCAATGAGGGTCTTCGTCACGGCGATCGACGAGGGCAGCCTTGCCGGCGCGGCGCGCAAGCTGAAACGATCGCCGACCGCGATCAGTAGGGCCCTGAGTTCGCTGGAGGCCCATGTCGGCGTCGAGCTGCTCCATCGGACAACTCGCACGCTCAAGCTAAGCGAGGCCGGTCAACGCTATGTGGCCGCATGCCGGCGGGTACTCGTCGAGCTCGAGGAGGCCGACATGGTGGCGGGAGGCGAGCGTTCGTCACCGCGCGGCACTCTGACCATTTCGGCGCCGCCAATCCTTGGCGAAGAGGTGCTGCGGCCGATTCTGGATGATTTTCTCGAGCTTCACCCCAGCGTCTCCGTTCGGTTTCTGATGCTGGATCGCTTCGTCAACCTCGTCGACGAGGGCGTCGATCTTGCGCTCCGCATCGGCAATTTGACGGATTCGTCTCATATCTCGACCCGCATCGGCGGCGATGTAAGGCGCGTCGTCGTCGCATCGCCACGTTATCTCGCCGGCAATCCGGATATCGTCGAGCCGTCCGATCTCGCCAAACATCAGATCGTGGCCTTCAGCAATTTCGGTCTCGATTCCTGGAGCTTCACCCCAACGAAAGGATCGCCAGTTCCGCGGACGGTTCATTTTACGCCTCGATATATCGTCAATAGCGTGCGCGCCGCGGCGGCATCGGCGGTAGCCGGCATTGGATTGACGCGGCTTTATTCCTATCACGTCGCAGAATATGTCCGGGAAGGCCGGCTCAAGATTGTGCTCCCCGACGCCGAGCATCCCGCGCTTCCGGTCCATTTGCTCGCACCACCGGGCCGCATGTCCGTGCCAAAGGTTCGCGCCTTCGTCGATCATGCCGTCCCTCGTCTGCGCGTCGAACTCAATCGCATAGCGATGGAAGCAGGCTCTTTGCCTTGATTGTGCCGATATACGGAGGAGTGTCTGCCAAAGGTCGGCAATTCTCCCGAATGACGAATGCATCTAAATCAATAGCACCGACGCCGACGGCGTTGGGCGGCCCGAAACCCCGGCCGCTGCACTTGAAAAGGATGCACACATCATGAGCAGTCAACAGAAGGTCGCCATCATCACCGGAGCCTCGCAAGGGATCGGCGAGGGGCTTGTTCGAGCCTACCGTGATCGCAACTATCGTGTCGTCGCAACCTCCCGGTCGATCAAGGCCAACTCTGACGCAGGTGTACATACCGTGGCTGGCGATATCGCCGACCTGGAAACCGCGGAACGGGTAGTTCGCGAAGCACTTGAGCACTTCGGCCGCATCGATACGCTGGTCAACAACGCCGGCGTCTTCCTTGCCAAGCCGTTCATCGAGTTCACTCAGCAGGACTTCGATCATAACATGAGCGTGAACGTCGCCGGCTTCTTTCACATCACGCAGCGCGTTGCTGCGGAGATGCTGAAGCAACGCTCGGGCCATATCGTCAACATCACCACGAGCCTGGTCAATCAGCCAATTGCCGGCGTGCCAGCCGCGCTCGCCTCCTTGACCAAGGGCGGCCTCAACTCGGTCACTCAGGAACTGGCGATAGAATTCGCGAAAACCGGCGTCCGCGTGAACGCGGTATCGCCAGGGATCATCAAAACGCCGATGCATGCGCCGGAAACGCACGAGGCGCTTTCAGGCCTGCACCCCGTCGGCCGGATGGGCGAGATCCGCGATATCGTCGATGCGGTTCTCTATCTTGAGACGGCGAATTTTGTAACCGGTGAAATCCTCCACGTCGATGGCGGCCAAAACGCTGGCCGCTGGTGAAATTGCAGCGCCAAGGCAATTAAGTCCTCGAATCCAAATCTTGAAAGGAAACAGTCATGCCGATCGTTACCGTACAGGTTACTCGTGAGGGAACGAACCCCGACCGGAATTCGGTCACCGCGGAAGAGAAAGCCGCCATCATTGCCGGTGTCAGCCAAGTGTTGCTTGATGTGCTGAACAAACCTCTGGAATCCACCTATGTGGTGATCGAGGAGGTGGATCTGGACAATTGGGGCTGGGGCGGCCTTCCGACGGTCCAATATCGAAAGCAGCGCGCCGCAGCGGCGGCAAAAGCCTGAGCTTCAGGCTTGCATCGTTGACGGCGGATGGTTGATGGCAACAACGGCTGAGATGACGGGCGACGCTCTCTGTGTCGCCCGTCTCAATGTCTCTTGAGCGCAAGAATCTGAATTTTCAGGAAGCACGGAAGCGCTTTGCTTGGTAAAGTGCAGGTGCTTGTCGGGCAAGGCGGTAGAAACCCGTGCCTGGCGGTGACATCAGAATCCGGCCGAGATCGACGCTCGTGGCCGTCCTTTCGCAGTTGGCCGTCTTGATGATTCTACAGTTCCGGCGGCTGTCGACATATCGAACCGATGCATATTACGCATGCTTTCGCACGCCGGCGGAATGCTGGGGTGTCCGGTAAAATCCAATTCAGGAGTAATGCCGATGAGCAAGATTTTGATTGTGCTGACCTCCCATGATCAGCTTGGCAATACGGGAAGAAAGACCGGCTTCTGGCTGGAAGAGTTTGCGGCCCCTTATTACGTCTTCAAGGACGCCGGGGCTGAGATCACGGTCGCATCACCCAAGGGTGGACAGCCGCCGATCGATCCCAAAAGCGACGAGCCTGAAAATCAAACTCCAGCGATGACACGCTTTAAGTCCGATAAGGACGCGCAAGCCGTGCTGGCCAATACCGTAAAGCTCGCGACCGTCAACGCTGCCGACTTCGATACCGTTTTTTATCCCGGCGGTCACGGTCCCATGTGGGATCTGGCGGAAGACAGGAAATCCATTTCCCTGATCGAGGATTTTTACAATTCGGGCAAGCCGGTTGCCGCCGTCTGCCACGCGCCTGGGGTTCTGCATCACGTACAATATCAGGGGCAGCCTCTGGTCAAGGGCAAGCGTGTCACAGGCTTTGCGAACAGCGAGGAGGAGGCAGTCCATCTTACCTCCGTTGTTCCTTTCCTTGTGGAGGATGAACTGAAGCGCCTTGGCGGCAGGTATGAGAAGGTCGCCGACTGGCAGAGCTTTGCCATCACCGATGGCAGGCTGGTAACCGGTCAGAATCCGGCATCATCAACGGCTGCCGCTCAAGCGCTGTTGAAGCTGCTTTGACCGCGGGCTGAACCGACGAGGCAAACAGGAGGGGTTCAGCTTTCCACGGAAATGCTGAACCCCTCTATCGTTTGGCCAAACTTGTGCTGCCAAAATCAGTCGCCGGGCTTCGCATGCGTGGCGAGCCTCAGATCGTTAAGCCCGCGATTTCCGTCCTTGTTGCCGGTTGCAGCCACGGCGGTGAATATGCGCTCGGCATCGTCGTACATTTTGAGATTGAGATAGCAGTAGCCGCGCAGAACCATGAGATCGACGCGTTCCTGCTGCAGTTGCGCGCGTTGATCGAGATAGATCAGGGTTTCCTGATAGCGTTTGCCGGAAAATGCCGTAAGCGCCCGATCGGCGAGGATGGCAACCTGCAATTCGGCAGCACGCTGGCGGCTGAGAGGAGCCTTGGCTGCAGCAACAGCCGCATTGTTGGCGAGCCCCACGCGCAGATAGGCGAGGCTTTGTCCATAGGCCGCGTCTTCGCGCGCCTTGCCGGCAGGGCTGTTCAATGCGACCTCGAAGGCTTCGATCGCCTCCATCGGGCGATTGAGGTCCATGAGGCACCAGCCGCGATTCAAAGCATCCGCCGGATTGAGGCGCTGGGCATTGATCGTCGCGGAGCAACCTCGCAGTCCGCGGGCGCCGCGGCGAACCGTCGTGACTTGTGTCTCAGGCCCGCTGTATACCACGCGCGCGGTCGTGCGCTGGCGCGTGTTGACATTGGTCTCGGACGGCGCAGGGGTTGCGAGCGGTTGTACATTGGTCGGAGCAGCCCCCATTTGCGGCGTGGTTTGATTTGGCGAAGGCAGCGGCGCATAGCCAATGGGCGCTTGAGGCGTGACTTCGCCGAGCCTGGCGATACGCTCCGAACGGCCCGCCCATAGCCGTTGAATTTCAGCGACACCCTGCCGGTCATTCAACTGATTGCGGGTGATGGCCAGGCCATAGGCGGACGGCTCATCGTCGGGTTTCCAGCGCAATGCGGTCTCGAACCAGCGTATCGCGGTTTGCGGTTGGTTCAGTGAACGCGCATACCAGCCGAATTCCTGTGCAGTCGGCACGTATTTTTGCTCAATGACTTCGGCGGCCATGCGGCTCAGCACGTCTTCGCTGAGATTGGCTGGCGGTTGCAGCGCCATTAGATTGGCTGTGGCCGCGAGATAGGTTGCTGTCGCATCCTTGGACTCGTTCCGCCATCTGTACATGACGTCTTCGGCTTCCTGCGGCTTATGATCGTCGATCAGGATCAAGGCCAATCCCTGCGATGCCGAAGCGGAATCATCCTTTGCGCGGGCCATGCGAAACCATTTTTCCGCTTCGCTATTGTTTTGGTGGCGCAGATGATACCAACCAAGCAGCAGGGCGTCGGACGCGAGACCCTGGGTCTCAGCCGCACGTTCCACTTGAGAAATATAGTCCGGCGCCACGGACAGTTTCGGATCATCATTGCCCTCGGCGACGAAGCGCCGCGCAAGGTCCGTGCGGATGCTGTCAAATTCCCGCCCGCCATTGCCGTCGGGTTTCTCCAGGGCAAGGAGATCCTGCATGGGCTGATAGGGCATCAGCGCCGATGCCTTTTGAACGGTTGCGAGCCTCTCCTGAGGATTGACGCAATTCTTCAGGATGTAGACGTAGGCGTCCTGGCCGCGGGTGGACCTGTTGGTCTTGATGAAAGCCTCTGCGACACGCCACAAAATGTCGATGTCACTGCAAGTAAGCAGGCTTGGCGTGTTGGCGCCGATGTCGACCACGGTTGCATATTGTTTGAGATCGGAGGCGTTGACCAGACGCGCCCGCGCTTCGGCAATATCGAGACGTTCCAGCAAGTCGGCGGGCGGTTGCCAGCCGGTTTCCGCCGCCTGGCGATCCGCGATGGCCCTGCGCAGCTCGGCGTAGCGCCCTTCGGAGTAGAGCTGCCACATGGCTTCGAGCTGCTTGTCGCTGTTTTGCGGGATGGCCAGCGGATCGGCTGGCGGCACCCAATCCGGATAAAGCGCTTGCAGGCGGGAAATTTCTGCCTGTAACCTGGCCTTGTCGCCGTGGCTTGCGAAATAGCGAAGTGCGCTTTCGTCGACTTTCGGCGGCGGTGTGGGCTGCGGTGTGGCCGACTGAGGCGTCGCTTGCGCAACGGCGTCCGGTGTGTCGGATGCCGCTTGGGCAGGTGGCGAAGTATCGGACAGAACTGCGGAAGGTGCTGTCGCCTGGATACGATCGGATACGGCTTTCATATCCAGCGGCGGGGAGTTGAAGGCTATGTCGACTGGCTTGATGCTTCCGGTCTGGGAAACTTGACTATCCTGACGATTTTGCGCGGCCAGCCCTAATCCCTCTTCGAGATTCCCACGGCCTTTCGTCGCGATGACCAATCCCGCCACCACGACTGCCGCCGAAACCGTAAGTAGGGAGGATTTCATAAGCACTCCGGATGTTTCTCCTCAACGAAAGCCAGGCCCAACAATTGAAGGGTCGACGGATAGTAGAGTGACGGCACGAATTGCCGAACCGAAGCGGGCAACTTCGCCCCGCTTGTTACACACGCCACAACATCGTTAACAATTCGATAACCGGGGTCCGTAAGTGGCTGTTTTGGCTTGCCAGTTTCCAGATCGATGGTGGCCGGCTCATCGCCTTCGACCGTCATGCCCGCCTGCAGCCGCGTCAACAGCGCCTTGTCGGAAATCCCCGCCCGCACAAGGTAAAGCGGGATGCGAATCGCATTGTAACCGAATTCGGCGTCGAAACCGTCAGCGGGTTTCGGCTTCGCCCGCAGGCTCACCCAGTCGGCCGGTAATTTTCGTGGTCCCAACTGTATCGACTGCAGCAGGGATAGGCCGTCATCCGTAAGCTTTTGCCATTCGTCAGATGGTGCCAGCAGTGCCATAACGGGAATGGCTTCATAAACCCAGTAGGATGGATTGACGACCGGCCCGTCATCGCGTTCCGAGGCCGCATAGCCTTTGATGCCCGGGAGAAGCAGTGTTCGTCCGCCTGCGTGGACCACGGCATGCGATAGAAGCGCCTGCGCTATCGTCGCTGCCGCCTCCAGATAGTCCTTCTTGTTCCATGCCGATCCCGCCAGCGCCAGGGCGTAAGCAATCAGTATGTCGCCGTCGGAGGCATTGTTCGTGTCCGTGACGTGCGGAGTGACGGCCGGGTCCCATATCCAGGCGGCGAGACCATCGTCGCGCAGCAGCAGCTCGGTTCGCGTGAAATACCATATTTGCTCGAAATCGGCGGGACTGTTCGAAAGATAGGCAAGCAACAAGCCGTAGCCTTGTCCCTCGCTGTGGCTGATATTGTCGTTTCCGTTGTCGACGATGCGGCCGCTCGCATCGAGGAATTTCGCCTTGTAGGCGGCCCATGCCTGCGGATCGATTGCAGCGCGTTGCGCCGCAAGTGGCTGGCACATCGTCAAAAGAGCGACGCCGCCGGCAACGACCATGGTTTGCCAGCGCCTCATCCGCGCCTGCCGATCTTGGCGAGGATTCCGGACGTCGCGACGCCGAGCAGCAAGAAGAGGATGATAAGCAGGAATGCGTAGGACAGAATATTGGTCGAAAGCCAGTTCGCGGCAATCAGGCGGTAGTTGGTAAACGACCAGGGCTGAGTCATGACGAAGTCGAAGCGGCTGACGGGTACCGTGTCGACCTTTCCGGTCTTGCTGGAATAAACGGTGATATGACCGGCAATCTGCGGCCAATCGGCCTGGGATGTCATGGCTTCGACTCCGGCTCTCAAGTCCTTTGCCGAAGGCGCGGTGACGATCGTCCAAGAGGATTCGCCCGTGGCGCTCGCTCCCTGCGCAATCATGAAGCTGTTGAGATTCGAGGGCGTGAAGACACGCTCGGCACTGGGAATGAACTGCAGCGAACTCAGCGAGATATCGAAATTGCGGCGCATCCAATCCTGAAACAGCGAAATCTGGCGCTGCAATGCGCCGCCGCCGATTCTGGAGCGCCACTCGTCGAATGTGACAGTCGTTTCCGATTGGCCATTTTGCCCGGCTGTGGGGGGACGCCAGGATGCTTGGCTGGCCGTCGCGATATTCATCTGCGACAACGTCGTCGTCGGCATCTGCGAAATCGAGCCGACGAAGATCGCATCGCGGTTTCCAACGCCGCTCGGCGAGGCGATAAGATCCACATCGATTGGATGTCCTGCAACAACCGCCATTTGTCCCAGCAATGTTGCCGTTGCGGATACGGTGTCGGGATCAGCACGGTCGATGAAGAGGGCGACCGGCGCGAGACCACGATTGTAAGGATAGCTCGTGCCTGCCAGTGCTGCCAGATTCGGACGCTGGGCGACCCTGGCGAAATCCGGCATATGAAATTGACTTGTATCGAACAGTGCGAAACGTGGCGTCGTGTTGGAGGTCGTGCCGGGCGCGCAGGCTTGGTCCTCGTTGGTCAGCAACATCGCTTCCAGCGTCACCGTATTGAGACCAGGTTTGAAATGGCGCATCGTCACGCGAATGGGCAGATGCCTGAAAATGCCGCCACCTGTCGCAGTAATCGGCTTCGTCGTAGCGATGCTTCCATTGACATAAACGTCGACATGGCTTCCCGGCAGAACGTTCTTCGCATAGGCGGCGTCAAGAAGGATGGTCGCTTCGCCATAGGCATTGGCATAGAAGTCCGACGGGATTGCCACATTGAAGCTGGTGTGGAAGCGGCGGCCCGAAAATTCCGTCGTGTCGATGCCCAATTGCGAGAATGAGAGGCTCGTGTCCGAAAACAGGAATGGCGCATCCGGCGCGGTCCAGCGCTGGGTTATCAAGATATCCCGGCGGACGGTCGGATCTCTGTCGGTCGGCGAGACGATGGTATCGATGGCGCCGGAAACCGCCTGCCAGGACGGCCCGCTGACGAGAAGGATCGTCGAGCCCGTGCGCGGATCCTTGACGAAAGTTGCCAGTGCGGCGGTCTGTGCTGCCGCCGGTGCCGAAAACAAAGGCTGCAGCTCGGCGGGCGTCCCGACGAGCACCGTCATCTTTCCGGGACCGGGCGGAGGAAGCGTGTCCGTGCTGAAAGAGAAAGTCTCATTCGGCATTCCGCTCAGCAGCGAAAGGCCCTGGGCCAGCCGCATCAGCGGTTTTGTGGTGCCCGGTTGCGCCAGAGCCGGTACGACGAGGTTGAATTCGGTTTTGCCGGCACCATCGACACCGATTGCGCGGATTGCATCCGTGCTCGACAGTCTTTGTGCATCCTGTTCGCTAAAGCTTAGATAGGTCTTCGCCGGATCGATATCGGACCAAAGTTCGTAGGTTGATTGGATGTTGCAATCGGTGCGATGGCGTTGTGTCGCTTCAAAGGTCACCAGATTGGCGCCCGGCTGCAGCAGACCGCGCGGGATGTCGAAACTTATCGAGGAGGCGCTATCCGGCGAGCCGATCTGCTGCTGGCCGATAGGGCGATTGTTGAGAAAGATGGTCAGTTGCGAAGCCTCGGGGGCAACGACGACCGCATTCTGATAGGCGAAATTGAACTTGGCCGGAGCGGCGGCCTGTTCGGGAGTGAGGAAAATCGACCACGATTTCCGATCATATTCGCCTTGCAGTCGGAAGTCTGTGAACGGCACGACATACCGCCGGAAATCAGCGGCCGCCGGCGTTGCCGCCGCCTGTTTCACCACCGGAACATTTTGCGCCGGTAGGACGGGCGCGACCTGTGGCGTGCTTGTTTTGGGTGCGGTCGCCTGCGGAGTCGCGACTTGCGGAACTGCCGCTTGCGGAGTGACCACCTTTGGACTCGTCGTCTGTGGGGTGGTCGTTTGCGGTGCAGTGACCCGCGGCATCAATGTTTCCGGCATGATCGGCTTCGCACCCTTCGGCCGTTCACCGGACATGTCGAAAGGCGCCGTCTGAGCATGGGCGATCGTGGCGCCAAGCAGGAAAATCAGCGCTGAAAGGACGCTTTTCATCAATTGCTCGCCTTTACCCCTTGCTGCTCCGCCTCGCTTTCGGATCGCATGCTGCGGAAAAGATAAAGTAAACCGCGGCTTGTCTGATAAAGCGACAGACCCACAAACCATATGGTTCCGCGAATGATGCCGGGATTGCGGCGGCGGGCCTGCTGGAACTGCGTCCATTGATCGGAGTTTGCAAACACCAGATCCGCAATCAGGCGATGATCCAGGGCACCTTTCGGGACATATTGGCAGCCGATTGTCGTTATCTCACCGGTTCGCTGGACGTTGCGGACGACAACCGGCAGCGTCTCCATTTCCGCGCCGCTATATGGCTGAAAGCGGAGGACCCCTTCCGCACCCACGACGATCGGATCAAGCTCCTTGTTGAAGACATTCAATCGCGCGCCGTGGACGGAAACGTCCTCGATCGAGGCGGAATTCCACCGGCCGTTGACGCCGAATTCGCTGCGACGATTGACCCTGACGCGGCGCGAGGAAGACCGCTCGCCACGCTCTGAAACAACGCCAAGCGCACAACCGGACAGGACCAGGTTGATCATATTCCATCCGCCGACGACGAGCGTCACATCCGCTTTATAGGGTTCGGCATAGATGCGGTATATCGTTACCGCGACTGCGAGGATCTGCACGGCGAAAATCACGAAGAAGGGGCGGCTGATTTCGGAAAGACGGCTGGTAGAAATCGACTCATCCTTGGCCGTGACCTTGAACGTCGGTTTTCGCGGATTGAGCATGACCGAGATGACGGCGGGCAGCAAATGCACCGTCTGGACATATTCATAGAGCTCCGAAATCCACGGCCAGCGGAAGGAGCCGTAGAGATAGTTCTGCATCATGAGGTTCACGAGCATGTAGGCAAGCGTGTAGGCGAGGAATTCGCCGCCGGACGCCGTGAAGATCTCGAGATCGAAGAAAAGATAAAAGAGCGGCGCGAACAGGAAAATGGTGCGAGGAAAGGGAAAGAGCCAGAAAAGCGTGGACGACATGTAGCAAAGCCGTTGCGGCAACGAGAGGCCTCGCTTCAGCAGCGGGAAGCGGAAGCGCAGGATTTGCATCATGCCCTGAGCCCAGCGGCTGCGCTGGCCGATGAAGCTTGCAAACGTCGCGGGCTGCAGACCGGCAATCAGCGGCTTGTCGACATAGATGCTGTTCCAGCCGCTGCCATGAAGGGCCAATGCCGTTTCGCAGTCCTCGGTGATGCTGATGCCGCTGAAGCCCTTTTGCGATTCCAGTGCGGTGCGGCTCAATACAGCCGCCGAACCGCAGAAAAAGGCGGCATTCCACTTGTCCAGACCGCGCTGAATGATGCCGTAGAACATCTCGTTCTCACTCGGCATGTTGTCAAAAGTCTTAAGATTGCGCTCCAGCGGATCGGGATTGATGAAGAAATGCGGCGTTTGGACGAGAAAGAGCTTCGGATCGTCTTCGAAATAACCGACGGTTTCGAGCAGGAAATCGCGGGCCGGCGCATGGTCGGCATCGAAGACGGCGATCAGGTCGCCGCTCGAATGCTTCAAGCCGTTGTTGAGGTTGCCGGCCTTGGCGTGCTCATTGCGGTCGCGCGTCAGATATTCGACATCGAGATCGTCGCAAAGCTGCTTGAGTTCGTTGTGACGCGCAATTGCTGTCTGCGATTCCAAAAGTTTGGTGGAATTGCGCTTCTGTAAAGTGCCGCCGTCGTCGAGCAGCCAAACCTTGAGTTTGTCGGCCGGATAATCCATCGCCTTGGCGGAGGCGAGTGTGTTGGCGAGAAGCTTTGTGTCCTCATTGTAGGACGGAACGAAAACGTCGACGGATGGAAATTGCTGTACCTTCGATGCGCGGGCGGTGCGTGGAGGCAGGGGCGTCGCAACGATGAAAAGGCTGAGCATCAGCATGGCGACGTTGTACATTTCTGCAAGATAGAGCAGCAGGCCAGGGATGAAATTTTCCGGCTGATTGACGGGTGGCAGGGTGTTGGTCGTGCGCCAATAGACATAGCGCAGCACGATCGACGTGCCGAAAGCCAGCGCAATCAGCCGCCAGGTTCCCTGAGCCTTGAGGATCTTGATGATCGCCATGATGGCAACGACAGCGGTGCTCGCGATGAGCTGAGTCTGCAGGTTGACCGGCAATGTGATCAGGACGATCCCGCATAGCGAAACCACCATCCACATCAAGATGCTTCGCGCTGTTTGCATCGATGTCCCTTCAATGGCGCTGAGCCGCACGCGTGTCGGCGCTCTAGGTTGTTTATCTCCGGCAGGCCGCGGTCGCGGCCGCGTCGCCGATACAGTCTGGGGATGGTACGATTGTACCGTTGGTTCCCATCGTTCTGGGCTGAACCTGTGCCGGTATCTGCGCCGGCGCGGTCGTGACACCTGTCTGGGGCATGCTGCCCTGCGGATCGGGCAATGGCACGCGAGGACCGACTGCTTGAGGCGGAGCCACCGTGACGGGCTGCGGCTGGACCGGGATCTGGCGACGGACGACGGCGGGACGAACCACAACAGGGCGGACTTCATAGCCGCTGGCCATCGCACCGTTTCGGTAGCCGCCCGCATCCGGGTAAATCGGATCGCCAGGATGGCCGAGCAAAGCATCGGCTCCTCGCGGGGCACCATAGGGGTTCAAGGTCTGGCCTTCGAAGCCGCCGGCGATCGTGTAGCCGTAAACGGTGCTTAGGAGCTGCCGCTCGTTTGCCTGCGCATCGCAGAGCCGGAGCCTGACCTGAACCGTGCTGAAATTACGCTGCTCCACCGGCGGGGAATGACCGGCACGGATTTGCTGCCAGGCATAAATGCAGGTATCGCCCGCCCGGCTCTGGCCAGAAGCATAACCGAAGGGGCCGTAGCTGTTCTGCACGAAGTTTGCGGAGCGAGCGAGGCGAACGCCGGGTATCGTCGCAGCCATCTCACGCGAGATCGCGCCTTCGCTGATCATTTGATAAGGCGTGCTGCCAAGTCCCGGGTTCGAGCCGGACGCGCCGAGAAACTGCACTTTGAGAAAGTTCTGACCGGCAACCGACGATGTCGTGGAGAGCGATATCGTTTGCTCTACATCGTCTTTATGCTTGCGCTCGACCACGCTGACGATGGCAGGGCCGCCGGGCGGCGGGAATGCCAAAGCTTTTTCATTAGGCACGGTTTCCGCATCAGCCGATTGCCGCACTCCGCCCGTTGTCGTGCAACTGGTCGCTACCACGGCCAATGTTACGAGGGCTATTATTCTGACTAAGTGCATCTTTGATCGCGGCAATCATTTGTCGTTATATTCACGGGCAAATTACGCGATGAATTTTGAAATCAAGCCCCTGAGTTCAATATTTAGGTTAAGCGCAATTATGGTTAATTATCAATTAACAATGAAAGGATTGGTCAAATCTTAGGGCAGAAACGACGGTTTTCCGTTATTTCGGCGCGCTAGCCGCACTGCTGCATAAGATGATCGAGGCCACATCGCTTTCGCGGCCGCAGCCTTGAGATGAACTGATAGCGGACCGAGCAACCGTCGTCGTGAGGATTGTCCTGGCACTTGGCCGTAGTATTATCGCACAGGGTCCACCACGACCCTCAACGCTGACTCGCCCTTCCGATATGCTCCCAGCGAGGCAGCCCCCACGTTGGCAATAAAGTCTTCGCCACCATCCACGATCGACGCCATGACCGTCCTGCGCGGCTCGACGACGACTTCGGAAACGTCGTAGTCGGAGTCATCGGAGGGCTCGGCGTAGGAAATTTGACTGGAGGACGCCACCAGGGGATCACGGGTTTCGCATTCCGGGAGGCACGATTCAAAAGTGCGTGTCGCATCGTACCGTTTCGAAGTTGCTTTCGTCGCAACTTCGGAGGACGTCCTGATGATGGTGGGGATCGGAAGGTTTGTCGGCGTTGACGCTACCGTTGCCGTGGAGACGTCCGATGGCGTCTGCTGCGGAAGTGATGCGAGGAGATCGTCCTTTGCAGGCCGGATGTTTTGCGTGTCGGCAGCGAAGACGGTTGCGACTTGCGGCAAAGGGCGGGACGCTTCTATGTCTCCCCCGCCGATCCACCAGGACACACCCAATCCTGCACCGGCGAATGCGAGATATAGAATCTTGCTCTCGATGAACCTCGAAATTGATACAGCCATCTCTCGGACTCTTTCTCACCGTTGAAACCGGTCTGAGAAGAACTCCAAATCAGGGCGCAATTTTCGCCCAATGATGACCGGAAAGCGGCTGATTGTTCAAAAATATTTCGGCGAAAGCGGCGGAATGAACGCGCTCCTCGCGCTTCCATTCCGCCGAAAGCTTATTCCATTCCAAGCGCGGCCATGTAGGTCTGCAGAATGGATTCTTCCTCGAGGCGCTCATTGGCGTCCTTTTTGCGCAGGCGGATGATCGTCTTCATCGCCTTCGTGTCGTAGCCCCGGCCTTTCGCTTCCCCGAACACGTCCTTGATGTCGTCGGCGATCGTCTGCTTTTCTTCTTCCAGTCGCTCGATGCGCTCGATGAACTGGCGGAGTTCCGCCGCCGCTACGTTGATATCGCCGGTCGTGGCCACTTCTTCCATGTGTCATATCCTCTCTTGCGGCCTTGAGGCCTGAATTCGATGGGCCGTTGACCTGCCGTGAATGGAGCGCGAGGTCAAGCCGTCTCGATGAACGTCGCCCTATTCCTTCGGCCTGTTCTGCTCAAAAGCGGCTTTTTGCACAGCGGAAGCCTCCGTCTGGTGCAGATTTTTCCAGTCCTCGTAAGGCATGCCGTAGACCATTTCGCGCGATTCGTCCTTGGTCACCGGCAGGCCCGCTTCCTCTGCCGCCTCGCGATACCAGTTGGACAGGCAGTTGCGGCAGAAACCGGCAAGATTCATCAGGTCGATGTTCTGCACGTCGCTCCGCTCGCGCAGATGCGCGACAAGGCGCCGGAAGGCGGCTGCCTCCAGTTCGGTCTGCTGTTCCTTGGTGAGCTCAGTCATCTCTGTTTCCTCACGTCATTTTTCCCGCACGATGGCGTCCGAAGCCGCTTTTGATTTGGCGTCAAGCTTCGTCGTACGGGCCGGTGCGCGACGGATAGCGCTTGTATTCGTGCAGCGCCGGGTCGTCGTTCATCGCCGCAAAGATCGACGCCAGCCGCGCGGCCCACTCGCTGATGCCCGCCTCATCACCGATCAAATCCTGGCGGACTTCGAGCAGCGCGTGTGCGATGCCCTTGGCCATGCAGTGGCGGTACATGGTGTCGTTCCTCAGCGCCCCGTCATAGGGTTCGTTGTCGCCTATAACGAGATTGGTGTCGGCGCTGAGCTTTGCAAGAAGCGGCAGCACGGCGCGATCGTCGCTGTCCCAGAGCACGCTTGCATGCCAAGGGCGAGGGACGCCCTTCCAAGCAGGTGTGAAGGAATGCAGCGACAGCACCAGCGGCGCCTTGCCCGTCGCGTCGGCGACCGATGCGATCGTCTCATCCACGACGCGGTGATAGGGGCGGTGGAAGGCTTCGATGCGGTAGTTCCACTCTTCCTCGGTGATTGGATGATTGCCTGGGATGATCGCCCCGTCGGAGATTTTCATGATCAGGGTCGGGTCGTCTTCGCCGCGGTTCGGGTCGATCAGCAGGCGGGAAAAGCCGCCCAGCACGGCGGGCACGCCGAGCCGCGCCGAAAGTTGGCGGCAAAGCCCCTCGATGCCGATGTCATAGGCGATATGCCGCGAAAAGGCAGTTTCGGGCAGGCCTAGCCGGCCATAGCGTTCGGGGAGGTGCCGCATCGCATGATCGCCGAGGATGACCATGCCTTTGTCACGATTGCCGGTTATGATTTCGAAAGATTTGAAGTCATTCATGTGGATTGTCGATTATCGCATTTTTCAGCCCGTTGTTTGATTGCATGCGCGGGCAGAAGGTGCAAGGCTCGGCCTCTTGATCGGGCGAGAGCGAGGCCGTAGGGCACTGCTACCATCCCGTGAAGAAAATATAATCGATTAGAGTTGCGTTGACATTCGTGGGATGGCAGCGCAAGAAGACGCAACAACGAATAACCGGGAGCCCATTGGAAGCCGTGTCCAGCCAAGTCGCGCCAAGTTTCGTTACGCGGTCAGGGCCGCTTGCCCGATTCGCATTCTTCATCCTTGCCGCCGCCGCGCCATTTTTCTTCATGCCAAATGCAGCCCATGCCGATTTCCGCGTCTGCAACGGTACGCAGAATCTCGTGGGTGTGGCGATCGGCTATCGTGCGAAGGAAGGCTGGGTGACCGAGGGATGGTGGCAGGTTCCGGCCACCACCTGCGCGACTTTGATCGAAGGGCCGCTTCAATCCCGCTATTATTACCTCTACGCAGAAGATGCAGCTCGCGGCGGCCGCTGGACGGGCGATATCGAAATGTGCGTGGCGGAAAATGAATTCAAAATCCCAGGCGTGAAGGATTGCTACGCGCGCGGTTACCAGAAAATGGGATTCAAGGAATACGACACGGGGCGTCAGGCGAGTTGGATGGTTCAGCTCTCCGATACCCCGGGCAGCCAAGAAAGCCAGAATTGATGAAACGCAACCGAAAAGTCAAAATCCTAGCGACGCTCGGCCCAGCTTCCTCCGAAGAGGAGATGATTCAGAAGCTGCATGAGGCCGGTGCCGACCTCTTCCGCATCAACATGAGCCATGCCAGCCATGACCTGATGCGCACGCTCATCCAGCGTATCCGCGCCGTCGAGGCCCGCTGTGGCCGTCCGATCGGCATTCTCGCCGACTTGCAGGGTCCCAAGCTGCGTGTCGGTAAGTTTGCCCAGGGCAAGGTCGATCTCAAGCCCGGCCAGACCTTCACGCTCGACAACAACGATACGCCCGGCGACAATACCCGCGTGTTCCTGCCGCATCCGGAAATCCTGGAGTCGGTTCAGCCCGGTCACCGGCTGTTGATCGACGACGGCAAGCTCGCGCTTCGCGCTGAAAAGTGCGACGGCAAGAGCATTGTCACGACCGTCATTTCCGGTACGAAGATTTCCGACCGCAAAGGCGTCAGCCTGCCGGATACGCTGCTTGGCGTCGGCGCGCTGACCGACAAGGATCGCACCGACCTTGACGCCGTTCTCGCCACCAACGAAGTCGACTGGGTTGCGCTCTCCTTCATCCAGCGTCCGGAAGACCTGTCCGAAGTCCGCAAGATTTCGCGCGGCCGCGTCGGCCTGATGTCGAAGATCGAGAAGCCGCAGGCTGTCGAGCGCATCGAGGAAATCATCGAGCTTTCCGACGCGCTCATGGTCGCCCGCGGCGATCTTGGTGTCGAAATGCCGCTCGAAGCCGTTCCCGGCATCCAGAAGCAATTGATCCGCGCCTGCCGCCGTTCCGGTAAGCCGGTGGTTGTCGCCACGCAGATGCTGGAATCGATGATCTCGGCGCCGGTTCCGACCCGTGCCGAAGTCTCTGACGTCGCCACCGCCGTCTTCGAAGGTGCTGACGCCGTCATGCTGTCGGCCGAGTCCGCTTCGGGCGACTATCCGGTCGAGGCCGTATCGACAATGGCTTCGATCGCCAGCACCATCGAGCGCGAGCCGCACTATCCGGGCATTATCTACGCCCAGCGCGCGCAGCCGGAAGCAACCGGCGCCGACGCTATCTCGCTCGCTGCCCGTCAGATCGCCGAGACGCTGAAGCTCGCTGCCATCGTCTGCTACACCTCGTCGGGCACGACCGGTCTGCGCGCTTCGCGCGAGCGCCCGCAGGTTCCGATCCTGGCGCTGTCGCCGATCATCCAGACGGCCCGCCGTCTGTCGGTGGTCTGGGGCATGCACTGTGTCGTCACGCATGACGCCACGGACCTTGACGATATGGTCAACAATGCCTGCCGCATCGTCGCCGAGGAAGGCTTCGGCAAGCCCGGCGACCGCATCATCATCTCCGCCGGCGTGCCGCTCGGCACCCCCGGTGCGACCAACATGCTGCGCATCGCCTATATAGGCTCTGACGGCCAATCAGGCGTCTGATTGCCGGTATTTACAAGTATCGAAGCCCGCTGCCTGAGAAGGCGGCGGGTTTTTGCGTTATCGGACGGCCATCGCTATCGCGCCAACCCTCATCTTGGAAAAATAGCCGGTCGTCGTGGTAAGGGCGCCGGCGAAAAAAGCTGCCCAAACCCGCCTTTATTTGAGATAATCGCGTGGGGAGGATTGCCTCTGCTGAATGTTCAGCCGGGAGGACAGTCGCAAATCAGTATCTCATTGAAGCATTTGATCCTGCCCCGTCCGCAGCGATGAGCCTGCTGTCGGCAAGCATCCAGCGAACATCTTTCACTGTTCAGCAATCGCGAGCCAGGAGCACTTCACATGGTAACGTGGAAACCCGATCCGAGCTTTTATCCATCACCGCGCATGGCCATGAAGGCCGCGCCGGAGACACTTGCCTATGTCGTCGCCTTCGATCCGACGCGAGCGGTTCCCGACGAGCTCGCGGTCGTCGATGTCGATCCCAATTCAGCCTCTTACGGTCAGATCGTCACCTCCGTCGCGATGCCCAATGTCGGTGACGAGTTGCATCATTTCGGCTGGAATGCCTGCTCGTCCTGCCTTTGCCCGAATGCGCCGCATCCGCATGCGGAGCGCCGTTATCTGGTCGTGCCGGGATTGAGGTCTTCGCGCATCCACATCATCGATACCAAGCCCGATGGCCGCAAACCATCGATCGTCAAGGTCATCGAGCCCGGCGAAGTCGCCGAGCGCGCCGGATATTCCCGGCCCCACACCATTCACTGCGGACCGGAAGGGATCTATGTCGCCGCTCTTGGCAATGCCGAGGGGAAGGGACCGGGCGGGGTGTTCCTCATGGATCACGAGACCTTCGAGGTGCGCGGCCAATGGGAAATGGATCGCGGACCGCAGCAGCTTTCCTATGATGTCTGGTGGCACCTTGGTCACGATACGCTCGTCACCAGCGAGTGGGGTACGCCGGATACATTCGAAAACGGCTTGATCCCGGAAGTCCTGCTCGGTGCAAAATATGGCCGCCGTCTGCATTTCTGGGATCTGCACAAGCGCAAGCATCTGCAGACGATCGATTTCGGCGACAAGTATCAGCTCGTATTCGAACTCAGACCCGCGCATGACCCGACCAAGGCCTATGGTTTCGTCAACTGCGTTCTCAGTCTTGAGGACCTCTCCTCCTCGATATGGGTCTGGCATCGCGACGGGGAGAAGTGGGCGGTGACGAAGGTGATCGACATTCCGGCGGAGCCGGCCGATCCGGAGCAGTTGCCGCCGATGCTCAAGGGCTTCGGTGCCGTGCCGCCGCTCGTTACCGACATCGATCTTTCGATGGATGACAGATTTCTCTACGTCTCCTGCTGGGGGACCGGCGATCTGCATCAGTATGACGTCTCCGATCCGTTCAAGCCGAAGCTGACGGGGAAGGTCAGGATCGGCGGCATCGTTTCGCGCGCGTCGCACCCGAAAGCGAAGAATGGCGCGCTGAATGGCGGCCCGCAAATGGTCGAGATCAGCCGCGATGGTCGCCGCGTCTATTTCACCAACTCGCTCTATGGCGCGATCGACGAGCAGTTCTATCCCGATGGCCTTTCCGGCTGGATGGTAAAGCTCGACGCGGGCGCGGACGGCGGCATTGCCTTCGACGAGAAATTCTTCGTCGAGTGGCCGAAATCGCATCGTCCGCACCAGGTCCGCTTGCAGGGTGGGGATTGCTCGTCGGATTCCTATTGCTATCCGTGAGCAAAGGTCAGCCGGACGAGGCGCCCCATGAACGAACTCTGGCCCTGGATGCTGCTGGCGGGATTGGGCGCCTTTCATGGCCTCAACCCCGCGATGGGATGGTTGTTTGCCGTGGCGCTTGGCGTTCATCGGCAGAGTTCCGCAGCCGTGGTCAAGGCGGTGCCCGCCATTGCCCTTGGCCACGCCGTATCCATCGCGCTTGTTGCCGGAGCGGTGGTCGCTGTCGGTCTTTTTGTGGATCAGGGCGCCGTACGCACGGTCACGGGGCTGGGTCTCATCGCATGGGCTATCTGGCATCACTTTTATGGACACCGGCACCGCGTTCGCATCGGCATGCGTACTGGGCTTACGGGCCTCGTGCTCTGGTCGTTTTTGATGGCGACGGCCCACGGCGCCGGGCTCATGCTCCTGCCGGCCTTGATGCCGCTCTGCCTTGCGGGGTCACCATTGCATGACATCGGCGGGGATGCGTCCGCGGCGATGACGATTGCGGCCGTCGGTGTCCACACCCTTGCGATGTTAGTGGTCACAAGCCTCGTTGCCCTCGCGGTCTATCGCTGGGTCGGGCTCGAAATATTGCGCAGCGCCTGGATCAATGTGGATCTCGTATGGACGCTGGTTCTGCTTGGCACCGGTACTGTGCTGTTGGTCGTCTAGAGGTTGTGGAGATCCATCCCCATGCTTGCAAAGCGCAGCGGTGCATGCAAGTTTCCGACAGTCATGGGGAGGAAATCATGCACACTGCCACGCTGCTTGCCTTTGCCACTGTCTCCTTCATCGGCATCGCGACGCCGGGGCCGACCGTGCTCCTGGCATTGACCAACGGCTCGCGCTACGGCGTGCGCCGCGCCCTGGCGGGCATGGTCGGCGCCGTGCTGTCGGATTTCGTGCTGATCGGCGCGGTTGCCATCGGGCTCGGCGCGTTGCTGGCCGCCTCGGAATTCTGGTTTTCAGTGCTGAAATGGGCGGGTGCTGCCTATCTTGCCTTTCTCGGCATCATGATGCTGCGCTCCAAGGGAACGATCGACGGCATGCTCAAGGCCAGTGCCGGGCAGGCGAAAGGGACGATGCTGTCCATTGGAATGAAGAGCTTCATGGTCGCGGTGACCAATCCCAAGGGTTATCTGTTCTTCTCGGCCTTTTTGCCGCAGTTCATCGATCCTGCCGCACCGCAAATGCCGCAATATGCCATCCTCGCGGTGCTTTTCGCTTCGCTCGATTTCGCGATCATGTTCGGATACGCCGCTTTCGGCTCGCAAGCCGTGCGTTTCCTCAAGACGGAAGGTACGAAATGGCTGGAACGCGCCTGCGGTGGCGCGCTCCTCGCCTTGGCCGGCTCGCTGGCGCTTTATCGTCGCGCGACGAATTGACGGTTAGTGGCGGCGCAGCGCCGTTTCGAAGACATCGGTATCGACATTGCCGCCGGAGGTGACCGCAATGACCGTGTCGCCGTCGATCTCATTGCCATGGAAAAGGGCGGCCGCCAGCGCAACGGCGCCACCAGGCTCGACCACGATCTTGAGGCGAGTGAAGGCGAGTGCCATGGCGTCCAGCGCTTCCTCGTCGGTCACGACAAGGCCGGGGCCGCAGAGGCGCTTCAGGATCGGAAAAGTAATATTGCCAGGCTGTGGAGTGATGATGGCGTCGCAGATCGAGCCCTGCAGAGCGGCGTTGCGTTCGATTTTGCCGGAGGCAAGAGAGCGGGTGGTGTCGTCAAAGTCCTTGGGTTCGCAGGGGCGGACCTTGAAGCCGGGCGCGCGGGCTTCCAGTGCCAGTGCAATGCCCGAGGTGAGGCCACCACCGCCGCAGGGGGCGAGCACAGTCGCGGCATCGATGCCCTCTTCGGCTGCCTGTTCGGCGATTTCCAGCCCTGTCGTTCCCTGGCCGGCGATCACCAGCGGCTCGTCGAAGGGCTTGATCAGGGTGAGGCCGCGCTCCTTGGAGAGCCGCGCACCGATCTCGTCGCGATCCTCCTTGATGCGATCGTAGAGTACGACCTCGGCGCCCAAGGCGCGGGTATTGGCGATCTTCAGCTTCGGTGCGTCCGTCGGCATGACGATGACGGCAGGGATGCCATGCAGTTGCGCGGCAAGCGCCACACCTTGGGCGTGATTGCCGGAGGAGAAGGCGATGACGCCCTTGGCACGCAGGGAGCGTTCCAGCCCGGAAACCGCCGACCAGCCGCCGCGAAACTTGAAGGAACCAGTATGCTGCAGGCATTCCGCTTTCACAAATAGCCGCCGCCCGGCGATCTCATCCAGGAATGGGGAGGAGAGAAGGGGAGTGCGTCGCGCGCGACCGTCGAGGCGATCGCGAGCGGCTTCAATCATTGCAATATCGACCATGGAGGGAACACTCTTCTGCTGCGGAAAGGCTGTTCATCCATAAAACGCCGTGGTTCTCTTTAAAACAACGACTTTGTCCCGGTGACACTTCAACCGGCATCCGACAAAGAAAGGTGGCCGACATCGTAGATCTGGACGCTAGGCCCCAAAACGTCTTTTGGCAGATCGGCAAGCAGACGGAAACGCACCTGCGTCCAACCGGCCGGCTCGAAGGCGGCGACGGAAGCAAGCGCTTCGCCGCGCGTGACCTCGCCGGCGGCTGCATCGCTTTCGCGCTGACGGATCTCGGCAAGCGGCGCGTAAGGCTCCATCTGAACGATCTCGCGGATGGCGAACCGGGCATCGCGAATATCCGGCGAGATTGCAGTGTGCCAGACGACCCAGGTCTTCACCTGCGGCCAGCCGAAACTTTCCGTCACCCCGGCAAAGCCGGGACCGCAGATGAAGTTGCTCAAGCCCTCATCCTTTTCCCAGACATAGAAGGGCGAATAGAGGTTCTCGCGGCTTCCTGTCCTGGCATCGCCTTTCCGAGCGGAGAGATAGGCCTTGAACTTCAGACCGGGAAAATCGTCAAGCATAGGCCCCTTGTCGCGGATGCGGCGGTCGATGATCGCCATGTCATAGTCGGCGGGCAGGGTGAAGCTGTATTGCATGGCAATCATGGTCAATCCTCCAGCCAGGTCACGGCGGCGCGGTTCTGTGCGGCCTGAATGCTGATATAGGCGAAGGTGCTGTCCGGCGCTGCGCCATGTCTGTGACGCTCGCCGGGTGCGAAGGTGATGCAGTCGCCGGCGCGCAGTTCCTCAGTCGGTTCGTCGTTACGTTGGGCAAGGCCGACACCCGACAGGACGTAGAGAATCTGGCCATGTGGATGGGTGTGCCAACGGGTCATGATGCCGGGTTCCAGCGTGCAGCGCATGGCAGTGAGCCCACCATCCTTGTTGTTTTCGACCAACATTTCGACCCAGAAGGGCGCATTGGCGATGCCCTCTGGCGAACGCTGGGTGGCGGTGCCGGCACGATGGATCGGAAGTGGCTGTCGAATGCTTGTCTGGTTCATCGTCGTCAGGCCTGTTCGATCATCTGCGCGATGCCGTCTGCAAAGGACCAGTCCTCGCGCGTCGTCGTGATGATGTTGATCATGATATCTTCGGGCCGAATGCCCGGCGCATCCGCAAGCAGGGTGACGAGGCGGCGATAGAAGGCCTTCTTGACTTCGGTCGAGCGCGGTTTGCCGATGGTGATCTGGAAGAAAACGTAATTGTCCGAGCGCGGGCCGCCGAGATAGGTGCGGTCGAAGATCAGCTCGTTCGGCTCCAACTGATGGATTTCCTGAAAGCGATCCGTGGGCGGCACATCGAACGTTTCGACCATGGCGCGGTGGAAATTATCCGAGAGCGTCTGCAGATATTCCGGCGACTTGCCGCGGAGAAGGGAAATGCGGGTGAACGGCATGGGAAACTCCTGTCATCTGTCCACTTGACGGGGCAACAATGCCACGGGATAATCATTCGGAAAATCAGATAATATTGGATCGATAGTCCCAAAAATGTGAATAGTTGATCATGCGGAAAGTTATCTTCGATCTCGACGTTCTGCGCAGCTTCGTGACAGGCATGGAACTTGGCAGCTTCGCCAAGGCGGCGGATCGGCTCGGGCGTTCGACGTCTGCGATCAGCGCGCAGCTCAAGAAACTGGAGGAACAGGCGGGCACGCCGATCTTCCGCAAGGCTGGGCGCGGGCTGGCGCTGACGGAAGCCGGCGAAACCATGCTCGCCTATGCGCGGCGGTTGCTGGATCTCAACGACGAGGCGGCGACTGCGCTTCAAGGCGCGGATCTGGAGGGATGGGTGCGGCTCGGCCTGCAGGAGGACTTCGGCGAGACACTCTTGCCGGAGGTGCTCGGCCGTTTTGCGCGCGCGCATCCGAAGGTGCGGATCGAGGCGCGTGTGGTGCGCAATGCCGAGCTGGTCGAGCGCGTGACCTCCGGCAAGCTCGATCTGGCCCTTGCCTGGAGCGACGGGTTTCGCACTGCCCATACCGATCGGATCGCGGAGGTTCCGATGTGCTGGGTCGGGCCGGCGCATGATGCCACCCATTGGCGTGCCGATAGCGGCGAACCGCTGCCGCTCGCGTCATTGGAAGCGCCCTGCCTGCTGCGGTCGATCGCGACCAAGGTGCTGGACCATGCGGGCATCGGCTGGCGCATTTCCTTCGTCAGCCCCAGCCTTGGCGGGCTCTGGGCTGCGACGGCCGCTGGGTTGGGCCTGACGGTGCGTACGCCGTTGGGTTTGCCGGACAAAGTGCGGCTTATGGCGCTAGGCGAAGCCGGTCTCCCGCCGCTGCCGAAGCTCGATCTGGTCCTGCATCGCGCCGAAGCGGAAGCGAACCCGGCGACGGAGCGGCTGGCGTCGATCATGCTGCAAGCCGTGCGGCAAACGGTGGACGCGACGCCACAGGGGCGGGTGTTTGTCGATGCGCTGGATTACGAACTCGTGACCGCCTGAGCGGCGGCGGCTTCGCTCGGCAGCACGGTCTTCAGGCGGGCGAGGCGGGCTTCCGCCTCCTGAGCGAAAGCCTGGAGATCGCGTGACTGGCCGGCGAGGTGCTCCATCGCGGCGATGGCCACGTCGGTCGCGAGATAGTCCGGCTTGTGGCCGAGATGGCGGATGGTGATGAGCTCGGCGCCCGCAATGTCGCGCGCAAGGCCTCGCGAATGCAGCTCTTCCATGACGATATCGTCACTATCGCCGGTGATGATGACGGTCGGCGCCGTGATCTCGCGGTAGCGTGGTGCTTGGGCGCAAACATAGGCGAGGAGATTGGCAACGTCGGCTGCGTTGTTGCGAAAGGCCCTTGGCCGCAACACCAGCTCCGGCGCGGTCTTCGCTATGTAATCGGCAGGCCGCTGATTGGGGCGGAAGACGCCGAGCGTACCGCTTTCGACACGGTGCAGGCCGAGCGGGATCACCAGCAGATGGGCAAAGAGCCAGCCGAAGACGGGAAAGGCGGCAAGCGTATAATACCAGTCGATTCCGCCCGGCCACGGGTGGGTCGCCGGTGCTAGGAAGAGCAGGCCAGCCGTCTTGTCGGGATGGCGCATGCCGAAGGCGGCGGCGATGGCGCCGCCGAAGGAATGGCCGACGATGATGGCGTTTTCGATGCCGCGTTTCTCCATCAATCTGGCGATCGCGTCGGCCTGGCCGGAGGGCAGGGCATTTTCCGGGCCGCCGCGCTCGGAATAGCCATGGCCGGGCCGATCAACGAAGAGCATTTCCGCCCGACCCGCGAGCGGGCCGGCAAAGGCCTCGAATTGGTCGCGCAGATTGCCGCTGGCGCCATGGATGAAGACCAGCGGTGGCAGATCGGCCGTGGCCGGGCGCGGCAAGTGCAGGGCGTTCATGCGGAATTCGCCGATATCGGTCAGCTCGCCGATATTGGGATAGGCCTGCTCGATCGCGCGTGTCTTATACGCCGAGAAACCGGCTGCGGCGGCAAGAAGCAGGACAAGAGCACAAAATAGAACATCGATCATTGCAGTATGAAGTAGAGAATTGGACCACCAGCCTATCCGACGTTCATGACCTCTCGTCCGCCGTAGGCCTGCCCGTTGTTGTAAAACCCCAGACCATGCCGCTTACAGGTGGAATCACCAGCAAGCAGACAGATGCTCTAGGTGCGGCTGCCGGCGATTTTTTCAGAGAGGGTATTAAACTGGTCCTGGGCGGCGCGATTCGCTGGATAGATCTCAAGGAAGCGCTCCCAGGCCTTCAACGTCAGCTCGTCATTGCCGGTTTCGTTTAGGATCGCGGCCATGCCGGCAAGCGCGCCGAAGTGGCGCGGCTCTATCCGTAGCACCTGATTGATGTCTTCCATCGATTTGCGATAGTCGCCGATGGCATAATTCAGCGTCGCGCGGCGGTTCCAGCCCTCGGCATAATCCGGCTTCAGCGAGATCACCTGGTCCAAGAAATCCATGGCGGCGGCATTGCGCTTTTCCTGGATGGCCTTATCGGCCCACTGCATCAGGAGATTGATGGTGGCGCTGCCGGAATCGCTCCATTCCATGCGAATCTGGTCGGCGATAAGGCTCGCCTGGTCGGGATTGCGCTGGCGCTTCAACGCCGTGAAGAGATTATCGATCTGCTGCTTCGACGACAGGCTGCCGGACGCGGCGTTCGGATCTTTTTTCTCAACGATATTAGAATCATCCGCCATAGCGACATGCGGTGCGGCGGCGGTCAGAGCGAGGAGAATCGGCAAGGCCAGATATGACAAAGCAAAAATGCGCATGGCGGGCATAGTAGCCCGCCAATGTCGAAGATCAAAATAATTTTGATGTGATCATCTCAAGCGACCGCGAACGGTCCGCCTGGCCCATGGCCAGGCGCCACGCAAAATCAGCCCTGACGAGCCTTGTAGCGCGGGTTCAGCTTGTTGATGATGTAAATGCGGCCCTTGCGGCGGACCAGACGGTTGTCACGGTGACGCGCCTTGAGCGACTTGAGCGAATTCTTGATCTTCATTTTTCTGATCCGCGATGTTTGAGGGGGAATGTCACATTCGCCCGGTATCTTTAACAATCAAAAGCGCGCTCAGGGCGCGCTCTTTAGGGTGGGCAGCAAATACCCTGTCGCCTGGGCCCTGTCAACCATGTCAGGGGTTTTTTCCCAGGGCTGTTAGCGGCGAAGCTGCGTGACGTGGCCCATCTTGCGGCCGGGACGCGACTCCGTCTTGCCGTAGAGATGCACCAGCACGTCATCCTGGCTCAGCCAATCGGGAACCGAAAGGATATCGTCGCCGATCAGATTCTGCATCACGCAGTCGGAATGACGCGCCGGATTGCCGAGCGGCAGGCCGGCGACGGCGCGGATGTGCTGCTCGAATTGCGAGACAACGCAGGCCGCTTCCGTCCAGTGGCCTGAATTGTGCACGCGTGGGGCCATTTCGTTGGCAATCAAGCTACCGTCGGCAAGCGCGAAGAACTCAATGCCGATGACGCCGACATAGCCGAGCGCGGTCAAAATCTTCTCCGCCGCCACGCGTGCCGCCCCCGCCGTCTCCGCGGAGATTCTGGCGGGAAGGGTGGAGGTGTGGAGAATGCCGTTGCGATGGATATTTTCCGCCGGATCGTAGCAGGCGACGCTGCCGTCCAGGCCGCGGGCGGCAATGATGGAAATCTCCCGCTCGAACGCCACGAAGCTTTCGAGAATCAGCGGCACGCCGCCGAGCGCGGCATAGCCGCCTTTGGCGCTGTCGGCGGACGAGCGATAGACGCGCTGCCCCTTTCCGTCGTAGCCGAGACGGCGAGTCTTGAGCACGCCCTGGCCGCCGAAGTCGGCAAGCGCCGTTTCGAGATCGGCCTGGCTGTCGACGGCATGGAAGCGGGCGGTCGGAATGCCGCAATCGTTGATGAAGCGCTTTTCGGTCAGCCTGTCCTGCGCCATCTCCAGCGCCTTCGGCGGCGGGTAGACGGCAATATCTTTGGCAAGCCTTTCGGCGGCG
The DNA here is from genome assembly GCF_029714265.1 of Rhizobium sp. CB3171. Taxonomy (NCBI): domain Bacteria; kingdom Pseudomonadati; phylum Pseudomonadota; class Alphaproteobacteria; order Hyphomicrobiales; family Rhizobiaceae; genus Rhizobium; species Rhizobium sp. CB3171. The sequence continues at coordinate 2,622,691 of NZ_CP121652.1, read as the reverse complement.
GCGACCGGCACGTTTTCGAATTCATAGGTGACGACGTCGCAGCGCTTCGCCAGTTCGGCAAGCGCGATGGGATCGTCATAGGCGGCCACGATCTGGTCGTCCGCCACCTGCACGGCCGGGCAATCGGCTTGCGGCTCAAGGATGATCGTGCGGAAGTTCAGGCGAGCCGCCGCCATGGCCAGCATGCGGCCGAGCTGGCCGCCGCCGATGATGCCGATCGTTTTCGCCGTCATAGGTCGTCCATGGGATATTCTGCAACGGCAGCGCTCTGCCGGGCGCGCCATTCGTCCAGCCGCTCGGCGATATCCTCGTCGCCAAGCGCCAAGACGGCGGCGGCGAGAAGGGCGGCATTGATCGCGCCAGCCTTGCCGATCGCCAAGGTGCCAACGGGAATGCCTGCCGGCATCTGCACGATGGAAAGAAGACTGTCCTGGCCGGACAAGGCGCGGGACTGCACCGGTACACCGAAGACCGGCAGCGGCGTCATCGAGGCGGCCATGCCCGGAAGGTGGGCGGCGCCACCGGCACCCGCGATGATGACTTTAAAGCCCTCGTCGCGTGCGCCCTTGGCGAAGCTCACCAGCCGGTCCGGCGTGCGATGTGCGGAGATGATGCGCGCGTCATAGGTGATTTCCAGCGCCTCCAGCGTGTCAGCGGCGTTCTTCATGGTTTCCCAGTCGGACTGGCTACCCATGATGATGGCGACGGGCGGTCTTTCTGTCATCATCGTCGCGTCTGCTCCTCAGGCGATAATGTCGGGAATGATCTGATCTTCCAGCTTGGTAAGCTTGTCCTTGATGACGAGCTTCTTCTTTTTCATGCGCTGGATGCGGAGCGCGTCGCAGCCCGTCAGGATCATGGCGTCGATTGCGGCGTCGTAATCCTCATGTTCCTGACGCAACCGCGCCACGATCAGCCTGATTTCCGCCTGTTCCTGATCGGCCATTCCTATTTCCCCAATGCCCTGCGGACTCGTGCTCGTTCCGCCTCGTGAATTCCGCAAGCTCCTATCACCAAATGACGGTAACGGGAAGTTATCCTTCATCACGAATTTGCCGCTCATAAGCCACGTTTTGGCCTTCGACAAGGGTCCAATATTATGGCACAGTAGTAGGGTTGACACCTAGAGCTTTGGCGATGGATGGCCAAGGTTCGTAAGAGGAAGGAAGGGTCATATGACTGTTCAAGCTCATCTTGAATCGCTCGAAAAGAAACATGTCGCTCTCGAGGAGGAGCTACATTCTGCACTGACATCTCCCTCTATCAATGATACCGAAATAGCCGACATCAAGCGCAGAAAGCTGCGCCTCAAAGACGAAATCCAACGTCTGCGATCGTCAGTTCACTGACACAACGTCTTCCTGAGGACAGAAAGCCGCCGATCGTGGCAAGGAAGACAGGCGGGCCAAGAGGCCCTGAAACAATTCCTTTGTAATAGACGGTGACTACTCCAGTCGATACGGATGCGCCAACTTCAAAACGTGAGGAGTGGGAGTTGGCGCAACTTTCCTGAGAAAGATCGGGAAATTGCTGCAGAGCGCGCGCAAGAGAGCCAGTCTCAGGCCCAGAACTGATCCAGCCACAAATTGAGCTTATCAAAACCGCGGCTGTTGACCGCGTAGATGCGCTTCGTGCCTTCGGTGGTGACGGAAACGAGATTGCTGTCGAGCAGCGCCTTGAGATGCTGCGATACGGCAGGGCGGCTGATCGGCAGGCCCTGCGCCAGTTCGTTGACCGTTTTCGGTGCGCGGCGGAGCTCCTCCAGCAGGTGGCGCCGGTTCGGATCCGCGATGGCTGCGAAGGGGTCCATGATCGACATGGCGAGAAGCTACGTCAAACGCCAAAGAGCGGCAAGTCAATTGTGCGCCGCATGATGAATCATGTTGGTCGCGCCCTACTTTTGTTGTTGCGGAAGCAAAATATCGGAAAAGTCGGGCATGTTCTCGTCGGATTTCTTCTTCCAGTAGGCCGCCTGCTGTGGGTCCTTGGGAACTCCTTGGCCCTGTCCGTACAGCATACTCAGCCAAAATGCGGAGAACGGTTCGCCCTGTTCCGCGGCTTTGCGAAACAATTCGGCCGCCTTGGCATAATCCTGATGTACGCCGCGGCCTGCAAGATACATCTCTCCCAATGCGAATTGTCCCTTAGCAATGCCCTGTTCCGCTAGCTTTTGAAACCAGAAGGCTGCCTGAGTGTCGTCCTGCTTAACGCCTCGCCCGTAAGCGTAGAGAGTGCCGACCATGCCTTGAGCCGTCACGTCCCCTTTCAGTGCTCTTTCGTGATAAAGCTTGAAGGCGGTGGCATAATCCGACTTCTGATAGGCTGTGAAGGCTTCATCTGGATCGGCCAGGGCGACCGTGCGAACCGCGCAAAGCGCTAGGCTCAATATTAATGCGAATATTATGCGCGCTAGTTTCATATGATTTATCACGAATCCCAACCAGTCGGCGATCAGTCCCCTAGCTTTATTTTGGTGCTGCGGCAAATATCAACTTGAGTCTTCCGTTGTCGGGCGGGCAATGCGCAGATCAGCGTCTGTTTCCCCTTGTCAGCAAGTGCTAACGGATTTACTCACAAGCATCGAATGGGTGCGCCATCCCTGATAAATGAACGCAAATATGGAAGCTTGCATGACCGTGCCCGAAGATCGCTGCCGCCTTGTTCTCATCGTTCCCGATATCGCCGATATGGAGGAGCAGGCGAAGGCGGTGGCTGACGCGTTGCGAGGCGGGGATGTGGCGTCGGTGATCATTCCGCAATATGGGCTCGACGACAGCACCTTTCAGAAGCATGCGGAAAAGCTGGTGCCGGTGTTGCAGGCGGCGGGTGCTGCGGCGTTGATTGCCGGAGATAGCCGTGTCGCGGGCCGCGCCAAGGCCGACGGGTTGCACATTACCGGCAATCTTGCCGAATTCACCGAGGCGGTCGAGAAATTCGTGCCGAAGCTGATCGTCGGCGGTGGCAGCGCCACGGACAGGCACAATGCGCTGGAGATCGGCGAACTGCGTCCCGACTATATCTTCTTCGGCAAGCTCGACGGCGACATCAAGCCGGAGGCGCATCCGAAAAACGTCGCACTCGGCGAATGGTGGGCCTCGATGATCGAGATTCCCTGCATCGTCATGGGTGGCACCGATCCGAAATCGGCGTTGGAGGTGGCTTTGTCGGGCGCCGAATTCGTGGCGCTGCGCACGGCCGTTTTTGCCGACCCTTCGGCGGCGCCGTCCATCGTTGCGGAAGTGAATGCGCTTCTCGACGAAAAAGCGCCACGGTTTGAAGATTGATAGCAATCCATGTCGCTCACGCCTCGATTCCGTCACCGTTTCTTTGTTGCTGCGCTCGCCGTTGGGCTGACGGCATTGCCGCCGCTGGCGGTGGCCCAATCGAACAACAGCGATACGTCGCTGCCCGGCATTACGACACAGCCGGAAAAGGGCAGCAGGCCCACCGATAGCGGACAATCCGACGATGCTGCGCAGCCGGATGAGACTGCGGCGCCGGACGATAGCGCGCCGGCACAAAATGATAGCGTGGTGACGCGGCCATTGAATGCCACCGTCGGCACTTTCAAGACGGAGAAGGTCGGGCCCGGCGCCGAGCCGAAAGCCGACGATGCCATCAAGCCTTCCCAGGGTGTCGGCGTCTTTGATCGCATGGGCGCGAAGCTGCCCGACCTGCCGCCGGAAAAGCCCTTTACCGGCAAGGTCGACGAAGCTTATGGCGCTTTCCAGCGCGGCTATTACCTGACCGCGTTCCAGAAAGCCTTGCCGCGGGCGCAGCTCGGTGATCCCGCGGCGCAGACCCTGCTTGCAGAACTGATGTCGCAGGGCCTCGGCGTCAAACGCGACACCAAGGACGCTGCCTTCTGGTATGGCAAGGCGGCCGAGGGCGGCGATGCGACATCGATGTTCAAATACGCGTTGCTCCTAATGGAAGGGCGCGACGTGCCGCGCGACGAGAAGAAGGCGGACGAATGGATGAAGAAGGCGGCCGATGCCGGCCAGGCATCCGCCGAATTCAACTGGGGGCAGAGCCTGACGGCGGACAATCCAGGCATCAAGGGCCTGCAGATGGCTCTCCCATATTATGAAAATGCGGCGCAGCAGGGCATTGCCGATGCGCAATATGCCGTCTCTCAGCTCTATCTCAATCTGCCCGACCTGCCGCAGGAGAAGAAGGAACAGGCCCGTGAATGGCTGTCGCGCGCCGCCAATGCGGGGTTCGACACCGCCCAACTCGACATGGGCATTTGGCTGATCAACGGGATCGGCGGCAAGCAGGACCTGGAGAACGGTTTCAACTGGATGAAGGTCGCCGCCTATCGCGGCAACGTGGTCGCGCAGAACAAGCTGGCGCATCTCTATATCAACGCGCTCGGCACGAAGCAGGATCCGGTCGCCGCGGCCACCTGGTATGTCATCTCGCGCCGCGCCGGTCTCAAAGATCCGGAGCTCGAGGATTTTTACCAGGGCATCGAGGACTATCAGCAAAAGGCCGCGATCGACGCCGCGAACAAGTTTCGCAGGTCGCAGTAATGCTTAGCGCGCAGCGTTTATTTGAACGCATGGCGCTCTACGTGAAAGCCAATCCCGCTAGAACAAAGCATCCGCGAAAAGATCTTCGTCGTCTGATTTGACCGGCGCTGCCGCAATCGGTGCCGCTCTAACGTCCATGGCGATGATATCGCGATGGACGTTGCGTTCCTGCGCCATCGTGTAGGTCTTAAAGATGCGGGCGCTGAGCGGCGCGATGATTTCTTCCAAATCGCTGACATCGGCCATATCGCTGCCGGCCATGTCTTCGAGCGTATCGGCACAATTTGCCAAGGTTTCGCCGAGGTCGCGCTGGAAGTCGAGCTTGCCGATCGACAGCATAATCTTGTTTGCCACTTCACGGCCATGCGCCGAGAGGGTTTCCAATTCGCCATCCATGATATTGGCGGCGGCGCGGATGGTGTCGACGGCCGAGATCAGCCTCTCGTCCAATCGATAGTCTGAGGCCTCCTGGCCTGAGGTGACGTTGCCGGCTGCCGTTTCGAGAGATGCGAGGCCGGAGACGATCGCGTCAGCGGATTCATCGAGCTTTGCCGCAAAGATACGTAGTTCGGCGGTGACGACGTTAATCGAACGGCCTTCTTCACCCATGCGGCTGCAGCGCAGATTGGTGTTAAGCGCCATGTAGTGGATGTCGGTCTTGACGGCGCGGATGGTCTCGATGCGGTGCAACAGGTTCGAGGCCGTGCCGAGCGTCGACTGGCTGATGCCATCGGCCTGAATGCGGGCTGTTTCGACCTGTTTGACGATCGTGTGGGCGGCGGAGACGCTCTGTTCCAGTGCGCGCAGCACATTGCCGTCGCCGCTTCTGCCGTCGGGCTTCATGGCGTCGCGCAGCTTCAGGATTTCCTGCGTGTCATGGCTGAAGCTGGCGATCGTCTTGACGACGCTACCGGACTCCCGCTGGAAGTCCGTGACCATGTCGCGCATTTGTGCCGCCGTCAGGTGATGAATGACATTTTCGAGCCGCTGGCGGGCATCGGTATCGAGCTTGCTGCCCTCATCGCTTGCGAGAAATTCTTCCAGAAAAGCAAAGGCGCTTTGTATGTGCTCGATGCGCTGGCGGGTAATGTCGCCGATTTGCAGAGCCGAAAGGGTGGTCGCGACCTTGCTTTGCACTCCGCGGGCGATAGCGCCAACTTCGGCGGCGATCACAGCGAGTTCTTTACGGTGAGCAGCGATGGTGCGGGCATCCTTTTCCAGTGCTGCTACCACTTGCGGAACGTTGCGGTCATACGCCTTCGCGGTGGTGGCGCCAAAGCCCATGGCGACCTTCAACTCGCGTTCGAGGGCGCCGAGCTGCTGGGCGAAGGTGTTGACTTCATCGGTGCCGGAGTGAATGCGCTCCAGAATTTCCTCGGCAAAACCGGCAAATTCGGCAATGCCCGCACCGGTGATCTTCACCGTGACGGCGAAGGTACGCAGGTAACGCATGGTCTCCTGCATATCGGTGACATGGGCATGCAGCTTGGTGCCGGCCTCAGCCAGAACGGCGAAATTCTGCTGACGCCTGACCTCAAGTCCGGGCAGGTCGGACAGGCCGCTCACCGTCTGCAACAGATCGGTGGTAGTGTCGCTGGCGCCATCGCTGTCGAGCGCCTTGGTCAACCTGTCGAGGGATGACAGGAGTTGGTTCAGAACCTCCATGACGGACAGGAGAACAGCGCCGCCGTCGAGAAAGCGTTTCTCAACCTCGCTGCGCGCCGCTTCCAGGGTGCGGCTGACATCCATGGCCTGCGGGAATCCCCGTGGGCGGTCGATGCGGCGTGCCAGCGCTGTTGCGTATGTCATGTCTGTCCCTTTACTTGGAAAAAGGCCTGTTTGACTCAACTCTTAAATGTGGGATGGAAAATTCCGGTAAATTCTCCGGACTCGTGGGCGTTGCATGCCAGACTTTCCCCGGCAGCGTTAATATTCACTCACCGGAAAGTGCGTGTTTTGATCTATTCGATTTAACCGCCTGAATCCCAATCATATTTTCATCGTAAAATTTGAGTGGTCATTTATGCCAGGTGAGAATTCACATCCCCTGAAACGACGAATTATACAACCTGTGTTTACTCCCTCTTAAGGCTGACATGAGATTCAATAGTTATTGCTCAAGTATTCGTTTGGTAGCGGGGCCAGATTTGAAATGGATGATAAATATTCCGAATCTATTTCCCTGCCGAATATCCTGAGCATCAGGAACATTTCCGAAATTTATCAAAGTATGACTTTGAAGCTTCGGGACGGCAAAATGCTTGTCCTGGAAGTCGCCGACGATGCGGAAGCCGATTTGAGCTTCGTGCAATTGGTCGAGTCGGCAAGGATGGAGGCGAAGGCCTCCGGCAAAACACTTCGTCTTTCTTCGCCGGCTAGCGGTTCTGTTTTGAAAGTCTTGCAGAGGGGCGGGTTCGTCGACGCCTTTACGGCGGAGGATGCGCAATTCTGGCTCCATAAAGAGGTACATTCATGAGTGCGAAGATTTTGACTGTCGATGATTCCGCCAGCATCCGTCTGACGACCAAGGTGACGCTGACCAATGCCGGTTACGAGGTCACCGAGGCGGAGAATGGTGCCGAAGGCCTGGATAAGGCCAAGGCCGGGCACTTCGATCTCATCGTGACCGATCTCAACATGCCCGTCATGGACGGACTGACCATGATCGAGGAGCTGCGCAAGCTGCCGGCTCACATGGGCGTTCCGATCATCTTCCTGACGACGGAATCCGATGCTGATCTCAAGGCGCGCGCCAAGGCCGCCGGCGCCACCGGCTGGCTGACCAAGCCTTTCGATCCGGAAAATCTCGTCAAAATCACCAAGAAAGTGCTGGGCAGATGAACTCGCTCGATCCAATTGCTGTCTTCCGTACCGAGGCTGCAGAATGCCTGGAGCAGATCGAGGCAGGCCTTTTGGATCTCACGCATCAGCTCGATGACAAGGCTTTGATCGATGCCGTGTTCCGGGGCCTTCATACACTGAAGGGTTCGGGCTCCATGTTCGGCTTCGATGCGCTCGCCGGCTTCACCCATCATTGCGAAACCGCCTTCGACCGCGTCCGTAAGGGCCAGGCGCCGGCAACGGCCGAGCTCGTCGCCGCCGTTCTCGACGCGCAGGACCATATGCGCGCCCTAGTCGACGATCCCAACGGCAATCACGAAGCCACCAGCCAACGTCTTCTGGCGCAATTGCATGCAGCAGTCGGCGGCGCCGGCGATGCTGCAAAGCCGGTTGAGGCCGTCGCCGTGACTGCGCCTGTTGTGACGGACAAGCGAAAGACCTGGCGCATTCGTTTCAGCCTGCCACAGAACGCGATGATCAACGGCACCAATCCGCTAGGGTTGCTGGATGAGCTGCGCGATCTCGGCGAATGCCGCATCCTCGCCAACACCTCGGCCATTCCGCCGCTGAGCGCGCTGGTGCCTACGGAATTGCATCTTTCCTGGGATGTCACTGTTACGACCGAGCAGCCGCGGTCGGCCATCGACGATGTTTTCATCTTCGTCATGGACGACATGCAGCTTGATGTCGAGGAAATCGATGGCAATGCAGTTGCTGCAACGCCGGATGAGCCCGCCGTTTCGGCTGCCCCGCAGGCGGTCGTTGCTCCCGCCGCGCCGGCGGCTGCCGAAATTGTCCCGGTCAAACGGGAAGTGGCGGCACCTGCAGCGCCGGTTGCCGACCAGCGACAGGCAAAGGCTGCCGAAAGCGTTCGCGTTCCGGCTTTGCGTCTCGATGAACTTATGGACCGTGTCGGCGAACTGGTCATCGCACAATCGCGCCTAAGCCAGTTGGCCAGTGCCAGCGCCGATATCGGGCTGAGATCGGTATCGGAAGAGATCGAGCGCTTGTCCGGCGAGTTGCGCGATACGATGATGGTGCTGCGCATGGTGCCGGTCGCAAGCCTCTTCAACCGTTTCCGCCGCCTGGTGCATGATCTGGCGCGAGAGACCGGCAAGGTCATCGAGCTCGTCACCGAAGGCGAGACGACGGAGGTCGACAAGACCGTGATCGAGCGGCTTGCGGATCCGTTGGTGCATCTGGTGCGCAATTCCATCGATCATGGCCTTGAGCCGCCGGAAGAGCGTCTTCCTGCCGGCAAGGCCGAAGCTGGAACTATTATATTGTCGGCCCGGCAATCGGGTGGCGAAGTCATCATCTCGATCAAGGACGACGGCCGCGGTATCAATCGAGAGCGCGTTCGCGCCAAGGCGGAATCGTCCGGGTTGATCCAGCCGGGTCAGCAGCTCAGCGATGCCGAGCTCCTGCAGCTCATCTTCGCGCCCGGATTTTCGACGGCGGCGCAGATCACCAATCTTTCCGGCCGCGGCGTCGGCATGGATGTGGTGAAGCAGACGGTGGAAACGCTACGTGGCACCATCGATATCGTCAGCCTGCCGGGGCAGGGGTCCGATGTATCGTTGCGCATTCCGCTGACGCTCGCCATCATCGACGGTCTGCTCGTGCGCGTCGGCGCCGGGCGCTACGTCATTCCGCTGTCGGCGGTCGAGGAATGCCTGGAATTGTCGCTGGAAGAGGACCTGCGCTCGCGTGGCCGCAGTTTCATTTCGCTGCGCGACAGCCTGGTGCCTTTCCTGCGGTTGCGGGACGTATTCCGCACCGGCACCAAGCCGGACGTGCATCAGAAGGTCGTCGTCATCTCGACCGGCACGGAGCGGGTCGGCCTGGTGGTCGATCAGATCATCGGCGACCACCAGACGGTGATCAAATCCATGTCGAAGCTGCACAATGACGTCGCGCATTTCTCCGGGGCTACGATCCTTGGTGACGGCAGCGTCGCCCTCATTCTCGATGTCGTGCATCTGGTCGCGGCCGGCCAGCAACAGGAGGCGCATCTGCGTGCAGCGGGATGAGCGGAAAAGCCAGGAAATCCGACAATCTCTGGAATGGCACTCATTGGAATGAAAACGGCGAGGTCGAAGTTCTGACCTTCGATCTTGCCGGTGAAACCTTCGCCCTCGAGGCGGTCATGGTTCAGGAAATCCTGGACATTCTGCCGGAAACCGCCGTTCCCGGCAGCCAGCCCTTCGTGGGCAGCGTCATCAACTTTCGCGGCAAGGTGATCCCCCTTGCCGATCTCCGTCTCGCTTTCGGCATGGAAGCGGCGGAAGCGACTATCGATAGCCGTATCATCGTTATCGAACTTGACCTGCAGGATGAACCCACGCTCGTGGGTCTGCGGACCGACAAGGTGAATGAAGTCACCACACTTGCAAAAGCTTCCAGTGAAGCACCGCCTAGCGTGGGGATGCGTTGGCGTCCCGACTACATCAACTGCCTGGTCAAGCGCGGAGGGGAATTCATCATTCTCCCCAATCTGCAGGCGATTTTTTCCGCCCGGCGAAACAAGGCGCTTTCCGCCTGACCATTGCCGCGGCCGAATTTTCGAGGGAAGCAAGACTATGCGTCTAACGATAAAAGCCAAGCTGGTGGGGGCGTTCGCCTTCATCATCCTCATGCTGATAGGCACGGCCGGCTACGGCCTCATGAGCCTCAGCGCTTTCAACGATACCATCAGCAACGTGCTCGAAGGCCCCGTGGAGCGACTGGAGTTGACACAGCAGGTCAACATCTCCCAGCTCCAGGTCATCCGTCAGCAGAAGAACCTTCTTGCGGCCCACAGCGACGATGAAGCCAAGGCTGCGCTCGCTGCCGGCGACGTGGCACGCAAGCAGCTTGCCGACACCTTGGCGGCCGTGGACAAGGTCGCTACCGAAGAAAGCCGCGCTCATTGGGACTCCGTCGAAGCCATCGCAACGAAGTTCATCCAGGCCGACGACCAGATTCGGCAACTGCTGAAGGCAGGCGACAAGGAAGGCGCAAGCAACATCTCCGTTACCGATGCCCGCCGGGCCGCCAACGAGATCGACAAGGCTCTCGAAGCTCTGCTCGCCACCGAGAAGCAGAAAATGAAGGAAGCGGACGACGGCGCCGATGTGCAATATGCCGGCACCCGCCTGACGATGCTCGTTGCCGCAGGTGTAGCGCTGCTGATTGCAGCCGTGACCGCGTTTTGGATCGCAAACACGATCAGCAAGGGTCTCGCCCGCGCCAATACCGTCGTTCGAGAAGTTGCCGAGGGCGATCTGACCAAGACGGCGGAAATCACCAATCACGACGAAATCGGCGCATTGCTCGGCAACGTCAATGTCATGATCGAACGTCTGCGCGGCGTGGTTGCCGATGCGCTGGGTGCGGCGGACAATGTCTCCTCGGGCAGCCAGCAGCTTTCGGCAAGCTCGGAGCAGGTGTCGCAGGGTGCGACCGAGCAGGCGGCTTCGGCCGAAGAGGCCTCAGCTTCGATGGAGCAGATGGCGGCCAACATCAAGCAGAATGCCGACAATGCCGCCCAAACGGAAAAGATTGCCCGCCAGTCGGCCAGGGATGCGGAAGCAAGCGGCGATGCCGTCACCCGCGCCGTCAGCGCCATGCGCACGATCGCCGAAAAGATCGGCATCGTGCAGGAGATCGCCCGCCAGACTGATCTGCTCGCTTTGAACGCGGCCGTCGAAGCGGCTCGTGCCGGCGAACATGGCAAGGGCTTTGCGGTTGTCGCCTCGGAAGTGCGCAAGCTTGCCGAACGCAGCCAATCGGCTGCTGCCGAGATCAGCTCGATGTCGAGCGATACCGTCAAGGCTGCCGCGGAAGCCGGCGAGATGCTCGGCCGTCTGGTGCCGGATATCCGCAAGACCGCCGAACTCGTCTCCGAGATCAGCGCCGCCTGCCGCGAGCAGGACATCGGTGCCGCCCAGATCAACGAAGCGATCCAGCAGCTCGACAAGGTCACGCAGCAGAATGCCGGTGCCTCGGAAGAGATGTCGGCCACTTCGGAAGAGCTGGCAGCGCAGGCTGAAGAGCTGCAGGCCTCTATTGCCTTCTTCAAGGTCGATACGGCAGGCAGCAAAGTCACGGCCAGGAAGTTGCCCGCCAAGGTCGGTCACAAGGCTGCCGCTGCGCCGGCTGCCAACCGCCGTGCCACGTCTGCCGCGGTAAATTCCGTGCAGACCGTCGCTGCCCAGCAGGCCCGGGCCAAGGGTTTTGCCCTCGATCTTTCCATGGGTGGCCCGGATGCCGGCGACGCGGATTTCCGCGAAAGCGCCTGAGCGCTTCTTCGAGACCTCCGCCGGGACCGTCATGGTCCCGGCGTTCTGATATCCCCAACGTGTGTATGCGTTGGCGTCGTGGTTCTTGAGATGTCCAGTGACGGGGAGGTGAATGGATCGCTTTCCCCGGTTCGACGGCTCTCTTTATCGGTACGACGCTGTCAAACGGTGACGCCGTTCCGCAATACTCATTTGCCTCTTTATCTCTGGGGATAGGACATGCGCTTTTCCATCAAACTGAAATTAGGCCTCGCCTTCGGCACCATGACGCTGCTTTTGATTGGCATAGCGGTCTACGGCAGCATCAGTCTCGGTCACCTCAACGACGCCAGCAACGAGATGACCGAGGGACCGGTCAAACGGCTGCAACTGGCGCTCGACGCCAACATTGCCGCAGTTGAAGCCGTTCGTGCGCAGAAAGATGCGCTCATATCCAGCGGTGAGGCGGAAACCGCCTTTTATAAGGAGTCCAGCACTCATCTGGACACCATGTTCTCACAAGCCCAGGAGGGTCTCGCTGCCTCGGCGGCGGAAGGCAAGCCGCTTTGGGAGAAATTGATATCGCTTGGCCAGACCTTCCGCCAGCGTTCCACCGACTTGCAGGCCCTCGAGGCCAAGGGCGATCACGCCGGCGCCGAGGCGCTTTCGGACGGCGAGCTGAGCGACCTGAACAATCAGATGACCGACGTGATCAACAAGCTGGTCGACATCCAGAAAAAGGAGTTGGCGGCCACGGATGCGGGCGGCGACCTTCTCTATGAAGACACGCTGATGATCCTGGCGATCGCCTCCGCCGTCGCGTTGATCATTGCATTGAGCGCAGCCTTCTGGATTACGCTCGGGATCAATCGCGGCCTGACCAAGGTGTCCAACATCGCCAAGGCGGTGGCGCTCGGCGACCTTGATCAGAAGGTCGAGGTCAGGACCAATGACGAGATCAAGGATCTGATCGATACCGTCAATGTCATGACATCGAACCTGCGCATCACCGCCGGCGTGGCGGACCGCATCGCCATGGGCGATCTTTCCGTTGCCGTGAAGCCGCTCTCCGACAAGGACGTTCTCGGTCTGGCAATGCAGAGCATGGTCGCCAACTTGCGCGCCACCTCCGATATCGCCACGCAGATTTCCGACGGAGACCTGACGGTGACGCCGAAGCCGCTTTCCGACAAGGATGTGCTCGGCCTGGCGCTGGAGCAGATGGTTGAACGTCTGCGCGGCGTGGTTGCCGATGCTCTGGGTGCGGCGGACAACGTCTCCTCGGGTAGCCAGCAGCTTTCGGCAAGCTCGGAGCAGGTGTCTCAAGGCGCAACCGAGCAGGCGGCTTCGGCTGAAGAGGCTTCGGCTTCGATGGAGCAGATGGCGGCCAACATCAAGCAGAATGCCGACAATGCCGCCCAGACGGAAAAGATTGCCCGTCAGTCGGCCAGGGATGCGGAAGCAAGCGGCGATGCCGTCACCCGCGCCGTCAGCGCCATGCGCACGATCGCCGAAAAGATCGGCATCGTGCAGGAGATCGCCCGCCAGACCGATCTGCTCGCTTTGAATGCGGCCGTCGAAGCGGCTCGTGCCGGCGAGCATGGCAAGGGCTTTGCGGTCGTCGCCTCGGAAGTGCGCAAGCTTGCCGAACGCAGCCAGTCGGCCGCCGCCGAGATCAGCTCGATGTCGAGCGATACCGTCAAGGCCGCCGCGGAAGCCGGCGAGATGCTCGGCCGTCTGGTGCCGGATATCCGCAAGACCGCCGAACTCGTCTCCGAGATCAGCGCCGCCTGCCGCGAGCAGGATATCGGTGCCGCCCAGATCAACGAAGCGATCCAGCAGCTCGACAAGGTGACGCAGCAGAATGCCGGTGCCTCGGAAGAGATGTCGGCCACTTCGGAAGAACTGGCCGCCCAGGCTGAAGAGCTGCAAGCTTCGATCGCCTTCTTCAAGGTCGAAACATCGGCCAATCGCCAGCACAGTGTTGTTGCGGCCAAGACGACCGACCGGGCTCCGGCTGCGGTCGCTCGTCAGGCGAAAGCGGCGAAACCCGCCTCCGTTCAGGCGCAGCAAGCGCGTCTCAAGGGCTTTGCCCTCGATCTCTCCATGGGCGGCCCGGATGATGCCGACGCCGAATTCAAGGAAAGTGCATGACCATGGCTTCACCTGCTCTGGAAGCGCAATTCGTCACCTTCAGCCTCGGCGAGGAAGTCTTCGCCGTAGCGGTCGAAGTGGTCCGCGAAATCCTCGATTATGCCGAGGCTTTCAAGATCCCCAACGGACCGGATTACCTGCTCGGCCTGCGCGATGTGCGTGGGCAGGGTGTGCCGACCATCGATCTCCGGCTGAAGCTCGGTCTTACCAAGACCGTTCCGACCCCGCATACCCGTGTGCTGGTGCTGGATATTCCGATGGAGGCCAAGGTGCTGACGCTCGGCCTGGTCGCCGACCGCGTCTTCGAGGTGACGCCCTTTCGGCATGGCCAGATCGAAGCGGCCCCCGATATCGGCGTACGCTGGCGTTCCGACTACATCGCCGGCGTCGTGCGCCGGGAGAATGGTTTCGTCGTCATCGTCGATCTCGCCCGCTTGCTGTCGCGGGAAGACACCGTCGCGCTCGATCCGCATCGCGCCGGCCATGCCGCATAAGAATTCGTAAGGGGGTGGGTGAATGGGAACGGTTGCCGTTCAGGAGAGCCAAATCATCGGTGACCGCATCAGCACGCGGAATTTCGAGAAGCTGGCGCGTTTCATCTATGACTACAGCGGCATCAAGATGCCGTCGACGAAACTGACGATGCTGGAGGGGCGGCTGCGGCGGCGCCTGCGCGCCACCAACATCACGTCGTTCGACGATTATTGCGATTTCTTGTTCAACCATGGCGGCTTGGAACAGGAGACTGTCTATCTCATCGATGCAGTGACGACCAACAAGACCGATTTCTTCCGCGAGGCCAAACATTTCGAGTTCATGCAGACTGTGGCCTTGCCGGCGCTGATGCGCGCCGGCCATCGCCGCCTGCGCGCGTGGAGTGCTGCCTGCTCGACAGGGGCGGAGCCCTATTCGATGGCGATGGTGATGGAGGAATTTTCCGAAAGCGAAGGTCGCATCGACTATGCAATCCTGGCGACCGATCTCAGCACCGACGTGCTGCAATCGGCCAGGAGCGGCATCTACGCGGACGACATGGTGTTGCCGGTTCCGGCGGAACTGAAGCGCAAATATGTGATGACCGCCAAAGTGCCGGGTAGGCGGGAGGTGCGCATCACGCCGCGTTTGCGTTCGACGATCGGCTTCGGCCGGTTGAACCTCATGGATGAGAAATACCAGGTGGGGGATGCCATGCACATCATCTTCTGCCGTAATGTTCTCATCTATTTCGACAAGCAGACGCAGGCCGGCGTCCTTTCGCGTCTCTGCGATTGTCTCGTGCCCGGCGGCTATATGTTCATCGGCCATTCGGAATCGATCACCGGCTTTGACCTGCCGCTGAAACAGGTTTCCAACACGGTCTTCCAGCGAATTTAGGCAGGCCTTCATGCCAAAGAAAATCCGCGTCCTGATCATCGATGACTCCGCCAGCGTACGCCAAACGCTGGCGGCGCTTTTGTCTGAAGACCCCGAGATCGAGGTGATGGGGGTGGCGAACGATCCCTTCATGGCCGCCCGCCGGATCCAGGAGGAGGTACCCGATGTCATTACGCTGGATGTCGAGATGCCGCGCATGGATGGCATCACCTTCCTGCGCAAGTTGATGTCGCAGCGGCCGATCCCGGTCGTCATGTGCTCCTCGCTGACGGAGGCGGGTTCGGAAACTTTGCTGCAGGCCCTGGAAGCGGGCGCGGTGGATATCATTCTGAAACCGCGGATTGGCGCTGCCGATTATCTGGCCGACGAGGCGATGCGCATCCGCGAGGTGGTCAAGAGCGCTTCGCATGCCAGGATGCCGAATGTCCGCCGCGCTGAGGCGCGTTCGGCATCCGCTTCGGGACCGACGAAGAAGCTGACGGCCGACGCCATGCTGCCGCCGCCGACCGGCCGCGCCATGGCGAAGACGACCGAGATGGTCGTCTGTGTCGGTGCCTCGACAGGCGGCACCGAGGCACTGCGGCAAATGTTGGAGGCGCTGCCCGCCAATGCGCCGGGCATGGTCATCGTGCAGCACATGCCGGAGAGGTTTACCGCCGCCTTCGCCAAGCGGCTGAACAGCCTCTGCGAAGTGGAAGTGAAGGAAGCGGCCGATGGCGATCCGGTTCTGCGCGGCCATGTGCTGATCGCCCCCGGCGACAACCACATGATGCTGGAGCGGCAGGGCGCGCGTTACCATGTGGCTGTCAAGACCGGACCGCTGGTCTCGCGCCACCGTCCGTCAGTCGATGTCCTCTTCCGCTCGGTGGCGCGGGCGGCCGGATCGAATGCCATGGGCATCATCATGACCGGCATGGGTGACGACGGTGCGCGCGGCATGTTCGAGATGAAACAGGCCGGCGCCTATACCGTTGCCCAGGACGAGGCGACCTCCGTCGTTTTCGGCATGCCGAAGGAGGCGATCGCCCGCGGTGGCGTCGACCGTGTCGTGCCGCTCGAGCAGATCGCCCGCGAGATCCTGATGGCGCAGCAGAAATTCTAGGCCGGATAATCGTCGATTTGATCGGCGCGGACTGTGTTGCGAAGTCGGCCCGACGAGAAAACCAGGCCTTCCGCCTCGCTGTACTTGAAATTCCCCCGATTTTGTGGTCTTGAGGCCGCCAATCTTTATTGCGCTGCCGATCCCGCTCCGCCGGGGCCTGCTTTCGGGTCCGGTCAGTGCCTTCTATTTTACCCAAGGAAGCCCGATGGCCCGTTCTGCTCTTCTCAATGTCATGGTTCAGGCCGCCCTCAAGGCAGGCAAGTCGCTCAGCCGCGATTTCGGCGAAGTGCAGAACCTGCAGGTTTCGGTGAAGGGACCGGGCGATTTCGTCAGCCAGGCAGATCTCAAGGCGCAGAAGATCATCCATGACGAGCTGCTGAAGGCGCGGCCGACCTATGGCTTCCTCGGCGAGGAAAGCGAAGAGATCAAGGGCACCGACGGCGCGCATCGCTGGATCGTCGATCCGCTCGACGGCACGACCAATTTCCTGCACGGCATTCCGATGTTCTCCATCTCGATCGCGCTGGAGCGCAATGGTGAGATCGTCGCCGGCGTTGTTTTCAATCCGGCGACGGACGAGCTCTACACCGCCGAGCGCGGCGGTGGCGCCTTCCTCAACGATCGCCGCCTGCGCGTCGCCTCGCGTCGTGTCCTGTCGGACTGCGTCATTGGCTGCGGCGTTCCGCATCTCGGCCGCGGCAATCACGGCAAGTTCCTAGTCGAGCTGCGCCATGTGATGGGCGAAGTTGCCGGCATCCGCCGTCTCGGTTCGGCAGCACTCGATCTCGCTTATGTCGCAGCCGGCCGTTTCGACGGCTTCTGGGAATTGGGCCTGTCGCCCTGGGACATGGCGGCCGGTATCCTGCTGGTGCGCGAAGCCGGCGGTTTCGTCCTGGATTACGACGGTGGCACCGATATGCTCGGTACCGGCACGATCATCTGCGGCAACGAGCATATTCAAAAGGCGCTGGCCGAGGTCGTCAAGCGGCCTATCCCGACAAAATAAAGCTGATCTTTCAGCAACTGCCCTTCAGCAAAACAGCCTGTTGCCAATGGCTTGTTTTGTGTTTTCCGTCTCTTCAATTCGGCACAATGTTGCTCTAGTCTCCGCGGGCGGAGTATGCGGAGGCAAAGCGTGCGATGGAAAATGTGAATCTGGGGGATCTGGGGTCGACCGACAATGTGTCGGGCAGCTATACCTACAAGCTCTCCAGCCCGATGGCCTTCTTTTGGACGATGATCCTTTTCCTGGTCATCGTCGGTTTTATTGTGGCGATCCTGTTTCGCCAGGCTCAAGTCGCCTTCCTGCATAATCCCGGTCTCAACGGATTGATCCTTGGCGTGCTGGCCGTCGGCATTCTGCTGGTCTTCAATCATGTCCTGATGCTGAGGCCCGAAGTTCGCTGGTTCAACCATTTCCGTGCTGTCGGCAATGCAGCCGACAAGGTCGGCCGCAATCCGCGGCTTCTGGCGCCCATGCGGGCGCTCATCGGCAACCGTCGCGGCATGCAGTTGTCGACGGCGACGCTGCGCTCAATCCTTGATTCCATCGCTACCCGTCTCGATGAATCGCGCGATACTTCGCGCTATCTCATCGGTCTGCTCGTCTTCCTCGGCCTGCTCGGCACCTTCTGGGGTCTGATCGGCACGATCGGCTCGATCAACGATGTCATCCAGAGCCTCGATGTCGGCTCCGGCGACACCGGCGATATCCTTGGCGCCCTCAAGACCGGCCTTTCCGGCCCGCTGGTCGGTATGGGCACGGCGTTCTCGTCCTCGCTGCTCGGCCTTTCCGGCTCGCTGATCCTCGGTTTTCTCGACCTTCAGGCCGGCCGCGCGCAGAACCGCTTCTATACCGAACTGGAAAACTGGCTTTCCTCGGTTACCGATGTCGGCTCCGATATCGCTCCCGTGATCGAAGGCGCCAATGGCGCATCCTCCGAGGATGTGCGGGTGCTTTCGGAATATCTGCGCAAGATCGCGGAAGAAGGCGGCGGTGGCCAACGCTCGGTGACGGCGATGGCGAACCTTGCTGAGGGCATCCAGGGCCTGGTGAAAAACATGCGCAACGAGCAGCAGATGCTGCGTGACTGGATCGAGGCACAGCAGGAAGAAGCGAAATCGATGCGACGCACGCTCGACCGTCTCGCCGACCGGATCAGCCATACCGAAAAGACCGGGAGCAAGTAAATCATGGCGCTCGCGCGAAACAGTCGCCACAAGAGAACGGTCGACTATTGGCCGGGATTCGTCGATGCGCTCTCCACGCTGCTGATGGCGATCATGTTCCTGCTGACGGTGTTCGTCGTTGGCCAGTTCATTCTAAGTCGCGAGATTTCCGGCCGCGACGAGGTGCTGAATCGCCTCAACAGCCAGATTAACGAATTGACGCAGGCATTGGCGCTCGAAAAGAGCGGCAAGCAGGATCTCGAGGATTCCATCGCCAATCTGCAGGCGTCGCTTTCGGTGGCAGAGGGCGACCGCTCGCGTCTGCAGGCGCTGCTGGATGCCGGTTCCGGCAATAGCCAGGCCGCGCAGCAGAGGGTCGGCACGCTGACGCAGCAGCTTGACGACCAGAAGCAGGCGAGCGCCCGCGCTCTCAGCCAGGTCGATCTTCTCAACCAGCAGATTGCCGCGCTGCGCAGCCAAATTGCCGCTGTCGAGGCGGCCTTGCAGGCGTCGGAGGAGAAGGATCAGACATCGCAGGTGAAGATCGCCGATCTCGGCCGGCGGCTGAATGTGGCGCTGGCGCAGCGCGTGCAGGAGCTCAACCGTTATCGTTCCGACTTCTTTGGGCGCTTGCGCGAAATTCTCTCCGACCGCGACAATATTCGCATCGTTGGCGACCGCTTCGTCTTCCAGTCGGAAGTGCTGTTCCCTTCCGGTGCGGCTGATCTCAACCCGGACGGCCAGGCGGAGATGGCCAAGCTTGCGGCCGCGCTGATCGATCTTTCCAAGGAAATTCCGCCCGAGATCAACTGGGTGCTGCGCGTCGATGGGCATACGGACAACGTGCCGCTCTCCGGCAGCGGCCGCTATCCCGACAACTGGGCGCTGTCATCGGCGCGCGCCATCGCTGTCGTCAAGTTCCTGATTGCCCACGGCGTTCCTGCGGACCGGCTCGTCGCCGCCGGCTTCGGCGAGTTCCAGCCGATCGCTCCCGGCGATACGCCGGAAGCCCGCGCCACCAACCGCCGTATCGAGCTGAAGCTGACGGAGAAATAGTCGTCAGCTCCTCTCGGCCAGAATGGTATCGAGGCTTGCCTGCAGGAATTCTCGGGCGGCAGAGCTGTGGCTGAGGCCGATCGCCGTGCGATAGGCCGTAACCGCGCTCTCCGTTTCTCCGGCTTCCGCAAGCAGATGGGCACGGACGGCCCAATAGGGCTGGTAGCTCAGGATATCGCTCTCAACCAACTGGTTCAGCTTCTGCAATCCCGCCATAGCCCCCTGCGCCCGGCCGATCACGGCGGCTTGACTCACGCGGGCGCCGACGGTCGGTTTCATCAGCACGAGTGCGTCATAGAGCTTTGCGAGCGCCGTCCAGTCGGTGACACCGGAGCGACGGCGTTCGGAATGGACGGACTGGATTGCCGCCTGGCATTGGAATGGGCCGAAGCGATCGAAAGTTCCCGCCTGCCACAGCAGGCTGTCGGCTTCGGCCATCATGATGGCGTTCCAGCGTGCGGTGTCCTGTTCGCCGAGCGGTACATAGCAGCCATCCGCATCCCGGCGGGCGGCACGGCGGGCTTCGCAGTAAAGCATCAGAGACAATAATCCGATCGCCTCCGGCTCCTGCGGTAGGGTGGCAAGCAGGGCGCGGCCGAGCCAGATGGCTTCGTCTGCCAGAGCATGCAGCTTGCCGTCTTCGCCATCGAGCCCGTCCCAGCCGAGGCCGTAGGCAGCATAGATCGCCGAGAGCACGCCCGTCAGCCGCTCGGGCAGCACGGAACGATCGGGGACGCTGAAGGGAATATGCGCTTCGCGGATCTTGGTCTTGGCCCGAACCAGCCGCTGGCTCATCGTTTCCGGCGAGACGATGAAAGCCTGCGCTATGGTTCTGGCATCGATGCCAAGAACCGTCTGCAGCATCAGCGGCGTATGCACGGACCGGTCGATCGCCGGATGGGTGCAGGTAAACAGCAGCTTCAGCCGCTCGTCGGGGAAGGTGGGGCCATCCGCATTCATGCGCTCCTCCGCTTCCTCAAAAGCCAGAGTTATCGTATCGCGGGCGGCGGCCTTGACGTTTGCATGTCTTGCGGCGCCATAAAGATTGCGCCGCGCCGCGACCAATAGCCAGGCCTCGGGATTTTCGGGAATGCCGCGCGCCGGCCAAGCGCGCAATGCGGCTGCAAGAGCTTCGGACAGCGCATCCTCCGCCGCCGGCACATCGCCCGAGCGCGCCGCCAGGAAAGCGATCAACTTGCCGTAGGATTGGCGCGCCAGCCGTTCCGTGGCGCGTCCAACGTCATGGTCCATGGCCATGTCACATTTGCAGACGCGGCCGCACTTCGACGGATCCCTGCTGGGAGATTGGCACGCGCACGGCCCATTCCAGGGCTGCGTCGAGGTTCGGCACATCGATCAGATAGAAACCGCCGAGCTGTTCCTTGCCTTCCGGGAAAGGACCGTCCTGCACATCATGGTCTTCGCCGCGGCGGCGGATGACCGTTGCGGTTTCCGGCTCGGTCAGCCCGGCACCGCCGGTCATGATGCCGGCCTGGACAAGCGCCTGGGTATAGGCGATCCAGCCGTTCTTATAGGCGGGATCCTCGCGCCGCTTAAAATCCTCGGCCGATTCACGGATGATCAAAGCATATTGCATGGGGAAACTCCTGCTCGCTGTGTTGGCGGTAAGCCGGACTGGACGCTGCATCTAAAGAGCAAATGCCAAGATGTGCAACGCCGCCGGCGAAACGGCTTCATGCCCGTTCCGATACTATGAGACGCGAGCGAGGCTGATTTCGACAGGCCGAGCAGATTTTTTCGAAATTTTTTGATGGGCAAACGAAAACGGCCGGCGCGCCCGAAGGCAGCCGGCCGTAGAGGCTGTATAGCAGCGCTCGACGCGAAGTCTTAGGCGGCGGTCTGGTCGTCGATAGCGGCGGCGCCGACATGGGACTTGATCGATTCAATAGCGTGGAGGGCCGAAGCCTTCGCCTTATAGCCTTCGGAGGCAAACATGGTTTCGCCGTTCGAGGCCTTGAAGCGGAAGCGGAATTCGCCAGCCTTGTCCTTGTAGACTTCAAATTTATACATGGTTCCCGTCTCCTAGAATCGCGTCAGCGCGAGATAACGGGAAAAATCTAGCGCAACTTTAAAGCTATTTCCACCTGTTGTATTCGGCTTGCCCGATCCCCGTTATTTGACTGCGAGCATGCGGTCGTCGATGCCGGCGTCGAATTGCAGCCGCGCCAGCTTGGCGTAGATGCCGCCGTGATGGATCAGGCTTTGGTGCGTGCCTTCTTCGACGATGCGGCCTTGATCGAGCACAAGGATGCGGTCGGCCTTCAGAACCGTCGCCAGGCGATGCGCGATGACGAGGGTGGTGCGCGTTTCCATCAGGCCATCGAGGGCCCTTTGCACCAGCGTCTCGCTCTCCGCATCGAGCGCCGATGTCGCTTCGTCGAGCAGCAGGATCGGCGCATTCTTCAGGATGGCGCGGGCAATGGCGATGCGCTGGCGCTGTCCGCCGGAAAGGGTAATGCCGCGCTCGCCTACCTGTGTGTCGTAACCCTTGTCCAGGCGCGAGATGAATTCATCCGCCTGGGCGGCGATCGCGGCGGCGCGGACCTCGTCGCGCAAGGCTTCGGGGCGGCCGAAGGCAATATTGTCGTGAATCGAGGCGGCGAAAATGGTCGTGTCCTGCGGCACGATGGCGATGCGGTCGCGCAGGGCGTCGGGCAAAACGCGACGAGCGTCAATGCCGTCGATGGCGATGCTACCCTGCTGCGGATCGTAGAAGCGCAGCAGCAGCGAGAAGACCGTGCTCTTGCCGGCACCGGAAGGACCGACGATCGCCACCGTTTCGCCCGGCTGAACGGAAAGCGACAGGCCATGCAGCGCTGATTTGCCCGGTCGGGACGGATAGGAGAAATGCACGTCGGAGAATTCCACCCGACCCTGCGGCGGCTGGGGAAGGGGCAATGGATTGGAGGGGGCGGCGATCGGCGAGACTTCGGCGAGAAGTTCGCCCAGGCGATCGGCTGCGCCTGCGGCCTGCGATAGCTCGCCCCAGACTTCCGACAGCGAGCCGAGCGACGTGCCGGCAATGACGGAGTAAAGGAGGAACTGACCGAGCGTACCCGCCGACATCGTTCCGGCGAGAACATTTTGCGCACCGACCCAAAGCACGGCGACGATGCTGCCAAAGACCATGGTGATGGCAAATCCGGTCAGCAGCGAGCGGGATTTGATCGCGGCGCGCGCCGCCTGATAGGCATCCTCGACCGCGGCGCCATAACGCTGCGCTGCCGCCGCCTCGCCGTTAAAGGCCTGGATGGTGCGGCTGGCGGCGATGGTCTCGTTGGCATAGGCGGATGCATCGGCAAGCGTATCCTGCGCGGCGCGCGAGCGCTTGCGCACGGAGCGGCCGAAGCTGACAAGCGGCAGCACGATGATCGGGATGGCAATCAGCACGATGCTCGACAGCTTCGGGCTGGTGATGATCATCATGCCCACGGCGCCAAGACAGAGAATGAGATTGCGCAGCGCCACCGAAGCCGTTGCGCCGACGGCGGACTTGATCTGCGTCGTGTCGGCCGTCAGCCGCGAGACGATCTCGCCGGATTGATTGACATCGAAGAAGGAGGGTGACAGCCGCGTCACATGATCGAAGACCTCGCGGCGCATATCCGAGACGATGCGCTCGCCGATGGTGATGACAAAATAATAGCGCAACGCGCTTGCGATCGCGAGAATGACGGCCATCGCCATGATCGCGGCGAAATAGCTGTCGATGAGACCGCGATCGGACTGATCGAAGCCATGGTCGATCATGCGCCGGACGGCGAGCGGCAGGGCGAGAGAGGTGACGGCAGCAACGACCAGGGCGATCAGCGCCCCCAGCACCATGCCGCGATAGCGCCTGAGATAGGGTGCCAGCCGTCCAAGCGGCCGAATGGATTTGCGCTTTTTGTCGTCTGCCTGGCCCGTCTCTGACAAGTCGTCTCCAATCCCCATATCAGCAAGGGACTTCGCTCTTTCGCCCCTTGTTATCCTTGCCGCCTTCATGTATAGGCACGCCATCTTAATTGGAAGCCGTGGCCTCAATCGGACTGCGGCTTCATTTATTCAATCGGTTCGGTTGCCGCAATGGCTTGCGACAAATGGACCCTGGCATGACAGGAAGATTGTTATGAAGGCCAACATCCATCCCGACTACCACACCATCAAGGTGGTCATGACCGACGGCACCGAATACGAAACCCGCTCGACCTGGGGTTCGGAAGGCGCTGTCATGAACCTCGAAATCGACAGCAAGTCTCATCCGGCTTGGACGGGCGGCAACCAGCAGCTCATGGACCGCGGCGGCCGCGTTTCCAAGTTCAACAAGCGTTTCGGCGGTCTCGGCATCTAATCGCTTCGCGATCTGGTGTTTTGAAAAGAGCCCGGCTTTGCTGGGCTTTTTTGTTGTCTTGATGCGATGCTCTTCGTAGAGCGGTCGCTTCTCAGGCTCATCGCCGCTATCATCTCAGACCGAACAAAATAAAACCGGCCGTGCGAAACACGGCCGGTTTTATTCGTCAGCTATAAGCTATCGAAACTCAGTTCGTCCCAAAAGCCGTCTGCAGCAGGGTGAGCTGCGCTTTGACGCTGTTCTGGTTGTCCGGAACGATCGGAGCTTCCGTCGGGCGATAGATTTCGCGGTCGAGCAGGGCGACGCGGTTCTGAAGGCGCAGCGAGCGCTCGACGAGATCGCGGAAGGATTCCGGAAGGTCGTTCCAGCCCGGAGCATTGCGGTCGACGTTGAAGCCGTCGAGGCGAACCTTGTTTTTTTCGGCCAGCACCTGATCGCGCGACATTTCGCCGTTGTTGACGGCGCGCTGCAGCAGCAGCCACGAGGCCATCTGCATCAAGCGGGTGGTTAGCCGCATGGATTCGGCGGCGTAAAGCACGGAGGCCATGCGCGGCAGAACCTTGGAGGCTGCCCGACCCTGGCCGTCGAGATAAGCGGCGGTTTCTTCGACCAGCGACATGCCTTCCGAATACAGCGTCCTGAACTGCGCCGACGAAGCTGCGTGGCCAGCAAAGCTGATCGTGTTCAAACCAAGTTCCGACATCGAAGAAATCCCTGCTAACGCAACACTTTTGTTCAGGAAAAGCCGGTGAAGTTCAGAAGAACTCTCGGCGTCCGTTCTTATGACTTCAAGATGGTGGTTTTAACTGAAATTCGCAAGGCGATTCTTAAGAAAGGGTTAATCTCCACAGTTTCCTCGGGAGCGCCGTGTCAAGGCGAAAAAGAAGAGCCGCAAACGCGGCTCTCAAGGTAAAACAGGGAGAAAAATCAGACCAATTCGCCAAGTGGAGGAACTGTCTGAGTCCAGAGCAAATCTGGATGGTCATAGTAATATGTCGTAAAGCTTAATATTCCGTTGAGCATGCCTCTATCTGTACTTCAATCACACAGGTTTGCGCCGATGGCAGGCTTACGAGCGGAACAGGTTTTCGGCCGCCTGACGGCCGGATGCCTTGGTGGCAATCTCCGCTTCCAGCCGGGCGATCTCCGCCTGCATCAGTGCGACGCGTGCCTTGAGCTCGTCGACCGAAAGCAGCGACAAATCGCTGCCGATTTCATGGGCGGACGGCTTTTTCGGGCGGTCATCATCGAAGATGCTCATTCTGTTTCCTCCTCGTCACTCCCCGGCTCATGTGCCGTAATTTACCGTCATATCGTCCTTTTTCGAAGCCTCACTTTTCGAAGCCTCGCTGCGCGCCAACGACATGCTTTCCGGCGTGATCATCTGCGCATTCGCCGAAGGCATGTTGGTGTAGGCGTCGCGATCGCTCGCGGGCTTGGCGGCGCGCATGCGGCTGCGGAAGATCGCGTAGCTGGTGATCAGCACATGCGCGACCGCGGTGACGAAGAACAGTGCGTAGGGACCGATGGAGGACATGACCGGGCCACTCAGCGTCGGGCCGATGATCGTGCCGATGCCGTAGAGCAGCAGCAGGCCGCCGGAGACTTTGACGAAATCCTCGGGTGCTGCGAAGTCGTTGGCATGGGCGACGGTGATCGGATAGAGCGTGTTGGCGACGGCGCCATAGATGACCACCATGCCGATCAAGAAATAAGGACCGGCCGGCTGCAGCAGGAAGAGCAGCAGCCCGTCGATGGCGGCGACAGCGGCCATGCCGGCCAGCACGTAGCGGCGGTCGATGCGGTCGGAGAGGCGGCCGGCCGGAAACTGCATCACCGCCCCGGCGAAGATGGTCGAGCTCATCATCAGCGCGATATTGCTGTCCGAGAGACCGGCATTGGCGCCGAAGACGGCGCCGAGCGTGCCATAGGCACCATTGGCAATGCCGACCAAGAGGATGCCGATGGAGGCGACCGGCGAGTTGCGGTAGAGCGCCTTCAAATCCAGGCTGACGGCCTTCAGCGGCTGCGGCGAGGCAGCGGTCGAAAGCGTCGTCGGCAGCATGGCGATGCAATAGCAGATGCCGCAGCACATGAAGAGGATCGGCGTGTGGATATCCGCGAAGGGGATCATCATCTGGCCGGCAACGGCGCCGATCAAGGTAATGCCGATATAAAGCGAGAAGATCGCGCCGCGGCTTTCATTGGTGGCACGTTCATTGAGCCAGCTTTCGATGATCATCGAGGTGCCGGCGGTGCAGAAACCGGTGACGGCGCGCAGCAGCACCCACCAGGTCGCGTCGACGATGATGCCGGTCAGCAGGGCGATGATGGCGATGACGGAGATGAAGCCGGAAAAGGCGCGGACATGGCCGATGCGCCGAACCAGCTTCGGCGCGGTCAGACAGCCGAGCACGAAGCCTGTCGCCCAGGTCGTGCCGAGCAGACCGAGCGTCGTGGTGGCGTAGCCCTCGGCCGTGCCACGCACCGGTAGAAGCAGGCTGTGCAGGCCATTGCCGGTGAATAGGAAGAGCGTACCGAAAAGCAGGGCAAGAACGGGTAAAATATTTCTCTTCATGTTCCTACTTTCATGCGGCTCCACTTAGAGAACCGATAAGGCAGGACCAAGCCCTGCCAGTTTTCGCTATTGATTGTGCCCCGGATTGCCGTTATCGGCGTTAAGAAACAGTCTGTTGGCGCGGAAAAATGTCCGTCCTATGACGATTAGAGCATGATCATGAAAACTAGGCAGTGGTTTTTGATGAGGCAATGCTCACTCTTGCGCAAACGGGGAAAAATACCGTGACAAAAGTGATCGCGGTGCTGCTGTTGCTTGCCATGGCGGTGCAAATCATCAAGCCGCTCGGGCTGCCCGGCCTCAAACGGCGCGCCGATTTCTGGAAGATCGCCGTGATAGCCTTTGCAGCCTGGACGATCGCTTTGGTCATCAACGAGACGTTTTAAGGCATTGCAGGCCGGGATTGAGGCCTTCGGAGGATCGTGCGGGGCGCCTTAAAGCAGGATTTCGCCGCGCATGACATGGACGCTGCTACCCGACAGCAAGACTTCGTTTACTGTGCCGGAAGATTTCCGGACTTCGACACCGATGACGCTGCGTCTTCCCATTTCCACGCCCTGCTCGATGGTGATTTTCACCTCCGCATCCTGTGCCGGCAACAGGGAGGTCAGGTAGGCGCCGAGTGCAGCGGAGGCGCTGCCGGTCGCCGGGTCTTCCGTCACATTGTCCATGGGCGCAAACATGCGGGCGCGGATATGCCACGGGTTTTCGGCCGAGCGCACGTAGAGAAAGAGCGAGAAGCCGGTCTTGTCCAGCTTGTGCCGGGCAGCCGCTTCGACAAAGATCGCCGCATTCGGCCACGCTTTTCCAAGCGTTTCCGGGCTGTCCAGTTCTGCGAAGGCGAAAGGCAGGCCGACGGAGGCGAAGGTCGGGGCATGCGTTATCGTGCGGATCGATTGCGGACCGACCTGCACGCAGCGGGCAATCAGTTCGGGGGCAATCGTGTCGCCGACCGTCAGCTTTCCCGGCGCACGGATGCTGGCGCCTGTGATGTTACCGCCCTTGCGCAACAGCGTCACCTCAACCAGCCCGGCATCCTCTTCGAAGATCAGCCTGTCGCCCGCGGGCTTTCCGAAGATTTCCTGTTGTTGTCCGAGAACGAAAGCGGTGCCGACATTGGGATGGCCGGCAAAGGGGATTTCGGCCGTTGGCGTAAAGATGCGGACGCGGGCGGTATGATCCGGGTTCTCCGGTGGCAGCACGAAGGTCGTTTCCGAATAGCCGAACTCGGCTGCGATCTTCTGCATGGCGTCGCTGCTCAGGCCGCGGGCATCGGGGATGACGGCCAGCGGATTGCCGACGAAACGTTCCGATGTGAAGACGTCGACGGTGACATAAGCGACGGTGTCCATGGCGGCTCCCAGAGTATCGATAGAACTGCGAGGATTTAGCCGCGGCTCGGGCGAGCCTGAAAGCGGGAACTTGTGCCGGTGACAAGTTCTTCGCCGTGGAGCGGGCCTCAGCCATCATTTACATTATTCATGAAGGCTTTCGAGCGGCGTGATGGATTCCATCGATATGCGGGATTAGCTTCGTCTGTATAAAATCACATAGCTAGGATGAAGCGGGATCTACTTCTGCGAAGTTACCGGCAATTTGAAAAGGTTTTCCATGCCTCTTCTTGACCCTAATGCAGTCCATCCAATTACTTTGCCTGATGGCACCCTCTATCGCGATACTGTCTACCTGAAGAACGTAATTGACCATCCGCGCATGGAAATCGGCGAATTCAGCTATTATACCCATTCCGGAAGGCCGGAAGATACTGCCCAGATATTGGCGCCCTATCTCGGTGGTAGCGTTCGTGAGCGCCTGGTGATCGGCAAGTTTGTCCAAATTGCTCGGGGAAGCTACTTCATCACCAGTTCGGCTAATCATCCGATGACTGGCTTCACCACCTATCCATTTCGCATCTTTAAGCCTGAGACCTTCGGCTACACCGACCTGCCGGTGAAGGATACCATCGTCGGTCACGATGTCTGGATTGGTCATAACGCGGCCATCATGCCGGGCGTGCAGATTGGGGCGGGCGCGATCGTCGGCGCTGCTTCGGTCGTCGCAAGTCATGTACCGCCTTATGCAGTTGTTGGCGGGAATCCGGCAACTATCATTCGGATGCGCTATCCGAGTGAGGTCATCAACGAACTTCTTGATATAGCCTGGTGGGATTGGCCGATAGACAAAATCGAAGCCAACTTAGCGTCTCTCAGTAGCGGTGATCTCGCTGCCCTCAAAACAGCTTGAGCGTGCTGCAAACTCATCTACCGCACAAAAGCAAAAAGCCCCGACCGCATCGCGATCGGGGCTTTCATCCATTCGAAGCGTCACCTTAGATCAGGCGGCCTTTTCGCTGTCCTTGGTCCAGCTACCCTTGGCGGCGAGGTAGTTCATCTCGGCGCGGTGGGCGAAGGCGCGCTGGCCGGCGGCGACGTTTTCCGCCTTGCCGCCCCATGCCTTCAGCGCGGCGTCCTGCAGGGCGCGGCCGTAGGAGAAGGTAACGTGCCAAGGCAGGTCATAGCCGTTGATGGCGGAGAGATGCGCGGTTGCTTCTTCCGGCGTCTGGCCGCCGGAGAGGAAGGCGATGCCGGGGACGGCGGAGGGAACGGTTTCCTTCAGCACCTTGACGGTGCGTTCGGCGACTTGCTCGACCGATGCCTTGCGCGCCTTCTTGCCGTCGATGACCATGCTCGGCTTGAGGATCATGCCTTCGAGGTTGATGCGGGCTTCTGCGAGCTCCTGGAAAACGATCTGCAGCGTCCAGCGGGTGACTTCCTCGCTGCGGGCGAGATCGTGGGTGCCGGGTTCGCCGTCCATCAAGACTTCCGGCTCGACGATCGGCACGATCTTAGCCTGCTGGCAAAGCGCGGCGTAGCGGGCGAGCGCATGAGCATTGGCCTTGATCGAGCCATGGGTCGGCAGCGTATCGGAAATGGCGATCACGCCACGCCATTTCGCGAAGCGGGCGCCGGCGTCATAATATTTCGCCAGGCGGTCAGCGAGGCCGTCCAGGCCTTCGGTGATGGTTTCGCCCGGGAAGCCGGCCATCGGCTTGGCGCCGGTATCGACCTTGATGCCGGGAATGCTGTCGGCAGCGCGGATGATGTCGACGAAAGGCGTGCCGTCGGCAGCCTTCTGAAAGAGAGTTTCCTCATAGAGGATGACCCCGGAGACGTACTTCTTCATCGCCTCTTCCGAGCGGAAGAGCATTTCGCGATAATCGCGGCGGCTCTCTTCGGTGGAAGCGAGAGCGATCGTGTCGAGACGTTTCTTGATCGTGGCGGTGGATTCGTCAGCCGCCAGCAGGCCCTTGCCACCGGCTACCATCTTTACGGCAATGTCTTCAAGTCGTTCGCTCATTTTCGTTCTCCAAGTCGATTTCAGTCAGCGACGGGGTCATATAGGTCGGCGATAACAGAAGTGTATAAAGAGGGAAATGGGCAGCTAAATTATTGAAACGATTGAAATGATTTCAACCGTTTGAAAGTTCGGACTATCATTTTAGCATCCTGTGGAAAGCTGCGAAAGTCCGGGTCGCAGCTCTCCTTTTCGTGTGAGATGCCGGTCTATTTTTCAGTGTGGAGAACGGCGACGCCCGGCAGGACCTTGCCTTCCATCCATTCGAGGAAGGCGCCGCCTGCCGTCGAGACATAAGTGAAATCATCGGCGACGCCGGCATGGTTCAACGCGGAGACGGTATCGCCGCCGCCGGCAACCGAGGTCAGTTTGCCGGCTTTGGTGCATTCAGCGGCATATTTAGCGGCAGCCACGGTGGCGGCGTCGAAAGGCGTGATTTCGAAAGCGCCGAGGGGGCCGTTCCAGACCAGCGTCGTTGCGCGTCCGATCCAGGCCTTGACCGCTTCGACCGATTTCGGGCCGACATCGAGGACCATGGCATCGGCCGGAATGGCTTCGATCGAAACGACTTCATTGTCCGCGCCAGCCTTGAATTCGCGGGCGACAACGCCGTCTTCCGGCAGCACGATGGCGCAGCCCGACGTGGCGGCTTCGATCATGATCTGTTTGGCGGTGTCGGCCAGGTCATGCTCGCACAGCGATTTGCCGACATTGGTGCCGCGGGCGGCGAGGAAGGTGTTGGCCATGCCGCCGCCGATCACCAGCGCGTCGACCTTCTTCACCAGGTTCATCAGCAGGTCGATCTTGGTCGAGACCTTGGCGCCGCCGACGATGGCAACGACCGGGCGGGCCGGGTTACCAAGACCTTTTTCCAGCGCTTCCAGCTCGGCCTGCATGGTGCGGCCGGCATAGGCGGGGAGGTGATTGGCAAGGCCCTCGGTCGAGGAATGGGCGCGGTGGGCGGCGGAGAAGGCGTCGTTGACGTAGATATCGCCGTTGGCTGCCAGCGCCTGAGTAAAGGCGGCGTCGTTTTTCTCTTCTTCCTTATGGAAGCGAGTGTTTTCGAGCAGCAGAATATCGCCGTTGTTCATCTTGGCGATGGCGTCGGCTGCCGGTGCGCCGACGCAATCGGAGGCGAAGAGGACAGCGTGATCGAGCACTTCTTCGATCGCGGGAATGATCAAGGAAAGCGACAGATCCGGCGACGGCCCATCCTTCGGGCGGCCGAAATGGGCAAGCAGGATGACCTTGGCGCCCTTCTTGGACAATTCCAGAATCGTCGGCGCCACGCGCTCGATACGGGTCGCGTCGGTGACTTTGCCGTCCTTGACCGGCACATTGAGGTCGACGCGCACGAGCACGCGCTTGCCGGTGATATCGGTGAGATTGTCGAGGGTTTTGAAGGCTGCCATAGGGAGGATCCAATGTTGTTGGTGCCGCGAAGTGCGCCGACCATACTACGGATGATGCGAGACGCAAGGCGGTCAGGCGTCGTTTTTGCCGGTATTTGAATCGGTTGAAACGACCTCTTCGGCGTGCTCGCGGCGCTTGCGCAGGAAGCCGCGAATACCGTTCAAAATGTCGTGGAGATTGATGAAAATCGGCAGGATCGTCGGTGGTTCTAACGCTTCCAGCGACATGCCGACCGATTGGATATGATCGTTTTCGTCGAGATCGCGGACGATCAGGATGATCTCGCCGAGACGGACGCGATCGGCATAATCGGCCTTGCCGCCGAGGCGCTGACGCATCAGCTCGGCGATCGTCAGCCCTTTTTCCGCATCGCTCAGAAGCCCCGGACCATAGGCCGCGTCGAGATCGGCGGCGGGACGCAGCGGCGAGATCGAAAAGGCGCCGAAGAAATCCGCATCATCCGGATCGACTGGCGCGCGGCTGGCAAACAGGCGGTCGAGAAGGCGCGAATAGCTGGGTGAAATGAAGAGATAGACGAGATCGTGTTCGCGCAGGCGCCCGGCATATTGGTAGCGCATCGACTTGCCGTCCCTGACGACGAGCGATGGCATCGCCCAGCGCGGGATGCGTTCGCCGCGCAGAACCGGGCTATCCTTGACGACGCGATAGGAGAGCAGCTCGTGATTGACTGTGCCCGGCAGGTCGACCTCGACTTTGTCGACGGCGCCCATGCGCGGCGGCACGATGAGGCCGAGCCGGCGCGCCATCGGCTTGATCGTCCAGCCCTGAACGAGCAACGACACCAGCACGACGATGAAGGCGACATTGAAATAGGTCTGGCTGCTCGGGAGATTGCCGAGGATCGGCATGATGGCGAGCAGGATGGAGACGGCACCGCGCAGGCCGACCCAGGCGACGAAACCCGTTTCGCGCTGCGTGTAGTCGAAAGGCAGCAGACAGAGCCAGACGGCAATTGGCCGGGCGATGAAGATCAGGAACAGCGCCAGCGCCACGGCGGGGATGGCGATCGCCGGAAATTGCGACGGCGTGGCGAGTAGCCCGAGGACGAGGAACATGATGATTTGCGCCAGCCACGTCATGCCGTCCTGAAAGCGTTTGATGCTGGCCGAGGCGGGCATCTTGCGATTTCCGGCGTAAATGCCTGCCACATAGACGGCGAGAAAGCCGCTGCCACCGACAGCGCCGGTAAAGGAGAAGACGAGCAGGGCGAGCGCCAGCACGAAGATCGGCGTCAGGCCGCGATCGGTCTCCAGATGGCTGACGATCAGCACGATCATCATGCCGCCGAGCAGGCCGAGAATGACGCCCAGGCCCATCTGCTGGATGAAGGTCGCCAGCATGACGAGATTGAAGCCGTGATAGCCGTCGCCGCTCGCCAGCAGCTCGACCAGCGCCAGCGTCAGGAAGATCGCCATCGGATCATTGGTGCCGGATTCGACTTCCAGCGTCGAGCGCACCTTGTCTCGGATGTTGATGCCGCCGATGCGCAGCAGGAAGAAGACAGCGGCCGCATCCGTCGACGCGACGATCGAGCCGAGGAGCAGGCCTTGCAGCCAGGTAAAGCCAAGGAGCCAGGTGGCGGCGAGGCCGAACAGTGCCGCCGTAACGAGAACGCCGATGGACGCAATGGTCAGGGCCGGGGCGGCTGCCAGTTTGAAGGCCTGGATCGGCGTGCCATAGCCGGAATCGAAGAGGATGACGGCGAGAGCGAGCGAGCCGAGGATATAGGCAAGATAGTTATTGCTGAATTCGATGCCGAGCCCGTCCGTGCCGGCCATCAGCCCGATCATCAGAAAAAGCAGCAGCAGCGGTGCGCCGAAACGAAAGGCAAGCAGACTCGAGAAGGCCGCCATCAGAATGAGGACCGTGCACACCAATACGACGACGTAAAATGCCTCCACGCCCTTCTTCCCCTTTCCCGCGCGCTCTTGCCCCGGCCGCAGCCTGGATCGTTCGCAATTCTCCCGCCACTCACTATGCTGCCGCATGCTTAAAATTAGTACATACAAATATTCTTCGGGGAAGGCGCTGGTTCGATGCCCGCTCCGACGATAGCGACTTCATGCTGTGATGCGTTTCGCCAGAACAGCGAAACGGCCCCCGGAACGCTTTGGGAGAATTCCTGTCAAAAATTTATTTGTAAATCTGGACCATAGCAGGGCAGGGAGAGGAAAGATTTGCGGCGAATGGGAGGAATAACGTGGACCGCAGGCTGTTATCCGCGCGGCCGTATTAAACATCCACACGCTTGAAATAGATTGGATAGTCGATCACCAGCCCATCCTCGTCGACGGGCAGGTCTACGGTAAAGGTCCTGTCTTCGGCAGCATAGCGATAGAGTTTCTGCGGCGTGACGCAAGTGTAGCGCTGGCCGTCGCGCAGCGGCACGAAGCTGTCGAACGGGATATAGAGCGGACCTCGCTCATAATGTTCCGGTGATCCCTGGAGGTTCCGGAGGGTACTTCAGAAGTCCTTTGTCGACGCAGTAGTTTCTAAGTGATTCCCAGACCGCACCTCCAATAAGGTAAATGCTCAAGCAGATTTCCTTTAGCTCTTGCTTTGAGAGCACTAGCTCCTCTCCAAAAGCGAATTTGCGGCCATGCACCGCAAGTCTCACGGTAATTTTGCCCCCCTTGGGAAAGAAGACGCCCTTCAGGTCTTTTCCGTCAATGGAGGTTCCATCCGGAAAAACAGCCACTACGTCGAGGGCAACCCACTCCAGCCGGAATACTCCTGTTTCAGAATCTATATCATTCCCACCAACCACGCCTCGGCGATGTGCATAGCAATTGCGTGCCTGGTTTAACTGCCGGAGAACTCGGCGGTGATCTTCAGGAATGGGCAATATCTCGTTCAGCGCTTTTATTTGGTCAGAAATGCCTAGCTTCTCGAAGCGCGCTGAGGGAGGGCGTTGGGTCATACCCTCGGTCTGCGCAATTAAATCCAAGACCCAATAAACTTCGAGCAAATAGACGGAAAACGTCTCAAGGAGTTTACGCAGGCCGCTGGCTCGCGTCCATTTCGCATACTCTTCAGCAACATGTTTCGCTTCGTCTGGAGCAAGGTCCTCTTTGACTAATGTAATGTGGTGGAACGTATCTGGTACCAATACATGAGAGATGGGTGGATCGTGTTCCGCCGCGTTCATACCGATCCCCATAAACATGTCTGCACGCGTTATTCCGGTGTGCAGGATACGCAGTATGCCATCAAGATCGATGCGGATTGGACCATTCATATGCTCGTCCATTGGCTGTGGCGCAATATTGGTATGAACATAGAGGGATAGCGTTTGGCTTTTGGGGCCTAGTCAGCTAAATATCCTCATGGAGGCAGATAGGCTCCTCGCCAACTCTATTGCACCCCTCTAGGTCATCGCGGAAGTTATTTCGTCAAAAAGAAATAAACGCAGAATTCAAACATCCACACGCTTGAAATAGATTGGATAGTCGATCACCAGCCCATCCTCGTCGACGGGCAGGTCTACGGTAAAGGTCCTATCTTCGGCAGCATAGCGATAGAGTTTCTGCGGCGTGATGCAAGTGTAGCGCTGGCCGTCGCGTAGCGGCACGAAGCTGTCGAACGGAATATAGAGCATGGAAAGCTTTGCCGTTCCAGCTTCCGGCGTCAGCTCAAGCCGGCGGATCGGCAGGCTGTTTGTGAAAGGCGAGCCGGAGAGATCGATATCGATGCAGCCGTCGAATTGCGGCAAGGCAATGCCGTCTTCGGCGCGCCAATGTCCTTTGCCGTCGGAAAGCAAGGCAAGGCGCCGGCCATCGGTGGTTTCGATCGAGAAGGAGAGAACGGTCCAGTCGGCTGCGCAATCGATGCGGTAGAAGACGCCGTAGGGCGAGCCGCCGCGGCTGCCGATGATGGTGCCACAGGCGCGAATGGCTGCGCCCGTGGCGGTGTCGATGGGAGCGATCGTCAGATGTTCCAGCCCGTCTCCTTCCAGCGGACGCCAGCGAACTGTCGTCGGAAGGAGAGGGCGGAAGGCCATGATCAGATCAGCTTGGCAAATGCGACGGCCGTGTCGGACATGCGGCTGGAGAAGCCCCATTCGTTGTCGTACCAGGACAGGACGCGCACGAAGTTGCCTTCCATGACCTTGGTCTGGTCGGTCGCGAAGATCGACGAGTGGCTGTCATGGTTGAAGTCACGGGAAACCAGCGGCTCGTCGGTGTAGCCGAGGATGCCCTTCAGCTTGCCGTTCGATGCAGCCTTGATGGCTTCGTTGATTTCGCCGACCGTCGTTGCCTTCTTGGACACGAACTTGAAGTCGACAACCGAGACGTTCGGGGTCGGAACGCGGATCGACGTGCCGTCGAGCTTGCCCTTCAGGTGCGGCAGAACGAGACCAACAGCCTTTGCGGCGCCCGTCGAGGTCGGGATCATGGACAGGGCTGCGGCACGGGCGCGGTACAGGTCCTTGTGCATGGTGTCGAGTGTTGGCTGGTCACCAGTGTAGGAGTGGATGGTCGTCATGAAGCCGTGGTCGATGCCGACGGCGTCGTCGAGAACCTTCACGACCGGCACCAGGCAGTTCGTGGTGCAGGAAGCGTTGGAGATGACCATGTGCTCCTTGGTGAGCTGGTCGTGGTTGACGCCGAAAACGACGGTCAGGTCGGCACCGTCGGCAGGAGCCGAAACGATGACGCGCTTGGCACCGGCCGTCAGGTGAGCGGCGGCCTTGTCGCGGGCAGTGAAGATGCCCGTGCATTCCATGGCGATGTCGACGCCGAGGTCCTTGTGCGGCAGCGTTGCCGGATCCTTGATCGCCGTGACCTTGATCGGCTTGCCGCCGCCAACGATGATCGTGTCGCCTTCGACCTTCACTTCGGCAGGGAACTTGCCGTGGATGGAATCGTAACGCAGCAGGTGGGCATTGGTCTCGACCGGGCCGAGGTCGTTGATGGCAACAACTTCGATGTCGGTGCGGCCGGATTCGACGATCGCGCGCAGAACGTTACGGCCGATGCGGCCGAAACCGTTGATGGCAACTTTTACAGTCATGTGTTCACTCCCGTTCACTCAGGGTATTTCTATTGAAATGGAGAGCGCCTTTCGACGCCCTCAGGAAAGCTTTGCCTCAGCGGCAGCGACAACCGCTTCGGCGGTAATGCCGAAATGCTTATAAACGTCCTTGTAAGGTGCGGAAGCACCAAAGCTCTTCATGCCGATGAAGGCGCCTTCCGGACCGATGAATGCGTCCCAGCCTTCGCGAACGGCGGCTTCGACGGCGATCTTGACCGGCGAATTGCCGAGCACTTCCGAGCGGTAGGCTTCAGGCTGCTCGAAGAAGAGCTCCGTGCACGGTACGGAAACGACGCGGGTGGAAATACCCTTGCCTTCCAGCGCCGCGCGGGCGGCGACGGCGATTTCGACTTCGGAACCCGAAGCGAAGATCGTCACCTTGGCGTCGGCATTGCCGGCGAGCGTGTAGGCGCCCTGCTCGCAGAGGTTCTTCTCGCTGTATTCGGTACGTGCAGCGAGCAGGTTCTGGCGGGTCAGCGCGAGGCCGGACGGACGATTGTGCGTCTTGACCGCGATCTGCCAGCATTCCGCTGTTTCGGTGGCATCAGCCGGACGGAACAACAGGAAATTCGGAATGGCCCGGAGGCCTGCGATCTGTTCAACGGGCTGGTGCGTCGGGCCGTCTTCGCCGACGCCGATCGAATCATGCGTCAGAACGTGGATGGCGCGGATGCCCATCAGCGCAGCGAGACGGAGCGGCGGACGGCAATAGTCCGAGAAG
This sequence comes from Rhizobium sp. CB3171, assembly GCF_029714265.1. Classification (NCBI taxonomy): domain Bacteria; kingdom Pseudomonadati; phylum Pseudomonadota; class Alphaproteobacteria; order Hyphomicrobiales; family Rhizobiaceae; genus Rhizobium; species Rhizobium sp. CB3171. The sequence goes on along the minus strand of NZ_CP121652.1, from coordinate 2,585,726 downwards.
ATCAGGAAGCCGCCGGAATAGGGGATCAGGCCGCCATGCAGCGAAATGCCGTTCATGGCAGAGGCCATGCCGTGCTCGCGGATGCCCCAGTGGACGTACCGGCCGGAGAAATCAGTCGGGGTGATCGACTTCATCTGGCTGGTCTTGGTGTTGTTCGACGGCGTCAGGTCCGCGGAACCGCCCAGTGTTTCCGGCAGGAAGCCATTGATGACTTCGAGCGCATCTTCCGATGCCTTGCGGGTTGCGAGCGTCGGCTTGGTTTCAGCGAGCTTCTTCTTGTATTCGCTGATGGCGGCATCGAAGCCAGCCGGCAGCTCGCCGGCAAAGCGGCGATTGAATTCGGCCTTCTTGCCGGCTTCCGCAACAGCGACGCGGCCTTCCCAGGCTTCGCGGGTGCTGACGGAGCGCTCGCCGGCGGCGCGCCATTCGGTAAGAATGTCGTCCGGAATGACGAAAGCTTCGTAGGGCCAGTTCAACGCAACGCGCGTCGCTGCAATTTCCTCGGCGCCGAGCGGCGAGCCGTGAACCTTGTGGGTGCCCTGCTTGTTCGGAGCGCCGAAGCCGATAATCGTCTTGCAGGCGATCAGCGTCGGGCGGTCGGATTGGTGCGCGGCTTCGATGGCAGCGCCGATGGCGGCCTGGTCGTGGCCGTCTACTTCGATCGTGTTCCAGTGAACGGCCTTGAAGCGGGCAACCTGGTCGGTCGAATCCGACAGCGAAACGGCGCCGTCGATGGTGATCGAGTTGTTGTCCCAGAAGAGGATGAGCTTGTTCAGCTTCAGGTGGCCGGCCAGCGCGATCGCTTCATGGCTGATGCCTTCCATGAGGCAGCCGTCGCCGCACATGACATAGGTATAGTGATCCATCAGCTCGGCGCCGAATTCTTCACGCAGCTTGCGTTCGGCGATCGCCATGCCGACCGAATTGGCAATACCCTGGCCGAGCGGGCCGGTGGTGGTTTCGATGCCGGTGGCGTGACCATATTCCGGATGGCCGGCAGTCTTGGAGCCGAGCTGACGGAATTGCTTGAGGTCCTCGACCCTCATGTCAGGGTAGCCGGTCAGGTACAGCAGCGAATAGAGCAGCATGGAGCCATGGCCAGCCGAGAGCACGAAGCGGTCACGGTTCGGCCAATGCGGATGCTTCGGGTCGAAGCGTAGATATTTGCCAAAGAGAACGGTGGCGACATCCGCCATCCCCATCGGCAAACCGGGGTGACCGGAATTGGCCTTCTCGACAGCATCCATGGCAAGGAAACGGATCGCATTCGCCATCCGGTCGTGTTGTTCGCGAGAGATCATGGTTTTTCCGCAGGGTTCCGGGTTCGAGGGATGGCCACACGCTTGGGAGGCTGGGCCACCGGTTGAAAGGCGGCTGAAACGGAGGAGTACCTTACAAACTCCGTTTTCACTGCTGCCTCAGGCGGCTGAGACATAGCAGTTGGGGCGAGCAAGTCAATAAATCCGCGGGGCGATCAGGGGGTGGTGCGGCAATTTTTCGACATTTGCCCGCCGACTTATACAAAAGACGACAAGGGTAAGACAAAGGCCGCTTAAGCCATAAAGGCGACCTTCATCCACAGATTAGGCCCCCTGCCGTATGGCGGCCTTTATTGACGTTCAGTTGCCGAGTTGAATATTGTTGGGAAATCAGTCGAGTGGCCGGATATTTTGATTCGGGCCTTGCGCGGGGAATCGAAAGGCATGACGCCCTCAGGCAAAACGGTGGATGTGGCGCTCGCTCAGTTGCGCCAGGCGCTTTCGACTTTGGAGAGCGCCGTCGATGTGCGGTTCGAACGTGAACGCGCGCAAAGCGATGTCGAAGGCGAGGTTCGCCGGGTGCATGCGGATCGTTCGCGGCTCGCCCAAGAACTCGACCAGGCGGAGTTCCGAGCGAACCGGCTTGAAGAGGTCAATCGCGAAGTGTCGCGCCGGCTTGTGACGGCGATGGAAACCATAAGAGCCGTGCTCGACCGCTGATCCCTCGGGACGCAGCCGTCGCGATCAGCGGCAATGATCGGAAAGTCTCATGGCGCAGGTAACGGTAACGATCGATGGCAAGGCCTATCGCATGGCCTGCGAAGAGGGGCAGGAAGAGCATCTGACGGATCTCGCCACCCGCTTCGACCGCTATGTCATGCATCTGAAGAGCCAGTTCGGCGAAATCGGCGATCTGCGCGTCACCGTCATGGCCGGCATCATGATCATGGACGAGGTGGCGGAGCTGACACGTCGCGTTTCGGGGCTGGAGGCCGAGCTCGAAAACTTGCGCAACAACCGTGACACCGTGCTTGCGGCCAATGCCCGCAGCGAAGAGACGCTCGCAACCGTCATCGACGAAGTGACGACGCGCATTCGCGGCATCACCGAGAAGCTGACGGTTCGCCCAGGCGCCGAGCCGAACTGAGGCGTTCTTTTATTTCTCGCGACTGCACCGTAGCACCCTCTGGTACAAGGCGAGGATTCTCTTTATATAGGACTTGCGGTCTGCGCTTCCCGACAGGAACCACAATCCCTGGGGCCATACTCGATCCAAAGGGAGCTGTCCCTGACCAGGCTCGTGGGCCTGGACACACGGCGCCCACCTACGTTTGTAGGCGCCCAGGATCGTAAACATCCATCGGTCGTCGTGGATCGCTCTTTATCTCATTGATTTTCAACATTTTCGGCTCTCGACTGAAACTTTGACACCGACTTTGACACCGGTGTGAAAATCGAGTTGCCGACTATGGCTGACCGCTATCGACTTTATCGTCATACCAACGGTATCTATTATCACCGGGTCAAAGTTCCTGCCGACATACGATCTTTCTACGGCAAGCAAATCGAGCAACGATCGCTGAGAACGCGCGACTTGCGGACGGCACTTCGGCTGCTGTCTGCTGTGATCGTTGAGGTAGACCACGCGTTCGCCCTGATAAGGGCTAAGCATTTCAATCAACTGGTTGATGCGACTTCCGGAAGGCGACAAAATCCAACGATCCCTGTTAGTTCAGAAATGATGCGACGGGCACGCGATGAGTTCAGCAGTCTTCTTCAATCGAGGGAAGACGATGAGAGGGCGCTTGCTCTGGAAGCGTTTGGTTCAGGGGACGCTCAACGGGAGGAAATCATCGATGCTCTCTTTGTCGAGCATCGGCGTCGACTTGAACATCGCCTTGTGTCTATTGAGCGCGCTTATGCGGTCCGCGACCTATCGCGCTGGCAACGTGATTGCGATCATTTCGACCTTGCAGATGCCGATCCGATTGCCGCGATACGCATGTTGTATGATTGCGAGCGGATCATGATCACCTCTTGGCTACGAGAGTTCAGTGGTCCTTGTTCAGGCATGTCGCTGCGCCAATCGTCATCAGACGTGCAGAGTTCGAAAGCTCCTAAGGCGACGTCGATGGAAACAGAGCTGCCATTGCTCTCAGTGATCGCACTCGAATGCTTTGAATCACTTGCGAAATCCAAAGGGTGGAACGCGAAAACTCAGTCGGCACGCGCGAACCAGATTAAGCAGGTCGTTGCTATCTGTGGCGACAAGCCACTCAATCAATACGTTCAGTCAGACATCAGGTTGCTGAAGTCTACACTATTTGCGCTGCCTCCTCAGGCTCATGGTCGGTCCGCGTTAAAGGGGCTCTCCAAACTAGAGATTGCTGCTCGTGCGAAAATAGACGGCGCGTCCAAGGGCCTGGCGGTCGAAAGCGTACGGCAGGTGATGACGGCGATAAACTTGGTGTTCGGGTGGGCCCGCGCTGAATGCGATATAAACCTGAAAAACATCGTCCAGCCCATGATACCAAAACTCAGGAGCACCGGCGACCGACGTGATAAGAGGCACGGTTTCAGCATCCCCGAACTACAGAAGCTGTTTCACAGCCCCGTCTTTACCGGGGTCAAGAGCGAGCGGGAATGGTTCATGAAGGGGAATGTGCCCATGCAAGCCACAGGGCGCTTCTGGGTGCCTCTCCTGTCGTTGTATGCGGGGACCAGATTGATGGAAACCGTACAGCTCCTTCGCGATGATGTTCGGTTAGAGGGCGGGATTTGGTTTCTCGATGTTAATGCTGACGACGCCGAGGGCGGCTTTGCGGGGAAGACCCTCAAGACGATGTTTGCCGCCCGTAAAATCCCCGTCCATGCGAAATTGCTTGGACTCGGATTTGTTGAATTTGCTCAGTCCGTGAAGCCTGGACACCGGTTGTTTCCTGATATCGAGATCGGACCGGCTAGCCAGCGTCACCGCCATGCCTCGAAGTTGTTCAACAAACTGCTCTCAAAGGCGGGGATCAAGGCGGAAAAGAAGGTTTGGCATTCCTTACGGCATTCATTCGAGCAAGCCTGTCGCGATAGCCGGGTGGATAGCGCTGTTATGGACCAGTTGCAGGGCCATTCGCAGGGTATCCGTGAGGTTTACGGAAGCTCGTATGGCTTGGCGGCTTTGAACGAGGGCATTCAGTCCGTCGCCTACAAAGGCTTAGACCTTACTCACGTTCGAGCGTTTGTTTCCCGACAAGGGGGCTAAAACTGCGATAAACCCTTGGGTCGTCATCGTAATATTGTTGCGACATCATAAACGTAATGGCACGTCAGATATTTCAACTTTAGTCGCGGCGTTTGGTACGTTCTGCTCTTCCAAAAGGGCAATGAATTCGCGCTTGAGGTGCACAGACATTGTGCCGGGGCCGATCAAAAGCTTTCGGAAGAGGTCAGGTAGTGTGGCTCCATAGAAACCTTCATCTGGTACATCCATTAGGGGGATTTTATAGATACGCTGCGGAGCCTGTGAGATGACAACCCGGTCCGGCACGAGCCTTTGAGACTTTTGAAACGTAGGTTGATATACAATTCGCCATTCACGCTCTTCATGAAAGCTTGGATGTTTCGTGCAAATGATTGCGTATCGGTAGGCTGCAAAAAGATTTGCAAGTATATGCTCGCGTCCGAGCCCTTCCAAGAATTCAAAGTTACCGATGACGTTCTTTACGACTTGCTCGTATTGCTCAAGAAATTGTGCGGGGGATAGATAGGCAACCGGGCTGGTGTAGGCGCCAAGTGCGTCTGATGGACGAAGAAAAGGACCGCTATTTAACACGAATGCGACCGGGTTTGCGCCTGCACCGTAGGCGCGCCACATGGAAAGCCTGCCCATCTGCTCTTCGTTTGGCAACTGCTCCGTCAAACAAGTGATGTAGGTCTCCTGTTCAAAGTGCGGTATCCACGAATTGACTAATCCGACAAGATGCTCAGTAAATCCTGGAAATTTTCCGTCCAATACCCTCGCCAATTCTCGTGCTGAATCGCTCCTCAGCGCATTAGCAAGGCAAGTCTTTCCGTGCTGTATCTCGGAGCTATCGTTCATCCAGGTAACATTCCTCATCCATACCGATCCGTTCCGGATCATGGATTCGGCGGCTGCACTGCTGCAATAATGGACAAATGGATGCCGCGTACTCAGCGCCTCAATAGTTTTGTTGAAGGCATATGGATAAAATATTTGGAAGTTACGAATTTCTTCCGCCGTAAACGATAGCTCTTCTACCAAGGCTTGAAGCATCAAATATCTCAATTCGCGCGTTTTGTTGTGGCAATTTAGCCGAGCGGCTCGAAAAGTACGAGGTAAGCGGACAGGCCATCCCACGTAGCATGGAGACGCGAAATCGCTCATTTTCAGCATGAATCATGCTGGGAATCCTATGAGTGAAGATATGAATCATGATCGTACGTTCGAAATTCTGACGGCGGAGCCGGTGCGAACGCGGCGGAAACCGAAGTCGTGGTCAGATGAGGCGAAAGCTCTGATCCTGGAGCAAGCGTTGGCTCCGGGCGCAAATGTCTCTGCGGTCGCGCGTGCCCATGGAATGGACCCATCGCAGCTCTTTGGATGGCGGCGCGTAGCCCTTGCATCTGGTTCGGTTCAGCGGTTGAGAGCAACCGAAAACGATGAGGCCTTTACTCGTTTCGAGGCGGTGCGGACGGACACTGTCGAGATCCAGGTGGGCGACACGACACTTCGCGTCAGCGCTTCGATCGATCCGGCGCTGCTGAGCGGCATCGTCAGGGCGGTACGGCAAGCATGATCGCTTCGGGTGTCGTGGTCTATGTGTCGTGCCAACCGGTTGACTTCCGCAAAGGCGCGGCCTCGCTGATGGCCCTGGTGCGCGATGGCGGCCTCGACCCCTTTAACGGTGCTCTTTATGTATTCCGCTCGAAACGTGCAGACCGGATCCGCATTGTTTGGTGGGACGGCCAGGGATTTTGCCTCTATTATAACGATCGGCGTTCATACTACACCTCTTTCCTCGCCAGTTGATGTTCTTGGCTCGGTTTGCATTTGTCGATACGCAGCAGCGCGATCTTCGAGTGGATTCCATCGACTGCATTGCTTTTGCGGCAGGTCTCCATCGGCGATTTCGTACAGGCTATAGTGCCCGTTATAGGCATGTCTGGTGATGAGGCCAAATTTGGCCCATCTGGCGACGGTTTGCTCGCTGATATTGAGATGCACTGCCGCTTCCTGTCTTGTCAGCATTCCCCGCTGTCGCAGTCGATCATATCGTGATCGCAGCTTATATTCGTGGATGAGATAGGCGACTTTGAGGGGTGTAAAGCGGGCGTCCTGGCAGCCGCGACGTGCGGTTCCACCTGGGCGATGCCCCTGCTCGTTTAGAATCTCGGCGATCTCGGGATAAATGTAATCGTCGAGAAGCCTATCGACCAGTTCAATGATGCTGGGCTTTGTCTTGATCTGCTGAGGAGAGGATTTTGGGTTCATGGTGGTGAGCGTCTGGATTTTGCCGCCCTTGAAGCGAACGTGAAGCTTAGTGGTTCCTTCCGCTGGCAACTTTAAGAGAGTGACATCCTCAATGATGTGGGCCAGCAATCGCTTGCGTTCGCGGCTTGGGGTATCCGGATCTTTCCAGAGCTGGTTGAAGTCGGCCGTCATCGCGACTAACCGTTCGTGGACAGCTTTATCGAGGATGAATTGATCGTGCTCTCGGCCACGTTCGCGCTCTTCGCGGGCACTGGCCAGCGTGCGAAGCTTCTCGTTCCATTCACCTTCGAGCGTGTCGGCGACGAGGCGGTTACTAGGATCGACAAGCATGAAGCGGCGCTGAGCGAGCTCGGCTTCCGTTTGGGCGCGTTCGATTGCGCGACAGCGCAGCCGGTCTGCTTCTTCATGCCGGGCTTGGATCTCCTTGCGGACTTCGAGAGCGAGTTCGACGGCCGCCGGCGTCATCTGCTCGGCAATCAGCATACCGATGGCTTCATCGACGGGAGGCCCAGCGATCGACTGACACATAGGCTCCGCACGATAAATGCGGGCACGATTACAAATGTACCAGGCTTCCTGCCGGCCACGTCGCGCCGCATAGCGAACCCTAAGATGGCTGCCGCACTGCCCACACACGGCCCGGCCTTGCAGCAGTGCCGGTCCCTCCCTTGGGATTGAAGCTCGTGCCGCTTCAAATCCACGGCCATTCGCCTTGAGGATCTTCAGATTCTCCTGATGTCGCTCCCAGCTGATATAGCCGGGATGAGCATCGGGAATGCAGGCCGGCCAGTCATCAATGTCGCGCGCACGCAGAGTCTTTTTGCCGTCGATGGTGCGTCGAAACTGTCGTCGGCCATAGGTATAGGCGCCAGCGTAGCGCGGATTGTTCAGGACACGCATCGCCGTCGATGCGGTCAGCGGCCGAAATAGCGTGCCGCCGTTGTGTAGGCGCGATGGAAACAATAGGCCTTCATTGCGAAAGACCTTGACGGTCTGGGAGGCGGACCCGAGGCGAGAGAACATCTCAAAGAAATGAATGATCGTTTCTCTGACTTGCATGTCTGGATCAAGAGTCACATTGCCGAAATGGTCATAGACCAGCCCGGTCGGTAGGAGGCAACGAAACTCGCCGCGCCGCACCTTATTGAGAATGCCGCCGCGCAGCCGGGCTTTGATCACATGCAGCTCGGCCTCACTCATTGTTCCCTTCAGGCCGAGCAGGAGCCGGTCGTTGAAACTTGCCGGATCATAGACGCCGTCCTCGTCGAGGATCAGGGTGTCGGCAAGGGCACAGATCTCCAGCAGACGCTGCCAGTCGGCATTGTTGCGCGCCAGACGGGAGACCTCCAGGCCCATGACGATCCCGGCATGCCCCATGCCGACATCGCTGACCAGCCGCTGAAACCCCTCGCGCCACGCCGCCGATGCACCGGACTCTCCTTGATCGTTGTCGATGACGATAATCTGCTCGTCGCGCCAGCCGAGGGCGACAGCGCGTCCCCGAAGCGCATATTGCCGCCTGGCGCTCTCAACGTTCTCAACGACTTGCCGCATGGAAGACTGGCGGATGTAGAGGTAGGCGCCGCGTTCGAGGTGATGAGGCTGGACTTTGAGATGTACATTCATGGTGACCTCCGATCGTTGGTGCTCATGGCGATTGTCGCAAGGACGTGAACGACGGCGCTGTGTCCGCCGTGCAGCGGACAAGCAAATGACGATGGGTAATTCTGCTCTCGCGGAGTGCTTGCTGCTGCGGTCAGCGCCTGAACCCATCCCCACATCCCCCGGCGCAGAAAGAGCATCAGGCCGCTACGGGCCATAAGCGGCAGCGCTGCGCCGAGGGCTGCCTTGCGCAATACCTCGTACTGGGACGCGATGGTCGACGGTTGGATCGGGCATGCCGCCGTCGCGGCAATGTTTACGTGCCGCTTTTTTTTAGAACCCGCTCGATCGATCTGGGATGAAGCTCGATATCGAGTTCCTGGCGGAGCAGCTTGGCCAGTTCCCGGGCGCGAACGGGTTCTCCTGGGGCGAGCTGCGCCTGCAGAAATGCCAGGACTTTGTCGTCGATCTTGTGGGGACCGCGGGGCCCCGGCTTCGTCGGCACCAGTCCGGCAATGCCGGCCATATCGAAGTTCACCTTGGCCTGGTAGTAGGTTGGCCTGGAAACACCGTACTCGTCGGAGGCCTCCGTCACCGACACCTTGTCGATGGAGACGCGACGCAGCATCTCGTATTTGACCTGCACGGCGTCGTGCGGATCGAAGAACTCGCTGCCCCGAAACTTTGGATCGCGCACCTTCTCGGGGGTGGGATTGAACGTGCCCTCTTCGATGAGGCCATCCGTCTTTGTGCGCTTGCTGTCGTACTTCGCAGACATCGATGGCTCCGAGGACATGAAGCGGTGTTAGCGTAATGCTAATTATGACGCATTTTGCTGCCTCGTCAAGACGATGCTTATGGTCTATTTGACGAGATATCTTGTATTTGCAGGCGTAACCTCTCATAAAAGCGACCTCTTGCGGCATAATCCACTTTACAAATGCGGCATATTTATCCTTACACTTCCGCACGTCAGCCCGGCCCCGATTTGCTCGAAAGGCGCTTCACCAGAGTGGCCAACTCCATTAAGTCGACTACCCGCAAGAGCGATCGCCCGTTGCTCATGACGACCTCAGGATCCAAGCTCACAAGATCAGTCCATTGCGGAGGAACCGACCAAACAGTGGTGTCCTCGGTCTGCAGCAAAAGGCGTTCACCATGCCGGTTGTAGCGCTTGCCGACGCACGGCAACTGCCGTGGGAATAAAGGATGAAACGGATGCGTCACCCGCACTAACTGCGTATCTGCGTTGGCAGTGGCTGCATTCTGTTGTGAGGTACAAAATAATCGAAGAAAATGGCTTCTGCTGGCCTGTCCCGTCTGCTACCCGCGTCCGTCTCGATCATGCGCAATTAATGGCACTTCTAGCCGGAATGGATTGGAAAAAGATCCGCCCCGCCAAGGTGCGCCGGCCACTTTCGATCGGCTGATGACGATGTGCGGCAAGTTGAATCATGTTGCTGTAAGTGTTGGGAAATCGGCTGATTCTATGCTCTATTACGCGCATGGTTTTACCCGGTCCAGACCTTCCTGACGACGTCGATGCGCTGAAAGCGATGATCATTGCTTTGAACGCAGAGAAGGCTGCGACTGACGCCGAAATTGCCCGAATGAAGGCTGTCCAACAGAAAGCCGACGAGCGGATCACCACTTTGACGGCGATCTTGAAGGTTTTGCAGCGGGCCCAAAACGGTACGCGCTCCGAGCGACTGCGGCTGGCGATAAACGACGAGCAGATAGACTTCGCTTTTGAGGAGGTCGAGACTGGCCTTGCGGCGATTGACAGCGAGCTCGGCCAAGTGGGCAAAGAGCGGCCAAAAAGGGAGGCGCGGCCACGCAAAGGTTTTGCCGCCCATCTCGAACGCATCGAGGAAGTGATCGAGCCGGAGATCCCCGACGACTGCCAAGGCTTGGAAAAGGTTCTGATCGGCGAGGACCGATCCGAGCGGCTTGATGTCATACCGCCGAAGTTCAGGGTCATCGTCACACGCCGCCCGAAATATGCCTTCCGCGAACGTGACGGCGTGCTGCAGGCTTTGGCGCCCGCGCATATCATCGAAGGTGGGCTGCCGAGCGAACGGTTGCTGGCCTATATCGCCGTGTCGAAATACGCCGATGGTCTTCCGCTCTACCGCCAGGAGGCGATCTATCTGCGCGACAGCGTGGTTCTCAGCCGCTCTTTGATGGCCCAATGGATGGGGCATCTGGGCTTCGAGCTGCGGATCTTGGCGGATTACATCTTGGAACGCATTAAAGCCGGAGAGAGGGTTTTTGCAGACGAGACCACCTTACCGACGCTGGTCCCCGGCTCTGGTAGAACGATGAAGGCGTGGTTATGGGCCTACGCTTGCGATGACCGACCGTTTGGCGGGTCTGGCCCGCCGATGGTTGCCTATCGCTTCGAAGACAGCAGGGGTGGCAAGTGTGTCGCGCGTCATCTCGCCGGGTTCAGCGGCATCCTGCAAGTGGATGGGTACTCGGCTTATACCAGCATGCTCAAGGAGCGCGCCAAGTCCGGCAGCAATGAAACGATCAAGCTTGCCGGATGCTGGGCACATTTACGCCGAAAGTTCTACGAGCTGCATGTCGGCGGCATTAATGACGCTGCAACGGCGTCGATCACAGCCATGACGGAACTTTGGAAGGTCGAGGACGAGATCCGCGGCAGTGATGCCGAAACGCGCGCGAGGCGCCGTCAGGAGACGTCCGCTGGCATTGTCGCCGATCTCTTCCAGTTGTGGGAGAAGGAACTCTCCAAAGTCTCCGGAAAGTCCAAGACTGCTGAGGCGATACGCTACGGCCTGACACGCCGGGAGGCGCTGGAGCACTTCTTGACGGACGGCCGCGTCGAAATCGACTCCAACATAGTCGAGCGTGCCATCCGGCCCCAAACCATTACGAGGAAGAATAGTCTCTTTGCCGGCAGCGAGGGCGGCGGAGAGACATGGGCGACGATCGCCACACTTCTGCAGACGGCAAAAATGAACAATGTCGATCCGCTTGCCTGGCTATCTCAAACGCTCACCCGCATCGCAAATCGCTGGCCAGCCGCTGATATTGAGCTGCTCATGCCATGGAACTTCAAACCAGACGCCGTCGGCTAACCGCTTACAGTACGAGAGGCTTACAGATTTGTGCACAAGCCTCGATGCAGCGCCACCATCCGGTCGCCCTGCCTGTGTAGTCCACACACCCTGATTTGCGCGCTAAGCCCGCTCTCCTTCTTTGTTCTCCTTGGGTTTCTGGCGTGGAAAGCCCAAGCGATTGCCGACTACTTCACCAAGGGCAAGGGTGTCGCCACTCCACAGTGGCGAGCCCCGGACTTCCACGACAAATAAAAACAGGGGCTTCATCGCGGTCAAATTGACCATTTCACCGGATATGATCGTGATAGCGACTTAAATGTCCTGATCCCGTATGGTGAAGAAAGGAATCGAGACATCATTCAGATTGGGAACACCGGAGATGGCGATGCCCGTTCCGGGCATCGGAGATAGCATTTCAGCTCCAAAATGGCGGGTGACTATCGCCCTCATCACGTACGCTAAGAAATCGAGAAGATTCTCTGCTACCGGCACGACCTCATTCATCAGCTTCCCAAACGCCAATTCTGGATTGCGCTCGCCCATGACTTCGAGGATGTGAGACGAGATGACCAAATCCGACAAGTAGTAGTAGCCATTGGTTACCGCGTGGGACACATACCAAGCCCAGTCCTCGTCGTCCGGAACCTCACTGAAAGCCTTTTCGAGCGCTGCAAAATCAGGATAGTGATAAGCGACACTGTTTCTGAGCCGATGTAGCACATTGTTGTTCCCAAAATGACGCTTCAACAGCCGATGGGCTTCCTTTCCATCAGCTTCAACATCACCATTAATCTCCAAAAGTAGTCTCTGGATATTTGGTCGTCTGATCATCTCCCAAGCCTCAGCCATGGAGGCGAGCATAAACCGCAAAATCATTTGAGTTTGCGCAGCGCTGAGGATGTTTTCCACTTCGTGCTTCGACTCGAAATTCATCGAGAATATGAGCAAACGGCGGAGCACGGTGATCTGATTAATTGCGTAACTCGCTAGCAAGAGGAGTGCGCGCTCTTCGGAGGGCACTGCTTCCAACTGGGATTTCGACATATGAAGTCGAAAGATTTCGATCTTGGAATCGCGTTCCATCGATTCACGTCCACCTACTGCGCCACTTTTGTTTCTAGCTTATTTGAGAAGGAATAACTATCCGGGCTTCATCATCAAGCGACTTCGTATTTGGCGACATTGGCATGTAGCGTGGCAAGCTCGGCAATGGTGGAATGGTGATAAACCAGAATAACCCGTAACGATCAGGAGAAGCATGACAAGCCCGATTAGGATGTATGGGTGGATTTGGGCTTTATCGGTCAATTGACCCCGATTCGTATTGATTTGCTCGATTTTCGGGTGAAAAAGCCAAATGGTCCACGATGAATTTTACACAAGCTCTCTGCCAACTATTTGATTTGATTAGAGGCCCTGTGAATAGCGGGCGCACCCACTTGTAACGATAACCATTCGCACTCACACTGCGAAGCAGCAAGCAGCACCAACCAATTTTTCTTTTGGTGAAAGGTGTGTGCTTTGAAAAACCCCCCGGAATTCAAGTTTAAGCTCTTTGGCTTATTCGAACTGTCAGGCAGCGGCACGCTTGGCATTGTCGTCGCCGCGATTATCGCCGTGCTGATGACGGGGTTGTTCATCCTCCATGTCGGATGAAGGCGCTGCTCGTGCCGCCAATCCTTCGCGCCCGGAGGTGACTCTACGGCTTCGATCCGACTGCAACAGGACCGGTTTTCGGCATCCCGAGACGGTCCCGGAAAGCGCTCGAATAGTAGCTAGCTGCTTCTTCGCCAATCCGTTTGAACTCGGCATCGACGATTTCGTCACCCTTCACAATCTGCGACACCCGGGGCTTATCCAGCCGGGGAAGCGTCACCCCCAATGCTGTTTGACAATCGCCAGAGGTGTTGTTGCGGGCGATTTCGAAAAACTCTTTCGTTTCGAAATTAAAGCTCAACTGGTTCGAGCGGCAAGCCGTATTCTGGTAAGGAACCGCATCGATTTGATTGGTGTCCCAACGCGTGATTTTGTAATATTCATCCGCAACCGTCAGAACACTATACGATTGCGCCCAAGAATTTTCATCAGGAAGCGCAAGGGCTACTTGGTTATAGCTGCAGTAGCTCTCAGCCCGAAAACACTGAATCACAACATGATTGATCGGATAGGCAATCCGGTCGTCAAGCATTTTCACCGTGCCTTTGACTGATGCAAAGTCTTTGGTGGTCGTCCCGCCATATTCGAGCGAAAAGAAATCGACGTATGTCAGGTGCAGCCGGGACGCCCGATAGCCAAGCTTTTGCAGTTGTCCAACCGTCAATTTACCCGTTGGTTGCTCGCCAAGGTCTTGTTGGAAGGCCCGCATTGCCCCTTCGAAATCAGCTAATCCGTCGTACATCAACGAATTCAAGGCAGCTTGAATCATCACCTGACCGTTTTTGGACAAGGCGTCGTTGGCAGCACCGATGTACACCATGGGCACGTTCGACTTACGCTCTTGCTCAGGCAACTGCATGATTTGTTCAGGCAAGTAGTCCTTGTACCGTGCAACAGCGGTATCATCAGCGTGTGCAGCCCCAAACCAGCCAAGCGCAATGGAAAAAATCGTGAGCTTTGTAATGTTCATGGCAACCCCCGTTCACGCTCCTTATAGCATTAGCCAGAAACTGGCATTTCGTACAGCCGCCCCATAAAGTTGAAAACAGTACTTCCTTTTCGATAGCGTTTTTGTACAATTCGCAAAGTTCAAAGCCGTTGTTCTAACTAATGGTCGAAACCATTCCATGTCGATAGGACTATAACGTGCGCGCGCAAAACTACTATTGGAACACATTTTGTATTATTAAGCGTGATCTCTATTATCTTGAGGAGCACGAAAAACATCTCGACAAAATCGCGAGGTCTCTAAACGTCTCCTCAGCAATTGCGTCGAGTTCGGCAATTGCGGGGTGGGCGCTATGGAAAGAAATCGATTTCGTTTGGGGAGCCGTCATTGCCGTGTCGCAGGTGTATGCGGCAGTAAAACCATATCTGCCTTATGGACAGCGGCTAAAGGCGCTCAATAGCCTACGCCCTGAACTTGACGCTCTGGCAACTACTGCCGAAGAGGATTGGCTCAAAATAGCAAGCGGGATGCTGACAGAGAGTGAAATCCGACGGCTTGCAGGGAACCTGAATCGAAAGATCAACCAGAGTACTTACAAACATTTCAAGGGATTGATCTTGCCTGAAAACAAAGAGTTCCTTGCCATAGCGGAAGAGAAGACTAGGGTGTACATGAAAACGAGACTTACGGAGGATTGATCATGTCAAACGAACAAGACACTCCATCGCAGGGCGGAAGGTGGGAGCGTATCGAAAAAGGGAATGTTCTTCCTGACAATGACTTCAAAATTCCAATGCCGGAAGTTCCGATGCCCAAAGGGGAGCCGAAACCCAAGCCCGAGCGAAATCGGTCAGACCAAATATAAACCCAATTCTTTTCAAAAGGGGACGCAAACCAGCGTCCCCTTTCTTTTGTCGGGCATCAGATACAGTCGCATCACGCTTCATGGTCCCCGGCACCATCGGCACAATCTCAATGGCGGTTTATGCGGCTCGGAACCGCTGTTGCTCTACCACGTGGGTCACGGCACGTTCCGCACTCCGACCCTTCCCGGAACCAAACATGCGTTCCTTGCCCTTCATGGCGGCAATGGCTTCGTCCTTCGAATAGCCAGCCTTAATCAGTTCAACGGCGGCATCATACCAAGGACCGTCACCATTGCCGGCGCTCGCCATAGCGGCACATTCCAGAACGATCTCTTCGGCGGTCTTGCGAACGCTCCCGGCAATGTGCCGCTTGATGACCGGCGCTTCTAAGTCTTCCGGAAGGTTCCGGACCATGCACCACTTGACATCAAGGAAAACCGGGGCTTTCTTCACAAAGCAATCATATTCATAGTAGGTGCCATCAATGAAGATCGGTTCGCCCTTTTCAGGACGGCAGGGCGCATAGAAGCGGTTGTTGATGGTCATGCATGCCGGATCAACCGGGAACTGACTGCCAAACTCGCCTTGGGGAAACTTCTCCCGGATGTCCCTATTCAGAAGGCGGATAATCCGGGAATAATTCTCAGCATCAACGGCTTCGGTAAGGGGAACGAGGACGCGGATTTTAATCTGCCGTTCCGAGTAATTTTCGACGTTCAAGCACCTGTAGGTACTGACGACAAGGTGCGAAATCTTCCGGCTCTTCAGATAGGCGGAAAGCTCTTTCACATCCCCGGTCACATTGTCGATGTCGAGCACAACAATTTTCGTAGAGAGAATGTTGTCTTTCAGGAGATGGTTTTCGCTGTCAAACAGGACGCCTTCCCGGAACAACTTGTTTGCATCTTTTTGCGAAATCTCTTCACGGTTCACAATTGTCCGGAAATATTCGAGGACGGTTTCCCAATCCAGAACTTCGGAATCGAGGGTTTCAAAAGACGAATAGTGTGCCCAAAACCGGAGCCGAAATCCCTCATATTGAAGCGTTGCAGCATGGTTTTCGAGAACGCGGTTCCGCCGTCTCCGAAGCTGACTTTCAACGCGATCTTCTTCCCGGGTCTCTTCAACGGTCTTAACCGGCTTGGCTTTGACTTCGGCTTCATCATCCGATTCCGGCTCGTCATCAGGAAACAGCAGTTCCGGAATGCCAAGGTCAATCAACTCAGGATCGGCACAACCCGGAATGAAGCTCTGTATCGCTTTGGCGGTCGCACGGTCTCCAAAGATCAGAACAATAGGGGCACTGCTACCTTCCATGCGCAAGCTCGTCCGACCCGCAAACTGATAGGCGGTTTCATAAGTCAGGGCGTATTTCGCGGCTTCCCGCTCGATGCCAAACACCTTCCAGAGGAATTTGACCGAAGCCGGATCGAAGTTGATTGCAGCCATGAAGACAGCCATGTTGAAATCACGTCCCCCGTTCCATCCCCGCGAATTGCTGGAAACAGGAGTGCCAGCAGGACCAGCCCATTTGTTCCGCTCATACTTGGTGTTGGTGCATGGAGTTGCCCCCAAAAGACCGGACATGCTCAGGTTTGAGATTGCGAGCTGATGAACTCGCGCGGCGATTGATATCCTAAAGCACTGTGCGGGTGAAGATTGTTGTAATGCTCGAACCAGAACGGCAGTTGAGCGATGACGGTTTCAGCGTCGGGGGTTGGATTCACCGAGACGTAGTCGCGCTTGAAGGTTTTGACGAACGCCTCGGCCATGCCGTTCGATTGCGGGCTTCGCACCGGTGTCGTGCAAGGTTCCATGCCGATGTCGCGGAGCAAGGATGCCGTGTCCCTGGCGATGAAGCAGGAGCCGTTGTCGGTGAGCCATTCGATGGGCTCGGATAGCATGTTGATGCGGCCGAAGCGGTTCTCGACAGCGGTGATCACGAGGTCCTGCACGTCTTCGCTCTTGATGCCCTCGGTGGTGGCGACATGGGCGATTGCCTCGCGGTCGCAGCAGTCGAGGGCGAAGGCGACGCGCACCTTCTCCTTGTTGTCGCAGCCGATCTCGAAGCCGTCGGAGCACCATCTGATGTTTGAACGCTCGACGGCGACCCGGCCGTCGTGAAGGCGATCATTGACCGCTCCGGTATGACGCACCAGCAGCAGATTGTGCAGCTTCATCACCCGGTAGACACGCTTGGCATTGGGCCACGAACGCCCCAGTTTCCGGGCATTCCGACGCAGGATGGCATGGACACGCCGATAGCCGTAGGTAGGCGTATCGGCGATGACGGCCTTGATGTCCTCCAGCAGCTCACGATCAGGTAGTGGCGGGCGTCCTCTGGCTTTGGAAGGGGAGCCTGCGGCGCGCGCGGCGATATTCGAGCGGGCGACACCCAAAGTTTCGCAGACGGTCTTCATTCCAAAATCCCCCTCGGAAGAGAGAGCGAGCGCAACAGATGTTTTTTTGGGCCACCGGCGATTTCGAGGGCTTCCTTCAGGATTTCGCTCTCCATCGTCTTCTTGCCCAACAGGCGTTGCAACTCCTTCACCTGGGCCTGAAGCGCCCGGTATTCGGAAGCCGGAACGACCTCCTCCTCGGCGGCCGTCGCCGTCAGTGCCCCTTGGGACGCCAGCTTGCGCCACGCAAACAACTGGTTCGGCTGGATACCGTGTCGACGCGCGACGATGCTCACCGTCGCGTCCGCCTCATAGGTTTCGTGGATGATCGCGAGCTTCTCTGCCGTGCTCCAACGCCGCCGACGTTCCGGCCCGGAGAGGACTTCCATCTTAAAATTGCTGCTAGTCATATTACCAACATTACTCCTACCCACTTAGCTAAGTGGTGGAGCATGTCCGGGCCTTTCGGGGGCTAATTCAGTGCAATAGATGAATTGCTCGCCGGGATACATATCGGCAATCGCCTTACCAGCCGCCTTGGCGATCTTCGGGAAGGTTGTTGCCTTTCCAGCATTCTTAATGCCGTTCGTCTTCTCTTTAAACAAGGACTTGCTAAAGTTCCTTTCAGAGAAGTAGCGGATGGAAACCGATGCAGCCTTATGGCTCAAGTCGTCATGCTTCGCCTTGATTTCGGAATGCGGGGTGAACTCGACATCTTCCGATGCCGACCAAATTTGATATTGAAGCGAGTTTTTATAATTTGCCCCGATGAAAACCGAGTGCTTAGGGAACAGGGACGGACGGGCAACAACAAAGAACTGAAGTTGTTTCGGAAGACCGTTCTTAAAGGCATTGAACGCCTTTGCCTGAACAAACACCCGGTAATGCTCACTCGCAATGCGTTGGGCAACTGTCAAAATCTCTTCGCAATCCTTTAGAACATCGTCCTTCCAACCGTTTTCCGCAATATTCCTAATGTGATCAGTTGGAACAAGTTCGTAATAGGAAGGCTCATCAGACAGAGCAGAAGCCAGCCAACCAGAAACGAAATCTTGGCTAAGGGGGAGGGAATTGAAAGTGAAGGTCTCGAATACGTTTGGGATTTCATCGAAGAAATAATGCCGATCTGGATCAGCGTTTTGACAGGCGACAGCCACTTGCTGATTGACCGCGTAAATCCCGGAAGCCGATGATAGAAGCCGTTCCCGGTAGGTCTTGCTTGCCGCCGTGTAATCCCCGTCCTTGCGAACCTCTCGGCAGATCATTTCAATATCGAGATTATCAGCAGCTTCGTATTGATCGGACAAATCATTGGTTTGGGTGGCAATCGTTGCGGGAATGGGATTGTTGCGCAGATAGTTCAATAGTGATGTTGTCTTGTGTGAACCGACAGGACCATCAACATATTCAAATCGGTATTTTGGAGAATTCATTATTGGTTTTCCTCTATAGGCAAAATAAAAAAGGGAGTTTAGGACCGACTTGGAAAAGTCCTAAACTCCCTCATTCAAGATATAGAGGTAATGAGTATTCGAACCGACCAGCCGACCTTGAAGAGCAAGATCGATTTTCCAAGTCGGTTCTTTTCTTCACTTTGTATTTATTGAAATAATCCTTCATAATTCGACATATGATTGCGTTTATTGTAGAGACGCGCAACCATCATGCCTTCTATCGGCTCTTATTCTGAAAATGTCAGATGAAGGATTTATTCAGGAGACTGCGACTTGCGCTTATACGTCTCTTCTGAACCGAAGTCGCAATTATACACAAATGCGGAAGACTAAGCAATAATAAAGTTGAGTAAAGGAGTAGAAATAACTTGGTTTGATTATGAATTCTGTTGTCGATGCCGCGCCGCTTTAAGGCTTCTCTACAGGACGATAATTGATCTACTGGGATCGATTCAAAAAAACGACGGAATCTAACACCTAGAATATGTAAGGTATGAAAAACCGTCGAAAAATAATCCAATCGACCTGATGAAGGCATTAGAGTGACGCGGATTGATTTTCGGGGGGAAGTCATCAAACGGCTGTGGCATAGCTATTCCATAAAAATGTAACGCTACAGAACAAACTCTGAGCAGATGTATATTCAAATAGCAAATGCTCCATAGAGTCTTCTGTCAGTCGAAACGGCAATCAACAAGACCTATTATAGACTGCCGCCGGGGATGCGTTAAACGCGTGGTCAGGAACAATGAAACCCACAACAGAGCATACCAGTATCGATGAGTGGTTAGTCAACTTCTTCGCTGAGATTGATCCGAACCAGATCATCCCCGATCAGATTTCTTACACGACGGCTGATCGGTCTCGACAGCACAAGGCACCTGATCACTTTCTATTCGACCGCCGCATTTTGGTAGAGCGGAAAACACTCAAAACCACAGAAAAAGCGATAATTGGACGGTTCGATAAAGTCACGCTCGACCAAGGTGCGCAGTTCATATTGTTCGGTCAGCAAAGCTTAGACGCGATTTTTAGGACATTGGACGATCCCGGAAAAGCAATGGAAGCTTTTGCAAAGGTAACCGTCAACAAACTTGAGCAACGTATCAAGGAAGCCCGTGATAAATTCCGTGAACACGCTGAGGCGACAGGGGTAATTGCCGCGTGCCGCTTCGTCATCTGTAGCGAAGATGGTGGCGCGTCCGAAACGGATGGCTTGATGTACGAACAACATATCGCCAAGCTCTTTATGAACCGTTCGGCGACATGGGATAAAACGGGTCTCATCGACTCAATCATCTACATCCGCGATCCCGCCCACACTCTGAGCGGCGGCGGTGGGCATTGGTTCAAGTGGGTCACGAGGAAAGGCTTACCGTCCGAAAAGATGAATGACATCGGTTCATTCGGGCACTTGATCATCGAAAGACTGTGGATGCACTTCGCTGCTTGTGGGCGGGACGTGTCCCCGTTTGGACCAGTCAGGCATGGGATAGCGTAGCCCTACTTGCCATGATGACATTTCCGCCCCTGTCGCTGTTTGCCCGCGAAATCCACCCGAATTGGTTAAAAATTCCTCATTAATTGCGAATTTCGGTCAATTTCGTTCAACGTTGACCCGCATCTATTGGTCTTTTCGACTGATCACTACCATCTACAGTTGACCATCAAAAATTGGGGAGTAAATGAACAAGCGCGGGAAGACCAAGACATTCGGACTGAAGTCACCGAGAGACCTGCACCGCAAACTGTTATTCGACATTGAACGGCTCAAGAAGGCGAACTTGCAGAATGAGGCAAGGTACGCGGCGATTGATTGCGCTGTTGATAGCTGGCATCTGGTGGATTGGGTGCTCCATCGCGATCAAGTCGATGATGCCAATTTCACCCGGCTTACTGGTGGCAGAAAACGAGACGAGACGAAGGGAGAGAGGGGCAAGTTCGCGGGCAAGACTGTTGAGGCAAGCTTTGCAGAGACGCAAAAGGACCGCCTTCCCGCCCTCAAATTCTGCCGAATGCTGGCGAACAGCGTAAAGCACCGCGAAGTTCGAGACGATTCCATGCCGGAACTATGGAACGGATCAAGCTACAAGCTGACGTGGGAAATGATAGATGGCGAGCGCTCGATAAAAAGCGCTACGCTGTTCGTGTATGTTGAATACGAGAGCGAGAAGCACCACGCTTTTGACCTGTTCGAAGAAATGGCGGACCAGTGGCGCACGTTCCTTACTGAAGAAGGGCTATTCGAACCAATTCTCGATGATGAAGTGGAAACTAGCGATCAGCCAAGGTAGCGGTAGACCGAAGCTCTACCGATCTTGAGTTCCTTGGCAATCTCTGTAGCGCCCATTCCTGAAGCGGCAAGCTCCTTGACCCTGTCGGCATCGATGCTGGCTTTCCTGCCCTTGTAGACGCCATCAGCCTTAGCCTTGGCAACGCCTTCAAGCTGGCGTTCCTTCCTGATAGCGGTCTCGAATTCGGCGAATACGCCAAGCATCTGAAGGAATGCGCGTCCTGCCGGGGAACTGGTGTCGATTGGCTGTTCGGTTGCCTTCAGGTGAACGCCTTTGTTTTCCAACTTCTTCACGATGGCGGACAGATCGGCGATAGAGCGGGCAAGACGGTCAATGCGGGTGACGATGATCGTATCACCAGCCCGGGCGAATTCGATCAGGGTTGCTAGTTCATCGCGTCCTTCAGTCGTGGTGCCTGTCTTCTTCTCTGAACGGATGATCGTTGCACCGGCTGCACGAAGAGCGGCTTCCTGAATGGTTAGGTCTTGGTCGGTGCTGCTGACACGAGCATAGCCGAAAATTTGATTGGTCATTTTGTTTATGTCTCATTTGGTTCTTAGATGTCTGAAACATACTGTCTCATAATGCGGAAATCAACCCATATAAGACACCAAAACTGTCTCGTCTACCTGCTTCGTCAGGGTTTACCCAAGCGAGACGGAAGACGCGAGAATAGACGGCTCAATCATTGCAGCCGAACAAGGGCAGGGTGTTGGTCATCGCTGTTGGAGAGGCAACCTGACTACGAGCGTCGGAGCAGACAGCCGCAAGACCAATTCTCGACGTCTGCGCGAAATGGTTCAGCAACATCTGATCACCTATGATTGAGACTTACCTTGACTTTAGGATTTGAACAAAATGATTTTGACGAACGAAGCCGGATTGTCACTCAACGCAAAGGTTGAGATTAACGAGCTAGGAATAGTCCTTCACAGCCGCAGCGGCACGAGTCGAAACCGCGACTATCGGGCAGCACTCGAATTGATAATGGAGCGTCTGGATAACGCCGACGTTGATTTCGAAATTTATCGGGACAGCAACCGTGTCCAAGACGAACCTCTCCCTGACCGCCGACTTTCTTTTGATAAGCAGGCGCCAATTGCAAGGCGGTTTGATCTCATTGTACAGGCGATGAATGAGGGGACCTCTAGCCACGGAGCGTGGCGGCGTTTGCTTATTGCGACACCGGGTGTAAACCCGCAAAGCCTGCCCTCCATTGTCGGAGCCAAAGAGGCTAAAGGTGCGTCCCGCTTGCCATCTATCGAGCTGCGCAAGGTTCACCGTGAACACATTGAGCGTGCTGTAGAGTTCCTATTGAACGGAGGCGACGCGCCCAATTTCTCCCCCTCCCGTGATTATGACGCCATGACTGCCGATGGCAAACCGCTTGCACCAAAGAAAGTTTTCGGTCTCGCCCTTCAGGAGGCGCTTGGCATCGAAGCGTTTCCGGCGCATTTCAGCTCGGGATGGGGGCAAGTCAGTTTCGACTTATTAGAAGAAGCTGGTTTATGGATAGTGCCGAAAGTTGTTGACGCTGTCCGAAGACCAAAAGCAAAATCGTCGAAAACCCAAGCAGAACTCAAGCGCTTTATACCGACAGAGGAAGAGAAAGCGTGGATCGAGGGTAATCCTAAAATCGTATCGCATCTTGTCCGCGAACGACAACCGGGTTTGGCGAAGCAGAAACGCGAGGAGTTCCTGTCGAAGCATGGACGGCTTTTCTGTGAAGACTGCCGGCTCGATCCAGTGGAGCGATATGGAAAAGATGCGGGAACCGCCTGCATAGAAGTTCATCATCATCGCACGCATGTTGCGGAGATGCAGCCGGGGCATGTATCCGTCACGGATGACTTAAAATGCCTTTGCGCTAACTGCCACCGTGTCTTGCATCGAAAGCTTACGTTGGGGCTTTCTGCATAGGGAACTCGCAATATAGTCCAGCCTCGCTTCCAACGAGGCATTGACTTCCGGAGAGGCGATTCGATTTCAGGCTGAAACACAGCGTAGCAGCTTTTCGCTGGGTATCAGCACTATGTCTTATGGATGAAGCGGTGAGGGCAACCTTATGCAAATTCCGAGGCAATCCGCCCCCTGATTCCGAAATGATGTCGCCCCCCAATTCCGAGAAATAGTCGCCCCCTTGTTCCGAGATGATGCCGCCCCCTTGGAGGCGTCTGGCAAGGGTGGGTCTGCAGGTGTGAAGTTTCTTCCTTCGACGTTGACGAGGAAGGAACGGGATGCCAGCGGAGAGATTGGAGATGCGGCGTGTCCGCGAGATACTGAGATATCGTTTTGAGCAAGGACTTGGGCACAAGTCGATTGCGGTGCGGGTTGGAACTGCGCCCTCGACGGTGCGCGAGACGCTACGGCGTGCGGCGGTAGCCGGGCTGTCGTGGCCTCTCGGCGACGACGTCAACGATACAGTCCTGGAGGCAACGCTTTACAAGGCGGCCGGGACGAAGATTGGGCACCGTCGCGCTCCTGAGCCGGAGTGGGCACAGGTCCATCGCGAGCTGAAGCGCAAGCATATGACGCTGCAGATCCTCTGGGACGAATACATCAGCCGTCATCCGGATGGTTATCGCTATAGTCGCTACTGCGACCTCTACCGGGGCTGGGCTCTGAAGCTGCCGGTGACGATGCGGCAGGATCATATGGCCGGCGACAAGCTGTTCGTCGATTATGCCGGCGACACGGTCACGGTGATTGTCGATCGGTTGTCCGGCAAGACCCGACAAGCCCATCTGTTCGTGGCGGTTCTGGGCGCGTCGAGCCTTTCATATGCACATGCCCGGTGGAGCGAGACGCTTCCCGACTGGATCGAATGCCATATCCAGGCGCTGGAGTTCTTCGGCGGTGCGCCAGCCTTGCTGGTTCCCGACAATGCCAAGGTGGCGATCATCAAGGCGTGCCACTTCGATCCCCAAGTCAATCGGACCTATTGTGCGATGGCAACCCACTATGGCAGCGCCGTCCTGCCGACGCGGCCACGCCGTCCTCGCGACAAGGCGAAAGTAGAGGCTGCGGTTCGTATCGTCGAGCGCTGGCTGCTGGGCCGCCTTCGCCACCGCACCTTCCACAGCCTGGCCGAGGTCAATGCGGCGATTGCCGACTTGCTATATGATTTGAACGACAGGCGTGTCCTGCGCCGGGTTGGCGTCACGCGCCGCCAATTGTTCGAAGAGCTCGACCGGCCCGCTTTAAGGCCATTGCCTGTGGAACGCTATGTCTTTGCGGAATGGCGTATCCGGCGTGCCGGGCTGGATTACCACGTCGAGATCGAGCGGCACTATTACTCCGTTCCCTATCGCTTCGCTCGCGAGCAGGTCGAGGCGCGCATCACCGCCAATACGATCGAGATCTTCCACAAAGGCGAGCGAATAGCCGCCCATCGCCGCTCCAGCGGCAATGGCAAACACACGACGATTCCCGATCACATGCCCTCAGCCCATCGCCGCTTTGCCGACTGGACGATCGAACGCATTCAACGCGAGGCCTCTTCCATCGGGCCGGAGGTGGCGTTGCTGTGCGAGAAGATCCTCGCCGACAGGCCGCACCCGGAGCAGGGCTTTCGAGCCTGCATGGGAATTATCCGCCTGAACAAAAGCTTTGGCCGCGACAGAGTGAACGCTGCTTGCAGCCGTGCACTGGAGATCGGGGCCCGGACCTACGGTTCGGTGCGCTCCATCCTCGACAATCATCTTGATCGAACGGCTTCCACCAATGGACCGGCTTCGCATGAACCGATCCATCACGAAAACATCCGCGGACCTCGCTATTACCACTAAGGAGAACGAAGAAGGCTTGCGCATCCAACACTCGATAAACTCAATTCCATGGGCTGGCCGGCATGGCAAAGGCCTTCGGGGAGCTCGTCACCAACGGCGAAGCCGAACATCTCTCGCACGCCGAGTGGCTAGGACTGCTGCTCGAACGGGAGTGGAGTTCCCGCTACGATCGTAAGCTTGCCGCACGCCTCAGGTTTGCCAAGCTTCGCCACCAGGCCACCCCGGAAGATGTCGACTATCGCAGCGAGCGCGGCCTTGATCGCGCGCTCTTCATGAAGCTGCTCGGCGGCGACTGGATCAACGCTCATGACAATCTGGCCATTTGCGGACCCTCGGGTGTCGGAAAAAGCTGGTTAGCCTGCGCTCTCGGCCACAAGGCTTGCCGAGACGATCGCTCCGTTCTCTATCAGCGTGTCCCAAGGCTATTTGCCCAGCTTGCGCTCGCTCGGGGCGATGGCAGGTATGCCCGGCTGCAGCGGACTTTGGGCCATGTTCAAGTCCTGATCCTAGATGACTGGGGCCTCGAACCGCTCAACGAACAAGCCCGGCACGACCTCCTCGAAATCCTCGAAGATCGCTACGGCCGCCGATCAACCATCATCACCAGCCAACTTCCCGTATCGGCATGGCATGGCGTCATAGGAGACCCGACTTACGCCGATGCCATACTGGATCGCCTCGTTCACAACGCTCATCGCATCGAATTGAGCGGCGATAGCCTACGCCGAAACCTGCCCCGAAAAGCTTGACACCCTGCCTAAATGAACTGACAACAATCATCGCCTGCAGACCCCACTAAAAAGGGGCGAGATCATCCCGGAATCAAGGGGCGCAATCATCTCGGAACAAAGGGGCGGCTTCATCGGAATCGGCAACCTTACGAAGATCCCGTCTCTCACAGGATCGTACGACCACTTGGAGGCTCGTCTTTCAAACTCTTCGTCACGCTCTTCGAGGCTAATACCTCGCCTCTTCGGAGCCAACCACAGGTCCGAAGGACGGCGTGCCCATCGGAATTGCAGGTCATCAAGCTTCAATACGTAGTCAAGCTTGTTGGACTGCGAGTCACGAAACCATGCAGCAAGTGTCTTAGGCAGAGAAGTGCACATCACCTGCGCTGCTGTTATATTCTCAAGCACATCACGTGCACTTAATTCTTGCCGCATCACCGAATACCCAAGATCAGCAAAGTCTTTGAACGGCGCGGAAATGTCGACAGCGACTGCATCTTTCGCTTCCGCTTCTGTCAGATAGAGTTCTACTAATTCGTAGCGGCGCATCAGGTCGGAGCCTGAATTTAATAAAGCACGGGCATCTGCTAGAAGTTCGGGTCTGTTTGGGTCGGGAAACTCCGTCGGTCCAGAAAGAAGGATAGCCCAAGGATTGTTATCGCGCGGTGGCCCCGGGTGGCTCACGTCGAAGTCGGTGTTGTAAATGAAGTTGGCGTTTGCGAAGAAATGCGAATTGATGGATTCAACATTGTCGCAAGCAATTCGCAGTGCCGTTAGAAGTCCCGCGACCTCGGTGTTGCGATTAGCCGCTTTAAGCGATCGTTCAGAGATTTCAGCCTGCTTTATCGACTGCTGGTAACTTCCGTAGGACACGCATGTTGCAACTACCGCAGCGGCGGCGCTCGTTACGGTTGTGAATGGAATGACCCACTCTGCAAATGACTTGCTTTTACCATTGCGAGCTTTTCTTGAGCGCCTAATCATGTCTATCCGTCAGATCGATACGGCTCCATAGCTAACCGATTCTCACCAGTAAGACGCGTAAGAAAATAATCGCGGACCTTCGCGTCAAGGTTTTTTGCCGATCTCATCCTTGATCGTGTCTATCTGAAGGGCGCGCAGATTATCGTCAATGATGCCGTCGCCTTTGAGACATTCGATCCCAATGATGACTTTGACAATTTCATCAAGCTCATTGATGCTGCGTGAGCACGCCCAGACTGGCTATTCTTCGTCTCGCCAAGCGTGGGTAACAAGTGCGCCGACAACGCAAGCAAAAATCAATGTCAATGCGTACACGAGATACTTCGGGTCAATCCCAAACCAATTATAGATGAACAAAAAGAGGCTTAAAACCAGTGCTAATATTATGATATTTTTCATAAAAATTCCATTCAAGCAACTCCGAATATTGCCTTGGTTGCACGCGCGCTAGCTGAGAACGTGCCAAACATACTTCGCTTACTTCTATTTTTGATTGTATATTGTGGGCTGGCAACAGCGCCTCGTGTTAGCGGGATGCGATATGGTCGGACGCACCTACCTAAATTTTCAGGCAAGGCTCTTGGACGTTGAAGCGCAGAGTGCGAACCATCCTTGAGATGGCCCCCGAACATGAACAAGGTCTAATCAGCTATACGCGATGGATTGAATGCTTCGTTCGAAGCCGCCAAGCGTTGTATCAATTGCGGCAACACCAGCAACCGAAAGAACTTGAGCAATTGGGCTCTCAAAAATTTACGGGAATTGTCATTTAGAAGCCGGCTCTTCCGCCACAGCTTGTGCAGTCGCGGGAAGCCCAATTTGAATATTGAAAACTGGTGCAACGGCGTTTGAATTGGTGTTTGTGTTGACGCCCGCACCGGCTTTGAGCCCGTTCAGGATATTCGTTTGTCGCACCATCGATCCAAGAAAGAACAGGTCGAACAATGTGCCAAAGCCGATCAACCCAAACGTAAAAAGCCATAGAAGCCCGGTCCAAGTCCGCCCCAGATAAAAGCGGTGAAGCCCACAAATTCCAATCGCCCAAAACGCCCACAACAAGAATGCTGTCAGCCCCTTCTTTTCCATCAACGTCTCCAAAGCAAGCTCATCTTTAAATTCAGAATGTCTAATATGGAATTTTTCCATATTTGGTATGTACCTATACTTGGTTAGCCCGGTCAACAGGACGGGGCGCCGGATCGTGGAAAAAACTATTGGATCAAGGGGACACAAGGCGCTCGTGGAATTAATCTGTCAAAAGCGCAAGGCGGCAGGCCTTAAGCAAGAAGACCTCGCCATTGTCCTACATGAGACGCAGCCATGGGTCGCTCATTTGGAAAGTGGGCAACGACGTATCGACGTTATCGAGTTTGTGAAGTTGGCAAACGCCATTGGATTTGACGCGGTGGAAGAACTGGAAAAGCTTATTCCGACGATTCTGAAGCCATAGCTGCCATACAGCGGCAGTATATCAAGAGCTGACGCCATTTGGTGTCGAGAACAGGCGACGGCGTATCGACGTGATCGGGTATATTGCTTTAGCTGAAGCAATCGGCTTTGATGCTGGTGATGCGTTGCGCCTCTTGATCTACGACATACGCCACTCACGGACCTGACGAAATCTGCATGCTTCGGAGGACGCGTCGCGCAACGTTCGGCTGTATGCGTCGTTCTGACACCGCCACCCCCCACAATCCAAGCTTTTTGGCTTCAATTGAAAATCACACTGAACATCGAAAGAACCGATAGAGGCGTTCGCGTCGTCGCGGCTGGCGACTACGTGGACATTATCGAAACGACATTCGTCCCACGTGAGCGCATCGGCAGGTTCGTTGCCGATCTGATCCTCGACCGTGTTTATCTGAGAGGCGCGCAGGTCACCATCAACGGTGCCATAGCCTTCGAAGCATTCGATGCAGACGGTGACTTCGACGCCTTTGTTCAGTTCATCGATGCCGCGTGAGACAGGATACAAAAATAGAACCGGCAATATTACTGTGAACATCGACAGCCAGCGGAACACTTCTGCTGCCCTCTGCAGAAAAAGCAGCTCAAATCGAGTGGAAATTTTGACACCGAGTGTTACACTGCCCGTCAGTTAACCGGAGCCGCAAGCGGAGAAAGATTAGAGAAGAACGTCTAGGTTGAACTTGTTTTTAGTTCATTTTCTAACGTTAAAACAAAGAGTTGAACCACGGGGCCATACTCGATCCAAAGGGAGCTGTCCCTGACCAGGCTCGTGGGCCTGGACACACGGCGCCCACCTACGTTTGTAGGCGCCCAGGATCGTAAACATCCATCGGTCGTCGTGGATCGCTCTTCCTTTCCTGACTTTGCAAAGAAAGGCAGCGTTGCGGGATTGTTGTTGCCCCGCTGACGCCGTTCCTCCTCCTCTTAACGTTTCGCGCCGAGATAGGCACCGCGCTCGAATTCCGAGCGGTTGGCGGCGCTGCGTAGGCGCAACAGGTCCTTGCGGGCGATGAGACCGACAAGGATACCGGTCCGTTCGTCGACAACGGGAACACGGCCGGTATCGGCATGGATCATGATATCGGCGACGCGGCCAACCGTGTCTTCAGGATGAGCGACCGGAATGGACGTGTCCGAGATCAAGTCATAGAGCGTCTGACCGGCGAGATCGGGCTCATTCTGCCATCGTAGCGCATCCGCGCGCGAGATCATGCCGACCAAGCGGCCATCGGCCTGGACAACGGGATAGAAGCGATGGGCATCCGGCTGTTCGGTCAATTGCGCCAATGCCTCTGCGACCGGCATGGTGGCGGGAAGCGTATTCACCTTCGCAATCATGATGTCGGCAGCGCGGGTCAATTCGAACGGATCGATGCCATATTCGCGGGTGATGTGCTGGCCGCGGCGCGCGATCTTTTCCGTCAGGATCGACCGCTTCAACAGCAACACGGTGACCGCATAAGCGGCGACGGTGGCGGCAAGCAGCGGCACGAGCGCATGCATGTCGCCGGTCAATTCAATGGCGAAGAAGGTGCCGGTCAGCGGCGCGCGCATCGTGCCGCCCATCATCGCGGCCATGCCGAGCAGCGCCCAAAAGCCGGGATCTCCGGGCAGAACGAGGCCGACAAGCCAACCGAGCGTGCCGCCGAGGATGAGCAGCGGCGCAAGCACGCCGCCCGACGTTCCCGATGACAATGCCACCAGCCAGATGCCCGCCTTGACCAGGAGAATGGCGACCACCGCAACCGCGACGACATGGTCGTTCAGCAGGTCGGAGATGATATCATAGCCGACGCCGAGCGCGCGCGGCTCGATCAGTCCGCCGAGGCCGACAACGAGGCCGCCGAGGGCGGGCCACCACATCCAGTGAATGGGGAGTTTCTCGAAGGCGTCTTCGATGCGGTAGAGCAGCGTCGTCAAGAGGCCGGATTGCAGGCCGGACACGATGCCGAGGCCGGCGGCCAGCAGGATGCTCCACCAGTTGAGCGCCATGTCGAAATGGGCCGGGAAAAGCGGGCGGCTGCCGATCAGCAGGGGCCGCCAGGTGATGGAGACGCAGGATGCGATCACGACCGGAATGAAGCTGCGCGGCTTCCATTCGAACAGCAGCAATTCGACGGCGAGCATGACGGCGGCGATGGGCGAGCCGAAGATCGCGGTCATGCCGGCGGCGGCACCTGCGACCAGCAGCGTCTTGCGCTCGGCGGCGCTCAGATGAAAGAACTGTGCGAACAGCGACCCGATGGCGCCGCCGGTCATGATGATCGGCCCTTCAGCGCCGAACGGGCCGCCCGTGCCGATCGAGATGGCGGAAGAGAGCGGCTTCAGGACCGCCACTTTCGGCGACATTCGGCTGCCGCCGATCAAGATCGCCTCGATTGCCTCCGGAATGCCGTGGCCGCGGATCTTTTCCGAACCGTAGCGTGCCATGAGGCCGATGACGAGGCCGCCGATGATGGGCGCGGCCACCATCCAGGGGGAGCGCGCGACGGTGCCCAGCGACAGCGGTTCGACGCTGATCTTGAACAGCCAGACCGCGTTGGTGACGAGCGCAATGAGGTTGATCAGCGCCCAGGCCGACAGGGCGCCGCCCGTGCCCACGACCAACGCCATGGCCGCAAGCACTAGTACGCGCTTGTCCGTTGTAAAATCCCCATTGTCTTTCCGCGAAGCGCCACCCGAGAAATCATGGGCGGGCCGATGATGTACGTTGATATCCTGCATGGAATGCTTTCTGTGCTAAAGCGCGGCGGCAAACTGGCCGAAACTGCAATGGCAATTATATCGTAATGCGATATAAATCAACGGCTGAAAACAGAATGTATTTGTGAGGAAGATGGGATTGGCGCGGGAATTGGATGAGACGCTATCGCAGGCGGACTACGAGGCTCTGGCGACACTGCGCTATACGCTGCGGAAATTCATGGATTTCAGCACCTCCGCAGCCCATCAGGAGGGACTGCCGCCGCAGCAGCATCAGGCGCTGCTGGCGATCAAGGGCAATCCACAGAGCGAGACGATGACCATCGGCATGTTGGCGGAACGCCTGCTGATCGCGCCGCATACGGCGACTGAATTGGTCGGCCGGCTGATCGATGCCGGCTATGTCACCCGCCATCCCGATCCGGCTGACAAACGCCGGCAAACGCTGCAGCTGACGGAAAAATCGGAAGAGATACTGCGCCGGCTGACGGCCATTCACCTCAGGGAGATCCGGGACATGGCGCCGGAACTCATCGATATCCTGACGCATCTGCAGGCGGATGTCGGCGGCAAATGAAGAGGCCATTGCCGTAGATGATCGGCAATGGCGCGGTCGCAGTTATTGACCGAGACGGATGCCTCCGTCGCAGATCAGCGTGTGGCCGGTGGTGAAACCGCTGCCGATCAGGAAGGCGATGGCTTCGGCGATCTCTTGCGGCCGGCCGACGCGTCCGACCGGCGTGCGTGCGGCGAAGCTTGTAAAGGCCGGCGCCTTCTGTTCCTCGCCGAGGAAATCCCACCAGGGCGTGTCGACGACGCCGGGCGAGATGCAGTTCACCCGGATTGGCTTCAGCTCGACGGCAAGAACTGGCGCAAGGGCAGCGATGGCGGCGTTGACGGCTGCAAGCCCTGCTGTTCCCGGCAAGGCTGCCTGTGCCGAGACAGCGGAGACGAAGGTGATGCTGCCTTCTTTCGAGAGATAGGGAAGACAAGCCTGGGCGCAGGCAAAATGTGCCATCGTCTTCTGGTCGAAACCCTTCTTGAGATCGGCAAGGTCGACGGTTGCGAAGGGGCCACCGCCATTGCCGCCGCCGAGTGCCAGGACGAGATGATCCAAAGGCCCGATCGCCTGGAAAATCTTGGCAAGACCGGTGAGGTCGGCGGCGTCCATGGCGATTGTGGCGACATCGCCACCGAGGCTTTGTGCCGCCGCCTGGAGCTTTGTCTCATCGCGACCCGTGATCGTCACTCGATATTCTTTTTCGAGAAGATGGGCGGCGGTCGCAAGGCCAATGCCGGACGAGCCGCCAATGATGACGGTGTGTTGGGATGACATGGTTGTCTCCTTGTTGGATGGCGAAGATGGAGAGGTCTGTTCAGGCGAGACCTGTGAGCTCGTCGCTGAGACTGCGCAGCCGCTTGCGCGCGGCCGCGTCATAGGCCTGGGCATCGGCGCGGGAAGGGCGCTGCCCGTCGTAGTAGAGGCCGGTGCGTCCTTCGAGGTCGGCGCCCGCAACCAGATTGAGAATGGCGTCGGCGCCCTGATCGACTGTGCTCATGGGTGACACGCCGGCCTGGCGCACCATGGTGGTGTCCATGTAGGTCGCGGGGTGCAGGCAATTGACGGTGATACCAGAGCCCGCCAATTCCTCGGCGAGATCGAAAGTAAACATGATCTGCGCCAGCTTGCTCTGGCAATAGGCGCGCACGCCGCTATAGCCGTGCGTCAGCATGACATCGGAGAAGTCGATCGGCTGTTGACCAACCGAGGAAACATTGACGATGCGGGCGAGGCTGCTCGCCTTCAACAGCGGCAGCAGGCAGCGTGTCAGCAGGAAGCCGGCAAGATAGTTCACCGCAAAGCGCAGTTCGTGCCCGTCGCGGCTGACCTGACGTCCCGCATCGCCGCCGCCGGTGCCGATGCCGGCATTGTTGACCAGAATGTTGAGGCGCTCATGATCGCGCTTGATAGCGTCGGCCAGGGCACGGACCTCATCCAGCGATGAAAGATCGGCGGGATAAAAGGTGGCTTTTCCGCCCGCGCCGCGAATGCTGGAAAGCAGGCTTGCAGCGCGTGCCTTGTCGCGCCCATGCAACAGCACCATGGCGCCGGACGCAGCGAGCCTTTCGGCAACCCGGCGGCCAACGCCATCGGTCGAGCCGGTGATGAGGATCGTCTTGTCGCTCATGTCCATCGCAATCACCTCTATTTTGTACATGCGGTGATATTTGGCAGTTTGCGAAAGCGACAAACAGTTCCGGTTTTATCCTAGTATTCATCCTGCTATGATGAGCGATGACCATCAATCAAAACCAAACTATTCTGGACGCCAGGCGCCGCGAGTTCGGTGCTTTCCTGCGCTCCCGCCGCGAGAAGCTGACGCCGGCAAGCGTCGGTCTGCCGGATGGATTTCGCCGGCGGACGCCGGGGTTGCGGCGCGAAGAGGTAGCGCTGCTCGCCGGAGTCGGGGCCACCTGGTACACCTGGCTGGAGCAGGGGCGGGATGTGCGTGCCTCGGCGGAAGTGCTGTCGGCGCTTGCCGATGCGTTGCGGCTCGATCCGGCGGAACGACGGCATCTCTTCACCTTGAGCGATCGGCCATCAACAGAAGTTCCCTCGCGTGGTCCGGAAGAGGTGCCTGAATCGCTGCGACGGATGCTCGCGAGCCTCACTGGGCAACCCGCCTATGTCCTCGGCCGGCGCTGGGATGTGCTTGCCTGGAACCCGGCGGCGGTGGCTCTTTTCGGCGATTACGGCTTGTTGCAGGGCGACGCGCGCAATAGCGTCCATCGGGTGTTCACCGATCCCGCGCATCGTGTGCTATTGGTCGATTGGGAGATCGTAGCGGCAAATTCGCTCGCCATGTTCCGTGCTGATAGCGCCCGCTACGCCGGCGATCCCGATTTCGAACGGCTGATCGCCACGTTGACGCAGACAAGCCCGGAATTTCGCGCCTGGTGGCCGAGACAGGAAGTGCTGCGGCCGCTCGCAGGCTGCAAGCGATTGCGCCATCCCCAAGGTGGGCTGATGACGTTCGAATATACCGCGCTTGCCGTCATCGACCGGCCGGATATGAAGCTCGTTGTCTATACGCCCCTGGAGGAGGACGGGACCGGCGGGAAACTGAAAACACTCCTGGGCGCGAAAACCTGATTGCGGTTCATACCACCGCATAGGGCCTCAGCCCTCCAGATCGCTTTTTAGCCGGTCAAGGATCGACAAGGCGTGGCCGGCATAGGCGCTGATCCAACGGTCGTGAATCTGCTTGATCGGCAGGCTGTTGAGATGGTTCCAGCGCTCCCGGCCTTCCTTCTTGGCGATCACCAGATCGGCCTCCTCCAGCACCTTCAGATGCTGCATCACCGTGCAACGGTCCATATCCGCAAAGGTCTCGCAGAGCATGCCGGTCGTCCTCGGGGCTTCCTTGAGCAAGTCGAGGATTTCGCGTCGGCGACGGTGCGCCAGGGCTTTGAAAATGAGGTCGCTATCCGATTCGCTTGACATGTTATGTTTTTATAACATAAAATCCCTGGTCGCAATGGAAAAGCAACCACACTCGGAAAGCGGAGGAGAAGTCATGACCTTGAATGTTCGTATTTCGGGACGCATCGGCCGCAAAGTGGATGAGGTCTTCGATGCCGTTGTCAATCCGAAGAAGCTCTCGAGCTATTTCACCACCGTCGGCGGTGCCAGCGCGCCGCTCGTGGCGGGGACGACCGTGATCTGGTGGAAGAACGCGCCGGTCGAGGTCAACGAGGTGGAAACCGACCGGCGTATCGTCTTTCATTGGGATGGTGGTACCGGCGAAGACGGCGCGCGCTACAGGACGAAAGTTGAGATGACGTTCGAACCGCTCGACGACGGCGGCACCTTGGTAACGATCGAGGAATCCGGCTGGCGTGAGGACGCAGCCGGCCGACGTGGCACCTATCTGAACTGCGAGGGCTGGACGCAGATGCTCTGCTGCATGAAGGCCTTCGTCGAATACGGCATCAATCTGCGCGAGGGTTTCTTCCTGAGTGAAATGCGCGGCGAGCCAGCGGAAGCGCCGGATCGGTAAAGTGGCGGCAGCGCTCATGCGCCGCAATCAGACATTCTTCTCGGCGGCGCGTGCCGCCAGAAGCAGCGCTGACCTGACGCCAGGTACGACGGTTGTCGCGTCGACCTGCAGATCACCATTTTTCTGGCAACCAAATTGGCGGATGTCGCCAAAAGATGTGACCTGGCCAGAATTTCCTGATAGAGGGCTGCGTTGATCGCAGGCCACACAGTTCACTTTTCTGTGTGGAAAAGCTCAAAATCCGGGTGAATGACAAATTCCTTTAAATAATAACAGATTCATTGCTGGCGGAACGGGTCCTGCGCCAAAATTGCCCAAATTCAGAATGATGGGAGCGCTCGAGAAAAAGAGCCCGTCGAAAGAAGTGCTGGCGGTAACACACACAGACGCAGATTGCCGTTACTGCATATCCGAGCAAACGGGACCGGCGAAAGCCATTTCAAACAGGTAGAGCATGTCGACCCCAATCGATCTGGAAAAAGCCGATGAGGACCTAGAGACGCGCGGCGGCATAAGTGGGTTCTTGAACCGCAATCGCACGCTGATTGTCGCTATCCTTACCGTCGCCGTCTTCGGTATCGCTGCCTATGCGATCTTCGATCTGACGAACGAGGTGCGCTATGACGATGTCGTGCACGCGCTGGCGACGACGAAAGTCTCATCCATCGTGCTTGCCCTGTTCTTCACGGGTCTCAGTTTCTTTTCGCTGATCTTTTATGATCAGAACGCGCTGGAATATATCGGCAAGCGGCTGCCGTTCCCGCATGTGGCGCTGACCTCCTTCAGCGCCTATGCCGTCGGCAATACCGCCGGCTTCGGCGCGCTCAGTGCCGGCGCCATCCGCTATCGGGCCTATACCCGGCTCGGCCTGTCCCCGGACGACATTACCCGCGTTATCGCCTTCGTGACGCTGGCCTTCGGCCTTGGCCTTGCCGCGGTCGGCGCCATCGCGCTGCTGATCATCGCCGACGAGATCGGCCCGCTGATCAATGTCGACGGCCTTTGGCTGCGCCTGATTGCCGGTGCCATCATCGCTGCGCTTGCCTTCGTTATCATCGTTGGCCGCAATGGTCGCGAGGTGCGGATCGGGCCGATCGCCATTCGCCTGCCGGATTCGCTGACCTGGTCGCGGCAATTCCTGGTGACCGCGGTCGACATCGCCGCTTCCGCCTCCGTACTCTATGTCTTGCTCCCGGATTCGGCCATCGGCTGGCCGGGCTTCTTTGCCATCTACGCCATCGCCGTCGGCCTCGGTGTGCTGAGCCACGTTCCGGCCGGCTTCGGCGTTTTCGAGACGATCATCATCGCCTGGCTCGGCAGCTCCGTGAACGCCGACGCCGTTCTCGGTTCGCTGGTTCTCTACCGCGTCATCTACAACGTGATCCCGCTGGCGATCGCGATCCTTGCGGTCTCGGCGGCGGAACTGCGACGTTTTGTGGACCACCCGGCCGCCTCGAGCATGAGGCGTATCGGTGGCCGGCTGATGCCGCAGTTGCTGTCGACCTTCGCGCTTTTGCTCGGCATGATGCTGGTATTTTCGAGCGTGACGCCGACGCCGGACAGGAACCTGGAATTTCTTTCCAGTTTTCTGCCGCTGTCACTTGTCGAAAGCGCGCATTTTATCTCCAGCCTTCTCGGTTTGGCGATGATCGTTGCCGCCCGTGGCCTCGGCCAACGTCTCGATGGTGCCTGGTGGGTTTCGATCATCTCGGCGGTTTTTGCGCTGTTGTTCTCGCTGCTGAAGGCCATCGCAGTGGTCGAGGCTGCGCTGCTCGCCTTCCTCGTTTTCGGCCTTATCGTCAGCCGCCGATTGTTCACGCGCCCGGCTTCGCTGCTCAATCAAGCCCTGACCGGGGGGTGGCTGACAGCAATCGCTGTGATCTGCATCGGCGCCGTCGTCATCCTGTTTTTCGTCTATCGCGACGTCGAATACAGCAACCAGCTCTGGTGGCAGTTCGAATTCACCGAAGAAGCGCCGCGCGGACTTCGCGCCGTGCTCGGTATCTCCATCGTCTCGTCGGCGATCGCGATCTTCAGCCTGCTGCGCCCGGCGACCGCGCGCCTGGAGCCGGTTTCCGACCATGCCGTCGAACGGGCCGTTGAAATCGTTCGCAAGCAAGGCATTGCCGACGCCAATCTCGTGCGCATGGGCGACAAAAGCATCATGTTCTCCGAAAAGGGCGACGCCTTCATCATGTATGGCAAGCAGGGCCGTTCCTGGATCGCCCTGTTCGATCCGATCGGGCCGCGGCACGCGCTTCCCGAGCTGGTCTGGCGCTTCGTCGAAACCGCCCGTTCGGCCGGCTGCCGTTCGGTCTTCTATCAGATATCGCCGATGCTTTTGTCCTATTGCGCCGATGCGGGTTTGCGTGCTTTCAAGCTCGGCGAACTGGCGGTGGTCAACCTTTCCAATTTCGAGCTGAAGGGCGGCAAATGGGCCAATCTTCGCCAGACGGCGAGCCGCGCTGTGCGTGACGGACTAGAATTTGCCGTTATCGAGCCGCAGCATGTGCCCGATGTCATCGATCAGCTTGCCGAGGTTTCGGAATCATGGCTTGCCGATCACAACGCCAAGGAAAAGGGTTTTTCGCTCGGCGCTTTCGATCCCGACTACGTGGTGTCGCAGCCGGTTGGCGTGTTGAAAAAGGATGGTAAGATCGTTGCTTTCGCTAACATCCTGATGACGGAGACCAAGGAGGAGGGGTCCGTCGATCTGATGCGCTTTTCACCCGATGCGCCGAAGGGATCGATGGATTTTCTGTTCGTGCAGATCCTCGAGTATCTGAAGCAGCAGGGCTTCCAGCGCTTCAACCTTGGCATGGCGCCGCTATCAGGCATGTCGAGACGGGAATCGGCGCCGGTTTGGGACAGGGTCGGCGGAACCGTCTTCGAACACGGCGAGCGCTACTATAATTTCAAAGGGCTTCGTGCCTTCAAATCCAAATTTCATCCCGAATGGCAGCCTCGTTACCTGGCCGTTTCGGGAGGTGTCAGTCCAATGATCGCGTTGATGGATGCCACATTCCTCATCGGGGGCGGACTTAAGGGGGTCGTGAGGAAATGATCTTGAAATACGCAATGTCATTGGCTTTCGCATTCATGTTGACAACGGGCCTACTGGCATCAGGCGCGGCGAGAGCGGACGAGGACGATACCAAATAC
Organism: Rhizobium sp. CB3171; assembly: GCF_029714265.1. Lineage (NCBI taxonomy): Bacteria > Pseudomonadati > Pseudomonadota > Alphaproteobacteria > Hyphomicrobiales > Rhizobiaceae > Rhizobium > Rhizobium sp. CB3171. Next base: position 2,547,756 of record NZ_CP121652.1, on the reverse strand, counting down.
GATCTCGGCATGATCTCTCCGCCGCACATCATGCGTCCACAGGGCAAGGTGACGAGCGAGGTCGTGCTGATTTCCGACGCTGCCGGCTGGGGCGACAAGGAAAAGGGCGTCGCCGAAAAGCTCGTTGCCAACGGCACTCTGGTCATCGGTATCGATTACCCGTCCTTCCTGGCATCGCTCAATAAGTATGACGTCAATCAGAATGACGGCTGCATCTACATGGTCTCCGATCTGGAGTCGCTGAGCCAGCAGGTGCAGCGCTCTTTTGCCGACAGCACCTATCAATTGCCAGTCATCGCCGGTGTCGGCGCCGGCGCCGCCATGGCGCTGACCATCGCCGCGCAGACTCCGGACGCCACCGTTGCCGGCACACTCGCCGTCGATCCGACCTTCGGCATCGCGCTGAAGCAGGAGCTTTGCACGCCGGCCGAAAAGAAGACCGATGGCGACATGGTGTCCTTCGGCCTGCAAGATGGCGCGCTGCCGAACCCGATCCTTGCGACCTTCACCTCGAACGCGCCCAAGGATGGACGCGAACACGTCGAGGAGATCCAGAAGGAGCATCCTGATGTTCAGGTCACCGATTCCGACGAGGATGACACCTATGCGGCGCTGAGCGCCGGGCTGGTGGATCTGATGAAGACGATCGACAGCGAAAAGTCGCCGCTCGGTCTTCCGGTCGATGTCATGAACACCAAGCCGACGGAAGACACGCTGGCGATCGTCTATTCCGGCGACGGCGGCTGGCGCGATATCGACAAGGAAGTCGGCAGCTATCTGCAGGACCAGGGCATCCCGGTCGTCGGTGTCGATTCGCTGCATTACTTCTGGTCGGAGCGCGATCCACAGCAGACCGCCGACGATCTCGCCCGCATGATCCAGTACTATACCAAGCGCTTCAAGGTGAAGCATGTGGTGCTGATCGGCTATTCCTTCGGCGCCGACGTGCTGCCGGCGAGCTATAACCGGCTGAAGCAGCCGGACAAGGACAGGATCGTGCAGATGTCGCTGCTGTCGCTGTCGCGCAAGGTCGACTATGTGATCTCGGTCATGGGTTGGCTTGGCGCCGAAAGCGAAGGCAAGGGCGGCGATCCCCTCAGCGACCTGAAGTCGATCAATCCGAAGACGGTTCAATGCATCTACGGCAAGGATGACGACGAGGATGTCGCCTGCCCATCGCTGAAGGGCACGGGCGCCGAAGTCATCGCCATGGAAGGTGGCCATCATTTCGACGATGACTACGAGGCGCTGGCCAATCATATCATCGACGGCCTGAAGAGCCGGCTCGGCGAGTAATGTACCGATATGCGCGGCGGCCCGATCGTCGCGCATATCCGGCAATTGAGCTTCATGCCACGCGGAGCTCAGCGAGCGGAGCTTTTACCCGCCTGCCGCCCAGCATTCATTTGCTTCTAGCCGCCGCTATCGCTAGTCGGAGGAAGGACTACGCGAGTCAGACATGGCTTGTACCGACCGATCCCGCCAAAATGATCCCGCCAAACCGAAAGGGACTAAATCTTGTCCGTCGCATCGTCTCTCGCCTTCGATAAAAGCTATTCCGGATTCCTGTTCGATATGGACGGCACGATCATCAACTCGATCGCTGCCGCCGAGCGTGTCTGGGGCGATTGGGCGCGCAGCAAGGGGCTAGATGTCGCGGCATTCATGCCGACCATGCACGGTTCGCGCGGCGTCGATACGATCGGCCGCTTGAACCTGCCGGGTGTCGATCCGGTGGCGGAATCGCTGCTGATCATGGAAGCGGAAATCGCCGATGTCGAGGGCGTGGTGCCGCTCCCCGGCGCCATCGAATTCCTGGCCTCGCTGCCGCCGGAGCGCTGGGCGATCGTCACCTCCTCGCCGCATCGGCTGGCCCAGGCGCGCCTTGCCGCCGCCGGTGTTCCGGTCCCACGCTTCATCGTCACCGCCGAAGACGTCAAGATCGGCAAACCCGATCCGCAATGCTACATCCTCGGCGCCGAGCGTCTCGGTATGCGGCCGTCCGATTGCCTGGTCTTCGAAGATGTGATGGCCGGCATCAAGGCCGGCGAAACCGCGGGCGCCGACGTCATGGTGATTACGGCGACGCATTCCCATACTGTCGACACCAATCATTCGACGCTGCTGAACTACGAGAATGTTCGCGCCCATATCGATGATGATGGCCGGATTTCGGTGATGCGCAGGGACGGTTGACGTCCACCCGACCAGCATGCAATCACGGCATGTCGCTTTCACGCATTGCAATGGGCCGCCGGCTCATTATGTTTTCGTGATATTGTCGAACGCCGCGAAAGCCTGATGAACCCCAAAGAGCTGAAAACCCTATATCGCAACGAGCGCCTGGCAGCGCGTGACGCCATTCCTCCAGACGAGCGGATCGAGAAGGGGTTGGCGATGCTTGCGCATGCCGGCGATGCGATCGAGCTTCAGCCTGGAGAGATCGTGTCCGGCTTCCTGCCGATCCGGTCCGAAGTGGACATACGGCCGCTGATGGCGCGGCTGCGCGAGCGGGGTGCGCGGCTTTGCGTGCCGGTCATTCTCGATAAACGCACCATCGTCTTTCGCGAACTCGTTCCCGGCGCGGAGCTGGTTTCCAGTGGTTTCGGCACGGCGGGGCCTGGGCCAGAGGCTCCAGTGTTGGACCCGCATATCATGCTGGTGCCGCTTTCGGCTTTCGACAGCACCGGCCATCGTATTGGCTACGGCGCCGGCTACTATGATCGCGCCATTGATCATCTGCAGCAAAAAGGGCTGAATCCGCGGCTGATCGGCATTGCATTTGATTGCCAAGAAGTGCCATCAGTACCGGCTGAGCCGCATGATGTCCGTCTTGACGCGATTTTGACCGAGAGCGGCCTCAATTTCGTTTCCGTAGAGATTGGATAGGAAATGCGGCTGCTATTTTTAGGTGACATGGTCGGCAAGACCGGACGGGTTGCGGTATGGGATCGCCTGCCGGGCCTCATTTCCGATCTGAAGCTCGACTTCGTCATCGTCAACGGCGAGAACGCCGCCGGCGGCTTCGGCATCACCGAGGACATCTTTCTGGAAACGATCAATGCCGGCGCCGATGTGGTGACGACGGGTAATCACGTCTGGGATCAGAAGGAAGCGGTGGTGTTCTGTGGGCGCCACGACCAGTTTCTGCGCCCCGCCAATTATCCGGCCGGCACGCCCGGTCGCGGCTCCAGTATCTATTATGCCCGCAACGGCGCCCGGGTGCTCGTCGCCAACATCATGGGCCGCGTCTTCATGCATCCGGAGCTGGACGATCCTTTCAAGGCGGCGGAAGCGATCCTCGATGCCTGCCCGCTGAAAGAGCAGGCAGACGCCATCGTGTTCGATTTCCATGCGGAAGCGACAAGCGAAAAACAATGTTTCGGCCATTTCGTGGATGGCCGCGCCAGCTTTGTTGTCGGCACGCATACGCATGTGCCGACCGCGGACGCGCAGATCCTGAATGGCGGCACCGCCTACATGTCGGATGCCGGCATGTGCGGCGATTATGACTCGTCGCTCGGCATGGAGAAGGAAGAGCCGCTCAACCGCTTCATTTCGAAGATGCCGAAGGGCCGTTTCGAGGCTGCCTCCGGGCCGGCCACCATCTGCGGCGTCGGTGTCGAGATATCGGATGCGACGGGGCTTGCCGAAAAGATCGCGCCGCTCAGGATCGGGCCGCGCCTGGCGGAGACCATTCCAGAATTCTGGCGTTAGTTATTGTCTTGCCGTTGATCACGCGGCGGCGATGACGCGATTGTGAGCAATCCGATCGGATTGCCGCTGGACGCACCTCAGCTCATACCGCATCCTTCGCGGCTCTGTGGAGCTGAAGGGATGGCATGATGCTGCGATTTCCCGTCTTCGCTGTGATCTTCCTGCTGGCCGTGGCCGGTTGGAGTGCGGCAGACGCCCAGGAGAGACCGTCCCGCCCACACGTCAGCCAATGTCAGGCGATCGCGCAGTCGCTGCCGAAAGCGACATTCGCCAGCTTTTCCGGTTCAGCCCCGCTTCCGGCCAACGATCCCGTCGGCGGCGATGTAAAAATCACCTTCCTCGGTCATGCCACCCTCTTCATAGAGACACCCGGCGGTGTGTCGATCGCGACCGATTTCAGCGGCGCCTTTGTCCCGCCTTATACGCCGACCGTCGTGACGATGAACAAGGCGCATCCAAGCCATTACACGCTGACCCCGGATCCGGCGATCAAATATGTGCTGCACGGCTGGAGCGATACGCCCGGCGAGCCGGCGAAGATCAATCTGACTGTCGGCGATACGCTGATCCGCAACGTGGTGACCGATATTCGTGGATGGTCGGGAGGTGTCGAGGCGAACGGCAATTCGATCTTCATCTTCGAAGTGGCCGGGCTCTGCATCGGCCATCTTGGGCACCTGCATTTCGAGCTCAACGACAAGCAATATGCCGAAATCGGCCGGCTCGATGTCGTCATGGTGCCGGTCGATGGCGGCCTTACCATGGGCGCGGACAGCATGAGCCGGGTGGTGAAACGGCTGCGTTCGTCGCTCATTCTGCCAATGCATCGCTGGGGTCCGCCGATACAGCAATTCCTGGCGATGTTCGGCCCGGATTTCGACATCGCCTATGCGCCCACCGCAAGCACCACCGTTTCGCTGAAAACCCTGCCGCGCAAGCCGCTGATTTACGTGCTGAGGGGGCTTTGAGCCGATCAGCACGATGCCCGGGCGGCCCTCTCCCTCCGCCCGGGCACACCTTCGAAGGATATCGCTACCGGGCGCCCTGTCGTGGGCGTCCTTGCGGGCTTTTTGCTTGAATGAAAGCCACTTCGCTCTTATAAGGCGGCCCATTCCCAACAAAAGACGCGAACAGGGGTGCCATGGCTGGCCATTCACAGTTTAAAAACATCATGCATCGCAAGGGTCGTCAGGACTCGGTGCGTTCGAAAATGTTCTCGAAGCTGGCACGTGAAATCACTGTTGCCGCCAAGTCGGGTCTGCCTGATCCGAGCATGAACGCAAGTTTGCGCCTGGCGATCCAGAACGCCAAGGCGCAGTCGATGCCCAAGGACAATATCGATCGCGCCATCAAGAAAGCCTCCGGCGCAGATACCGAGAATTACGATGCGGTCCGCTATGAGGGCTACGGCCCCGGCGGCACCGCGATCATCGTCGAGGCTCTGACCGACAATCGCAACCGCACCGCGTCGAACGTCCGCTCGATCTTCACGAAGGCCGGCGGCGCGCTTGGTGAAACCGGCTCGGTCTCCTTCTCCTTCGACCATGTCGGTGAAATCACCTACAAGCCCGAGGTCGGCGATGCGGATAAGGTGATGGAAGCCGCGATCGAAGCCGGCGCCGACGATGTCGAGAGCGATGAGGAAGGCCACACCATCATCTGCGGTTTCGAAGCGATGAACGAGGTTGCCAAGGCACTCGAAGCAACGCTCGGCGAAGCCGAAACCGTCAAGGCGATCTGGCGTGCCCAGAACAATGTGCCGGTCGACGAAGAAAAGGCGCAGTCGCTGATGAAGCTAATCGACAGCCTGGAAGACGACGACGACGTGCAGAACGTCTATTCGAACTTCGAAGTCTCCGAAGAGATTCTGGCCAAGCTCTCGGCCTGATTTTTTCCTCTAAAAATAAGCCCCAGTCTCCCAGCTTTTGCCAAGGGAGACTGGGGCTTTTCTATTATTAGGCCGCCTTCTTGAATGACGGCAATTGCGCGAATAGCTCCACCGATCTCAGCCGCGCCTCGATGTCGTGGATCGGCATCGAAATGATCACTTCGTCCGCTTCCGTATCCTTGATGAACTGCGAAAGCTTGGCCTCGGCAGTCGCGGGTGAGCCGACAACGGCGTAACGCAGGGTGTGTTCGACATTCAGTTTTTCCATCGGCGTCCAGAAATCGTCCATGTCCCTGCGGGGGCGAGGGAAGGGGCCGCGGACATTGCGGCGCAGGTTGACGAATTGCTGCTGTGCCGAGGTGAAGTGATATTCCGCCTCTTCGTCGGTCTCCGCGGCCGAGCCCATGACGCCGACCATGACATAGGGTTTGTCGAGTGTTGCCGACGGCGTGAAGCGGTCGCGATAGATGGCGACGGCATCGAGCAAAGCTTCCGGCGCAAAATGCGAGGCGAAAGCATAGGGCAGGCCGAGCATGGCGGCGAGATGGGCACTGTAGAGGCTCGATCCGAGCAGCCAGATCGGCACTTTGGCGCCGTTGCCGGGTACGGCAAGGATCGATTGGTTCTCGTCGGCCGGGCTGAACAGATGCTGCAGCTCGACAATATCATTGGGGAAGCTCTGGGCGCCGGCATCGAGGTTGCGACGCAGGGCCTGCGCCGTGCGCATATCCGTGCCCGGCGCACGACCGAGACCGAGATCGACGCGGCCGGGGAACAGGGCTTCGAGCGTGCCGAATTGCTCCGCGATCACCAGCGGCGAATGGTTCGGCAGCATGACGCCGCCCGAGCCGATGCGGATACGCGACGTGGCTGCTCCGACATGGCCGATAACAACCGCGGTCGCGGCGCTGGCGACGCCGGGCATGCCATGATGCTCCGCCAGCCAGAACCTGGTGTAGCCAAGCGCTTCCGCCTTCTGCGCTAGGCGCTTCGAGCCTTCGAAGGATTGGCTGACTGTGCTGCCCTCGGCAACGGGCGAAAGATCGAGGATGGAAAAGGGGACCATGGCAAGAGACCTGCGTGGTGAAAGGGGAGGAGCAATTGTCTCCATGTAGGAGCGCCGACACTCCATTCCAAACCCTGCCCGGCAATTTCGTCACCCTAATTTCAAAGCTGCAGAAAGAGGCTGGGTTTGGGAGTTTGTTTTTGTTTTGTTCACATTTTGCTGGCACATCTGCAGCTCCAAAGATAGGTTGACGCATGCAGAATACGATTCGAATCATCGGCATCGATCCCGGCCTGCGCCGCACCGGCTGGGGCATTATCGACACATTGGGCAATTCCCTGCGTTTCGTGGCCTCGGGGACGGTGACGTCGGACGGCGAGATGGATCTCGCGTCGCGCCTCTGCCAGCTTCACGATGGGCTTGCCGATATCGTCCACAGCTACAAGCCGGATGAAGCCGCTGTCGAACAGACCTTCGTCAATAAGGATGCGGTGGCGACGCTGAAGCTCGGCCAGGCGCGCGGTATCGCCATGCTCGTGCCGGCGCGCGCCGGGCTGCAGGTTGCCGAATATGCGCCGAATGCCGTCAAGAAGGCAGTGATCGGTGTGGGTCATGGCGAGAAGCAGCAGATCCACATGATGCTGAAGATCCTGATGCCGAAGGTGGAGTTCAAAGGCAACGACGCCGCCGATGCACTCGCCATCGCCATCTGCCATGCCCATAATCGCGGCGCCAGCCGGATGCGTCAGGCGGCGCTGGCGGGGTAGTTTGTTTTCGTTATCGCTCTTACTTTCCTTCACTTGACCTTATCTCTCCCGAAACCCATCCCTGACGGACATCATTCATGATCGGCAAGTTGAAAGGTACAATCGAAGAGATCGGCGAGGACTATGCGCTCGTGGATGTGCACGGCGTCTGCTACGTCGCCTATTGTTCGGCGCGTACGCTGTCGAAACTCGGCTCCGTCGGCGAGGCCTGTGTTCTCTTCATCGAGACCTATGTCCGCGAGGACCAAATCCGTCTTTTCGGGTTCACGACGGTGCTTGAACGGGAGTGGTTCAATCTTCTGCAGACGGTGCAGGGTATCGGCGCGAAGGTGGCGCTGGCACTGTTGTCGACGCTGACGCCGTCGGAGCTCGCCAATGCGATCGCGCTGCAGGACCGCGGCGCCGTATCCCGGGCGCCGGGTGTCGGGCCGAAAGTGGCGATGCGCATCGTCACCGAGCTGAAGAACAAGGCGCCGGCGTTTGCGGGAGAGGCGATCAATATCGGCCTAAAGCAGGAATTGGGCGATGGCGTCGCTTCCGCCCCGGTCGCCGATGCCGTTTCTGCGCTCACCAATCTCGGCTATTCCCGCGACCAGGCCGCAAATGCGGTTGCGGCTGCGATGAAATCGGCGGGTGAGGAAGCAGACAGCGCCAAGCTGATCCGGCTGGGATTGAAGGAACTTGCACGGTGATCCTTTGCACCTTTTTCTATTCCTTACTATTGTCTCAAGGTAAGGAGATCGACTCATGGCGCTCCTCCACGAAATGGTGATCTAAGGGAGGGAGCCATGGTGACCGCCATGGTCTTCAGCATCAAAGCCGCAAAACGCATACCGGGAATGGAACGTCTGACATGAGCGAAGCCGCACGCTTGATATCGCCGGAAAAGCGGGGCGAAGACCTGGATGTGACGCTTAGGCCGCAGTCGCTGGACGAGTTTACCGGCCAGGCAGAGGCGCGCGCCAATCTCAAGGTGTTCATCGAGGCCGCAAAGGGACGCGGCGAGGCGTTGGACCATGTGCTGTTCGTCGGCCCCCCGGGTCTCGGCAAGACGACGCTGGCGCAGATCATGGCGAAGGAACTCGGCGTCAATTTCCGCTCGACGTCCGGCCCTGTCATTGCCAAGGCCGGCGATCTTGCCGCGCTTCTGACCAATCTCGAAGAGCGGGACGTGCTCTTCATCGACGAAATCCATCGCCTCAATCCGGCCGTCGAAGAAATCCTTTATCCGGCCATGGAGGATTTTCAGCTTGACCTGATTATCGGCGAAGGCCCGGCGGCGCGTTCGGTGAAGATCGATCTTGCCAAGTTCACGCTGGTCGCCGCCACCACGCGTCTCGGCCTGCTGACGACGCCGCTGCGTGACCGTTTCGGCATTCCTGTTCGCCTGAGCTTCTATACGGTTGAGGAACTGGAGCTGATCGTGCGCCGCGGAGCGCGGCTGATGGGGCTCGGGATAACCGAAGAGGGCGCGCGCGAGATTGCCAGGCGCGCCCGCGGCACGCCGCGCATCGCTGGCCGCCTGCTGCGCAGGGTACGTGATTTCGCCGAAGTGGCAAAGGCCGAGGCGGTAACCCGCGAGATCGCCGATGAGGCATTGACCCGGCTGCTGGTCGATAATGTCGGTTTCGATCAGCTCGACAAGCGCTATCTCAATATGATCGCCGTCAATTTCGGCGGCGGCCCGGTCGGCATCGAAACCATCGCCGCGGGCCTCTCCGAACCGCGCGACGCGATCGAGGATATCATCGAGCCCTATATGATCCAGCAGGGTTTCATTCAGCGTACGCCGCGCGGCCGCGTACTGACGGCGATCGCCTGGCGACATCTCGGGATGCAGCCGCCAAAGGACCTGGAGGCAGCACAGTTCAGGCTGTTCCAGGAGGAAGGCGAGTGATCGGCCGTCGCGGTTTCCTGAAGCTCTTCGGCAGCAGTATCGTCGGATTGATGGCGCTCGGTGGCTATGCCTTTGGATACGAGCCCGTCTTGCGCCTCAACGTGGCCCGCTACCAGTTGACGCCGCCTGGTTGGACGCCGGGGCTGAAACTGAGGGTCGTGGCACTGGCCGATTTTCATGCGTGCAGACCGTGGATGACGGCCGATCGCATCGCCTCCATTTGCACCCGTGCCAACGATCTCGGTGGCGATATCATCGTTCTGCTCGGCGATTACACGTCGGGGACGGATTTCGTAACCGGACGCGTCGATCATCGGGTATGGGCGGCGGAGCTCGCAGCCCTGAAGGCGCCGCTCGGCGTTCACGCGATCGTCGGCAATCATGATTGGTGGCACGATGCGGCGGCGCAGAAGCGCGGCTCAGGCCCGACCTTCAGTCACAAGGCATTGGCGGATGTCGGAATTCCGGTCTATTCCAATCGTTCGGCTCGTCTCGAAAAGGATGGACACGGCTTTTGGCTGGCAGGCGTCGAGGATCAGCTTGCTTTGCGCCGGAGCGTCCGCTGGAAGCGCCAGTTCACGACGGGGCTCGATGATCTCGACGGCACACTGGCGCAGGTGAATGACGAGGCGCCGGTTATCCTCCTCGCCCATGAGCCCGATATCTTTCCGACCGTGCCGTCGCGCGTGTCGCTGACTTTGTCCGGTCATACGCATGGCGGGCAGGTCAGGGTTTTCGGCTGGTCACCCTATCTGCCGTCGCGCTATGGCGACCGGTATGTCTATGGCCATATTGTCGAAGAGGATCGGCATATCATCGTCTCCGGCGGCCTGGGCTGTTCGGTGGCGCCGGTTCGCGTCGGCGTCCCGCCGGAAATCGTTGTGATCGATCTGGGATAGGGCGATGTCGAAACGCAGGGTCATCAGGGTGAACGCCGGTCATGCGCGATACCAGATGCGCGTAGCGGGCCTTGGTTTTCGCGAGGGGCATGTGCTCGTCCACCGCGCTGTGCATGAGCCGTTTTGGACCTTTCCGGGCGGCCGGGCGGAAATCGGCGAGACGTCGCAGGAGACGTTGCGGCGAGAGATGATGGAGGAGCTGGGCGTCGACGTTGTGGTTGGCCGGCTGCTTTGGATGGTGGAGAACTTCTTTCACTACGAGCGCCGTGATTGGCATGAGCTGGGACTCTACTATGTGATGGATATCCCCCGGGGTTTCCCGTTTCGGCCCGAGGAGATCGTTCATCGCATCCAAGACGGCGACAATCATCTCGAATTCAAATGGGTGCCGGCCACGCGCGAGGCGCTGGTTGCACTCGATATTCCGCCCTATTTCATTGCCGACGAAATCGAAAGCCTGCCGATAACCGCGCGCCATCTGGTTTGGCGGGATGGCGATCTCGACAAAGCGTAGAGGAGGGAGTGCAGCATGTCCGGTTTCGATCCGATCCGCGTGTTCAGCAAGCTCGCTTACAACAACGCCTTGGCGAATGTCCGATTGCATCGGGCCTGTGCGGCGCTTCGGCGCGGCGAGTTCGAGGCCAGGCGGGTTCTTTCCCTCAATCAAGTCGACCCTTAGTCACATCCTGACCGTCGACTGGTTTTATGTCGATGCGCTGGAGGGCGGTACGCTCGGTCTTAAGGCTTTCGACATCGAAGAGCCGTTCGATACGCTCGATGCATTGACGGTGGAGCAAGGCAAAGTCGACGCGCGGCTCGTGGTTCTTTGTGAGCATCTGAATCCCGAGGGGCTGGTGCGGGTGATCGATCTGCATCGCGGCGACCGCATCCAGAGGGAGCGTGCGGAGGATGTGCTGAGCCATCTTTTCCAGCATCAGACCCATCATCGCGGGCAGGTGCATGCCATGCTCGCCGGCAGCAGCGTCGCCCCGCCGCAACTGGATGAATTCATCGTTGCCGACGATGCGAGATTTCGGGGTGAGGACTTGGCGGCGCTTAGCTGGGACGAGACCATGTTGATGCGCTGAAACCCGCATGGCGCAGCGGCACCGCCAATCCGGCAATGGTCTCTTCCAGCAGTCTCGCGCCACCGCCACGCCAGCCGAGCGCGCGGATTTTCGACGTATCCATCGCGCTGACGACGCCTTGTGGCGCGGGTGCGGGCAGGGGGTTCGGACAGCCGGTTGCCCGCTGCAAGTGCGCAAGGATATTGTGCGTATCGGTGAGAATATCCGAGAGGTTGAAAGCCTCGCCGCTGATGCGGCTGGTCTCGGTTTCCAAGAGCAGGCGGACGGCGCGGCCGAGGTCGCGACCGTGGACTTCGGTTCCGGCGCGGGACGGAACCGGCTTTCCCGCAAGGTAATCCGTGAAAAGATCATCCCATTTGTTCGGCCGGAGATCGCCGTAGACCCCTGTCGCCCTTAGGCTCGCCGTCAGGAAGCTGGGCGCGGACAAGGAGAAGAGGGCGTGTTCGGCATCGCGCTTCACTTCGCCATAGAGCGTGTTCGGCGTCGGGATGATGTCTTCCGTCAGCGTCTCGCCGGCCAGCCGGTCACCATAGATGGCGCGCGACGAGAGAAAGATGCAGCGGCGGACGCCCGAGCGTTTTGCCGTTTCGAATAGCTTTATCGTGCCATCCCGATTGAGCCGGCGGAAGCTCTCGGGATCGTCGCCTTCGCCGCCGCGATATTTGCCGGGGACATGCGCGAAGGCCGCGTGCACGAAGAAATAGGCATCGTCGAAGACGTCGCTCTGATCCTCAGAAGGGTCGAGGCTAAATGGCACGAAGGTGACGGGCTGGGAGAAGAGGCTGGATTCCGGTGCGTTGCGGCCACCGACGGCAACCTGATATCCAGCAGCAAGCAGCTCCTCGACGATATAGCGGCCGACGAGACCTGTCCCGCCCGAGACCAGAACTTTCATGCCGCCTCTTTCGGATTGGCGAATGCGGTGATGTCTGGCACGTCACGCCCGGCATGGAAATGGTGCCACAAATCGATCAGCGGTTTCAGTTGATCGGCCTTCGGGTGGTTCTTCTCCCAAGGCTTTTCATATTGGTAATGCAGGATCGAAATGCTGTTCCAGTCCCAAAGCGTGGGCATGGTGAACCATACATATTGCAGCATATTCATGAAGACCGGCAGGCCGTGCCAATCCGGGAAGAATGTCTCGAGAAAGGTTTGGTCGGTGCGCCGCCAGAAAATGCCGGGACGATCGAGCAGCTTCAGCATGTCCTTGAAGGTCGCGAGCGACGGCTTGGCGACGAAGACGCCGGAATTCATTCGATGAAAGTCCGTAAGGCTTTCATACACGTTGGGTGCGGCGGAAAATTCCGGATAGTCGAAGAGCCTGTCGACATTCTTCAGCACCAATGCATCCGCATCGATGAAGACACAGGTGTCATAGTCGATGAGCTGCCAGAGCCTGAGCTTGCAGAAATTATCGAGCGGCGAGTGGAAGGAAGGCTTGCGACCCTTGGTGAAAGGAGCGTTGGCATGGAGATTGCCGCGCGCGTGGCGCTCGTTGAATTCGTCGGAGAGCGCCAGATGTTCCACCTCCACCAGCCGGCAGCCGAGCCCTTCCAGCGGCGCAAGATCGCTGTCGTCGACGCCTGCCGTGTGTAGAACCACCATATCGGCTCTGGTGCTGGTGCGCGAAATCGAGTGCATCAATGCCAACGCGCCCATGGCGTAGTCGGCATTGGTGACGAGCGTGACGAAGGCTTGCCGCGCTTGCGGGGTGGAGCGCGGCCGTATCCCCTGCAGGATTTCGCTTCCGAACATCATGAGACCGACTTCAATCGCTTGCCTTCGGGATCGTGGTTGACCGTCGCCGCGAGATCCTTGGTCCAGGCGGAAACGGCCGGAACGCGCGATCGGTCGACGCGATAGGCATATTTCCTGGCGACATCGACGATTTCGCTCAAAAGACCCGCTTGCAGGGTGATCGGGGCTAGGCCGAGATCGAGGAACTTGTCGTTCTTGACGATCAGGTCGTTCTCAGGCGCTTCCTTTCGTGGGTTGGGCAGCCGGACGATTTCCGCACCGCTCAACTTGGCGATCATCTCGGCGAGATCGCGGACCCGATGCGTCTCCGTCATCTGGTTGAAGATCTCGACACGGGCATTGCGCGGCGGTGGGTTCTTCAACGCCAGCTCGATGCAGCGCACCGAATCCTGGATGTGGATGAAAGCGCGGGTCTGGCCGCCGGTGCCGTGCACGGTCAAGGGATAGCCGATCGCCGCCTGGATGAGGAAGCGGTTCAGCACCGTGCCGTAATCGCCGTCATAGTCGAATCGATTGATCAATTGTTCGTGACGGCGCGTCTGCTCCGTATGCGTGCCCCAGACGATGCCTTGATGCAGGTCGGTAATCCTGAGACCGTCGTTCTTGGCATAGAACTGGAAGAGGAGTTGATCCAGGCATTTGGTCATATGGTAGATCGAGCCCGGATTGGCCGGATAGAGAATATCCTGATTGACGGTCCGGCCATCGACGGTCTCGATGCCGACGGGCAGGTAGCCTTCCGGAATGGCGGCGCCGACCGTGGAATAGCCATAGACGCCCATGGTGCCGAGATGGACGAGATGGGCGTCGAGGTTGAGTTCGACGAGCGCGTTCAGGAGATTATGCGTGGCGCTGACATTGTTGTTGACCGTGTAATTCTTGTGGCGGTCGCTCTTCATCGAATAGGGCGCGGCGCGCTGTTCGGCGAAGTGCACGATGGCGTCGGGGCGATGCTCGGCGAGCCACTTTTTCAGAAGCTCATAGTCTTTTGCGAGATCGATGAGGTGGAAGTGGATGCGGCGGCCGGTCTCCGCATGCCAGATGCGGGTGCGTTCCTGGATCGAATCCATCGGCGTCAGCGATTGCACGCCGAGCTCCGTGTCGATCCAGCGGCGGGAGAGATTGTCGAGAATATGGATCTCATGACCGGCATCGGAGAGATGCAGCGAGGTTGGCCAACCAATGAAACCGTCGCCGCCCATAACCGCTATTTTCATGAGATCGTATCCTTCTGCGTCGATCGCTATCCGGCACCATTCCGGATAGTCAGTATTTATGACAATCGTTCAAAGCTTGCTTGATGGCAGAAGTTCGGCCAAAGAGGGTCCCCAGATTTTTTGGAGATGCGGCGACGATGAACAGCCCCTTTCTGATTGCCGGGGAACTGGAAGCCGGTAGCCACCGGCTGGTGCAGCGAGTCTATTATGAGGATACGGATTTTTCCGGCCTCGTCTATCATGCGCGCTACCTCCACTTCCTCGAACGCGGCCGCACGGACTATCTGCGCTGCCTCGGCGTGGAACAGCGCGAGCTCCTGAATGCCGACGAGGAGGGGCTGGTTTTCGTCGTTCACCGTATGGAGATCGACTTCAGGGGGCCGGCGCGAATGGACGACCTGTTGGTGATTCGCACGACGACCGAGAAGGCTGGCGGCGCCAAGATGGTGCTGTCCCAGGAAATCCGCCGCGGTGACACGCTGCTGATCGCGGCCAAGGTCATTATCGCCGTGATCAACGCCAAGGGAAAACCGCGGCGGTTACCGGAAAAGCTGGCTGCGCAGATGCTGGTGGCGTCCGAGGCTGTGGTTTAGTGCCACAAGGGAGGCTGCTTAGAGCCAGCAGGCAGCCGTGTGTGGCGATGTCGGAGGCCTCGAAAAGTCTCCTTGCTAAAACTTGAGTTTTGTGTGAAGGAATTTCCGCGCGCAAGAACTGTTTTGTGCCTGCCGCCGGTTTCGTCCGGTCCGTTCTTTCCAGGAGACAGAATAACCTTCGTCACCGTCAAATCTTTCATGCTCCGACGCTAACATTCTTTTAACCATAATAGTGTCTTACTGCCGTTGTCGGAGTTTGTGCGGCGCACGCCTTCCTTTGACCAAATTTGACGGCAAGAAGGCAGTTGTAAGCTTGGAAGGCTTTGACCAGGGCGTTCAGCGGCGGCTGCCAAACATTTCTTGTGAGATCACTTTTAGCCGCCCGGTCTAGCGCCGGGCGTTTGGATTCGGGGATTTTGGATCAATGGAACAAGTAGCATTGGCAGCGGCCACCACACCGGACATCACCCTCTGGTCGCTTTTCATGCAGGCAGGCTTGGTGGTCAAGCTCGTCATGCTCGGACTGCTCGCGGCCTCCGTATGGACCTGGGCGACCGTCATCGACAAGTATCTGAGCTACGCCCGGGCACGCCGGCAGTTCGATCATTTCGAGCAGGTCTTCTGGTCGGGCCAGTCGCTCGAGGAACTCTATCGCACGCTTTCGGAGCGTACCAATACGGGACTGGGCGCCATCTTCGTCGCCGCCATGCGCGAATGGAAGAAGTCGTTCGAGCGCGGCGCACGTTCGCCGATCGGCCTGCAGATGCGTATCGATCGCGCCATGGACGTGACGTTGGCGCGTGAATCGGAACATCTGGTCGCCCGCCTCGGATCGCTTGCGACCATCGGTTCGGCCGGCCCGTTCATCGGTCTCTTCGGCACCGTCGTCGGTATCATGACCTCGTTCCAGGCGATCGCCGGTTCGAAGTCGACCAATCTCGCGTTCGTCGCCCCCGGCATCGCAGAAGCCTTGCTCGCGACCGCGATCGGCCTCGTCGCCGCTATTCCCGCGGTTATCGCCTACAACAAGTTCTCAGCCGACGCCGGCAAGCTCTCGGCGCGCATGGAAGGCTTCGCGGACGAATTCTCCGCGATCCTGTCGCGCCAGATCGATGAGAAGCTGCAGCCGCGCCAGGCTGCGCAGTAAATCGCAGACGGAACCGGAGTAAATCACATGGCAATGTCTGTTGGAGGCAAGGGTGGCGGCGGTGGCCGCCGGGGCGGGCGTCGCGGCGGTGGCCGAGGCGGTCCGATCGCCGATATCAACGTGACGCCGCTGGTCGACGTCATGCTCGTGCTGCTGATCATCTTCATGGTGGCCGCGCCGATGATGACATCCGGCGTGCCGATCGACCTACCGCAAACGCAGGCCGGCGCATTGAACGCCCAGACCCAGCCGATCACCATTTCCATCAAGCAGGACGGTCAGGTCTTCCTGCAGGAAACGCAGATCGAAGCGGCCGACATTGCCGCCAAGCTGAAGGCGATCGCGACCACCGGCTACAATGAACGCATTTTCGTACGCGGCGACGGGAAAGCGCCCTATGGCGTCATCGCCGACGTCATGTCGCGCATCCAGGAGGCCGGCTACAAGAATATCGGCCTGGTTACGCAGCAGATAACGGACCATTGACGGATCGACATGAAGCGCAGCATCGCCACATCTGCCGTCATTCACATCTTGGTGCTGATCGGCGCCATGCTGACGCTGAGTGCGCCTGCGCCTTTGGAGACGCCGGAGAGCACGGCGATGGACGTCGATATCGTCCCCGCCGATCAGCTTCAGCAGGGTGAAAAGAATGCGCCGGTGACGGATCACGCTGCGCGTAAGCAAACGACGAAGCAGACGCAGGTCGCCAATGCCCAGAATGTTGGCGACAACAATGTTGACCTGAAGAACCCAGCTGTGCCGACGCAGCGCCCGCAGGATGAGAATGCGGCGGCTGCGCCGAAGAAGGCCGATATTCCCGTTCCGAAGGACGATCCGCGGCCGAACGATGTCAAGACGATCGAGCAGCAGGATACGGAAGCCGCGCCGAAGGAAGTGGCTGCTGTTCCGCAGCAGAAGCCGGATGTGACCCCAACACCGACGCCGACGCCCACCCCCACGCCGCAGAAGACGGAGCCGACGCCGCAGAAGAGCGAGGTCACGCCTGCGCCGACCCCAACACCCACGCCGACTCCGACTCCGCAAAAAGCTGATCCGAAGCCCGTAACCGAAAACCCGACTGAGCAGGCAGCCCAGCCGCCGGCGGACAAGGTTCCCGTTCCCGATGTGAAGCCGCAGCCGGTGCAGCCGCCGAAGACTGCCGAGGCGAAGCCGGACCCGAAGCCGGAGCAAAAGCCTGTGGTGAAGCCACAACAGGTGGCAGACGCGAAGCCATTAACCAAGCCCACGGACAAGACGACGACGCAGAGCACCAGCAAGAATACATCTGCCGACGATGGTAAGAAGGATAGCGACAAAAAGCGCGAAACCGCCAAGGGCGCGAATTCGCCGGATAGCGATTTCAACGCCGATCAAATCAGTGCCATGCTCAATAAGTCCTCTTCGGGCGGTGGCGCTAAGCGCTCCTCGCAATCGGCATCCGCTGGCGCCGACACCCAGGTTGCTTCACTTGGTGGCAAGAAATCGCTTGGTGGTGGCAAGCTCAGCCAGAGCCAGCAGGACGGTCTGCGTGACCTGATTGCCAAGTACTGGAACCTTATGCCGGGTATGGAAGGCGCAGGCGATGTGAAGATCAAAGTCCATTTCAGACTCGACAAGTCTGGGCAGATCGTGGGTGAACCGGAGGCGACGACGAGCGGCGGACCGGCTTCGACGCAGGCCGCCATGCAGGGAGCTGCGGTGCGTGCCGTGCAGCGGGCGCAGTCGGATTACCTAAAAATTCTGCCGGCAGATAAGTATGAAGATTGGCAAGAAGTCGTCGTCAACTTCAGCGCAGCGGATATGGGGATGTGATGACGAACCACTGTCCCCGTTTCGGCCTGAGCTTGCTTATGGCTCTTGGGATCATACTGGCAGGTTCCGTGCTAGCCCAGCCGGCGAATGCTGCTGGCGCGCGTCAGCTTGAGCGAGCGGCTGCAGAGAGTGTTCGCGAGAAAGTCGCGGAGAACTGGAACCTCGTACCGGGGCTGCCCGGCATAAAGAATGTCCACGTTCGGATTCGCATCAGGCTCGATCGCACTGGGCAGATCGCCGGCGAGCCGTATGTCACGACAAGGGGTGGCCCCAAAAAGACGCAGATTGCTGCTGCGGCAAGCGCTGTGCGTGCTGTCCTTCGGGCGGCACCTTTCAAGAACCTGCCGCAAACTCAATTCGACAATGAAACTAGCTCGGTGGAAGTCATACTGAACTTCACATCGGGCGACATGGCGCTTTAATGCTGAAAGGCTTGGCACATATGATCAGAAAATCCCTCGTTCGTCTCCTGCTGGTGCTGGCAGGCCTGACGGCAGCCCTCGCCACTCCGGCCTATGCTGTGGTCGAACTCAATATCAACAAGGGCAACGTCCAGCCGATGCCGATCGCCATTACCGACCTTCTGTCGAATGATGGCCTTGGTGCACAGATTTCGGGCGTCATCGCCGCCGACCTGCAGCGGTCCGGCCTGTTCGCCCCGGTCAACAAGCAGGCCTTCATCGAGAAGATCAGCAATCCGGATGCCACGCCGCGCTTCCAGGACTGGACGGCGATCAACGCTCAGGCGCTGGTAACCGGCCGAGTGACGCAAGAGGGCGGCCGCCTTCGCGCCGAGTTCCGCCTGTGGGACACCTACGGCAGCCAGCAGATGATCGGCCAGCAGTTCTATGCGCAGCCGGACAACTGGCGTCGCGTCGCCCACATCATTGCTGACGCGATCTATGAAAAGATCACCGGCGAGAAGGGCTATTTCGACACCCGTGTCGTCTTCGTTGCCGAGAGCGGCCCGAAGACCGCCCGCAAGACGCAGCTCGGCATCATGGACCAGGACGGCTTCAATGCCCGCATGCTGACCGACGGCAGCGACCTCGTGCTGACGCCGCGCTTCTCGCCGAACCGGCAGGAAGTCACTTACATGTCCTTCGCCAACCAGCAGCCGCGCGTCTATCTGCTGCAACTGCAGACGGGCCAGCGTGAACTGGTGGGCAACTTCCCGGGCATGACGTTTTCGCCGCGCTTTTCGCCGGATGGCCAGCGGGTGATCATGAGCCTGCAGCAGGAAGGCAATGCCAACATCTATACGATGGACCTGCGCTCGCGCACCACGACCCGCCTGACCTCGACGGCCGCCATCGACACATCGCCCTCCTATTCGCCTGACGGCACGCAAATCGCCTTCGAAAGTGACCGCGGCGGCAAGCAGCAGATCTATGTGATGAATGCGGATGGTTCCAACCAGCACCGCATCTCCTTCGGCGACGGCTCCTATTCGACACCAGTGTGGTCGCCGCGCGGCGATCTCATCGCCTTCACCAAGCAGTCCGGTCAGACGTTCTCGATCGGCGTCATGAAGACGGATGGTTCGGGCGAGCGGCTGCTGACCACGGGCTTCCACAATGAAGGCCCGACCTGGGCGCCGAACGGCCGCGTCATCATGTTCTTCCGCGAACCGCAGGGCTCCAGTGGTCCGCAGCTCTATTCGATCGATCTGACGGGCTACAACGAGCAGAAGATTCCGACCCCGGGCTTCGCTTCCGACCCGGCCTGGTCGCCGCTCCTCGAATAGCGGCGGGCCAGGCATGATCCCGAACCCACGATTCGCGCTATGAAAAGCGCGACGCGGTATCGAATAAGATCATGCAAAGAGAATAGCTTGGGCGGGTGGCGGCTCGAAAAGTCGCTGATCCGGTCGAGCGTCACTTTGTCGCCGCAAAGTCCTGTGAGTGGACCACTTCGGGACAACTTTAGGACATCATTAACCATATTTGTTGGAATCGGATTAACCGAACCCGGTTACAGTCTGGCAACCCTGATAGAGACTTAAGGAGAGACCGGCAATGAGCCGCATCGCAACCCCGGCCGTTGGCCATATGCAGAACCTCGCCCGCAACCCGATCATGATCGCGCTTTTCGTCGGCCTTTCGCTTGCCGGCTGCGCCTCCAAGAAGGGCTTGCCGAACGATGCAAACGGCCTTGGCCTCAATGGCGCCGGCAATGCCGCTCCGGGTTCGCCGCAGGATTTCACGGTCAACGTTGGCGATCGCATCTTCTTCGATACCGATAGCTCGTCGATTCGCGCCGACGCTTCCCAGACGCTCGACCGTCAGGCTCAGTGGCTCGCTCGTTATCCGAACTACGCAATCACCGTCGAAGGCCACGCCGACGAACGCGGCACGCGCGAATACAACCTGGCTCTCGGCGCCCGTCGTGCTGCCGCCACCAAGGACTACCTCGCTTCGCGCGGCGTTCCGGCTCAGCGCATGAAGACGATTTCCTACGGTAAGGAACGTCCGGTCGCGACCTGCGACGATATTTCCTGCTGGTCGCAGAACCGTCGTGCCGTCACCGTGCTCAACGGCGCCGGCTCCTGATAGGCCGAATTTGCGGCCGAAATGCACAAAGGCGGTCCGCGTGGCCGCCTTTACTTTTTTGACCACACTTTGGCCGAACTCCGTTGCTTTTTGAGATTAATTGTAAAAATCTCCTGTTCGCGCCCTGGGGCGCGAAGAATCAATGGGCAGGATGATCCGTATGAGAAAACTTGTCGTGGCGAGCTTACTTTGTCTCGCCGCCGTCGCCGGTAGTGAGCGTGACGCCTCTGCCTTGTCGCTTTTCGGACTTCACTTAGGTGGCCGCAGTGCACCGGAACAGGCCGTTCCGAACAATGCGGCTCCCCAGAGGCAGTTCGGGCAGGCACCCGTCATCAACGTTCAAAACAGCGATGCCGAAGTCCGTCTGCAGCAGCTTGAAGACCAGATGCGCCAGTTGAACGGCCGCGTCGAAGAGATGAGCTATCAGTTGCTGCAGATGCAGGAGCAGATCCGCAAGACGCAAGAGGACAATGAATTCCGCTTCCAGCAGCTTGAAAAGCGTGGCGGTGGGGGCACTGGCGGTGCGGCTGGGACTGGCGGCGGCGCGGCCCCGATGAAGAAGAGCGAAGCGGATGCCCCGGCGCAGGGCGCAGGCGGCGGTCAGCAACAGGACGACATCGCCGGTGTAATCAGCGATTCGCAAGGTGGCGACGCGCCGAATACGGCGCAACAGGGCGGCGGTTCTGGCAAGCCGCCGACGCAGCTCGGCTCGATCCAGTTCGATCAGAGCGGCAAGCAGGTCGGCGCAACGGCGACGCGCGCCAACAACGGTTCGGGTGCTGCGCCGGCCGCCGGCTCAGGCACGCAGACGGCCTCGCTCGGCAGCGAAAACGATCAGTATAAATCGGCCTATGGCCACGTCCTGTCCGGCGACTACAGTGTCGCCGAACAGGAGTTCCGCCAGTATATCGACAGCTACCCGAATAGCGCCCGGGCGCCCGATGCCAACTTCTGGCTTGGCGAAGCGCTTTATTCGCAAGGCAAATATAATGATGCGGCCAAGACCTTTCTGAACGCGCATCAGAAATACGGCACCTCCGAAAAGGCGCCGGAAATGCTGTTGAAGCTTGGCATGTCGCTCGCTGCCCTCGATAACAAGGATACGGCCTGCGCAACGCTGCGCGAAGTGACCAAACGCTATCCGAAGGCTTCGAAGGCCGTTACCAACAAGGTAGCCAGCGAACAAAAGCGTCTTGCCTGCTGATTGCGATGTCCGGTGACGCTGTGACTGTTGCTGCCACGGCCCAGATGCCAGCCGCTGCAGCGGCCGATTTTATTTATTCCCTTTTCAAGCCTGCCCATATTCTGGTCGCCATTTCCGGCGGCAGCGATTCCACCGGCCTGCTGGTTGCCCTTTCCGAACAGTTGCGGTCCTTCCCGGATTCAAGCATCACCCTTTCCGCCGCCACGATCGATCATGGTTTGCGGTCGGAGTCTGCCGGTGAAGCGCGCGATGTCGCCGCTCTCTGCGCATCGCTTGGCGTGCCCCACATCATTCGTCGCTGGGAGGGCGAGAAGCCGAAGAGCGGTATCATGGCTGCAGCCCGCGAGGCGCGCTATGGGCTGCTTGCCGATATCGCGGCTGATATCTCTGCCAACGTGGTCGTTACCGCGCATACGCTTGATGACCAGCGCGAGACCTTGGCCATGCGCGCGGCACGTTTAAGCGAAGGTGAGGGCGTTGCCGGCACCGGCATTGCCGATGCCATGCTCTTCGATCGGCGCCTCTGGATCGTCAGGCCGTTTCTCGCCTGCCGGCGGGCCGATATCCGCGCCTATCTCACGCGGCGGGGCATGTCCTGGTTGGATGATCCGAGCAATGAGGATGTCCGCTATGAGCGCGTACGCATGCGCAAACGCCTGGCGGAGGATGTCGTGCCGCTCTCTGTGCTTGATGATGGCGCGGCTCGCGCGGCGCTCTCGAAGGAAGCCGCCGCCTGGCTGGATAGATATGTGACTGTTCATGCGAGCGTGCTTTGCGTCGTCAGCCGCGATGGGCTGGCGGTCGATGAGGTCGTGCTCTCCTATGCGCTCTCCTATCTCGCCGCCGCATTCGGCGGTGAGCCCTATGGTCCGGGCCGCGAGCGGATGCGTCGTATCCTGGATTTCATCGGCGAGGGAAAGCCGGGGCGGCGTACGGCGGGCGGTGTCGTCTTCGACCTGCGCCGGGACGGGCTTTATCTCATGCGTGAAAGCCGCGACATCCAGCCCCTTGTGCTTGCGCCGGGAGCCGATGGCATATGGGATGGCCGCTTCCGGATCGTCAATCACGATCCGGCCACTATCCGCATCGAAGCGGCGGGGGAGAGGGGTGCGGCGGAGTTTCCGGAGAGGCTGCCGAAGGGCGCTGTGCAGCGTGCTCGGGCCGTGTTGCCACGGGTGACCGCCGGCGCTGGCCGGAGCACCGTGTCGGCCACAATTACACCCCATCTTGCGCCTTTCGACCGCTTTTTGACACGATTCGATCTCACATTTGCGGATCGGTTGGCGACTTGCTTTGGCCGTGAACCCTATACTCGGCCGCCACTTTGAGAGTTATTGACGGAAAAAACATGTGGCGATGCGGTTTGCCTTGGCAAGGGCTTGGCGCAACCCTATGTTAGGGATCAAGTAATGCCGCCGCTCAGCGGCGGAAGTTTCAGTGCTGGGGAGTTCGATGAACCCTAATTTTCGTAATTTCGCTCTGTGGGCAATCATAGCTTTGCTGCTGATTGCTCTGTTCAGTATGTTCCAGAACGCGCCGGCACAAACAGGCTCCAGGGAAATTCCGTATTCGCAGTTCCTTCGGGAAGTTGATTCAGGCCGCGTCCGTGACGTCACCGTCACTGGCAATCGCGTGGTCGGCAGCTATGTCGAAAACGGTACAACCTTCCAGACCTATGCCCCGGTCGTGGACGACAGCCTGCTTGATCGCCTGCAAAGCAAGAACGTCAACATTGTCGGCCGTCCGGAGTCGGATGGCTCCTCGAGCTTCCTGAGCTATCTCGGCACGCTGCTGCCCATGCTCCTGATCCTCGGTGTCTGGCTGTTCTTCATGCGGCAGATGCAGGGTGGTTCGCGCGGTGCAATGGGCTTCGGCAAGTCCAAGGCGAAGCTTTTGACGGAGGCGCATGGCCGCGTCACCTTCGATGATGTTGCCGGTGTCGACGAAGCCAAGCAGGATCTGGAAGAAATCGTGGAATTCCTGCGCGACCCGCAGAAGTTCCAGCGCCTGGGTGGCCGTATTCCGCGCGGCGTTCTGCTCGTCGGCCCTCCCGGCACGGGTAAGACGCTTCTGGCGCGCGCCATTGCCGGCGAGGCCAATGTGCCGTTCTTCACCATTTCCGGTTCCGACTTCGTTGAAATGTTCGTCGGCGTCGGCGCAAGCCGCGTCCGCGACATGTTCGAACAGGCGAAGAAGAATGCGCCCTGCATCATCTTCATCGACGAAATCGACGCCGTCGGGCGCCATCGTGGCGCCGGTCTCGGCGGCGGTAACGACGAACGCGAGCAGACGCTGAACCAGTTGCTGGTCGAAATGGACGGTTTCGAAGCTAATGAGGGCATCATCCTCATCGCCGCTACCAACCGCCCTGACGTTCTCGATCCGGCGCTGCTGCGTCCCGGCCGCTTTGACCGCCAGGTCGTCGTGCCGAACCCGGACATTGTCGGCCGTGAACGTATCCTGAAAGTACACGCCCGCAACGTTCCGCTGGCTCCGAACGTCGATCTGAAGACGCTTGCCCGCGGTACGCCCGGCTTCTCCGGTGCCGACCTGATGAACCTCGTCAACGAAGCCGCCCTGATGGCCGCGCGCCGCAACAAGCGCCTGGTCACCATGCAGGAATTCGAAGACGCCAAGGACAAGATCATGATGGGCGCCGAGCGCCGCTCTTCGGCGATGACCGAGGCGGAAAAGAAGCTTACGGCCTATCACGAAGCTGGCCATGCGATTACGGCGCTCAATGTCGCCATCGCCGATCCGCTGCATAAGGCGACCATCATTCCGCGCGGTCGTGCGCTCGGAATGGTCATGCAGCTTCCCGAGGGCGACCGCTACTCGATGAGCTATAAGTGGATGGTGTCGCGCCTCTGCATCATGATGGGCGGCCGCGTTGCGGAAGAACTGACCTTCGGCAAGGAGAACATCACCTCCGGCGCGTCCTCGGACATCGAGCAGGCGACCAAGCTTGCTCGCGCCATGGTCACGCAATGGGGCTTCTCCGATGAGCTCGGCCAGGTTGCCTATGGTGAAAACCAGCAGGAGGTCTTCCTCGGCCACTCTGTTTCGCAATCGAAGAATGTCTCGGAGGCGACCGCTCAGAAGATCGACAACGAAGTTCGTCGTCTGATCGACCAGGCTTACAAACAGGCTATGGACATCATCACCACCAAGCACGACGAGTTCGTGGCACTGGCCGAAGGCCTGCTCGAATACGAAACGCTGACCGGCGAAGAGATCAAGGCGCTCATTCGCGGCGAAAAGCCCGCCCGCGATCTCGGTGACGATACGCCTCCGAGTCGCGGCTCGGCGGTCCCGAAGACCGGCGCCAAGAAGGACGGTCCGCTCGGCACCAAGGGTGATGAGCCCGAGGGCGGTTTCGAACCGCAGCCACGCTGACGCACAGAGCCGATTGAACATGTAGACGAAGAGGCCAGTTCCTTTTTTAACAGGGAGCTGGCCTTTTTCTTGATAGCCGGGGTGACGAACGGAGACGGTTCGATACCGGTGATGACCGGAACGTCGAAGTTCAAGCGGGAAAGCGGGTTGCTACGTGTGACTCGAGGTGTCGACAGCGAACAGCGCATCGCCCTGCCTGTATTCATGTCGCGGAGGCATCGATGCTGAG
Organism: Rhizobium sp. CB3171; assembly: GCF_029714265.1. Classification (NCBI taxonomy): domain Bacteria; kingdom Pseudomonadati; phylum Pseudomonadota; class Alphaproteobacteria; order Hyphomicrobiales; family Rhizobiaceae; genus Rhizobium; species Rhizobium sp. CB3171. The sequence goes on along the minus strand of NZ_CP121652.1, from coordinate 2,522,583 downwards.
CGTGCGCCAGGTGTGTAACCCGTTCCCTGGCGATCTCATCACCGGTGTTGCCCTAATGACGATTGGATATCTTTATGCGTGAAGTATCCGTGATCCTCAGCTCAACGATTACCTGTCCAATCTGCGGCTTCAAAGCGTCAGAAACAATGCCAACTGACGCGTGCCAATATTTCTACGAGTGCAAAAGCTGCGGTGCCGTTCTTCGACCGAGGGCGGGCGATTGTTGCGTGTTCTGTTCGTTTGGAACAGTTCCTTGCCCGCCTGTTCAGGCTCAAGGCAAACAGGGCCGTTGCTGTTGATCGGTGTGACGTCGGGCTGCCAGTGCGGTTCAGTCGTCTGGCTTCCAACCGCTGCCGTCCCAACGGCCACCCGATTTACGCCGATAGACTAGGAGGCCGGTCTGTTTCAGTGGAGAACTGACCTTTTTTAGTGCTTATTAACAGTAACGCGTTGTAATACGTTTTCTTGGTAATTTAAGTGCCGAGGTTTGCAATCTATGGCATGAGCCTCAAGCATCGATGTTCGCGCCGCCCATGGAATTCCGGGGAGGAGAACGGGATGCCGCAGTCCCTCAAAGGGACGCTGCAATCACGGGAGTGCATATGAAACGTCGCTATTTCGGAACGGACGGAATCCGCGGACAATCCAATATCTATCCGATGACGCCGGATCTCGCCATGCGCGTGGGTATCGCCGCCGGCACGATTTTCCATCGGGGCAGTCATCGCCATCGAGTGGTCATCGGCAAGGATACGCGTCTCTCCGGCTACATGCTGGAAAACGCCATGGTGGCGGGTTTCACCGCAGCCGGTGTCGACGCCTTCGTTCTCGGTCCGATTCCGACGCCTGCCGTCGCCATGCTGACGCGGTCACTGCGCGCCGATATCGGTGTGATGATCTCTGCTTCGCACAATCCTTACGAAGACAACGGCATCAAGCTTTTCGGCCCCGATGGCTACAAGCTGTCCGACGATCTCGAAACGAAGATCGAGGATCTGCTGGAAAAGGACATGACGGCGCATCTCGCCAAGTCGGAAAACATCGGCCGCGCCAAACGCGTCGACGGCGTGCATGACCGTTATATCGAACATGCCAAGCGCACGCTGCCGCGCGATGTGACGCTGCAGGGCCTGCGCATTGCCATCGATTGCGCCAATGGCGCCGCCTACAAGGTCGCGCCCGCCGTACTGTGGGAACTCGGCGCCGATGTCGTTACCATCGGTAACGAGCCGAACGGCACCAATATCAATCTCAATTGCGGCTCCACCAGCCCGGTCGCGCTGCAGAAGAAGGTGGACGAAGTGCGTGCCGATATCGGCATCGCGCTCGATGGCGACGCCGATCGCGTCATCATCGTCGACGAAACCGGCACGATTGTTGACGGTGACCAACTGATGGCCGTCATCGCCGAGAGCTGGGCCGAGAGCCAGTTGCTGCGCGGCAATGGCATCGTCGCGACCGTCATGTCTAATCTCGGTCTGGAACGCTTCCTGGAAGACAAGGGCATGGCGCTTGCCCGCACCGCGGTCGGCGACCGTTATGTCGTCGAGCATATGCGCCAGCACAATTACAATGTCGGCGGCGAGCAGTCCGGCCATATCGTGCTCTCCGACTATGGCACGACCGGCGATGGCCTTGTGGCGGCGTTGCAGATCCTGGCTGCGGTCAAGCGCACCGGCAAGCCGGTCAGCGAAGTCTGCCGCCGCTTCGAACCGGTGCCGCAGCTTCTGCGCAATGTCCGCATTTCCGGCGGCAAGCCGCTGGAAGACATGCAGGTGCGCAAGGCGATCGCCGATGCCGAAAGTGAGCTTGCCCGCAATGGCCGCCTCGTTATCCGCCCCTCCGGCACCGAGCCGCTGATCCGCGTCATGGCGGAAGGCGACGACCGTGGTCAGATCGAGCGCATCGTCGGCGGTCTGATCGATGTGATCTCGAGCGTTCGCAACGCTGCCTGATTAAGCTGTCGGTTATCGGCAAGAAATCCGCGGCCGCCTGATGGGGCGGCCGTTGATATTGCTCGCGGCAAGAGGATCACCGAAACATTTCGCCGGGATAAGCACCCCAGAGCATGTTCTGCCTGACATAGCCGCTCGCGGAATGCTTCTGCACGGAGACGCTACACCAAGCGCCGGTACAGGAGCGTAGCGACAGCAAGACGCCGGGCTGCAGTTCAGCGATGAGTGTGGCCGTCGTTTCCGGGCTTCCGCGCAGCATCGCGTTTGTCTTCAGCCATGGCCCGACGACCGCCGTGCGCAGCCCCGAAAGAAGGGCGCTATGCATCCATCCGGTCGTGCCGATATCATCGCGCACCTGTCGCCAATGGCCGTATTCGTCGATGATCTCCAGCGGCAGGCCGGGTTTCATATAGATCCATTTGGTTGGATAAATCGTCGATGGCCCAACGCGCATACGCGCTTTATACGCTTTCAGCGACACGTAGCGAGGGATGGGTAATCCCGTCTCTCGTCCCTTGTTCCAGCTCGTCGCTGCGGCCGGCAGTGTGGGAACTGGGCCGGCGAGGGCGGCGGTCGCCAGAAAGCTAAATGCAAGGCACAGGCCGGCACCCAGATTGCGAAAGTAAGTCAACGACTTCCTCCATACTTGCGCCCCCGGCTGCGGTCATGGTAGCGGCCCGATTATTGCCAATTGGTTTAAAAGCTGGGAAACATCTTGATGCCTGGGGCAGCTACCTCACTTGGGTGGAGGCCAATCCGAAAGCAAGGTTACGCCAAACCTTGGCGAAGCCTGCGGAGAGGCTCGATCTCCGCGGCCGTCGGCGATCCGACAGCGACGATCAACGCCGTGATGCGCCGGCTCCGTATCATCCACGGATTGCGTTTCGCATCTCCATGGAGCAAGTCCTGGGCGAATAATTCTGAACCAGATATGCGATATAAGAATGGCCGGGTGCGCGCGCTCTGGCTTTTCCTGCGGCGCGAGGTGTCCTGTTCCTGTAACGGGAAAAGCCAAGTCAATCAAAGACATTGCGGTTTCGTACGCCTAGTTTTACGAATCGCTAATGTACAGAGTCAAGTATATCCGCCGACTGAATAGAGTAAATATTCGTAGTTAATTGGGTTTTAACCCTTATCATTCATTATCCATATCATGTCTTTCGGTTGGCAGGCTTTTGCCGTGCCAATGGCAATAAATTTGGAGCCAAAGCCATGATGAAAACTTTGATTGGGGCCGCTGCTGCTCTCTTTGTCGGCACATCCGCTTTTTCGGCCGATCTCTATACGCCGGAACCGGCTCAGCCGGCGCCGGAAGTTGCCGTCAGCCAATCCAGCGGCTGGTATCTGCGCGGCGATGTCGGTTATGCCTTCACCGATCTGCGTGGCGCCAACTATTTCCAGGGCTCCAATTCCAGCCTTGTCGATTTCGACAGCGCAAAGCTTGATGACAATTTCACGCTGGGTGGCGGTGTCGGTTACCAGATCAACAACTACCTGCGCACGGACGTGACGCTGGATTATCTCTTCAAGTCGGATTTCAAGGGCTCGACAAGCGGCGATTGCGGAGCCTGCGGACCTGGTTTCACCGCCGTGCCCGCGACCTCCCGAGATGTGGCGTCGCTGACGGCCTATAGCTTGCTTGCCAACGCCTATGTCGATATCGGCACCTACGGCATCTTCACCCCCTATGTGGGCGGTGGTCTTGGCGGCACTTACGTTAAATGGAGCAACCTGAAGAATACCTCCTGCTCCAACGCCGATTCGAGCTCCTGCGACGAAACCGTTACCCACAATGGTCGCGGTAGCTGGCGCTTCACCTATGCGCTGATGGCCGGTACTTCGATCGATCTCTCGTGCAATCTCAAGGCCGATGTCGGCTATCGTTACCGCCACATCGAAGGCGGCGATATGTTCGGCTATGCGGAAAACGGCGGTCCGGGCTACGACAAGGGCCTCAACCTGCATGAAGCCCGCCTCGGTGCCCGCTATACGTTTGGCGGCTGCCAGACAGCCAGCTACATGCCGCCGGCCGATATCCCTGTCCAGCCGCAGCCGGTCTACAAGTAAGCCTTTCCACGCCCAAGCCCTTGAAAAGCTGTCCGGTTCGTCCGGGCGGCTTTTTACTTTTTTCTGTCGCTGTTAAGCAATTCAACCGCGTTTTAAACCTTCGTTAACCATGAATTCCCTATGGTTAATGAAATGACAATGGCTGTGGCTCAGCCCGGTCTCTCCTCTCGGAGAGCCAGAACGGCGGGTACGACAAGGGCAGGCCGGCTTGAAAGCGGGTATCGGCCCGAGGTTGGAAGGCGAGGGGTAATGATCCGTTTCGACGCTTTTGCGCTGGCCGCGATGATGGCGAGCGCGGTTGCGGGCACTGCTTTTGCGGGTGATCTGCCGCCGGAGATCAAGATGCCCGAAGTCAGCGTCAAGGATGCTAGGGGCTGGTACGTGCGGGGCGATCTCGGCTATGCGGTCAACGCCAGCCACAACGACACAACCTTCCGCGCTTATGACCCCACCAGCGGCGATTACAGCTCCAGCCGCTTTGATTCCAACCGCTTCAGCGGCGATTTTTCGGGTGGCCTCGGCGTTGGTTATCAATTCAACGACTTGCTTCGTGCCGATATCACCGGCGACTATTTCAGCGGCGATTTCGATGGCCGGATTTCGAGCGCGTCGCCCTGCGCAGGCGGCGCAGCCGGTACGGGTTGCTCCACCAAAGCGCGCTCTTCTTTCAAGGCGGGTAGCCTGATGGTGAACGGCTATGTCGATCTCGGCACGCTGGCCGGCTTTACGCCCTATGTCGGTGCCGGTCTCGGCGCGACGAGGGTTTCCTGGAACAGCGTCAATGCTGTCGGCTCCTGTGTCGACGGTGTCTCCGGCTGCGGTGGTGCTGCTTCGGTCAGCGCGCGTTATCCCGGCGAAAGCGATTGGCGCATGACCTATGCTTTGATGGCCGGAGTCGCCTATGAAGTGGCCCCGAATGTGAAACTCGATCTCGGCTATCGCTTCTCGCATATCGCCGGCGGCGATATGTTCGGTTATTCGGCGGCGGATGCGTCGGCCGGCGCCGGCGGCACGATGGGTCGCGACGGTGCACTGTCGCGGCACGAGATCCGTATCGGGTTGCGAATCACCACCTGGTAGGGTCGCTGCCTACGGCGTCGTGAGCACGTAGGCGATGCGGCGGAAGAAATCCAATGTGCGGAAGAGATGCGCGGGAACGCGCCGCCAGGCAGCGGATTTCGCGGCACGATAGTCACGACGCCAGCCGATCATCGTGCTCCGCTGCAGCGGGCTGAAGCCGACGATGTTGGCGCGCGTCGTGAAGATGGATGTGTGCATATCCCAGCCGCGTTCCACAGCGACATCCCAGGGCAGGGACATGACCGCGAGCGCCTTGACGATCTTTTCGGCGCCACTGCGCGTTACAAGGTAGCATGCCGTCGAGCCCTGTGGGCCGAAAAGGCAGCGGCCGATCACGTCTCCCGTGCGGCTTTGGGCCGCGGCGCGGAAGCCGCCCCAGCGATGGTTCACGAGCTTGATGACCTCGGCGTTCGGGATAGCTTCCTTTGCCGCCATGGCACGGGCGAGGAAATCGCCGTCCAGCGCTATGTCGTCTTCAATGATGACAGCCGCTTCGCTGCCGTCGGCAAGAAATTGGCGCAACGCCATCAGATGACTGCGGTAGCAGCCATATTCGCCGGGCAAAATGACCCTGCCGTGCCGACGTCGGAAACGGTCGTGATCGACGTCGATCCATTGCTCCCGCGGCAAAAGAGCGCCGTCGACGCCGTCGACGCGCTCGATCCTGATGCCGAATTCATCGCTCTGCCGCTTAATTTCCGCCAGTCTGTCCGTCGCTCGATCAATATTGATGAGGTAAACGAGTAGCGGCTGCGCGGGCGTGCGAGGGCTTTCGGACAGTGCGGCTTGGTACATTAAAGACATTTGTTCTTCATCTGTTGGCGCAGAGCCATTCAACGCCGATACATATGGGTGTGTCTCCGCAAAGAAGCCAGCTTTTCTGTGACTAACCTAGCGTGATTTTGCTGTGCGAAGCTTATCCCATCGGCATCATTGCTGCACGAATGCGTGAAGCATTGTCCATCCGCCCAATTTACCTATTGCACCGGCAGGCCGCTTCCAATATATCCGACGGCGGGACACTCCTCCCCAACGAGGAGCTTTCTATCTGAGAGGATAGCATCATGACTAAGCTCGCCAAGCCGGACATCCGTCCGAACAATACCCATTTCTCTTCTGGCCCCTGCTCGAAGCGCCCCGGTTGGACGCTCGATGCTCTTTCCGACGCGGCTCTTGGCCGTTCGCACCGCGCGAAAGTCGGCAAGGCCAAGCTGAAGCAGGCCATCGATCTTACCCGTGACATTCTGGAAGTGCCCGCGGACTACCGCATCGGCATCGTTCCGGCTTCCGATACCGGCGCCGTCGAAATGGCGCTCTGGTCGCTGCTCGGAGAACGTGGTGTCGACATGCTCGCCTGGGAAAGCTTTGGCGCTGGCTGGGTCACCGACGTCGTCAAGCAGCTTAAGCTCAAGGATGTCCGCAAGCTTGAGGCCGGTTACGGCGAGCTGCCCGATCTTTCCGCCGTCGATTTCGACCGCGACGTGGTCTTCACCTGGAACGGCACCACTTCTGGTGTCCGCGTTCCGAATGCCGATTTCATTCCGGCCGATCGTAAGGGCCTGACAATCTGCGACGCCACCTCGGCGGCTTTCGCCCAGAACCTCGATTTTGCCAAGCTCGACGTCGTCACCTTCTCCTGGCAGAAGGTGCTGGGCGGCGAGGGCGCGCATGGCGTCATTATCCTTAGCCCCCGCGCTGTCGAGCGCCTGACGACCTATGTACCGGCGTGGCCGCTGCCGAAAATTTTCCGCATGACCAGCGGCGGCAAGCTGATCGAAGGCATCTTTACCGGCGAGACGATTAACACGCCGTCGATGCTTTGCGTCGAAGACTATATCGACGCTCTCCTCTGGGCCAAGGAGCTCGGCGGTCTCAAGGCGCTGATCGGCCGTGCCGATGCCAACGCCAAGGTCATCCATGACTTCGTTGCCGCTAACGATTGGATTGCCAATCTCGCCGTCAAGGCCGAGACGGAGTCCAACACCTCCGTCTGCCTGAAGATCGTCGACAAGGACGTTACGGCTCTCGATGAGGACGGCCAGGCGAATTTTGCCAAGGGCCTCGTCGCGCTGCTCGAAAAGGAAGGCGTCGCCTATGACGTCGGCCATTACCGCGACGCGCCTTCGGGCCTGCGCATATGGGCGGGTGCGACAATCGAAGCTGCCGACATGCAGAAGCTGATGCCCTGGCTCTCCTGGGCTTTCGAAACGCAGAAGGCGACGCTCTCCCAGGCTGCTGCCTGAGATCATGGCGTCCACAGGCTCCGCCAGGAAGGCGGAGCCCAGCATTCGCATTTCAATCACAGTTGACCCTTTCAGGAGGCCTCCATGGCACCCCGCGTTCTCGTATCCGACGAACTATCGGAAACCGCCGTCCAGATCTTTCGCGATCGCGGCGTCGAAGTCGATTTCCAGCCGCAGCTCGGCAAGGACAAAGACAAGCTGCTCGAAATCATCGGCAATTATGATGGCCTCGCCATCCGTTCCGCCACCAAGGTGACGGAGAAGATTATCGAAGCGGCGAAGAACCTCAAGGTCGTCGGCCGCGCCGGCATCGGCGTCGACAATGTCGATATCCCTGCCGCTTCGCGCCGCGGTATCATCGTCATGAACACGCCCTTCGGCAATTCGATCACGACCGCAGAGCACGCTATCGCGCTGATGTTCGCCGTTGCCCGACAGCTTCCTTCCGCCGATGCCTCGACCCAGGCCGGCAAGTGGGAAAAGTCGAAATTCATGGGTGTCGAAATCACCGGCAAGACGCTCGGTGTCATCGGCGCCGGCAATATCGGTTCCATCGTCATCGCCCGCGCCATCGGCCTGAAGATGCATGTCGTTGCCTATGATCCGTTCCTTTCCAAGGAACGTGCCGAGGAAATGGGCGTCGTCAAGGTGGAACTCGACGAACTCTTCGCTCGCGCCGATTTCATCACGCTGCACGTGCCGCTCACCGACAAGACGCGCAACATCATTGACGCTGACGCACTCGGCAAGACGAAGCCGGGCGTGCGTATCATCAACTGCGCTCGCGGCGGTTTGGTGGATGAGGCAGCCCTTGCCGCCGCCATCAAGTCTGGCCATGTCGCCGGCGCCGCCTTCGACGTCTTCGAAGTCGAACCCGCCAAGGAAAGCCCGCTATTTGGCCTGCCGAACGTCGTCTGCACGCCGCATCTCGGCGCATCGACTACCGAAGCGCAGGAGAATGTCGCCCTGCAGGTGGCCGAGCAGATGTCGGATTATCTCGTCAAGGGCGCGGTTTCCAACGCCATCAACATGCCCTCGATCACCGCTGAGGAAGCGCCGATCCTGAAGCCGTTCATCAAGCTTGCCGACGTTCTCGGCGCTTTCGTCGGCCAGGTGACGGACGATCCGATCAAGGAAATCGAGATTCTCTACGACGGCGTTACCGCGGGCATGAACACCAAGGCGCTGACGAGTGCGCTGCTGGCCGGCCTCATCCGCAATCAGGTTGCCGACGTCAACATGGTTTCGGCGCCGATCATGATCAAGGAAAAGGGCATCGTGCTCGCCGAAGTCAAGCGCGACAAGACCGGCGTCTATGACGGCTACATCAAGCTGACCGTCACCACCGACAGCATGACGCGCTCGATCGCCGGCACCGTCTTCTCCGACGGCAAGCCGCGCTTCATCCAGATCAAGGGCATCAATCTCGACGCCGATGTAGGCAACCACATGATCTATATCGCCAACACCGACGTTCCCGGCATGATCGGCTTCATCGGCACGACGCTCGGCGCGGCCAATGTCAACATCGCCAACTTCCAGCTCGGCCGCGACAAGCAGGGCGGCGATGCCATCGCGCTGCTTTATGTCGACGGCGCGATCAACGATGAGGTTCTGGCCAAGCTGGCCGCCCATCAGGCGATCCGTCAGGCAAAGCCGTTGGTGTTCAACGTCGACTAAGTCAAGCTCCTCCCAAGAGCGACACGAAGGCCCGGCGCAACGTGAGTTGCACCGGGTTTTTCATGATTGCAAACGGGTTGTGGATAAGTTTGCGCAAGAGACTATCGGCACCCGTGGAACGCGCCTATCTCTTAGTCATGGGGGCGTCACAACGGAATATTTTCGAAAATATCACGGGTAGGCCGGAGACGGCCTGGCTTGCGAAACCGGCCGCGGTAGCGATCGTGCTATTTGCGCGCGCTATTACTGCCGTGCGGGCGATCTGGTGGGAAAGTGGCGTGCCCACAGGCCGCTGCGTCTATTTCGCCAATCACTCCAGCCATGGCGATTTCATCCTCATCTGGGCGGTGCTGCCGCCACGGCTCAGGCGGCGAACACGCCCAGTCGCCGGCGCCGATTACTGGCTGAAATCGAAGCTGAACAGCTTCATTGGCCGCGACGTCTTCAAAGCCGTGCTGATCGAACGGGACCGGGAGGCGCGGACGGAAGATCCGATCGAGCAGATGGCTGCCGCTATCGACGAAGGCTCTTCGCTGATCCTGTTTCCCGAGGGCACGCGAAACCTGACCGACGCACCCCTGCAACCCTTCAAGAGTGGGCTATTTCATCTGGCGAGGATGCGCCCCGATATCGATCTTGTTCCCGTCTGGATCAACAATCTCAATCGTGTCATGCCTAAGGGCGAGTTCGTGCCCATTCCGTTGATCTGTACCGTGACCTTTGGCGAGGCGCTGCGCATCGGTGCAGACGAAGAGAAGGCGGATTTTCTGGCGCGGGCGCAAGCGGCGCTGCTGACCCTCTCGCCCAAACAAATGGGGAGCGGTGAATGAGCGCAGCAAGCTCCGATCTCATCCACCTTATCCTCGGTATCCTCGGCGTTCTGATCGTCGCATCCGTCGTCGGCTATGTGCTGCAGCGGCGCCTATCGCCCGATGGTTCCAACGCGGCGATCGAAAACCTCAATGCCCGCATCAAGGCCTGGTGGGCGATGGTGATCCTGATCGGCATCGCCTTTCTGGCGGGCCGCGCCGGCGTCATCCTGCTCTTTGCCTTCTGCTCCTTCGCGGCGCTACGCGAATTCATCACGCTGATCAACACCAGGCGCGCCGACCATTGGGCGCTGGCGGCAGCCTTTTTTGTTGCGCTGCCTGTGCAATATTATCTGCTCTGGGCCGAGCAATACGGCATCTTTTCCATCTTCATCCCGGTCTATGCCTTTCTCTTCATGCCTATTATCGCGGTCTTGCGCGGCGATACCGAGCGCTTCCTGATCCGCATTGCTGAGGTGCAATGGGCACTGATGATCTGCGTCTTCTGCGCGTCGCATGTGCCGGCATTGCTGACCCTGCACATACCGGGCTATGAGGGCCGCAATGTCCTTTTGATCGCGTTCCTCGTCATCGTCGTGCAGCTCAGCGATGTCCTGCAATATGTCTGGGGCAAGCTGTTCGGTCGCCGTAAGATCGCGCCGAAACTATCGCCGTCCAAAACGGTCGAAGGCTTTGTCGGCGGTGTCGTCAGCGCGACCTTGATCGGGGCTGCGCTCTGGTGGATCACGCCGTTCACGCCGCTGCAGGCAGGCTTGCTTGCCTTCGTGATTACCCTGATGGGCTTCTTCGGCGGGCTGGTGATGTCGGCGATCAAGAGGGATCGCGGCGTCAAGGACTGGGGGCATCTGATCGAAGGCCATGGCGGGCTGATCGACCGGCTCGATTCCGTCGTCTTCTCAGCACCGATCTTCTTTCATCTCGTGCGCTATTGGTGGTCGGTGTCATGACGGCGCGGGTGAGGGCGCTGGCCGGTAGCAGCATCGTGCACGTGCTTTTCGCTTTCCTTGCCATGGGTGGATGGGCCGTCTTTGCCAACCGTCTGCATCCAATGCCGCAGCCGGTGATCTCCGGTCTCGTCCAGGGCATTCTTTCCGGCTGCCTGACGCTGTTTTTGAAATCGGTGGTGGAAGCCCTGTCCAAACGGTTCCGTGGCTTCACCGTTCTATGGGCGCCGCCATTGATCGCCTGTCTCGGCTCAACGGCCATATTGGTGACGATCCACGCGCTCAGCGGCACGCCGGAGATATTGAAGACCATCGCGGTGCCGCTGCTGGTTTCGACCAGCTATGCGGCGATCTACAACTATTCGATTTCCGGCGGGAGGCGTTAGGTCCATGGCGGGCGAGGGAATGGGCGACAGGCGGCCATTGGCAAGCCGCAACACGCGCTGGGCGCAGGGGCTGGCGCGGCAGATGACGAATTTGTCGGTGACACCGAACCAGATATCGCAGGCGAGCATCGTCATGGCGGCACTGGCCGGCGGTTCTTTCTGGCTGTCGGGGCAGGGCAGTGGCGGGCTGCGCGCCCTATTCCTGATCCTTGCGGCACTCTTCTGCCAACTTCGCCTGCTCTGCAATTTGCTGGATGGCATGGTCGCCGTCGAGGGCGGCAAGGGCGCGGCGGATGGGCCGTTCTGGAATGAATTCCCGGATCGCGTCGCCGATATCTTGATCTTCGCTGGCGTCGGCTATGGCATTGGCGCCCCCGGCCTTGGCTGGGCTGCCGCCGCCTTCGCCGTTCTTACCGCCTATGTCCGCGAGCTTGGCCGCGCCACCGGCAATCCCAGCGATTTCGGCGGGCCGATGGCCAAACAGCATCGCATGGCAACGATGACCGCGGCCGCTCTGCTCTCGGTTGTCGAAGTGCTCTGGAGCGGCGGCTCCTGGATACTGACCATCGCGCTCTGGATCGTCGCGGTCGGCGCAGCGGTGACGGCTCTTCGCCGCAGTCTCTATCTTATCGAGCGGCTAAAAGCCAAAGGTTGATTGGCGGCCTCGTCCGCTGTCGCGAAGCCGGTGATTCGCCGCCCCTTGCGCCGGGCAGCAATCCTTTCTATATCCCTGATCCATCAAGGCCGGGCGGCCAAGCCGCCGCGTGCCGCAGACGATAGAAATCCGCCGCTTTTGCATGGCAACCGGTGGACAGAAGACAGCACCGAAGATCGACTGAGATTGGCGGCAAGACCGTGAACACACTGGATTTTGACAAGAGGCCGGAAGATACGCGCGTTGTCGTCGCCATGTCTGGCGGCGTCGATAGTTCCGTCGTTGCCGGCATTCTGAAGCGCCAGGGCTATGATGTGCTCGGGATCACGCTGCAGCTTTACGATCATGGCGCCGCCGTGCACCGCGCCGGCTCCTGTTGCGCCGGCCAGGATATCGACGATGCCCGCCGCGTCTGCGAAACGCTTGGCATCCCGCATTATGTGCTCGACTATGAAAAGCGCTTCCGCGAGACGGTGATCAATCCCTTCGCCGAAAGCTATGTTGCCGGCGAGACGCCGATCCCTTGCGTTGCCTGCAACCAGACCGTCAAATTCGCCGATCTCCTGGCGACCGCCAAGGAACTCGGCGCCGATGCGCTGGCGACCGGCCATTATATCCGCTCCCGCCCGAACCCGTCGATCGACCATCCCGGCCGCCGCGCACTCTATCGCCCGGCCGATGCCGATCGGGACCAAAGTTATTTCCTCTTCGCCACCACGCAGGAGCAGATCGACTATCTGCGTTTTCCGCTCGGCGGCATGCCGAAATCGGAGACGCGTGCGCTTGCCGGGGAGATGGGCCTCGTCGTTGCCAAGAAGGCCGATAGCCAGGACATCTGTTTCGTGCCGCAGGGAAAATATTCCGACGTGATCGCCAAGCTGAAGCCGAATGCGGCGCTCGCCGGCGAGATCGTCCATCTCGACGGACGCGTGCTCGGTCATCACGAGGGCATCCTGCACTATACGATCGGCCAGCGCCGCGGCATCGGCATCGCCACCGGCGAGCCGCTTTATGTCGTCTATCTCGACGCCCGCTCGCGCCGCGTCATCGTCGGCCCGAAGGAGGCGCTGGAAACGCACCGCGTCTATCTCCGTGACGTCAACTGGCTGGGCGACGAACCGCTGGCGCAGGCGGCTTCCGGCGAGGGTTTTGCCTGCTACGCCAAGGTCCGCTCGACCCGTGCGCCGGCCCCTGCCGTGCTGCATGCCGATGCGACTGGCATCTATGTCGACCTGACGATCGGCGAGGCAGGTGTCGCTCCGGGCCAGGCCTGCGCTCTCTATTCCGCCCCGGGTGATGACGCCCGCGTCTACGGCGGCGGCTTCATCGAACGCTCAGAGCGCGAACCGACGGCAGAAGCCTCGCTGAAGGCATTGCTGGCCAGCCCCGTCGCGGCCTGAAGGCGGCGGTGCGGGGCGTGGGGGAAAGCATTGATTTTTCCAAATCATCCGCTTGACACAAAGCCGAACCGCACCTTATAAGCCGCTCAACCGACGAGCCAACGCTCCTCGAGCGGCGGTTTCGTTTGGCCCTTGCGTATAGTCCAGGGGACTATGCGCTGAAGTGGCGGAGTAGCTCAGTAGGTCAGAGCAGAGGAATCATAATCCTTGTGTCGGGGGTTCAAATCCCTCCTCCGCTACCAAAATTTCTCCAGTGAAATCAGTGGGTTGGCCGGTCAACGTTGAAGATGGCTGATACGCTCGGCTTCTACGCAAATTTAGTCTGCGACACTGCCTTCAAATACCCGAAATCGCATCAATCTGAGCAATCAGGGTGGCATAGGTTTCGATATGTCGGCGGTACTCCGCCTCGATTTCCTCCCAGCTCCATTATCCTCTTTGCGAAAATGGCTGATGTCTGGCTCTTCGATCAACTGAAGATGTTCTTGATACTCTGCAATCTTCTGCTCTTAGCTTTTCAGTGGTTCATGCAAACCCATTCTCCATTCGGTAAAGCGATCATTTGCGAAGATAGCTCTTTCGGCCGTCATCGGTAAGACAATAGTGGCCGCCACGGGGGCCGACGCAATACGATCCGCCTCGGCAGGAGCAATCTGTTGAAGTCGTCGGTTCCATTTCTCCAGGTGCTGATCCGAAAAGGGATGCGCCGCCCATATAAGACTCGCACGATTGCTTGCTCGCGCTGACGGATCCGTCACTGCAGATGAAAGTTGACCCCTGGCAGTGATCAATGCCGCCTTTTTGACCGCTACAGGGAGTGTTTGCCGCCACGCAATAAGCCGGCAGCAAGATCAAAGTCGCTTCGCAAATTGCAATCCATGCTCGCATCAAGTCCCCTATGTGCGAGAACTATCCGATCACTGCGGTGAGACGCGAAAATGGAGCCGCCGCCGATAAGAGGCCACTTCGCCCTAAACTATGACGACTTTATCCGGAATGGCGCGAAAATCGAGTGCGAGAATTCGCCGACAAGTCGCGAACGTCGGCGCAACGTCTCAGAAGTCAATGAAGAAGCTGCAGCACCATGAGCGCTATCGTGGTTATGCCCGCACACACCGTCATGGCCGTCAAAATTGAAGTCGACATCATCTCGCTCCTCAATCGAATTTTCGGAATTGATTACAGAAGCGAGAGCGGGATGTCGCGTGACAGATCGCGTGACGGTAGCGAGAGGAGCGGGAAGACTTCGCAGCCTTCATTTGTTCAGCCCCGCACGAAACCAAGCAGGAACGATGGCACCTTAAAAAAAGCCCCCGCCTACTTGCGTTTCGGCGGGGGGAGGAAATATGGCAGAACTCTTATATTAGAATGATCGAATTCTATATCAAAGGCGAAAGCGGATTCAAAAAACCCCATTCGACCAGTTTGGGTAACTTTTTGTTTCTGCAATGGCCCAAGAGACTGGCTGCGACCGCAACAGCGCAGCGAGTGACGCCTACTTGGATCTTCGATGCCGACGAGGCGAGGCCAGCTCAGCCTTCACCCTTATCAATGCGGCGTCTCAAATCCTCGGCGAAATATTTGTAGTTCTCCAGCATATCCTCATAGTGCGTGAGGACGATTGCCGTAATATCCTCCCAGGGGCCGTCACCGAATCTGGCTTGATGTTGGATCTCTCCGGCCTGAATACGAGAGATGCGCTGCGAGAACTCCTCGATCTGCCCGACGCAGTCGGCCAAACGTTCGACAAGCGATTTATCCATCTTCCCCTCCATCGTGCTGGCATCATGATTGTTTGGAAGTCAACAATGATAGACGCGGAAAGACAAGCTCTCCAAGAGGGCATAAGCCCGTCAGTCAGCCTTTGGGCAACGACGACGGGACGCTGATAGGTCTTGCGCGGCGTCATTGGCAGCGGTCAGCGAGTCTCGCGTGTCCTCACATATTGCCGCGATTGTGCCGTCCCCCGAACGCAATGTCGCCTTGAAGCTATGAGACGTCCCGCGGCGACGGTTGCCGGAGCCCGGCCGCT
Organism: Rhizobium sp. CB3171; assembly: GCF_029714265.1. NCBI lineage: Bacteria > Pseudomonadati > Pseudomonadota > Alphaproteobacteria > Hyphomicrobiales > Rhizobiaceae > Rhizobium > Rhizobium sp. CB3171. The sequence continues at coordinate 2,507,311 of NZ_CP121652.1, read as the reverse complement.
TTTATCAGGAATTATGAGGCCAGCGATGCTTTGGGATCTAATAACAATCGCAGCAATTTTTGCTCTATTTGCCGCCGTCCGCGAGGGCCGACTTATTATTGCCAAGGCAAGAGCTTCGCATTGGAATAACTTCCAACTTCGATAGAGCGGTTCAGCTTTTCACGGAAGCGCGCAACCGCTCTATCTCTTTATTCTCGTAATTTCCGGACCGAAAGCCGCTGCGCATTTTTCCTGGAATTGCTTTAGCCGCTGACGATCTCCGAAACGCTTCACGATAACGGCATGAGTCCAGGCGACAGAAAAAGTGCGCGAAGCGTTCTTTCTTGCGTCTTTTTTGTGACCATTATGACTCCTTGACCGCGTTGGTGCGGAAAGGGGGTGCAATATGGATTACTACGTGACACTCGCAGTCTGCGTTACCGCTGGGTCGTTCGTCTTTGCCGTCATGAATATTCGCTAGACTGGCGCGCAGAAGCACGGCCGACACCGTACAGGCGCGAGTCAAGACGAAACGCGCACCTATATCGGTCGAGAGATGCCTGAGCTTCCAGCGTCGGGCGGACTAAAGTCGGGAAGAGCTCAGTGCATCATAGGCGTTGATCAAGCGATCCACGTCCAGCCCGTGTTCCTGCGGTCCGAAGCTGAGGTGGCTGACGGTAAAATCCGCATAGATTGCGGTGGGCCGATCGAGGAAAGTCGGCAGGTCGACCGTCAGCGCAAATTCATCGTCGCCTTTCGGAAGAGCCATATGCAGAAGGTCTTTTCCGAGCCAGGATATGAAGTTGATCGACTGGCGCTCCGTCCATTCGATGACCTTGTTCGGCAAAGGCAGATGCTTCTCGTCCTTTTCCAGGAAGTAATCGTGAAGCCGGGTTGCGCGCTCGGCGCTTTGCCACAGGCTTCCCCCGAACCCTCCAGGCGGGCGCTCGAAATGACCGAGGTCATCTGGAAGTCCGCCCCCTTGTTGCTGCCAATAGGCGCAGACGCCGTTGTTCACGACATTTGCGGAGACGACGAAGTAGTTCGGGTTGGCTCTTCTGAATTCAATAAATTCATTGAGTTTTTCTATGTCCAGATAGACGATGTCATCGTCACACTTCAGAAATACCGCGCTGGAAAATCTCTCCAGCCGCTTCGCGTAGTAGTCATAGGCCTGCCAATAGGGCAGTTTTTCATTTGGGTTTCCGACATAGCGTCGTACGGGGGCATTTATATCGCAAAGTTCCAAATCGGCGCCCCATCCGCCGCGCACCATCACCGATGCGCCGGAGCCCAGGTTCAGCTCAGGCCACTTGCCGATCGTCACGCCATTGACCTGAAGTGAGGGAGCACCCGCCGAGTCGATGCTGAGCACGACCTGGTTCGGCAGGCTTGGCGAAAGAACGCTGGGTGTCGATTTGCTCCAGATGGTCGTTGTTTCACCCCGGCTCCCAAAGTTATTCAGTTCGCTGCGCTTGACGCTGCGAAGAGCGGAATGGGTGTTCTGCCAGCCACCGACGACAATTTCGAAGCAACTATCATCGTCACCATTCGGAAGAACGGCGATATGTAGATCGTGGTCTATCTTGGCATTCGCACGGAAGGAGGAGCGCGGCGTGACCGCTCCCTTCAACTGGTACGGCGCTTCGGACCCCATATATCGCGCCGGGCCGAATTCGCGCGTGACCCACTCGTTATCTTCAGAGGAACGCGTGAAATCCCATATGTGCCATTCATCAATGATGCCTTCATTGATGGCCTTGCGGATGTATTTGGTCAGAATCTCCATTCGCTTTTGCCGCCCGGCGAATGTCACAAGAATAACAGGAGTCATAATATCCTCTTCGCTTGCAGCCGTTGCCGCAATTCAACTTCAAAGTGATTCCGGCTCTCTCAGCAGACGGCTGTCGTGCGCAAGCGGCGCGTAATCGTTCCATTGGGCCAGTTTCTCGAGATAGCGGCGCCGGTAGGCTTGATCGTCCTCGAATTCGATATTCTCCAGAACGATTTCGGCGCCGACCTCGTAGTAGACATCAAGATTGCGCGTGTCCGGCGCCGGCGTTTCTCCGCGCTCGATTTCGCCCTGCATCTGCCAAAACAGGTATTCGAGGCGCCGCGCGAGGCCTGGAATATCGCGCAATGCACTCGTCTCGCGCTGGCGCTGCAAGGAGTCCCTGATCGCGGTCAGGCTCTCGCGGTCCTGCGCGAAGGCGATGGCCCGGCTTACATAATCCTCCGGCCCGCTGCAGATCAGTTCCGGAACGCCGGCGGCTGCGACGATGCTGCTGCAGAAACGCGAGGCAAAGCTTTTTCCGGGCATAGTCAGGACCGGCAGCCCGACGGTGATCGCGTCCGCCGCCGTGGAGTGCGCCCCATAGGGGAAGGTGTCCAGGAAGAGATCGGCCAGTGCCATTCGCGCGAGGTGGTTCGGATTGGCCGCCTTGGACGCGAAAATGAGGCGCTCGGGCGCCACGCCGGCTTGCGCGGCCAACTGGCGCAGGCGCTCGTTGACATCCGGGGCCTCCGCAAGCAGCCACAGCACGCTGCCGGGTGTCGCAGAAAGGATCTGCATCCAGCGCGCAAAGCAGTTGGCGGTGATCTTCTGCATCCCGTTGAGGCAAGCGTAGACGAAGGCGTCCTCCGGCAGGCCGGCTTCCGCGCGGGTCGGCCGTGCGGCGATCAGCCGTTTGCGGTCGATGGGCTGGTTGCAGGCAATCCGCAGCACCTTTTCCGTATAGTAGATTTCGTTCTCCGGCGGGATGATGTGCTCGTCCGCGATGACGTATTGATGAAACGGGCTGGCCGTCGTGCCGGGATAGCCGCAGAAATTGACGATGACCGGCGCAGGCCGGTAGGCGAAGATCTTCGCCCGCGCATGCTTGGTGTAGCCGTTGACGTCGACGAGAATGTCGATCTCGTCAGCACGGATTTGCTTTGCTGCGTCGATATCGCTGAGCGTGGAGATTTCCCGCCAGCAATCCACCGCGTTCTTGATCCGCGTTTGCGTCGCGTCGTTGGAGCGCGGCTCGCCGCAGTAATAGGCGAAAACCTCGACGCTGCTCTTGTCATGCAGCTCCAGCACTTCCCTGAGCGCAAAACCGACCGCATGGTCGCGCAGATCCGATGAGACGTAGCCGACGCGCAAACGCTCTCCGGTCTCCGATTTCTGTTTCGGCGGAAGGCGTGGGAAGTCACGGAGATCGGGCCGGCCGATCAGCGATTTGTGATAACGGTAGGCCTTGCCGAGCTGGAATAGGGGATCGTCGCTATAGCAGCCGAGGATCAAGGGCGACATCGCATCCAGCAAGTGCCGGGCCGAAACATGTTCGGACGTGATGAGCGTCGGCCACTTGCATTGATGCTGCCGCAACGACGTCCAATGCTGGCCCGCCTCCGTCTTGCTGGGCTGCAGCTCGATCGCTTGCCACAAAGCTGCTTCCGCCTCTTCCAGCAAACCGCCGGCTTCGAGAACGCGGCCGATATGCTGGAGCGCCATCAGGCGATAGCCGATCTTGTCGGCCGTGATCTCGGCGGTCGCTTTTGCGAAGTCTCGCCATTGTTCGACGGCCCGGCCGGTTAGGCCGCTGTCTTCCAGAAGGCGGCCGAGGTTGATGTGCGCTGGTCCGAACTCCGGGGACAGCTTCAAACAGGCGCGAAGCGCGTGGATCGCCGCGGCCGCATCGCCAGTTTGGTTGGCGGCGACAGCGTAGTTGAAATAAGCGAGATGCAGCAGGGGGTTAGCGTCGTTGAACGCGATCCAGGTCTTGTAAAGCTCGACCGCTTGCGACTGTTTTCCTATGCGACCTAAAACTTCAGCGATCTGAAATAGCTCGGCAAGCGGCAATTGCTGATTCCGGGCCCTCTCCGATGCGCTGACGAGCGGCGAGGCTTGGGTCGAGACAGGTGCAATATTGACGGTCATGGACATCCTGCGGCAAGGCGGCCTTGCGGCCGAGGGAAACTGACGAGCGAAAGCGTCATCCCTTCTAGTGCAGCTAGCTTGCGTCGGACTGATTGTTTTTCAGGAGAGGCGCCCGTGGGCAGGAGCGTGACGTCGTCCGGCATGGGGGTGGCGAACGGTCAAAACGGGAAGTAGCGGCCGCTCTGCCGCTCGCCGTCATGACGGTCGAATCGCAAACGAACCCGGATTCTCGGAGTGTCTCGCAAAAGAATAGCGCCGCGCAATTTCTCGCGCGGCGCCGAGGTCTTTTGCGGCGCGGGTGAAACCGCGCCGCAATCCGTCAGATTTTAGTTGTAGGCCGCGTAGGCAGAGATGACCGCCGCGACTTGTCCTTCATCCAGTGCCTGCACCTGTGTCGTGGTCAGGGCATAGAGCTGGGCGCTGGAGAGCGAAGCGATGTCATCGGTGGACAGTCCGCCCAGACCCGCCGTGCTGATCGCGGCAATCTCGTCGGTGGAGAAGGTTGCGATGTCGGCGGTGGAGAGGGCGCCGACTTCGGTTGCCGTCAGAGCACCGATCTGCGAGCTCGTCAGAGCGGCGACCTGATCGGTGGAGAGCGCTTCGATCTGCGAGGAGCTCAAGGCGGCGACCTGCGTGGTCTTCAGGACACCGATCTGAGTGGTGGACAGAGCGGCGACGTCATCGGTGGAGAGCGCACCGATCTGGGTAGAGCTCAGGGCGGCTACCTGGTCGGTGGTCAGGACCTTGGCCTGATCGGTGGAGAGCGCGCCGATCTGGCTGGTGCTCAACTTGGCGATCTGGCTGGTCTTCAGAGCGGCAACCTGATCCGTGGAGAGCGCTGCAACCTTTTCGGAGGAGAGACCGGAGAGGGCTGCAGTGCTGATCGCTGCGATCTCGTCCGTCGAGAAGGTCGCGAGGTCGGCGGTAGAGAGCGCGCCGACTTCGGTTGCCGACAGGGCACCGATTTGCGTCGAGCTTAGAGCGGCAGCCTGATCCGTGGAGAGGGCTTCGATCTGCGAGGAGCTCAGCGCGGAGACCTGGCCAGTCTTCAGCACACCGATTTGAGCGGTGGAGAGAGCGGCGACGTCGTCGGTGGAGAGCGCCCCGATCTGCGAGCTTGTCAGAGCGCTGACCTGGTCGGTGGTCAGAACCTTGGCCTGGTCGGTCGAAAGAGCGCCGATCTGGCTGGTGCTCAGCTTGGCGATCTGACCGGTGGTCAGAGCGGCCACTTGGTCAGTCGAGAGTGCTGCAACCTTATCGGATGTCAGACCCGACAGAGCCGAGGTGCTGATTGCTGCGATCTCGTCGGTGGAGAAGGTTGCGAGGTCAGCAGTGGAGAGCGCGCCGACTTCGGAGGCCGTCAGGGCACCGATCTGCGAGCTCGTCAGAGCGGCAGCCTGATCCGTGGAGAGGGCTGCGATCTGCGAGGACTTCAGAGCGGCGACCTGTGCAGTCTTCAGGACACCGATCTGAGTGGTGGACAGAGCGGCGACGTCGTCGGTGGACAAGGCTGCGATCTGGGTCGAGCTCAGAGCAGCGACCTGGTCGGTGGTCAGAACCTTGGCCTGGTCGGTGGAGAGCGCGCCGATCTGGCTGGTGCTCAACTTGGCGATCTGGCTGGTCTTCAGAGCGGCAACCTGATCCGTGGAGAGCGCTGCAACCTTTTCGGAGGAGAGACCGGAGAGGGCTGCAGTACTGATCGCTGCGATCTCGTCGGTCGAGAAGGTTGCGAGGTCGGCGGTGGAAAGGGCGCCAACTTCGGTTGCCGACAGGGCTGCGACCTGGGTCGAGCTCAGAGCGGCAGCCTGATCCGTGGAGAGGGCGGCGATCTGCGAAGAGCTCAGCGCGGCGACCTGGCCAGTCTTCAGCACACCAATCTGAGCGGTGGAGAGGACGGCGACGTCGTCGGTCGAGAGCGCACCGATCTGGGTCGAGGACAGAGCCGCGACCTGGTCGGTGGTCAGAACCTTAGCCTGGTCGGTGGAGAGAGCGCCGATCTGGCTGGTGCTCAGCTTGGCGATCTGGCTGGTCTTGAGAGCAGCAACCTGATCCGTGGAGAGAGCAGCAACCTTTTCAGAGGACAGGCCGGAGAGGGCTGCAGTCGAGAGGGCTGCAATCTCGTCGGTGGAGAAGGTTGCGAGGTCGGCGGTGGAGAGAGCGCCAACTTCGGTAGCCGTCAGGGCCGCGACTTGCGAGCTCGTCAGAGCGGCAGCCTGGTCGGTGGAGAGGGCTGCGATCTGCGTGGACTTCAGGGCGGCGACTTGGCCGGTCGTCAGGACACCGATCTGAGCGGTGGAGAGGACGGCGACGTCGTCGGTGGAGAGTGCACCGATCTGCGAGCTTGTCAGAGCAGCGACCTGTTCGGTGGTCAGAACCTTGGCCTGGTCGGTGGAAAGAGCGCCGATCTGAGTGGTGCTGAGCTTAGCGATCTGGCTGGTCTTCAGAGCCGCAACCTGATCGGTGGAGAGCGCTGCAACCTTATCGGATGTCAGGCCCGACAGAGCTGCGGTCGAGAGAGCTGCGATCTCGTCGGTGGAGAAGGTTGCGAGGTCAGCGGTGGAGAGCGCGCCGACTTCGGTTGCCGACAGGGCTGCGACCTGGGTCGAGCTCAGAGCGGCAGCCTGATCCGTGGAGAGGGCGGCGATCTGCGAGGACTTGAGAGCTGCGACCTGTGCGGTCTTCAGGGCACCAATCTGGGCAGTGGAGAGGACCGCGACGTCATCGGTAGAGAGCGCACCAATCTGGGTCGAGCTCAGAGCGGCGACCTGATCGGTGGTCAGAACCTTGGCCTGATCGGTCGAAAGAGCGCCGATCTGGCTCGTGCTGAGCTTGGCGATCTGGCTGGTCTTGAGAGCGGCCACCTGATCCGTGGACAGCGCTGCAACCTTTTCGGAGGACAGGCCGGAGAGGGCTGCGGTCGAGAGGGCTGCAATCTCGTCGGTCGAGAAGGTTGCGAGGTCAGCGGTGGAAAGGGCACCAACTTCGGTTGCCGACAGGGCTGCGACCTGGGTCGAGTTCAGCGCGGCAGCCTGATCCGTGGAGAGAGCTGCGATCTGCGAAGAGCTCAGCGCGGCGACCTGGCCAGTCTTCAGCACACCGATCTGAGCGGTGGAGAGGACAGCGACGTCATCGGTGGAGAGCGCACCGATCTGCGTCGAGGACAGAGCCGCGACCTGGTCAGTGGTCAGAACCTTAGCCTGGTCGGTGGAGAGTGCGCCAATCTGGCTGGTGCTGAGCTTGGCGATCTGGCTGGTCTTGAGAGCAGCAACCTGATCCGTGGAGAGCGCTGCGACCTTATCAGAGGTCAGGCCGGAGATGGCCGCGGTGCTGATTGCTGCGATTTCGTCGGTGGAGAAGGTTGCGAGGTCGGCGGTGGAAAGTGCGCCAACTTCGGAGGCCGTCAGGGCACCGATTTGCGAACTCGTCAGAGCGGCGGCCTGGTCGGTGGAGAGTGCTGCGATCTGCGAGGACTTCAGCGCGGCGACCTGTGCGGTCTTCAGCGCACCAATCTGGGCGGTGGTGAGGACAGCGACGTCGTCGGTGGAGAGTGCACCGATCTGGGTCGAGGACAGAGCAGCGACCTGGTCGGTGGTGAGAACCTTGGCCTGGTCGGTCGAAAGTGCGCCGATCTGGCTGGTGCTGAGCTTAGCGATCTGGCTGGTCTTCAGAGCCGCAACCTGATCGGTGGAGAGCGCTGCAACCTTATCGGATGTCAGGCCCGACAGAGCTGCGGTCGAGAGAGCTGCGATCTCGTCGGTGGAGAAGGTTGCGAGGTCAGCGGTGGAGAGCGCGCCGACTTCGGAGGCCGTCAGGGCAGCGACTTGCGAGCTCGTCAGAGCAGCAGCCTGGTCCGTGGAGAGAGCTGCGATCTGCGAAGAGCTCAGCGCGGCGACCTGGCCAGTCTTCAGCACACCGATCTGAGCGGTGGAGAGGACAGCGACGTCATCGGTGGAGAGCGCACCGATCTGCGTCGAGGACAGAGCCGCGACCTGGTCAGTGGTCAGAACCTTAGCCTGGTCGGTGGAGAGTGCGCCAATCTGGCTGGTGCTGAGCTTGGCGATCTGGCTGGTCTTGAGAGCAGCAACCTGATCCGTGGAGAGCGCTGCGACCTTATCAGAGGTCAGGCCGGAGATGGCCGCGGTGCTGATTGCTGCGACTTCGTCGGTGGAGAAGGTTGCGAGGTCGGCGGTGGAAAGTGCGCCAACTTCGGAGGCCGTCAGGGCACCGATTTGCGAACTCGTCAGAGCGGCGGCCTGGTCGGTGGAGAGTGCTGCGATCTGCGAGGACTTCAGCGCGGCGACCTGTGCGGTCTTCAGCGCACCAATCTGGGCGGTGGTGAGGACAGCGACGTCGTCGGTGGAGAGTGCACCGATCTGGGTCGAGGACAGAGCAGCGACCTGGTCGGTGGTGAGAACCTTGGCCTGGTCGGTCGAAAGTGCGCCGATCTGGCTGGTGCTGAGCTTAGCGATCTGGCTGGTCTTCAGAGCCGCAACCTGATCGGTGGAGAGCGCTGCAACCTTTTCGGAGGAGAGACCGGAGAGGGCTGCAGTGCTGATCGCTGCGATCTCGTCGGTGGAGAAGGTTGCGAGGTCAGCGGTGGAGAGCGCGCCGACTTCGGAGGCCGTCAGGGCAGCGACTTGCGAGCTCGTCAGAGCAGCAGCCTGGTCCGTGGAGAGAGCTGCGATCTGCGAGGACTTGAGGGCTGCGACCTGAGCGGTCTTCAGCGCACCGATCTGGGCAGTGGAGAGGACAGCGACGTCATCGGTGGAAAGAGCGGCGATCTGGGTCGAGCTCAGAGCGGCGACCTGGTCGGTGGTCAGGACCTTGGCCTGGTCGGTCGAAAGAGCGCCGATCTGGGTGGTGCTCAGCTTGGCGATCTGGCTGGTCTTCAGAGCGGCCACCTGATCGGTGGAGAGGGCGGCAACCTTTTCAGAGGACAGGCCGGAGAGGGCTGCGGTCGAGAGGGCTGCGATCTCGTCGGTGGAGAAGGTTGCGAGGTCAGCAGTGGAGAGGGCGCCAACTTCAGTAGCTGTCAGGGCAGCGACTTGCGAGCTCGTCAGAGCGGCAGCTTGGTCTGTAGACAGGGCTGCGATCTGCGAGGACTTGAGAGCTGCGACCTGAGCGGTCTTCAGCGCACCGATCTGAGCGGTGGAGAGGACGGCGACGTCGTCGGTGGAGAGCGCACCGATCTGCGTCGAGCTCAGAGAGGCAACCTGGTCAGTGGTCAGAGCCTTGGCCTGGTCGGTCGAAAGAGCGCCGATCTGGGTGGTGCTGAGCTTGGCAATCTGGCTGGTCTTCAGAGCAGCAACCTGGTCGGTGGAGAGCGCTGCGACCTTATCAGAGGTCAGGCCGGAGATGGCCGCGGTGCTGATTGCTGCGATTTCGTCGGTGGAGAAGGTTGCGAGATCAGCGGTGGAGAGGGCGCCAACTTCGGAGGCCGTCAGGGCTGCGACCTGGGTCGAGCTCAGAGCGGCAGCCTGGTCGGTGGAGAGAGCTGCGATCTGCGAGGACTTGAGAGCAGCGACCTGTGCAGTCTTCAGGACACCGATCTGAGTGGTGGAGAGAGCGGCAACATCGTCAGTGGAGAGGGCGCCGATCTGCGAGCTTGTCAGAGCGCCGATCTGGTCGGTGGTCAGGACCTTCGCCTGGTCAGTGGAGAGCGCAGCGATCTGGCTGGTGCTGAGCTTAGCGATCTGGCTGGTCTTCAGAGCGGCAACCTGATCGGTGGAGAGCGCTGCGACCTTATCGGAGGACAGGCCCGACAGAGCTGCGGTGTTGATTGCCGCGATCTCGTCAGTGGAGAAGGTTGCGAGGTCAGCCGTGGAAAGGGCGCCAACTTCGGAGGCCGTCAGGGCTGCGACCTGGGTCGAGCTCAGAGCGGCCGCCTGATCCGTGGAGAGGGCTGCGATCTGCGAGGACTTGAGGGCTGCGATCTGCGCGGTCTTCAGCGCACCAATCTGAGTGGTGGAGAGGACGGCGACGTCATCGGTGGAAAGCGCACCAATCTGGGTCGAGCTCAGAGAGGCAACCTGGTCAGTGGTCAGAACCTTGGCCTGGTCGGTGGAGAGTGCGCCAATCTGGCTGGTGCTGAGCTTGGCGATCTGGGTGGTCTTGAGAGCAGCAACCTGATCCGTAGAGAGCGCTGCGACCTGATCGGTGGTCAGGCCGGAGAGGGCTGCGGTGGAGAGGGCTGCGACTTCGTCGGTGGAGAAGGTTGCGAGGTCAGCAGTGGAAAGGGCGCCAACTTCGGAGGCCGTCAGGGCTGCGATCTGGGTCGAGCTCAGCGCGGCAGCCTGATCCGTGGAGAGGGCTGCGATCTGCGTGGACTTGAGGGCTGCGACCTGTGCGGTCTTCAGGACACCGATCTGATCGGTGGAGAGAGCAGCAACGTCGTCAGTGGAGAGGACTGCAACCTGCTTCGAGGTGAGAGCGGCAACTTGGGTGGTGGTCAGACCCTTGGTCTGATCGGTGGAGAGGCCTGCAACATCGGCTGTGGTAAGCGCGGCGACCTGCTCGCCGGAAAGGCCACCCAACTGGGTCGTGGAGAGAACGGCAAGTTGGTCTAGGCTCAAACCGAGAATGGCGCTCGTCGATACGGCGCCCATCTGCGTGGAGGTGAAGGTGGAGATATCCTGCGTTTCAAAAGCGGAAATCTGCGTCGAGCTCAGCGCCTTGATCTGGGTGGTGCTCAGTGCCGCGACGTCGTCGGTCGTCAACTGCTTAATCGTTGAGGTGGTAAGAGCTTTAATCTGATTGATGCTCAGAGAAGAAATAACTGAAGTCATGGACGCGCCCCTAGTGTGTTAGCTGACTGCGAGTATCATTCCTCTGCCGTCGGCCGCGCGCGAAGACCAGCAAAGTCCTTTTACGGCGCCCCCGGGCGCACGTTTGCTGGCAGCTTACCCTCGTAATCAGACACCAATACCGGCGTCGACAATTCGGGCGTCCTGTCGGAAGAGAATGAAGTTACACGGAACATGGCTCGGACGAGCCGGCGCGTTGGAAGGGCATCATGCTTCCAGAGCCATGCATGGCCCTGATCCCTACGCCATTGGACGCTGACGTCCTGCCTGCAAATTCCGGTTCGCCCAGATCTGTCGTTTACTCATGGGCGAATCGCGTTTTTCAGCAGAATTCTAGCGACCCAAGAACGCTTTTATTCGGTTGCTTTTAATTTTGAATTAACGACCGGCAAGCTCAGGTTTTTTCCAGCAACGGATTTAGCCCAATACTTGTTCGCACCTCGAAGGCGGCCTTTCGGTATTACGCGCTTATCAGAGCATTCGCCTCGCGACAGGCGGCGACGAAAGCCACGCGGGTTTCGTTCGCGGTCGTATAGCCTTCGAAACAATCAATGCAGGCGCGCAAGGCCGCCTCGTAGGCGTTTCCGTGGCGTACCGGCCAATCCGCGGTCAAGCAATCCGTGGCCTCGGCTGCCGTCCGGATGATGCGGATATTTTTCGGCAGGCGTACGACGACAGGCTTTCTCCAGGCGGTTTGAAACATCGCGCTCCTCGTTTGGCATTTTAAAACGGGATAGCGACGGTTTCGTTCCAAGCATTGTTGCGGACAGCGGCACGAAGCCAAGGCGCGAGAGGAGGATCGGGGGACGCAGGCGACTTATTCGACCATTGTGGCTTCGATCGGTACGCCAGCTTCCCTGGCCGCGGCGACGAAGCTGTTGCGCGCGTCCAGCGGCTGCCTGATCCCGCTTTCAACATCCGCACATATCTGCAGGGCCATCATGAACGCCTTGCCTTCGGCAACGGGCCATGCATTCAGCAGCATGTCCAATGCCTCTTTCGTGGTGCCAACGGTATAGATTTTCCCCGTTCGCTTGCAGATGACCATCACCGGGAAATTCCAATGTCTATTGCTCATCGTACAAGCTCCGACCCCACGCACTCACGTTAACGCTGCGGATGGCAAGGGCACAAGCAAAATTAGATAAGGTGTCTGGCGCGCGTTTGAGGCGCTGCGATCGTTGTAAAAAGGGCTTGAGAAACGCTGTAGACTCAGGGCTCAGAGTCCGGCTTATGCCCGAACTCCGTACCCCCGCAAAAACATATCTACGGCTTGTTCCGCCGATCCCCGAATCTCTGCCTCCGTCGGCGTTTGACCAAAGAGTGTGGTCATCTGCAGGTCGGCGTTGATCAGCGCGCTGAATTGGCGAGCGGCGAGGTCGCAGTCGGGAATGTTAAGGAGGCCCTGGTGGTGGAGGCGGGCGAAGATGGCGCCCAATGCCTTGCCGATCCTGCAAGGGCCGTGTTCGCGCCAGGCTTCGAAAAGGTGCGGATAGCGGGGGCCTTCGGACTGGACGAGCTTACGCAGGAATTTTCCGTCCTGATTATAAAGACAATTATTGTTGATATCGACAGCGAAGGCGATCAGATCCTCCCGAAGGTTTTCCGGTCTGTCAGGGAAGGCGGCCAGCGCGGAGAACAGAGCCGTATTGGCGCGCCCGCTCACGTCGGCGATGACGGCGATGAACAATGCCTCTTTTTCGCGGTAGTGATTGTAAATGGTCTGCCGGGAGACGCAGGCTTCCTCGGCGATCTCGTCGATGCTCGCGCCGGAAAAACCCTCGCGACAAAAAACTTCCGCCGCAGCGTCGAGGATGGAAATACGCTTCAGGCATTGGGCGGGTCTTACGGTCTTTGCCTGCGAGGCGGCGGTGCTTCGGCTTTTCATGGGATCAAGATAATCCGCATTGACGATTTGGACAATAGTGTCTATTTTTACAATCATGTCCAAAACGATGGGCATACTTGTAAAGTATATCTCAGGCCCGCGCTTTCCTCCCAAGACCGTGCGGCGTTCTTAAAACCCAACCCAAGAATTCGTTGAGCATTCCGTCGATTTTCGGGTGGTTTGCTCTTCGAAGAGAAGGCAGTTGAGCCTTTGTCGGGCTCGATTGGCGGATGCAGCATTTTGTTTTCAACGTCTCCTGCGGGAGACGCGGCGCGAAGGCAATCCGGTCTCCACGCTCAAATTTTCTGAAAGATCATCATCATGACGACGTCTTTCCTTCGCTATGCGATCATCCTTGGCCTGCTTTCGGCCATCGGTCCCTTCGCGATCGACATGTATCTTCCCGCTTTGCCATCGATCGGCAAGGATCTTGCGGCGGAGAACAGTGTCGTTCAGTTGAGCCTGTTGTTCTTCTTCATTCCCTTCGCCGTCTTTCAATTGCTCTATGGGCCGCTTTCGGACATGTGGGGACGCAAGGCGCCACTTTATCTCGGCATCGGCCTGTTCGCAGTGGCGAGCATAGGTGCGGCGACGGCGAGCAATATCGAGACGCTGATCGCTTTCCGCTTCCTGCAGGGCATCGGCGGCGCGGCCGGCATGGTGGTACCGCGCGCCGTCGTGCGCGACATGCATACCGGCGTTCAGGCGGCGCGGCTGATGTCGCTGCTGATGCTCGTCTTCAGCATTTCGCCGATCCTCGCGCCGCTGACGGGCAGTGCCGTCATCGCCTTCTACGGTTGGCGCGGCGTGTTCTGGGCGGTGACGATCGCGGCGGTGATGGGGCTGATCCTGCTGTCTACCCAACTCGAGGAGACCCGGGCGAAAGCAGAGCGCTCGCAAAGCGGCCTGCGCAGCGCGATGGCGGCCTATCGTCTGCTGCTGAGTGACCGTAATTTCTTGACGCTCACTTTCATTGGCGGCCTCGGCATATCGAGCTTTCTCGTCTACCTCGCCAATTCGCCCTTTGTGCTGATCGACCATTACGGCCTGACGCCGACGCAATACAGCTTTGCTTTCTCGATCAATGCCGTCTCCTTCTTCTCGGTGTCGCAGCTCACCGGCTGGCTCGGCGAGCGTTTCGGTCTGGTGCGGGTGATGCGCGTCGCGGTTACCGCTTTTGCCACGACCATGGCACTGCTGGCGGTGGTCATGAGCCTCGGCTTCAACCAGTTGCCGGTTCTCATCGTGTTTCTCTTTATCGGTTTCGGTTTTCTGGGTCTGGTCATTCCCACGACGGGCGTGCTGGCGTTGGAAGATCATGGCGAGATTGCCGGTACGGCCTCGGCGCTGATGGGCACGCTGCAATTCGCTGCCGCCGCCGTCGCGATGATCATTGCCGGACTGTTTTTCGATGGCTCGGCGCTGCCCATGGTCGGCTGCGTCGCACTCTGCGCCGTCGCCGCACTCCTGCTGACGCAGGCGACTATCGCCCGCCGGCCGGCTGCGGAAGCGGCCGCGGAATAGCGACTATCTCCCACGTGGGTTTAAAAGGCCGGGCTTTGCCCCGGCCTTTTGCGTTCCGGCTGTCGCGCATCATCTTGCGCGCAAGCACAAGATCGTAAAAGACTTTGAGCGGTCATCGAAGGGGAGAGAAATGTGGGCAGCTTCGCGGAAATTCTGGAGCGGGCGCAAAAGCGCAAGGGTGGGGCGGAAGCTCTGAAGGCACTCATGCCAAAAGCGCCCGATCACGATGCCTTGCGCGCCGTGCCGGACGACAGGTTGCTGTCGGAAATGACGCGCTACGTCTTCTATGCCGGCTTCGTGCGCAATGTCATTGATTCCAAATGGCCGGGTTTCGAGGCGGCTTTCTCCGGTTTCGACCCGGCTTTCCTCAACCTCGCACCCGACGACTACTGGCATGATCTGACCTCCGACGCGCGCATCGTGCGCAACGGCGCCAAGATCATGTCCGTGCGGGACAATGCGCATTTCATTCGCCAACTTGCCGAGGAGCATGGCAGCGCCGGGCGCTTCTTTGCCGATTGGCCGGTGGACGATCATATCGGCCTGCTCGCCGTGCTCGATAAGCGTGCCAACCGGCTTGGGGGTATGAGCGGTCAATATTTCCTGCGCGCCATCGGGCGCGATAGTTTCGTCACGAGCCACGATGTACTCGTCTGCCTGCGTCTTTCCGGCCTGCCGATCTCGGAGCCGAAGCCGGCCAAGAAGGAGCTGCGCCTGATCCAGGATCAGTTCAATGCCTGGGGCGCCGAAACGGGCCTGCCGCAAACCTATCTCTCGCGCATCTGCGCCTTCTCTGTGGGCATGCCGGGGGAAGAGGAAGAGCTCTGATTGATTTGGCTGGTCGGATGATATTGGATCGTCTTTGGGAATAAGGAGAGACTTTCATGTCGACCGACAACAGGCCTTTGGCCATCAGTGCGCCTGAGCCGCGCTCGCTTGAGCTCATCTTCACCAAGGATGCGCTGTCGCTCCTTCATTCGAAATACCGGATCGTCGAGGCTGATCCGGAGAATATTGCTGGGCTTGGCGACGACGTACTCGGCGAGGCGCGCTATATCATCGGCCAGCCGCCGCTTTCGAAGGATACGCTCGACCGCATGCCGCGCCTGCGCTGCATTTTGAATGTCGAAAGCAATCTCATCAACAACATGCCCTATGATGTGCTGTTCGAGCGCGGCATCCATGTCGTTACCACCGGACAAGTCTTCGCTGAGCCGGTGGCGGAGATCGGGCTTGGATTTGCGCTCAGCCTGGCGCGCGGCATCGTCGATGCCGATCTCGATTTTCGCGAGGGCAGAGAGCTTTGGGGCGGTGACGGCAATGCCAAGGCCCGTCTGCTCTCTGGCAGCGATATCGGTATCGTCGGGTTCGGTGATCTCGGCAAGGCGCTGAACCGGGTGCTGTCGGGCTTTCGCGCGACGATCAGGGTGTTCGATCCCTGGATGCCGCCTTCGATCCTCAGGGAACATGGCGTCCAGCCGGCCAGCCTCGACGAGGTGCTTTCGGGCAGCGATTTCGTTTTCGTCGTCGCCTCCGTCACCAGCGAAAACAAGGGCTTCCTCGGCGCAGAAGCTTTTGCACGCATGCGCAAGGGGGCGGTCTTCATCCTGCTCAGCCGCGCCGATGTCGTGGATTTCGACGCATTGATGGCTGCGGTCGCCTCCGGCCATATCGTTGCGGCAAGCGATGTCTATCCGGAGGAGCCGCTTGGCAAGGATCATCCGGTGCGCGGCCTCAAAGGCTTCATCCGCTCGGCGCATCGCGCCGGTGCCCTCGACAGCGCCTTCAAGAAAATGGGCGACATGGTGCTGGAAGATATGGACCTGATGGACCGGGGCCTGCCGCCGATGCGCTGCAAGCGGGCGGAGCGCGAAACGGTGTCACGGATGCGCTCGAAGCCGGTCACTCGAAACTGAAGTTGCAGGTTGCCATGCAGACGGCAGCGGGTGAATTCGCGCCGACGCCTATGAGCCGGCGACGTTGCAGGAGAAGTTGTTCATCCAAGCTGATGGGCGGCTGCCGTCGAACCATCCGGCAGCCGCATTCCGTCATCGGATTTGACCGATGAGTATCAACGATGATCGAGCTTTGCGATCAGGCGGTCGCCGAGCCATTGCATGCCGCAGACGAGGATGATCAGCACGATGACGACGGCGATCATTACGCCGGTCTCAAAGCGCTGGTAGCCGTAGCGGATCGCGAGGTCGCCGAGGCCGCCGCCGCCGATGGTGCCGGCCATGGCCGAGGCGCCGATTAGGGTGACCAGCGTCACCGTAAAGCCTGCGACAATCCCGGGCAGTGCTTCCGGCACCAGCACTTCCCGGATGATGGTCCAGCGGTTGCCACCCATGGCGCGTACAGCATCGATCAGGCCGCGATCGACCTCGCGCAGCGAAACTTCGGCGATGCGGGCGTAATAGGGTATCGCCGCGATGGTAAGCGGCACGATTGCCGCAGTCGTGCCAAGCGCGGTGCCGACGAGCAGCCGCGTCAGCGGGATGAATGCGATCAACAGGATGATGAACGGCACGGCGCGGAAGCCGTTGACCAACGCCGCGAGGATGCGGTTGACGGTGAGCTGTTCGGCGATGCCGTCATGGCCCGTGACGACCAGCGCGAGGCCGAGCGGCAGGCCGATGACGAGTGAGATCAGGCCGGATGCTCCGGTCATCCAGATCGTTTCCCAGAAGGAGCGCCAGAGCAGGCCGAGGATGATGTCAGTTGTCATAGCCTAAAACCTCCACCCGGGCGGACCGGGCCGTCAGAAATTCAGTCACCTGCGCTGGCAGCGTTGCGTCGCGGGTCGGCACGGCGATGAAGAAGCGGGCGACGGGCTGGTTCTGAATATGGTCGATGCCGCCGTGCACCAGGCGGAAGGAATGCGGCAGCGCTGCCGAAAGCTCGGCGAAGAGCGCGCCTTGCGCGGCCGGGCCGGCGAGATCGACGCTTAAAATCGCCTCGGTGCCCGGTGCCTGCGACAGTCGCTCGGCGATATGTTCCGGAAGCTGCGGGCGGATGGTGCTGAGCAGGCTTGCGGTGATCTCAGTCTGCGGATTGGCGAAAATCTGCCAGACCGGGCCTTTCTCAACGATGCGGCCCGCATCGATGACGGCCACACGATCGGCAATCGCGCGCACCACTTCCATCTCGTGGGTGATGAGCAGGATCGTCAGGCCAAGCTTGCGGTTGATATCCTTCAGCAGCGTCAGGATCGAGCGTGTCGTCTCGGGATCGAGGGCGGAGGTCGCTTCGTCGGAAAGGAGAAGGGCGGGGCGGGCGGCCAGTGCCCGGGCGATGCCGACGCGCTGCTTCTGCCCGCCAGAGAGAGCCGAGGGATAGGCCTTCGCCTTGTCGGCAAGACCGACGAGTTCGAGCAACTCGCGGGCACGCGCCAGCCGCTCCGCCTTGGCGATACCTTCGATCTTCAGTGGAAGGGCGACATTGTCTTCGACGGTCTTTGCCGAAAGCAGATTGAAATGCTGGAAAATCATGCCGATGCGGCGGCGCAGCGGCTGCAGTTCGTTTTCCGACAGGCCGACGATATTGCGTCCTTCGATATGGATTTCGCCGCTGTCGGCACGTTCCAGCCCGTTCAGGCAGCGGATCAGCGTTGACTTGCCGGCACCGCTGCGGCCGATGATGCCGACGATCTCGCCACGGCGGGCCGTGAGCGAAATACCGTCGAGCGCAGGGTTCGTGCCAAACCGGCGCCTGACATCAACGAGGCGGACGATCTCATCGCCCTGCGACGTGCCGGGCGGGGCATGTCCTTTGATGGCAGTGGCGGAAACGAAGGAATTCATATCAATCTTCTTTCGGCTTTGCGTCGTCGGGCATTGATATCCTGGAACACCGAAGGCGGCCCGAGCAAAAAATGCCCCAGCCGCCTTGGTGCTCAGCGCTGCCCCCGGCGCCGAGTTGGTGTTAGTAGGCGCTGAGGCCGGTGCCTTTGTAGACCTTGTCGAACTCAGTCTTGACCGTATCGTTCTGATAGGAGGCGACCAGCGTCTTCACCCAGGACTCATTCTCGCTGCCCTGCTTGACGGCGATGAAGTTGCGGTAAGGGTTGCCATCGATCGGCTCCTGCGCAATGCGGTCCTTCGGCGAAAGCCCGCTCTTCAGCGCCCAGTCGGTGTTGACGACGGCGGCATCGAGATCGTCGATCGAGCGACCGACGATGCCGGCGTCGAGCTCCTTGATTTCGACATTTTTCGGGTTCTCGATGATGTCGGCGGTGGTGGCGAGAATGCCGGTGCCGTCCTTGAGCTTGATGACGCCCTCATTCTGCAGCACGCGCAAAGCGCGGCCCTCGTTGGACGGATCGTTCGGCACGCCGATGACCGCGCCCTTCGGCAGGTCGGCAACCGCCTTGTATTTCTTGGTGTAGAGGCCGATGGGCCAGACGCCGGTATAGCCGACGCGGACGATATGATAGCCGTGTTGCTTGATCTGGTTGTCGAGATAAGGCTGGTGCTGGAAGGCATTGGCATCGACCTCGCCGCGCTCCAGCGCTTCGTTTGGCTGGGTATAGTCGTTGAAGGCCACGGTTTCGATCTTCAGGCCCTTCTTGGCGGCTTCCGCAGTGACCACGCGCCAGACATCTTCATCTTCGCCGCTCATGATGCCGACCTTGATCGTCTTGTCGGCGGCAAAGGAGGGGGTGGCTGCCGTCAGGCCGAAAACGGCGACAGCGGAGGCAATGAGAGCCGCAAGGCCGGTCCGGCGCGAGAAGCGCAAGGCAGCGAGACCTTCAGAAGACTTTTTCGTCATGGGAAATCCTGTTCCATGTGATTGAGACGCCATTGTCTCGTTGACCGTATGGATCATCTCAGACGGTTGTGGGTCACGCGAAGCAGGATCATTTGTTGTGCGCCGCACTTCTGAAAAACTCTTTTTGGCGCATCGCAGATCGAGAACTAATTTTCTATAGAGATAGTCGATTTTGTGCCGCGACGATTCCAACTGCATCGAAATTGTGCAATCAGCGATGGATTGGATCTTTCCAGAGCACTTCTTCCGGCTTTTCCACCGGTTCGATGTCGAGATTGACGACGACGGGCTCCTGACCGGAGCGGACGAGCACGCATTCCAGCGTTTCGTCGCGGCTGGCGTTGATCTCCTGATGCGGCACGAAGGGCGGCACGTAGATGAAGTCGCCGGGGCCGGCTTCGGCGACGAATTCCAGGTTTTCGCCCCAACGCATCCGCGCCTTGCCCTTGACGACATAGATGATGCTTTCGAGATCGCCGTGATGATGCGCACCGGTCTTGGCGTTGGCGTGGATCGTCACCGTTCCGGCCCAGATCTTCTCGGCGCCTGCGCGGGCATGATTGATGGCGGTAGCCCGGTTCATGCCCGGCGTCTGCGCCGTATTCGGATCGAGCGCATTGCCGGGGATGATCTTGACGCCATGTTCGCGCCAATCGACAGGTTCGTGGTGGTGGCCGTGATCGTGTCCATGATCGTTGCTCATGGCTGTCCTTTCGCTACGGAAGGGGCGAGTCGAGCCTCTTCCAAAGGTGAAGTATTCTATCAGCCTACGGCGAAACCCTTCAAAAATATAGGGAATCACAGAAACTTTCGAAAGAGGCTTTTCAAGTCGAGATTAATCTATAGACTCTATCAAGTTAAATGACCGGTGGGAACATTTCGTGTTATCCCGCGTTGCGCCGGTCGGAAAATGGTTTGCCGCGCCGCTCGTCCGATCAAATGCGTTCGGGGCGCGCCAGATTCAGAAGCAGCGCGTAGGCCTCTCCGCGAGAGACCGGATAGTTTTTCAAATTATGCGCCGGACTTCCACTTGAAAGGAGACAGACATGAGCAATGCCTTGCCGCCCCTTCATGAGGGTCATGCCCCCATTACTTTGCAGCAGCTCTTCAGGGAAGCGCTCTATGCTTTCGAGGAATGGGACACAGAAGTCACTGAACCGATCGTGATGTTCGAAGGGAAGGTCGTTCCCGTGAGCGTCGTTTTCGAAGCCATGCGTGAATGCACCGATATCGTGCCCAACAACATCGTTTCGGCCGTCACCGAGCGGTTGACCAAGCCCTGGGAGGGCGAAGGTCCTCTCGATACAATGACCTTTTCGACCGCAGCCCGGGTCATGGGCGTTCTCGTTCGCAAGCGCCTTCTGGTCGTCAACAATGGTGTCGATGTCGCCGCCGTTGTTGCTGCCGAGACCCAGGCGGCGGAACAGTCAGACCGGTAAGAAATAGCGCATGATTTATTGAGGAACCCGCTGGTTCGCGCCAGCGGGTTCTTTTATGCGATATCAGCGGCGGCTGACGTCAAATTCCGGATCGACGGGGATCTGCATTGCCGTCACCAGATGGTTCGTCTGTCCGGCAAGGCCGATGACGGCCAGCAATTCGCCATGCTGTGCGTCTGTCATGCCCTTTGCCCTGGCGGCGGCGGTATGGGAATGAACGCAGTAGGTGCAGCCGTTGGCGCTGGACACGGCGATATAGATCATCTCGCGAACCAGCGGATCGAGTGCGCCGTCCGCCATCATCACCGCCTTAAGCCCCTCCCAGGTACGCTTCAATAATGCCGGATCATTGGCGAGGCCACGCCAGAAATTATTGACGAAATCGGATTTTCTGACGGCGCGGATGTCATCGAAAACGGCCTTCACCGCCGTGATCGCCTCGGCTTCCGCGTCATCGAGCAATTTGACTGTCGTCATTCCCAAATCTCCTTCCAACAATCCGCATGGGTGCGAAAGCTATAGCGCATTTTCGCGTGGGCTTCGCTGAAGGATCGCGTGATCACGGCAACTCTTTTCATTTGCAAAAGTCATCCATATGTGAAAATACTATTCACATAAGAAAAATGCGGTGCGGGACGCAGGGGATTCGGCGGGGGAAGCGGAAATAGTCATGGTGGTGGAGAAGGAATTGCCGCTGGCCGGCCTGGTGGTCGTGGATATGAGCCAGTTCCTGTCCGGCCCCTATTGCACTCTGAGACTGATGGATCTCGGCGCCCGGGTCATCAAGATCGAGCGGCCGGAAGGAGGCGATCTCTCGCGACGGCTTTATCTGAGCGATAGCGAGAGCGGCGATTCGACCATTTTCCACGCGATCAACCGTTCGAAGGAAAGCCTGGCGGTCGACTTGAAAAACGAGCGCGACATACAGGCGCTGCGCAAGCTGATCGCCAAGGCCGACGTCCTGGTACAGAATTTCCGGCCGGGCGTCATCGAGCGGCTTGGGCTGGATTATGAGGCTGCGCAGAAGCTCAATCCGCGGCTCGTCTATTGCTCGATCAGCGGCTATGGCGGCGAAGGTCCTTGGGTGTCGCGTCCGGGGCAGGATTTGCTGGCGCAATCTCGCTCTGGTGTCATGTGGCTGAATGGCGATGAGGGGCAGGGGCCGGTGCCGTTCGGCTTGGCGATCGGCGATATGCTGGCGGGTGCGGCCGCCGCCCAGGGTATTCTGGCGGCGCTGGTGCGCCGCGGCGTCACCGGCGAGGGCGGGCTGGTGGAGACGAGCCTGCTGGAGGCACTGGTCGATCTGCAGGTGGAGGTGCTGACTGTCCACATGAACAGCGGCAACAAGCTGCCCCAGCGCTCCGGGTTCCGCAGTGCGCATGCCTATCTTTCCGCGCCATATGGCGTTTATCCCGCCACCGACGGCTATCTCGCCATCGCTATGACGCCGATTTCGAAGCTCGCCGACCTGCTCGGCATGGAGGAGCTCGCGCCCTACCGCGACGATCCAAAAAGCTGGTTTACGGCGCGCGACGACATAAAGGCGCTGATCTCGGCGCGCATAGCCACCCGCACCGTGGATGAATGGCTGGCCATTCTGGAACCGGCAGACATTTGGTGTGCCAAGGTGCTGAACTGGCCGGAACTGTTGCAGAGCGAGGGATTTGGCGTGCTGGACATGCTGCAGACGGTTGCCCGCGACGACGGCGTTTCCGTACGCACCACGCGCTCGCCGGTTCGTATTGACGGGCAACGGCCAAAATTCGAACGTGCGGCCCCGCATGTCGGCGAGCATAATGCGGCGATCTGGGAAGAGTTCGGCCTCGGGTGAGTGTCGGAGAGATCGCCCGACGGAATTAGAAGGAGTTTTCCCATGACGCGCATCACCAATCTCCGCGTATTCGATCTGCGCTTTCCGACTTCGCAGAGCCTCGACGGCTCCGATGCGATGAATCCCGATCCGGATTATTCGGCGGCCTACGTCATTCTTGATACCGACAAGCCGGGCCTCGAAGGTCACGGCCTTACCTTTACCATCGGTCGCGGCAACGACATCTGCTGCATGGCGATCGAGGCGATGCGCCATCTGGTCGTCGGCACGGAGCTTGCCGGCGTGTTGGAAAATCCCGGCAAATACTGGCGGCATCTGACCAGCGACAGCCAGCTTCGCTGGATCGGCCCGGAGAAGGGCGCGATGCATCTGGCCACCGGCGCCGTCGTCAACGCTGTCTGGGACCTGCTCGCCAAGGAGGCTGGCAAGCCGGTCTGGCGGCTGGTGGCGGAGATGGATGCGGAGCACATTGCCGATATCGTCGATTACCGCTACCTGACCGACGTTTTAACCCGCGACGAAGCCGTGGCAATCCTGAAGAAGGCCGAGGCGGGCAAGGCGGAGCGCATCGCCACCCTCGAGCGTGAAGGTTATGCCTGCTACACGACCTCGGCCGGCTGGCTCGGCTATGATGACGCCAAGCTGCGCCGTCTTTGCCAGGAGGCAATCGATGCCGGTTTCAATCATGTGAAGATGAAGGTTGGCCGCGATCTTGCGGACGATATCCGCCGTCTCACCATCGCCCGCGAAGTGATCGGTCCCGATCGCTATTTGATGATCGATGCCAACCAGGTCTGGGAGGTGGGCCAGGCGATCGATTGGGTGCAAAAGCTCGCTTTTGCGAAGCCCTTCTTCATCGAGGAGCCGACCAGCCCCGATGATGTTGCCGGCCATCGCAAGATCCGCCAGGCGATCGGGCCGGTAAAGGTCGCGACCGGCGAGATGTGCCAGAACCGCATCATGTTCAAGCAGTTCATCGCCGAAGGCGCCATCGACATCGTGCAGATCGATTCTTGCCGCATGGGCGGGCTGAACGAAGTCCTGTCAGTGCTTCTCGTTGCCGCGAAATATGGCCTGCCTGTCTGGCCGCATGCCGGCGGCGTCGGCCTCTGCGAATATGTGCAGCACCTGTCGATGATCGACTACGTCGCCGTCTCCGGCACCAAGGATGGTCGCGTGATCGAATATGTCGACCACCTGCATGAACATTTCATCGACCCTTGCGTGATCCGCGACGCTGCCTACATGCCGCCAAGTCTGCCTGGCTTCTCGATCGAGATGAAGCCTGAGTCGATCGCCGCCTATACGTTCAAGGGGTGATCCGTCACCTGAAGGTTCCAATTACAAGAGTTGAAGCGCTCAGTTCGAGCGCTTCAACCATGCCTGGATGATCGGCACATCCGCGTCTGTCAATTCGTGGCCGTAGGGGATCGTTTGCTGGTTCACCGCCGCGCCGCCGGCATTAAGCCGTTCGGCGAGCGGTTGCGCGTGGTGTCCATAGTCGTCCTTCTCGCCAGCGATGATCAGTACATCGGCGTCCGACATGTCCGCCGGCGGCGGATCGGTCAGCGCGGCCATGGAGCGGAGCAGCACGGCGCGGCGGATGAGATGCGGCTGCAGCGACAGCATGGCATTGATGAGGTTCGCGCCGTTCGAATAGCCGATATAGACGATACGCTCGGGATCAAGGCCGTAGGCATGGATCGCGCCATCGATGAAGGCGGCGAAGGCTTCGGCTTCGCTGGCGATGTCGGCCTGATCGAAGGAGAAGGGTGTGACACGGCGGAACCAGCGCGGCGAGCCTTCCTCGAGCGCGCGGCCACGCACGCCGAGCAACGTTGCCCGCGGGTCGATCTTATGGGCAATCGGCATCAGTGACGTTTCGCTGGCGCCCGAGCCATGCAGCAAGATGAAGACGGTACCGTCCGGCTCCTCCGGCGTGAAGAAGCGGTGCACGAACGGCAGATCGCGATAGATGACGCGCGGCTCGCCGGGCATTGAGAATTGCGGCAGGATCACGCTCAGCTCCGCCAGCCGTTCCGGTTTGTCATCGGGGGCGAACAGGCGCGTGCCGAGTGTTGCCTCGTCTTCGTCGATCAGCATGCCCGGCGCATCGGTTGCGAGTTCGAACAGGATGCGGCCGGGTTCGCGGACATAGAGCGAGCGGAAATATTTGCGATCATGCATCGCTGTCGGCCAGGAATTGATCGCCTGCAGCGCCGTACGCACCGCTTGCAGTTCGGCATCGTCGGAGGCACGAAACGCCACGTGGTCGACCGTGCCGGTTCCCGGCGCACTTGCCCAGAAACCACGGGCATCGCGGATGTCGATGATATCACCGGGTTCGGAAATGAGGCGGCTGATCGCGCCATCGACCGCTTGCAGCCGGTAGCCGAAATGCTCCAAGAGGAGCTTCTGCGTCTCCTCGGGCGTCTCGCTGAACAGCGTCGCGCCGCGAATGCGCCGGATGGCATGTTCTGGCGGGATTTTGTCGCTTGCCCAAGGTGCGGCCGATTGTAATTCACCTACGCCGACAAGTTTGACGATAACGCCATCCGGGTCTTTCAGCCGTAGAACCGGTTCGCCGAATTCCTCGGAAGGGCCTTCGGGTTTCAGCCCTGCGCTCAAGGCGCGCGTCAGCCAGAAACCGATGCTCATGGGATCGATGGCCAGCGAGATTTCGCCGACTTGTCCGACGCCGGGACGTCCCGGAGAGCCGTCCTCCCAGACAAGGAAGGTCACCAGCGAGCCCGGCGATCCGATCGCGTCGCCATAGATGAGGTGCAACTGCGTGGCGTCTTCGAAGCCGCCGGTGCGTTTGACCAGCCGTAGGCCGAGAAAGCCGGCGTAGAAATCGACATTCGCCTGCACCTTGCGAGTGATGAGCGTGATGTGGTGAATGCCGGCGACCATGACGATGCTCCAGATGGATTGTGCAATTGGTCGCTATTTAGGGCGGAAGCCTCCGCCAGTTCAATGCGCAGTCCGTGGAGGCTGTGTTCACCAAAAGCGCAACGTCCGCCTCTGAACCGTGCCAGGCACGGATCAAGTTTTGCCTATTTGGCTGCCTTGGCCGTCTTTCGTTTGGCCTTTGTCTTCGGCTCCGGTGGCGGCTGAAGCGCCTCTTTCTCGAGGCGCAGTTCCCTCAGGCGTGCCGTTTTGCGTTCGCGGGTCATCTGTTCGCTGGCGATGATTTCCTTGACGGTGGAGTCGAGCTGGCTGGACTTGACCAGCGCTGCCTCTCTCTTGGACCCGAAAAGATTGTCTTTATTGGGCGGCGCCATCTTGGCCTCCAGGGTTTGTGTCGGCGTTGGCGTTTCCTGTGGGTTTGAGCGGGTAAGCATCCGCGCCCACAAGGAGGGAGATCCATCCTGTATCGGGTGGCATTCGTATTGCTGGGAATTCCAGCGCTCCCCGGAAATAAGGCGGAATTGCCGCAATGAAGCCGGGGGGACGTAAAAAGAAAAGTGCCGATGAATCTTATATAGGACGACGCAAAAAACTCGGAAATAGCTACAAAAAGACTATTCGAATTTGATCCTCGATAAACGATAGTTTTATGTCACGCGAGTCGATTTATGCGAAATATCTAGTCATTTTCGATATTTCTGATATTTCGCCTTGTGGGGTATCCAGCCCTCAGCTATAAGCTGTGCATCGATATTGGTGAACGAACTTTGCCTCGACGCACTCTGCGCGACATTGACGAACTTCCCTCTCAAAATCGGTCTACTGCACCAGACGGTTGTCTGGATGCGATCTCTACATGAGTGATTGAAAGGTCATTGTTATGAGCACAGGTACTGTAAAGTGGTTCAATGCTACCAAGGGTTTTGGTTTCATTCAGCCTGATGACGGCGCGACGGACGTCTTCGTGCATATTTCCGCGGTTGAACGCGCTGGAATGAGCACTCTTCGTGACGGCCAGAAGATTTCCTACGAGCTTGTCAAGGACAAGCGCTCGGGCAAGATGTCGGCTGACCAGCTCGAATCCCTGTAAGGCATTGCTTTCGGTCTTTGACCATGGACGTACTGGCAAAGATCGTTGAGGCGATGAAGGAAGAGGTCGGGTTAGCCCGGCCTTTTTTGTATCTTGTTCCTGACGAGCTTTTCGACACTCGGGGAATCAGTGTCCCCCGAGTGAATCCTCGGGCGATTTCTTGCGGTGGCCGCTGATCTCCGTGCCGGCGGTGCGCGAAAAGCTGGCGTTCCAGATCACCGCGAGCAGCGCAATGGCCGTGACGACGATGAAGGCGACGGAGAAGTCGATCATCTCGGCCTTCGCATGGCCGCCGAACTGCATCGAGCCATGCAGGGCAAGAGCGGCGACGCAGATGCCGAGCGAGAGCATCAACTGCTGGAAGGTCGAATAAAAGCTGGTCGCGATGCTCATCCGGTCACGTTCGATCTCGTCATAAGCGATCGTGTTGTAGGCCGTGAACTGGAACGACATGAAGAAGCCGCAGAAGAACAGGATCACGAAGATGACAGGCAACGGCCAATTCGGCTGGAAAATGGCGCACATTCCATAGCCGAGCGTGCCAATCAGACCGAAGACGATAAGGGCGGTGCGGAAGCCGAGCGTGCGCAGGATGCGGACCTGAAAAGGCTTCATGGCCATGGAGCCGAGCGCGGTCGCAATGGCGATCTGGCCGGCTGTAGCGGCCGAAAGACCGAAGCCGAGCTGCAGCATCAGCGGGATAAGGAAGGGATGGGCGCCCTGGCTGATGCGCGTCAGCGAGCCGGCGATGACCGAGGTGCGGAAAGTCGGCACCTTCATCAGCGAGAAATCCATGATCGGCGACGGATGCTTGCGGGCATGTCGCAGATAGGCGATGCCGAACAGTAGGCCAATCGAGATCAGGAAGACGGCCAGAAAGCCTTCGCCTTCGCGGCTCGACATTTCGAAACCGAAGAGCAGCGAGCCAAGCGAGATGCCTGACAGGATGAAGCCGGAAAGGTCGAAGCGGCCATTGCGCGGCCCTTTTACCTCTTCGATGAACATCGACACCAGGATGAAGCCGATAACGCCGATCGGCACGTTGATGTAGAAGATCCAGCGCCAGTCGAGATAGGTCACGAACATGCCGCCGACGGGCGGGCCGAGGATGGGGCCGACAAGCGCCGGGATCAGTAGCCAGGACATGGCGTTGACCATGTCCTTACGGGCGACGCTGCGCATCAACACGAGACGTCCCACAGGCAGCATCATCGCTCCGCCGAGACCCTGCAGCAATCGCGCGATCACGAGGAAGAACAGGTTCGGCGCCTGCGCGCACAGAAGCGAGCCGACGACGAAAACCGCGATGGCGGACCGGAAGACGGTGCGCGATCCGAAGCGGTCTGCAATGGCGCCGCTGGCGGGAATGAAGATCGCGAGGCTCAGCAGATAGGACGTGAGCGAGATACTCATCGCCGGCGCGCTGACGCCGAAGTCTCTCGCCATGGTCGGCAGCGCTGTGGCGAGCACGGTCGCGTCAAGCTGCTCCATGAACATGGCGCTTGCTACGATAAGCGCGATTACACGAAAATTAGGTACGGCCCGCCGGGTTGGGGCGGCCTGGAAAATCTGGTCCGACATTGTCGGGGATCGCTCTCGATGGCGCGGTGGGGTCCAAAGACAGAACCGCGAGTCTGGTGACGGCGCAAAGGCCGATTGGAACGGGGCCCGGTATACTCCCGCTCACGCGGGATGACTATATCCGAATTTGCAAATCTTATTGATCGAAATGGAAAAAACGTCGCAGCCGGGCAGGAATGTCACAGCCGATGAATGCCAGATGAACAGGTGATGGCGGCAGCGGCGGTTGCATCGATCACAGTCTGTTTTCCCGCGTAAGATGGTGTGTCTCGATTGTTGATTCTACGTCATGAATAAGCTGACATAACGGCACTTAAGTCATGAGCTATCCTATTGCATGATGTTTACGAAGCCAAAGCGGGGCCTGCCATGAACATCCTCAGGAAGTGTTGCATTCGTCGCCGCGCCGCGTGATGCGGGCGATTTTTGACGGCGTACCGGCCCGCTTGACTTCCAAAACCTAACAACATCTTCAAGGAGAAGATCATGTTTGCAATCACTGCCGTCACTGGCAAGGTCGGTGGTACGACCGCACGCGCGCTCATTAGCGCTGGGCATAGGGTCCGGGCCGTCCTTCGCGATCGGGCGAAGGGCGCGGAATGGGAAAAGCTCGGCGCTGAAGTCGCCGTCGCCACCTTCGATGATGCCGATGCGCTGACGCGAGCTTTCGACGGTACCGAAGGCGTCTTCGTCATGGCCTCGCCGAATTTCGCACCCGATCCGGGCTTCCCGAGCGCCCGCAGGGATGCGGCGGCGCAGGCGGCCGCCATCCAGCGCGCGCAGCCGGGCAAGGTCGTGATGTTGTCGTCGATCGGTGGCCAGCGTACCTCCGGCCTCGGGCTCATCACTCAGGTTCACATGCTGGAAGAGGCGCTGGCGCCACTGACCATGCCGGTTGCCACTCTGCGGCCGACCTGGTTCATGGAGAATTCATTGTGGGATATAGCGCCGGCGCGCGCGACCGGTGAAATGCCGAGCTATCTGGCACCGCTCGACAAGCCCTATCCGATGATCGCCACCGCCGATATCGGCGCCATCGCCGCCAGGACAATGACCGAGATCTGGACCGGCCGCCGGGTGATCGAGATCGAAGGGCCGAAACGTTATACCCAGATCGAAATCGCAACCCTGATCGGCCAGGCCATCGGTCGTCCGGTCGTTGCCAAGCCTGTCCCGCGCGGCGAGTGGGAAGAGCGTTTCAGGGCACAGGGGGCTGCCTGGCCGGAGCCGCGCATCGAGATGATCGAAAGCTTCAACTCCGGCTGGATTGACTTCGAGCCAGCAGGCGTCAACGAACATGTGGTTGCGCCGACGCCCTTTGAAACTGTCCTGGCCGAACTCGCCAAGATCGCCTGAAGATCAGTACCCTTCAGCCAAGCCCGAGCCGGCGCGGCTATCCATTGCGCCGTTATAGCGCGCGCCGCCTCCCTCGGCGATTTGACCGAGGCTCTTGCCGCCGACGAGGATGCCGGCGGCCTGACCCCAGACCGGCCAATCGCCGCCGACCTGGACATTATAGCCCATGCCGGTCAGCAGTTTGATCGTGTCGGGAGACAGCGTGTAGGGCTCGGTATAAACCTTATCCGGCAGCCACTGATGATGTATCCGCGGTGCGTCGATCGCCTGCTGAATATCCATGCCGAAATCGATGACGTTGACGATCGCCTCGAGCGTAATGGTGATGATGCGCGCGCCGCCGGGGCTGCCGATCACCATGAAGGGCTTGCCGTCCTTGGCGACGATCGTCGGGCTCATGGAGGAAAGCGGTGTCTTCTTCGGCTGGACGGCGTTGGCCTCGCCTTGAACCAGACCGTAGAGGTTCGGTACGCCCGGTTTGGCGGTGAAATCGTCCATCTCGTTGTTGAGCAGGATGCCGGTGCCGGGTGCGACCACGCCGGCCCCGAAGGAGCCGTTCAGTGTATAGGTGACGGCAACCGCATTGCCGTCATTGTCGATGATCGAATAATGCGTCGTCTCATGGCTCTCGCCGAGGCCCTTCGGCATCAGATCCTTGGAGACGCCGGCGCGATAGGGATCGATGCTGTCGCGGATCTTCTTTGCGTAGTCCTTATCCAGCAGCTTGCTGACGGGATTGTCGACGAAATCGGGATCGCCGAGCGCGGAATTGCGATCGACATAGGCATGGCGCATGGCCTCGACCATGAGATGCACGGTGTCAGCCGAAGCGTAGCCGGTAAAGGGAAGCGGATAGCCTTCCAGCACATTGAGAATCTCGCAGATGATCACGCCGCCGGAAGAGGGCGGTGGTGAGGAGATGATCTCATAGCCCCGGTAATTGCATTTCACCGGGTCGAGTTCGCGGACCTTGTATTGCTCGAAATCCTCCTTGGCCAGGATGCCACCCTTGTCGTGGCTGGCCTTGACGATCGCATCGGCGGTCGAGCCCTTATAGAAGCCATCAGGACCTTGTTCCGAAATGCTGGAGAGGGCCGCGCCAAGCTCCGGCTGGGTCAGTGTATCGCCGGTGGCGAAGGGTTTGCCGTCCCCTTTGACGAAGATTGAGGCGGTGGCCGGATCGCGCGCCAGCCATTTCTTGCCGTGGTTCAACTCGGCGGCATCGGCCTGGTTCAGGGTAAAACCTTCCTTGGCGTAGCGGATTGCGGGCGCCATCAGTTCCTGGCGGGATTTCGTGCCGTATTTCTCACGCGCGGTCTCGAAGCCCATGACGGAACCCGGCACGCCGACGGCGAGATAGCCATCCGTGCTTGCGCCTTTGACGACGTTGCCTTTGTCGTCGAGATACATGGTCTTGGTTGCAGCGAGTGGCGCGCGCTCGCGGAAATCGAGGAAGGCTGTCTTGCCGTCCTTCAGCCGGATGGTCATGAAGCCACCGCCGCCGATATTGCCTGCGACCGGATAGACCACAGCCAAGGCATAGCCGACCGCAACTGCGGCATCCACGGCGTTGCCGCCGTTCTTCAGCACGTCGACGCCGACATCGGTCGCGAGATGCTGGGCAGTCACCACCATCCCATGCTCGGCTTCGACCGGCTGCGGTGCTGCGGCTTGAACGGTAGTGATGGAAAAGAGCCCGAAGGCAAAGATAGTGGCCGCGGATATTATCCGCTGGCGGAAATGGTACATGATGGTCCCTCCAAAATCATATTTTAGGTAAGAGAGCCTTTCGCTGCGTCTAGTGCCGCAGAGATAATTTCTGCTGCCGAATCCCGACTGGGTCGCGGCTCCGAAATCCGAACCGGGCGAAAGAAGGCAATCCGTATCGGGACGAGCAACTCGTGCTTCAGTCGATCCGGGCTAATCCGAAAGGATTAGAGTGAAGCTGTTTGTTCGATCTTTCGTATTAGCGCTTTGAAAATGTGCGGGATAAGTGCCTTCTCACGCTCGCAATAATTCTTTCATAAGGGCAGTCTACTTTAGGTAAGTCATAATCGAGGCGGAAAGTAATGAGTTGGGGGAAAATGATGGCCGTCACGAAGCTTGAGCAATGGAAGAACGAGCGCAACAGTAAACCTAAGCCGTTCGTCATTGCCCAAAAAACGCATGTCGTCGAAATCGAATGCATCCATTGTCATCGCCATTTCTTTCGGTGGACATCGACAGCGCCGGCCTACTGGCGCTGTGAGGATTGCCCCACCAATCACACTGATATCGTCCGGTCCTTTCGATCAAGCGATCAGGATGGCTCGGAAATCATTGACATTCGTTCCCGTCGGTCCGGGTACGAAGAGGTCACCGATCGCGTTGAACGCCGACCAGGCGTCGTTGTTTCTCAGCATTTCGGCGGGTACCAGCCCAGCCTTGCGCAGCCGCGCCACCGTGCTTGCATCAGCAAAGGCGCCGGCATTGTCCTCGCTGCCGTCGATGCCATCGGTATCGGCCGCCATGGCGTGGATGCCGGCGTGACTGTCGATGTCGATCGCGAGCGATAGCAGAAATTCAGAGTTTCGGCCGCCCTTGCCCTTGCCGGTCAGCGTTACCGTCGTCTCACCACCCGACAGCAACACGATCGGCTTGGTGAAAGGCCGGTTGCGATGCAGGATCTCGCGGGCGACGGCGGCATGTACATGCGCTGCCTCCCGCGCTTCACCTTCGATCGCATCGGACAGGATCGCTGCCTCGATGCCGGCCTCGCGCGCCGCTTTGGCCGCGGCTTCCAGCGAGACACCGGCCGAGGCGATGACATGCACCTCGTTGGCTGCAAAGCGCGGGTCATCTGGCCGCGGTGCATCAGCTTCCGGCTTTTCGATATGTGCCAGAACGGCGGCGGGCAGCTCGATGCGGTAGAGGCGGATGAGGTCGAGCGCTTCGGCGCGCGTGCCGGCGCCGGGAACGGTCGGACCGGAGGCGACGAGGGCCGGATCGTCGCCCGGAATGTCTGAGACCACCAGCGAGACGACCTTTGCCGGATAGGCCGATGCCGCGAGGCGGCCGCCCTTGATGGTCGATAGATGCTTGCGGATGACGTTCATCGCCGAAATCGGCGCGCCGGAGGCGAGCAGTGCCTTGTTGACGGCGATCTCGTCGGCAAGGGTAAGGGCGCCCGCCGGAGAGGGCAGCAGCGCCGAACCGCCGCCGGAGATCAGCGCAATCACCAGGTCATCCTCGGTCAATCCCTCAACCAGTTTCAACAGTCGACCGGAGGCGACGAGGCCGGCCTCGTCAGGCACGGGATGAGCGGCTTCGATGATTTCGATGTGGCGGCATGGGGTGGCGAAGCCATAACGCGTCACCACCAGCCCTTCCAGCGGTCCGTCCCAGCATTGCTCCAGGGCGGCTGCCATCTGCGCCGAGCCCTTGCCGGCACCGATGACGATCGTCCGCCCTTTCGGTTTTGCCGGTAGATGGGCGCGGATGCCGGTCAAGGGATCGGCGGCGCGGACGGCGGCATCGAAGAGGGAGGTGAGGAAGGCGCGGGGATCGGAAACGGTCATGTCGAAATCTGCCTGTCTGCGATGGGCTAGTAACCATTTGGTGACTCAACTGACGCGAACGCGCAAGGGCAGGGAACGCCAATTGTGTCCTGTGAGGGGAATCCCTATGTTTTGGGGAGCAGTTTCAACGATTATATCCGAGGGATTTTCAAGATGGCCGAACTGAAGGTGAAGACGAGACAGACCGGCGCGACGGCGACGGTCGGCCGCACCGGCCTTCCGCATGTGACGACGGTGACAGGCGGTGAGATCGATATCGTCACCTCGCCGTCGCAGCCGGGCTTCAATCCGCTCGACCTGCTTTATTCCTCTTTGTCCGCCTGCCTCGTGCTCAGCGCCCGTATGGCTGCGAGCAGCCTCGGCGTGCTCGACAAGCTGACGGAGGTCACCGCCGTCGTGACTGGCGAAAAGGCGACGGAAGGGCTGACGCGCGTCGAAAAATTCAACATCGCCTTCACCATCAAGGGCGATTTCGGCGACGAGATTCGTAACGCCATCGCGCATGCCGCCGAGGACGAGATCTGCACGGTCAGCAATACGATCCGGGGGAATCCCAAGTTCGAGACGGTGATTTCGGGGTGAGATTGGATTGAATGGCTTTTCGTTACTTCGAGGGTAGCTCAAATCCCTCCAAATACGGCCCAAGCTCCGGATCGATATCCACCTTCACCACATTGTTGTAGATCGCGGTGGCGATCATGATGCCGGCGAAAGCGACGAGGTTTGCGAGCGTGGGTTCGTCATAACGCGCCTTCAGCCGGTCCCATAATTCTTCCGGCACGGCGTTGGAATCCCTGACGATGGCCTTGCCGAAATCGATCAATAATGCCTCGTCTTCGGTGGGTACGATGGTTTCCGGCGCCAGGCCGGCATTGATCAGCGCACGGCGGAAAAAGCCGACCGGGATGATCGAGCGGCTTTCCAGCGAAATCGCATGGCAGAAAAGCCAGACCGCGCGGTCGTCCAGCGCCGGGCGGAGCTCTTCGCGCAGCGTGAACCATTCGGCATAGATGCGGTGTGCCACCGGCGAATGCAGCAGCGTCCGCTTCATATTGGTCATGCGGCCGCGCAGTTGCACTTCGCGGTCATGTTCGGCGCGGACGGCGTCGGAGGCGGTATCGTAATCGATTGGTGTGATATGGCTCATCGGCTGTTGTCTTTCACTGCGCCGCTTTGGAGAAGAACCGGTTCTGCGGGCGCGGCAAGCCGAGATGATCACGCAATGTCGTGCCCTCGTATTCGCGACGGAAGATACCGCGGCGCTGCAGTTCCGGAACGACACGCGTGGTTACGTCCTGCAGGCCCTGCGGCAGGAAGGGGAAGACGACATTGAAGCCGTCGGAGCCTTCCTCGTGCAGCCATTGTTCCATTTCATCGGCGATCGTCTGCGGCGTGCCGATGAAGGCGAGGCCGGCATAGCCGCCGAGACGCTGGGCAAGCTGGCGCACGGTCAGCTTCTCCTCCTCTGCCAATGCGATGACGCGCTCCCTGCCGCTTTTGCTGGCATTGGTTTCCGGGATTTCCGGTAGCGGGTCGTCTGGGTCGAAGCCCGAGGCGTCGTGGCCCAGAGCGATGGACAGCGAGGCGATGGCGCTTTCGTAATGGACGAGGCTGTCGAGCTTGGCACGTTTGGCCTTCGCCTCCTCGACCGTATCGCCGACGACGATGAAGGCGGCGGGGAGGATTTTCAGATGATCCGGATTGCGGCCGATGCGCCGCATCCGGCCCTTGATGTCGGCGAAGATCGCCTTGCCGTCGGCGAGGTTGCGGGGAGCGGCGAAAACCGCTTCCGCCGTTTCGGCGGCAAGCTGGCGGCCGGCATCCGATTGCCCGGCCTGGACGATCACCGGCCAGCCCTGGGGCGGGCGGGCAATGTTGAGCGGCCCGCGAACGCTCAGCTCCTCGCCCTTGTGGGCAAGCACATGCATCTTTTGCGGGTCGAAGAAGATGCCGCTTTCGGCATCGTGAAGGAACGCGTCGTCGGCAAAGCTGTCCCAAAGGCCGGTGACGACATCGTAGAACTCGCGGGCGCGGTGATAGCGCTCGCCATGCTCCATATGCTCTTCAAGGCCGAAATTCAGCGCCGCGTCCGGATTGGATGTGGTGACGATATTCCAGCCGGCGCGACCGCCGCTGATATGGTCGAGAGAGGCGAAACGGCGGGCGATGTGATAGGGCTGGTCGAAGGTGGTGGAAGCCGTGGCGACGAGGCCGATCTTTTCGGTGACGGCGGCAAGCGCAGACAGCAGCGTGAAGGGCTCGAAGGACGTCACGGTATGGCTGCGCTTCAACGCCTCGACGGGCATGTTCAGCACGGCAAGATGATCGGCCATGAAGAAGGCATCGAATTTTGCCTGTTCCAGCGCCTGCGCAAAACTCTTGATGTGCTTGAAATTGAAATTCGCATCCGGATAGGAGCCGGGATAGCGCCATGCGCCCGTATGCAGGCTGACGGGGCGCATGAAGGCCCCAAGCTTCAGTTGCTTCTGTTCAGTCATGGGGTCCATCCCTCTCGAACATCACTGGTTCCTGGCGGCCTGGCGCCGGCGAGAATATCCCTTCCGACGTAGGAGCCCTGTCGGCGCATTCAAAGAGCCGATTTCATTTATTTGATCGGTTCGAGGGAATATTCATCCGACCCCGCTTTCCGCGTCGCTCTGTCGGGCAAAAACCTTGACGAGCCAGTCGATGAAGACGCGTACGCGTGGGGAGAGTTGGCGGCTGCGGGGATAGAGCATGGAGACGGGTGTCTTCGTGAGTGGAAAGTCCTTGAGGACATGAACCAGCTCGCCGGATTTCAAGGCATGTTCGGCGTGATAGCGCGGCACCTGGATCAGGCCCAGGCCGAGCTTGGCCGCTGAAAAATAACTTTCGGCGGCATTGACCGAGACCGTTGCGGGCAGGGTAATGCCGCGCACCGCCCCGTCGACGATGAATTCCAGCGGCAGCAATCCACCCGTCGCCGAGGAGCGGAAGCCGACCATGCGGTGGCCGTCGAGAGCTTCTGGATGCAGAGGCATGCCGAAGCGCTCGATATAGGCAGGCGCGGCCAGGGTGATTTCCTCCAGCAGGGCGACGCGGCGGGCGATCATGTCGCTGTCCTGTGGCGTGCCGACGCGCAGCACGCAATCGATGCCTTCGCGAACGAGGTCAACGAAGCGGTCGCCCTCGGTCATATAGAGCTCGATTTCCGGATAGGTCGCAAGGAAAGACGGCAGGTTCGGCAATACGAAATGCCGAGCCAGCGTGCCGTGCACATCGACGCGCAGGAGGCCCTTCGGCTTGGCGCCCGCAAAGGCACCCTCGGCATCTTCAATATCGGATAGAATGCGCAGGCAGCGTTGATAATAGGCCTCGCCATCGAGCGTGGGGCTGACATGCCGCGTGGTCCGCTGCAGCAGGCGAACGCCGAGCCGCGCCTCCAGTTGTTTGACGGCATCCGTCACCGTGGAGCGTGGCAGACCGGTGTCTTCGGCCGCCAGCGTGAAGCTGCGCCGCTCCACGACGCGGGAAAACACCCGCATGGCATCGAATCTGTCCATTTTTCTTTGTTCGGCAATTTCGGATAGTGATGCCGAATAATGGCTGATTATCCGCCGGCTGAAAAGAGGCATCTTCCTCTCATCGAAACGCGCTGCGGCGCACTCACAGCAAAGGATGAAGACAATGACCAACAATTCCAACAAGGTAGCTATCATTACCGGCGCATCCCGCGGCATCGGCGCCGCGATTGCGGAACGCCTCGCAAAGGACGGCTTCACCATTGTCATCAACTACTCCGGCAGCGAAGCCGCCGCCGAGGGGCTGGCTCGCAAGATCGAGGAGAAGGGCGGTAAGGCGCTGACCGCCAAGGCCGATGTTTCCGATGCCGAAGCCGTGCGTCGCATGTTCGATGCCGCCGAAGCCGCTTTTGGTGGCGTTGACGTCTTGGTCAACAATGCCGGCATCATGCAGCTTGCCAAGATCGCCGATGCCGACGACGCCCATTTCGACCGGCACATGGCTATCAATCTGAAGGGCACGTTCAATACGCTGCGCGAAGCCGGCAAGCGTCTGCGCGACGGCGGCCGCATCATCAATCTTTCCACCAGCATCGTCGGGCTCAAGCTCGAGACTTACGGTGTCTACGCCGCCACCAAGGCCGCCGTCGAAACGCTGACCGGCATCATGTCCAAGGAACTGCGCGGACGCTCGATTACCGTCAACGCCGTCGCTCCCGGCCCGACGGCCACCGACCTCTTCCTCAATGGCAAGAGTGACGAATTGATCGACCGCATGGCCAAGATGAACCCGCTGGAACGGCTGGGCACGCCGGAAGACATCGCCGCCGCCGTCTCCTTTCTTGCCGGTCCCGATGGCGGCTGGATCAACGGCCAGACGTTGCGCGCCAATGGCGGCATGATCTGAGCCTTCCCACTCGCAGCACAGCCACCTCGAAAGGAACAGGATCATGAGCAAGCAAGTTATCGTCATCACCGGTGCATCGAGCGGCTTCGGCGCGCTCACTGCCCGTGCCCTCGCCAAGGCTGGCCACACCGTCTATGCCAGTATGCGCGAAACAGAAGGGCGCAACGCGCCGCGAGTGGCCGAGGTCGCCGCCTTCGCCAAGGAGAATGGCATGGACCTCAAGGCGGTCGAACTCGACGTCGCCTCGGATGCCTCCGTCGAAGCTGGTATCGCTAGGGTTATTGAGCAAGAAGGCCGTATCGACGTCATCATTCACAATGCCGGCCATATGTCCTTCGGTCCAGCGGAAGCCTTCACGCCGGAACAGTTCGCCCAGCTCTACGACATCAATGTCCTGAGCACTCAGCGCGTCAATCGTGCGGCACTTCCCCATCTGCGCAAGCAGGGCAAGGGCCTGGTGGTTTGGGTATCGTCGTCCAGCGCCCGCGGCGGCACTCCGCCGTATCTTTCGCCCTATTTCGCCGCCAAGGCCGCCATGGATTCGCTTGCCGTCTCCTACGCCTCCGAACTGACCCGCTGGGGCATCGAGACCGCCATCATCGTACCCGGCGCCTTTACCAAGGGCACCAATCACTTTGCCCATTCCGGCGCCCCCGCCGACAAGGCTCGCGCAGCCGAATACGACAATGGTCCCTATGCCGGCGTTCCGGATCAGGCGCTGAAGGGTCTGGCTTCGCTGGAGCCCGCCGATGCGGATGCCGCCTCGGTCGCCACCGCCATCGTCGATGTCGTCAACATGCCCTTCGGGACGCGTCCGTTCCGCACCCATATCGATCCCTCTGAAGACGGCGCGGAAATCGTCAACGGCGTCGCCGACCGCGTCCGCGCCGAACTCTTCCGCCGCATCGGATTGGAAGATCTGTTGAAGCCGCATGTGAAAGATTGAATCGGTCGTCCTGCTACACCATCTCAATGAGTCGAATCGCCGCCTCTGTGCCACAGGAGCGGCGATCGTTTGTTTTCTATTGGCCTATTTGCGTTGTGCGGCGTTCCAAGGCTGCCTATTTCGTATTAAACCGAATCTATTCTGGGTCGGGAGATATCCATGAACGATAAGGACATTGGCGAAATCGCCTCCTGGCTCATGCAGAGCGGCCTTAAGGGCATGGGGGAAGCCGACATCCTGGCAGGTTTCTGCGAGGGATGCCGCGAGCGTGGCCTCAACGTCGACCGAGCCATGGCGCTGATGGATACGCTGCACCCGGTCTATGAAGGCCGCGCCTTCCGCTGGGACGGCAACCAGGTGGTCGAACGCGAGTTCGAATATGGCCCGTCGCATCAGGGGATCGCCGCCGAGAACTGGCAGCGTTCCTCCTTCTATCATTTGCTGACGACAGGCGGGGACGAGGTGCGTCGCCGCATCGGCTTCGGCGACCCGATCGATTTCTTCGGACTCGATACGCTGAAGACCGATGGTCATACCGACTACCTCGCTCTGGTGCACCGGTTCGAGGAAGGGGGCACCATCGGCGAGATGGATTGTTTCTATTCTCATTTCGCCACCACCGCCGGAGTGGGTTTCCCTGACGAAGACCTGCGCGTTCTGCGCAAGCTTACACCCGCGCTGGCCTTGGCGATCAAATGCACCGCCATGGGACGCATTGCCCGCACCATCGCCGAGGTCTATCTGGGCGAAGATGCCGCCCGGCATGTCCTCGAAGGCAAGATCACGCGCGGTAAGGCCGAGCGCATCTCGGCGGCGCTATGGTTTTCCGACCTCGCCAACTATACCCGCATTTCGGACACGGCCGAGCCCGACGAAATCATTCCGATGCTGAACGCGTATGCCGACGCGGTGATTTCCTCGATCCACGAGGCGGGCGGCAATGTGCTGAAACTGATCGGCGATGGCACGCTGGCGATCTTCAAGGCGCGCGATTCAGGCGATGCCTGCGCTGCGGCGCTGATGGCGGAATCGCTGCTGCGCCAGCGGCTGCGTGATCTCAATGCCCAACGGCAGATTGAGGGCAGGCCGGTAACCGACGTCTATCTCGGCCTGCATATCGGCGATGTCTTCTACGGCAATATCGGCAGCATGGACCGGCTGGATTTCACCGTCATCGGCCCCGCCGTCAACGAGGTCAGCCGCATCGCCTCCATGTGCCGTTCGGCCGACCGCAACATCCTGATGTCGTCGAATTTCGTTGAGGCGCTGTCATCCAGCCAGAGCAACGATCTTGTCTCCGTCGGCCGCTATGCGCTACGCGGCGTCAACCGGCCGCAGGAGCTGTTCACGCTGCTCTCATCGGCGGCTTGATGATTTTCAGCGACGCCCAGCCGCGAACATCGGGCCGCCCTTGTGAGGCGGAAAGCCGTAGCCGTTGATCATCACCAGATCGATATCGCTGGCGCGGGCGGCGATCCCCTCGGCCAGGAGTGCATCGCCTTCATCCGCCATGGCCTTCAACAGCCGGGTGACGATCTCATCTGCGGTAAAGCTCTTTGGTGTTATGTCCTTTTCCGCGCGGGCGGCTTTGATCAGCGCCGTGACTTCGGCGTCCACCGTGCGCTTGCCATCCGGATAGCTGTACCAGCCGCGCCCAACCTTTTGGCCGAAGCGACCGGCTTCGCAGAGGCGATCGGCGATGACGACATAGCGGGCGGCGGGATCGCGCGTTGCCGCCTGGCGTTTGCGCCGCGCCCAGGCGATTTCGAGGCCGGCCATATCGTAGACGGCAAAGAGGCCCATGGGGAAGCCATAGACCTCCAGCGCCGCATCGATTTCATGCGGCAGCGCGCCGTCTTCGACCATGAATTCGGCCTCTCGGCGATAGGCGGAAAAAATGCGATTGCCGATGAAGCCTTCGGTGACGCCGCAGACGATGGGAAGTTTGCCAAGCCGCTTGGCGAAGGCCAGCGCGCTGGCGAGCACATCCGGCGCAGTCCTTTTGCAGTTCACGACCTCCAGCAGCCGCATGATGTTGGCGGGCGAGAAGAAGTGCAGGCCGACGACCCGCTTGGGATGGGCGGTTGCGGTGGTAATGGCATCAGGGTCGAGATAGCTTGTGTTGGTTGCAAGGATGGCGTCGGTGCGAAGGATACCGTCGAGGCGTTGGAAAAGCTCGGTCTTGACGGTCAGATCATCGAAGACGGCCTCGATGACCAGATCGGCTTGCGCGAGTTCTGCCGCATCGGCGGCGACCGTCAGCCGGCTCAGGCGATCGTCCCGGCCTGCGGTATCGAGGCGGCCTGATTGCACGGCCTTGTCGAGGATGCCGGCTATGCGCTCACGGCCCTTGTCTGCAGCTTCGCGGGTTTGCTCGATACCGATGACGCTATAGCCGGCGTTCAGCGCGGCCACCGCAATGCCGGACCCCATCAGGCCGGTACCGACGATACCGACGGTTTCGATTTTGCGCGGCGAGACCTTTTCCAGGCCGTCGACCTTGCCGGCGGCGCGTTCCGCAAAGAAGACGTGGCGTAGCGCCGCTGCCTCATCGCTATCGCGAAGGGTGACGAACGTGCGGCGTTCTTCGGCTAGCCCTTCTGCAAGAGAGGCCGTCGCGGCGAGGCGAACAAGGCGCACGGCTTCGGCGGGTGCTCGCTGACCACGCGCCTTGCGAAGGGCTTCCGCGGCAGCTTTGTCGACGGCTTCCTGAGAGCCTGGCGGGACGGGCAATGTACCGGTACGTCTCAAAGGGACATCGGCTGCGCTTCTGGCGCTGACAATAGCTGAGTCGATCAGCGAGTTTTCGATCAGGCTATCGATGATACCGAGCTTGTCCGCTTCATTGGCCAAGACAATGCGGCCGTTGGCGATCAGTTCGATGGCTGCGACGGTGCCGATCAGGCGTGGCAGGCGTTGCGTACCGCCGGCACCGGGAACGATGCCGAGCTTGACTTCCGGCAGGCCGATTTTCGCGGAAGGGCTGGCAATACGCTCATGGCAGGCAAGCGCCACTTCCAGGCCGCCCCCCAAGGCTGCACCGTTGATGGCGGCGACAACGGGTTTGGCAAACTTTTCGACGCGGGCGATAACCAGCGGCAGCAGCGGCTCGATCGGCGGCTTGCCGAACTCCTTGATGTCGGCGCCGCCGATGAAGGTGTTTCCGGTCCCCGTCAATATGACGGCAACGACTGCACTATCCTTTTCGGCATGATCGAGTGCCGCCATCAAACCGGCGCGGACATCGGCCGAGAGCGCGTTGACGGGCGGATTGTCGATGGTGACGACGAGAACGTCATCGGTCAGCGTCGCCGAAACAGTATCCGAAAAGCGCGATGCCGACATGGTGAGCCCACCCTATTCCGGAATAACGGCGGTCGCCTGGATCTCGATCTTGGCGCGGTCCTCTACGAGGGCGACGACCTGCACGGCGGCCATGGCCGGAAAATGCCGGCCGATGATCTCGCGATAGACCTGGCCGATGCCCTTGAGATTGGCGAGATATTCGCTCTTATCGGTGAAATACCAGGTCATCGAGGTGATGTGCTGCGGCTTGGCGCCGCCCTCGGCGAGAATGGCGACGACATTCTTCAGCGTCTGGCGCACCTGCTCGACGAAATCGTCACTTTCGAATTCGCACGCGGCGTTCCAGCCGACTTGGCCGCCGACGAACACCATGCGACCGGTTGCCGCCATGCCATTGGCATAGCCGATCGGCTTGGCCCAGCCTTCAGGTTGCAGGATGGTGTGCATCGGTCATCTCCAGATGAGAGGTCAGCGCAGCGCGGATATCGTCCGGCCACGCAAGCGATTGATGGGTGTCGAGGGAGGTGGAAACGACACGATGGCGGGCGGTCCATAGGACTTGACCATTCGCCGAAACCTGATGTTCCAGATCGAGCGAGGAACGACCGATGCCGCGCACCGCCACCACGAAATCAAGCTCATCGCCCTGAAAGCCAGGGCGCACGAAGGTCAAGTCGAGCCGTACGGTCGGCACGCCGATGCGGCGGTCGTTGACCAGCGCCTTCCAGGGGAAACCCAAAGAGCCGAAAAAATCCTCCAGCACCCCGACGAGGATGTTCAGATACGACGGGAAATAGGC
Organism: Rhizobium sp. CB3171; assembly: GCF_029714265.1. Classification (NCBI taxonomy): domain Bacteria; kingdom Pseudomonadati; phylum Pseudomonadota; class Alphaproteobacteria; order Hyphomicrobiales; family Rhizobiaceae; genus Rhizobium; species Rhizobium sp. CB3171. The sequence continues at coordinate 2,465,203 of NZ_CP121652.1, read as the reverse complement.
GATCCCCGAGGGATCGCAGTCTCCGAAGCGCAGGGGTCTGGTGGTTTTGAATGCCAAGGCCGGCCTCAGTTCGAAAAAGCGGCGATGCCGGTGATGGCACGGCCGAGGATGAGGGCGTGGATGTCGTGCGTGCCTTCGTAGGTGTTGACGACTTCGAGGTTGACGAGATGGCGGGCGATACCGAACTCGTCGGAAATGCCGTTGCCGCCGAGCATGTCGCGGGCGGCGCGGGCGATCTCGAGCGCCTTGCCACAGCTATTGCGCTTCAGGATCGAGGTTAGCTCCACCGGCGGATGGCCGTCTTCCTTCAAGCGGCCGAGCCTCAGGCAACCCTGCAGGCCGAGGGTGATCTCGGTCACCATGTCGGCAAGCTTCTTCTGGATGAGCTGGTTGGCAGCGAGCGGCCGGCCGAACTGTTTGCGGTCGAGCACATATTGCCGCGCCTTGGCGTAGCAATCCTCGGCCGCGCCGAGAGCGCCCCAAGCAATGCCGAAGCGGGCCGAGTTCAGGCAGGTGAAGGGGCCTTTGAGGCCGGAAACGTTCGGCAGCAGGTTTTCTTCCGGCACGAAGACATTGTCCATGACGACTTCGCCGGTGATGGAGGCGCGCAGGCCCACCTTGCCGTGGATTGCGGGGGCTGACAGGCCCTTCCAGCTCTTTTCCAGGATGAAACCTCTGATAACGCCGTCTTCAGTCTTGGCCCAGACGACGAAGACGTCGGCGATCGGTGCATTGGAAATCCAGGTCTTGGCACCGGTCAGGCTATAGCCGCCATCGACCTTTTTGGCGCGGGTCACCATCGAGCCGGGATCGGAGCCGTGGTTAGGTTCCGTGAGGCCGAAGCAGCCGATCCATTCGCCGGTGGCGAGCTTCGGCAGATACTTCTGCTTCTGTTCTTCTGAACCGAAGGCATTGATCGGCACCATGACGAGCGAGGATTGCACGCTCATCATCGAGCGGTAGCCGCTGTCGACGCGCTCGACCTCACGGGCGATCAGGCCATAGGCGACATAGCCAAGGCCGGCGCCGCCGTACTCCGGCGCGATCGTCGGACCGAGCAGGCCGAGTTCGCCCATTTCACGGAAGATCGACGGGTCGGTCTTCTCATGACGAAAAGCTTCAAGCACGCGAGGCGCCAGTTTCTCCTGCGCGTAGGAATGTGCGGTATCAAGCACCATGCGTTCGTCGTCGCTCAACTGCTCCGCCAGCCGGAACGGGTCGGCCCAGTCGAAAATCTCGCGGCTCATGCTCTCAATCTCCTATCAACTTGTCTTCAGAAGTTCGCGCGCAACGATCAGTTTCTGAACCTCCGTCGCACCTTCGTAAATACGAAGTGCGCGTATCTCCCGATAGAGTTTTTCCGTTATTTCTCCTGCCTTGACGCCTCGCCCGCCGAAAAGCTGGACGGCGCGGTCGATGACGGCTTGCGCGGTTTCCGTGGCCGTCATCTTGGCCATGGCCGCCTCGCGCGTCGTCGGCAGATGCTGCACGTCGCGACGCCAGGCCGCTCGATAGGTGAGCAAGGCCGCCGCGTCGATGCCGGTCGCCATATCGCCGAGGGCTGCCTGCGTCAACTGAAGGTCGCCGAGCGTCGCGCCGAACATCGGCCGCGTGCGGACATGCGCCAGCGACTCATCCAGCGCCCGCCGCGCAAAGCCAAGGCTGGCGGCGGCAACGGAAGCGCGAAAGATATCGAGCGTGCGCATGGCAATCTTGAAGCCTTCGCCCGGCGCGCCGAGACGCCGCGAAGCGGGAACGCGGCAGTTCTCGAAACGGATCGTCGCCAGCGGATGCGGCGCGATCACTTCGATGCGTTCGGCGATCGAGAAGCCCGCATCGTCGGCGAAGATAACGAAGGCGGAAATGCCGCGTGTGCCCGGCGCCTCGCCGGTGCGGGCAAACACGGTGTAGACGTCGGCGATGCCACCATTGGAGATCCAGGTCTTTTCACCGTCGAGGACATAGTGATCGCCATCGACGCGGGCCGCACAGCTCATCGCCGCAACATCCGAGCCGGCATCCTTTTCCGACAATGCGAAGGCGGAAAGCCAGTCGCCGGCGCGAACTTTCGGCAGCACGGCGGCACGCAGTTCCGGCGAGCCGGAAAGGCCGATTGCGCCGGTGCCGAGGCCCTGCATGGCGAAGGCGAAATCGGCAAGACCATCGTGCCATGCGAGCGTTTCGCGAGCGAGGCAGACGAGGCGGGAATCGATCAGCGGATCACTATCTGAGGTGCCGGTTGCTGCCGCGAGGAGGCCGGCACTGCCAAGCGCCTTGACCAGCTTGCGGCAAGCGCCGTCGACATTCCTGTGGTCGATGGCGGCCATAACCGGAGATTTGGCGAAAGCGTCCACTTCAGCCGCGAATTCACCGTGGCGTTCATCGAAGAACGGCCAATCCAGATGATCCCGGTTCGGACCGGAGAGGCTTGACGCGGCGGACATCGCCTTAATTCCCCTGGAATTCAGGTTTGCGCTTGGCGGCGAAGGCCTCGAAGGCGCGGCGGAAATCCTGAGTTGCCATGCAAACCGCTTGGGCTTGCGCCTCGGATTCGATCATCTCGTCGATACCCATTGCCCATTCCTGGTTCAGCATGGTCTTGGTCATGCCATGGGCGAACCATGGCCCATCGGCCAGCGAGCGGGCGAGCTTGACGGCTTCCTGCTCCAGATCGGCGCTCACATGCAGGCTGTTGTAAAAACCCCAGGCATGGCCCTCAGCCGATGTCATCGAGCGGCCGGTGAACAGCAGTTCGGCGGCACGGCCTTGGCCGATGATGCGGGGAAGGATGCCGCATGCGCCCATATCGGCGCCGGCGAGGCCGACGCGGGTGAAGAGGAAAGCCGTCTTGGCTTCGAACGTCGCCAGGCGCAAGTCGGAGGCCATGGCGAGGATGGCACCGGCACCGGCGCAGATACCGTCGACGGCGGAAATGATCGGCTGAGGGCACTTGCGCATGGCCTTCACCAGATCGCCGGTCATGCGGGTGAAGGCGAGAAGCTCGGGCATCGCCATGCGGGTCAGCGGCTCGATGATCTCGAAGACATCGCCGCCGGAAGAGAAATTGCCGCCCGCTCCGGTCAACACCACGGCGCGTATATCCGATGCATAGGTGAGATCACGGAAGAGATCGCGCAGCTCGGCATAGCTGTCGAAGGTCAGCGGGTTTTTACGTTCCGGCCGGTTCAGCCGGATCGTAGCGACGCGGCCGTCATCGCTGACCTCCCAGAGGAAATGTTGCGGCTTGTAATCTTTGAAGGGCTTGAGATGGCCCTGCATCGTCATGTCCCGATCGCTCATCCCGCTAAAACCTCCCCACCGGCAACCGCGATTGCCTGTCCATTGATCGATGCCGCCGCCGGCGATGCCAGCCATAGAACGGTGTCCGCAACCTCCTCGGGTTTGACGAGCCGTCCCTGCGGATTGGATTTGGTGAACTCCGAAAGCGCCTGTTCCGCCGTGCGTCCCGTCTTGGCGGCGATGGTGGCGATCGAGCGTTCGATGATCGGCGTATCGGTGAAGCCGGGGCAGACGGCATTGACGGTGATGCCAGTCTTTGCAAGCTCCAGCGCCAGTGACCGCGTCAGGCCGACAACGCCGTGCTTGGCAGCAACATAGGCGGATACGTAGCCGTAGCCGGTCAGGCCCGCCGTCGAGGCAATGTTGACGATACGCGCGCCGGCGCCATGCGCTTTGAGGTCCGGTAGGGCGGCCTGCGTCACCAGGAAAACGCCGGTGAGATCGACCGTCAAGACGCGGTTCCACATGTCCAGGCTGGTCTTCTCGAAAGGCGCAGTCGGCGCCTCGCCGGCATTGTTGACGAGAATATCGACAGGACCGAATTTTTCGCGCGCAATGTTCAGCCCACTCGCGATCGCTTCGACGCTGGTGACGTCGAAACCGTCGACGACGATGGCATTCGCGCCGATCTCGGCGGCGACGACCTCCAGCGGTTCCTTTCTTCGCCCAGCAAGCGTCACGCGTGCGCCCTCCGCCGCGAGCGCCCGCGCGATCGCCGCGCCGATGCCGCTCCCGGCGCCGGTGACGAGGGCGTGACGGTTCGCGAGTTTGCCAGACGTCGTCATGCGTGCCTCACTTCGCCGGCGCGGCGGCGGCCGCGCGGGCAAGATTGGTTTCGTATTGCGTCTTGCCGGAGAGATATTGCTTCGGCCAGGGGATCGAGGTCAGGCCGATCTTGGCGGCTTCGTGCAGCGACCAGGCGGGATCGGCCAGATGCGCACGGGCGACGGCGCAGAGATCGGCGCGGCCGGCCGCGATGATCGAATTTGCGTGGTCGGCCTCCGAGATCGCGCCGACGGCAATGGTCGGAATGCCGATTTCATTGCGGATCTTGTCGGAGAACGGCGTCTGGAACAGGCGGCCATAGACCGGCTTTTCCTCCTTCGACACCTGACCGGATGAGCAATCGATCAGGTCGGCACCGGCATTCTTGAACATGGCCGCAAAAATTGCCGCATCTTCCGGCGTGTTGCCGCCATCGGTCCAGTCATGGCAGGAAAGACGGACGGACATGGGCTTGTCCTCCGGCCAAATTGCACGCATGGCCCGGAAGATTTCGAGGGGGTAACGGGCGCGGTTTTCATGGCTGCCGCCATATTCATCTTCCCGCAGATTGGTGAGCGGCGACAGGAAGCTCGACAGGAGATAGCCGTGGGCGCAGTGCAGCTCCAGCCAGTCAGCGCCGGTGGTGATCGCTAGCTCCGTCGCGCGGACGAAATCGGCCTTGACGCGATCCATGTCGGCACGGTCCATGGCCTTCGGTGTCTGACTGTTCTTGAGGTAGGGGACAGCGGAGGCTGAGATCAGCGGCCATTCGCCTTCGGCGACCGGCTGATCGATCCCTTCCCAAGCCACTTTCGTTGCGCCTTTACGGCCGGCATGGCCGAGCTGGATGCCGATTTTGGCGGCGCTGTTTGAATGCACGAAATCGACAAGCCGCTTCCATTGTGCCGCCTGTTCTTCGTTCCAGAGGCCAAGGCAGCCGGGGGTGATGCGGGCATCCGGCGTGACGCAGGTCATTTCCGCAAAAACGAGGCCGGCGCCGCCGAGCGCCCGGGAGCCGAGATGGATGATGTGGAAATCGTTCATGACGCCGTTTTCCGCCGAATACATCGCCATCGGCGAGACGACGATACGGTTGATGAGCGTCACGTCGCGTAGCTGATAGGGCGTGAACATCGGTGGCAGGCAGCGGTCGTTGCCGACGGCAAGGCCCGATTTCCTGGCGAACCAACGCTCGTAGCCCTCCAGCCAGCTCTTATCCCGCAGTCGCAGATTCTCGTGGCTGATGCGCTGGGAGCGGGTCAGCATCGAATACATGAACTGCTCGGGTTCGAGCGTGTCGGCATAGCGCCGTCCGACCACTTCGAACCATTCCATCGCGTTGCGCGCCGCATTCTGGATGCGGGCGACGTCGACGTGGCGGATCTCCTCATAGGTTTCGAGAACAGCCGGTATCTTGTCCCTGCTGTGCCCGTGAATCTGGAATTGCCGGGTCAGCTCGATGGCGTCGTCAATCGCAAGTTTGGTGCCGGAGCCGATGGCGAAATGGGCGGTGTGGGCGGCGTCGCCCATTAGCACTACATGCGAATTGCCGTTGAAATGGCTCCACTTGCCGCAGATCAGCCGGCTGAAGTTCAGCCAGGCCGAGCCGCGGATATGGCGGGCATTGGTCATCAGCGACGCGCCGTCGAGCACTTCGGAAAACAGATTTTCGCAGAAGGCGATCGAGCCGTCCTGCTCCATCTTGTCGAGACCGTGGGCGAGATAGGCTTCCTCGGTGGTTTCGACGATGAAGGTCGAGGTCTTGTCGTCGAATTTGTAGATATGCGCCTGGAACCAGCCATGCTCGCTCTTGCGGAAATCGAAGGTGAAGGCGTCGAAGAGCTTGTTGGTGCCGAGCCAGATATAGCGGTTCGGACGGGTGATCATGTCCGGCTGGAAAACGTCGGGATAGTGGTTGCGGATCTTCGAGTTCAGGCCGTCCGAACCAATGATCAGATCGGCGTCGGGGAAATCGAGGTCGGAGGTGACCTCCGTTTCGAAGATCAGCTCGACGCCGAGGGCTTCGCAGCGTTTCTGCAGGATATTCAACAGCTTCTTGCGGCCGATGCCGACGAAGCCGTGGCCGGAGGTGCGCTGGCGCGTGCCCTTGAACCAGACCTCGATATCGTCCCAATGATTGAAGGCGTCCTCGATTTCGGTGGCGCTTTCCGGATCCCATTCGCGCATCGACACCATGGTGGCATCGGAGAAGACGACGCCCCAGCCAAAGGTGTCGTAAGGACGGTTGCGCTCGACGACCTTGATCGAATGTTCGGGATGCAGCTTCTTCATCAGAAGCCCGAAATAGAGCCCCGCGGGTCCGCCGCCGATACAGACGATTTGCATCGCTTATCCCTCCTGTGACGCCGAAGTCGGGTCACTCGAATTATTTAAGTTTAAAATATCTTGTCGCCATCATTCGTCAAGAGTTGTCTTGCGGGATTTCCCGCACGAAATCCGATCCCGACGGTGCAATAAGATCGAAATATGCTTTGGAATCAATGCTCATTAGAAATTATTTTAGGCTTAAAATTTCTTGCTTGAACATTTGTGTCTTCGGTGCAATCATTTTCGACAATGCCGCACGCGCTGCCGGGAGATTGGGTGTTGGGTGGCAATTGGGTCGAGAGGAATGCGGGAGCGAACCATGCTTGGACCGACCGGTCATGCCGATACATTCACGCGGGACAACCTGCCGCCGGCGGGGGAATGGCCGGAGCTGTTGCTGGATGGTTTCGACTATCCCGACTGGTTGAATGCGGGTGTCGAGCTCAGCGACCGCATGGTCGAGCGCGGCTTCGGCGATCACGTCGCGCTGATCGGCAACGGCCGCCGGCGTACCTACAAGGAACTGGCGGACTGGACCAATCGCATCGCTCATGCGCTCGTCGAGAATTTCGGTATCAAGCCCGGCAATCGCGTTCTGATCCGCTCGGGCAACAATCCGGCGATGATTGCCTGCTGGCTGGCGGTGACTAAGGTCGGCGCTGTCGCGGTCAACACCATGCCGATGCTGAGAGCAGGCGAACTCTCGAAGATCATCGATAAGGCGGAAATCTTCTTCGCTCTCTGCGACACGAGGTTGCTGGAAGAACTCGTTGCGGCGGCGAAGGACAGCCGGTTTCTGAAGCAGGTCGTCGGCTTCGACGGCACCGCCAATCACGATGCCGAGCTTGACCGTATCGCGCTCAACAAACCGGTGCGTTTCGAGGCGGCAAGGACAGGGCGGGACGATGTCGCACTGCTCGGTTTCACCTCGGGGTCGACGGGCGTTCCCAAGGCCACCATGCATTTCCATCGGGACATCCTTATCATCGCCGATGCCTATGCCAAAGAAGTCCTGCAGGTCACGCCAGAGGATGTTTTCATCGGCTCGCCGCCGATCGCCTTTACCTTCGGGCTTGGGGGTCTCGTCGTGTTCCCGTTGCGGTTCGGAGCGTCGACGGCGCTTCTCGAAAACGCCTCGCCGAAGAATATGATCGAGATTATTCAGGAATATGGCGCGACGATCAGCTTTACCGCGCCGACCGCCTATCGCGCCATGCTGACGGCGATGGAGGACGGGGCGGACCTTTCCTCCCTCCGCATTGCGGTTTCCGCCGGCGAGACGCTGCCGGGGCCGATCTTCGAAGAATGGACGCGAAAGACCGGAAAGCCGATCCTCGACGGTATCGGCTCGACCGAGTTGCTGCATATTTTCATTTCCAACCGGGTCGACGACGCCAAGCCCAACTGCACCGGCAAGCCGCTTGCCGGCTATGAGACGCGCGTCGTCGATGATGACATGAACGAAGTTCCGCGCGGCACGATCGGCAAGCTCGCGGTTCGCGGCCCGATCGGGTGCCGCTATCTCGCCGACGACCGGCAGGCCAATTATGTCAGGGATGGCTGGAACCTGACCGGCGACAGCTTCATCGAGGATGAAGACGGCTATTTCCATTTCGCCGCACGCTCCGACGATATTATTCTTTCCGCCGGCTATAATATCGCCGGGCCGGAAGTGGAGGCGGCACTTCTATCGCATGCCGACGTGCTGGAATGCGCCGTCATCGGTAAGCCGGACGAAGATCGTGGCCATATCGTTCAGGCACATGTGGTATTGATGCCCGGCATCGCCGGCTCGGATTTGCTGGTGAAGACGCTGCAGAATCACGTCAAAGCAGTGATCGCGCCCTACAAATATCCACGGTCGATCGTCTTCGTGGACGCTTTACCGAAAACGGAATCGGGCAAGATCCAGCGCTTCCGACTTAAATAGCTGGCTTACGCCGCATCCTCCTGCGCGGTTGCGCGGCCGAGCCAGGTCGGGTCGATCTCCGGCAATGGTATGGCGTCGAGCAGCATGCGGGTGTAGCCAGAGGCTGGCGCCGCAAAGACACGTTCGCAATCTCCTTCCTCTACGACGCGGCCGCGGCGCATCACATAGACGCGATCGCAAACAGCGCGAATGACGGAGAGGTCGTGGCTGATAAAGGCCATGGACAGGCCGAGGTCGCGGGAAAGCTCCTTCAGCAAATTCAGCACCTGCGCCTGCGTCGAGACATCGAGGCCTGAGACGATTTCGTCGGCAAGCACGAAATCCGGCTCGAGCAGGGCGGCGCGGGCGATCCCGATGCGCTGACGCTGGCCCCCGGAAAGTTCATGCGGATTGCGGTCGAGACAGGCATGCGGCAGCGTCACCCGGTCGAGGATCGCCGCGACGCGGCGTTCGGCGGCCTGCCGGTCGGTTGCCAGTCCATGCAGCAGCAGCGGTTCAACCAGGATACGGCGGATCGTATGGCGCGGATTGAGCGACGCCATCGGGTCCTGGAAGATCATCTGCATGCGCCGGCGCAGCGGCCGCATCTCGGCATCCGGCATATGGGTGATGTCCTTGCCGTCGAAATGGATCGTGCCGGCGGAGGGGTCGACCAGCCGCAGCAGCGCCCGACCGAGCGTCGTCTTGCCGGAACCGCTTTCGCCGACGATACCGACGGTCTCGCCGCGGCGGATATCGATATCGACGCTGTGCAGCACCTTGTTGCCGCTGTCACCCGGGCCGAACAGATGGCGTTTGGCGCCGTAGATGACGTCGAGGCCTTTTGCGGAAAGGAGGATGTCGGATTGACTCATCTTCCGCCCTCCCGAATGCCGATCTCACGGCGCAATTGTTCGAAGACCGCTTGCGGCACCGGCGTCAGCCCGGCATCGGGCCGATCATAGCGCGGGCCGGCGGCGATGAGGGATTTCGTATAGACGTGTTGCGGATTGCCGAGCACATCGGCGGTGCGGCCTTCCTCGATGACCTTGCCGGCATAGAGCAAGGTGACAGTATCGCAGATCTGTGCGACGACACCGAGATCATGGGTGACGAAGATGACGGCGGTGCCGTGTGCCTCCTGCAGGCCACGGATCAGCCGCAGGATCTGTTTCTGCACCGTGACATCGAGGGCCGTAGTCGGCTCGTCGGCGACCACCAATTTCGGCTCCAGCGCGAAGGCGGCGGCGATCAATATGCGCTGGCGCATGCCGCCGGAAAGTTCGTGCGGATAGGCGCGCAACACGCGTTCGGGATCGCGGATATGCACCTCCTCCAGCAACTTTAGAGCCTTCAGCCTGGCATCGCGCGAAGACAGGCCGCGCTTCAGCCGCAAGCCGTCGGTCAGTTGTGCCTCGATGCGGCGGCCGGGATTGAGGGCGGTTTGCGGGTCCTGCGGGATCAGGGAAATCTCGTTGCCCATGATGTCGCGAAGGTCCCTCGCTGGCAGCTTCAGCAGATCGCGGCTTTCGAACAGAATGGAGCCATGGGTAACGCGCACGGTGCGCGGCAGGATGCCGAGCAGGGCCTTGGCGATCGTGGATTTGCCGGCACCGCTTTCGCCGACGAGGCCGCGGACTTCGCCGCGCTCCAATGTCAGCGAGACATTGCGCAGGATCGGTGCGCCGCCGTCGCGGTCGGAGATGGCGTTCAAGCCGGTGATGGAGAGGAGCGGTTCGGTCATCGGCGCATGACCGGATCAAGGGCGCGGCGCAGGCCGTCGCCGAGCTGGTTGAAGGCGAGCACGGTGGCAAAGAGGGCAATGAGCGGCACGACGAGCACCCACCAGCCGTCATAGATGATCTGCCTCCCTTGGGCGATCATGCCGCCCCAGGTAGGCGTGTCTGACGAAACCGACAGGCCGACGAAGGAAAGGATGGCCTCGACGATGACGGCGATGCCCATCTCCAGGCTGACGAGGGCGATCAGCACCGGCGCGACATTCGGCAGGATTTCGCTGAAGAGGATTTTTGCGCGCGAGAAGCCGATCGTGCGAGCGGCGGTGACATAGTCCATCTGTGCCTGAGCCTGGGTTTCTGAGCGTATGACGCGGCAGAAGCGCGTCCAGTCGATGATGACGATGGCAGCGATGACCGAATGCACGCCGGAGCCGAAGACGGCGACCAAGAGGATCGATAGCAACACCGGCGGAAAGGCCATCCAGATATCGACGAGGCGGGAAATCACCTTGTCGATCCAGCCGCCATACCAGCCGGCGACGAGGCCGAGCAGCGTGCCGATCAGGGCTGCCAAGCCCGCCGCAACGAAAGCGACGGTAAGGGCGACGCGCGAACCGAAGATGGCACGAGACAGCACGTCGCGGCCGAGATCGTCCGTGCCAAGGAGAAAGCCCGGATCGGAGCCATTGAGCCAAACGGGCGGCAGGGTGCCGGACATCAGATCCTGCTCCAGCGGGTCTTTCGGCGCGATATAGGGCGCGAAGATCGCAAGGATGATCAGGATCAGGATGAAGCCGCCGCCGAAGATCACCTTCGGTTCCGACAGCAGCGCGCGCAGCCGCATGGCGGTGCGCGACGGTTTGGGGGAGGCAGTCGCGGCGACATCAGCCATGGGCGAGCCTCGGATTGAACGCAGCCACCAACAGGTCGACGGCCAGATTGATGAGAATGAAGAGGGCGCCGAAGACCAGCACAAGACCTTGGATCAGCGGCAGGTCGCGATTGATGACGGCGTCGATCGCCATATTGCCGATGCCGGGATAGGCGAAGATGCGCTCGACGATGACGGTGCCGCCGATCAGAAAGGTGAATTGCACGCCGGTGAGCGCGATCGTCGGGCCGACAGCGTTGCGAAGCGCTTCCTGCAGCACCAGGCGCAGGTTCGACATGCCCTTGAGCTTTGCGAGCAGGATATAGTCCTGCACCATTGCTTCCGAGAGCGTTGCCTTCAACACGCGGGCGATAATGGCGGCGAGCGGCAGGCCGAGCGCCAGCACCGGCATGACCATATGGGACGCGATATCGGCTGATATCTGGAAGCGGAAAGTCACCAGGCTTTCGATGAGATAGAAAGGTGTCGCGAATTGCGCATCGATACTCGGATCGATGCGGCCGGAGAGCGGGAAAAGCGGAAAGAGAACGCCGAGGACCAGCACAAGGGCGAGTGCCCAGACGAAATCCGGCACGGCGAGAAAGAGCCCGTTGAGGCTGTCGATGACGGGTTCGAGCGGCGTACGCCGGACAAGTGTGCCTGTTATCGCTACGGCGCCGCCCAAGAGAACGGCAAGGATGAGGGCTGCAAAAGCAAGTTCCAGCGTCGCCGGCAGTCGTTCGCCGAGCAAGGAGAGAACGTCACGCTTCAAGGAGATCGAGGTGCCGAAATCGCCCGTCAGAACCGATTTCAGCCAGATGCCGAATTGCACCGGCAGGCTGGCGTCGAGGCCGTAATGGGCACGCAGGGCGGCGATATCGGCGGGACTTGCCCCCGGCGATATCATCATCGCAATCGGATCGCCCGGAACGACGCGCAGCAGTACGAAGACGATCAACGCCACGCCAAATAGCGTAGCTGCGGCCATGAGCAGGCGATTGAGAATGGAGACTGCTATCATGTGTTCAGGATTCCGATGGCATCCGCTGGTGGTGATGAGAGCCCCAAGCCCCTCATCCGCCCTGTCGGGCACCTTCTCCCCGTTCTGACGGGGAGAAGGGGAAGGAGGCACCCGCAGCCTAGCCCTAACGACGTGTTCACGCGAGGGAACCGGGGTCGTTCCCTCTCCCAGTCATAACGGGGAGAGGGCTAGGGTGAGGGGCAGCGCCGCAAAAGCGGAGCCAAACATCAAGCCTTTGATACCAGCGTCGGCTGCAAGGCGCCGGAAACATTCGGCGTCACCTTCAGGCTCGACTTGTAGACGATCGGCTGGACATATTGCAGCAGCGGGATCACATAGCCCTGTTCGGCGATGTATTTGATCGCGGCCTTCCAGCCGGCGATGCGTTTGGCCTCATCCTTTTCCACCCAGAGCGGCCCCAGCATGTCGTCGACATCCTTGGTCTTCCAGGCCGAGTGCGGCGAAGGACCGAACATGGCGAAACCGGTCGAGGTCGTGGGATCGCCGATGGCGTTGCCCCAATTATAGAAGGCGGCCGGACCGAGCTTGTGGGCGGCACGTAGCTCGTAGTGCTTGGCGATTTCGTAGACTTCGATATCGGCTTCGATGCCGACCTTGCGCCACATGCCGACGATCGCCTGGATCATCTCGTAATCCTTCGGCTTGAAGCCGCGGGTGGTCTTGATGCCGAATTTGACCGGCTTTTCCGGCGAATAGCCGCTGGCTGCCAAGAGTTTCTTGGCCTGTGCAGGGTCATGGGGGATTTTGATGGAAGGATCGTAGGCATCATATTCCGGCGCTTCCAGCGTCGAGAGCGGCTTGCCGTAGCCGCGCAGCAACCGTTTGATGATCGCTTCCTTGTCGATCGCCATGTTGGCGGCAAGGCGGACATTCTTGTCGAGCATCGGATCGACATTGCTGATGAAGATCATGCCGATATCGGAGATCGGCGTGGCGACGCCGGCAAGGCCGGATTTCTTTTTCAGGCGGTCGAAATCCTCATAGGGGATTTCGAGCGTCACGTCGGAGGAGCCGGACTCGATCTCGGCGACCCGGCTGGTCGTATCGGGCACGAATTTGAAGATGACCGTATCGAACGCCGGCTTGCCGCCGAAATAGTTCGGGTTCGCCTTCAGCCGCAGGTAGGAATTGCCTTCATAGGCGTCGACCATATAGGGGCCGGTGCCGACGGGCTTCTTTTCGAAGCCTTCCGCGCCAACCTTGCTATAGTAGTCCTTGGGCAGGACATAGCCGGTCAGGAAGGCCATCCATTTGAAATAGGTCGGTTCGAACCGGACGACATCGCCGGTGATGCGATTGCCCTCCACCTTGTAATTGTTGGCCGTCGACCAGATGAACTGGATCGGATTGCCGGTTTCCTGTTTGGCGGCGCGCTCCAGCGACCAGACGATGTCGTCGGGCGTGAATTTAGAGCCGTCGTGCCAGGTGACGCCTTCGCGAACATCCATCCAGACCTTGGTCTTGTCGTCGTTCCAGCCCCAGGCGGTGAGCAAGCCCGGCTGGAATTTCAGATCCGGGCCCTGGCCGATATATTGGTCGAAGACCGAGCGATAGATCGCCTGGATTGTGGGGTTGACCGCCGATGGACCGGTGGTCGGGTCGAAAGAGGGCAAATTGACGTTGAAGGCAATGGTCAGCGTGCCGGCTTCGGCGGCTTCCACGCTCGTCCTGCCCGCGAGAATTCCAGCAATAAAAGCGGCCGCGCCGAGGCTCAATGCCTCGCGCCGAGTAAGCGTTGTCATGGTCACTCCGTTCCCCTGTTAAGCGGCAGAAAAGCGTGACGCCCGCCTGCCGCTGGCGATTTATTTTCGGAATGTTTTAATCTTAAAATAAGCCTCCCGAACCGGCAAGCGCTTTCTCTGGGCATTCCGCAGATTCCGGCTCAGCTTTTTGAGCGATGATTTAGGCGGTGAAGCTCATAATTTATGCATACACATATATGTACGTTCGTCATTTATGACTCAAAATAGTATTTTTCCGAACCTCAACCCTATGCATGGCTCTGGCAATTAGGCGGGTTTTGGGGTTTCCCATTTGTTCATTGACAGCCAGACGGCGTTCAAAATATGATTTTGCAAATGATTTAAGAGCAAGCCCGATAGGGCAAAGGGGTAGCTTCGATGGCCGAACGGTCGTTTGTGCGCGAAGTCGAGGATCTGAAGCTCGGAGAAGGCGATATTTTCCGCGGCGAAGGCATTCTCGCAATCACCAAGGCGCTGTTGCAATCCGGTGTTTCCTATGTTGGTGGCTACCAGGGATCACCGATTTCCCATCTCATGGATGTGCTGGCGGATGCCAAGGACGTGATGGAGGACCTGGGTGTCCATTTCGAGACGTCCGCTTCGGAAGCTGCTGCCGCCGCTATGCTGTCGGCTTCGGTCATGTATCCGGTGCGCGGCGCCGTTACCTGGAAATCGACGGCGGGCACCAACGTTGCCTCCGATGCGCTCTCCAACCTCTCATCCGGCGGTGTCACCGGCGGCGCGCTGATCATCATCGGCGAAGACTATGGCGAAGGCTCCTCGATCATGCAGGAGCGCAGCCATGCCTACGCCATGAAGTCGCAGATGTGGCTGCTCAATCCGCGTCCAAACCTGCCGTCGATCGTGCAGGCGGTCGAGGAGGGCTTCGAACTGTCGGAAGCCTCCAACACGCCGGTCATGCTGCAGGTCGGCATCCGTAGCTGCCATGTTCACGGCCAGTTTGAAGCCAAGGACAACAAGCGGCCGAACTATACGCTCAAGCAGGCGCTGGAAAATCCGGTACGCGACGTCAACCGCATCGTGCTGCCGCCGGCTTCATTCCTGCATGAGAAGGAGAAGCTGGAAAAGCGCTGGCCGGCGGCTGTCGACTTCATCAAGAAGCGCCAGCTCAACGAGTATTTCGGCCCGTCCGAGGGCGAAGTCGGCATCATCCTGCTGGGCGGCATGTATAATGGCGTCATGCGCGCGCTGCAGCAGCTCGGCCTCGCTGATGTCTACGGCAACTCCTCGGTGCCGCTTTATGTCCTCAATGTCGCCTATCCGCTGGTTGACGATCAGATGGCCGAATTCTGCGCGAACAAGAAGGCCGTGTTGATGGTCGAGGAGGGCGCGCCGGAATATATCGAGCAATCGCTCAACACCATCCTGCGCCGTCGCGACATTCAGACCAAGGTCTCTGGCAAGGATGTGTTGCCGATGGGCGGTGAATATACCCCGCCTGTGCTGGTGAAGGGTATCAAGAACTTCCTGGAAACGCATCAGCGCATCTTGCTCGGCAACCAGCCGCCATTGCCGGACCCGACGCCTGTTCTCAACGACCCGAAGGTCAAGGCGCTGACCGAAGTCGTACCGCCGCGCCCGCCGGGATTCTGCATCGGCTGTCCCGAGCGGCCGATTTTCGCGGCGATGAAGCTGGTCGAGAACGAACTCGGCCAACATCACATCTCCGGCGATATCGGCTGTCACCTGTTCTCGATCCTGCCGCCTTTCAATATCGGCAGCACTACAATGGGTTACGGCCTCGGCCCGGCCGCCGCCTCCGCCTTCAATATCGCTGCCGACAAGCGGGCCATTTCCGTGATGGGCGATGGCGGTTTCTGGCATAACGGCCTGGCGACATCGGTCGGCAATGCGGTCTTCAACAAGCAGGACGGCGTCATCCTCGTCGTCGACAATTACTATTCGGCGGCGACCGGTGGCCAGGACATCCCATCTTCGCGCGCGCTGAACCCGCGCCGCAAGACCAACAATTCGATCGTCAACGCCGTCAAGGGCATCGGCGCCACCTGGGTCCGCCAAATCGACCGGACCTATGACGTCGGCAAGATGCGCGACACGCTGCGCGAGGCGCTGACGTCGAAGGAGCCAGGACCGAAGATCATCGTCGCGTCGTCGGAATGCATGCTGAATAAGCAGCGGCGCGTAAAGCCGCAATTCGCCAAGGCGGTGAAGGACGGCAAGCGTATGGTCAAGGAGCGCTTTGGCGTCGATGAGGATGTGTGCACGGGCGATCACGCTTGCATCCGTCTTTCCGGCTGTCCGTCACTGTCGGTCAAGCATACCGATGATCCGCTGAGGGACGATCCGGTGGCGGCGGTCGACAATAATTGCGTTGGCTGCGGCAATTGCGGCGAAGTGGCGGAGGCGGCGGTGCTCTGTCCCTCCTTCTACCGCGCCGATATCATCCATAATCCAACCGGCTGGGATCGCTTCCTCGCCCGCATGCGTGCCGCCGTCATCGGCTGGCTGCAGGCCCGCCGCCAGGCCGGCCGCATCGTCTTTGCGGATTGAGGGATCGATATGAACGAGCATGTCAGCATGACCGACATAGGCACCCAACGTCTGTCGACCGACAAGCCGCTGTCGCTGGCCGTCCTTGCCATGGGCGGGCAGGGCGGCGGGGTCTTGGCGGACTGGATCGTCGGGCTTGCCGAAGCCGAAGGCTGGATGGCGCAGACTACCTCCGTTCCCGGCGTGGCGCAGCGCACGGGCGCGACGATCTACTATATCGAGATGCTGCCGGCCCGGGATGGTCACGCGCCGATCTTTTCGCTGATGCCGACGCCGGGCGATGTCGATGTCGTTATGGCTGCCGAGCTGATGGAAGCCGGCCGGTCCGTGCTGCGGGGTCTCGTCACGCCCGACAAGACCGTGCTGATCGCCTCGACGCATCGTTCCTTCGCTGTCGGCGAAAAGGAGAAGCCGGGCGACGGCATCGGCAATCCGGAAGTGGTGGTCGACGCCACGGATTTTGCCGCCAAGCGCACCATCGCCTTCGATATGGAGGCGCTGGCGGTGAAGAACGGCAGCGTGATTTCCGCTTCGATGTTCGGTGCACTGGCAGCTTCCGGAGCATTGCCTTTCGCCAAGCAGGCTTTCGAGGCGATGATCCGCGCCGGGGGCAAAGGTATCGAACCCAGCCTGAAGGCCTTCAACGCCGCTTTCGATCGCGCCAAGGACAAGCCGCGCGATGCTGTTTCCGCGACGCCAACAAAGCATTTCGATGCCTTGCCGGAAACGGCCGGTCACCCGGCGCTCGACGGTCTGGTGCATCGCATCCGTTCCGAGTTTCCGGAGGAAGCCTGGCCGCTGTTGTTTGCCGGCATCAAGAAACTCACAGACTATCAGGACCCGGCCTATGCCGATGAATATCTGACCCGGGTTGCAGCGCTCTACGCGTTCGATCGTAAAGCCGGCGGTGAGGCGAAGGGTTTCGCTTTCACGGTGCAGGCGGCGAAATACACCGCGGTCGCCATGGCCTATGACGATGTCATCCGCGTCGCCGATTTGAAGGTGCGCGCTTCGCGCTTCGATCGCGTGCGCAAAGAAGTGGGCGCCAAGGACGACCAGATCGTCTATATGACCGAATATATGCATCCGCGCATGGAAGAGGTCTGCGGCACCCTGCCGAAACGTCTCGGCCTCTGGATCGAGAGCCGGCCCAAGCTTTTCGGTCGTCTCGATCGCATCGTCAACAAGGGCCGCCGTGTGCAGACGGGCACGCTGTTTTGGTTCCTCGGACTTTATGTCGTTTCAGCGCTGCGCCGCACGCGTCGAGGTACGCTTCGGCATGCGCGCGAAGTCGAGCATCGGGAGGCCTGGCTTTCCGTTGCCACCAATCTCCTCGGCACCAACTATGATCTCGCGGTCGAAGTGCTGAACAATCGCCGTCTGGTAAAGGGCTATTCGGACACGCATGCGCGCGGTCTGTCGAAATTCGATCGCGTGATGTCGGCGCTATCGATGCTGCGCGATCGTGACGACGGAGCTGCGTGGATGCGTCGGCTGAGACAGGCGGCGCTGATGGACGAGAAGGGGATTGCGTTGGACGGTGCGCTGAAGACGGTGGCGACGCTGTGATAGGTGTGTTTCAGCCACCCGCCCTCGTGTCGAGGCTCAGGGCCTTCGGTCCTCCGCACCTCACCATGAGGGCTAGCCTTCGCGCCAATTGCGAATTTCGCTCCGCCTCATCCTGGGGTGCATCTTAACGCGTAGCGGAAAGATGCCTCGAAGGACGGGGCGACCACAGGCGTCACCCCTGCCTTGCCTCAAATCTCATGCTTGCGGATATTGTGCAGTACCTTGTGCAGCGTCGAGATGAACGCCCGGTATTCCGTTTCTTCCACGCCATCGAACATCTGCAGAAATAGGTCGTACATGGTCGGCCAGACCTTTTCGAAGGCGGTGCGGCCTTCTTCGGTGATGGAGACGTCACGGATGCGCATGTCCTCGGTGCGGGGCTGGCGGCGAATGAAACCCTGTTGCTCCAGGGAGTCCAGCGTGCGGCTCATTGTCGATTGTTCGGTGACGGCAAAGACGGAGAGTTCGTTGATGGTGACCGAGGAAGAGACGCTGAGAACGGCGAGCGCCCGCATTTTTGCGGTCGTCATGTCGTATTCGCGCAGCTCTTCCGACATGTTGATGTTCCAGCGGGCCATCAGCCGGTTCATCAGATAGGGGGCGAAATGATTGAGCCCTATTTCGCCCATGGTCGGACGCTTCTCGGTATTCTCTTGGCTACGCCGCAAAACGGTGCCTGAAAACCGCTCCTCCATTAGACGATATCTCCCTGTGGAATCCTGTTATTTTAATGATGACGCGAGCAGGAAACCGGAGCCGCCGCCAAGACCCGGGCCGGGATGCGTCGAAGCACCAATGTGGTATAAACCTGCTACGTGCGTGCGGTGGTTAACAGACGACTTGAAGGGGCGCCAGAGGAAAAACTGGTCGATGCCGCAGTAGCCGCCATAGGGGTCGCCGCCAACGAGATTCACGTTCATGGCTTCGAGATCGGCGGGCGAATAGCTGCGCCGCGCGAGCTTTATGCCGGAGAATTTTTCGATATGGCTTTCGAGCAAGGACTCGATGCGGTCGGCATAGCGCTCTCGTACTTCCTCTGTCCAGCGGCCGTCCGGCGGTATGGCGATCTCGCCAGCCGCATCGCCCTTGATGTGCCGCGGCGCTTCGGGAAGCTGCAGCCAGAGGATCGATTTACCCTCCGGCGCACGGCTGGGATCAAAGGAAACCGGCTGGCCGATGCAGACGGTTGGTTCAGCCGGCAGCAGCCCGCGTTCGCATTCGTTGGCGGCGCGCGAAACGCCGTCGAGGCCGGGTGTCAAATGAAGAAGAGCGACCTTGCCAAGTTCGTCATCAGCCTTCCAGCGTGGCGGTTCGGATAGGGCGTAGTGTATCTGCATATTGCCTTTGCCGTAACGATAGCGGGCAACGCTGGTTTTGACGTCCGGAGGGAGGGGCGACGGCCAGTCCTTCATCAGCCGCTCGTAGAGCTGGTTTGGTGTCACGGAGCAGATGACGCCGGCATTGGCGTTCAGGGTTTCGCCACCGGCAAGTTTGACGCCGCCGGCGCGCCCACCCGGGCCGGGGGCGACACTTTCGACATCGGCACCCGTACGGATCTCCCCGCCATTGTCCGTGATCAGCCGTTCGAAGGCTGTCAGCAGCGCGCCCGCGCCGCCTTTGACGACGGGAGCGCCCGCGAGCTCTATGGCAAAGCCGATGACCTTCAGCATCTCGGCCGAATAGGCGCTTTCCGGCCCGAGGCCGCAATGCAGCACCCAGGGCGCCCAGAGCGCATGAATGTCTTCCGAGCGATAGGTGGTTTCCAGATAGCTGCGGGCCGGCATCAGGGCGTTGCCGAACCAGGCGGCGAGTTTGCGCAAACCGCGGCCCCAGCCTTGTTTTACGACAGTCCTTAACGTGGAGCCTGACCAAAGTGCTCCACCGAGCAGCGCAAACAGGAAGGGAGCGTCGGCGGCAAGCGCATCCATCTCGCGCAAGAAAGTCTGGCCATCGCCGAGCGACAGCTCGTCGAAGGTGGCGATGTTGCGGCGTCGGTCCTTCGAGAAGATGACGTGCGAACCATCCGGCCTCAGCACGCCGGTGGGCAGATCGGCGTGGGCGAATTCGAGGCCGCGGGCCTCCAGATCCTTTCCGATGGCGCCATAGGCCGGCGACGTCAGGAACAGCACCATCGTCGTTGCCATGACATCATGGATGAAGCCCGGTTCGGTGATTTCCTCGCTGCGCAGGCAACCGCCAATGCGATCATTGCGCTCGAGAACGAGTATTTTGCGTCCCTTCTTGCCGAGCATGGCGGCCGCGACCAGCGCGTTGATGCCGCTGCCGACGATAATGTAGTCATGGTCGCTCATGCCGCCGCCCCAGGCAAAGAGGAGTTTCGAAGAAGAGGGTCAAAGCATCCCCACGCTTCGACCCTCCCAGTCCATCAGGCTATCAAGGCCAGCGCGCGCACCGGAGAGCCCGTGCCCTTGACGAATTTCAGCGGTGCGGCGATCAGCACGGCGCCCTTGGGCGGAAGCTGATCGAGGTTGGAGAGGCTGGCGAGGCCGTAGCGATTGTTCTTGTGCATCAGGTTATGGGCCGGGAAAGGCGGGTTCATGCCGCCCGCGGAGCCGGCGTCGGTGCCGATCGTTTCCGAACCCCAGCCGATGATGCCCTTCGTCAGTAGATATTCGATCGCCTCGGCGGTCGGGCCCGGCGAATGCGGGCCGTTTTCATCGGCATTGAGAAAGGCTTCGGTTGAGCCGTTGCGCTTGTACCAATCGGTGCGCAGGACCACCCAGGTGCCGGCTTCGATAGCGCCATGCTCGGCTTCCCATTCCTTGATGCTGTCGACCGTCAGCAGATAGTCCGGATTGGCCGCGGCTTCCTTCGAACGGTCGATGACGTTGACTGGAGCGACGAAGTTCTGCGGCGGGATGGTGTCGGTCGTATTGTTCGGATTGTCCTTGCCGGTGATCCAGTGGCAGGGCGCGTCGAAATGCGTGCCGGTGTGCTCGCCGAGTTCCAGCCAGTTCCAGGCCCAGAACGGACCGTCCTGATTATATTCGGAAATCTTGTGTACTTTGACCGACGGCGTGTTCTTGCCGAACTGCGGTGGCAGGTAAAGCACCGGCGTTTCGGGGCCGAGCGGCGCGGTCAGATCGACGACCTTGATAGAGCCCGAAACAAGGGCCGTGGCTAAGCTGGCAAGAGTATCGGTAGTCATGTTGGGTTCCCCTTGGTTTGGTATGGTCTTGTTCCGAAAACCCTGCTGGAGCCTTCGGTTCAGGACCAAGCTCGAAAGCCGTTGCCGCCGAGAGCGCGACCGCGTTCCTCACATCGCAAAGGCCGTCCAGCGGCGGCTGGATGATGGCGAGCCTATGTTACAATATATGATATTGCAAGCATTCCGCCGGTGGCTCAGGGACCAAAAACGGCATAGGTGAGCCGTCATCTGCAACGCACGCAATCGCCGGAAAATAAAGGCTATTTATGCGCTATTTTCCTGCGGAAACGACATTTGGTTGTGGTCGTTCACAGCAATTTTCCGTCGCCGGTACTTGAAGCTTAAAGCTTAAAATGTATGCATATGCCAATAATAATCACGACATAAGAGGGATCAAATCAATGAGCTATGATGCGATCATTGTAGGCGCCGGTCATAATGGCTTGGCGGCGGCGGTGCATCTGGCGGCGAAAGGCTGGAAGGTTGCCGTCATCGAGGGCAATGCCGAGCCGGGCGGTGCCGTGAAAACCCGCGAGGTGACGCTGCCGGGCTTTCGGCATGACCTCTGCGCCATGAATCTCTCGATGTTCGCCGGCTCCGCCTTTTTCGCGCAGTACAAGAACGAGTTGATCGCCGAGGGTCTCGGCTTTGTGCCGGCGGCCGATTGTTTTGCCAGCGTCTTCCGCGACGGCACCTATCTCGGTGTCAGCACCGATCTGGAAAAGACCACGGGTGCGATCGCCGATATTTCGCCGCAGGATGCTGCTGCCTGGCGGGCCATGCTGTCGGAATTCGGTTCGGATGCGCCCCATATTTTCGGCCTGCTAGGCGCACCGATGCCGTCGGCGGCTGCGGCAGGAGTCGTCTGGAAGGCGTGGCGGGCAAAGGGGGCCGGCTGGCTCTATGAGACCGCGCGGATGCTGTTTGCCTCGCCGCGCGATTTTCTCGATGCGCGATTCCAGAATGCCGAGCTCAAGACGATGATGGCCGCCTGGGGGCTGCATCTCGATTTCGCTCCCGATGTCGCCGGCGGTGCACTTTTTCCCTATCTTGAATCGATGGCCAACCAGGCATTCGGCATGGTGATCGGCAAAGGGGGTGCAGATACGATTGTCAAGGCGATGGTCGGCGTGCTCAAGGCCAAAGGTGGCGAGCTGATGTTAGGCACGCGCGTCGACAAGATCGTCACCAGCGGCGGCAAGGCGACTGGTGTCGTGCTTGCCGATGGGCGCCGTTATGAAGCCAAGCGCGCTGTCATCGCCAATGTCCATCCGCAGATCCTGTTCGGAAAGCTTCTCGATCAGGATGCTTCGCGCCAGGAGTTCGATCGCAGGCTTGCCCGCTTCCGCGCCGGACCCGGTACGATGATGATCCATCTGGCGCTGTCCGGCCTGCCGGATTGGACGGCGGGCAAGGAGCTCAAGACATTCGCCTATGTCCACATTGCGCCGGATCTGGAGATGATGTCGCGTGTCTATGCCGAGGCAATGGGCGGGCTTTTGCCGGTCGAGCCGGCATTGGTGGTGGGCCAGCCCACGGCGATCGATCCGTCGCGTGCGCCGGATGGACAGCATGTGCTCTGGGTACAGGTGCGTGTTCTGCCGGCGGAGTTCAGTCGCGATGCGGCTGGTGAGATCAATGGAGGAAGTTGGGACGAGGTGAAAGACGCCTATGCCGAGCGTGTGCTCGACATCATCGAGCGCTATGCGCCGGGTTTGCGGACGAAGATATTGGGCCGGTCGGTGTTTTCGCCCCTCGATCTCGAACGTGAAAATCCCAATCTGATCGGCGGCGATAATCTTTCCGGCAGCCACCACCTCGACCAGAATTTCCTGTTTCGCCCGGTCGCCGGCTATTCGCGCTATAAGACGCCTGTCGGTTCCCTCTATATGTGCGGCGCGTCTACCTGGCCGGGCGCGGGTACGGGCGCCGGCTCCGGCTTCATGCTGGGCAAAATGCTGGCGAAATGACTGTCTTCGAGCTTGACGCGTAAACCTTTGACATTTGAAATATTGCTCCGTAGACCGTTCGTGTATGAAATTGCAACGCGGTGATTTGAGCTGACATCATGGCTGAGTCCGAAAGTGAAACCGTCGATCTGGAAATCATCGTCCAGGGGACGCAAGAGGGCAAAAAGCAGGAGCTGCGGCTCTGGCTGCGCATGCTGTCGACCACAAAGCTGATATCGCAGGAAATCCGCCGCCGCCTTCGCAACGAGTTCGGCGCGACCTTGCCGCAATTCGACCTGATGGCCCAGCTCTATCGTGAGCGCGAGGGCCTGCGGCTTGGCGAACTTTCCAAGCGTACGATGGTCACCAACGGCAACGTGACGGGATTGGTCGAGCGGCTGGAAACGGATGGCCTGGTTCTGCGTGCGACGCCCGACGGTGACCGGCGCGTGACGGTCGCCAGGCTGACGAAGAAGGGCGAGGAGCTGTTCACCGCCATGGCCGCCGCCCATGAGGGCTGGTTGCGGGACATGATGGCCGATGTCGATCCCGCCATAATCGCCGAAGTCTGGAAGGATATTGGCGGAGTGAAGGCGTCCGTCAACAATCACCTTTCCGGTGCTGCCTTCGATTGATGGCTATTACCGCCTACCGGTTCAGCTTTTCACGGAATTGCAGAACCGCTCTATCTCTTTGTTCTTTCGCAATTCCGGACGGAAAACCGCTACGCACTTTTCCTGGAATTGCTCTACCGCGCCTTCTCGCTCTTGAATCTCTTTTCGAGCACACTCACAAGCCGCACCATCGGCCAGAGCAGGATGATATAGATCAGCGCGGCCATGATCAGCGGCGAGGGGTTAGCATAGAAGCCCTGCGCATTCTGTCCCTCCTTCAAGAGTTCCGGCAAAGCCACGGTCGAAGCGAGCGACGTATCCTTGAACATCGAGACGCAATTGCTGGTGGTCGGCGGAATGACGATGCGGATCGCCTGCGGCAGCACGACCTTATAGAGCGTTACCAGGAAGGGAATGCCGAGAGCGGCGGCGGCTTCGAACTGACCGCGCGGCACGCTTTCGATGCCGGAACGGAAGACTTCCGCGGAATAGGCGGCCAGCACGATCGAGAAGCCCAGGATCGCGGACCACCAGGCCGAGAAGCTGATGCCGACAAAGGGCAGGGCGTAGTAGATCAGGATCAGCACCACCAGCATCGGCATGGCGCGCATGATGTCGATATAGGCGACCGTCAGCAGCCGGAAGGGCTTCGGCGCATAGAGGCGGATCAGGCTGACGACGAGCCCGCCGGAAACGCCGATGAGGATGCTGACCACGCCGAGCGCCAGCGTCATCCAGAGACCGCGCAGCAATTGGGGGAAGGCCGAAATCATGACGTCGGAATTGAAGAAAGTATCGACGAGCGACATTGGCACTCCCATCAGGCGAACAGAATGAAGGTCTAGCACAATTACGCCGGCTGAGAGGGCCGGCGTAGAGATTTCAACGAAAATGATCTTTTGATCACGCTTTGGGGATAGGCATTTCGGTGACGGTGGAGGAGCCGGCGGGCGCCTTGCTGCCAAACCACTTTTCGTGGATCTTTTCGAGCGTACCGTCCTTCTTCATCGCAGTGATGGCGTCGTTGATCTTGGCGACGAGCGACGAATCCTTGGTCATCATCAGGCCGTATTGTTCGCCGGTCTTGATGCGATCCTTGATGGCAAAGCCCTTGGTCTTGACGAAGAGATATTGCATGCCGGGAATGTCGCTGACGACGGCATCGATGCGGCCGGCGCCGAGATCGAGGAACATATCTTGCTGGGCGTTGTAACCCTTGACGTCGGCGAAGCCGTTGGCGGCCTTGTTGTCGTTTACCCACTTCTCGCCGGTCGAGCCGGAAAGGACGCCGATGGTCTTGCCCTTGAGATCGGCGAGCCCTTTGATCGCGCTACCGTCCTTGGTGGCGATACCCATGTCGGAATCGTAATAGGGCTGGGTGAAGGACTGGGACTTCAGGCGTTCCGGCGTGATGGTGATCGAAGAGATCGCCACATCGATGCGCTTGGAGCTGGTCGCGGCGAACAGGGCCTGGAAGCCGTAGTCGGCAATATTGGTGGTCATGCCGGCGCGCTTGGCGGCTTCGTTGACGATATCGACCTCGAAGCCCTCGAAGGTCCCGCTGTCAGTCTTGTATTCGAATGGCGGGTTGTTCGGATAGGAGCCGACATTCAGCACGTCGGCGGCATAGGCGAAGTGGCTGCCGCCGGCCATGCCGACAACGGTCGCCAGGACCAGTAGATTACGACGGGTAAAATTCATTTGATTGTCTCCCTCTGGTTATGACCGCCGGCGCCATCTGCCCGCGGGTATTGCCGGTCCGCCGCTATGGGCGGGGCCGTCATTTCATCGCGTCGACCATGCGATCGAGTGCGACACGCATCTGTTCGGTGTCACGGAATGTGCACATGCGCAGGAATGCGCGCGAGGATTCCCCGAAGTGATAGCCGGGCGCGAGGCCAACGCGCGCTGTTTCGAGAATGCGCTCGCAGACTGCCGTCGCATCGGCTTCGCCTTCAAGCGCGAAGAAAGCATACATGCCGCCGCGCGGCTTTTCCGGCAGGATGATGCCAGGTATCTGCGGCAGCTTTTCATAGGCGAGATCGAGGCCGGCTTTGATCCTGGCGCGGATTTCGGCGATCAGCGGCTCGCCTTCGCGTATCGCCGCGACGCCGCCCGCCTGGATCATCGCCGATGTGCCGCTGTTGACATACTGCGTCATGGCGCCGAGCTGATCGGCGATATCCGACGGGTGCGTGAGCCAGCCGATGCGCCAGCCAGTCATCGCCCATGCCTTGGAGAAACTGTTGACGGCAATCACCCGGTCGCCATCTTCGGCCACCTGAAGGATCGACGGTGCGATCTCTCCGTGGAAATAGAGGCGGGCATAGACTTCATCGGAGATGATCCAGATGCCGGTACGGCGGCTGAAATCGAGCAGCGCCTGCATCTCCTCGCGTGTTGCCGTCCATCCGGTTGGATTGGCAGGCGTCGACAGAAAGATGGCGCGGGTGCGGGCATCGCAGCGCGCGAAGAGCTTGTCGATGTCGAGCCGCCAATCTGTGTCGAAATCGAGCGACACCGGGCGTGGCTCACCGCCGATTAGATGGATGGCATTGTGGATATTCGGCCATTGCGGCGCGACATAGACGACATTGGTGCCGACATCGACCAGCAGCTCCAGGGCCATGTAGAGCGCCTGCATGCCGCCGGGCGCGACGGTGGTGCGCTCGATCGGGATGGGGCGGCCATGCCATTGGGTCTGATAGTCGCAGAGGGCTTCGTTCAGGGCCGGAAGGCCGCGCATGTTCGGCACGTAGAAGGTCTGGCCCTCGTCCAGCGCCTTCTTGGCTGCGTCGCGGATGAAGGCTGGTGTCACCATGTCGCTTTCGCCGAACCATAGCGGAATAACACCGCCGAGCTCGCGAGCGCGCTTGGCAAGCACGGCGATATTGTCGGTTCGCAGATCACGGATCTGGGCGCGAATGCCTTCGAAGGCGTTTCGGTTGCGTGCGGTTTCGGACAAGCTGTGCGATGGCGGAGGAGACAAAGAACTTTTCCTGAAATCCTGATGTCAACGGGTCGTTCCGTCGCGAATGACGGCGCTCGGATTTGCCCTTCATCGTGGGATGGTTATCCAAAACGAGACGCATTTCAAGGAAAAAGTTTTAAGCTTAAAAAATCTGTTAGAATGTCGAAAACAGCCCGTGACAGGCTGTTTTCGACAAGGATTTCACGTCGATGGATATTATGAGGCGTTCAGAGAATGCCTCTCGACCGCGCGCGGCGTATTGGTTTGCGAGACTTGTCGCCCGAAGTCATGATGCGGCGTTCGAGGAAGCGGTCCACGGAGAGTGCGCCGGCACCCGTCGTGACCAGAACGAACATGCCGCCGGCGATGGCAAGGTCCTTTTCGAAATGCAGGATTTCGTTGTGGTTGGCGAAATCGGTATGGAAGATCAATGCTGTCGACAGGCAGAAGAGCCCGAGCGACAGGGCGCCGAGGCGGGTCAGCAAACCGAGCGCTATCGAAAGGCCCGCGCCAAGCTGCAACGCGATTACGGCGACCACCAGCAGCTCGAAAACACCAAGCTTCGCCATGGCGATGACAGCGGCGTCGAAATTGAGCGCCAACGTCATGCCCTCATGCAGGAATATCCAGGCCATCAGCAGCCGGCCGGCCAGCAGCGTCATGTCCATTGGATGCACGACGTTTAAATTTTCTGAATAGTCCATGTGTCACCTCCCATTGGGGCGGTGCGCCTGCGAGGTGCCGTTCGGCGTCATAGGCGCACGCGTGGGTCTCAGGTTAATTGGAAGCCTTGGCATCGGCAGTCTTGACATCGATCGCCTTTTGCAGGTCCTCGAGCTCTTCGCAGCCGCTTGGGCAAAGCTGCTTCAGCGTCGCCAGTTGCTCCTTTGCCTTGTCCATATTGCCGGTCTCGACATAGAGCTCGCCGAGATATTCGCGGGCGCCCTTGTGATCGGGCTGCAGTTCCAGTGCCTTGGTGTAGTAGGTCAGCGACGTCTGGAAATCGCCGGTCTTTCTGAGCGTGAAGCCCAGAAGATTGTAGACGTCCGCCTGCTGATGATCCTCGGCCAAGCCGCGGAGTTCGGCCAATGCGCCGGTATAGTCCTTCGCGTCGATCTTGGCGCGAACGGAGGTCAGGTCAGGTGCATCCGTGGTTTCCATGTTGTCGACGGCGAAAGCCGGAAGCGCGATGGCCGCGGGAAGGATGGTGGCGGCGCAAAGGCTGGCGGCGCCGAAGATTGCGTATTTGAACATGATAGGTCTCCTTGAGTGTTCAGGCCTGTGTTGTCGGGGTAAAGCCGTAGGCGTCGCCGTCCTTCACGAAGGTGCCGGACCCCGGGAAGGGGAAATGCGAGCCGCAGATCTTGATGTTGTCGGCGATGACGCGATCGACCAGCTTGCGCCGCGTGACGACGGCTGCCGGCCCGTCCTGATCGTAGCTCCCCTCCCATTCCGGGTGGGGAGCGAGCAGCGCCGGCACGTACATGACGTCGGCGGAGACGAGTAGCTGTTCCTTGCCCGAGGCGACAAGGAAGGTGGAATGGCCGGGCGTATGGCCGGGTGCGGCGACGAGGTGAACGCCGGGAGCCACTTCTGCGCCATCGCCGACCAATTTCCAGTTGTTCCATTTCGGAAAGACGGCGCCGATGCGTTTTCCGGCGTCCTTGCGGCCTGGGGCTAGTTTGTCGACACGGTCGGGCGCCGTCCACCAATTGAATTCGTCGGCATTGGTGACGAGTTCGGCGTGGGCGAAAACCGGTTCATTCGTGCCTTTTTCCATCAGGCCCCAGACATGATCGGGATGGAAATGCGAGATGATCACCGTATCGATATTCTTGTAGTCGATACCGGCCGCGGCCATGTTGGCGGGCAGATGGGTCGCATTGGCCTGCCATTGGCCGACGCCGGAGCCCGCATCCATCATGACCAGCCGGTCGCCGATCTTCAGGACGACGACGGTGAGTGGAATGGGCATGAATTCTGTGGTCTGGCCGGCGGCGGCCAGCGCCTGTTTGGTATCCTCGACCGAGGCATTCTTGATGAAAGCGGGATCATGAGGCTTGCGCCATATGCCGTCATAAATGGCGGTGACTTCGACATCCCCGACCTTGTAGCGATAGAAACCGACCTCCGGTTCAAGCGGTGTTGCGGCCTTGGCCAGCGACGGGATGAATTCCAGCTTCGCCGACAGGCCGAAAGCGGCTGCTGCCGCGGCCGAGCTCAAAACAGTGCGGCGCGTCATGTTGAACATTGCCTTGTCTCCTCTTTGAGTGGCATCGCCACGCGAAGCGGAGGACAAGGATCAATCAATGCCTCCGCTGTCGAAGGAGATCGCCGGTCTTGGCGGATTATTCTCGGCTAACGGCATCTTTCTTATAAGCTTTTGATATAATTTATTTAATTCTGCTGGTGTGGTGGAATAAGCGGGTGCACAGTGGGGCAGGCTGCTGCAAGGCATTGTCGCCGACGAAAAATATTTGCGAGCTGCGAGAATAAAATGCCGCCCGAAACGATCTGGAGAGTGAAGAGCAATATTCGCATCAGGGACTAGCCCGACCGAAACCGACGCTGGAGCAATGCAGGGATCATGACGACGGATATCCATTTTGCCTTCTTCGCATTCGGCGACCGGCCCCCGTCGGGTTTCGTTTCTGTATTGACCCGGATGCGTGCCGTTGCCGCCTTTGTCGGCCAATCCTTCGTTTCATTCACGCAATTGCGCCCAGCCGTCGCCATCGATGCGGTTGGTCCGATGCTGCAATCGATGCACCGCGAAAATGTCGGGGGCCTTTCGCCGGCATCGCGCGATCTGATGTTACGGTTTCAGAATACGATCGTTCCGCATCTGGATGCCGCCTATAATTTCGCACGCTTTCTCAGCCGGGATGCCGATGCGGCGCAGGACATCGTGCAGGAAGCGTTCCTGCGTGCCTATCGCAATTTCGAGAACTACCGGGGCGGCGAGCCTCGGGCCTGGATGTTTGCCATCGTCCGGAACTGTTACTACGTCTGGCTGAGCGAAGGCCGGCGCAAGGCGCGTTTCGAGACGCCGATGACGGCAAACGATGTGGGGGACGAAGATCTGTCACACGGCGGTGCCCACGACGTTGCCTCTGAGGAGGACTCGCCCGAGGCCGCCTTGATCCGCAAGTCGGAGTCGCAGCGGGTCCGGCAAGTTATCAGCTCTCTTGCGGACCTGTCGCGGGAAGTGCTGGTGCTGCGGGAGCTGGAAAACCTGTCTTACCGCCAGATCGCCGACATAACCGATGTGCCGATTGGAACCGTAATGTCGCGGCTTGCCAGGGCGAGGCGTGAATTCTGCGAGGCATGGCAACTGGGCGAGAAAGGCGGGGCCGCATGATGAGCGAGAAAACCCCGGAAAGCTGCCCGGAATGGGAATCGATCCTTCATTGCTACGTGGATGATGAACTCGATGCAGTTCACACGATACAATTCGAACAGCATCTTGCGACATGCCCGCAATGCACCGCCGCCTTGGAAGGGCTCAAAGACATGAAGCGGGTCGTCGGTCGGGACGGTGTTAAATGGAAAGCGCCCGATGAGGTTCGCTCGCGTATTATGACGGCCATTTCTCTTGAGGAGGCTCAGCGGCAGGCGCAGGCTCCGGGGACACGGCGCCACGAAACCGTATGGTGGTGGCGTGGTCTGCAAATGTTTGGGCAATGGAGCTTCATACCGTCACTGGCGGCCCTAGCGGCTAGTCTTATGCTTGTGCTTGGCAATCCGCAGGTGAGTGCGCCCATTCAGAACGAGTTGCTGGCAAGCCATGTGCGCTCGATGCTCGCCAATCATCTCGTCGACGTGCAGACATCCGACCAGCATACGGTCAAGCCGTGGTTCAACGGCAAGATCGACTTTTCGCCGCCGGTGGTCGATCTTGCCGCGGACGGTTTTCCGCTGATCGGCGGCCGGGTGGATTATATCAATGGCCGGGTCGTAGCGGCGCTCGTCTATCGCCGCCATGGCCATGTCATCAATCTCTTCGTCTGGCCGGGCGCAAAGGTCGTGCAGAGCGCGACGATGCATGATGGCTATAACCTCACCGAATGGTCCGGCGGCGGGCTGGTCTTCTGGGCGGTTTCGGATGTCAGCGCGCCCGACCTTGCTGCTTTCCGCGATAATTTTTCACGAGCAGCCGGTCTCTAGAGCCCTTGGCACTTCTATGATTTGGCCGCGCCCTGTTGACGTGCCTGGGCAACCCCATCAGCAATGCCAGCGCCCAGAAACATGGTGTCGCTGGCGAGTAGGAAGAAGCTAATGCCGGCGGAAAGCCAGGCGCCGATATCGTCTGGAGACGGTCGGAAGATGCCGACCGTGCGGTCGGCGGCGAGCGCGGTTTTCGTGATGGTTTCGATCGCGGCGTTGAGCTTGTCTTTCCCTGCAGGACCCATGGCATCGATCGAGACGGAGAGGTCGCCGGGGCCGATGAAGATGACGTCGACGCCATCGACGGCGGCGATCTCCGCAATATTGGCGAGCCCTTCCGCCGTCTCCACCTGAACGGCAAGCACGAGTTCGGCATTGGCCTTGGCGAGATAATCCGGAATGCGATAGCCGTAAGCGGCCGCCCGACCGGGACCAACGCCGCGTTCGCCGATCGGCGGATACCGGGTCGCCAGCACGGCAGCTTTTGCCTGCGCCGCCGTTGACACGCGCGGCACGAGAACGCCCGCCGCGCCTGCATCCAGCGCCGAGGCGATGGAATCCGGCGCATGGCCGGGCACGCGGACCATGGCGGGAACACGATGGACATCGGCGGCGCGGATCAGGTCCTCGATGCGCTCGCGGCCGATCTGCGAATGTTCCCAATCGATGCAGAGGAAATCGACGCCGGCCGCTGCCGTAACCTCGATGGCGACGGGATGCGGAATGGCGGCGAAGGTGCCGATGAGCAGGTTTTTCTCGATGCAGTTCTTGCGGAAATTGCCCATGGTTTTTCTGCCTCTCCAACGATCTCTGCGAAGAGGGATAGCCTCAAATCAAATCTCTGCGAAGCGACTATTTGTACCGCGCCATGACCTCTGTAAGCACTTTCTCGAACCGCGCGATTTCCTCGACCTTATTGTAATGCACGAGAGATACGCGGATGGCACCGGTTTCCATGGAGAGGCCGAGGCGTTTCATCAGGCGCGGGGCAAACATATGGCCGTCGCGCAGCCCGATACCCGCTTCGCCCAAGTCCGCAGCGAATTCCTGCGGCGTGATCCCCGGCATGTTGAAGCAAATGGTCGGCACGCGCTGTTCGAGGCGGGCATCGTCGGAAATGCCGTAGATGACAGCGCCGTGGCGCTTCAGAACGGCGATCATCTCGCGCGAAAGCATCAGCTCGTATTCGCGGATGGCACCCATGGCAGCGGCAAGCGCCCCGCGGCGGGTGTGTTGGCCCGCCGGCAGGAAGCGGAGGCCGAGGGCTTCGAGATATTTGACGGCGGCGTTCATGCCCGCGACGTTTTCATAGGTGAAAGTGCCGACTTCGATCTTGTAGGGCGGCACGTCCGGGATGAAGTCTTCCTTGAAGGTCGGCAGCTTGACCAGCGCGTCGTAGCGGCCCCAGAGGAAGCCCATATGCGGCGAGAAATTCTTGTAGCCCGAGCAGACGAGATAGTCGCAATTCCAGGCTTGCACGTCCATCAGGCCATGCGGGCCATAGTGGACGCAATCGAGGAAGACTTCGGCGCCGGCCGCATGCGCCAGCTTGCCCACAGTGGCGACATCAACGATCGTGCCGATGGAGTGGGCAGTCACGGTGCAGGCGACGAGGCGGGTCTTGTCGTTCAGCAGCGGCTTCAGGTCTTCGGTGTGCAGCGCGCCGTCTTCGCGCATGCGCCACCAGACGATTTTGGCGCCATCGGCCTCCAGCGCCAGCCAGGTGGCGATGTTGGCGTCATGGTCCATATCGGTAATGACGATCTCGTTGCGCTCGCCGAGCAGCTTGGCGATGCCGAGGCTTACCAGGCGGATGAACGACGTGGCATTTTGGCCGAAGGAGATTTCTTCGGGACGATAGGCGTTGACCAACATGGCAACGCTCTCGCGCGCCTCATCCAGATTGCGGTCGACGCCCTGGCTGTGCTGGTATTTCGCCATGCGCTGGACATTGTAGTCGATCAGATGATTGGCCACCGCATCGACCACCGTCTGCGGCACTTGCGAGCCACCGGCATTGTCGAGAAACACGAAATCGCCGGCCTTCTGAATAGCCGGAAACATGGCGCGGATTTCATCGACCGGAAAGCTGTTATGGCCAGAAAATTTCGATGGCGAAGGGGAAACGCTCATGAGGATCTCGCTCACAGAAAGGGATTGAAAATGTCGTTATGATCATTTGATCACAAAATATTTGAGGGTTCAACTAAATTCCTCGCCCTATATCGGACGGTTCACCGCCGCAGCGCTGAGGCCGGTCCCTTGGCGCGAGGTTCGTCTTCTGTAGGGCAATAGTCGCGCAGGATCTCATGGGTGCGACGGATATCAGCGACGACGCCATCCCGGGCGCGGGCGAAATCGCCGGCCTTTAGCGCTTCGATGATCGGGAAATGCGGGCCTGCGGGATCGATCTCGCCGCTGCGCATCAGCGGCTCGACGGAGGCCGACAACATTCGCATATAGGGGCCGAAACGCAGCCACAGCGTTTCGATCAGTTGTAGCAGCACCTCCGAGCCGGAGGCGCGGTAGATGGTGAAATGGAACTGCTGGTTCCTCGCCATGAGTTCGTAGACATTGCTGCTGCGGCCGATGGCGTGCTGTTCGGCGGCGATGCGCTCCAATGTCTGGATATCGGTGGCCGTCAGACGGGGAATGCCAAGCTCGGCGGCCAATCCTTCAACGGCAATGCGGGCGCGGCAGAGATCGTCGAGGCGGGCAAGCGTCACGATTGGGATGCGGGCAGAGCCATTCGGCGCGACCTCCAGCGCATTTTCCGCCGCAAGCCTCCGCAAGGCTTCGCGCACGGGCATGTTGCTGGTGCCGAATGTTTCGGCGAGCGAGGCGATGGTCAGCGTCTGGCCGGGATCGAAATTGCCGGCCATCAGCGCATTGCGCAACTGTTGGTAAACGCCCTCCTGGATGGTCGTTCTCGAAGACACCGGTTCCAAGGCTATGCGCACACTCGTTTCCTTCTTGCTCGGGCGACTCCCGTCGCATCGTTCATCGTAGAACGAAGGACGGCCCGATGAAAAGAGTTTCGACGCGAAGACCGGACTTTCAGACTTCCTCCGTCTCCCAAGCAGCCTGATCCGCGCCCGGCTCTGTCTCGCCCTTGGCGATCTTCGCCTGCCGGAGGCCAAGCCCGACGCCGATGAGAGCGAGCGCGCCGCCAATAGTATGATAGGCGTATAGCTGCTCGTGTAGGATTGCCCAGGCGAGGACCGCCACGATGATCGGCAGGAGATTGATGAGCAGTGAGGTGCGGGCGGCTCCAAGTTTCTGGATGCCGATCATCCAGCAGAGCGGTGCGACCAGCGATGTCGGAATGGCCGCATAGAGGACCAGCGGCAGATTGGCCGAGTTGATCGCCGAGATGTCGCCCATCAGGAAAACCGGAATCAACAGAATGGTCGAAAAGCCGATCTGCCAGAATAATTGCTGCCACATGGAAATTGGCATCGCCCAGCGTTTCAACATCACGCCATACAGCGAGTTTGACAGTACAGCAACGATCATCAGGCCGTCGCCGATATGGAATCCGCCACTCAGTAGGGTCGCCGGATGCCCCTGGGATGTCAGATAAATCAGGCCGATCAGCGAGATGGCTCCGCCTGCGAGATTGGTGGCCGTCAGCTTTTCGCCGGCGAGTGCGCTGGCAAGCAGCGTCGATAGCAGCGGCATCAGCGCCACAATGACGCCCATGTTGACCGCCGAGGTGGTCTTGGCGGCCTCATAGGCAAGGCTTTGATAGATGACCATCCCGAGTGCGCTGAGGGTGGCGAGCTTCAGCCAGTATTGCTTGAGGACGGTACGGTTCTGCCATGCGGCCCGGCCAACGAAGGGCAGGAGAACGAGAAAGGCCAGCAGCCAGCGATAGAAGGAGATCGAACCGGGCGAGATGACGCCGGATGCTGCCTTGGTGACGATGGTATTGCCGGACCAGATGAGCACGGTGCAAAGCGGCGCAAGCGCGGCGCTCGTCATGATGGAGGTCGTGCTATTGGCCGGAGGGGTCGTGTTGCTGCTCATGGCGGTCCTCCTATCGGATGGTCGGCCTGGCCGGATCGGTCGAGATTATGGTGAAGCCACTTTTATGCTCTGTCTGATTACTGGTATATAGCGAGTTTCAGACATCGGTAGCGGATTACGGACATGAGTGCGCGCGAACCACGTATCCAGGGAGACCCGCCGCAGCCGGTCTCCTTCCGGACGGAGAATTACAAGGGCGGCACGATCTTTCCCGCCAAACGCCAGACCTGGGGCGAGCTGAATTATGCGCTCGCCGGCGTCGTCGATTTCGATATTCAGGGCGTGCGCTATCTGTCGCCGCCGCATTATGCCATCTGGATTCCGCCTGATGTGCTGCATGAGGCATGGAACCAGTACGATGTTCGCTATGTCACCGTTTATGTCGAGCGCTCGCTCTGCGCCAATCTTCCGGCGGCACCGGCAACGCTTGGCCTCAGCCCGCTTCTGAAGGCAATCCTTGCCGACTTCGCCACTCGTGACATCACCGTGCCGAAGAGCGAGGAGGACCTGCGGCTGGCCGAGGTGCTGGTCGATCAGATACGCCTGGCGCCGCGCAGCGAGAGCTATTTGCCGCTATCAGACGACGCGTTGCTCGGACCGGTTCTGAGGGCACTGCAGGCCGATCCTGGCGACCGCCATTCCCTGGCGGAATGGGCGCATCGGATGAAAACGACCGAGCGGACGCTTTCCCGTCGCTGCCACGATCAACTCGGCATTTCCTTCAACGAGTGGCGCCAGCGGCTGAAGCTGGTTGCGGCGCTGGCGATGATCGAAGCCGGCCAGCCGGTACAGCGGATTGCGGCGCAACTGGGTTACGGCAACGCCTCCGCTTTCATCGCGATGTTCCGCCGGCTGACGGGGACGAGCCCGACGCAGATGCGCTGACACCGTCACCGATCGATGACCAGCACATCAAGATTACGCAGTTGCTCGGGATCGGCCATCGCCTCGATGCTGACAATACGGCCGCCATCGTCAACGGCAAAACGAAGCGCGATGCGCAATTTTCCGCCGAGGACGACGACGGCGCCAACGGCGCCATCGATGACGGCGGGCAGGGCTCCTTGGGCTCGGCCGCGGAAGGTTTCGGCCACCGCCGTCCGACCACGGATTTCCGCCAGCGAGCCCATTTTCGTTGCCACGGCATCGGCGCGGAAGATGACGTCGGGATCGAGAGCGGCAAGAAGTGCATTCAGGTCGCCGCCGCGCGAGGCCGTCAGAAAGGCGTCGACCACATGGCGCTGGCGGCTGAGATCGGCTTCCGCAGCGACCGGCGCTCCCTGCACTCGGCGGCGGGCACGGCTGGCGAGCTGGCGTGTTGCGATCGTCGTGCGACCAACGATCAGCGCGATGTCGTCGAAGGGCATGTCGAACATGTCGTGCAGCACAAAGGCCAGCCGCTCGGCTGGGGTCAGCTTTTCCAGTACCACCAGCAGTGCCAGGCCGACGGAATCGGCGAGCAGCGCGTCCTGCTCCGGGTCGTTCCCTGTACCGGCTTCATGGCTGACGACCGGTTCGGGGACGCGGATGGTCAGCGGCTCTTCGCGCCGGGATTTACGGGAGCGCAGCCAGTCGAGACAGATGCGGGCGGTCACCGTCGTCAGCCAGCCGCTGAGATTTTCGACGTCAGAAATATCTGCACGGCTGAGTCGCAGCCAAGCCTCCTGCACCGCGTCCTCCGCCTCTGCCCGCGAGCCGAGCATGCGGTAGGCGACCGCACGCAAATGCGGCCGGTTGGCCTCGAATTTTTCTGCCTGCCACTTTTTTTCGTCCATCGGTCACATTCCTTGTGCGTGCTCCGTCATGCCCATGACGAACGAAACCCAGCCGATGTGACAAAGGATCGACATGGAGCCGCGTCGTCAAGATCGGGCCCATGTTGGGCTCACCTGAAAACACCTCAAGGAGAGAATGATGCAAGCCCGCATGAAGAACCCCGCCGTCATCCTGCCGGAAACCCTGCAAGCCCTCTTGGCGGTCAGCGCCTCGATCAAGGATCGCGGTGTGTCTGAGAACACCATGGATCTCGTGCATCTGCGTGTCAGCCAGATCAATGGCTGCAGCGTCTGCACCGACATGGGTTTCCGTAAGCTGCAGAAGGAAGGCGAAAAGATCGAGCGCATCGTCGGCGTTTCTGCTTGGCGCGAAATGCCCTATTTCACCGATGCCGAACGTGCCGCCCTTGCGCTTGGCGAAGCGATGACCCGGCTTGCCGACCGGCCGGACGCGGTGAGCGATGAAGTCTGGAATGAAGCAGCCAAATATTATGACGAAAAAGCGCTATCCGCTTTGATCATCTCGGTTGCCGTGGACAATGTCTGGAACCGGCTGAACGCGACGGTCCGGCATCCGGCAGGAGCCTCCTGGAGCTGATAGCACCAGCATCACCTTCTCCCCGCCGGGGAGAAGGTCGTTAAACCGCTCCAACCTTCGACGTCACCAGCAGTTTTGCCAGCCAGTCGACGAACACGCGCACCTTGTTGCTGAGATGCCGGTTCGGAGGATAGACGATGTGCAACGGCACAGGGGCGTGGGTCCAGCCGGGAAGGATGGGGATGAGATCGCCCTTGGCGAGCGCGTCACGAACCATGAAGGCCGGCGCCTGGGCGATGCCGAGACCGGTCAGTGCGGCGTTGATGTAGCTGCGGCTATCATTGACCGAGAGGATGTAGCGCGGGCTGATCTCCAGCGATTCGTTGCCGCGTTGGAATTCGAACGGAACCGTTCGACCGGTCTGTGCACGGAAATAGCTGACGGCATAGTGGTTGCTTTCCAGCTCTTCCGGCCGTTCGGGCATGCCGAATTTTTCGATGTAGCGAGGAGCAGCACAGGTGATGAGATGTATCTCTCCGACGCGCCGGGCAATCAGCGACTGATCGCTCGGCATGCCCGCACGCAGGGCACAATCCACATTCTCCGCCAGATAATCCACCAGCCGGTCGCCGACGCCGAGGTCGATGCGGATGTCCGGATAGCGCTGATGAAAATCGCAAAGCGCCGGCATGACGATGTTGTCAGCGAAAGCCCCCGCCATTTCGACGCGCAGGCGGCCGCTCGGCAGGCTTTGCGAATTGCTGATGCTGCCATCCAGTTCCTCGATTTCGGAGAGGATCTGAATGGCGCGCTCGTAATAGAGTGCTCCGTCTGTCGTAACCATGACGCGGCGGGTCGTGCGGTTCAAAAGCTTGGTGTGCAAATGCGCCTCTAGCGACTGGATGAGCGTCGTTACCGTCGCCTTCGGCATAGAGAGGGTCGTGGCGGCGCGGGTGAAATTGCCCGTCTCCACCACGCGTGCGAAAGCCCGCATCGCTGATAGCTGGTCCATCTTAAGGCGCCCTTCGACCAAAAACGAAAAAAAGGTCGATTGTTTGTTTTGGTGAATAGTCTGATCGAATATAGGCCACTTATTCTCAGAACGGAATAACAATATGTTGCGGATGTGATTGTTGCAACGCGGCATGGGGCGCTTGGGCCGCGTAACTCAGAACGTGATCCTGGAACGTGTGACACGGTTTTCGGAAAGATCATGTTCAATCGAACAGATGAGGATATGGGTCCATGAGCGCGCCGTGGAAAGATGTGATGCTGGAAAACGTGCCCACCGGGCCGGTCGCAGCGCGGATCTACAACGGCGAAGGTATGAAGAAGGCGGCACCCATCGTGCTTTACCTGCATGGTGGCGCCTTTATTGATACCGAGCATGCGATTGACCGACCGGTGGCTGCAAGTCTTGCTGAAGCCGGTGCGATCGTGGTTGCTGCCGATTACACCAGCGGCAATCAAAATGCCTTTCCGCAGGTGCTGGAGTGCGCCTACGGGATTCTCGCCTATCTCGGCAATAAGCGGAACATGCTTGCGCTGGGCGGGGCGAAAAAATCGCTGCTCTTTGTCGCCGGTGAGGAATCGGGTGGCAATGTTGCAGCGGGAGTGGCTTTAAAGGCGCGCGATCAGATGCCCGGTTCGCTGGACGGACAGGTGTTGATATCGCCGCTGCTTGATCCCTTCATGGGATCGAAATCTTTCCTCCAGGCGGAGGAGAGCGGCATGCGCGAGCGTTGGACTGAGGGTTGGAACCGTTACCTGGGTTTTCTGGGCGGTGTCTGTCACCCCTATGCGGCGCCTCGATACTGTTCGCGGCTTTCGGGCCTCGCGCCGGCATTGGTGCTCACGGCCGAGGACGACCCGCTCCGCGACGAGGGCATGGAATACGGCAGCCGCCTGAAAGGGGCCGGCGTCCGTGTTCGCCAGCAAGTCCTTCCCGCCGGGACGGGCTGGCCCACCATCTATGGCGGGCAGTCTAAGGATAAGCCGTCATGGCAGCAGGATGTCTGCTGTAGTTTCAGGCAGTTTGTCGAGGATGTGCAGACTTGATCGGCAAAGTCTGATGATGTCGAGACGATAGGCATTTTCGATCCCGTGCCCCAAGCCGGGATCAACAGGAGAGACTAACATGAAGTCCAACGGTAAGCGCTGGGCCCTATGGGGCGCCGGCATGGGTATTGCTGCGGCCGTTGCAGGCGCGGCGTTCTATCTGGATTTGCCCCGCGGCGCTCAGGCGACCGAGACGGCCGCCCCGGCTGCAAAGCCTGCGATCCCCGTCACCGTCGCCGCCGTCGAGGCGCGCGACATCACGACCTGGCAGGAGTTTTCCGGCCGGCTCGAAGCTATCGACCGTGTGGAAGTCCGTCCGCGTGTGGCCGGCGCCATCGAGTCGGTGCACTTCCGCGAAGGCGCGCTGGTCAAGCAGGGCGACCTGCTGGTGACGATCGACCCGGCACCCTAT
Organism: Rhizobium sp. CB3171; assembly: GCF_029714265.1. Lineage (NCBI taxonomy): Bacteria > Pseudomonadati > Pseudomonadota > Alphaproteobacteria > Hyphomicrobiales > Rhizobiaceae > Rhizobium > Rhizobium sp. CB3171. The sequence goes on along the minus strand of NZ_CP121652.1, from coordinate 2,425,724 downwards.
GAGGCGGCCGTCGCCCAGGCGCAGGCGGAAGTTGGCGCAGCCAAGGCCAAGCTGGATCTCGCCAAGGTTGAAGTCGACCGTGGCCAGAAGCTCTCCGACAACAAGACGATCTCGCAGAGCGACATGGACACGCGCGCCAGCAACTACGCCGAGGCTGATGCCAATCTGAAGGCGGCGCAAGCCGCGCTGCAGACTGCGCAGTTGAACCTCGACTATACCGAGGTTCGCGCTCCGATCGCCGGTCGCGTCGGTAAGATAGAAGTGACCGTCGGCAACCTCGTTGCTGCCGGCTCCGCTTCGCCGGCGCTAACGACACTGGTCTCGGTCGATCCGATCTATGCCAGCTTCAATGCGAGCGAACAGACCGTCACCCAGGCGCTCGCACAGCTCCCATCGACGAATGGCGCGGTTCCGCCGGTCGAACAGATCCCCGTGCAGATCGGCACCGCCAATGATAACGGCACGCCGATCAACGGCAAGCTGCAACTGATCGACAATGAAGTCGATGCGGCAAGCGGCACCGTTGCCGTACGTGCCGTCTTCGACAATCCGGGCGGGCGTCTCATCCCCGGTCAGTTCGTGCGCGTGCGCATGGGCCAGCCGAAGGCCGAGAGCAAGCTGGTCATCAGCGAGCGGGCGATCGGCACCGATCAGGACAAGAAGTTCGTCTTCGTGGTCGATGGCGACAACAAGGTTGTCTATCGCCAGATCAGCCTCGGCGACACGGCCGATGGCCAGCGGATCGTCGAATCTGGCCTGAATGCCGGTGATCGGGTCATCGTCAACGGCCTGCAACGGGTTCGCCCGGGCGCCGTGGTCGATCCGAAGCCGGAAGAAAAAGTCGCCGCCGCTCAGTAATCGAATTCGCCGGGAGGCCTAGTCTCCCGGCGATCATGCAATGCCCTGATTTTGAAATGCTCGCGGCATATCGCCGACGGGCCTGGACTTCGTGTCCTTGCGTTTACCCCTGGAGAGGGTTCTGCCATGAACATCTCAAGATTTTTTGTCGACCGTCCGGTGTTTGCCGGAGTTCTGTCGGTCCTTATTCTGGTCGCCGGCCTGATCGGCATGAAGCTGCTGCCGATTTCGGAATATCCGGAAGTCGTGCCGCCGTCGATCGTCGTCACGGCGCAATATCCGGGCGCCAACCCGAAGGTCATCGCCGAAACCGTGGCAACGCCGCTGGAAGAGCAGATCAACGGCGTCGACGGCATGCTCTATATGAACAGCCAGGCGACATCGGACGGTCTTCTGACGCTGACCGTCACCTTCAAGCTCGGCACCGATCCGGACAAGGCGCAGCAACTGGTGCAAAACCGCGTCTCGCAGGCCGAGCCGCGATTGCCGCAGGACGTTCGCGACCTCGGCATCACCACGGTCAAGAGCTCGCCGGATTTAATGATGGTGGTCAACCTCATCTCGCCGGACAATCGCTATGACATCACCTACCTGCGCAACTACGCCACGCTGAACATCAAGGACCGGCTTGCCCGTATCGAAGGCGTCGGCCAGGTTCAGGTGTTCGGTTCGGGCGACTATTCGATGCGCGTCTGGGTCGATCCGCAAAAGGCCGCCGAACGTGGTCTGGCTGCGAGCGACATCGCCACCGCCATCCGCCAGCAGAACGTCCAGGCCGCAGCCGGCATCATCGGTGCTTCGCCCAGCGTTCCCGGTCTCGACGTCCAGCTCTCCGTCAACGCCCAGGGCCGCCTGACGACGCCGGAAGAATTCGGCAACATCATCGTCAAGAGCGGCACCAACGGTGAAATTACGCGTCTGCGCGACGTCGCTCGCGTCGAGCTCGGTGCATCGGATTATTCGCTGCGCTCGCTGCTCGACGGCAAGCCCGCAGTTGCCGTGCCGGTCTTCCAGGCTCCGGGTTCGAACGCCATCACCATCTCGGACGAGGTCATCAAGACCATGAACGAGCTGCAGACGGCGATGCCCGATGGCGTCAAGTATGAGATCGTCTACGATACCACACAGTTCGTACGCGCTTCGATCGACAAGGTCGTTCATACGCTGCTCGAAGCCATCGCGCTCGTCGTGGTCGTCGTCATCCTGTTCCTGCAGACCTGGCGCGCGTCGATCATTCCGTTGATCGCCGTTCCTGTCTCGATCATCGGCACTTTCGCGGTGATGTATGTCTTCGGCTTTTCGATCAACGCGCTCAGCCTCTTCGGGTTGGTGCTGGCGATCGGTATTGTCGTGGACGACGCCATCGTGGTCGTCGAAAACGTCGAGCGAAATATCGAAAACGGCCTCAGTCCACGCGATGCGACCTATCGTGCCATGAAGGAAGTCTCCGGCCCGATCATTGCGATTGCCTTGGTGCTGGTCGCCGTCTTCGTGCCGCTCGCCTTCATCTCCGGTCTGTCGGGCCAGTTCTATCGCCAGTTCGCGCTGACGATCGCCATCTCGACCGTGATTTCCGCCTTCAACTCGCTGACGCTGTCTCCGGCGCTGGCAGCCATGCTGCTGAAGGATCATCATGCGCCGAAGGATCTGCTGACGCGCGTGATGGATGTGTTGTTCGGCTGGTTCTTCCGCGGCTTCAATAAGGTGTTCCACCGCGGATCGAATGCCTACGGCAAGGGCGTCGGCGGCATTCTGTCGCTGAAGAGCCTGGTGATGGTGGTCTATATCGCGCTGATCGGTGCGACCTACTATCTGTTCCAGGCCGTTCCCGGCGGCTTCGTGCCACAGCAGGACAAGCAGTACCTCATCGGCTTTGCGCAGTTGCCTGACGGTGCCACCCTCGACCGCACGGATGACGTCATTCACCGGATGAGCGACATCGCCATGCAGCAGCCGGGCGTCGAACATGCGATTGCCTTCCCCGGCCTGTCGATCAACGGCTTCACCAACTCGTCCAACGCCGGCATCGTCTTCGTGACCTTGAAGGCTTTCGAGGAGCGCACGACGCCGAACCTGTCGGGCGGCGCCATCGCCATGCAGTTGAACCAGAAGTTCGGCGCGATCCAGGATGCCTTCATCGCCATGTTCCCGCCGCCGCCCGTCCAGGGCCTCGGGACGACCGGCGGCTTCAAGATGCAGATCGAGGATCGCGCGGGTCTCGGCTATCAGGCGCTCGATGAGGCCAACAAGGCGTTCCTTGCCAAGGCCTATCAGGCGCCGGAGCTCGCCGGTCTGTTCTCGAGCTACCAGATCAACGTGCCGCAGCTCTTTGCCGATCTCGATCGCGCCAAGGCTGAGCAACTGGGTGTCTCGGTGACCGATGTCTTCGACACGCTGCAGATCTATCTGGGTTCGCTCTATGTCAACGACTTCAATGCTTTCGGCCGTACTTACAGCGTGCGCGTCCAGGCGGACGCCAAGTTCCGCGCTCACGCAAGCGATATCGGCCAGTTGAAGGTTCGTTCGGCATCGGGCCAGATGATCCCGCTGTCGGCGCTGTTGAAGGTCGAGGCCAGCACCGGTCCGGAGCGGACGACGCGTTACAACGGCTTCCTTGCCGCCGATATCAATGGCGGTCCGGCGCCGGGCTTCTCGTCCGGCCAGGCCCAGGCTGCCGTGGAGCGCATCGCCAACGAAACGCTGCCCAAGGGCATTGGCTTCGAATGGACGGACCTGACCTACCAGCAGATCCTGGCCGGCAGCTCGGGCGTCATCATCTTCCCGCTGGCTCTGTTGCTCGTTTATCTCGTGCTGGCAGCCCAGTATGAAAGCGTCAGTCTGCCGCTCGCGATCGTCATGATCGTGCCGATGGGTGTGCTCGCCGCGTTGACGGGTGTCTGGCTGATCGGGGGCGACAATAACATCTTCACGCAGATCGGCTTGATGGTGTTGGTGGGCTTGTCGGCGAAGAACGCGATCCTGATCGTGGAATTCGCCCGCGAGCTGGAATTCGAGGGCCGCACCCCGGTTCAGGCCGCTGTCGAAGCCAGCCGTCTGCGTCTGCGCCCGATCCTGATGACCTCCATGGCCTTCATCATGGGTGTCGTGCCGTTGGTCACCTCGACGGGCGCCGGCGCCGAGATGCGCGCTGCTATGGGGGTTGCGGTGTTCTCAGGCATGATCGGCGTCACGTTCTTCGGCATCTTCATGACGCCGGTGTTTTACGTGCTGATCCGCAGGCTGACGGGCAACCGTCCGCTGAAGCAGCATCACCATAACGACAACAACCATTCGGCAGAGGTTCTCCCGATCGCCGCCGAATAGGAATATCGTGTCGGGCAGTACCCCCAGTGCCCGATATGTCGTGGGCGAGACCGCAAGGTCTCGCCCCTTATTTTATTTCACGTCGGTTCGATATTTTCCATTTCGGCCAATTTGTTTTTCGAAGATTTAGTTCCGGCCTGCCAATTTCGTTTGCATGCGGATGCCATGGGTCTATCAAACAGTCAGGCAAAGTGAAGGACGCCTTGCATGACCGATCGGAAGATAGCTTTTCTCGGGACCGGATTGATGGGAGCCCCGATGGCGCGACGGCTGCTCGCTGCCGGTTTTGCCGTCACCGTCTGGAACCGTGACCGAAGCAAGGCGGACGCATTGGCGGCCGATGGTGCGACAGTCGCCGCGACGGCGGTGGAGGCGGCCAAGGGTGCCACTGTCTTGTTCACCATGCTGACCAATGCCGGCGCGGTCAGTGAGGTCCTGTTCGGAAGCGGTGTCGCTGAAGCATTGGAGCCCGGCGCCGTCGTGGTCGACAATAGCTCCATCCCGCCGCCGCTCGCCCGCGAGAATGCCGCAAAGCTGGCTGAGCGCGGCGTTCATCATATCGACGCCCCAGTCTCCGGCGGCGTGGTCGGCGCGGCCGCCGGGACGCTGGCGATCATGGCCGGTGGTGACGCCGAGGTCATCGATAGCGTCCGCGATGTGCTGGCCCCGCTCGGCCGCGTCACCCGTGTGGGACCCAGCGGCGCCGGCCAGCTTGCCAAGCTCGGGAACCAGCAGATCGTCGCGGTCACCATCGGCGCAATTGCGGAAGCCATGTTGCTCGTCGAAGCCGGCGGCGGTTCGCCCGAGGCGTTTCGCGCCGCCATTCGTGGCGGCTTTGCCGAAAGCCGGATTCTGGAACTGCACGGCCAGCGCATGATCGAGCGTAATTTCATACCCGGCGGCACGTCGCGCAACCAACTGAAAGACCTCGATGCCGTTCTCGCCGCCGCTCAAAGCCTGTCGCTGCATCTGCCGTTGACCGAAGCCGTCAGGGCGGAGTTTGCCGAATTCGTGGAGCAGGGCGGCGGTGAAAGCGATCACAGCGGCTTGCTGCAGTATCTCGAAGACAAGAATGCTCGAGGAAAGACTTGAGGAAGACATGACCGACAAGGGTATCTCCAAACGCCGCCTGCGTTCGCAGGACTGGTTCGACAATCCGGATCATATCGACATGACCGCGCTCTATCTCGAGCGCTTCATGAATTATGGCATCACGCCCGAGGAGCTACGCTCCGGCAAGCCGATCATCGGCATCGCCCAGAGCGGTAGCGACTTGACGCCTTGCAACCGTCATCACCTCGATCTCGCCAAGCGTGTCCGCGACGGCATTCGCGATGCCGGCGGCATTCCGATCGAATTCCCGACCCATCCGATCTTCGAGAATTGCAAGCGCCCGACCGCGGCGCTTGACCGCAATCTTGCCTATCTCGGCCTTGTCGAGGTGCTTTATGGCTATCCGCTCGATGGCGTTGTGCTGACGACCGGTTGCGACAAGACCACGCCATCGGCGCTGATGGCGGCTTCGACCGTCAATATTCCGGCTATCGTCCTGTCCGGCGGTCCCATGCTCGACGGCTGGCATGAGGGCGAGCTTGCGGGCTCCGGCACGGTGATCTGGCGCTCGCGCCGCAAGCTGGCGGCGGGCGAGATCGACGAAGAGGAATTCATGGAGGCGTCGCTCGCCTCGGCGCCCTCGATCGGCCATTGCAATACCATGGGAACTGCTTCGACCATGAATGCCATGGCGGAAGCGCTTGGGATGTCGTTGACCGACTGTGCCGCCATTCCCGGCGCTTATCGCGAGCGCGGCCAGATGGCTTATCGTACTGGCCGGCGTGCGGTCGAGCTGGTTCTCGCCGACATCAAGCCTTCGGACGTGCTGACGCGTCAGGCCTTCCTCAATGCCATCCGCGTGAATTCTGCCATCGGCGGCTCGACCAATGCGCAACCGCATCTTGCGGCCATGGCGAGGCATGCGGGCGTCGAGCTTCATCCCGAGGACTGGCAGGTGCACGGCTTCGACATTCCGCTGCTGGCCAATGTGCAGCCGGCAGGCGCCTACCTGGGCGAGCGCTTTCATCGCGCCGGCGGCGTGCCGGCGATCATGTGGGAGCTGCTGCAGGCGGGCAAGCTCGATGGCGACTGTCCGACCGTCACCGGTAAGACCATGGCGGAGAACCTGAAGGGTAGGGAAGCGACGGACCGCGAGGTTATCCGTCCTTTCGCCGAGCCACTGAAGGAGCGGGCGGGCTTCCTGGTGCTGAAGGGCAATCTCTTCGATTTTGCTATCATGAAGATGAGCGTCGTTTCGGAGGATTTCCGCAGCCGCTATCTGCAGGAGCCGGGCAGGGAGGGCGTATTCGAAGGCAGGGCGGTGGTGTTCGATGGATCGGAGGACTATCACAAGCGCATCAACGATGCGGATCTCGGCATCGATGAGAATACGATCCTCGTCATTCGCGGGGCAGGGCCGATCGGTTGGCCGGGCTCTGCCGAGGTGGTCAACATGCAGCCGCCGGATGCGTTGCTGAAGCGGGGCATCCGCAGCCTGCCGACGATCGGTGACGGCCGCCAATCTGGGACCGCCGACAGCCCGTCGATCCTCAACGCCTCACCGGAAAGTGCGGCCGGCGGTGGGCTTGCCTGGCTCAGGACTGGCGACACCATCCGCATCGATTTCAATCACGGCCGCTGTGACATGCTTGTCGACGAGGCGGAAATCGAGCGACGCAAGGGTGACGGCATTCCGGCGATTCCGCCGGACGCAACGCCGTGGCAGCGCATCTATCGCCGTTCGGTCACGCAACTTTCCGATGGCGCGGTGCTCGATGGCGCTGCCGATTTCCGCGATCTTGCGGCCAATCCGCCGCGCCACAATCATTAACCACAAATGGATTGCGCCGAGAGTTGCGGGCAAAAGCCCGCAACTATTGAGGGCCTATTAAATATCGCTAAAGGCACTGGTGCAAAGATGCCGCCGAAATCATGCAAACTTTCCACATATCAGGAGGGGTTCGAACTCGGTGGAAGAGACGGTGTCAGGGCGATCCGAACAGGAGTTCCAAGACCTCTTGAGGAGGCTGGAATTGGCACTGGAGACGTCTCAAATCGGCGTCTGGCAGCATAGCCTGAACCAGGAGGAAATCCTCTGGGATCTGCAGATGCACAAGCTCTACCAGACTGGCGGTACCGATCGCAAAGTGTCCTCGGCGGTCTGGCTGAACGCTCTTCATCCCGACGATGTCGAGCGGGCAATCGCCGAGTTCGAGGCAGCCACTGCGGAAAAGGGTTTCTACAACTCGCAATTTCGCATCATCCTGCCCGAAGGAGAGATACGTTATCTGCGCTCGCGCGCCCATTTCTATGAGGGGCCTGACGGCGAGCCGTCCTTCATCGGCGCGGAGTGGGATGTCACGGCCGATGTCCTGCTTAACCGCGAGCTTACCAATCAGAAGGCGGTCGCGGAAGCCCGCGCAATCGCGCTGGAGCAGAGCCGCGCCCGCATCGAACATGCCGCCGACCACGACTATCTTACCGGCCTCCCCAACCGTCGCTACTTCGATCGCCGCTTGGCGGAGCTGCGCGCCGATCCGGCGGTCAAGACGCTGGCCGTCCTCCACATCGATCTCGACTGCTTCAAGCAGATCAATGACAAATGGGGGCACGCAGCCGGTGACGTGACGCTGCAGAATGCGGCGGTACGGATTTCCGGGTCGATTACGGCTAAAGACATGGTCGCCCGCATTGGCGGCGATGAATTCGTCGTGGTGCTGGTCGACATCGATGGTGCCGACGACCTCAAAACCATTGCCGAGGATATTTTATGGCGGCTGCGGCGCGACATCCGCTTCCATCATGAGATGCTGCCGGTGGGCGCCTCGATAGGCGCAGCCTGGAGCGTCGTTGGCGAGGCCGGCAATCTACTGGCGGAATCCGACATCGCCCTCTATCAAGCCAAGAAATCTGGCCGCAACCGCGTCGAATTCTTCACGCCGAAACTGCAATCCGATCTGCAGGCCGAACGGCAATTGGCAGAGGAATTGCGACTGGCGCTGATACGGCACGAAATCGTGCCTTACTACCAAATCCAGGTGGATGCGCGCAGCCGACGGATTGTGGGGCTGGAAGCTCTGGCCCGATGGTGGCACCCGGAGAAGGGGCTGCTGGCGCCGGCAGCCTTCCTCAAAGTGGCCGAGGAATATGGGCTGACGGCCGAGATCGATGCGGCCATCCTGAACCGCGTACTGTTCGACCGAGCCAACTGGGCCATGCAGGGCCTGACGCCGCCGCGCATTGCCGTCAACATCTCGGGGAGCCGTCTGGCTGATCCAAACCTGATCGAACGGCTGCAGGCTCTGAACATACCGCCTCATACCATCACCTTCGAGCTGATCGAAACGATCTTCCTCGACGATCCCGACGACAAAACGCTCGCCAATATCGACGCGATCAAACAGATGGGCATCGAGATCGAGATCGACGATTTCGGCTCTGGCCATGCTTCACTGATTGGCCTCGTGAAGCTGAAACCGAAGCGACTGAAGATCGACCGGCAGTTGGTGACCGCAATTACCGTCTCGGACGAACAGCGCCGCCTGGTGGGTTCGATCGTGGAAATAGCGAGGGCGCTCAGCGTCGAGGTCATCGCCGAGGGGGTCGAAACCGAGGACCATGCGCGGCTCCTGGCGCGTGCCGGTTGTGACGGACTTCAGGGGTATGCGATCGGTTATCCCTCGCCGGGCAACGAGATCGCGGTGCTGTTGACATCGGTACAGAGGCCAGATCAGCACCCGGCTTCTGGCAATTCCCAAGGCAATGCCGGGCCTACTGGATTTGCAGGGCGGCAATCAGCCCATAGCTGATGACACCGAGCGTCAGTAGCGACAGCGTAGCTGCCGTGATCACCCGGCCGCCGGCATGCGCAACGGAGCGGATGTTCACCGACAGGCCAAGTGCGGCCATCGCAATCACCGTCAGGATGTTGGAGGTCAGGGCCATCGGCGCGACCAGGGCGCCCGGAATCAGGCCGAAAGAGCGTAGGGCCATCAGTCCCAGAAAGCCGCAGATGAACCAGGGAACCAGCGAGTGGCGGTGGCCTGTGCGGCCGTCCATCCCCGCCGTTTCGGTCTTGGTGATGATGCCGAGCAAGAAGATGACGGGCCCGAGCATCAATACGCGCACCAGCTTGACCAGGGTGCCGGTCTGCACAGCAAGCATGCTGACAGGTGCGGTGGCGGCAAGCACCTGGGGCACGGCATAGACGGTCAATCCCGCCAGCACGCCATATTGCGGCACGCTCATGCCGGCGTGGAAATAGAGAAGCGGCAGCAGGAAGACGGCGGCGATGCCGAGCACGGCAGTAAAGGCGAGGGCGGCGGCGATCTCTTCAGAGCCGGCCTCGATGACCGGGGCAACGGCAACGATGGCCGAGTTGCCGCAGATGGAGTTGCCGCAGGCAATCAGCGTCGCCAGTTTCGGCGGCAGGCCAAGCAGCCGGCCGATCGCATAGGTCGCTACGATCGACAGCACGACGACGATGGCGATGCCGGCGATCAACCAGACACCGGCGCCGCTGATCGCCGAGAGGCTGATCGAGGCGCCGAGCAGGACAATGGCGATTTCCAGCAGGATCTTGGCGCTGAAATCGATCCCGGGGCGCAAGGTGGGTTTCAGTGGCTTTACGGTGCAGACGACGATACCGAGCGCAATGGCGAGCACCAGGCTCTCGATCCATCTGCCGCCGAGAATACCGATCTCGATGCGCTCGCCGGCATAGGCGAGAAGGGCGACGGTACTCGTCAGGGCAAGGCCCGGGAGGATCATATTGGCTCGGTGGAAAAGGGGCATGCAGAACCGCCATTCGGATAAAGAGACTTTGCTATGACGAGAAAGTCTCACCTCCTGACGTCGACATCCATCGAATATTATCCTATGTTTCATTCGATAAATTAGAATGATTTCCTATGACCTTCGAGCAACTCGCTATCTTCGTCGCCGTCGCCGAGCGGGAGCATCTGACCCATGCGGCAGAGGCTATTCATCTGACGCCGTCTGCCGTCAGCGCGGCCATCAAGAACCTCGAAGCCTATTACGGCGTCGAGCTGTTTCATCGTGTCGGCCGGCGGATCGAGCTTACGGAAACCGGCCGGACCTTTCTCGGCGAAGCGAAGGCGACGCTGGCCCGCGTGCGATCGGCAGAGCTCATGCTTTCCGAACTCGGTGGCCTGCAGCGCGGCCGGCTCAGCCTGCGCGCCAGTCAGACCATCGCCAGCTACTGGCTGCCGCCCGTGCTGATGCGCTTTCACCGCGACTATCCCGGCATCGAGCTCGATTTGACCATCGGCAATACGCGTACGGTCACCGAGGCGGTCATCGAAGGCACCGCCGAATTGGGCTTTGTCGAAGGGGAGGTGGATGCGCCGGTTCTGTCGATGAAAGTCGTGGCGCAGGATGCGCTTGTCATCGTCGTGCCGCCAAGTCATCCCTGGGCAGACGGCCGGAAGCTGACCGTTGCCGAGCTTGCCACCGGTACATCGTGGGTGATGCGGGAGGAAGGTTCGGGTACGCGGTCCGAATTCGAAAACGCCATCATCAAGCTCGGTACTTCACCGCATGATCTCAGTGTGGCGCTGGTGCTGCCGTCGAACGAGGCCGTGCTGTCGGCGGTCTGCTCCGGGCAGAGCGCGGCGGCTATTTCCAGCGCGGCGGCCATGGCTTATCTGCAGCAGGGATTGCTGGTGCGCGCGGCCTTCGACCTGCCGGTCCGCAGCTTCCGTCTGCTGCGCCACAAAGAGCGCCATGCCAGCAAGGCGGCGCTGACCCTGGAGGCCATGTGCCGGAGCTGAAGCAATAACACGAATAGTGCAGCGCTTTTCCATTGGGAATCGCGAAGGCTGAACCGCTCTCGTCAGAACTGCTCCATCCGGCGCTGGCTGGCGACGACGAGGTCGATCTCGTTGCGGTCGAGCATGGCACGGATATCGGGAGGCGGCAGCTCGTCGGTGACCATCATGTCATAGATGCCGGGATCATCGATGACGATCGGAGCGCTGCGCCCAAATTTGGCGCTGTCGGCGACGATGATGCGGTTTTCGGCCCGTCGCGCTGCTTCGCGGGAATATTCCGCCTCCTCCAGATCATGCAGCATGAAGCCGGAGACGGCGTTGACGGCGCCCACGGACAATATGGCATGGCGAACATTAAAGCGGCGCAGGAAGTTGGTCGCTTCCATGCCGAAGGCGCCACCGTCGTGGCTGCGCAGCTCGCCGCCGGCAAAGAAAACGCGATTGCCGTTGCGGGTCGCGAGCGCATGGGCGACCGAGACGGCATTGGTGACGATGAACAGGTTTTGATGCTTCTGCAGCGCAACGGCGATGAAGGCCGTCGTGGAACCTATGTCGAGGAAGAGCGTATCGCCGTTCTGGATCATTGCCGCGACGCGGGCAGCGATCATGCGTTTGGCCTCGGCATTCTCGTTCATCCGGAAATGCAGCGGCTGCTCGATGATGGAGTCCTTGATATGGACACCGCCATGAACCTTGGTGACGAGACCATTGGCCTCCAGGCTGCGGATATTGCGGCGGATGGTCTCCTCCGAAACCGCCAGCCGCTCGGCGAGAAACTGAATGCGGCTTGCGCCGCCGGCGAGCCGAAGCTCCTCCAGGATCTCGCGTTCCCGATGGTTCGAATGAAGCGGCACCTGCGAGATGTCCGACATGGTATCGATCCTATCTAAGGCATGGTCCCAAAACGTGCGAAGCGGCTTGCGGATAAGACCATGCCTGATCAAACATCTAGAGCGGGATAACGACTCAAACGCAAGTCATCTCGTTCCAATCACCTCGAGATTGAATTTTTAAGTCAAATCTCACTTACGGTGAAGCTTTCTGTTGCAAATATCCATAGCCCAATACGGATTAGACCTTATTCCCCGCATAATCCAACAAAAAACCAAATGGGCGTTTCATTTTGTGGGTAGTTCTTGACAGTTCTCCTTTTGTGAGGAACCTTTTGCATCTAAAAGACGCGCGATTATTGCGCTGGAGGAGGGATGGTCGTCACGCCCGAAGACAAGATCCAGGCTCTTGGTATCTGGCGCGGATCGATCGAGATCGCTCCGCTCGTGGGCGGCATCACCAATCGTAATTATCTGGTCACCGATAGCGGCCGACGTTTCGTCGTCCGGCTCGGGACGGACATTCCGGTGCACCATATCAGCCGCGCCAACGAACTGGCCGCGAGCAAGGCCGCGCATGCGGCGGGGTTGTCGCCTGCTGTCATTCACCATGAACCAGGCATCCTTGTGCTGGACTACATCGATGGAAAACCGCTTGCAGCGGAGGATATTCGCGGCCCTTTGATGCTGGAGCGCATTGTACCGCTTGTCCGTTCCTGCCACCAGAATGTCGCGACACATTTTCGTGGCGCCGCGATGATCTTCTGGGTTTTTCATGTCGTGCGCGACTATGCCGCTGTTCTCAAAGAAGGCGGCAGCCGTCATAAAGCATTGCTGCCTTCCTTCCTCGAAATTGCCGAGCGATTGGAGCAGGCTGCTGGGCCTTTTGACATCGCTTTCGGCCACAATGATCTGCTGGCCGGCAATTTTCTCGACGATGGGACAAGGCTCTGGCTGATCGATTGGGATTATGCGGGATTCAACACGCCGCTCTTCGATCTCGGTGGCCTTGCCTCCAACAATGAATTCTCCGAAAGCCAGGAAACGGCGATGTTGGAGGCCTATTTCGAGGCGCCGGTGAGTGAGGATCTGCGTCGGCGCTACCAGGCGATGAAATGCGCTTCGCTGTTGCGCGAGACGATGTGGAGCATGGTTTCCGAAATCCATTCCCATATCGATTTCGATTATTCAGCCTATACGAGCGAAAATCTGGCGCGATTTCAACGTGCCTATCAATCATTCCGGAATTCTTGAGGTGATGCGATGAGGGAACTGCCACATACAGCAAAGGCGGTCGTCATCGGCGGAGGGATCGTCGGCTGTTCAACAGCCTATCACCTTGCCAAGCTCGGCTTGACAGACACGGTCTTGCTGGAGCGAAAGAAGCTGACCTCGGGAACTACGTTCCATGCGGCCGGTCTTGTCGGACAATTGCGGACCAGCGCCAATATCACCCAGATGCTCGGCTATTCCGTCGATCTTTACAGGAGGCTGGAGGCCGAGACCGGGCTTGCCACCGGCTGGAAGATGAACGGCGGCCTGCGCCTTGCCTGCAATGAGGAACGCTGGACGGAAGTGAAGCGGCAGGCAACGACGGCGCAATCCTTCGGGCTGCAGATGCATCTGCTGACGCCTAAGGAGGCCTTCGATCTCTGGCCGCTGATGGATACAGACGATCTCGTCGGTGCCGCCTATCTGCCGACCGACGGGCAGGCCAATCCCTCCGATATCACCCAGGCGCTGGCGAAGGGCGCCCGCATGGCCGGTGTTTCGATTTTCGAGGATACCGAAGTTCTCGATCTGGAGATCGATAAGGGCAGGATTCGTGCCGTTATCACCGACAAGGGCCGCATCGAATGCGAGCGCGTCGTGGTCTGCGCCGGGCAGTGGACGCGGAGCTTTGCGGCGCGCTTCGGTGTCAACGTGCCGCTCGTCTCCGTCGAGCACCAGTATCTCATCACCGAATCCTTCGGGGTCCCCTCCAACCTGCCGACGCTGCGCGATCCCGACAGGTTGACCTATTACAAGGAAGAGGTCGGCGGGTTGGTGATGGGCGGTTATGAACCCAATCCGATCCCCTGGGCGGTCGACGGCATTCCCAAGGAGTTTCACTACACGCTGCTCGACAGCAACTTCAATCACTTCGAGCAGATCATGGAGCAGGCCCTGATGCGTGTGCCGGCGCTGCAGACGGCGGGCATCAAGCAGCTTCTGAACGGGCCTGAGAGCTTTACGCCCGACGGCAATTTCATCCTCGGCGAGGCGCCGGAACTCCGGAACTTCTTCGTCGGCGCCGGCTTCAACGCCTTCGGCATCGCGTCGGCCGGCGGGGCCGGTATGGCGCTCGCCGAGTGGGTGGCGAAGGGCGTGCCGCCCTACGATCTCTGGCCCGTCGACATCAGGCGCTTCGGCCGCCCGCATTTCGATACGGATTGGGTGCGCACCCGCACGCTCGAGGCCTATGGCAAGCATTACACCATGGCCTGGCCGTTCGAAGAGCATTCAAGCGGTCGCCCCTGCCGCAAGTCGCCGCTTTACGACCGGCTGAAGGCGCAAGGCGCCTGTTTCGGCGAAAAGCTCGGCTGGGAGCGGCCAAACTGGTTCGCTGATCTTTTTGCCGGCGAGGAGCCGAAGGATATCTATACCTATGGCCGTCAGAACTGGTTCGATGCGGTCGGTCGCGAGCACCGAGCGGTGCGCGAGGCAGCCGTGATCTTCGATCAGACGTCTTTTGCAAAATTCGTGCTGAAGGGACGAGACGCCGAAGCGGCGATCTCGTGGATCGCCTCCAACGACGTCGCCAAGCCGGTCGGCGCCCTGACCTATACGCAGATGCTGAATGACAAGGGCGGCATCGAGTGCGATGTCACCGTGGCGCGCGTCGCCGAGAACGAATTCTACATCACGACAGGCACAGGCTTTGCCACGCATGATTTCGACTGGATCGCCCGGAATATTCCGGCCGACATGCATGCCGAACTGGTGGATATCACTTCCGCCTATTCCGTGTTGTCGTTGATGGGACCGCATTCGCGCAGAGTGCTGGAATCCGTCACCTCGGACGATGTTTCGAACGCCGCGTTTCCCTTCCTGCGGGTAAAGACCATCGGTATTGCCGGCTGCCCGGTGCGAGCGCTGCGCATGACCTATGTTGGCGAGCTTGGTTATGAGCTGCATGTGCCGGTGGAATATGCGGCCACGGTCTACGATACGCTGATGGCCGCCGGTCGCAACCATGGGCTCGTCAATGCCGGCTACCGCGCGATCGAAAGCTGCCGGCTGGAAAAGGGCTATCGCGCCTGGGGCTCCGACATCGGCCCCGACCACACACCGGTCGAGGCCGGGTTGAGCTGGGCGGTGAAGATGAAAAAGAATATCGCCTTCCGCGGCCGGGAGGCCATCGAGCGGCAGTTGGTTTCTGGGGTGAAGAAGCTGTTTGCCTGCTTCGTGCCTGATGATCCGGAAATCGTGCTGCTTGGCCGCGAAACGATCTATCGTGACGGCCAGCGTGTCGGTTGGTTGTCGAGCGGCGGCTATGGCCACACGATCGGCAAGCCGATCGGCTACGGCTATATCCGCGATCCCGATGGCGTGACCGAGGATTTCGTGCTTGGCGGCCGATATGAGCTGGACGTTGCCCAACGCCGTGTGCCTTGCCAGGTTTCATTGGAGCCGCTCTATGATCCGCAGATGGCGCGGGTTAAGGGGTGATTACGGAAAGATTGAGTGCCATCTCTTGATGGCGATAGCTGGTGGCTTTATGACCCTTACAGAAGTCGCGACAAGGGCCGAAGTGCGGTGAAAAGCTTTTTCGATGCGGTCAGGCTGCTGCTCGCCGATTTGGCCTCCAGCCTATTTTTCATCGTTCTGCTTTCCCTCACGCATAATGCGACCCTTTCGGCTTGCTCGGCGATAGCGTTTGGCCTTGTCCAAATCGGGATTCAATATCTCCGACGGAAGCCAATCGATACCATGGAGTGGCTGAGCCTCCTTCTGGTCATTGCTGCAGGCGCGGCAACGCTGCTGACGGGCGATCCGCGTTTCGCGCTATTCAAGCCGAGCATTATCTACTCGATTGTCGGCGTGGTGATGCTTAAGCCGGGCTGGATGAATCGGTATCTGCCGGCTATCGCCCGCACAGTCGCGCCCGATGTCGCTATTTATGTGGGCTTTGCCTGGGCTGGCCTGATGTTCCTGTCCGCTGCGCTCAATGTGTTCGTTGCCATCGCCTTTGATCTATCCATATGGGCGGTCGTCATGCCGGCCTTCGGTATCGGCAGCAAAGTGGTGCTGATGCTGGCCGGATTTGCTGCGATCCGCCTCACCGTGAGGCGACGAGTACGTGCCATGCCTGAGGCCGAACGCGAAGCCTTGCTGATCTCGACGGGGGAGAGAGTGCAATCGCCGTCTCTGGCGACGTCCACCGCCGGAAAGCTGTGATCTGCCTGCCGTAATGGAAGTCCTTTCCTTGACACGCCGTCCCTTTCATCCTCAATCGACATGCTGACAAAGGATGGAGGCGAGGGACGATGGCGGAAGCGGGCATCAAGCTGGAGGAAAGCTGGAAAGAGGCGCTGTCGCAGGAATTCGTCAGCCCCTATATGCAGCAGCTCAAATCCTTTCTCGTCGAAGAAAAACAGCGCGGCAAGGTGATCTTTCCGCGCGGCAGCGAATATTTTCGAGCCTTGGACCTGACGCCGCTCGATGAAGTGCAGGTCGTGATCCTTGGGCAGGACCCCTATCATGGCATCGGCCAGGCGCATGGGCTTTGCTTCAGCGTTCGCCCCGGCGTACGTATCCCGCCGTCGCTGGTCAATATCTACAAGGAACTGGAGACCGATCTCGGCATCCCGCCGGCGCGTCATGGCTTTCTCGAAAGCTGGGCGAAGCAGGGCGTGCTTCTGCTCAACAGCGTGCTCACGGTCGAGGAATCCCAAGCCGCCTCACATCAGGGCAAGGGCTGGGAGCGCTTCACCGATGCCGTCATCCGCCGCGTCAACGACGAATGCGACGGCGTGGTCTTCATGCTCTGGGGCTCCTATGCGCAGAAGAAGGCTGCCTTCGTCGATACTGAGCGGCATCTCGTGCTGAAAGCCGCGCATCCATCGCCGCTTTCGGCCCATAACGGCTTCCTCGGCTGCCGGCATTTCTCCAAGGCGAATGCCTATCTTGCCGAGCATGGCAAGGATGCGATCGAATGGGCTTTGCCGAGTGATCCGAGCCATCAGTAAGATGCCTGATCCCAAGGATTGATCACCGACACGCCGGCATCGTCAAAATCGCTGACATTGCGCGTAACGATAATCAGATCATGGACGATTGCAGTGGCCGCGATCAGCCCGTCGGCATCGCCGCGAGGGCGCAGCGCGGAGATGCGGCCCCATTCGACGGCGATTTGGTCCGTGATTGGCAGGATGCGGCCGCTGTGATCGTGGCGAAGCTTGCGCAGCCATTCTTCCAGATGTGCGGCGGCGCGTGGATCGGTCCTTCGCTTAAGGGCGATCCCGCGCATGACTTCGCCGAGTGTGATGACGCTGAGATAGACGGTCGACGGGTCGGCTATGCGCAGCCAGGATATCGCTTCGATAGTGCCGCGACGCGCTTCAGAAATGATATTGGTATCGATCAGATACATCAGAAGGCGACATCCCGGCTTGGCGTCTTGTCTCGCGTTGTCACCGCGTCAGCCAACTCGTCATCCCAGGCTGGCCCCGATAGCAGATCATCCACCAGGCTCGGCTTTCCCGCGCGCAAGGCGTCATAGTCTTCCGCGGAGAGAACAACGACCGCGCGCTCGCCGCGCAGTGTCACAGTTTGCGGACCTTCGCTGCGTGCCTTCTGCACGACTTTCGAGAATTGATTCTTGGCGTCTTGCAATGGCCAATCCATCGACCGATCTCCTGGCTAGACTGTCTAGATTAAGTTAGTATGCGTGCTCGCCTTAGGCAATAGGCTACAGGCTGGACATTGAGCAAAGCGGCTTCATTGAACGATCGCAATTTATCGTTCAACAATCGGAGACAATCCGTTTGGCTATTGGGGGCTATCGAAAAGCGGCCTCTGGGACCATCTTCTGCTCATGAGAAACGCCTGCCGTTGCGGGCGAGACAAGGGGTTAGAGATGCTCAATCAGATCAAGGGTCTTCACCACGTTACCTCGATGGCGGAAGATGCCCGAACCAACAACAAGTTCTTCACGGATACGCTCGGCCTGCGCCGCGTCAAGAAGACGGTCAATTTCGACGCACCCGATGTCTATCACCTGTATTACGGTGACGAGATCGGCACGCCCGGTACGATCATGACCTATTTCCCGTTCCCGAAGATGGCTCGCGGCCGTCCGGGCACCGGCGAAGTCGGCAATACCGTTTTCTCCGTTCCGGAAGGCGCGATCGGCTATTGGACGGACCGGCTTGGCAAGCAGGGCGTCGAGGCTCTGAAGGCCGATGAGTCCTTCGGCCAGAAGCGCCTCCATTTCGCCGGCCCGGATGGCGACGGTTTCGCGCTCGTCGAGGTCAAGGACGATCGTCGTGAGCCCTGGACGCATGGCGGCGTCGATGCCGAGCATGCCATCAGGGGCTTTCATTCCGTCGCCATGCGGCTGCGGGACGAGGGCGCCACGGCTGAGCTGTTGAAATATATGGGCTATGAAGTGGTCGACACGCATGAAGGCGTCAAGCGGCTCGCCATTCCCGGCGGCAATGGTGCCGATTTTGTCGATCTTGAAACCATGCCGAACATCGGCCGCGCGCTTCCCGGCGCGGGTTCGGTCCACCACGTCGCCTTTGCCGTCGAAAACCGCGCAAAGCAGCTCGAAGTGCGTAAGGCGCTGTTGGACACGGGATATCAGGTGACGCCCGTCATCGATCGTGACTACTTCTGGGCGATCTATTTTCGCACGCCAGGCGGCGTGCTATTCGAGGTCGCCACGAACGAACCTGGTTTCAATCGTGACGAAGATACGGCCCATCTTGGCGAGGCACTGAAGCTGCCGGAACAGCACGCTCATCTGCGGGCGCTGCTCGAGCAGCATCTCGAACCGCTGGATGCTTAATGCGGGGGGAATCATGACGGATACGACTTATGTGCACCGGGTAAAGCCCGGTGCACCTGGCAAACCTATTCTATTCACCTTCCACGGTACGGGCGGTGACGAGAACCAGTTCTTCGATTTCGGCAGCCGCCTGCTGCCGGAAGCGACCATCGTCTCGCCGCGTGGCGATGTTTCGGAACATGGTGCGGCGCGCTTTTTCCGGCGCACGGGCGAGGGCGTCTACGACATGGCGGACCTTGCCCGCGCAACGGAAAAGATGGCGGCCTATGTCAAAAGCCTGGCGGTCGACCACGGCGCTTCGCAGGTGCTTGGCCTCGGTTTCTCCAATGGCGCGAATATTCTCGCCAATGTGCTGATCGAGCATGGCGATCTCTTCGACGCCGCCGTGCTGATGCATCCGCTCATTCCGTTCCAGCCGCGCGACAATGCCAGGCTCGACGGCCGCCGGGTGTTGATCACCGCCGGTGAACGCGACCCGATCTCGCCGGCGCCGGTGACCAAAGCGCTGGCGGATTATTTCACGCGGCAGAAGGCCGTGGTGACACTCGATTGGCATCTAGGCGGCCATGATATCCGCCAGAACGAGATCGAGGCGATCCGAGGTTTCTTCGCGCCATATGCTGAAATGTGAAGGAAATCGGGCGCGTGGCGACTATCGGCCGCTACGCGCCCAGTCCTTTTCCGATGAGTTCCAGCATTGTCTGCGCCTGAGCTTCGGCTGCTTGCCGTCCGGCGTGATCGACATAAGCGGGCCGCAGAACTGCTTGAGATTCACGGTGTCGGTGTTGTCCAGTTCCGCGTGTCTCGAATTCATGATGACGATGCGCCAGGCGCAGCCGAGCACCTTATCGGGCTGGATGGCATTGTCACAGCCTGTGCTCAGGCAGAACGCGACATTTCGCTGGTCCTGATATTGTCCGGTGGTCGCGGCGTCATATTCGGTCTTCCACGTATCCCGCGTGTGCCGGCAATTGCCTGGATCGGCGCTTTGACTGCAGTCCATCGTCGTATCGATGTAGCTTTCGGCACGCGGCCATAGCGGGCCGTCGACCAAGCTCACGCAGCCGCATGCAAACAGGCCTGCCAGCAGTAGCTGCATTGATTCTCCCTCTGCCGAATATTTGGTACCCTAAACGCATCCGGAATATCTGCAAGACTGGGAAGCTGGTTTGGGCTGGGCAGGCGTGGCGGTTCTGCAACTTCTTGCACCAACGACATCATGCGCCGCTGGCTTCGCTTGTAGGCTCTCCCAGCGCTCGCTAATAGTCGAAGCCTAAAAGGTTGGGGGAGGATTCGTCGTGACGCTGGCGGAGCAGCAGCAATATCGGCTGGGTGTGATCTATGTGGCGTTTTCGGCGCTGGCCTGGTCGACGTCCGGTCTGTTCGTGCGCTTGATTCACGCCGATCTGATGACCATCCTCTTCTGTCGGGGCATCGTCTCCGGCCTCGGCGTCTTTACGCTGTTTTTCTATATCGAGCGCGGCAGGGCCTGGCGCATTCTTCGCTCCATGCGTTGGCCGTCGCTGGCAGCAACGGTGTTTTCCACCGCCTCCATGATCAGCGGCATCGGCTCGATCTATTACACCTCCGTCGCCGATGCGATGGTCATCTATGCGACGGTGCCCTTCGTTACCGCCGGCGTCGCCTATGTCTTCATCAAGGAGCGTCCAAGCATGGCGACGCTCGTCGCCAGCGCCGTGGCACTCCTCGGCGTGATCGTCATGCTCTCCGGTGAGGCGGTTGGCAGCGGTGGTTGGCTCGGCAAGGTCCTGGCCGGCGTCATGACGTTCACAGTTGCCGGTCTCGCCGTCGTCATGCGCCAGCACCGGGACGTGCCAATGCTGCCGGCGATGGCCTTGTCTGCCTGGCTCTGCTCCTTCATCACCTTCTGGTTCGCGTCGCCGACGATGGTGTCGGGACATGATCTCGGCCTGATCATCGCCTTCGGCATCGTCCAGAACGCCATGGGTCTTAGCCTTTATACCTTCGGTTCGCGGCTGATACCGGCAGCCGATGCCAGCCTGCTGACATCGCTCGAAGTGCCGCTGACGCCGCTGTGGGTGTGGATGTTCCTCGCGGAACGGCCGTCGCAGGCGACGTTGATCGGCGGCCCGATCGTGCTTGCTGCGCTCTTCGGCCATATCCTGCTGGAAGTGCGGCGAAACCGGGCGGTAGAGCCGGCGGAGGCGCTCTAAAGCGCGTGTCGTTATCGCAGCCGCTGCACTCTTTTGCGCGACATGCTCTAAGCGGCTTGCCCGGCTGACGGTGAAATGCTGAAATCGGCGCGACCATAGGGAACCGATGCCGATGAAGAAAACGTTCAATCCGCCCTCCGTTCGCGGCCCCTTCGGCAACTATAATCACGGGCTGCTCGTACCGCCGGGCGCATGCCTGCTGGTCACCTCCGGCCAACTCGGCATCGGCCTCGACGACGGCATTCCACCAGACATCACCAGCCAGGCGGAACTCTGCTTCGAGGCGATCAAGGCGATTCTCGATGAGGCGGGCATGAGCTTTGCCGACGTCATCCGCATTTCCGGCTTCGTTACCAAACGCGAGGATTTCCCAGCCTATATGGCCGTGCGCGACCGCTACACGCTTGATCCGAAGCCGGCCTCCACGCTGATCATCGTCAACGGGTTTACGCGGCCGGAGTTTTTGGTGGAGGTCGAGGTGACCGCGGCGAAGGTGATGTGAGTGAATGTCTTCGCTGCGAAGCGTGGCTCTGTCGACTGCGCCGGTCAGAACCGCTCCATTTCCCGTTTCACCCTTTCCAGAAACCGCTTTCTCGTCTCGTCGGTGGAGCGGTTCATGTCGTAATGGGCGAGGAAGACTACCGGGGCGAAAGGTTTGATCATGGCGCGGAGCATGCGCTTGACGATTTTCTTCGGCGGGTTGCCGACGATGAAGGCGCGGAAGGGATCGGCGCCGTAGGTCATCACAGCTCCGAGCTTGCGGATATGCCGCAGTTTCGAGGTCACCTTGCCGTTCACCAGCTCAAACGTGACACCCGGCAGCCAGACGCGGTCGAAATAGCCTTTCAGGATCGCGGGAAAGCCGAAGTTCCAGACCGGCGTGACGATGACAAGCGCTTCTGCCCATTGCAGGCGATCGACATAGGGTTTCACGGCCTCGGTGTTCTCCGGATAGTCGTGATAGATCATCCTATCGTGGCGCGACATTACGGGGTCGAAGCCCTCTGCGTAGAGATTGCAGTCGTCGACCTCATGGCCGGCCGCTTTCAGGCTCTCGATCGTCTGCCGATGTAGGGCTGCGCCGTAGCTTTCCTCGACCGGATGCGAATGGAGGACGAGAACCCTCATGAGGCCTCCATCAGCGCCGCAAGACCGGGGAAGAGATAGTTCTGGCCGGCCGTGAAATCGAAGTCGGGATTGTCCCAGGCGATCATCTTGCCGGGGTTCAGCAGGCCTTTCGGATCGGTCTCCTTCTTGAAGGCGAGCTGGACGGTATCCGTCTGCTTCATGCCGCCTTCTTCCAGCGTGTAGCGATGCGGATTGAAGATCGGGCAGCCGTGATCCTGATGGATGCGGATGATCTCTTCCAGCCGCGCCTCCGACGTGTAGCGCACCAGCGGCAGGCCGGAGCACTGGATCTGGCCGTCGAACTTGATGAATTCGAGATGGCCCGGCACTTCGTCGCCGAAGATCTCGACCATCTTCTGGACCTTGGCGACGTGATCCGGGCTGGGATACTGTACCTGTAGATAGGTTATGGTCGGGTCGATCTTGATGGCGCGCAACGTCGTGTGGTTCCAGGCGAGTTCATAGGCATGCGGAATGCCCTTCATGCTCTCGACTTTGTCGGAGCGGAAGGTGATCTCGCCCTTCTGCTGGCTAGCGAAGGCCAGGAACGGGTCCATGGAATGCGGCGCGATCATCAGCGCCACGATCGATTGGCCCTGGCGGATATAGGGCTTGTGGCGGGCGAAATATTCGTAAGGGATGGGTGCCGCAATCGGCGCGATCTCCTTGACCAGGATGCCGTTGCATTTGGCGAGCGCGTCCGAGAAGCGCACGGCATCCATGAAATCGTCGTAGCCGACCAGCACGTCCACCCAGTCATAGGCCGGGGCGAGCGGCATTTCGATCTCGGTGATGATGCCGTTGGTGCCGTAGGCGTGGCTGACCTTAGTCAGGTCCCAGCCGGTGAGGTCGAGCACGCGCGGCTCGGCTTCCATGGTGACGACGCGTAGTCGCAGGATATTGCCGATATCGCGCAATCCACCCCAGGTGATCGAGCCGACGCCGCCGGAGCCGCCGGCGATGAAGCCGCCGATGGTCGCCGTCTGCGCCGTGGAGGGGTGGAAGCGCAGCTCCTGGCCGGAATGCGCCTTGGTTTGGCGGTCGAGTTCGGCGATGACGATGCCCGGTTCGCAGATAACGCGGCCCGGATGGATTTCCTTGATCTTGTTCATGGCCGCGAGGTTCAGCACGATGCCGCCGGAGAGCGGCATGGCCTGGCCGTAATTGCCAGTGCCGGCGCCGCGCGGGGTGACCGGCACATCATGGGCATAGGCGACCTTCAGCGTTCGGATAACCTCTTCCTCGGTCTTCGGTGTGACAACGAGGTCGGCGATGACATTGTCGAGCTGTGCCTTCAGGATTGGCGAATACCAGTAGAAATCGCGGCTCTTCTGGCGCACCAGCGCCGGATTGTCTTCGACGGCGATGCCTTCGAGTTCTTTCTTGATGAGCTGATAATCCGGCATGTCACGCTCCAATAACGGTATCGAGTTCGCGGTAGTCCGGCAGGCTGCGGTCGATCACTTTGCCTTTGCGAAGGACGACGCGGTCGGACTGCGGACGGGAGAGGAATTCGCTCCAGCGTCTGGCGCTGAAGAGGACGAGATCGGCAGGGCCGCCCACGACGATACGGCCAATATCGGGGCGGCCGAGAATATCGGCAGGCGAGGTGGTGACGACGCGGGCAGCCGTATCCAGCGGATGATCGAGATGCAGGATGCGGACTGCCTCGCGGAAGACTTCGACGGGGTCGAGGTCGCCGTAGGCGTAGAAGGGATCGCGTGTGTTGTCGGAGGCAACGGCGGTTGGCACGCCGGCGGCTGCCAGCTCATGGAATAGGGTGACTCCGCGCCAGCGGGGCGTCCGGCCCGCATGGCGGTCCTGCAAATACATGTTGCACATCGGCAAGGAAACGACGGAGATCCCGGCTTTGGCGACAAGGTCGATAGTGGCGGCGGCAACATCCTCATCCTGGCGGGAAAGCGAGCAGCAATGGCCGGCGGTGACCTTGCCGGTGAAGCCGTTGCGCAGTACGGCCTCGGCAATCGCCTTCAGCGTCAGCACCTGCTTGTCCTCTGTTTCGTCGACATGCAGGTCGATATCGAGGCCGTTGTCCATCGCGGCGCGGATCAGCTTGTCAAGCTGACGGTCAATATCGGGGCTCATCTGCGTGACGCCGCCGATGAGGCCGCCGGCATCGCGGATGACCATCAGGAGATCGGCGAAGAACGCGTCCTCCGCCATGGCATCGAGTGGGAAAAGGGCGACGGCCTGCAGCGCGATCTTGTCTTTCCAGGCCTCGCGCACCTCCGAGAACACCTCGAAGGAAATGCGGTGCTGCGGCGCCAGCGAGTCGAGATGCGTGCGGATCAAGCTGGTGCCGTGGGCATAGGCCGAGCGCAGCGAAAATTCCATGCGCTTCCTGACATCGGCAGCCGACCAGTTGGCTTCGCGGTCGGCGCGCACGGCGTCGAGAGCGCCCACGAAACTGCCGTCCGGATTGGCGCGGCGCTCCCAAATATGGCCCTTGTCGATATGGGTATGCATATCGGCGAAGGTCGGCCAGACCATGCCGTCCCTCACGTCGGCCTTGGCGAATTCTGCCGGCGCGCTGTCCGCCGGCAGGATATCCTTGATGAGGCCGTCCGCAACGACGATGTCGGCCTTGACAAGACCTTCGCTTGCCTGACCGGTAAACCCGACGAGCGTCACGGCGGGGACGGTGGCGTTGCTCAGCACGAAGCGCGCGGCGTTCGGCGGGGACATGAAGGAATAGGACATCAGTTTTCCCGCTTGAGGCTGCTTTCGTGCCAGCGATGCAGGCTCAGCCATGAGATGAACGAGGTGAGGGCGAAGATGGCGACGCCGAGTGCCGAAAGCAGCAGCAGGGCGGCGAACAGGCGCGGCATGTTCTGACGATATTGCGCTTCGAGCAGGCGGAAGGCGAGGCCGGAATTGGGACCGCCGGAGCCTGCGGCGAATTCCGCGACCACGGAGGCGATCAGCGACAGGCCGCCGCCAATCCTGAGGCCCGTCATGAAATAGGGCTGGGCTGCCGGTAGCTTCAGATGCCACAGCGTCTGCCAGCGCGAGGCGCCATAGAGATCGAAGAGATTCAGGAGGTTATGGTCGACGCTCTTCAGTCCCTGCACCATGTTTGAGAGGATTGGAAAGAAGGCGACGAGGAAGCCGCAGATCAGCAGCGCGGCTTCGCGGGTCGGCGCATAGATCAGGATCAGCGGCGCGATCGCCACGATCGGCGTTACCTGTAGGATGACGGCCAGCGGATAGAAGGCGAGTTCGATCCAGCGCGATTGCACGAGGAAGATCGCAATGCCGACGCCGCCGATCAGCGCCAGCGCCAGCGAGATGAAGGTGATCTCGGTCGTTACCCAGAGCGCCGGCGAGAGGATGCCCCAATCGGACACCAGCGCTTTCGCGACGGCGAGAGGGCTTGGCAGAATATATTGCGGAATGCTGGCGCCGACGACGAGAAGCTGCCAGAGGACGACCAAGACGAAGACGGTCAGCAGCGGTACGAAAATTCCGAGGAGTCGCTCGGTAATTCCCGCGCGCACGGCCGATTCCGCCGGCTTTTCGGTCGTCTCTGCGGAGAGGTTGGCGGGCAGGCTGGTGCTGTCGCTCATCAATGGGCCTCCAGCCAACCAATGGCCTCGATCAGGGAGCGAGACACTTTTTCACAAACCTGTCGGTATTCCTCGGAAGACCGGTAGAGAATGTCGCGTTCGCTGCGGGTATCCAGTGGAAAGTCGGCGTGGACACGGCCAGGGCGCGCCTTCATCACGACGATGCGGTTTGAGAGATAGGCGGACTCGTAGACGGAATGGGTGACGAAGATCACCGTGATACCGGTGGACTTCCACAGCCGCAGCACATCGTCGTTGAGCTTTTGGCGAGTGATCTCGTCGAGGGCCGCAAAGGGCTCGTCCATCAGCAGCAGCTTCGGCTTGGTGACCAGCGCGCGGGCAATGGAAACGCGCATCTTCATGCCGCCGGATAATTCGCGCGGATAGGCGTCGGCAAAATCCTGCAGGCCGACTGTCGCCAATGTTCCCATGATCTGCTCGTACGCCGCCACTTTGGAAACGCCGCGCAGTTTCAATGGCAGGTGGACATTGCCGAAGACCGTCTTCCAGGGCAGGAGTGTCGGCTCCTGGAAGACGAAACCGATATCGCCCTCCGGCAGGCCCTTGGAGTTGATGCGTGAACTCGGCCAGTCGATCGTGCCGCTGGAAGCTCCGCCGAGGCCCGCGATGATGCGCAGCGCCGTCGACTTGCCGCAGCCGGAGGGACCGAGCAGGCTGATGAACTCGCCGCTTTGAACGTTCATCGACATGCCGGAGAGCGCCAGCGTGCCGTTGGAGAAGACTTTGGAGACTTGCTCCATGACGACCAGCGGCCGCTTGTGCGCTTCTGTCGAGGAGACAGCGGTTGCATTGGGTATGCTCATAGTTCGGCTCTCTGTCGATGTCAGCAATCGGCTTTGGAGCAAGAATTGACCCTCACCCTAACCCTCTCCCGCAAGCGGGGAGAGGGCTGCTCTGCTTGCCGTCACTTCTTCAGCGTCATCCCGACGCCCTTGCAGGCGAATTGCGGGTCAAAAGCTTTCTTGTAGTCCGTATCGGCGGTAAACACCTTGATCTGCACCATTTCGTCGAAGAATTTCTTATAGTGCGCGTCGGTGATGCAGCCGATACCCTTGTCCAGCGCGTCGCCGGATTCGACGATGCCGTATTCCTTCATCTTGGCGATGGAATAGGCGATCTGGCCATCCGTCATATCGGGATTGTCTTTCTTGATCAGATCGTTGGCCGCTTTGTTGTCGCCGTAGAGATAGTTGTACCAGCCTTCGATCGAGGCGCTGACGAAACGCTGCACGAGGTCGGGGTTCTTTTGAACGAGCGATGTCTGCGTGGTGATCATCGTCGAATAGGGCGAATAGCCGTTGTCAGCGAGGAGGAAGACCTTCGGTTCCCAGCCGGTCTGCCTCTGGATTTCATAGGGTTCCGAGGTCAAATAGCCTTGCTGCGCCGATTGCTTGTCGGCCAGGAACGGCGCCGGGCTGAAATTGTAAGGCTTGTATTGCTCGTCCTTGAAGCCCGGGAAATTCGCTTTCATCCATTCGAAGAACGTGACGTAGCCGTCCTTGCCGAGGAAGATCGTCGGCAGCTTGGCGAGGTCCTCGAATTTGTCGACGCCGGCGTCCGGATGGGCGATCAGCACCTGCGGGTCCTTCTGGAAGATGGCGGCAACGTCGACAATCGGGATGCCTTGTTTGACCGCATCGATTTCCTGCTGCGGGCTGCCCATATAGAAGTCGATCTTGCCGGAAATCAGCAGCGCCTGGTTGGCAGCGTTCGGGCCACCCTGGACGATTTCAACATCCAGGCCGTATTTTTTGTAGGTTCCGTCGGCGATCGCCTGATAGAAGCCGCCATGTTCCGCCTCGGCCAGCCAGTTGGTTCCATAGGTCACTTTGTCGAGGGCGTTTGCCGGCAGAGCAGCGGCGACGGCGGCCACCAAGCCCATGACGGCGAGAAATGCTTTGGTCTTCAATGCATTGGACATGGCCGGTTGTTCCCCTTATCTGCCATGGGACGCCACCAGCGACGCCCATTTTCCGCATTTGAGCGATTGCGTTGCGCTTTGAAAAGCATCAAAATTCGTGCGCATTGATGCCTTTTAGGCATCTCAGCCTGCGCCCGTGCCTAAATTGTGCGGCCTGGGCAAAATTTATGCAATGGGGATGCGAATGCTGCACTCGAGGCGACTTCTTTATATCAACGAGATCGCCCGCTGCGGTTCGATCCGCAAGGCGGCGGCGAGGCTCAATGTGGCATCCTCGGCGATCAACAGGCAGATCCTGGCGCTGGAAGAAGAGATGGGAGCGCCGCTGTTCGAACGGTTGCCGCGTGGGCTCAGGCTGACGGCGGCAGGCGAGCTCTGCATCGAGCATATCCGCGAGGTGCTGAAGAACTACGACCGGCTGGAGGGGCGCATCCGCAGTCTCAAGATGCAGCAGGCCGGCAAGGTCAGGATCGTCACGACGGTCGGGCTCGCCTCCGGACCTTTGCCGGAGATCATCGCGCGTTTCCTGTCGGAACATCCACGCGTCTTCATCCAATTGCGCAACGATGCCGGCTCCACGACCATGGCGCCGGTGCTGTCAGGCGAAGTCGATATCGGCCTGGGTTTCAACATCCCGGCGACACCCGGCATCCGTTCGCTCGGCAATTTCGACATTCCGATCGGCGTCGTGCTGCCGCCGGGGCATCCGCTGATCGGACCTGGGCCGATCAATCTCGCCGATGTCGTGGAAGAGCGGCTGCTGCTGGCGCAGCCGGGCACCAGCCTGCGCGAGATCATCAATCTGACGCTGGCGCGGCTATCGGTGCAGGTCGAGCCGGTGCTGGAAAGCAACGCGTCGGAGATGCTGAAGCAACTGGTCAAATGCGGGGCAGGGCTGACGCTGTTGAACCCGCTCGACGTCATCGCCGAATGCCGGCGCGGCGAACTGGTGTTCCGGCCGATCGCCGAGCCGCATTCGCGGCATCAGCCGATGAAGCTCTTTGCCCGCACGCGCGCGCCGCTCGATGCGGCGACCAGCCTGTTCGTGGAATATCTGCTCGCCGAACTGGCCGGCCTGGTGGAGGAACTGCAGGCCAAGGGACATATTCTGGCGGTGCCGGAACGCCGCCGGCCGGACGCCTATTTCGAATAGAGGTTCGACAGGGGATAGTCCCGGAGATCGCGCAGCAATTCAATGAAGCCCTGCACCTGATGACGGCAGATGAGGGAGCCCTTTTCCGCCGTGCCGTTGGCGGCATTGCCGACGACGCCGTTCGGATTGAGATCGTGGGCGATCCAGGCGAGCGAATGCGGCGGCAGCGGCTGCAGATAGTTGGACTGCTCCTTCATCCATTCCGCCTTGGAGACGAAATTCTCGGCCTTGTCCATGCGGACCAGTTCGGGGCGGAAATGCAGCATCAGCGAGGTCTCTACGTCGCCGCCATGGATGCCATAGCGCTGTTCATGGTCGCTGATC
This sequence comes from Rhizobium sp. CB3171, assembly GCF_029714265.1. Classification (NCBI taxonomy): domain Bacteria; kingdom Pseudomonadati; phylum Pseudomonadota; class Alphaproteobacteria; order Hyphomicrobiales; family Rhizobiaceae; genus Rhizobium; species Rhizobium sp. CB3171. The sequence goes on along the minus strand of NZ_CP121652.1, from coordinate 2,396,484 downwards.
ATGCCGTCCGGCGTGCCGAAGCGTGTCCATTGCGTGGCAACGACCGCCATCTGGTGGCGTACGCGCAATTCGCGCGCAACGATGCCCATGATATCGAGATTGCCGCCATGGGAATTAACGATAACCATCTTGCGGAGGCCGGCTTCGGCAACCTTGGCGCCGATCGCCGTCCAGACGGGGATCAGCAGTTCCGCGCCGAGTGAGAGCGTGCCGGGGCCGTAGATATGTTCGTTGGCCTTGCCGATTTCCTGGGTTGGCAACACCAGGAAGTCGAGATCGTCAGGACGCTGCGCCTTCAGTTCAGCCAGCATGCCGTTGGCAATAGCCACGTCGGTGGCGATCGGCAGATGCGGGCCGTGCTGCTCGGTCGAGGCGATCGGCAGAACGGCAATGGTGGTGTCGGGCGAGAGACCGGCGAAATCGTAGGTCGTCAGTTCGTTCCAATAGAAGGGCTTCGCCATCGCCATTTCCTCTCATGCGCTTCTCTTCCGTAACGGATAAGGCAAGGATGATAGCGGGGGAAAGCATCAATTTGCGGGCGTGCCGCTGCCTTTTTGTGTGCACCTGCGATGATGGCCGCCGTGCGTGGCGAACCTGGCGTGCGGTGGGAGGAGAGAGGCGCGAAACGCAGGGAGGAATTGTTTTTCTTTTTGTATATAGATTTTATAGAGAACTTATTGCTCCCTAAGTAGGGTTTCCGAGAAACATCCTTGCTTGAGGCAAACGTCTCGACCCACTAGGTTTGCCAGGGTCCGGCACAAACGGTGGGGATGATGGGAATGAACATGAAAACGTCCGTGGCGATCGAGAAGGCGGTACCCGTCGCCGATCCCGATGTGGTCAAATCCGAGTTCCGCAACGCCATGGCGCGGATGGCGGCGGCCGTCAGCATCGTGACGACCGATGGGCCGGCGGGACTTGCCGGTTTTGCCGCGACCGCCGTCTGCAGCGTCTCCGACAGTCCGCCGACGCTGCTTGTCTGCCTCAATCGCACCGCTTCGGTTCATCCTGCTGTCACGCAAAACGGCGTGCTTTGCGTCAATGTGCTTTCCGAGGGGCATCAGGACCTGTCGCGTCTCTTCGGCGGCAAGACGCCGGTAGCGGAGCGTTTTGCCGCCGCCGCATGGTCGGAACTGTCGACCGGTTCGCCAGCATTGGAGGATGCGCTCGTCTCGTTCGACTGCCGCATCGTGCACCGCGCCAATGGCGGCACGCACGATATTCTGATGTGCGAAGTCGATGCCATCCGTCTGCGCGACGGAGGGCAGGGGCTCATTTATTTCGACCGGGCCTATCATCCGGCCGGATAGGCCGGATCAGCAAGAGGTCTTCGATTACCTTGATGACCAGGGCGGGATGTTCACGATGCGGCGAATGTCCGGTGTCCGGCAAAATATGGAATGATCCGCGCCCAGCCGCGATCCGACGTGGATGGGCAAGTGAACCATATTCATCCCGGTCGCCGTGAATGGCAATCACCGGACAACCCAGTTTCTCAAGTGCGGCATCGAGGTTCCATTCGGCGAATTCCGGAGCCAACCAGGTTTCGATCCACGCGCGCAGCACCCAATCAGCTTTCTCACCGTGATATTTGGCGAGCCGGGCAATATTGTCGACCGACGCAAATTCCTGTTGCGAGGTCCTAATACCCTGCACGGTTCTATCTTCCACGAAAGCCTGGGCGGCGATGGTAATCACGGCATTGCAGCCGGCAAACCTGGCCCCCGTTTCCACCGCCATGCCGCCACCCACGCTATGCCCACAGGCGATAAATTCCCCAACCGCCAATTGCTCGCACAGGAGGGGAACGAAGCGTTCCGCTTCCTGGGCAATGAAGTCTCGCTCCAAAATGTCCGTACGAGCATCGGAACGACCAAAGCCCAATCGATCATAGGCGATCACACGTCGGCCGAGAGAACGAGCCAATAACTGCGGGAAATCTTTCCAGAGTGCGACGCATCCGAGAGAGTCGTGAAACAGGATGATCGGAGATTTGAAATTCAGATCGCGCGGCGCCCATGATTTGGCATAGAGGCGCCCGGCGGGGCTCTCTATCCAGTACTCTGCTTCCACGATTTCTGTCATTTTTCCAGCCTACCTGGAGAGTAGGGATTCAAGCCAGAATGTGGCGCAGAATACCAGCCGAAGCGATTGCGATCAGCACCGTGGGAAGCACCGGTAGTCGGGTCGCCGCCAACATCGTGAGCGCGAGGGTGATGAGATCGGCTGGCCGTCCGGTGGCGAAGCCTGGCGCGATGACCGTGATCAATACGCAACCCGGGGCGTTCTCCATTACAGTCCGCAAACGGGGACTTAGCGTGCGGTTGCGCAAGAAGACGTATCCTCCGATACGCGTCAGATAGGTGACCGCCGCCATGCAGATGATGGCAATAACAAATGAAGGATCAAACATCGGTCCGTGCCAGCAGAAATGCAGAGAATACACCGGAGACAGCCCCGGCGGGAACATACCAAGCCCCAGGAAACACCAGGTATGTGGTTGCGGCGACAAGCAAACTGACCAGCCAGGGAAGTGCCGCCTTTGCGCCTTTCCACATTCCGGCCAGCATTACGAAAAATACCGCGGGGAATGCCATGTCAAAGCCATATCGTGTGACATCGCCAAGAACAGGTCCGACGAATGCTCCTATCGTCGTGAAGATGACCCAACTGAAATAGAGGCCGAGAGCGACGCCGAAGAAATAACCGAGACTCAAGGTCGTATTCGACTTTTTTGCGTCGGCGAGACCTATTGCCCAGCTTTCATCACACATGAAGAACAGCGCCATGAACGCCTTTTTCTTCGACAGATGCAGAATAAAGGGAGCTAGCGCCGCGCCCATCAGGAGGTGGCGGCTGTTGACCAGAAACGTGATGGCGACAATGAGGAGAACGTGCGGAGGAGACGTCCAAAGCTCGACAGCCGCGAACTCCGATCCGCCACCGAAGTTCAGCCCCGTCATCAAGGGCACTTCCCCGAGACTGAACCCTTTAGCGGTCGCCCTTGCCCCGAGCACCAGTGCAAAAGGCACGAAGCCCAACATCACCGGTATCGAATCCTTGAGGCCTCGCCATCCTTCCGAGCGTGCCTGCGACCGGACGCTGACATCACCTGAAACGCAGTCCGTCACCTGCACAACCTCTTCTCGTCTTAAATTGCCAACACCTTGCGCGACACAGGAGGGAGATAATAGCGCGACACAGGAGGGAGATAATAGCGCAGTCGTCTGCGATTTTGGTTGCGTTTTGCGGCTGAAATCGTCAAAAATTGGCATCTTATGCCAAGAATTGCGTATTTCCCGGCGGAAAACTCCAATGAAACTTGATTCCTTAGATCGCGCGATACTCCGCGTCCTGCAGCAGGATGGGAAAATCCAGAACACCGAGTTGGCTGCAAAGGTGGGACTGTCTCCGTCTCCATGTCTAAGGCGAGTCAAATTGTTGGAAGAGGCCGGTATCATCAAGCAATATGTCGCCATCCTGGACCCCGCAAAGCTCGATATGGGCTTTACGGTTTTTGTGCGAATATGGCTTTCAAGTCAGGACGAAGAGACAACGACAGCTTTCTATGAGGCGGCCGAAAAGCTTCCGCAGGTGGTCGAGTGCCACCTCATGGCGGGCGACTGCGATTTCCTCCTTCGGGTCGTAGCATCGGATTTGGAGGGATACAGACGGTTCCAGATGGAGCATCTTGGCCGTATCAAGGGGGTCAGAAACATCAAGACCGAAATTCCGATGCAGAAAATCAAGCAGTCGTGGCAAGTGCCAATCTGATGCCGCGGTATCGATTTCCGGCAAGGAGCCGCCTATGGCGGCATCGGCTCAATAGTTTTCCTGATACCATTCGACGAAACGGCGCACGCCTTCTTCGACTTCGATCTGCGGCTTGAAGCCGGTCAGCGCCACCAGTAGGTCCGGCACGGCATAGGTATTGTGCACGTCGCCGGGCTGCATCGGCAGCATGTGCCGGATCGCCTTCTTGCCGAGCATCGCTTCGATGGTCTCAACAAAGGTCATCAGCCCGACCGGCTGGCCGCCGCCGATATTGACGACGCGGAAGGGTGCGTGTTTCGACAGCGTATCGGTGACCGTTTCGGAAACGACGCGGTTTTCCTCTGAGGGCACGACGCCGATAAGGCGGACAATGCCTTCGACGAGATCGTCAATATAGGTGAAATCGCGGCTCATCTTGCCTTCGCCGTAGATCTCGATCGGCCGGTCGTTCCTGATGGCATCGACGAACTTGAACAATGCCATATCGGGACGGCCCCAGGGACCGTAGACGGTGAAGAAACGGAAGGCGGTCGTCGGAATGCGGAAGAGGTGGGCATAGCTATGCGCCATCAGCTCCATGCTCTTCTTCGTCGCCGCATAGATCGTCATCTGCTCGTCGGCCTTGTCGCTTTCCGCGAAGGGGATCTTCTCGTTGGCGCCGTAGACCGAGGAGGTGGAGGCAAGCAGCAAGTGTTTCGGCTGCAGGCTTTTCGCCAGCTCCAACACGTTGAACGAACCGGTGACGTTGGAATCCACGTAGGAGCGCGGATTTTCCAGGCTGTAACGCACGCCTGCCTGTGCGGCGAGATGGACGATGACGTCAGGTTCCGCCAGTTCCGCCGCGTGATCCAGCGCCGCCTTGTCTTCCAGCATGCCTGTGACGGCCTTGAAACCGTTGGAGCGGGCGAGGATGGCGGTGCGCTTCTCCTTGAGCTTGACGTCGTAATAGGGCGTCATGCCGTCGAAGCCGACGACGAAATGACCTTCGTCGAGCAGGCGCTTGGCAAGATGGAATCCGATGAAGCCGGCGGTGCCGGTGATGAGATAACGCATTGATCGGCCTTTGCTTAAAGCATTTCCAGGAAAAGTGCGTAGCGGTTTTCCGTTCGGAATGCGTAAACGCTCTAAAGTGTGTCGTCGCTGGAGGGTCTGCCGACGCTTGTATAGGCAAAGCCGTGCTTTGTGACCTCGTCATGGCGATAGATGTTTCTGAGGTCGACGAGAACCGGGGCATTCATAACGGATTTGAGCCGGCCGAAATCGAGTGCGCGGAACTGGTTCCATTCCGTGATGATAACGAGCGCGTCGGCGCCGCGTGCGGCGCTATAGGCATCGTCTGCATAGGTGATGTTGTCGATCAACTGGCGAGCATTATCCATACCCTCCGGATCGTAGCCCGCCACCGAGGCACCGGCATCCTGCAGCGCCTGGATGATCGAGATCGAAGGGCTGTCGCGCATGTCGTCGGTATTCGGCTTAAAGGTCAGGCCAAGGACGGCAATGGTCTTGCCCCTGATATCGCCGCCCATGGCCGCGATCACCTTGCGGCCCATGGCGCGCTTGCGGTTGTCGTTGATCGAAACCGTCGTCTCGATCAGGCGCACGGGGCTGTCGTAATCCTGTGCGGTTTTGGCGAGCGCCAGCGTGTCCTTCGGGAAGCAGGAGCCGCCATAGCCGGGGCCGGCATGCAGGAATTTCGAGCCGATGCGGCCGTCGAGACCGATGCCGCGCGAGACTTCCTGCACATTGGCGCCGACCTTCTCGCAGAGATCGGCCATCTCGTTGATGAAAGTGATCTTCATCGCAAGGAAGGCATTGGCGGCGTATTTAATCAACTCCGACGTGCGGCGGGAGGTAAAGAGCAGCGGCGCCTGGTTGAGGTAGAGCGGCCGATAGACTTCCGTCATGACGCCGCGGGCGCGTTCGTCGTTGAGGCCGATGACGATGCGGTCGGGACGCTTGAAGTCTTCGATGGCAGCGCCTTCGCGCAGGAATTCCGGATTGGAGACGACTGCGACATCGGCATCCGGATTGGTCTCGCGCACGATACGCTCGACTTCGTCGCCGGTACCGACGGGCACGGTCGATTTGGTGACGATGACGGTAAAGCCCTTGACGTGCTGGGCGATCTCGCGGGCGGCGGCATAGACGTAGGAGAGATCGGCGTGGCCGTCACCGCGACGCGACGGCGTGCCGACGGCGATAAAGACGACGTCACTTGCGGCAACGCTGCTTTCAACCTCGGTCGAAAAGGAGAGGCGACCGGCGCGGACATTGTCGGCAACCAATTGTTCAAGGCCGGGTTCGAAGATCGGGATTTCACCCCTGCGCAACGCCTCGATCTTGCCGGCGTCCTTGTCGACACAAATCACGTCATGACCGAAATCGGCAAAGCAGACGCCGGACACCAAACCCACATAACCGGAACCGATCATCGTGATGTGCATGAAACTTCAATCCTTTTGCTAGCGCAGGGCTCAGCGTCGGAACGCACGCCCGTCTTTGGCGGCCATCTGCGCTTATATACACAGGATCGTCGGTGACTCCTATACGTTGCGGTGCTTATCCAGGCGGTTGAGACAGAAGTGTCATAAAGACGGTACCACGCCGGCGCACCGGACGAGCGGCTTGCCTGCCCACCGTGTCATGCTAGACATTCCGGATAGACCTTCCAATCCAAAGGCAACTCCCATGGTGCTCGATCTCATCGTCCGCAATGCCAGCCTTCCCGATGGCCGCGAGGGGCAGGACATCGCCATTGCCGGCGGCAAGATCGTGGCTGTTCAGCCGGGCATGGAAGGGGAGGCGGAGCGCGTGATCGATGCCGATGGGCAACTGGTTTCGCCGCCGTTCATCGACTGCCATTTTCACATGGATGCGACGCTGTCGCTTGGCCTACCGCGGCTGAATACATCGGGGACGCTGCTCGAAGGTATCGGGCTCTGGGGGGAGTTGAAGCCGCTGCTGACGCATGAGGCGGTGGCAGAGCGGGCATTGCGTTATTGCGATCTTGCTGTGTCGCAAGGGTTGCTCGCCGTGCGGACCCACGTCGATATCTGCGACGACCGGTTGCTTGCCGTCGAAGCGCTGCTGGATGTGAAGAGAAAAGTCGCACCTTATCTCGATCTGCAGCTCGTCGCTTTTCCGCAGGACGGCTATTACCGCTCGCCGACGGCGGCGCAGAACCTGGAACGCGCGCTGGATCTCGGTGTCGATATTGTTGGCGGTATCCCGCATTTCGAGCGGACGATGGACGAGGGCGCGCATTCGGTGCGTGCGCTCTGCGAGATCGCCGAAAAGCGCGGTTTGATGGTCGACATGCATTGCGACGAGACCGACGATCCGCTGTCGCGCCACATCGAGACGCTGGCCGCCGAGACGGTGAGGCTCGGGCTTCAGGGCAGGGTGGCCGGCTCGCATCTGACGTCGATGCATTCGATGGACAATTATTATGTCTCCAAGCTCCTGCCGCTGATTGCTGAGGCGGGCGTGCACGCGATCCCCAATCCGTTGATCAACATCGTGCTTCAGGGCCGGCACGATACCTATCCGAAGCGGCGCGGACTGACCCGGGTCAAGGAGATGCGCGAATTCGGCATCAATATCGCCTTCGGTCAGGATTGCTGCATGGACCCATGGTATTCGCTCGGCGGCGCCGACATGCTGGATGTCGCCCATATGGGACTGCATGTCGGTCAATTGACGTCGCGCGAAGCCATGCGGTTCTGCTTCGACGCGGTCACCGTCAATCCGGCCAAAGTGATGGGGCTCGACGGTTACGGGCTGGAGGTCGGCTGCAACGGCGATCTCGTCGTGCTGCAGGCGCGCGATCCGATCGAAGCGGTGCGATTGCGTGCGGCGAGGCTTTTTGTTGTCCGGCGCGGCAAGGTAATCAGCGAGACGCCGGCGCGGATCGCGAAACTGTCGCTCGAAGGCCGGCCGCAATCGGTCGATCCGGCCGCCTACGCGCCAATGCCACCAAGAATTTAACCCATTAGGCATAGCATCGCTTATCGCTTGTGATTGCTATCGCGTTGCAGCATGATGAATTGGGTGCAATCGTTCCGGCGGGGACGATGCATAAGGGGCGGTTCAGGGCTGGTGCATGAAGTCAAATTTTGCCGTGCGTACAATGCGGGCTGGGGAATTGGAGCTCGCTCTCGAATGGGCGCGGCAGGAGGGATGGAATCCCGGTGTCGATGATGCCCTGGCATTTTGGGAGGCGGATCCTTCCGGCTTCTTTATAGGCGCGATCGGCGAAGTGCCGGTCGGCTGTATTTCCGTCGTGCGTTATGGCGAAAGCTTCGCCTTTCTCGGCCTCTACATCGTCCACCCCGAATTTCGCGGCAAGGGTTATGGCAAGGCGCTGTGGAAGAAGGGCATGGCGTTTGCGGGCAATCGTACCATCGGTCTCGACGGCGTCGTTGCGCAGCAAGAAAACTACCGCAGCAGCGGCTTTGAAATGGCCTATCGCACCGTGCGCTATGGCGGTGTCCCGAGAATGCCTGATATAGGCGAAGCAAAGGTGGACGTCGTTCCGGTCACGCAGGACAAGCTCGAAGGCTTGCTGCGATATGATGCCGCCATCTTTCCAGGGCTGCGCTACTCCTTCCTCACGGCCTGGTGCGGCGCGCCGGAAAAACGAAAATCCGTCATGGTCGGCAGCGGCAGCAAGATTCGCGGCTACGGCACGATCCGGCGCTGTTTCGAGGGGTACAAGGTCGGTCCGCTGTTTGCAAACAGTTCCGATGTGGCATCGGCCTTGCTGGCCAAGTTGCTGCCGGAGGCCAAGGGCCGGCCTGTATATATGGACGTGCCTACGGACAACATCGACGCGATCAGGCTTGCCGAAGCGGCCGGATTGTCGCCGGTGTTCGAAACGGCGCGAATGTATCGCGGCGAACCACCCAAAATGCCACTCGACCGCGTCTTTGCCGTCACCACGCTTGAGCTTGGCTAGTTCCATGTCCTCTCGCGTAGGGTGGGCGAGCGATTTTCTTCGCGTACCCAGCTCCAATATTTCGCATGTGGATATGCGCCGACGGGAAAAATCCTGTTAGGCGCGCTGATTCGTCACGTAAAAAGCCGAATCTCCTGAGACAACAGGGTCGCTTTCCCAAAAACAAAGTTTTATAGATGCGCGGGTTTGAGCAAGGCGCACCGCTGTGCGCAGGAAGCGGGAATGGATAAATGACGAACGTTGTAGTGATCGGCTCGCAATGGGGTGACGAAGGCAAGGGCAAGATTGTCGACTGGCTTTCGGAACGCGCAGATGTGATTGTACGCTTTCAGGGCGGTCATAATGCCGGTCATACGCTTGTTGTCGACGGTGTCAGCTACAAGCTTGCGCTGCTTCCCTCGGGCCTCGTGCGCGGCAAGCTCAGCGTCATCGGCAACGGCGTCGTCGTTGATCCCCATCATTTCGTCGCTGAAGTCGAAAAGCTGCGCGCCCAGGGCATCGCGGTTACGCCCGACGTTCTGCGTATTGCCGAGAACGCCCCGCTGATTCTGTCGCTGCACCGCGATCTCGACGCTCTGCGCGAAGATGCCGCTTCCAACAGCGGCACGAAGATCGGCACGACCCGTCGCGGCATCGGCCCGGCCTATGAAGACAAGGTCGGCCGCCGTGCGATCCGCGTCATCGATCTTGCCGAACCGGATACGTTGCCGGGCAAGATCGACCGGCTGCTGACGCATCACAATGCGCTACGCCGCGGCATGGGCCTCGATGAAATCTCGTTCGATGCTTTGCACAACGAACTCACCTCTGTTGCTGAGCATATTCTTCCCTATATTGATCAGGTCTGGCGGTTGCTCGACGAGCAGCGCAAGGCTGGCGCCCGTATCCTTTTCGAGGGTGCGCAGGGCGCTTTGTTGGACAATGACCATGGCACCTATCCGTTCGTGACGTCGTCCAACACGGTCGCCGGCCAGGCAGCAGCCGGTTCCGGCCTCGGCCCGACGGCGCTCGGCTATGTGCTCGGCATCACCAAGGCCTATACGACGCGCGTCGGCGAAGGGCCGTTCCCGTGTGAACTGCATGACGAGATCGGCAAACACCTGTCGACGGTTGGCCGAGAGGTTGGCGTCAACACCGGCCGTCCGCGCCGCTGCGGCTGGTTCGATGCCGTGCTGGTTCGCCAGACGGTGAAGACTTCCGGCATTACCGGCATTGCCTTGACCAAGCTCGACGTGCTCGACGGTCTCGACGAACTGAAGATCTGCGTCGGCTACAAACTAGATGGCAAGGAGATCGACTATCTGCCGGCCAGCCAGGCGGCGCAAGCCCGCGTCGAGCCGATCTACATCACGCTCGAAGGCTGGAAGGAATCGACCGTCGGCGCCCGCAAATGGGCCGATTTGCCGGCACAGGCGATCAAATATGTCCGGCAGGTGGAGGAGCTGATCGGCGCTCCGGTGGCGCTGCTTTCGACCAGCCCGGAGCGCGAAGACACTATACTTGTGACCGATCCGTTTGAGGGCTAATGTCGCGGATCAATGACGAATCCCGGTTCGGCCACGTGCCGGGCATCATGAGAAAGTACTGATGGCGGATTTTGTAGCAGTCATTCGACGGGCCGTGGACGGCTTGGCCGATAATACTCCCGAGATGCGGGTCAAGGTTTACGAGCGGGCTCGTGGTGCCGTTCAGCGGCAGCTTGAGAGCATGAAGCCGCGCCCGCCGGAGGAGATGCTGCGCCGTCAGCTCGACAAGCTTGAAGCTGCGATCGTCGAGGTGGAAGCCGAGCATGCCGAGGCGCTGCCGCTGGCTGAAGAGCCAGTCGCGGAAACGCCTTTGGTGCAGGAGGAGCCGCAGCAGGAGCCTGCTGAAGAGCATCATGTTGCGCAAGAACACCATGTCGAGGAACCGGAGCCGGCCCATCCGGAGGTCGCTGCGCACGAGGAGCCCGCCGCTCACGAGCCGGTGCACGAAGAGCCGACCCATGAAGAGCCGGCTTATGCAGAGCCGGCCCATGAAGAGCCAGTTTACCATGAGCCAGCTCACCAAGAGCCTGCTTACGAGGAGCCTGTCTATGAGGAGCCCGCGCATGCTCAGCATCAGTCCGCTGAGCACCATGAGCCGGTAGAGGAATGGGCCGAGGCGCCGCAGGAGCAGGCGCCCGCGGCTGTTCACCACGTCGAGGCCTATGCGGAGCCGGTCCAAGAGCAGGTGCATGAGGAAGCGCCGGAGCACTATGCGGAGGAGGTGCCGGCCGTTGCCGCCGAGCCCGCGCATGCCGCTCCGCAGACGCATACTGCTCATCAGGCGCCTGCCGATGATGTCATGAGCCAAGTCGAGGAAATTTGGGCCGAGGTGGATGCGCCTGCGAAGCGGGCCGAATCCGAGCCGGTGGCGGTACCCGTCATGCCCGCCGCCGCCTTTGCGCCTGCCGTCTTCGGCCATCCCGTGGAGCCGCCCGCCCCGACGAAAGCGCCGGCGAGCGACAAGGCTTTTGCCTGGGATGCGGATGTTTTCGAAGAGCTGCAGTCGGTGCCGGCGCCAGCCGCCAAGTCGGCACAGCCCGCCCGGCAGCAGATGCCGGACAACGCCTTTGACGATGTCGATCTCTTCGCCGATGTGCATTCTCCGTCCAAGTCAGCGCCGAAGAACGATGCAGGCGAGGATGGCTGGCGCGAGCTCAAGGAGCTTGCCGGCTTTGACAAAATCGCCGAGGGGGACCGCGGCGGCGGCTCTTCCATCCCGCCGGATCTCAACCGGGCCATGGCGGCGAAGCTGCAGGGCAAGAGCTTCCGTATGGAGCCGAAGCGCCGCCGCTTCAGCGTGACCAGTATTATCGTGGCCCTCGTTGGCCTCGCGATCGTCGCCGGCGGTGGCTATGCCGCCTGGCTGAACCGTGAAGCGCTCAACAAGATGGTCGCCGACCTCATCAGCTCGGCACCGAAGACTGCGACCACTCCGGCTACCGAGACGGCCAAGAACAACAATACGGCCGCTCCAGCCACAAATGCGCCTGCCGTCTCGACACCGGGCGCGACCGCTCCGGCGCAAAACAATAATGCCGCCACGCAGCCGCCGGCAGCGGGCAACACCAATGTCGCCTCGCTCGACAACGACGCCAACACGGTCAACAGCAAGTTCACGCAGCGCCTGTTGGCGAATGGCACGGAAGAGGATCAAGGTCCGGCAGCGGGCGCTCAGCCGGGTGTCGCTGAAGGCAAGTCCGTGGCCGAGCAGAATGTAGCCTCCGCTGCCCCGGCAAGAGCGGCAACGGCGCCCGCCAACAATGCGAATGGCGCGCAGGCGCCCGCCGCGACCGCGCCGACCACGACGCAGCCTTCAGCCGATCAGCAATCCTCCGCTCCCACCCAGCAATCGCCTGTCGCTCAGCAGCAGCCACAGGCTAATCAACAGCAGACGGCGCCGGCCACGGATGGGCAGAAGGTGTTCCTCTATGAGGAGCGTCTCGGCCAGACATCGCCGACGGCTTTCGAAGGCACCGTCACCTGGTCTCTGCAGGAGGGTAAGGGTGAGGATGGCCGTCCGGAACCTTCCGTCCAGGGCCTCATCAACGTGCCTGAGCGCGGTCTGACGGCGACGATCACCGTGTCGCGCAATACCGACGCCTCGCTGCCGGCAAGCCATCTGGTAGAGCTCGCCTTCCAGGTTCCGCCGAATTTCGAAGGCGGCGCCATCGACAACGTGCAGCGGATCGCGCTCAAGTCGACCGAACAGGATCGCGGCGACGCCTTGATCGCTGTGCCGGCCAAGGTTACCGACGACGTCTACATGGTCGCGCTCAACGATTTTCCGGATGCGCGGAAGACCAATCTCGATCTCCTGAAAACCCGCAATTGGATGGACATTCCCGTGGTCTACCGCAATGGCCGTCGTGCATTGCTGACCATGGAGAAGGGCCCCGCCGGCACCGACGCCTTCAACAAGGCGATTACAGAGTGGCAGGCGCTTGGCGGTGTCGCTTCGAGCGGCCAATAAGCGGTCTCAAATCACCGGAATCAAAAAAGGCGGGCCTTGCGGTCCGCCTTTTGTTTGAATTCGTACTGTAATGTCTGAAATCGGAAGCGTTAAGCGGTGGCTTCGACCACCCGCAGAGCCTTGGCGCGTTCCAGCGCATCCTTCTGCACGGCTTCCTGCACCTTCTCGAAGGCGCGGACTTCGATCTGGCGGACGCGTTCGCGGCTGATATCGAACTCGGCCGAGAGGTCCTCCAGCGTCACCGGCTCTTCCGCAAGGCGGCGAGCCTCGAAGATGCGGCGCTCGCGATCGTTCAAGACGCTCATGGCGCGAGCCAACATGCGGCGGCGCGTATCAAGTTCGTCCTGCTCGATCAGCACGTCTTCCTGGCTGTCATGATCGTCCACCAGCCAGTCCTGCCACTGACCCGAATCGCCCTCGGCAGCCTTGATCGGCGCGTTCAGCGAAGCGTCGCCCGAGAGGCGGCGGTTCATCGAAACGACCTCTTCCTCGGAGACGTTCAGCTTGGTGGCGATCTCGGTGACATGCTCCGGCTTCAGGTCGCCGTCATCGATGGCCTGGATGCGGCCCTTCAGACGACGCAGATTGAAGAACAGACGCTTCTGATTGGCGGTCGTGCCCATCTTCACCAGCGACCACGAGCGCAGAATATATTCTTGGATCGAGGCCTTGATCCACCACATGGCATAGGTTGCCAGGCGGAAGCCACGTTCCGGGTCAAACTTCTTGACGGCCTGCATCAGGCCGACATTGCCTTCCGACACCACTTCGCCGATCGGCAGGCCATAACCGCGATAGCCCATGGCAATCTTCGCCACGAGGCGCAGATGGCTGGTGACGAGTTTATGGGCCGCTTGACGGTCGGCATGTTCCGCGTAGCGCTTAGCGAGCATGTACTCTTCCTGCGGCTCCAACATCGGGAACTTGCGAATCTCGTCGAGATAGCGGTTGAGGCCGGCTTCACCGGCGGTAATGGACGGCAAGGTATTACGGGTCATGAATGCACCCTCCTATTCGAGATCTGGCCCCTTCTGGAGACGTATTGCGCGCCCTTTGCGAAGCAGACCAAGGCGTGCAGGTCGTGAAGACCCCGCACTAAACCAATGTGTAGATAAGTACGGCAAAACAGTGATTCAAGAACGTAGTCACGCAAGAGTTACCCCGGCGCGACAGCTATGCCCGCCGTAACGTTTGTCTCTGAGACTATCTTCCCGAATACTCCGGTCCTGTGAGATTTGGCGACTTCAGCATCAAAACGCTTCGCGTTTTGGATAACTGCGTGACGCACGCCGGAGATCGGTTCCCCCCAATTATAGGCGGCGAAGGGGCCGGCGTCCAGTCGCGCATTTGTGGAGCTCGGTAGCAGTCTTTTCTTTCGATCCATCAGGGCGAGCCATGCATATGAATAAAAATAGTTGAATATAAGAGCATATGCTCCTATATCGATCTAAGTAAGAGCATATGCTCTCATTTAACGACGGAGAAGCGATCATGAGCGAAGCTGAGATACTTGTAAGCGGTGCGACGGGACGGACTGGGGGCGCCGCCATCGGCGAACTCTTGAAGATGGGCAAGAGCGTGCGTGCCTATATGCGCTCGTACGACGAGCGGGCAGCGGCGCTGAGGCAGCGCGGTGTCGATATAGCCGTCGGAGATTTCACCGACATCGATCACATTCGGACGGCCATGGAAGGCATCCGGTCGGCGTATTTTCTTCACCCGATCGCACCAGGCATCCTTGGCGCTGCGACCTATTTCGCACAGGCTGCAAAGGAAGCGGGTGTTAGCGCGATCGTCAACATGTCGCAGATTTCGGCGCGCCGAGAGTCGGCAAGCCATGCGGCGCAGGACCATTGGATCTCGGAGCGGGTCTTCGACTGGTCAGGCGTTTCGACGACGCATCTTCGCCCTACGTTTTTTGCGGACTGGCTCGCTTATCCCCATTTCGCAAAGGAAATCTGGGCGACGAAGAAGATCTCGTTCCCCTTCGAGAACGGGCGGCATGCGCCTATCGCCTCCGATGATCAGGGCCGGGTGATCGCCCATGTCCTGGCTAATCCGAAGGGCCACGAAGGCAAGATCTATCCGCTCCATGGTCCAGTCGAGATGGACTACACAGAAATCGCTGCCGTCGTGAGCGACGTGCTTGGAGCGAAGATCGAATATGCGCCGTCCTCGATAGAGGCGTTCAAGGATAGGATGGAAAATCTCTACAAGTTCCCGCCGTTCCTTGTGCAGCACCTCGTCGAAGTCGCCCAGAACTATCGTGACGGCATCTTCTCGGGCACCAACGATTTGGTCGAGGCGATTACCGGAACGCCGGCGCTCTCGGTCCAGCAGTTCGTCTCCAACAATCGCGCCGCCTTCGCGTGAATGCCGCGAAGACAAATCGGGGATTTTACAATGTCACATGCTCAAGAAGAACGTCATCCCTTTCTGGACGACCTGACCGCCGACGCGGAGCTTACCAGCTCCGTGTTGCGAGGTTCCGTCATCGGACGCGACGAAATCAGGCTCGCCGTGAACGCCGTCGGAACTTTCTATGCATCACAGACGCCGACGTTCCTTCAGACCGTCGGCTCCCGGCTCTTCCTTGAATATGAGGCCGTTCTGACGAACGGAGAGAAGCTGACCGCCGTCATGGTCGTCGATCGCGCCTCCGACGGTTCGGTACCGCGGGTCAGCGTGCGGATGAGTCCGCTCGGCGCTGTTCTGTCGCTCGGCGCCCATTTGCGCGGGGCGCTCTGCGGGCAGTTGCCCGAAGAGCTTTTTCTTTGAACCCAACCGACCGCCGGGCCAGCGACAGAGATCGTTTGCCCCGAGCTGCTGCCCCAGAAAGGAAATTCGTTATGGACGTCGCCAACAACACAGTCTTCATCACCGGTGCCAATCGAGGTCTGGGCCTAGCATTCGCACGCGAGGCACTCCGCCGCGGAGCATCGAAGGTTTACGCAGGCATGCGCAACACGAGCGGCTTCGACGAGCCGGGCATCGTTCCGGTCAGGATCGATGTCACGGATAAGGCATCGATTGCCGCAGCCGCAGAACTGGCAGCAGATACCACGCTATTGATCAACAATGCGGGGATCGCCGCCCTGATCGACGGGCCTCTGGCAGACGATGTCGAAGCGCAGTCGCAACGTCTTTTCGATACCAACTATTATGGCGTGGTGCGCGTCTCGCAGGCCTTCGAGCAGATCCTTTCAGCCAAGCCCCATGCCGCCATCATCAACGTGCTGTCTGACATCGTCTGGCTTCCACGGCCCTATCTGACACCTTATGCCGCTTCCAAGGCGGCGGCATGGAGTTATACGAACCAGCTTCGCTTCCATCTTCGCGATAGCGGCATCGAGGTCCTTGGCTTGCATGTCGGATTCGTGGATACCGATCTGACCAACGGCATCGACGTGCCGAAGGCGAGCCCAGAGGACGTGGTGCGCCAAACCTATGACGCCCTCGCCGCTGGCAAGAGCGAGATCATGGCCGATCAGGGCACTGCGTTACTGAAGAGCACGCTTGCGGCCGACGTGCCCGGCTATATCACTCCGCCGGAAGGGGTATTCTAACTTCGGCGATGGCGGAATTGCTGTGGAGCGCGGAGATTCTTCGGCTTCGCGCCTGCGGCGCTTTGGTTAGGAATGGGATTCGAAAGGAACATAGAATGCTGTCGGCCAACCAACCACTCGGAATCGATCAGTGCAACTGCTCCGCCATGAGAAAGGCGAGCCGACAGATCACGCGGTTTTATGATGATCATCTTGAGCCGGTCGGGCTGCGCATCACGCAGTTTCTGATTCTGGCGGCTCTCGGGGAGGCTGGCGGCGCCACGGTCAACGTTCTCGCCGAACGGCTCGATATCGAGCGGACGGCGATGGGAAAGATGGTCGGATTCCTGGAGCGAGATGGGTTTGTTACCATCAAGCCGTCTCCGGCAGACGGAAGGGTTCGTGTCGTTGAACTCACCAAGGAGGGTCGCCTCCTGCACAAGAGGGCCGAGCCTCTCTGGGAGAGGGCCCAGCAAGAATTCGAGCAATTGAACGGGGCCGCAAACGTCGCAACTCTGCGCCGGGGACTGAGAGAAATCGCCGTCGGCGATTCTGCGAAGGTTTCACCCGAAGACTAAAGCTTCGGACTGATTGCTGGGCAGGGGCCAATCACCAATCCGCTGTTGGCCCCTTCAAGCAATTTGGAGGCGCTTCTCAAGCACGCAACGCTGCCACCAGATCCTCCATATCATCCGGCAGCGGCGCTTCGAAGTGCATGACTTCGCCGGTGCGAGGGTGTTCGAATTGCAGGAGGTAGGCGTGGAGTGCCTGGCGGGGGAAGCGGTTGACCACCTGCTTGGCGGCATCCGGCAGCAGGTTGGCCTTGGTCTTGAAGCCGCCGCCATAGACGGCGTCGCCGAGCAGGGGATGGCCGATATGGGCCATGTGAACGCGGATCTGGTGGGTGCGGCCGGTTTCGAGGTGGCAGTCGACCAAGGAGGCGAGGGCGGTGGCGTCCGGAGCCTCGTGAAAACGTTCAATCACTTCATAATGCGTGATCGCCTCGTCGGCATCCTGATTGTTCGGGCGCTTGACGGCACGGCGGGTACGGTCGCCGGTGGAGCGGCCAAGCGGCGCGTCGATGGTGCCGATCAGTTGGCGGGGGCGGCCCCAGACGATCGCCTGATAGGCGCGTTCCAGCGACCGCGTGCGGCCGTGGTCGGCGAATTGCAGGGACAGGTGGCGGTGGGCGATATCGTTCTTGGCGACGACCATGACGCCGGTGGTGTCCTTGTCCAGCCGATGGACGATGCCCGGCCGGCGCACACCGCCAATACCAGAGAGACTTTCGCCGCAATGATGGATCAGCGCGTTGACCAGCGTGCCCGTCCAGTTGCCGGCGGCGGGGTGAACGACGAGGCCGGCGGGCTTGGAGATGACAATGACGTCGTCATCCTCGTAAAGCACATCAAGCGGAATGTCTTCGCCGAGTGGCGTCGGGTCTTCGGGCTCGGGCAGGGTGATCTCGTAGGTATCGCCAGAGCGCACCTTGCGTTTGGCGTCAGTAACCGGGGTCCCGTTGAGCAGGACGGCGCTATCCTTGATCAAGGCCTGGATGCGGCTGCGGGAAAATTCCTCGCCCACCTGCGCAGTCAGCCATGCATCGAGGCGGCCTTCGGCTGTTTCATCGGCGGTTAGGACTTTTCTAATGCCCGCGGCTTCTTTAAAGGGGTCGCTCAAACGCATTCTCCGGCGCACTGGGCGCTCTCTAGGAAATAGGACGCATCGATGACGAATCTCGAGCCAGACGATCAAGAGGAAAAGCCCCTCGATCCGGCCCTGGAAAATGTCCGACGCAAGATGGTTCGCCTGCAGATCGTCTCGGTCGCCATCATGGTGGTGAGCCTTATGGCGGTGTTCGGCGCCGTTGTCTACAAGACGATGCGGCCTGCACCGAAGGCAGCGGGTCAAGCCGCCTCGAATATTCCCGCCGACGCACCCGTTGCGGTGAGCGCAGCGCTGCCGCAGGGCTTTACCGTGCTGTCCACGGCACTCTCCGGAAACCAGGTGCTGTTTTATGGCACGCTCGCCAGCGGCCAGCGCCAGGCCGTTGTTTTCGACTACGGTATCGGCCGCATCGTCGCGACCATATCGCTTTCCAACTGACGGTTTGGCGATGACGGGCGACCGGTTGATCGAGATCACCCATCCCGACGATCCTCGCATCGCCGAATTCCGTAATATCCGCGAGCGTGATCTCGTGGGCCGCGAGAACCGCTTCATTGCCGAGGGCACGGTGGTGCTGCGGCTTCTTGCCGAGGCGCATGCGGCTCAAGGAGACTTTGTCGGTGAAAAAGTGCTGCTGTTGCGCAACCGCGCCGCGGGATTGGAAGAAATCATCGCCGCCTTTCCGCCTGACGTGCCGGTCTATGTTGCGGAGGCTTCGGTGCTGGATGGCATTGTCGGTTTCCACCTGCATCGCGGCGTGCTGGCGCTCGGCCGGCGCAAGGCGGAGCCGGATATCGGCGCCTTTTTAGACCGCTTGCCGGAGCGGGCGCTCGTCCTTGCGGGCTGCGGTATTTCCAATCACGATAATGTCGGTTCAATGTTCCGCAATGCTGCCGCCTTCGGGGCCGATGCGGTGCTGCTCGACGAAACCTGCTGCGATCCGTTGTATCGCAAGGCGCTGCGCGTCTCGGTCGGCTCGGCGCTGACGGTGCCCTATTGCCGTCAATTGAGCGATGTCGATCTGCTGACCGCGCTGGCGGAGCGCGGCTTTGCCATCTGGAGCCTTTCTCCGCGCGGCAACACCGATATCCGCGCCGTTCCGCCGGCCGATAGGATGGCGCTGGTGGTCGGCACCGAAGGGGCGGGGTTGCCGCAGAAAATTCTGTCGACCTTTGGCAGCCTGCGGATACCGCAGGCGCCGAGCCTCGACAGCCTGAACGTGGCAACGGCGAGCGGCATCGCACTCTTCGCCATGGCGTCGTTGATTAAACGCGTCTGAAATTTCCGTCTTTGTAGAGAGCGCTTATTGCTGCTTGGGCAGCAGGGCCGCGGCGCGGTCGGCAAGGCTGATACGCGCGCCGTGCTCGGCGGCGCTCGTCTCCTTTGGCAGGAGATCGAAGATCGGCGATTTTTCGCCCTCTTTGAGGGCGGTCATTGCCACCATGTTGGCGGCGATGTTGGCGATCTCTTCCCGCATGGCCTGATCATGCGAGGGCGAGCGCGATTTGAGCAGGCGGTCGGAAAGGGCGGCAGCACGGTTGCGCACTTCCTCCGTCATTTGAGCGATATCGTCTTCCACGTTGCGCTCCGGTTCTGCTGCGTTGGCATCATGATCGGCAATTTCGACGATCCTCGGTTTGGTCGAGGGCTTCGAGCCGTTCATCGGCTTGGCTTGAGGGGCAAGACCCGCGGCCTGCAGCGCGCGGCCGGCTTCCTCCGCCTCGGCATGTGCCGTTTCCAGTTTTTCCTTCAAGCGGGCCACATCCTGAACGTGGCGTTCGATTGCGGTTTCCTTGTCGGCATTGCCCGCGATCTCGCGATCCAGCCGCTCCTCGAGGTGCTGGGCTTTGTCGCTTTCCTGACCCAGGCGTAATTCTGCATCCTTAGCGCGGAGACTTGCAAGGTTCAGATCCTGGCGCAGCGTGTCGCGCTCGTCCCGCAGCGTTTTGATGCGAAACTTCAGGCTCTCGATCTCGGTCTCGCGAGTTGCCAGATCGATCTTCAGATTGTCCGCGTCGGCGGCCATTTTCGTCATCCGCTTGCGCAAGCCGTCGATATCGGCATCCTTCTCCGCGCCGACTTGTTCAGCCGTATGAATACCGGATTTGAGCTGGCTGATATAGCTTTCCTCGCGGCGCAGGCGAGAGCGCAGTTCACCGGCTTCGACTTCGAGATCGTCGATCCGGGTTCGCAATTCGCTGTTTTCAGAGGCGAAGCGGCCGGCCTCCTGCTGGAGCTTGCCGTTGTGAATCTGCAGGGCGACGCTCTTATCGCGCTCCTGCGTCAGCGCCTGCTCGGTCCTGGCGTTTTCGGCCGCGAAAAGGGCGCGCGCCATGTCCTTCTGCGCGCGTACTTCTTGCGGGCTCAGGGGCATGGTCGCTTTCAGCCGCTTTTCCGTGAACCAGACGATGCGGCGGTGCACTGCGGGCGCGATAAGGAAGACCAGAAAGGCGGCGGTCAGAAAGCCCAATCCAAACAGTAGAGCGAATTCAATCACGGCGCAGCCAGCATCTAAGAGGTGTTTTCAATCTCAATAAAGTGATTAAGTAAATGATTAAGCATGAGGCCGGCGCGCGGGCAAGCATTTAAATCGGATATGGTTTACCGGCGTATCGGGAGTTCGCGACAAGAAAAGGCCCGCGAACTGCGCGGGCCAGGCGGCGAAATATGGGGGAATATCGCCAAAAGATCAGAAGGGATTCCAGGTCGGGTTCGGCGTGACCTTGAGGTAGCCGAGGTTGACGCCGAGACGAGCGCCGAGGCCGGTGCGGATCGGCACCAGCACGATGTCGTTGTTCTTCAGCACGGTCATTCCGACGCCGGCGACAACGAAGGCCTGCCCG
This sequence comes from Rhizobium sp. CB3171, assembly GCF_029714265.1. Taxonomy (NCBI): domain Bacteria; kingdom Pseudomonadati; phylum Pseudomonadota; class Alphaproteobacteria; order Hyphomicrobiales; family Rhizobiaceae; genus Rhizobium; species Rhizobium sp. CB3171. Next base: position 2,375,698 of record NZ_CP121652.1, on the reverse strand, counting down.
CTGACGCCGCCAAAGCGGGTGTAGACGCTGTTGATGTTCGGCAGGTCATAGACCAGCATCATGACGCGGGTGCCCTGGCCGCCGTAGTCGAGGCCAAGCGACGGGCCCTGCCAATAGAGCGGGTGCTCGCCGGCGTTCTTGGTGTTGAGCTGGCCTTCGCCATAGGTCAGCCCGGCGATGAAGGCGCCGGAGCCTTCCTGCCCGAGGATATAGCCGTTCGGCAGGCCGTATTGCTGAAAGGCCCGCTCGACTACCTTTGCGAGGCCGCCGCTGGTCGAGCCGAAGAAGGAATGGCCGGCGTCGACGATTTCCTGCATCGAATATTGGTTGTTGGCCGCAGCCGCCGCCTGACGAACCGGCAGCGCGAAGCTTACGAACGCAACGATGGCTAAGATCAAGCCGAGGCCGACCGTTCTCGAGCCGAGGCTGGGCATTCTCTTCAGGAGTTGATAGCGCATGACATTCATCCGTTCATCATGGTCGGTGCAATCGGGAACGGATGCGCCGCGCATTCGCACGAACGCGCCAAGTACACCTCGCCCCTCAGTCCAGACCGTTCCGCCCATGTTCGGCATCGCGAATCGTGCGCGAAAGGGTCTGGTGGTGATGAATGCATTTTGCGGCGATCATCTTAACAATCGGTTTACCAAATATGGTGTCTTTATGGCGTGCGGTACGCCCGCCTGCGGCAATCCTCGGGCAATCTTGCCGTGGCAACGTAGAATCATACTGCGTTCCGCCTTGTCAGCATTCAGGAGACAATGAATGTCGAAGAATCCGAACCTCACCTTGACCGGACCGGATCTGGCCGCGCTGCTATGCAGCCGCGTTTGCCATGATGTGATCTCTCCGGTCGGTGCGATCAATAACGGTCTGGAGCTGCTCGATGAGGGCGGTGCCGATGCCGATGCGATGGAGTTGATCCGCACCAGCGCTCTCAACGCGTCTGTTCGCCTCAAATTCGCACGCCTCGCCTTCGGTGCGTCCGGCTCGGTCGGCGCCTCGATCGATACGGGCGAAGCCGAGCGTGCCGCCAAGGATTTCGCCGCTGCCGAAAAGAAGACAGAGGTCAGTTGGATCGGCCCGCGCGCCATTGTTGCCAAGAACCGCGTGAAGCTGCTGCTCAATCTCTTCCTGGTCGCTTACGGCTCGATTCCGCGCGGCGGCAATATCGAGGTGACGCTGGAAAATCCAGATCTCGACGCCAAGTTCACGATTATTGCCAAGGGCCGGATGATGCGCGTGCCGCCGAAATTCGCGGAGATTTGCTCGGGTGCATTGGAAGAAGCGGTCGATGCCCATTCCATCCAGCCCTACTACACCGTGCTTCTGGCGGACGAGAGCGGCATGGAACTCTCCTACAACGCCACGCCGGAGGAGCTTACTTTCAGCGCTTCCATGCGCAGCGAATAAACGCCAGTCGCACGATTTATACCGATAATCCCGCCACCGGACGTCCGGCGGCGGGATTATCTTTAGGTGTATCGTCGTTCCTGCGCATTCTTTTGGTTGTCGGCACAATTATGAACACAACGGTAACGATTCCTTAGCCTCGTGCGCCTATCGTCCCAATTTGATGATGGCGCCAGACAGATGGCGACCGGGCGCGAAGGAGTTGGTGATGCAGCGATTCATGATTACGGACGCGTCGGATGTCGTGCGTAAGGTCGGCAAGCGGATTCTCTCCGAACTCGATTTTCTCGTCAGTGAAGCCGCCGATGCCCGTGAAGCGCTGACGCGGTGCCAGGCTGAACTCCCGGACTACCTGATCGTCGACGCCGGCATGGAAGGCGCTCTCGATCTCATCGCCAGTATCCGCGGCATGCCGAACGGCAAAGAGGTCAAGATCTATTACTGCGTCGTCGAGGCGGATTTGCGCAAGCTGATGGCCGGCAAACGCGCCGGCGCCACCGATTTCCTGCTGAAGCCCTTCGATCGCAAGATACTGACGGCGGTTTTCGGCAATCGGGCCATCGCAGCCTGATCATATCCGCCGACTGTTGAATGCGTCTGGGCCGCCTGTTTGGGCGGCTTTTGTTTTTGATGTTTGAAAATGCAACACAAAAAATCCCGCCTGAAGAGGCGGGATTTTTTGTATCGGCGGTGATCGGGGAGGGCGTCTTAGGCGCTTTCGGCGAAATCGCTGCTGTCGGGCTCGCGCAGCACATAGCCACGGCCCCAGACGGTTTCGATATAGTTGGCGCCGCCGGCGGCGTTGGCGAGCTTCTTGCGCAGCTTGCAGATGAAGACGTCGATGATCTTCAGTTCCGGCTCGTCCATGCCGCCATAGAGGTGGTTAAGGAACATTTCCTTGGTGAGCGTGGTGCCCTTGCGGAGCGAAAGCAGCTCCAGCATCTGGTATTCCTTGCCGGTCAGGTGCACGCGCTGGCCGCCGACTTCGACGGTCTTGGCGTCGAGATTGACGATCAGTTCGCCAGTCATGATCACCGACTGGGCGTGGCCCTTGGAACGGCGGACGATGGCGTGGATGCGGGCGACCAGCTCGTCCTTGTGGAAAGGCTTGGTCATGTAGTCGTCGGCACCGAAGCCGAGACCGCGAACCTTGTCTTCAATGCCGGCCATGCCGGAGAGGATGAGGATCGGTGTCTTGACCTTGGACAGTCGCAGCGTGCGAAGCACTTCGTAGCCGGACATGTCGGGAAGGTTAAGATCGAGAAGAATGATGTCGTAGTCGTAGAGCTTGCCGAGATCGACGCCTTCTTCACCGAGATCTGTGGTGTAAACGTTGAAACTTTCGGATTTGAGCATCAGTTCGATGCTCTGCGCTGTCGCGCTATCGTCTTCAATAAGTAGAACCCGCATAATTATCCCCTTTACCGCCGCCGAAAGGTCGTCAGCCCCCTTACGCGATACCGATCAAATCACTGCCTGATTTGGAAGCTGCCACGGAATGGTTAACAAATTCTGATTCACTCTGGCAAGACGTATCGAATTTATTAAATAATTTTTCCATTGCACTGTTTTCCAATGACAATCAGCAAATATCTTTCCTAAAGTGTTGCATTAAGAAGACACGCCAAGTGATTCATTCGACTCGCCAATGTCAACATCTCGAATTCTGAGCGCGACATTTACTGACCCTTAAATGATCGTCCCTATCATTAACGATGCCCGTAAACGAAAGGTTACCAGCGGTAGGTTTTTATTAAGATCGCTGGAAATTTTTTTAACCAAGCCGTTTCAAAGCGGTGCGGCGGGTCAAAATATCGAGAGCCGGGGTCTCGCATCACGGGAGTAATGCGTATGAAGTCACGTGAGAGCCTAACGCGCCTGAAGGAGTTTCAGGTGAACGAAAAACGCCGTCAACTGCAGCAACTGCAGATGATGATGGCGGAATTCGACCGTATGACAAAGGATCTGGAGAGCCAGATCGTGCTGGAAGAGAAAAAGTCCGGCATTTCCGATCCGAACCACTTTGCCTACCCGACCTTTGCCAAAGCCGCACGGCAGCGCGCGGACAACTTGCAGGTGTCGATCCGGGAATTGCAGGTGCAGGAAGAGGCGCTGGAAACATCGCTGGAAGAAATGCAGGCCGAATATGCCAAGGCCGCAGCGCTGGAAGAGCGCGACGGTTCGGGGCCGGTGAGGGCACGCGCCTAATTAACTATTCCGTCGCCATTTCTTGATCTTCGCATCGGACCGATGTTCGGGATTATGCGAGAAGCGGCGGAAACGGCTCGAAAGCCGTGCATGACTGGCCATGGTGGGTGGCCGGCCATGCACGGCTTTTGGTGTTTTGTCAGCAGTGTGGGGCGTTGGTCGATTGGCGCTACAATTCAAGCCGAATAATGCTGCGACTCGGAACGATAGCTTGAATGATCACGCCATCGTCCGTGCGTTCATAGAGAATAATATGACTCTTATGTTCATGGCGCCGTGCACTTGGCGCAATTTTTTCCGCCTTGCGACCCATAAAAGGATTGTCGGCCAATAACTCAAAGCAATGGATCAATTCGTCCAGATATCGATCAGCCTGCCGCAAGCCAAATTTCTCGATGCCATCCAAATATAGTTCTTTAATTTCTCTATTCGCGCGGGCGGACAGCTCGTATTTAGTCACGTATCAAACCCCGAGCGCGAGCAATCTGTAACGCTTCGGCGCGGATTTCCTCTATCGTCTGGGTACTGATGCCACTGGCTTTGGCGTCTGCAAAAATTTCTCGCAATTCTCCGATCGTATATTCCTCACCGCGACGTGCGCGGTCCTTGCGAACCAGATCGCGAACATAATCACTGGTACTTGCATATTCGCCCTTGCGAATTTGGGCCTCGATCCAATCCTTCATCTGATCGGGAAGGGATACGGTCATGGTCGCCATCTCGGGTCTCCTTTTACGGAGCCCATGTTAGCCGAGATAAGCAAAATTCACAAATTTTCTTATCCGCTGCCTACATATTCACCACATCGCGCCATTCCTCATGACGCTGGGCTTGCGCTTTGAAAAATGGGCAAAGTGGAATGATCTTCCAGCCGCCATTGCGGGCCTCGTCGACGGCATGAAGGGCGAGCGCCTGGCCGACGCCCTTGCCGCGAAGTGCATCCGGGACGGCGGTATGGTCGATGATGATCAGCTTGGGAGAGGCGCGGGAAAAGGTCATCTCGGCCTCATGGCCTTCGATCGTTGCAGCGTAGCGTCCACCCGATGCGTTGTCTTCGTTGCGGATGTCCATGATTGTCCTCGGATTTCCAATATTTTTGGATCGACGTCGGTTAACGTCTCTTGTCTCAGATCGATGCTAACAAACCTGTCGCCGGTGGCAAGCAGCGCTCGCGGACAGCGTCCACCGATCGAAAAACGGTTTGGATTTCCGATCTTCTGCGCTATGCGGCTGTGATAAGGGTGATGCAGCCATTTGGGAGGTTTCCGGCACCGATGCGCAATCTGCAAGCCGTGCTTCTGGTCACTGTCCCGTTCCTGCTGGCCTTTGGCCTCGTATTGCCGCTGGTTCGTTTCGAAAAGCTTTATTTCTTCAGCGACACGCCGTCCCTGCTCGGCATCATCGCTTCTCTCTGGGGAGCGGAAAACTATCTTCTCGCCACTATCGTGGCGCTCGTCTCGGTGGCGCTGCCAATCTTGAAGACCGTGAGCCTGGCGGTTGAAGCGATGGGGACGCGGAGAAAAAGCGAACGCGGGTTTTTCTTCGAGCATATCGTGCCGCAACTGGCGCGCTGGTCGATGGCGGACGTGCTGCTGGTGGCGATCGTCATCGCCGCCGCCAAAACCAGCGGGCTTGCGACTGCATTTACGCAGCCGGGCCTCTGGTTCTATGCGGGTTCCACCATGATTTCGGGCCTTCTTCATATCCTGTTGAGGAAGGAAAAAGGCCCGAACTGAAGATCAAACGAATGTCGCGTCTGTATGGCAGCCGTCAGTGACGATACTGCTGTATGCGGGTCGTCCGGAGGCCGGCGAGGCCATGGGTATTGATGGACGACTGCCAGGAGAGGAATTCTTCCACAGTGAGCGTATAACGCTCGCAAGCTTCTTCCAAGCTCAGCAAGCCACCACGGACCGCGGCGACAACCTCGGCCTTACGACGGATGACCCAGCGGCGCGTGTTCGGCGGCGGCAGGTCGGCAATCGTAAGCGGGCTGCCATCGGGGCCGATGACATACTTCACTCGGGGACGTATCATTTCGGTCATTGGACTCTCTACACATACTCAAGACCACGGGAGCCACTCTAACTTGCCACATTTAAAAATTGCCTAAGCGCATAGTAACACTTTGCTAAGAATTTTAAGGAAAGCCCGAGCGGACTGATTTGCGCATCTGATAATGACGCGGAAATCCGGCAATTCGCTGTTATCGCAGCGAAAAAGCCGGTTGTTGTATGAGTTTTCGTCAGTGAAAACTTACGCTTTTGATATGATGTTAGGCGTGGGCGAGGCTTTTCCCGCCGCCCCAGCAGATGAAATTGGGGTTGGCGAAATCGCTGTCATCGCTCTGATCGGTCTTGCCGTAAGAAAGCGGGCGGCCATCGAGCGTAAGGGTTGAGCCGCCTGCGGCGCGCAATACTGCATCACCGGCCGCGGTGTCCCATTCCATCGTGCGCGTGAAGCGCGGATAGACGTCGGCCTTGCCTTCGGCGAGGAGGCAGAATTTCAGTGAAGAGCCGATCGACGTGCAGGCGGTGACGGCATTTTCCGCCAGGAAACTATCCGTCTTCGGGCTGCTGTTGCAGCGGCTGGCAAGCGCCAGCAAATGCTCGGGGCGTGCGCGCACCGCGATTGCGGAACGGTCGGCAACGGTGAACTGGTCGGTGATGGCGAGCTTGCGCGCCTTGCCGGCCTCGCCGGTGAAGGCTATGCCGAGCGCCGGCGCAAAGACGATACCGGTGACCGGGACGCCGTTCTGGATATAGGCGATATTGACGGTGAACTCGTCGCGATGCTCGATGAATTCGCGCGTGCCGTCCAGCGGATCGACCAGGAAGAAGGGGCGGCCGCGGACGTCGGGAATATTGCCGGCAGCGACCGATTCCTCGGCAATTGCGGGAATGTCCGGAAAGTCGCGCGTCAGATGTTCGAGAATAATGTGCTCGGCGCGTTCATCGGCAATCGTGACGGGACTCATATCCTGCTTCAAAGCGACGGCATAACCGGCACGGTAGACCTCCAATATGGCCTTACCCGCCTCAAGGGCCGCTTTTTCAAATGTCGCGAGCATTCGCCTGCCGTCTTTCCGCAGCTCGTCCGTGGTTCGAGCTTAGAGATACAATAATTAAGAAGCCTTCACCGTAAAGTTTAGACCCCGCGCCAATCACGTTTTCACCGCCTAGCGCTTGGATCGTTATTCCGCAACGGAACTTCGCATCCATGCGCCGTTGTCAGCAACATCTCCGCTACCCCCGTGTTCTTTGAGATACAGTGCCTCGCTTTGCTGCGCATTCGGGAAAGAACATGTTCTGTTTGCGAAGGTTTTCCGCCCTTTCCGGACTTGTCGTTTTTATTGCTTATGCGAATGTGTGGCCGCGTAGAGACCGGGATTCATACATGCGTTATTCGGCATATCAGGTTCTGAAGCAGGCGCTTTCAGGAAACCGTCATTGGCAGCCTGTCTGGCGAACTCCGGAGCCGAAACCGCATTATGACGTCATCATCGTCGGCGGTGGCGGGCATGGGCTGGCGACGGCCTACTATCTCGCCAAGGAGTTCGGCATCACCAATATCGCGGTGCTGGAAAAGAACTATCTTGGCTCCGGCAATGTGGGCCGCAACACCACGATCATCCGCTCCAATTATCTCCTGCCCGGCAACGAGCCGTTCTACGAATTCTCGATGCGGCTTTGGGAAGGGCTGGAGCAGGATTTCAATTACAATGCCATGGTCTCCCAACGCGGCATCATCAATCTCTTCCACTCCGATGGGCAACGCGACGCTTATGCCCGGCGCGGAAATGCCATGCGCATGCACGGGGTCGATGCGGAGCTGCTGAACCGCGATCAGGTCCGCAAGATGATGCCCTATCTCAATTTTGACCATGCGCGCTTTCCGATCCTTGGCGGGCTGCTGCAGGCGCGCGGCGGCACGGCAAGGCACGATGCCGTCGCCTGGGGTTATGCGCGCGGTGCCGACAGTCGCGGCGTCGATCTCATCCAGCAATGCGAGGTGATCGGCATTCGCCGCGAAGGTGGTGCCGTGACCGGTGTCGAAACGACGCGCGGCTTCATCGGCTGCAACAAGCTGGCGCTGGCGGCGGCCGGCCATACCTCGATCCTTGGGCGCATGGCGGATCTGGAACTGCCGATCGAAACCCATGTGCTGCAGGCGTTCGTCACGGAGGGGCTGAAGCCGGTGATCGATCACGTCATCACCTACGGCGCCGGCCATTTCTATATATCGCAGTCGGACAAGGGCGGTTTGGTCTTCGGAGCCGATCTCGATTATTACAGCTCCTATGCCCAGCGCGGCAATCTCGCCACCGTCGAACATACGATGGAGGAGGGGGTGTCGCTGATCCCAGGCCTGTCGCGTGTCCGTGTGCTGCGGAGCTGGGGTGGGGTGATGGATATGAGCATGGACGGCTCACCGATCATCGACCGCACGCCGATCGACAATCTCTATCTGAACTGCGGCTGGAACTATGGCGGCTTCAAAGCGACGCCGGCCTCCGGCTTCTGCTTCGCGCACCTGATCGCCAAGGGCGAAAGCCATGAGGTCAGCCGCCTCCTGCGCCTCGATCGCTTCGAGCGCGGTTTTGCGATCGACGAAGGCGGCAAGGGTCCGCAGCCGAATCTGCATTGAGGGCACGAAACCAATGGCAAGCCTGATCACCTGCCCGCATTGCGGCACGCGCCCGAAAGAAGAGTTCACCATTCGGGGTTCTGCATCCGCCACCCGCCCGGCTCCATCCGCCCCGGATGAAGACTGGCATCGCTATGTCTATATCCGCGACAACGAGCGCGGGCGCATTCTCGAATATTGGCATCATGCGGCTGGTTGCCGCCGCTGGCTAGTCGTCGACCGCAGCAATGTCACCCATGAGGTCTTCTCCGTCACCGATGCTGCGGACAAGGCGCGGGAGGCGGCGCAATGACGGCCTATCGTCTTTCCTCCGGCGGGCTCGTCAATCGCAGCCGACCGCTTTCGTTCAAGTTCGATGGCAGGGATATGAAAGGGATGGAGGGTGATACGCTCGCCGCCGCGCTTCTTGCCAACGATCAGTTGCTCGTCGGCCGCAGCTTCAAATATCACCGTCCGCGCGGCATCCTGACGGCTGGCTCCGCCGAGCCAAACGCGCTGGTGACGATCGGCAGGGACGGACGCACGGAGCCGAATACGCGCGCCACCGTCGTCGAGCTCTATCAGGGCATGACCGCTGTCAGCCAGAACCGCTGGCCGTCGCTGAAATATGACATTGCCTCGATCAACGGCCTGTTCTCGCCTTTCCTCAGCGCGGGCTTCTACTACAAGACCTTCATGTGGCCGGCGGCTTTTTGGGAGAAGCTCTATGAGCCGCTGATCCGCCGCGCCGCCGGTCTCGGCAAGGCGGCGATGCGGGCTGATCCCGATCGCTATGAGAAGGCCTGGGCGCATTGTGATCTGCTGGTGATCGGCTCCGGCCCGGCCGGGCTGATGGCGGCGCTAACGGCGGCGCGCGCGGGGCTCCGCATCATTCTTGCAGACGAAGGATTTCGTCTGGGCGGATCGCTGCTGTCGGAGAGATTGTCGATCGGCGGCGCCTCCGCGGATGCCTTCGTGCATACGGCGCTCGACGAACTCCAGAGCTTCGAGAATGTCACTTTGATGCCGCGCACCACGGTGTTCGGCTGGTATGACGACAATGTCTTTGGCGCGGTCGAAAAAGTGCAGAAGCATGTGGCGATGCCTTCGCCCGATCTGCCGGCCGAGCGTCTTTGGCGTATCGCCGCCAAACGCGCCATCCTCGCCACCGGCGCGGAAGAGCGACCGCTGGTATTCGGCGGCAATGACAGGCCAGGCGTCATGATGGCTGGCGCGATGCGCAGCTATCTCAATCGATATGGCGTCGTGGCGGGGCAGAAGGTGGCGGTGTTCACCAGTGGTGGGTCCGGCTATCGCACGGCGCTGGATCTCGCGGCGGAAGGCGTCGAGATAGCGGCCATCATCGATACGCGCAGTACTTCTTCCGATCCTGCGCCTCTGGGCGTTCGCATCATTCACGCCGGCACCGTGCAGGCCACGAAGGGCCGGCATCGTATCAGCGGGGTGATTGCCGATCGTGGCGGCCTGGACGAGGTTATTGCGTGTGACGCGCTTGCCATGTCCGGCGGTTGGTCGCCGATCATTCATCTTGCCTGTCAGCGCGGCGCAAAGCCTGTGTGGTCGGAGGAAAAACAGGGCTTCATAGCGCCGACGGTCGGCGGCGAAATGGAGATTGCCGGATCGGCTGCAGGCATCGACAGTGTTTCGGGCTGTCTTGCCGATGGCGCGGAAAAGGCGCGGTTGATTATTGAAAGCCTGGGGCGCACCGCACATGAGGCGGAGATACCGGAGGTCGAAGGCGATTACGATCCGTCCTTTGCAGCCATCTGGCATGTGCCGGGCGCCAAGGACAAGGCCTTCGTCGACTTCCAGAACGACGTCCATGCGAAAGACCTGGGCCTGGCCCTGCGCGAAGGCTATGGTCACGCGGAGCACGCCAAGCGCTATACGACGAGCGGCATGGCGACGGATCAGGGCAAGCTTGGCAATGTCAATGCCGCCGGCCTCATCGCCGGCATGCGCGGCGTCAGCCCGGCTGCTGTCGGCACGACGACCTTCCGGCCTTTCTATACGCCCGTCTCCTTCGGCGCCCTGGCGGGTACGGCGCGCGACAAGCATGCGCAGCCGGTGCGGGAATCGCCACTTCATGGCTGGGCGAAGAAGAATGGCGCGACATTCGTCGAAGCCGGCCTTTGGTTTCGCTCGGCTTGGTTTGCACGCGCAGGCGAGAAAACCTGGCGCGACAGCGTCGACCGCGAGGTGCTGAACGTCCGCAACAATGTCGGTCTTTGCGACGTCTCGACGCTCGGCAAGATCGAAGTGTTCGGCAAGGATGCGGCGGAGTTTCTCAACCGGATCTATTCGAACGCCTTCTTGAAACTGCCGATCGGCAAGGCACGCTATGGGCTGATGCTGCGCGAGGACGGCATGGTGTTCGACGACGGGACGACGAGCCGACTGTCACCGAATCATTTCTTCCTCACCACGACGACCGCGATGGCCGGCGAGGTGATGGCGCATATGGAATTCTGCGCCCAGACCCTATGGCCACAGCTCGACGTCCGTTTCGTCTCCTCGTCGGATCAATGGGCGCAGATGGCAATTGCCGGTCCGAGGGCGCGTGAGGTTCTGGAACAGATTGTCGAGGACGATATTTCCGACGCGTTCTTCCCATTCCTCGCCGCCGCAGAGGTGATGTTGAAAGGCGGTCTGAAGGCCAGACTGTTCCGCATCTCCTTTTCCGGCGAACTGGCCTATGAGCTCGCCGTTCCCGCCGGCTATGGCGAGGCGGTGGCGGATGCGATCATGGAGGCGGGCAAGGCGCACGGTATCTGCGCTTACGGGGTCGAGGCGCTGAATGTGCTCCGCATCGAGAAAGGACATGTCACCCATAACGAACTGGATGGCCGCACTACGCCGGATGATGTCGGGCTCGGCCGGATGATGGCGACGCAGAAGCCGGATTTCATCGGCAAGCGGCTTTCGACCCGCTTCGGCCTGACCGCTGCCGATCGTGTTCAGCTTGTCGGGCTGAAGCCGGTCGATGCCACCAAGGAAATCCGGGCGGGTGCGCACCTGCTGAGGGAAGGTGCCAAGCCTTCGACGGCGAATGATCAGGGCCATGTTTCTTCCGCCTGCTTCTCCCCGGTTCTCGGCCATTTTATCGCATTGGCCTTCCTGAAATCCGGGCGCGAGCGGATCGGTGAACATGTGATCGTCTGGGATGGGTTGCGTGGCGAGGAAGTGGTTGCCGAGGTCTGCAATCCGGTCTTCGTCGATCCCGCCAACAAGAAACTTCTGGGGTGAGGGATCGATGAGCGTCGCATATCTAAACCGGCACGTGCTGGAAGATCACATCTCCGGCTTCGAGGCGGAGCCCAATCCGAACCATCTCGCCGTCATCCGCCGCCCCGCCATATTCTCTGTGCTCGCCCATGCCAGCCAGGAAGCCTGGACGTTGGCGGCGTTGAAGGCGATGTCGGATATTTCCGTGCGCCATGCGGGGCCGGGCGAGTGGCTGTTGGTATCGGAAGTGTTGGGGGCCGAGAGCCTGGCGCGTGACCTCGCCATGTTGGATGCCGGCCGCATCTCCTTCTTCGAACAGAGCGACGGCCGTGTAGTGCTGCGCCTTTCGGGGCCGAGTGTCCGGCGCATTCTGGCAAAATGCGTCGCCGTCGAGTTGCATTCGCAGGTATTTGCCGAGGGGCAATCGGCCAACATGCTTTTCTGCCACGTCAGCGCCAACCTCGCCCGCACCGGTCCTGACCATTTCGAGATCATCGTTCCCCGCTCCTATGCCGGGAGCGTGTTCGAGGAGTTGATGGAGATGGGACGGGAATTCGCGCTGACGGCGGGATTTGGCGATTGAGCACATGAGCCGGGAAAGCGCAAAGCGATTTCCGGTTTGTGCTAGGAAGAAATGGCGCGATCCGAACAATTGCGATGGCGCAAACAGACGGATCGGTTTCGCAGTTCGGGCTATTTGGCCTTCTGGATAGTCTCTAGGCTGCCCTGCAAATACGGCCGGTCGGCTGGGAAAATTCCCGCCGACTTCGCGCCGAACACAGGGGATTTTTAGATGAAAAGCCATGCCAAGGTCGTCGTCATCGGCGGCGGGGTCGTCGGATGTTCAGTGCTTTATCACCTGACGAAATTCGGCTGGACGGACGTCTTGCTGCTCGAGCGCTCGGAGCTGACATCGGGTTCGACCTGGCACGCGGCCGGCGGCATGCACACGATCAATGGCGACCCCAACGTTGCCAAGCTGCAGAAATACACGGTCGAGCTCTATAAGGAGATCCAGGATTATTCCGGCCAGGATATCGGCCTGCACATGACATCAGGCCTGATGCTGGCGGCAACGCCGCAGCGTTTCGACTGGCTGAAATCGATCCTCGCCAAGGGCCGGTATAACGGCCTGGAGGCGACGTTGCTGACGCCGAAGGAAGCGCACGCAATGATGCCGCTTCTCGATCCCGACCAATTCGTCGGCGCACTCTACGATCCCGTCGAAGGTCACCTTGACCCCTATGGCACCACTCATGCCTATGCCCGCTCGGCAAAGAAGAACGGTGCTGAGATTTACCTGCACACCAAGGTCGAGGAGCTGGTGCAGCGCGAGGACGGCTCGTGGCGGGTGATTACCAATCAGGGCGAGATCGTTGCCGAGCATGTCGTCAATGCCGCCGGCCTCTGGGCGCGCGAGGTCGGACGCATGGTTGGGCTGGAGCTGCCGGTGCTCGCCATGGAGCACATGTATCTGATCACCGAGGACATGCCGGAAGTCGCCGACTTCAACAAGTCGACTGGCAAGGAGCTGATGCACTGCGTCGATTTCGACGGCGAGATCTATCTGCGCCAGGAGCGGCAGGGCATGCTGATGGGCACATATGAAAAGGCCTGCCGTCCCTGGTCGCCGGTGACGACGCCCTGGGATTTCGGCCATGAGTTGCTGGCCGAGGATATCGAGCGCATCACGCCGGAGCTGGAAGTCGGCTTCCGCCATTTCCCCGCCTTCAACAATGCCGGCATCAAGAAGATCATCAACGGCCCGTTCACCTTCTCGCCCGACGGAAATCCGCTGGTCGGACCGGTGCGGGGGCTGACGAACTACTGGTCGGCTTGCGCGGTCATGGCCGGTTTCAGCCAGGGCGGCGGCGTGGGGCTGGCGCTCGCCAACTGGATGATCCATGGCGACCCCGGCTTCGACGTCTTCGCCATGGACGTCTCACGTTACGGCGACTACGCGACGCTTGCGTATACCAACGCCAAGGTGCGCGAGAACTATGCGCGGCGCTTCTCCATCCGCTATCCCAACGAGGAATTGCCGGCGGCGCGGCCGCTGCTGACGACGCCGATCTACGATAAGCTTAAGGCTGCGGGCGGCGTCTTCGGCGCGTCCTACGGGCTGGAGCAGGCGCTGTGGTTCGCACCCGCGGGCGAAATGGACGAGTTCTCCTGGCGGCGCTCCAACGATTTCGATGTGGTGGCGAAGGAGACGAAGGCGGTGCGCGACAGCGTCGGCCTGATGGAAACCTCCGGCTTTGCCAAATATTCGGTTAGGGGACCGGGCGCGGAAGCCTTTCTCGACGGGCTGCTCGCCTGCCGTATTCCAGCCGTCGGCCGCATGACGCTGGCGCCGATGCTGAAGCATGACGGCAAGCTGATCGGGGACTTCACACTCGCCAAACTGGGCGAGGGGGATTTCCTCGTCATAGGCTCCGGCGTTGCCGAAGCCTATCATATGCGCTGGTTCGAAAGCCATCTGCCGAAGGATGGATCGGTGGAGCTGAAAGCGCTCGGCCTGTCGCTGCTTGGACTTTCGATCGCCGGACCGAATGCGCGCAAGCTCCTGGAAAAGCTGACGCATCAGGATGTTTCCGCTGCCGCGTTCCCCTTCATGTCCATTCGCCGAATGGATCTCGGCATGGCGCCTGCCATCGTCGGCCGCGTCTCCTACACCGGCGATCTCGGTTATGAGATCTGGATGAAGCCGGAATATCAGCGCTACCTCTTCGATCTCCTGATGGAGGCCGGCGCCGAATTCGGCATTACGCTTTTCGGCCTCAGGGCATTGAACGCCCTGCGCCTCGACAAGTCCTACGGCAGTTGGGCGCGCGAATACCGTCCGCTCTATGGGCCGCTGGAAGCCGGGCTCGGCCGGTTCGTTGCGCTCTTCAAGGAGGCTGATTTCATCGGCAAATCAGCGGCGGCCAAGGAAAAGGTGGAGGGCGGAGCCTTGCGGCTACGCTCCTTTATTCTCGCGGCTGACGATGCCGATGTCATTGGTGATGAGCCGATCTATCACAACGGCGCCGTCTGTGGCTGGGTGACCTCGGGCGGTTATGCGCATGCCTCCGGTGTCTCGGTTGCCGTCGGTTATGTGCCGAAAGAGATTGCCGACGAAACGCAGGGATGGTCGATCGAACTGCTCGGCGACATATTGCCAGCGACATTGCAGCCGCAACCTTTGTTTGATGCCGATGGTGCGCGCATGCGCTCGTAAGCGTCGGGCTCGGAAGGAACGGAACGGGCTTTTCGGGAGCCCGTTTCTGAAGAGATTTTTTTCAGCGAACCAAGTATGCGGATTGTCTGGCTATTTTTGAGCCAGAGAATGCCGTTTTTCTATTTTTTGTGGCTCGAATTGCGTCATTGCGCGAAGATTTGAAAAGATTTTGTCAATTTCCTGCCTTTTTGGCTTCACATTTCCTTCGAAAACAGTATGGAATCGCCCCTACGGGCCCTCTCAAAGGAAAACCCTAACCAATAAGAGATGCGGTCGACGAACTGCGCATCCAGGGGAAATGACATATGGATTATTTTATCCAGCAGCTCCTTAACGGGCTGACTCTCGGGTCTATCTACGGCCTGATCGCCATTGGCTATACCATGGTTTACGGCATCATCGGCATGATCAACTTTGCCCATGGCGACGTGTTTATGCTTGGTGGCTTCGCCGCTCTTATCACCTACCTGGTTCTCGTATCGCTCGTCGCCGGCCTGCCGGTGGCGATCATGCTCCTGGTGATGCTCATCGTCGCCATGCTGATGACGAGCCTGTGGAATTGGGTGATCGAGCGTATCGCTTACCGACCTCTGCGCGGTTCGTTCCGTCTGGCGCCGCTGATCACCGCAATCGGCATGTCGATCGTGCTGTCGAACTTCATCCAGGTCGCACAGGGCCCGCGCAACAAGCCGATCCCGACGCTGGTGGGTGATGTCTACAATATCGGTGGCGTATCGCTGTCGCTGAAGCAGATCATCATCTTCATCTGCACGGTCGTTCTCCTCGCGGCATTCTGGTATCTGGTCAACAAGACCGCGCTTGGCCGCGCCCAGCGCGCCACCGAGCAGGATCGCAAGATGGCGGCGCTGCTCGGTATCAATGTCGACCGCACCATTTCCGTCACCTTCATCATGGGCGCGGCGCTCGCCGCCGTCGCCGGCACGATGTACCTGATGTATTATGGCGTCGCCAACTTTACCGATGGCTTCGTCCCCGGTGTCAAGGCGTTCACCGCTGCCGTTCTCGGAGGCATCGGCTCGTTGCCGGGTGCCGTTCTCGGCGGGCTGATGATTGGTTTCATCGAGTCGTTCTGGTCGGGCAATTTCGCTATCGCGTACAAGGATGTCGCGACCTACGGCATCTTGGCCTACGTGTTGATCTTCAAGCCGACGGGTATTCTCGGACGGCCGGAAGTCGAGAAGGTATAACGCCATGGCAAGTTCAAATTTCGTTCCAGGCAAGACCGCGCCCGGCCTTGTCCAGAAAGGCATTACCGACGCCCTTTGGACAGCGGTCATCGCATTCGGCATGTTCGTGCTCTATATCGGCCTTAAGACCGATCAGAACATCGACAACCAGCTCATCATCGTTCAACGCTGGGGCCTCTTGGCATCCATCGTCGCGATTGCCGCCGCAGGGCGGTTCGTCATGACGGTGTTCGTGCAGCCCAGGCTGGCGGCCATGAAGGCGGCCAAGGCGAAGGCTCCGCCCGTCGAAGCCGAACCCGGCTTCATTTCGAAGAATTTCAACGCGATAGCGCTGGGTTTCCTGCTCATCTATCCGCTATTGGCGCTGGCGATTTTCGGTGCTCAGGGATCGCTGACCTATGTCGACAATTTCGGCATCCAGATCCTGATCTACGTGATGCTTGCCTGGGGTCTGAACATCGTCGTCGGCCTGGCCGGCCTGCTCGACCTCGGTTACGTCGCCTTCTATGCCGTCGGAGCCTATTCCTACGCGCTGCTGTCGACGCATTTCGGCCTGTCCTTCTGGATCCTGCTGCCCTTGTCCGGCATCTTCGCCGGGTTGTGGGGCATGATCCTTGGCTTCCCAGTGCTGCGTCTGCGCGGCGACTATCTGGCCATCGTGACGCTGGCTTTCGGCGAAATCATCCGCATCGTCATCACCAACTGGACGGATGTCACACGCGGTAGTTTCGGCATTTCCAACATCACGAAGGCCTCGCTGTTCGGCCTTTATACGTTCGATATGAAGGATCCGCACAATTTCGTTCGGACCTTCGGCCTGTCGATCTCGTCGGCTTGGTACAAGATCTTCCTGTTCTACGTCATCCTGGCGCTCTGCATGCTGACCGCCTATGTGACGATCCGGTTGCGCCGGATGCCGATCGGCCGTGCGTGGGAAGCCTTGCGCGAAGATGAAATCGCCTGCCGCTCGCTCGGCATCAACACGGTGACGACCAAGCTGACGGCATTCGCGACCGGCGCGATGTTCGGCGGCTTCGCCGGCTCGTTCTTTGCAGCCCGTCAGGGCTTCGTCTCGCCGGAATCCTTCGTCTTCCTCGAGTCCGCGGTCATCCTCGCGATCGTCGTTCTCGGCGGCATGGGCTCGTTGAAGGGCATCGCCATTGCCGCGATCGCCATGGTCGGCGGCACGGAATTGCTGCGCGACATGGGCTTCCTGAAGATAATTTTCGGTGCCGATTTCACCCCGGAACTCTATCGCATGCTGATTTTCGGCCTGGCCATGGTCGTCGTCATGATCGTGAAACCGCGCGGCTTCGTCGGCACTCGTGAGCCCACCGCCTTCCTCAAGGAGCGGAAAGCGGTCTCCGGCAGCTTTACAAAGGAGGGCCACGGCTGATGAACGCTGTGACCGCAACCCCCGACGACATCCTGCTGAAAGTCGATCACCTGTCGATGAAGTTCGGCGGCCTGATGGCGATCAACGACTTCTCCTTCGAGGCCAAGCGCGGCGATATCACCGCGCTGATCGGCCCGAACGGCGCCGGCAAGACCACCGTCTTCAATTGCATCACCGGTTTCTATAAGCCGACGATGGGCATGATCACGCTCAACCAGAAAAGCGGCAAGCAATTCCTCCTGGAGCGGCTGCCGGATTTCCGGATCACGCGTGAAGCCAAGGTGGCGCGCACGTTCCAGAACATCCGCCTGTTCTCGGGCCTGACCGTGCTTGAAAACCTGCTGGTTGCTCAACACAATAAGCTCATGCGCGCGTCTGGCTTTACCGTGCTTGGTCTGCTCGGCATCGGCAAATATCGCGCCGAGGCCAAGAATGCCATTGAGCTGGCGCGCTTCTGGCTGGAGAAGGCCGATCTCGTCGATCGCGCCGACGACCCGGCCGGCGATCTTCCTTACGGCGCGCAACGCCGTCTCGAAATCGCCCGCGCCATGTGCACCGGGCCTGAGCTTCTGTGCCTGGACGAGCCGGCCGCCGGTCTCAACCCGCGCGAGTCGCTGGTGCTCAACGAATTCCTGCGCAGCATCCGCAAGGATGCCGACACGTCGATCCTTCTGATCGAACACGACATGTCGGTGGTTATGGAAATCTCCGACCACGTCGTCGTGCTCGAATACGGGCAGAAGATTGCCGATGGTACGCCGGACGAGGTCAAGAACGATCCGAGGGTGATCGCGGCCTATCTGGGTGTGGAAGATGAAGAAGTGGAAGAGGTGATTGCCGAAGTCGAGCACCTCCAAGAGGGCGAACAGCGATGACGGGGCAACCGCTTCTGAAAGTTGAAGGCGTCGAAACCTATTACGGCAATATCCGCGCCCTTGCCGGCGTCAATGTCGAAGTCAACAGCGGCGAAATCGTCAGTCTGATCGGCGCCAACGGTGCCGGCAAGTCGACATTGATGATGACGATCTGCGGCAGCCCGCAGGCCCGCAATGGTTCGGTGACCTTCGATGGCCGCGACATTACCCATATGCCGACCCACGAGATCGCCCGGCTGCGTATTGCGCAGTCGCCCGAAGGGCGGCGCATCTTCCCGCGCATGACGGTTTACGAGAATCTGCAGATGGGCGCGAGCCTCGACAAACTCAAATATTTCAATGAGGACGTCGAGAAGATCTTCACCCTGTTTCCGCGCCTGAAGGAACGTCAGTCGCAGCGCGGCGGTACGCTGTCGGGCGGCGAACAGCAGATGCTGTCGATCGGCCGCGCGTTGATGGCGCGCCCGAAGCTGCTTCTGCTCGACGAGCCGTCGCTCGGCCTTGCGCCGCTGATCGTCAAGGGGATTTTCGAAGCCATCAAGGTTCTGAACAAGAGCCAGGGGCTCACCGTCTTCCTGGTCGAGCAGAACGCGTTTGCGGCCCTGAAGCTCTCCGACCGCGCCTATGTCATGGTCAACGGCCGGGTGACGATGAGCGGCTCCGGCAAGGAACTGCTTGCGAATCCGGAAGTGCGCTCCGCCTATCTCGAAGGCGGCCACCATTGAGCCTCGTTTTGCGGAGAATTTGATATGCAGGGACTTTTCTTCGAAAGCGATACCGGCGGGCGCCTCGTCATTCGTGTGGTTATCGTTCTTTTGGGTTTCTGGACGGCGTGGCGCGCCGGCCGCGCCGTGGCGAGCAACTGGAACTCCTACCCGCTGGCGGTCATCTATACTTTCCTGATCGGCCTCGGGCTGCAATTCCTGCATCACGCGCTGTTCAACGGCCCGGTATTCGACCTCGGCAACTATATTCTCGACGTGGTCCTTCTCCTCATCTTCTCGACGGCCAGCTATCGCTACCGCCGCACCTACCAGATGGTGAACAACTACTACTGGCTCTACGAAAAGACCTCAGCCTTTTCGTGGAAGAAGAAGAATTGACAGTGCGCCGAAACTAGGCTCAGTCTGAATACAAGGTGGGCTTGATCCTATCCGAAAACCGCTCGACATTTTTCGGGATCCTGTCCTCCCTACTTCGAAATACAAGCTTACCGGCGCGATGATTGGTGGGTATTGCGCAGGGCAACTCAAACGGAACCCGCTCAAAAAATTGGGAGTAACAATATGAAGAAGTATCTTCTGTCGGCCGTGGCTCTGTCGGCGATGATCGCGCTCAGCGGCGTTGCGAAGGCTGACATCATCGTTGGCGTTGCAGGCCCGCTGACGGGTGCAAATGCTGCGTTCGGCTCTCAGCTCCAAAAGGGTGCCGAGCAGGCCGTAGCGGACATCAACGCTGCCGGTGGCATCAACGGTGAAAAGATCAAGCTCGAACTCGGCGACGACGTTTCCGACGCCAAGCAGGGCGTTTCGGTCGCCAACAAGTTCGTCGCTGACGGCGTCAAGTTCGTTGTCGGCCACTTCAACTCGGGCGTTTCCATCCCGGCTTCGGAAGTTTATGCCGAAAACGGCATCCTTCAGATCACCCCGGCTTCCACCAACCCGGTATTCACCGAACGTGGCCTGTGGAACACCTTCCGTACCTGCGGTCGTGATGACCAGCAGGGTGCCGTTGCCGGCAAGTACATCGCCGACAACTTCAAGGGTGCCAAGGTTGCCGTCGTTCACGACAAGACCCCCTATGGCCAGGGCCTTGCCGACGAAACCAAGAAGAACCTCAACGCTGCCGGCGTGAAGGAAGTTCTCTACGAAGGCATCACCCCCGGCGACAAGGACTATTCGGCCCTCATCGCCAAGATGAAGCAAGCTGGTGTCGACTTCGTCTACTACGGCGGTCTGCACACCGAAGCCGGCCTGATCATGCGCCAGATGGCCGACCAGGGCGTCAAGGCTCACTTCATGTCCGGTGACGGTATCGTCTCGAACGAGCTGGCTTCGATCGCCGGCGACGCCGTTGACGGCACGCTGATGACCTTCGCGCCGGATCCGCGCAAGAACCCGGCTTCCAAGGATCTGGTCGCCAAGTTCCGCGCTGCGGGCTATGAGCCGGAAGGCTACACGCTCTATGCGTATGCCGCCATGCAGGTCATCGCCGACGCCGCAAAGGCTGCCGGCTCCAACGACCCGATGGCCGTTGCCGACGCGCTGAAGGCAAAGGGTCCGTACAAGACCGCCATCGGCGAACTCGGCTTCAACGAAAAGGGCGACATCACCCGTCCGGACTACGTGATGTACAAGTGGTCGAAGGGTTCCGACGGCAAGTACAACTACGCCGAAATGGAAAAATAAGCATCTGCATCGCCGGCTTTCCGGTGATGCGTTCGATCTGGAAGCCCGGTCATTGGCCGGGCTTCTTTGCATTCAAGCTGTGATGACAGCATTTCCTTTGCGGCGATCGTGCTCTAAGTCTGAGCCTATCTCGGCAGGAGGAAGATGCAGCATGACCAGACCCCGTATTCTCGTCACCCGGCGCTGGCCGGCCGCGGTGGAGGCCGTACTTTCCGAGCGCTTCGAAGCGACGTTCAATTCGGATGATATAGCGCTCGATGCCCGGCAGTTGCGCGAGGCCCTGCTGTCTTATGATGCGGTGCTGCCGACCGTTTCCGATAGACTGCCGGCCGCGCTTTTCGAAGGCGATGCCATCAGGACAAAAATCGTCGGCAATTTCGGCGTGGGCTTCAATCATATCGACGTCGCTTCCGCCAAAGCCAAGGGCATCGTCGTCACCAACACGCCGGGGGTGCTGACCGATTGTACCGCCGATATCGCCATTCTGCTGCTGCTGTCCGTGGCGCGCCGCGCCGGGGAAGGGGAACGCGAGCTGCGTGCCGGCGAATGGAGCGGCTGGCGGCCGACGCACTTGATCGGCACGAAGGTCACCGGCAAAACCGTCGGCATCATCGGTTTCGGCCGTATCGGCAAGGCTTTCGCACAGCGCTGTCATTTCGGTTTCGGCATGGAGGTCGTCTTTTACAATCGCTCCGCGGTCGATCCGATGGAAGCAACGCGGTACGGCGCGGTGCAATTGCCGACGATCGAGGATGTGCTTGCAGCCTCCGATTTCGTGTCGCTGCATTGCCCTGGCGGCGCCGAGAACCGTCACCTGATGAATTCTGCCCGTTTCGCCACCATGAAGCCCGGCGCCTTCCTGATCAACACCGCCCGCGGCGATGTCGTCGACGAGGCAGCGCTGATTTCAGCCCTGGAGCAAGGTACCATCCGTGGCGCCGGCCTCGACGTCTACGAAACGGAGCCGAATGTGCCGGAGAAATTGAAGGCGATGGAGAATGTCGTGCTGCTGCCGCATCTTGGCAGCGCGACCGAAGAGACGCGCACGGCCATGGGAATGAAGGTGGTGGACAATATCACCGCTTTTTTCGAAGGGCGCGAGCCGCCGGATCGGGTGGCTTGATTCCGTCGGCGCTGCCTTTACCGCCGTAGAAGCGCAGCCATTGCCACTCTTTTCATCGTCTGGCGAAAAATGCAGCGGATGCCAGCCGCAGCAGACCGGTGTTCTAGGGCGTTGCATAAGGCACAGAAATTGCTTGCCTTTGCTCCTTGACAGGTTTCAAAGACCGGCGATGGCATGATGTGGGGAGCGCAGAGACAGGATGGCGATGGCAGCGGCGAGCACGAGACCGCAGAGGGCGCGCGGGCGCGGCCATCTGGCGGCCAAGGCGCTTCGTGGGCGCACGCGTCTTGCCGAACTTTTCCAGGAGGGTGCGGCGAAGATTCGTCTACCTGATACGTTCGATAATTCCATGGAAGCCGTCATCATCAACACCGCCGGCGGGCTGACCGGCGGCGACCGGATGGATTGGAGCATCGTCGCGGGACCGGGCACACGCATCGATGTGACCACCCAGGCCTGCGAGAAGATCTACAAGGCATCCGCGGGCACCGCCGAAGTCGTGACTTCGATCAAGGTCGATACTGGCGCGCGTGTCGATTGGCTGCCGCAGGAAACCATTCTGTTCGATCGCGCCTCGCTATCGCGCAGGCTCGATGTCGATCTTGACGAGACCGCCGAATTTCTGGCCGTCGAGGCAATTTTGCTGGGCCGCAAGGCGATGGGCGAGGCGATGGCGCGGGGGCTGTTTCGCGACCGCTGGCGCATCCGCCGTGCCGACCGGTTGATCCATGCCGAGGAGTTGAGGCTCGATGGCGATGTCGCAGCATTGACGGCCGAGCATTCCGTTCTGAGCGGCCAGGTTGCCTTTGCGACTCTGCTCTATGCCGGGCCGCTGGCGGAAACCTATCTCGCCAAGGTGCGGCCGCTCGTTGGGGAGCATATGGGCGGTGCCAGCCAATGGCGCGACAAGCTGGTGGTACGGCTGGCGGCGTCCGACGGCTTTGCACTTAGAAAAATCCTGATCCCGGTCATTTCCGCCTTGCGTAACGGAACGCCAGTGCCGAAAGTCTGGAATCTGTAGTTCGAGCAAATAGCAATTACATAGGTAGGCGATGAACCTCACTCCGAGAGAAAAAGATAAGCTGTTGATTTCCATGGCGGCAATGGTGGCGCGGCGGCGGCTGGAGCGCGGCGTCAAGCTCAACCATCCGGAAGCCATCGCGCTGATCACCGACTTCGTCGTCGAAGGCGCCCGCGATGGCCGCCCGGTCGCCGAACTGATGGAAGCGGGCGCCCATGTCATCACCCGCGAGCAGGTGATGGAGGGAATTGCCGAGATGATCCATGATGTACAGGTCGAGGCGACGTTTCCGGATGGAACGAAGCTTGTGACCGTGCACGAGCCGATCCGCTGAACGACGGCAAAGGAAAAACCATGATTCCAGGTGAAATTCTTGCCGCAAGCGGCGACATCGAACTGAACGCAGGCGCGCTGACGATAACGCTGGAGGTCTCCAATACGGGCGACCGGCCGGTGCAGGTGGGCAGCCACTATCATTTTGCCGAAACGAACGGTGGTCTTGCCTTTGACCGCGATAAAGCTAAGGGCATGCGTCTCGATATCCCCGCAGGGACCGCAGTGCGTTTCGAGCCGGGCCAGACGCGCTCGGTGATGCTAATCCCCCTCTCCGGCAAGCGCGAGGTCTACGGCTTCCGCCAGCAGATCATGGGCAAACTCTGAGGCTAACGGGGAGAGGCGGTATGTCTTTGAGAATGCTTGCGTCCGTCGCATGTGTTGCGATGGTTTTGATGTGCGGCTCGGCCCATGCGGAAAACGATACGGACCAGCCGAAGGTCGATTGCAATAATGCAGAGACGCAGATGGACATGAACATCTGCTCGCAGCGCGACTACGACAGGGCCGACAAGGCTTTGAATGAGCAATACAAAAAGACACGTGCGGCCATGGTTGCCACCGATGCCGATCTCGATGCCGACCAAAAGGGCGCCGAAAAGGCATTGGTCAAGGCGCAACGCGCCTGGGTCGACTATCGCGATGGCCAATGCGAAGCGGAGGGCTTCGAGGCGAGAGGCGGTTCGATGGAGCCCATGCTCGTTTCCGGATGCAAGGCGACCTTGACGAAGCAGCGGACCAAAGAGCTAAAGGCACTGGCCGATGGGCCGGAGGGTGCGCAGTGAGCGCAAAACGCAGGATCATGATCGTCGGCAACGGCGAGATCGCAGAAGCGGCGGCGAAAGAGATCGCCATCGCCGATCTGGTCGTGCGTTTCAACGATTGCCGTTCGGTTGCGGCCAGTGGCAGCCGCACGGATATCGTCGCGGTCTGCAATACCGGCCGGCCGGCACGCGCGATGCTCGGTTCCGCCGAATGGCGCAACAGTCCGCCGATCGCGGCCGCGTCGGAAATCTGGAGCGTCCGCGACCCCCGCAAGTTTGCTGCGCTGCGCGCGCCACTGGCGTTGTCGCATCCGGAACTCAACGATTTCTGCGATGACTACACGGATCAATTCACCGCTTTCTGCAATGCCACACGCAAACGTCATGTGGTCATCGACCAATCGGTTCATGAGAGCGTCGATGAAGCGCTCGCGGCGCACGAACCGGGTGCCTATATCGTGCCGAGCAGCGGCATGGTCGTCATTGCCGATCTGCTTTTGCGCTATCCAGATGATGACATCGCCATCACCGGCTTCAGCCATACCGGATGGGATGGCCATCCGTTTGCGGCGGAGAAACGGCTGGTCGACTTTTATATTTCCCTGGGTCGCCTGAGACGCATCGCGGACCAGATTTTCATCCCTTCCTCCCAAGGAGCCTGAGTTATGCCCTATAAGATCTCCCGCGCGGCCTATGCCAACATGTTCGGGCCGACCACCGGCGATAAGGTGCGGCTTGCCGATACGGAACTTTTCATCGAGGTGGAGAAGGATTTCACCACCTATGGCGAGGAGGTGAAGTTCGGCGGCGGCAAGGTCATTCGTGACGGCATGGGGCAGAGCCAGGTGACGCGGGCGAACGGTGCTGTCGACACCGTCATCACCAACGCGTTGATCGTCGATACCTGGGGGATCGTTAAGGCCGATATCGGCCTCAAGGATGGCCGTATCGTCGCGATCGGCAAGGCCGGCAATCCGGACATGCAGCCGGGCGTCAACATCATCGTGGGTCCGGGCACCGAGGCGATCGCAGGTGAGGGCAAGATCGTCACGGCCGGCGGCATGGACAGCCATATCCACTTCATCTGCCCGCAGCAGATCGAAGAGGCGCTAATGAGCGGGCTGACGACCATGCTCGGCGGCGGCACGGGACCGGCGCACGGAACGCTCGCCACCACCTGCACGCCCGGCCCATGGCATATTGCCCGCATGATCGAGGCTGCCGACGCCTTTCCGATGAACCTCGCCTTTGCCGGCAAGGGCAATGCCTCGCTGCCCGGCGCGCTGGAGGAGATGGTGCTTGCCGGCGCCACCTCGTTGAAGCTGCACGAGGATTGGGGGACGACGCCCGGCGCGATCGACTGCTGCCTCACGGTCGCCGATGCATATGATGTGCAGGTGATGATCCACACGGATACGTTGAACGAAAGTGGCTTCGTCGAAGACACGATCGGCGCCATCAAGGGCCGTACCATCCATGCGTTTCATACCGAAGGGGCAGGCGGCGGCCATGCGCCAGACATCATCAAAATCTGCGGCCAGTCGAATGTCATACCGTCGTCGACCAATCCGACGCGTCCCTATACGGTTAACACGATTGCCGAGCATCTCGACATGTTGATGGTCTGCCATCACCTGTCGCCGTCGATCCCGGAAGACATTGCTTTCGCCGAAAGCCGCATCCGCAAGGAGACGATTGCGGCGGAAGACATTCTTCACGATATCGGCGCCTTCTCGATCATTTCGTCCGACAGCCAGGCCATGGGCCGCGTCGGCGAAGTGGCGATCCGCACCTGGCAGACCGCCGACAAGATGAAGCGCCAGCGCGGCCGCCTTGCCCAGGAAACCGGCGACAACGACAATTTCCGCGTCAAACGCTATATCGCCAAATACACGATCAATCCGGCGATCGCCCATGGCCTCAGCCATGAGATCGGCTCGATCGAAGTCGGCAAGCGCGCCGATCTGGTGATCTGGAACCCGGCTTTCTTCGGAGTGAAGCCGGATATGGTCCTGCTCGGCGGCTCGATTGCAGCCGCCCCCATGGGCGATCCGAACGCCTCCATCCCGACGCCGCAGCCGGTGCATTACCGCCCGATGTTTGCCTCTTTTGGCAAGAGCCTGACGAACTCCTCGGTTACTTTCGTGTCGCAGGCTTCGCTCGACGCCGGTCTTGCCGGAAGGCTCGGCGTCGCCAAGAGCCTTGTTGCCGTCAAGAATACCCGCGGCGGGATTTCCAAGGCGTCGATGGTTCACAACAGCCTGACGCCGCATATCGAAGTGGACCCGGAGACCTATGAGGTGCGCGCCGATGGCGAGCTTCTGACCTGCGAGCCGGCGACGGTGCTGCCGATGGCGCAACGTTATTTCCTGTTTTAACGGGAACTGCGACGTTTCATCGCCTGTGGATTACGAGAGCCCCTGGATTTCAGGGGTTTTTCGTGAAGACCCCAAACTATTGCAGCATAATCAGAGACTTGTATCGGCGCTCGTTCGCGTCGCAACCTCACGTAAGGGCACGCGTGAGTTTGATGCCAAATCTCAGCAGTTCATAAGTTGAGAAATGTCCAGCATTTTAACGATCGCGTTAAAGACCTGGAAGAGCGTTCGCCCCTATCTCAAATCATCGAATTGATGGGCTGAGGAAGGTGATTCGCATGAAACGGTGGATTTCGCTGCAGGCCGAACTCGGTAATTTCCAGCAGCGTCGCACGATATATATTTTCGCGCTAAAGATGAGTTTTCTAGCGGTCATCCTGTCCGTCGCCATCATTCTCGTGATGCTGCCAGTCGTCGAATGGCTTGGCCTGTTGCCGTTGCCGATACTGGAGGCGATCCGCCTCTGCCTGCTGCTCGCCTGGCTCATCGGCGGAACGGTCTCCGGCGTATTGGCGCTGCTGGCCGGCTATGCCATTCACAAGCTCGCGGTCTCACGCGCCGAATTCGAACGGCTGAGCCGAACCGACATGTTGTCGGGATTGCTGAACCGTCGCGCTTTTACCGATGCGCTGGAGGAGGCGAAAGACGATGCCTCGCTGGTGATCTTCGATGTCGATCGATTCAAGACGATCAATGACCGCTACGGGCATGCTTCGGGCGATGCCGTCATCATCGCCGTGTCGCAAATCTTTTCTGGCATCTTCAAGGGCAGGGATGTGATTGCCCGCCTCGGCGGCGAGGAGTTTGGCGCCATCGTCCATGGCCGCGACATGGCCGAACGCATCGCCCGCATCGAGGGCGTGAAAACGCGGATTGCCGATCACGCCATCGCCGTCGAAGGCGGCGCAGTGAAGATCACTATTTCCGCAGGGATTGCGGATATGTGGGGCGAGCGCAAGAAGGAACTCGTCTATGCCGCCGCGGACAAGGCGCTGTATCTCGCCAAGGCGCTTGGCCGCAATCGTGTCGTTCATGAAAGCGAATGGCTGAACCATGTCTGGCAACGCCGGTCGGTCGAGGAGGGGCAAGAAACGGCGCCCGACCATGTGGAGCCGCATCGATACGGCCATGGAATATAGATCTGCGAAACCGGCACTGGTCCTTGCGCGGAAAGCGGCTATTTTGCATGGTCTGACAAAGTTTTGAACTGGACAGGTCATGCTACGCGTCACTTCCTATCTGCCGGCCGGCACCCCATCCTCCAATCCGATCGATCGTGTCGTGCTGCCGCATGATCTCCGGCATCTGCGCCGCAAACTGCTGCATCTCGAAAATGGCGAGATGGTCATGCTCGATCTGAAGGAGCCGGTTCTGTTTGCCAACGGTGATCTTTTGGTGCGCGAAGACGGCGAATTGATCGAAATCGTCGCCGCGGCGGAAAAGCTGTTCGAGATCAAGCCGCGCGATCGCCGGCATCTGATCGAGCTCGCCTGGCATCTCGGCAATCGGCATCTTTCGGCACAGATCGAGGAAGACCGTATCCTCATCCTGCGCGATCATGTCATTCGCTCCATGCTCGAAGGCCTCGGCGCAACAGTGACGGAGGTCAGCGAAGCCTTCCAGCCGGCGCGTGGCGCCTATCATGCGCATGGCGGCCATTCGCACGGTCACGATCACGGGCATCATGATCATGCCCATAATCATGATCACGGGCATGACCATCACGATCATTCGCACGACTGAACGTGATGGGTGGGATTTCAGCGGCGGAGGATGGCGATCTGCAGGCGCTTTTGCGGCTGATGGCCTGGTTGTCGCCGGCTTTCCCGGTCGGCTCCTTCGCCTATTCGGGCGGGCTTGAACGCGCTGTGCATGATGGCCTCGTGCGGGACTCGGCGAGTCTTGGGGATTGGATCGCGGCGTTGATCCGCCATGGCTCGGTCTGGAACGATGCTGTCTTGCTTGCTGAGGCGCATGGCGCGGCCGAGGATGCGGCGCGGCTGGCCGCGGCGGCCGAGCTTGCCGAAGCGTTGGCCGGCTCGAAGGAGCGTCATCAGGAAACCATGCTGCTCGGCGAAGCCTTTCTCTCCGCCGCCAATGCCTGGCCGCATCCGGTCTTTTCCATGCTGCCGGCGAAGACGGCTTATCCGGTGGCGGTCGGTGCTGTGGCTGGCGCGCATGACATCGCAAGGGAAAAGGCACTCGCGGCTTTCCTGCATGCGCTGGCGTCGCAGATGCTGTCGGCCGGTATTCGCCTCGGGGTGACTGGACAGAAGGACGGCGTCGCGATCCTGGCGGCGCTGGAAGACATCATCGCCGAGGTGGCAAAGCGGGCCGCGCAATCGAGCCTCGACGATCTCGGTGCCGCGACCGTGCAGGCCGATATTGCCAGCCTTCGTCATGAGACGCAGGGCACCCGGCTCTTTCGATCCTGAGGGAAGCGCGCAGGCAAATGTTGCAGGCGAAGCAGAGCCTACGTCATTCGCCGCTGTGCGAGACGCGTTTGCCTCGCTATTCTATGTTTTTATCGGAGTTTCGAGCATGAAATCGAGAAATGGACCCTTGCGCGTCGGCATTGGCGGGCCTGTCGGCTCGGGCAAGACGGCGCTGACCGAAAAGCTTTGTAAGGCAATGCGCGACGATTATTCCGTCGCAGTGGTGACCAACGATATCTACACGACGGAGGATGCCGAGGCCCTGGTGCGCATGCAGGCGCTGACCTCGGATCGGATCGTCGGCGTCGAAACCGGCGGTTGCCCGCACACCGCCATTCGCGAAGACGCGACGATCAACCTGCAGGCCATCGCCGGCCTCAACGAGCGGCTTCCCGATCTCGACGTCGTCTTCATCGAATCCGGCGGCGATAATCTGGCGGCGACCTTTTCGCCGGATCTCGCCGATATCACCATTTATGTGATCTCGGTTTGCCAGGGCGAGGAAATTCCGCGCAAGGGCGGTCCCGGCATTACCAAATCCGATCTTCTCGTCATCAACAAGAAGGACCTTGCGCCCTTCGTCGACGTCAATCTCGACGTCATGGACCGCGATGCGACCCGCATGCGCCAGGCCCGTCCCTTCGTGTTCTCCGATATGAAACGCGGCGATGGCGTCGGAACGATCGTCGACTTCCTAAAGGAACAGGGCGGCCTTTAAGCCGCCCCGCCATTGTCTTCCGTTTCCCGACCTGCCGCTCTATTCGGCGGCGAACGGTGGCAGCTTCAGGATATTCGTCTTGGCGGACGCACCGCGCTGCGGGACGTCCTTGTTTTCCATGGCGTCGAAACGTTCTTCCAACGCTGTGAGCGACTTGCGGTTTTCGTCGACGGCGGCCGCCAGCTTTTCCTTGGTCAGAACCTCGTCATTCACATCCTTCTTGCCGACGAGACGGCCGAAGAGCCAGGCAAGCAGGCGCGACAGGTCGTCCATGATCAGGAAGAAGGACGGCACGACCACCAGGCTGAGGACGGTCGAGACGATGATGCCGCCGATCACCGCGATCGCCATCGGCGCGCGGAACGTGCCGCCTTCGCCGACGCCGAGCGCCGACGGCAACATGCCGGCGGACATGGCGATCGAGGTCATGATGATCGGCCGTGCGCGCTTGCGGCCGGCCTCGACCACGGCCTCCAGTCGCGGCATGCCATGGTGCATCATTTCGATGGCGAAATCGACGAGCAGAATGGCGTTCTTGGTGACGATGCCCATCAGCATCAGGATGCCGATCATGACGGGCATGGAGAGAGCATTGCCGGTCACGATCAGCGCCAGCGCCACACCACCGATCGCCAGAGGCAGCGACAGCAGGATGGTGAAAGGCTGGATCACGTCCTTGAACAGCAGCACCAGCACGGTCAGAACGAGCAGAAGTCCGAGCAGCATGGCGTTGCCGAAGCTTTGCTGCATTTCCTTCTGGACCTTGGTGTCACCGCTTTCGGCCAGATGGACGCTGGCCGGGATCTTGGCGCTGTTGACGGTGGCGAGGAAATGGCTTGAAGCCGTGTCCAGCGCCACGCCCTGCGGCAGGTCGGCACCGATCGCGACGACGCGATAGCGGTTGTTGCGCTTGATCGAAGAGAGGCCTTCCGAATAGTCGATATCGGCCACGCTCGACATCGGCACAGACGCGCCGGTGGCGGTCTTGATGCGCAATGCCCGGATCGCGGCAAGATCGCGGCGCATGCCGATCGCAGCCTGCACGCGGATGGGGATCTGGCGGTCATCGAGCGAAATCTTGGCAAGCGACGCGTCGATATCGCCGATGGTCGCAACGCGCACCGTGTCGGAAATCATCTGCGGCGTAATGCCAAGACGGGCAGCCTCGTCCTTGCGCGGATAGACTTGCAGCTCCGGCCGGGGCAGGGCGCCGTCGGCGCTGACATTGGCAAGCGCCGGATCGGTGCGCAACTTGGCTTCGAGGATGCCGACCGCTTCGTTCAGATCCTTCTCGTTGCGGGAGAGGAAGTTGTAGGTCAGGTCACGGTCGCCGCGGTCATTAAGCTTGGTGATGCGGACGTCGGGGATCGAGCGCAGCTTGGCGAAGACTTCCTTCTCGACCTCCCACTGCGGCTTCACGCGCCCATGGACGGCAACCTTCGGCAGGTAGGGGCCGATCACGGGCAGCGAACCCGCCACATCGTTGACCAGCTTCTTGACGAGCGATTGGTCGAGCTTGCCGAGCGTCAGCGTTACCGTGGCGCGGCGCAGCTCCAGATCGCCCTTCGGCGAGGCGCCGCCAAGGACGAACACATTCTCGACGCCATCGATATCCTTGACGCGCCTGTAAATCTCGTTGGTTGCCTGCTCTGTGTCGTCGAGCCGGGCATTCGGCGGCAGTTCGGCCGACAGCACGATGCGGGAGGAATCATCCGGCGGGATGAAGCTGCCGGGCACGAACATGATCAGAGCGAAGACGGAGGCAACGGAGAATGCAAAGGCCGCAAGCAATGTCGGATAGCGCGTATACCATCTCTTGGTCGTTATCCGAACCAGCCAGCTATAGCCGCGCATGAACCGGCCGTCATTGTCGTGATGGTCCTCGACGGCATCTTCGGCGCGCATGAAATAGGCGGCCATCATCGGCGTGATGAGGCGCGCGACCAGCAGCGAGAAGAATACCGAGAAGGCGACCGTCAGGCCGAACTGGATGAAATATTGGCCGGGAATGCCCGGCATGAAGGAGACGGGCACGAAGACGGCGATGATGGTAAAGGTCGTCGCAATGACCGCGAGGCCGATTTCATCAGCGGCGTCGATCGCAGCGCGATAGGGCGTCTTGCCCATCTTGATATGGCGGGCAATGTTCTCGATCTCGACGATGGCGTCGTCGACGAGAATACCGGTCGCCAGCGTCAGCGCCAGGAAGCTGACCAGGTTCAGCGAGAAGCCGATCTGGTTCATGACCCAGAAGGTGGGGATCGCCGAAAGCGGCAGGGCAACGGCCGAAATCAACGTCGCTCGCCAATTCTTGAGGAACAGGAAGACAACGATGACCGCCAGCAACGCGCCTTCCAGCAGCGTGTGCATCGCCGCTTCGTAGTTGCCGTAGGTGTAATAGACGGCGTCGTCGATCATCTCGATCGAGACATTCGGATTTTCGGCCCGCACCTTGGTCAGGGTGTCGTCCACGGTCTTGGCGACGGATACTTCGCTGGCACCCTTGGCGCGGAACACGCCGAAGGTCACGACGGGCGCGCTGTTGAAGCGCGAGAAGGACTTCGGTTCCTGATAGGTATCCTTGATGACGCCGAGAGCGGAGAGCTTGACGAAACGGCCGTTGGTCAAGGCTATGGTGGTGTCGGCGAGCTGGGCGACATCGCGGGCATCGCCAAGGACGCGGATTGCCTGCTCGCTGCCGGCCACCTGGCCGCGACCGGAGCCGAGATCGATGTTGGTGCCGCGCAACTGCTGGCTCACCGAAAGCGCGGTGATGCCATAGGCGTTCAGCTTGTTCGGATCGAGTTCGATGCGCACTTCGCGGTCGGCGCCGCCATAGCGGTCGACGCGGCCGATACCGGTCTGACCTTGCAGCGCGCGCTTGACTGTATCGTCAACAAACCAGGACAGTTCTTCGAGCGACATATTCGGCGAGGAAACGGCAAAGCTCTGGATCGCCTGGCCTTCGACATCCACCTTGGAGACAATCGGCTCGTCGATGGTCGACGGCAGATTACCGCGAATGCGGTCGATCGCGTCCTTGGTATCCTGAACGGCCTGCTGCGTCGGCACTTCCAGGCGGAAGATGACCACGGTCTGCGATTGGCCGTCGGTCACCGTCGATTGGATCTCGTCGATACCGTTAATGCTGGCGACGGCGTCTTCGACTTCCTTGGTCACCTGCATTTCGAGTTCGGCAGGCGAGGCACCGCTCTGCGTCACGGTCACGTTGACGACTGGCACGTCGATATTCGGAAAACGGGTGATCGGCAGATTGAAGAAGGCGTGCGCGCCCACCACCATCAGCAGGAAAAAGGCCAGAAGCGACGCGATCGGATTTCGGATGGACCAGGCGGAAAAGTTCATCTTGCCGTTCTCGTTCAGTTGGACGCTTGCGGAGCTTCTTTGACAGGCGTGATGTGATCACCGTCGCGGACATAGGCGCCGGCTTTGGCGACGACTTCGTCACCATCCTTCAAGCCCTTGACGATCTCGACGTAAGCGCCATCCTGAATGCCGGTCTGGACATTGACGAATTTGACGACGCCACTCTCTACCTTGCGGGCAGAAGAGCCGTTTTCGTCGCTGTTGACCGCCGTCAGCGGCAGGGAGACGCCCTGTGTCTCGCGGATGATGATCTCGGCGCTGCCATACATGCCCGCGCGCGCCTTTTCGTCGTCATCGATGGAGATGTGGACGGCGCCGAGGCGGGTAACGGCATCGACGATCGGCGCTACCAGGCGGACGGAGCCGGTGAGTTTTTCGCGGCTGCCGGAAAGCGAAATCAACGCCTTCTGGCCAAGGGTAATTTTGGTGATGTCGCTTTCCGAGACATCGACCACCAGCTCCAGATCGCTGTCGCGGATGATGGTAAACAGCGGGTCCCCACTGCCGTTGGCGATGGCTCCCATGCGAGCGTTACGCGAGGCGACCGTGCCGGCGACCGGGGTTTTGACGCCCGTGCGGGCGAGCTTCAGATCGGTATCGGCGATCTGGCTGTCGATGACCTTGAGATCGGCTTCGGCAACTGCGATCGCCTGTTCGGCGGAGGCCACGCGCGCCTTGTTGGCGGCGGCCGTCGCATTCGCCTGCTCGACCGAGGACGTCGAGACGGTGCCCTTGGCACCCATGGCGACCGCGCGGACGCGCTGCAATTCCGCCTCCTCGGCATTGGCATGGGCCTCGGTGAGCTGCGCGCGAAGTTGGGCGAGCGTTGCTTCGCCCTTGGCCTTCGTTGCTTCCATCTGGCTCTTCTGCAGGACCAGCGCATCGTCGTTCAGCGTGGCGAGCGTGCTGTTCGCCTCGACCTTGTCGCCGACATCGGCATTGAGCGAACGGATCGACAGGCCGTCCACCTGCGGCTGGATATAGACCTCGTCCACGGCTTTCACCGTGCCGGTTGCGACGACCTTGTCGGTCAATTTGCGCGTCACAGCCTGTGTAACGACGATTGCAGGCAGGTTCTGCTTCGGCGTGGTGACGGTGGGCTCTTCGGCAAAGGCCGCCGGCGCCGTCAGGAGAACAAGCAACATCGCAGTCGTGCTCAGAAATCTATGCGGCTTAAAGGCCATGCGTCCAATTCCAGTTCGGTACTTCGTGTAAAAGGGATCTCGCTGTTTTCCGTCGCGAGCACGGGGGATTAATGCGTGCGGGCCGGCTCTTTCCGGCGGATCAATATCCGTCTGTCATGCCTGCAAGTCCCTCATCCTCAATTTGCCCCATTAGGTGGGAACGATTTCCAAATCTTGCAAGATCACGAGAAAATGATTTCTGGCGCGCGCGTAATTCTAATGGGCGTTGCATCGCGAATCAATCACGCGCTCGTGATATTTGCATTCAGATGCTTGATCGACGCATGGCTTTTCAGGCAAATGCGGCGACAAAGCCAGCCTTTTATCATCCCTGTTACAAAATGAAAAAAACGCGCGTGGCATAGGCCCCGCGCGTTTCTCCCGTTTTTTGAAGCCAGCCCTATTTCAGCGCGGCGTCGGTGATCTCATGCGTATAAGCACCGGTCGGCTTCTTGCTGATGATCTTCTGGTCGAGAAGGGCGGCGACCGTGCGGTCGTAGAGTTTCTCGTCGAGCTTGCCGTTGCCGATCAGCTTGGCGACTTCGCCCATCATGCGCTTCTGATGGTTTTCGTCCTGACCGCCATTGTCCATGACGATTTCGGCGGCTTCATCCGGATGTTCGACGGCGTATTTCCAGCCCTTCATCGAAGCACGAACGAACTTGACCATGTTGGCCTTGAACTTAGCGTCCTTCAGCTTGGTCTCGTTGACATAGAGGCCGTCTTCCAGAAGGTCGTTGCCGAGCTTGCTATAGTTGAAGACGATCAGATCTTCCGGCTTGAAGCCGGCATCGACCGCCTGCCAGTATTCGTTATAGGTCATGACCGAGATGCAGTCGGCCTGCTTCTGGACGAGCGGCTGAACGTCGAAGCTCTGCTTCAGGACAGTGACGCCATCCTTGCCGCCGTCGGTTTTCAGGCCGATCTTGTGCATCCAGGCGAAGAAGGGATATTCGTTGCCGAAGAACCAGACGCCGAGCGTATGGCCCTTGAAATCGGCTTCGGTCTTCACCGGACCGTCCTTCGGGCAGATCAGCTCAAGGCCGGACTTGTCGTAGGGCTGGGCGATGTTGATCAGCGGCACGCCCTTTTCGCGGGCAACCAGAGCGCCGCCCATCCAGTCGACGATGACATCGGCGCCGCCGCCGGCGATCACCTGCTCCGGCGCGATATCCGGGCCGCCCGGCTTGATGTCAACGTCGAGGCCTTCCTCCTTGTAGAAGCCCTTGTCCTTGGCGACGAAGTAGCCGCCGAACTGACCCTGCGCCACCCATTTCAACTGGAGCGTCACCTTGTCGGCAGCCATCGCCGCCTGCGCTGCGGCCAACGCCATCGCGCTTGCCATCAATGCGACCATCAGTTTTTTCATATTTTTTGTCCTTTTCCCTCTGAAGTTATGCCCTGATCCCTTGGCAGGATCCTGAACTACGTCTTTCCACCACGGATAGACGGATGCCAGAACGTCGTCATCCGTTCGAGAACGGCGACGATACCGTAGAAGACGGAACCCGCAACCGCGGCAACCGCGATCTCGGCCCAGACCATGTCGAGGTTCAACCGACCGTTTTCGGTCGAGATGCGAAAGCCCATGCCCGACATGGGTGTACCAAAGAACTCTGCCACGATGGCACCGATAAGGGCCAACGTCGAGTTGATCTTTAGCGCATTGAAAATAAAGGGAGCCGCGGCGGGCAGGCGAAGCTTGAACAGCGTCTGCCAATAGTTCGATGCATAGGTGCGCATGAGATCGCGCTCCATATGACCGGCGGCGGCGAGGCCGGCAACCGTGTTCACCAGCATCGGGAAGAAGGTCATGATGACGACGACGGCCGCTTTCGACTGCCAATCGAAGCCGAACCACATGACCATGATCGGCGCGACGCCGATGATTGGCAGAGCGGAGACCAGATTGCCGATCGGCAGCAGGCCGCGACGCAGGAAGGCGAAGCGATCGGCAAGGATGGCGACGATAAAGCCGCTGGAGCAACCGATGATGTAGCCGATCAGAACCGATCGGAAGATCGTCTGTTGAACATCCGTCCAGAGGATCGACATGGAGCCGGCAATCCGCGCGCCGATGGCGCTTGGCGGCGGCAGGAGGATGAAAGGAATACCGGCCCCGCGTGTCACCGCTTCCCAGATGACGATGATCCACACGCCGAAGATCACGGGAATCAGCAACCGTAACGTATAGCCGTCGGCAGTCGAGGGAGACTGGATGATAGAAAGGATGGAAACGCAACGCCAGGCGAGCAGCCAGGCCGCGGCCAGCAGGAAGAAAAACGATGCAAGAGCGTTGCCTTCGTTGCCCGACATTCCAGCCAGCAACAGCCAGGCGGCTGCGTGCGCGGCAAAGAAGAGGATCGCCGCGCAGAGCGTTGCTGACAGGTTCATGAAGGAACTAATGGCCGCGGCACCAATGAGAATGAAAATGACAAAAGTGGTCCCGCTACTGAAGGGCGTGGCGGTATCGGTGGTAAGCAGCGGCAGAGCTGGGAGTGCCGCAAGGCAAAGAAGAAGGGAGAGCGTGCTTTGCCACGACAAATGAAGATTTTTCATGCCGCGCGACCTCCCATGGCGTGATCGACGATACGCGCTGCGATACTGACGACGGCAATCAACGCGGCCGCTAGTATCGAGCCGGCGACAAGCGTCGCCCATATATCGATCGTCAGGCTTTGGTAGGAGCCTGCGAGCAGCTTGGCACCGATGCCGGCGACGGCGCCCGTTGGCAGTTCACCAACGATGGTACCGGTGAGGCTCGCAGCGATTGCAACTTTCATCGAGGTGAAGAGGAAGGGGACCGAGGCGGGCACGCGCAGCTTCCAAAATGTCTGCGCGGCACTGGCATTGTAGGTGCGCATGAGATCGAGGTGCATGACCTCCGGCGACCGCAATCCCTTCACCATGCCGACGGCGACGGGGAAGAAGGAGAGGTAGGTCGACACCAGCGCCTTGGGAATAAGGCCGGTAATGCCGATCGAACCCAATACAACAACGACCATTGGCGCGATGGCGAGGATCGGCACGGTTTGCGAGGCGATGATCCAGGGCATCAGGCTGCGGTCGAGCGCGACGACATGCACGATACCGACGGCGATCAGAATACCGAGAAACGTACCGAAGG
The DNA here is from genome assembly GCF_029714265.1 of Rhizobium sp. CB3171. Classification (NCBI taxonomy): domain Bacteria; kingdom Pseudomonadati; phylum Pseudomonadota; class Alphaproteobacteria; order Hyphomicrobiales; family Rhizobiaceae; genus Rhizobium; species Rhizobium sp. CB3171. Next base: position 2,338,628 of record NZ_CP121652.1, on the reverse strand, counting down.
CGAAACCGACCGCAGTGGAGGACAATGTCACCCAGGCATTGTAGACGAGACTGCGGTTGCTTGTCGGCGCGCGAAGGAAGGTGTTTTCAAAGACATTTTGCGCCACCTGATGCGGCGCCGGCAGGATCGGCTTCGGTTGTGACAGCGTTTTGCCGATGAATTCCATCGTCGTCGGGGTGACGTTGGCGCGCCGGTCGAGATCGCGCTGGAAGGGCGTGTTGAGAATAACGGCAAAAGCGTACCACAACAGGATGATTGCCAGTATGATGGTCGTAACCGGCACGAATTTGTGCTTGAAGAATTGCTCCTTCTCCATGGTCACGCCCCTCTTTCCGTCGGAAACAGCATCAGCGCCATCGCGACGATGCCGAGCCCAACGCCGGCAAGCTGCGGCATGCTGAGCCGCTCGCCAAAGACGACGAAGGCAACGATATTGACGACCACGAGCTGGGCGATGGCGGAGGCGGAAATCGCCAGGCCCAGTCCGCCCTCGCGCATTAGCCGGACCATCATCAGATTGCCCACACAATAGAGAATGAGGGCCAGGATGAGGATCAATATGTTGTTGTTGGCGATATAAGCCCGCGAAGCGGTCGCGCCACCGATGAAAATCGCCATGGCGCCGGTGAGCCAGAGGAGGAATTGCGGGTTCATTGTGTGATCCTATTCCCCATAGCTGTGTCCTGCCCTCAGCCCTTCGCGGACACGATGGGCGATCTCCAGGAATTCAGGGGTTTCACGAATGTCCAGCGGGCGTTCGAGCGGAAGGGTGGAGTCGATGACATCGGTGACGCGGCCGGGACGGGGCGACATGACGACGATCTTCGTGGAGAGATAAACCGCCTCCGGGATCGAGTGCGTCACGAAACAGATGGTCTTGTTCGTTCGCTTCCAGAGCTTCAGCAGCTCCTCGTTGAGGTGGTCACGGACGATTTCGTCGAGGGCGCCGAAGGGCTCGTCCATCAGCAGCAGGTCGGCGTCGAAGGCGAGCGCACGGGCGATCGAGGCGCGCTGCTGCATGCCGCCGGAGAGCTGCCAGGGGTATTTGTGCGCGAAACCGGTGAGATTGACCAGATCCAGCGTCTGCGCGATGCGCTTGGCATGATCACTTCTGGGATAGCCCATAATTTCCAGCGGCAGAGCGATATTCTTTTCGATCGTGCGCCAGGGATAAAGGGCGGGCGCCTGAAAGACATACCCGTAGGCGCGGTTGGTGCGCGCCTCTTCCGGCGTCATGCCATTGACGGTGATGTCGCCGGAGGTCTTGCGCTCGAGATCCGCGATGACCCGCAGAAACGTGGTCTTGCCACAGCCGGACGGGCCGATGAAGGAGACGAAATCGCCCTTGCGCACGTCGAGATCGACATTGCTCAGCGCATGCACCGGCCCGTCATTTGTCTCGTAGGTGAGGCAGAGGTTCCGCGCGGAGACGACGGAGGGAGCGGATGACGTCATTAACACCTACCAGTCATGTTTTCGCCGCGCAGTCGGGGCGGATTGCGTGTTATTCTACGTGGCATCGCGGTGGTTTTAGAACCTAAGGACGCCGAAGATCTATCGAATTTTATGGAGGAATGGCATGAGCGTTTCATCGAAGCCCACCTGCCGCATCGTGCAGCCCGGCAGTACCTATGCCGGGAAACAGGGCTTCAACTACTTCGAAGGGATCGCCGCCGAGACAGTGGGCTCGACCGGCATCTGCATGCATCTCCTGACGATCCCGCCGGGCGGACGCGCCAAGGCGCATCTGCATGCTGCGCATGAGACAGCGATCTACGCGCTGTCCGGCGAGACGCATTGCTGGTTCGGCGATGAGCTTGAAGAGCATGTTGTCGTTCACGCCGGCGAGATGTTCTATATTCCGGCCGGTGTTCCGCATCTGCCCGCCAATCTCAGCGATCAGCCGGCGACAGCCATCATCGCCCGCACCGATCCGAACGAGCAGGAAAGTGTCGTCCTGCTGCCGGATCTGGAGCGGTATGTGCCGTTGTGAGCTGATGGAGCGGAACGCCGTCGCCAAGCGTCACACTCCGCTTGCCGGAATGCCGCTGCGCTGAACTTTGCGCGGCGCCGTGACGTCTTTCCAGGTCGAGAGTGCGCGGTTGACGGCGGTGAAAGGCTCGCGCTTGACGAACTCGCCATGGCCCTGCTGCGTTTTGACCGTGCTTTCCTCGATGGCAACCACGCCGCGGGTCAGCGTATAACGCGGCAGGCCCGTCACTTGCTTGCCTTCGAAGACATTGTAGTCGATCGCCGATTGCTGCGTCTTAGCGGTGATAGTCTTTGAACGCTTCGGGTCCCAGACGACGATGTCGGCATCGGCACCGACGAGGATAGCGCCCTTCTTCGGATAGATGTTGAGGATCTTGGCGATGTTGGTCGACGTCACCGCCACGAACTCGTTCATGGTCAGGCGGCCGGTGTTGACGCCATTGGTCCAGAGCATCGGCATGCGGTCTTCGAGGCCGCCGGTGCCGTTCGGGATCTTGGTGAAATCGCCGAGGCCGAAACGCTTCTGTTCCGTCGTGAAAGCGCAATGGTCGGTGGCGACCACCTGTAGCGAGCCGGAGGCGAGGCCGGCCCAGAGGCTGTCCTGATGCTGCTTGTTACGGAAGGGCGGCGACATGACGCGGCGGGCGGCATGGTCCCAATCGGCATTGGCATATTCGCTCTCATCAAGCGTCAAGTGCTGGATCAGCGGCTCGCCATAGACGCGCATTCCCTTCTGACGGGCGCGGCGGATGGCTTCGTGCGCCTGTTCGCAGGAGGTGTGAACGATATAGACCGGGCTGCCGGCCATGTCGGCGATCATGATGGCGCGATTCGTCGCTTCGCCTTCGACCTCTGCCGGACGGGAATAGGCATGCGCTTCCGGGCCGTTATTGCCCTCGGCGAGAAGTTTTGCCTGCATCTGCGCGACCACGTCGCCGTTCTCGGCGTGAACGAGCGGCAGGGCGCCAAGTTCGGCGCAGCGTTGGAAGGAGGAGAACATCTCGTCGTCATCCACCATCAGCGCGCCCTTATAGGCCATGAAGTGCTTGAACGTGTTGATGCCCTTCTCGCGGACGACGGCTTCCATCTCGTTGAAGACCTGCTCGCTCCACCAGGTAATCGCCATGTGGAAGGAGTAATCGCAGTTTGCCCGCGTCGACTTGTTGTCCCACATGGTCAGCGCTTCGAGCAGCGACTGGCCGGGCGAGGGCAGGGCGAAATCCACCACCATCGTCGTGCCGCCGGCAAGGGCAGCCCGCGTACCGCTCTCGAAATCGTCGGAGGAATAGGTGCCCATGAATGGCATTTCGAGATGCGTATGCGGATCGATGCCGCCCGGCATGACATAACAGCCCGAAGCATCGAGCACTTCATTGCCGGACAGGTTCTGCCCGATCTCGACAATCTTGCCGCCTTCGACCTTGACGTCGGCCTTATAGGTCAAATCGGCCGTGACGATGGTTCCACCCTTGATGACTGTGCTCATGGTGTCTGCTCCCGATATGTGAAATTCTGGTGCTGCGCGAGTAGGGCTGTCACGCCACAATCTCCGCAGTCTCCAAGACCGCGTGGAACAGCACATCCGCGCCCGCGGTCGCCCATTCCTTGGAAATCTCCTCGGCCTCGTTGTGCGACAGGCCGCCGACGCAGGGGCACATGACCATGGTGGCTGGCGCTACCTTGGCGGCCCAGCAGGCGTCGTGGCCGGCGCCGGAGATGAGGTTCATGTGGCTGTAGCCCAGCTTCTCCGCGGCATCGCGCACGGCGGTGACGAGCTTCGGATCGAAGGTCACGGGCTCGAAATGACCGATGGCTTCGACCGAGCAGCCGACGCCGAGGGCGTCGCAGATAACCGGCGCCTCAGCCTCGATCCTGGCGCGCATGCGGTCGAGCTTCGCCTTGTCGGGCGAGCGGATATCGACCGTGAAGACGACCTTGCCCGGCAGCACGTTGCGCGAATTCGGCGAGAAAAAGACCTGGCCGACACCACCGACGGCACCCGGCTGGCTGTCCATCGCGACGCCCTGCACCATTTCGATGATCCGCGACATGGCAAGCCCGGCATTGACGCGCATGTTCATCGGGGTCGAGCCGGTATGCGCTTCCTTGCCGGTGAGCGTGAATTCCAGCCACCACAGGCCCTGACAGTGCGTGACGACGCCGATGGTCTTGTCCTCGGCCTCAAGGATCGGTCCCTGCTCGATGTGGTATTCGAAATAGGCATGCATCTTGCGGCTTCCGACTTCTTCCTCGCCGAGCCAGCCGATGCGCTTCAACTCCTCGCCAAAGGTTTTGCCCTCCGGGTCCTTGCGGCCATAGGCGTAGTCCAGCGAATGCACTCCGGCGAAGACGCCGGAGGCGAGCATGGCGGGGGCGAAGCGCGCACCTTCTTCATTGGCCCAGTTGGTGACCACGATCGGATGCTTGGTCTTGATGCCGAGATCGTTCATCGTGCGAACAACTTCCAGCGCGCCGAGCACGCCGAGCACGCCGTCATATTTGCCGCCGGTCGGCTGGGTGTCGAGATGCGAACCGACATAGACCGGTAGCGCATCCGGATCCGTGCCGGGGCGGGTCGCGAACATCGTGCCCATCTTGTCGACGCCCACCGTCAAGCCGGCTTCGTCGCACCACGTCTTGAAAAGGCTGCGGCCTTCGGCGTCGGCGTCGGTCAGCGTCTGGCGATTGTTGCCGCCGGCGATGCCGGGGCCGATCTTCGCCATGTCCATCAGTGCGTCCCAAAGGCGGTCGCCATTGATACGCATGTTTTCCCCTGGCGCTGCCACCATGATGCAATCCTCACCTGTTTGTCCCGGGTCATGCAAGGCGCATGCCCAATTGTTCCCGATGGTCGCTTCCGGTGCGCTTGCTTGTTTTTGTCGCCCCGGAAAATCGCCGGTTGCCTTTAAAAGACATCTGGCAGATAATTTGACCGATTGGTAAACATTACAACTTCCGTGGCGGCGCTCAAGACGAAAAGCACGAAAATTCCCGACAAAATTAAAGGCAATTGCCCAAAATCGGAGCATGGGCAGGGGAATGAGGGCTTGGCCGAAGGGCTTGGATTTCAAGGAGAAACAAAGCAGACATGGCCATCCCCAGAGCCGCCAAGACGCAACGCCGCACTCGCATCCAGGAAGAAAAAGAGGAAGTGATACTCGAAGCCGCGCTGGACGTATTTTCAGTACACGGCTTTCGCGGCTCTACCATCGACCAAATCGCCGAAGTCGCCGGCATGTCGAAACCCAATCTGCTTTATTATTTCCGCACGAAGGAAGCCATGCATAGGGCGCTGATCGACCGCGTGCTGTTTACCTGGCTGGAGCCCCTGCGCGCCTTCAACGCCAATGGCAATCCCGAAAGCGAGATCCGCTCCTATATCCGCCGCAAATTGGAGATGGCCCGCGATTTTCCGCGGGAAAGCCGCCTGTTCGCGAACGAGATGCTGCAGGGAGCGCCGCATGTCGAGGACGAACTCCGAGGTCCGCTGAAGAGCCTTGTCGATGAAAAGGCCGAGGTCATCCGCGCCTGGGCGAAGGCCGGAAAGATCGCCAAATGCGATCCCTATCACCTGATCTTCTCCATCTGGTCCACGACGCAGCATTACGCGGATTTCGACGTGCAGGTGCGTGCAGTGCTTGGGCAGGAACATTCGGGCGAGGGGCGTTTCGAGGACGCGGCCCGCTATCTGGAGAAGCTCTTCGTCGATGGTCTCGGCATTCGGCGGTCGTAAGCGGCGGCGCAATCCCGCGAAAAGATTGCGCCGCACTTGGGGGCTGATGGAGCTCAGCTCCGCTCTCCAAAAATAGTAATCCCGTTCGATGCCGTCATAGCGGCCTGATTTCAGGCAGCAGCTCTTGAAACCTCCTCCGGGAACCGCAGGGGCAGGGATCGTTACGGCCGAGTTTTTCGATCAGCTCGACATCACCATGGATGAATTGCGAGCCGGTCTTTACCCGAGTTTCCGATGGGAATGACTTGCGTCGTTTGGACGTGGCCTCAAAAGCTCACGTCATGGAGGATTCTGGATTTGCGTGACATGGCCGCCTCCTCTGTGTTGCTGTTGCTGCGATTGTCTGCAGCGCGCGTCCTATAGCTCGATTTTCGTGCTTCCGCGAGCCGCAAGACACATTTTCTGAGCAAGGCTATTGCGACCATGAAAAAGACGGCCGCAGCAAGCTGCGACCGCCCCTTTTTTGTTCCCGCCGATATTTTGCGCTGTTACTCCGCCGCCTGCCGAGCCATCGGATTGTTCGGATGGGTCGTCCAGTTGGCGTAGTTCGGGTCGACGACCTTACCGGTGCGCTTGTCGAGCGCGCCTGCCGGCAAGGCTTCCATGGTGATGCAGTTTTCGACCGGACAGACGCTGACGCAGAGATTGCAGCCGACGCATTCCTCGTCCATCACCTCGAAGTGCCTGACGCCGTCGACCATGTTGGTGATCGCCTGGTGCGAAGTGTCTTCGCAGGCGATGTAGCAGCGGCCGCATTTGATGCAGGCGTCCTGGTCGATCTTTGCCTTGGCGATGTAGTTGAGGTTGAGATACTGCCAGTCGGAAACATTCGGCACGGCGCGGCCGATGATGTCGTCCAGATTGCGGTGACCCTTTTCGTCCATCCAGTCGGAGAGGCCCGATATCATTTCCTGGACGATCTTGAAGCCGTAGGTCATCGCGGCGGTGCAGACCTGCACGTTGCCGGCGCCGAGCGCCAGGAATTCGGCTGCGTCACGCCAGGTGGTGATGCCGCCGATGCCGGAGATCGGCAGGCCGTAGGTTTCGGGATCGCGGGCGATTTCGGCCACCATGTTGAGCGCGATCGGCTTGACTGCCGGGCCGCAATAGCCGCCGTGGCTGCCCTTGCCGCCGACCGTGGGGTTCGGCGCGAAATTGTCGAGATCGACGGAGACGATCGAGTTGATCGTATTGATCAGCGACACGGCGTCCGTACCGCCGGCCTTGGCGGCGCGGGCGGGCTTGCGGATGTCGGTGATATTCGGCGTCAGCTTGGTGATGACGGGCATGCGGGTATATTGCTTGCACCAGCGCACGACCATTTCGATATATTCCGGCACCTGTCCGACCGCGGAGCCCATGCCGCGCTCGGACATGCCGTGCGGACAGCCGAAATTGAGCTCGATGCCATCGGCACCGGTTTCTTCCACCAGTGGCAGGATGGCCTTCCAGGCCTGCTCCTCGCAGGGCACCATGATCGAGGCGATCAGGGCGCGGTCCGGCCAGTTCATCTTCACCTGCTTCATCTCGCGCAGGTTGGTATAGAGGTCGCGGTCGGTGATCAGCTCGATATTGTTGAGGCCGAGCAGGCGGCGATCGGCGCCCCAGATCGCACCATAGCGCGGGCCGTTGACGTTGACGACCGGCGGGCCTTCCTCGCCCAGCGTCTTCCAGACCACGCCGCCCCAGCCCGCCTTGAAGGCGCGTTCGACGTTGTAGGCCTTATCGGTCGGCGGCGCCGAGGCGAGCCAGAACGGGTTCGGGGATTTGATGCCGATGAAATTATTGCGGAGATCAGCCATTTTGGTTCTCCTTTCAGGCGACTGCAGCGGCCGGCTTGGCGGCAGCGAGCGCACGATTGATGGATTCGGCCGCGTCGCGACCCTGTGCAACGGCGGAGACCGTCAGGTCGTCGCCGCCGAGCACGCAGTCGCCGCCGGCCCAGACGCCGTCAAGCGAGGTCCGGCCTTCGCCGTCGATAGAAATGCGGCCGGATTCCATGCGCAATGCGCCGAGCCCGGAGGCCTCGAAGGTCTGGCCGATCGCCTTGAAGATCTGATCGGCGGCGATGACGCCAGTATCGCCGGTGCCGGTCAACTTGCCGTCGCGTAGTTCCGTATATTCGACTTCGATGCCGGCGACTTTGCCGTCCTTGTCGAGGATACGCTTCGGCGCCAGCCAGTGGCGAATGATGACACCCTTTGAAGCGGCAAGGTCCTGCTCGTATTCCGAGGCGTTCATATGCTCCTTGCCGCGGCGATAACAGATCGTCACCTCTTCGGCGCCGAGCAGCTTTGCCTGCACGGCAGCGTCGATCGCGGTCATGCCGCCGCCGAGGACGACGACACGGCGACCGATGGCGATATCGGCCTTGTCCTTGGCCTGGCGCAGATCGGCGATATAGGCGACGGCATCGGCGACGCCGTCGAGATCTTCGCCTTCGGCACGCAGCGCGTTGACGCCGGCGAGGCCGAGGCCGAGGAAGACGGCGTCATACTGCGACGAAAGATCGGCAAGGCTGAAATCCCGGCCGAGCGCTTGGCCGTGCTTTACTTCGATGCCGCCGATCGACAGAACATAGTCAACTTCCTTCTGGGCGAAATCGTCGACCGTCTTGTAGGTGGCGATGCCGTATTCGTTGAGGCCGCCGGCCTTTTCGCGGGCGTCGAAGATGGTGACGTCATGGCCATTCACCGCCAGGCGGTGGGCGCAGGCAAGGCCGGCCGGACCGGCGCCGACGACGGCGATCTTCTTGCCGGTCGAAGCGGCACGGGCATAGAACTGCTTGTTCTCGGCCGTTGCCGTGTCGGTAGCATAGCGCTGCAGGCGGCCGATTTCGACGGGGCGCTCTTCGGCAGTATTGCGCACGCAGGCCTGCTCGCAGAGCTGTTCGGTGGGACAGACTCGCGCGCACATACCGCCCAGAATGTTCTGGTCGAAGATAGTCTTGGCCGAGCCGATGGGGTTGCCGGTCGAGATCTGCCGGATGAACAGCGGAATGTCGATGGAGGTCGGACAGGCCGTCATGCACGGCGCGTCGTAGCAGAAATAACAGCGGTCGGCAGCGACCAATGCCTCGTGACGGTCAAGGCGCGGATGCAGATCGGAAAAGTTCTGATCATATTCGGCCGGCGTCAGCCTGCCTTTATGAATCCCAGTTTCCAGTCGTCCCATTGAAGTTCCCTCATTATAGTAAACGGCCAGTGGAATGAACGGTAACTCAGGTTAAAAAATTTATCAAACGGTAAAATTTTGGAGAGTTCCGGCATTGCAAGCATAGGGATAGCTGTCATGGCCGCCTAGCCTAGTTTCCGTCCACAAACGACAACTTATTGATATTATTACGTGAATCTGAATTTTGCGCGGGTAAGGCCCGGCGGTTTCAGGTATACTTTGGGCTCATGCCACTGATTCCGAAGCACAATCTGCAACCGCCGGAGCCGACAATGCGCCAAGAACGCACCGTCCAAGCCAGTATATTCGATGTTTTCGCTACGCACGAGATCGGCCACGAACTGAAGGCGATGTCGCAGTGGCTGGACGAGCATCACGATCTGTTTGGCTTGGTGGGTCGGGATCTGGGTCGGCACGGTGTCAAGCCCACCGGACGGCAAGGGCTGCCGGCCGAGGCAGTGCTGCGTTGCGCATTGCTCAAGCAATACCGGCAGCTGAGCTACCAGGAACTGGCGTTCCATCTCGAGGACTCCGCATCGTTTCGGGCCTTTGCGCGTCTGCCGTGGTCATGGAGCCCGCAAAAGTCAGTGCTGCAAAAGACGATCAGCGCGATCCGACCCGAGACCTGGGAAGCGATCAATCGGGCGCTGCTGTCGAGCGCTCGGCAGGCGAAGCTGGAGGACGGCACGGTCGTGCGGCTGGACAGTACAGTGACCTCAGCACTCATACACGAACCGAGCGACAGCAGCCTGCTGTGGGATGCCGTGCGGGTCATGGTGCGCCTGCTGAAGAAGGCAGATACCTTGGTCGGCGCCGGCCTGGCATGGCGCGATCATTGCCGCGCGGCCAAGAAGCGTGCCCGCAAAATCCAGTTCACACGCGGTCAGCCCAATCGGGCCCGGCTCTACCGTGAGCTGATCGCGATCGCCCGCGCGACCTTGGCATATCTGAAGCAGGCAACCGAGCGACTGGGCGTGGCGAGCAATCCGCTCGTCCAACTCTGGCAGGCCCAGGTTTGCCGCTATCGACCGCTGATCGAACGCATCATCAAACAGAGCGAGCGGCGAGTACTGGCGGGAGAGAAGCTGCCGGCGGGCGAGAAGCTGGTAAGCCTGTTCGAACCCCATGCCGATATCATCGTCAAAGGTAGCCGCGAGACCGAATACGGCCACAAGCTCAACCTGACCACCGGCAGAAGCGGCATGATCCTCGATCTCGTGATCGAGGCGGGTAATCCGCCCGACAGCGAGCGGCTGCTGCCAATGCTGGAGCGCCACATCGCCGTCTATGGACACGCGCCGCGGCAGGCGGCGGCCGACGGCGGCTTTGCCAGTCGCGGCAACCTGGCCACAGCCAAGACCTGGGGCGTTCGCGACATGGCATTCCACAAAAAAGCTGGCCTCAAGGTCGAGGACATGGTCAGAAGCAATTGGGTCTATCGCAAGCTGCGCAACTTCCGCGCCGGTATCGAAGCCGGAATATCATGCCTCAAGCGTGCCTACGGCTTGGCACGCTGCACCTGGCGGGGCCTTGACCACTTCAAGACCTACGTCTGGTCCTCCGTTGTGGCTTACAACCTCGTCCTCTTCACCCGCCTCAAACCGACCTGAACTCCGACTAGCTTTTGGAATTACGCCGTCGCTACCAATGCCGGCCTTCATGGCGTACGCCTCAGCGCCGCCAACTGTATACTGTCCAACAACAAGCGCCCATGATCCTGTCGGTCGCCCTAAACTACTCTCTCCTCCAAGCACAAGCCCTTGTAAACGCGCCGAAATACGTATGTTTGTGGACGGAAACTAGCCTAGCGGGCAGCGGAGGGGTCTCCGCTAAACATATGTTTTAGTTTATTTTCGAGGATCGATTGCTGGCTGATTGGAGGGCAAGCCGGACGCTTCCAAGTCCAGCGTGGCTATAAACATTCGTTGGCGCCCGTTTTTGAAGTTCGCGATGGACGCGCGAGAAAAAAATCAAAATTTTTTTTAGAAAGATGGAACCAAGGTTGGGCGCCGTCGTTAAGAAGGTGTCTTGGTGATGATCGCATCAACCGATGCACGCCCCCAAAACTCATCACCGGGCATCTACTCACGGTCCCCTCCCGATGAGTGAAAAGCAGCCAGTGCGCCGCCCTCGCGCTGGCTGTTTTCTTTTGCAGTCTTCGTTTCGGATTGTCAGCGGCGCTTCAGGATTTCGTATTCGGTTTCGGGTATCGTCAGGCGATAGCCGATGCTGTCATCGTCGATCGCGAACTGGGCGCGCCCGTTCATCGATGTGGGCACGACCCGCTCCAGCACGGTGCGGCTGAAGCTGTTGTCCTCGAACTCATGGTCGGCGGGGAAATAGAAGCGCTCCGACCAGGCTACTTCGATCGCCTTCTTGCCGTCGAGTTCGGACTCCTTGCAATTCAGCGTGATGCTGGTGGCGCCGGCGGAGATGGCGCCGTGGGAGGCGGAATTGACGATCAGCTCGTGCAGGGCAAGACCGAGATGGACGGCCGCATTCGGCGTGAGATGCGCGTTGATGCCGTAGATCGGCATCGGCACGCCGGCATCGGGCCAATAGGGGGCGAATTGCTTTTCGGCAAGTTCGAACAGATAGGCGCCGCGCCAGCTTGAATCGGTGATCAGGTCCTGCGAATTCGACAGGGATTGCAGGCGGCCGCGGAACTTGATCAGAAAATTGTCGAGCGACAGCGTATGACGCGCCGTCTGCGTCGCGATGCCCTGGATGATCGCCAGGAGGTTCTTGGAGCGATGCGACAGCTCGCGCAGCAGCGATTTCAGCACCTTTTCGCGGTGACGGGTCTCCGTGACCTCGGTGATGACGGAAAGCAGGCCCTGCGGCTTGCGGCCACCGATGCGCTCGATCTTCAGCTCGTAGATGCGCACGCCGTCGCTGGTCACGAACTCCACTTCCGCGCTGACGGGCTTGCCGCTTTCGAGCACTCCGCGTTTCAATTGAGTGAGGTGCTCACCATCCTTCTCGCCGAAAAGATGGCGGTCCGTGCCGCCGATGATGAGGGACGGTTTCAGGTGGTCGGGCAGGTTTTCAGCATAGCGGATCGCGAGGCTTGTATCCTGAAAGAGGATCGAGACGCCGGCGCTATTGAGCGCCCGCTCCATCATAGCGGCCTTGCCTTCAAAACTCAGAGGCATGCCGGATAATGGTTCAGTCGTATTCACCGGCTTGCCTTTCACTCCAATTTCGAGAACCCCGCCGACAGGGTATTCTCAGCCGGAAGAACTCAATCCGGTTTATACAATCACTCGCTATAACAGTCGGTAAAGCGTCCCTAAGCTCCCGGAACGTCCGGTTGCTTTCTTTGTTCCGCGACAAAGTGTCGATTCGGGTCAGGCGGCCACCTTTGTGGTTTCATTAAAGAAAAGGGCCTGACTGATCAGAGCTTTCACCATATCGGGATTGAATGGTTTGGTTACGAGGAAGGTCGGCTCCGGCCGCTCGCCGGTCAACAAGCGCTCGGGGAAAGCGGTAATGAAAATGACCGGAATGCTCGACGTCTTGAGGATGTCATTGACGGCGTCGATGCCTGAGCTGCCGTCGGCAAGTTGGATGTCGGCGAGCACCATGCTGGGATTGGTGGCATTATGCAGGGCAACCGCTTCCGCATGGGTGCGGGCGATGCCGGTGACGCGATGTCCGAGGCTTTCCACCATCTGCTCGATATCCATCGCAATCAGCGGTTCGTCCTCGATGATCATGATGTCGGTGGCGACTTGGCGTGAAATCTCTTGGGATGCCTTGTCCAGCAGATTCATGGCCTCGGTCTCGGTCACCTCGAGAATGTCGGCGATCTCGCCGAGACGGAAGTTTTCGACGGAGGCGAGGAGGAAGGCCTGGCGGGCGACCGGAGAAACCTTGGCAAGATTGACCGAGGCGCGCTGTTCCCAAGCATAGGGAGAGGTTGGCTCGGGTATCTGGATCGCCGTGGAACCGAAGAGTTGGGTGAAGAGTTTATAGAGTGCAACGCGGTCGTTGGACGTGTCCGGGAATATGGAAAGATCAGCAATGATCGCTTCCAAAACCGCCGCGACATAGGCGTCACCCGATGTCTGTGTCCCGGTCAGAGCACGGGAGTAGCGGCGCAAATAAGGAAGATGCGGCGCAATGCGTGTGGAAAGTGTCATCAATGGCTCCCGCCCTTTATTAATTCCTAATTGAAACACAGCCTCCAAGACTGCAATGACAAACAAACGCAAATTCAGTAAAAAAGTTCCTCGGCACCGGAACTTTTTTTGGAGAAGTACATTACCCCTGCCGACGAACACTAGGTTCAACTTCTCCGATTCGGGCCGAAGCGGACGTGAGGACCTTCCAAACTGGGGTGCATAGAGGTACACCCCGCATCCATGAACGCAAGAAATGCGGAAGCGAGCAGGCTAAATGACCACCCAAAATCAAGAGGACGCGGACCGTAAACGGCCTGACGTGCGTGCCGCCGATATCCTCGATCCTAACAATCAAATCGGCAATCGGCTGCGCTCATTCTATGCCGCGGTGCAGGATGAGGCTATCCCGGATCGCTTGCTCGACCTGCTCGAGAAGCTGGATCAGGCCGAACGTTTGGCTTCCGCAAAAGTCTCCGATTAAGGAGGAAGCGTCATGGAACCGCAACCGAGCTTCAAGCGCGAACTCCTGGCTGCTCTGCCGAGCTTACGCGCCTTCGCCATCTCGTTGACCGGCCGCCACGACCGTGCCGATGATCTCGTGCAGGACACGATCATGAAGGCTTGGGCCAAGCAGGACCATTTCGAGATGGGCACGAATATGAAGGCCTGGCTCTTCACCATCCTGCGCAATGAACTCTACAGCCAGATGCGCAAGAGCGGCCGCGAGGTGCAGGACAGTGATGGCCTGTTCACGGAATCGATGGCAACGCATCCCTCGCAGTACGGTGCGCTCGACCTGCAGGATTTCCGCAAGGCGCTGGATCAATTGCCGCCCGATCAGCGCGAAGCCATCATCTTGGTCGGCGCGTCCGGTTTTTCTTATGAGGAAGCCGCCGAAATCTGCGGCTGCGCCGTGGGCACCATCAAGAGCCGGGTCAACCGCGCCCGGCAGCGCCTGCAGGAATTGCTGCAGATTTCCGGAGAAGCCGACTTTGGTCCGGACGCCACCTCAGCGCCTTTGACGTCCAAGGCGTTTGCCTTCTAAATCATGCGATCTGTCCTCGCCTGCTGGCGCGGACGGATTCTGTTGCGCCCATGAGGCTTTAGCGCGCCTGTTTGCCGTGATGTGCGGACTTGTGATGCAGCATGAGCCGATCAAGTCGCCCTAATCATCCCGCCTCTTTGTGCTCATCAAGTTGCCGAACACCAGGGCGGTCGCAATGGCGGCGGTCAGCAGCGGTTGCGACTTTGCAAGGCCGAGTGCCGCGACGGCCATGGTTTCCAAGGCGGCGCGGCGTTCGCGGGCACGGCGTTCTTCCTGCTTGTTGATGATCATCATGATGACGAGAACGATCACGGCGAGCACCAGGGCGCCGGCGGCAATCAGCAGCGCCGAAACGGCTGCGCCGTAAATGGTTGCCAGCCAGATGGCGGCCGCTATGAGGGCAAAGGCATAGGCCGTCAGAAAGAGGATAGCGGCGATGCCAATGAAAACACCGCTGCGTTTCGTGCGCGCAACGGTGCGATGCAATGTGCCCGAGAGAAGCAGGCCGAGTAACGGAGCTAGCATTGCGGCTCCTTAACGGCGCGACAGAAGCAGGGCAAACGCCAATCCGAAAGCTGCAGCAGCCCCGATGGTGGCAATGGGGTGTTGGCGCACGGTCCTGCGCATTTCGCGCGTACCCTTCGCATAGCCGTGCTGCAATTCACGCAGCAGGTCTTCGCCGCGAGCTGTCAAATCCTCAAGCCCGGTTTCGGCGCGCGCGCGCATCGTCTTGCTCTGGATCGCGCTGTTTTCACCGACGATCTTGGCGAAAGCGGCAATTTCGTTGCGCAGATGTTCGATCTGCTCCTCAATGCTGGCTTCGAGGTCATGTAGGCTGCCGCCATTACGCTTAGCTCGCGCCGAATGGAGGATGGTTGCCATGGTCTTGCTCCCTTACGTCGTTAGCGTCTGTGGCCTGGCGCCGCAAAGCTGCGCCGACTTTTGCGATGAGCGAATGCTGCCAGACATATTGCTGCTGATTTGCGCAGAACATTGATCTGGATCACCGATCATCAACGCGGCGATGCAACGAAAAGTTCCGGATTTGACGAAAGGAAGGTCAGTGCGTCAGTGCACTGTGGGCGAGAACGAATGGGACGCCGTCGATGGGAACGCGATTGACCCTGAGCGCACAGCCGAAGACATCCTGCAAATGCTGGTCGGTCAGAACGTCCCCCACGGGGCCTGCTGCTCGCAGCCGTCCGTTCTTGAGCAGGACTATCTGGTCGGCGAAGAGGGCCGTGAGGTTCAGATCATGCATGACGGCGATGACGCCGCCGCCGCGCCGACAGAATTGCCGGGCGAGCGTCATGATGGTCAGTTGATGGCTGATATCGAGGCTAGAGACGGGTTCATCGAGAAGCAGCCAGCAGGGCTTGCCGTCGACGATGGGTTCGGAGATCTGGCATAGCACTCGGGCGAGCTGGACGCGCTGTTGCTCGCCACCGGAAAGCTCCTGATAAAAGCGCCCTTCGAAGCCGGCGAGATCGACGGAGGAGAGGGCCTCCGCCGCGATGCGATCGGCCTGCTCGGGACGGCTGTTGCGCCCGCTCGTCAGCCCCATGCGGACGATTTCGCGAACGGTGAAGGGAAAAGAGATGGCGCTCGCCTGCGGCAGCACGCCGCGCATCTCAGCCAGTTGCCAGGCTTGAAGGCTGCCGATCTCCGATGCGTTGAGGCGCACCGAACCTTGATAGGCGAGCTCCCCCGAAATGGCCTTCATGGTCGTCGTCTTGCCCGAACCGTTCGGCCCGCAGATCGCCGTCAGCGCGCCGGCTTCGGCGGTAAAGCAAACGTCGTGCACGACTGTCTTGCCGGAGAACCGCACGGAAAGGTCAGAGACGTCGATCATCGAAAACTCACAGGCTGAGGCGCGAACGCTGCCGAAGCAGCATCCACAGGAAGAAAGGCCCGCCGACACCAGCGGTGATAATGCCGATCGGCAGTTCGGCAGGCGAGACGACGGTGCGGGCCACCACGTCGGCGATCATGAGCAGCGAGCCGCCGAGCAGGGCGGAGGCCGGCAGCAGAAAGCGATGATCCGGGCCGATCGCCATGCGCAGGATGTGCGGCACGATGATGCCGACGAAGCCAATGCCGCCGCTGACCGCGACGGAGGCGCCGGTTGCGGCCGCAACGCTGACGATAGCAATATTCTTTAGCCGCTGCACGGCGACTCCCATGTGGAAGGCTGCCGCTTCGCCGAGCGTCAGTGCATTGAGACCGCGTGCCATGAAGGGCAGTGGCAGCATGGAGAGGACGATGATCGGTCCGGCGGCGGCGATCTTGGTCCAGGTCGCACCGGCGAGCGACCCCATGCTCCAGAAGGTGAGATCACGCAATTGCCGATCATCTGCCATGTAGATCAGCAGGCCGGTCGCCGCCAGCGCCAGCGCGCCGAGCGCAATACCGGCCAGGAGCATGGTCGCTATGGATGTCTGTCCGTGCCGCGTCGCCACTCTGTAGAGAAGCACGGTCGTGACGAGGCCGCCGATGAAAGCGGCGATCGGCAGGGAAAAGATGCCGAAGAGATGCGCGACGGGGGCAAGGATGCCGCCGCCGAGGACGATCATTCCCACTGCGCCGAGACTGGAACCGGCCGAAATGCCGATCAGGCCGGGATCGGCCAGCGGATTGCGGAACAGGCCCTGCATGACCGCGCCCGACACTGCGAGCCCGCCACCGATCAGGAATCCGAGAATGGCGCGGGGGAGGCGGATGTCGAAGATGATGATACGGTCGCGGCTGCTCAATGCGCTGTCCGCACCGCCGCTTATCATGCTGCCGATGACGTCGACGATCGAGGCATCGGAGGCGCCGGTCGTGATCGAAAACGAGAACGCAAGGAGGGCGGAGATCACGAGGCCAGCCAAAACGAAGAGGGAGAGCGCAGTACGGTCGCCCTCGTGATGGCGGCGGTCCCTTCTGTGCGACATGCGCTTCAGCCCCGGCATGACCTCGTTGAGCGCCACCTCAGCCTCCGTAGATCGCGGCGTTCAGCTCGCGCACGGCGCTGGCGGTACGCGGCCCGAAGCCGAGCAGGTGCAGGCCGTCCATGCGGATGATCGCCTTGCGGCTCGCCGCGGGCGTCAGCGAAATCGCCGGCTGCTTCAAGAGGTCGTCCTTTTTTATCGACAGCGGACCTTCGCGGTCCATGATCAGGATGACGTCGGGCTTGGCCTCGATGATCGCTTCGTCGGTCAGCGGCTTGTAGCCCGAAAAACTGTCGACGGCATTGATGGCGCCGGCAAGCTTGATGATGCCGTCGGCGGCGGTGGCGCCGCCGGAAGCGAGGATTTTGCCGTTCTGGTTGCTCAGGATGAATAGCACGCGTTTGCGTTCGGCTTCAGGGCGTTTCCCGGAGTCTATAATCGCTGCGTCGAGATCGGCGGCAACCTTGTCTTCGAGCGCCTTCGCCTTATCCGGCACGCCGAGCAGCGAGCCGACGACGTCGATCTTCTTCAAGATGCCGTCGCGGTCATAGGTCTGCGGCACGGTTTCGAAAGGCACGCTGGCATTGCGCAGCACCATCAAAGCCTCCGGCGGGCCGGAGCCGTCCACCGCGATGATGGCGGTCGGATTGACGGCTAGGATGCCCTCCGGCGACAGCGCTCGCATATAGCCGACATCGGGCAGCTTGGCTGCCGATTCCGGATACATGCTGGTGGAGTCGCGGGCGATTAGCCTGTTTTCCTCGCCCAGCGCGTAGATGATCTCGGTGACATCGCCGCCAATCGAGACGAGGCGGGACGTGTCGATCTTCGGCGCTTCCGCGGCATGGGCGCGCTCAACCAGGCTATAGCCGCCCTTGATCGGGCTTGCGGGAACCAGTGGTAAAGTCATCACCATCGCCGTCAGCGCGATTTCCCACGGCTTGATGCGCTTGAGGTTCTTCAACATCGTCATGGCTCGATCCTTACGCGGCAACGCTGGCGTCGGCCTTCGGCAGGTTCTCGATAATGGCGCGCCAGTCGGGACGCTCGTCGAAGCCTTCCTTCCGCTTGCCGAAGAACTGGATGATCATCTCGCCTTTGGCGTTGTAGGCTTCGAGCGAGGTGACGTGACCGTCCTTCGTCGGCTTGCGCACGGCCCAGGCCTCGGCAATGTGATCCTGGCGCAGATGCAGATGGAAGGTGGGGTCCATGACGTTGATCCAGGGGCCCATAGCCTGCACATTGAAGATTGGCCCGGAATGGATCTGCACGATGCCGTCATTGGCGACGAAGCACATGATCGGCAGACCTTCGCGAACGGAAGCATACATCATCTCAGCGACCGCGTTCGTCTCCAACTTCCAGGCATAATCGTCGCCGACCGTGCGGATCGCCGCCTGGCGGCCGATCTTCAGCTTTTTCAGCATGCCGAAGAATTCATGCGTGTCCGTCATGCGGCTCCAGTGGTCGCGCAGTTCGTCCCGGCTGACATCGCCGTCGATCTCGCCGTTATCGTAGCCCGAGCGATCCTCTAAAAAATCCTGCGACTGATCTTCGAGCCGCAGTTCGGCGACGATGGCGTGATAGGCCTCGACATTCGAGGCGGGGCGCAAATGCACCTTATGAACGGCGTCGCCGGCCTTATCGAAGAATTGCAGGCTGAGCCGCTGCTGGTCGCCATCCGTCTTGGTGACGGCGAAGGCATGCGCCCAGCGCTTCGGGAAGATGCGCAGATCGATGTTCTCGCCGAGCACGATGGCCGCCTGCACGCCTGATTTGATGTTTTCGTAAGCCCCGATCTTTTCATGCACGGCGCTTTCGTTGCGCGACAGCGCCAGGACTTCGCCGAGGGAAGCGACGTGGGCGAGGAACCGGTGGGCATCGGCATCGATGCGAATGGCGGAAATGCCGACTTCCGCGGCAACCAGCGCCGCTTCGGAAACGCCCAATCGAGCGGCGATATCGCGCTCGCGCATTTTCGAATTTTCGGCGCGGAAGGCGCGGATCTCGGCTGGGGCCAATCGGATCGTTTCTCTGGTCGTCTCAGTCATCTGCAATGCCTATTTGTTGAGAATGAGTTTGCCTTGGCGCGTGATTTTCATCCGGTAGATGATGCCCTCGTGCCTGATCATGATTTCAGTCTGGCCACGAAAAATATCCGTGCTCTCGACAATTCTAATGTGCGGTGCGGCTGTCGGCGGCACCGGCTGTATTGGTGTTTTCTCAGCAATCATCCTGCTTGGTTTGGCCTGAAAATTCATAGGAAGCCGGGTTCTGTTCCGGCCAGATTTATCTTGACTCACATACTCAAGGTTTCCTAAAGACGCAATAGAAGACTGTAAGAGTCAAGTTTAAATTTTGGGCGATGCGCGCAGGAGCATCGATGTTCGATCTGCGCTCGCCAGCAGATATTCAGGAGAGATTGCCGATGCCGACGAAAACGATTTTGGCGCTGGCTGCCGGCGGGCTGTTCACCATTGCCTCCTGCCTCCCGGCCTTCGCGCAAGATGCGACCGCGGCTTCGGCGAATGCGCCGAAGCTCAGTGTCGAACTTAATGCGCTCGTGCCGTCTCAGAAGGGCTGCATGATGACCTTCGTCGCGGAAAACGATCTGGCAACACCGATCGGCAAGATCTCCTTCGAGCTTGCCTTCTTCAACGACAAGAATGCGGTCGACCGCGTGACCGTTCTTGATTTTCGCGACCTGCCGGTCGGCAAGAAGCGGGTGCGGCAATTCGATATGCCCGGTGTGAAGTGCGAGAGTGTCAGCCGCATCATCATCAACGATACGCCGGTATGCGATGGTCCGGCGGCGGGGCAGTGTAAGGCCGCGCTCACGACGCGTTCACAGCTTTCCGTTCCTTTCGAAGGCTGAGACTATGGCCTCGCGCTCGGTCAAGGTTTCCATCGAGCGTCGCCGCGCCGGCGGTGACATGAATGACAACAATCCGAGTGTGCTTCCCGGCCACGAGCTAGCCGGCCTTGACGGCCTGCCGAGCCCGCCGGCCGCCGAGGCGGTTGTTCATTACAGCCGCTTTGCCCAGATTGGTTCGTTTCCTGCCCATCCGAGTGAGCCCGTGGCTGATGCGTCGGAGCCGCCCAGCATGGATCTGTCGGCGGAGAGACCGGATCGCGTCCTCGCGCTGGGTAAGAGAACAGTCACCTTCGCCTGCGTAGGCTCCTTCCTCTTTCACGCTGCCATTGTCGCCGCTTTGTTGGTGACGATGGTTGCAACGCCCGAAGATGCTGTGGAAGAGGCAGGCGATACCGTCAGCGTCATCATGCTCGGCAGCTCCGATATGGACCAGATGTCGGCAGGCGAGGAAAGCAAGGACCCGCAGCCCGAAGAGATAACGGCAGATGCCGTGCAGCCGGAGACGGTGCAGCCAGCCGATGTAACGCCCGCAGAAACGGAAGCTGTTCAGCCGATGCCTCAAACCATGGAGGCCGCACAGCCGTCGCAACAGGTGTCCCCGGAAACGGTCGTCAGCCCGGAGCCGGAGGTGCTGGCGACGCAGGCGCCGGCCGAGACGACAGTGGTTCAGCCGATGACGGCATCTGTCCAGCCGACAGATGCTGAGTCTACCGAAGTCCGACCCGCGGAACCGGTTGAAGTGCAGCCGACGGAAACTGCACAAGCGGCCATACCGCCCACTGAAGTGGTGACCCCGGTCGAAAAACCGGCTCAACAAGCCAAGCCTGTCGAGAAGCCGAAAGACGTCGTCAAGAAGCCGGTGCCGAAGGCCGTAAAGAAGGCCGGCTCGGGCGGTGAGAGCGAGCAGGATTCGAAGAAGGGTTCTGCAGAAGGCACCGAAACCGCGCAGTCGAATACCAATTCGCTAACCGATGGCCAGCGCAGCGGCTCAGGCAGTGCGGCCGTTGCCAATTATCCAGGCAAAGTGCAGTCCCGCATTCGCCGCGCTGTCCGCCTGTCGTCGAAATACGAAAAGGGCATAACGGTTCGTGTGCGTCTGACGATCGGTTCGGGCGGTGAGCTCAGTTCCCTCTCCGTAGCGCGGAGTTCCGGCATTCCTGAACTGGATGAAGCCGTTACCGATGGTGTTCGCCGCGCCGCGCCGTTTCCGCCGCTGCCACCGGAATGGGGCAAGCCTAGCTGGTCCTTCACGCAAGAGGTTCAGGTGACAGGGCGATAGCCAGCAATAAAATATGACATAAATTATCAACTTTATACTTTACTGCAAAAATCAACTTTAATATGGTCCGCTTGCGCTCGCCGGAATCGAGCGCGCAAGAGCAACCAGCAAACGGGTGATGCATGGCGCGTAAGGGGAAAAAGGATTTTGGCCGCGATAGCAGCGAGGCGCAAACGCCGGCGCAGGTATCGGCAAGATCCAGTCTCGACGGGCGCAGTTTCCTTTATGTCGGCGGCCGGGATTGCCAGGTGGCGCATCTTCGTCAGATCGCCAGCAGTTTTGGCGCTGAGCTGATCCACCACGACGGCGGCTTGCGCGAGGCCGTGTCGCGCATCGACACCGTGCTGCCCTCCGTCGACTGCGTCTTCTGCCCGATCGACTGTATCAGTCACGATGCCTGCCTGCGGGTGAAGACCGGCTGCAAGAAATTCGGCAAGGCTTTCATACCCTTGCGCAACGGCAGCAAGTCGAGCCTCGAGCGGGCGCTGCAGACGATGAACGAGCGAGACAATTCCCGATGACTGACAAAGGCCCTGACGGGTTCATGATGATCGGCCTGCACAGGCTGGCCTCGCAGAAGGGCGACGGCTTGGTGCCGGAACTCTACGAGCTGCTGATGCGCCGCGCCGAAGAGCAACGGCAGGCTCCGAACGTGACGGCTTTTCCCTTTTGGCAAGCGCGGCTTCCAGGCGAAGCACCGGATGCGCCGCTCGGCATTTCTGCGCGCGACGGCACGAATGTCATTGCCTTTACACAGCAGCCGGGCAAAACTGCCGAGCGCCGCAAGAAGGTCTGACTGTCGGGAGATCCAGCCATGTATATTGCGATGAACCGCTTCAAGGTCGTCATCGGTTCCGAGAGCGCTTTTGAAGCCGTCTGGAAAGGTCGCGATTCACGGTTGGAAGACGTTCCGGGTTTCGTAGAATTCCGCCTGCTGCGCGGCGGCACAAATGTGGAAGAGGGCTTTACGCTCTTTTCCTCGCATACGATCTGGCGCAGCGAAGAGGATTTCCTCAACTGGACCAAATCCGAGAATTTCCGCATGGCGCACCGCAATGCCGGAGATAACAAGGCGCTCTATTGGGGACCGCCTCGCTTCGAGGGATTCAATGTGGTTGCTGGGGTTTGACGGCGTCGCTACATATCAGTCAAGCGAGATAAGTCGCCGGTTCTTCAAGCTTCCGTCACTGCTCTTTTAAAGAACGCGCCCAGAGCCACCACGGCCCATCCTGCTATCATGCCGAGCCCACCGGTCGGCGCGGCCAATGGGAAAAGCGAGTCACCGCCGAAATGGCGGCTGACGAGATCGCCGGCAAAGATCAGTGTTCCCAACCCAAGCAGCACCGCCGCCACCGGCGCGGTTCGGATACGGTCGTATCCGGCGTAGAGGGCAAGCAGGGCAGGGGCATGGGCCAGGCACATGGTCGAGGCAGAGCCGAGAAAATGCGCATCGCCGCCATGGGATGCCGCCGCCGCGAGCGCGACACCGGCGCCGCCGAGTATGCCGGCGACAAACAGGGTGAGCGGACGGATTGTGGCGCTGAAGCTCATGTCTTTTCTCATTCCCGGTTCTGCATATGAAAGGCGAGGCGCTCGATCGGCTCCCAGATAATGGCCCGAAGCTTCTCGTTCTCGATGGTTTCGTCCATGGCGCGGCGGAAGCAGAGGAGCCATTCGTCGCGTTCGCTAGGCCCAATAGCGGCAACGAAATGGCGGCTGCGCAGGCGCGGATGACCGCGCTTTTCGATATAGAGCTGCGGTCCGCCGAGATAGCCGGTCAGATATTCGTAAAGTTTTTCGATGGAGCCTTCGAGGCTAGGCGGATGCACGGCGCGGCAGTTTGCTGCTTCCGGCAGCGTATCCATCAGTTCGTAGAAGCGCGCCGTCAGCGCCCGCACGGTCCGATCGCCGCCGATTGCCTGGTAAAGTGTGATAGTCTCTTCGCTCAAATGCCAGCCCCCATTCGCTGCGCTCTACATGGCAACTCGTGAGGCTGGCTGCAACTGTCGATAGCCTGCATGCGGCGTTTCGGCGCTGCAGTGGCACGATCTTGTTTAAAAGCTGCTCCGCATCTTCCGAGATCGTGCGCTATTCCGCCGCCGTCAGATGGAAACTGTCGCTTTCCCCAGGGATGAGTTCGAGCGGCCAGATCGTCTGGCGCGTTTTCCTGGGATATTCCTGGCTGTAGGCGGGCATGCCGGAAAGCAGGATTTCGGCCAGTTCGACGCCGAGGTCGTGTAGTGAGGTGCGAAAGCAGGTCAGTGCCGGTTGCAGGAATTTGGCGCGCGGCGCCTCGCGGAAGCTGACGACGGCAATATCGCGTCCCGGAATGATGCCGGCTTCCATCATGCGCCGATAGAGGCCGATAGCCATCAGTTCGTAGATCAGGATCACGGCCGTTGGCCTTTGTTCGAGCCGCAACAGCTCGTCGGCGACTTGATACCCACCCTGTTCGCTCGATTTGGCGCGAATGATCAAGGCCGGGTCGTAGGCGATGCGATGCCGCTCCAGCGCGCGGCGATAGCCTTCCACGAAAACGAAGCCGAGATTGATGTCGCTAGCGGGGGCGCTGATGGCGATGCGGCGATGTCCATGCGCCACGAGCCGGTCGACTGCGCAGTTGACGACGCCGTCGAAATCGAGGTCTGCCCATGGATGCTGCGTGCCCGAAAGGCTGCGCCCGAGTGCTACGAAAGGGATCTTCGCCTTGGCGAGCAAGTCGAAACGCTTGTCGACGCGATGCGTCTCCGAAATGATGAGCGCATCGGCGATGCGTCTCGCCACCATGCGCTTCAGATATTCATAGGGGTCTTCGTCATGCGGACAGGGCAACATGATCAGATCGAGCTTGTGGCGCGACAATACGCTCTGCAGCCCGCCTGTTACGGTCAAAAAGAAATTATCGCTGTTTTCAACAGTCTCCCTGCTGGATTGGATCATCAGCCCAATGACGTTCGTCGTGCCTTGCCGCAGGCTGCGCCCTGATTGGTTCGCCACATAGCCAAGCTGTTCTGCGGCGGCGAGTACGCGCTTGCGGGTCTCCTCGTTGACATCAGGCTTGCCGTTCAACGCGCGTGATACTGTGCCGATCGAGATATCGAGATGCTCGGCAAGCTGACGAATTCCCTTCATCGGCCGCGGTCTTCCTCCATGCGCCATTTTCCGTAGTCCTCCTCTATTGACACAGGAAAATCTTTTCGCATAGTATCGTAAACGTTTACGGAGCGCGTGTCATGAGGGGTTACGCACCGCCCGCTGGAGGACATCGTGAAATTTAATGCCATTTTGTGCGGGTGCGGAGCTATGTCCAAGGGCTGGCTCAGGGCCGTCACCTCGACGCCGGCGCTTGCCGAATCCATTCAGATCGTTGGCCTCGTCGACCTCAACCGGGCGACGGCGGAAGGTCTTGCGAAGGAATTCGGTCTCGAAGAGGCCGTCATCGGCTCGGACCTTGCCGAAGTCATCGCCGCGACGAAGGCCGATCTGGTGTTCGACGTCGTCATCCCCGCCGCCCGTTTCGGTGTCGTATCGACGGCCCTGAAGGCTGGTTGCCATGTCCTCAGCGAAAAACCGATGGCAACCTCGCTCGCCGAGGGCGCCGCCCTTATCGATCTCGCCGCCGAGACCGGCAGGGTGCATGCCATCATCCAGAACCGCCGCTTCATCTCCGGCGTGCGCCGCATGCGACGCTTTGTGGAGGAGGGGGCGATCGGCGAACTTACGGGCGTCCATTGCGATTTCTTCCTCGGCCCCCATTTCGGCGGGTTTCGTGAGGAGATGGACAATGTGCTTCTGCTCGACATGGCGATCCATACTTTCGATGCCGCCCGCTTTGTTTCGGGCAAGGTGCCTATCTCGGTCTACTGCGTCGAAAAGAACCCGGTGGGGTCCTGGTACAAGCATGGCGCATCGGCCCATGCACTCTTCGATTTTTCCGACGATGTCGTCTTCAGCTATCGCGGCTCCTGGTGTGCCGAAGGTAAGCATACGAGCTGGGAGAGCCAATGGCGCCTCACCGGCAGCAAGGGCATGCTGACCTGGGACGGCGAGGGGCATTTCGAGGCCAGTGTCGCCGGCAACGAGCCGGGCCTGTTGCATGGCTTCACCCCGATCGAGGTTCCCGGCCCGAAGCATGAGGAAGAGACGCATGGCCATGCCAGCGTTATCGCCTCCTTCATCGAAGCGATCAAAACCGGCAAGCCGCCCGAGACCGTAAGCAGTGACAACATTCGCAGCCTCGCCATGGTTCTCGGCGCGATCGAGAGCGCCAAGACGGGCCGACGTGTCGATATTTCAGCACAAGGACAGTGACATCATGACAAATCCGGCAAAGGCCATCCGCATCGGCACGATGATCAGGGCGACGAACGAGGATGCCGCCAAGGGCATCGCAAAGATCGCCGATCTGGGCTTCGAAAGCTTCGAGCCCTTCTTCTGGCAGACGACCAACGGCCAGAACCTTGCGGAACTCGGCAAACGCTGCATCGCCGCCATCGGCGACCGCGACATCACCATTTCGACGATCGGCATGTTCGGCAATCCGCTCGAAAGCACCGAGCTCGACCAGCAGACGCTGCAGGGCTGGAAGGATTGCATCGACAACGCCCATCATTTCGGCGCCACCTGCGTTGCAGGTTTTACCGGCCGCATCCGCAACAAGCCGCTCACCGACAGCCTGCCGCGCTACAAGCAGGTGTGGAGCGAACTTGCCAAGCGCGCCGCTGACAAAGGCATCAAGATCGCCTTTGAAAATTGCGCCATGGATGGCAACTGGGCCACCGGCGACTGGAACATCGCGCATAACCCCGATGCCTGGGAATTGATGTTCAACGAGACGCCCGACGACAATCTCGGCCTGGAGTGGGAGCCGTGCCATCAGATGGTCTATCTGATCGAGCCGCTGCCGCAGATCCGTAAATGGGCAAAGAAGATCTTCCACGTCCATGGCAAGGATGCGACGATCCGCTGGGACGTCATCCGCGAACACGGCATTTTCGGCAAGGAGAAGTTCGTCTTCATGCGCACGCCGGGCTTTGGCGACAGCAATTGGACGGACATCATCTCCGAGCTGCGCCTGGCCGGCTGGTCCGGTTCGATCGACATCGAAGGCTGGCATGATCCGGTTTATCGCGATGCGCTGGAAATGACTGGCCAGATCCACGGTCTGAACTATCTGAAGAAGAGTCGCGGTGGCGAATTCGTCGAATAGGACGCGACCGTTTGGATCGGGATCGATTTAAGAAAAGAGTTGTGCGTTAATCGAGGGGCTGGAGCGGCGCTTTGTAACGCTCCAGACCGGCCCGGACATCGAAACGGAGGAGCGTTGAGAGGTCTGAAGACTGTTTGCCGGGCTAGGTTGGCGGACAGACGTAAAGTCGAGAGGAACGCGCCGACAGGCATCGCGAGCCATGCCGTCGGACGGGTACCGTCAGGTTCGCGAAGTGGAGGAGAATATATGAACATGTTTTCGAAGCTGGCGCTCACCGCCGGCATGTCGCTCCTGTTGGCTGCCGGTGTGGCGCAAGCCCAGAGCAAGACATTTAACGTCTGGTGGTACGAGCTGCCGGATACTGCCCAGGCCAAGGCATGGACGCAGGCGCTGGGCGAACTGAAAGCCAAGCATCCCGACATCACTATCAATTTCGAACAGAAGACCTTCGAGCAGCTACAGAAGGCTGGCAGCCTCATCCTTAATTCGGATCAGGCGCCGGACGTGCTCGAATATAACAAGGGTAACGCCACGGCCGGCCTCGTCGCTTCGCAGGGGCTGCTGACGCCGCTCGACGATGAATTCAAGTCGCGCGGTTGGGACAAGATCCTCAACGAAACCAATACGCAGCTCAGCAAATATGATGAGAACGGCATCTATGGCTCCGGCCCGATGATCGGCATTCCTGCCTACGCCGAATTCGTCTCGGTATTCTATAATATCGACATGTTCCAGGCCAATGGCGTGAAGGTGCCCACCACCCTGGACGAGTTCGAGGCCGCTCTCGATACTTTCAAGAAGAAGGGCATTACGCCGCTCGCCTATGGCACGGTCGATTCCAACGCGCAGCATCTGCTTTACACGCTGGCGCTGACGCAGGCGGATGACACCTGGGTCAAGAACTACCAGGGCCTCAAGGCGCCGCTCGACACCAAGCCCTTCCTGTTTGCTGCTCAGAAGATCGTCGACTGGGTCAGCAAGGGTTACATCTCCAAGGATTCGACCGGTCTCAAGGGCACCGGCGGTGCCGATAACCTGTTCTCGTCCGGTAAATCGCCGATGTTTGTCAGCGGCACCTGGAACAACGGCAATTTCGCGACCAATATCAAGAACTTCAAGTGGAGCCAGTTCATCTTCCCGACGCCGAAATACAGCACCGGCTCCACGGGCAGCATGTTCATGGTGCCGAAGAGCGCCAAGAACAAGGATCTTTCCTATGAGTTCATCGA
Source organism: Rhizobium sp. CB3171 (assembly GCF_029714265.1). Lineage (NCBI taxonomy): Bacteria > Pseudomonadati > Pseudomonadota > Alphaproteobacteria > Hyphomicrobiales > Rhizobiaceae > Rhizobium > Rhizobium sp. CB3171. Next base: position 2,311,032 of record NZ_CP121652.1, on the reverse strand, counting down.
TCTGGTGTTGAGCAAGACAAACCAGAACGCGCAGGCAAATCTTGGCGGTGTCGCCATTGCCGCCGATCCGGCCGCCATCACCGATGAAGTCGGCAAGCGCAACGTGGAGCTTTTCAACCAGATTTCCAGCAAGGGTGGCCTCGGCTTCTATCCGGACTGGCCGGTGCCTGGCTATTACGAGCTTCTCATCCAGGCAACCACCGGTCTGGTGAATGGCTCGGCGACGCCCGATCAGTTCGTCGCGCGCCTGAAGAAGGCCTACGACGACGTGCAGGCGGCTCAATAAAACCATCGGCGGCAATTCATGGCGGCGGGACGGCTTCAATGCCGCCTCGCCGTATCGAACTGGAGGAATTCGATGGAGAAGTCGCAGAACGCCGGGAGAGCAGGGTACTACCTTTACATGATCCCAGGCATGCTGGGATTTATCCTGGTGGTGCTCGTGCCGCTGATTGCCAATTTCGCGATCAGCTTTACCACCTGGAAAGGCGGAAACATTGCACCACGCTATGTCGGAGTCGAGAATTACCAACGGCTGCTCGCCGATGCGGTGTTCTGGGGTTCGATTCAGCACACGCTTCTGTTCATCATTTCGATGACGATCGTGCCCATTCTTCTTGGATTGGTTCTGGCGGCGGTCCTGTTCGACTATATCAGCGCCCAATTCAGCGAGGCTTGGTCGAGTTTCTTCCGCGCCGGCTTCTATCTGCCGCAGATTTTGCCGCTGACGGCCGCGGGCGTCCTCTGGGCGTGGATCCTCAATCCGATCGGCATCATCAATGCGGTACTGAAAGGGATAGGCCTCGATTTCATGGCGCAGAACTGGCTAGGGGATGCAAGCTATGCGCTCTGGGCCGTTTCCGCCGTCATCGTGTGGGTGCAGGTCGGCTATTGCCTGGTGGTGTTCATGTCAGGATTGGCGCGCGTGGACCCTTCGCTTTATGAAGCTGCCGAACTCGACAATGCGAGCTGGTTCGGGCGTTTCCGTTACATCACGATCCCCATGCTCATGCCGGAGATTTTTGTCGTCGCGCTTACGACGCTGATCGCGGCACTGAAGGTCTTCGCGCCGATCTACGTTCTGACGTCCGGCGGCCCGGACAATGCGACGACGGTGCCTTCCTACCTGTCTTACTATCATTTCTTCACGACAAACCGCGTCGGCTATGCAGCGGCGATCGCGACCTTGCAGACTGCGATGACGATCGTCCTCGGCATCGTCTTCCTGCGCATGCAGTCGAAACAAGAGGGAGGGCGCTGACATGACGACCACGGCTTCGCTTTCGACCGAGGTTGCATCGGAAATGCATGTGCATCACGGCCAGAAGAAGGGCCTTGCCCGCTGGATCGTCCTCGCTATCTTGCTCGTCTTCCTTGCTGCTACGCTCTTTCCGTTCCTGCTGGCGGCTTTGAACGCCATCAAGACGCCGACGGACTATGCAGCCAATGGTCCGCTTGCCTTGCCGCATAGTTTCGACCTGACGGCGCTCAAGAACTTCTGGACGACGGTCGATTTCACCCGCAAGCTCTTCAACAGCATTCTGATCAGCGGGTGCACGGCCATACTGGCTGTCGTCCTCAGCCTGCTCAATGCCTATGCCATCGGCATCGGACGCGTGCGGGGCGGAAAGGCATTGCTGGTGGTCCTGCTGATTTCCATCATGGCCCCGCAGGAAGCATTGGTTTATCCGCTTTACTACATGGCCAAGCAGGTCGGTCTGTTCGACTCGATGCTCTCCGTGATCCTGATCATCGGCGTCTTGCACACCGCATTCGGCACTTATCTTCTGTCATCGGTCCTGACGACGTTCCCACGGGAGATCATCGAGGCGGCGCAGATCGACAATGCCAGCCGCTGGCAGATCCTTTGGATGGTGATCGTACCGGTGCTGCGGCCGACACTTGCCGTGCTGGCAACCTTCTTCTTCATCTGGACCTGGAACGAGTTCCTGATCCCCCTGGTTTTCCTGGTCTCCAACAATAACCAAACGGTCTCCGTCGCCATGGGCGTGTTGTCCGGCGCCAATACCCAGGATCCGACCGCGATTGCGGCGGCATCCTTGCTCGGCGTCACACCGACGGTGATCTTCTTCCTGATTTTCCAACGCACGCTGACGCGTGGCGTAGCAGTCGGCGCTGTCAAGTAGGCCGAGGGACAAGGCAGGTCTGACGAAGTTCAATTCTCCTGGAGGAGGAAAAAGTGGCTGGTATCAACATCAAATCCCTCACCAAGCATTTCGGTGCGGTGCAGGTTCTCAACGACATAGACCTGACCATTCAGCGCGGAGAGTTTGTCGTGTTCCTGGGTGGGTCCGGTTGCGGCAAGTCGACTTTGCTGCGGATGATTGCGGGGCTTGAATCGATCACGAGCGGCGAGATCTGGATCGGGGGCAAGCGCGTCGACCAGCTCCCGCCTGGCGAGCGCGGCGTGTCGATGGTGTTCCAGTCTTATGCGCTTTATCCGCATATGACGGTTCGCGACAACATGTCGTTCGGCCTCCGGAACATCAAGACGCCGAAGGCGGAGATCGCAAAGCGCATCGATGCCGCCGCCAAGATATTGGAGATGCCGCATCTGCTCGACCGCAAGCCGTCCGAACTCTCCGGCGGCCAACGCCAACGTGTCGCCATCGGTCGTGCCATCGTGCGCGAGCCCGAGGTTTTCCTGTTCGACGAGCCGCTGTCCAACCTCGATGCCGGCCTGCGCACCCGCACCCGTGTCGAGCTCGCTCAATTGCATGAACGACTGGGCGCAACGATGGTCTTCGTCACCCACGACCAGGTGGAGGCGATGACGCTTGCCGACCGCATCGTATTGCTGAACAACAAGAAGATCGAACAGGTGGCGACGCCAGTGGAGATCTATACGCGGCCCGCGACGCGCTATGTCGCTCAATTCGTCGGCTCCCCGGGCATGAACTTCGTCAATGTAGCCAATGTCGGCGAAGCTGGCGGCTTTGCGACGGCGACCTTGCCCGATGGATCTGTTATCAAGACGTCGGTTCCGCTGAACGGTATAACGCGGTCCGAACTGACGCTCGGCATCCGGCCCGAATATCTGGTGGTCACGACGGAGGAGGAGGGCGACATTGCCGGCACCGTCGAGACGGTGGAGCGATTGGGTGACCGCTCGCTCGTCCATGTCAGGCTGAAGGACGGCTCGAAGATCATCGGGACCGACCCGGGCATGACCACCATTGCCACGGGGGCGCCGATCGCCTTTACGGTCAATAGTGCGAAGCTGACAATCTTCGACCAGAACGATGTTGCCCATCATTCCGCGATCGAGAGTACGCACTAGCAGCCGAGAATAATTGCTGCCGCCGGCGCAGAGTGTCAAACCTGCCATTGACGAAACCGTCTATTTGGTATGTTATGTTGGCATGTCTGACGCGCACCACAGAAAGAAGCAGCCTTTGCTCGTCCGCCAGCAGTTGCTGGAGGTGGCGGCGCGGCTTGCATCGGAGAAGGGGATGACGGCGGTGACGCTGGATGCCGTTTCCGGTGCTTCCGGTGTGAGCAAGGGCGGGCTGCTGCATCATTTTCCCAACAAGAATACCCTTTTGGAGGCGTTGTTCGACAGCCTGCTCGAGCGCCTGGACCGGGCAATCGAGGAGGCGATGCGGGCCGATCCGTTGCCGCATGGGCGTTTTACCCGCGGCTACCTCCGCGCCTGCCTCGCGCTTCGCGACCAGCCACAGGAAACAAAGGACTGGGCGCAGGTGACGATGGTGCTGCTCAGCGAACCGCAGTTGCGGCAACGCTGGCGGAACTGGGTGCGCGAGCGCAGCGAGGAATATGTCGGCACGGACTCTTCGGCGGATGCCGCGATCGTGCGGCTTGCGACCGATGGGCTCTGGCTTGCCGACCTTCTCGGCAGCCATGAGATGGATGAGAGCGCCCGTGAAAAACTGATCGACCGGCTGATCGAACTCACGCAGCTTTAGAAATCAAGGGAAGACCGTAATGGCGAATGCATCTGTCTATGCGATGCTGCTGGTGGCGATTGTACTGGAAGTGATCGGTACGACGGCTCTGCAGATGTCGCAGCAGTTCACCCGCCTCGGTCCCTCGATCGTGCTTGTGCTGTGTTACGTTGCCGCCTTCTATTTCCTGTCGCTGACCCTGCGTGTAATTCCGGTCGGCATTGCCTATGCCATCTGGAGCGCGCTCGGCATCGTGCTGATCTCTGTTGTCGGCCTGGTATTTTTCCGCCAGAAACTCGATCTGGCTGCCATTATCGGCCTGGGGCTGATCATCGCCGGTGTGCTCGTGGTCAATCTTTTTTCGAAATCCGTGTCGCATTAGAGCGCGTTACACACCTTACATTCACGGTTTATATCATATGACCGAAAACGTTTTCGGTTGCGGCGATTTTGCCTTTGTCAAATCGCTAATGAGCGGCTATGTCTTTGGCTCAGGAGGCCGAGAGGAGAGTTGAGCGGCTATTTCTCAAAGCGCTTTGGATCGGCTAACCTATTCCATTAAGTGTGTTTTTAGAGGAGCACCGAAATGACCATTCGCACCGTCGTTTGGGGGGAGAATATCCATGAGCAAACCAACAAGGTCGTCGCTGAGATCTATCCGGAAGGCATGCATACGACGATTGCCAAGGCGCTGAATAGGGATGCCGGCATAGAGGCGACGACTGCGACGCTGCAGGAGCCCGAGCATGGTCTGAGCGAGGCACGGTTGAAGGACACGGATGTCCTCGTCTGGTGGGGGCATAAGGACCACGGCGCCGTAAAGGACGAAATCGTCGAGCGTGTCGCCAAGCGCGTCTGGGAAGGCATGGGCCTTCTCGTGCTGCATTCCGGCCATTTCTCGAAAATCTTCAAGCGGCTAATGGGCACGCCCTGCGCATTGAAGTGGCGCGAGGCCGGCGAGCGCGAGCGTCTTTGGGTCATCAATCCCCGCCATCCGATCGCCGCCGGTCTTGGCGAGCATTTCGAGCTTGAGAACGAGGAAATGTATGGCGAACAGTTCTCCGTTCCAGAGCCGCTGGAAACGGTGTTTATTTCCTGGTTCCAAGGCGGCGAAGTTTTCCGCTCCGGCATGACCTGGCGTCGCGGCGCGGGCAATATCTTTTATTTCCGCCCCGGCCACGAGACCTATCCGACCTATCACAATGAGACCGTGCAGAAGGTGCTGATCAACGGCGTCAAGTGGGCGCACAATCCGCTCGGCACGCAGGCGAGCATCCATGATGCGCCGAATGTCCCGGTCGAAAAGGCGCTGGAGCCGATCGTCGAACGTGGCCCGAAACTCCACCAGGCCGGCGAAGCCGGTTATCGCTGAGGTACAATATGCGTCTCATAGTTGTTGGCACGGGCGGCATGGCGAAGAACCATGTGGAGCATTTCGCCCGTATTCCAGGTGTTGAGGTCGTTGGTGCCGTGGATACGGATGCGACGAGGCTCACGGCCTTCACCGATATGTTCGATGTCAAGAAGCGCTTTTCGTCGCTGGACGAAGCGCTCGCCTGGGGCGAGTTCGACGCGGCGACCAACGTCACGCCGGATCGGGCGCATAATCCGACCACCTTGCCGCTGCTTGCCGCCGGCAAGCATGTGCTCTGCGAGAAACCGCTTGCGGAGAATTACGACAAGGCGCTGGAAATGACGGAGGCGGCCGAACGCGCCGGCGTCGTCAATATGGTGAACCTTACCTATCGCAATGTCGCGCCGCTGCAGAGGGCACGCGAGATGGTGATATCGGGTGAGATCGGCACGGTGAAGCATGTGGAGGCGTCCTACCTGCAAAGCTGGCTGGTCTCGAGGGCCTGGGGCGATTGGCGCAGCGAATCCAAGTGGCTGTGGCGGTTGTCGACCGGTCATGGTTCGAACGGCGTGCTTGGCGATATCGGCATCCATATCCTCGATTTCGCCGCCTATGGCGCGGCAACGGATATCGACCACGTCTTTGCCCGGCTGAAGACCTTCAACAAGGCGCCGGACGAGCGCATCGGCGAATACACGCTCGACGCGAACGACAGCTTTTCGATGACGGTCGATTTCGCCAACGGCGCGCTCGGTGTCGTGCATGCGAGCCGCTGGGCAACGGGGCATCTCAACGAACTGAAGTTACGTATCTATGGCGAGAGGGGCGGGCTGGAAATTTCCCATAGTCCGGCTGGCTCCGAACTGCGTGCCTGCCTCGGCGATGATACCGAAACGGCGACGTGGAAGGTTATCGAGGTTCCGCCGGTGCCGACCAATTATCAGCGTTTCGCCGATGCCGTCATGACCGGCAGCCATCAGGACCCGAGCTTCCGCCATGCCGCCAATCTGCAGCGGGTGCTGGATCTTGCGATGGTCACGGAAGTGGAGAGACGCGAACTAAAGGTTTGACGGCACCTCTTTTTTACCTTCGACGTTCACGCGGTCGCCTTCGGGCGGCCGTTTCTTTTGAAGACAGTACAATTCCAAGGTATATTTTGTTTTTATTATTAAAACGATGATATCGTTGATTATTTTCTATATATTAGACATATCGTATATTGAGAATATTCTATAAAATATCGCTAATACCAAAAATGTTTCTTGAATTATTTAGAATTTATATCAATAAACTGATTCGCACATAATACTTATGGGTATGGTGGGTGAAGTGCTTGGATCGGCCGATCAGGCCGAGGTGAGGGGACAATGCGGTTTGATCTCCATGCGCTAGACCGGGCAACGGACGGATTCTTCGGCGCTGCGCTGGATCCGACGCTGTGGCCGGTCGTGCTGGAGAAGGTCTCGGCCGCGACCGGATCCTACGGCGTCAACATCGCGCCGATCGAAGGTCGGTTGCTGAATACCTTCATCGTCACCGAAAGTCTTATTCCGGCGATGGAGAATTATTTCGCGGAAGAGTGGTACAAGCAGGACTTTCGCAGACAGAACGTGCCGATCATGAGACGTGCGGGAGTGATGGTCGAGCAGGATTTTGCGGGGGAGGACGAGTTCAAAACACTCGACTTCTACCATTCCCAAGAACGTTTCGGCCTGCGTTGGTCGGCAATAATAGGTTTTTCGTCAGGTGACGATCTCCTGGCTTTTGCCTTGCAGCGGCGGATCAAGGACGGTCCTTACAGCCGAGAAGAAGCAAGAAATTTATATCGCATTCGTCAGAAACTTATGATCACGGCGAGAATTATGCGCGACATATCCGCAAGTGAAGTGAAGGGCATGGCGGCCGCCTTCGAAATGGCCAACGTCGCCTGCGTGTTTTTCGATCGGATGGGCCTTGTGACCACCGTCAACGAGAAGATGCGCCGATTGCTCGGCCCCGATCTGCAGATCACCCAGGGGCAAATGCGTCCGACCCGCAAGGATGACGCAAACGCATTCGACCGGCAGCTCAAGGTCGTATTGGGCGAAGACAACCTGCTGACAACGGGGGAGCCCGATATCCTGCTGCTCAGCCGCAAAGGCAGGCGGCCGCTTATCGTGCGCATGCAGCGTCTCGATGGCGGCATGCAGGATATTTTCTGTCATTCCTGTGCCTTTGCGACCATTGAGGACCCTGAGGAGAAAGTCCACCAGCGCCCGGCAACCCTGACCAAGCTTTTTGGATTGACCCGCGCCGAGGCGGAAATTGCCCTGCTGCTTGCCCAGGGTATGACGCTGCACGATATCGCCGCCCAGCGTACCGTCAGCTATCAGACTGCCCGCGCCCATTTGAAATCGATCTATCGCAAGACGGACACAAACCGGCAACCGGAACTCTCCCTACTGCTTGCAGGGATCAGGATGGCGTGAGGAGCAGTCGGCATAGCCGACGAACGCCCTGAGCCTTAACGAAGGGCCGGGTGGCGCGGTCAATGTTGTGTCTGAAGGCGATGGGATTTCTGCCCAGTTACATCGAACTGCGCAAACCCTTGCTCGATCCCGATCTTGCCCTATGCACCATTTGCCGGGCCACCAGATACGTCGTGTCGCTGCAACCGCTTGACGGAGCGGGGGCGGGGGCGCAGCATTCTTCCATGATCGTGTGAATGCGGGTCATGGGAGAAGGGGTCATGTCCACCGAAGAACAGGTTGCAAGCCACTATACGCGTGGATCACTGGAGGCGACGATTCTCGGCGGGCTCACGGCCAGCGGCAAGGATATCGAGCATCTCAGCATCGACGATCTCGCCGGTGTCGATGAATTCCATCTCGGGCGGCGCGAGGCTACGGTGGAATTCGCCAAAGATCTCGATTTGCTCGATGGCATGCGGCTTATCGACATCGGATCAGGGATTGGCGGTTCGGCGCGCTATATAGCCAGCGAGTATGGTTGTATCGTCACCGGTGTCGATCTGACCGAGGAATTCGTCAACGTCGCCAATGCCCTGACCGCGCGATGCGGCATGACCATGCAGGTGTCGTTCCACCAGGCGAGCGCGCTGGCGTTGCCTTTTGCCGATGAAAGCTTCGAGCGCGCGACGCTGATCCACGTCGGCATGAATATCGAAGACAAGGCGTCGTTGTTTGCTGAAATACGGCGGGTGCTGAAGCGTGGCGGCCGGTTCGGCCTTTACGAGATCATGCAGGTTCGCGACGGCGCGGTGCCTTATCCTATGCCCTGGGCAATGACGCCGGAAACAAGTTTCGTGTGCAGTCCCATGACCTATCGTCAATTGCTCAAAGGGGCCGGCTTCACGGTGGAGTTCGAACAGGATCGCAGCGCATTGGCAATCCGGATGGCGCAGGAGATGCGCGCCAGCGCCGCAAACGGCGGGCAGGGGCTGAGCCTCGGCGCGCTGATGGGGCCGAGGGCGGCGGAGCGGATGGGCAATGTCAGCACATCGGTCGGAGGCGGCTTGCTCGCTCCTATCGAAATGGTTGCCAAAGCCGATTGAAGAAGACCGTGCTTGCGACGCCGGATTGACAGGGGCATTCGCCTATCTGTATGGAAAATCCAACGGTAATGGATTCTGCCGGGCCATGGTGGCCGAACCGCTGCTCTGAATTTTCAGGGTCGCTAATGACTCCTACTCAATACGCCTGACGGGCGATGGAGTAGAGTCATGTCCGCAATCCTGTTGTCACTTCTTTCTTGTTCAATGATCATTGTCCCCGACAGGCCCACCGCCGGTCTTCCGGGAGAGGCGAACTGATGTCCGCATTCTCATTTTTTCATTATCGCTTTCAGCAACTGCGCAGCATATTCAAATGGATCATCTTGGTGGTGCCGATGGCTGCCGTGGTCGGGTCGCTCTGTGCGTTGTTTCTGTGGAGCCTCGACCGGGCGACGGCGGCGCGCTTCGATCATCCCTGGTTGATCTTTCTGATGCCTGTCGCGGGCTTTCTGATGGTGCTGGTCTACCAGCGCTTTGGCCGGGGCTCGGAGGGCGGCAATAATCTGATCGTCGAGCAGATCCATGAGCCCGGCGGCGGCGTGCCGCTGCGTATGGCGCCGTTTATCCTCGTCTCGACCGTATTGACGCATCTGGTCGGCGGTTCGGCGGGGCGCGAGGGAACGGCAGTACAGCTCGGCGGCAGTATTGCCAGCGCCTTTGCCAAGCTTTTCCGATTAAGCCACGCCGAGGTTCGTATCCTGCTGATGGCCGGCATTGCCGCCGGTTTCGGTGCGGTGTTCGGTACGCCGATTGCCGGCGCGGTCTTTGCGTTGGAAGTGCTGACGATCGGGCGCATGCAGTATGAAGCTTTGATCCCTTCTCTTATGGCGGCGATTGCGGCCGACTGGACATGCCATGCCTGGGGTATCGAACATGTTCAGTATCATATCGTCTATCTTGCCGGCACTCCGGCGAGCACGTTTCATCTCGACACGCTGTTACTGGGGAAAGTCGGCATCGCCGGTGTGCTCTTCGGGCTGATGGCGCGCTGCTTCAGCGAACTTTCCCACGGGATGTCGGCTGCCTTCAAGAGCATCTGCGCCTACGCGCCGCTCAGGCCCGTCATCGCCAGCGCAATCCTGATCGGCCTCGTCTATGTGCTCGGCACCCGCGAATATTTGGGCCTCGGTGTCTGGTCGCCCAATGCCAACGATGCAACCATTCTCGGCTTCTTCGATCCGGCGCGCATCGACTATTGGAGCTGGTTTTGGAAGGCGGTCTTTACGATTGTGACGCTCAGCTCCGGTTTCAAAGGCGGAGAGGTGACGCCGCTGTTCTTCATCGGTGCTGCGCTCGGCAACGCCGTTGCCGCCGTTCTCGGTGCGCCGATTGATCTCTTCGCGGCTCTCGGCTTTATTGCGGTTTTCGCAGGCGCTACGAATACGCCGCTCGCCTGCATGATCATGGGCATCGAGCTCTTCGGCGCGACGCATACGGTCTATTTCGCCGTCGCCTGCTTTCTTGCCTATATCTGCAGCGGTCACACCAGTATCTACCTGTCGCAGCGTATAGGCATCGCGAAGAGTGCCGGCGCCAATCCCATTCCTCCCGACGTCACCCTTCGCCACCTTCGCGATCTCGGCGTCAATTCACTCGGCGACATGATCGGCAAAGTTCGCCAGACGCCATTGCAATCCCAAGGGGAAGGTTCGGAGCCATGATCAGCGACGAGCTTGCCGTTCTAATTTTTACCAGGGGAGTTTCATGAACTATCTGATCGTCTTCCTTGGCGCTGGATTGGGCGGCGCCTTTCGTCTCGGTGTCAATCAGGCGACCATCCGTTTGTTTGGCCTTGGCTTTCCATTCGGAACTCTCGCGGTCAATGTTGTCGGCTCGTTGATCATGGGCCTGCTGACCGAATATTTCGTTCTCCGCAGCGGCCTGTCGCAGGAGTTTCGGCTCTTTCTGACCACAGGTATCCTTGGCGGCTTCACGACATTCTCGACCTTTTCATTGGATGCGGTCGCGCTCTGGGAGCGGGGCCAACGGGCGATTTCGTTGATCTATGTCGCGCTTTCGGTCGCCTTGTCATTGGGCGCATTGGTGGCCGGGCTCATGATCATTCGGCTGCTCGCGCAAAGCCAGACGGCATAAACTATTCGCTTAGGGGTGAACGCTCGATAAGGCGCGGCTATCGAAAATGTGAAGTTACCTGCGGCAAAAGGCGTCGCTGCCGGCCGCATTTTTGCCGATTCCGCAGCGCAGCATTTCGGAGAATTCGTTGGGATTTCATCGCACGACAAGACGCCGCTCTCACGAACGGTTTCCCTTGCGAAATTCGACTAACGAACTCATATAATCGCCTATTATGATCGTTGCATAACAAAGGAGTCGCGCGCCGATCAAGGATGGGCCAGACAAAGGCTGCAATTGTCGGACCTATCGCCCTCCCAAGATTTCCACGCAACTTCCTCTGAGACAAGATTTCCTCCCTCCCAATACAGCCCCTATTAGACAGACATGACGGAGAGCACTTTGAGCGTACCAGCTCCCACAACCACCGAGCCGCGTGCTCCGGAGCAAACCTTCGGCACGGCCGGCATCGCACCGATGGATCGCCCCAGCGCAATGACGCGCTTTTTCATGAGCATCGTCGCCTGGGCCGAAAGCCTCAATCTGAAATACGCCAAACTCGGCAATCCGCCGGTCTATGACAATGCGACCTTTCCGTGGGCCGCCGAGATCGAGAAAGACTATCCCGCGATCCGCGCCGAGCTGGAAAAGGTGCTGCAACGCCAGAGCGAGCTGCCGACCTTCCAGGACATCTCCACCGATGTGAAGACCATTTCGACGGATAGCCGCTGGAAGACTTTCTTCCTTCTTGGTTTCGGCGTGAAATCCGAACAGAACATCAAGGCCTGCCCGAACACCTGGGCGGCCGTGCAGAAAATTCCGGGCCTGAAAACGGCGATGTTCTCGATCTTTGAGCCAGGCAAGCATCTTCCGGCTCATCGCGGCCCCTATAATGGCGTGCTGCGCCTGCATGTCGGCCTTATCGTGCCGGAGCCGAACGACAAGCTCGCCATCCGCGTCGACAAGCAGATTTGCCATTGGCAGGAAGGCAAGGCGCTGATCTTCGACGACGCCTATGAGCACGAGGCCTGGAACCACACCGACAAGACCCGCGTGGTGCTCTTCGTCGATTTCGTCAAGCCGCTGAAATTCCCGGCCCGTTTCGTCAACTGGGCGCTGATGAACCTGGCGATCTTCACGCCCTTCATCCGCGAAGGCCTCGACAATCACAAAGAATGGGAAAAGAAGTTCTATGCCGAAGCCGAGGCGCTGAGAAACCGCCCGAAGGCATAGGGTACAGCGCGTATAGATCTTACAGAAAACCCCGGATCCTAAGAGGATTCCGGGGTTTTGTTTTGGTCGGTCTGAAGCCGGTTACAGTTATTTTATCGTGCGCACGATGGCTGCGCCCGACGTCATGCCGCCGCCGAAGGCGACGAGGCCGAGGTTGAGCGGCTCAGAGCGTTCATTGGCCACATGCATCATGGCGAGCGGGATGCTCGACGAGCTGGTGTTGCCGTAGGTCTCGATGACGCTGAGTGCCGGCCGGCCACTGCGCTTGGCAATGGTGTCGATGATGCGTTGGTTCGCCTGATGCGGCACCAGAAGATCGAGATTGGCGAGCTCAAGCCCGGCATCGACGCAAGCGTCCTCGATCGAGCGCGACATGGAATGCACGGCCTCGGTGAAGACCGAGCGGCCGTTCATCGAAATGACGCCTTCGTCCGGCAACGGCACGTAGAGAAGGTCACCCGGCTCCGGACGGCCGCTGATGACCGGACGGCTCGCGGCAAACAGCGGATTGCGGGCCATGTCGCGGCTGGTGACCAGACAAGCCGTAGCAGCGTCGCCGAACAGGATGGCGGTGGAAAAATCGTTCATGTCGAGCAGCGGCGACAGCACTTCCGAGGTGACGATCAGCACCTTGGCATCGTTCTGCTGGGCGATGAAATCGTAGGCCTGCTGCAAAGCGTAGAGATAGCCGGAGCAGGCGGCTCCCATGTCATAAGCGGCAAGCGACGGCCGCACGCCGTCTTCGGCAACGGCAACCGCAACGCGGCTTGCGAGCGACGGCGTGGCGATATCGGGTGTGCCGGTGGCGGCGATGACGAGGTCCATGTCGTGGATCGTCATATTGGTCTGGCGCAGGAGATCGCGGACCGCCTTGGTTGCGAGGCTTAAGGTGCCTTCGTCGGGGCCAATCCAGAAGCGGCTCTTGATGCCGGTCAGCGCAAAAATTTCCTCGGCGCGTCGGTTCGGCCAGTTATGGATGATGTCTTCATTGCTGACGCGGCGGGCGCCGGTCGCAAAGCCCATGCCGCTGACGGCAATTTCGGTGAAATTGCCGGAATGGCGGCGTAGCGCCGGGATCGAATGCGACTTCAACCGACGCAGCACGAATTTATTGTGGGTCTCAGAGGCCAGCGCGAAGTTGCGTTCGCTCAGGTCACGGTTGGCATCGACAGTCAAAAGCGCGCTGTCGGTGGCGATCTGATCGCCGATCTTGGCGAAAACCTCCTGAACAACGCCGCCGATATTAGCGCAGATTTCAACCGAAGCCTTGGTCGCCTCGACCACGGCGACGAGCTGGCCAACCTCGATCGTATCGCCGGGCTTGACCAGCATATCGGTCACCAGCACGCTTTCATCGGCCGGGCCGGAGCCGATAGCCTTGATGGCTGCGGTCGGGCCGGACTTGTCCTCTTCATGCCAGGTGACCTCGCATTCGAGAACCTCGGCCATCAGATCGACCAGCTTGCTGTAGGACGGCAGCGTTTCCAACTGATTGCGGAAATTGAAGGGCACATGCGCATCCGAGCGGGCAAGCCGGCGGACGATGACGGGCACGTCGGTTTTCTCGGTGACGGTCGCGACGATTTCGGCGCCCATGCCGACCGTGCGATTGTCTTCGTGCACCACGATCAGGCGACGGGTGCGCTTGGCGCTGGCGAGCACTTCCTTCTCGTCCCAGGGCGAGATCGAACGAAGGTCGATGACTTCCACCGAAAACCCCTGGGCTTCGAAGGCGCTCGCCGCCTTGGCACAGAGCGAAACCGTGTTGCCGTAGGTGACCAGCGTCAGGTCGCGGCCGCGGGCGACATAGCGCGACAGGCCGGGGCGGACGAAATGCGTGTCGAGATCGGTGGATGTGCGGCCGTCGGAATTGTTGAGCACCGCCTTGGGGTAAAGGAAGACGGTCGGGCGGCGTGACTCGAAGGCGGCGTTGAGCAGGCCAGCGGCATCGCCGGCGCTGGAGGGCATGACGACGTCGATGCCCGGCGTATGCGCCAGCATGCTTTCGAAGCTCTGCGCATGAAACGGGCCGAGGCCCGGCTTATAGCCGCCGCAGCTCACCATCAGGATGACGGGCGATTCCCAGGCGCCTTGGGTGCGCCAGTACATGCTGCCCATCTCCGAGACGATCTGGTTATAGGCGAGCGGCAGGAAATCGGCGAATTGGAGGAAGGCAACCGGCCGCTCGCCGGCAAGCGCACGGCCGACAGCAGTGCCGACAATGGTGGATTCGCTGAGCGCCGCATTGCGCACCCGCTCGGGATATTTCGTGCTGAGGCCGCGGGTGACGCCGAAAACATCGCCCTTGGGATCTTCGATGTCCTGGCCGAAGAGGACGACATCGGGATTGTCGGCAAGCTGCTTGTCGAGCACGCCGTTCAGCGCTTCGCGCATGGTCAGGGTGGCCGCGCTCTTGCCGCCGCGGTATTCGGGGGTTTTGTCGAACGAAGCCGGGTAGGGCGCTTTCGCCTCCGGCTCGACATGCGGCGCATCTTCCTTGCGGGCAAGGGCTGCTTCGGCCTGCACCTCGGCAGTCAGGTCCCTCTCGATCTTTTCCAGCGCATCGGCATCGACACCTGCCTTCAGCAGGGCGGCACGCAGATTGACCAGCGGATCGCGGACGGAGCCGGTCTCGATCTCATCCTGGGTGCGATAGGTTTTCTGGTCGTCGGCGTTGGTATGGTCGGATAGGCGCTCGACGTTGAGGATCACCAGGCTCGGCGTGCGGTTGTTGCGGCTGTGGCGGACGGCTTTGCGGAAAGCTTCGCGCGATGCCTGCAGATCGTCGCCATCGGCACGGATGATATCGAGGCCGTAGAAAGAAGAGGCGGGCCCGGTCGGTAGGTCGAAGAAGGTCTGCTTGGTGGTGCGCGTCGAGATGGAGAAACTATTGTCTTCGATGATGAAGACGACGGGATATTGGCTGCGTACGGCTTCGGCCACGGCTTCGACGAATTCGCCCTGCTGCGTGGTGCCGTCACCGACGCAACAAACGGCAATCGGCATGCCGGACTTGTGTTTCAGCGCGGCGCCAACGCCGACGGCATGCAGTGCATTATTGCCGACGGGGCCGACGATGGAGGTGATGTTGAGAGCGCGGGAGGAAAGATGCGCGCTCATCTGCCGGCCGGCGGAATGGGAATTGGCCGTGGCGAGAAGGCTGGAGAAAAACTCACGAATGGGCATGCCGCGCGCCAGCATCAAGGCTTTGTCGCGATAATGCAGATGCAACCAATCGTCATCATGGAGGAATTCATTCAGCAGCGCCGTCGACTCATGTCCGGCACCGGAAACGTGAAAATGTGCTATGCCTTGCTTGATGAATTCTCGTTCAAGCCGGTCTATTTCACGCGATGTGAAAAATATTCTATGAAGTTGCTTGAGATGATCTGGGGTAAATCTCCCTTCCATTTCAATGATTTTCCTAATCTGTCATGACCATCAATTTGCGTCGGATAGGTAACGCCGTGGGGTATCTTTTTCAATACACGTTAGATGACAATATCTTCTCGGTTTGAAATAGGTTTCCGAGCATTGGTTGCATCCAGGCATTTGGCGGCGCCGGTTTCGATGAAAAAAGTCTATACCCTCCGGCCATCTCCTGGGCACTTCGGCACCAACCGGCGGATGCCGTTCATCATCATCCTTCAGCCCGTTTTCGGATCGGTTCGTCGGCTTGCTTACGAAGGGAGGCCTTCCTTGCTGCCAGCTTTTCCTTGGCCACCAGCTCCTTCGGCTTTTTCCCGATGATCTGCCTGCGTCCCTTGGTGGAGAAGGGCTGCACGAGCTGGGCAAGGAAACCCTTGGCGACCTTGCCGCTGATGCCGATGTCGGCGGAGGAGGGGCGCGGCGGATTGTAGTAGGTGCCGAGAATCTGGTCCCAGATCACGAGGTTTTCGCCGTAATTGGTGTTGCCCTCGGAAAGCAGTTTCGAGTGATGCCAGCGGTGCAGGCGCGGCGTCGAAAGGAACCAGTCGAGCGGGCCGGTGCGCACGTCGATGTTGCAATGGGTGAGGAGGCCGATAAACGCCGTCACCGCGCCAATCCACAGGAAAACCGGCAGCGGCGCACCAAGGAGATAGAGCGGGATCTGGCCAAGCGCGATCTTGAACAGCGAATCAATGATGTGGAAACGCCCGGTATTGATGACCCACAAGCGCTCGACGCTGTGATGCAGGGCATGGAAACGCCAAAGCGTCAGGTACTCATGCGCAAGGCGATGGGCGGCATAGAGGCCGAATTCGGCGATGATCAACCCCAGCACGACCTGCAGGGCCAGCGGCCATTGCTCCGGCCAGATATGGGCCTGATGGCTCAGGAGAGGTTGCGCCACCGTCGCCACCGCCATTGGAAATGACGTGCCAATGGCTGCTGCGATCTGCACGCTGCCTTTGCTCAAAAGCGTGTGCGCGATATTGCTGATCGTCTCGCCGTCGCGTTCCAGCCAGGTCTCCTCATAGGGCATAAGCCGCTCGAAAAGCGCAATCGTCGCGACGATGGAGAGGTAGACGACATTGAACCAAAGGAGCCGCATCGGCGACTGAAACGCAAAATAGGAGCCTGTCAGTCCGGCGCAAAAGATCGCCGGCCACAACAAGGATGAAACAGCAGCGTAGAGACGCGAACTGTTTTGAAATGTCATGCCATTATCCTCGGATTCTAATCGATCGGGGTGGGGTGGCGCTTAAAATATGCGCGATATGTACCGCGATGATTGTGGGCGAGGAAGCGAAATCTTGAGTTCGTCGGAAGCGTTTGCGTTTCTCTCATGTTGCAGAACGCGTTCCGGGCGGTCTGACAAGGCCGATGTGGCCGGCGGTCATCTCTCGAATCGGAGCGACCGCCGGGTGCGCGATCAGCGGTCGAACGTCAGCCTGCTCTTCTGCTGCCCGGCCTCGTCGAAATTCTCAGGAGACAGCCATCTCTCGTAGCCGGCCTTCAGGCGCGGCCAATCGGCGTCGATCATCGCGAACCAGGCGGTGTCCCGGTTCGTGCCCTTGGCGACCATATGCTGGCGGAAGATGCCTTCGAAGGTGAAGCCGAAACGCTCCGCAGCGCGCTTCGATGGCTCGTTGAGATTGTTGCATTTCCACTCGAAACGGCGATAGCCGAGCGTATCGAAGACGTAGGAAGCGAAGAGATAGAGCGTTTCGGTGGTGACGCGGCTGCGCGCGATCGCCGGCCCCCAGAGGATGCTGCCGATTTCGATGACGCCATGTACGGGATCGATGCGCATCAGCGCCTGGCGGCCTTCGGCCTTGCCGGTCCGCTTATCGATGGTGGCGAAAAACAGCGGGTCGGTGCCGGAAGCGGCCTTTTCGAGCCATGGCGTGAAGGTGGCGAGATCGGCCGGTGCATTCTCGAAGAGATAGCGGAAGCGATCTTCGGCACCGGGCGCTTGCGCCGAGGCGCAGAGATCAGCGCCATGGTGCGCCGGGTCGAGCGGCTCCAGCCGGACATAGCGGCCTTCCAAAGTGATCCGTTCCGGGCGCGGCACGCCATTCCAATTCGCGAGGTCCATATCGAAGTCCTTTGGTATCAAATCAAAAAATAATCTATCTAATCCGGCCCGATTGTATCAGTGCCGCGAGCGGTTCGGGTAGCTCTATCCCATGCGGCAATCCCGGTGCCGCTTCCGCCGGAGCCAGATGGCTTCGCACTGGCAGGACGCCCGCCCAGACGGGGAAATCCGCCTCGTCAACATCGCCTGGCGGGCCGTTACGGACTTTGGCCGTCGCCTCATCGATTTCCATCCTCAGGACCGATGTCGCTTTCACCTCCTGGCGGGTCATCGGCCGCAGGCTGTCCCAGCGGCCGGGGAACAGATTTTCGATGAAGCGGCGGAGCGCATCGGCCTTCTCCTCGACATCCTCGAGAAGGCGGGCCGTGCCGAAAACCATGGCGGAACGGTAGTTGACCGAGTGGTTGAAGGCGGAACGGGCAAGCACATAACCATCCATGAGGCTGCAGGTGAGGCAGACAGGCATATCCTCAGCCGCGCGCAGAAAGCGGCTTGCCGCCGAACCGTGCCAATAGACATGGTCGCCTTCGCGCCAATGGAGCGTCGGCGTCACATAGGGCGCACCATTGATGACATAGCCGACGTGACAGAGGGGGGATGCATCCAGAATGGCATGGACATCCGTGCGGGCATGGCTGCCGCGATGATGTTCGCGCCGCATGCGCGAGCGTTCGGTGGTCGGATAGTCGTCGGCCTGGGGCGGGTAAAGGTCAGCCATCGTTTCCTCACTGGTATCATCTTTAATCTATGCCGCCAAAGAGGTAGGTTATAAATAGCCAGTTTATGTATTTCTAGCAGACCAGTCGGAGATGTCATGGCAGCGATTGCACAATGGCCGGCGCTCGATCGGGTGGCGGGTGATTTGGAAGGCCAGGTATATCGCGTGATGCGCGATCGCATTCTCCAGGGGCAGATGCCGCCGGGACAGCGGCTGCCGTCGACACGAATGCTGGCGATTTCGCTTGGTGTTGCGCGCTCCACCGTGGTCAACGCCTATGAGCGGCTGAAAGCGGAGGGCTATCTGCAATCGGCGACGGGTTCCGCGACCCGCGTCGCCGCATTCACGACACCGCCTCTGCAAGGGCAAGCTGCGTCGACGCCGCTCAGTCCGATGCCGATGACCGAGAGTGCCGCGGGCGGCCTGTTCGAGCCGGGTGTGCCGGATGTCTCAGCTTTTCCGCACGCCGCCTGGGCGCGATGCCTCGGCGCTCGCGGTCGCTCGCTGCGGGTGCATGATCTCGGCTACGGCGCTCACAGCGGCATTCGCGAGCTGCGTGAGGCCATCCTCGATCATATCTCCGCCACGCGCGGTGTGACTGCCCGCCCCGAACAACTCCTCATCGTTCCCTCTACCGGAGCTGCCATCGATCTGCTGGCACGTGTCCTGCTGCAGCCCGATCGCCGGCTTGGAACCGTCGCCTGGATGGAGGAACCCGGTTATGAGACGGCGCAGGCGTTGCTGCGGATGGCAGGCGCGGACCTCGCGCCGGTGCCATGCGACCAGGCGGGCATCGATGTCGCAAGAGCCGCCGGTCCGCCGCCACGGCTGATCTATGTCACGCCCTCGCATCAATATCCGACCGGCGTGACGATGAGCCTGCCGCGCCGTCTGGCACTGCTGGAATTTGCCCGCGCCAACGGTTCGGTGGTGTTGGAAGACGATTATGACAGCGAATTCCAGTATGCCTCCCGCCCGATCGCCGCGCTGCAGGGCATCGATCGCGGCGAAGTGGTTGCCTATCTCGGAACTTTCTCGAAGACGCTCGCCCCCGGCCTGCGCGTCGCCTACGCAGTCGTGCCGTCCTGGCTCGTGTCCGAGGCCGCGGCCGCGCAGCGGCTGAGAGGGGCTGTCGTGCCGATCCACATCCAGGCGGCGCTTGCCGATTTTATCCGCGAAGGCCGTTTTCGCGCGCATCTGAGGCACATGAACGCGATCTATGCCGCGCGTATGGCAGCGGCTGTTTCCGCGTTGCGCCGTCATTGCGGAGATTGGCTCGATATCGGCGAGGGCACCGGCGGGCTGCAACTGGCGACATGGTTCCGCAACGCCAGCACGGATGACCGGGCGGCCTTACAAAGGATCAACGCTCAGGGCTTTGCGCTTCGCTCCATGTCCGCGCTGCATCTTGGCCCTCCGCGGTCGGGACTGCTGTTCGGCATAGCACGCATGGCGCCCGAGGCTGCGGACGCCGCGGCGGCAAGGATTGCCGCGCTGCTTCGAGTTCCCTGAGTCACCGTCTGACGAACAATCTTCTGTACTCCCGTGGCGTCATGCCTTTCAGGGTTTTGAACTGCCTGTTGAAATTGGCGATTGAATTATAGCCGACGGCATCGCTGATATGATGGACCGCTTGATTGGTGGAGGAGAGGCGAGCACAGGCGTCGCCAATGCGCATACGCATGAGGTAGTCGGAAATGGCGGTGCCGGTGTGGCGGCGAAACATCCGATGCAGACCGGAAACGCTGAGCGCGGCGATATCGGCCAATTCGTCCAGGCTGACGGCGCGCGCATAGTTGAGATGCATGTGTGTCAGAACACGGTCGATGCGTTCCCGGCTCTCCCTCAGTTCCTGCGATTGGCCTGGTGCGCTCGCAAGCGGCATCGCCTGCCTGTCGCCGGCAATGGTGACAAGGATGCTCAACAGCGACAGCAGCCGTTCGACGGGCGGTTTTTCAAAGACTGCTTCGAATTCCAGCCGTACCGCCGCGGCGATCTCTTTCGAAAATTGCAAGCCGTTATCGGCTCGCATCACCATCGCCTCGATCGGCCGAAATTCGACAGCACCGCCTGATATCTGCAACAGCCATTCGCGATGGAACCAAAAGACAAGGGCGACATGCGGCTTATGCTCATCGATCTTTGCGCGTGAGGCCCATGTATGCGGCAGGTTGGGTCCGACGAGCACGAGATCGCCGTCGCCGTAATCGCCGCTATGGTCACCGATGAAACGCTGACCGATCGAGTTCAGCGTGAGCGTGAGTTCGAATTCGGGATGATGATGCCATTGAAAGGGGATGACATTGTCGAGCCGCCGGTTGAGCATGCTCCACGACGTTTCCGGCGACTGCGGCAATATCTCAAGATAGGGTCTCATCGGGCGTCAACTAGAGTACAGAAGCCAGAACAGTATCAGAAAAAGCCAGGACCAAGCAACACGGACTGCCGACATCCCATTATTGCTCGAGCATCGCCTGACGTGACAGGGATAACCAGATGGGAGACTCATATGCAGCAAAGTTTGAAACGGGACGCGCATCCAACCGCTTCTTCGGCCGTGAAGCAGTTGAAGGACATAAGGAAGACATTGCCGCTGCGGGTTCTCTCGCAACAAGACTGGCAGCATTGGATCACCAAGGGTTATGTGATCGTGCGGCAGGCTGTCCCCCCGGCAAATGTCGAGCGGCTTGCAGAGGTGCTTTGGACCTTCGACGAGAAGGACCCGAATGATCCATCGACTTGGTATGCGCCACAGCGCCGCGAGCACAAGATGAAGGAGCTCAACAACACCGGCATGCTGGAGATCTACAATCACCAGTACCTTTGGGACAATCGCATGGAGCCGCGCATCTATGGCGCCTTCGTTGATATTTGGGACCGCGAAGACCTGTGGGTGACGATCGATCGCGCCAATCTCAATCCCCCGAAGAAGATCAAGGGCAATCCGAACGGCTTCATTCATTGGGATGTCGACACGTCCCTTCGCCCCCTGCCAATAGGGGTTCAGGGCGTCTTGAGCCTGAAGAAGCAGGACGGTGATGTCGGGGGTTTTCAGTGCGTGCCGGAGCTGTTCGAGCACTTTGAGGAATGGGAAGAAACCCAGCCCGCGGATCGGGACCCGATGCACCCCGACATGGCCGGACTTTCGGTCGTCAACATCGACATGGAGCCGGGTGATCTGATGATCTTCAATTCATTGCTTGCTCATGGCGTCCGCCCAAACCATGCGGAAAACCGCGTCCGCATGGCGCAGTATATTTCGATGCATCCGGCCGAGTTCGGCAATGTTGCCGAGCGTGAAGAACGCATCCGCTTGTGGCGCGAGCGCGATCATCCGATGCGTGACGCGTTTCCCGGCGATCCCCGGGAGTGGGAAAAACACAATGCCGAGACAGCCGTTTTGACGCCGTTGGGCGAAAAGCTGCTGGGGCTGACTGCCTGGTAAGGGTGGTCGCGGAGCTTTGATCGAGCGGCCCTATTGCCGCTCGATGTCTATCGATCGACGTCCCGTTAAACCTGGTTCCAGCGGCGGATGACCGGTTCGCTCAGATCGTGTTCATAGCCGAGAATGCTGATGCTGGTGGTGTCGAGCACGAAATGTGCGCCGCCTTGCGGCTGAAGGCCGAGCCAGCGGGCGGCGAAGACCCTCAGGAAATGCGCGCTGGAGAAGATCAGGACGTTGCCGTTCACCTGCCGTAGCTCGCCGATGATCCGGTCGGCTCTTGCGCCGACATCGGCTACGGTTTCGCCATCAGGGCATCCGTCGCGAAAGAGTTGCCAGCCGGGGCGCTGAGCAAGGATTTCCTTGGTGGTGACGCCTTCATAGGCGCCATAATTCCACTCCGCCAGATCGTCCTTGACGGCACGGGCATCGCCGAAGCCGGCGAGCGTGCTGGTGCTTTTGGCGCGCTCAGACGGGCTCGACCAAACGGCAGCGAAATCGATGGCGGGCAGACGGCCGGCGACCTTGCGGGCGGCTTCTTCACCGGCGGGGGTGAGGGGGATATCGGTTCGCCCCGTGTGCCGGCCGGAGAGGCTCCATTCCGTCTGTCCATGCCGAACCAGATAGATTTCCGGATACGCGCTGCTCATCTGAACGCCTCTCGATCGCGCTGAAATTCCCGTAATTCTTCGCATCTGTGAGACCCTCTGTCGAGGGAGCATGCCGGTACCCGCAGAGGAATAGTCATGTCATCGTTTCACGGCGCGGCGAACGCTGTATAGGAGGATGGCAAGGCAGCCCAGCAGCAGAAGCAGGCCGCCGATGAACGGCGGCAATGCGAGAAGCTTGACCGCGCCGGCGACCACGATCACCAGGATCAAGGAAAAGGCCGCGAGGCTGCCGTCGTCGATGAACATGCCGATAAGTTCGGATAGGGCGATGCGGATAATGTTCATTGGACTGCCTTTGCTGTGGTTTTGCCGATAGAGCCGCGCAGGCTGCGGATGATGGCGAAGGACGCCAGGGCAACAATTGCGAAGATGGCGATAAGTGCAAGGTCTTCGCCCGGCCAATCCGCGCCGATGCCTTCGCCGGTCCAGAAAATGCCGAAGCTGGTCAGCATCAGCCCGACGATGAATTTGAGCGTGTTTTCCGGCACTGTCGCGAGCGGGCGATGGACCAGCAGACCGATCAGCATCACCAGGATGAACGCGGCCAGAGCGCCGAGGCCGGCAAAGAGCGTCAGGCCATGGGCACCGCCGACGGCGATGACGATGAAGACCACCTCGACGCCTTCCAACAGCACCGCCTTGAACGAAGCAAGGCCGGCGAGATAATCGGCGCGCAGGTCCTCGGATTGTTGCCGGAGCGCCGCTGTTTCCTTGGAGAAGGCTGCTTCCTCATCATGCAGGGCTATTACGCCGAGTGAGCGCAGAATGGCTTTGCGCAGCCAGCGCATGCCGAACAGGATCAGGAGAACGCCGACAACGAATTGCAGTGTGGTAATCGGCACCAGCGCCAACAGCGGCCCGAAGATGAGGACGAGGGCTGCAAGCACCGCAAGCGCGAGAGCGGCACCCGTCAGCGCCGGACGCCAGCTCCGTGTGACGCCGACGGCAAGGACGATGGTGAAAGCTTCCACGACCTCGACGAAAGAGCCGAGGAAGGACGCCGTTATGGTGGAAAGGATCGGTGTGAGACTGTTCATGCAGTGAATCCTGGGCAACGGATAGCTGTTGATTTTGCATGATCTTATCCGATAGCCGCTCGAATTTTTCGGATAAGACGATGCCGAAAGTCACATTCATGATCACGTTTCGGTGCTTCACGCGCAGATATGTAACAAAATCCGCGCCAGCGCCGTATATTTTGCGGGACAGGTGATCGTCCCTTCGATGGGAGTTCCAGACATGTTGAACAGACGACTTCTCCTCATCGCCGCTGGCCTCGGGGCGGTTGCGGCCCGTCTTGGCTTGGCATCAGGCCCGGCCGTTGCGGGTGAGAAATTTCCCGTTACCCACACCGACGAAGAATGGCACAAGCTGCTGACGCCGGACCAATATGCCGTGCTGCGCGAGGAGGGGACGGAATATCCTTTTTCCAGCCCGCTGCTGCATGAGGAGCGCAAGGGCAATTTCGCCTGTGCCGGCTGCCAGCAGGATGTTTTCTCTTCAAGCACGAAGTTTGACAGCGGCACCGGCTGGCCGAGCTTTTGGGCGCCGATCGACGGTGCAGTCGGAACGACTGAGGACCATTCCTTCGGCATGGCGCGTACGGCTGTGCATTGCAGCCGCTGCGGCGGCCATCTCGGCCATGTCTTTCCGGACGGGCCAAAGCCGACAGGCTTGCGCTACTGCATGAACGGCGTTGCCATGACATTCCACGAGATTTCGGCCTGATCGCCGAAGGGCGAGCCCCCGCTGAAAAGGCTGGGTCTCAGCTCTCCTTGCTTATCGCCGCTCGCACCGCGGGGATAACTTTCTGGCCGTAAAGTTCGATGCAGCGCATCAGTTTGCGATGGCTGAGTGTACCGGCGCTGTATTTCATCTGGAAGCGGCTGACGCCGAGCGTCTTGATGACCGGTGCGAGCTTGGCGGCGACGGTTTCGGGCGAGCCGACATAGAGTGAGCCGCTTTCGATCTCGCTATCGAATTCGTTGCGCGTCATCGGCGGCCAGCCGCGCTCGCGGCCGATGCGATCGCGCATCGCCTTGTAGCTCGGCCAGAGCTCCTCGCGGGCCTGATCATCCGTATCGGCAATATAACCCGGCGAATGGATGCCGATCGGCTGAACCGTGCCGCCCAATTGCGCAAACGCCCTGTGATAGAGATCGATATAGGGCTGAAAGCGATAGGGGCTGCCGCCGATGATCGCCAGCATCAGCGGCAGGTTATATTGTGCGGCGCGGACGACCGAAGCCGGGCTGCCGCCAACGCCGATCCATGTCTTCAGATGACCCTTCTCGATCGTCGGGAAGACGCCTTGATTGCTGAGCGGCGGGCGGGTCGTTCCCTTCCAGGTGACCGGTTCATTGGAGAGGAGGGCGGCGAAAAGATCGAGCTTTTCCTCGAACAGTTTTTCATATTGCGACAGCTCGAAACCGAAGAGCGGGAAGGATTCGGTGAACGAACCGCGGCCGAGGATCACCTCGGCGCGCCCGCTCGAGGCCGCATCCAGGCTGGAAAAACGCTGGAAGACGCGGATAGGATCATCGGAACTCAAAACCGTGACTGCGGAGCCAAGGTGGATGCGCGATGTACGGCCTGCGATCGCGGCAAGCACCGTTTCCGGCGAGGAGACGGCGAAATCCTGACGATGATGCTCGCCGATGCCGAAGAAATCGACCCCGAGCTGGTCCGCGAACACGCCTTGCTCGATCACATTACGGATGACCTGTGCGTGGGATTCCAGTGTTCCACCTTCGTCTTGGGTCACGTCGCCGAAAGTATCGAGCCCGAATTCGACAGTGTTTGCCGTCATGATTTTTCCGTCGCCTATAGCAATTCCATTAGGGGGAGGCCTTTACCCCCGTTCCCCCGCGCGAACCATCTGCAAAGTTTCGGCGATTCCGTTCGAAGAATTCGATATGGTCCCGGTGGTAGTGTGGTGGCGTTGCGTTTGGCCGGGCCGCCGTCGATAGTGTCCCGGCCGGCATTCGATCGTTGGAGGGAAAAGGAGGAGGCGCATGTCAGAGCTGAAGAAAATCAATCTCACGAAAGCCTTTGCGGCGTTCAACGAGCCCTGGATTCCGCGGATCGGTGGCGACATCAACGACTTTCAGATCAAACTCGTCAAACTCGAAGGCGCCTTTCATTGGCATCATCACGAGGAGGAGGACGAGTTGTTCCTCGTTATCAAGGGCACGCTTCGCATGAAGCTGCGCGAGGAGAACGGCGGCGACATCATCCTCGGCCCTGGCGAATACATCATCGTGCCACACGGCGTCGAACATTGCCCCACGGCGGAGCCGACATGCGAGGTTCTGCTGCTGGAGCGGAACACGACGCTCAATACCGGCAATGTGGAGAATGAGCGCACGGTGCGGCAGCCGGCGCGGCTTTGAACGGTGCGGGAGGACTTGCGATCGCGGCTTAGCGGGACCGCAAGTCGGGTTCGAGGCTGCTCGCCGTCAATTCAATTGCGCCAGCTTGTTCGGCGAACGGCGGCATTCGGCGAAGACATCCAGGCTGCGGTCGTAGACCTTCGTCGCGACATCCATCAGGCCGAGGACGCTGTGGAAGATATTGTCGTGAGAATAGGTGCCGTCAACGGCGCGTTTTCCGAGGCAGGCCATGTCATAGCCGCCCGTCTTTGCCAGATCGTCGGCCACCCAGACCAGGAACGGCACATGGGTCTGTTCCGAAGGGGCGATGATATAGGGCGTACCGTGCAGGTAGATCCCGTTTTCGCCAAGCGACTCGCCGTGATCGGAGAAATACACGACTGCGCCGGACAGCGAATTTGAGCGCTGCTTCAATTTATCGATCACCGTCGAAACGATATGGTCCGTATAGAGGATCGTATTGTCGTAGGCGTTGGTGATCTCTTCCGGCGTGCAACTGCCGAAATCATTGGCGCGGCAGTCGGGCTGGAAGCGGCGGAACTCTTCGGGATAGCGCTGGTAGTAGGCAGGGCCGTGGCTGCCGAGTTGATGCAGCACGAGGACGCTGTCTCCTTTGACATGGTCCAGCCAGTTATCGACCTTGTCCACCAGGATAGCATCCAGGCATTCGCCATCCTTGCAGAAGCGGGGATCGGCCGATGTCGGCAGATAGGTGTAGGGAACGCGGTCGGTGACGTGATAGCTGCCCGTATCGTTGTCCAGCCAGCTCACGTCGACCTTCGCATGGGTCAGCACGTCAAGAAGATTCTGCGTCTCTAGGCCCTTCAGGTGGGTATATTGCTCCCGCGTATAAACGGAGAACAGACAAGGGATCGAGGTTGCTGTCGCCGTCCCGCAACTGCTGGTCTTGGGGAAGTAGACCACATTCTGTTTCGCCAGTTCCGGATTGGTCATCTTGCCATAGCCGCCGAGTGAAAAGTTTTTGGCACGCGCGGTTTCGCCGGCGACGATGATCGTCACGCGCGGCTTGCCGTTATCTGTCGTGCCAACCCTGTGGGCATCCGTCCCCAGAGGCTGTGCGACAATGCTTGAATCCTTGCGCGAGTTGATGGCGTAGCGCACGGCGCTGGTGATCGGCATTACTGGATTGAGCATATCCACGAGATCGGGGTGCGCACGGCCGACACCTGCGAACGTCTTGTAGAAGCTGGTGCCTACGATCACGAAGACGGTGAGGCAGGAGAGGATGACAGCGGTATTATAGGCAAGCTTCTTGAGAAGGGGGCGATGCGCGATGCGTACCCATGCAATCACCAGAGATGGCAAAACACCCGTCAGCAGCACATGCATCGCAAAGCGCAGCGTGATCAGATGGCCAGCCTCGGCGCCAGTCGATACCGCGGCATTACGGATCATCTCCTTGTCGATGATGACCCCGAATTGATCGTTGAACCAGGAGGACACCGCCGCCACGAGAACGAAGAAAATCAGGATCGGCTTCGTGAGGTATTTGGCGGAGAAAGACGTGAAGAGCGCCATGATGGCCGCGGAGATGCCAATGGCGAAGGCGGCAAAGGCAACAGGCTCCGCAATAAAATAACCATAAGCCTTGGTCCAAAATGCCTGGTTCGTCACAAGAAGGATATAAATCGTGGTTAAAAGGCAAAGTGTAACGCTGCCGATTGCTGGCCGGATGCTTCGTCGGCCAGGCTGGATGTTTTTATCGTCCAATGTTTTTCTCCAAGGCGTTTCCTGCGAAGCGAGTCGGAAACCGCAGACCGCAGCGCATAGGGCGCAACTTTGACTATTTTAAAGCGCGCGACCGTGCCCGCCGTTCCTGACATTTACCTGAACGGCATTCGTTTGTGCACAACTGATTGACGATCGTTGCCGTTTTCCCGCTCTTTTCGGCGCTTGGGCACGCGAATTTCAGGTCGCCGTCAGCAATCCCGATCATAGCTTCATGTCTCGAACAAGGGAGAAGTCGTGCGGATTTTGCTGGTCGAAGACAATGCCATTATCGGCAATGCGGTGCAGGATCATTTGCTTGCAGAGGGCTGGACAGTCGATTGGTCGACGGACCTTAAGTCCGCGATGACGGCGGCCGCCGCCGGAGCTTATAGCGTCGTTCTCCTCGACCTTCGCCTGCCGGACGGAAGCGGCCTGGAACTGCTGAGATATATGGGGACGAAGGTCGATTCGACGCCGGTGATCATCATGTCCGCTTATGATCAGCTCTCGGACCAAATGACTGGAATGAGCATTGGTGCGGTGGACTATCTTATAAAGCCGTTCGGGCTTGGCGAGCTCACCGCTCGCATCCGCAGAGCTACAGCATCTTCAAGCGCCGGAAAATCGGGACATCACCGGTCGAGCGTTCTTCCGAAAGCCGGCTGAACGCGGCAACATTGCGCTCAAGGCCGCGCCGATCTGGGGCCGAAAATCTCGAAAACGGTCAACATGGCTGCGAAGATGACCAGCGACAAAAGCCAACCGAGGACTGCATCGGAGAGATAGTGGGCACCGGTCAGAACACGCATCGTCGGCATTATGATCGACGCGACGGCGAGCGGCACTCCGAGAGGAAGGCGCCAGCGCGGCGGCAGCAGCAGGACGAGACAGAGAAGCCATCCGGCCGATGATGACTCTCCGGAAATGAAAGAACAATTCTTCAGGCATTGGCCGGCAAACGAGCCCGCCTCAACGAAATTGAACACTCCACCGAAGAGATCGGTATCGCGGGGGCGCGGCCGGCCGGAGAACGCTTTCAGGATCAGATTGACGATGACGCCGCAGCCGATGGCAAGTGACAGGAGTGCCGCTACGCACTGGTTGACTTTTGGTGTGCGCCAATGGGGTCCGAGTTTCCTCCAGGACAAGTAAATGACGGCGAGCAGCACGACCACTGCGATATAGGGTAAAACGAGCGTGATGGAGCGCAGATTGACGAAGAGCCGATCCCTGTCATAGCCAAACATGCCGCAGACATCGCCGACCGGGTCTGCCGAAGCGCAAGGCCCATTCGTAAAGACGCTACCGGCGACGGAAAGATCGATCTGGGGAAATCTGTTGAAGAGAAGAAGCAGCAAACACCAAAGTGCGGATAGTGCTAGGAACGAGGCGAGCGGCCTTCCGAACGACGCCGCACGTTTGGGGTAGGCAACATAATCTTCATACATCAGGAAACGCCGTCTTCCGTCATCGCATACAGGAATGGGACGAGGGTCCGTCGGCCTCGAAACGCACTGATGATCTTCGCCCATCATTCCCTACGGCAGAAGCCTGACAGTAGCCTGAAACATCAAATGCTTACGACCCACGGTTTCTCCTTTTGGTGAATGAACAGTAGATTTCCGCGATTGCGGCGATTACCGAGCGCGATCATTTGCGGAGCGAGCGGAGAGGGCCTCGGTTTCGTCGTTGACGATTCCCAGCCTTGCCTCGATGACAGCAATCTTTTCGGGCGTATCCGCGCCTGTCGCTTCGATGTCTATGAAAAGTTGTTCACATCCGCCGGGCGTAACAGTGACGAACATCTGGCCGGTTTCGTCGCTGATGTTGCGCCAGCTATGGCGCACATGTGGGGGCAGCGCGACGACGGTGCCGGGAGCGGCATCGAACCCCTCTTCGCCGCACTGGAAGCGGTATGTGCCACGAATGATGCGAAATACCTCCATCTCGCGCGTATGGGTGTGCGGCGCGGGTCCTTGGCCGGGCGCGGTGAATGTTTCCCACATGCCCATGGCGCCATTTGTATCCGCGGCGGTTGCGTGAATGACGACGGGGGCGCCGAAGGGCGTGCGGGCGATCCGTTCAGCGCCCGGCCGAGAGATAACTGCCTTGCTGAATATCGTCATGTCTGCCTCCAAGGTGAAGGTTACAATAGGATAGCACTGATATTCTCGGACGAAGGCGAGGAGATTAGCACGGGACAGCTCAGGATTGAAGGCGGGCTTGTTTTGTATCCGGCGGAAAATCCTAGCCGAGGCCCGCCTGACCGGCGCTTCTATTGTATTTCTATCCGCAGATTATTCGCCGGTCTGGAAGTAAGCTTCGAGGCGATAACCGTCGGGATCGATGATGAAGGCTGCGTAATAGAATTGGCTGTAGTCAGGCCGGATGCCAGGCTTGCCGTTGTCCTCGCCGCCGTTGGCAAGCGCGGCGGCGTAGAAGGCGTCGACCGCCGCCTGGCTCGGCGCGACGAAGCAGAAATGCAGCCCGGAGCCGCGATCGGCCGGAACCGGCCGCTCCACTTCCATGACCCAAAATTGCGCCCGCTCCGCGCCATATCCGATCGTGCCTTCGAAATTCGACAGCCGCTCGTAGCCGAGCGGTGCCAGTGCCGCGTCGTAGAATTGCCGCGCTCTGTCCAGGCTTTTGACACCAATCGAGATGTGATCGAACATAAAACAGGCTCCTGTTGTCGGCTTTCGCGGCTTCATGCTTGCCAGGGCTGAAGGTATTATCATCCCTTCAAATCCAATGGCTTCGGCGTTGGCTCCAACCATCTTTCAACGACCGTTCGAAGTCAATGAAGAGTGCGGGGAAGAGCGCGGCGCCTGTTTGGGATCTTGAGCCAGAGGCGCCTTCGATGCATTTTTTCAAATCGTCTGTCGATTTTCGAAGGACTGCTTCGTCGTTGTATTGAGCGAGACAATTCAGCGGCACTGGCGCCAGCGGCTCGCCTCGAAAGGAATGGTCAAATGCGTTTCATGTCTATCATCACGTCCGCTCAAATCGGCATGCCGACGCCGGAGCTCATGGAAGCCATCAGCAAGCTCGCCGATCGCGAGACCAAGGCCGGCCGCATGATCGACACCGCCGGGCTTATGCCGATGGAAACCGGGGCTCGCGTCAGCATCAAGGACGGCAAACTCGACATCGTCGATGGCCCGTTCGTTGAGGCAAAGGAAGTGGTTGGCGGCTATGCGATCTTCGAATTTCAGAACAAGGAGGAAGCGTTGGCGCTGACGGTCGAATTCATGCAGCTCCACATAGATCACATGCCGGGCTGGGAGGGCACGTGCGAGGTTCGTCCGTTTTTCACGCCGGATATGTACCCATGCAGCGCGCACTCGGTCGCGGCCGAGGTCGCGTGAGGCGAGCGGCCGAAAGAGGGAATAGGCGGCCATGACGGCCGCCAACGCCCATCGCACGATCCTCGCCGTCTGGCGGATCGAGCAGCCCCGGCTGATCACCAGCCTGGCAAGGATGTTGCGCGACGTGCCTTTGGCCGAAGACCTGACGCAGGAAGCGCTGTTGGCGGCTCTGGAACGGTGGCCGGAGACGGGTGTTCCGGAAAGACCCGGTGCATGGCTGATGGCGACCGCCAAGCGCCGGGCGCTGGATCATATGCGCCGCCGCGAGATGCTTGGGCGCAAGCACGACATGATCGCCCGGGATATGGACGAGGAGCAGCAGGCCATGCCCGATTTAGACGCTGCCCTTGATGACGACATAGGCGACGAACTGCTCCGTCTCGTTTTCACCGCCTGCCATCCATTGATATCGCGGGAGGCCCGGGTCGCCTTGGCGTTGCGGATGATCTGCGGCTTGACGACAGAGGAGATCGCGCGGGCTTTTCTGTTGCCGGAGGCGACGATCGCACAGCGTATCGTCCGCGCCAAACGAACCCTTTCGGAATCAGGTCTCGCCTATGAGACGCCCCGCGGCGAGGAGCTCGCGCAGCGGCTCGCCTCCGTGCTGGAGGTCGTCTATCTCATTTTTAACGAAGGCTATACGGCGGCGCGCGGCGAGGACTGGCTGCGGCCTCAGCTCTGCAACGAAGCACTGCGCATGGGCCGCGTGCTCACCTCGGTCTCTCCAAACGAACCCGAGGCACATGGGCTGCTGGCGCTGATGGAGCTGAACGCCTCGCGCGCTGCGGCGCGCACCGACGCAGCCGGCGAGCCGATCCTTCTGCTGGAACAGAACCGCGCCCTTTGGGATCAGCTCCAGATCCGGCGAGGGCTGCGAGCACTTGCGCGGGCACGGGATCTCGGCGGTGCAAGCGGTGCTTACGCTCTGCAGGCGGCCATTGTCGCCTGCCACGCGGAGGCCAGGACAGCCGAGGCGACCGATTGGGCGCGCATAGCCGGGCTCTATGCGAAACTGGCGGCGGTTGTGCCTTCGCCGATCATCGAACTCAATCGCGCCGTCGCGGTTGGCATGGCGGAAGGGCCGGAGGCTGGGCTGGCGATCGTGGATCAGCTTGCAGACGAGCCGGCGCTCAGGGGATATCATCTGCTGCCGAGCGTTCGCGGCGATCTGCTGCAGAAGCTTGCTCGCCATGAGGAGGCGAAAGCCGCTTTTGAAGCGGCGGCAGCCCTGGCCGGAAACCAGCGGGAACGCGACCTGCTGATGCGGCGTGCCGCCGAGGCGGCGGCACTGTCGTCATCATAATATTTGCCGGGGCAATGGCCATTTCCTTCGACAATCAGCTTCGGGATAGTCGACGCTGGCTGATTGCAAATACCCGCACTCAAGACGGTGCGGGTATTTGCGACACCAACTACTCCGCCGCCTGATAGACATTCGAACGCGACGTCGATGTCCTCGGGCCGACCGCCGCCAGCAATGTCACCGTAGCGGCCAATATCGCGACGAAGGCGGTGCCGGCGATATAGGGATTCCAGCCGAAGCTTGGTGCCGCGCCGAAGGTGGCGGATGCGGCTGCCAATACGATGCCGCCGCCGATCTGGAAGGAGGCGAACAGCAGCCCGGAGGCCAGGCCCGACTTATCGTCTTCGACATCGGAGAGGGCGGCCACCTGCACCGACGGATAGGTCATGGCATAGCCGACGCCGAGCAATAGCTGAGAGACGGCGACGAGCAGGATCGGATTGATGTTTCCGACCGAGAGGACCCAGAAGACATAGCTGATGGCTTGCAGCCCGACGCCAAGCGTCATGAGGCCGGTCGTGCCGCGATTTTGCCCGATCGCCGCAAATCGTGGTGCTAGGAACATGACACAGACGCCGCCGAAGGCGAAGGAAAAGCCAGTAGCGAAGGCCGACCAGCCGACGACGTCCTGGTAGTAGAGCGTCGCGATGAACTGGAAGCCGACATAGGAGCCCTGGAAAAGAGCGGCGATGGCGTTGGCATGGCTGAGCTTTGCCCGCCGGAAGATGGCAAGCGGCACCATCGGATCCCTATGCCGGGCCTCGACCAGCAGGAAGAGCAGGATGAGGACCAGTGCTGCGACCAATGCCCCCCAGGTCGGAAATGCCTGCCAGCCGGCGGATGCGGCGTTGGTGATGCCGAAGACGAAGAGCAGCAATCCGGGCGTGATCGTCAGCGCACCGGCCCAGTCGAAGTGCGGCCGCGGCCCAGTGCGCCGATGATCGGTAGGCAGGACGAAGGGCGCAAGCACCAGTGCGAGGATGGCAACGGGCGCGCCCATGACCAGCGTCGCCCGCCAGCTAATGATGGTTGCGGCGCCGCCCAGCACCATGCCGAGCACAAATCCGGCAGCGCCGGTGGAGGAGAATACGCCGAGCGCCTTGGCGCGGGCGCTTCCTTCCCCAAATACGGACAGCAGCAGAGCGAGTGCCGCCGGCGCGGTGAAGGCTGCGGCAATGCCCTTGATCAGACGTGCGGCGATCAAGGTCGGCGCGCTGTCGACGAAACCGCCGGCGATGCTGGCGGCGGCGAAGACGCCGAGCGACCAGAGGAAGACGCGGCGATGGCCGAAAAGATCGGCGACGCGGCCGCCGAGCAGCAGAAAGCCGCCATAGCCGAGCACATAGGCACTGACGGCCCATTGCAGCGATGTCGCCGGAATGCCGAGCTCTGTCTGGATTGCGGGCAGGGCTACGCCGATGGTGGAGACATCCATGGCGTCCAGGAAGTTGGCGGCGCAAAGCAGCAGCAATGCCAGCCCGGCTCCGCTTCGTGGTTTGGAATAAGTCATCGGGATCGTTCCTTCCTATGCTGCCGCCTCTCGGGAGGTTGGCGGGCGGCAGGGAACGAGAAAATGTACAGCTTCCAACCCTATTGCAAATTGATAGTAACCATGTCAGGTATTACTGGCGATGATGAACGACGCCACGCTTCGAAAGATCGACCTCAATCTGCTGCTCGCCTTTTCCGTGCTCATGCAGGAACGGAATGTGAGCCGTGCCGCCGAGCGCCTCTTGCTTGGCCAGCCCGGCCTGTCCGCTGCTCTGCGCCGGCTGCGCGAGACGCTCGATGACGAATTGTTCGTGCGCGTCGGACGCGGCTTGCAGCCGACGCCTCGCGCTCTTTCCATTGCCCCGGCCATCGAGGATGCGCTTTCGGGCATCGAGCGCGCCATCCGCCCGCCGGCGGCCTTCGATCCCGGGAGCTGGGAGGGTGAGTTCCGCATCGGGCTATGCGACAATTTGGAATCGGCTTTCTTCGGGCCACTAGCGGCGCGGTTGCGGAAGCTGGCGCCCGGCGTTCGGTTGGGCAGCGTGGCGTTCGACAGGCGCGATGCCGCGCGCCTGCTGGACGAAGGAGCCTATGAGTTCAGCATCTCGGTGCATGACGAACCCGCCTCCTGGCATATTCGTGCGCCTTTGTTCGAACAGGCCTCGTTGTGTATCTATGATGCCCGGCATTTGAAATGCGCGATGCCGCTGAGCCTGAAGCAGTTCGCGAATGCGCCGCATGTGACGGTGTCACTCGAGGGCGCCATATCGACCAATGTCGATGTCGCTCTTGCACGCCTCGGCCATCGCCGCCAGGTGGTGGCGACAGTGCCGCGTTTTTCCGCTTTGCCGCCGACATTGCGCGCCATTCCGGCCATTGCGACCGTTCCGGAGTCCATTGCCCGCTGCATGGCGCAGCTTCACGATCTGACGATTTCAGCGCCGCCGTTCGAATTGCCGGCTGACCCGGTGACGATGCTCTATCGCCGCGTCGATCAGGCCGACAGCCGGTCGGTCTGGCTGCGTCGCTTGTTCGTGGAAGTCGTGGCGGAAGCGCTGAAGGCGAGTGGCTGCAGCATGGGCGTTTCCACGGCTGCCTGCTGCTTCGATAAGGTTCCTTTGGACGAGGCGGTGTGAACTTCGAGAGAGGGATCCCATGCCATTACCTTTGGTTCGACGCACGAAGCGCCTGCTGTTGCGCTCGCCCGTGGAAGCGGACCTCGACTTCGTGACTGCCCTCTTTGCCCGGCCGGAACTCGTCGCGCACCGGCCCGATCCGACGCCGGATACGCCTGACGCAAGTGCGCGACGACTCTCTCGTGACATGGATCACTGGTGTCACCATGGGTTCGGCCGCTTGGCTGTGGAGGCGGATGGCAGGCTGATCGGCTTCGGCGGCGTGACCGTGTCGAAGGAATTCAATGGTCTCAACCTGTCCTATCATTTACATCCGGATAGCTGGGGACATGGCTATGCGACCGAATTGGTGAGCGATGTTTTATCTTTCGCGTTCAATAGCTTACATGCAGAACAGGTGATCGGCCTCGTCCGCTCGGCAAATGCCGCTTCCAGACGCGTCCTGGAAAAATCCGGCTTCGCCTTCGAGCGGGAAGTCATGCTGCACGGTGCGCCGACCAATCTCTTCGTACTCTCCGCCTACGGCCAAAGAGTATGACCGCCAAATGGCTGTTATCCTGCCCATATGGGCGTAGACGAATTGCAGGCTCTTCTTTTTGTCCGTCCCACTCCACAATGGGGCTCGACAATCCGCGCCATGCGCGAGACTGCAAGGGGGAGACCGCGATGACGGAAACTCGTCTGACAGGGGAAGACGCGTCCAACGCGAGCATGAGTCAAAACGTGCTCTCCGGTTCCGGTGCAGGACATTTGGCGCTGGTTCCCACATGGATGCCGTTGGATCTTGCATCGAACCAAAACGTCAATTCCGCAGGAAGCGGCGGCGACGGAATCGCGACCGGCATTATCAGCAGCAATCCCCTCGCTATCTTCACCCCATCCAACATGGCGATAGCCGGCCCTCATTCGACAGCGGACGCCTTTCAGGGCAATGGTGCGCTTATCAATCAACACTCCACCGAAATGGCCGGCCTTGGCGGCGATGGCGGCAGCGGCAATATCGCGCTCGGCGGTATCGGCAGCACCTCCGTCAACCATGCCGGAACCGGCGGCAACGGCCTGTTTTTCGGCGGTATCGTGAGCTCTGATGTTGCCGTCTTCGCGCCGGTGAATACCGCCGTTGCTGGCGGTGAGGGATCCGTGGCGCATTCGGAACAGACGAACAACGCAGCGTTTCTGCAAGGCGCAACCCAGATCGGCGGCGTCGGCGGCTCGGGCGGCGACCATAATCTGGCCGCTGGTGGCGGAGGGACGGAGAGTGCCGCTTCAAGTGCCGCAAACACCCTCATTTTCAATGGTGACAACTATGCTGGCCATGGTGGCGACGGCCACTTCATCGGCAGCATGATCGATGTGAACGTCGCCATCTTTTCGCCAATCAACATCGCGGTCGGCGCTGCTGGCGGCTCGGCGGAAGCTCATCAGACGAACGATGTGATTTTTGACCAGGGCGGTATCCAGATGGCGGGTATCGGCGGCAACGGCGGCGGTTTCAACCTGTCGTCGGACACGATCTTCACCGGAAACAGTATGGGCGGCGGTGGCGGAGCGGGTTCTGCGAACGGAAGTTTCGTCGATGTCAGCATCGGGTACTTCCATCCCATCAACATTGCCGTTCCCGCCGGCGGCACGGCCGACGCCCAGCAGATCGACCATATCCTCACCGATCAGCATACGCTGCAACTGGCGGGCATTGGCGGTCATGGCGGTGAGGGTAACCTGACGGATGCCCATTCGGCTCTCGTCGATGACATCCTCAATTTCATGCATAGCTAGGTCGGCTGAGCCGTTCAGAGACTGCTTTATCTTTTGTTTTTTCGCAGTTGCGGATGGAAAAGCCGCTCAGCATTTTTGTCGAAATTGCGTCAGAAGCGCGTGTTCGCTGGAACACGCGCAGATCATTTCAGTTCCGCGTTCCAACTCTCAACGGAAGTGTTCGTGGAGAGCATCGCCCCCTTTTTGCGAGCCCCGTGCCTGCTGTTATTTCGGCATAACCATTTGGGATACATCCTCTTTCCCGGCCATACCCCACCCAAAGGGACATCTCCGAATATCCGGCTGGTTCACCGGTTGAATTGCGAGC
This sequence comes from Rhizobium sp. CB3171, assembly GCF_029714265.1. Lineage (NCBI taxonomy): Bacteria > Pseudomonadati > Pseudomonadota > Alphaproteobacteria > Hyphomicrobiales > Rhizobiaceae > Rhizobium > Rhizobium sp. CB3171. The sequence continues at coordinate 2,274,037 of NZ_CP121652.1, read as the reverse complement.
ACTGTCTGCAAGCGGTTTTCTTGCCTGGTAATGACGTACCGGCATCGGGCCGTGGGAGACTTTCGGACCGAATAGGAGAGGAGTTAAACTATGCCTATTCCACAGATAACTGATACGATCAATCTCACCGATCCCACTGCAGGCAACGCCAATGCCGGCAATGGCGGCGACGGATACGGCAACGGGAATATTCATTACGATCCCACTGCCTATGTCAATAACTACCAGGACGTCTACGGGGCCTCAACTGATCTCCATAATGGCGATCACGTTCACCAGATGGCTGACTGGGATGCCGGCGGCGGCGGAGCTGGCGGATTGGCCCAAGCTTATAACGCCGCGCTTTCCGCACTCACCGCAACCGGTGGAGCTGGCGGGAGCGCCACTTCGAACGGTAGCCAAGGCTCTGTGAGCGGCGGCGACGTAGCAGCGGTTTCTGCAGCCACGACAGCCACGCAAGACACTACATCGTTGATCGACCAGCATGCCACCATCATATCCGGCATGGGTGGCAATGGCGGTAACGGCAACACGGCACTAGGCGGTAGTGTATCGACTGCGTTGGTTCATACGGACACCATCAGCACGGCCGTATCGAATGCCTTCGATCATTTCGACAATTCTTTTGGCGGCAGCATCGACGTGCACCACCTCGGTACGTGATCGATTATGCCAACCGGCCCGTGAATTCGGGTCCTGAGGATCGCAGGTTCCGGCCAGCGATCCTCGTATTTATGACAGTTCGACCAAGCATTCGCCTTGTCATAATCCGGAGCTGCGAGATCTGATGACGCCAACAAATCTTGCACAAGCCCAGCGCCAGCAGACACAACTGGTCATAGCCCTTCGGGCCTGCGCCGGAGCCTTCGGCTTGGTTTTTCTTTATAGCTGCGGCTACAATCTCTTTCTTCTCGCCCCTTCCATCTATCTCTTGCAGATATACGATCGGGTGATGTCGAGCCGCAGCATCGATACGCTGATAATGCTGACGCTCATCATCTCGGTTGCGGTAGTGGTCGGCTCCACTCTTGATATTGTGCGCAGAGCAGCACTTTCGCGCATCGGCAGTTGGCTGGACCATCGATTGCGTCCGGATGTCCTGAACGCTTCATTCGAATATGCGTCCCGTGCAGATAGCAGCGTTGCGGCCGATTGTTACCGCGACCTTGCCTCGCTGCGCCAGTTCCTCGATTCGCCGGCAAGTGCGCTTCTCTTCGATATTCCCTGGGCGCCGATTTTCCTGCTGCTGCTCTTTCTCGTTCATCCCCTGCTGGGTGCGATCGGTCTTCTAAGTGCAGTCGCTCTCCTGTCGCTTGCCCTCCTGACGGAACTGGCGACACAGCAGCCGATCGCGCAGGCCAATCTCGCGCTGTCCCGAAGCTATGGGCGGCTTGCGACCGCTCTCCGATATATTCAGGTGATCCGCGCCATGGGGATGCAGGACGGTGCGGCGCAAATCGTCTATCGCGATGCCGAGGCGGCCAGAAAAGCGCAAGACACCGCCATGCACCGCACTGAGATCATTCTGGGATTCTCGAAGTCCATCAGGACATTAACGCAGATTCTGGTCATGGGGGCAGCCACATGGCTGGTGCTCGAGGATAACAGCAGCCCCGGCATCATCTTTGTCGCAAGCCTGTTGCTCGGCCGCGGTCTTGCGCCGGTCGAGGGCGCGATCGGCGCGTGGCGCTCGTTCGCGTTTGCACGTAACTCCTTCAATCGTCTCAACAAGATGCTGATCGTGGTTTCTTCGCAGGATGATCTCCGCACGATACCTGTCCCCGATCCCAGCGGTCTCATCCTCGACAATGTCGGCTACGCCCTGCCGTTTGCCGCCCGACCCATATTGAAAGGCGTCACGCTGCACCTGATGCCAGGTGACTGTGTTGCGCTCATCGGCCCGTCCGGGTCCGGGAAGTCGACACTCGGCCGGATCATGGCCGGCGTCCTGCATCCGACAAGCGGATGCACGCTCCTGGGCGGCGTCGACATTTCTGCGCTGCGCCTCTGCGCCAACACGCGTCATGTCGGCTATCTGCCGCAGGATATCGAACTTTTCGGTGGAGCCATCAAGGATGTCATCGGACGCCTGGATGGCGCAGATCCCACCAGGGCCATCGAAGCGGCAAAGCTGGTCGGGCTGCATGAGACCATCATGCGGCTGCCGCAGGGCTACGAGACCGACATAGGCGAAGGGGGAAACCTGTTGCTGCGCGCTCAGCGGCAGCAGCTCGGATTGGCGCGCGCCGCCTACGGCAATCCCTCGCTGGTGGTGCTCGATGATCCGAATTCCAGCCTGGACTATGAAGGCGAACGCATCCTGTTCAACGCGATCGAACGCATGAGATCCAGGCGAATGATCGTGGTCATCATTACCCACCGAATGGGAGTTCTTCCCGTCACCAACAAGATCGCGATCATGCGCAATGGCATGGTCAATGCGTTTGGAGAAAGCGAGCATATCTACGACACCTATCTTCGCCCGCCATCGCCGACGCAGACACTGGAAGGAAAGGCCGCGTCATGACCACCATCCTTCCTTCCGGCGCCCCAGCTAAATTCATAAACGCGTCAAACCCAAGCAGCCGGTCTGCCCAGAGATTGGAAGCCGCCAAGAAATTCCTGAGCTATGCGCCGGTTCTCGATGCGGATTTCATGAGGCTGGCGCCGCCGTCGCCGATGCCGGTGCTGCGGTCGGTGAAGCGGACGGGCAACCTGCTGATCTGCATCTTCATCCTCGGTTTCGGGATATGGTCGCTCCTGGCTCCGCTGAAGAGCGCAGCCGTCGCGTCCGGTGTCGTGGAGCCGGAGTTCAGCCGCAAGACCATCCAGCATCTGGAGGGCGGAATCATCAGGCAGATTCTCGTCAAGAACGGCGACGCCGTCACCTCGGGACAGGTGCTCATCCAACTCGACGATACGAAGTCGCGGTCGGAGCGCGACAGTGTTCAGGGGCAACTCTGGGACACCGAGGGCATGCATGCGCGCCTGGTTGCCGAAGAGAGCGGCACCGACCAGATCACCTTTCCTCCAGACCTTGTCGCGTTGATGAACGACACTCCGTCGGTCAGAGCTATCATGGTTGGGCAGCAAAGGATATTCGAGACACGCCGCCAGGTGATGCTGTCCGAGATTGGGATCACGCAGGAGAAGATGAGGCAGGTCCAGCAGGAGATCATCGGGCTCGGCGCGCAGAAGGCATCGCTCGCCGACAGGGCCGAAATCTCGCGGCAGGAGATGGAGTCGGCTACCAGCCTCGTTTCCAAAGGAGCTGAGAGAAAGAGCAGGATTTTCAACCTCGGACGCGAGAAGGCAGATATCGACGGTCAAACCGGCGAGGTGGACGCCCAGATATCGCGCGCCTATCAGGTGATCAGCGAGGCACAGGCCAATTTGGTGAAACTGCAGAGCGATCGGCTGAATGAAGTCGCCCAGGGTCTGCGAGATAGCGAAAGCCAGATCCTGCAGTTGAGCGAACGTTTGCGGGCGATCGACGATCAGCTTGCCAGAACCGAAGTCCGGGCGCCCGAGGACGGGGTAGTCATGGACCTGCGTTTCCATACGGCAGGCGGCGTGGTCGGCGCGGGCGAACCGCTCGTCGATCTGGTGCCGCGCGAAGCCCATCTCGTGATATCGGCACATGTACGGCCGGAGGATATTAATTTGGTGCATCCGGGGTTGGAAGCACAAGTTCATCTTCTACCTTATAATCAGAGGCGTGTTCCGCTGCTGAAAGGTATAGTGGATTATGTCTCGGCAGATCGCCTTGTCGATAAGCAGACCGGTCAGGCCTACTATGCGGCGACGATCCGCGTAACAGACGAACGATTGGCGAAGATGCACGATGTCGCGATGGTTCCGGGCATGCCCGCCCAGACATTGATTGAAACGGGCAAGAGCAGTGTCGCGTTTTATGCAATCAGACCGCTTCTGGATAGCTTCAACAGAGCGTTTCGTGAGGACTGAAGCGAAACCCGGAGCAGGGCTCGGAAATGCGACGCGAATATGGATTGGTACTCCCACCATTCCTTCCTGGCGCCTCTGAATTTCTAGCATGTCGCCGTCGAAGGGACGCAGTGATGGGTAAACGAAAATTCAATGATGACAGGATCATGGACATTCTGAAGGAGCATCAGGGTGGCATGACGGTGACGGACGTGTGCAGCAAATACGGGATCAGCGAACCGACCTTCTATCGGTGGCAATCCCTGCAGCTCAAGAATGTCGGCTTCGACGTCAAAAGGCTGAAGGCTTTGGAGGAGGAAAACCGGAAGCTCAAGAAGCTCTTGGCTGAAACCATGCTCGCAGCGGCAACGTTAAGCGAAATGCTTGAAAAGACATCCAAGGAAAGCGCTTAGTTTACGATGCCGCCGCATCATGTCCGTTGGTTAGCCTGTAACCCAAACGGGCGACGACTTCGGTCCGGTTCTGGACCTGCAGCTTGCGCATGATGTGCTGCACATGCATTTTTACCGTGTGGCCCGAAAGGTTGAGCTTTCCTGCAATCACCTTATTCGAACAGCCACGCTGCAGTTCGGCGAGCACATCCGCTTCGCGCGGCGTGAAGTCGGCAAGATCGGGACTATGCGCCCGCGCCTCTATCATCCTTTGACTATCATCATGAGAGTCGGCGTGCCTGGCTAAACCGTTCGTCAGCGCATCCAACGGCTGCGGGTAGAATATGCCGCCCGCGAGAACCAGCCGCAGCCCGGCAAGCGCGATCTCTATGGGAATGGAGGTGGTGAAAAAGCCACGAATGCCCATTTTCAGCGCCTGGGACGCGATAGAGGCGTCATCCGTACTCGACAACAGTGCGACCGGCGCTTCGGAAAAGCGTTCTGCGATAGCCGTGAGATCGTCCAGCAGTCCCGCGCTTTCTACGCTCCTGCCCTCCAAGCCCAAAGCAATCAGACGGACGTCCATTCCGAGAGCCCTATCAAGACTCTCAGTAGAGACCATATCAACAAACTCCCAGCCGACGAGTTCGTGCTCGAGAAGCTTCACGATAGTCGTACGGGCAAGTGTATGGTGGTCTATGATGATGACCGTCGGAGCATTGCGCCCGATCCGGCGTTTCATTCCTGAACTGATGGACACGTGTTGCCCCCCAAGGATAAATGCGTTCCATCTAGGCCCGCGAATATTATACCGCTTGTTGTGTCATGTCATGATAAAATGGGGATTAATCCGCCTGCAACCCAGTGTGACGCAATATAAGCATCTTCTAATCACAACCTTTAGACGTATTTCTATGGCCCCAGAGGTGCTCTCGCAAGGCCGTTTTCAGGTGCTGTTTTTTTGAATATCCGCCGCCCGAAAAGCTTGACTACAGTAGCGCGGCAATAGTCACCATCGTTTGATAGAGAGGCGAGAGCTATTGAAAAATAAGGAACGTTGGGGTCGTTCGGCGCTATCCCAGCGAACGGGCAAGGCAAGATCACCCAATCCCGTATCTGCGTCCGGCCCGAATGTCGATGCTTGCGGAGGCTGCGATTCAACGTTGGATGGAAGGTTATCAGAGTTCACTATCTTGCTCCTGTTACCGGCCGTCTTCTGCGGACGGTTCGGGGTGTGCAACGCAATGTAAGATTCCGCACATATCCTATCAACAAACTTGCTAGACTTTGATCGGTATCCGATAAATTTGTAGGTCGAGGCTTCAAAGGTCTTTCGAATACGAAACTATCGCCGACCGGCGCGGCGCTTATGATCTGGATCGCTCGCCCGCAAAAATCGACAGGGCCTCATCGGCAATGATCTGCTCTTCGTCCGTCGGAATGACGAAAGCTGTAATAGAACTTGATGATGTGCTGACGATAGGCGCGTTGGCGGCGTTCGCGTCCTCGTCGATCTCAAGGCCCAGCCATCGCAGGCGGTCGCAGATATCCGTGCGAATTTCCGGCTGGTGCTCGCCGATGCCGGCGGTGAAGACAAGACTGTCCAGGCCGCCGAGCGTCGCCGCCATTCGCGCGACCTCGCCGGCAATGCGCAGACAAAACAGATCGATCGCCTCTCGCGCTTCCAGCTTCGAGCTTTTCAATAGGTCGCGCGTGTCGGCGCTGATGCCGGAGACACCGAGCAGACCGGATTTGTGATAGAGCATGTCTTCCACATCTTTCGGCGTCCTGCCTTCCGGCCCAAGAAGATGCAGCAGCACGCCGGGATCGAGATTGCCGCAGCGCGTCGCCATGGGAATGCCGTCCAGCGTCGAGAACCCCATGCTGCAGTCCCGGCTTTCGCCCTTGTCGAGGGCGCAGAGGCTGGCTCCGCTGCCAAGATGGGCGACGATGACCCTGCCGGCCGCGGCCTGGGGTGCCCGCCGCCGCAGTTCGGCGGCGATGAAGGCATAGGAAAGGCCGTGAAAGCCGTAACGTTTGATCCCTTGATCGTGCAGCGTGCGCGGAAGGGCGAAACGGCGAACGAGATCGTTCTGCGTAGCGTGGAAGGCAGTGTCGAAGGAGGCAGTCTGTGCGAGCGCCGGTCGCAAATGCTTGACGGCGCGGATCAGGCGCAGCGCCTGTGGCTGGTGCAGGGGCGCGAGCACGGTCAGATCCTCAATGTCGCGGATGCGGTCTTCATCGAGGCGCACCGGGCCGGTGAACATATCGCCCCCGTGGACCACGCGATGGCCGATGGCGTTTATCGCGGACATGTCGAAATGCTCGCCGAGGATGCCGAAAGTTTCCTCCACGACCTCGTGCAAGTGCTCGACCGCATCCGTTTGTAGAGAGCGATCGAAGGTGGCCCGGCCTGCCGTCAAATGGAAGGCGAGGGGTTGGAGGCGAAAGTCGATCTGGCCCTTGCCGACGCGGCAGGCTTTGTCTTCCCGGACCTCGAACACGCCGATTTTGACGGTCGAGGAGCCGGCATTGAAAGTCAGAAGCAGGTTTCCGCTCGTCATGGGCCGGTCTCGTCGTGAGAGTGAGAGACTTAAATTTGCCGCCATATGCAAAGCGAAGACTGGAACGCCACCAAACCGCAGGATTCATAGCGGCAAAAGATAATTTCGGCTGCTGTTTGTTCCATTGGAACCGAAATGTCGGGCCAGGCGCGACGAACCCGCGCCTGGCAAATCGGCAAAATCTTCAGGGAGCCTTCTTCGGCCCCCCTTGCGTCTTTGCATTGTCGTCGACGAGTTCATACCACATTGCATTGAGGACGGCGAAGGCGGCGGCTAGGGGGAAGCCGAGGAGTCAGGCGAAATACCACATGTTCTTTCTCCTTCTTTGAGATATCAGTAGGCGTGGCCGCCCTTATCGTTGACCGTCTCCGCGTCGATCTTGCCCCAGAGAACCCGGTAGACCCAGGCCGTATAGAGAAAGATGATCGGCAGGAAGATCAGCGAAACCACCAGCATGATGAACAGTGTCATATGGCTGGACGACGCATCCCAGACAGTGAGGCTGGAGCGCGGGTCGAGCGAGGAAGGCAGGATGAAAGGAAACATCGAGACGCCGACCGTCGAAATGATGCCGAAGATGGCGAGTTTGCTGAAGAGCAGCGGTGCCACTTCACGGCGGGCAAGCATCGACAGAAGGGCTGCGATCGCGCCGAGGAAGCCGATGATTGGAGCGACCAGCATCCAGGAATGGCTGGCATAATTGCCGAGCCAGGCACCGGCCGCGTGATCGACGGTTTTCAAAAGCGGATTGGACGGCCCGATCGGGCTGATCTCGCTGGTGATGCGGTAGCCATCGACGCCGTACCACAGGGCGAGGCCGCCGAGGGCAAAGAGCACGATCGTTGCGAGCGCCGCCAGGCTGCCATAGCTGCGGGCCCGCTCCGCTACGATGCCATTCGTCTTCAACTGCAGCCATGCCGCGCCGTGCATGACAAGCATGGCGACGGAGAGCAGACCGCAAAGCAGGGCGTAAGGATTGAGCAGGCCGAAGAAGGAGCCTTCGTAATAGATCCTCATATCGTCGGCGAAGCGGAACGGCACACCCTGCAGCACATTGCCGACAGCGACACCGAAGATCAGCGAGGGGACGAAACCGCCGATGAACAGCGCCCAGTCCCAACCGGCCTTCCAGCGAGCGCTGTCCCGCTTGGCGCGATATTTGAAAGCCACCGGCCTGAGGATTAGTGCGAAGAGGATCGCGAACATCGCCAGATAAAAGCCGGAGAAGGAGACCGCATAAGCGGCGGCCAGGCGGCGAAGATGGCGCCGCCGCCGAGGATCAGCCAGACCTGATTGCCTTCCCAGGTCGCGCCGATCGAATTGATGGCGATGCGCCGTTCGGTATCTGTCCTGGCAACGAAGGGCAGGAGCGTGCCGACGCCGAGGTCGAAGCCGTCGGTCACCGCAAAGGCGATCAGCAGAACGCCGAGCAGCAGCCACCAGATGACACGCAGGGTTTCGTAGTCGATCAATTCATGAAGGATCATGGTGGTTACTCCGCAGCGGGAACGAGGGTTTCGGAAATGAGGTCGGCTTCCGGCTCGTCATCCGGTTCCGGGCCCTTGCGAATGGCCTTCACCATCAGCGTCATCTCGATGACGATCAGCACGGTGTAGAGCGCAGCGAAGCCGAGCAGGGTGAGAAGCACGCTACCGGCTCCGAGATTGGAGACGGCGGCGGCGGTTGGCAGCACGCCTTCGATAACCCAGGGCTGGCGGCCGAACTCGGCGACGACCCAGCCAAATTCGATGGCAACCCAAGGCAGCGGAATGGCAAGAACGGCGATCCTCAGCAACAGGGGGTAACGGTCGAGCTGGCGGCGGGCCGAGAGCCAGAAGAAGGTTACCGTCAGCAGGATGAAGAACATGCCGAGGCCGACCATGATGCGGAAGGACCAGAAAAGGGTCGGCACGTTCGGAATGGTATCGCGGGCGGCCTGATCGATCTGGGCGTCGGTCGCCTGGCGGGGATCGTCGACATAGCGCTTCAGAAGCAGGGCGTAGCCGAGCTCATGACCGATATCCTCGAAGGAGGCGCGCGCCTGCTCAGTGGAGGTGTCCTGCGCCGTCGTACCGGCGGCGGCCGGTTGGGCGGCGCGGATCTGCATCAGCGCGTCATAGGCCTTGATGCCGTCGCGGATGCGGATCTTCGCCTGCTCCTCAAGCTGGGTGATGCCGGGGATTTCGGTGGTCAGCGAACGGGTGCCGATCAGGCCCATGACCCACGGAATGTGCACGGCATAATGGGTCTCGCGCGCCTGCTGGTCCGGAAAGCCGAAAGCCGTAAAGGCGGCGGGCGCCGGCTCGGTTTCCCACATGGCTTCGATCGCAGCGAGCTTCATCTTCTGATGCTCGGTGGACAAATAGCCGCTTTCGTCGCCGAGGACGACGACCGAAAGAGCCGAAGCCAGGCCGAAGGAGGCGGCAACCGTCATCGAGCGCTTGGCGATCTCGATGTGGCGTCCCTTCAGCATATACCAGGCCGAAACGCCGAGCACGAAGATGGAGGCGCAGACATAGCCGGCCGATACTGTGTGAACGAACTTCGCCTGAGCGACGGGATTGAAGACGACATCGAAGAAGCTGGTGATCTCCATACGCATCGTCTGCGGATTGAGTGCCGAACCGACGGGATTCTGCATCCAGCCATTGGCGATGAGGATCCAGAGGGCGGAGAAGTTGGAGCCGAGCGCGACCGCCCAGGTGGCTACGAGATGCCCGACCTTGGAGAGCTTCTCCCAACCGAAGAAGAACAGGCCGACGAAAGTCGCCTCTAGGAAAAAGGCCATCAGCCCTTCGATCGCCAGCGGCGCGCCGAAGATATCGCCCACATAGTAGCTGTAATAACTCCAGTTCATGCCGAACTGGAATTCCATGACGATGCCGGTGGCGACGCCGAGGACGAAGTTGATGCCGAATAGCGTGCCCCAGAATTTGGTCATCTGGCGCCAGATCTGCCGCCCGGTCATGACATAGGTCGTCTCCATGATGGCAAGCAACACGGAGAGGCCGAGCGTCAGCGGCACAAACAGGAAGTGATAGAGCACCGTCATGGCGAACTGCAGGCGCGATAGCGCCACGATGTCGAGTTCCATAATTTTTCTCCCACGGTCCCACGGGGTTTGGTCGATACGGCGCTTTTCGATACGCCGTATTTATACGTTCAGTTTGCGCCTCAGTCCGGCCGCAGCCGGTTCAGGATGGCGTCGAATTCTGGTTCGCCGCGCCGCGCCGTTGCCGTGACTCGGCCGCGTTCGAGCATGACGATGCGGTCGGCGATCGCGGCTTCGCGGCGTATGTGAGTGGCGATGACGAGGCTGCGGCCAGTGGCATTGCCGGCGATCTCACGCAAAACGGCGCGCGCGGTATCGCCATCGAGCCCTTCCGTCGGTTCGTCGAACAGCCAGAGCGGCGTGTCGCGCAGGAAAAGCCGGGCAAGTGCCAGCCGGCGCGATTGACCGCCCGAGAGGCCGATGCCGCCTTCGCCGAGGCGGGCCGAAAGCCCTTTTGGCAAAGCCTTGATGTCGGCAAGCAGGGCTGCGGCCTCCAGCACCTGAAGAAGCCGTTCGTCGCTTGCATGCGGGTCGGCGAGCAGCAGGTTGCCGCGGATCGTATCGTCGAAGAGCTCGGTGCGTTGCGTCAGCGTCGTCGCCTTGACGCCGGTAATCGTGCCGGATGCCGGAGCGATCTCGCCAGCAAGCAGAGCCAATATCGTGGATTTTCCGGCGCCGCTGGCACCGACAAGAGCAATCCGCTCGCCGGCGGCCAGCGACAGGGAAAGGCTCTCGATTGCCGGATGCCGGGCGCTTTCGTACCTGGCGCTAACGGCCTCTAACTGGAATGCATAACCTTCGTGCGGTAGTGCGGTCTGAGAGGCTGCCTTTTCCGAGGCGAGGCGCGGGGCAATACGCTTGACGGCAAGCAGCGTGCGGCCGAGCTCCAACGCGCCACGACGCAATGCCGCGAAAGGTTCCGTGGCGGCAAAGGCGACAAGCAAACCGAAGGCGGCGGCCGGAGCGCCGATGACTCCCTGTTTTGCCAGAATGGCGACAGTCAGAAGTGTGGCTGTCAGCAGAAGCGTCGAGGCAAGCGAGAAGCCGACGCCCACGGCGTTTTCGATCCTGTTCAACGCATGGTCTGCTTCCGCGAGCCGCCGGTCGGCATTGCCGATGGCGATGCGTTGCGCCTGCAGGCGGCCAGTCATGGCGAGATCCGTCTGGCCGGCGATCAGATCGATGATACGCGCGCGGAGCGCTTCCATCGTGTGGGCACGGCGGCGTCCGGGCTTCATTGCCATGCGACCGGCGATCAGGGGGATGCCGAGGCCGGTGGCGACGAGCCAAAGGCCGACCAAGGTCCCGAAGAGCGGCTGCATTAGACCCAGCGCAATGCCAACGGCGAGCGCCGACAGCAGAGCGACGCCTGCCGGCAGCAGCACCCGCAGGTAAAGCGAATCCAGCGCATCGATGTCGGCCGTGAGCCGGAACAGCAGCTTGGCCGGACGGCGCATCATGGCCGCGGCGCTGCCGGGCGTTGCCCAGCCGCGAAAGAGCCTTTCGCGCAATGCCGCGAGAACGCGCAGGGTCACGTCATGGGTCACCAGCCGCTCGCCATAGCGTGCCGCCGTGCGGCCGATCGCGAGCAGGCGGATGCCGGCCGATGGCGCGAAGACGTCGAAGACGATGGCAGTTGCAGCCGAACCACCCGCAAGCGCGGTCGCGGTGATGAACCAGCCGGAGAGGCCAAGCAAACCGACGCCAGCCAATACGGCTAGTGCCGACAGCGCCGCGCCGAGACAGAGACCGCGTCCGCGTTCGGCATGGAACAGGCGGATGACCGGGAGAAGCATTGAGAGGCTCCGTCTCATGCCGCAATCTCCTTGTGATGGGGTTCAAGCCGAATGGTGCGGTCGAGGCGTGATGCAAGCAGCGGATCGTGTGTCGCGACGATCAGTGTCCGTCCCTTCGCCAGGGCCAATAAAGCTTCGGTCACCTCGGCGGCGGTGGCGGCGTCGAGATGGGCGGTCGGTTCGTCCGCGAGAATGATGCCGGCCGCACGGTTGGCGGCCACGCGGGCCAGTGCCAGCCGGAGCGCTTCGCCGCCGGAAAGGCCAAGGCCGCTTTCGCCGACCGCGGCGATCTCGTTTGCAGCAATCACGGTGTCCAGGCGCACGGCACGCAGCGCATCGTCTATGGCGCCGTCGTCGATATCGGGACGTCCAAGGCCGATATTTCTCTTCAGGCTACCGGAGAAAATATGCGGCCGTTGTCCGATCCAGGCCATGCGCTGGCGAAGGGGAGCGGCACTGTTCTTCGTCAGCGGGACGCCGCCGATCCTGATCACACCGGCTTCCTGTGGCGCAAGTCCCGCGATCAAGGAGAGGATAGTGGTCTTGCCGGAGCCACTCGCACCCCAAAGGGCAACATGTTCTCCGGCCGCAACGTTGAGACCGAGTTTGTCGATCACGGCCGGAAGATCCGGCGCATAGCGGAAGATGAGCCTGTCGATCTGCACGGAGGGAGCAGCAAGCACCATCCGGTCGTCGCTGGCGTCTTGTTCATCGGCATCGAGAATAGCAGTTCCTTGCGAGGACAGAGCGTCGAGTGCTGCGAGCGCCGCTTCGCCATTGGCGCGATCATGCCAAACGGCCGAAAGTTCGCGTAAGGGTTCGAAAAAGGCCGGTGCGAGCAGAAGGATGAAAAGCCCTTGCGCCAGGCTCAGCCGGCCATGCCACGTACCGACATCGATCGAGCCCAGCAGGCTGAAGCCGATGTAAACGGCTGTTGCTGCGACGCCTAGGGCGGCGAAAAGCTCGAGAACGGCGGAGGACAGAAAGGCGATCTTCAATACCGCCATCGTGCGCTTTCGCAGAGAGTCCGCATCGGCGCGCAACCGTGTGGCCGTAATATCGACGGCACCGAGCGCCCGGATCGTCGCAAGCCCACGCAGGCGATCGAGCAGAAAGGCGTTGAGGCCACCGGTTTCGGCCAGTTGCTTTTCACTGGCAGCCTTGGCGCGCCAGCCGATCAAAGCCATGAAAATCGGAATGAGCGGTGCTGTGACAAGCAGAATGAGCCCCGCGATCCAGGAAACGGGAAAGACGCAAGCGAGGATGACGAGGGGTACCGCGCTCGCCTTCATGCGCACCGGCCGGAAACGGGCGAGATAGGGAACGATCGCCTCGGCCTGTTCGCCGACGACGCTCGCGGCGAGACCGGAGGCCGGCTTGCCGATATCAAGGGGCGAGCGGGCAGCGAGTGCCGCAACGGCGCGATTACGCCGCGATGTCAGCTCGTCTCTCGCTGTGCGGAAGGCGACACGTGCGCCGGCGGCATCAAGAGCGGCGCGAACAAAGCCAAACGCCAGTACCGCCAGCGCTGCCCACACCACGTCCATCGTGCTGCCGCCGTCGCTTATGACGCCGATGCTGAAGGCGAGGAGGGTTGCCTGCGGAATCCAGATCAGCGCCGCCGCGGTTTGCAGGCCTGCAGCTAGCAAAAGCCCCGCGGGCTTTCGGCTCCGGGCGGCCTGACTTCGTCTCGCAGCCGGCGCGGCTTCGGGCACCGCCTTCTGGGTTTCTTCCGGAGTGAGATCAGGATCGAAGAAAGCCGCAGTCATCATTCAATCCTCTTTTGTCGTTTTGGAACGGCGGCGGCCGAGCGAGACGACGCGGTCCTTGGCCTCCAGCAGCTTCGTTACCTTCGAGCCGAGCAGCAGGAGGGTCGCGAGCCGCTCGGTCTCCAACTGCTTGACGTCCTCGTACCAGTTGGTCAGGCGCTCGATCAGGCCGTACATCTCGCTCATCCGCCCCTGCGCATAGCGTTCGGTGTCGCTTGCCGGCTGCTGCATCAGGATTTCGCGCAGCATCGAGAGCGTCGGATCGACCTCGCGCTTCTTGCGCTCTTCAGCGAGCGTGCGCAGGATCTGCCAGACATCATCCGGCGTCGTGAAGAAGTCGCGGCGGTCGTCGGGCTTGTGCTTGAGGAGCACGAGGTTCCAAGTCTGCAATTCGCGCAAGCTCATGGAGACGTTCGAACGGGAAATGCCGAGGGCTTCGACGATTTCCTCCGCGCAAAGCGGTGCCGGGGAGACGAAGAGCAGGGCATAGATCTGTCCGACCGTGCGGTTGATGCCCCAGCGCGAACCCATTTCCCCAAAATGAAGCACAAAGGATTGTACGAGAGGCGGAAGATTCATGGTGATACCTCGTTGTCAGTGATTTCAGAAATTTCTGAAATCACTGTAACTATAAGCCGGCCTGCTTTTCAATCAGTGTGTCACCCATGCGTCAATCTGCGCGAGCAAACCGATTGCCGGTTTCATTGCTTCCAGACGAATTCTTTGCTCGTCGCTGACCCATGCCGCTGCCCGCTTCCGGAGCCGCGGCTCGCCGGTCTGCAATTGATCTATGTCAAGGGCACACATAAGTCTGCGATACATGTAACCTCCTGGTGCAGAGCCAAGCTCACCGGATTTTTCATGCCTCGGTTATGCAGGTTTGGAACGCGACAGCTTTGACCGAAGTCAAAGCCTTCGCTCGTCAACTACCCCGTCTGCGCAACGTGATCATGCGCAGCAAAATATCGTGCCGTTTAGGCCCGCAACGATGTCGAGCCTTCCATCTGGCCGATCTCCTGTAGATGCGCTGCCACCGCCAGCCGGTCGATCGTTGCAATCGGCAGGTTGACCAGAAGCATGATCCGATTTTTAAGGTAGCGAGCGGCCTGCGCAAAGGCGCGGCCTTTGTCCAATTCGGAGCCTTCCACCTTGGAGGGATCCTCGATGCCCCAATGCGCGGAAGCGGGATGGCCGGGCCATATCGGGCAGACTTCGCCTGCTGCGTCATCGCAGACGGTGATGATGAAATCCATGTGTGGCGCGCCCGGCCCGGCAAAGACATCCCAGCTCTTCGAACTGAAGCCGGAAGAGGGATAGCCCAAGGCTTCGAGTGTTTTTACGGCCCAAGGATTTATCTGGCCTTTGGGAAAGCTGCCGGCCGAAAAGGCTCGAAAGCGACCCTTGCCTTCAGTGTTCAAGATCGATTCAGCAAGGATTGAACGGGCCGAATTGCCCGTGCAAAGAAATAGAACATTATAGACGTGATCATTGCTCATTGCGCTTTCTCCCCCCAGGTCCCGAGTAAAGCAGATGATAGTCACAGCAGCCGATATGCGGATTTCCCGATGGTAGGCGGCGCCCCTCATTCAGGAAGCGCGCCAACCTTCGGAAGCATCGCGGCAACTATACACTATAAGGCGAGAGATGCGTCACTCTTGAAGAAAACGGTTGCGATCAGATGCCGGTCTCAGACCGCAATATGCCGACGCGAACGGCCAATTTTTCTCCGGGACCGTGAACTGCCGCAAAGAGCAGGCCGGCGAGAAAGGTGAAATGATCGATGAAGAAGCCAAATTCCGCTTGAGCGCCGGTCCAGCGGTTTGGCCCGTGGAAGCTGAAGGCAAGGAAGACGACGTAGATGCCGGCAAGCAGCGCGGCTTCGGAGAAGAAGGCTCCCGTCAGCAGGCAGATCGCCAGCGCACTTTCGAAGAAGGCGGCGATCCAGGCGAGGAACAGCGGCAGCGGAAAACCGGCCAATGCGATATAATCCGCCGTCGATTGCATGCCCGCGAATTTGAAGGCGGCCGCCATCACGAAGACGGCTCCGAAGATCAATCTGGCTAGGCAGATTGCGATTGTCTTGCCCATGTCTATATCCTCCGTTGTTCGACTCTTCGGCGATCCATGTTACGGTATCGCCGATCTCATCCCAGGACGGAAGACAGGCCGTGTTTCCGACACGCTGCGGGAAATGTTTTTGCGTTGGCGGTTGGATCGCGTGATCCGAACATCTCATGATGCCCGGTTGGAGTTGCGTAACCAAAATTACTTTGACGATGAACGGATGAGGGTTCCGGTATAGGGGTTCGGGTCATATTGCTTTATGTCGCCAAACGTGTAGCCCCTTTGCTTCAATTGCCGGATGAGGGCTCTAAGCTTTTCCTTGCCGTCGAACCGATCCTGAAACATCTCATCATGCATCAAGAGGATCATCTCATTGCGTTTCATGAACCGGCCATAGGCGAAGAGGTGATCGATTTCGCTGAGCAGGAGATCGACGGATTGCACCGGTTTTCCGTCTCCCGAATGCGCCCATTCGAAGTCCCAGCCATAGATCAGGAATTTCATTGCGGCCACATAGTCATAATCGACCACCTCGCGCTCGTAGCGGGCGGGGTCCATTGAAAGATCGTCCTTGGAATAGTCGATCAGGCGAAAGACATCGCGTCCGGGCAGGCGGGCATAGACCCAGGGCGTCAGGCCAAGCACCGTATTGGCCTTGAGCATATCCGCGACGACAGCGTCGGTGTTGGAATAATAGTCTCTATAGTGATTGTTGGCGTGGCTGTAGCTGTGGTTTCCAACCGTGACCAGAGGCAGCGTCTTGGCGCGCATCAGCAGCGCCCTTTGTTCGGCGCTGGATTCGACATGAAGCCCGACCATGAACATCGCGGCCGGAATCTGCTCTTCGGCGAGGACATCCAGAACATTCGCCGTCCCCGACAATGGCCCGTCATCGAAGGTCAGATAGACAACCCGCCCTGCCGCATTGGCCGACAAGGGGCTACAAAGCAAGGCGAGCGCGGACAGCATCGTGCGAAGGTAATTCCCAATGGACATGGATAGCGCCCCTCGTTTCCCGGCTCGTTATCGCATGTCTATGGCGGCAGTTCCATTGGGACTGCTTTATCGTCTCCTCATCGAGGGAGGCGCCGGCGCGAAGATATCGAAGTTCGAACCGGCGAAGCTGATGGATGCGGGGTCCAGTTATGACTTCCGATTGGCTGAAGCCGGATGAGGAGCGTTCGCCTGCGCGGCGTCCATGCTGTTGAAGAGTTCCTGAACGAGCTGCGTTATCCGCTCCGGGGGTGTCCCCTTGGCGCGTTCTTCTTCGATCCGGCGTCTGACGAGCATTTCCAAATTCGACATATCTATCATCTCCGTTATCCGGCGCGACAGAAGTGTCATCCTCTATGGGCGGAGAGGCAAGTTACGGTTTGTTCATGGATGTTGGGGGACTACCGCATGCGATGCTGGCCGGCCCACCAAGCGGCCTGAACGTGATATCGGAATGCGCCACGTTCAAGAGAAACGTCGCCGCCTGTGCTATTCTCAACTCTGGATGTAACACTGTGAAGAAGCCAGCCAACCGCCGGCATTTCGAGGACGAGGACAAGAGATGAAGCTGTATCACTACACGACGTTTCCTGGTGCTCTTGGGATACTCGGGTCGAGGTCGATGTGGGCGTCCTGCATTCATTTTCTGAACGACAAGGAAGAGTTCCGGCACGGAATTATTCTTGCCTCAGGGATTGCGGAAAGCCTGATCGAGACGCAAGGACCAAATGGAAAGCGATTGCTGGAGAAGATTATTCAAATCCTTCCAGCACTTGCGCGAAACTTCGTCTGCGTTGCCTCCTTTGCCGAGGATGGCGACTTGCTTAGCCAATGGAGGGGATATGCCGTGCCGGGTGGTGTTTCCCTGGGCTTTCAAAAGTCCGCACTGGAAGCAGCTGCGGAACTGCACGGCTTCAAGCTCCTGAAATGCATTTACGGCGATCGTGACAAAGTCGATCTCATCACTGACTACCTGAACATGTTCCTGCAGAACATCGAGACCCTCGAAAACGCAGAGAGTAAAGACATTTGGAACCTTGCCGAGGGCTGGGTCGCGGCTTTCCATGTCTATGCCTCAAGCTTCAAAGATCAGAGCTTCGCGGAGGAGAATGAATGGCGGCTGATCTCAGATCCCATCCCGATAGACCATTCTCAGGTCGCCGTCCGGCCGGGACCTGGCCTTCCCATCCCCTATTTCGATCTCCCGCTGCAGCAAGCGACTGTCGATCGGCAAATCGACCTGGGTTTGGACTCAATTGTGATCGGGCCTCATCGCGAACAGGAATTGGCGGAGAATGCCCTTCGTATCGCTGCCGCAACCAAAAATATCCGCGTCGAGAAATTCACGCGTTCGGCTATTCCATATCGGAGTGTTTAGCTGGGGCGTGAGAAACCTATCCACCATTTCGCTGTGCCAAAGTTAGCGCCGATCATCGCAACGCGTCGATCACCTTCGCTTCTGGTTTGGCAGTGCAGGCTTTGTCGAGAGTATCCCCGAACTTGCTTTCTTTGAGCGCGCCAAGCTTTGGGTCGCTTCTCGTGGCATCGTACAAAGCCGAGATTATATCGAGCATGCCCTGGTGGCTGCTCGAATTATACTCTTTGCAGGTCACAGTGGCTGGGTCGACAGTAGCCGCGCGAAGGGGCGACAGCGCGAGCGTGACGAAGACGAACGATAATGCAAGGATGCGAACCATCTGCCTCTCCATCGTAAGGTGACCGATCCAGGCGACAAACGCTACCCTACCAGATTTCGCGGCAGATGTCCGTGGGGGCTAACCGACATATCCGCGAGATTATGCAGGCACCCGAGCGTTGCGAGCCACCGCCGTCCGCCTCGCTTTCTGCTGCAGATCGACCTGCCAGGACCCATGTCCATCACACGGAAATCCGAATAGCCTCTAGTTTTCACTCGATACGAAATCGAATAACATCTCCGTCTATTACAGATGGTCAAAGAGCATAAGGGATGTCTATGCAGCCGATCCACAACGGGCTCACGAGGGCAGTTGCCCTGGGCATTCTGATTATTTTTCCCGCTGTTTTCTTTGTTTCCTGCTCGACGGTCGGCGGAACCGGCGGCTCATCTCGTCCGGTAACCGCGAGCAAATCGGCAGATCCCGCCAACGCCAAAGACAAAGCGGCCGAACGTCGGCGATGGGAAGAGAGAGTCTAAAGAGATAATCAGCTAGATCCAAGCGGGTCAACACCGGGCTCCTATGGCTCTTTCGGTCCTCGTCTCACTTGGTGAGGGATAGATTTTCAAACTGCTCGGTTGATGTCCGAACCCGATTGAACGGATTTTCATTCAACAATGAGTGGCTACTGGTGCCGTGGCGAATAGATTTCGATCAGCACGGGCGAAGAACCGTAAGCTGACTACCGCAAAATATTGCAGATGAATCAATACGTTAGAATTCTCGCGCTCTCCAAATGCGCGGAATGGGCGATATTGAATTCATTCGATAAATCCCATCACGTCGCAGTGTGAAGCGTACTCGGCCCGGCATGGGTGCGAACCTGTGTCAACGGCTCATCATGAGTGCGAAACGCGATTTAGGTTGCTTTCATCGCCAAACATAAACAAAGAGCGCCGGCGGAGACCGCCGGCGCTCTTTGTCCGTATCGATGTTTGGGCGCCTATCGCTTGCTCTTGCTGCTTCCCGAGGGAAGTGGAAAGTACCGCTCGTAAGCGAGAAGCGCGTCAGCGGCGACGGCGACGTCGCGTGCTTTCGAGATCAGGAAGCGGCAGTGAACCTCGTCTCCCTCTTCGCTCCATTGGAAGACGGCCATATCCTCTTCAATCTCTTTCCGGTGCGCGGCGAAAATTGCCCACTCGCGCGCGCTCTTCGTTGAGAACGTCTTCTCGATAGCGATGCCTGAAGCCTCGACCAGGAACCTGACGAACGTCCACCGATTGGACAGCACGGACTTCGCCCCCTTCGTTCCGATCCTTTTCGGCAGCGCCAACCTCGTCTTTCGCCCCGACATCTCGTTGTAAAGGGACCGCCATAGGGCCTGCATCCGTTTCCCAGGCTCCGTTCTGACGCCGAGCACCCTCTCCAGCGAACGCCGATCGACCATGTAGAGCCTGTCGGGAGCGACGACGTCCGCGAGTTCACGAGGGATCCCCAGCTTCCGCAGCGCCTGTTCTAACCCGAGGAAGGAGCACCCGATTTCTTCCTGAAACATGCGCGCGTTTACGTACCGGTCGTGGAACTCCTCGAAGGATTGCCGTTCCACGACCACCGACGTCTGGTGCGTTCGAGACTTGAGCACGCCATAGGCGATCAGGGCTGCGATCTGCGGTCGTGGCAGTCCTACTGTGACGGCCGCCTCCGCCATTGACAGGTCGCCGTCGAAGTCGCGCCTGACCCGCCATCCCCGTTTCCTCGGATCCACGAACCGCCACGACATCAGCCCCCGGCGCGGATCGGTAGGCGTGGAGGGCGAGATCTCCCCCTTCAGGACCCGGTCGATCACCGCGGCCTGGGAAAGTCCTCGCTTTTCGGCGAACTTGTGAAGACCTGACGTTTCTCCGTCCGTGGGCGCGATGGTGGCCGATCCTGCAAGCGAACTCAGCCGTTCTACGTCGGCGCGACGGGTCGCGATGCCGCCTCCCTTATGACCGAAAAGCCTCGTGCCTTCAAACGTGCGGAGATGGCCGAGAGTGGAAAGCTCGCGCACAACGGGTAGTCCGCAGCCGAGGAGCGTCGCCGCTTCCCGGAGCGAGACGAGCTCGCCGACGAATGCTTCGACCCGCGTCACGTCGCTCTCGGCCAGGAACCAGTGGAAGTCCGCTTCGCCGCGAACGATGCCAAGATGAGCCACGATCGCGCGTACCCCGTCGACATGGATTCCCGTGCGCCGGGACAGCTCTCTCAGCGTCGTTCCCCTGTGCGCCAGGGACCTGTCGCCAAGCCCCATCCGTCCGATGTGACCGATCTTCACGAAGGCCCGCTGCAGACTGGCATGAAGACGTGGCCACGCCGGACCCTTCACGTGCGTTCTTCCCTCGACGAACCACCCCGTCGACTGCGTCAGTCCGTTGAGCTGTCCGGACGCCGGAGCGTTTGCTTCGAACCAGTCGGCAAGGCGTGCCACGAGATGCTCGTCGTCCCGACTGACGGCATCGTAGCCCTTGCGGAAGTCCGTGCTCTTCTTCGGTGGTGCCTGGAAGCTGAGCGGGTTGCTCAGCAGACGTCCGACCGCTCCGCAGACGTCTACCACAATTCCCAGGTCGACGTCGTCGAGGAGCGGACGAAGGCGCGTGTCGCCGATGTCGACGCCCAGTCTCTGGAGGAGGTACACTTCGAAGGAGTCCTTCTCGCAATCTCGCGGCGATGTGACTGCCATCCTTTCGCCATCGGGAGCGTGCTCGAAATCCGGCCACCACCATTTTACGACGTGGCCTTCCATGGTCCGAGACCGGACAGGCATTTGGTGAAACGGACAGACTGTGAAGCTGGCGATGTCCCACCACGCCCTGTGCCAGGGACCTTCTGCAAGGCATGCCGGGCAGAACCTTCGACGCACGTGGGAATAGTGGGACTGTCGGACGCGCTGCCCCGAAAGGATCACCCATCCCGGTTCGTCGACCGGAGTCCAGCGGCGAAGACTTTCGCGGTAGCTTCCGGCAAGAGGCAGTTTCAAGACCTGCTCCAGAAGCGAGGCCGGACGCACGTTTCGACCATTGATCTCCAGATCGTCGGCATAGACCCGAGCGCTGACGTGGTCCTGCTCGCGCACAAGCCGGACGAAATACGCGTTAGCGGGTTCGCCAAACTCGGGCTTGGCCTCCCAGGAGGAGAACGGGAGCGGTCGGGCGTCGGTCATCGTGCACCTCCCTTGCGGAAGTACTCGTAGTCGTCGCCCGCCTTGGGCCGAAGGGCTGCCTCCTCGTATAGATGCTCGAGAAGGATGCGCGAGCTTCCCGCCGCGATTGCTCTGACCGCGGCGTAGCGCACGAGGTTCATTACCCGTCCGATCATCCCGTCGGAATATCGGTAAAGGTCTCCCGCTACCGCAACCCCGTCCAGGCCCGACAACTCTCGGAAAGGCAGCCGCGCGTCGACCTTCTTCATAAGCATGCGGAACATCTCGAACTCGGCGACGCTGTCGCCCAGGGGGCGCAGCATCTTGTGGGGAAACCCGCCCCGGCCACTCAGGAAGGCGTGGCCACCGATGAACTCGTCGATCTTTTCCTCGCCGACGAGCAGGACGTTCAGCGCCTGTGAATCGGCCAGAAGCTTTAGAAAGCTCATGAAATGCTTCATTTCAGTTCTGGTTCGTCCAAAGAACAGGTACTGTGCGTCGTCAATGATCAGAAGTTCGCATTCCAGCCGAACCAGTCGCTTGATGGCGTTTCTGATGACTACCGGGGTCTTCAGCTTACCTGGCACGGACTGTGCGCCGGTCGCGAAGTAGACGAGTTCGGCCATCGACGTCGGTGTCATGTCGTCGGAGGCGGGGATATAGACGACAGGATAGCGTTCGCCATCCTCCGTGATCCGGACAGGCCACTTCGAACGATAATACGTGCAGACGGCGGTCTTGCCCACGCGGGTCTCGCCAAGCAAGCCTCCAATCGTCCCGACGTCGGGGAGTCCGATGTCTCTGTCGCCGACGTCGTCGGCTCCGATCAGGTCGTCGGGCTTCGCCGGGTGATGGAAGCGCGCGGCGAACTCGACCATTTCGTCGAAGATGGGGTAGGGGGCAAGCAGCTCGCGCACCAGGCGCTGCCGCTCCGAGATCGAGAGCTTGCTCGCGACGAGGCGGGCAGCGGCGTCCCTATAGGGAGCCGTGTGGAAGTTGAAGGCCGGCGAGCCGCTTTCTGCGTTGGTTTTACCTGTCATCGTTTTTCTCCTGTCAGTCGTCCCAATCCGGGAGGTTGGCTGCAATCTCGCTGATGTCCCTATGTCCTCCGGTGTCGTCCGGCGGTTTCTCGGCCCTGGCCGTCTTCCGCCTGGCGGCCTTCGGCTTCGCTGGCGGAGCCGGGCCGACCTCCGGAACGCTGTCTGGCGTGACGTTGGAAAGCGCGTCGGTCAGCGTCTCGTCGTCCTCGCCGTCGAAGATCATCGACCCGTAGGTCTTGGCGATCGCCGACGCGTTCATCATCGGCGGCGGGGTCTCCGCCTCCGGTTTCGCGATGTCCATGCGGCCGTCGGCAGTGATGCGGGCCATCTCGACCACGCGGCCGCGTCGGTGCAGGCTTTCGTTCTGGTTGTAGAAGCGGGCCAGCGCGGTAGCGGGGTCGTGCTTCTTCCGCCACTTGTTGATGAGGTCCATCATCACCTTGTGGAGCGCTTCCTTCGCCGCGAGGAGGTCGACGTTGTTTTCGGCTTCGCGCTGAAGCTTGAGCTGGTATTTCCTGATCTGCCTGTGCTGGAACAAGGTCAGGCCGTTCGCGTAGTCCGCGTCCCGGTCGATCACCTCGCATTCGACGATGCACATGCGGTACGGGTCCTCGACCCAGATGCGGCCCAGGTTGTTGGGATCGCGGGTCGCCTTGTACTTCGGCGCCTCGACGCCCTTCTTCGCACGGCGGTTTTCGCTATGGGAGTAGATTGCGAGCAGCTCGGGGTGGAAGTACTTGATGCCGTCCCAGCGAACGCCGTCGGCCTGGACCGTCACCTTGCCGACTTCGCCGCCGAGACGTGCGAACAGCGTCCGATCCATCAGCGGACGGCGGGGCGCGTCCTTCATCTTGGATGTCCACAGTTCCGCGGGCACCCCAGCCCACGTCGTTACGTCGCCGTGCAGGCCCTGACGCGGCGTGTAGTGGTAGTGGCGGGCAAGATAGTAGTCGAGCATGCCGCGCAGCTCGCCAAGCGAGATGACCGGGATGGCGACGGGTTCGCCATCGTCGAACAGGTCTCGAATCTCGGGCGAGCTCATGGTGGTGCCGGGGACGCCGTGGAACAGGTCCTCGTTGAAGGTGCTGAACGTGTGTTCGAGCGCGCCCTTCAGCCATGGCTCCGCGGGGCGGTATTCCACGATCGAGAAGCCGAACGCCTTCGACGCGGCCTCGATCGACTTGCCGAGAAACTCGAGCGCGTTGTCGACGCCTAGCCGGCGGAACATGCCCCACCACGGATAGGTGCATCCCGGCGGAAGGAGGGCGGGATCCTTCTCGAAGATCGCGTGCTCCATGCCCTCGAGAAAGGAAGCGAAGCTCGGGCCAGCGAACGAAATCGACCGGCCGAGCACGATGCCGGTCGCACGGTCCCTGAAGACGATGAGATGAGGCCGCCCGAAGGCGACCGCGAACTTCTCGTCGTAGACCACGACGTCGACGGTGGTGTAGTCGACGTCGACGATGTCGAGCGGTGCGAAGGGAAGGTTGCGGCGCAGATAGAGGCGGTTGCGCACGGCCGCCTTCTCGGGACCGAAGCGAAGGAGGTCGCGCGTATATAGATCGACGGAGGCGAAATGCGTCTGGATCGTCGTCCGTCCGATCTTGAGCCGGCCCGCTTCGTCGATGACGTAGTCGCGAACGGTGAAGAAGCGCTCGTCCTCCTTCACCAGACGGTTTAGCTCCTGGCCAACGGTCTTGTAGGTGCCCTTGAGCGCCGACCATCCACAGTAGACCGCCTCCTGGAGGGCGTCGTAGACGAGCTGCGGAAACCGGAGGGTCTGATTGCCTACGCGGGTCGCGTAGGCAAAGTTCATCAGGCGGTCAAAGGAGCTTCCGTTCTCGTCGGCGAGGATCTGGTCGCGAATCCAAGTGTAGCCGGGACGCTGCTCGCCTCGACGGTCTGCGACCTCCTGAAGGACGCGCATCGTTGCTTCCTTGGGGATCCTGTTCGTGCCAGACAGGTCCCATTCGGCATAGACGGCGTCGACGTACTCCATTGCACGTTCCGCGACCGCGCGCTCCTCCTCGTGCAGCATGAGCGAGGTGCCGGGGAGGAGGCGTCCGAAGGCGTGGTCCGGCGATGCGGGGCAGACGCGCTTCGCCCTCTCGAGCTTCGCGATCTGGGAGTTCGACAATGGGATCTGCTCGCTCGTCTCCGTACGGACGAAGATCGCGAGCTTGCCGCCTGAAGCGGCAAATTGGATCCATTCCTTGAACCGGACGACCGAGTAGCCGCGCTTGCTCTCGTTGAAGAGCTGCAGGGTGTCGCCCGGCTTGAAGTCGTAGAACTGCCCATCCAGTTCCCCCGGCTCGCGCGGAGGAATTTCCAGGTCGGCGAAGGTGAGCACCGGATTAAGGAATTCGAACTGCTTCGAGCGCATGGACATCGGTCAGGCCTTCGCGCGCGTCACCCGCGTCCTCGGCGAGAACGGACGCGAGATGTCGAGTTCGATCTCGCCCCGGTAGGCGAGCTGCATGCAGGCGGTGAAGACGACGTTGACTTCCGGCACGACGCGGAACGCACCTGCCGGCTCGTCCTCCCATCGAGCGACGAGGGCGTTCGGCGCGGACATTCTGCACAGTTCTCCGATGGTGGACGGCAGCGGCTGACGCATGATCGCCCTGCAGGTCTCGTCGATGCCAGCGTGCTGGTAGGGCAGCGGCTTGTGCGCCTCCATCAGGTTGAGATTGCTGAAGCGCGGCTGGATGTAGATAGACCGCTCGTCGTGCACCGCATACTCGGCGCCGTACTGCTCGAGATGCAGCCGCAGCTCGGCCGTCCTCTGCTTCAACCAGGGGAGGTCCTGCTGGAGGCGGAAAGGGATCCAGTCGACGAACACGACCTTGCCGCTTGCCTGCAGCACGCCGACATCCGGGATATGGCTCCGACCGACTACATTGCCGTCGCCGTTGGCCGACAGGAAGTCGAAGGTGGTTGGGTAGGCGGCGATCGCGACGACGTTCGGATCGGTGTCGAGGTGGACGAGGCCGTCGAGCATTAGCGGCAGCCTTGTTCTGATCATCCCCGTCGAGCGGCACTTTTCGGTCGGGAACCTTCCCCGCATGTTGCGGTGACGGATCCTGGGCTTGTAAGTCTTCACCGGCTTGTGCTCGGGGCCGAACACGTGCTTCCAGAGGGCGTCCAGGCGGGTCTGACGAGCGACTTCACTCAGCATTTACAATCTCCTTGCCTAATTGGGAGAGATGGAAACGGCGCACGGCGATCGTGTCGAATTCGATCTCTGGCACCAGTACGAGCGGGGACGTGCCGAGGAACGAGAGACGTTCCAACAGCTCGGCCCGGATGTCGAAGAATGGAAGCTCGGTCGTTCCGAGCTTCCGAAAATGGGGTTCCATAGACTGCTGTTTCATCGGTTTCCCCTACAGGTCACGCGGCTGCGGTCGCCGGGCCACGCGTGGTACCCAGAGAGCTGGCGGGCCTGCGACGGGATGGGGGCAATGGACGGACTTCACCGAGCTGCGGTCGGAAGCGCACGACGGTGTGCTGCGAGAACCGACGGTTCATGTCGACCTGGACTTGACCCGCCATGGCAAGCTGCGCGACAGCGGTGAAGACCGGGCCAGTCTCGTCCGACCAGTCGGACGATAGGACGATCGGCCTCACGCGGCGCATAAGGTCGCGAATACTCAGAGGGAGAGGCTGCTTGAGAATGCTCCGAGCGATTCGATCGTAGTCTGGATGCTGGCCAGCAACCTTTCTAAGCGACCACATGTGGCGGCGGTTGTCGAAGTGCGGCTGCTGACGAATGGTCTTTTCGTCGAGAAGGACGTAGTGGGCTTGGAGACCTTGGTAGTGTGCCTTCAGATCGTCCGTCCGTTGGTCGATCCCTGGGCGCTCGGCCTGGTTCGCCGTGCTCATCACGTCGATCACGGCCACCAAGCCGTCGCGCATGAGTACCGCCAAATTCGGCACGTGACTGCGGATGGTCGGCTCCCCGTTGGTCGCGACTGTCCAGTACTCCACCTCTTCCGGGTACTCCGCGATCGCAATCACGTCCGAGTTGACGTCCAGATGGGTCAGCAGATCGTGCATGAGGGGTTCCCGCGTCTGGAGGAGACGGCTGACCGACTTCGAGGTCGGGAACCACATGGGAGGCTTGCAGGAAGACTCCAGCTTGATGCTCCGGTGCGCGATGTTGTCCGCGGAGAAGACGTGTTTCCAGTGCGCCTTGTTCTGCAGCTTCTTTTCGAATTCCATTACTGCCTTCCTTCTTCTGGCCGGAAGCACCATGCGGACATGGCTTTCCCGTTCGCGCTCCGGGCCTCGGAAGCGACGTTGTTTGCATCAGGTTTGGTCGGTGGCTGGTGGAGCCGATCGGCCGGGTACGGGACCCATTTGGCGTATCCGGAGCTTCCTGACAAGATCTCTTCAGCCAAAATCGACGGCAATAAAATGTTGCCGTATCAATGGCTTAGTGCCAATGCGAATCCTTACCGAGTGCGCGAATCCTTGCTGAAGGCGAAAGGATTCGCCCTCTCGTTCCCAGGTATTTTCGTTTCGGCGGGAGGAGCGGAAGCCGGCGTCGGAAAAGGACTTTTCCGCACTCGTGGGATGCCCGCCGCAAGGATTCACGAATCCATGCGCAACGAGCGAACCATCGACGACATGACGAAGGATTCGAGGCACAGGAGGCGTCGAAATCCGTTAACCAAGATCGAACGATTGTTGCTCGGACTGCCGAATTTTCTGACCGGAAAGGAGGTCACGCGCTTCGTCTCGGGTCATCAAGCCCGACCGACGGTACCTATTCGTATCTGCAACGTGGCCATCACATGTCTCCTCAGGGAAACGAAGAAGGACATCCGCCGCTGTCATCACGGGATCATATGGATGTCGTGCGAGGCATATGTTCTTATTTCGTTCGCGGCGTCAAGGACCTTCGCTTAAGATCTTGTAGATGCCCGAATGCTATGCGGTCGCTTCATAAGGAGTGCCCGATGATCATCGTTTTCTTCGAATATAACGCAAGGCCGATTTTCTTCGGCGTCACCACGGGAAAGCAGGTGACACGCTGCTCCCTATCCCGTGAGGAAATCGCAAACGAACTATATGATCTCCAGCAAGCCGAGTGGGAAGAAGGAGCCGACATCCCGAAACCAGAAGAAGTCCAGGGCGTTGCCCGAAGGGAGCCCGCTTTCGTCGACGGCCGATGGGTTCTGCTAGACGTTGTCGACGGTGTAATATTCGTGGTGGCGAACTTGGGAAGTGGGTTGGACTACTTTCTTATGCAGGCCGCGGCACCGAACGAGGTCTATGCCGCCGAAGACGAAACCGATGCTTACGACGCCGCCGAGCGTTTCAGCTCAAATATCGCTGACACCTCTGTGCCGATGCCGCGTCGCCGCTTCTAGGATCGCCGCAGGTATCTTCCCACGCTTGATCTCAATCTTGACGGCGGCATGGTCCAGATTGAGCAACGAGCCCTGTCCAAGGACCTTTTCCTTGTCGAAATCTACTCGGACAAGGTCGCACACGCGCAGGATTTCTTCAGTCAGATTTTTTTGTGTGGGAAGAGACGCCAACTGATCCAACGCGGCCCGAGCGGTCGTAACATCTCCCATTTTCTGGGAGATTCGAGCGATGCCCAGCAGCCTTTCCTGCGCAGTTCTTTCGGGCCGCTTTTTCGGCAGGTAGGCACCGCGACCGAGCGGGTCCGGCGTTACAGATCTCGTGGAGTGTGGTGTTCTTAGATCGTCCATCCGCACAGGATGCGGCTCAAGCCTGCCGGCATCAATGCTTCGGAAGCCGACAAGCGCGCACGGCGTCCACCACCGGCACCACAAGGGCTAGTCCAGACTTGTAACGACCCGTCCGATTGCAACTTCCACTTCCATTTTCAGCAACAAGTAGTAAAAGATTCAAACCCTTCCGGAACGAGTCTCCTTGCCAAAGCCCACACTAACGACGGTAGCATCGAAACAGCCTCGCGAAACCGCGGGCTCCTCGGCGTTCAAGGCCTTCGACTACCAGGTGAACGTGTCGATGGCGCTGGTTCTCGACCTCTTCAGACAGGGCAAGGAATTCGTCGCCCTGTTCGATCATCACGACGACCTCGTCGTCTTCGTCGGGGAGGGGGAGAACTCCGAGTTGTCCTTCTACCAGGTAAAGTCTAGCGGCGAACTCACATGGACTGCGAAGAGGCTCGCTCGGCGAAGCCCCAAAGGCGAGCTGCCAAAATCCATCGTCGGCAAGGCGTACTACAATGTCGCTCAGTTCGGACCCGAAATCCGACGGGCGTCGATATTGTCCAATAGGCCGTTGAGCGCCACCTTGGCGACGGCAACGAAATCCGATCTCCACGACGGCGAGCTTTCGGTCGCCGAGCTCTGCTCCGCCGATCAGGATGCGCTGATGAAGGCGTTGGAGGCGGACTTCCCTGCCGGCTTCGACAAGACCTACACGACGCTTCTGACCTTCGAGCGCGTTCCCTTCGACCTGGAGAGCTATCGCGCCACGGTGCTTGGCAGGATCGTAACGATGCTGGAAGAACTCGACCCGGACTTCGTAGCGGTCTCCAGCCCCTTCTATACGGCCCTCTTGGCCGCTGCCGGTGAGTGCACCGGCAACAAGACGAAGTCGGCGACAGTCGAAGAACTCCGCAAGCGCGTCGCCCTCGATCGCGAGGCGATCAGTCGTCTGATCGTCCGGGTTCAAAGCAGGTCGAAAAATCTCGTCGAGTGGTGGCCTACCGTGAACGACGAACTCGCTGACGACGGAATGCGTGCGCTGCAGATCCAGCGCATCAAGAACAGGTGCATGTCCTACGTCAACGCACGTCGCGCAGGTGACCGGACGGCCGCCAAGCTGAGCGCGGCGATCGGCGACGCCATCGGCAAGACCTCGGTGAGCGATATGGACAGCGTGCTCGAAGCGGCCATAGCCTTGAAGGCCCACGGTATAAACGAACCCGCGTCGGAGCTCTACGATCTCCAGTCCGCCATGATCGTCGAACTGATGGAAGCCATGACATGACAGAAGACGACACGACGAGACTGCGACGCGTCCTTCGAAAACTGAGCGAGAGCAGCAATGCCAACGGTAAAATTCATAAATCTCTACCTGTTGTCGCAGGTCGAAAAGAGAGCGTTGCACGTACCATTGCACTCGCAAAAGCTGTTGATCCAAGGCGCAAACGGCTTTGGAAAATCGGTCATAATGAAGAGCCTGTACGAGGCCCTGGGAGCGACGCCGAACAAGATTGACGATCGCTGGAAGAGTGCCAACGTCTCAAGCTGCCTTGAATTCGAGTTCGCGGGATCGACCTGGTTTTCGGTGAAGGCGCATGGCGTCCATTCGCTCTTCGACGAAAAGGGCGACAGACGGTTCTGGGGTCAGCGGCTGGTCAAGGACTGGGGGCCGAAGCTTGCGGAGTTCTTCGGCTTCAAGCTGGAGATGGTGGACAAGGACGGCGATACGCTGACCCCTCCGCCCGCGTATCTGTTCGCGCCGTTCTACGTCGACCAGGACGGAAGCTGGGACAATACCTGGGTTTCCTTCCGCAAGGACTTCTACCTGCCGGAAAGCGCGGTCACGCTTGCCGACTATCATTCCGGCATACGGCCGGACGGCTATTATGCCGCCAAGGCAGAGCTGACCAAGGAGAAGATCGTCCTCTCCAGTCTGGAGACCGCCGTCGAGACGCTGCGTCAGGCGATGACCCAGATCGAGGAGATCGAAGGCACGACGCCGACCTACGACCTGCAGGAATTCGCCAGCGAGTGCGAGGACCTCGTCGCGGAAAGCGAACGGCTTCTTGTCCTGCAGTCAGACCATCGCCGCACGGTATCCGACCTCCATGAGGAATCGCACCTCGTCAGGGCCGAGGCGGTCCTCCTCAAGAACGCGCTCAATGAAATGCGGGGCGAGTTCGAACTGGCGTCCTCATTGCCGCGGCAGGTCGAGTGCCCGACCTGCGGGCACGAGTATCAGAACTCCCTTGTCGAAAGATTCGCATTGATCGAGGACGAGGGTGTCCTGTCGAAAGCGCTGACCGACGCCCAGTCGAAGCTGGAGAGGCTGGTCGAAAAGGAGAGGGCCGAGCGCGGCAAGCTCGAAGCGATCAGCGCAAGCCTCTCGCGCGTCCAGAAGATCCTCGATACCCGGAAGCAGTCGCTGTCCCTAAACGACGTGCTCGTTGCGGCCGGTAAGACGGAGGCTGCCAAGCTCCTTCGGGTATCGTTGAACGAGAAGATCGTGGCGGCGGATGGCTCCAGAACCAGAACCGACACCCTGCGCGCTTCTATGAACGAGTTCACTGACAGGACGCGCACGTCGGACATCAGGAAGTTCTATCGCACCCGTCTTTCGATGTATTCGCAGGAACTGGACGTCCATCTCGACGATCCGGACAAGCAGTCGATCGTTTCCATCAGCGTGGCGCGCGGCAGCGAAGGCCCGCGCGCGCTACTGGCGTACTATTACGCCTTCCTCCACACCAAGATCAAATTCACGACGAACGTCAGGTTCCCCGTAGTCATCGACTCCCCGAACCAGCAGGGTCAGGACAAGGTTCATCTTCCCCAGATGGTGAAATTCATTTTCGAACACGTTCCAGACGACGCGCAGACGATCGTCGCGACCGAGGACGCTTCGGGACTTGATTTCGAGGGCGTCACCATCGCCACTTACGGCGAGGCGAAGCGCCAAGTTCTTCGAGAGAAGGAGTTTGAAGAGGTGAAAGCCGTCTTCGATCCGTTCTTCCAGAAGATCCTCGCGATGGAGTAGGCGACGGTTGCGTTTCACTTGCGCGCGTCTGTAAATAGATGAACGCCAAAGGATTCCCGACCAGCATTGGTCCTGCCACAACATGAGAGTGCCTGATGAGGTTGACCGAACTCGAGATCAAGAACTTCCGCAGCTTCGAGCAGCGCAGTTTCAGATTTCATCCGGAGTTCAATCTAATCATCGGCGAGAATGCTTCCGGCAAGACGACCGTCCTGGAAGCGGCCGCGGTCGCGGTCGGCTCGTGGCTGCTGGGATTCAACGGTCCCACTTCGCGCAACATACGTGAGAGCGATGTCCGATACGTCCTCGACAAGGTCGAGACCAGAGCACGGCGCCTACCTCAATATCCTGTCGAGATTATCGCCGCCGGCGACGTTGATCACATTGAAGCACCGCTTACCGAGCACCTGCGATGGCGTCGAGAATTGAAAGGTCCCAAACGGAAGACGACGCAGACCGATACTGAGAACTTGCAATCGGCCGCGCGGCGTTACGAACGGGCTCTTATGATGGGCGAGCGCCCGACGCTTCCGGTCGTTCGCTACTTCAGCGCAGGACGTCTTTGGGAACCCGAAAAACGCGTGACCAGCGGCCGTAGCACCGACACTGATTACCGCGATGTCGTCGACAAATATTTGGACTCCCTTCGATCGCCCCTGGTCGGATACGAATCCAGCATGGACCCTGGAAACAGCTCGAAGAAGCTCGTTTGGTGGATGGTCGAGGAGCGACGGATCGAGCTCGACGAAGGACGCGAATCTGCGTTTTTACAGGCGGTCTACGGCGCGATCCACTCGATGATGCCTGAACTCGCGTCGGTCGCCGTCAACCTGTCTCTCAAGGATTTGGTTTTGCAATACGCCGAGGGCCGCTCCGTGGCCTTTTCGGACCTCAGCGATGGTTACCGCAATGTCGTAGCGATGGTTGCCGATCTGGCCATCAAGATAGTGATGCTCAATCCCCATCTCGGTGCCGAGGCTCTCGCCAAAACCGACGGCGTTGTCATGATCGACGAACTCGACCTGCATCTCCATCCGAAATGGCAGCGTCGGATCGTGGACGATCTTCGGCGGACGTTCCCGAATGTGCAATTCATCTGCACGACCCATTCGCCGTTCATCGTCCAATCCCTGCGCTCCGGCGAGGAACTGATCGTCCTCGATGGACAAGCGATCCCGGACGTCGCGAACTTGTCGATTCAGGAGGTCGCCGAAGGCTTGATGGGCGTCGACGACAGCGGCGTCAGCCGCAGGTACGGCGAGATGAAAGACACCGCGCGAGAACTTCTTGAAGAGATCGAGGAGAATCGGCCGATACCGAAGGAGTCTTTTGGCGAGTTCAAGGCGAAGCTGGCCGAGGCGACCGCTCCATACGCTGACAATCCGGCCTATCAAGCCTTTCTTGAGATGCAGCTTGCCGCAGGCAAGTACGAATGAGACCCATTCGACGGAACCTCTCGCCTCAAGTGGGCGACTTCAATCCTTACGGGGATGCCAGGGACCACCTTCGAGGGCGCATCGGCTGCTATTGCAGCTTTTGTGAGAGACGTGTGGATTCCAACCTCGCGGTGGAACACATCCAAGCCAAAGCTATACCTGCCTACGCCCACCTGGAGGGACGGTGGACCAACTTCCTTCTTGCCTGCGGGAACTGCAATTCATCGAAGGGATCGAAGCCGTTCGCTCTAACGGACGTGCTCCTTCCGGATCGTGACAACACGTTTTTGGCATTCGACTATACCGACGACGGGAAAGTTTCGGTGCGCGCGGGTCTCACGGCACCTCAGACCGCGGCGGCGACCAGAACCCTCGAGCTTGTCGGCCTTGACAAGGTGGTCACGCCCTTCATGGACGGCAACGAGAAGCTCGTCGTCACGGACCGAATATCGAAGCGACAGGAAGCTTGGGGACACGCGGTTGTCGCCAGGCGGAACTTCCTGAAGAATCCGGACGACGAAGACCTTCTCGAGATGGTATCCAACAGCGCGATCAGCGAGGGCTGCTTCAGCATATGGATGAAGGTATTCGAGGATCAGCCGGCTGTTCTGGCTCGGCTCGTAAACGACCACCCAGGGACGCGTGAGAGTGGCTGCTTTGATCCCGCTACTAGCGCCGCCAACTCGCCCCATCCAAACGCCGACGGGCTCGCCCACGGCCGAAAGCTCTGAACCTGTCCCCGAACGAGGCTCTGGCGTCATAGGTGCGAATCTGGCATCCGGATGCCATGCAACCAGTTTCCGAATTCCTGAAAAGCCTCCCCGGCGTCGCGCCACGCAAGGCATACACCCTTGTCATGGAGGGAGACCTGCTGTCGAGGGAGCTGAAACGCGACCTTCATCCCCGCAGCGATAGCCTCTTCGATCTGGTCACGGTGATCGGCCCCGACGCGGCGGCCGCGATCTTTCAGGCGTACAAGGAAGGCTTGCTTCCAATGCAGAAGGGGAAGTCACCGCAGGAAGCGCCGGAGGCCGAAGCATACGCCCGCGACGACGAGCCATTGCGGGAGGAAATCCGAGAGCGCAAGCGCAGGAAGGACTGCGTCGAAGCTGTAGCTCTCATGCGCGAGAGCGATTTTCACGACCATCACCTCATGAACCGCGTCTTCTTCAAGAACGCTGGGCCGGGGCCGGGCAGCCTGACACTGGCCGGCATTCCGGTTCACAAGGACATCCGCGGCTTCTCCAGCAACAGCGGGAAGACTATCGGCTACGAGTCCATCTTCACCTGGACGGGCAGCGACGGCGTCGCTCGCAGCTCCGGTTCGGGACTTCCGTTCGAGGCGTTCAACCGCCGGAACGATGAGAAGCGGAACTGGGGACTGCACGAGTAGAGCGGATCCCGGAGCAGCAGGAGCCGTTAATCGAGCTCAGGCAGATGACGCGCGGCGATAACTTTGTCGAAGACTACGGCGACGTCGGCCTGACGCTCCGAGAGCACCCCATCGCATTCCTTCGGCGGGATCTCCAGAAGCGCAACATCGTCACCTGCGGCGACGCCATGAATGCCTGCGAACGCCGTTGGCTTCTGACGGCCGACTTGTTTTCGTCCGTCAGAAGCCCGGCTCCGCGAAGGGCGTTGTTCATCACGATCGAGGACAAGACCGGCCCGGCGCACGTCGTCATCTGGCCCTCGCTCTTCGAGAGACGCCGTCGGATCGTCGTCCGGGCTTCCACGATGGCGATGAACGGCTGCATCCAGAGAGGAGGCGATGTCGTCCATGTCTTGCACAACAGCTTTACGACCTTTCCGGCGACCTGTGGCGTCTGGCCGATCGGGAAATCGACGTAAAGAATCCGATGGCAGGGGCGATGAGTTCGCACACGGGTCGCCGGGTCAAAACGTAATGTCGCGGCACCCTGGTTGGCCATGGTTAACCTGGCTGCTGTTGAAATCGCCGCGGCAAGTCAGTCTTTCATTTCTTGCCATTGTGCATTTTCCACTGGAGTACCATTGATCGGCGACGTCGTTCCGCACCCCCTCTACAGTGATGAATGCGTCGACCCAAGACCTGCCCTCACCAAGACCGCGCACCGGTGTCCAGGTGTTAATTCTGACAAGGGCCGCTGTTAAGTTCATGTCGATAAATGATGCACGATCGCCGCTCGCCGGAACAGCGGAGTAAAAATCCATTTTCATGTGGCAGAAGGAATAGCCTGAAGGCAGTTGAAGATCATAGAACGTATTCTCTCCGCCCTGAGTGACGTTGGGAATAAAATCCATTGCCATTTTAGCGGACCCTTCCGGAATCCCGAACTCTGCCAGCGCCGCATCTAAGGCGCCGTTGCAGATCTCATTACCGGTGCACTCACGCAAAACAGTTCCAAGATTTTTAGCTGCGCGCTCCGGGTTGATTCTGGTGGCGATGACGACGATGTCGTCAGTATTTGATATGGCGGCTGCCTGTGTATTGCTTCCTGGAACGGGAATAACAGAAAGACCAGGCGGCGGTGGGCCAAGCGGCGGCACCAAATTGAATTCCGCGTTGGCGTGCGAGGCCGCGAGCAAGGCAGACGAGTAGAAGCATATTGCCGACAGGTTCTTTAAGTTCATCTTTTCATCCTTTGGTGATTTCAAGGCCGAACGTTCATTTTATACTTTTCCACAAATAGGTTGTGTTCTATTTACCTGTGCTCATGAGCTATATATTCTGTCATGATTCTTTTTTTCTTATAGCATTCACGTAAACACATTGGCCTCCTCCAATTGAGGTAGAAGTCACAAGCCTGCTATAGCCCAGACAGGTTCGGACTAGGTCGTGAACGACTTATTACGTTCAAAGGAACGGAAACGACGGAGCATTTGCGTGGACAGGACCGGCCGCGGCCTGTTCTCGTCTGCGCTGGTGGCTTTTCTAGAAATCGTTGCCTTCTATCCGGATCGCCGAACCGCCTCCCCCAAATCATGAGACTGGGCGGAGGCATGCGCGGGGAAGAGAAGGCTTGTATCTGACGAGTGTCGACACGTTGAACCGATACCCAGCATCCTCAGTTGAGCTTGTTGAGTAGCGCAATCAACTGTCCCTGCTTGGAGGTGTCGGTTTTCGCAAAGATAGCTCGAAGATGCGTCCTGGCAGTCTCATATGTGACATTGCAGACGTCCGCGACATGGCTCAGTTCCTTACCGGTGGCAAGTAGGCCCGCAATCTTGGCTTCGGTTCCAGTCAAGCCAAATAAAGCACGTGCGACGCGCAAGTCGCCCGGACGTCGATTCTCGTCGGGATCGACCAGGATTCCGATCGCCCATCCCGTATTGAAGACATCCAGCAGGTTGCCGCGCAGTCTTTGTATTTTCAAAACAAGATCGCGCCTGCCATCCCGCGCCAGTCTGACGAGGCCATCACCATTCACTGTTCCACCTGGGTTCAGAATGGCGTCGCATGCGGCCGCTTTCACACGGGCGCCGTCTCCACCGCGCGCGGTGGAGATCCGGCCTTGCTTGAGATTGACACCATGCGTGAGCATGGTTTCTGCTTTCGCATTGACCCGGATGATGTTGCCGGCCCGGTCGAAAAACAGTCCTGCGACGTCCATGAGATCGAATGCGTCGTGCATCGCTTCTATTTTTGCGTGCGCAAGTTTTCGAGCCACCGTTCCGGCGACCGACATCTGATTGCGAAAGCGGTGCAGGATCGCCTGCTCCTCATCGGAGAAGGGGGCATCGCCAAGTCCCCGATTGAGGAGAACGGCGTAGAGATCGTTCTCTATGTTGATGCCGACATAAGCGCCATAAAAGAAACCGTGTGGACGCAGGAACTCCTGATAATATGGATCGGTTCGGTATTCTTCTTCCGTCGCGCAATCCTTGTCGGTCATGATCCCCTTGCGTTCTAGAGCAGGAATGCCTCGCGCGCGAACACAGGTTTTGTAGAGTTCGTGTCGAAGATAGAACTCCGTCATTTCCCTCGCGTTGTGGGTGAATTCGATGGAACCGGGTACCTGGGCGCGAATGGGCATGACGTTTGCTCCAGCCGCACCTCCCCCTCGTGCAAAAACATCCAGCGCATCGTGCCAAGATGCGATGCCAATGGACGCCTCGAAGAATAGATCGGTGGCCTTCCCCAGTAGCCCTATATCCACGCCTACCGCCTCGGGTTGGAATTCCCGGAACATGATAGCGACTTGGTCACAATATACGCCGTTTGTAAACGGCCTGTCGATGCTGCGCCCTTCTCCCGTCGCCGGATCGGAATGAGCTTCTTGTCGAGAGGCTCGCAATTTCTCCTCCAAATGGATGATGGAAGCGAACAGGGCCAGAGCTATAGATCGAGTCAGTTTAACCAGAGGATCAAGAGATGAGACTGCCAATACGACCGTTGCGTCTAGCCTGATCCTCCGGCTTCCCGGTGAACTGGGTCGAATAAACGTCTATTCCTCGAGATGGAAGATATCGCCCAACAGGCTCAACAAAACACGGCGGCTCAAGAACTCACCACCATTGCGACCGCTTCCTCGCCCTGCTGTAGTCGCCATCCCTGAACATGGCCATGATGTCCTTCCGTTCCTGCGCGTTCTCGATCCGATGCCTCACATCGAGTTCGAAGTCGAGCTGCGCGAAAGTGTCCTGCCGAAGGTGTTTCCGCTCGCTCGCGAAATCCATTCTGGATCGGAAGCTGTTCCGGAGACTGATGAACGCCGACACGGCTTCGCCGGCGTGCCGATACCTCCAGTTGGAGCCGGACATCTCCACCGCCAGATCGAAATCGATCTCGTGCGGAACGTTGTCCCCGACATCGGCGAGGCTGGACCTCATCTGGTCGATCGAGAGATAGACGTCGGCCAGATCACGTCGGGACTGCCCAATCCGAGTTTCGATGTCGGCACAGTCCGAGCACACGTCCACCCACCTCATTTCCTGAAGGTGCAGGTCGTTTGGGAAACCTGGAAACAGGCGTTCTCGAAGAGTGATTTCGTCCTCATCGAGAAGGATGTCGTGCTGGGCGATTGCTCGGATCGTCCCCGTCCATTTCTTCTTCGAACTCAGTCGCATCGAAGCCCGCTTCCCGCGTCCGCAGCAGGGGCACGTCCAGTCTTCGCCGGTCTCGGCCCATTTCCTGGCAACGTTTTCTGGGACGTAGCTGCTATACTCCTCGTCAGTGGGGCGACGGACAACTGTCTTCGTCCGCTCCCGCCTGACGACGTCCTTCTGCACAGAGCGAGCGAGGAAGTCGCTTCGCATCGTCTGAAGCAGCCCGGTGTTGACCGTGCCCTTCGCCGACCTCAGGAAGGCCTTGTGGAGATTCTCTTCGGCACCGATCCGCTGGAACATCCTGCGGTCTACGCGGAGCCTTCCTTCTAGCCGGCGCTGCAGCCGGCCGGCAGCGAGATCGTCGACGAGCATGTCGAGGATGGCCACACGCCGTTCAAAGCCCGGCCGCTCCCCATCCCACACGGCTTTCGCCGCATCGACGTCGATTTCGTGGTCGTGATGGGGCATCGCCTTCGCAAAGGTCCGTATCTCCGCGGCCGCGAAGCTGAAGCTGGGATCGGCGTCCACGGCCTTCTTAGCCTTTCCATCGGCCGCGTTGCATTCGGAGCAGACGAGGGCCTCGTCGAAGCGCACGACAAGCGACCGGATCGTATCCATGACGACCGTCGCACCCTCCATGAGCTTTCCCTTCCATTCCGGCCCGAGAAGCTTTTCAGGTCGGCGCAGGCCCTCGTCCCACAGGTGGTCGTGATGCAGTTCCAGCTTCGCAAGGAGTATCCCATTCGCCGACTTCCGGAAGATTTCCGGCTTGGATCGGCCACAGCCCGGACACGACCAGAACTGGTTTTCGAGCGCCCAGTTGGAGTTCATTTCGAGACCCTTGGCAGCGAAGTTCTCCATAGCCCGCTTCGTCTGCCTGCTCCATCGTCCGTCGTATTCCGGGAAGTAGTAGTCCATCGCTTCGTCGTCGAGCTTCGCAGGATGCGGAAAGACGAGCGTTTCTGACCAGAGGCGGTCGTCCTCGAAAATAGGGTCGAAGTCTGTCGTACCGTCCACCGAATCCTCCGATCACGTTCGAGGCGCACCTTATACCAGAGGGGCCGGGGGAGGAGCCTAGCCATTCCTTTGCCGTTCGCGCGAATTGCGATCGGAGCGTCGCGCGTCACCGCTCCGTCGCGAAAATTGGTTCTTGACGTCCGTGATCTCGTTCTCTAAATGTTCCTGCCATCATGTTTTACATCGCTCGCTACGCCTCGGCACGAATACGCTGACCGACCGCCGGACCTGGTTCGGCGTCCGCCATTCCGTATTGTGTTCACGAGGGTGCCATGAAGAGCAGTCCCTTCGAGAGGCCGCCGGGCGATGTCGTCCCGCGAAACGAGCCTCCTCGTTTTTTCTATCCGCTTGCCACCGTCAAATGCGCCGGGCCTCCCTTCTTTCGGAGCCAGGACGCCCGCGACTTCGCCTGCCTTCTCGACGTCGATCCGGATGTTGCACGATGGTCGTGCGAAGGCGTCGAGCTGTCCTATGGCGGCGAACTCTACCGGATCGACTTCCTCGTCACCGGGACGGATGCCCGAACGTTCGTCGTTGACGTCGCCGAGGACGCACCGAGACCGCCCGACTGGATCGAGCTTGCCGTCGGCCGTGCGGGGCACGCCTACCGTCCGGTCGCGATGCGCGACTTCACCGACAGCAACCGGCTTCTCAACGCCAAAGATCTCCTCCGCTACGGGTTCTATAGATGCCCGCTTGGCGACCGCGTGCGCATTCTCGCGGCCCTCGACGAGATGGGATCGCTGACCGTCGCCGAGGCGCTTTCCGCCTTCCGGGAGGGCCGACCGATGGCCTGCCTTGCCGCGCTGATCCTGCAAGGATTCCTGGAGATCGACATGGACGAGGCCCTCATCGGGCCGGAGACGGTCGTCCGCCGGATACGGGACTGAGGACTGCACATGCATCTTCAGAAGCCAATCCAGGACACGATCATGAGAAATCCGAAATCCTTGAAGGAGGGCCACGGCCTTCCGGAATACGTCGCCTACGCCAACCTCAGGCAGGGTATCCGACCGCTCGTCCGGGCGAACCGCTACTCCATCGCAGTCGTCCGGCCGCCTGGCACGGACGCCGCCGCCTACCAGTCGGCCGCCCGCATCTACGTAGGCAGCCGTCGCTTCGAATCCAACCGGGTCGTCGACTTTTCGAAGGAGAAGCCCTATCAGGCCACGGCGCTCGCCTTTGAGGCCATGCGACATCCGAAGTCCATCCTGCTTTTCCCCGACATGGATTCGGTGCCGGATCTCGTTCGGGCATCGGTCGACCTGCTCGTCGAACTGAAGCCGCCGACGATCGCGCTGATGAAGGGTGTCTTCCAGTGGCGGGACAAGGTGGCGATCACCGACAAGCAGGCGGAAATCTTCCTGCTGCTGGACGACGACATGAAGCGGGCGATCGCGCGTCCGGGACGGAACGTCGGCCGCATGCTGGCCCAGCTCGTCATGCGGCCACGTGACCGGGAATCGCGGCCGCAGCCTGTCGCGTCGGCCAACGAGGACTTCGACCACAGCCTGGAGTCGATGCCCGGCTACGGCGAGGCGAGAGATTGGGGCTTGCAGCTCTCCGACGATCTGGCCGACTGGAAGGCCGGCCGCATCCCGTGGAGCGATGTCGACACGGGCCTGCTGCTCTCCGGGCCGTCGGGCGTCGGCAAGACGATCTATGCACGCGCGCTCGCGAAGACCTGCGACGTCGAGCTGGTCGTCGCCTCTGCGGCCCGATGGCAGTCGAAGGGGCATCTCGGCGACATGCAGCGGGCGATGTTCAAGTCTTTCGACGAGGCGAAGAAGAAGGCGCCTGCGATTCTCTTTATCGACGAGGTCGACTCC
Source organism: Rhizobium sp. CB3171 (assembly GCF_029714265.1). NCBI lineage: Bacteria > Pseudomonadati > Pseudomonadota > Alphaproteobacteria > Hyphomicrobiales > Rhizobiaceae > Rhizobium > Rhizobium sp. CB3171. Next base: position 2,233,549 of record NZ_CP121652.1, on the reverse strand, counting down.
TTCACGGATCGCGACCGCGAGCAGAGCCACAATGCCAGCTATGTTCGGCAGGTCATCAACAGCTTCCTGGAATGCCTCGACGGGACGGCAGGCCGGGAAGGGGTGGTCGTCGTCGGCGCCTGCAACAACCCTACCGTCATGGACGCCGCAATCCTTCGTCCCGGTCGGCTCGACCATCACATCCGGCTGGGACACCCGGATGCCGAAGCCCGCGTGGGAATCCTTCGCCTGCATCTTCGCGGTGACCTTCCCGATGCGGACTTCTCCCAGTTCGCTGACGACAGCTTCGGCCTGACGGGAGCCGATATCGCCCGGCTCGTCAGGCTTGCGCGGCGCGTGGCCCGACGTCATCGCCGGGCGGTCACCATTGAGGATGTCATGGGTAGTCTGCCGGGGCGCGTCGTGCTTTCGGAAAAGTACCGCTGGGCGCTCGCGATCCATGAACTCGGTCACGCCGTCGTCGCGGTCGCGACCGGAGCGCGGAAGCTGACCGGCGTATCCATCGAGAGCAAGGCGTCGGCGACCCTCGACCAGCAGATCCTCGGCGCTGCGATCCTTGAAGACGTCGAACGGGCGAACCGCGGCAAGCAGTTCTATCTCGACAACATCGCGATCCTTCTAGGCGGCATGGCCGCGGAGCAGGTCTTCATCGGCGAACACGGCGACGGCGTTGCCTCCGACCTGGACGGCGCGACCCGTATCGCGATCATCCTCGACCGCCATCTGGGCATGAACGGCGTCCTCAACGCATGGCCGGCCGGCATCGACGAGCGGCTCATCGACGGCGTGCGGAGGTTCGACAACGCACTCCTCGACCGCGTCGAACCCATCCTGCAGGAGCAGCTCGCCCGCGCGAAGGCCATCGTCGGAGCCTACCGGACCTCCATGGAAGCCTTGTGGCTCGATTTGATCGGCGGCGGACACCTGACGGGCAAGCAGATTGCCGACGGCCTCAAGCCGGACGCGGAACGACCGACGCCAAAACCGCGCCGAAAGATCAGACAGCGACTTCACGGATAAAGGAGAGAAAGCATGACCATCCAATCCATGACGACGACCACGCGTCCGACAGTCACCGGCTGGAAGGGCCTGAGCGACGCCACTCACTTCGAACGGCTGAAGACAGCCTTGTTCCGGACGAGGGGACCAGCCCGCTTCGACCGGGCGGGAGCCGACCGCATCCTGGACGATCTCCGGCACGTCGCCTACAGGCGCGGCCTCGAGGCGGCGCAGGTCTTCCAGTTCCTCGATCAGGACTTCATCGACGCGGACGAAGACCTGTCGATGGCGCAGGACGACCTGAACCGGATGTCGAAGAATCTGCCGTTCCTGCGGGAGGTTACGGCCGTGGCCGAAGAGATCGAATCCATACGGGACACGATGGCGGAGGAGGCGAGGGTCTTCCTCGGATGGCGTCCCTATGCCGGGAAATGGGCATTCCCGAATCCTGTGTGGAGCGAATTGAAGCAGGCGTTTCAGGAGGGGAGGGATGACGCGGAGGGGCAAAGATCTTGCCCGATATTTGTCGGCCTCCAACACATGGCGACAGGGCTTTCTTAAGACTTGCGTGGGATGGATCCCGAAGAAGGAGATGTTCCCATGGCTGGTATCGACGTGCTCACCTACGTGAGTGGCAAACAGGTCTTCATCCTTACAGGAGACGGGATCGAAGGACATCACTCGTTCGACAGCTATCGGGAAGCGATGGACGCACTGAAAAAAATCAAGGCATTGAAAGACGACTACAAGCGGCTTCAGGCGACCCGCGATATGGCCGTCTACCACGAGGCGGCGGGAGAGGCGATGCCTGACGGGTACGCGCTATTCATATTCAAGATCGGCGATGAGGTCGTTGCAGGGATTGTCCGTGGGCCGAGCGGATACCTTGCTCGATCTCATGACGTCGCCAAGTTGATAAAGGATGCATGGCTGCATTCGTCGAAACGATCATCGAGCATGGCATCTTCCCCCAGCTCTACGCTGATGCCACGCCGTCTGAAATAGCATGTCCCCCGACGATATTTGAGCGCATCCTGCTTTCCAAGGCTTCAAGCTGCTCGAGGTGATGGGCGCTCCCGTAGAGGCGTACGATGGGCGCGCATTTCGCGTGTTGAGCGTTTAGCACTTCCCATTCGCCATCATCTCCTTGAAGGATCATTGCCTTCAAGATGATGGCGACGTTGCTCTGTTCGAATTCGCTGTACATACTCAAGCCTCGTCCGCCTCTTCCTTTTAGGAGACGACGAACGGCGTGGACGCACAAGACGCCACTCCTGATGCTCGGACGCGAGCGACGGAGAGGAAGATGACGACTACCCGTGTGGCAGACCCCGTCCTTCGTAGTCATGATCCGAACGCTCTCTTGCAGCACTTCGGTGAACCAGTCGAAAGCGTCTGCGAGAAGTTCGGTCGTGCCGATTTCGGTTTCAGCTTCAGGCATTCGAATCCTCCAATTGTCCACTAGCCTGGCCGGCGTTCTGTGGACTGGCAAGTAGCGAACACGCTCGACTCTCGCTAGGATTCGAGCCGTCATCTATTCGAAGGATTCGCGCGGATTGCGATGGTCGACAAGCCCAATAACGTTGGAGACTTTTTCGAGCAGCTCCGGCCGCCGATCATCCGCTCTGAAGGGGCGACCGAGTCCGAACGATATCTCGCGAAGCTTGCCGACCGAACGTTCCTGAACCTTTGGTCCTATCCAAATCCGTATCGCTCTCAGAAGCTGGGTGGCGCAGGGGATGGAAAGGAAATCTGCGACCTTATCGTCGTCTGCGATCCGCATATCCTCATCTTCTCCGAGAAAGAAATCACCTGGACTGACAAGGCTGTCGAGGTCGCGTGGTCGAGGTGGTGCCGACGGGCGATCTTCGATGCCGCCAACCAGCTAAAGGGCGCGGAACGTTGGATCAACGAGTTCCCCGACCGAATTTTTCTGGACAAGCTTTGCGAGGTCCCGTTCCCGCTCGGCTTACCCGAACCAGGACGTCGTCGCGTCCACAGGATCGTGGTGGCCCGCGGCGCAAAGGAAGCATGCCGCAAGTTCTTCGACGGCGGGCTTGGCACCTTCGTCGTGCTGCCGGATCTAAAGGGGAGTGATCACTGCAAGCCCGATGCTTCGACCTTCATGCCGTTCGCGATCGGAGACATCGACCCTTCCGGTGATTTCGTCCACGTCTTCGACGACGTTTCGCTCGACATCGTCATGCGCGAACTCGACACCATCTCGGACTTCACCGACTACCTGGACAAGCGTGCCGCGTTCATTCGATCCGGTCGACTTGCGAGCGCCCACGGCGAAGAGGATCTGCTCGCCTACTATGCGATCAGGATCAATGAGCAGGGAGATCATGACTTCACGCCGCCGGAGGGGCGGACTTGGGACGAGATCAATGCGCTCGTGATCGAGCATGGCAACTGGAGCAGATATGTCACCGATCCGCGCTACGAGGCGAAGAAGCTCGCCGACGAGGTCTCATACGCATGGGACCGGCTGATAGAGACATTCACAAATCACCTACTGGGCGGAACTTCGATCTCGCTCGAGGGACACACCTACTCGCTCACCAACAGCGAAATCGCCGTCAGGCACATGGCCCTTCAAAACCGATTTTTACGCCGGAGCCATAGCCAGGCCATCCTCGGTGCGCTGGAGATTGGTCGTAGGAGAGACGTCTTCTTTCGGGCCATGCTCTCGCCGGAAGGTTCGAAGTACCACGAGACCGGGTTCTTCTTCGTCACGTTGAAATACCTGAGCTGGATGGACGGTCTCGGAGGCTACGAAAAATACCGGCTGATGAGAGCGTTCTACATCCAGACCTACGCGCAAGCTTTGCTCATGAAGCATCCGCACCTTCGGCAGGTGATCGGCATTGCGATGGAGCCTCCCAACCAAGGCCGCGGGACGTCCGAGGACATCATCTTCGCGGGCCAGACCGACTGGACCGAGGAGGATCGAAATCAAAACAGAGAAGACTGCGCAAATCTGAACATCATGGGCCAGATGAAGGAAACGCCTTATCATGGCGAGGAGTTTCCCGTTGTCGAAAAGGCTCCACCACGGATGTTGCAAGGTAACCGAAAGCAGCGGCGCGCGATGGCCGCCCGGAACAGAGGTCGAAAATAGCTTTCTCATAACCGGGCTTTGGGAAGGATCTGCCAAGATCACTCGCAGTGCTTCGGCGCCTTCAGCGTCTTCACCAATCTGTCGATGACCGGGCCGTACCGCTTCTGCTGCGCGGCCGGATATTCCAGCGTGAAGTTGCCCATGGCGTCATCGCATAGCGCGATCTGCCGCATATAGATGATGCGGTCGCCCTTCACCCCGGACAAGCTTGCCCACGACGCTCCGCGCTTCTCGTAGGTAAACCTCCAACCGTCGTCGATCGCGAACTTCCTGCGGAGATCCCTCTCTTGGGAGAAGCCGCCTTCGGTGAGGTAGTTCCCCCAGATCGAGAGCTTCGCCTGGCCGTCCGCGCTCTCGAGACCGATGCCGTCGCCATTCTCCGGCACGAGGATCGTCTTGAAGCCGGCCGGGAGGTCGACGCTATAGCCGAAGCGGCCGTTCGCGTATGGTTTCCAGTCGGCGGCAACGGCCATCGTCGCGGCAGCCAAAATCGCAAGGATGACAACGTATCGTCGGTGCATGCATTCCCATTCCGTTGCGGCCGGCAGGCCCTCGTTCAATGATGTCTCCATTGACTGAAGGAGACATCATTTATGATTGGATTCGCCTGTGATGCAAACCGTGGAAGACACCATCACGCCAGAACCCGTGCGGACAGTATCCTTGTGGTGATGCAACGAGCCGTCCGCCGTGGCTCATTCGACACGCTTGAATTGATGCTGAGGTGCCGTGCGGACGAAATCAGGGGCATAGGCGGTTCTTCTGACGTCGCGAAGCTAGAGGTTGTCGAGCGTAATCTTGCAAGGGGGCGAGAGATCGAGGCAAATCATGGAGCAGGAGCCTTGCTCGACCTACAGGACAGCTCCGTTCTCGAATGCATAAAGAGGGGCCTGATACCCGAAGAGCAACGTATCGCAGCGGAGCTGTATCAAAAGACCCGTCACCGGCCGTATTTCGTCTTGTAGTAGGTCCAAGCGTCGTTTGCCACGTCGATGGGATCAGACCCTGGACCCGCGATCCTGTTGCCGATCTCGTCCACGACAATATAGTTCGTACCATCCCAAAGCATGACATAACCATCAGGGATATCTGCCAACCTGTAGACGACGAACCAAATGCCTGAAGGCGGCGTGTGGGTGTCGTCGGCGTCCAGGTGAGCAACTCGGCTCCGATGTTCCGCGAAGTCCATCACCGGTACCGGCCCGCAGGAAATCGCGGAGTCGTAGCTGCGAACGACAACAACCTGTATTGTCGGGCGCTCGTCGTTTTCATCGCCTTCGACAACGTAACCGAGTTTAGACATAGGTGCGCTCCTTCTTTACTGTCTCATCGTCGTGATTTTCGGCATAATCCTCTGCGGACAGGGACGGCGGCAGGACGAGAACTCTTCGCGTCGACGCCACTTCCATCATGGCCTCCCAGTCGATCGCCCACCCCTTCAGTGACGAAAGCATCGCCAGTCCCATCGCCTGCGCGACAGCCGGCACGACGGCGTTTCCAATCTGGTCGGCGACCGGTCCGAGGCCGCCGACGAACCTCCATTCATCCGGGAAGGCTTGGATCCGGGCGCGCATACGGTTCGTGAGGCCGGGCACGAATCCTTCACGCGACGCTTCCTCGTTCGTCGGAGCGGCCTTCGCCGGAGGAGCATAGGAAAGCTGACGTTCTGCCGCACGCACGGCCTCTCCGACATGCGGGCTGCCTTGGTAGCCCCTGATGGTGTCCGACCGATAGTCGCGGGCGCGCATCGCCTCCAGCCAGGCATCCGCGCCGATCCAGCCGTTTTCGCCCATGAGGTCGGCAAGGACGACCCCAACGTTGGTCGACAGCTCCGGGAACCTGGGCGGCATCCTGAAGGTGCCTGCCAGATCCTTCCGCATGCCGACGAACATGATCCGTGATCTGTTCTGCGCCACGCCGTAGTCCCTGGCGTCGATCCGATGGATTTCGACCGAATATCCAGCCTTCGAGAACTCGCGCAGAAGGAAGGCCACGTAGTCCGCGTGCCGGGCATGCAGGAGGCCCTCCACGTTCTCGAACAGGAACGCCTTCGGGGCAATCTCGCGTAGCGCCCGGACGCCTTCCCGCATCAGGTCGTTCTCGTCGTGTCGACCTTTCTTGGCGCCGACGGTGCTGAACGGCGTGCACGGAAGGCCTCGACCCTGTATCGCGTGAAGTCCACCTTCCGGACGTCCGCCTCGACGACGTTCCAGTTCGGCCGATTCGCGCGCAGCGTGGCGACCGCGTTCCTGTTCATCTCGATCAAGGCGACATGCTCGAACCCCGCGCGCTCCATGCCGAGCGCCAGACCGCCGGCGCCTGCGCACAGCTCGAGAACGCGCGGACGGAACGCAAGCCCCGGCAGGGCCGCGAGAGGCTTCCGGAGCCGCCCGTCGAACGAGACGCGAGATTTCCCGGCGACCGCCTGCAGCGCGTTCGTCTGCATCGGCCCGATCTCGGAGAGGTGGCCGGAGGCGATGTCGCCCAGCACCTTGTGCGCAAGCGCGATCCTGTACTGAGAAGATGCCGGCTTCAGAGAGGCGAGGGCGGGCTGTTCCGTCCCGAACAAGAATTCGAAGTCGTTGCGGAGCTGTCCGGCCTGATGACGAAGGCCCGCCTGCACGACCACGCGGTCGTCCTGCCCCTTCCGGAAGTGGAGCCGCAAGTCGTCGGAGAAGGAGGACATCTTCTCCTCGAAGGAGGAGATCGCCGCCTTCGCGTGCCTGCGCGCCGCCGCGGCGGCAGCCTTCCGGTTGGCGGCCGCCATGGCCTCCGCGGGCGTCAGCCGAGCATCGGCCAGCCTGCGCCGGATCGCGGCGACGTCCTTCGTGTCGACCTGGGCGCCGATCTCCATTCTTTCGAGGATTTCCTGCCGAGTTTCCACGTCAGCCGCAACGAGCGCCTTCACGACAGGAAAGGAGGCGCGAGTCCTTTGAAGGACGTCTTCCGAACCCTTCAAGGCCTTCGCGAATCCCAGATAGGTCGACATTTCCGTGGCGGGGAGATTGCATCGCGCCTTCAGGAAGGCTTTCGCTTCCGCGGCCGGGACGATCTCGGTCAGCTTCTCGACTTCGGCTGCCATCTTCAGTACGCGGTCGGTCATCTGCTTCTGAAGCTCGATGATCCGCGTCATGGCGGCGGAAAACGCGTCTGCCTTCGGGTCGATGTCGGCCATTTGGAGTGTCCCCTTTCGGGACGTCCATACGACATCGGATCTTTCGGGGCAGGTAACCGGATTAGTAAAATTCACGCGATCTCAAAAGGATTCGCAGGTTAAAGGCCTGGGGAGGTCCCCAGTCCCTACGTGGAATCGCAGGGGCTGTCACCTGCGGTGATAATTCTTCAAACGCTACGCAACCGGACGATTGCCATATCGAAGATTTTTCGGAGCTCCCGATGGCAACTTTTGCGCCAATTACAGTTATCGCCCGAGCAACAATCACGTCAGAACAGTCGTCCGTATCAGGCTGCTCTAGGAGTGCACCCTTATCGGTAAAAATTCCCATTGACTATTACTTATACGTGAAGCAATTTTTGCGCGTAACATGCATCTTGAGGGGGCAGAGATGCGAAGAGGACATCGGCTTTCGCGCGTGGTCACAATGACTGCGGTCTTTGCGGTGCTGCTTGCAGCTTGTGGGGGGCCACAATTTCGCGAGACGCAGGTTACAACTCCGGTCGTCCCGGTAGGGACGGTGATCAACAGCTTGAAATGCGGACTATCTAAAGCCCTTGAGTTGGACAAGCTAAAGCGAAGTGGCATTCAAAATGCCGTCGCCGTCGTCACGCTTGACGTGAACGTGGTTCAAGGGGTGAATCTGGATGGCTCCTTCTCGGCCGGTATACCTATCTCAGGCGGTGCCGGCACGTTTACGCCAAGCTTTAGCGCATCCAATCATTCGACGCTTACCAACAACACGACGACGCAGTTCAACATAGAAGTCGCCGGGCGAAACAGCGCGGCGTGCAATGTCGTGAACGGCAAGTATCAAGATGCCGGCTTCTCGACGTGGCTCGCGCAGGTCGTAAATGACGTTAACGGTGCGGTGGGCGGACCTCCTTACGCGTCGATGCAGAAATACACCTTCGACAGTAATTTCATTATTACTCGAGGGGCCAAGGGGGGCGTTGATTTCAACATTGTGCCGGTCAAGCTCGGAGCATCTTTCGACGCCTCGCGATCAGACGTTCAGCATATCAACATCCAAATCGGCGCGGTCGGTTCGAAAAAGGGGATGCCGGGAGGTCCTCAGTGGATTATTGTTAACTAGCCCGTTCGTTGGGCAGACTCGTTCTCCGCTACGCGACGACAGCAAAGCACCCACTGCGGGCGCGCGAGCTGTATGCCGCCTGGGCCTGACCGCGGTAATGGTTCAAAAATGTGGGAACCTCAAAACTTTGAGAGATTCCACATTTGGGTTAGTGGCTGGCTCAGGTCCTCGACAGTTCTTTTACCTCGGTGTCCATGCGTGAGGACAAATTTTCGTTTGATTTCAGAGAGGAAAACGGCACAACGGGCAAGGCCGGTTTCTGACATCGGGTAGTTTCCCTATCAGCTTTGGGCGACTCTCTTAATCGGAGGATGCCAGCTTCTCCCTGAGCAACAGGGAGACGTCCATGTCCGTCGAAAATAATGCCAACATCGTCCGGGTCACTGGCACCGTGAAGGAGATCAACGGCAGATCGTTCTTCGGCCGCAACGGGTTGGATGACATCCATCACTATGCGTATCTGATTATCGAGGACATGAGCGGCCAGCTCCTTAAGTTCGAGCGGGTCACCACGAACGAGAAGATCGATCCGGAGGTTAAGGTCGGCAACGTCTGCACGTTCTATTTTCGAAGAATATGGTCGTGGAGGAAGTCCGTCTTCCATCTGATCGCCACCGAGAGCGACAATCGCGGCATCAACCACTTCGCTCTGTGGCAGGGGGCCAACAAAGTGTCGCATGGTTTGATGATGGCGAAGGCCGTTCCTGGCGCCTACGTCCTAGGCCTGTTCCTGTTCGCGCTGCCGGCGCGCTTTACGGTAGGACTTGGCAACGTCTTCTGGCTCGCCCTCATTCCTCCAATAGCTCTCATCGTGCTCAATCGTGTCACCAGCCTGGATAAGGTGCGGAAGGACTCTATCGCCTTGCAAAAGGAGTTGGAGCGTTCGCGTATCGGGCAGAAGTTCGATGGCCGCGAATTGAAGACGATGTGACTGGAGGTGGAGATGTCCGACAGAGACGCCGGAAAACGGACCCTCGTCATCTTCCTGGGAAGCCTGGTGGGCGTCCCCTTGATCGCCACGCTCGCGATCGCCGCCGTCGTCGTCGCCAGTACGATGGGCGCGATGGTCTGGAATTCGTGGTCCGCCAACGAGTCCCGCCTGCGACAGGAAGAGGAGCGCGGCGCGCGGATCGAGATGGCCGCGCGGGAGCAGACCTTTCTCACCCTGTGTCCGGAATATTTCCAGGCGTCGTTCCTGGACAGGTGGTTCAGATACAGGCGCCTCTCATGGTGCGAGGATTATCGCGACCGGTTTCCTGGTGGCCATGCCCGGTGAGGCCGGATGCCTGCATCTCGTGGGTCAAGGGTCCTTAGCGACGATGCCGCCGAGACCGGCGGACACCGACAGCACGGCCAGATGGGCGATATTCCGGGCCTGGAACCGGGATTTCAAAATATCGATCCGATGCTCGATCGTCCGATGCGACAGGTTCGAAGCTGACGCGATTTCCTTGGTGGACGAGCCTTCCGCCAACAACTGAAGGATAGTGAGATCGACGTCGTCGAGGCTCCCGTCCTTCGATGCTGCCGGCAGCAGGAAATGGATGTCGAGCAGGCCGATGCACCATTCGCTTCGCCCCGAGGAATTCTTCTGCGGCAGAATGATCTGGTCGTAGCCGATGACCGTGTCGAGGACTCTCGTCGCGACTCGTCCCATTGTCGGACGCTGGCGCTGCACGGCACCGACATAGGCTGGAATCACGGTTTCGTTGAGGTATTTTGTATCCGGAACGTCGGCGAAAGAGCGCGATCGCTGCAACGTGCCGATATCGGCCAATCCCGTCGGCAGTCGATAGCCTTGGATGACGTCGATGCCGAAGTCCAAAGGATTCGTCGCACGGACGTCGACGACGAGCAAAACCATATTGGGGCGTGCCAGTTTGCAGAAGGGACCATAGATATCCTCCGGATTGCCAAGTCCGTCCGGGCTGGAGATCCACGAATCCATCAGCGACCGGGATATCTGCTTGAAAGTCGCCCGCGGTCTCATCGCCGCAATCCGGCAAGGTCGTCGGCGCCGAAGCCGCGTACAAAAGACAGAAACGAACGGTTTTGTCAGGACGCTAAAGGCGGTTTTGTTCCATGCATAAGTCCTTGTCACTGTTTTTCATAATGATTTCATCGCACCTCCGAATGCCTGCTCCGCGAAACCGTTCGTTTCTGTCAAGGCGTCGCGCGGCGCGGACAGGCATGGAAGGATTCAATGGCAAGGATTGGATACGCGCGGGTGTCGACGGTCGATCAACATCTGGACCTGCAACGGAATGCATTGCGGGGAGCAGGATGTTCGCGGATATTCGAGGATCACGGGGTTTCCGGTGCGCGGGACAGGAGGTGCGGTCTCTCTTCGATGCTGAGAGCGCTCCGGAAGGGCGATGTTGTCGTCGTCTGGCGATTGGACCGGCTTGGCAGATCGATCAGGCATCTCATTTCCGTCGTCGAGAACCTGACGCGTCGCGGTATCGAGTTCCTGTCCCTGACGGAGAACATCGACACCTCGTCGGCAGGCGGCAAGCTGATCTTCCATATCCTTGCGGCACTTGCCGAGTTTGAGAAGTCGCTGATCAGGGAGCGGACAATCGCAGGGATCGAAGCGGCGAAGGCCCGAGGAAAACGCCCCGGCCGGCGGCCTGCGTTGACAGAGGCACAGTGCGTCGAAATCCGGACGGCGGTCAATGCGGGCACGTCGGTCCAAGATGTCGCCCGAAGATACCACGTTCATCCGAGAACCGTCCTCAGGGGGATCGAGCGCCTGCGGTAGTCGCAGGCATGCCGAAGCGCGCTACTGGAACAGACTGAGGATCAGGCTTGGCGACTGGTTGGCTATCTGAAGCCCCTGAAGCGCGAGCTGCTGCTGGGCCTGCAGCGCGCTTTGGGGGACCGAGGCCTCTTCCATGTCCGCATCGACGAGTCGGCCGACGCCTTTGTCGATCGTGTCCATCATGGTCTTCGCGAAATTCGACTGCATGTCGAGGCGGGACTGGAGGGATCCGAGCGCGGCCGCCCCGGACACGACCCTTCCCATCGCGGTCTCGACGTACTGGATATAGCCGTCGATCAGTGCGGGATTCTGGGCGACGTCGACGTCCATGAAGTTCATGGTTGGCAGCGGTTCGATGTTCACGTTGATGCCGTCGATCCCGATCATGCTCTTCTCGCCGGACTTGCGGTCGACCAGCGGGGCCGTCTTCAGCGATACGGTGCCCGGATCGGTCGCTGAGACGATTATGTCCGGCCGGTTGATGACTGCGGCAAGCAGCGTTGCCATTTCGTCGGAGGTCTCGACCTTGCCGTTGTCCTTGCCGAGCGCGGTGTCGACGAGGTCCTTGTCGAAGGAAAGGTTGGAGTACCCTCCGTCCACCCGAAGACGCATGCTGATCACGACGTCGTCGTAGACGGTGAAAGGCTCGAAGTCCAAGGTCATGGCGGAATTGCGGGTGCCGTACTCCACGGCTTTGTCCGCGATCTGGTTGGCGGCCGTCACGCCGTTGAAGGAGACGTTTGAGATCGCCATCGAAGATCCGTCTTTCGTGGCGAGCCCATTATGGACGATGCCGATGACGTCCGGAACGTCGACCCAGGTCCGCGTCTGCCCCGGCGGATCGAACTGCGTGTAGGTGGTCGCGGTCAGTCCGGATCCGACAAGAGCGGAACGGAGGACTGCCGCGTATTCCTTGTAGGTGTTGATCGTGCCGTCCGTTCGCCCGAGCGTGCTGTTGACTTTGGCGGCGTCGATGACGATCGAGGTCGTCTTTCCGGGGTCGTACGGCGGCGATATGCCGTCGGCCGGATTGTCAGCGTCCACGGTCACGTCGAAGGAGATGCTGCCCCCCGCGCCGAAGGTGATCGGGGACGAAAAATCGAAGGTGAAGTCGGTCGGCCCCCAGCCCCCGGTGTTGCGCAGGCTGTAGCTGCTCATCAGGCCGTTGCCAAAGTCGAAGCGCAACCCGCCGATCGTCTTCAGGTCGCGCGGGTCGGCCTGGAGCATTCCTCCGCCCGTGCTGTTGAACAGCGACGACTCGACCATGGGGTAGTCGATGGAGTTGACCGAGACCGTTCCATCGGCATTGCGTGTGAAGCCGGAGACCACCGATGCCTTGTTCAAGTCGGGGTCGTAGATGTCATCAACGTTGGTGTTGAGCCAGTTCTGCCCGTTGAAGCTCGCCGACTGCGAGATCGAGACGACCTGCGCCTTGAGCTGGTCGAGCTGGTCCTGGACCTTGTTGAGGTCGATCCCCTTTTCCTTGGCGGCGACGAGCTTGGCCTTGAACTCAGCGAGGACGTCGACCACCGAAGTCATCGCCGAGTAGGCCGTATCGACCTTGGCGGCCCCGACGGCCAGCGCATCGTTAGCGGCGGCGACGGCGCGCCGGTCGGACCTCATGGTCGTGGCGATGGACCAGTAGGCGGCGTTGTCCGAGGCTTTCGAGATCCTGAGACCGGAACTGATCTGAATTTGCGTCTCCTGCAATTTGCCGGAGGCCGTCCGCAAGGCGCGGAGCGCTGACATGGCGGAAAGGTTCGTCAATATGCTCGTCATGACCCGTCGCTGAAAATCGATTGCAGAAAAATGGCGTCGTCATGAACGCGATTGCGGAACTCCGCCGCCTGAACATGGTTAAAACTGGTTAGCGAAAATGGTAAAGTCGCAGAGGGAAACTACCCTGTTTGCAACCTGAGGACTTCAGCGCAACTTCGAAGCCGAAATTCTACGGAACGCTATCTCCATTGGCCGTCTCAAGTCGGGCGGACAAGCGGTGCTCGGGAACGCCCCTAGGATTGCCATTAAACGCATTGGGTTTGCTTACCCCGGCGCTTTGATCGATATGGTTTTGGCAGGTGGATTGTTTTGAAGCCGACTCGTAGCGGTGGAAACCTGCGCTGCAGGTCGCGGATATGGGATTCGAGAAACCGACAACGCCCCAAGAGGAGCACGGTGGCCGCGGGGTCGACACCACCCGGCTTCGCAGATTGAGCGAGCAAGGGGCTGGACGCCCTTCGATGGCGAGCGAGTCGTCTTCCCATGTGTATTATGTTGGTGGTTGAAATGACGAGCGCGAAATCGCAATCTTGTGTAAACAATCGAAATGAGCGTTCTCTGCGTCGACACTGATGACGATACGCCACTCCAACGGGCAATTCCCATGACCCATGAAATTCTCCCCGCAGACGAACGGCTTCTAGCCGAGGTTGAAGCCTGGCTCGATGCCGAGGAGGTGGCGTACGAAGCGGCCTTCGAAGCCTGGGAAGCTAATGATTACGAGGGCGATGCCCCGGTTCGAGGCTTTCGATGCAACTGGGACTCCGCAAAGCGCGCGTGGAGAGAAGGATACTCCGAGATCCACGTTCTCGTCGTGGGCGACCAGGCCGTCGGCTTTCTTGACGGCACGGACATTCTGGAAATCAGGCCCGGTTTTCGCGGAAATGGTTATGGCCGGCTATTGGCTGACTTCATGGTGAAGTCGGCAAGCGACGAGGGCCGCTCGGTGGTCAAAATCGAGATCGCGCCGGCTAGCGCCGAGCCTTTCTGGGGGCGTATGGGCTTTACGCCAATGGACGATCGTCCAAGCTCGGGAGGTGGGACATTCGCCTTCAAGATTCTTCCCAGGACTTTTAATCTGGGTGACGGCGAACGAGTACCGTACACGATCTCCTTCTTCACCCAGAAGGAGAGATACAAGGACGATCCGAAGGCCTTTGCCCAGTTCGACGGTCTTGGGGAGCAGCTTCCCGACGAAAGAATTCAATTGCCGGAACGCGCCTTCTGCTTCAATCCGGAGGACGACCAGCACGTCGACTACTTCGTGAAGATCGAACTGGACGGCCGTCTTGTTCACTTCGACAAGGCGAAGTACGAGGAGAGCACTAGCTTCGGAGTCGAGCGCGATCCGGGATACGACTTCTACATCGAGCGGATAAATCCCAAGCCCGCGTCGGTCTAGCCGTCGTCGCGCTGACCCGATCTTGATGGTCACAAAGCGGTTGAAAAGTCCGACGCGACGCGTGACGAATCCTTGAGCCTCTGGCCCTAAGATTGAGCATCTGCCATGGATTCGGTGACCACGTAGGGATCCGACATGGCATTCGCTTCCACGACATTGAAAGTGCTTATCGCTTCTCCATCAGACCTCAGAGAAGAACGCGACGCGGCGGAATCAGCCATCACCGAATGGAATTCCGTCCACGCCGAAGCAGAAGGACTCGTGCTTCTACCAATACGGTGGGAGACCAGCGTTTTCCCCGTCGCCAATCAGCGTCCGCAGTCGGCAATCAATCAGCAGATCGTCGATCACGCGGACATTCTCATAGGACTTTTCTGGACGCGGCTCGGCACGAACACGGGCGTCGCCATCTCCGGAACCGTTGAAGAGATCGACCGCTTCGTCGCGGCCAAGAAGCCGGCGATGATCTACTTCTCGGAGCGCGCGATCAGTCCTTCAGCGATCGACGTAGGGCAGCTTGGCAACCTGAAGGATTTTCAGGCAGCGACCTACAAAGAGGCGCTAACAGGATCGTTCGCGACGCCTGCCGAGCTGACTCACCAGTTGTTCAAGCACCTCACGAGCCTGGTGCGAACGATGGATCGAGCCAATCGGACGTCGCGCAGGCCATCGAGAGCGCGCGAGGTGACCGACATGATCATCGCCCTCAAGACGGCAGGGATCGGCCCCGCCGAAGCCGACGAGTTTCGGCAGAGCATCGTCGGAATGTCGAGAACGAAGGCGCAAACGCACGATCCGGTTCGAGCAGGTGAAAAAGGGCCTAACGGTCATCCGATCGGATACACAGCCGAGGGCGACAAGGTCGAGTGGATTCCTTCCGACGAGGTCGAAGGCGAAGTCTGGCCTATCGTGCTGCGACGCAATGACGCCTCCATTCTCAAGGCATACAAGGAGTTCTGGGACAAGGTCTGGTGGAACCGACACATGGTGTGGGTCGAGCGGATCGAAAGCGGCGAGGAGCCGCTGAAACCAGAGCAGGAGAAGATATTCGAAACTGCGAAAAAGGCGGCTCGTCGCATCGAACGAAAGTACGGAAGAAAGAACCTCGGATGGGACGATTTCGACTGGGGCCTCCTGAGCGGTCGCATGTCGGCGCTCTCATGGGTCATGGGTGCGGAATGGGAGGAATCACTTGATACTTGAGACGACAAAATTCGAGCTGCCTCCTGTGATCGCAGAACTCGTGCTCGCCCGCGACAGAGTCCGAGATCACTACGGGGTACCGGATCTGACCTTCACCCTCGACGGCAAGCTGGTCGGGGACATCGGCGAGGCCGTCGCCGCGGAGATGTTCGGGCTGACGCTGAAGACCGGTGGCGGAACCGGGATAGACGCGTTCGCTCCCGACGGGCGAACCGTCCAGATCAAGGCCACAGGGACTGGTCGGGGAGCGGTGTTCCGGCATGTCGACACGAGAGCTGACCACCTCATTTTCATAGAATTCGACTTCAAGAACCTGAGAGGGGAGATCGTGTTCAACGGGCCGGAGCACATCGCCCTTCAGGACATGCCAGAGAGCTGGCCGGACCAGCGGCCGGTGTCGAACCGAAACATGCGACGATTGAACGCCTTAGTGCTTCCGGAGGCCCGGCTCCCGCTCGTCGACGCCTCGCCGGAGGGCAACATTCCAGATCGGACGGCTGCGAGCGGCTGAGCAAGACGCTCGAACGGCCCTTTCGATTGCAGCGGTGACGATCACTTGGCGTCGAAGGATGCCACTTTCCGTCTTCATGCCTCTTATCGCAAGCTTGTGAGGACGAGGGCTGAACGGCATCCCTTCCGCTCGCCTCCTTTGTGCTTTGCTGACAGCCGCTTCACCGTTGCGTCGTGAACGCGCGGAGCATGAGATGGGTGGCGAACATCAGTCAGGCAGACAGCCTGGACATGGGCTAAGACAGCCCCCGGCGAAGCTCATGGCAGAGAGGCGCGAAGCCGCCCGCGAAGTTGTTCGAGCTCTTGAGGATGGTGTCGATCCGAACCGGCTCGGCCGGTTGAGAATGGCCGCCGCGACGATGGCGGAGTTCTTCTACATGGTCGGTGAGGAGGCGAAGAATGATTGGTTCCTGATGTCTGCCATGCTGGCCCACCCGACGTCGCGCGACGCCTATACCGCAGGAAGACGTTTCCGGGAAATGGGGGCCGCACTTGAGAAGTGCGACATCGATCTGGCGAACACGCTTCTCCGGGCAAGTCGGAAGAAGGATGTGGCGGCCCGGCTCGAGCACTTCCTTGCCTCTTCGCGGCCTGAGAACCCCATCGAACTGCCCAACGACGCAAAATGGCTCTACCTATTTCGCTGCGAGCAGGAATGGGGCGTCGTCAATCTCTGCACGATCGAGGGACCGCTTGAGGACGCACTTTCCGAAATGGACGAGATCAATCCGGAACTTGCACCATACGGCATCTCCGCCGCATGGCAGGTGCACGACACCGCTGCCGCATATGCGCTCGCGGCGAACACACTACAGCGGGCGTTCATACAGACCGACTTCTACGACTTCAGAGATCTGTACGCCCTCAGAGACATGAAGAAGGCCATTTCCGCTGTCCTGCAGGACTACGATCTCCTGGTGACGGGCCTCCCGTTCGCGTCGGTATCGTGGCCGTCGATACGGCGCCCGGTGCGGACGAGCCATGAGATCAGGCCGGAGGCAGTGGTTTCGGATGAAACTGAGGAGGATGTCGTCAATGAGCCGGGCGGTATCGCGCCCTGACCCTTCAAGGCCGAATGGCCACCTGGCTGTGTGATTTCGGCTTAAGAGGGAATGCTGCTGGCGGCAGTCTAAAAATCAGGTGCGCTCGGTCTAAGATTTAGTGCGGAGCGAGAACCTCCCTTTCGAGTCGGTCTCGTGGCGCAATACCGCGTCCGGTGAAAACGGTCCTTGAGATGGAGCTGCCGGCGAAGGACAATGAGGAGGTCGAAATCGGCGGAGGTCTCGCTCCAAGACCTAAATGGGCCTAAACGGCCAAAACCGACGAGATTTCACTCTTATGCGGAGCCGGCAACGCGCTGGTGGAGAGCTGCTTCGCACTCATGATGAGCGCTAAAAGAATTGGCGCACCCGACAGGATTCGAACCTGTGACCTTTGGAATCGGAATCCAACACTCTATCCAGCTGAGCTACGGGTGCATGCCTTAGGCGGTTTGACTCGCCTGTCCGATGAGGTGGTTCTTAGCCCAGGAAGCGTTTGGCTTCAATGCGGAAAATGCGGGAAACCACATATCGGTTTGTGTGAATGAAACAAGGCCGCGATTGTTAGGGCTCGCGGCCTTGTTGTTTGCTTAGGATATCGGGCTCAGCTCTTCATCGCGCCGGGGCCGGGGATGGCTTTGGGGGGGACCTTGCCGAGGATGATCATGCCGAGGACTTCGTCCTTGGTGACATCCTCTGTGCGGGCGTGGCCGACGACCTGGCCGTTCTTCATCACCGAGACGCGATCGGCGAGGTCGAAGACATCGTGGATGTCGTGGCTGATGAGGAAGATGCCGATGCCGTCCTTCTTCAGTTGCTTGATCAGGTCGCCCACCTGCGCGGTTTCCTGAGGGCCGAGCGCAGCCGTCGGCTCGTCCATGATCAGGATGCGGGCGTTGAAGAGGATGGCGCGGGCGATCGCCACCGACTGGCGCTGGCCGCCGGAGAGCGCCTTCACCGGCTCCTTGAAGCGCTTGAAGTTGGGATTCAGGCGGCCCATCACCTTGCGGGCCGAAGCCTCCATGGCGACGTCGTCGAGCGTGCCCCAGCGCGTCTGCAGCTCGCGGCCAAGATAAAGATTGGCGGCGGCGTCGACATTGTCGGCGACGGCGAGCGTCTGGTAGATCGTCTCGATGCCATATTTCTTGGCGTCGCGGGGCGTGCGGATATCGGCCGGTTCGCCGTTGATCAGGATATCGCCGCTGTCGCGCTTGTAGGCGCCGGACAGAATCTTGATCAGCGTCGACTTGCCGGCGCCGTTATGGCCGAGCAGCGCCACGACTTCGCCGGGGTAGAGATCCACCGAGGCATTGTCGACGGCGTGAATACCGCCGAAGGAGATGGAAATGTTCCTCATTTCCACAAGCGGAGTGGTTTGATCCGTCATGGTTCAGAATTCCTTTTACTTGGCGCGCGAGCGGTAGACGATGTCAAGCCAAACGGCGACCACCAGGACAATGCCCACGACGACGTTCTGAATTGGCGTATCGACATTGGCGAGACCCATGCCCGATTGCAGCGATTGCATGACCAGGGCGCCGATCATGGCGCCGGCGACGGTGCCGCTGCCGCCGGCAAGCGAGGTGCCGCCGATAACGGCCGCGGCGATGGTGAAGAGCTCGTAGGTCGTGCCCTGCGAGTTGACGGCCGAGTTGAGGCGCGCCGTGGAAATCGCGGCCGAGACGGCGGCGAGGAAGCCCATCAGCGCGAAGATCTTCACGATGACCCAGCGGGTCTTGATGCCGGCGAGTTCGGCAGCTTCCGGATTGCCGCCGATCGCGAAGACATAGCGGCCGAAGCGCAGGCGCGTGGCGATGAAAGTCATCACGATGCCGATGGAGACGGCGATGAGGACGGGGACGGCGATGCCGTAGGGAATGTTCAATCCCGTTTCCGGCCAGGCAATATTATGGTCCGTAGCGTAGCGCTTGGCGATGCCGATCGGCCAATAATAGCTGTTGAAGAGATAGACCGTGCCGAGGACGAGCAGGGAGCCGAGGGCGGCAAGGAAATATTCAGCCCAAAGCGGACGGCGCGGAAAGTGAAAGCGCTTTCTTTGCTGGCGCGAGCTGATGATGCCGACGATGATCAGCAGGCAGGAGATCACACCCACCACCCAGCTCCAGGTCGCGCCGATCGAACCGGTGGCGCCGCCGCCGCCCATGACGACGAAGGTGGAGTCCATTGGCGCCACGGTCTGGCCGCTGGTGACATACCAGGCAAGGCCGCGCCAGACGAGAAGTCCGCCGAGCGTGACGATGAAGGAGGGGACATTCATGAAGGCGGTGATCGCGCCCTGGAAGGCGCCGATGGCGGTGCCGATCGCCAGGCCGCAGATCAGCGTGATGATCCAGGTCCAGGAACTGTCGAAGCCGAGATATTGCGGCAGCCACTTGGCCTGGATGACGCCCATGATCATGGCGACGAAGCCAAGCAGCGAGCCGACCGAAAGATCGATGTTGCGCGTGACGATGACCAGCACCATGCCGGTTGCGAGGACCGCGATTTCGCAGGTCTGCACCGAAAGGTTCCAAAGGTTTCTGGCGGTGAGGAATTCCCGGCCGTCGAATATCCGAAGATAAAGATCGAAGCCGATCCAGATGATCAGCAGCGCTCCGATCATGCCGAGCAGGCGGGTATCGATTTCGGTGGCACGCAGGAACCGGGTGATTGCTCCGGCTTCTGCATTGCGGGGACCGCTCGATGTTGTGGACTGTGTCATGTCGGCCATCGCTTTGCCGTTCTCCCACTGTTGGGCGCGGCCAGCGATGCATTCTAGGCTATCGCCGGCAGGACTGCGCCAATCTCAAAAATGCGTCATCGCCTCTGTGGCCGGTCTTCACCCGGTCCCGATGACCGCCATCCGGCAGGTCAATGGGATATGCGATGGCGCAGCACGATGCGGGAAGCCTGGTCTCCGACTGCAAGGGAGAGTTGTCCGCTCCTGATCCGCATTCGACGCCGCAACGGAGTGTGCCGCTGCGGCGTCGCTATTATGATCGGGTCAACCGTTCACGGGCAGCTTATTTGCAGGCTGCAACGGTGCCGGCCTTGACGCCCTGGCAAGCTTCAGCCTTGCTGATCCAGCCGGCGTCGATGACGACGTTCAGATTGTCCTTGGTGATTGGCTGCGGGGTCAGGAATACCGACTTCATGGCAACGTGCTTCGAGCCGCCGCTGAAGGTCTGGACGCCGTTGATCTGGTCCATGGACTTGCCGTTGGCGAGATCGATGGCGATTTCGGCAGCGCGCTTGCCGAGCTCACGGGAGTCCTTCCAGATGGAGACGGTCTGCGTGCCGAGCGCGATGCGGTTCAGAGCTGCCTTGTCGGCGTCCTGGCCGGAAACCGGAACGGAACCTGCGAGGCCCTGTGCGTCGAGAGCAGCAACGGCGCCGCCGGCGGTGCCGTCGTTGGAGGCGACGACTGCATCGACCTTGTTGTTGTTAGCGGTCAGGAACTGCTCCATGTTGCGCTGCGCGTTCTGGGGCAGCCAGCCGTCCGTGTAGGCTTCACCGACGTTCTTGATCTTGCCGGCGTCGATGGCGGGCTTCAGCACTTCCATCTGGCCGGAGAACAGGAAGTCGGCGTTCGGGTCGGACGACGAGCCCTTGATGAAGACGTAGTTGCCTTCCGGCTTGGCCTTGAGGATTTCGCGAGCCTGCATGCGGCCCACTTCCTTGTTGTCGAAGGTGATGTAGAAGGCGGCCGGATTTTCGATCAGGCGGTCGTAGCCGACAACCGGAATGCCTTCGTCGGCGGCCTTTTCAACGGCCGGGCCGATGGCGTCGGAATCTTGAGCGAGAATGATGAGTGCGTTGGCGCCCTGGGAAATCAGGGATTCAACGTCGGTCAACTGCTTGGAAGCGGACGACTGTGCGTCAGCGGAAATGTACTTGGCGCCAACCGCAGCAAGGGCCTTCTTGATGGCCGCTTCGTCGGTCTTCCAACGCTCTTCCTGAAAGTTCGACCAAGAAACGCCGACGACGAGATCCTTCGCGAAGGCCGCTGTCTGCATGGTCAAAACGATGGCCGCACCGGCAGCCAGCTTAATAAAAGCTCTCATATTATCCTCCCGAGTGAATGCGACCGCACGTGCCCTGAGCTCCCGCCGGCCGCCGCGATAACGCTGACGAGAAAGGTTCGGATTTTTTTCTCGACAGTCGAGAAATTTAGTGTCAGAGATTTTTTCACCTGTCAACACCCGCATCCCCAGGTTTAATCGACCGTTGAAAGGGGCCGGGTGGAGATGGGGAGAGGAGGGTGGAATGAGCGGGAGGCTTGATAATGCTGGCCAAATCGAGCACCGAATTGGTCCGCCAGAAAAACAGTGTTCTGGTGCTGACGGCGCTGCGCCGTCACGGTCCGCTCGCCCATACGGAACTTTCTGATTTCACCAAGCTTTCCTCGGCGACGATATCGGTCATCACCACCGATCTAGAGCGGGCGCAGATCATCGAGAAGGCGGAGCAACAGGCCGCCGGAGGCCGCGGCCGGCCGCGCGTGCTTTTTTCGCAGCGGCGCGATTGCGGCTATCTCATCGTCGTCATCATTTCATCGGATGCGGTGCAATATTCGCTTGTGGATTATGCCGGCCGGCTGATCGACCGCTTCACGGAGGCGAGACAGCAGAACGTCTCGGGTGCCGGCTCTTTCGTCATCGGTCTGCGTGATGCCTTGAACCGGATCGTCGCCCGCTCGCGATTGCCGCGCGACAAGGTCCTGATGATTTCGATCAGCAGCAAGGGTCTCGTCGAGAGCTCGGAGCCGGTGCTGCGCTGGTCGCCGATCTTCGGGCGCGAGCAGATCGATTTTGCCGCAGTGCTGCGCGACGAATGGTCAGCGAAAATCATCCTCGGCAACGAGACTCAGCTCGTCGCCGCTGCCGTCGGCCGCCAGGAGGAGAATAAAAAAGGGCGCGACTTCCGGGCGCTTGCCGCGCTCTCGCTCGGCCACAGCATCGGTCTCGGCATCGTGCGCCGCGGCGAGGAAGGAAAGCACGAAATATCGGCGCCGAATTTCGGCCATATGCTGCATATGTCGGGCGGCGGCCTCTGTCGCTGCGGCTCGCGCGGCTGCATCGAGGCCTATGCCGGCTTCTATGCCATTCTGCGCGCCGCCTTCGACGTGCCGCTGGATACCATTCCCGCGAAATTCGTGCCGATCGCCGAACTCGACAAAATCGCAGCCAGCGCCCGGCAAGGCAGCCGCCGCAACATCCACGCCTTCCGGCAGGCGGGATTGGCGCTCGGCAACGGCTTGTCGCGCGTGCTCAGCCTGCATGAAAGCATGCCGATCGCGATCACCGGGCCGGGGACGCGCTATTATGACCTATTGTTGGAGGGCATTTCCGAGGGGCTGGCGGAATCGCATGTCGTGCGAATGGAGGGCATGCCGGAGCTGCGGGTGGTGGCGGACGAGCCGACGCTGGTGTTCGAAGGGCATCTCAACCGCGCGCTGGCGATGATGGACGACGACATCGTCAGATCTGGGGTTGCCGTTACGGAATTGCATGGCCAGACTGGTTGAGGAGGGGACTATGAAACGAATGGCACTCGTGTGCCTCTGTCTTGCCGCGACGGGATTGCCGGCGATCGCGTCGCAGCCTTGGGAGGAAAAAACGGAGGCGCTGGGCCAGGCCGGCGCCGAGGTTTCCGGCCACCAGACGGTCGAGCAACTCAAAAATCTCATCAAGATCGGCGAAGCGCTGTTTACGGCACGCTTCACAGTGGAGGACGGGGCAGGGCGTCCCGGCGCTACGCAGGCGATCGTGCCGACCAAGCGCAAGCATCCGGTGATGAACGAATTCAGCCGCACGGCCGGTGTCGATGCCAATGCCTGTTCTTCCTGCCACAACATGCCGTTTCCGGGCGGTGCCGGCGATTTCACCACCAATGTTTTCGTGTCCGAAGGTTTCGAGAGCGCGGATTTTGACACGACCGATCCGCAATTCTCCAATGAGCGCGGCACCAACAGCCTGTTCGGCGATGGTCTGATCGAGCTTCTGGCGCGGGAGATGACTGTCGATCTGCAGCGCCAGCGTGCCGACGCGATTACGCTTGCGGCGAAAACCGGCCAACCCCAGCGCGTTGCGCTCGAGACCAAGGGTGTCGAATTCGGCTGGCTGACCGCGCAATCCAATGGCTTGGTCGATATGCAGGAGCTGGAGGGTATCGACATGGATCTTGTCATCCGCCCCTTCAGCCAGAAAGGCGTGATGACCTCGCTGCGGCAGTTCACCGTCAACGCGTTGAACCAGCATCACGGCATGGAGCCGGTGGAGCGCTTCGGCGGCCGATGGACGGGGACCCGGGATTTCGATGGCGACGGACATGCCGATGAGATCAGCGACGGCGATGTTTCGGCGATGGTTGCCTGGCAGGCGACCTTGCCGGCGCCGGTGCGGAAGGTGCCGGATAATGCCCAATGGCGCGATATGGCGGCGGCGGGCGAAAAGCTGTTCGACGGCATGGGCTGCACGGCCTGCCACAGAACAAGCCTGCCGCTCGACAGTCTCTCCTTCTCCGATCCCGGGCCGAACGATGTTGCTGGCACGCTGAACATGTTGCAGGTGAAAGACCCGGCTATTTACGATCTGTCGCAGCTCGACTGGACGAAGAAGCTGAAGCGCAATGACAAGGGGCAGGTGCTGGTGCCGCTGTTTGGCGATCTCAAGCGCCACACCATGACCGACAGCAGCGTCGACCAGCTCGGCAACGAGCTTTTGGCGCAGCGCTTTGTCGATCGCAATATCTTCATGACGGCGGAGCTTTGGGGCGTGGCCTCGACGCCGCCCTATGGCCATCGCAACGACATCACCACGCTCGACGGCGTGATCCGCGCCCATGGCGGCGACGGTCGCACCGCCCGCGACACCTATGTCGGCGCGTCCGACGAGGATCGCGCCCGCATCATCGCTTTCCTCAAGACGCTGGTCATCGAGCAGGCAGGGGTGGACAAATGAAGAAGATCGCAACCTTGCTGGCCATAGCCAGCTTGATTTCCTTCTCGTTCGCGCCCGGCAGCTTTGCCGAGGACACGGCCGCGCCGGCACCCTTCCTGATGGATGTCCCGCATTTCCAGGAGGAAGCGGTCGCCGCCGGCATTGACCATCAATATACCGGCGGCTGGGAGTATTTCGTCGGCGGCGGCGTCGCCAGCTTCGATTGCAACGGCGATCGCAAGCCCGACCTGATGATGGCCGGCGGCACCAGTCCGCTGGCGCTTTATGTCAATGAAAGCGAGACGGGCGGCGCACTGAAATTCAAAGCGAAGCCGATCAATCTTTCCGACAAGGATATCCGGTCCGTTCTCGGCGTCTATCCGATCGATATCGACAATGACGGCTATACGGACATCGTGCTGTTGCGGCTCGGTGAAAATATCATCCTCAAGGGCGGTCCGGACTGTACCTTCGAAAAGGCCAATCGCACCTTCGCCTTCGACGGCGGCAAGGACTGGACGGTCGCGTTTGCGGCCACCTGGGAAGCCGGCAATAAATATCCGACGCTTGCCTTCGGCAATTATGTCGATCGCTACGCGCCAGGGACGCCCTTCGGCACCTGCAGCGACAATGTTTTCGATCGTCCTGTCAGCAATGACAAGGTCGACTATTCCAATCCGTTGCCGCTGAAGCCGAGCTATTGCACGTTGTCGATGCTGTTTACCGATTGGAATCATTCGGGCCAGGATTCGCTGCGCGTTGCCAATGACCGGCAATATTATCGCGGTGGACAGGAGCAGCTCTGGGACATCGCGCCCGGACGGCCGCCGCGGCAATATACGACCGCAGAAGGCTGGGCCTCATTGAAGATCTGGGGCATGGGCCTTGCGGAAGCCGATCCGAAGGCAGACGGCAGGCCGGAATATTTCATCACCTCGATGGGCGATAACAAGCTGCAGGAGCTTGATGACGAGGCGGATAATGACAGCCCGACCTATCGCGACACCGCCTATGAAAAGGGAGTAGCCGCCTATCGGCCCTATACCGGCAAGGACCATAGGCCTTCGACGGCCTGGCACGCGCAGTTTGCCGATATCAACAACGATACCAACATGGATCTGTTCCTGACCAAGGGCAATGTCGAGGCCATGCCGGATTTTGCCAGCAGCGATCCGGACAATCTGCTGCTCGGCGGCTTCGACGGCAAGTTCACTGAAAAGGGAGACGAGGCCGGCATTGCGCTTCCCGGCAAGGGGCGCGGGGCGGTGGTCGAGGATTTCAATAATGACGGCATGCTCGACATCCTGGTCGTTAACCGCATGCAGCGCGCCTTCCTGTTCCGCAATCTCGGTGCAAAGACAGAATGGGGCTATCGCCCGCTCGGCAATTGGACCGAAATCGAATTGGACAACGGCCCGATCAACCATGTGGGCATCGGCGCCACCATCAATGTCCGGGCGGGCACACAAACGCAGGTGCAGCGCGTGCAGATTGGCGGCGGTCATGCGTCGGGCCATGTCGGCTTCACGCATTTCGGTCTTGGCACCAATGAACGCGCCGTGGTGCGTGTGCAGTGGCCGGACGGGGAGTGGAGCCAGCCTTATCGCATCTTCGCCAACCAGCATGTCGTTATCAAGCGGGGCGCCACATCGGCCAAATACTGGTTTGCGCCGCCGGGAAACGGGAATGAGGCTGCCGCGGCTGAGCCAGCTATTGCAGCGCCGATACCTGCTGGGCAACAGGTAGGCGATCAACCGGTGACGAAGTAGACAATCAGAAGAGAAGGCCGGGCAATCGGCCTTCAATCAAATGTGCAACCTCATTCATTAGGGGTCGTAGCGCCGTTTTTAAATCAATCCGCCAAACCCATATGCTGATCCTCTTTGCGAACATGGAGAATGCGGTCGATCAATCCCCATTCCAAAGCTTCTTCCGCCGTCATGAAGTGGTCGCGGTCCATGCCGCGTTCAAATTCGTCATAGGAACGGCCGCAATGCTCGGCGTAGAGCCGCGTCATGCGATGCTTGGTACGTTTGATTTCCTCGGCGTGGATGAGCATGTCGGAGGCCTGACCCTGGAAGCCGCCCAAAGGTTGGTGGATATGGATGCTAGCATTGGGCAGGGCGACGCGCTGGCCGGGCTCTCCCGCCATCAGCAGGAACGATCCCATCGAACGAGCCGTCCCCATGCAAAGGGTCTGCACTGGCGCGCGGATGTAGCGCATCGTGTCGTACATGGCGAGGCCGCTGGTCACGACGCCACCCGGCGAATTGATGTAGAGGCTGATCGGCTTCTTCGGATTTTCCGCCTCGAGAAACAGTAGTTGCGCGCAGACCAGGGCCGAAACGGCATCGTTCACCTCACCATTCAGGAAGATGATCCTCTCGCGCAGCAGACGGGAATAGATGTCGAAAGACCGCTCTCCCATGCTGGATTGTTCAACGACCATAGGGACGAGTTGCATCGCTTCGCGCATCGGCGATCTCCAATATCACTGAAATTGTTGGTGGATTTGGCGTGTCAGGCGGCGCGCATAACGGAGAAGCCGTTGTTGTTTGCCGCAGCTTTTGCAGTCCTTCGAAGCCTCACATCATCAAGTTCGTGGATGATCCGCAGACTCGTACCGCCGCTTGCGTTCGGGGTTATCCTGAACGTCACGGTGCTTTCGAGGAATGGTGGCGCGTCATCGCGCAGCCTGTAGCGGACTTCTTCGCCCGGTGTGACGGAAATCGCGTCGGGATTGGCCAAAGCTTCCTTCGGCAGCCAGTTTTCCCGAAGTTCAGGGGTGCTGACGGCGCGCCAGACCTTTTGCGGTGGCTCGTTGAGGTCGTATTCGAGTTCGATACCGTTTTCCCGCACGGGGGGCTTCAGGTCGTTCATTGGTCCATATCCTTCAGCAAGACCTTGAGAGCTTCGATCCGGGCAGGCCAGTGGGCGTGGTATTTCGCCAGCCATTGGGCGATGAGGGCCAGCCCTTCCGGATCGACTTCGTAGTTCACGAAACGCCCCTGGCGCTCTTCTCTGACCAACCCGGCGCTCCGCAGGACCGCAAGGTGCTGGGACATCGCCGGCTGGCTGATTTCCATTCCTTCGCGCAGACCGCTGGCGTTCATGCTGCCGACAGCAAGCTTTTCAAAAATGGCGCGACGGGTCGGATCGGCCAAAGCCCGGAATATCTCGTTCTCTATCATGGCAACAGATAAGCATGGACTTATGTGATTCGCAAGGGCTTTCGGTGGTGGCTCATGGCTGATGAGTTTCCGTTGCCGATTGCCGGCGACAGACTGCCGAGCGCTTGCGACAAATCATGATCATGCGCTGCGGCGGGGCGGGCCAAAGAAAAATCCGCCGCGAAGTGCTTCGCGGCGGACTTATTGGAAGAGCCTTAGCTCTTGGGGAATCGGGCGGCTGCTCAGTCGACCTTAACCAACTTCCCGTCCTTCACGGATTGAACCGCGGCGTCAGCAAGCTTCAGCGCCGCAAGGCCGTCAGCGCCGGATGGCGTGATCGCGGCGCCCTTTTCTACGGCGGCGATGAAGCTCGCGATCTCGTTGGCATAGGCTTCGGTATAGCGGGTCATGAAGAAGTCGTGCAGGGGCGGGCGGGTATAGCCGTCGCCGTTGGCGACTTCGATGGAGAAGGGACGCTGGTTTTCAGCGGCGACCATGCCCTTCGAGCCGTGGATCTCGATGCGCTGGTCATAGCCGTAGGTGGCGCGGCGGGAATTGGAGATGATCGCCTGCTTGCCCGACGCGGTCTGGAGGATGACGGAGACGCTGTCGTAATCGCCGGCTTCGCCGATCGCCTTGTCGACGAGGACGGCTGCAGTCGCGGTGACGGCGACCGGCTCTTCGCCGAGCAGGAAGCGGGCCATGTCGAAATCATGAATTGTCATGTCGCGGAAAATGCCGCCGGAGCGCTTGATATAGTCAACCGGCGGGGCGCCGGGATCGCGCGAGGTGATCGTCACCATCTCGACCGCGCCGATGCGGCCGTCGTCGATGGCCTTCTTGACCGCCATGAAATGCGGGTCGAAGCGGCGGTTGAAGCCGACCATCAGCTTGCCCTTCGCTTCTTCAACCACCTTGATGCAGGCCTTGACGCGGGCAACATCGAGGTCGATCGGCTTTTCGCAGAAAATTGCCTTGCCGGCGCGGGCAAAGCGCTCGATAAGATCGGCATGCGTGTCGGTCGGCGTGCAGATCACGACAGCGTCGATGTCCTTGGCGGCTTCGATCGCCTCGATGGTGCGGACTTCGCAGCCATAGGCGGAGGAAATTGCTTCGGCAGCGGCCGGAAACGCATCCGCCACTGCAACGAGCTTGGCGTTGGCATCTCCACTCACGGCCTTTGCGTGCACTTTACCGATGCGCCCGGCGCCGAGCAGACCAAATCTGACAGTCATCTTCACCTCCCTAATTCGGAACAAATAAACCGAATAATGATCCGTATGGAATTTTCATTCCATTTTCCGGTGGCGGCGTCAAGCCGCCGGCATTTCACAATTCCGAAATTCATGTCGCGAAAATGGCTTTTCCTCAAATCGCCGCCTCGTGCCGATTTGATCAACAGGATCTCTCGCAAAACCACTTCGCACTTTTCGGGATCATGCGCTAAAGACAGGATCTCTCCAACAGGCGAACGTGACTCATGAAACTGATCGATCCCAACCATCCCGCCTATAAGCCGCTTTGGGTGCGGGTTCTGATCGTTTCCGTCTGCTTCGGCTGGGCGATCGTCGAGGCTCTGGGGCCGCAGCCCTTTTGGGCCGTCCTCGCGGGCGGCCTTGGTGTCTACGCCGCCTGGATGCTGCTCTTCAGCTTCAATCCGCAGCCGCCCAAGGCCGAGGCTGAAAGCGCTGCTGCGAGCGATGAGGCGGATGATGACGAGCCGACGGACGAGAAGAAGTAGCTAGCGCGCGAGACGCCGGATCGCCTCGTCTATCAATTGATTGGCAATCATCATGCGTGTCGTTGCCTGCTCACGAAAGGCTGGAGCGACGCTGTCCGGATGATTGGACTTGGCGAAAGCGCGGCGTTTTTCGTGGAGAGACTGAAGGGTGGTCTGCGAAGAGACCGCCAGTTCGGCCGCTACCTCCTCCCGCGAAGTTCGTGCGAGATAATCCGGCATTGCCGGTGGCTCTGGCTCCTTCGGTTCAGGCTCCGGTGGTATCGGCTCCGGCGAAGGTATGTCGTTGCCGAGATTATCGACATAGGCATCGTCCGGGCGGGAGGACGCCGCCGGCTCGCCACCGAAAACGGTTGCGGCAAAGCTCACATTGAGGCCGCGGATGCGATGCGCCGCCTCATCCTTCTCAGTGTTTTCTTCTTCCGCATCGAGACGATCGAGGACGGATTGAAACAGCGATTGCCCGAACAACATGTCTGCCTCCAACGATGTCCGGGATAGCCGCGCAAGTTGGCGTGGAGCTTATGACAGTGAGCCGATCGCGAGCCGGAGGGCCACCGGACGGAAACCGTTACGCGGTTTTCAGGCCGGATCGAGGGTCCTGCTTTCCTCCAGGATCATGTCGTGCAGCAGCCGGGCGCTCGGCGGCATTGCGCGTTCTCGAGCGGTAATTAGGCTGTAGGGTTTCACGTCGATCTCGAAATCGATCGGCAGGATGCAGGATTCGCCGGCTTGCGATGACTGCCCGCACATGAACTGCGCCATATCGAGCGCGACGGGGGTAATCGCGTCCGTCTTGCACACGATGGCAAGCGTCAGCAGCAGCGAAGAGGTATTGATGATGTTTTCCGGCAAGGGCACGCCAGCTCGGATGAAGATGTCTTCCACCTTGCGCCGCAACAGTGTGCCCGGCGGCTGGAAGACCCAGTCATAGGCCGGCAGGTCCTCGAGACTGGCAACGCCCTTCTCCAGGAGCGGATGGCCGTTGCGGACCACGAGACAGGCTTTCTCCACGCCGATCTCATGGGCGGCAAACAGGCGCGGATCGAGTTCGTCGGGAATGCGGCTGATGATGAAGTCGTGGCGGGCGGCGAGCAGTTCACGGGCCAGCACGTTGCTGGTCTCCACCTCGATATTGATCTCGATGCCGGGATAGGCGCGCGTCACACGCTGGATCGCCGGCACGACGAGGCTGATCGCAGGTGCGGTAACGGCGCCAAGAAAGACCGAGCCGCCTTTGCCGGTTCTAAGCTCGCCGATCTCGCGGTTCACCTCGCGCAGTTCGAGCAGGATCTTGCGTGCCCGCTTCGCCAGCGCCAAGCCGAAGGGGGTCAGCACGACGCCGCGTGCAACACGTTCGTAGAGCGGACTTTTGACGATCGACTCCATTTCTGACAGCATGCGCGAAGCCGCAGGTTGCGAGATGTTCATCGACTCAGCGGCGGCCGAAATCTGCCCATGGTCCTCGATTGTGACGATCATGCGCAGGTGATTGAGCTTCAAACCCGCTTTGAGCAGCGTATCGTCGCGAAAACTGTCGGAATGAATCTCGATGCTTTCGCTCGGATAATCGCTATATATTTTCTCCATCATGGCCAAATTTCCCATTCGTCGGCAAAAAAGTACTATTTTTTAACATTATATCAAATTGGGTATATGTTGTGCCAGTTATTCTATTTGACAGTTATACGAAATCGTACGAGTTTGCCGGTCGTGCGCTGGGTGCAGCTCATGCACGTGAGAGCGTGGAGGAGACCTACTTCGTTTCTCACAATTAGAAGTAACCATTCCTTCTACGGAACCTGCCGCAGTTTCGGGCGGGCGTTTTTTCGTCCGCCGCATTATTAACAAGGGAGAGAGTAATGAAATCCATTATCTCATTGATGGCGGCCGCTGCGTTCAGCGTCGCTACTCTGGTGGCGCCTGCCTTCGCGGCGGACAAGGGCACCGTCGGTATTTCCATGCCGACCAAGGCTTCGGCTCGCTGGATCGATGATGGCAACAACATCGTCAAACAGCTCCAGGCTGCCGGCTACGGCACCGACCTGCAGTATGGCGACGACGACATTCCGAACCAGCTCTCGCAGATCGAGAACATGGTCACCAAGGGCGTCAAGGTTCTGGTCATCGCCGCAATCGACGGCACGACCCTGTCCGACGTTCTGCAGAAGGCTCATGACGCCGGCATCAAGGTCATCGCCTATGACCGCCTGATCCGCGACAGCGGCAACGTCGACTACTACGCCACCTTCGACAACTTCAAGGTCGGTGTTCTCCAGGCTAACTCGATCGTCGACGGCCTCGGCCTCAAGGACGGCAAGGGCCCGTTCAACATCGAGCTCTTCGGCGGTTCGCCGGACGACAACAACGCCTTCTTCTTCTATGACGGCGCAATGTCCGTCCTGAAGCCGTACATCGACAGCGGCAAGCTGGTCGTTAAGTCCGGTCAGATGGGCATGGACAAGGTTGGCACGCTGCGTTGGGATCCGGCAACGGCTCAGGCTCGCATGGACAACCTGCTGTCGGCCAACTACACCGACGCTCACGTCAACGCCGTTCTGTCTCCGTACGACGGTCTGTCCATCGGCATCATCTCCTCGCTCAAGGGCGTAGGCTATGGCACTGCCGACCTGCCGCTGCCGATCGTTACCGGTCAGGACTCCGAAATTCCGTCGGTTAAGTCCATCATCGCTGGCCAGCAGCACTCCACGATCTTCAAGGACACCCGTGACCTCGCAAAGGTCACCGTCAACATGGTCAACGCTCTGATGGAAGGCAAGACGCCGGAAGTCAACGACACGAAGACCTACGACAACGGTGTCAAGGTCGTTCCGTCCTACCTGCTGACCCCGGTTGCTGTTGACAAGACCAACTACGAGAAGGTTCTCGTCGAGAGCGGCTATTACAAGGCCGATCAGCTGAAGTAATCTTCCGACATACCGGCCAGGGCTCGCCGAAAGGTGGGCCCTGGCTCTGATATTTATGACGATCGCCCGGTCTGCTATGTTCGGGCGTGGCGTTGGATACGGACAATGGACAATACCATCCTCGAAATGCGGAGCATCACCAAGTCGTTCCCCGGTGTGAACGCTTTGGAAAATGTCAATCTGAAAGTCCGGCAGGGCGAAATCCACGCTTTGGTGGGCGAAAACGGGGCCGGCAAGTCCACCCTGATGAAGGTACTCTCGGGTGTTTATCCGGCCGGCAGCTATGACGGCGACATCTTCTATGATGGCGCGGTCCGCCAGTTCAAGACCATCAAGGACTCCGAAGAAGTCGGCATCATCATCATCCATCAGGAGCTGGCGCTTGTGCCGCTTCTGTCGATTGCGGAAAACATCTTCCTGGGCAACGAAGTCGGCGCCAAGGGCGTGATCAACTGGCAGGAAACGTTCAACCGCACCAAGCAGCTCCTCGCCAAGGTTGGCCTGAAGGAATCTCCGAACACGCTCGTGACCGACATCGGTGTCGGCAAGCAGCAGCTCGTCGAGATCGCCAAGGCCCTGTCGAAGAGCGTGAAGCTTCTTATTCTCGACGAGCCGACCGCATCGCTCAACGAAAACGATTCGGATGCGCTCCTCAATCTCCTCATGGAATTCCGCAACCAGGGAATCACCTCGATCATCATCACGCACAAGCTCAACGAAGTGCGCAAGGTGGCCGATCAGATCACGGTATTGCGCGACGGCATGACGGTAAAGGCACTGAACTGTCACGAGGAAGAGATCAGCGAAGACATCATCATTCGCAACATGGTCGGACGCGAGCTCGCCGACCGCTATCCGCCGCGCTCGGTGCCGATCGGCGAGACCATCTTCGAAGTCAAGAACTGGAATGCCTTCCACCAGCAGCATCGCGACCGCCAGGTTCTGCACAATATCAACATCAATGTGCGCAAGGGCGAAGTGGTCGGCATTGCCGGCCTGATGGGCGCCGGCCGCACCGAATTCGCCATGAGCGTCTTCGGCAAGTCCTATGGCCATAAGGTCAGCGGCGAGGTGTTGGTCGAAGGCAAGCCGGTGGATGTCAGCACGGTGCGCAGGGCGATCGACGCGGGTCTTGCCTATGTCACCGAGGACCGCAAGCAGCTCGGCCTCGTCCTCAACGAAAGCATCCTGCATAACACGACGCTCGCCAACCTCTTCGGCATCTCCAAGGCGACCGTGATCGACGATATTCGCGAACTGCAGGTCGCGACCAACTACCGTTCCAAGCTGCGTATCCGCAGCTCCGGTGTGTTCCAGGAAGCGGTCAATCTTTCCGGCGGCAACCAGCAGAAGGTGGTGCTGTCGAAGTGGCTGTTCTCCGATCCCGAGGTGCTCATCCTCGACGAGCCGACGCGAGGCATCGACGTCGGCGCCAAATACGAAATCTATTCCATCATCAACCAGCTTGCCGCCGACGGGAAGGGCGTTCTGATGATCTCATCGGAAATGCCTGAACTTCTCGGCACTTGCGACCGCATCTACGTCATGAACGAAGGACGGATCGTCGCCGAACTGCCGAAGGGAGAGGCGAGCCAGGAAACTATCATGCGCGCTATCATGCGCTCAGGGGAGAAGCACTAATGACTACGGCCAGCCCAGCCACAGAAGATACCAGCCACGTGGTTTCCATTGGCGAATACATCCGCAACAACATCCGGGAATACGGCATGTTGATCGCACTGATCGCGATCATGCTGTTTTTCCAGATTTCGACCGGCGGCGTTCTCTTCAGACCCCTGAACCTGACCAACCTTATCCTGCAGAATTCGTTTATCGTCATCGTGGCGCTCGGCATGCTGCTGGTGATCGTCGCGGGGCATATCGACCTGTCGGTCGGCTCGATCGTCGGCTTCATAGGTGCCGTTGCGGCCATTCTCATTGCCGAGTGGCACATGAATTACGTGCTGGCGACGGTGATCTGCCTTGCGCTCGGCGGCGCGGTTGGTGCTGCCCAGGGCTATTTCATCGCCTATCACCGCATCCCGTCTTTCATCGTGACGCTTGCGGGCATGCTGATCTTCCGCGGCTTGACCCTTTCGGTCATGACGGCTGCAGGCAGCGGTACCAGCATCGGTCCGTTCCCGCCGGACTATCAGTTGATCAGCACCGGCTTCATTCCCGACTTCATCGACATGGGGACGGTTCACTCCACCTCGCTGCTGCTGTCGGTCATTATCCCGGTCGTTCTCTTCGTTCTCGCCTGGCGTCGCCGTCAGGTCAATGAAAGCCACGGCATCGATGTCGAGCCTTTCAGCTTCTTCATCGTGCAGAACCTGCTCGTCAGCGTCGCGATCCTGGTCCTCGGCTACCTCCTCTCGTCTTATAAGGGCCTGCCGAACGTCTTGATCCTCATGCTGGTGCTGATTGCGGGCTACGCCTTCGTCACGCGCCGCACGACCATCGGCCGCCGCATCTACGCCATGGGCGGCAATGAAAAAGCGACCAAGCTGTCGGGTATCAATACTCAGCGCCTGAGCTTCTACACCTTCGTCAACATCGGCGTGCTTGCCGGTCTGGCCGGTATTATCGTTGCCACGCGTCTGAACTCAGCAACCGCCAAGGGCGGCACGGGTCTCGAACTCGACGTCATCGCGGCCTGCTTCATCGGCGGCGCCTCCGCCTCCGGCGGCGTTGGCAAGATCACTGGTGCCGTCATCGGCGCCTTCATCATGGGCGTCATGAACAACGGCATGTCGCTGCACGGTCTGGGTACGGACTACCAGCAGATGGTCAAGGGTGCGGTGCTCCTCGCTGCCGTCTTCCTCGACGTCTACAATAAGAACCGGGGCTGATCGCGGCTCACGCGACCAGCCAACGATCTAAAATCAAATCCACGACAGAGTCCGGCTCTCGCTGAGAGCCGGAGCGGTAGACTGCATCCGGCCTCTGTCTATTAGGAAAGGATGAAAAACATGCTCATTTCCCAGATCAAGGGTTCGAACGGCGGGATCGTCGTCGCCGTGCGCAATGGGCCGGGCACTCCCGCCAAGGCTGTTGTGAATGCCGAAAGCGTCTATGCGCTCGCCATGGAAGCCGCTGATAACGACAAATCTCTCGTCTCCGTCATCGAGGCGCATGGGCTTGGCGAAGCGATCGATCTGGAAAAAGCATATGCCGAAGGCCGTTTCCTGCCGCCGATCACCCATCCCGATGCCGCCCACTTGCATCTGACCGGTACCGGCCTGACGCATCTCGGCTCCGCTGCGACCCGCGATTCCATGCACAAGAAGACCGCGGAAGCTGCTGAGGAAACGCTGACCGATTCCATGAAGATGTTCAAGATGGGCATCGAAGGCGGCAAGCCGAAGGATGGCGAAAAGGGCGTGCAGCCGGAATGGTTCTACAAGGGTAACGGCTATGGTGCGGCGGCACCGGGCTCAGCACTCATCTCTCCGTCTTTCGCGCTCGACGGCGGCGAAGAGCCGGAAATGGCCGGCATCTATGTCATCGCCAAGGACGGCACGCCGTTCCGCATCGGGTTTGCGCTCTCGAACGAATTTTCCGATCACGTCACCGAGCGGATCAACTATCTCTATCTCGCCCATTCCAAGCTGCGCCCGGCAAGCTTCGGTCCGGAAATCCGCATCGGCGCCGCACCGGAAGACATCAGGGGCACCTCGCGCATTAAGCGCGGCGACAAAGTGATCTTCGAAAAGCCCTTCCTCTCGGGCGAGGCGAACATGTCGCATACTTTCGCCAATCTCGAATACCATCATTTCAAGTATGGCCTGTTCCGCATTCCCGGCGACGTCCATGTCCACATGTTCGGCACGGCAACGCTCTCGTTCG
This sequence comes from Rhizobium sp. CB3171, assembly GCF_029714265.1. Lineage (NCBI taxonomy): Bacteria > Pseudomonadati > Pseudomonadota > Alphaproteobacteria > Hyphomicrobiales > Rhizobiaceae > Rhizobium > Rhizobium sp. CB3171. Next base: position 2,197,835 of record NZ_CP121652.1, on the reverse strand, counting down.
CGGAAGGCATCAAAACGGAAGTGGGCGATGTCTTCGAAATCGAAGTGGCCGAATTCGGCCTGCCGCTGCGCAATCGACTTGCCATTGCCGCCGAGGACAAGGTGGCGATCCGCCAGCTCTAACACATCGAGGCCGGCTGCTTCCGTGTGGCCGGCCGTTTCCGAGAAGATCCAGAGAGGCATGAAGCCATGACCATTCATCAGAATCTGATCGCCGGCGAATGGACCGGTACGACCGGCGCCGAGAATATCAATCCGTCGGATACCAACGAAGTCGTCGGCCTCTATGCCAGCGCCAGCGTGCAGGACGTTGCCGACGCCATTGCTGCGGCCAAAGCCGCTTTTCCGGCCTGGTCGCGTTCGGGCATTCTCGAGCGCCATACCATCCTGAAGAAGGCCGGCGACGAGATACTGGCGCGCAAGGATGAGCTCGGCGCGCTGCTCGCCCGCGAGGAAGGCAAGACGCTTCCAGAGGCGATCGGCGAAACGATCCGTGCCGCGCAGATCTTCGAATTCTTCGCCGGCGAGGCCCTGCGCCTTGCAGGGGAAGTGGTTCCTTCGGTGCGCCCGAACATCGGTGTCGAAATCACCCGCGAGCCGCTCGGCGTTATCGGCATCATCACGCCTTGGAACTTCCCGATCGCCATTCCAGCCTGGAAGATTGCCCCCGCGCTCTGCTACGGCAATACCGTCGTCTTCAAGCCGGCTGATCTCGTGCCTGGCTGTTCCTGGGCGATCGTCGATATTCTCCACCGCGCCGGCCTGCCGAAGGGTGTCTTGAACCTCGTTATGGGCAAGGGCTCGGTCGTCGGTCAGGCGATGCTCGACAGCCCGGTTCTTTCCGGCATCACCTTCACCGGTTCGGTCGGCACGGGCAAGCGCGTGGCGCTTTCCTCCGTCGAGCATGGCCGCAAGTATCAGCTCGAAATGGGTGGCAAGAACCCGATGGTAGTGCTTGACGATGCCGATCTGACGGTTGCCGTCGAAGCGGCAGCCAATTCCGCCTTCTTCTCGACCGGCCAGCGCTGCACAGCCTCGTCGCGCCTCATCGTCACCGAAGGCATTCATGACCGGTTCGTGGCGGCACTGACGGAAAAGCTGAAGACGCTGAATGTCGACAATGCCATCAAGGCCGGCACGCATATCGGCCCAGTCGTTGATGCCAAGCAGTTGAAGACCGACACGGATTATATCGAGATCGGCAAGCAGGAAGGCGCCAAGCTCGCCTTCGGCGGCGAGCTCGTCAGCCGCGACACGCCCGGCTTCTATCTGCAGCCGACGCTCTTCACGGAAGCGACGAACCAGATGCGCATCAGCCGCGAAGAGATCTTCGGGCCGGTCGCCTCGGTCATCCGGGTGAAGGACTACGAAGAGGCGCTGGCAACGGCCAACGATACGCCGTTCGGCCTGTCCTCCGGCATTGCCACCACGAGCCTGAAGTATGCGACGCATTTCAAGCGCAATGCGGAAGCCGGCATGGTGATGGTGAACCTGCCGACGGCTGGCGTCGATTTCCACGTGCCGTTCGGCGGCCGCAAGGGCTCGTCCTTCGGTCCGCGCGAACAGGGCAAATATGCCGCCGAATTCTTCACAACCGTCAAAACCGCTTACACGCTCGCCTGACGATCGAATCCAAAGCCCGGGCGCGAACGAGGCGGCCTGGGCGACGCAAAGGGTACTGAGACAATGAAAAAGAAAGCTGAATGGCCGCGCAAGCTGCGCTCCTATGATTGGTTCGGCGGCACCGGCAAGAACGCGATCATGCATCGCTCCTGGATGAAGAACCAGGGCCTGCCTGCCGATACGTTCGACGGCCGTCCGATCATCGGCATCTGTAATACCTGGTCGGAGCTGACGCCCTGCAACGCGCATCTGCGCGATCTTGCAGAGCGCGTGAAGCGCGGTGTTTACGAAGCGGGCGGTTTCCCGGTCGAATTCCCGGTCTTCTCCGTCGGCGAAAGCACGCTGCGCCCGACGGCCATGATGTTCCGCAATCTGGCTGCCATGGACGTGGAAGAAGCGATCCGCGGCAATCCGGTCGATGGTGTCGTGCTACTCGGCGGCTGCGACAAGACTACGCCGAGCCTGCTGATGGGGGCTGCATCGGTCGATATTCCGGTTATTCTCGTTTCCGGCGGTCCGATGCTGAACGGCAAGTGGCGTGGCAAGGATGTCGGTTCCGGCACGGCGATCTGGCAGTTCTCGGAAATGGTGAAGTCCGGCGAGATGTCGCTGGACGAATTCATGGATGCCGAGCAGGGCATGGCCCGCTCGGCCGGTAGCTGCATGACCATGGGTACGGCCTCGACCATGGCGTCGATGGCCGAAGCGCTCGGAATGACGCTGCCCGGCAATGCCGCCATCCCGGCTGTCGATGCGCGCCGCCGCGTCATCTCGCAGCTTTCCGGCCGTCGCATCGTCGACATGGTCAAGGAAGATCTGAAGCCTTCCGACATTCTGACCAAGGAAGCGTTCGAAAACGCGATCCGCGTCAATGGCGCCGTCGGCGGTTCGACCAATGCGGTTCTGCATCTGTTGGCGCTTGCCGGCCGCGTCGGCGTCGATCTGTCGCTGGACGATTGGGATCGCCTCGGCCGCGAAGTGCCGACGATCGTCAACCTGCAGCCGTCGGGCAAGCACCTGATGGAAGAGTTCTACTATGCCGGCGGCCTGCCCGTCGTCATCAAGGCGGTTGGCGAGATGGGCCTGCTGCACAAGGACGCCATCACCGTGACCGGCGACACGATCTGGGCCGGTGTCAAGGATGTGGTCAACTACAATGACGACGTCATTGTTCCGCGGGAGAAGGCGCTGACGCAGTCGGGCGGCATCGCCGTTCTGCGCGGCAACCTCGCGCCGAAGGGCGCTGTTCTGAAGCCTTCGGCCGCTTCGCCGCACCTGATGCAGCACAAGGGCCGCGCCGTCGTCTTCGAAAGCATCGAAGACTATCACGCCCGCATCAATCGCGACGATCTCGACATCGACGAGAACTGCGTCATGGTGCTGAAGTACTGCGGCCCGAAGGGTTATCCGGGCATGGCCGAAGTCGGCAACATGGGCCTGCCGCCGAAGGTGCTGAAGAAGGGCATCACCGACATGATCCGCATCTCCGATGCGCGCATGTCCGGCACGGCCTACGGCACCGTCATCCTGCACACTGCTCCGGAAGCTGCCGATGGTGGCCCGCTGGCGCTTGTTCAGAACGGCGACATCATCGCCGTCGATGTTCCGGCCCGCACCATCCAGCTTGAGGTGTCGGACGAGGAACTGGCGAAGCGCCGCGCCGCCTGGGTATCCCCGGTCAAGCCGCTCGCCGGCGGCTACGGCGGCCTCTATGTGAAGTCGGTCATGCAGGCCGATACGGGCGCCGACCTCGACTTCCTCGTCGGTCCGCGCGGCTCGGAAATCCCGAACAATCGCGACAGCCACTAAGATTGATACTGGAATTGGAAAGGGGCGGTACGAAAGTTCCGCCCCTTTCCTATGCTGCGCCTACGGCAAGTGCGCGGGGCATGTCTCCGGCCACACTGCTTTGATCAGCAGTCCATGATATAGTGCCCTCTTGATTGCTTCTTTGGGGGATCATTATGACAACCCTGCAGACCGATACCTATTATCTCTTTGGCAATCTTCTTCGCTTTCATGCTCACAGCCCCGATACTGGGGGAGCTTATTGTCTTGTCGAGACGTTGACGGCGCCGGGGGCCGGGGTGCCGCCAAACAGGCATCCCGATGACGACGAGGCGTTTTATATTCTCGAGGGCTTGTTCGAATTCATGGTCGACGGCGAGACCGTCCAGGCGCAGGTTGGCAGTTTCGTCAAGATACCGACAGGCGCCATTCACGCGTTCCGCAATATCGGCCCGGCGCCGGGACGGCTTCTGATCATCAATTCACCCGGCCGGGTTCACGATGGTTTTTTCACCGAAGCAGGCGAGCCGATGCCGGTGGGCACACGCGACCTGCCGCCGCCGAGCGGAGAACCGCTGGATATTCAGCGCGTGATTGAGATCGGACGGCGCAACGGACTGGAGTTTTTGCCCGTGGACCATCCTCACTAATTAAATCCTCGGTCCGGCATTGATCCATTGCTAAATATGACCATCTCCGCAAGTTAGAGCGAGTCAGCTTTTCACGGAACGCTCTAAATTCGCATCGACTAGCTTTGGCTTTGGCTCTGGCTTTGCCCCTGGCTCGCCACCGTCACCTTGACCGTAAGGGTTTCGCCCGGTGTGCCGACCCGCATGCCGGAGACGGGAGCAGCGTCGCGATAGCAGAGGCCAGTCGCGATCCGGACGTAGCGGGCGTCCGGGCAGACGTCGTTGGCAGGGTCGAAGCCGACCCAGCCAAGGCCTGGAATATGCACCTCCGCCCAGGCATGTGTGGCCGCCTGCTCGTTCTTGCCTTCCATCATCAGGTAGCCGGAGACGTAGCGCGCCGGGATATGCAATGCACGAGCGCCGGCAATAAAGATGTGAGCATGGTCCTGACAGACACCGCTCTTCTTTTCCAGAGCCTGTTCCGCGGTCGTTTCCGTGTCGCTAGTGCCGGGCTTGTATTCCACCGTCTGGTGAATTGCGCCCATCAGTGCATGCATCTTGCCGAGTTCGTTGTCGCCGGAAAGGTTGCGCAACAATTCCTTCGTCAGCTTGCCGGCCTTGGTGCGCGGCGTTTCCCGCAGGAAGAGCCAGAGCGGGCTGAAGCCGCTATGCTGGCCGATCACGCCATTCAGGTCCCGGGTTTCGACCTCGCCGGTGGCGACGATCCGGGTTGTGTCCTGTGCGCCGTCGAGCGAGACGAGCGTGACGCGATTGGCGAACTGGTCCTCATATTCCACTTCCGGATGGGCGCCCTCGACCGTTAGTTTCCAGTTGAGGACGGTCTGGCCGGGACCGGTGAGCGGCGTGAGCCTCAGGCGCTGCAAGGAAAATTGCGCCGGTTCGTCGTAGCGGTATTCGGTGGTATGGCTGATCGTCAGTCTCATAGTGTGATCCGCTTACTGATAGAACCGGTAGCCGTCGGAGATTTCCGCGCTGAGCTTATTGTTGCGCGAAACGAAATCCTCCAGGAATTCATGCAATCCCTGATCCATGATGCTCTTGACCGTGAGCGTCTGCAGCATCTTGCGGATGGCATCGGCGGTGTCGTGTGCGGGGAGGCGCTGGTCGTATTCGGTCCCGAGATAGCCGATATTGCTGACGATCTTTTCGTAGCAATAGGCAAGCGAGCGCGGCATTTGGCCATTGAGGATCAGGAAGTCGGCAATGTTGGCCGGCTTGTACTCGGGATCATACGCCCATTTATAGGCGCGGTGGGCGGAAACCGAACGCAGGATCGATTCCCATTGCGCGTTGTCGAGCGACGACCCGACATGCGAGATTGACGGCAGCAGGACGTAATATTTCACGTCGAGAATGCGCGCCGTGTTGTCGGCGCGTTCGATGAAGGTGCCGATGCGGGCGAAGTTGTAAAGCTCGTTGCGCAGCATCGAACCGTGAAACGCGCCGCGGATCAGTCCGGCACGGCGCTTGATGACCTCGATCATCTCCGGCACTTCGGCGGTCTTCAGGCGCTTGCCGAGCAATGTCTTCAGCTCGATCCAGCATTCGTTGGTGGCTTCCCAGGTGTCCCGCGTCAGCGCCGTGCGGACCATGCGGGCATTGTTGCGGCCATAATCGATGCAGGACATCACGCTAGAGGGATTGGAGCGATCGCGTAACAGATAGTCGATCGCGTCGGCGCCGGTCAGCTTGCCATGCACCTCGTTATAGGCTTCGCGCACGCCGGCGCTCTGCAGAACTCCATCCCAGTCATCTTCCGCAGCACCGCTGCGGGTCAGCGACATGCGTTGGCCGGCATCGACCAGGCGGGCTATGTTTTCGGCACGCTCGATGTAACGGAACATCCAGTAGAGGCCATTCGCGGTTCTTCCAAGCATGTCCGTCTCAGTCCTCCAGAACCCAGGTATCTTTGGTGCCGCCGCCCTGGCTGGAATTGACCACCAGCGAGCCTTCTTTCAGCGCCACGCGGGTGAGCCCGCCGGGGATGATCTGTACCTTGTCGGAAACGAGGACATAGGGGCGCAGGTCGACGTGGCGCGGCGCGATGCCTTTGTTGACCAGGATCGGCACGGTCGACAGCGAAAGGGTCGGCTGGGCGATATAATTGTTCGGCTTGGCCTTCAGCTTCTCGGCAAACTCCGTCCGCTCTTTCTTCGAGGCGGTCGGGCCGACGAGCATGCCGTAGCCGCCCGAACCATGCACTTCCTTGACGACGAGGTCGGCGAGGTTCTCCAGCACGTATTTCAGGCTGTCGGGCTCCGAACAGCGCCAGGTCGGCACGTTTTCGAGGATCGGCTTGCGACCGGTGTAGAATTCGACGATCTCCGGCATGTAGGAATAGATCGCCTTGTCGTCGGAGATGCCGGTGCCGGGCGCATTGGCGATGGTGATATGGCCGGCGCGATAGACATCCATGATGCCGGGAATGCCGAGGGCCGAATCCGCGCGGAAGGTGAGAGGGTCGAGGAAGTCGTCGTCCACGCGGCGATAGAGAACGTCGATCGCCTCATAGCCGCGCGTGGTGCGCATTTTCACCTTGCCGTCGATGACACGCAGATCCGAGCCTTCGACCAGCTCCACGCCCATCATGTCGGCCAGGAAGGAATGCTCGTAATAGGCGGAATTATAGATGCCGGGGGTCAGAACGGCGACGCGCGGCTTGCCGTTGCAGCCGCGAGGGGCGAGTGAGGCGAGGCTCTGGCGCAGCAGCAGCGGATAGTCCTCGACGCGCTGCACCTTGTTCTGGTGAAACAGCTCCGGGAACATCTGCATCATAGTTTCCCGGTTTTCCAGCATGTAGCTGACGCCGGAGGGGGTGCGGGCATTGTCTTCCAGCACGTAGAACTGGTCTTCGGCCGTCCGCACGATGTCGGTGCCGACGATGTGGGTATAAACACCGCCCGGCGGACGGAAGCCGATCATCTCCGGCAGGAAGGCGTCGTTCTTCTCGATCAATTCGCGCGGGATGCGTCCGGCGCGGATGATCTCTTGCTTGTGGTAGATATCGTCGAGGAAAGCGTTGAGCGCGATGACGCGCTGTTCAATGCCCTGGGCGAGCTTGCGCCATTCTCGGCCGGAAATGATGCGGGGGATGATGTCGAAGGGGATGAGTTTTTCGGCGGAGTCCGCGTGCCCGTAGACTGCGAAGGTGATACCCGTTTTTCGGAAGATGTTTTCCGCATCGCGGGATTTGGCAATTAGATGGCCTCTGTCCTGGCCGGAGTACCACTCGAAATATTTTTCGTAAGGCGTGCGCGGACTTTCATCCGCAGTAATCATTTCATCAAATGCCAAAGGCGCGGTCCCCGTGTTTTTTCCCATTTGAATACAACAGTTTTGACAATGCAAGAAGTATGCGCATTTGCATGTACGAATTTCGAAACCGGCGAAAACGCCGGGAATCCGGGCGTTTCGGGTCAACGCATCCGTAAATGAAAGTTTACGGCCGCGGCGCTGCGATCAAAATCTAAGCACGTGCTTATTTTGTCGTCGGTGCATAGAGCGGCGTGAAATCCCTCAAGCAAGAGTAGAGAAGCGGATGTGAAGAAAAATTGATGATTGGTTTCAGCGGTTCGATTTTGACGCCTTGACTGTCTTCGGCTATCAGCGGCTACCTTGTATAGCGACGATCCGGTTTCAGTTCGGGCCCGATTCGAGTTTGCAACATCAATTTCAGTCTGAGCCTCCATGTCCCTCGACACATTCGCGCCGGCGATCTTCGTCTTTCTTTGGTCCACAGGCTGGATCGTTGCGAAATATGCGGCGATGCACTCGGGTCCATTCACTTTTCTTATGATCCGGTACAGCCTCTCGGCGCTCGCCTTCGTTTTGTTTTGCGCTTTTACGGGCGCGAAGTGGCCGCGTGATTGGTCGAGCGTCTTCCGCGCCATTTATTCCGGCATCTTTCTACATGGGTTTTATCTCGGCGGTCTTTGGTGGGCGATCGCCAGTGGCGTGCCTGCGGGGATTTCGGGCATTATCGCTGCCCTGCAGCCGCTCATGACGGCGATGGCTGCGCCCTATCTGGTCGGGGAGCGCCTGCAGCCGGCGCAGCGGCTTGGCTTGCTGCTTGGTTTCGCGGGCATCGCGATCGCCATCTCGCCGAAGCTTCTATCATCGGATACCGCCAATCTCTGGAATTCGGCTATCCCGCTCGGCGTCAATCTGCTCGCGATGGTCTCCGTGACGTATGGGACGCTTTATCAAAAGCGGCATCTGCAGACCGGCGACCTTAGGACTATCGCGACGCTGCAATATGTCGGTGCACTCATCGTCGCCGCGCCTTTGGCGCTGACGTTCGAAAATTTGCATTTCGACGGCACGCACGAGGCGTTCCTTGCTCTTGCTTGGTCTGTTTTCGGCCTGTCGATGGGTGCCGTCGGTCTGCTGCTCTACCTCATCCGTCGCGGGCAAGTGTCGCGCGCCGCTTCGCTGATCTATCTGATGCCGCCCGCCGTCGCCATCGAGGCGGCGATCGCCTTCGGCGAACCGCTGACTTTGCCGATCATTATCGGCACGGTGATAGTGGTGATTGGCGTTTATTTGACCAATCGGCGCACCGCTGACGTAGTGCCGGAATAGGGCAGGCGGGATTCCGCCTGCTTTGATGGCATGGTCCCACGAGATGCCTATGGGGTGTCCTTAATATCAAAGCGCACGATCTTACCACTCTCCATGCGAAAGATGTGCATCACTGTCTTGTCCTTCAGCCCATGGGTCTGCCCCGTCAGCGGCCGGCCGTCGAGATCGAACACGGATTGGATCACCTCGACAGCGACGACACCGTCATCGGTTGTCTGAATTGCCACCGGCTCGACATGTGGACTGACGACCGCCCATTGCCGTGTCCAATAATCGCGCACAGCCTCACGTCCATGGACGTGGCCTCCATCCATACCGTTCGCCCAAACAACATCATCGGCAAGCTCGGTAAGTACACCGTCGATGTCTCTCGCGTTGAAGCGGTCGTAGATGCGCTTGATAAGTTGCTTATGAGTGTCCGACATATCGTTTCCTCGCAGTGGATTAAGGGGAGCGTGGGGCGGTTCGAGCCGAACTTGCCAGCTCGCTCGTCGATATATATACGTACATATGTAGTTTGCGGTCAACCGTAGAGAGAGGATAAGCGAGAGATGGAAAACGACGTGCTTTCTACGCCGGGGCATCTCATCAGTCTTGCTGCGCGTGGGTTCGCCCGTCTAAGCGAGGCACGTCTGAAGCCGCTTGGGTTCGGCGTCGGTCACTTGCCAGTGCTGGTCGCGTTGCAGAATGGGAAAGCAAGCACGCAACGCGATCTAGCCCGCTTTGCCAAGATCGAGCAGCCGCCGATGGCCCAGATGCTCGCTCGCATGGAGCGGGATGGTTTGATCCAGCGAACACCCGACCCGGAAGACGGGCGAAGTAGCCGCATCGTTCTCACGAAGGCCGCGCAGGCCCGTATGCCGGCCGCAATTGAAACCCTGTTCAAAGGAAATCGCGACGCATTGGATGGGTTTACAGGAGGAGAAGCGGTGCAACTCGTCGCCCTACTTACCCGGTTGATCGCAAATCTGGATCAAATCACGAGCGCGGAGCCATCGTCACATAGATCCTAGCTTCCAACGAAGCTGGCGATGATTTGGCGACCAACGCCGCAAAACGGGCATTCCGCGGCAACTGGCTACGCAGGATGCTTGATCGATATTTCCGGCAAGAAAAACCGCTTGCAGCGTTTGTGCTGCAAGCGGTTCGATATCAATCTCTACTTTAGTTCGAGATTTCGATTGGGGGCTTGGCCATTCAGCCCCCTCTCTTCATTCATCAAGCGCGTTCGCGGCGCTGGCCGTTGCCATTGCGTGGCCCGCGGCGCTTCATGCCGCCGTTGCCGCCTTCGCGGTGTTCGCCGTGAGCGTGGCCTTGGCCGCGCTCCTCGTTATGACGGCCTGAGGGCCGACCATGGGCGTGGCGCTGGTTGCGGTGGGCGCCGGCTTCGTGGGCGGCGTTGGCGTTTGTCGGGCCGTTATGATGCGGCTTCTTGGCCGGGCGGAAATCGGACGTCGAAACAAGATCATTGTCCGCTTCCGGGCGCGGCGTGCGTTCATCGCGGCGCTGGCCGCGGAAGTCGGCATTGCGATGGTTCTCGCGCTGCGGACGATCGTCGCGCGGCCGACGCTCCTGGCGTTCGCCTGTGCGGGCGCGGGCCTCGCCGCTCTCACCGTCACGCTGCGGACGTCCGCCCGGGCGACCCGAACGGCCTTCCAGACGTCCCTGACCTGCGCTGCCGCGGCCCTGGTTGCCACGACCACCACGGTTGTTGTTGCCGCGAGCCGGACGGGCGCGGTCGGCAGGGGCTTCGCCGCTGGCAACGGCGATTTCGATGCCCATGAGGCGCTCGATGTCGCGCAGCAGGCGAATCTCATCCGGTGAGCAGAAAGCGATGGCGATGCCGTCACGGCCGGCGCGCGCTGTGCGGCCGATGCGGTGAACATAGGCATCCGGCACTTCCGGCAGGTCGTAATTGTAGACATGCGAAACACCAGGGATATCGATGCCGCGAGCGGCAACGTCGGTTGCGACGAGCACGCGAACTTCACCATCTCGGAAGCCCTTGAGCGCGCGCTCGCGCTGACCCTGGCTCTTGTTGCCGTGAATGGAAGCGGCGGCATAGCCGACATGGTCGAGATGCTTCGTCAGCTTTTCGGCGCCGTGCTTGGTGCGCAGGAAGACGATCGAGCGGCCATCCGGGTTGGCGTTCAGCGTTTCCTTCAAGATTTCGGTCTTGTGGTTCTGACCGGCGACGAAGTGGACATACTGTTCCACCTTGTCGGCCGCCTTGCCCGGAGGCGAGACTTCGACCTTCAGCGGATTGGTCAGATAGTCGGAAGCGAGATCGGCAATCGCCTTCGGCATGGTCGCCGAGAACAACAGGGTCTGGCGCTTGGCCGGGACGAGCTTGGCGATCTTGCGCAGGTCGTGGATGAAGCCGAGGTCGAGCATCTGGTCGGCCTCGTCGAGGACGAGATAGCTGACATGGCCGAGCGACAGGGCGCGGCGGTTGATGAGGTCGAGCAGGCGGCCAGGGGTGGCGACGAGAATGTCGGTGCCGCGCTCGAGCTGAAGCTGCTGCTTGTTGATGGAGGCGCCGCCGACCACGACGTTGATCCGCAGCGGCGTCTTGCGGACGAACAGCTTAAGATTGTCGGCGATCTGGTTCACCAGTTCGCGGGTGGGGGCGAGGATCAGCGTGCGGACGGTGCGGTTGTCGGGACGCTTGGCGTCCTTCAGCAGCATTTCGATGATCGGCAGGCCGAAGGCGGCCGTTTTGCCGGTGCCGGTCTGGGCGAGGCCGATGAGATCGCGGCCCTGGAGAACAAGCGGAATAGCCTGTGCCTGAATGGGCGTCGGAGTCGCGAAGTTGTTCTGCGACAGCGTATCGACGATCTGCTTGGAAAGACCAAGCGAGTGAAAATCGGTCAATTCAATACCTTTCGGGGCGCCAAAGCGAATAGGCCGGGTCGCACCATGCGGTCCGGTCTGTCTCTGGCGTCAAGAACCCCGCGTGAAGTGGGAACTTGTAAGTTGGAAAAAGCTTTCCAGCGCGTTCGACCGCCTTGGGTGCGGTCTCATTTCAAAAGCGCTTTTGTCCTTCTCTTGCGTACGTCTAGTCCCGCAGGGCACGCTCACGCGGCGGCCGGAAGGTGAAAGCTGACGCGCATTTGGTCTTATTCGCTGCCGAAGTCAAGAGGTGAGGTCAAAAGCTTTTCGGAAGGCAGGCGAAAGTGCCGCCAGAAGTCCGGCGGCATGGGGCGCTCGATCTTCGCAGGCTTAGCGGCAAACCTCGACGCGGTAGGGCCTGCCCCAACCGTCGTGACGCCATGCCCAGTAGCAGTCGGGATAGGCGCGTACATAGGCCGGAGCATAATAGCTTCGATAGGCAGGATAATAAGCCGGATAGACCGAGTAGGCTGGTCGCGCCGCCTCGGCAACTAGGGCGCCGCCGACGACACCGGCGGCAAGACCGCCGAAAAAGGCGCCGCGCTCGGAGGCGCCGGCGGTCGTTATGGTTACGGCGGCGGCGCTGCCAAGCGTCAGCGCGATCAAACCGGCCGTCGTTAAAGTGCGAAGCACAGGCATTGACATCCCTTTCCCAAAAACCAGAGGCCTCCGAGCCGAAGCCGAGTTTGAAGGTGCGTAGAAAAGGGGGCGAAGTCGCGGCTAAAAAGAGGGCCGCGACATTAAATTTTGTTCATGATGAATGGGTGAAAACCTTTGATTTTCAACTAGAAATCGGTGGGTACGCCACCTTCCGCCTTACGCTTGGCGACGAAGGCGTTAAGCTCCTCTTCGATGGCCGGATCGAGTGGGGGGCGCTCGTAGTGGGCGAGCGTTTCCTTGAACGCGCGGTTGGCGTGATCGTAGGTCGTCGGCCGGCCAGCCTCCGTCCAGGTCTCGTAATTTCGCCAGTCCGAGAGGATCGGTGAATAGAAAGCGGTTTCGTAGCGCGCCAGCGTATGCGCCGTGCCGAAATAATGGCCGCCGGGGCCGACATCGCGCACGGCATCCAGCGCCAGCGCGTCACTGCTGACATCCAGCGGCGTCAGGAATTCGGCGACCATCTGCAGCATGTCGACATCAAGGATGAATTTTTCGAAGGAGGCGGTCAGGCCACCCTCGCTCCAGCCGGCCGCATGCAGGACGAAGTTGCCGCCGCCTTGGGTCAGCGCCCAGAGCGACAGCGCCGATTCATAGGCTGCCTGAGCGTCCAGCGTGTTGGAGGCATTGGTGTTGGAGGTGCGGTAGGGGATGCCATAGCGGCGGGCGAGCTGGCCGCCGGCGATCACGGCCTTCATATATTCGGGCGTGCCGAAAGCCGGCGCCCCGGTCTTCATGTCGACATTCGAGGTGAAGCCGCCATACATGACCGGCGCGCCCTTGCGCACCATCTGGCTGAAGGCGATGCCGCAGAGCGCCTCGGCATTCTGCTGCACCAGCGCGCCGGCAATGGTCACCGGCGCCATGGCGCCCGCCAGCGTGAAGGGCGTCACGATCACCACCTGACCCCGCGACGACATCTCGATGATGCCCTGCAGCATCGGCCCATCGAGGCGCAGCGGAGAGGAGGAATTGATGACGGTAAAGAGCGACGGCTCCCGCTCCATTTGCTCCATGCTGATGCCGCGGCCGATGCGGGCGATCTCGATAGCATCAAGATTGCGCTGCTTCCCCAGCGAATAACAATGAAACGCCTTGTCGGTGAGCTTGACGATGTCGGAGAGGCAATCGAGATGGCGGACCGAAGCGTGGATATCGATGGGCTCGACAGGGTAGCCGCCAGTCATATGGATGACGTCGTAGGATTGGGCGAGCTTGATCAGCTTGCGGAAGTCCTCCTGATTGCCGGCCCGTCTGCCACCCTCGCGGTCCGCGACGAAAGGTGCGGAGGCGACCTGGGCGAAGACGAGATTCTTCCCGCCGATCTGAACGTTTCGGAGCGGATTGCGGGCGTGCAGGGTGAAGGTCGAGGGGACAGAGGCGATCAGCTCCGTGATCATGCCACGGTCGAACCGGACACGCTCTGTGCCGGGCGTGACGTCGGCGCCAGCGGCTTTCATGCGCTCGCGCGCTTCCGGCAAAATGATGTCCATGCCGATCTCTTCGAGAACGGTCAGCGACGCCTCGTGAATATCGTCGAGCGCTTCGGGCGACAGAAGCTCGGTGCGGGCGAGATTGTTGACGAGATTGAGGTATTTCGCGCCGCTTGGCTTGCGGCTGCGCTCGGCCCCGCGCCCTCCGGCCCGGCGGCGACGCTCGACCGGCATGGTATCAGTCTCGTGCAAGGCCGGGTTTCTATCGTCGCTCATGCTCTCGCTCCACCATTGTGCTGATAGGATTCTTGGCAGAGTTCGGCGTCCGATGCCGCCGTCGTTTGCGACCTGGCGATGACTGTTCTGGGATAGTCAGTGGTCTGAACGCGACGTTCAGTGGATTGGTAAATATGGTTAACGGCTTGTTAAAGCGATTTGTGATAAAGCGTTTGTTGAGTAACTATTGTAAGCGTTGGGAAGAGGGGTCCTGTTGAACTCGGACGGTGAACTGCTGGAGATGGCCTGCCGCCGGATCGCAGATCTGGATCAGCCGGCCTATGTCAAGAACAGCGATCTGCGTTATGTCGCCGTCAATGAAGCCTATGCGCGGTTTTTTCGGCGCGATACCGCCGATTTCATCGGCAATCGCAGCCGTGATCTCTTCGACAGCGGCGAGGAAGTTGATCGCGAAGACAAGGAGCGGCGGGCGCTGGTTTTTGGCTCGGAAGAGATGGCGCTATGCTTCGACCCGACAGGCCGTGAGCGTTCTCGCGTGCAGATCGAAAGTTTTTCGCCGTCCGAAGACCGCCTCTATGTCTTCGGCATGTTCCTCGATGCGCCTGCTGTGCTTTCGCGTTCGTCTTCCGATCGCGAAAGCGGCCATATTGCGAGTAACGTCGATGAGATCGGGCTTTACCGCACGATTCTCGAGGACCTGCCGGTCGCCGTCTTCGCGCGCGATGCCAGCCACCGGCTGATCTATTCCAACGAGGCCTATGGGGCCATCACGGGGCTCAGCCGCGCCGAGGCACTGGGCAAGACCGAACATGAGATGTTCGAAACCGGCGCCGACGAGTACTTTGCGGAAAACGAGCAGGTGCTGAACGAGGGCCGCGCATTCGAATTCGAAGGCACGGTGGTTGATCGGGAGCGTGTGACACATCCGCTCATGACGCGCGTCAACCGCGTCGTCACCGCGGACGGCAGGCGCTATGCCGTCGGCTCGATGACCGATATTTCCGTGTTGAAGCTGCGCCAGACCGAGTTGATCGAGGCACAGGCGCGCGCCGAGGCCTTGCATCAGGATCTGGGGAACATCCTGCGCTCGATGCCGATCGGTGTCATGATCCATGACAGCAATTACGTCGTGGAATATACCAACGATGCCTTCTACGACATCTGGGATTTCCCGAAGAACGAACATTTCGAAGGCCTGTCTTATCGCGATCTCGTCGCCAAGCATTTCGAACTCGGCCGCTATGATGCCGATGCTGGCAGTATCGACGATATCTATCAGGCGCGCCTGGAGTCCTTCCGCAATGCCGGACCGCATTTCCAGACCGAGATGAATTTTGCCGACGGCAAATCCGTCATCATGGATGCTCGCCGCATTTCGAACGGCCGCACGCTGATTGCCTATGCGGATATCTCTTCCGTGCGCCAGCAAGCCCGCGAGATCACCGAGGCGCGCCTTGCCCTAGAGCGTCTCGGCGAACTGATGACCGACGCGACGCATGCCATGTCGCAGGGCCTGCTCATCGTGGAAGACGGCATCATCATGCTGGCAAACGATGCATTGACGGACATGCTGCGCATTCCCGCCGATCATCTGGAGATCGGCAAGCATTGGTCCATCGCGTTTGACTATTGCGCCGCGCGGGGCGATTTCGGCGACGATCCGAAGGCGGTTCTGCGTGGATGGGGCAGGAGCATGGCGGCGAACAGGCCGGTTTCCGCGGTGTTCCAGATTGCGGGCGATCGCTGGATGCAGCTCGAAGCCACGATCAGCGAAAGCCGCCGTTGGACCGTGGTGCTGGCCGATGTCACCGAGATGAAAGACCGCGAGGCCGAGCTGCAATTGTTGCTTTCGCGCAGCGAAGCCGCCGATCGCGCCAAATCCGAATTCCTCGCCAATATGAGCCATGAAATCCGCACGCCGATGAACGGCGTTCTCGGCATGGCGGAGCTCCTGGCTAAGACCGATCTCGATGCCCGGCAGAAGACCTTCATCGACATCATCGTCAAGTCGGGCAATGCGCTGTTGACGATCATCAACGACATCCTGGACTTCTCGAAGATCGATGCCGGGCAGATGCGTCTGCGCAAGGCCGCCTTCGATCCGGCCGAGGCGGTGGAGGATGTCGCGACGCTGCTGTCGTCGCCGGCGGCGGAAAAAGATATCGAGCTGCTGGTGCGCACGGCGCCTGATGTGCCGGCCATGGTGCTCGGAGACGCAGGCCGCTTTCGCCAGATCGTCACCAATCTCGTCGGCAATGCGGTTAAATTCACCGAGCGCGGTCACGTGTTGGTCGAGGTGGAGAGCCGACCGATCGACAACGGCGAGATCATGTTGACGCTCCGCATCGAGGACACCGGCATCGGTATTTCCGAGGAGAAGCTGGATTCCATTTTCGAGAAGTTCTCGCAGGTGGACGCTTCCTCGACGCGCCGTCATGAAGGCACCGGTCTTGGCCTTGCCATTACCGCGGGGCTCGTCGACCTCTTCGGTGGCTATCTCGAAGTCGAGAGCGAATGGGGCAAGGGTTCGGTCTTCACCGTGCATCTGCCCGTGCCGCCGGCCGCCACGCGCAGCGAACCGCGTCCGGTGCCGGTCAATGTCAAGGGCGCCGGCATCCTGGTCATCGACGACAACGAGATCAACAGGCGGATATTGACCGAGCAGTTGGAGCAATGGAGCTTTGACGGCTACGCTGCCGAAGACGGCAAGACGGGGCTAGCCATCCTCCATGCCGCTTTCGATATGGGCGTGCAGGTCGATGCCGTGATCCTCGACTACCACATGCCGGACATGAACGGCGATGAAGTCGCGCGTGCCATTCGCGCCGATTCGCGCTTCGACGGCGTTTCGCTGATCTTCCTGACCTCCATGGATGTCGCCGGCAGCGACAAGGAATTCGCGGCGCTGAACGGTCAGGCGCATCTGATGAAGCCCGTGCGCGCCAATGTGCTGCGCAGCACCATCATCGATGTCGTGCGCACGGCGCGCCGGCAGCGGATGAGCAGCGATGAAACGGCTGTCGCTTCGCAGTCGATCGAAGCCGAAGCAGTTGCCGCGATCGATACCGTCGAACGCGAAGTGGCGGCGAAACCGGTTAGCGCCATCGATGTCCTCGTTGCGGAGGACAACGAGGTCAACCAGATCGTCTTCACGCAGATTCTGCAGGTCACCGGCCTGCGCTTTCTCGTGGTCCAGAACGGCCAGGAGGCGGTCGAGGCCTGGCGCAAGCTTCGGCCATCGCTGATCATGATGGATGTCTCCATGCCGATCATGAACGGCCATCAGGCGACGCGCATGATCCGGCAACTGGAAACGGAGGCAGGGCAGGGCTGGCATGTGCCGATCGTCGGCGTCACCGCGCATGCGCTCGATGTCGACCGCGATATGTGCCTGGAGGCGGGCATGGACGACTATATGTCGAAGCCGATCAGCCCCGAACTCCTGGAAGCCAAGGCCCGCCGCTGGCTCGGCGATGCTGCGCTCCAGATCGGGCGTTCCAGCAACTAAGCCTGTTTGGTTCCGCAGAGCATTTCGCGTTTTCCCGCAAATCCCTTGCGTCGCTCGACCGAGAAGCCTGCTGCCTGCAGATTGCGACGCACGAAACCGGCGGCGGCGTAGGTGGCGAAGGTGCCGCCGGCGACGGTCTTGTCGTGGAGATGCTGCATCAGTTCCGGCGACCACATATCGGCGTTTCGGGAAGGGGCAAAGCCATCGAGATACCAGGCGTCGAAGCCAGTTGCTGCTCGGCGCACGCCGTCGATCGCCGACCCGCAGACGACGCTAAGGCGCGTCTGGGCGTCGAGGGTGAGCGCAACGATGCCGCGCGGTTCCTTCGGCCAGGCAGCGACGAGCGCCTGACGCTCAGCATCGATTTCCGGCCAGTGCGATAACGCGCGATCGATCTCCTCGGCCTTCATCGGATAGAGCTCGAAGGACATGAAATGAAGTTCCGAATCCGGTTTGCGGTGCTGGCGCCATTGCCGCCAGGTTTCGCAGAAATTCAGGCCGGTGCCGAAGCCAAGCTCGCCGATCAGGAAGTTTCCTTGCTCATTCCAGCGGGCGGGCAGGCCGTTGCCGGCGAGGAAGACATGGCCGCATTCCAGCCGGCCGTCGGTCTGGCAATAAAAATGGTCGCCAAAAGCGGTCGAATAGGGCATATCGCCGTCGCGCCATTCGAGCGCCTGGCTTGCCACATTGGTCTTCGCCTCGGGCGTTTGATCGGAAACTGGATCTGTCATGGGAAGAGCCGATAATCCTCCGGGGCTTGCCGGTCAATCATCCGCCGAACTGTTGATCGTCGGCGGCGGCATCATGGGCCTTTGGGCGGCGGTGCATGCGGAGCGGCAAGGCGTCGAGACGCTGCTCGTCGATGCCGGCCGTTTGGGGCAGGGGGCAAGCGGCGGCCTGCTCGGCGCGCTGATGCCGCATATGCCGGACAAGTGGTCTGAGAAGAAGCAATTCCAGTTCGATGCGCTGTTGTCACTGGAGAATGAGATTGCGCAACTGGAAGCGGCAACCGGGCTTTCCGCCGGATACCGCCGTTCCGGCCGGCTGATCCCGTTGCCGAAGCCGCATCTGCGCAAGATCGCGCTGGGCCACTCGCAGGATGCCGAAACGCATTGGTATCATGGTGAACGGCGGTTTCATTGGCATGTGCTCCATGCCGCGCCGGTGGAAGGCTGGATCGATCCGGCGGCCGGCGAAAGCGGATTTGTTTTCGACACGCTTGCCGCCCGCGTTGCGCCCCGAGCCTTCCTGAAGGTTCTGGCCAGCTTTCTTGATAAGGCGAAACATGTTCGGCTTGCCGAAGGTCTGGAAATCCAGAGCATCGATCCGGATCGCGGCACCGCAGCGACCCAAGAAGGCACGATCCGTTTCCGCCGTTGCATCCTTTCTGCCGGGCATCGCTCCTTTCCGATGCTGGACGGATTGACGCCCGGACGTCATTCTCCCCTTGGCCAGCCGGTCAAGGGACAGGCTGCTTTGCTGAAAGCGGATGTCGAGGCCGGCCTGCCGGTGATTTTCCGCGACGGGCTCTATATCGTTCCGCATGAGGGCGGATTGGTCGCGGTCGGCAGTACGAGCGAGAACCGCTTCGACAATCCGATGTCGACGGATGGTCAGTTGGACGATCTGCTAACTGCTGCGCGGATGATGGCGCCGGCGCTTGCGGGTGCCGAAGTGATCGAACGCTGGGCCGGCTTG
Organism: Rhizobium sp. CB3171; assembly: GCF_029714265.1. Lineage (NCBI taxonomy): Bacteria > Pseudomonadati > Pseudomonadota > Alphaproteobacteria > Hyphomicrobiales > Rhizobiaceae > Rhizobium > Rhizobium sp. CB3171. Next base: position 2,178,769 of record NZ_CP121652.1, on the reverse strand, counting down.
CGGCCGAAAGCGATCGATCGGGATCCCATGGTGGGAGCACATCCGGATCATCCACGGCTGATCGCGTTGACCGGGGGTTTCAAGGTGAGCTTCGGACTGGCGCACCGTCTGGCCGAAGCGGCGGTCCGCGAGGCCCTGGAAATTTCCTGTTCTTTCAAGCTGCCCGAAGGTTTTACCCTTTCGAACCACATTACGGTAGCATCCCATAAAACGTGAATATAAAGGCCGTTCAGGTCGTCAATCTGTCACGCAAATCACCTATCTCCTTGCGCATCGGCCGCCGGTTGGGTCAGCCGGCTTTTCGCCTTCTGGAGGAGATTTTATGCGTTACGCCATTTGCTTCACGCCGTCTGCGAGCGATCCGCTGACGCTCGTGGCCGCAAATTGGCTCGGCCGCAATGTCTATTCCGGCGAGATGGTCGATCCGCCCGCCATTCGTGGGCTCGGCATTCATGAAGTCGCCTTCCACACCGCCGTGCCGCGCCGCTACGGTTTCAACGGCATCCTGAAAGCGCCGTTTCGCCTGGCCGAGGACATGACGGAGGCGTCGCTGCTGCGCGATCTCATGCGCTTTTCCGGTACGGTGACGCCGTTCGAGATTCCGAAGATGGAAGTCGCGCGCCTCGGCGGCGCGTTCGGCCTGGTGTCGTCCGAGCCCTCCCAGCAAATGCAGTTCCTTGCGGCGTCGCTGGTCCAGGCCTTCGACCACTATCGCGCGCCGCTGACGGAAGCGGAGATCGAGCGTAGCGATCCGGACAGCCTGTCGGCAGCGCAATTCGCCAATCTGCACCGCTGGGGCCATCCGCATGTCATGGACGAATTCCGCTTCCAGATGATGTTGACCGGCACGGTCAGTCCCGCCGATCTGCCGCGGATGGAGCGCGTATTGCGCGATTTCTTCGAGCCGGTGCTTGCCGAGCCAGTGCCGGTGTCGAACATCGCGCTGATGATGGAAGAGGGCGCAGGCGGGCCATTCCGGGTGCACTCCCTGCATCCCATGGGCAAGGTCAGCGCCCGAAAGATCGCCTAACCGCTTACAGGTGAAAGGAAAGTGCGTTTCGCACTTTCCGTCTCGACATTCCGGCCGTGAATGCTACCGTCTTCGCATATTCGAGAAGGTGCTTTGATGTCCGATACATATCCCCGCAATCTCATCGGCTATGGCCGCCATACGCCCGATCCAAAATGGCCGGGCGATGCCCGCGTCGCGGTGCAGTTTGTGATCAATTACGAAGAGGGTGGAGAAAGCTGCATTCTGGATGGCGATCCAGCATCGGAGAACCTGCTGTCGGAAATCGTTGGTGCGGCGCCATGGCCGAACCAGCGCAGTCTCAACATGGAATCGATCTATGAATATGGCTCACGCGCCGGCTTCTGGCGGCTATGGCGTATGTTCACCGAACTCAAGGTTCAGGCCACCGTCTATGGCGTGACGCTCGCCATGGCGCGCAATCCGGAAGCGGTTGCCGCCATGAAGGAAGCTGGTTGGGAAATTGCGAGCCACGGCTATCGCTGGCTGGAATATAAGGATTTTTCGGAGGATCTGGAGCGCAAGCACATCCTCGAAGCCGTGCGCCTGCATACCGAGCTGACCGGCGAGCGGCCCTACGGCATGTACCAGGGCAAGCCCTCAGACAATACGCTGCGACTGGTGATGGAAGAGGGTGGCTTCCTCTATTCGTCGGATTCCTATGCCGATGATCTGCCTTATTGGGTCGATGGCATCCAGGGCAAGCCGTTCCTCATCATACCCTATACGCTCGAAACCAATGATATGCGCTTCGCCACGCCGCAGGGCTTCAATTCCGGCGATCAGTTCTTCACCTATCTCAAGGATGCCTTCGATACGCTCTATGAAGAGGGCAAGCAGGGCAGCCCGAAGATGATGTCGGTCGGCCTGCATTGCCGCCTGGTTGGCAGGCCAGGTCGCGCGGCGGCGCTCAGGCGCTTCATCGAATATGTGCTGAAGCACGACAAGGTCTGGATACCCAAGCGCATCGAGATCGCCAACCATTGGCACCAGCATCACCTTCCTGCGGGCGCGCCCTGAGATGATATCGCGTGACGATTTCGTGAGCCGTTTCGGCGGTGTCTTCGAGCACTCTCCCTTCATTGCAGAGCGGGCCTTTGACGCGGGTGCCATTGCCGAGCCGCTGACCTCAGGCGACGTTCACGCCGCATTGGTGCGGTTCTTCCGTGCAGCCAGCGAAGAGGAGCGACTTGGCGTATTGCGGGCCCATCCAGATCTGGCGGGCCGGCTGGTGATTGCCGGAGAGTTGACCGAGGATAGCCGCAAGGAACAGGCCGGCGCTGGGCTCGATCGGCTGAGCCCTGCGGAGCATGCCCGATTTACCGAACTCAATGCCGCCTATGTGACGAAATTCGGCTTTCCCTTCATCATCGCGGTCAAGGGGCTGGGCAAGAAGGATATCCTGGCCGCCTTCGAAACGCGGATCGACAATGACAGGGATGCGGAGTTCGCGACCGCAACGGCACAGGTGGAAAAGATTGCCTTGCTGCGTCTGCAATCCATGCTTCCGGAGAGCTGATAGGGGCTTCTGGTATCTGGCTGAATGGGCCGCGCGACATGAGCTTGGATCGGCTGATCTCTCACCTTAATCGCATGCAGCGGGCTATGTCTGAAATTGGGCGGTTTCTTCAAGGGACTGATAGAGACGTCTTTTTCGGTGATATCGAGAAGCAGCGGGCCGTCGGCATGAATCTCATGATGATCGGCGAGGCAGCGGCACGTATTGCGGAAGAGTATCCGGAGTTTGTCGTTGACCATCCGGAGCTGCCTTGGCATGAAATGCGCGACTTCAGAGACAGAATTGCTGAGGGCTATTTCGACATCGAGCTGGCGACCCTGTGGGACATCGCGCAAAAATCTCTTCCGGAGTCGCTCTCACAACTGGATTCCATTCGCCATTGGCGAGCGGAAGGCGAATGATCATAGAATGACACAGCATCTTGAAATTCACCCACTGACGAAGGCCGCCTTCGCGCCGTTTGGCGATGTGATCGAGGCCGATCCGGCAACGATGCGATACATCAATGGCGGGACGACGGAGCGCTTCCATGCGCTGTCCGGCGCCGAGGCCATAGGTGACGGGGCGCGGGTTATTCTGAACCTCTTTCGCGGCCAGCCGCGTGCCTTTCCCTTCACGATCGAGATGATGGAGCGCCATCCTTTCGGCAGCCAGAGTTTCATGCCGCTCAACGGCCGACCATTCCTCGTCGTCGTCGCGCAGGATGAGGGCGGCAAGCCCGGCAGGCCGCAGGTCTTTCTGGCGCGAGGTGACCAGGGTGTGAACTATCGGATCAATGCCTGGCATTATCCCCTGATGGCGCTCGGCGAGCAGAGCGATTTCCTCATCGTGGATCGTGATGGGCCGGGAAACAATCTGGAAGAATATTTCTTCGACACGCCCTTCATCATCGGAGCACCGACGCTATGACCGGACTGACTACCCATGTGCTCGATACCGCACTCGGCAAGCCGGCCGAGGGCCTGGTGATCGATCTCTTCAGGATCGAGGGCGATGCCCGCACGCATCTGAAGACGGTTACGACCAATGCCGACGGGCGCGTGGATGGCGGTCCCATCCTGATCGGCGACAGTTTTGTCGCCGGCACCTATGAATTGCTGTTCCGGGCTGGAGATTATCTGCGCGCAAGCGGCGCCAAGCTGCCGGAGCCGGCCTTCCTCGATCTCGTGCCCATCCGTTTCGGCATCGCCGATACGACGGCGCACTACCATGTGCCGTTGCTCATTTCGCCCTACGGCTATTCCACCTATCGCGGGAGCTGAGACTTGCGTTTTGCTGCCATCGCGGACATTCACGGCAATCACCTGGCGCTTGAAGCGGTGCTTGAGGATATCCGTGGGCAGGGCGTTACCGATATCGTCAACCTGGGCGATTGCTTCAGCGGGCCGCTGACGGCTGGTAAGACGGCCGATATGCTGCTGGAACTGAATGCGGTGACGGTGCGTGGCAATCACGACCGGTACCTGATCGAACAGGCGGCGGAGGCGATGCATGTGTCTGACCGGGCCGCGCATTCGGAACTGAACGAGTATCATCTCAATTGGCTGCGCGGCTTGCCCTTTAGCGCCGTCTATCAAGACGCGGTGTATCTTTGCCACGCGACCCCAGCGGACGATAACGTCTACTGGCTGGAATCGGTCTCGGCAGACGGTCACGTCTATTTGAAGCCGCTCGAAGAAATCGAGGCATTGGCCGCCGGCATCGATTTTCCGCTGATCCTGTGCGGGCATACCCACATTCCGCGTGTCGTCAGGCTTTCCGACGATCGGCTGATCGTTAATCCAGGCAGCGTCGGCTGCCCCGCCTATGACGACGATCTGCCCTATTTTCATAAGGTAGAAGCCGGCCACCCCTTCGCCTCCTACGTCATTCTGGAAAGGACAGGCGATCATTGGCTGCCTGTCTTCCGGCAGGTCGCCTATGATCACATGGCGATGGCGAAGCTGGCGGCGCAGAATGGCCGCGCGGAATGGGCGAGTGGCCTGGCGACCGGCTGGTTGCGCTAGAGATCGGCCAGGATCGACCGATCCACGGCTTTGATATCCCGCCTGCCGCAGAGCGCCATGGAAATATCCAGCTCTTTGCGGATGATCTCAAGCGCAAGCGTCACGCCCTCCTTGCCCATGGCGCCGAGGCCATAAAGGAAGGGACGGCCGATGTAGGTGCCCTTGGCGCCGAGCGCGATGGCCTTGAGCACGTCCTGGCCGGAGCGGATGCCGCCATCCATATGCACCTCGATCTTGTCGCCGACGGCATCGACGATCCGCGGCAGCATGCTGATGGAGGAGTGGGCGCCGTCGAGCTGCCGGCCGCCATGGTTGGAGACGATGATGGCGTCGGCGCCGGTGTCGATGGCCGCCTTCGCGTCCTCGACGTCGAGAATGCCCTTGATGATCAGCGGGCCGCCCCATTGCTCCTTGATCCAGGCGACATCGCTCCAGGAGAGCTTGGGATCGAACTGCGAATGGGTCCAGTGCGACAACGTCGTCATGTCGGAAATATCCTTGGCATGACCGATGATATTGCCGAAGAAATGGCGCTTGGTCTTCAGCATGCCCATGCACCAGCCCGGTCGCATCGCCATCTGCCAGATGTTCTTTGCCGTCATTTTCGGCGGCACCGAAAGCCCGTTACGAATGTCGTTATGGCGCTGGCCGAGGATCTGCAGGTCGGCGGTCAGCACCAGCGCCGAGCATTTCGCCACCTTGGCGCGATGGATCAGGTTCAGGACGAAATCGCGGTCCTTCATCACGTAGAGCTGGAACCAGAAGGGCTGCTTCGTCACCGAAGCGATGTCCTCGATCGAGCAGATGCTCATGGTCGAGAGCGTGAAGGGAATGCCGAATTCCTCCGCCGCGCGTGCCGCCAGCATCTCGCCATCGGCGTACTGCATGCCGGTGAGGCCTGTCGGCGCCAGTGCCACCGGCATGGAGGCTTTCTGGCCGACCATGGTGGTTGCGAGCGACCTGTTCGCCATGTCGACAAGAACGCGCTGACGCAGTTTGATTTTGGCGAAGTCTGCCTGGTTCGCCTGATAGGTCGACTCCGTCCACGAACCGGAATCGGCATATTGGTAGAACATTTTCGGGACGCGCCGCTGAGCGAGCTTCTTCAGTTCTGCGATGGTAAGCGGCGCGGTCATGGCTGTCTGCCCTCTAAAAGGTTATCGTGCGGCGGGGTCGGATTGCCTCATTGCAGGATCGATTTCATCGGCTTTCCGGCGACATAGGTTTCGACGACGGCGCGGTCGTCGCCCATGGTCTGCAGCAGGAACAGCTCTTCGGTAAGCCTCTTCGTCACTTCCATCTTCAGCGCCATGGCCGGCGTAGCGGCGGCATTGAGGACGATGAGGTCGGCTTCGGTGCCGGTGTCGAGCGTGCCGATCTTGTCGACGAGAGAGAGCGCTTCGGCGTTGCCGCGCGTCATGTAGTAATAGCTTTCCAGCGGGTTCAGCCGTTCGCCGAGAAGCTGCTGGATCTTGTAGGCCTCGTCCATGGTGCGCAGCATGGAATAGCTGGAGCCGCCGCCGATATCGGTGGCGACGCCGATGCGGACGGGCTTTTCGCGTCGCGCCAGTGCTTTCAGCGGGAAGAGGCCGGAGCCGAGGAAGAGGTTGGAGGTCGGGCAGTGGACGGCGATAGCGCCGGCTTCGCTCATGGCGTCGGCTTCGCGCTCCGAAAGGTGGATCGCGTGACCGAACAAGCTCTTGGGGCCGAGCAGCCCATAGTGGGCGTAGATGTCCGTGTAGTCGATCGCGTCGGGATAGAGCTCGCAGGTGAACTTGATTTCGTCGTGGTTCTCGGAGAGATGCGTCTGGATATGTAGATCCGGGAACTCGCGTGCGAGTGCAGCCGTCGCTTCCATCTGCTCAGGCGTCGAGGTGATGGCAAAGCGCGGCGTGATGGCTACATGATTGCGGCCTTTGCCATGCCAGTCTGATATCACCTGGCGGGTCTCGTCGTAGCCCATCTGCGGTGTGTCGAGCAGGCCTTGCGGGGCGTTGCGGTCCATCATCACCTTGCCGCCGACCATGCGCATGTTGCGTCGCATGGCTTCGGCAAAATAGGCATCGGCAGAGGTCTTGTGCACGGAGCAATAGGCGACCGCCGTCGTCGTTCCATGGCGGATCAGCTCGTCATAGAAATGCGTGGCGATACGCTCCGCATGCGCGCTTTCGACAAAGCGGCATTCCTCGGGGAAGGTATAGGTGTTCAGCCATTCCAGAAGATTTGCGGCATAGGAGGCGATCACCTGCATCTGCGGGAAATGCAGGTGCATATCGATGAAGCCCGGCAGGATCAGATGCGGGCGGTGGTCGACTTCGGTGACATGTGCCGGCGCTTTCGTCTTGACCTCTGTATAGGGGCCGACGTCGGCAATGATGCCATTTTCGATCAGCAGGCCGCCATCGCTTTCATACGAGTAGCTGTCCGTGTCATCAAGGCTCTGCGGCGCGCGCTTGAAGGAGAGCAGGCGGCCGCGCAAAAGGGTAGTCATTGGTCTTTTTCTCCGACGGAGCTTTCGAACCAGGCAACCAGCAGCTTGCGTTCCTCCGGCGTCACGTCGGTGACGTTGCCGGGCGGCATGGCGTGGCTGCGGCCCGCCTGAATATAGATCTCGCGGGCATGCATAGCGATTTCCGCGTCGTTTTCCAGCATCACTTCCTTCGGTGCGCGGGCAATGCCTTCAAAAGCCGGCTCGGCGGCGTGGCACATCGAACAGCGCGTCGAGATCATCTGCTTCACCGCCGGGAAGTGCGCATCCGATGCGAATTGCTGGAATGCGGGTGCGACGACGTTGGCATCCTTCTCGCCGGTGAGCATCTTCGGCACCGTCGAAAGCCATATGATGACAATGAAGAGGACGACGGTGACGATCCAGGTCCAGGTCGGCCGGCCCTTGCGGGCATGGATCGTGTTGAACCAATGGCGGATGGTGACGCCCATCAGGAACACCAGAGCGGCGATGATCCAATTATAGGCGGTGCCGAAGGCCAGCGGATAGTGGTTCGACAGCATGAAGAAGATGACGGGCAGCGTCAGGTAGTTGTTGTGTAGCGAGCGCTGCTTGGCGATGCGGCCGTATTTCGGATCCGGCGTGCGGCCTGCGATCAGGTCGGCGACGACGATCTTCTGGTTGGGAATGATGATCATGAAGACATTGGCCGACATGATCGTCGCCGTGAAGGCGCCGAGATGGAGGAAGGCGGCGCGGCCGGTGAACAGATGCGTATAGCCCCAGGCCATGAAGACGAGGACCGCATAGAGCACGACCATCAGCCCCCAGGTATTATTGCCGAGTGGCGACTTGCAGAGCAGGTCGTAAACGATCCAGCCGCCGGCCAGCGAAGCCAGCGAGATCAGGATCGCGACGGGAACGCTGACGTCGAGCACGTGCCTGTCGATGAGGAAGAGATTGGCGCCGCCGTAATAGACGATGCAGAGCATCAGGAAACCAGAGAGCCAGGTGAAATAGCTCTCATATTTGAACCAGGTCAGATGCTCCGGCATCTGCGCGGGAGCCACCAGATACTTCTGGATATGGTAGAAACCGCCGCCATGCACCTGCCATTCCTCGCCATAGGCGCCGGGCGGAAGATGCGGACGCTTCACCAGCCCGAGATCGAGCGCGATGAAGTAGAAAGACGAACCGATCCAGGCAATGGCGGTTATGACGTGGAACCAGCGGGCAGCAAAGGCCAGCCATTCCCACGCTATGGCGTATTCATACATTCAGGTCCCCTTTTCTTCCTCCGACTCGACACCTTGCAAAATGTTGGGCGCAGAGGGAAGGGGAGTTTGGTCGAGGGACTGCTTTTCGTGCTAGGATCACACACTTCCGTGACCGACATGCCGTCGCTCTTGCCGAGCGCCGACTTCGCGATAGATCAAAATTGGACGCTTTTTTCAGCGTCGTCGGCGATCGGTGGGCAGCGGAGCCCCTGGTTCGCCGCATCGTCGGAGATTTGCCCATGCGTGGTATACTGGCGTTTGCACTATTCCTTCTTGCAACTTCCGCCATGGCGCATGATGCGCCCTCCGGCTGGTCCTACGATCCTTATTGTTGCAACGGCGACAGCAAGACCGGTGATTGCGAGATGATCCCCTCGCGCACGGTTACCGTTATCCCGGGCGGCTATCGGATTACGCTCTATCCCGGCGATCATCGCTATGTGACGCATGCGCATATCTTCACGCTGCCACAGCGCAAGACGATGCGTTCGCCGGATGGGGCCTACCACCTCTGTCTTTTCCCAGACGAGAACACGCCGCGCTGCTTCTATGCGCCAGATATGGCCTATTGAGCAGCACTCACTCCAACGGCATGCCGAACTCGCCGAGTATCCAATTCCGGAAAACCCGGATTCTTGGCGTATGCCGTCTGTTTTCGGGATAGGCAAGCCAGTAGTTCGAGCCGTCGTTGCAGAGGATATCGAAGGGCTGGACAAGCCGGCCGGCTGCTAGGTCGTCGGCATAGAATTCAGGGGTCAGCACGGCGACGCCTTGTCCGGCGATAGCGGCGCTTGCCTCGAAGGATTGCGCCCCAAGCCTGCTTCTCGGTCGGCCTTGCAGGCCGGGATCTGGAACTCCAGCCGCTTCGAACCATTGTGCCCACCAGGGATCACCGGCATCGATAATCCGAAGTTTGAGAAGATCGGCCGGCGTGTGAATGCCGCCGATGCTGGCTGCCAGCGCTGGGCTCAGCATCGGCGTGAAGTTCATTTTCATCAACAAATGCGCCCGCAGCCCCGGCCAAGTTCCCCGCCCGTTGCGAATGGCGATGTCGGAAGGCTCACGGGAAAAATCGATGAGCGCGTCCGATGTGGCGAGCCGTACCGCGACATTTGGATGTTGCAGTTGAAATGAGCCGATATGGCGTGCAAGCCATTGCGAGGCGAAGGTCGGTGTCGAATGAATGAGGAGAGTGGTTTCGGCATCGCCGCTGACCGAAGCCATGGCCTCCTGCAGCATGCTGAAGGCTTCGGTCACCTTCGGCGCCAATCGCCCGCCGGCTTCAGTCAACTCGATCTGGCGCGTCCGCCGCAGGAACAGCGGCTCGCCGACATTCTCTTCCAGAAGCTTGATCTGATAACTGACGGCCGTCTGCGTCATGCCGAGTTCAGCGCCGGCGCGCGTGAAACTGCCGTGCCGGGCGGCGGCCTCGAAGACGCGCAGTGCATTCAGCGGAAACCGTTTCGACAGTTTCATGGATAAGTTCTCTTGATGCATACAGATGGTTGTTCGATTGGAATTTCAGCATTTTCGGCGGCAAACTGCAATCCACATCATCGTTTGATTTGAGGTATCGTCATGGATTGCTATGCCGTCGAAGAGATGAATGCCCGGCCGTCAGCCTTGGCCCGTATGTTGGAAACATTGGCGCAGGTCTTCACAGGGGGCATGGAGCCTTCGTCCCGGCTGGATCTGGACGAGATGCCCGACCGCCTCAAGCGCGACCTCGGGTTTCTCGACGGGCGCGAGCCGCGTTACGAAGATGATCGGATGGCGTAGGCCGCGAAGGCCGTCAGCAGCTCGGCGGCCGTCATGGCGGCGATAACCTCCGGGCGCTTGTCCTTCACGGCGCCGCCGCCGATCGGCAGCGTCAGCCGCTCGAGCAAGGCCTCGTCGCCGCCCTCGCGAGTCAGCCAGTGGGAGAAGGTGGCACGCTTGGTCGCCGAGCCGATCATGCCGACATAGGCGAGATCGGTGCGGGCGAGCGCTTCCTTGGCGATCAGGAAATCGAGAGCGTGATCATGGGTCAGGATGACGATGGCTGAGCCTGCGGGAATCTCCTGCACCAGCGCTTCCGGCATTGGTGAAAGCACGGTCTTCGTCTCCGCCGGCAGGTTTGTCAGTTCCTCCTTACGGGTCTCGATCACCGTTACGGAAAGGGGCAGGGGGGCGAGCGCGGCGGCCAGAGCGTGCCCGACATGGCCTGCACCAAACAAATAGGTCTCCGGTCGGTGTTCCGCTTCGGTCGCCCGCTTGGCTTCAAGCTCTTCGAGCAATCGCGTCGTCATCTTCTGAAAGCGCAGTTGCGTGCGACCGCCGCAGCATTGGCCGATTTCCGGCCCGAGCGGTATGTCCATCACCTCCGCGCCATTGCCGGCCAGTAAATCCCGGGCGTTCTGGATCGCCAGAAATTCGAACTGCCCGCCACCGATCGTGCCCCAGATGGCGTTTTCGGAAACGAGCATGAAGGTTCCGGCCTCGCGTGGCGTTGAGCCCTGCGTTCCGATGATCTCGATGAGTATGGAGGAGGGGCGTGTCGCGAGAAATGCGCGGAAGTCGCTCCTGGGTATGACACCGGAAAGCACTTCGCGGACAGCCATCGTCACATCCCTTTCAGCCGCTCGACCGCCATCAGCACCCGTTCCGGCGTTGCCGGCGCGTCGAGCCGCGGGCAGACGCGGTAGTCCGCGACGCTTGCGACGGCCATGGACAGGGCCTCGAGTACCGAGATGCTGAGCATGAAGGGCGGCTCGCCGACCGCCTTGGAGCGGCCGATGGTTGCCTCGGCATTTTCGGACCATTCGGCAAGGTGGACGTTGAAGATCTTCGGCCGGTCGGAGGCGAGCGGGATCTTGTAGGTCGAAGGCGCATGCGTGCGCAGCCGTCCCTTGTTATCCCACCAGAGTTCTTCGGTCGTCAGCCAGCCCATGCCCTGCACGAAGGCGCCTTCGACCTGACCGATATCGATCGCCGGGTTCAGCGACCGGCCGACATCATGGAGGATATCGGTGCGGTCGATCAGATATTCGCCAGTCAGCGTGTCGATTGAGACTTCCGAGCAGGCGGCGCCATAGGAGAAGTAATAGAATGGCGTGCCGCGTCCTGCCTTGCGGTCCCAATGGATTTTCGGCGTCTTGTAGAAGCCGGCGGCGGAAAGCTGCACCCGAGCGAAATAGGCTTGTTTGATGAAATCCGGGAAAGGAATTTCCATGTCGCCGACCCGCACCCGGTTCGGCAGGAACTGTATTTCTTCGGCAGCGACGCCCCATTTCTCGGCAGCGAAGGCAACAAGCCGATCCTTGATCTGGCGAGCGGCGTCGAAGGCTGCCATGCCGTTGAGGTCGGAGCCGGAGGAGGCCGCGGTCGCCGACGTATTCGGTACCTTACCCGTGGTCGTGGCAGTGATCTTCACCCGGTCGATATCGACCTGAAAACTGTCGGCCAGCACCTGCGCCACCTTGGTGTAGAGGCCCTGGCCCATCTCGGTGCCGCCATGGTTCAGGTGGATCGAGCCGTCCTGATAGATGTGCACCAGCGCGCCGGCCTGGTTGAAGGCGGTCATGGTGAAGGAGATGCCGAATTTCACCGGTGTCAGCGCAATGCCCTTGCGGATAAAGCGGCTGGAGCGGTTGAACTCGATGATGGCGTTGCGTCGCGCCTGGTAGTCGGAGGATTCTTCCAACTCGTCGACGATGCGGTGGATGATGTTGTCCTCCACCTCCTGATGATAGGGCGTCAGCGTCCGGCCGGAGCCCGGCTGGCCGTAGAAATTCTGACGGCGAATCTCCAGCGGGTCCTTGCCCAGCGCATAGGCGATCTCTTCGATGAATCGCTCGCCGCCGACCATGCCTTGCGGGCCGCCGAAGCCGCGGAAGGCGGTGTTGGATACGGTATGCGTCTTCAGCGGTTTCGATACGAGATGCACATGCGGATAGAAATAGCTCGAATCCGCATGGAACAACGCGCGGTCGGTGACCGGCCCGGAGAGGTCGGAGGAGAAGCCGCAGCGGGCGGCATAGGTCGCGTCAACGGCATGGATGCGGCCGTCATCATCGAAGCCGATTTCGTAATCGACCAGGAAGTCGTGGCGCTTGCCGGTGGCGGCCATGTCTTCGTCGCGATCGGGGCGGAATTTGATGGCGCGGCCAAGCTTCTTGGCGGCGACGGCGGCGAGCGCGGCAAATTGGTTGCCCTGTGTCTCCTTGCCGCCAAAGCCGCCGCCCATGCGACGCACGTTGACGGTGACTGCATTGGACGGAATGTTGAGCACATGGCCGACGATGTGCTGGATCTCGCTCGGATGCTGGGTGGAAGACCAGACGGCGACTTCGTCGTCTTCGCCGGGGATCGCCATGGCGATGTGGCTTTCGAGATAGAAATGCTCCTGGCCGCCGATGCGCATCTGCGCCTTGATGCGGTGCTTGGCATTGGCCATCTCGGTTTCCGGCTCGCCGCGCTTCAGTGTCATCGGCTCGTAGACCAACGGCGCGCCATTGGCGAGCGCACCGTCGATGTCACTCCAATGGGGCAGATCGCGATAGTCGATCTTGGCAAGGCGCGCGGCGCGGCGGGCCGCATCGCGGGTTTCGGCGATGACAGCGAAGATCGGCTGGCCGTGAAACTCGACCTTGGTCTCGGCGAGTAGCGGCTCGTCATGCATGCCGTTGGAGCTTGTGTCGTTGACGCCGGGAATATCCTTGGCGGTGAATACCCAGACGACGCCCGGATAGGCTTTCACGGCGGAGAGGTCGATCCCAGCGATATCCGCATGGGCGCGGTCGGAAAGGCCGAGTGCGCCATGCAGCAGACCCGCAGGTTCCGGCAGGTCGTCGATATAGTCGGCGGCGCCCGTCACGTGCTTGTGCGCCGAGTCGTGCTTCAGGGAAGCATGCATCGAGCCGTTGATGACCTTGCGTTCTTCAAAGGTGGATTTGTCCATGGTTAAGCCTCCACCGTTACGAAACGCTTCAATTCCTGCGGCGCACCGGCCGTTTCGAGATAGAAGCGGATGAGCAGGTTCTTGGCAGTCAACTGCCGGTATTCGGCGGTGGCGCGCCAATCGGTGAGCGGAGTGTAGTCAGCATCGAAGGCGGCGCGGGCGGATTCGACCGTCGTCTCCGTCCAAGGCTTGCCAATCAGTTCGGCTTCGACCGTGCGGGCGCGCTTCGGTGTGCCGGCCATGCCGCCGAAGGCGATGCGGATATCGGCGACGTTGCCGCCCGCATCCAACGCCAAATGGAAAGCGCCGCAGAGCGCCGAAATATCCTCATCGCGGCGTTTGGAGATCTTGTAGACGGCGAAATGAGTGCCTTCGGCCGGGCAAGGCACGAAGACGCTTTCGACGAATTCACCGGGATTGCGGTCCTGCTTGCCGTAATCGATGAAAAAGTCTTCCAGCGGCAAGCTGCGGGCGCCGGTAATGGAACGCAGTTTCACCGTCGCGCCGAGCGCGATCAGCGGCGGCGTCGTGTCGCCAATGGGTGAGCCGTTGGCGATGTTACCGCCGATCGTGCCCATGTTGCGCACCTGCTCGCCGCCGATGCGGTCGATCAGGCTCGCGACTGCCGGGATCTTTTCGGCCATGGCTGCAAACGCCTGGCTGTAGGTGACGCCGGCACCGATAGTCAGGCCGGTGTCTTCCACGATAATCTTCTGCAAGTCGGTCAGATGGTTGATGAAGACGACGGGGTCGAGCTTGCGCATCTGCTTGGTGACCCAGAGGCCGACATCGGTAGAGCCGGCAACGACGGTCGCTTTCGGCTCGTCGGCCAACACTTGCGCAAGCGCTGCGACTGAGCCCGGCACGATCAGGCGATCCTCGCCCGAGGTAACGGTGATGGTATCGCCGCCCTGCATGGCCCAGAGACGGGCGATGATGTCGGCTCTGGTCTTTTCAAGAGGATCGAACAGGGCGCTCGGGCGCGTCTGGCTCACCTGTTCGGCGGCCTTGACGATCGGCTCGTAACCGGTGCAGCGACAGAGATTGCCCTGCAGGGCTTTTTCGATCTGCGCCCGGCTCGGATTTTCGGTTGAAAGCCACAGGCCGTAAAGCGACATGACGAAACCCGGTGTGCAGAAACCGCATTGCGAGCCATGACAGTCGACCATGGCCTGTTGCACCGGATGCAGCGTGCCATCCTTGGCGGCCAGATGTTCGACGGTGACCACATGGGTGGCATGCAGCGATCCGACGAAACGGATGCAGGCATTAACTGACTCGTAGCGCAATCCGCCGTCGATCAGCCGACCGACCAGTACGGTGCAGGCGCCGCAATCACCTTCCGCGCATCCCTCTTTCGTGCCCGTCAAGTGCCGGTTGAGACGCAGGAAGTCGAGGAGCGTCTCAGTCGGGCGCAGGCTGGAAAGTGAAATATCCTCGCCGTTGAGGATAAAGCGGATGCTGTCGTTCATGTCGTTCCCAATTATTTTGGTCTTCTAGAGCCGGACACGCCCCAGCGCATCCGGCCCTAACCTTGTATGGTTATTCCGCAGTCCAGCCACCGTCAATCGAGACGTGCGTGCCGGTGACCTGACGTGCATCGTCGCTGGCAAGATAGATCGACAATGACGCGATCTCTTCGGCCTTGACGAATTCATGCGTAGGCTGCGCCTTGAGGATGACCTCGTTCTTGACCTGCTCTTCAGTCATGCCGCGCGCCTTGGCCGTATCCGGGATCTGCTTTTCGACAAGAGGGGTCAGGACATAGCCGGGGCAGATGGCGTTGACGGTGACGCCGAATTCGGCAAGCTCG
Organism: Rhizobium sp. CB3171; assembly: GCF_029714265.1. Taxonomy (NCBI): domain Bacteria; kingdom Pseudomonadati; phylum Pseudomonadota; class Alphaproteobacteria; order Hyphomicrobiales; family Rhizobiaceae; genus Rhizobium; species Rhizobium sp. CB3171. The sequence goes on along the minus strand of NZ_CP121652.1, from coordinate 2,163,736 downwards.
AGCGCTGCCGTCTTGGTCAAACCCATAATACCATGTTTTGCCGCGACATAGGCGGACTTGAAGGGTGAGGCGACGAGGGCGTGAGCCGAGGCGATGTTGATGATGCGGCCGTATTTCTTTCCCTTCATCAGCGGAATGGCGGCGCGCATCGTGTGGAACGAGCTCGACAAGTTGATTGCAATGATCTGGTCCCACTTCTCCAGCGGAAAGTCCTCGATCTTTTCTACATGCTGGATGCCGGCATTGTTGACGAGGACGTCGACGCTGCCGAAGGTCGAATTGGCGGTCGCGATCAGGTCGGCGATTTCGGCGGGCTTGGTCATGTCGGCCGGATGATAGATTACCTTACCGCCGCCCGATGCTTCGAGCCTGTTTCTGATCGCATCGATCTCTTCGGGCTTTCCGAAGCCGTTGAGGACGATGTTTTCACCTTTCGCAGCGAAAGCGGTCGCGATGGCGAGGCCGATACCGCTTGTAGAACCGGTGACAACGACTGTTCTTGCCATGATTTTCTCCTTGGACGGCGCGGCTGTTGTTGCAGCGCAATAGCGGCTTTGAGGTTAGTCCCAAATCGCCGGACATGGCAATCGCACCGCAGCAAGACTCTTTTGCGACAGTTCGCTTCATATATTCGCGAGCTGGAATAAAGAATTTTCGGCAAAAATTTCGTTTTGCTTTCTTTTCACATTCGTTTTGCTGCCGTATCTGTTGTTTCGAGATGGGAACAATCCGGGAGGAATGCATGAGCGGTTATGTCTTGGCGATCGACCAGGGGACAACGTCGACGCGGGCTATCGTTTTTGACGGTGACATGAAGATTGCCGGTGTCGACCAGAAGGAGTTCACGCAGCACTATCCGCAACCGGGTTGGGTCGAGCATGATCCGGAGGAAATCTGGGCTTCCGTCGTTTCGACCGTCAAAAAGGCGATCGAAGCCGCCGGCATCATCGCAAAGGACATCGCCGCTCTCGGCATCACCAACCAGCGCGAAACCGTCGTGGTGTGGGACCGCGTGACCGGCAAGCCGATCCACAATGCCATCGTCTGGCAAGACCGCCGTACCGCGAGCTATTGCGAGAAGCTGAAGCGGCAGGATCTGGAAAAGCTCTTCACCCGCCATACCGGACTGCTGCTCGATCCCTATTTCTCCGGCACGAAGCTTTCGTGGATGCTTGCCAATGTGAAAGGCGCCCGCGCGCGTGCCGCCAAGGGCGAACTCTGCTTCGGCACCATCGACACCTTCCTGATCTGGCGCCTGACCGGCGGCAAGAGTTTCGTCACCGATGCGACCAACGCCTCGCGGACGCTGATGTTCAATATCGGCAAAAATGAATGGGACGAGGACCTGCTTGAGATCCTGCGCGTTCCCGCGGCGATGCTGCCGGAGGTGAAAGACTGCGCGGCCGATTTCGGCGTCACCGATCAAGCGCTCTTCGGAGCGGCAATCCCCATTCTCGGCGTCGCCGGCGATCAGCAGGCGGCGACAATCGGCCAGGCTTGTTTCGAGCGCGGCATGATGAAATCCACTTACGGCACAGGCTGCTTCGCGCTCCTCAATACCGGCACGGACATGGTGCGTTCGAAAAACCGCCTGCTGACCACCATCGCCTATCGCTTGAACGGTGAAACGACCTATGCACTGGAAGGCTCGATCTTCATCGCGGGAGCGGCCGTGCAATGGCTGCGCGACGGACTGAAGGCGATCAAGCACGCCGCCGATTCCGATGGTTGGGCGGAAAAGGCCGATCCGATGCAGGAGGTCTATCTCGTGCCGGCCTTCACCGGTCTCGGCGCGCCGCATTGGGATCCGGATGCTCGCGGCGCGATCTTTGGGTTGACGCGCAATACCGGCCCGGCGGAAATCGTCCGCGCCGCGCTGGAGGCGGTCTGCTACCAGTCGCGCGACCTGCTGGACGCCATGCACAAGGATTGGCGCAATGGCAGTGGCCGGGAGACGGTGCTGCGAGTCGACGGTGGCATGGTCGCTTCTAACTGGACGATGCAACGGCTCGCCGACCTGCTCAACGCGCCGGTCGACCGTCCCATCATCCTGGAAACCACCGCACTTGGCGCCGCCTGGCTTGCCGGCAGCCGCGCCGGCGTCTGGCCGGACCGTCAGAGCTTTGCCAAGGCCTGGGCCCGCGACCGTCGCTTCGAGCCGGATATGGACGAGAAAACGCGAAGCGCAAAGCTCAAGGGATGGAAAGAGGCGGTGGCGCGCACATTGAGTACGAGGTGAGCGCTGTAAAAGCGGCCGATGGATCACCTAAGGTTTGATTATGTAAGATATTTTTATTTTCCTAATGTAAGTCGAAGCAGCGATAGTGCACCGCGCGAATGGGTCGGCAGTCCGCTGCCGAATGGGGTTGGATTCGACTGTTTTGCGATGAAAGCCCTTTGGGAACATCAAGGCGAGGCATGACTGTTAATCCTACGGAATTGAAGAGACACCTTTATCGAAGCGTCAAATACTGGCTTTGCCGGCCGAAACCTCCGACGCTTATCGAGCCGTTTTCCGGACCCGTTCTCGTGGTCGGATCGGCGCCGGTGTCGCATAAGCCCGCGGATTTCGACGGGACCTTCAAGGTCATCACCATCAATGGCTCGCAGGTCGTCACAAAGGCATGGGGCGTCGACGTGCCAGACGTTACCTTCGTTCAATTCAACCAGATCGAGGGAACGAATACGAATGCCGTCGAAGTCCGCCGCGTCCTCAATGGCCAGCGGACAAAGAAGCTTTACATTCTGCTTTGGCGAAAGGGCCTCGAGCGGCTGGAGAAAGGGCTGAAGGCCTTCGACTATCGCTACGACAGTCTTGAAATCGTCGATCGCTACAAGCGCATGGCGCTTCTCGACCGCGTCGGCGGGGTCAAATGCAGCGAACTGGGTGCGGACGACAAATGTTCGAACGGCATCAATGCGGTACTTTTCGCCCTCTATAACGGCGCTACCGCGGTGATCATTACCGGCATCAATCCGGATTCCGGCGGGCACATCTACAACCAGGCAAATCTGGCCCGGCTGCACATTCAAAGGGATCGGGAAATTTTGCTGCGGTTGATGGAGCGGGGTTATCCGATCTTTACCGCCGATCCAACCGTATCGGCATCCCTCGGATTGCCATTGTGGGAAGGCAAGGCGTCGGCCCGGCAACAGGCGCAGGCATCCGCAAATGCCGCGGAGCAGGCCTCCAAAGGGGCTACTCTCTTGACTCCATCGCTGCGTTAATCGCGCAATCATTCGTCTTACTGACGAATGAGGAGATCGGCCATGGTGTCCGTGACCGTGGAATTGCGCAATGTGGAGGATACGCAGGCGGCATTGGGCTGGGCCGGCGGCCATACCGTTGTCGTCGACCGTCCGCCAGGCCGTGCCGGCGGGCAGGGGCTCGGCTTCAATGGCGCCCAATTATTGGGATTGGCGATCGGCGGGTGTTTCTACAACGACCTGCAGTACATCGCCGCCGATATGGGTGTCGAGTTGAGAAAAATCGCGATCTCCGTGCGTGTCGACTTGGAAAGCGATCTGTCATTTACCAAAGCTGCGACACTGACGGTGTCATGCGAGATGCTCGACGGTTCCAATCCGCAGCCGGTTATCGACGAGGCCAAGGCCCGGTGCATGGTCAGCAATTCGCTGAAGAGGGGAATTCCAGTCGCAATCGAGGCGGCTGCGTAAACGTGGGACCGAAGGCTGACGCCGTTCATCGTTCCGTGGCAAAATCCAGGCATGGAATCACCTAATCGCGCCGAAATCGATCACGTTCTGACGCCGCCGCTACTCCGGCCCGGCGATAAAATCCGTTTTGTTTCGCCCGCAAGCCCGCCCGACAGGGATCTCGTTTTGAGGCAGGCCGAGACGCTGAGGGGCTGGGGGCTCGAAGTCGATTTCGGCGAGCATGCATTTTGTAAGCGCGACTATCTTGCCGGAACGGATGAGGAGCGGCTCACGGATTTCAATGCGGCGCTCCGTGATCCCGAGGTCCGGGCGATCTTTACCACGCGCGGCGGCAAGGGCTCTTACCGCATCGCCGACCGCCTAGATTTCGACGCAGCCCGGCGTGATCCGAAGTTTCTCGTCGGTTTCAGCGATATCACCATACTGCATCTCAGCCTGTGGAAGCACTGCCGGCAGGTTGGTGTGCATGGTGCGCTTTTCATTCATGGCGACGAGCAGGATGTCAGCGTCGAAACCAGCGATTCCCTTCGCCTGTTGGTGATGACTTCAGAGGATATCGTCGTCCGCTCGCGCCCGCACGAACCAACGTCGGCCTTGACGACCGAAGGCACGGTTGCCGGACGATTGATCGGCGGCAATCTCGATATGGTCGCAACTGCGGCCGGCTGGGCCTTGCCGGATTTGCACGGCGCCATCCTGTTGCTCGAAGCTGTCAACATGCACCGCGGACAGGTGGACCGACAACTGACGATGTTGCGCAAGGCAGGGCATTTGAACGACCTGGCAGGCATCGCGATCGGTCAGTTCACCGGGTTCGAATTCGATCGCCGCTTCTCCGTCATCGATATCCTGCGCGAGCATCTCGATACGCTCGGCGTGCCGGTCCTCGGCGGCCTGCCGATTGGGCACGGGCATAGCCCGTTGAACGTACCGATCGGCGCAGCGGCCATTCTCGATGCAAAAGCGGGGACGCTGACGATCCGGCGCGGCGATACATAGTTTTTGCCGCGATAATTTTTTGACGCGGCTTGTCGGCGCGGGCGATACTCCCTCGTCTTAGATGAGAAGGAGGTCCTCATGCTCTATGCGATCCTATGCTACAACGACGAAGACGCCGTGTTTTCCTGGTCCAAGGAGGAGGAGCAGGCGACGATGGACCGGCTGCGGGCGGTGCAGGCGCCGCTTGGCGAAGCCGGCAAGCTCGGTCCGGTCGCCCGCCTGATGCCGACGACGGCGGCAACGACGCTGCGCAAGGGCAAGAACGAGCCGCTCGTCATCGATGGGCCCTTCGCGGAAACGAAGGAACAATTGCTCGGCTTTTATGTCATCGACTTTGAGACACTCGACGAGGCGATTGAATTTTCAAAGAAACTCGCCATCGCCAACCCGGGCGCCGGCTCTTATGAAATTCGTCCGCTTTATGTCTTTAAACCGGGGACGATCGCAACATGACGGACCTCGCCTGGATCGATATCGCATTCACCAACGCCCGGCCGCAGGTGCTCGGTGCGCTGCTGCGATACTTCCGCAATCTCGATATTGCCGAAGAGGCGTTTCAGGAAGCTTGCCTCAGAGCATTGAAGACATGGCCGGATAAGGGGCCGCCGCGTGATCCCGTCGCCTGGCTGATCTTCGTCGGCCGCAATAGCGGCATCGATGCTGTGCGCAAACAGTCGAAGACGCAAGGCTTGCCGGACGAGGAGGTGATCTCTGATACCGGTGACGCCGAAAGCGATCTCGCTGAGCGGCTCGACGGTTCCAACTATCGTGACGATATTCTGCGGTTGCTGTTCATCTGCTGTCATCCGGACCTGCCGGCGACGCAGCAGATAGCTCTGGCGCTGCGCGTCGTCTCCGGTCTTACGGTGGCCCAGATCGCCCGTGCCTTCCTCGTCAGCGAAAGTGCGATGGAGCAGCGCATTACCCGCGCCAAGGCGCGTGTTGCGGCCGCCGGTGTACCTTTCGAGACGCCGGGTGCGGTCGAGCGGGCCGAGCGCGTGGCGCTCGTCAGCGCCATGATCTATCTCATCTACAACGAGGGCTACTCCGCCGGCGGGCCGGGCCGCGAAGCGTCTGCCTTTGCCGATGAGGCGATCCGGTTGGGGCGGCTGTTGCTGCGCATCTTTCCGGCGGAACCCGAGATCATGGGTCTGCTGGCGCTGATGTTGCTACAACAATCGCGGAATGCCGCCCGTTTCGATGCAGACGGCCAGATCATCCTGCTGGAGGATCAGGACCGGTCGCTCTGGAGCCGCACATTGATCGATGAGGCGCTTGCCTTGCTCGACAAGGCAATCCGCCATCGCCGACCCGGCCCCTATCAGGTTCAGGCCGCCATTGCCGCGCTGCATTCGCGCGCCAAGCGGGCCGAGGATACGGATTGGGCGGAGATCGATCTGCTCTATCAGACTCTGGAGCGGCTGAATCCGTCGCCAGTTGTTTCGCTAAACCGCGCCGTCGCCATCGCCAAGCTTAAAGGGCCAGAGGAGGCGTTGGCACTGGTCGAGGCACTGGCGGATAAACTCGATTGCTATTTTTACTTTCATGGGCTTCGGGGCGGTCTGCTTGCGCAGTTGGGCCGGTCGCACGAGGCGCATTTGGCCTTCGACCGTGCAATCGCGCTTGCCCGCTCGCCTGCCGAAGCGGCCCATATCCGTCATCAGCTCGACCGCCTGGCCGTGCCTGCTCCGGCAACTGCAAAATAATCAGAAAAATCCGCTCTTCCATGTCGGAAGGAGGCTGCTGTCAGCGTCCTTGAGGCACAGGCCGATCAGGCTGTTTCAAACGGGCTAGTGCACCGATCAACAGACGGCGCTGGCGGCGAAGATCTGAATTCCTGATTCAATTCCGGGGGATAGAGCAATGTTCTATGCGACAGAATCACCATCCAGCTCGCGGGTGCAGCGTGTGGCCGGCATGATCCTCAGCGGCTTGGTTATCGCCTTTCTTGTTTTCGACGGCGCGATCAAGCTCATTCCTTTGTCTGTGGTTACGGAGACCATGGCGGCGCTCGGCTATTCCGCCGATCCGGCTTTGGCGCGGCTGCTTGGCGCCATCACGCTCCTCTGCGCTCTGCTCTATGCCATTCCGGCGACATCTGTCCTCGGGGTGATCCTCCTCACCGGCCTGTCTGGCGGGGCGATGGCGACGCATCTGAGAGTGGGCAGCCCCGTGTTCACGCACCTGCTGTTCGGTCTTTATCTCGGCATCATCGCCTGGGGTGGGCTTTATCTTCGTTATGAAGCGGTTCGGAAAATGATTCCGTTCATGCGTTGAAGCTGTTGAATTTAGAATAGATTTGATATGCCTCGCTGCCTTATCCGTTCGGGGAGCGAGCCATGCCGCAAGTCACCATCGCACCAGTCAGGCAGTCCGACGCCGGCGAACTGATCGCGGCGAATGTCGAGAGCCGCGCTTACCATGCGCCATGGGCCTATCCCTTTGTGGATCGCGATGGCTTCGATGCCTGGTTCGGGCAGACCGTTACGGGATCCAACATCGGCCTCGTCGCGCGCGATGCCGGTTCGGGCGGTATCGTCGGCGTGGTCAATATCAGCCAGATGGTATGGGGCGGTTTCCGCAGCGCCTTTCTCGGCTATCACGGCATGGTGGCCTTTGCCGGCCAGGGTTTCATGACCGAGGCATTGCGTCTGGCGGTCGCCCATGGTTTCGACGATATCGGCCTGCATCGGCTGGAGGCCAATATCCAGCCCGCGAACCATGCCTCCATCGCCTTGGTACAAAGGCTCGGCTTCCGCAAGGAAGGATTCTCACCCAAATATCTGAGGATCGGCGGCGTCTGGTGCGATCATGAACGCTGGGCGTTGCTGTCGGACGATCCGCGCCTTTGATGTTCAACATCAAAGGCTTTCGAGGTCGATTCCGAAGCGACAGGCAAGCTGTTGAATTCAGATTCGAATTAGGGGTTGGTATCAACATTCTCGAACAAACCGTTCGACAATTCATATTTGCGGTATCAGCCTCGTCTTCCTATTTCGTCCGTCAATGACAGATGGGATTTTTATCATGGAACTTGGTCTCTATACCTTCGCGGACGTCGATACCAATCCTGCTCTCAACAAGGGTGCGGAGGCGGCGCGTCGCCTGAAGAATTTGATCGAGGAGATCGAGCTGGCCGATCAGGTCGGTCTCGATGTCTTCGGGCTCGGCGAGCATCATCGGCCGGATTATGCAGCATCGGCTCCGGCCGTCGCCCTTGCGGCGGCTGCGGTAAAGACGAACAATATCCGGTTGACCAGCGCCGTGACGGTGCTGAGTTCGGACGATCCGGTGCGCGTATTCCAGCAGTTCTCGACGCTCGACCTCATTTCGAACGGTCGTGCCGAGATCATGGCGGGGCGGGGCTCGTTCATCGAGTCATTTCCGCTCTTTGGTTATAATCTCGAAGATTACGACCAGCTTTTCGAGGAAAAGCTCGATCTGCTGTTGGCGATCCGCGAGAGCGAGCAGGTGAACTGGACGGGCAAACTCCGCGCGCCGATTCATGGGCGAGGGGTCTATCCCCGACCGCTGCAGGATCCGTTGCCAATCTGGGTGGCGGTCGGCGGCACGCCGCAGTCTGTCGCGCGCGCCGGGGCTCTTGGCCTGCCGATGGCGCTCGCCATCATCGGCGGCGAGCCGCGCCGGTTTGCGCCGCTCATCGATCTCTACCACGAGGCTGCCCGCCGCGCTGGGCAGGATGCAGCCAAGCTCAAAACCAGCATCAATGTTCACGGTTTCGTAGCCGATACGACCGAGGCCGCCGCCGATCAGTTCTATGGCCCGCAGGCCGAGGTGATGAACCGGATTGGCCGCGAGCGCGGCTGGGGACCGACAAGCCGGGCGCATTTCGACCAATCGCGCGGGCCGCATGGTGCGCTATTCGTCGGCGATCCCGAAGTCGTTGCCGAAAAGATCATCGCTCATCACAAGCTGTTCAAGAATGACCGCTTCCTGCTGCAGATGGCGATCGGCACGATGCCGCATGAGCAGATCATGCGCGGCATCGAGCTTTACGGCACGAAAGTCGCACCGCTGGTCAGAAAGGCATTGACTGGAGAAAGCGAAGAGGCGAAAGCGACGGCTTGAACGCCTGTCTCAACGGACGCATGCCAGCCGGAAGCTTTGAATGATCATCTCGAACGACGACGAACTGACCAAGCTGAAAGAGATCGGCCGCATCTGCGCCAACGCCATACAGGCGATGGCGGCGGCGCTGGAGCCGGGCATCACCACGCTGGAACTCGATAATATTGGCCGCAAGGTGCTGGACGATGCCGGCGCCCGCTCGGCGCCGGAACTTGTTTACAAATTTCCCGGCGCCACCTGCATCAGCGTCAATGAGGAAGTGGCGCACGGCATTCCTGGTCCGCGGGTAATCCAGGCCGGTGATCTCGTCAATCTCGACGTTTCCGCGGAGAAGGATGGTTTCTTCTCCGATACCGGCTCGTCCTTTGCTGTGCCGCCTGTCAAGCCGAAGATCGAGCGTCTTTGCCGCGATGGCAAACGGGCGCTTTGGGTCGGGCTGAACCAGGTGCGCAGCGGCGCGCCGTTCTCGAAGATCGGCCACGCCGTCGGCGCTTTCGCCCAGAAGAACCGCTATACGCTGGTCGCCAATCTCGCCAGCCACGGCATCGGCCGTTCGCTGCATGAGGAACCGGCGGAGGTGTCTACCTGGGCCGATCCCGACGAGACCCGCATCATGCAGGACGGTCTCGTCTTCACCGTCGAGCCGTTCCTGTCGCTCGGCGCAAGTTGGGCGGAGGGCGGCGACGATGCCTGGACGCTCTATGCCGATCCGCGCGCGCCCACGGTTCAGTTCGAGCACACCGTCGTCGCCACCCGCAACGGACCGATGATCCTGACCTTGGCGGACAACTGAGGGATTAGACCTCAGTCTTCCGACTTCGTCTCGCCGCGGATGATATCGGCGGCGGCGCGTTCGAGAATGGCCGCGATGCGCGCGCCTTCAGCCTTGCTCCATGGATATTTCGAGCGAAGTGCCGAGCGCAGAAGCTGACGTGCGAGGTGAACATCACCGGCATCCCGACCGAACGGGCCTTCACGACCTTCATCGTCGCCGGGTTCCTCGCCGCCAAAGACGCGCCGGACATGCGCCATCTTCTCGCCGATCGCGCTGAGCTTGGCGAGCGTCGCCTCGACCAGCGCCTGGTTTTCCTCGACGCGCTTCTGACCGCTTTCGGTGATGCGGTAAAGCTTCTTCGTGCCGGTCGCTTCGACTTCGGCAAGGCCCGTCTCTTCCAGATAGGTGAGGGCGGGGTAGATGACGCCGGGGCTCGGCACATAGAAGCCGCCGGAGCGTTCTTCCAGGGTCTTGATCAGTTCATAGCCATGGCGTGGCTGCTCGGAAAGCAGGGCGAGAATGATGAGCTGCAGATCAGCGGCATCGAATTTCCGGCCGGTGCGAAAACCGCCGCCGAACATGCCGCCCTTGAAGCCTCTCATAAAGTCTCTCCTGTGTCTCCCGTGTGAATCACGGCTTTCGCCATGTCGTAGGATATATGCCTCGATGCTGTCAAAGCTATCGCCGCACATGCGATCTCTAAAGCCTCTCATAATGTTTCTCCTTCGATGATGAGGGTTTATATCGTTCGTCATGTCGTAAGATATATATCGTAAGATAGAATTCTGCAAGAGGGCGCGGGATTTTTGCTGTGAAGGGGTTGCCGGATCTCTGAACGGCGACAGGTTGGCCTTCCTAAAATGGGAAACCGCGGCTGAACAATCGCATCACGATCATGGGATAAGCGATTACATCTATGTAAGAATAGCCAAGGCCGGTTGCCGCCTCTAGCGAAGTGCCTTAGGTTCGCCGCGAATAAACGTCATTGCGGTCGCTGACCCAATCAAGAAAGCTTGCCTCCCGTGTTTCACTCTTTCTTCCCCCAGCCAAAGCTGTTCTTCACCTCGATGGTGGTCTGGACGATCCTCTGCATAGCAGTCTGGTATGCGTCTCTTTCCGATTTGGGGACACATCTGGGTTTCGTCATGCCCCCGGAAGGGCAGGAGCCCTATGACCTCAGCTATTTCGTGTTGTGGGGAAATCTCTGGTTCTACGGGTTTTTCTTTTTATGCACCGCGATTTTCTGTGGGGCATGGCACATCAAAGCCTGGGATCATCCCTGGAAGCTCTGGTCGATCTGGGGCTCGGCGCTGATTATTCTGGTCACCTATTTCGGTGTCCAAGTGTCCGTCGTCGTCAATAACTTCCGCCGTCCGTTCGGGGACCTCTTGCAGGCTGCGCTTACGAAGCAGCCTGGGGTGACGGTGGAGAGTTTCTACACGTTGATGATAATCTTCGCACAGATCGCCTTCCTCAGCATGTTTGTTTCCATCCTGACGGACTTCTACACCAGCCATTATATCTTCCGCTGGCGTACGGCGATGAACAGCTTCTACATGTCGAAATGGGAAAAGCTGCGCCACATCGAAGGCGCTTCGCAGCGTGTGCAGGAAGATACGATGCGCTTTTCCAGCACCCTGGAAGGATTGGGCATCAGCCTGATCAACTCGGTGATGACGCTGATCGTCTTTCTGCCGATCTTGCTTGCGCTTTCGAGCTATGTCACCGAACTGCCGATCATCGGCAAGATTTCCCATTCGCTCTTCTGGTTGGCGCTCTTCTGGTCGGCTTTCGGCACGGTGTTGCTGGCGGTTGCCGGCATCAAGCTGCCCGGCCTGAATTTTAAGAACCAGCGTGTGGAAGCAGCTTACCGCAAGGAGCTCGTCTACGGCGAAGATAACGGCGAGCGTGCGCAGCCGGCGACCGTTGGAGAACTCTTTGCGAACGTCAGGCGGAACTATTACCGCATTTACTTCCACTACGTCTATTTCAACGTCGCCCGCTATTTCTATCTGCAGGCCGACTCGATGTTCGTATTGTTCATGCTGGTTCCGACCTTTGTCGCCGGCGCGATCACCTACGGCATATATCAGCAGATCGCGACCGCCTTTGGCCAGGTCAGCAACTCGTTCCAATATCTCGTCAATTCCTGGACGACGATCATCGAGCTTCTGTCGATCCACAAGCGCCTGAAGGCCTTCGAAGCGGCGATCGATGATGAGCCGCTACCGAAGATCGACCAGACCTATCTAGAGCGCGAGACCGGCATCGTGCATGTTGACGGCTGACGAAAGAAAAAGGCTCCGGAAACGGGGCCTTTTCAATGACGACTGTGGTGGGGAAGTGAGGGCGTCAGGCTGAAAGGATAATCGAGGAGCTTCCGTTTGCCGCGCCGCCGGCCCTTCGCTTCGGCTCAGGGCGTTCATCGCTGCAATCGACTCACAGAGTCGATTGCTCGGGCTTCGCCCAATCGCTCCTCACCCCTGCTGCAGCTTGCCGCGCGCCGCGATCAATGGGATTGCCTCGGAATAGCTGACGCAAGCGACTCCGTCCTTATGGCAGACGTCGCTGACGAAGCGGTCCAGCGCCCGCCAATAGGCGCCGTCGTTCATTTCCACAAAATGGAAGCCGAACTGCACCGGAATGCGGTCGCCTTCATATTGTTTGGCGAAGGCGGCTTCGAAAGCATCGAAAGTGCGGTCTTCGAAGGCCTTGGAATCCGCCTTGTCTTCGACGCCCTTGGAATGGTGGACATAGAGATTATAGTCCATGCCGATCACCAGATGGTGGTCGGAGCCTTCGGGGATCAGCGGCAGGCCGAAGCGGTAGATGCCGTCGACCACCTGCGGCAAAGACGGGCCCTTGGTCACCAGGCTGGCGTCGTACTGGAAACCCATGGCTTTTTCGGCCGGCACCAAGCCGTCGCTGGTCGAAAGATAGGGCGCGCGGAAGCCTTTGACGTCTTTCGTCGCAAATTCCTGCCAGCCCGGCGGCTCCTTATCCGCTTCGCCGACGTTCTTCCAGGCGTCGCGCAGCGCTATGCGCGCGTTCATAAATTCCTGCTGCCAGTCCGCCGATGTCCACTTCTTGCCATCGAAGTGGCCGCAGGCGTGGCTGGAAATATCATGGCCTTCGAGATGCGCGCCCCAGATATTGGCGATGCGCGTGCGCACGTCGTCGTCGCTCTTGGCGAAGCCGACGTTCGATTTGCCGGCTTTCTGTCCCGGCGCCTGATAAGCCTTGGCCTGATCGTGGTTCATCAGGAAGGTGCAGGAGAGGAAGTAGGTGAAATGCGCGCCGTTGCGCGATGCGATCTCGCGGCTCTTCGTCCACAGCGCATTGTCATGTGCGCCGTCGAAAGAGATCATCACCAATTGCTTCGGCTTTTCCTGGGCCTCGGCGATCGCGGGCAGGGCAAGGGAAAGGGCGAGGGAGGCGAAAGAGACAAAACGAAACATGGGCACCGCGAAAATTGTTGAAGTGGGCACGAGTTCATCCGCAATCCTTTTCACGCTTTTCACTGCGCAAACCTGCGGTTCGGAGGTCATGCCGGGCTTTCTCGTCTCCGTGGCGATCAAATGCGGCAAAGCTGCGGTCCCGCTGGCAATTTTTCGCCATAGTCGATACTGGTGTCTTCATAGGACCCGAACAGGATTTCACTCATGTCACTGCTGATCCTTGGCATTATTCTTTTCCTTGGCATTCATCTGATCCGCGTCGTGATACCCGGTTTCCGTCGCTCGATGATTTCGAGCATCGGCGAGGGCGGCTGGAAGATCGGCTATTCGATCGCCAGCATCGTCACGCTGATTCTGTTGATCTACGGCTTCGGGCAAGCGCGCGACTCGACCCCGATCTGGTCTCCGCCCTTCTGGATGAGCCATATCACTATTTTGCTAATGCTTTTTGCACTGATCTGTCTCGTCGCTTCGCTGCTGCCAGCCGGGTATATCGCCGTCAGGACGAAGCATCCGATGGTGCTGTCGGTGAAGATCTGGGCCTTTGCGCATCTGCTTTCCAATGGCGATGGCGCAGCCATGCTGTTGTTTGCCGCCTTCCTGGCTTGGGGCGTCATCATGCGGATCTCGCTGAAGCGGCGCGAACGTGCGGGCGAGATCTCGCTGCGGCCCTTCGTTTCGGCGAAATACGATCTTTATGCCGTTGTCATCGGTATCGTGGTCTGGGGATTGATCATTTGGAAGCTGCACGAGTGGATTATCGGGGTTTCGCCGCTCGTTATGTGATGATTTCTGCCATTCCCCCTTACAACGGCCGCAAAATGGAGTAGAAGGCCCCACTACCCATAAGCTCTTTGCAATATTTTGGCCTGGGCCGGAGACGAGAATGGCATTCAACGACGATAGCTTCATCCGCGAGGTGAACGAAGAACTGCGTTCGGACCAGTTGCGGTTCGTATGGCGCCGTTTTGGCCGGCTTATCATCGGTGGCGCCGTGCTTATCGTTCTCGGCACGGCCGCCTTTAGCGGCTATCGCTACTGGTCAGGACGCCAGGCCGGCAGCAGCGGTGATCAGTTCATCTCCGCGCTGACGCTGGCGGATCAGAACAAGACGGACGAAGCGCTGGCCGCGTTGGCGACCATCGAGAAGAGCGGCAGCGGTTCCTATCCGCTGCTGGCGCGCATGCGCGCCGCTACGCTGCAGGCGCAGAAGGGCGATACGGCGGCCGCGATTGCTGCCTTCTCGACCATCGGCAAGGAATCCGGCGTTCCGGCGGTGATCCGCGATGCGGCTCGCCTGCGTGCAGCCTATCTGCTTGTCGATACGGGCACGTATGATCAGGTTGCCGCCGAGGCCCAGGAGCTGGCCGTGCCGGCAAACGCTTTCCGGCATTCCGCACGTGACGTGTTGGGTCTTGCCGCCTACAAGGCCGGCGATTTCGCCAAGGCGCGTCAATGGTTCCAGGCGATCGTCGACGATCCCCAGAGCCCGCGCAATGTCGGCAACCGCGCCCAGATGCTGCTCGATCTCATCACCGCATCCGGCAAGGCACCGGTCGCTAAAGGCTGAAGGGTAAATCACTAAATGAGTTTCACGGTCGCGATCGTCGGTCGCCCGAATGTCGGCAAGTCCACTCTTTTCAACCGTTTGGTTGGCAAGAAGCTGGCGCTCGTCGATGACACGCCGGGTGTAACGCGCGACCGCCGTCCTGGCGATGCGCGCCTCGTCGATCTTCGTTTTCGCATTGTCGATACCGCTGGTCTCGAAGAAGCCGACGAAGAGACGCTGGAAGGCCGCATGCGTGCCCAGACGGAGGCTGCGATCGATGAAGCAGACCTGACGCTGTTCGTCGTCGACGCCAAGATGGGTTTGACCCATGTCGACAAGACGCTCGCAGAAATGCTGCGCAAGCGCGGACGTCCGGTGGTTCTCGTCGCCAACAAATCGGAAGCGCGAGGCTCTGACAGCGGCTTCTATGACGCTTTCACGCTCGGCCTTGGCGAGCCTTGCCCGATCTCTGCCGAACATGGCCAGGGTATGATGGATCTGCGCGACGCTATCGTCGAGGCGCTCGGCCATGAGCGTGCCTTTCCGCCGAGAGAGGATGAGGCGGAGACGAATGTCAGCATTCCGCGCCCTGCCATGGGTGAGGACGGTGAAGAGATCGACGAAGAGCCGGCCTATGACGACACGCGGCCGTTGCGTGTCGCCATCGTCGGCCGCCCGAATGCCGGCAAGTCGACGCTGATCAATCGTTTCCTCGGCGAGGACAGGCTGCTGACCGGTCCGGAAGCCGGCATTACCCGCGACTCGATCTCGGTCGATTGGAGCTGGCGCGGCCGTACCGTGAAAATGTTCGATACCGCCGGCATGCGCCGCAAGGCCAAGGTGATTGAAAAGCTCGAAAAGCTCTCCGTCGCCGATGCGCTGCGCGCCATTCGTTTCGCCGAGACCGTAGTCATCGTCTTCGACGCCACCATTCCCTTCGAGAAGCAGGATCTGCAGATCGTCGATCTCGTCGTCCGCGAGGGCCGGGCCGCCGTGCTTGCCTTCAACAAGTGGGACATGATCGAGGATCGCCAGGCAGTGCTTGCCGACCTGCGCGAAAAGACCGACCGGCTGCTGCCGCAGGCGCGCGGTATTCGCGCCGTTCCGATTTCCGGTCAGACGGGCGAGGGATTGGACCGGTTGATGCAAGCGGTCGTCGATACCGACAAGGTCTGGAACAAGCGCGTGTCCACCGCCAAGCTCAATCGCTGGCTGGAGACACAGCAGGTTCAGCATCCGCCACCGGCGGTTTCCGGCCGGCGTATCAAGCTGAAATACATGACCCAGGTGAAGGCGCGCCCGCCGGCCTTCATGATTTCCTGCACCCGCTCGGATGCGCTGCCGGAATCCTATGTGCGCTACCTGATCAACGGCCTGCGGGAAGATTTCGCCATGCCGGGCGTGCCGATCCGCATCCATTTCCGCTCGTCGGACAATCCTTACGAGACCAAAAAGAAGCGATGACGGCCTGAGGGATCAGGCCGCGTTCTTACTGAGCGCTTCGCGCAGCTTGATGATTTCCGCTTTCAACCGTGTCAGCTCGTTCGCCGTGGTATCCGATGCATCCAGGATACAAGCGGGGATGCCGGTGGCCTTCTTCTTCAAACCGACGCCTTCGCTGGTCAGGCTGATCAGCACCTGACGCTCATCTTCCTTGCTGCGGGTGCGCTGAATGAAGCCGGCGGCTTCCAGGCGCTTCAGCAGCGGCGTTAGCGTACTTGATTCCAGGAAAAGCTTTTCGCCGATACCGCCGACGGTCTGGCCATCCTCCTCCCACAACGTCACCATGACGAGATATTGCGGATAGGTGAGGTTCAACTCATCGAGCATGGGCTTGTATAGCCGGTTCATCGCATGGTTCGCCGAATAGAGGGCGAAGCATATGAAGGTGTCCAGTTTCAGTGGGTCGTCTGTCATTTCCAGCACTCCGTAAGCGACCTTACTTAAATCGTGCAATAAATAATCGTATACATAGAAGCGCATGGGAGCCATGCATTTCTTGGTATTGCAATGCAAAGCCCCATCTGAGAACCGCGGCTGGGTATTTAGCGCCAATACGCCAAGCCCGGCCCGTTCGCGGATGGCCAATAGCACCTGCGCCGCTCCCAGGTATGTGGCGGAACATCCAAGGAATTCAATTTTGACGTTTGCTGCTGGTCATATCGACTAGAACATGAAGGCAGAGCGTCGCTGTGCGTGCCAGTGAACGCGGTGGACCGGCCAACTGTTCCCGCATGCCATAGTGCGCAGACAATATCGCCGCTGCGCCGGCGAGAGCCGGTCGTGATGTGACGCTCGTTCTTTGTCGTCTACGGGATGGAAGAGAATATTGAACGCATGCGTGCTTCGCACGAAACGGCGGCCGTCGGCGGCCGGCGAATAGCCCGCACTTTAGTGGTTTTGCGTCAACATCCGGCCGCGATGATTGGCGAGGCGGACGTTGCCGATGAATTGCGTGGTGGCAGCTTCCCAGGAATAGTTGAGCGCCAGAGCACGAGCCGCCTCGCGGGAAGAGGAGAATGCGGCAAAGCAGGCTTTCGCCAGATCTTCGTCGACGACGCCGGCCGCATCATTGCCGCCAAGGATATCGGCAGGGCCGGTGACGGGATAAGCGGCGACGGGAACGCCGCTCGCCAGCGCCTCCAAGATGGTATTGCCGAATGTATCGGTCTTTGACGGGAAGACAAAAACGTCAGCTTGCGAATAGGCATGCGCCAGCGCTTCGCCGAACTTCGAGCCGAGGAAGAGCACTTTTGGATAAAGTTTCTGCAACTCGGCCCGCGCCGGTCCGTCGCCGACGACGACCTTCGAGCCAGGCAGGTCCAGATCGAGGAAGGCCGGCAGGTTCTTTTCGAGCGCCACCCGGCCGACGGTCATGAAGATAGGGCGGGGCAGGCCGAAGGGGTTGTCTTCCAGCGGCTGCGGGCGGAAAAGCGTCGAGTCGATGCCGCGGCTCCAGGGCAGCAGATTGTGAATGCCCTTCTGCTTGAGCTCATTGGCAAGGCTCGGTGTCGCCACCATGCAGCCGGAACCGGCATTGTGAAACCATTTGACGAAGGCGTAGAGCCAGCTTTGCGGGATCGGCAGCCTGGCCGCGACATATTCGGGAAAGCGAGTGTGATAGCTCGTCGAAAACGGCATGCCGTTTTTCAGGCACCAGCGCCGCGCCGTCAGCCCGAGCGGGCCTTCTGTCGCGATATGCACATAGGTCGGCCGGACTGCTTCGATCCTGGCGGCGACCTTGCGGTAACTTGCGATCGACAGGCGGATTTCCGGGTAGGTCGGGCAAGGGACGTTGCGAAAACCTTCCGGCGTGATCATGGCGACATCGACGCCGATGCGCGCCAGTTCGCGGTTGGTATTTTCGATGGAGCGGACGACGCCATTCACCTGCGGATGCCAGGCATCGCTGACGATGAGCAGGCGCTCCGGGTTTGCGACCGGGGTTGCCCCTTCAGCCCATGCTCTGTGATCGATGTCCGACAAGCGCTGCAACATATCCAAAAACGTTCCATCCGCACCGCACCCTCATGGTGTCGGTACAACCCAATCCGGTGCAGCAAAGATGATTCCCGCGCCTGTCCTATTGTGCGGGGTGTCCATGATGGAAATATTACAGCCTTAGCCGGCGGCTTGCAGCTTTTCCGGCGGCACCAAGGCACCGTGTTCCTGAATGACCCTTGCGGCGATTTCTGCGGCAAAATGGGCGGCGGCGACGGGGTCGTCATGTTCCAGATAATGGGCAAGGAACGCGCCATTGAAGCTGTCGCCGGCGCTGGTGGTGTCGATGACCTTCGCGACCTTGACGGCTGGAACGAGCGTTTCGCCGGCATCGGTTCCGACGGTCGCGCCATCGGCACCGTTCTTGACGACGACCATATTGGCGCCGTGCAGCCGGTAACGGCGGATGGTGCCGGCGATCGAATCGTCGCCGAAATGCGAGACCTCGTCGTCGAAGCTCGGCATAACCAGCGTCGAGGCACGGGCGCCTTCACCGATCATGGTGTGCATGGCATCGAAGCTCGACCAGAGGCGCGGGCGCAGGTTGGGGTCGAAGACCACCAGCTTGCCGACCGCCTTGGCGCGGCGGAGCTCGGCGAGCAATGTCTCGGCGTCTTCATGCGAGAGGATCGCCAAGGTAATGCCGGAAAAATAGAGGACGTTGGCCCCCTCGATCGCGGTGCGAAGCTGATCGCCATCGGCGGCAAGCTGGCGGGCGGCCGAACTGTCGCGCCAATAGCTGAAAGAGCGCTCGCCATCCTTCAGGTTAATCATGTAGAGGCCGGGCGTCTTGCCACGGAGGCGGCGAATGCTCGACGTGCCTATGTCATGCGCTTTCATGAAATGCAGCATTTCGTCCGACATCGCATCATCGCCGAGGGCGGTGAAATAATCGACGGACCAATCGGCCGGCAGGCAGGCGCGGGCGTACCAGGCCGTGTTGAAGGTGTCGCCGGCAAAGCCCTTGCGCAGATATCCGTCCTCGGCCTGCGACAGCTCCACCATGCATTCGCCGATCGATAGAAAATGCCCGCCCAAGACGTCCTCCTGCCTTTTCCTTCGCTGCTGCATACGCGGATGCGGCTGCTTGAGCAAGGTGGACGGCGGGCTGCGCCGTCCACCTTTTGAGCCTTATGGCCTGTCCATATGATAGCACGCCGCGGTCTGGCCGGGGCGAACTTGCTCAGTCGGCGGCATCTTGGTCCTGCAAATATCCGTCGCCTTCCAGCAGCGTGGCGAGAAGACGCAGCCGGCTGGTGGATTGAGCGGCGAGGGCGGGTCGCCCTGCAGGCGGATACGCTCGCGCCCGCGCGCCCGCTTCGGGTCGGGGATGGGTGCGGCGGAGAACAAGGCCTGTGTATAGGGATGGGCCGGATGGTCGAAGACGGTGGCCGCGTCGCCCGCTTCCACCACCTTACCAAGGTAAAGCACCAGCACGTCGTCCGAGATCAGCCGTACGACGGAGAGGTCATGGCTGATGAAGATCAGCGTCAGGCCGAACTCCTTGCGCAGCTTGCGCAACAGCGTGATCACCTGACCCTGGATCGATACGTCGAGGGCCGAGACCGGTTCATCGCAGACGATCAGCTTCGGCCGCGTCACGACTGCGCGGGCAATGCCGATGCGCTGCGCTTGGCCGCCGGAGAACTCATGCGGGTAGCGATTGATCATCTCCGGCACGAGCCCGACCGCCGCCATGATCTCGCGGACGCGCTCCTGCCGCTGCGCCTTCGTCAGCTTCGGCTCGAATACGGTCAGCGGCTCGGCGATGATGTCGCCGACCGTCATGCGCGGGTCGAGGGAGGCGATCGGATCCTGGAAGATGATTTGCATGTCGCGGCGGGCGGCACGCATTTCCTCTTCGGAAAGATCCAGCAGGTTGCCGCCCTGCCACATGATGCGGCCCTTCTGCGCCTTGATCAGCCGCAGGATGGAACGGCCGAGTGTCGACTTGCCGCACCCGGATTCGCCGACGATGCCAAGCGTGCGCCCGGTCTTCAGCTCGAAGCTGACATCATTGACCGCCGTCAGGATCAGCGGCGGTTTGAAGAGGGATTTCGATGGCAGCTCGAATTCGGTGGTCAGGTGCTCGACCTTCAGAAGCGTGTGTTCAGCCATGGATGAGGCTCCGTTCCCGCTGGGCGGAGAGGGGATGGAAGCAGGCGGCGCAGCGTTGCGGCGCAAGCCGGTCGAGCGGCGGCGGTGCGTCCAGGCAGTCGTCCTGCACATGGGCGCAGCGCGGCGAGAAAGAGCAGCCGCGCGGCAGATGCATCAGGTTCGGCGGCCGTCCGGGTATGACGGCGAGATCGTCAACATCCTGATCCGGCCGCGGGATGGAGGCGTGCAGCGCCGCGGTATAGGGATGGGCCGGATTTTCGAACAGCTCTTCGACGGGTGCCTCCTCGACAATGCGGCCGGCATACATGACGGCGACGCGATCGGCGAGACCGGCAACGACGCCGAGGTCATGGGTGATCATGACGAGCGCCGTGTTCATTTCCGCCGTCAGCTCGTTGAAGAGATCGAGGATCTGCGCCTGGATGGTGACGTCGAGCGCCGTCGTCGGCTCGTCGGCGATCAGGAGCTTCGGCTTGGTGAGCAGCGCCATGGCGATGACGATGCGCTGGCGCATGCCGCCCGAGAGTTCGTGCGGATAGAGATTGAAGCGTCGCGTCGGGTCAGGGATGCCGACGCGCTTCAGCATGTCGAGTGCTGCGGCAGACGCCGCGCGCGCCGAAAGCCCGCCATGGACTTCGAGCTGCTCGGTCAACTGCCGCGAAATGCGCAATGACGGATTAAGCGCCGTCATGGGGTCCTGGAAGACCATGGCCATGTCCTTGCCGCGCACATGGTCGAGTTCGCGCGGCTTCAGCGTCAGGAGGTCCTTGCCGTCCAAAAGCGCTTGGCCGCTGGTGCGGCCGTTCTTGGCGAGCAGGCCCATCAGGCCGAGGAAGGTCTGGCTCTTGCCGGAACCGGATTCGCCGACGATGGCGACGCGCTCGCCACGGCCGATCGTCAGGTTCATCTTCGAGACGGCGGCCACTTCGCCTTCCGGTGTACGGAAGGTGATGGAGTAGTCTTTGAGTTCGAGAAGCGTATCTGTCATGTCAGCGATCCTTCGGATCGAAAGCGTCGCGTAGGCCATCGCCGATGAAGAGCAGGCTCATCAGCAGGGCGACAAGAAAGCCGGCGGGGAAGAACAATAGCCAGGGCGTGGTCTCCATGCCGGCGGAGCCCTCGGCGATCAGCGTGCCGAGCGAGGTCAGCGGTTCCTGCACGCCGAAGCCCAGATAGGACAGGAAGCTCTCCGTGGCGATGATCTCGGGAATGGTGAGCGTCGCGTAGATGACGACCGGCCCGACGAGGTTCGGAACGATGTGCTTGAGGATGATCTTGAACGATC
Organism: Rhizobium sp. CB3171; assembly: GCF_029714265.1. NCBI lineage: Bacteria > Pseudomonadati > Pseudomonadota > Alphaproteobacteria > Hyphomicrobiales > Rhizobiaceae > Rhizobium > Rhizobium sp. CB3171. The sequence goes on along the minus strand of NZ_CP121652.1, from coordinate 2,142,284 downwards.
GCTGGCCGGAGGCCCGCGCCGCTTCGATGAATTCCCGCTGCTTGATGGAGAGCGTCTGACCACGCACGATGCGAGCCATAGTGAGCCATTCGAGCGCCCCGATCGCGGCAAACAGCAGATAGACGTTGCGGCCGAAGATCACCATCAGCAGGATGACGAAGAGGACGTAGGGGAGGGCGTACATGATGTCGACGAAGCGCATCATGATCGCATCGACACGACCGCCGAAATAGCCGGCGACGGCGCCATAAAGCACGCCGATAACGACAGAGACGAGGGTTGCCACCAGGGCGACGGTCAGCGAGACGCGCGTGCCGTAGAGCGTGCGGGCAAGCAGGTCGCGGCCGTTGCCGTCGGTGCCGAAATAGTGGCCGGCGGCGAAGTCCGGAGGGCCGCGGAAGGAGGTCCAATCCGGATCTTCATAGTTGAAGGGCAGGAAATACGGGCCGAATATGGCAACCAGAACCAGCACTGCCAGCACGATCAGCGACAGCGCGGCAGCCTTGTTGCGGAGCAGGCGACGCATCGCATCGCCGGTGAGGGAGCGCCCCTTGGGTGCAAGCCCCTCTGCCGAAAGCAATTCCGCTTCCAGCAATTCTCTCTTGGCGGAATTGAGGATCATCGCATTCTCACTTTCGGGTCGAGCCAGGCATAGGCGATATCGACCAGCAGATTGAGGACCACGATCAGGACCATGTAGAAAATGACCGTGCCAAGAACCATGCCGTAGTCGCGGTTCAGCGCCGCGCCGACGAAGTAGCGGCCGACGCCGGGAAGGCCGAAAATGCTTTCGACCACCAGCGAGCCGGTAAGCAGATAGCTTGCTGCGGGTCCGAGATAGGACACGACGGGCATCAAGGCGGGCTTTAAGGCGTGCCGCATAACGGTGAGCCGTGGTCCTATGCCCTTAGCCTTGGCGGTACGGATAAAGTTCTGGCTCATCACCTCGATCATCGAGCCGCGCATTAGGCGCGAAATGCGTGCCGCATGCGGCAATGTCAGAACGATGACCGGAAGGATCAGGAACCTGATCGAGCCATTGCCCCAACCGCCGACCGGCAGCCAGCCAAGCGTATTGCCGAAGACGAGCTGCAGGATCGGGGCGATGAGGAAGCTTGGCATCACAAGGCCGATGAGCAGTCCTCCGCCTAGCCAGTAGTCGGCGCTCCGGTTCTGATAGAGCGCCCCAAGACAGCCGACAACCACGCCGATGATCGTTGCAAGAACGAAGGCGGCGCCGCCGATTGTCAGCGTATAGGGAAAGCCGGACATGATCTGCTGGGTGACGGTGAAGTCCTGGTTGGCGAAAGAGGGGCCTAGATCGCCCTTCATGACGTCGCCGACATAGATCAGATATTGCTCAACTAGAGGCTTGTCGAGGTTGTAGTGAGCCGCGAGGTTGGCTTTGACTTCCGGCGGCAATGGCCTTTCGCCATCGAAGGGGCCGCCGGGAGCGAGGCGCAGAATGAAAAAACACACTGTCACGGCAATCCACAGGACGGGGATTGTCGACAGCAAACGACGGAGAGCGTAGCCAAACATGGTCTTAGACGGCCCCTTCCCGGTTTATCCGGGAAGGGGCCTGTTCCCAATTATTCTTTGATCGACAGCCAGCGAGTGCGATGGATGTCCTGGATATTATCGACGAAGCCCTGGACCTTCGGGGCGACGATGTTTTGGGAGACGTAGTAGTAGATCGGGATGGCAGCGCTATCGTCGAGCGCGAGCTGCTCGGCCTTCTTGTAGATTTCGGCGCGCTTCTGTAGGTCGGTCTGTTCGTTGCCCCGCTTGATCAGCGCATCGTAATCCGGATTGCTCCAGCGGCCATAGTTCATTTCGACACCGGTTGAGAGCAGGTTCAGGAAGTTGATGGGATCGTTGTAGTCGGCGAGCCAGCCGGCGCGGCCGATTTCCACCTGACCGCGCTGCATTTCATCATAATGCACCTTGGTTTCGGTGTTGTAGAGCTCGATATCGACGCCGAGCGGCTTCCACATGGCGGCGATCGCAACGGCGATGCGCTTGTGGTTATCATTGGTGTTGTAGCGAAGCTGCGCTTTCAGCGGATGGTCAGGGCCGAAGCCGGCGTCCTTGAGCAGCTTCTTGGCCTCTTCGACCTTCTGCTTGTAAGGCTCATCCTTCCAGCTCACATAGGCCGGCTCGCCGTAATTGGCCGTGCCCGGCGGTACCCAGGAATACATCGGCAGCTCGCCGGTGCCGAGAATCTTCGGGCCGATGACTTCGCGGTTGACGGCCATGGAGAGGGCCTGGCGGACGCGCTTGTCGTTGAAAGGCGGCTTGGTGGCGTTCAGCACGTAATAGTAGGTGCCGAGGAACGGAACCACATGCGCCTGGCCAGGAAGGTTCTTCTGGATCCAATCAAACTGGTCGGCGGGGAAAGAGGTGAGGATATCGAATTCGCCGGCGCGATAGCGCTTCAGGGCAGCGGCCTGATCTTCCAGCGTGTAATAGTTGACGTTGTCGATCTTGATGTCCTTGGCGTCGTAATACTGGTCACTCTTGACCATGCTGACATGCGAACCGGGCACCCATTCGGTGGGCTTGTAGGGGCCGTTGGTGACGATGTTGCCGATCTTGACCCATTCGTCGCCCTTGGATTCCACGACATGCTTCGGCAGCGGATAGGCCGTGTAGTGCATCAACGCGTTGAGGAAGTAAGGCGTCGGATTTTCAAGAGTGATTTCCAGTGTCTTGTCATCGATTGCCTTGACGCCGAGCTGGCTGAGATCCTTGATTTCACCCTTGTTGATCTTTTCCGCATTCAGGATCGTATATTGCAGGTAGGCATATTGGGCGGCGGTTTTCGGGTCCATCAGGCGCTGGAAGGCAAAGACGAAGTCCTGAGCCGTTACCGGCTGGCCATCGGACCATTTGATGCCGTCACGCAGCTTGAAGGTATAGACCTTCTGATCGGGGGAAATGGTCCAGCTTGCTGCCTGGCCGGGGATCGGGTTGTCCTTAGGATCTTCCGTCACCAGGCCTTCGAAAATATCGCCATCGATACGGTTTTCCCAGTCGCCGGAAATTTTTTGCGGGTCGAGCGACGTCGGGTCGCCGCCGTTGTGGATATTTAGCGTCGCCGCATGTGCAGAGACGCTTAATAACGTGCCGACGAACGCCGACACGATGAACTTCTTGCTGAAATGAGTCATATCTTTCCCCACCTTTCTGGAGCTATGGGCCTTGTTTTTAAGGCTATTTTTATCCCGCAGGTGACCTGTACGTGCAGGTCAATGTCGCAAGTTATCCGATGCAACGTCGCTTTCAAGTCCTAAAGCGAGCGGCGGCTTGAGGCTGTGAATATCTACACTGGCAATTTTCCGAAATCACTTCACGAATTTTTGCGCGTTCAATCCCCGGTTCATCCTTCATCTGGTTTGCCGCTTGCCGCCCAAGGCTTAGTGTGCAATCTGAAGGGTGAGCGGAAATCGAGGCGGATTGTTTCATGAAATCAACGGACAAAGAGGCGGGAGCCGATTGGTGGCGTGGTGCGGTGATCTATCAGGTCTATCCGCGGTCGTTTCAGGATACCGACGCTAATGGGCTCGGTGATATCAAGGGCATCACTCGCCGCCTGCCGCATATTGCCTCACTCGGCGTCGATGCCATTTGGCTGGCTCCCTTCTTCACCTCGCCGATGGCCGATATGGGTTACGACGTCGCCGACTATTGCGACGTCGATCCGATCTTCGGCACGCTCGCCGACTTCGACGAGATGATGACATCAGCGCATGCGCTCGGCCTCAAGGTCATCATCGATCAGGTCATCTCGCATACGTCGGATCGCCATCCCTGGTTCGTCGAGAGCCGGGCAAGCCGCAACAATCCCAAAGCCGACTGGTATGTCTGGGCCGATCCGAAGCCGGATGGCACGGCGCCGAACAACTGGCTGTCGATCTTCGGCGGGCCTGGTTGGGAATGGGACGGCGTGCGTCGGCAATACTACCAGCACAATTTTCTGACCTCGCAGCCGGACTTGAATTTCCACAATAGCGAAGTCCAGGATGCCGTGCTTGCGGCGGTCAAGTTCTGGCTCGATCGCGGTGTTGACGGCTTCCGGTTGGATACGGTGAACTACTATTTCTGCGACAAGAAGCTGCGGGACAACCCGCCGGCCGCGGTTGCCATTGGCGGACTGGATGCGCCGGAAAGCAATCCCTATGGCATGCAGAACCACCTCCATGACAAGACGCAGCCGGAAAACATCGGCTTCCTGAAGCGCTTCCGCAAGCTGCTTGATCAGTATGAAGGGCGCACGACCGTCGGCGAAGTCGGCGATGGCGCCCGCTCGCTGCAGACGGTCGCCGCCTATACCAGCGGCGGCGACAAGCTGCACATGTGCTATACTTTCGATCTGCTCGGACCGGATTTCACACCCGAACATTTCCGCCGCTGCGTCGGCGATTTCCAGGAAAACGTCGCCGACGGCTGGGTTTGTTGGGCTTTCTCCAACCACGACGTAAACCGTCATGTCAGCCGGTTTGCCGAAACGGAGGTCGAGCAACCGCGTGTCGCCAAATTGGCGATTTCCTTGCTGTCCACCTTGCGTGGCTCGATCTGCCTCTATCAGGGTGAGGAATTGGGCCTGCCCGAGGCGGAACTCGCGTTCGAGGATCTTCGGGACCCCTACGGCATTCGCTTCTGGCCGGCCTTCAAGGGCCGCGACGGATGCCGCACGCCGATGCCCTGGGAGGCGGGCCGGGCGCACACTGGCTTTACCACGGCAGACAAATCATGGCTGCCGGTGCCTTATCAGCACGCAGCACTTGCCGTCGACAAGCAGGAGGCGGATGCGCAGTCCGTTCTTCACCACTATCGCGAGACCCTGGCCTTCCGAAAGCGGCATGCAGCGCTGGTCGATGGCGACATGGTCTTCCTCGATACCAAGGAGGACGTCTTCGCCTTTACGCGCAAGAAGGGCGACGAAACACTGCTTTTTGTCTTCAACCTGTCTCGCAAGCCCGTAAAGGTTGCTCTGCCAAAGGGGATCAAGGTGGCGAAGACGGTGCCGATGCCGGGCTTTGCGACCGCCCACGCCAGCGAGGTGGTGACACTCGCGGCGTTGGATGTGTTCTGCGGCCAGGTCGGGTGATCACCCAATCAGCATAAACTTGTCGACATCGACAAGGCCCCGGTCCGAGATCTTCAGATGCGGGATGACCGGCAGCGGCAGAAAGGCGAGTTGCAGGAAGGGCTCTTCCAGCGTCGCGCCGAGGGCGTAGGCCGCCTGACGCAGATGATGCAGCGTATCGCGGACGCTTTCATAGGGCTCGAGGCTCATCAGGCCGGCGACGGGCAGGGCGATTTCGCCGGTGACGACGCCATTTTCGACGACGACGAAGCCGCCATTGATCTCGCTAAGACGATTAGCGGCGCGGGCCATATCGTCTTCATTGACGCCGACGACACAAATATTGTGGCTGTCGTGACCGACCGTCGAGGCGATGGCACCCTTCTTCAGGCCGAAGCCCTGAACGAAACCATTGGCATGATTGCCGTTCTTGCCATGCCGCTCGATGACGGCGACCTTGATCACATCATTGCCGAGGTCGAGGTCGGTCTGGTTGCCTTTGACTGGCAGGCGATACCGGCGATGCTGCGTGATGATCTTTCCTGGGGTGACGCCGATCACGGAACTTTCGCCCTCGGTCACCGGCACGCCGAAATCGGCGGCATTGATCGGGGGCGCTTTGACGCTATCGAGGCCGACCGGGGCGATGGGCTTGCGGTGGGCGAAAAGCTCCGCGGTGACGCGCCGGCCCGCGGAGAAGACGATCTCCGCCTTGCAGTTCTCCAGACTGTCGATGACGACCAGATCGGCGCGCCAACCGGGCGCCACCAGGCCGCGGTCGCGCAGGCCGAAGGCGCGGGCAGCCGAGATGGAGGCTGCGCGATAAATCGCCAGCGGCTCGACGCCGTGGGCAATGGCGGTGCGGATCATATAATCGAGATGGCCCTGTTCGGCGATGTCGAGCGGATTGCGGTCATCGGTGCAAAGCGCAAGGTAAGGCGACAGGCGTTCGGTCAGGATCGGCATCAGGGCATGCAGGTCCTTGGAGACCGAACCCTCGCGCACGAGGATATGCATGCCTTTGCGGATCTTTTCGAGCGCTTCCTCGGCGGTGGTGCATTCATGCTCGGTGCGGATGCCGGCGGCGAGATAGCCATTGAGGTCGTTGCCGCGCAGCAGCGGCGCATGGCCGTCGATATGGCCGCCCTGGAAAGCCTCGAGCTTGGCCATGCAGACGGGGTCCTTATGCACGACACCGGGGAAGTTCATGAATTCCGCTAGGCCGATGACCTTCGGATGGTCGCGGAAGGGCAGGAGCTTCTCGATCGGCAGGTCGGCGCCTGACGTTTCCAGATGCGTCGCCGGCACGCAGGAGGAGAGCTGGACGCGGATGTCCATGATGGTCTCCAGCGAGGACTCCAGAAAATACTGGATGCCTTCCGTGCCGAGCACATTGGCGATCTCATGCGGATCGCAGATGGCGGTAGTCACGCCATAGGGCAGGACACAGCGATCGAACTCATGCGGCGTCACCAGCGAGGATTCGATATGCAGATGCGTATCGATGAAGCCCGGAACGACGATCCGGCCGGAGATGTCGATCTCCTCGCGGCCCTGATAGCCACCGCAGGTGCCGACGATGCGATCGCCGCAGATGGCGATGTCCGAGGCAACCAGCTCGCCCGTCACTAAGTCGAAGAACCGGCCGTTTTTTAGCACGATGTCGGCAGGCTGCCGGCCGACGCCCTGGTCGATATAGCGTTCGAGTTTGGTGGTCATGGTCATCCCTCGCATATGGATCGCCCCTCATGCCGACTCTTCTGCTGAAGCAAAAGGAGGCGTGAGGGGCGCAGTTTTGTTCGAGCTTATGCCTCAGATATTATTCTGCAAGATATCCCTGAGCTTGCCGAAGAGTTCGTCGATATGGTGCTTCTCAATGATCAGCGGCGGGGAGAGTGCGATGATGTCGCCGGTGGTGCGGATCAGCAGGCCTTTTTCGTAGGCCTTCAGGAAGGCGGTGAAGGCACGCTTGGTGGGTTCGCCGGCGATGGGGTCGAGCTCGATGGCGCCGATGAGGCCGGTGTTTCTGATGTCGATGACACCAGGGCAGTCCTTCAGGGAGTGCAGGGCGTCGGCCCAATAGTCCGAAAGCTCGGCGGCGCGTGTCAGCAGGCCTTCTTCCTTGTAGGTATCGAGCGTCGCCAGAGCCGCGGCAGAGGCGATCGGGTTGCCGGAATAGGTATAGCCATGGAAGAACTCGATCATGTGCTCGGGTCCCTGCATGAAGGCGTCGTGGATTTCCGAGGTCACGAAGACTGCGCCCATCGGGATGACGCCATTCGTCAGGCCCTTTGCGGTCGTGATCATGTCCGGCTTCACGTCGTAATATTGCGCGGCGAAGGGGGTGCCGAGGCGGCCAAAACCGGTGATGACTTCGTCGAAGATCAGCAGGATGCCGTGCTTGGTGCAGATTTCACGCAGCTTCTGCAGATAACCCTTCGGCGGGATCAGCACGCCTGTGGAGCCGGCGACCGGCTCAACGATGACGGCGGCGATCGTGGAGGCGTCGTGCAGGGTGACGATGCGCTCCAGCTCGCTGGCGATATCGCCGCCATGCTCGGGCTCACCGCGCGTGAAGGCATTCTTGCCGGGAAGATGCGTGTGGGGCATGTGGTCGACGCCGGTTAGCAGCGTGCCAAACATCTTGCGGTTGGAGACGATGCCGCCCACGGAGATGCCACCGAAATTGACGCCATGATAGCCGCGCTCGCGGCCGATGAGGCGGAAACGCGAGCCGTTGCCCTTCACGCGATGATAGGCAAGCGCCACCTTGAGCGCGGTTTCGACGGATTCAGAACCTGAGTTGGTATAGAGAACATGGTTCATGCCCTCCGGCGCGATGTCCACCAGCCGGTTTGCCAGCTCGAACGCCTTGGGATGGCCGAGCTGGAAGGCCGGCGCATAGTCGAGTTCGCCCGCCTGCTGGCGAATGGCTTCGGTGATCTTCGGCCGGCAGTGGCCGGCATTCACGCACCACAGACCCGCAGTTCCGTCCAGCACCTGCCGACCGTCATGGGTCGTATAGTACATATCCCTGGCGCTGACGAAGAGGCGCGGCTCCTTCTTGAACTGACGATTGGCCGTAAACGGCATCCAGAAGGCGCGCAAATCGTTGGGGGTGGCATTCAAACGGTCGGACATGCTGTTCTCCAATGGCCATTCGGGGGCCATTTCCCGATCGCGGTGCGGAACCGCGTGATTATTTACTGCCCGGTCAAATTATCAGTCGGCCCCCTGACGTCAAGACAAAGGTAGGGGACAGGGGATGACGAGGGGCGGTTTCGCTTTGGCCCGGTCTCCTCCACTGCGTCGCGAACCGCCGAGGACAAGCCGCTAAACGCGAAAAGGCTGGCAAATTGGGAAATTTGCCAGCCAAATCAGTTATATATGTGGTGATGAAAGGGGCTTGATCTTAAGGGTCGGAAATTATCTTTTCCTTAGAGATCTTGCCTCGACATACCTAGAGCCAGTTTTGGCTATTAAGCAGCCGATCTACTTTTTTCCGGTTCACAATAAATGTCTTCCAGCGTTTCCAGAACCCGGATGACCGAGTCTGAAGTACTGGAGTAGTAAATCGTTTGAGCATCGCGGCGGGTCTTCACCAGCTTCTGGGCGCGCAGCTTCGAAAGATGCTGGGAGAGTGCAGATTGGCTGAGCCCCACCTGATTGGCCAATACGCCAACCGGAACTTCCCCTTTGACCAGGCTGCAAAGAATCATAAGGCGCTTCGGGTTCGCCATAGCAGATAATAATGCTGCCGCCACGTTGGAGTGTTCGGCCAAATTTCTTGTCTTCATCTTTTAATCTTCCTAATGCGGAGCGTACATCAGAAATTGCGGGGGTATTTTTCTAATCGGGGAATTAATCCGATAAGTAACAATACCAATATAGGCCAAAGATTGTATATACCTAAATTTAAGGTATCGAGTATGCTATTTTAGATATGTATGTATGAGTGCCCTGCAACTCCGACAATGGTGGGTCAAATTCCCATCTTAGCGTCTCATCTCCCCGAATTAGGTCGATTCCTGCCATATCTAAGCCACAAATACGCCAATTTTTACCGCCCGATCCTCTCAACCTCTCCACTATAGTTGTAATGATACAAGGGTAGTGGGCTAGTAATTCTCGCACTATCGCATCTGCCTGTTCAGCAATCATCTCGCTAGCCGTCGAGAGAATCATCAGATCGTTCCCGGGCAGGACATATGCTTTTCCAAAACCGCCATTAAGACTGGCGGTAAGCGGTATGAGGCGGAAAAAGCAGAAATCGGCAAAATCGGCATAAAGCTTTGCCTTGGGGTGCCGGGCGAGAAAGCGCGAACGAATGCGTCCGTGCAGACGGTTTTCGCGATCGACGCGTTCGGCGTTGCATTGAACGCTGAGGCGCGGATGGGCGAGCGGGTCGCCTTTGCCTGGTTCCCCGAAGAGAAGCGAGGCGCGGGGATCTCTCGCCAGCGCCTTGGTATGGGCTGAAAGGCCGGAGACGAGAATGACGGGCACGCCGTCGATATCCGTGCCGGTCAGTACGCGACTGACGGAAGGGAAGCCTGTTTCCGGATCGATGACGGCCATGGCCGCATAACGAGCGGCGCGCAGCAGGATACGTGCCTGCTTGCGCGCCTCGTCATCGGTTTCCCGCAATACGGACGGTTTATCGTTCATAGTCGCTCTCTCGCAGGGCAGGAGAGAGCATGAGGATAGACTACTCTCTCCGCCGGTGGCTGGTGAGGCCAGCCACGACATCCTGGGCGGAAATCGTCCCGATAATCACGCCGTTGTCAACGACGCCGATATTGCCGGGCTGATGCGTCAGCGCGTCGAGGATATCGACGAGCGGCGTTGTGGCCGTTGCTGTGGCAGTGACCGAGCCGCCTGCTGCGGAGTGGCCGAGACCCTGTTGCATGACGTCGCGGGCGGTCAACATGCTGATCGGGTTCATGTGCTGCACGAAGTCAGCGACATATTGATCGGCGGGGTTCTTGACGATTTCCTGCGGCGTGCCGCACTGGATGATCCGTCCGCTCTCCATGATGGCGATGCGGTTGCCGATGCGGAAGGCCTCGTCGAGATCGTGACTGACGAAGAGGATCGTCCGCTTCAGACGGCGCTGGAATTCCAGAAGTTCGTCCTGTAGGCGGGTGCGGATCAGCGGATCGAGCGCAGAGAACGGCTCGTCCATGAGCAGGATCGGCGCGCCGGTCGCAAAAGCGCGGGCGAGGCCGACGCGCTGCTGCATGCCGCCAGAGAGCTCGTTGACCTTGCGGTTTGCCCATTGCGTCAGGTTGACGAGCTGCAACTGCTCGTCGACGCGCTTCTTGCGCTCAGCCTCGGGCACGCCGGCCAGCTCCAGTCCGAAGCCGACATTGTCGGCGACGGTACGCCAGGGCAGCAACGCGAACTGCTGGAACACCATCGAAACGGTATGCATGCGCAGGTCGCGCAGCGCCTTGGGGTTACAGCTATACGGATTGACCGGTCCGGTCTTGCTATTGACAATGACATCGCCGCGCACGACCGGCGCCAGGCCGTTGACCGCGCGCAGGAGCGTCGACTTGCCTGAGCCGGAGAGGCCCATGAGCACGAGGATTTCGCCTTCCTCGATCTCGAGCGAGGCGTTGGCGACGCCGAGCACAAGGCCGGTCGCCTTGCCGATCTCGTCGCGCGACTTGCCGGCATCGGCAAGTTTCAGCGCTGTCTCGGGACGATCGCCAAAGATGATGCTGACATTTTTGAAGCCGACGGCGGTGGTCATGATTTTTCTCCTTCGCCGGGGGCACGGAACATGCGGTCGAGAATGATCGCCAGGATGACGATGCAGGAGCCGGAATCAAAGCTCTTGGCGACGTTGACGCTGTTCAATGCGCGCAGTACCGGCACGCCGAGGCCAGGCGCGCCGACAAGGGCGGCGATGGAGACCATCGAGAGCGAGAGCATGATCGTCTGCGTCAAGCCGGCCATGATCTGTGGCGTGGCAAAGGGCACCTCGACCTTGCGCAGCACCTGTCGCGGTGTCGCACCGAAGGCTTCGGCTGCTTCGACGAGAGAGGGCGGCGTCGAGATGATGCCGAGGCGGGTCATACGGATCGATGCGGGAATGGCGAAGACGACGGTGGCGATCAGGCCCGGTACCATGCCGAGGCCGAGCAGAATCATCGCCGGCACCAGATAGACGAAGGTCGGGATAGTCTGCATCAGGTCGAGGACCGGTCGCATGAAGGCATAGAGCCATGGACGGCGAGCGGCGGCGATGCCGAGGGGGACGCCCACGAGCATACAGACGAAAGTGGAGGCCAGCACCAGCGCAAGCGTCTCGGTCGTCTCCTTCCAGTAACCCTGGTTGATGGTGATCAACAGGCCGACCAGGGTCAGGATCGTGACCGGAATGCTCCGGCGCAGCCAGTAGGCAACGGCCGCGAAAATGATCACAACGACCAGCGGATGCGGTGCCTGCAAGAGGAACAAAAGTCCTTTGATCCCATGCGAGGCAACGAAGGAAAGGCCGTCGAAGAACCATATGAAATTGCTCGTCAGCCAATCCACGAAGGCCTTGGCCCATGGACCGATAGGGATGCGGTAATCGTTTAACCAGTTCACGTCTTTGCCCACCATTGGGGCGGCGATTCCGGGCGTCTCAAATAATTCCGGATAGGGCCGCCGGAGAATAACGGCCTATGGCGCCATGCGGGTCGCTGCCCGATGTGTGACGCAATAGGAGGGAAGCAGTCTCGTTCACGGAAGAGAAAGGGGCGGTTGAGCCGCCCCTTGTCCCCGCATGTCAAAGGCCGAGCTTGGACTTGATTGCCGCCTGCCCATCACTGCCGTCCTTGGCGGTGACGCCAGCGAGCCAGGGAGTAACCGCGGTCGGATTAGCCTTCAGCCATTCCGTGGCAGCCGCCTCCGGCTCCTTGCCGTCATTCAGGATCTTGCCCATGATCTCGTTTTCCATCGGCAGCGAGAAGACGAGGTTTTTAACGAAGGTGCCGACATTCGGGCATTCCTGCAGATAGCCTGCGCGAACGTTGGTGTAGACGGTTGCGCCGCCGAAGTTCGGTCCGAAGATGTCGTCACCGCCCGTGAGGTAGGTCATTTTGTAGGTCGTGTTCATCGGATGGGGAGCCCAGCCGAGGAAGACGATCGGCTTGCCTTCCTTGTCGGCTCGCGAAACCTGGGCAAGCATGCCCTGTTCGGAGGACTCGACCACTTCGAAGCCCTTGAGGCCGAAGGTGTTCTTGTCGACCATGTCGATAACCAGGCGGTTGCCGTCATTGCCCGGCTCGATGCCGTAGATCTTGCCGTCAAGGTCATCCTTGTGCGTGGCGATATCCTTGAAGTCCTTGATGCCGAGCTCCGCGCCCTTTGCGTTCGTCGCAAGCGTGTATTTCGCACCTTCGAGATTGGGGCGAACGGTTTCGACCGACTTGTCGGCGGCAAACGGTTTGATGTTCTCGGCCATGGAGGGCATCCAGTTGCCGAGGAACACGTCGATGTCCTTGTTCTTCAACGACTGATAGGTCACCGGCACGGCGAGCACTTTGACGTCGGTGTCGTAGCCGAGCGCCTTCAGGAGGACGGAGGCCGTCGCCGTGGTGGAGGTGATGTCGGTCCAGCCCACATCGGCGAAATGTACGGTGCCACAGCTTGCCGGCTCAGCGGCGGATGCGGTGGTTGCACCCAGCGTCAGCGCGGAAAGAGCTGAGGCGAAGGCAAATGCGGTTAAAGTCATTTTTATCATTGTGTGACTCCCAGTCTAACGTTCCCAAGCAACCACCAATAACTGACATTTTCAAGCGACCTCATTGTATTTGCGCCGGTTTGCGGGGGCTGATTGCGACTCCCTTACGTTTTTTTCAGCCGTGTGTTGCCGAGGCGATCTTGTTCCACCTAAGCCCGCAATTCCTGTGGTTTTCGCCAAAGGCGTCTTTCCTTCCGGCGATGGAAAACCCATGAGACGCTCAAGGAGAATATCATGGCCAAGCTTTACTTCCACTATTCAACGATGAACGCCGGCAAGTCGACCATGCTGCTGCAGGCGGCCTATAATTATCAAGAACGCGGCATGCGGACCGTTGCCTTTATCGCCGCCCTGGATGACCGCGCCGGTCGCGGCAAGATCGCCTCGCGCATCGGCCTGGAGATGGCCGCCACACCTTTCGATCAAACGGACGATCTCTTTGCGATGGCGGACAATCTGCACGCCGAGGAAGCGCTTGCCTGCGTCTTCGTCGACGAGGCGCAGTTCCTCTCGCGCGAGCAGGTTTGGCAGCTTGCCCACATCGTCGATCGCCTCGGCGTGCCGGTCATGGCTTACGGGCTGCGCACGGATTTCCAAGGCAAGCTCTTTCCCGGCTCGCAGGAACTTTTGACGATTGCCGACGAGATGCGCGAGGTGCGGACGATCTGCCACTGCAGCCGCAAGGCGACGATGCTGGTACGCCTCGACGGACAGGGCAGGGTGGTGCATGAGGGGGCGCAGATCGAGATCGGCGGCAGCGACAAATATGTTTCCCTCTGCCGCCGTCACTGGGAAGAGGCCATGGCCGGGGAGTGAAGTGCCCGCGGCATTGCGTCATCCGGCAGGCGGCGGCGAATTTCTCTATGGTCGCGGCTGTCGGGAATACGTCCAGACATCCGATGGTGGAGGAATCATGAAGTTGCGCTGTCTGACGGCCGTGGCCGCCGTTCTTTTTTCCGCTTCGGCCGCGCTTGCCGATGGAGATGCAGTTGCCGGTGCGGCAGTCTTCAAGAAGTGCGCCGTCTGCCACACGGCAACCGAACATGAGAACCATGTCGGGCCGTCGCTGATGGGCGTCGTCGGTCGTCCCGTCGCCACCATCCCCGATTACAACTACTCGCCGGCGATGAAGGCGTTCGGTGCCGACGGCAAGGTCTGGGACGAGGCGCTGCTCAGAAAATATCTGCCCAGTCCGCAATTCCTGGTGAAGGGCACGAAGATGACTTTCCCCGGTTTGAAAAGTGACAAGGATCTGGACAATCTGATCGCCTATTTGAAGAGCCCGGCTGTCGCACACTGAGGCGGGTTTGCACGCTCGGGGCATTTTCTTTGCGCATATAAGCGGTTAGTCTCGCTGGCAACGGCAATTGAGAGACGCTTTCATGGTCAAGGCCCACTCCTTCGACGGCGAAATCGACAAGGCCCGCGCGATGCTTGAGGACGCGATCAAGGGCATGGATGCGGCCAATGCCGGGCTCGGCCGCAATGCCAAGGGCAATGGACGTTTCGATGCCATCAATTTCCCGGTGGAAGAGGCGCTGGTACGCGAGACGATCGAGTTGCTCGACCGCTGGAAAACTCTGGCGCTGTCGCTGGTGAAGCAACTCGATTTATTGACCGCGGCCGCGGATTTGCAACACCGGCGGCTGTTCGATGAGAAGGCCGGGATCGATACGTCGGGGCTGCTCGGGCGCCGGATGGGGCAGGGCCGTGCCGAGCCGGCGTCGATTGCGGCCGATCTCGATGCGGCCCTTGCAGCGTCAGCATCGCTCGATACGCAGTTCAAGACCGCCCGACCGGCGCTGGTTCGGTCCTTCCGCGATTGCGAGGCGCATCTCGTGCGGATCATCGAGCGGCGGCAGCACATTGATTTCGAGATAGAAGAAGTGCAGCGCCAAGCGGATGCTTTTATTCCAAGAATTTTCGACCGGCGCAGCAGCATTTCCAGTGCTCGCGATGTCGCTTCACGATCGGAATTGGAGGCCGAGTATAGCAGGTTGGTCGCCGAGCAGGATGCTCTTCATGAGCAGGAGCGGGCATTGCAGCCGGGGCGGACAGCGCTACAGCGGCTGATCGATATCTACGAGGAACTGGCGAACGTCCTCAACGCAAAAATCGCCGCCGTCAATGCGATGGCGGGCAAGCTTGCCATCGACATCGAGCAGCGGATTGCCTTGCTGAACGCGGTGATATCGGAAGCTGTGCCGCCGTTGCCGGCCACCGAAAGGCCAGCCAGGGTTGCCGCTCTGATCGCGGCCTTCGAGGCGAACGTGCTTGCGGGGCATGATCTCGCTGCGCGCAAGGCTCGCGCCGATGGCGTCTTTACGCGGCGGCTGGAGCCGCATCTGCTGGCCGCCCCTGCGGCTGTCGTCGAGTCGTCGGCTGAGACCGAGCCGGAGACCTGATCATTGATTGAAAAATGACAACAGCCGGTTGCTGTCTCCCTTGGGAACACATATCTGCTTGAGCGAGAATAGCGACATGCCTCCACACGCATGAAAATCCAGAGCGATTTTCACGCTATGTGCAGGCTCAAGGTGTCCTGCGTCCATTGTTTGTCCAAGGGACGCGCGGCGCAGCAAAGGAGAGGTTCATGCTTGATTCGATCGCCGCGTTCTTCAAGCGGATCGGCCGCGCCATTGCACGCGGCCTGGGGCTTCTCGTCGTTTGGATACTCTGGCCTTTCCTTGCCGCTCACGGCTGGTACCGGCAGCGCAATTGGCTGATCAAGCTGCCGATTGCCGTCTTCCTGGCGCTGATCGGGACGCTCTACATCTATTTTATCTGGCAGACGCAGGCCTGGAGCGGCTTCGATGCCAATTATCCTGACGTCTACAAGTTTTCAGACCGCAAGGTCGGGGCAGGGCAGGAACTGCCGGCCGTGAATGGACAGCAGGCAGTCGCGAATGCGCCGAAGACCTGCCAGACCTCCGCGATCGTCGACGTTACCGCTGACCTCACCGATTTCAACGTCAACCAGAATGCCTGGATCTCCTCGATGCTGCTCTACAAGCTGGGGTTCTTCGGCATGAGCTGGGATGACACGCCTTTCCTCGACAACAAGGCGGCGTTTCAGCGCGGCGTGAACCAGGCGGTGCGGCGCACTTCGGTAGAACTGGTCGATACGCTCGGCCGCGTGCGCGGCACATCCGGCATCAACAGCGATCTGCAGAGCGCGCGTGGCAATCTGCAATTCGACGAAACGAGCTGGTATTTCGGCATGCGTCCCTTTGGTCCGAAGACGCCCACACCGAGCTATTATCGCGCGGCAATCGGCAGCCTGCGCAAGTTCAACAACGATCTCGGCACCTGTAATGCCGTGTTCGACAGCCGCGCCGACAACCTCCTGCAATTCATCGATCGCGTCGCCAACGATCTCGGCAGTACCTCGGACATTCTGGCGGAGCGATCGGAGAACCATAATTACGGCTGGTTTGACATGCGCGCCGATGACCGTTTCTGGTTCGCCTATGGTCAGCTCTATGGCTATTACGGCATCCTGAGCGCCGTTGGCGCCGATTTCCAGCAGGTCATCGCCGAGCGCAATCTTGGTACGCTCTGGACCGGCACCATGAAGCAGTTGCAAGCAGCCTTGCGGATCCAGCCGGCGATCATTTCGAACGGGCGCGAAGACGGCTGGATCATGCCGAGCCATCTCGCGACCATGGGATTCTACATCCTACGTGTGCGCTCGAATCTGGTGGAGATGCGCACCGTTCTCGGCGGCCGTTAAAGGGCAAGGCGGTCGTTAGTGGGATTTGGTAAAACGGCTAGCTAGTTTCCGTCCACAAACGACAACTTATTGATATTATTACGTGAATCTGAATTTTGCGCGGGTAAGGCCCGGCGGTTTCAGGTATACTTTGGGCTCATGCCACTGATTCCGAAGCACAATCTGCAACCGCCGGAGCCGACAATGCGCCAAGAACGCACCGTCCAAGCCAGTATATTCGATGTTTTCGCTACGCACGAGATCGGCCACGAACTGAAGGCGATGTCGCAGTGGCTGGACGAGCATCACGATCTGTTTGGCTTGGTGGGTCGGGATCTGGGTCGGCACGGTGTCAAGCCCACCGGACGGCAAGGGCTGCCGGCCGAGGCAGTGCTGCGTTGCGCATTGCTCAAGCAATACCGGCAGCTGAGCTACCAGGAACTGGCGTTCCATCTCGAGGACTCCGCATCGTTTCGGGCCTTTGCGCGTCTGCCGTGGTCATGGAGCCCGCAAAAGTCAGTGCTGCAAAAGACGATCAGCGCGATCCGACCCGAGACCTGGGAAGCGATCAATCGGGCGCTGCTGTCGAGCGCTCGGCAGGCGAAGCTGGAGGACGGCACGGTCGTGCGGCTGGACAGTACAGTGACCTCAGCACTCATACACGAACCGAGCGACAGCAGCCTGCTGTGGGATGCCGTGCGGGTCATGGTGCGCCTGCTGAAGAAGGCAGATACCTTGGTCGGCGCCGGCCTGGCATGGCGCGATCATTGCCGCGCGGCCAAGAAGCGTGCCCGCAAAATCCAGTTCACACGCGGTCAGCCCAATCGGGCCCGGCTCTACCGTGAGCTGATCGCGATCGCCCGCGCGACCTTGGCATATCTGAAGCAGGCAACCGAGCGACTGGGCGTGGCGAGCAATCCGCTCGTCCAACTCTGGCAGGCCCAGGTTTGCCGCTATCGACCGCTGATCGAACGCATCATCAAACAGAGCGAGCGGCGAGTACTGGCGGGAGAGAAGCTGCCGGCGGGCGAGAAGCTGGTAAGCCTGTTCGAACCCCATGCCGATATCATCGTCAAAGGTAGCCGCGAGACCGAATACGGCCACAAGCTCAACCTGACCACCGGCAGAAGCGGCATGATCCTCGATCTCGTGATCGAGGCGGGTAATCCGCCCGACAGCGAGCGGCTGCTGCCAATGCTGGAGCGCCACATCGCCGTCTATGGACACGCGCCGCGGCAGGCGGCGGCCGACGGCGGCTTTGCCAGTCGCGGCAACCTGGCCACAGCCAAGACCTGGGGCGTTCGCGACATGGCATTCCACAAAAAGCTGGCCTCAAGGTCGAGGACATGGTCAGAAGCAATTGGGTCTATCGCAAGCTGCGCAACTTCCGCGCCGGTATCGAAGCCGGAATATCATGCCTCAAGCGTGCCTACGGCTTGGCACGCTGCACCTGGCGGGGCCTTGACCACTTCAAGACCTACGTCTGGTCCTCCGTTGTGGCTTACAACCTCGTCCTCTTCACCCGCCTCAAACCGACCTGAACTCCGACTAGCTTTTGGAATTACGCCGTCGCTACCAATGCCGGCCTTCATGGCGTACGCCTCAGCGCCGCCAACTGTATACTGTCCAACAACAAGCGCCCATGATCCTGTCGGTCGCCCTAAACTACTCTCTCCTCCAAGCACAAGCCCTTGTAAACGCGCCGAAATACGTATGTTTGTGGACGGAAACTAGCTAATGAGCTTTAATCGGATGGCCTTGGCGACCAACTGCGTGCGATTAACGCAATCGAGCTTCCGGATCGCGTTGGTCATATAGGCGTTGACCGTGTGATCGGAGAGGGAAAGAATTTGGCCGATCTCGACTGAAGTTTTGCCCTGCGCCGTCCAGCGAACCACTTCCAGCTCCCTGGCGGAAAGCATATGCGGCACGGAACCGTCGTTGCGCTTGATGCAATTGTAGGTGTCGAGCCCTTGCAGCATGATCATGGTGAGCTCGTTGAGCTCGCTCTGCCCAAGACTGCTGCGATTGCCCATGAACCAGAAGACGAGGCGCTGTCCGTCAGAGGAATTGATGGGAATGACGATGCCCATCGTACAATTGTGGTTGGTGAAGAGTGTGCGCAGCTCGCGCGGCAGGTCCATGTCCTGGACGGCGCCCTTTTCCAGCAGGTGCCACGGGCGCGGCATGACAGAGTCCCGCGCACGCATCAACATGGAGCAGCGGCGGAGCAACTGGTAACGATCGAAATCACGCAGAAACTGCGGCGGCAGCGAGCCTTCGACGACAAGCGGCGCCAGCATGGAATCTTCCGAAGCCGGAGCGTTCATGAGGGCTACGTGGCTGAAACCGAAAGCGGAACTCGCACGCTCCAAAGCCTGTGCAAAAGCCGTCTGTGTGCGGGCCGTTGCCAACTCGGCGGAAAGCAATAATTGTCTCTCGGCGGTGATGATATAGGACATTTGGATATAGGCGCCCATAGCGTGTTATCGGTATCAAATACCGGATTTCCGGGCGAATGCTAGAGACAAATTTGCGACACCATTCAGAAATAATTCCATTTTCATATGTCTTAATATGGTAAAGTTCTGATTTGTATTACTTTTCCGAAAAGTGACATTTTCGAGCAAAAATCTTGCTGCCTTGACTTCTCCACTGCTGCACAGGTGTGAGCGTCGCTCACGTCCGGAAATGACAGGCGGCAATGTCGGCCGATCGGCCATGGGCGAGGGCCGACGGACGGCCATCAAGGCTTGCCTTGCGAAGGTCAAAAGCGATTGCTATCGGTCTTTCATAGCAATCGCTTCCAGGCTTCTAGTTTATGATCTTCCGTTTGTTCCAGCAGCATGTCGCTCGGCGTTGCCAGAAGGCCTTGTGGCTCCTGACGACCGTTTTGCTTCTGTTGCCTTCCTTCACGCCTGCTGAGGCTGCCGGCGCTGGCGCCGGGCAATCCATGGACTTCATTCTGGTGCATGGTGACATGGCCCGGTGCCGCGCCAATAATAACTGCCCGGACTGGATCTCCGCCGAAGGGCAGATCATGGCGGATTCGCCGAAGAAATTGCAAAGGCTGCTGAAACGCCTCGGCGGCAGGAAATTGCCGATCATCGTCAGCTCGCCGGGCGGCGATGTCCGGGCGGCCATGGAGATGGCCTACGTCATTCGTAAGCAGAAACTTGCGATTGCTGTCGGCAGGACGCGTTCGCGCGATTGCTCCTATGCCGAGCCGATCTGTTCGGCTGCCCGCGCAAAGGATGGCTCCATCAGGGGCGAGACTTTTTCCCTCGGCGCCATCTGCTTTTCGGCGTGCCCGCTGTTTTTTGCCGGCGGCACCGAGCGTGTCTCCAGCCCCTTCGCGCTCCTTGGCGTTCATCAGATCACCACCACCTACAGCGAGGTGCGCGTCCAATACCGCACGGAATATGAATTGGTGAATGGCAAGCGAAAGGTCCTGTCCACACGGGAGGTGGGGCGCAAATTCGTCGGCAAGCACGATACGACCAAGCTCGATCGGAAACAGACGGCGAGGCTCGTCGGTTTTCTGAATGAGATGGGCGTTGATAAATCGCTTGTCGGCCTGATGCTCGGCACTCGGCCGAGTTCGATCCATCTCATCGCGCAGATGGATGCACTGAAGCTGCGATTGACGACGGAGCTTGCCGCTGCCGACCAACTCGTTGCCGCAAGGGACTGTAAGAGCAACCAATCGATTGCGGAGTGTGCTGCCCCGCCCGCCGCCTCGAGTGCCCCGGCAGCCGTCGGCGAATAACCGCGCTTTTAGGCCTCAGGCGTCCTTGCCTTTGGCCTTTGCCATGATCTTTTCGAGATAGCCGAGCAGAAGCGCAGAGACGACGAAGGCGAGGTGCATGATCGTCAGCCACATCAGTTTGCCGTTCTCATATTGGGTGGCATTGAGAAATATCTGCAGCAAGTGGATCGACGAAATGGCGACGATGGAAGAAGCGACCTTGATCTTCAGGCTGCCGGAATCGAGCTTGCCGAGGAAAGAGACTTCGTCGTCGGCCTCGTCGAAGCGGCTGACGAAATTTTCGTAGCCGGAAATCATCACCATGACGATGAGGCTGGCCACCAGTGCGGCATCGATCAGGCCGAGAATGGCGAGAATCATATCCGCCTCGTCATACTCAAAGACGCCGGCGGCGACCTTCAGGAATTTGTAGCCGAACGAGACGCCATAGATGGCGAGCGCAGCCGCAAGGCCGAGATAGAAGACCACCAGAATCCAACGGCTGGAGAGAATGATGCGCTCGACCAGTAGTTCCAGGGACTTCATGCCTTATCCTTTTCCATTCGCTTTACAGCTCGTCCGCGAAAATAGGTCTGTCAGTGCTTTGCTGCAAGGCAGCATGGTTTCGGAAAGGACTGCAATCTGCGGCTATTCACAGTCGATATTTATTGGGCTATCCCGGCAGGGTGAATGCCTCCATGTTCAGGGCGGGAACGGGTGTTATGACAGCGGTGAAATCCGATATAGAAATCGCGCGCGCCGCGAAGAAATTGCCGATCGTCGAGATCGGCGCCAAGCTCGGCATTCCCGCCGAAGATCTCGCGCCTTACGGGCATGACAAGGCGAAGATCGGAGCGAAGTTCATTGCCTCGAAGGCGGGCAACAAGGACGGCAAGCTGATCCTCGTCACCGCCATCAATCCGACGCCGGCCGGCGAGGGGAAGACAACGACGACCGTTGGCCTCGGCGACGGCCTCAACCGCATCGGCAAGAAGGCGATCGTCTGCGTGCGTGAGGCCTCGCTCGGACCTTGCTTCGGCGTGAAGGGCGGCGCGGCGGGCGGCGGCTATGCGCAGGTCATCCCTATGGAAGACATCAACCTGCATTTTACCGGCGATTTCCACGCCGTCACTGCGGCGCACAATCTTTTGGCGGCGCTGATCGACAATCATATCTATTGGGGCAACGAACAGAATATCGATGTTCGCCGCATCACCTGGCGCCGCGCCATGGACATGAACGACCGGGCGCTGCGCGATGTCGTCACCTCGCTCGGTGGCGTGGCTAATGGTTTCCCGCGCGAGAGCGGTTTCGATATCACCGTCGCCTCCGAAGTCATGGCGATCCTCTGCCTGGCTTCCGATCTGACGGATCTGGAAAAGCGGCTCGGCAACATCATCATCGGTTACCGCCGCGACCGTACGCCGGTCTATGCCCGCGACCTCAAGGCGGATGGGGCAATGTCGGTACTGCTCAAGGACGCGATGCAGCCGAACCTGGTACAGACGCTGGAGAACAATCCGGCCTTGGTGCATGGCGGCCCCTTCGCCAACATCGCCCATGGCTGCAATTCGGTAATCGCCACGCGCATGGCGCTGAAGCTCGGCGACTATGTCGTGACCGAAGCGGGCTTCGGCGCCGATCTCGGTGCGGAAAAATTCTTCGATATCAAGTGCCGCAAGGCCGGCCTTTCTCCGGATGCGGCCGTTATCGTCGCAACGGTGCGGGCACTGAAAATGAATGGCGGTGTCAAGAGGGATGATCTCGGGCAGGAGAATGTCGCAGCCCTGGTGAAGGGCTGCGCCAATCTCGGGCGGCACGTCGCCAATGTCCGCAAATTCGGCGTGCCGGTTGTCGTTGCCATCAATCATTTCATCTCGGATACGGATGCGGAGATCGAGGCGCTGAAGAATTATGTGGCGCGTCTCGGCGCCGAGGCTATCCTCTGCCGCCACTGGGCCGAGGGATCGGCGGGGATCGAAGAGCTTGCCTATAAGGTGGTCGAGCTTGCCGAATCCGGCCAGGCGAAATTCCAGCCGCTCTATCCCGACAATCTCTCCCTGCTTGAAAAGATCGAGATCGTCGCCTCGAAAATCTATCACGCCGGCGAGGTGACCGCAGACAAGGCCGTGCGCGATCAATTGCGCTCTTGGGAGGATCAGGGCTATGGTCATCTGCCGGTCTGCATGGCGAAGACGCAATATTCCTTCTCAACGGACCCGAACGTCCGCGGCGCGCCGGAGGGTCATATCGTGCCCGTCCGCGAAGTGCGTCTCTCCGCCGGCGCCGGCTTCGTCGTCGTTATCACCGGCGAGATCATGACCATGCCGGGCCTGCCAAAATCACCGGCAGCAGAACGGATTTTCCTCAATGATCAGGGGTATATCGAGGGATTGTTTTAAGTTCTGATTCCAGTGCAACTGCGTCCGCGAATCCGCGGCCGTCTCAAGCCTGAGATTTAGTGGCAGTATCTGAACTCGCCGTTCCTTTTCAGCACGTCCAGATGGAAATGGGTCTCGTGCGCGGCGTCGCTGTCCGGGTCCAGGACGGTTCTGAAGTAGAGGCAGGCGGAGGCGCTGGCGCTGCGCTGGAACGCACCTGTCAGCGTCGGGTCTTCGTGGCGGGGCTCGATGCCGACGGTCTTCCCGTTTTCGAAAGTGAAGCTGGCGATGTCGATGGCATTGCCGCGTGCATGTTCCGAAATCTTGCCGGTGGTAGCGTTGTTGCGCAGGCGGCAGATATAGGTCGAGGCCTGGTTGATCTCGGTAATCCGGCCATTGTCCTTCAGCGCGGTTGCGGCAGCGGGGATCACGCTTTCCTTCATCCAGTGGGCTAGCGCCAGGGCGGCCTCGCAGCGCAGTGTGCCTTCCGGTTTCATCTTGATGCCCGGCAATGGTTCGGAGAGGGCAATCGGCTTGTCGATGCCGCAGCCGTTGCCATCATCGATGCGGGGAATGTCCTTGAATACCGCACCCATGGCGCTCAATTCTCTAAGACAGGCCTGATGCTCTTCGTCCGATTCCGCTGCGATGGTCAGCGGTGGCTTTGGCGGCCCCTGCATTTCCTTCGCGGGTGGTTCAGTCTCGGAGGCATCCGGTTTTTGAGCCGGTATCGGCAGGTCGCTGGGCGCCTGGGTTTGTTCGCTATCCGGCTTGGGCTGCGGCATCGGGCCGGTCTCGGGGAGGGAGGCGGCCGTCAACATGGCGACGGCGGTGGTGACGGAGATGATCCGGAACAGCATCAAGTATTTCACCCATTTCTAATGGCAACGCCGGGAGAAACGCTCGATGCAGCGATTTCGTTGCAATTCAGCAACTTTATTGGTTTGCATTAAAACATGATAATTTTATTCATGATTATTCTGGCTAAATATATTGACAATTATAGTCATGTTTTTTATGCGGCAGAAAGAAGGCGGAAATTGCTCCGCTTCGTTAACTAAAATGAACCCAGCCAGCCCCTTGCGTGCGTCAGAAGCACCAACCAGCCAGCCCGGTGAAGCAATTCGAAAGGAATGGTTATGGTTGTCCGGCGATCCCGCTCGGTTCTCTTGGCATGCACGGCGTTTCTGGCCTTTGGGCTCGGCACAGCCTCTTATGCGCAGACGGCAAATCAAAATGATACGACCACGGGCGAAGCGGCGGCGAAGAGCGATCGCGGAACGGAGCTGAAGCCGATCGTAGTCAAGGGGAAAGCGTCGAAAGACGTGCTCGCCGACTCGCCGACGACCACCGAGACGACAGCTCAGGAGATCGACGACAATCAGATCACCCGTATCGAGGACCTCGGCCGCAGTACTGCGGTCGGCGTCGGCTTCGACCGCACCAGCGGCAGCATCAATATTCGCGGCCTGGAAGACGACCGCGTGTTGACGACGATCGACGGCATCGAAGTCCCGTTCTTGCTCGACGGCGCGCGTGATGCGGATGGCGGCGTCAACAGTTTCGACTTCAACACGCTTTCGACAGTCGACATCGTACGGGGCTCCGATTCCAGCCGCGCTGGTTCCGGTGCCCTTGGCGGCGCTTTCGTGCTGCGCACGCTGGAGCCGGAAGACCTGATCGGCGCCAACGCCACCTGGGGCGGCGTCTTCAAACTCGGCTATAATGGCGACGACCGCAGCCTCGGCGGGTCAGCCGCCGTTGCCAAGCGCATCGACAATACCGCTGTCCTTTTCGAGGCCGGATATACGCACGGACATGAGCTGGAAAACAACGGCGACGTTGGCGGCTATTCCACCAAGCGCACTGAAGCCGATCCGGCCGACTACAACCAGCGCAACGGCCTCTTCAAGATCCGCCAATACACCGATGTCGGCACCTTCGGCATCACGGCGGAGCATTTCAATAAGGACACAGACACCGATTGGCGCAGCAAGCAGAGCCCGACCGGCAACTTCCGCCCCGGCAACTATGATGAGACCGACAATATCGAACGCAACCGCGTTTCGCTCGACTACAAATACGAAGCTGACAGCAAGGATTCTCTGATCGATACCGCCAATGCGGTTTTCTACTGGCAGAATTTGCTGCGCGAAAACGGCGCCGAAGGGTATCGCTATACCTCCGTCATCGGCGATTATTGGCGCCGCAACGAGGTCGAAGATCGCAGCATCGGCTTCAACGGCAATGCCTCGAAGTCCTTCGACACCGGTAGCCTGCATCACAACGTCACCTTCGGCCTCGACGTCGCCTTCACCAAGACGCATCAGTATTCAGCCGGTGGCGATAGCTGCAATCTTCCCCGTTGGCGCGCTACTTGCGCATTCCTGCACACCAACCAGTCTGATATGCCGGATGTTGATGGCAAGCGCGTCGGCGCCTTCGTCGACGACAAGATCGAGATCGGTTCCAGCGGCTTCTCTTTGACGCCGGGCCTGCGCTTCGACTGGTATGACTATTCGCCAAAGAATACCGACGCCTATCGCGACAGCGCCAACTATACCAGCCTGCCATCCGGACAGTCCGATACCCGCTTCTCGCCGAAGCTGCGCGCCGCGTATCAGCCGCAGGACAATATCGAGCTTTATGCGCAATGGGCCATGGGTTTCCGTGCGCCGAATGTTAGCGAACTCTACCTGAACTATGGCGTCCCCGGCGGCTATGTCAGCTACGGTAATCCCGATCTGAAGCCGGAAACCAGCAATGGCGTCGAAATCGGCGCGAATCTCGGCGACGACGATTTCGGCGGCCATATCGGCGGGTTCTATAACAAGTACAAGAACTTCATCGACAGCGAGACTTCCGTTGATCCGACGGGCACTTATCCGCTGGGGATCACCGAGTATTTCAACCGCGCCAATGTCCGCATCTTCGGCATCGAGGTCAATGCGCACAAGAAGTTCGACAACGGCATCCATATCAAGGGTGCGCTCGCCTATGCCAATGGCAAGGACTCCGACACTGGCGAATGGCTCGACTCCGTCGCTCCGGCCAAGGCTGCCTTCACCGTCGGCTATGCCACCGAGATCTGGGGAACCGACTTGACCTTCATCACGGCGACGAGCGAACCGAAGAAGGATGGCGACAGCTTCCGCACGCCGGGCTACGGCATCTTCGATCTGACGGGATGGTGGGAGCCGGAGCAGGTGAAGGGCCTGACACTGCGCGCCGGCGTCTACAACATCTTCAACAAGACTTATTACGACGCACTCAATGTCGCTTCGACCAGCCTGACCCAGCCGCACGAATTCTATTCGGAACCGGGCCGGACCTTCAAGCTGACGCTGACGCAGAAGTTCTAAGTGACCTCATCGTGATGGCAGAAAGGGCGGTGCTTCGGCATCGCCCTTTTCCTATTTTCTGGCCTTCGTGCTGTCCGTATTGCCGGTCGACTGGTCAGGCCTGATCGGCGAGCAGCGCTCTTACCTTGTCTACATCCGACGATGTCGCGGGATTGTAGACCACCATGCCGAGATCGGGCCTGCCGTCGACCGTAAAACTTGAATATTCGAGGGCGATCGGACCGGCGGTCGGATGATGCAGATGTTTGGTGCCTTCGCCATAGCTGCGCACGTCGTTGTCGCGCCACATCGCCTCGAATTCCGGGCTTCGGCGGCTAAGATCCTCGACCAGGCCTTTGACGTTTTCGGCGGCTCCGGCCCGGGCCACCTCAGTGCGGAACGCTGCCACGATGAAGCGGGCATCGGCCTCCCATTCCGGCATGGCGTTGCGCACACGGGAGCTGGAGAAAACGAGACGCAGAATGTTGCGTTCTTCCGGCGGGATATCGCCATAGTTGGCGAGCACGACCGAAGCAGCACGGTTCCAGGCAATGATATCCCAGGTGGAATTCTTCACAAGCGCCGGGCTGAGCTCCAGCGAGTCCAGCACGCGTTGAAGCCGTGGTGTCACACCTTCTGCCGGCTGATAGCGCACTTCGGGCGGGCGGCCGAGGGCAAGGAGGAAGAGGTGCTCGCGCTCGACATTTGTCAGCATCAGGGCGCGGGTGATCCGGTCCAGTACATCGGCCGAGGGCGCGCCGCCGCGGCCTTGTTCGAGCCATGTGTACCATGTCGCGCTGATATTGGCGCGCTGTGCCACTTCCTCGCGCCGCAGCCCGGCCGTTCGTCTGCGCCCCGGCGGAAGGCCAAAAGCGGTCGGATCGAGCTTGGTGCGGCGATCCCGGAGGTAGGTTCCAAGCGGGTTGTGGTCTGCGGCCGGCATGTTCGTCCTGTTAGTCATTATACCCGTATAAGGTCACTACTTTACCCTGATAATTGATCCGTGGATAGTGTTCTCAGTTTGAACCTGGAGAATTTCCCATGCGTGTTTTTGTTACCGGCGCGACCGGTTTCGTAGGGTCCGCTGTTGTTGCTGAATTGATCGATGCCGGCCATCGGGTACTCGGTCTCACCCGCTCTGAGGCCGGTGCCAAATCTCTTGTCGCCGCAGGTGCCGAAGTGCATCGAGGCGATCTTGAAGATCTGGAAAGCCTGCGCAACGGCGCGGCCGCTTCGGATGGCGTGATCCATACTGGTTTCAATCACGACTTCTCGAAAATTGCGGAAAATTGCGAGATGGACAGGCGCGTTATTGAGGCACTCGGCTCGGCGCTGGCGGGTTCCGACCGCCGCCTGATCGTTACCTCCGGGACCGGGCTGCTTTCGCCGGGTCGTCTCGCGACCGAAGACCAGATTCCGGAATTCGGTCCCGCTTCGTTTCCTCGCGTCGCTTCCGAGCAGGCGGTTTTGTCGATTGCCGCGAAAGGGGTGCGTGCATCAGCGATGCGGCTTCCTCCCTCGGTCCACGGCGTCGGCGATCATGGTTTTGTTCCGATCCTCATCCGCATCGCTCGAGAGAAAGGTGTTTCCGCCTATATCGGCGAAGGGCAGAACCTCTGGCCGGCAGTGCATCGGCTCGACGCCGCCCGTCTCTACCGGCTTGCGCTTGAGACGGAGGCCGGGGCCGCCCGATACCACGGCGTCGCCGAAGAGGGCGTACCGTTCCGGGAGATCGCCGGCGTGATCGGCCGCCGCCTGAACCTGCCGGTCGTCGGCAAGACGCAGGAGGAGGCCGCAGAGCACTTCGGCTGGTTCGCACATTTTGCCGGACTCGATTGCCCGGCCTCCAGCCAAAGGACGCGGGAATTGCTGGGATGGCTGCCGGAGCAGCCCGGCCTCCTTCAGGACATCGATCGCGACGAATATTTCGCAGCCTGAGCAATTGGACGAAGCCGGGCGCATGCTCAGCTTCGTCGTCCCGAACATCGGATTGCCTATAAACGCCGCGCGATTGTCTATCACAGCGTTCAATGCTATCAAGGCAGCGCAACCTATTGAGAGAGGAGGACCGCATGATGACGTTTGTCTGGCGTAATCGCCAGTTCGGTCCGACTCATGCCCTGCAAATGCGTTTGCAGGGCTGATCAGAGGCTGTCTCTCACTCATTTCCTCCTGGTCTGCCCCTGTTGGGTAATGCGGCGCTGAATTTTTGCGTTCAAGCGACCGTATCACGACATCTACCGAGCAACTTCAGCATCACATGGCGATAAGGCGCCTGTTGCTGGCTTGCTTGGTCGGACCGGAAGAAGACCATGACTCTGATCAATCTCCGCAATTTCGGCATCACCCTGGGTGTGCCGCTTATCTCCAGTCTGAATTTCACCGTCAGCGCCGGCGACCGCATCGGCCTCGTTGCCGCAAATGGCCGGGGGAAATCCACCCTGCTCAATTGCATCGCCGGCAGGCTTGAACCGACGGTGGGCGACATCACCCGTTCGCGCGGCCTTCGGGTTGGATATGTCGAACAGAATGTGCCCGCCGATCTGGCTGACATGTCTTTCCACGATGCGGTACTTCGCGCTCTGCCGGCCGAACAAGCCGAGAGCGAGGGCTGGCGCGTCGACGTCGCTCTGGATTCGCTCGACGTCCCGCAGGCGCTGCGGGAGAGGGCGCTTGCCAATCTCAGCGGTGGTTGGCAGCGGCTTGCCATGCTCGCCCGTGTCTGGGTAACCGAGCCAGACATCCTGCTGCTGGACGAGCCGACCAACCATCTCGATCTCGCCAAGATCGCGCTGCTCGAAGAGTGGTTGAACGCTCTGCCACGCGATGTGCCGGTTCTGATATCGAGCCACGACCGCGCCTTTCTCGATGCCGTCACCAACCGCACCCTGTTCCTGCGTCAGGAACAATCGGCGGCCTACGCCTTGCCCTATGGCCCGGCGCGGGCAGTGTTGGACGAGGCCGACGCCTCGGATGAGCGGCGTTACCAGAAGGACATGAAGACGGCACAGCAACTGCGCAAGCAGGCGGCCAAGCTCAACAATCTCGGCATCAATTCCGGCAGCGATCTGTTGACGGTGAAGACGAAGCAGCTCAAGGCACGCGCCGAGCGGCTGGAGGATGCAGCTCGGCCGGGCCATCAGGAGCGTTCGTCCGGTGCAATCAAGCTCGCCAATCGCGGCATTCAGGCCAAGATATTGGTGACGCTGGACGATGCGTCCGTCGAGACGCCGGATGGCACATTGCTGTTCAAGACCGGCAAACGTTGGATCTGCCAGGGCGATCGCATCGTCCTGCTTGGCCACAATGGGGCGGGAAAGACCCGGCTCATCGAGATGATCCGCAGGGCCATTGCCGATCAGAGCGCACCGGTAGCGATCAAGGCAACGCCTTCGCTGGCGCTAGGCTATAGCGATCAGGCGCTCTCCAATCTCGATCCGGACGATACGCCGCTCGGGGTCATTACGCGGCTGTTCGAACTCGGCGAACAGCGGGCGCGAACGCTGCTTGCTGGTGCGGGCATGGGGGTCGACATGTAGGGCCGCGCCATTGGCAGGCTTTCGGGCGGTCAGAAGGCGCGATTGTCGATGCTGGTGCTCAGACTCACCAATCCGAACTTCTACCTGCTCGACGAGCCGACCAACCATCTCGATATCGATGGGCAGGAGGCGCTGGAAGGTGAGCTGATGGCGCAGGAGGCAAGTTGCCTGCTTGTTTCTCACGATCGCAGCTTCGTGCGCGCCGTCGGCAATCGCTTTTGGCTTATAGACCGAAAACGGTTGATCGAAGTCGATGGACCGGAGGGGTTTTTCGCAGCGGCGGGACGGCAGATTTAAAAGGCGAGGGCAGAGGCGAACATCGTTTCTGCCCGTTCCCTGAGATTGCGGCTTGCGCATCACCTCATCTCACGCTAACAATTCCCGCCATGAACATGTCCTTGAACAACATCGCAGTTTGGTGGTGGGCACGCTGAAGCGGCCTCGACCAATCGTGTTCAAAGACGACGAGTGAGCCGCCCGAAAATTCGAGGCGGCTTTTTTGTTATAAAGGCCGCCTGTCATCCGGGCCCGACAACGGAGTGAGGAACAATGGTAACGATCCTTCGGGATGATGGTGCGGAAATCTACGAGACGAAGGGCGGGATCACCGTCACCCGGCAGCGCCGGCCGACGCCTTATGCGGATGCGGTTTCGTCCTATATCGACAAGCTCGACGAGCGCCGCGGCGCGGTGTTTTCGTCGAACTACGAATATCCCGGCCGCTACACCCGTTGGGATACCGCCATCGTTGATCCGCCGCTTGGTCTTTCCTGCAATGGACGCAATGTCTGGATGGAAGCTTATAACGAGCGGGGCGAGGTCATTCTCGGCTTCATCGCCGAGAAGCTGAAGACCGTTTCCGAGGTCGTGCTTGGCGCCTCAACGCCGCGCCGGCTCGATCTGACGGTAAAGATGCCGGATCGTGTCTTCACCGAGGAAGAGCGCTCGAAGATGCCGACCGTCTTCACGGTGCTGCGCGCCGTGACCGATCTCTTCTACTCGCAGGCCGACGCCAGCATCGGCTTCTACGGCGCCTTCGGCTACGATCTCGCTTTCCAGTTTGATGCGATCGATCTGAAGCTCAAGCGTCCCGACGATCAGCGCGACATGGTGCTTTATCTGCCGGACGAAATCCTGGTGGTCGACAACTACTCCGCCAAGGCCTGGATCGATCGTTACGATTTCGCCAACGGCGGCGTCTCCACCGAAGGCAAGTCCGGCGACATCGCTGCCGAGCCGTTCCGTCAGACGAGCACCATTCCCCCGAAGAGCGATCATCGCCCCGGCGAATATGCCGAGCTGGTGGTCAAGGCGAAGGAAAGTTTCCGCAAGGGCGATCTCTTCGAAGTCGTTCCGGGCCAGAAGTTCATGGAACGCTGCGAGAGCAAGCCCTCCGATATTTCCAAGCGGCTGAAGGCGATCAATCCGTCTCCCTATTCCTTCTTCATCAATCTCGGCAATCAGGAATATCTCGTCGGCGCTTCGCCGGAAATGTTCGTCCGCGTCTCAGGCCGCCGCATCGAAACCTGCCCGATCTCCGGCACGATCAAGCGCGGCGACGATCCGATCGCCGACAGCGAGCAGATCCTGAAGCTTTTGAATTCCAAGAAGGACGAGTCCGAGCTGACCATGTGCTCGGACGTCGACCGTAACGACAAGAGCCGCGTCTGCGAGCCAGGCTCGGTGAAGGTCATCGGCCGCCGGCAGATCGAGATGTATTCGCGGTTGATCCACACGGTCGACCATATCGAGGGCCGCCTGCGCGACGATATGGATGCTTTTGACGGGTTCCTCAGCCACGCCTGGGCCGTCACCGTCACCGGCGCACCGAAGCTGTGGGCGATGCGCTTTATCGAGAACCATGAAAAGAGCCCGCGCGCATGGTATGGCGGCGCGATCGGCATGGTCGGCTTCAACGGCGACATGAATACCGGCCTGACGCTGCGCACCGTGCGCATCAAGGACGGCATTGCCGAGGTTCGCGCTGGCGCTACATTGCTGAACGACTCGATCCCGGAAGAAGAAGAAGCAGAAACCGAACTGAAGGCCTCCGCCATGTTGTCCGCCATCCGTGATGCCAAGGCTGCGAATTCCGGCAAGCAGCAGCGTGATGTCGCTTCCGTCGGTAAGGGCGTGAAGATCCTGCTCGTCGACCATGAAGACAGCTTCGTGCACACGCTGGCGAATTACTTCCGCCAGACGGGTGCGACGGTTTCGACCGTGCGTACGCCCGTGCCGGAAGAGGTCTTCGACCGGCTTGATCCGGATCTCGTCGTGCTGTCGCCAGGTCCCGGTAACCCGAAGGATTTCGATTGCAAGGCGACCATCAAGAAGGCGAGGGCGCGCAATCTGCCGATCTTCGGCGTCTGCCTGGGCTTGCAGGCGCTTGCCGAAGCCTATGGCGGCGAGCTACGCCATCTGGCGATCCCGATGCATGGCAAGCCCTCACGCATCCGCGTGTTGGAGCCCGGTCTGGTTTTCTCTGGCCTCGGCCGTGAGGTGACCGTCGGGCGCTATCATTCGATCTTTGCCGATCCGTCCAGCTTGCCGCGTGACTTCATGATCACGGCCGAAAGCGAGGACGGCACGATCATGGGCATCGAGCATGTGAAGGAGCCGATCGCGGCCGTGCAGTTCCATCCGGAATCGATCATGACGCTCGGCGGCGATGCCGGCATGCGGATGATCGAGAACGTCGTCGCTCATCTGGCGCGGCGGGCAAAAACCAAGGCTGCGTGACGCAAAATCGCAGCCACTGATGCTTGAACAAACCCGTGCACACGAAAAAAGTGCATGGGGATGTTTTTTGCCTTGAAAGAGGCCAACAAGCCCTGAAGACATTCAATGTCGGTAGGGGCTTACGGTCGGTGATTTCAAAGATATTCAAACGCGTTCTGATCGCGATACTTGCGCTTGTCGTGATCGTCGTCCTCGGCATCGTGGTGCCGCGTCCGCTCTGGCATGATGGGCCGGCGGTGCCGGAGCGCTCGCGTCGCATCCTCGTGCTCAGCAATCCCATTCACACGGATATCGCCATTCCCGTCGATGCCGATCTCTTGAGCCGCTTTGCGTTCCTGCGGACAGCCGGGCTCGATCTCGACAACCCGAACCTGCACTACCTCATTTTCGGCTGGGGCGGCAGGAGTTTCTATACCGAGACGCGGACCTGGGCGGATCTGAAGACAGGGCCGGTGCTGAAGAGCTTTACCTTGGATCGGTCTGTCATTCATGCGGAACTGGCCGGTGAGATACCCGAAAGTGCGCCCGGTGTGACCGTGCTCAACATCGATGACGGCGGGCTTAAGCGATTGCAGCAATTCATCCTGGGCAGTCTCGTGCAGGCGG
Source organism: Rhizobium sp. CB3171 (assembly GCF_029714265.1). NCBI lineage: Bacteria > Pseudomonadati > Pseudomonadota > Alphaproteobacteria > Hyphomicrobiales > Rhizobiaceae > Rhizobium > Rhizobium sp. CB3171. The sequence continues at coordinate 2,109,391 of NZ_CP121652.1, read as the reverse complement.
ATAGCGGGCCGGTGTCCTTGCCGGGTAGCAACTACAGCGAGAATGATGCATTCTTCGAGGCGCGGGGATATTTCAATGCGCTGATGGGGTGCAATACGTGGACGGCGGCGGGGTTGAGGCAAGCGGGATTAACCTCGGGCCTATGGACGGCGCTGCCCTGGATGTTGCGGCTGTCGCTCAGCCTGCATAATGATCGCGATCGTTTCGCGTCCACTAAGATGGATTAGCGCTGATCAAGGCTGCTCGGAAGTGTCCTGATCGTCCCGCCAGCACTCCTCGAAAATCAACTTTTCGAGCGGCAGGCGGTCGCGCCATCCCTTCACCGCAAGCTCAGGCATGTCGTAGAGTTCGTCGACGTAACCGATGCACAGCCATGCGACGATTTTGACGTGCTCCGGTATGTTCAGGATGTTCTTGATCGCGTTCTCGTGAAAAATGCTAACCCAGCCGACCCCGACACCTTCGGCGCGGGCGGCAAGCCAGAGATTTTGAACGGCGCAGACCGTCGAATAGACATCCGTTGCGGGATTATGCGTCCGCCCGAGCACAACGGGGCCGCCGCGCCGCGTATCGCAGGTGATACAGATACTGAGCGGCGCCTTGCGGATGCCTTCGAGTTTCAGCCGCTGATATTGCGCGCGGCGATCGCCTTCGAACATCCGGCAGGCTTCTTCGTTCGCCTGGTTGAAAGCCCGCCACACGCGGTCCCGCGTCTCCGGCTGCCGGATCAGGATGAAGTTCCACGGCTGCATGAAACCGACGGACGGCGCGCGATGGGCTGCCTCGAGCAGCCGTCTCACTAGATCTTCGGGCAGGGGATCAGACCGGAACTGATCGCGGACGTCGCGGCGGGTTTCGATGGCGCGGTAGACGGCGGCGCGTTCCTCCTCCGAAAATGCGCAAGCCGCTATCAGATGATCCGCTTCCTTTGGCGACACATCGGCGAGCGAAGCGGCGTTGTGCGAATGAGAGGGTTCATCAAGAGCGGGCATGTTCCACCGTGGATTTGGAGGGAGCGGCGACGTTTCGTGGCGGAATGCCGTTCGCTGGGGCTTAATGGGTTGCTGTATAGCTCAGTGCGCGCTCGCACGGGAAGGTGCCATCATGATTTTCACAGGCAAGCATAGGATCGGCCGGCAATCGTCCTTGCCGCTCGACTTTGTTTAAGCGGGCCATTTGGGATAAATTGTGATGCGCGAGGCCCGAGCCGTCCTTTGACAAATGGTGTATTCTGCATCATATGAGCCTCAATAAGCCGCCTGCGCGATTTTCGCGCGGGCGGTTTTGCATTTGAATGGCGCGGTTTTTGCAATTCGTTCGCATATGCAGGGCGCGCATCCGCATTGGAGAAACGCATGAACGGACAGGGCAACCAGACGATACGGCGGCTGGCCCTCTGGGGCATTCCGCTATCGCTAGGCGTCATGGCGCTGAAGATGGTCGCTTGGTGGGTCACGGGCTCCGTCGCGCTGTTGTCGGACGGTCTGGAGTCCTTCGTCAATGTCGTGGCCGCTTTCATCGCTTTCTTCGTCATCCGCTATGCGCAGAAGCCGGCGGATCATGACCATCCCTTCGGCCACCATAAGGCGGAATATCTCTCGGCCGTCACCGAGGGTGCGATGATCGTCGTCGCTGCGCTGATGATCGTGCAGGAGGCTGTGGGGCACTTGAGCAATCCGCAACCGCTGCAGGCGCCTGTCCTCGGTCTTGCCGTCAACTTTGCCGCCGGTATCATCAATGCCCTGTGGGCACTGACGTTGATCCGCGCCGGGCACGAACATCGCTCGCCGGCGCTGACAGCGGATGGGCAGCACATCATGTCCGATGTCTATACATCGGTTGGCGTGCTCATCGGCCTGCTGCTGGCGCTTGGCACCGGCTACCCGATCTTCGACCCGGTGCTTGCAATTCTCGTCGCCGTCAACATTCTCTACCAAGGCTGGAAAGTCATCTCCAATTCCATCGACGGACTGATGGACAAGGCTGTCCTGCCCGAAGAGGAAGTGGTGATCAAGGAGGCGATCGCGACGCATGCCAACGGCTCTCTCGGCGTGCATGATCTGAAGACGCGCCGGGCGGGTGCCGTCACTTTCGTCGACTTCCACCTAGTCGTGCCAGCGGCGATGCCGGTCCGCGAGGCCCATCGCATTTGCGACCGCCTTGAAGACGCCATACGGGCGATCCATGCGGGCGCGGAAATAACCATTCACGTGGAGCCCGAGGGCGAGAAGGCCCATGGCATCCGCGTTAAAGTGATCAAGGAGACCTAAGATGCCTACAACGGATGTTTCCGGCCTGTCGATGCTCGGCAGCCAGACCGAAACGGCCGCGAACCCCGAAGCTGCCGTTCTCGAAAAAGTGCCGTCCGGCCATGCCGGCACGGACTATGTCGTGCGTTTCACCGCCCCGGAATTCACCTCGCTCTGCCCGATGACCGGACAGCCGGATTTTGCTCATATCGTCATCGACTATGTGCCCAACGAATGGCTGGTGGAATCGAAGTCGCTGAAGCTCTTCCTGCATTCCTTCCGCAACCACGGCGCCTTCCATGAGGATTGCTCGATCTACATCGCCAAGCGGCTGGTCGAACTGCTGGAGCCGAAGTGGCTGCGCATCGGTGCCTATTGGTACCCGCGCGGCGGTATTCCGATCGATGTATTCTGGCAGACGGGCAAGCCGCCGGAGGGCGTGTGGCTGCCGGATCAGGGCGTTCAGCCCTATCGCGGGCGTGGCTGAAATTGAAAAAGCCGCCATCCGAAGGGAAGGCGGCTTTTGTCATTAGAGGCGATCGGTATTACGCGAATGAGCTGTCGTCGCCGCCATTGTCCGACGAATCATCGTAGTCGTCGTCCTGATCGTTCGAGGCGTAGTCGACATTGGTCTGATCATTGTCGTTCTGATCGTTCTTGTCGTCGTTGCCGAAATAGTTGTTGTTGATGATCGTTTCCTGAACCGGCTGTTCGGCTGCGTTGGCGGAAGTCCCGCCGAAAAGGCCGCCAAGGCCCGAGCCTGCGGCGGTGCCGCCGAGATGCGGGCTGAACAGGCTGGAGAGCGATTCCGCCAGCATCACGCCGCCGGCAACGCCTGCCGCCGTGCCAAGGGCGCCGCGCAGGAAGCTGCCGCCCGCGGAGGGAGCGCCGGCCTGCGGGTTCCAGGGACCGGTCGGCTGTTGCTGGCCGCCCCATGGGCCCGGCTGCGGAGCGTTGCGGGCATAATCGTCATAGAGGCGGCCCTGCTGCTGCGGGGCTTGCGGGGCAGGGGCGCGCTGCTGCTGGTTGCCGCCGAACAGCGAGCCGAGGCCGCCGAGGAAGCTGCCGCTCTGGGCCTGCGGGTGAGTGTCGGCGCTTTGCTGTTCCAGCTCGTGCACGCGTGCTTCGAGCTGCTGGATACGGTCGGCCGCAGCCTTCATGCCCTGTTCCTGTATGAGCACGGCTTGCGCAAGGAAATAGGGCGCATAGGGCTGCTCGCGAACCGATTGATTGATGAAGGCTTCCGCATCGGCATCGCGCTGGGTGCTCGCCGTAGTGCGGACGCGATCGAAGAGGGAAGCGAGCATTTGACGTTCTTCAGGCGACATGATGGCCTCCTTGGCGATCTGTTGCTGCAAATTCCGGGCGCGATTCTCGTCGCGCCCACCTGACGTAGGATGGAATTCCGGCTTTTTCAAAGCCTCTTCAAGTTACAATTCGGTAATCCGCAACCATAACGCCATGCTTTCCCTGGCTATTCACGCCTTGCCTTTTTCCGGCATTGTTTTACGCATGGAGTCGCATTATGTGCGGTAGGATACATCTGCTGGAGACTTGCGAATGAACGACGAAGACGAACAGGAAGAAAAGACGAAAGAGCTGCCCTTGGGCAAGGACGCGGAGGCGAATCTTTTCAAATCGCGCTCGATCTTCATCTATGGCGGCATTACGCAGGAACTGGCGCAGAAGGTCTGCTCGCAGCTCGTGGCACTCGCGGCCGCCAGCGATGAGGATATCCGTATCTACGTGAATTCGCCCGGCGGCCACGTCGAATCCGGCGATTCCATTCACGATATGATCAAGTTCATCAAGCCGAAGGTCTGGATGATCGGTTCCGGCTGGGTCGCTTCCGCGGGTGCACTGATTTACGTCGCCGCCCCCAAGGAGCGCCGCATCTGCCTGCCGAACACCCGCTTCCTGCTGCACCAACCGTCCGGCGGTACCCGCGGCATGGCCTCCGACATCGAAATTCAGGCTCGCGAGATCATCAAGATGAACGAGCGCCTGAACAAGATCTTCTCGGAAGCCACCGGCCAGCCGGTCGAGCGCATCGCCAAGGACACGGACCGCGACTACTGGCTGTCTGCGGAAGAGGCCAAGGCTTATGGCCTGGTTTCGCGGATCGTGACGTCGCAGGCCGAGATTTGATCTGACGGCTCTTTGCTCAGTCAAAGCGCCCTCGTTTGCCCAAAGGCAGGCGAGGGCGCTTTTGTGTTGGCGCTATTTCTCGTCCCGCGATACCAGCGGCGCGCCGGGTAAATAAAGCGAAATCGGCCTGATCTCATAGACTGCCGTCGGATTGACGCGTCGGAGGTCGCGCGCGGCTGCGACCGCTGCCTCTAGCGTTGGAAAATCCACGACATAGAAGCCCAGCAATTGCTCCTTGGTTTCAGCAAAGGGGCCGTCCGTGACGATGCCGGCACCCTTGCCCCGCAGCGTCACGGCGCGTTCGGTCGGGCCAAGCCGCGCGGCCGGTCCCAGAGACTTTTCCTGAACGAGGCGATCATTCACCTGGAGGAGTTCGGTCATCAACGCCGCATCCTCCTCCTCGGTCCAGGATTCGACCACTCCCTCTTCGTGATAGGCCAGGATAGCGTAATACATGAATCGTTCCCCCTTTACGCATCTATCGATTTCAGCCGACTGAAATTCAGAAACCTAGATGCGTTTGACTACACAAGTTTGATGTTTCGTGCGCAATACCTATTCAAGCTCTTCTGCCAATCGAGGGGCGCTCTCTGGCCCGGATTGCCCTGGCGAAAATCGCCGCAATCCGTCCGCTCGAAATGCGGCTGCCCCCGTGCGTTGCCTGACACGGCTGCATTCTTTCGTCAAACTGCACTTGCACGACCGCCGCTTGTGATGCTCCATGCGCTTTCCACCGCATCCACGAGTCTCCAGCCGCCGTCATGCTCAAAGATTTTTCCGCCCAAAGCCTGTTCATGGGCTGCCTTACCGCCTTTGTCGGCTTTGCCAGCTCCTTCGCGGTCGTGCTGCATGGGTTGCAGGCGGTCGGCGCCACGGATGCGCAGGCCGCGTCCGGGCTGACGGCCCTGTCGATCGCGATGGGGCTCTGCGCCATCGTGCTCAGCCTGGCAACAAGGCTGCCGGTCAGCATTGCCTGGTCGACGCCGGGGGCAGCACTTCTGGCGAGTGCGGGCGCCATCGAGGGCGGCTTTCCGGTGGCGGTCGGCGCCTTTTTGATCTGTGCGGTGCTGATCGTGATTGCTGGCCTGTTCCGGCCGCTCGGGCACGCCGTCGCAGCTATTCCGGCGGCGCTGGCGAACGCCATGCTTGCCGGCGTCCTGCTCGGGCTTTGCTTTGCGCCTGTGAAGGCCATCGCCTTCGATCCAGTGCTTGGCCTGCCCATCATCATCGCCTGGATCGTGGTTGGGGCCTTCAAACGGCTTTGGGCCGTTCCGGCGGCGCTTGCCGCTTTTGCGCTGGTGCTGGCTTTCGGCGTGAAGGTGCCCGATGGAGCGCTGGCATCGCTTGAGCATTCGCTGATGCCGAGCCTCGAACTGGTGAAGCCGACCTTCACGGTCGCCGGCCTCGTCTCCATCGCGCTGCCGCTTTTCATCGTCACCATGGCGTCGCAGAATATTCCGGGCATCGCGGTGCTGAAGGTCCACCACTATGATCCGAAGCCCGGCCCGCTCTTTGCCGTGACCGGCCTGTTTTCGCTGTTGAGCGCACCCTTCGGCGGCCATGCCGTCAATCTTGCCGCGATCACCGCCGCCATGTGCGCCGGGCAGGACGCCCATGCCGATCCAAAGCGGCGCTATTGGGCGGCAATCACCGCGGGGGTCGTCTACATCATCCTCGGATTGCTGGCAGGCGCCGTTACCGCCTTCGTGGCACTGGCGCCGCCGATCCTGATCGAAGCTGTCGCCGGCCTGGCGCTGGTCGGCGCTTTGTCCAACTCTGCCATGAATGCTTTTCAAAAGGCGGAATCGCGCGAGGCGGCCGCGATCACCTTCCTCGTCACGGCATCAGGCGTTTCCTTCGGGGGCATCTCGGGCGCCTTCTGGGGGCTGATCGCCGGCGGATTGATGATGGCGCTGTCGCATGGGGTGCAAGTGCTCAAACGGTGAGTAAGGGGTTGCTTCTTTTTTATGGCGCGGCTATAAGCGCGACCATGAAGACGACTGGCGCAAAGATTTCCGAACAGATTGCACGTGGGCGCGTTGCCCTGCGTGACAATACGCGCGCCCTTACTTCGCTTCTTCTTCTCGGCCTTACGCGCGGTTGCCGGGTCCTTTGAGGAGCGCTCGGCGGCCGTAGAGCCCGCCCGGCCATTTGCTCCTCGCGACATATCCCCAAAATCGACAGGATACCCCGTAGCGGGTCCGTATTTGTCATCGCCAAGCCGCGTACGATCGGCTAAGACGCGGGGCAAATGACGGGAAAGGAAGAGACGAAACATGGACGCGAACAGCCATTCCCCCAAAGGCATGCCCGAGGCAGCGGTGAAATACCGCGCTTACCCGCAGATCAATATTCCCGATCGAACCTGGCCTTCGAAAACCATCACCAAGGCGCCGATCTGGTGCTCCGTCGATTTGCGCGACGGCAACCAGGCGCTGGTCGATCCGATGGGCCACGACCGCAAGGCCCGCATGTTCCATCTGTTGCTGGAGATGGGCTTCAAGGAAATCGAGATCGGTTTCCCGTCGGCATCGCAGACCGATTTTGATTTCGCCCGCTGGTGCATCGAGCACGGCAATGTGCCGGCCGACGTGTCGCTGCAGGTTCTCGTGCAGTGCCGCCCGGAGCTGATCACCCGCACCTTCGAGGCGCTGGAAGGCGCCAATAAGCCGATCGTGCATTTCTACAATTCTACCAGCGAATTGCAGCGCCGCGTGGTGTTCGCCAAGGATGTGAAGGGCATCAAGGAGATCGCGGTCGATGCGGCCAAGATGATCACCGACATGGCGGCCAAAGCGGGCGGGGGCTATCGCTTCGAATACTCACCGGAAAGCTTTACCGGCACCGAGCTGGAGGTAGCGCTGGAAATTTGCAACGCCGTCATCGAGGTGGTGAAGCCGACGCCGGACAACAAGCTGATTATCAACCTGCCGTCGACCGTCGAAATGGCAACACCGAACATCTATGCCGACCAGATCGAGTGGATGTGCCGCAATCTCGACAATCGCGAAAACCTGATCATTTCGCTGCATCCGCACAATGACCGCGGCACTGGTATTGCCGCTGCCGAACTGGCCTTGATGGCCGGCGCCGACCGTGTTGAAGGTACGCTGTTCGGCAATGGCGAGCGCACCGGCAATGTCGATGTCGTCACCATGGCGCTGAACATGTTCACGCAGGGCGTCGATCCCGAGCTCGATTGCTCGAACATCGAGCGCATGAAGGAAGTCTTCGAATATTCCAATCAGATGGCGATCAGCGAGCGTCACCCTTATGTCGGCGAGCTGGTCTACACCGCCTTTTCCGGCTCGCACCAGGATGCGATCAACAAGGGCATGAAGGCGGCGAAGGTCGCCAACCATCCGGTTTGGGAAGTGCCGTATCTGCCGATTGATCCGCAGGATGTCGGCCGTACCTACGAGGCGATTATCCGCATCAACTCGCAGTCGGGCAAGGGCGGCATCGCCTATATCCTGCAACAGGATTACGGGCTCAACCTGCCGCGCAATCTGCAGGTGGAATATCGCGAGGAGATCCAGCGCATCACCGATGAAGAGGGCAAGGAGCTGCCGTCGAGGCGCATCTACGATCACTTCATCGAACGTTACGTGACGCAGTCCGACGCTCGCATCCGCTTCGTCGATCACCACACCTTCGCCGATCCCGCGCATAAGGGCGAGCGTATCGTCGCGGCGGAGATCACCGACAATGGCGAGGTGAAGCGCATCGAAGGCCGCGGCAACGGCCCGATCGACGGCTTCATCAATGCCCTCTCGATCTATCTCGGCATTCCGATGTCGGTCGAGGATTATTCCGAGCATTCGCTGCAGCACGGCTCCAATGCCGCGGCAATCTCCTATGTCGAGACCTCCTATCCCGGCGGCAAGCTCTTCGGTGCAGGGATCAATACCAACATCGTCGCCGCTTCTCTCGAGGCGATCGTCTCGGCGGCGAACCGCGTGCTCGATATTCAGGCGAAAAAGGGCTGACTTTCAGCCGTTAGTAAGCGCCGTGAAGACAAAATCCCCTCGATATGGTCGAGGGGATTTTTTGTTTTGCCGTTCAGCGGGCTGGCCGCTGCAAACGCCGAGCTGGCCGCTATCCAGGCGCGCGCCCGAACCTAGCCACTGAGTACGAAATAGTCAGAGCGTCGATAGGACTTAGCCTAGCCATTGGTATGGCTTCGTCTAACCAAATGCAGTGCGCGGACAAACACTGCGCAGAATTGGCCGGCTCATCTCGAATTGGTACCTCTTGGTTATTGGGAACCTGACAACTAGAAGGTGAACGATCATGGACGTATATGAGGCGGTCAAGAGTCGACGGGCGGTGCGCAAGTTCACCGACCGGGATATCCCGAAGGCGGTGCTGGAGCGTGTGCTGCTTGCCGCGGCTTGGGCTCCTTCCGGATCGAACATCCAGCCATGGAACACCTACGTAATGACCGGAGAGCCGCTTGCCGAGCTCAAGAAGCGCGCGGGGAAACGCGTGGCGGCAGGCGACCCCTGGGACGAGCGGGAATACGAAATGTACCCGCACACACTGAAGTCTCCGTACCGCGAGCGTCGCTCTGCCTTCGGCCATGAACGCTACCATGCGCTCGGCATTGCGGACGGCGACTGGGAGGCAAGTCAGAGAGCTGCTTCCGCAAATTGGAATTGTTTCGGCGCGCCCGCCGCCCTGTTCTGCTATATCGACCGCGACTTGGGTGTACCCCAATGGGCCGATGTCGGCATGTACCTTCAGACCGTCATGCTGCTGCTGCGCGGCGAGGGGTTGCACAGTTGCACCCAAATGGCGTGGTCGGTGTACCGCAAGACCGTCGCGGAGATCCTGTCACCGCGCGAAGGGCTCATCCTGTTCTGCGGCATGTCGATTGGGTACGAGGACGTCACTGAGCCTTACGCCCGCACCGGCCGGGCGCCGCTCGATGAAACCGTCACGTTCGTCGATTCGACTTCGCAACGATGGGCGCAAACAGTGCGAGACGATGCATTGCTGGGTGTATGAAACGATGCCCGCACTCTGCGAAGGCTTTTGCCCGAAGCATTCGAAGTCGAAACGAAATCATGCCAACGCGCATCTACGCTTCAACAACCAAGGGGATTACGACGATGAAGTCAATTTTTCTAGGACTATTTGTGTCGGCTACGGTTTGCCTCCTCGGCACGATGTCGGCTGCGGCTGACAACACTGCACACGTCACATCGCTCATGAAAAAGGACCTTCCAAATTATCCTGGCAAGGAGGGGCTGATGATATCAGTCGAATACGGGCCAGGAGGTTCCGATCCTATTCACAAACATGACGCAAATGCATTCGTCTATGTTCTGGAGGGCTCGATCGTGATGCAGGTCAAGGGGGAAAAAGAAGTCACCCTGTCGCCTGGCGAGACCTTCTATGAAGGTCCGTCCGACATTCACGTGGTCAGCCGCAACGCAAGCAAGACCAAACCCGCAAAATTCATCGTTGTGCTGCTCAAGAACAAGGATGCTCCGACTGTCATACCCGTGAAATGACATCGGGTACCAGAGAGAAGCTCCAATGCCACCTTATTGTGCTGAGGAGTTGGCGTGAGGCGACCATTGATGATGGTCGCCTTCGTATTCTGGGTGCCGGACGGAGGCTACGGCGCGTCGACCGGCTACCCGGCATGATCCAATTAGACATCGTCGCCGATGAAGCCGCCGGATTGGTGTGCCCACAATGCGGCATAGATGCCGTTTTGCGCGAGCAGATCGTCGTGGCTACCGTCTTCGACGATCCGCCCTTCATCGAGGACGACGATGCGATCCATGCGGGCGATGGTCGACAGGCGGTGGGCGATCGCGATGACAGTTTTGCCATCCATGACACCATAGAGCGTATCCTGGATGGCGGCCTCCACCTCCGAGTCGAGAGCCGACGTCGCCTCGTCGAGCACCAGGATCGGCGCGTCTTTCAGGATGGCGCGGGCAAGCGCGATGCGTTGCCTCTGTCCGCCCGATAGCTGGACGCCGCGCTCGCCGACATGGGCGTCGTAGCCGGTGCGGCCTTCGCGATCCCGGAGAGTTGCGATGAAGCCGCTTGCGGCCGCCTTGTCCGCCGCTGTTGCAATCGCGCTGTCGGAGAAGCGGGGGTCGCCATGGGCGATGTTGTCGCGAACCGAGCGGTGGAGCAGGGCAGCGTCCTGGGTCACCATTCCGATTTGTCTGCGCAGGCTCTCCTGGGCGATCCCGCGGATATTCTGTCCGTCGATTTCGATGGAGCCTGCTTCCGGATCGAAGAACCGCAGAAGCAAGTTGACGAGCGTCGACTTGCCGGTGCCTGAGCGGCCGACAAGGCCGACCTTTTCGCCGGGTTCGATCTGCAGTGAAACGCCGTTCAGACCGCCATTGCCCTTGCCGTAATGATGCGTCACGGAGTTGAAGGTGATGGCGCCGCCGCTGACCATGAGCTGGCGAGCATCGGGTTCATCCGTAATGGCGAGCGGTTGCGCCATGGTCAGCAGCGATTGCCGCATGGCGCCGAGATGGCCGAACAGGGACGAGACGGCGTCGAGCATCCATTCCGCCATGCCAGTGATGCGGAAGCTCAAGGCGAGCGAAGCAGCAATCAGGCCGAGCGGCGCGCTGCCGGCCTGCCAAAGGATGACGGCATAGCCGACCAGGCCGACGATAAGAAAGCTGCCCAGGAACAGCATGCTCGAATTCACCATGACTTCGAGCTTTTGCACGCGCACAAACTTCCTGCGGGCAGCGGCGAAGCGCTCCCGCCCTTCACGGTCTTCTTCGGCCGCATTGGCAAAGAGCTTTATGACATCGATATTGGCGTAGGTATCGACCAGCATGCCCGTCAGGGAGGCATAGGCGCCTTGAAACTCCTCGGACGCCCGGCGGAGCCGCGGTATGACAAATGCCATCAGACCCAGGTAGCAGCAGATCCAGACGAGCAACGGCCAGATGAGACGCAGATCGATCGAAGCCATGAGCCATAGCGAGCCGGCGACATAGATCGTGACGAACGACAGCGTATGCAGCACCGCATAAGCCGCTCCGGTCGCAGAGTTGCCGATGTCGCGCACCTGGCTGGCGATGCGTCCGGAAAAGTCCTGGCGGAACCAGCCGACGGATTGCCGCAGGACATGGCGATGTGCCCGCCAGCGGAACAGGGTCTCAGCATTCGGCCGAAACGCGATGTCGTCGAGGCTTTCCCTGACATAGCCGGCGAACGGCCGCCCGATCAGCACAAGGGCGGCGGCGGCCAGCAATTCGGTGCCGTGGGACGCCCAAAGTTGATCCGGGCGAGCGGCCGCGAGAATGTCCACGAGCTGGCTGGTATAGCCGATGAGCCAGATCTCGATCGCCGCACCGATGACGGTCAGGGCAAGGCTCATTGCCATGACGAAGCGGAACGGGCGCAGGTTGCTTTTAAGATACCGCCATGAATCCGACGGCGGGTTCAGATCATCATAATACTGGAATGGATCGACGAGCTTTTCAAAGCGACGAAACATGAGTGCCCTCCAGGGGCGGGAGACAACAATTTGATGGATGGGCCGAATAAGCAGCCCTTCACGGCACTGCTTTTCAGCGGTGGTTTCCTGTGCCGTGAGTTCTCATCAAACGCTCTCCTTTGAAGTCGCTTGGCGGTTCTATAACGCATGATGGTGCTGATGTCAGCAGAAATGGCGGAGAAATCCATACGGGCGCCTCTCCGTGAAACTCGCGAAGCAGTTGACCCGCTATTGTCCATTAAGCTGAATTTCGGGGAGGCTGAGTGACGTGATATTTTAGACGACCGGCAATCCTATCGGGGGGAAGTCATGCCACGTCTTGCCAATCTCTATTTCAAGACAGCCATCATCTTTCTGATCATCGGAATTGGAATAGGCCTGAAAATGGCAATCACCGAGGATCACAGCGTCATCGGCGCTCATGCGCATGCCAACCTTCTCGGCTGGGTGACCATGGCGCTCTTCGGCGGCTACCACGCACTGAACCCGCAAAAGGCGGAAAGACGGCTGGCGATGATCCAATATTACATCTACACGGCCGGCGTCGCAGTCCTTGTGCCGGCACTGTATCTCATGCTTCTCGGCAATATGGCGATGGAGCCGATCGTTGCAGCAGCGTCGATCGTGATCTTCATTGGCGTTCTGTTGTTCGCCTTCATCATCTTTTCAAGCGAGCAAGCCACCAGGACGATTTCGCCGGCGCCGTCTCGCTGATCTTGCGAACGAGAGACGGCAGGGGAAATCAGCGCCGCCGTCTCTTCGCCGTCAGGATTTTTGCCCGGAAAGTTCCTCGCGCCGCTTCAACAGGCGTTCGAGCTCCTCTTCCTGTTCGGCAATGCGCTCCGATGCGAGCTCCTCGTCCGCTGCGCCGGAATATGCGGCGGCCTGTTCGATCAACTCGCGAAGATTTTCTCTTATTGCCGCGATGCGCTCGTCAATCTCCGGGATGGTCAGCAGAATGTCGGACATGATCGATCTCCAGAATGCGCCCCATCGGACGAAGCCTCCGGGTACGATTGGCGGATGGATTGTATTCCCGGCTGAACGGAAGTCGCAAGCAGCGCCAGCGGATCAGCTCAAATTTCCGACGATACCCGGTCAGCGATCTGGTCGAGCATCGCGTCGGAGGAGGGGCCTACGACGGCATAAGCGGTACCGCTGCGATGCCAGGATACGATGCTCACGTCATCCTTGATGGTCTCGTCAAAATTGCCGTCGCCGGCGACGCCTTCATCCTTCATGAAACAGATGGCGACGACATCGCCGTCGAGGTCTTTATAGATCAACTGGCCGACCGGTTTGCCGTTGGCAATGAACATGCGTGCGCCTTGGAAGACCAACCCGTCGGCGGCAAGATCTGGTATATTGAATTTCACGCCCACAGTGCCCGTTAGCCATTTGCTGATCTCGTCGACCTCGGTTGCCTGTACTTCGACGATATGGCGGGGTTGATGCGCATAGATGCGGTGATAGGCGGCGATATCGTCGAGCCATGTGCGGTTCGGCGCTGGTGAGGCCGGGGCCGCAGCGGGTGCGCCGGACGGCTGCATGCCGACGAGATAGCCGATGCCGCCGCCGACCACGAAGAGGATAAGGGCGGCAGCGAGCGCCTGGCGACCGGTCGGAGCAAGCTTCAGGGATGGCCGGGAAAGGCGAGGGGCGGGCTCACGCGCCTTCGGTGCCTGCGCGCTTTTGATGGAGCGTACCAGCGCCAGCGGCACCGGCTCCTTCAGCACCTCGTCAAAAGCCTTGCGGCCGACATCGGAACCGTGCTTCAGCTCATCGAAAATCCGCCGCGCTTCCGGATCGGAGGCGATGAGCCGTTCCAGCTCCTCCTTCTCCTCGCGACTCGTCTCGCCGTCCATAAAGGCGGACAGGCGAGTTTCGAGTGGCATTTTTTTCATATCCTGCAATGCTAAAACCTTCGCGGCGAGCGGCTGTGACCTTGAGTAGCGAGGCGAAGGCGGGCACCGGAAAGCCGGGACGCTACCGTCGACACGGAAATGCCAAGAATGTCGGCCGTCTGCTTGTAGCTATGCCCTTCGACATCGACGAGCAGGAAGACACTGGCAAGTCCTTCGGGCAAAGATGTGACCATCTGATGCGCTTCGCTTGCTTCGACCGGATTGGCGCGCATGCCCGGCGCTGCCAGTTCGCCTTGTTCCAGCGCGCCACCCTTGGTGGCAGACCGCAGCCGATGGCGTCGGGCCTCATCCACCCATTGATGGCGGGCCATGGTGTAGAGCCAGCTTTCGAGCCGGCCGTCATTGTTCCACAGATGGAATTTCGCAATGCCGCGTTGGCAAACGCTCTGCACGAGTTCGTCGGCGTCGGTCAGATCGCCGGCCAGTGTCAAGGCGAAGCGCCGGAGCTTCGGCAGAAGGCCGACCAGATCTCGTCTGATGTCGATGGCGGCTACCGGCGTAGGCATTGTCTTTCCACGGAGACGTTGGGGGTTGGAGAGCTGCAGGCGTCATCCGGCAAAAGACGGCTTTTCTTTCGAAAAAAGCTAACTGAGCCGAAGGATCGTTCTGTGTTGGTATGAACCATTTTCGTGCCGTTTCGCAAGTCTTCAAAAAGTGGTTGTGCGCTTCATCTCCACTTCTCACGCGATCTTGAGGAATGGAGTGCGCGCACCTCTCAATAGCTGATTTGACCATTCAGCGATTGCAGCAGCGAGCGATAGGCCCAGGTGTTCTCACCGCCGCGATCGCGGATTTCAACAAGTTGCACGCGCGCCGCCTGAACATCGCCCTGCTCGAGCAGCGCCTGGCCCATGTAGGAGCGCGCGAGGATGTAATTCTCATCGCGCTGCAGGGCCTTGCGATAATACGTCATGCCGAGCTCCATGCGGCCGGCCTTGCGGTTGGAATAACCGAGATAGTTGAGAATGCGGGGATCGTCCTGGTTCTTGGCAAGCTTCAGGACGGTGATGGCGTTGTCATACTGGCCGGCATAGGCGAACTCGCGTGCTGCCTGGAAAAGCTGATCGTCGTTAAAACCGCTTTTCTGCGGTTTCACGCATTCCTTTTTATCCTTGTCCCAGACTTTGCCATCCGTGCATTTGGTCGTGGTTTTGGTCTTCGGCGGCGGTGCTGTCTCGTCGCTCTCTGAGCCGGCGGCGAGGGCCTGCAGGCTGGCGCCAAACAGAAATCCCACGGCAAGCGCGGTCACGGCGGAACTCTTCATCGCTACACCAAAGCCCATCATATCCCTCCCGAAATTCGATGAGAGAATTGTAGCTCCGGATATTCGAAAACGCCACCGAAACGACAAAGTGGCATTCACAAAATGCCACAGATTATCACGCCAGGATATTGACGCCTTGGTCCTCTACATCGTCACCCCGGCCATTGAGACTGAAGCGCTCGGCCTTGAGCTCCCAGGCGCCAGGATGGCCATCAATGGTGAAGAGATTGTAGGCAGCGGCCGGCTTCAGCCCGCCGGGACCTTGCGAGGCCGATGCAATACCGACGACCGGCACCGGGCCGGTGTGCCCCCTCAGCCAATGCAGCGTGTTGAGATGCGTGTGGCCATGCAGGACCAGTTCGGCGCCGCCTGTCGAGACGACGGCGGCAAAACGGCGTATGCCGATCATGCGCTTATAGAAGCTGGTGGCGCCGCGGATCGGCGGGTGGTGGATCATCACCACGCGAAAAAGGCCGGCCTCGCCGGCGGCGCGCAGCATATTCACCGTTTCGCGCGCCTGCCGGGCCGAATAGAAGCCGCTGGCCGCAAAGGGAGGCGTTGCCACTGCCGTCGAGCAGCCGATCAACGCGACACGGTCGCGAATACGCAAATAGGGGAAAATGCGCCGGTCTTCCTGCCATTCGGCAGGCGCATGGTCGCCCTGGACATAAGGATACCAGGCGCGCATGGCCTTTTCGTAGGAGCCGGGCACATAGGCATCGTGGTTGCCGGGCACGACGGAGGTGAAGGCAGGATCACCAAGCGTCTTCAGCCATTCCGCGGCGGTGCGGATCTCGATGCCGCTGGCGAGATTGACGAGATCGCCGGTCACGGCAAGATGATCGGCCTGCTTCGACTTGATGTCCTCGAGCAGAAGATCGAGCGTCCCGCCAAAAAGATGCTTGCGCCGGTTCCGGTGCCAGTTCACAAATCCGGTAATGCGTTTGGAGGCCAGTTCTCTGATCGAAAGCCGTGGCAAGGGGCCCAGGTGAACGTCGGAAATATGCGCGAGCTTGAACATGAGATGAGACATAGCTCAGTCTATTGTCAAAACAAATACATCGGTTTTTCGGTGGTGGATCACAACGCCGGAGCCGGGGCATGAAGGACAGCAATGCTCCCGACGAAGCCCGCAATTGGCGGGCCAAGCTGTTCGGCAGAATGCTGCACAGCTATTTCGTGCTCACCCGCAGCATGACCATGGGCGTGCGTGCGGCCTGTTTCGACAGGGAGGGACGGATTTTCCTGGTGCGGCATTCCTATGTCGCCGGCTGGCACATGCCGGGCGGCGGTGTCGAGCGCCACGAGACAGTGGAGCAGGCGCTGGCGAAGGAATTGCGGGAAGAGGGCAATCTGGTGATATCGGGCCGGCCCCAGCTGTTCCACGTCTATTTCAACAACCACATCAGCAAGCGCGATCACGTCGTCTTCTACCGTGTAGAGGTCGAGCAGACCGTGCCGCGCAAGCCGAATCTCGAGATCGTCGAAAGCGGCTTCTTCTCGCTCGACGCCTTGCCGCCGGGGACGACCAAGGCAACCTATCGGCGGCTGAAGGAGCTGGAGGGCGACGCGCCGCCCTCGAACTATTGGTAGCCTTGCCTCAAGCTGCCTTTGCCAGCCGTTCGCGAGCATGCGGGCGGTCGAGATCGAGGTCGGGACCTACGGGGACGATTCCGGTGGGGTTGATCGCCCTGTGGCTGCGATAATAGTGGGTCTTGATGTGCGCAAGATTGGTCGTCTCGGCGACGCCGGGGACCTGGTAGAGGTCACGCAGATAGCCCGAGAGATTGCGATAATCCTCGATGCGGCGGATATTGCATTTGAAGTGGCCGACATAGACGGCGTCGAAGCGGGCGAGCGTGGTGAATAGCCGCCAGTCGGCCTCGGTCGGCCGGTCGCCGAAGAGGTAGCGGCTTCCTTCTAAGCGCTTGTCGAGCATGTCGAGGGTTTCGAACAGGCGTCGGACATTTTCCTCATAGGCTTCCTGCGTAGTGGCGAAACCAGATTTGTAGACGCCGTTGTTGACCGTGTCGTAGACGATATCGTTCAAAGCATCGATGTCGCTGCGAAGATCCATCGGATAGAAATCACTCTTCGAGCCCGTCAATCCATCGAAGGCGCTGTTGAACATGCGGATGATTTCGGCTGATTCGTTGTTGACGATCGTGCCGGTCTGCTTGTCCCAAAGGACGGGAACGGTAACACGGCCGGAATAATGCGGATCGGCCTTGACGTAGACTTCCCAGAGCGTCTTTGCGCCGAAGAGGTGATCGACAGTACCACCATCCGGGCCTTTGAACTCCCAGCCATTTTCCAGCATCAGCGGATCGACGATGGAAACAGAGATCAGGTTTTCGAGCTTCTTCAGCTTGCGGAAGATCAAGGTGCGGTGCGCCCATGGGCAGGCGAGCGACACATAGAGATGATAGCGGCCGGCCTCGGCCTTGAAGCCGCCCGTGCCGCTCGGACCGGGCGCGCCATCTGCGGTAACCCAGTTGCGAAACTGCGAAGCTGCGCGCTTGAAATGACCCTTCGTTTCCTTCGTGTCGTACCAGATGTCATGCCAGACGCCGTCAACCAACATGCCCATTTACTCTATCCTTTCGGAGATCCTGTCGAAGAACTTGATCCGGAAGATACGGTATGGCCGCGGAATTTCGAGACGGCAAACGATGAACAGTGCGTTACAGACATGATGCGGAGAGTGCGAAGCGGCTTTCGGATAAGATCATGCGTCAATATCCAGGCGCTCGCATTTTGCATTGGACGAGGCGGGCATTTCCTGCTATCGGGCTTGTCACACTTTGAGGACCACTTGCCATGGAAGCAATCAGAAGCCTGCGACGACGCCGATGATCCCGAACGCTCGACAAGCGTTTTCGAGAACCATCCCGTATGTCCATCTGGTTTCTTTGGTCTAATGCACAAGCACGAACTGGTCTACCTCACTGAGGACGCGTCGCATGACGCTGTCATCGAACACATCAACGAAGAAGCATTCGGCCCCGGCCGGTTCACCCGCGCCGCAGCGCGGATTCGCGAGCAGGGGCCGCATGACCGCTCGCTCTCCTTCATCTGCGCCGATGACGGCGAGACGATCGCTTCTGTCCGGATGACGCCGGTGCTGGCCGGTTCGGTCAAGGGGCATCTGCTCGGACCG
The DNA here is from genome assembly GCF_029714265.1 of Rhizobium sp. CB3171. Taxonomy (NCBI): domain Bacteria; kingdom Pseudomonadati; phylum Pseudomonadota; class Alphaproteobacteria; order Hyphomicrobiales; family Rhizobiaceae; genus Rhizobium; species Rhizobium sp. CB3171. Next base: position 2,091,150 of record NZ_CP121652.1, on the reverse strand, counting down.
CTCGCCGTCCGGCCCTCGCACAAGAACCAGGGTATCGGCCGCGAACTCGTGCGGATCGCCGTCGAAGCCGCCAAACGCAAGGGGTCGGAAGCCGTGATCCTGGTGGGCGATCCGCCCTATTACGGTCCGCTCGGCTTCGAGAAGGTCGCTTACAATGCGCTCGCCTTTCCGGGGCCGGTCGATCCCAACCGGGTTCTCGTCGTGCCGATCGCCGCCGATACGCATGCGCGACTGGCGGGCACGATCGCCTGGCGTGAGGCGGATATCCCGGTTGCTGTCTCCGATGAGATGGATGACGACGAAGATTTGCCGCTGACGGCAATCGCGGTTTAAGCTTCTACAAAAACAAAGCCTACCGCCTCGTTTCCATCAGCGGGGCGATAGCTTTTTCTGCAAAAAGTAACGGCTGCGGCCGATAGGAAATTCCGGCAGTTCGCCGAAGATGGTGTAGCCCTGCCGCTGATAAGCCCGTAGCGCTTGCGGATTGAAGGTGTCGATCCAGGCGCCTTGGCACCCGCGGGCGATCGCCTCCGTCTCCGCTGCTTCCAGCAGCTTTCCCGCCATGCCTTGACCGCGCAGCGTTTCCGGCACGAACAGCCAGGCCGTGAACAGCCAGCCCCAGGCCGTATAGCCCGAGATGCCGCCTATGGTCTTGCCGCTTTCGTCGCGGATCAGGACGGCGAGCGCGCGGCGCCTGGAAGGGCCGACATCGGCGGCGTTGAAGGCCGTCAATCCTTCGCCGATTGCCGCAAGTTCGCTTTCTGACGGAGTATCGGTCACATCGAGTTGCGGCATCTATATTCACCGTCCTTCGCGCCACCACATGGCGGAGAAGGCGAAGAGGAGGGCGGAAAGACCAGCGAAGCCCGCAAAGAGCGGCAGGTTATTGACGCCCTTCAAGACGGTTTCATCGGTCATGCGGATGGTCAGGCGTTGGTTATCGGCGATGCGAACGGCGCCGCGCACCGGCAGAATCGGCGGCACCGTGACGCCGCCTCCGGTGCTCGCAACCCGAGCGACAAGCCCCTTGGTCTTTTCCGCCAAGGGCTTCAACGTTTCCGTGGTCGAGATCATCGCCTTGAATTCCGGCGCATCGACAGCGCCGACATGCACCAGCGTCGAGAGATTGCCGCTGGTGATTTGGTAAAGGCCGATTTCGTCCATGTGCTTCTGGGCCTGGTAAAGACCCGGCTGTGCCTGTTTCAACTGCAGGGTCTGCGTCTTGCCGGAGGGTGCTTTGACGGTGACGGGGCCGGGATCGTCGCCGATCGTCTGGCGGGTAACTTCCAGCACGCGGCCGGCGGCGCTTGCCGTCAGGGCCTCTTCCTCCAGGGCCGGTTCCTTCAGCAGCCAATGGGCGATGCGGCGATAGAGCGACACATGCGGTCCGCCACCTTCGTAGCCGCGGGCCCAGAGCCAGCCTTCATCGGAGAGCAGCATGGCGACGCGGCCCTGGCCGACGCGGTTCAGAACCAGCAGCGGGTGGTTGTCGGCGCCGACCATCACGGTCTGGCCCTGTGGCTTCTCGACATCGACGCTGCGGAACCAGCGTCCCCAATGCGGCGGCTCGGTGTCCGATCCATCCAGACCGCGCGTGACCGGATGCTTGCGGCCCTGTTCCGACAGGCGCGGATAGAAGGGCTTCTCGATCATCTGACCGGTCGGCTCGGCTGGGAGCACGGAGGACAGCGGTGTGAGCGCGATCGAATTGCCGGCTGCGTGCTCGGGGCCAGCAGCAACCAGCAACGCGCCGCCGTTTTCGACATATTGGGCCATGTAGTCGTAATAGATCGTCGGCAGGACGTTGGGGCGGTCCTGGTAACGGTCGAAGATGATCAGGTCGAAAGAGGTGATCTTGTCGACGAAGAGTTCGCGCGTCGGGAAAGCAATCAGCGACAACTCGTTGATCGGCGTGCCATCCTGCTTATCCGGCGGACGCAGGATGGTGAAATGGACGAGGTCGACGGAGGCATCCGACTTCAGAAGATTGCGCCAGGCGCGCTCGCCGGCATGCGGTTCGCCGGAGACGAGCAGCACGCGCATGTTCTGGCGGATGCCCTCGATCAGTTGAACGGTGCGGTTGTTGATGGGCGTCACTTCGCCCGGCACTTCGGCGACGGCGAATTCCAGCACACTGTTACCGGCGCGCGGCACCTTGAAGCTGAAGGGTGTGTCCTGGCCGGGCGTCGCCTGCAGCGTGGCGATCTCGTCGCCGTTCATTCTCACGGTGACGGCCGCGGTGCCGCCGGGGCTCTTGCCATCATCGACGACACGCAGCACGAGCTGCTGCTCGTCGTTGACGATGCCGAAGCGAGGCGCGCGCACCACCTCTATGCGCCGATCGAACTCATCCGGCTTGCCGGTGATCAGCCCGTGGATCGGCGCGTCGAAGCCGAGTGCCTGATTGACGCCGGGGATATCGTGGATCTGACCGTCGGTCAGGAAAATAGCGCCGCCCACGCGTGCGGGTGGCACATCGGCGATCGCCGAGGACAGCGCCGCGAAGAGCCGTGTTGAAGGTGACTCGGATTCGGCCGGTTCACGCACCTCGACAATACGAGGCTCGATGCGCGGGAATTGCGCCAGCCGGTCTTTCAGTGCCTCCAGAGCATCGTCGGTCATCTTGATGCGTTCCGGCGTTTCCTGGCTCGGACTGCGGTCCACGATGACGGGGACGATGGTGGAGAGCTGGTCGCGATCCTCCTGCATCAGCACGGGATTGGCAAGGGCGGCCAGCAAGGCGAATGCCGCCAGCGCACGGATCCAACTGCCGCGCATGCGCCGGTAGATCGCGAGTGCGGCGATGCCAAGCGTCAGCACCGCAAGGGCGGCGAGAACGGGCCAGGGCAGGAAAGGGGCGAAACCAATATTCATCTTACTGCCCCAACCGTTCCAAAATGTCCGGGATGTGCACCTGATCAGACTTATAGTTGCCGGTCAGCATGTACATCATGATGTTGACGCCGGTGCGGTAGGCATATTCGCGCTGTGTCTCGTCCGGCGGCACGGTCGGCAGCAATGGAATGCCGTTGTCGTCGGTCGCCCAGGCGCCGGCAAAGTCGTTGCCGGTGATCATGATCGGGGTCACTCCGTCCGAGGAGGAGACCGCATTGCCGTCGCCGCGCGTATCCTGCCGCGCCTCGATCCAGAGCGGGCTGTCGGCATAGCGGCCGGGAAAGCTGGACAGCAGATAGAAGGATTTGGTGAGCACGTGACCTGCGGGCACCGGCTCCAGCGCCGGAATGTCGAGATTGGCGAGGATCGCCTGCAGCCGCTGGCCATTCGGGCTCGGCGTCGTGTTGTCGCCCATCGTGTCGATGGCGTCGCGCGTGTCGAAAAGCACGGTGCCGCCATTGCGCATATAGGCGTCGATACGGTTGATGGCATCGTTGGACGGCATCGGCGCGGTGGCGGAAATCGGCCAATAGATGATGGGATAGAAGGCGAGCTCGTCCTTGGCGAGATCCAGGCCGACAGGCGGTCCCGGCTCCAGAGTCGTGCGGTAGGTGAGGAAATCGGAGAGGCCGGCAAGTCCGCGCTCGGATGTATGATCGACGTCGGATTCGCCGGTGACGACATAGGCAAGATGGGTCTTGTCGAGCCGCGAATAGATGGTCTCGTCGCCGGGTTTGGAATCGTCGGCCCAGGAATTCGTTGGATGCAGGAAGGCGGCGGCCGAGATTGCCAGCAACAGCACGGCGGCACCGCCGGCGATCGTCTTCGGTGATTTCCGAAGGCGCGGGAAGGCACCGTTCATGAAGAGCACGATGAGGCTGTCAGCCAGAAGCACCAGGAAAGCGATGGTGAAGAGGATCGGCTTGGCCGACCAAGCCTCGCCGCCGATCAGCCCCTCGCGCGCCACGGATACGCTCGCGCCGGAGGCATTCAGCGGCCGGAGTTCTGCGCCGTCGGGTAGGACGTTGAGCGCGGTAAAGCCTTCCTCCGAACCGTAGAGGCCGGGCGGGTTGTCGAAGTTGGCAGCGATTGCGCCTTTGTTGTTCGGATCGAGCGGGCGGGCGTTGCCGGTCTCGCTGGTCAGAACGCCCTTGGCGGTCAGCAGCCGGAATGGCGGCAGGGCTTCGCTGGTCTTCGGCGCGCTTTCGGTCGAGGTGACGCCGCCGGAGCGCGAAAGCTGCACGATACGACGCAGCATCTCGACAAAATCACCTGAGATCGGCAGATCGGACCATTGCGGTTCAGCGCTGACATGGAAGAGGACGACGCGACCGGCCTGCATCTGCTTTTCGGTCACCAGCGGTGTTCCGTCGGCGAGGCTTGCCCAGGTGCGTTCGGCAAGATCGGGTGTCGGCTCGGCCAGCACCTGCCGCTTGATGAGGACGTTGGTCGGCTTCGGCATGCCGGCGAAGGGGCCGAAGGAGGGAAAGTCGGCAAGGGGCTGCGGTTCGGCCCAGGAGAGTGCGCCGCCGAAGGTGCGTTCGCCCTGGCGCAACGTCACCGGCACCAGCGGGTCCTCGGCGGGAGCGGCGGCAAGGCGCGGTCCGGCGAAGCGCACCAGCGTGCCGCCATTCTGGATCCATCGCTGCAATGGCGCGTAGCTTTCCTGCGGCAGGCGGCCGACATCGGCCATGATCATGACGGAGGGATTGCCGGCAAGCAGCTCGGGGATCGATTTTGCCACATCCGCGCTATTCGGCTGGATCAGATCGGCGTAGGGCTGCAGGGCGCGCTGGATGTAATAAAGCGGCGACAGGATCGGCTGGAATTCGTCGGCGGTCTGCCCGGACAGCAGCGCCACGTGGCGGCGCTTGAAACCATCGTCGAGCAGATGCACGGCGCCGGCGCTTGCGTGGCGGTCGATACTAATACGGGCAAAATCATTGCGCATTTCGAAGGGGGCGGCGATGGTGCCTGTTGCGACCGTCTGGCCACCGGCGAAATTCAGCGAACCGGCCGCGATCGGCCGTCCCTGATTGTCGAGTGCGCTGAGCCCCAGCCGGAGCGGGCTGCTGCCGTTCAGCCGCGTTGCCGTGACAGTCATGTTGTCGGCGGCGTTGGTGGCGCCGGTGATGGCCAGCACTTCGCTGCCATCGCCTTCGATCAGGCGCAATTCGCTGGGCTCCAGGGCGGCGAGCTGGTTGACAATATCGTCCTTGTTCTTGCTTTCGGTGCCGTCGGAAAGGAAGGCGATCGTGCCCGGCTTGGTGCCGTTCAAAGCAGCCTTGATCGCCTGGGCGACGCGTTGGCGATCCGGCACCAGCGGCCTTGCATTGGCCGCGTGCAGCTTGTCACGGGCGGCGGTGGCAGCGCCAGGCGTCGTGTCGTTGCTCTTGTCTGCGGTGAAGGCGATGGAGACGGGGATGCCCTTGGCGTCGGCGTCGTCGATCAACGCGTCGGCCGTCTGCACACGGCGCTCCCAGTCGGCAGCGCTCGCCCAGCTATTGTCGATGACCAATACCAACGGTCCGTCGCTCGACAGCGTATTGGTGCGCGGATTGAACATCGGATTGGCGATGGCGAGGATGACCAGAGTGGCAAGCACCATACGCAGCAGGGTCAACCACCAGGGGCTGCGCGCCGGCGTTTCCTCGCGCTTCAGGATCGTTGCCAGAATACGCAGCGGCGGAAAGACTTCCGCTCTTGGATGCGGCGGTGTCAGGCGCAGCAGCCACCAGATCGCCGGAAGCAGGATCAATGCGCCAAGGATAGCCGGGGAGGCGAAAGCGAAGGAGAGCGCGCTCATGGCTGCCCCCCAAGCGTCGCCTTGGCGGGCATGCCGGAGAGATACATATGCACGGCGACCAGCGCTTCCGATGTCAGCCGGTCGGTGCGGTGGCTGACGAAAGTCCAACCGAGATGGCGCAGTGATTGGCCGAGATTTTCGCGGCGAGCGAGATAGGCGCGCTGGTAATCTTCCCGCAGGTTTTCCGCCCGGCCCGCCACTAGCTTCGTGCCGTTTTCCGGGTCGGTGAATTCGGTGCGGCCGCTATAGGGGAAGACCTCTTCGGCCGGGTCGGCGACCTCGACCACATGGCCGCGCAATCCGCGGCGAGCCAGAGGCCCGATCCGGCCCATGACGGTGTCGGCATCGTCCAGAAAATCGCCGATCAGGACGATATCGCTCCAGCCACGGATCATGCTGGTCTGCGGCAGACCGCCTTCGAGCGGGGTGTGCATCAGGGCCGCTGCCAGGCGCTCGGCGGCGTTGCGGGTCGCAACCGGCTCCATGATGCCGGGGCAGCCGATGCGTTCGCCGGACCGGGAAAGAATTTCCGCCAGCGCGAGCATGAGGACGAGCGCGCGGCCTTCCTTCGAAACATGGCCGTAGGTCGATTTATACATCATGGAAGGCGAGAGATCGGCCCAGAGCCAGATCGTGTGAGCGGCCTCCCATTCATGATCGCGGATATAGGTATGATCGTCGCGGGCCGAGCGGCGCCAGTCGATACGAGACAGGCTCTCGCCTTCGGTATAGGGGCGGAACTGCCAGAAATTTTCGCCGATGCCGCGCTTGCGCCGGCCATGCCAGCCGGCAATCACGGTATTGGCGATGCGCTTGGCTTCGACAAGGCAATCCGGCACGAGGGCAGCACGGCTGCGGGCTCGGGAGAGGGCATCATTGCCTGGGGTCGGGCTGACGATCTGTCCGATGGATGCCACGCGCTATACTCTCCTCGACACCCTGGTTACGATCTCGACCGCTTGACCAGCCCTGCAATCACATCCCGCACCGACATGCCTTCCGCACGGGCGGCGAAGGTCAGAGCCATGCGATGTTCCAGCACAGGCTCGGCCAGGGCCTGCACGTCGTCGAGCGACGGCGCAAGCCGGCCTTCATACAGCGCGCGGGCGCGGGCGCAGAGCATCATTGCCTGGCCGGCGCGCGGGCCAGGGCCCCAGGCGACGTGCTTGTCAGTCGTTTCATTGCCTTGGCCGGGGCGCGCGGAACGCACCAGCGACAGAATGGCGTCGACGACGCCGTCGCTGACCGGCATCTGGCGGATCAATTTCTGGATTTCCATCAGGCGCGTGGCATCGATCACGGCACGCGGCGTCGCTTCGCTGAGGCCGGTGGTTTCCAGCAGGATCTTGCGTTCGTCGGCAAGCTCCGGATAATCGACATCGACCTGCAGCAGGAAGCGGTCGAGCTGTGCTTCCGGCAGCGGATAGGTGCCTTCCTGCTCCAGCGGGTTCTGGGTTGCGAGAACGTGGAACGGCGCAGGCAAATCGTAACGCTGCCCGGCGATGGTGACATGATACTCCTGCATCGACTGCAGCAGCGCCGATTGCGTGCGCGGCGAAGCGCGATTGATCTCGTCAGCCATCAGCAATTGCGCGAAAACCGGGCCCTTGACGAAGCGGAAGGAGCGGCGGCCGGTCTCATCCTGGTCCATGACTTCCGAACCGAGAATATCCGATGGCATCAGGTCCGGCGTAAACTGGACGCGATTGGCGGCAAGGCCGAGAACGGCACCGAGCGTGGTCACCAGCTTGGTCTTGGCGAGGCCCGGCACGCCGACGAGCAGCGCATGGCCGCCGGCCAGCACGGCAAGCAGCGTATTCTCCACAACGCTCTCCTGGCCGAAGATGACCTTGGAGACCTCGGCACGGATGGAGGCGATATCTTTCAGCGCCTGTTCGGCGGATGCAATGATGGCCTGGTCGTCGAGGCTCGTTTCGGTCGATTTGATCATGCCCATTTGCATCTCCAACGGCAGAAAAACGGTACGCGCGATTCGCAGACCTTACACATTTGCCCCATAATCAATAGAACCTATCGTTATGAAGACGGCTGACAAGCGCGTTTCGAATGACTATCTCGTGAGAGAGGGCCGTATTCGTAACTAAGCACAAACCGGGACGGAAGAATGGCAACCGAGGAAATCAGAGGGGCGAGCGATGCGGCAAGTTTGGCTGCGCTGATTTCGCGCGCGGCCGGCGATGCCGGCGCACGCAAGAAGAGCCTGCCGCCCGTCGATCGCTGGGAGCCCCCGTTTTGCGGCGATATCGACATGGAAATCCGTGGCGACGGCACCTGGTTCTATATGGGAACGCCGATCGGCCGTGCACCGCTGGTCCGGCTGTTTTCAACGGTGCTGCGCAAGGATGCGGATGAAAAGACCTATCTCGTCACGCCGGTGGAAAAGGTCGGTATCCGCGTCGTCGATGCGCCGTTCATCGCTGTCGAAATGAGCGTGACCGAGCGCGAAGGCAAGCGGGTACTGACATTTCGAACCAATGTCGGCGACGTTGTCGAGGCGGGCAGGGAACATCCGATCCGTTTCGTCATCCGTGGCGAGAATGACGAGTTGAAACCCTATCTTCACGTCCGCGGGCGGCTGGAGGCGCTGGTGACGCGCGCGGTGATGTATGATCTCGTCGAACTCGGCGAGACCGTTGTGATCGCCGGGCGCGAGATGTTCTGCGTGCGCTCGGGCGGTACGATCTTCCCGGTCATGCCGGTTGCCGAACTGGATGCCTTAACGCGATGAGCGAATTTCCGCTTTATTCCGCCGCCGAATTCCGGCGCCGCGCGCTCAATCAGAGCGGCGGTCCGGTCGAGCTTGCCTGGCGCGACCATGGCGACCACGCGCTCAATCCGGATACTACCTTGCAAGTCGAAGGCCTGAAGCTGCGCGACGCTGCGGTGCTGGTGCCCGTGGTGGACGATGGCGACGACGCCAGTGTCATCTTCACGCTGCGCACCTCGACATTGCGCAAGCATTCCGGCCAGATCGCCTTTCCCGGTGGTACTATCGATCCGGAGGATGCGTCGCCGGAAATGGCAGCGGTTCGTGAGGCAGGTGAAGAGATCGGATTGGCGGACGTCTTCATCGAGCCCGTGGCTCGATTGCCGCATTATCTGGCTGCGACCGGTTTCCGCATCACGCCAATCCTCGCCGTGGTCAAGCCTGGCTTCGAACTGGCGCTCAATCCCACAGAGGTGGAGGATGCTTTCGAAGTCCCGCTCTCCTTCCTTATGAATCCCGGCCATCACGTGACCGACAGCATGGTTTGGCAGGGGATGGAGCGGCATTTCTATCGCATGCCCTATGGTCCGCGCATGATCTGGGGCATTACCGCCGGCATTGTCCGCACGCTTTACGAAAGGCTTTATTCATGACCTCCATTGCCGGCGAGGCCTGGTTCCAGGACGGAGCGCTGCAGCGGGTGCTGGCGTTGTTGAACGGCGATGGCGGCGAGGGGCGTGTCGTCGGCGGGGCAGTGCGCAACAGCCTGCTCGGGCTGCCTGTTGCCGATATCGATATCGCCACGACTCTGCTGCCCGAGGCTGTCGTCGAGAGGGCCGTTGCCGCCGGCATCAAGGCAGTGCCGACGGGCATCGCACATGGGACTGTGACGCTGGTCGTCGATGGAAAGCCTTTCGAAACCACGACCTTGCGGCGCGATATTGAAACCGACGGCCGGCGTGCCCTGGTGGCATTCAGCGATGATTGGCAGGCCGACGCCGAGCGGCGCGATCTCACGATCAACGCGCTCTATGCTTCGGCCGATGGCGAAGTCGTCGATATGGTCGGCGGGCTCGCCGATCTGGAGCGCCGCAATATCCGCTTCATCGGTGATGCGGCGACGCGGATTGCCGAGGATCATTTGCGGATCCTACGTTTCTTCCGCTTTTTCGCGCATTACGGCAGTGGAAGACCGGATGCGGGCGGACTTCGCGCCTGCGCGGCCGCGCGGTCGAAGATCGCGACGCTTTCTGCCGAGCGTGTCTGGTCGGAGATGAAAAAGCTGCTTGCGGCCAAGGATCCAGGCCGAGCGCTGCTCTGGATGCGGCAGGTCGGAGTTTTGACCGAGGTGCTGCCGGAGACCGAGAAGTGGGGCATCGACGCCATTCCCGCACTCGTCGCCACGGAACAGGCACTCGGCTGGGCGCTCGATCCGCTGCTGCGGTTGGCAGCCATCGTGCCGCCGGATGCCGCGCGGCTGGCAAAGCTTGGCGAACGACTGCGGCTGTCGAAGGCGGAAGCGGCCTATTTGCAGGACTGGGCGAATGCGCCCGGCATCAAGGACGATGTATCCGAAGCGGCCTTCGATCGCCTGCTCTACCGCCACGATGCATCCGGCATTGCCACCCGGCTGAAGCTGGCGCTTGCAGTTGCACGGGGCAAGGCGGAAGGCGATTTCGGGGAGATGGCGCGCGCCGCACGGCTCGGCAAGTTGCTGGAGCGGACGGCCCGGTGGAAGAAGCCGGTCTTTCCGGTCAATGGCGGGGATGCGCTGGCCGCAGGCGTGAGCGCAGGGCCTCGGGTCGGCGAGATCCTGGGTAAACTTGAGCAACAATGGCTCGACGGCAATTTCGCCATGAACCGGGCGGCTCTTCTCGCCCGGCTCAAGGAATTGACCGAGTCCTGATGTCTGTTGATCAGGCGGCGCTCGCCTCGTCGCGAATGCGGGCCTTGATGTTGTCGACCATATTTTCGCGGATGATCGTCTCGCCATGGGCGTTGCGCATGTGCTCGACAGCGCGGCGAACCACTTCGGCATCGTCATTGGCGCGCGTGTGCCAGTCACAGCCAGGTACAAGTGTACCACATTCGAACAGTCGCATATCTGCCTCCTGATATTTTGACGCCATGAAAGACTTCCAGCCGAACGGCGGCTTGAAGGTCAAAACGCAAAAGGTGGGGAAAGGTTTCGGACGTCCGGCAGGGCCTCCACCCTGCCGGACGATTACTTCCCGGATATCAATCCGGCATGGCCCAGGATTTGAAGCAATCCGAAGATTGATACTTCGGAACGGGCGCTTGCTTTGCTGGGCGGTCGGATACGATGCGTGCCACATCGCTTGGCGACTTGCCAGCCAACTGCATTCTGACCTGCTCGATGAAGCAGGAGAGTGGCAGATCCGACCCGCTTCTAACCCTCATGTCCTCAGCCAGCCGGACGACGAAATCCGGCGTATCGACTGTGCGCGAAAGCTTTTGTTCCTTCGCGGCTTCTGCCACTTGATTCTGTACTGCCATTACAACCTCCTCCGATTGAAACGAGCATTACCTAACCTCGGTACTCCTCCGAACTAATTCAAGATTTTTCTGATTTAGCATTTGCCATTCTATGGCCAGCGCACGACGGGTGGCAAGGACGATAAGATCGACTCCACGTTGCCTCCTGTCTTTAGCCCGAATATTGTACCCCTATCGTAAAGTAAATTGAACTCCACATAGCGCCCGCGACGAATTAATTGTTCGTCACGATCTTCTTCGGACCACACGTCATTGAAATTCGAGCGCACGATCCGTGGGTAGACCATGGAAAATGCGCGCCCGACATCCCGCGTGAAGGCGAAATCCGCGTCCCAACCGCCTGCCTCCTCCCCAGAGTGCAGCCAGTCAAAGAAAATGCCGCCGATGCCGCGCGGTTCATTGCGATGCTTCAAATAGAAGTAATCGTCGCACCAAGTCTTGTATCGCGGGTAGTCTGCAACCGTATGACGGTCGCAAACAATCTGCATGGCGCGATGGAAGAGGACGCTGTCGGGGTCTTCCTGTGTGCGCCGCCGGTTGAGCACGGGCGTCAGGTCGGCGCCGCCGCCAAACCAATGGCTGGTCGTCACCACCATGCGCGTGTTCATGTGCACGGTCGGTACGTTCGGGTTGACGGGGTGGGCGATCAGCGACAGGCCGGAGGCCCAGAAGCGCGGATCTTCCTCTGCACCCGGAATCTGGCTGCGGAAATCGGGCGAGAATTCGCCATAGACGGTGGACGTATGAATGCCGACCTTTTCGAAGACGCGGCCCTCCATGATCGACATACGTCCGCCGCCGCCTTCGCCGTTCTCTCTCAGCCAGTCCTTGGCGACGAAACGCCCCGGCTCCTGGTCCGAGAGGGGGCCGGCAAGCTCGTCCTCCAACTGTTCGAATTGCGCGCAGATCGCGTCCCGCAGGCTTTCAAACCAGCCCTTGGCCGCTTCTTTCTTGTCTTCGATGTCTTCGGGTAGTCCTTTGGGAAGTTCCGGTCGTTCCATGTATGCTCTCCGGCGGGGCGGGCCGCCAGGAGCCCGCGATTCACGTAATGTCGATTCCCGGTCTGAATATCAGCATCATCGCATCGTCACCAGCGCGCTGGGCTCGCCGGAGAATCGACTCGCAAATTGCCAAATGCGGTATTATCTTCCCTCTCAAAGGCGAGGTTTCACGATGAAAATACCCGGACCGCCGCCCCTTGACGGGTTGAGACGCAGGATTTCACGTTATCGGCAGGAAAAGCCTACCGGCGGAAAAGGTGATTTTGTCCGCGAGACTTTTTGTCTCAGTCGCCCGGAAGCGCGGGCCAAGGCCCGCGAGTGGTTCGATGAATTTCCGAAAGCCGCCTATTGGACCGAAGTCGAAAGCTGGCGGCAGGTGGAAGGCGATCGCATCGAATTCACCATGCGGCGCCTCCCGTCAGCCGATTGATATCAGGCAGTCGAACGCTGGCAATTGATCATCCACGGCACGCCGAACTTGTCGACCAGCATGCCGAAACGCTCCGCCCAGAAGGTTTCATCGATCGGCATGGTAACCGTGCCGCCCTCCTGCAAAGCCGCAAACAGCTTCTCCGCTTCTTCCGGCCTGTCGATTTGAACGGAGACCGAGAAACCGTATTTCCTGCCGGTTTCACCTGGCCTGCCGTCCGAAGCCATCAAGACAGCGTCGCCGACCGTCAGCCGCGCATGCATGACTTTATCGCGCCAGTGCTCCGGCGTTTGGCTCGCCACATTCGGATGGCTGTAGTCCATGACGGTGAGCTCGCCGCCAAGGCATCGATGGTAGAATTCGAGAGCTTGCCGGCAATCGCCGTCAAAGATCAGATAGGCATCCAGACGCATGACGTTTCCTCCATGTGTCATTTGCGAATGTTCTACAGCATAGGCTTCTAAAGTGGCGATAATGCAATGACGAGAAATTTTCTGTATTGTTGAACGAAATCAAAGCATAAGGGACGGATTTTTCTTCCGTTTTCGATCTTCGCGTTCGCCGCAACCGGCTACTGCGTATTTCGCAACCGGCTCTCGATCAGCAGCCCGCTCTCATCCAGGATCGGATGCGCTACCGAGACGATGTGGGCATTGATGCGCTTCAGGTCGCGCAGCATGTCGAGATGCAGCGAGCTGGTCTGCAGGCTGTCAACGCGGCCGTCGCGCAGGCGTTCGAGATGCCGCTCGGAGGATTGTTTCTCCAGCCGGCGGACGTCGACCTTCACCTCCATGAGCTGGCGGGCGAGGTTGAAATCGCGGGTGACGAAGATCGTCTGGGCGATACGCAGGTTATCGATCGTCAGGTTGAGGAGGCTCTGCAGCTCCTGATAGCCATCGCCAGAGAAGGTCAGGCCCTTGCCAATCTTCTTGGCAACCTGTTCGGCGAGACCCTTCTCGATGATGTCGCCGATATGTTCGAGGTTGATGGCATAGTCGATAATGACGATCGAGCGGCGGCCGTTTTCGTCGTCCAATCCCTCGCGCCCGAGCTTGGAGAGGTAGATCTTTACCTCTTGCTGGATCCGGTCGACGCGCTTCTCCAGAACCGCGATTTCCTTCAGCGGAGCAAGATCGTTGTTGTTGAGCGCGTTTTCCGTCCGGATCAGCATGCGCTCGATGAGGTCGCCGACACCCAGAACCTCGCGCGTTGCGCTGGCGAGCGCGATGACCGGCGTGTTCAGGGCGTGCTGATCGAGAAATTTCGGGCCGTCGTCGGCTCGCGGATCGTCGGCCACAATCCGCCGCATCATCTTCGACAAGAAGGACGAGAAAGGCCAGGCGCAGATCGCGAGGGCGATGTTGAAGAGCAGGTGAATGTCGACCGGTAGCTTGGCAGGCGAAAAATGCAGGGCCTGCATCCACGCGCCGATATAGCCAGCAAAGGGCAAGACGATGAGGCAGCCGATGGTGCGCACGATCAGATTGCCGAGCGTCACCCGCCGCGCAGTGGCGGGGCCGGAGAGGGTAGCAATGACCGGTGGAACCGCGCCGCCGAGATTGGCGCCGAGTACGAGCGCGACGGTCAGGGCTGGGGAGAGAATGCCGGTCGAAGCGAGAGACAGGATCAGCACGACCACGGCAAGACTAGACGACGAGAGGAAGGCGAGCACGGCCGAAAAGATCAATGCCACGGGCAGAGCGCCGTCCAGCAGGCCGATAAAGGCGCCAAGCGCCGGCGATTGCCGCATCGGTGCCGTGGCGAGGCTCAGCAATTGCAGCGACAGAAGCATCAAGCCGATGCCGATCAGTGCCGCACCCGCGCCCTGTTTGGTGGTGGACGAGCGGCGATAAAGCACGATGCCGATGAGAATGATCAGCGGCGATAGCCATTCGATGCCGGTCGCGACGATCCAGGCCGTCACCGCGGTACCGACATTGGCGCCGAGCAGCACGATCTGCGCCATGCTCGGCAAGACGAGTTCGCGCTCAACGAAAGAGGCAATCATCAGCGCCGTTGCGGTCGAGCTCTGCAGCGCGACCGTTGCCACGAAGCCGGCGGTGAAGGAACGAAGCCCGCCGCGCGTGCTGCTGGCAAGGCCGGTTCTGAGCTTGGCGCCAAAGGCGCGTGAAACACCATCCTTCACCTGTGCGAGGCCGAACAGCAGCAAAGCAACGGCCCCGAACAAATTGATCATCACGACGGTGGATTCCATTTCGCCTTTTTAATGTCTTTCTCATGCCGTCATGTTTTCAATGATCGTCGGAAGTCGGACGGAAGCTACTGAAAAGGCATGAATTTCAGTGCTTGGGAACGACTGGTGAGCAGCAGCAATTTTGCTCGCCGGCTAATGATTATATGTCTCCGGTGGCTCGCGGTTCAACACTGCGAACGACATATCTGACAATATTTGCGGGGCGCCTGATTTTAATGCGGCTTCGGCGGCTGCATTTCACCGGATCGGTCGGCTTGCCTCGGCGGGATGTCAGGCAACGTTCTTTCAGAGAAGGCTTCTTTCACCTTCTTGATCGTTGCGGGGCGACGCGCCGGGCGCTCCGAGGACTGCGGGACGGCGGTTTCCGTTGTCGAGGCATTCGATGCCTCCCGCTCGGCCACGACATGTAGGGCCGGCGCCGCTTGAGCCTCTTCCGAAATCGCGGTCGTGGCCAAAATCTCTTTGAGCACTGTGGTGACAGGCAAATGGCCGGCCAAGTCCGTGTTGGTGTGGTGCCAGGCATGCGGAATGCGCTGATCGGCCGGAATGAATGGCCTGGAGTTCATCTCGCCGAACCAGTCCCATTCGCCGATGATATCGACGACGTCGGAAAAGATCGGCGGCATGGCGATGCGGGCGCCGATGGTGACGATCTTCAATATCTTCGCCAATGTCGCGGCCCTGGCCTCATCCTGCTTGCAGAGATCGTGAAGGGCGGCCGAAATGACCAGATTGCCTTTCGAGTGGCCGGCCAGGAGGCGGAAGGAGAAGCGAGGATCGGCAAGAAGCGCTCGCACAGTTCTTGTGTCGAGGCTGGAGCGCGAAGCCGCTTCGTCGTCATTCTTGTCGGTGACCCCGAATTTGGGTCGTCCGGCAAAATCGTCCAGCATTTCGAAGACGGGCCGCAGGCCTCTCAGATGGCCAAAGAAGAAATGGCCGCCAAATGCCTCTGTGACGATGTCAGCCAGACCATATCCTGAAACGACGATGGCGACCGGCGCGCCGATGGCGTCGGCGACATTGCGGGCGAAGGCAGCAGCACCAAGGGCGGAGCCGCCAATGCCCGCGACGGCCAGCGCTTGGGCGTGGGTGCCGCCCCGAAGTGCGAACTCCTCAAGCGTTTCGCAGAGAGTTATCGCAGCACCGCCGCTCGGCGGCACGATCATGATCGAGCCTTCGGCTGCAAGCGAACCGCTGATGTAGAAGGCCTCTTCCGGGGTGATGACCTTGACGTCATAAAACAGGGCATCGAGCGCAGTGTTGCGCTGGCGCAAGGCTTCCAGAGTGAGATTGCGTAGCGGCGAGCGCTGCAGCCGTTCAGGGAGACTGAGAGTGCGCGCGAATTGAGTAAGGGTGAGGGTGAATGCCGTCTGGAACATGGGTCACCTCGCCAGAGCTGCCGTTAGGTAAAGCACTTCCAGGAGAAAGCTTCTCACACTTTACCCGACGTGCCAACGGCAATTGGCCACTGCAGCGTTCAGATTTGCCGCGACATTTATGACCAGTTTGTCTGCCGCAGTGCCTCGCCCGAAATCATCGCTGCAGACATGGCGACATTGATGGAGCGCTGTCCAGCGACCATCGGGATCAGGATGCGACCATCGGCCTTTTCGTGCACATGATCGGGCACACCGGCGCTCTCGCGGCCGAAGAGCAGGATGTCGTCTGCCCGAAAGGTGAAATCCGTATAGCGTTCGCCCGCCTTGGTGGAGGCGAGCACCAGACGCCGCCTGCTTTCCGCCCGCCAATCCTCGAAACGTTCCCAATTGACATGTCGCGTCAGCGTGACGGTGGCGAGGTAATCCATGCCGGCGCGCTTGAGATTGCGATCCGATATGTCGAAACCGGCTGGCTCGATGATATCGACGCCAAGGCCGAGGCAAGCGGCGAGTCGAAGGATCGTGCCGGTGTTGCCGGGAATGTCGGGCTGGTAGAGGGCGATGCGCAGCGAAGTCATAATCTGCAACTAACGAAATTGCCGGGCGTTGTCTTCGCCTTTTGTCGAATCCCTTATTTCTGTGATGTCTTCATCAGCAGAATTGAAGATTTCAGGCGCGTTTCCAGGCACATTTCGCTTTCCAAAGCGATTAATGCACGGTAAAAGAGAACCGCTCTACAACTTGCGACATAGGAGGCTCAGATGAATATTTTGTTTGTGATGATGCGCCTCCGAGCCGTGGCCGCGCGGCCATGATGCGGGCGCTTTAAAGCGCGTTTTTGCAAGTTTCCCCTTTTTTGATTCATTGCGCGGCCGATATGGCCTCGTTCTTTCATCACCCGGCCACCATATCAGTCCGCGATCCCTTTAGACGCGGAAGCGGTGGCCGAAGGGCCTGAGTCTTTGGAGCATTTCATGTTTGGCTGGTTCGAGCAGCGACTAAACCCTTTTCCGAGCGAAGTGCCGCACGTTCCGCCGCGGGGTCTCTTTGCCTTCTGCTGGCATTATACCAAGCCGGCCGCGCCCTGGCTCATCGCCATGGCCATTCTCACCATGCTGATCGCGATCGGGGAAGTGGCTTTGTTCCAATTCCTGGGCGATATCGTCGACTGGCTGTCGCATGCGGACAAGGCGACATTCCTGCAGACGGAGTGGCATAAGCTCTTCTGGATGGGCGCGATGGTGCTGGTCGGTCTGCCGCTCGCGGCGGTGCTCGATTCCATCATCATGCATCAGGTGCTGCTCGGAAACTATCCGATGATTGCCCGCTGGCAGATGCATCGCTTCCTGCTGCGCCACAGCATGACCTTCTTCGCCAACGAGTTCGCCGGCCGCGTCGCCACCAAAGTGATGCAGACCTCGCTTGCCGTGCGCGAAGCGGTGATGAAGATCCTCGATGTCTTCGTCTATGTCGTCACCTATTTCCTGTCGATGATCCTGGTCATCGCTGCGGCGGATTGGCGGCTGATGCTGCCGATCCTCGCATGGCTCCTGATCTATATCGGCATCGTCAGCTATTTCGTGCCGCGACTGCGCAAGATCGCAGCCGCCCAGGCGGATGCGCGCTCGACGATGACGGGGCGGGTGGTCGACAGCTATACGAACATCGCGACGGTGAAGCTGTTTTCGCATGCAGGCCGCGAAGAAGGCTATGCCAAGGCCGGCATGAGCGAATTCCTGCAGACCGTCTACGGGCAGATGCGCAAGGTGACGCTGTTCTACATCGCGGTCTACGTCAACAACTGCGTGGCCTTGTTCGTCATTTCGGCGCTGTCGATCTGGTTCTGGCTGAGCGGCTCGATCTCGATCGGCGCGATCGCCATCGCCATCGGGCTTGCGATGCGCGTCAACGGCATGTCGCAATGGATCATGTGGGAAGTCTCGGCACTGTTCGAGAACATCGGCACGATCTATGACGGCATCGAGATGCTGACGAAGCCGCATGACATCGTCGACGTGCCGGCCGCACCCGCGATCACGGCCAAGCAGGGCGCGATCCATTTCGATCATGTCCGCTTCCACTACGGCAAGGCCAATGGTGTCATCGAAAACCTGACCTTCGATATCCATGCCGGTGAGAAGGTGGGTCTCGTCGGCCGCTCCGGCGCCGGCAAGACGACGCTGATGAACCTGCTGTTGCGTTTCTACGATCTCGAAAGCGGGCGCATCACCATCGATGGCCAGGATATCGCCAAGGTGAGCCAGGACAGCCTACGTTCGCTGATCGGCGTGGTGACGCAGGATACGTCGCTGCTGCACCGCTCGATCCGCGACAACATCGCCTATGGTCAACCGGAGGCGACCGATGCGGAGGTGATCGAGGCGGCCAAGCGCGCCAATGCCTGGGAGTTCATCGAAGGGCTGACGGATATGCAGGGTCGCAAGGGGCTCGACGCTCAGGTCGGTGAGCGCGGCGTCAAGCTCTCCGGCGGCCAGCGGCAGCGCATCGCGATTGCCCGCGTCTTCCTGAAGGACGCGCCGATCCTGGTGTTGGACGAAGCGACCTCGGCGCTCGATTCCGAAGTGGAAGCGGCGATCCAGGAAAACCTCTTCGCGCTGATGCAGGGCAAGACGGTGATCGCCATCGCCCACCGTCTGTCGACATTGACCGAGATGGACCGCCTCATCGTCCTCGACAAGGGCCGCATTATCGAGACGGGCACCCATCACGATCTGGTTCAGCACGGCGGTATCTATGCTGACCTCTGGAGCCGGCAGTCCGGTGGGTTCCTGGCGGACCACGAAGAGGCCGAGGCGGCGGCGGAATGAAAAAGAGGGGCGGGCTTCGGGCTCGCCCTTTTTGTTTCGGGTAGTTCGCGTCGTTATGTGGAACTGCCTCGGGTGATCTTTGTTGTTTCTTATCTATTGAGAACAATTAAGAGATGTGATGGCCTCATCCAGCTGTCCGCGAATGCTTATCAGTTGCTGCACAATCGCCATTGACTGGATCGCCTCGCCATTTCGACAACCCGGATATCGATGGTCTGAGATCACGTACAGTATTGGGTTTCGAGACAATTCGCGTTTATTACCTTGTCCGAGGTGAAACCCTCGTCGTCGTACGCGTCTTGCATGGGCGGCGTGACTTGCAAAGCATTCTGGATGTCGACGACAGGGCGCCGTGAATCGTAGCGCTTTCCCTACGTCAAACATGACAAAAATATAAGATTCCATCACGCCTACTTTCCTTTGCACCCCAGGCGAAACCACCTATATCGCTGGGATGCTGATCCGTTCCGTCTATCGCCTGTTCGAAACCTGGATTGATCCCTATTACCGCACTGGCGACCTGCGTCCGCCGCGGTCGCTTTGGGCTTTCATCTGGTACTATGTCGGTCAGGCGAAGGGGCCGTTTCTGGCGATGGCGGCGCTCGGTGGTGCAGTGGCGGTGCTGGAGGCGGCGCTGTTCTGGTTCGTAGGGCATCTGGTCGATATCCTAGACAAGGTGCAGCCGGGAGCGGGCTGGGCAGGGTTGCTTTCCGGCCATGGCGGCGCGCTGCTTGGCATGGTTTTCGTCGTGCTGGTCGTCCGCTTCGTGGTGGTCAGCCTCGGGGCGCTGGTCGAGGAGCAGGTCGTCGTACCCGGCTTCCTCAATCTCGTGCGCTGGCAGGCCTATGTGCATGTCGCGCGCCAGTCGGTGAGTTTCTTCCAGAATGATTTTTCCGGCCGTATCGTCACCAAGGTCTGGTCGGCGGGGCAATCGACCGGCGATCTCGTCGTGTCGCTGCTGCAGGTGGTCTGGTTCATCATCATCTATGCCGCCTCGACCATAGCGCTGGTCGGTGGGCTCGATTGGCGCCTGGCGCTAGTGATCGCGGTCTGGATCTGCATCTTTTCGCTGCTTGCCCGCTATTTCGTGCCGCGCATCCGGCGTCATGCGCGCAACGCTGCCGAGGCGTCCTCGATGCTGAATGGCCGCATGGTCGATGCCTATGCCAATATCCAGACGTTGAAGCTCTTCGGCCGCGAAGAGCAGAACGACGACTATATCCGCAACGGCTTCGATCGCTTCCAGGCCGCCGTCATGCCGTTCACGCGGCTTCTGACCGGCGTGCGCTCGTCGCTGGCCCTCCTGTCGGGCGTGATGATCACGACGATCGCGGCGCTTGCCATCCATCTCTGGCTTGCGGGCGAAATTTCCACCGGCGGCGTCGCCTTCACGCTCAGCATGGTATTGCGGCTCAACATGCTCTTCGGCCGCATGATGGCGCAGTTCAATGCGATCATGCGCAATCTCGGCACGATCCAGAATTCCGCCGAGATGGTCTCGGAGCCGATCGGCCTCGTCGATCGGCCGGGCGCAAGGGATCTGCAGATCGTCCATCCGGAAATTCGCTTCGAGCACGTGACCTTCCACTACGGTCGCGGCAGTGGCGTCATAGACAATTTTTCATTGACCGTTCGTGCCGGCGAGAAAGTCGGCATCGTTGGTCGCTCCGGTGCTGGCAAGACGACACTCGTCAATCTGCTGCTGCGCTTCTACGATCTCGAAGGCGGACGCATCCTGATCGATGGACAGGATATCGCCGCGGTCCGGCAGGAATCGCTGCGCGGCGAGATTGGCATGGTGACGCAGGATACCGCGCTGCTCAATCGTTCCATCCGCGACAATATCCTCTTTGGTCGTCCGGAGGCGAGCGAGGAACAGATGGCGCAGGCGACCCGACGGGCGGAGGCGGATACGTTCATCGCGACGCTGGAGGACCAGAAGGGCCGCACGGGCTATGCCGCCCATGTCGGTGAGCGCGGCGTCAAATTGTCAGGCGGCCAGCGCCAGCGTATCGCGATTGCCCGCGTCATGCTGAAGGACGCGCCGATCCTGGTGTTGGATGAGGCGACCTCGGCGCTGGATTCCGAGGTCGAGGCCGCGCTGCAGTCCAATCTGGAAGCATTGATGGAAGGCAAGACGGTGCTTGCGATCGCGCATCGCCTGTCCACCATTGCCAAGCTCGACCGGCTGATCGTCGTCGACAAAGGCAGGATCATCGAAGAGGGTACCCATGACGAGCTGATTGCCCGCGGCGGCCTCTATTCCGAACTCTGGGCGCGCCAGTCGGGCGGCTTCATAGCAGCCGAGGCCGAGTAGGCTGTCACCAAAAAATGTCGGGCAGCTCTCCGGATAAACTTGCGCAAAATCAAAGAGCTATTTTGAAACGCTGAACTCCGTCATCAAACCAAAATGGTTCGATCCCATGGCGTCCGTTATCTGCTGCACGGATTTCAGCCGCAGCGGCGCGCGCGCGAAGACATGGTCGATGGAAATGCCATAGGCGCCGGCCATGATCGGCCAGGTGGCGGGTTCTGGAAAGGTGTGACGCAGACCGGTGTCGTTCAAGAAGCCTCGCATATCGGGCGCAATGACCGAAGCGTTGAAATCGCCGGCGACGATCAACGGCCCTTGAATATCTTTCAGGATCGGGCCGAGTATATCTAACTCTATTCCATGAAACTCGTCGAAATAGGGTTTGCTGAGATGGGCTGAGACAAAGTTAACCGGCTGACCATCCATGTCGATGGTCGCGAGAACGAAGCGATTGTCCCAAAGGCTGCCGAGGCTGTGCATGACCTGCGTCTGGAATGGGCGCTTCGATAGCAGCAGGGAATCGCAATCGCTCGTCATGATGCCGCAGCCGATGCGGTTGGGATAGACGGCGGTTATTCGCTTCATCTCCGATTGGATCGGGCCTGCCTCGAAAATCTCCACGACATCGGCCTTTGAATTGACAATGAGGTCCGCAATCCGCGCGCCGTTTTCGAAATTGCTGTCTTCGATGTTGAAGGAGAGCAGGGTGAAGCTCTTGCTCGCATCGGCCGCTGCCGGCGGGTTGAGCGGAGGGGAGGCAGCAAATTCGCGCAGCATCACCACCGAATGAACCGCAAGCCCGACACCAACCGCCACCAGGAAAACCGCATACCAATGCCGCTTGAAGAGGAGGGCGAGGAGGGCGAGCCCGATGCCGAAAAGGCTGATATGGGTCTGAAGGCTTTCGAAAAAGGCGAGCAGCCATACATCGGTAACATAACGCGCCGCAAGGATGGCCAGTGCCAGTGTAGCAAGGACGCATAGAACGCAGTAGATCGTGTGTCTCATGGTCATGTCCTCAGCCATATCTCCAATGGCTCATAGAGCGGCGGCGCAGCATAAAGGCGCATAAGTCGCTCCTTAAATCCATTCGGATTTAAGGAGTAGGAAGCAAAGCTTAGTATAGATCGGCGGTCAGCATGAGGTTGATTGTGTTGCGCTGCAGCATTGGAGTCGATGTTTATTCCGCTATGCGATGCGAAAATCTATTGTGCGAATCTCGCGGAATTTCATGTGCTTACGTCCGTTTGATTAACGGCGCGGATTTAAAGAGCGGCACTCACGGCCAAATAGCGCAGTTTTCCCGCGACATTGTGCCCGCACCCCTTGCCAAGACTGGACATAATTTGCGATCAAGCTTAGAACGCGGCGGGTTACGGAGGAATCTATGGCGGAATTATGGTCGCGTTGATTCGCCGGCAGTGAGGGGGTACCGCGGCGTCAAGCTGCGGGTTTTGCGGATGAGGATGGTCCAGCCTTGAGCGAGCACATTACGACGAATGAAACTACGGGCGAGCCTACTCGCCGAGATTTCCTTTATCTGACGACGGGCATGGCCGGCGCAGTGGGCGCAGTCGCCGTTGCCTGGCCGTTTATCGACCAGATGCGGCCGGATGCCTCGGCGCTCGCTCTTGCTTCTATCGAAGTCGATGTCTCGAGCCTGGAGCCCGGCATGTCGATGACCGTGAAATGGCGTGGTAAGCCGGTTTTCATCCGCAACCGCACGCAGAAGGAAATCGATGACGCGAAGGGTGCGCAGATCTCCGATCTGAAGGATCCGAACGCCCGCAATGCCAATTTGCCGGCGGATGCGCAGGCGACCGATGTCGCGCGTTCGGCCGGTGATGGGAAGGAAAACTGGCTTGTCATGATCGGCGTCTGCACGCATCTCGGCTGCATACCGCTCGGTCAGGCGGGGGAATACGGCGGTTGGTTCTGTCCCTGCCATGGTTCGGTCTATGATACCGCTGGTCGCATCCGCCATGGGCCCGCGCCGCAGAACCTCGCTATTCCGGTATATGCGTTTACCGCAGAAAAAAAGATCAAGGTCGGTTGAGGGGGAGCTGAATCATGAGTGGTCATTCGTCTTACGAGCCATCAACGGGGCTCGAAAAATGGGTCGACGCGCGGCTGCCGCTGCCGCGTATGGTCTATGACAGTTTCATCGCCTATCCGGTCCCGCGCAATCTGAACTATGCCTACACGTTCGGCGCCATGCTGGCCGTCATGCTCGTTCTGCAAATCCTGACCGGCGTCGTTCTTGCCATGCACTATGCGGCGGATACGACAATCGCCTTCAATTCGGTCGAAAAGATCGTTCGCGACGTCAATCATGGCTGGCTGCTGCGCTACATGCATGCCAACGGCGCGTCCTTCTTCTTCGTGGCGGTCTATCTCCACATAGCCCGCGGCCTTTACTACGGTTCCTATAAGGCGCCTCGCGAAATCCTCTGGATCCTCGGCGTGATCATCTATCTCCTGATGATGGCGACGGCTTTCATGGGCTACGTTCTGCCCTGGGGTCAGATGTCCTTCTGGGGCGCGACCGTTATCACCGGCTTCTTCTCGGCCTTTCCCTGGGTCGGCGACTGGATCCAGACCTTCCTGCTCGGCGGCTTCGCCGTTGATGATCCGACGCTCAACCGCTTCTTCTCGCTGCACTACCTGCTGCCGTTCATGATCGCGGGCGTGGTTGTCCTGCACATTTGGGCGCTGCATGTGACCGGCCAGACGAACCCGACCGGCGTCGAAGTCAAGTCGAAGACCGACACCGTGGCCTTCACACCCTATGCGACGCTGAAGGATGCGCTCGGCGTGTCTATCTTCCTGCTGGTGTTCGCCTATTTCGTCTTCTATCTGCCGAATTTCCTCGGCCATGCCGACAACTACATTCCGGCCAATCCGCTGAAGACGCCGGCCCACATCGTTCCGGAGTGGTACTTCCTGCCGTTCTACGCGATGCTGCGTTCGATCACCTTCAACATCGGCCCGATCGACTCCAAGCTGGGCGGCGTTCTGACGATGTTCGGCGCGATCATCGTGCTGTTCTTTCTGCCTTGGCTCGATACCTCCAAGATTCGCTCGGCGGTCTATCGTCCTTGGTACAAGCTGTTCTTCTGGCTGTTCATCGCTGATGCCATCCTGCTCGGCTGGCTCGGCTCGCAGCCGGCGGAAGGCATCTACACGACGGCTGCGCAGTTCGCGACGCTGTTCTACTTCCTGTTCTTCCTCGTCGCCATGCCGGTCCTCGGCCTGGTGGAAACACCGAGACGCATTCCGAATTCGATTACGGAAGCGGTTCTTGAAAAGCAGAACGGCAAAACAGCCGCTCCGGTTGAAGCATAACCGGCGACGATAGAGGAAGAGAACAATGAAAAAGCTTGTTGCCGGCCTTCTGTCGATCGCCCTCATCGGTGGCTTCGCGACCGTTGCCGCTGTTGCCGCGGAGACCAAGCCCGCCGCCGAAGCTGCGACGCCGCACTATCCGCTCAAGGAGCCGAGGGAGCAGCACTGGACCTTCTCCGGTCCCTTCGGCTACTACGACAAGGGGCAGCTTCAGCGCGGCCTGAAGGTCTATACGGAAGTCTGCTCCGCCTGTCATTCGATGAAGCTGGTTCCTTTCCGCACGCTGGAAGAACTCGGCTATTCGGAAGCGCAGGTCAAAACCTTCGCGGCCAATTACGAAGTACAGGACGGTCCGAACGCCCAGGGTGAGATGTTTACCCGTAAGGCGGTTCCATCCGACCACTTCCCGCCGCCGTTCCCGAACGATGAAGCGGCGGCTGCCTCGAACAATGGCGCGGTGCCGCCGGACATGTCGCTGCTTGCAAAGGCGCGTGAAGTCGAACGCGGTTTCCCGCAGTTCATCTTCGACATCTTCACGCAGTATCAGGAAGGCGGGCCGGATTATATCTACTCGCTGCTGACGGGTTATGAAGAGCCTCCGGCTGGCTTCACGGTTCCGCAGAACTCGCACTACAACCCGTATTTCGATGCTGCCGCGACCTTCGCCATGCCGAAGCCGCTCTCCGACGGCCAGGTCACCTATGACGATGGCTCGCCGCAGACGGTCGATCAATATGCAAGGGACGTCTCATCGTTCCTGATGTGGGCTTCGGAACCGCATCTCGAAGCCCGCAAGCAAACCGGCTTCATGGTTATCGTATTCCTGCTGATCTTCTCGGTGCTGATCTATCTCACCAAGCGGTCGGTCTACGCCAAGGCCGGCGCCCACTAAGCGGCGCGGCCGTATAATCAGAGAAGGGCGGCCTCCAAAGGCCGCCTTTTTTGTTGGTATCGTGCACGGGTCTTGATAGGGTGCGGGCCGGCCCTGTCATAGCCTGAGAGTACATATTTCATGAACACTATCGCTTCGGAGCTTGCCGCCAGCATCCGCTCCATTCCGGATTATCCGAAACCCGGCATCATCTTCCGTGACATCACCACGATGCTTGGCGATGCCAGGGCGTTTCGCCGTGCCGTGGATGCCCTCGTGCATCCCTATGCCGGCACCAAGATCGACAAGGTCGCCGGCATGGAAGCACGCGGTTTCATTCTGGGCGGCGCGGTGGCGCATCAGTTGTCGGCCGGCTTCGTGCCGATCCGCAAGAAGGGCAAGCTGCCGCACGATATCGTGCGCATCGCCTATAGCCTCGAATATGGTGTCGATGAGATGGAGATGCACCGCGATGCGGTCAATCCCGGCGAGAAGGTGATCCTGGTCGACGACCTCATTGCCACTGGCGGTACCGCCGTCGGCGCCACCCAATTGTTGCGCCAGATCGGCGCCCAGGTCGTCGCCGCCTGCTTCGTCATCGACCTGCCGGATCTCGGCGGCCGCAAGAAGCTGGAAGCGCTCGATGTGCCAGTTCACACCCTGGTGGAATTCGCCGGACATTGAGGAACAGCATGCCTTCGCCTCTAAAAGAGGGCGAGGGCGTTTATTCGAACTCCAGCACGGTGCTCTCGAATCGCAACACCGCCGTGCCGTGCTGGTTGGTTCCGTCGCAAAGGATGGTGTTGAGCGTCCAGCCGGGGCGTGAGCTCAGTGGGCGGCTGGCGAGCAAGGTAACTCCGTAGGTGACCGTGTCGCCGGCAAAGACCGGGCGAAGCCATTGCAGCTTCTGGATACCGGGCGAAGGGCCGAGATTCGGCGGTTTTCTGCCTTCGGCGTGGAGGCGGGCGGTTTCGCTTTTCCAATAGTCGACGAAGGTGCGCATCCAGACCGAGCAGGTGTGCCAACCGGATGCGCAGAGCCCGCCGAACAGCGTGTGTTTGGCCGCTTCCGCATCCATGTGGAAAATCTGAGGATCGAAGCGCGAGGCGAAACGGACGATGTTTTCGGCCGTGAACGTATGGCTGCCGATCTCGGCGCGTGCACCGATCGGATAAAGCTCCGTCATCTTCATGCGGAAGCCTCCGCGGGCAAACGCATGCGGATCATCGTCGCATTTTCGCCGAGGCAAACCAGCTCGCCACGCTGATTTTCCACCTCATGGCGGAATTTGACGATACCGATGCCGGGGCGGGAGCGCATGGCGCGGGATTCGAGCACGATCGACCGGCCCGACAGCGTATCGCCCGCCAGCACCGGCTTCTTCCAGTCCATGAAGTCGATACCCGGCGCGCCTTCGGCCTCGGTGTTGAGCAGATAGCTGTCGGTCATCATGCGCATGAACATTGCCGAGGTGTGCCAGCCGGAGGCGGCGAGCCCGCCCAGGATGCTGGCGCGGCCGGCAGCTTCGTCGAGATGCATCGGTTGCGGATCGAATTCGCGCGCAAACTCGACGATCTCTTCGGCCGTCACTTGTTTCGGGCCGAGCGGAAACATTTGTCCAGCCTGAAAATCCTCATATGTCAGTTTTGCCATATCCGTCACCGGCTTCCTCATCCCGTTCGTGCGCAATCGCATGGGAAACGGCAATGGCGCAAGCGTTTTCATGGTCGCGACAGGAAAAGGGGTGCGGCGAAAGGTGTGCTTCGCAGCCCTTGATTGTGCAGCGACGATGTGATGAGGCTTGGCAACAGCAACACCACGCAGGAACAGACATGAGCGATCTCAAGACCGCGCTGGAAGGCGCCGCCGGCGAGGGGATCATCTCCTCGGATCAGGCCAGCAGGCTTTTGCCTTATCTGGCCGAGCGAAATATCGGCGTCAAAGCGGCTGCCGTCAGGAATGATCTTTCGCAGCCTCGCGAAGACGATGTTGCCAATCCGCTGGAGGACAGCGAAGCGCCGCGTTTCATCCGCGGCTTTCATGACGTGCTGATCACCATCGGCATCATCGTCCTGCTTTCCGGCTTGTGGGGGCTCGCCGGCTACTACGCGACGCTTCCGGCCATCATCATCCTGGCCGAAATCCTGGTCCGTCGCCAACGTCTGGCACTGCCCGCCGTCGTGCTGACGATCGCGTTGATCCATTGGACCTTCTCGGTAACCGTGATGTATTTCGGCATGCAAAATGCCGGCAGCCCGAGCCTCATGACCTCTTGGATCATGATCGCCTTACCGTTCCCGCCGCTGCTTGCGCTGTATTATTGGCGCTATCGCGTGCCGCTGTCGCTGGCGATGCTGCTCTTCTCGCTGTTCGCGCTATTGCTCGCCGGCGTTTTCTATCTGATCGGTCTTGCTGCCGGCGTATCGAATGTCGTCTTGAATTATCCGCTGCCGTCGTTCGGCATCATGTTTGCGGCCGCGCTCGGGGCGTTTGCCGTGGCAATGCGCTTCGATCTTAGCGATCCCGGCCGCAGGACGCGTCGCTCGGATGTGGCTTTCTGGCTGCATCTCGCGACGGCCCCGGCGTTACTTTACACGGCGATCTTGCTGGTATTTCAGCTTGAGGCAGGCAATAGCGGCACGTTCTTCTTTGCCGGCATGGAGCATGGCGGCTATGTGCAGGCGCTGACCATCGTCGCCATTGTGGTGGTCATGATGCTGATCGGCCTGATCATCGATAGACGTGCTTTCGTGACCGCAGGGTTGATGTCACTCGGCGTCGCGATCGGCGCCATTCTGCGGCAGAATAATGCCGGGCTCGACAAGGTCAGCTTCATCGTGCTGATGATCGTCGGCTTGATCGTGCTGGTGATCGGCGTCGGCTGGCCGCATCTGCGCCGCGCTGTCGTCCGGCTGCTGCCGGCATCGGTCCAGGGAAAATTGCCGGCGCTCCGGTGAGGCCGGCAATCCCGTCATGCCTTACGTGTTGAAGCGGAAATGGATGACGTCGCCGTCCTGGACGACGTATTCCTTGCCTTCGTCGCGCGCCTTGCCGGCTTCCTTGGCGCCTGTTTCGCCGTTGTAGGCGATGTAGTCGTCAAAGGCGATGGTATTGGCACGGATGAAGCCGCGTTCGAAATCAGAATGGATGACGCCGGCGGCCTGTGGAGCCTTGGTGCCCACTTCGATCGTCCAGGCGCGCGTTTCCTTGGGGCCGACGGTGAAATAGGTGATGAGGTGCAGCAGTTTGTAGCCGGCGCGGATCAGCCGGTCGAGACCGGCTTCGTCGAGGCCGAGAGCGGAGAGGAATTCCTTGGATTCGTCTTCCGGCAACTGCGCGACTTCCGCTTCGATGGCGGCGGAAATGATCACCACTTCGGAATTCTGTTCCTTCGCCATGGCGGCGACGGCGGCTGTATGCTCATTGCCGGTTGCGGCGTCGGCCTCGGCGACGTTGCAGACATAGAGGACCGGGTGAGAGGTCAGAAGGTTCAAGCCCTTGAGGATGCGGGTTTCCTCAGCGTCGAGCTTCGACAGCAGGGTGCGCACCGGCTTGCCTTCGTTCAGCAGTTGGAGCGAGGCTTCCATGATCGGCAGCATCGCCATGGATTCCTTGTCCTTGCCGGTGGCGCGCTTGCGCGTCTGCTCGGTGCGGCGCTCCAGGCTCTCGAGGTCGGCAAGCATCAGCTCGGTCTCGATCGTCTCGGCGTCGGCGACCGGATTGATGCGGCCTTCAACGTGGGTGATGTCGCTGTCTTCGAAGCAGCGCAGCACATGGACGATGGCGTCGACTTCGCGGATATTGGCGAGGAACTGGTTGCCCAAGCCTTCGCCCTTCGATGCGCCGCGCACCAGGCCGGCGATGTCGACGAAGGAGATGCGCGTTGGGATCAGCTCTTTCGACTTGGCAATGTCGGCAAGCTTGCGCATGCGCGGATCGGGGACCGCCACTTCACCCGTGTTCGGCTCGATCGTGCAGAAGGGATAATTCGCTGCCTGCGCCGCCGCGGTCTTGGTCAGCGCATTGAACAGAGTGGACTTGCCGACATTTGGCAATCCGACGATACCGCATTTGAAACCCATGGCACCTTGTCCATATCTTGAAAAACTTTGCTGTGCGTATGGGCGAAGGGCCGTTGCGGGTCAAGCCTTGCACGGCGTATGCGCTGTTTTTCTGTAGAGAAGGATGGTCAGAGGAGCCCAGCGATTGCGGTGGCGGCACGATGCTTGCTGCGTGTGGGCGAAGCTGCTGTTCACGGTCGATTGATCTGACCGCCCTTCCGAAAACGTTGTTTTCCTTGAATGCTTGGTTGCGGTGCAGTATAAATTGCCCATCAGCCACAAATTTCTTTTCCCTGTCATCAACGGTGAGCCCGATGAGTGACAATGATGTCATCCTAAAACCCAAGACTAAGACGAAGCCGAAGCTCGATCGGCCGAAGCTTTATAAGATCATTCTCGTCAATGACGACTACACCCCGCGTGAATTCGTCATCATGGTGCTGAAGGCCGTGTTCCGTATGAGCGAGGAGACCGGCTATCGCGTCATGATGACCGCGCATAAGCTTGGCACCTGCGTCGTCATGGTCTGCGCCAGGGATATTGCTGAGACCAAGGCGCAGGAAGCGATCGATCTGGCGAAAAGCGCCGGCTTCCCATTGATGTTCACCACCGAACCGGAAGAATAGGCGCGGGCGGCGATATATCAGCCGGCGGCAGAACGCCGGATCTGGAAGCCTGTCTTGTCCTGTGAAAAGCCGCAATTGGCGTAGAAGCGCAGCGTCGCCGGATCCTTGGAGCCCGTGAGCAACATTACCTTGTAGCAATTCTTCTCCCAGGCCGTCGCGACGGCCGTTTCGATCAGCGCCCGAGCATGGCCGCGTTGGCGACGATCGGCATGGGTGACGACGTTTTCGATCAACGCATAGGACGCGCCGCAACGCGTCAGGTTGGGGATGACGACCAGCGTGACCGAGGAAACGGCAAGGTCGCCTTCGAAGCCGACGAAAATTGTCATGCCCGGATGGGCAGAGATCGCGGCGAACCGATCCTCCGCAAATCCGGAATCCATATCGGGATCGTCGTGGTTGAGATGGCGGTAGAGAGCTAGCAGCGGCGGCAGGTCGCCGGCTGTGGCCGGGCGGATGACAATACCCGCGGCCCCGTCTCCCGCTGCCTCAGCCATTTCAATCGTCCTTCTTGCCGAACATTCTCTTCAGCATCTCGGCCATCGGGCCGCTCTCAGGCATTCGTGGCTGGTTGTGACTGCGGGCCTGATGGATGTGCGATTTGGCCACGGCCTTCTTTTCCGGCTTCGGCGTCTCTTCTTCCGCCTTACCGCCGAGGGCAAGGGTGATCTTGTTCATGAGCTGCGAATCTTCGCCGCGCACCAACATGTCGGCATTGTCGGCGAGCGCGTCGAATAGAGGCTCGAGCCAGCTCCGGTCTGCCTTGGCGAAATCGCCGAGCACATGATTGTGCACCAGCTCCTTGACGCCGGGATGACCGATGCCGAGACGCAGCCGCCGGTATTCTCGGCCGCAATGGGCGTCAATCGATTTGATGCCGTTATGGCCGCCATGGCCGCCGCCGGTCTTCAGCCGCGCCTTGCCGGCCGGCAGATCGAGTTCGTCGTAGATCGCCACCAGGTCGGAAGGCTCCAGCTTGTAGAAGCGCATGGCCTCGCCGACGGATTCGCCGGAAAGGTTCATGAAGGTCTGCGGCTTGATCAGCAGAACTTTCTGGCCGCCGAGTTCGCCTTCGGCAATTTCCGCCCTGAATTTTTTCGACCAGGGCGAAAAGCTGTGGCGGCGGTGGATCGCGTCCACGGCCATGAAGCCGATATTGTGACGGTTGCCTTGATATTTGGCGCCGGGATTGCCGAGACCCGCGATAAGAAGCATTGCGCTTCACCCCTTGGAAAATGCTGATGCCCTTCACCACAGGGAATTGGCGGCAAAGTCAAGGCGGCAACCTCGTCAGTTGCCGAGGTTCAGGCCGTACTTCAGGAATATCTGCTTCTGCGTTCCGTCGGCGATCAGCTTGTCGAGCGCAGCCTGCATCTTCGTCAGAAGATCGTCCGGGAAATCCTTCTGGCAGGCGATCCCCATCGGCTGTTCGGAGAGGACGGTGACCTGTTCGACCGCGTCGCCTTCCTTTTTCAGCTTGTCAAAATAGAGGACGGAGATCGGCATCAGGTCGATACGGTCACTCATAAGCTTTTTCAGCGTCGCGCGGAAATCGGCGCCGACATCGATCCGCGGAAAGTTGGCTTGCCGCAACACAGTCTCGGTATAATCGCCCCGCCATGTGCCGACGAGATAGTTCCGAGCTTCGTCGAGCGTGTCGGCGGTTACGGGGGACCCGGTATGCTTGATCAGAACATTGCGATCGATCAGCAATGGCTGAACCCATTTGAACAGCTTGTCGCGCGCGTCATTGTGAGCGGTGACAAATACGCAGGTCATCGGTACCGTCAGTGCCTGATTGTAGGCGCGCGCCCAGGGCAACACATCGATCGAATAGTCGATGCCGATGTCGGTCATTATCTTCTCCACCTGCTCGACGGCCGCGCCCATTGGAGTCTTGCCTTCGCGATAGTTGAAAGGCGGATATTCCTCGGTGGTGAAATTGACGGTTTCGGCTTGGGCCGCGTGGAGGCCGCTGAGGGAGGACAGGCTGAAAAATACCAGGAGCAGCAGTTTTCGCATGTAGTTCCTCGTTTCTCTATGATGCTTGCGCTACGGGGGTGAGGTAGTCAGCCTGCGGTCCCGCAAGCGCCTTCATGAGATCGTTCGGATGCTGCGGCCGGTGGAACAGGTAGCCCTGGCCATAGTCGAGGCCCATGGCGCGCAGGGTTGCGCACTCTTCCTCGGTCTCGATGCCTTCCGCAATAACGGTGCAGTTCATCTTGTGCGACAACGTCGTGATGCTTTCGACCAGCATGCGGCTCTTAAGGCTGACATCGGAGGCAGTATCGTTGATCGCGCGGACGAAGGATTGGTCGATCTTGATGATGTCGACAGGGAAGCGGTTGATATAGCTCAGCGATGAGTAGCCAGTGCCGAAGTCGTCGAGAGCGATGCGGCAGCCATAACGGCAGATCTCGTTGATGACCGTGCGTGTCTCCGGATTGTCGTCCATCAGCACGGCTTCGGTGATTTCGACGACGATACGTTCCGGGCGGATATCGTGGCGGGAGAGCAGGGCCGCGATGCGCATCGGCAGGCCAGACTCGAATTGCAGCGGCGAGAAATTGATGGCGAGGTAGGTATTCTGCATGCCGTCGAGGCGTGAGAGACGGGCGAAGTGGGAAATTGCCTTTTCCATGATGCGGTTGCCGATGCGTATGATCGAGCCGGTCTCCTCGGCAACGTCGATGATCCGGGCCGGCGGCAGGATACCCTTCTGCGGATGATGCAGCCGCATCAGCGCCTCGAAGCCAGCGATGGAGCGGTCATCGATATTGACGATCGGCTGCAGGTGCGCTTCGAACCAGTCGTCGCTCAGGCCGCTTTCGATATGGCTCTCCAGCTCGGCACGGCGGCGGGAATCGTCCAGCATGCTGTTGTCGAAGATCTGCGCGCCGTTCTTGCCGTCGCGCTTTTTGGCATACATCGCTATATCGGATTTCAGCAACAGTTCTGCGGCGTTGGCGGCCTGGCGTGGGTAGATGGCAATCCCGATGCTGGCGCTGAGGCGGGCATCGCCGCCGAAAGGCGTCTCGAAGACTTCGGCGATGCGGGCCGCCATATCGAATGCTCTTTTCTCGGCATCTTCCGCTAGCAGCAGGATGGCGAATTCATCGCCGCCGAGACGGGCGGCGATGTCGCCTGGGGTCAATCGTGCCTGCATGCGCGAAACCAGTTCGCGTAGCGCCGCGTCACCGGCGGCATGGCCCATGTTGTCGTTGATCCATTTGAAGCGGTCGAGATCGACGAAGAGGCAGGCGAGCTCGCGCTTGCGCAGATCCGCCTCGTTGATCTTCGCATCGAGTGCCGTCTCGAAACCTTGACGGTTCAAAAGGCCGGTCAGATGGTCGGTGATTGCCTGGCGCAGGTTGCGGTCTTCGGACTGCTTGAGGTCGGTGACGTCGGTCATGACCGAAAGCGTAAGGCCATCCTGGATGGCCGTCGTTTCGAGGATCAGCACGTCCATGACCCGGTCATCCCGGCACTGGAACTTCACCGTGACGTCGAGACGGGCAGCGCTGTCGAGACGGCTGCTCTTGCGTTCGGTGTATTCCTCGCGCGATTCCGGCAGGACCAGGCTTGCGAATTTACGTCCCAGCACATCGGCCCGACCATAGCCTGTAGCGGCGAGCCAATAGTCGCTGACGGCGGCGATGCAATCGTCATCGTCGAGCGAAAACAGCATGGCCGGCGTCAGATTGTAGGTGTCAGTGGCGCGGCGGTGGGCAAGCTTCAGTTCGGTTTCTTCGCGCTCCAGCTTGCTCTGCATGTCGTTGAAGCTGCGGGCGAGGCGTCCCATCTCGTCGTTCGACTGCCAATCTACGTGATGGCGCGAGCCGAGTCGCCGGGTCGCCTCGACCGCGTGGGTCAGCCGCATCAGCGGCTGGATGATGAAGATGCGGTTGCCGATGAGGGCGGCGCCGAAGACGGTCAGGACGGCGAAGATGAAGATCGAGATGAAAACGATCTCCTCGTTCTTCAAGCCGTCGAAGAGACCGAGAGCTGGGTAGTAGACGGTGATGGTGCCGAGATTTTTCGCGCCGTCCACGCCGTTGTAGATGATCGGGCGGGCGATGGATTCCAAGAGGCCCTTGTAGGACCTCGGGATGGTGGATTGGGTAACGTCGAGCTGGCCGGAGACATCGCGGACATTGACCTTGACGACCGCGCCCTCGGCGACCGTCGTCGCGCTGATCTGGGTGACGCTGTCCTCATCGAGGTCCCATAGTGGCTTGGCCAGCGCCTGGGCATTGGCGACGAGCAGGACGGAGATATGGTCTTTGATTTCCTTTTCGGCGCGTTCGGACGAAAGGAAAAGGAACAACACGAAGAGCGGCGCGACGAAAACCAGCAGCGCGCCGCAGACGATCGCGAAAAACCTGTTCTCGACGGAATGGCTCATAGTTCCGCTTGCTCCCCAGTCGTAGACCGGCTGATCTTAGGGCTGGGCCTTTCTCTACAACTCTTTCGCGTAAACTTTCACGAATTTGTTAAATGTTGCTGAAACCGCGGGGTTAATGGATTTAAATAGAGTATTGATTTCAAAAATTATTAGATTTCTTATTTCTTTTATTAGAATCTATACATGAAAAACCCGCCGTCCCCAAGGGGAGGCGGGTCTGAATGTGTCGCGATAAAGAGGCCGATTAAGCGTTGGCTTCTTCTTCGCCGCCTTCTTCTTCGTCGGCAAGACCGGCAGCCGGAGCGGCGATCGTTGCGATCGTGAAGTCGCGGTCGGTGATGACCGGGGATACATTCTTCGGCAGGGTGATATCCGAGATGTGGATGCTGGCACCAGCCTTGTGACCGGACAGATCAACAGTGAAGAATTCCGGGATCGCATCGGCCGGGCAGTGGACTTCGACTTCGTGGCGAACGATGTTCAGCACGCCGCCAGCCTTGAGGCCCGGGGACTTTTCGTGGTTTTCGAAGTGAACCGGGATTTCAACGGTCACCTGGGTGTTGCCGGAGACGCGCAGGAAATCGACGTGGACCGTGAAGTCGCGGACCGGATCGAGCTGGTAGTCCTTCGGCAGAACCTTGATCTTCTTGCCGTCGACGTCGATCGTCGCGATCGTGGTGAGGAAACCACCGGCATGAATGCGCTTCGTCACCTCATTGGTGTTGAGAGCGATCGAAATGGGGGCCTGCTTGTCACCATAGATGACAGCGGGAATGAAACCGTTGCGGCGAAGTTCACGGGCGGACCCCTTACCAACCCGTTCGCGCGCCTCGGCCTTGAGCTCGTAGCTTTCCTGGCTCATGGCTATTCCTTTCGAGGTTATTTGGAGAGTTCATCCGTTCATGCGAACCGGGTGAACTGGAGGAGGGCAAGCCCAGCCTCATCCGCGTTGCCTCCAAGGGTGTCTACGCGGACGCGTGGCGTATAATACAAAGAGGTCGGCGGCGCAAGCATCTCTGGAGAAAGCGCATCTGTGATGACATTGCAACTCATGATAAAGAGCCGACGATGCTATTTCTATCAATGGCTTGACATATACCCTCGGCCTCTTCAACAGTCGAATCCAATCGATCAGCGTCAAAGGGAAAGGTCGGGTTATGCGCCCCAAGGCTATCGCCGCCGCCGCAGTTTTTTCCATCGGTCTCACGGCCGTTTCGCAGGCGGCCGACGTCAATGAGCAGGGCGCGAAGGAGCTGCGCAATATCTTGACGCATTCGCTCTCGCGCGATCTCGCCCGCAGCGGTTTTGTCGCCGTCAAACCGGCCGGCGATCAATATGAGATTACCTACGATCTCGCAAAATTCTTCGACAAGGTCAATTCCGGCGCGTTTTCCGTCACCGGCTTGAAGCCGCTCTCGCTGTTCGCGCAGCCGCTCGATCAGGGCAGATGGCATCTGAAGGGCGACAACAGCGTTGATATCTCGGTTCATTCGCCTGCGTCCGACCTTACCTATTCGGTCGCATCCAGCTCCGTCGAAGGCATTTTCGATCCGGCGATCGAGATGATGCGCTCGATGCAGGTGAAGAGCAGCGGCGCCAAGTTCTCCAGTATCGGCAGCGGCAAAGATGCCGGACGTAAGGTGGATGCCACCATCGAGAGCGCATCCTTCACCCATGCGGTGACCGACAGTACCGAGGCCGGCAAAGTGGACCTGCAATCGCAGGGTATGCTGCAGCATTTCAGCGAACAAACTGCTGCACCCGGCGCGCCATCCGTTAACCTCAGCGCTGACAGCATCGACGTCAAAGTGACCGCGACGAGCTTGCCGGTGAAGGAGTTGCGTGAGCTCATTCGCTTCTTCGTCCAGCACATCAAGGCGAAACAGTTATCGGAGAGCGGCAGCAAGAAGTTCGAGGAACTGGTGCGCCGCGCCTTGCCGGTATTCGGCTCGCTGAATGAGACGGTGACGCTGAACAATGCGCTGTTTGCGACCGATAAAGGGAAGGTCGGCGTTAAGAGCTTAGACTATAGTTTCAAGATGGATGGTCTGACAAAGGCCTCCAACATTAATTTCGGTGTGCGGGCGGAACATTTCACGCCGGACGCCGATCTTATTCCGCCAGCTTATGCGGCTTTCCTGCCCGAGACGGTCGATGTGCAGCTCGGAATTCCCAACATCAACTTCGATGGTCTCGTCGACACGGTTCTGGAAGCCGTGGCGGAACGCGCCACGCCGATCTCGGGCGAAGCATTGAAGCGCACCATGTTCCCGAGCGGCTATGGGACCCTCGAATTCCCGAGGATCAGCGCGACTTCCAGTGTTTATGACGTTGAGGTTTCCGGCGCGTTGAAGGGTTCCACGAAGCACCATGCAAGCTATTCGCTGCAGGCGACCATTCTTGCACGCAATTTCGACGGGACCGTTGCCGCCATTCAAAATGCTGCAAAAACGGACCCGCAACTAAACAGCGTTTCCTTCAGCCTGCTGGCCGCCAAGGGCTTTGCCAAGACCGATCCGGATGGCCGTCTGCGCTGGGACGTCACGATGGATGAAAATCGGACCGTCACGGTGAACGGGCAGGTGATGAAGGCTCCCTGACGCCACGTCCAGCTTGCAAGCCGGGGGGCGGGCAGCGTCATCATTCAATTGAGAATCACGTTTAGGGTTTTCCCGCTTTCAAATTGTTTTTCCTAGCATCACGGGGGTGAATTATGCGTTTTAAAACAGTTGCCGCTGCGGCAATATTCGCCGTTGGTCTGGCCGGCGCCTCGCAGGCGGCCGACGTCAATGAGCAGGGAGCAAAGGACCTGCTCGGCAACCTGACGCATTTCCTGCCCGACGATCTCGTTAAGAGCGGCTTTATTGCTGTGACGCCGACGAGCGGTCACTATGAAATCACCTATGACCTGCAGAAATTCTTCGACAAATTGAACGTCACCGGTTTCGACATTACCGGGCTGAAGCCGTTGATCGCCCTTGCGACACCGCTGGACAGCGGCCTGTGGAACATCGAGGGGAACAATGCGATCGACGTGACGGCGCGTTCGAAGCCGGGCAGCAGCCCAGATGCAGAGTTCCGTTATGGGGTGGCATCGTCCAGTTTCACGGGCGTCTTCGACCCTGCTATCCACTATGTTCGCTCGATGGACGTGAAAGGCAGCGGCATCACGCTCGCCACCAAGATGACTGACAATGGTGTGGAGAAAAACGATATCACGATCGATGGTATCAACTACGCGCTCTCGTCATCCAGCAGCGGCGAGCCGGATAAGCTCGACCTCCAGATGATCGGAGGCCTGCAATCCTTCCAAGACAAGGTTTCTTCCGATTCTGCGACGCTTGGCGAATTCAAAATCGGGGCGATCGATTTCAAGGCCAGTGCGACCAAGCTGCCGCTGAAGGCGCTGAACGAGATTTTGCGCTTCGTCTCCGACCACAAGGACACAAAAACCCTGTCCGACAGCGAAAGCGCGGCGCTCAAGGCATTGCTGCGGAACGCGATGCCGATTGCCGACTCGTTCGAAGAGTCGGTCTCCGCCAAGGATATTTCCGTGACGACCCCGCTCGGCAATGGCGGGCTGCAGCAGGTGGGTTATTCGTTCAAGATGGCCGGGCCGGCCAACGCGGTGAATGCCGATTTCGGTATGCGTGCCGAAAAGCTGACCCTGGCCTCCGGCCTGGTGCCCGAGGACTATGTCGCCTTTATTCCCGATGCCGCCGAATTGCAGATGCAAGTTCCCAACCTGAATTTTACCGCCCTGTTGGATGTCCTGCAGCAGGCCGATTTCAGCAATCCCGAGGGTACGCCCTCCGTGGATGAAAAGTTGCAGCAGGCCATGTTCCCGGACGGAACGATGACGATCAATTTTCCGAAAATCAGCGCGGCTTCGGGCCTTTACGACATTGAGGCTTCCGGCAGCATGCGCGGTTGGTTGAACGAAAAGGACCGTGTCGCCTTGAAGATGACGGTGCTTGCCCGCGATCTCGACAAGACCATTTCTGCCGTTCAAGACGCCGCGAAGACGGAACCGGACCTCAATCAATTGTCCTTCGGTCTGATGATGGCCAAGGGGTTTGCAAAGACCGATCCCGACGGTCGCTCGCGTTGGGAGGTCAACATCGCCGAAGACGAGTCCGTGACGATCAACGGACAAGTCATCAAATAAGCCGCCCGAATTTCAGAATGCGACCATGTTTGTCTTAAAGCCGCTGGCCCAACGCTCGATTTCGCTTCTGTGGGCCGGCCAGGTGTTGGCGGCAACCGGCTCCGAGTTCTACATGGTCGCCGTCGTCTGGATTGCGGCGGATTTCATCGGTCGTGACGCGGGTTATGTTTCTGCCTTGCAGTCAGGCGCGCTTCTCTTCGGCAGCCTGTTTGGTGGCATTCTGACGGATCGCTGGCGGCACAGCACGACGATGATCTCGGCCGACGTCCTGCGTGCGGTTCTCTTGTTGGTGCTGTCCGTTGCCGGTCTCATGCATTTCATGAGCCTGCCGCTGTTGATGGTGCTCGCCGGATGCATTGCCTTGCTGACCTCCGCCTTCGATCCGTCGTTGCAGGCAACGCTTCCGACCATCGCGGTCGATCCGGACATTCGTCATGCGACCAACGGATTGTTCGACGCGACGAGGCGCATGGCCCGGATCCTCGGACCCAGCATGATTGCACTGGTCAATGGTTTTCTGCCGAAATCGCAGTTCTTCACGGTGACGGCGGCGACCTTCCTGCTTTCGGCTTTCGCCGTTTGGATGGCCGTCGCCAAATTACCGGCGGCGCCCCGGCGGCGCGAATTCTCGGGGACGGCGGCGGTGATCGACGGCGTGTTGGGCGGGTGGCGGATGGCGCGGGGCCATGCCGCCATACTCTATGGCCTGTTCACGAACCTGATGGGTAATATCGCCTGGGCGATGGGCATTCTGCTCGGAATGATCCTGCATCTGCGCGAGACCAGCGCCGATCCCTTGACTAATTACAGCCTGATGATGACGGCCTACGGCGTCGGCAACGTGACGACCAATCTCATCCTCAGCAACATAAAGCCGCGCAGACCGGTCGTTTGGATCATCGCGGCAAAGCTGATTTTTGGCGCCGGTGTCTTCCTGCTGCCGCTGATGCATGATCGTCTATGGCTCATGGTCGTCGCGTGCCTCGCTGCCATCAACGGCCCGTTCGAGAATCTTGCCATGCTGCACCTGATGCAGACGCGCAGCGAACCCCATCGCCTAGTGCAGGCCTACCGCTTGCTGATGTGCGCGATCTTCCTCGGTCTTTTCCTGGCCTATCTCATGTCGCCCAGCCTATTTGCCTGGTTCGGCATCGGCCCATCGATCATGGGCGCCGGTGCGGCTGTCTTTGTCGCCGGGCTTGTTGGCATAGGGCTGCTTGTCTGGAGGCAAAGCCATCCGGTCGATGCGAAACCCGCATGAGAAGAGCCGGCCGGCCTTAGACCGGCGTGCGTTCATTTGAGCGCACAAAGGTCGCTCTAGTCTTCTGAATCCAGAGCATCCTATCCGCCCCAAGGTGATTCCACCTGAAAGCGGGATGCTCTAGTCGAACAGGCTCGAAACCGATTCTTCCTGGCTCGTGCGATTGATGGCTTCGCCGATGAGGCCCGCCGCGGAGACCACGCGGATATTGTGGGCGGAGAGAACAGCCGTTGTCGGCTGGATCGAGTCGGTGATGACGAGCTCGCGCAGCTTCGACGAGGTGATGCGGGTGACTGCGCCGCCGGAGAGAACGCCGTGGGTGATATAGGCGGTGACGCTTGCCGCGCCCTGTGCGAGCAGAGCGTCGGCCGCGTTGCAGAGCGTGCCGCCGGAATCGACGATATCGTCGATCAGCAGGCAGTCTTTTCCTTCCACGTCGCCAATGATGTTCATCACTTCGGATTCGCCCGGGCGATCACGGCGCTTGTCCACGATCGCCAGCAGACAGTCGAGACGTTTGGCAAGGGCGCGGGCGCGCACGACGCCGCCGACGTCGGGCGAGACGACCATGACGTTGCTGATGTCGTAATTTACCTTGATGTCACGGGTCAGGACCGGAACCGCATAGAGGTTGTCGGTCGGGATATCGAAGAAGCCCTGGATCTGGCCGGCATGCAGGTCGAGCGTCAGAACGCGGTCGGCGCCGGCCTCGGTGATCAGATTGGCCACCAGCTTGGCCGAGATCGGCGTGCGCCCGGAGGCGCGACGATCCTGGCGGGCATAGCCGAAATAGGGGATGACCGCTGTAATGCGCCGCGCCGAGGAGCGCCGCATCGCGTCGATCATGATCAACAGTTCCATGAGGTGGTCGTTCGTCGGAAACGAGGTCGGCTGGACGACGAACACATCCTCGCCGCGCACGTTTTCCTGGATTTCGACGAAGATTTCCTGGTCCGCGAAACGCCGGACACTGGCCTTACCCAAGGGTACATTGAGATAATTGCAGATCGCTTCGGCGAGATGCCTGTTCGAATTGCCTGCGAAAACCTTCATTTTGGCCCGCCTGTTACCAACCTGATAGCCGCGCTTTTAACCGCCTCGCTCTCGAATGCAAGGGGCTACAGCGCAATAGCTTTCATATTTCTGAAAAGCTTGTGGCTATCCACCGCGGGAGTCGCGCCAGGAATTGAAATCCGACATGGTTTCCGTGGCGATTTTTTGCATGACGGAGGGCGGGATGGCGGCCCACGGGTCGCCGCGCTTCAGCGGTGCACTTTCCGATCCCTGGATTCGGTGTAGGCGGGCGCCGCTGTTGTCGAGAACATCCCAGACATAGGTGACGGAAATCTGCGGTCCGTCCTCGAAGGCGGATAGATAGCCCTTCAGGATATAGCTGGCACTGGAATCGCTGGAGCTCTTGATCGTCAGGCCGAGCGCGCGGGCCTCGGCCCCGAGCTGGCGCGACAGCGGTGTAACGGCCTGAACCGGCGCGCCAATGATCGGCAGGAAGCGGACGCTGTTTCTGTCCGTCGCCGCGGCCGGGGGAAGGGAGGCTTGCTGTTGTTGCTGTTGTTCAGGCTGCTGCTGATCATCCTGCGGGTCTTCAGCCGCTTGTTGCCGCTGCGGCTGCGGTTGTGGATCGTCGGAGAGGCGGCGATCGGCCTCGCGCTGCTCGTCGGCGTCCGAAGCCTGCGAATCCTGTGACTGGATGGAGGCGGTCCGCGAGCCGTCGAGCGGGCGGGAGGCATAGGGATTGCGACCGCCACTTCTTAGCGCGGCCGCCTGATCGTCGAGCGAGCCACCACCGCCATAGTTTTGCGACTGATATGCCTGCTGCTGATAGCCCTGCCGCTGGTAGCTATAGCTGTCCTGCGCGGTCTCATAATTCTGCTGGCGTTGCGGCGCGGCTGCCATGCGCTCGACGTCGCGTTGGGTGACGGGGCTGGAGCCGGCATCGCCGATGCTTTCGGGCGGGGTCAGGGCATCCGTCGTGTTGCAGGCGGCGAGCGCGAAGCAGAAGCCAACGGAAACAAACGTTGTCCTGACCAGTCCCATTTGCGCGATCCCTTCCTTAGACGGTCACCCCGTTCAGGATCGCTATTTTACGCCGCTAACGGTTAAGAAATTCGAGCTGGTGACGCGACAAAGATTTTGGAGCCTGAGAGGTCGT
Source organism: Rhizobium sp. CB3171 (assembly GCF_029714265.1). Classification (NCBI taxonomy): domain Bacteria; kingdom Pseudomonadati; phylum Pseudomonadota; class Alphaproteobacteria; order Hyphomicrobiales; family Rhizobiaceae; genus Rhizobium; species Rhizobium sp. CB3171. The sequence goes on along the minus strand of NZ_CP121652.1, from coordinate 2,049,130 downwards.
CAGATAGGTCTGGCCGAGCGTCATCGCGGTGCCGGTGTCGGAGTCCATGATGATCATGTGCACGAAGAGCGACATGCCTTCTTCGATCTCCTGCGGATTGCCGATATGAAACATCTGATGCTCCATCCAAGAGGGCGAGAAGCGGGCGCCGAGCGAGTAGCCGCAGGCGTTCAGCCGGTGTCGGGCAAGGCCGCGCTCGTCCATGATCTTGGCATGCATATCGAAGACGTCGCCGAAGGTGTGCCCGGGCTTCAGCACGGTTTCGATCGCCTGGATGGTCTCGAGGCACGCATTGTAGAGTTCGCGGTGGCGGTGAGTCGGATCGCCGATGACGACCGTACGCATCATGGCGGCGTGGTAATGCGCATAGGTGCCGGCCCATTCGAGGGTCAATTGGTCGTTGGCATCCAGCTTGCGGCGGCCAGCCTTGTAGCGGCAAAGCAGGGCCTCGGCGCCGGAGCCGATGATGAACTCATTGGCGGGATAATCGCCGCCGCCGGAAAAGATCGCGCCCTGCATGGCGGCAAGGATGTCAGCTTCGTCGGCACCGGGCTTGATCAGGGCAAGTGCTGCGTCCAGCGCATCGTCGGCAAGCGCAGCGGCGCGCTCGACATAGGCGATTTCCGTCGGACTTTTGACGAGGCGCAGACGACTGACGAGATAGGAAGCGTCGATGATCTGGCCGAAGGTGGCTATCTGGTTGTCGAGCAGGCGCGCGACGCGGCCGGTCATGCCATGGGTATCGTATTCCACGCCGATACGGGCGCCGAGGAGATCGAGCTCCACCAGCAATTCCTTGAGATCGAGAGTCGGATCGGCGTTCACGCGGTCGACCCAGATGCGGATGTCGGAGATGACCGATGTGAGCTGCGCCTGGCGAAGATCGGCCGAGCGGGTGAGCAGCACCATCGTACCATCAGCCTTGACCACCAGCGTCTGGAAGAAGCAGTAGCCGAAGGTGTCGTAACCCGTCAGCCAGAACATGCTCTCTTGCGCGAAGAGCAGCATGGCGTCGATCTTCTCTTCCTGCATTTTCGCGAGAAGGCGGGCACGGCGGGCGTCGAATTCACTGCGTTCGAAATGCAGGGCCATTTTAGAACGTCTCCTCGATGGCAATAGCGGAAATCTGTCGACCGTAATCCGATTCCTTCGCATGCGTGGTGCGGCGATAGGAGAAGAAGCGGTCGGGATCGGGATAGGTGCAGAGATTGAGGTTTTCGGCGGTCACGCCGGCCTTGCGCAGGCGGTCGATCGTCAGACCCGGCAGGTCGAACATCGCGTGACCGGCCTGCTCGGACGGAATGAAGTATTTGGCATAGCCCGGGTCGTAGGTAACGAAACGATCCACGAATTCCGGGCCGACTTCGTAGCTTGCCTGGCTGATCGAGGGGCCGAGGCAGGCGGTGATCAGCCCCCGCTTGGCGCCGAGCGCGACCATGGCTTCGATGGTGTTTTCCAGAACGCCGGTCAGTGCGCCCTTCCAGCCGGCATGGGCAGCTCCAATCACCCGGTTTTCAGGATCAGCGAAGAGGATTGGGCCGCAATCGGCGGCGAGCACGCCGAGCACGATCCCTGGCGTCGCCGTCACCATGGCATCGGCTTGCGGGCGCGTGCCGTCGTAGTTTGCGTCGACGGCGATCACGTCGGGCGAATGGATCTGATGAACGGTCGCGAGCCGTTCCAGCGGCAGGCCGAACCAGGCAGCGACGCGACGGCGATTTTCCTGGACATGCTCCCGATTGTCGTTGGAGCCGAGGCCGACATTCAATCCGCGATAAAGGCCCTCAGAAACGCCGCCGTCACGGGTGAAATAGCCGTGGCGGATGCCGGCGCTCTTGGCGGCGCTCAGCAGCGTGCTTTCGATCGGAGTCGGCAATGCGGCGTCCTTGATATGTTCTTTCGTGCTGGAAATAACGCTTCCGTGGCGAAGCGGTTCGATTTGAGCGGGATGTTGGCCCAGCGATGCGCGTTCTGTCAATCCGCAGAGATCACTAGCGTTGATCAGCGGACTGGACGAAAGGGCAAAAGATCGATCGCCGGACTGGAGACGGCCAGTACCTTGAAAAGCTCGCCCATCTTGCCTTCGCCGGCGCCGGCGAGCCGTTCCACGGCGGTACGGATATTGTCTTGCGTCGCGGCATCGTGGTCGCGGCCAAGCGCCGCAGCCCGCTCCAAAAGCCCAAGGCCGATGAGAAAATCACCCTGATGGCAGCATCCATTGATATGCAGGCCGGAAGCAAGAGCGGTTTCGGCCAGATGTTGGAAATCGACATGGCTGGTGAGGTCCGCTTCGCCGGGATGATCCAGCGGCGGGTCGTATTCATGCATGCGCACGGCCTGCAGCGTATCGCCAAAGCCTGTCGCCATATGGCCGTAATCGATGGCGAGCGCCGTACCGCCATGGGCAGCGAGCCGGTCGCAGATCGTCGTCATCACCGCTTGGCGGGCAGGGGCGATTTCGAAGATCGTGCCGACCGGCGGAAGCGGCCCGGTGGGAAGAAGCGCAGGGTCGAGGCTTGCGACGCCGGCGGTGAAAGTCAGCTCGTCATTAACGTCGAGCCCGACCGTGCGCTCACGAAAACCGTTGGCGGTGCGGATGAACTGGCGAATGGGGATGGCGTCGAACAGTTCGTTCGCGGCAAGAAGGGTGAAGCCGGCCGGCACCTCGTCGAAGTCCGAATGCCAGGAAACCTTGTCACCGTGAGTGTCGAGCGTCTGGCGCTGAAAACCCTGCAGCCGCTCGCTGGTTTCGACCAGATGCACGCTCATCGCATCGAAGAGCGGCGGCGCAAGCTTGGCGATGACGCGCAGCATGTCGGCCATCATCGTGCCGCGGCCAGGGCCAATTTCGACGAGGCGGACATTAGCCGGCGTGCCGTGGCGCTGCCAGGCGTGCACCATGAAGACGCCGATCATCTCGCCGAAGAGCTGGCTGACCTCGGGTGCCGTGACGAAATCGCCGATGCGGCCGAAGGGCTCGCGCGTCTTATAGTAGCCGTGCTGCGGGTCAGCGAGGCAAAGCGAGAAATAGTCGGTGATGCTGACCGGTCCGTTGGCACGGATAATGGCCTTGATTTTTTCCCCGAGCGCGGTCGTCATCGTTTGGTCTCGCAAAAGCATGGTCCCGAAAAATATGAAGCGGCTTTCGGGCGGATCATGCGACATTAAACCCAGAGTTCAAGCCGTCTGCCTGGCTGCAACGTGGCGGGCGCGGATAACGGCCCACAGGCCGATCGCGACCATTGGCAGGGAGAGCACCATGCCCATGGTCAGCCAGTTCGTGCCAAGCAGATAGCCGAGCTGCTCATCAGGCTGGCGGAAGAATTCGACGAAAATGCGCGAGAAGGCGTAACCGATGACGAAGACGCCGCTGACGGTGCCGGGCTTCTTCAGCGCCAACACCCAGCGCGTGAGGATGAAGAGGACGGTGAAGAGCACGATGCCCTCGATGCCGGCTTCATAGAGCTGGCTGGGGTGGCGCGGATCAGGGCCGGCAGGGCAGACGCCCTGGTGAGCGGCTATGATATGCGGGCTGCAGAAAACCATCGCCCAGGGCACATCGGTGGTCCGGCCCCAGAGCTCGCCGTTGATGAAATTGGCGATACGGCCGAAGAAAAGACCGATCGGGGCAACGGCGGCGACGATATCGAACAGGCTCCAAACCGGAATCTTGTTGCGATTGGCAAACAAAATCATGGCGATGGTCGTGCCAATCAATCCACCGTGGAAAGACATGCCGCCATTCCAGACCTCGATGGCGCGGATCGGATTGGCGAGCACCGGATCGAGGTCGTAGAACAGGATATAGCCGATGCGTCCGCCGAGCACGATGCCGAAGGCGACCCACAGGATGAAGTCGTCCAGATGCGCACGCGTCATCGGCGCTGTGTCGTTCAGCCAGAGCTTGCCATTGTCGACCAGTCGTCTCGCATAAAACCAGCCGAGCAGGATGCCAGCGACATAGGCGAGGCCGTACCAGTGGATCGACAGCGGCCCGAGCGAAAAGGCGATCGGATCGATATCCGGAAACGGCAGGATGGCGGCGAGGTAGGCGGATGTCAGCAAGATTGTCGGGTCCGTTAGAGCATGATTCCCAAAGCTATGACGCAGCTATTGGATAAGAGCATGCTAAATCCAATGTGCGCGGAACATGGCGTTCGCTACTGAAACGGTCAAGTCGATTATTCGTGTGTCCCGCACCACGGCACCGGTTGTCCCGCTCTATCTCAATTTGCTTGCATCGAACCCTCGGAAATCTTACCTCAGATCTATCTGGCCCCATCTATGATGCCGTCCATTTTCGGGGCCGACGGCCGTAAGGAGATCACTATGAGCACTGGACCGAACCGTATCTTGGATGAATTCGCCAAGCTGATGACCGATGCCGCCGGTGCTGCCCAGGGCGTGCGCCGCGAGATCGAAACGGCGTTCAATGCCCAGGCCGAGCGTTGGCTGAACAGCCTGGATATCGTCAAGCGCGAGGAGTTCGAAGCCGTTCGCGAAATGGCAATCAAGGCGCGCGACGAAAACGAAGCGCTGCTTGCAAGAATCGAAGCGCTGGAAGCGCGTCTTTCCTCCGAAGGCAAGTAATCGCAATTAATTTTGCGAGAAATCGGCGCGGCACGCGTCTGCCGCGCATTTTTCCTCTAAAATTTTCGACAGTTTTTCCACCTGTGGACACTGGCAAAAAAGCCAATCGTCAGAGTCAGTTATGACTCCCTTCTGAATAGACATCGGAAGAGCTGTCCACAGCGCCCTTCGCCAAAATCTCCGATGAGGGGCTGGCATGCCGGGCATGCCGTTATACACTGATTTTAAATGATGATTCGAAACGGACTTGGTAAGCTCCGGGCAGGGTGGATGCGTTAGTCTGGCGGCCGTTCAACATCATCCCGAGTATGTTTCCGGAGTAAAACTGTTTGCGTTTTTTCAGTGTTCGAGCACGGGGAAGCTGCATTCATTCCGGTCAAGAAGGTGCTGCATGAGCCTTATGGAAATGGAAGTCGAACGACAGTCGAATCCGGTCGATATGATCGAGTTCGTGGCCGCCAATAATGACTGGTCGTTCGAGCGGTCCGGCGAGGATGAAATTGCCATGACCGTCGAAGGCCGGTGGACCGATTATCATGTCTCCTTCTCCTGGATGGAGGAGTTCGAGGCGCTGCACATTGCCTGCGCTTTCGACATCAAAGTTCCCGATCCGCGCGTCAACGAGGTCATCAAGCTGCTGTCCTGCATCAACGGCCAGGTGCTGATGGGACATTTCGATCTCTGGCGGCAGGAGGATATCGTGATCTTCCGGCAGTCGCTGCTGCTTTCCGGCGGCGCCGAGCCGACCAACCGGCAGGTGGAAGTGTTGCTGTCCAATGCTCTTGACACCTGCGAAGCTTACTATCAGGCTTTCCAATTTGTAGTGTGGTCCGGCCTTGACGCAAACCGCGCCATGGAAGCCGTGCTTTTCGAAACCGTGGGCGAAGCCTGATATGGCAACTGAGGCATCATCGAGCGCTTTCGCATCCTCCGATCCGATCATCCTGATCGGGGCCGGCAACATGGGCGGCGCTCTGTTGACGGGTTGGCTGAAGAACGGCGTGCCGGGTTCCTCGGTGACCGTCGTGGATCCCAAGCCGTCCGAGGCGATGCTGAAGTTGATCGCCGATGCCGGTGCGAGCCATGTTACCAGCGTTCCCGCAGGTGTGACCGCCAGCGTTCTCTTCATCGCCGTCAAGCCGCAGGTCATGGAAGATGTATTGCCGCCGTTCAAGGCGTCGATCGGGCCGAATACGGTGGTAGTGTCGATTGCTGCCGGTAAGACATTGGCTTTTCTTGAAAATCATCTCGGTGAAGCGGCGATGGTGCGCGCAATGCCGAACACGCCGGCCATGGTCGGCCGCGGCGTTACCGGTGCGTTTGCCAATGCCAAAGTCGGCGAGCGCCAGCGCCAGTTGGTGCAAAATCTCTTGAAGGTGTCCGGTCCGGTCGAGTGGGTGCCAGCGGAGGCCGATATCGATTCGGTAACGGCCGTTTCCGGCAGCGGACCGGCTTATGTCTTTTATCTCGTCGAGTGCATGGCGGAGGCGGGCCGGAAGCTCGGCCTGCAGGCGGACCTCGCCATGCGTCTCGCACGGGAAACTGTCGCGGGGGCTGGTGAATTGTTGCATCAGTCCCCCGATGACGCTTCGCGACTGCGTCAGAACGTGACGTCTCCCGGCGGAACGACTGCCGCAGCCCTTGCCGTTCTGATGGCGGAAGATGGCATGCAGCCTCTGTTCGACGAGGCGCTCGAGGCCGCGCGTAAGCGCGCCCAGGAACTGGCCGGTTAAATTTTCCAGAGGGCGTGCCTATGGCGGAAGAGATCACCTATGGCGATTTCGAGCGGGTGGATATCCGTGTCGGGACGATCATCGAGGCGGAGCCTTTTCCAGAAGCACGCAAGCCGGCCTTCAAACTGAAGATCGATTTCGGACCGGAGATCGGCATCAAGCGCTCCTCGGCGCAGATCACCGTGCATTACACGCCGGAATCCCTCATCGGCCGCCAGGTCCTCGGCGTTGTCAACTTTCCGCCGCGCCAGATCGGTCCCGTCCGCTCCGAAGTGCTGACCCTTGGCTTTGAGGACGAAGCCGGCGCGATCGTGCTTGCGGCCGTGACCCAGCCGGTGCCGAATGGCAGGAAGATGATGTGATCTTACCTTCTCTCCGCTGGGGAGAAGGTCTTACGTTAATGAATATCCCGCGACACCGGCTCCGATACAATGAAATCCAGAAACTCGGCTTCGAAACCATCGCGTTGCGGTGAGCAGAAGACGGGGCCGATGGCGACGTCTTCCAGCGTAGGGTCGAACCAGGCGAGGCGGGCCATGCGCCACTCGTTCATCTTGTCGGTGCGGTATTGAACGAAAAGCGCGTCGCCGTTGCGCGTCACCCGCGCCGACATGGCACCGAACTCATGATCGAGCCGGAAGGCAGACCAATCGGAATTGCCGTCGGTGACCACAACGCTGAAATGCTTGGCGCCCTCGGTATATTCGATCCCGCATTTCATCCAGTGCATGTCGTCATGGCGGACCATGAGGCCGGCCTGGTCGTAGAGTTCGCGATAGTGGCCGATGAAAGTGATCTCGGCGGTGAAGTCGCCATGCCAATGTCGACCGAGGAAATGGCCGTCGTCGCGGTGGAAGCCGTAATAGGTTCCCTGCCAGAAATCGGTCTTATCGCCGGAGCGGACGATGAGCCGGCCGTTATTCATTTCCCAGGCCGGCGGCAGATTGAGCCAATGCATGTCGTTGATGTCGATCGGCATGCAATGTCCTTTCTTAGGTCCTCAAGCTGGAATGCGGATGGTGGCGCGCAGGCCACCCAACGGGCTGTCGCCGAGCGTGACATTGCCGCCGTGGCTGCGAGCGATATCGCGGGCAATGGCAAGGCCGAGGCCGGTGCCGGAATTGTCGAGATTGCGCGCCTCGTCCAGCCGGAAGAACGGCTTGAACACATCCTCTCGCGCATTGACGGGAATGCCGGGGCCGTCGTCGTCGAAATTAATCGTCAGCCATTTGGGGCTGTGCTTAGCTTCGATACGTAGCGTGTATGCATAGCGGCGCGCATTGGAGGCGAGGTTTGTCACCAGCCGTGTGAAGGCATTCGGACGGACGGAGATTTCATTGTCGCCATCGATGGAAAAGCTCATGGATTTGCCGTGCAGCGAGAAGTCCTGTTCGACCTTGTCGAGGATATCGCTGAGCCGCAGCTTGCCGACATCCTCTTCCGCCTCGCCCCGGGCGAAGGCCATATAGCCTTCCAGCATGCTCTGCATGTCCTCGACGTCCTCGCTGAGGCCGACAAGATCGGGATTGTCGCCGACAAGGGCGAGTTGCAGTTTGAAGCGCGTGAGCACGGTGCGCAGGTCATGGCTGACGCCGGACAGCATCGCCGTGCGCTGTTCGATCTGCCGTTCGATGCGCTCGCGCATCAGGATGAAGGCGAGACCGGCGCGGCGCACTTCGTCGGCGCCGCGCGGCGAATAGTTCTCCAGCCGCTGGCCCTTGCCGAAACTCTCGGCGGCCTGCGTCAGCGCCAGGATCGGCCGGATCTGGCCGCGCAGGAACAAGACGGCAATGCCGATCAGCACCAGCGATGTGCCGACCATCCAAAGAATGAAGATATGTGTATTCGAGGCGTAGGTCTGGCTCCGCTTGGCAAAGACGCGCAGCACCTTGTCCGGCAGTTTGATGCGGATTTCGACGAGGCTCGAATTGCCGACCGTGTCGACCCAGTAGGGGAGATTGATCTGGTCGCGGATTTCGTCGCTCAAGATGCCATCGAGAATCGAAAAGAACGGCTTCTCGCGCGGCGGCGGCAGTTCGCCGCCCGGCTCGATGGAGATGGCGAGGTCGAGCTTTTGCCGGGCCATCTGCGCGACCTGGGAATAGTCGGCATCCTGCGGATAGGTTTGGATGATGTCGATGACGGCGGCGATGTCGCGGGTGGTGGCCATCGACAGGCGTTGCGTCACCATCTGCCAGTGGCGCTCCATGAAGACGATGGTGACGACCGCCTGCAGGATGATCATGGGCAGGATGAAGATCAGCAGCGTACGCGCATAAAGGCCGGTCGGCAGTCGTCGCCGCCACCAGCGCGAAAGCCAGCGCATGCCATTGGAGGGCATGTGCTCCTGATCGCGTCTGATCGAGTCGAATGTCACCATCGCCGCTGATCCCAGGGAATTGAAATTAATCTATGCTCAGCCGATAGCCGATGCCGCGCACCGTCTGCAGCCAGATGGGGTTGGCCGGATCGTCCTCGATCTTGCGGCGCAGGCGGTTGATCTGCACATCTATGGTGCGCTCGCCGACTTCGGCGTCGCTGCCGATCAGTTCGTGGCGGGGAATCGTGTCGCCGGCGCGCTTGGCAAAAAGCAGCATGATTTCCTGCTCCCGATCGGTCAGGCGGATGAGCTCGGAGGCCTTCTTCAGCTCCTTGCGGGTCAGCGAGAAGGTATAGGGGCCGAACATTACCTGTTCGATCTTCGGCGCGTCCGCCGGCGCGTTGCGGCGCAGGATATTGTTGATGCGCAGCACGAGTTCGCGCGGATCGAAAGGCTTCGGCAGATAGTCGTCGGCGCCGGCTTCCAGTCCGGCGATCCGGGCTTCGGACTCGGCAAGGGCGGTGAGCATGATGATCGGAATGCTCTTGATGGCGCGCAGGCTTGCCGTCAGCGAGATTCCGGATTCGCCGGGCATCATCACGTCCATGATGATCAGGTCGAAATCGAGCCCTTCGAGCTTACGGCGGGCCTCTGCGCCATCGGCGGCGGCCGTCACCCGGAATCCCTTTTCCATGAGATAACGGTTGAGAAGGGCGCGGATACGCGTGTCGTCATCCACGACCAGGAGGTGCGCTGCATCGTCCGAAATTGCTGTTTTTGTTGTCATTCAATCCGTCTCGATTTTGTTCTATCCGTTTGATTGAGATGGTCTTGTCCAAAACCCCGCTTTGCGGCTCTTCGGTTCGAGACCATGACTCAGTCCTGCATTCCCCTCAGGAACCTTTTGACGCTTTCGCGCGTCGCATCGGACGCGCCTTCGAATGCCCGTTCAATACGGCGCGATTGCGGCTCGGCCAGCGCCAGTGCCAAATCGCGGCCGGCTTGTGTCGGATAGAGCTTGCGCTGCCGACGATCCTCAGGTCCGGCCACCTGATGAATATACCCTGAATCGATCAATTGTTTGAGAACCCGCGCCAAACTCTGTTTGGTGATCTTCAATGTTTCCAACAGGTCCGCAACCGTCATGCCGGGTTCGCGGTTAACGAAATGGACGACGCGGTGATGGGCGCGACCGAATCCGCTCTTGTCCAGAATCTGGTCGGGATCGGACACGAAGTCCCGATAGGCAAAGAAAAGCAGCTCGATAATCTCGAAATCGATGATCCCCGCATTCTCCATCGGCGTCGCCAGCAGCTCCGGTTTTACTGCTTTTGGGCTCGTCAGTCGTGGCACCTTGGCATTTCCTTTCCTATTTTGGGGCAATCGGGAAACTTACGCAAAAATATGTCAGCTTTATTGACGTATTTTTGCGCCGCTGCTAGTTTTCGCCGATCTTGCGCCGCCCGGACGGATATGGCCATATTTGGAAACTAAGCCCGGCTGCGCAAAACTCCAACACGTCTCATATTTTCCCCACTTCCATCGTGGATAATGCGTAATGGGGACAACAATCAACAGTCATGGCGTCCGGGCGCCGGAGGAGAAGCAAGATGGCATCGGTTCCTTTTGATCAACTGGATGGGGAGATCTGGTTCAACGGCGCATTCGTGCCCTGGAAGGACGCTAAGATTCATGTGCTGACCCATGGTCTGCATTATGCGAGCGCAGTTTTCGAAGGCGAGCGCGCCTATGGCGGCCGGGTCTTCAAGCTGACGGAGCACAATCAGCGTCTTCACAAGTCCGCCGACATTCTCGGTTTCAAAATTCCCTATAGCGTCGCCGAGCTGGATGCGGCGACAATCGAACTGTTGAAACGCCAGGGCTTTTCCGAGGCCTATGTGCGGCCGATCGCCTGGCGCGGCAGCGAGATGATGGGCGTGTCCGCCCAGAACAACCGCATCAATGTCGCGATCGCGATCTGGCAGTGGGGCAGCTATTTCAATCCGGCCGAAAAGCTGAAGGGTATCCGCCTCGACATCGCCGAGTATCGCCGCCCCGATCCGAAGACAGCACCTTGCGCTTCCAAGGCCGCCGGCCTCTACATGATCTGCACCATCTCCAAACATGCGGCCGAAGCCAAGGGTTATGCCGACGCGATGATGCTCGATTACCGCGGCCAAGTGGCGGAAGCGACGGGCGCCAATATCTTCTTCGTCAAGGACGGTGTAATCCATACGCCGACGCCGGATTGCTTCCTGAACGGCATTACGCGCCAGACGGTGATCGAACTTGCCAAACGTCGTGGATTGCAGGTTATCGAAAGGGCGATCATGCCGGAAGAATTGCCTGATTTCAGCGAATGTTTCCTGACAGGCTCGGCAGCGGAAGTGACGCCGGTCTCGGAAATCGGCCCCTATCGCTTCACGCCGGCATCGATCAGCGAAACGCTGATGAACGATTATATGAAGGAAGTGTATCCGACTGCGGCTGCCGCCGCATAAGACCTCAGAATAGCCCATAAAAGCCGGGCGGGGTTGGTCCCTCCCGGCTCTTATTCTATCCGACACCTCGTCTTATTTCCGGCCGAGAACCGCGCCGACGATCGCCGAGAGCACGCCACCGGCGATCAGCGCGGAGATGCCCTGCGCGATAATGCCCGTCAGCGCTTCGCTGCCGATCAGGTTGAGGATGAGGCCGCCGCCCAGACCGCCGACGGCGCCGGCAATCGTCCTAGCGACGAGATTGATCCCTTCTTGCTTCAGGGCGGCGCTGGCCGCGTTACCGCCGATTGCGCCGGCGATCAGTTGTGTGATGATTGGCCCCAGACTTTCCATGATTACCTTCTCCCCCTTGTCCCGGAAGCCCTTTCCGGAATGCCCTCTGCCACATCCCTGCTCATGCCCCGGGGAGTGGCGGTAATCCTAGTCGATATTAGGAATACATCATGTATCGGCCGGTGAAAACAGGAAGGCAACTCATACGGGAGAATTCTGCAATAATCGGTGGGAAAGTCCGCGCAAAAAGAGCGGCGGCCCTTTGGCCGCCGGCGATTTTGAGGAATTGTCGCTTAGCGGCCGCGAATCATTGATACACGTAGACGATGCGGCGGGTATTCGGATCGACCAGCACTGGCTGGCGGTTCACTTCCACGTAGCTGTATTGATAATCCGGGATACGGTGGATGACGACGCTTTGCGGCAAGGTGGCGCCGACCACGACGTTGCCGCGCAGGCGCACGGTGTTGACCCGGTTCTGGGTAATGTAGGTGCGGACTTCCGCCGGCGGGGCGACGGCATCGACCTCACTGACCGGGCCGATCAGCTCGTCGTCCGGTGAGGGGGAAACACTGCCCGTCGTCGCCTGATCAGTTTCGGTATAGGTAATCGTCGGTACGCCGAGCTGACTGTAGTGCTCCTCTACGACCACCGGATTGCCGTTCTGCTCAACGCTCAGGGCCTCGGCGTCCACCCAGCCGCGCATGCCATTGACATCGATGCGGCACCAGCTACTGCCTTGGATGCAGCCGTCGAGGGTCGCTTCAGAGCCGCGGGTTGCCATGCCGACACTCGGGTACTGCGGACCAGGGCCGGTGCGGACGTTGAGATCGGTCGCAGTTGTCGCCGACATCTGCGCTTGCGCGAACCAGGCACTGCCCAGGAGCACAAGGCCCGTCAGCAGCAAGTTTCTCTTTGCGAACATTGGTTTTCTCCTCTGCTTTGGCAGCCTACCTGTGCAAACGCTCGCAGGGGCGGAGGGTTCCGCTGCGCTGTTTTGCAGTCTCGGCATTTTCCGGGGAGGAGGGGCTGTTTTGCCCGGTGTTTGGGATTATATCGGCGGGATATGCATTCAACAGACGAGGCGCTTCCCATGGGCATGCTCCAGGCCGGCATCATTCCGGTGACACCCTTCGAACAGAACTGCACCATCTTGTTCGATCCGGAAACGAAGGAGGGAGTCGTGGTGGATCCCGGCGGTGACGTCGATGTTATCCTGCAGACGGTGCGCGAAAATGGCATCGTGCTGAAGGCGATCTGGCTGACGCATGGTCACATCGACCACGCCGGCGGCGCCGACGAACTTCGGGAAGCGCTGGGTCTGGAGGTCATCGGCCCGCATGAGGATGATCGCCCGCTGCTGCAGGATATCGAGGCGAAGAGCAAGATGTTCAACATCGAGGGCGTTCGCAACGTCGTGCCGGATCGTTTCCTGAAGGACGGTGACAAGGTTTCCTTCGGCGAACATGAGTTTGAGGTCTTCCATTGTCCCGGCCATGCCCCGGGCCATGTCATCTATTTCAACAGAACGCAGAAATTCGCCCATGTCGGCGACGTGCTGTTTCACGGCTCGATCGGCCGTACCGACTTGCCGGGCGGCAATCACCAGCAGCTCTTGGAGTCGATCCGCGACAAAGTGTTTCCGCTGGGTGACGATGTTGGCTTCATCTGCGGCCATGGCCCCGGCGGCCAGATCGGCGAAGAGCGGCGCACCAATCCCTTCCTGCGGGGGCTTTGACGCCAAAACAAAAGCGCCGCTCGATGGCGGCGCTTCCTTTCGAGACATCAGCTTGCACAGGGATTAATTGGCTGTGCAGAAATGGCGCATGCCGTCATAGCCGAGATAGGTACCGCTGCGGCCGTCGAAGCTGCTGTAGCGGTCGTAGCAATAACGCATCCATTGGGACGACCAGGGGCGCAGGCCGACGGGCTGCGGTGCGTAATAGCCGACATCACGCTCGACATAGACGCGGCGCGGTGGCGCGCGATAGTAATAGGGCGCGGGCGCCGCATAGTCGGGATCGACGTAGACCGGATCAGGTTCGACATAACGTGGTTGGCTGGCAATTGCGGAGCCGACGATGAGGCCGGTGGCGAGGCCTGCCGCGCCAATTGCCCAACCTTCCCCATTGTGGTGATGCCAACGGTCATCGGCCGAAGCGGTAGACATGGATGTCAGCGTCAGGGCCGCAGCCATGGCGGACATAAGGAGAGATTTGCCGAGCATGTTCATGAGTCTGTCCTCTAAGGGGAACCGGAAGACCGTAATTCCCAATCTTTATGGAGGACACACTAGACACGGCAAGCTGAATGCAGACTGAATGATAAAACCCGGCATCACTGCCGGGCTTCAACTCGAATGACAGCCGTAAGGCGCTCTCAGCCGGCAATCTGAAGATTGACAGCCTTCGGTCCCTTGCCGCGGCGATCCGGTTCCGTGTCGAAGCTTACCTTCTGGTTTTCTGACAGTCCTGCCAGACCAGAAGCCTGTACTGCGGAAATGTGCACAAAGATGTCCGCGCCACCCTTGTCCGGTTTAATGAAACCGAAGCCCTTATCGGTATTGAAAAACTTTACAGTGCCAGTCTCGGCCATGCCTCAGGTCCTTTTCTCTCTGCCCACCATCCACACGGGCAGCATTGCTGTATTGCCCTTGCGGGCGCTTGCAGGCAGTTCTCGCAATTTGAAGGAAAAGGTCCCCTATACCTCGGCGTGGTTTCGAAGCGAATTCGCGCATCGTTTCTCAACCAAGCTGACCGGAATAATTTAGCGTTTCCGGCGCGCAACTTTATTAAGGACTTCCCATGCTCTAAAAATGCCCGAACAGCGCTGAGAGTGCTGTGTTTATCGGGAATTGGCAAGCAAAAGTTTTTTAACGTGTTCCGGAGAGCACACTGCCGTAATGCAAGTGTGTTAGCGCGAATCGCAAATTTTCCCACGCCGACAACTAGTTTCTAAGGTTTTTGTATCGTTTGCGATATAATTTTGGCGAAATTTTCCCAAATGATATAGCCAAAATCCATCTTTCGGATCATTCGAAAAAAATTCATTAAGGCCGGCGTAGAACAGCCATAACGCGTATTTTCAACAATTTTCACGCTGCGATGCTACGCCGCCGGACGAGTTCCGGCACCAACTCCACCGCAAGCATGGCGATGAACATCAGGGTGCAGCCGGCATAGCCCAGGGGGCCCATGGTTTCACCGAGCAGCAGGCTGCCCAGCGAGGCGCCGAACAGAGCCTCGGAGGAGAGGAAGATCGCAGCCTGGGGCGCGGTTGTATAACGCTGGCCGATAACCTGAAGCACGAAGGCAAGACCGGACGAGAAGATGCCGACATAGAGGATTTCGCCCAGTGCTGCTTGGATGGCGGCGAAGCTGATCGGCTCGGCAATCACGGCGACCGCAAGGGCTGCGATCGCGGTAACCGCAAATTGCATGGCGGAGATTCCGAGCGGGCGGCCGGTTTCGCTGACGGAGGAGCCGGCGAGGGTGATCTGCGCTGCCCAGAAGAGGGCGCAGATGACGGTCAGGAAATCGCCGACCGTCAGCCGTGAAAAGGAGCCGCCGGACAACAGATATATCCCGCCGAGCGCTGTCAGCGCCGCCGGCCAGACGATCCAATGCGGCGGCCGGCGCAGGAAGACGACGGCGATCAGCGGCACGAAAACGACGTAGAGGCCGGTGATGAAGCTGGAATTGGTGACGGTCGTCGTCAAAAGCCCGATCTGCTGCGTTGCCGCTCCGCCGAAGAGCGCAACGCCGATGAGGAAGAAGGAAAGCCAGTTCCGGCGCGTCAGCGGTTTTTTGGCCTTGCGGTTTTCCATCCAGACAAAGGGCAGGACAACGATGGTGGCAACGGCGAAGCGCAGGCCGATGAACCAGAACGGCCCGATGGCTTTCATCGCCGTCGACTGCGCGACGAAGCCGCCGCCCCAGATGGCGGCAGCCAACAACAACACCAAATTCGCCTGTATGCGAGTCATCTGCATCCTACGGGAGGGGGAGGAAAGGGGAGACCGACCGTTAGCAGTTGCTTTTCCTCAGGGCAAGCGCGAAGGCCATTAGCGGCGGCCTGCATTATTCCGCGGCCCTGGAAACACGCAGCAACGCGCCATCGTCTTCGTCCGTCGTGAGCAACAGCGCTCCGTCCGGCGCGACCACGACATCGCGCAACCGACCGAATTCTCCATCGAACATGCGCTCGCGTTCGGTCACCTTGCCGCTATCGTTGCGATCGAGGCGCGATAACAGCTCGAATTTCAGCGCGGCGACGAGGAAATCGCCTTTCCATTCCGGGAACATTTTGCCGCGGTAAACGGCGATGGCGCCGGGCGCGATCGACGGGTCCCAATAGAAAAGCGGCTGTTCCATGCCTTTCTTTGCCGTACCGACGCCGATCTTGGTGCCGGTATAGTTGCGTCCATAGGAGATGACCGGCCAGCCATAATTCTTGCCCGCCTCCGGTGTGTTGATTTCATCGCCGCCTCTGGCGCCGTGTTCAGCCGTATAGAGCTTGCCGTCAGCAGCGTCGAAGGTAATGCCTTCGGGATTGCGATGCCCCTTGGACCAGATTTCCGGCAGGGCCTTTGCGCCATCCTTGAACGGATTGTCGGCGGGAATGCTGCCGTCAGTCCCGATATGGATGATCGAACCGGCATCGTCTTGGAAATCCTGGGCTCGGCCCTGTTCACCGCGGTCGCCGAGGCTGACGAACAGGCTGCCATCCTTAGCGACCGCAATACGCGAGCCATATTGGATGCTGCCGCGCGACATCTTGTTCATCACGAAAATGCGTTTCACGTCGGTCAGGCGCCGTTCGCCCGGCGATAAGACCGCGCGGAAGACTGCCGTGCCGCTGCCGCCACCGGCGGCGATGGAAGCGGTGAAATAGATGGTACGGTTGCCGGCGAATTTTGGATCGAGGGCGACGTCAAGCAAGCCGCCTTGGCCGCGGGCATAGACATCCGGCACGCCGGCGATCGGAGCCGACGTCTTGCCATCACGGATGACGCGCATCCGGCCCGGTCGCTCCGTCACGAGGTAGGCGCCATCCGGCAGCACTTCGACGGCCCAAGGATGGTCGAGGCCGCTCGCGATCGTCTCGATCTTGACCTTGACCTTCTGCGTGCCGATCGTCCTGACCGGATCGGCAAGGGCGGCGTTCGCCATCAGCAGCGCGGAAGCCGCAAGGACAGTGCAATATCCCGTTCTGTGAAGGCGCTTCAATCCGTCTCCTCCCTTCGATGAACTGTTTATGCAACGTGGGACGAGCGGATTGCTGTTCAAGGCGCGTTACGGCGAGGGTAACGTCTTTGTGTCCAGTAAAGCCGTTTGTTTGGCGGTGTCCACTAACTCGGCATCAAGGATATAACGCAGCGGCCCGCGCGTGACGGCGCCGAATGGCCAGCAGGTGGCGAGTGCCAGGTGACGACCGGGCGTGGCGGGATCGATGCCGTTCCGGTCCCATGGTGCGACACGGCCCTGACCGGCCCGGAAGGTGAGTACCCTACCGTCGCGGCGGGTGACTTCGATCAGATCGCCCGGTTTGATATCCTTCAGCCAGCGGAAATGTGTATCGCGATGGGCGGCAATGACGGCGGTGCCTTCTTCGCCCGGCTGTGGCGTATTCGTCAGCCAGCCAGGCCCGAAAGCTAGCGCTTGGCCGCTGGCGCCGGCAAGCACGATCGCTTCCGCCCCGATCCGGGGCGCGCGGACCTCGGCCTCGGTGGTGAAATCCGCCCAGGGCCACGGCTTTGCATCCTCGCCACGAAGCTCGGCGGCGAAGGCGCGTTTCAGCAGGATCTGCGCAAGCTCGGCCTTGGCTTTCATATAGAGGCCGTTGCCGAGGAAGGTCAGGCCTGTCACGGCAAGGGCGGCGATGCAGGCGAGGGCGAGCTTTTCGAGGCGTGTAAATGCCTTCTTCCCGAGGGGAGAAGAAGGGGAAAATGCAGTGCTTTCCCCTCCCATCATATCACCATCCAAAGACGCGGCGGCGCAGCAGCATCAGCCCCGCCGCGATCGCCGCGAAAACGAGCAAGGTCAGGCCGATCAGGATGTTCCGCTCGGCCGGTGTCGCGGTTTGCGGCAGGTTGACACTCGATGTGGCCTGGCGGGCGATCATGCCGGCGGTTGCGGGTGTCGGCGCGGCGGCAATCTGGCTTGCCAGCGCGGACTGTCGCCTTGCTGAGCCGTTCTTGGGAAGCATGGCGCCGTTAATATCGGCCTGATCTGCTTCAGCCTGTTCATCGGTCGTGCCGATCGGCTCGACCGAGGCCTTGCGTTCGCCGCTGGGCGCAGTGACCGGAGCTTCGCCTTCGCCGAAGACCTTGTCGAAATCCCAGCCGGCGGGCAAGTTGAGCGGCAGCTTGGCGGAACCAAGCGGCTGGTCGGTGGGGCGGGAGGGCGTGACGTCGACGGCGACCAAGCTGGTGACGCGTGAGACGAGGTGGTGGGCGAGTGCCACCGCTTCGACCTGCTTGTCCAGCGCTCCTTGATCCTGAATCTCATAGGCGCGAGCCTCGATATCGTCGATCTTGCGGCGCGCCCAAAGCTGCGAAATGCCTTTGCCTTCGGCGGCATTGGCGATGTCCATTTCGACGCGCCAGGGCTGGGCGCCGGTCTTGCCTGATATCTGCAGCTTGCCGTTCGGCTGTGCGTCGGAGAGCTCGGCTGTCAGCACCACCGGTTCACCGGTATAGAGGTCGGGCATCGGATTGGGTGTGATATCGTCAGCCTTGGCATTGTCGAAGCTGGCGGCAATGTCGGTCATCGCCGGATTTTCGAGCTTGGTGAACAATGCGCCCATGCGCTCGGCCACCTGATCCTGCGAACCGATTGCGGTATAGGTGCCGCGACCGACTTCGGCGGCCTTGGTCATGAAGTAGGTGTTCGGTGCGGAGCCGATGCCGACGGTGAAGACGCGGGCTTCGGCGCGGTTCTGGCTGATCTCCTGAAAGAGTTGCTGCTCGTTGCCGATCGCGCCGTCGGTCAGAAAGACGACCTGGCGGAGCGCGCCGCTGGCGATCGGTCCCTGATTGCGGAGTGCATCCGACAAGGCCGGGAGCATTTCCGTGCCACCAGCGGCAGTCAGTCCATTGACATAGGCGATCGCCTTTTCCCGGTTATCCGGTGTGGCGGCGACGAGACCGTGGAAATAGTCGGTCATCGTGTCGTCGAAGCGGATGACATTGAAGCGGTCGCCGGGTTGCAGCTTGGAGATCGCAAGCGCCAGGCTGGCGCGGGCTTGTTCGATCGACTGGCCGGACATGGAGCCGGAATTGTCGATGACGAAAACCACCTCGCGTTTCGGCTGCTCCGTCGTCGCATCCGGCGCCGTCGGGGGCGTGACGAAGGCGAGCAGATAGGTCTTGCCGTCCTTCATTTCCCGGAAGAGGCCGGCGCTCGGCGTCTTGCCTGGAGCCGCCTTCCAGCTCAGCTCGAAATCGCGATCGGCAGGCACGGAGTCGCCTTTCAGCGAAATCGCACGGTTCTGTTCGCCGTTCTCAGTGATATTGATCTCGTGGAAGGTGGACTTTACCTCGCCGAGCGGGAAGCCGGCCTTGAGGTTAACGGTCAGCGATACCGGATTGATCTTGGCATTTTCACGCGGATCGAGAACTGGAGCTTCGATCTTCTCTCTGTTCGGCACCGGGTCCTGCGGCACGGCAAAGCCGGTGCCATTGTTGAACTCGACGCTCTGAACGATCGGCTGCGGGTTATAGCGCGGCGCGACGACCATCGGGAAGCGCAGCGAGAATTCGCCGGACGACTGATGGACGCTCTGTTGGTACTCGATCTGCATGACGACGGTTTCGCCGGGGCCGATATTGGCAACCTGATTGGTGAAGATGTTCGGCCGCTGCTGTTCGAGCAGGGCCGTCTTCTTGCCCTGGGCTTTGGCATCCTCATAAATCTGCCGGGCCTCCTGGCGCGGCTTGATCTGGCCTTCGATGAAGCGGTCGCCGATCTGCATGCGCAGCGTGTCGACGGCTGCATTGTCCGGCAGTGGGAAAACATAGGTGCCTTCGACCCAGCCCTTGCTCGGGTTCTGGAACCGCTGCGTAACCTTGACGCGGGAAACCGGGCCGGTGACGTCGATTTCGACATCCGTCTTCAGGCGCGGTGCCTCGACATAATAGCCAGGCTCCTTGGATGGGAAGAGCAGCGAGCCGCTGTTGATGTCGTTCGGGCGAACGAGGCCGGCGAGTTGCCGGCCGGATTGGCCGGCCTGGTCGGCGATTTCGGCGCGTGCGGTGGTGATGAGACTCAGCATCACGACCGTCAATGCGGCCAATGTTGTTATTGCGATCGAGAAGGAAGAGATGAGATTGCGCGCCCTAAGGCGCTCGGTTGTGCATTCGTCACCCAGAAACATGGCTACCCCCTGCGTTACTGGTTCCGATTGCACGATAAAAGTGTGAGAGGTGGGCTCCTTCAGGACCGAATTGCGGCGCCGTAAAGCATTTGTTAAGGCTAATTTGTGGCAATCAAGATGTATGACGATCTGTATGATTTTCGTGAAGAATTTCCGATGACTTGAGAGCTTGAATCAACCGCTTCACAAAATGATTCAACCGCCGGGCAGAGCGTTCGCATCTGTCCGCCTTTCATTCGCTCCATTCAGCCGGAGCGTGTGGGTGAGCTTCGTTTCGGAAAATGGCGGGCGTATGGCAGCCCAACGATGACGTGTGGCGCGCCGTCTACGGCTTTCGAAATAACGTCACTGTGACGCCTTTGTGCTTGAAACAGCGGGCTACATTCGACATAGAGCTTAGCGCAGAAATCTGGTCCACAGGCTTTCTGCCCACTTCAACCGATTAGGACCGATCATCATGGCCTTTCTTGCCGACGCTCTTTCCCGTGTAAAGCCTTCTGCCACCATCGCCGTTTCCCAAAAAGCGCGCGAGCTGAAAGCAAAAGGCCGCGACGTGATCGGCCTCGGCGCCGGCGAGCCGGATTTTGATACGCCGGACAATATCAAGAAAGCCGCCATCGACGCGATCAACCGCGGCGAGACGAAGTACACGCCGGTCTCCGGCATCCCCGAGCTGCGCAAGGCGATCGCCGCCAAGTTCAAGCGCGAGAACAATCTCGACTATACCTGGGAGCAGACGATCGTCGGCACCGGCGGCAAGCAGATCCTGTTCAACGCCTTCATGGCGACGCTGAACGCCGGCGATGAGGTCATCATCCCGACGCCTTACTGGGTATCCTACCCGGAAATGGTGGCGCTTTGCGGCGGCACTCCGGTTTTCGTCGCAACGACGCAGGCGAACAACTTCAAGCTTCAGCCTGCCGACCTTGAGAAGGCGATCACGCCGAAGACCAAGTGGTTCATGTTCAACTCACCGTCCAACCCGTCGGGTGCTGCCTATACGCATGCCGAGCTGAAGGCGCTGACGGACGTGCTGGTCAAGCATCCGCATGTCTGGATTCTGACCGACGACATGTATGAGCACCTGACCTATGGCGAGTTCAAGTTCGCCACGCCGGTCGAGGTCGAACCCAGCCTCTACGACCGCACGCTGACGATGAACGGCGTCTCGAAGGCCTATGCGATGACCGGCTGGCGTATCGGCTATGCTGCAGGCCCGCTGCAGCTCATCAAGGCGATGGACATGATCCAGGGTCAGCAGACCTCGGGTGCGACCTCGATTGCGCAGTGGGCTGCCGTCGAAGCGCTGAACGGTCCGCAGGACTTCATTCCGCGCAACAAGAAGATCTTCGAAGGCCGCCGCGATCTCGTCGTGTCGATGCTGAACCAGGCGAAGGGCATTTCGTGCCCGGTTCCGGAAGGCGCCTTCTACGTCTATCCGTCCTGCGCCGGCCTGATCGGCAAGACCTCGCCGACCGGCAAGGTCATGGAAACCGATGAAGACTTCGTCTCGGAACTCCTGGAATCGGAAGGCGTAGCCGTCGTCCACGGTTCGGCCTTCGGCCTCGGCCCGAACTTCCGCATTTCCTACGCGACTTCGGAAGACCTTCTCGAAGAAGCTTGCCGCCGCATCCAGCGCTTCTGCGCGGCCTGCAAGTAAGCAGTCGAAGATAAGTCAAATGAAAGCCCGCCAAAGATGGCGGGCTTTTTACGTTCAGGCCGATGGCTCGGGTTCATCAACTGATTCAAGCGCTTCGCAATTTGAGTCCGCCCGTCGGTGCAAGTCATTGAAATCATAGTCAAAGCCCCAATCCCGTCAGCATGATGAAGGTGGCGAAGAGGATGAAGTGGGTCATCCCTTCAATGGCATTGGTCTCGCCGTCGTTGAGATTGATCGCGGCGGCAATCAAGGTGATCATGATCATCACGGTCTGTACCGGCGACATGGCCATGATGAAGGGCTGGCCGGTATAGAGCGCGATCGCCTCCATGACCGGCACGGTCAGGATGACAGTCGAGAGCGAGGCGCCCATGGCGATGTTGATAGTCGCCTGCATGCGGTTTCGTAGTGCCGCGCGCAGTGCGGTCAGGATTTCGGGGGCGGCGGAAATGGCGGCGACCACAATGGCGGCAATCGCCGGCGGCGCGCCACTATCCCTTAGACCGACATCCATGAAAGCTGACATGAACTCGGCAAGCCCGCCGATCAGCACGACGCCGATCAGGATCGTGACGATGGAGGTCGCGGTGGCATCTTCGCCATGATGATCCTCCTGCGCGCCATGTTTCTTCTCGGCGCGCGGATAGCTGTAGCTGAAGAAATAGCTGTGCTGACCGACCTGCATGCGCAGGAAGAGGCCGTAAAGCGCGATCATCGCCACGATGGTGAAGGCGGAGTAGTAGTGCCATTTCACATCGGGGATGAACTCCGGGACGATCATCGAAATGCCCATGGCCGTTAGGATCATGACACCGTAAGTCTTGCCGGAATCGTCGTTATAGGGCTGCTCGCCGTGCTTCAGGCCGCCGATCAGCGCCGCAAGGCCAAGGATGCCGTTGATGTCGAGCATGACGGCGGAATAGATCGTATCGCGCACCAGCGTCGGCGAGCTTTCGCCGCCCATCAGGATTGCCAGCATGATCACTTCGACGGCGACGGCCGACAGCGTCAGGATCATCGTGCCATAAGGATCGCCGACTTTCGTCGCCAGAATCTCGGCGTGGTGGGCAACGCGCATCGAGACAAGTACGATGGTTGCAATCAATGCGACGGCGGCCAACAGGGATGCGACCCGCCCCATTTCTAGCAACGTATGCTCACCGAGATAGGCGATTACAGCGATTGCAAACGCGATGATCAGGAACTTTTCCTGCTTCAGCCAGCTCGATATTGCCAAGTCCTCACCTTTCGCACGGATTCACTTTCTCAGTCTAAATCAATGATTTCGCACATCAAGCATGCGCGGAGATGACAAGATTTGCAGTCCGCGCCGTTTAATGGAATACTATCTCGATCGGTCTGCCCAACCCAATATCGCGGCATCCTTGCAAATCGTCTCAGATGGACCGCGGTCCTGCCGGGTAGTACTCGGATCCGAAGGTCTTGGCAGATGAGAAGGAGGCTGTGAATGGTCAAGGTCACTTACGAAATTGTGCCACATGATGGAGGATGGGCATATCGTTTCGGCGACGTCTATTCCGAGGCATTTCCGACTCATTCCGAAGCAGTGGAGGCGGCCAGGATCGTGGCGGCCGAGCAGCAGGTCGGCGGCGATTCGGCCGAGATCAGTTGGCAGGACGAGCGTGGAAAATGGCACGAAGAATATACCGATGGCGGCGACCGACCGGAAACAGAGGTTGTCGACGGTAAGGTCCGTTTCCCGCCTGTCGATACGGCTCCCGGCGCCTAAACGTTATGGCCTGCGTGAAGCTGCCGGCCAATCGGGATCACACAGCACGAGTTCAACCGGATTGCTCGTCGTCATGATCTTTTCTGCTCTGTGTCGGTTTTGATGTAGTCCAGCAATCCGCTCACCAGTGCATCGAACGTCACGCGGCAGCGCGGTGACGTCTTCAGATTCTCATGCATGGCGACCCAGGTGTCGAGCGGTAACTCGATTTCGGGCAGCAGCCGGACAAGATCCTCATCCCTTTTCGCAAGCGGCATTTGGTAGAAGCTGATGCCGATGCCAGCGCGCAACGCGTTGTGCAGAGCGATGCTGTTATCCGACTTGAAGGCAAAAGAGATGCCGTCCAGCATGGGATAGCGCTTCAACATCGTGCGGATGTAAGCGGTCTGTCGGTCGAAGCCGATCAGCTTGTGATGGCGCAACTCACCGATGCTTTTGGGCTCGCCGTATAGCTCCAGATAATTGCGATGGGCGAACAAGCCGAGGGAGATGGTGCCGATACGGCGGGCCAACAGGGCATCCTGCGTGGGCGCGACCATGCGCACCGCGATATCCGCTTCTCGCAGCAACAAGTCCTCCACCGCATCCGAGGCGGAGAGTTCGATGACAAGATCGGGATGCGCGGCCTGCAGCCCAGCCAGGATCGGCGGCAATACTTCCACGCCGATGACCTCGCTGGCACTGATGCGCACGGTGCCGCTGACCCTATCGTGTGCACCGGAGGCGACGCGGAGTAGGGCGGCGGTCGTGCTGGCCAACGTTTCCGCATAGGGTCGGAGGGCGAGGGCAGCGTCCGTCGGAAGAAGGCCTTGTTGCGAGCGCGTGAAAAGCTCGGCGCCGACGGTTTCTTCCAGCGCGTCGATATGACGGCCGATGGTCGGCTGGGTCAGACCGAGATCCCGGGCGGCAGCCGAAAGCGAGCCGTGGCGGAGTACGGCGAGGAAGGTGCGATAGAAATCCCAGCTTGGTTCCGATGTCGTCATATATTCTTGTATATCATATCCAGATTTTTCGGCAATTTCGTTTATCGAAGTTGCGCGGCATAGTCACACCATCAAATCGATGGAGATGACGATGACCGAGCAGATGAACAATGGAAAGACGGCTCTGATATTGGGTGCCACTGGCGGCATCGGCGGCGCCGTTGCCCGCGGCCTTGCCGCCCGCGGCTGGCGCATCCGGGCGCTGAACCGCGACGCAGCCGAGGCCGCGCGCCGCGAGCCCGGCTTCGATTGGGTGCAAGGCGATGCGATGCAGGCGAGCGATGTGTTGAAGGCGGCGACGGGTGTCGAGCTGATCGTGCATGCCGTCAACCCGCCCGGCTATCGCAATTGGGGGCAACTGGTCCTGCCGATGCTCGACAGCACGATCGCAGCGGCGAAGGCAGTCGGCGCGCGGATCGTCCTGCCGGGCACGGTCTACAATTTTGGGCCGGATGTCCTTCCCGATGTGACCGAGGACAGCCCGCAGCATCCGCAGACACGCAAGGGTGCGATCCGCGTCGAAATGGAGCGGCGGCTGAAGGTCGCGGCGGAGGCCGGCACGCCGGTCATCATTCTCCGCGCCGGGGATTTCTTCGGTGGGCATGGCACCAATAGCTGGTTCTCGCAGGGCATTGTCAAACCCGGCAAACCAGTGACATCGGTGACCAACCCGGGAAGGGCGGGCATCGGCCATCAATGGGCCTATCTGCCCGATGTCGCGGAAACGATGATCCGCCTGATCGAGAGAGGCGATGCGCTTCCGGCCTTCGCTGTCTATCACATGCGCGGCCATTGGGATGGTGACGGCCGGCAGATGATCGGCTCGGTCGAGCGGGCAGTCGGACATAAAGTGAAAGCGAAATCCTTTCCTTGGTGGATACTGCCGCTTGCCGCTCCTTTCGTGCCGCTGATGAAGGAGTTGCGTGAAATGCGCTATCTCTGGAAAGTGCCGCTGCAGATGAGGAATGACAGGCTGCTGGCTGTGCTCGGCGAGGAGCCGCATACTCCGATCGACGAGGCGGTGAAGACGAGCCTCATGGCACTCGGCTGTCTGCCGGCACGATGAAGAGTCCTGTCAGGTCTGGAGTTCGGCCAACGCTATCCTGGCGACGGTAAAATCCGACTCGGCATTCCTGCGATCGCCGTCGCTGAGGAACCAGGTGGCGGAGAGGCCGGCATAGGCGACGATCCATTGCAGCATCCGCTTCGGTTCCAGTCTTGCTTCGGTACAGACGATCGGCAATTGCCGCTGCAGGCGACCGGGAGCGGTGACGATGGGGAGTTCCGGATTGCAGAAGGTATTGGCGAAATCGTAACCGCGTTCGCCATGAACACGCTTCGGGTCGATGGCGAGCCAGCCGCGAGGACCGAAATCCATGATATTCTCGTGGTGGATGTCGCCGTGCAGCACGGTGAGATCGCGTTGATCGGCAAGCAGGTGACGGGCAATCTCGGCGCAGGTGGCAAGAAGACCGCCATGGGCACGGGCCGCCGGCTCCAACTCGCGGAACCAGAGATCCAGCGGCACCAGATCCGGCAACGGCGTCGCGCGTGGTGCGTGGAGCTTTGCCGCCGTGCGGCAGATGATCCGGCTTGCTTCGTCATCACCGCCTTCCATTGCCATCGTCAGCAGCGAGCCCGGTCCGGTCGACCGTTCCAAAAGCGCAGCGTCGCTGTCGTGTTCACAGACATGCGCGGCGCCGTCGCCGTCCCACCAGCGCAGGACCTGGCTGCCGAGCTTCTCGTCAATATCGAGGGCGACCTTCAGCATGGCGGGCAGGCCGCGCCAGAGGACCGGCAGGAGATTGCTGGAACGGGTGATGATCGCGTCGCCATCCGGCGTGAGCGACCAACGGTTGAGATAGGGATCAAACATACGGGTACTCTAACGGCTGTCGCCAAAAAGAAAATCCCGCCTCGCAGCGGGATTTTCCGTCATGATCGGAGCGGCGGAAGTTAAGCCACTTCGTCCAGCGTCGGGTAGTCGGCGTAGCCGTTTGCGCCGCCGCCATAGAGCGTTGCCTGGTTCAGCGCGGTGAGGGAGGCGTTTTCCTTCAGCCGGCGAACGAGGTCCGGGTTGGAGATGAACGGCTTGCCGAAGGCAACGACGTCGGCCTTGCCGCTTTCGACCGCTTCGATCGCCATGTCGCGATTGTAGCCGTTGTTGAGCATCCAGGCAGACTTGCCGCCTGCAGCCTTATAGGCAGCGTGCAGCGCGTCATAGTCGAAGGGCAGGAAGTCGCGCGCGCCGCCGGTCTGGCCTTCGACGATGTGGACATAGGCGAGACCATATTTCGCCAGACCTTCGACGACGTAGGTAAAGAGGGCCTGCGGGTGAGGATCGCTGGAATCGCCCGACGGCGTTACCGGCGAGACGCGGATCGCAGTGCGTCCGGCGCCGACTTCCTTGGTCACGGCATCCACGACTTCGAAGAGGAAACGGGCGCGGTTTTCGATCGAGCCGCCATACTGGTCGGTACGATCGTTCACATCGGCGCGCAGGAACTGGTCGATGAGATAGCCGTTGGCGCCGTGGATTTCGACACCGTCAAAACCGGCTTCGATCGCGGCGCGGGCGGCCTTGCGATAATCCTCGATGATTCCCGGAATTTCCGAGGTCTCAAGGGCGCGGGGTTCGGAGACATCGGTAAATCCGCCGCTACCGTCGCTGTTGACCAGATAGGTCTTGGCATTGTTGGCGCGCTTGGAGGTGGAGGAGACGGGCTTGCCGCCGTTCGGCTGCAGCGTGGTATGGGAGATACGGCCGACGTGCCACATCTGCACGACGATCTTGCCGCCGTTTGCATGCACGGCGTCGGTCACTTTCTTCCAGCCGTCGAGGGCTTCCCGGGTGTAGAGACCGGGCACGTCGGCATAACCCTGGCCCTGATGGGTGATGGCGGTCGCTTCGGTGATGATGAGGCCGGCCGTGGCGCGCTGGGCGTAGTATTTGACGTTCAAATCGTTCGGCACCGCATTCGGAGAACGATTGCGCGTCAGCGGCGCCATGACGATGCGGTTGGCGAGGGAGATATCGCCAAGCTTAGTCGGTTCAAAGAGTTTGGCCATGGGAGGTCCTTTCTTGTTGTCCGGGGTGAAGTGTTGAAAGAAAAGCTTAGGAGGAGGCGGGTGCGGCGCTCTTCGCTCTGACCGTCGCGAAGGTCAGCGCCACGGTGGCAAGGCCGAGGAGGGCCATGGCGGCACCGGCGAGCGGCACGTGCGACAGCGAGAAGCCGGTATCGATGACGACGCCACCGACCCAAGCCCCGAGTGCGTTGCCGGTATTGAAGGCGCCGATATTGATGGTCGACACCAGGTTCGGCGCATCCTTGCCGAAACCGACGACGTTGATCTGCAGCGCCGGCACTGCGGCGAAGTTTGCCGCAGCCCAGAGGAAGAGGGTGATCTCGGCTGGGACGAAGGAATGGCTGGTGATGCTGAATATGGCCGAGGTCAGCGCGATTGCCGCGAAGGTGCTGGCAAGCGTGGTGCCCAGACGCCAGTCCGCGAGCTTGCCGCCGATGAGATTGCCGATGGTCAGGCCGATGCCCATCCATAGCAGCGTCAAAGATACCCATCGCGGCGAAACGCCGGTGATTTGGCGCAGCAGCGGCGCAATATACGTGAACAGGGTGAACATGGCTGCGGCGAAAAACACCGTTGTCAGCAGCGACAGCCATAGGCCGAGACCGCGTAGCGCCAAGAGTTCGCGGGCAAGACTGTCCTGGCGGACTTCTTCTCCTTTTGGCAGGACAAGCACCAGGCCGATAAGCGAGGCGACGCCCAGCAGGGTGATTATCCAGAAGGGCGCATGCCAGCCGAAAGCGTGGCCTAACGCGGTACCGAGCGGCACACCGAGCACATTGGCAAGCGTCAGACCGGTGAACATCAATGCGAGGGCGCGAGCCTTGCGGTCCTCGGTGACGAGGCTTGCGGCAACAACCGAACCGATGCCGAAGAAGGCACCATGGCAAAGCGCGGTAACGATGCGGGCGATCATCAGGACCCAATAGCCGGGTGCGATGGCACAGAGCAGGTTGCCGAGGATGAAGAAGCCCATCAACATGATCAACGTTGAGCGGCGGCGCAGATGCGCCGTGGCGATGGCCATGATCGGCGCACCGATCGCCACCGCCAGCGCATAGCCGGTCACCAGCCAGCCGGCTTGCGGGATGCTGATGGATAGATCAGTGGAAACTTCGGGCAGCAGGCCCATGATGACGAATTCAGTCGTTCCGATGGCAAAGGAGCTCAACGCCAGGACAAGGAGGGCGAGCGGCATCTCAAAGTTCCTTCTGAAGAGTGGCAAGGAATTCGGCGATGGTTTCTTCGTTGCGCTTATAAAAAATCCACTGGCCGAGGCGCTTGGTGGTCACCAAGCCAGCGCGATGCAATGTGCCGAGATGGGCGGAAACGGTGGATTGCGATAGGCCGCAGCGCTCGAACTGGCTGGCGCAGACACCCAGCTCCAGCGGATGTTCCTGGGTCGGAAAATGGGCGTGCGGATCTTTGAGCTGATTGAGGATTTCGAGCCTGGCGGGATGGGCCAAGGCCTTTAGTATCTCAGTTCTATCCATGACGTCACCGGCTTAATATCGAAAATTAACGATTCATGTATCGTCGATTTTCGATATATCAAGATGCGGCGCAGCAAATTATTTTATGCAATGCGCTTCGTGGGCATGCTTAGAATTTGGGCAAAAAAAGAGGGCCACCGGAATAACCAGGGCCCTATAGGTGTGAAGGTCAAAAACCTCCAGAGGGGAACAGCTGCTGCGGTGGAACTGGGAGGAAAAGCCACCATGTGCATCAGCTATGTGCGGTATGATGCTAATTTGTGCAGTGCGCAATGCTTTTTTGTGCATGGCAGTTATGCGTTTGCGGCCTCTGCTGAAAAAGGGCAAAAAAAAGGGCCACCGGTAACAACCAGGGCCCTATAGGTATGAAGGTTAAAAACCTCCAGAGGGGAACAGCCAATGCGGTGGAACTGGGAGGAAAAGCCACCATATGCATCAGCTATGTGCGATATGGTAGTTAATTGGGCAGGCTTCAACTCTGTTTTGTGCATATCAGCCATGCGTCATACGCGTGACAGATATATTACGGCAAAAAACATTTGTAGCACAGAGTCTTAGCTCAACTAAAAGTTCCAGTTCCGTGCCTTGGCGACGATGAAATCCCGAAAAACCTTGAGCTTGGCGGCGTTTTTCATTTCGTCGGGATAGCAGAAATAGGTGTCGAAGGACGGTACGTCGGCATTGATCGCAAGCTGAATAAGGCCCGGATCGCGGCCGACGATGTAGTCCGGTAGTACGGCGATACCGATACCGAGCAGGCAGGCGCGCTTGATCGACGTCTGGCTGTTGATCTGCAGATGCGGAACACGCTTGTTGTCCGACGAGCGGCCGGCAATCTCCAGCCAGTTCACATCGAGAAGGTAGTTCGGCGCCGGTTCGCCGAAGCTGATGATGCGATGCTCGTCCAGAGCCTCCACCGACTGCGGTTCGCCATAGCGGTTGATGTAGGAGGGGGCGGCGTAGACATGCATATGGACGGTGAAGAGCTTGCGCTGGATCAAGTCCGATTGCTGCGGCTGGCGCAGTCGGATGGCGCAGTCCGCATGGCGCATGTTCACGTCCAGCTCCTCATTGTCGAGGATGAGCTGGATCGACATGTCGGGATAAAGCTGCAGGAATTCCTGGATCTTGTCGGTCAGCCAGCCCTGGCCGAGGCCGACGGTCGTCGTCACGCGCAGCTTGCCGCTCGGCTTATCGGTCGTCTCGGTCAATTGCATCTTGACCGTTTCGAGCTTCAAGAGAACGTCATGCGCGGTGCGATACAGCAATTCGCCCTGTTCGGTCAGGATCAGGCCGCGGGCGTGGCGGTGGAACAGCTTAATGCCGACGTCCTGCTCGAGCGCGCTGACCTGGCGGCTGATGGCGGATTGGGACAGATGCAATTTATCCGCCGCGTGCGTGAACGAGCCCGCTTCGGCAGCCGCGTGAAAGATACGCAGCTTGTCCCAATCCAATGGCATGCCGTTTCCCCTCATCGGCTGCATCACTCCGCAGCTACGGCGACGGGCATATGCCCGGTCAAGTAGCGTTCCGCCTCAAGCGCCGCCATGCAGCCCATCCCTGCTGCCGTGATCGCCTGTCGGAACGTATCGTCGGTCACATCACCGGCGGCATAGATGCCTTCGACGTTGGTCGCAGTCGAATCGGGTGCAGTCCAGAGATAGCCATTGTCCTTGAGCTTCAATTTGCCCTTGAAGAGTTCCGTTGCCGGTGCGTGGCCGATGGCGACAAACACGCCGTCGATCGTCACGTCGGTGACGACGCCCGTGCGGGTGTCGCGCAGGCGCGCGCCGGAAACCGACGGCGGCATCGGCGGCTTGGCCGGCGTGCCGGTGATTTCGGCAACCTCGGTATTCCAGAGGACCTTGACGTTCTCCTTGGCGAACAGGCGCTCCTGCAGGATCTTTTCGGCGCGGAACGAATCGCGGCGATGCACGACGGTGACCGACTTGGCGATATTGGAGAGATAGAGCGCTTCCTCGACGGCGCTGTTGCCGCCGCCGACCACGATCACATCCTTATTACGATAGAAGAAGCCGTCGCAGGTAGCGCAGGCGGAAACGCCAAAGCCCTGGAAATGCTGTTCGCTCTCGATGCCCAGCCATTTGGCCTTGGCGCCGGTCGCGATGATCAGCGTGTCGGCGGTCCAGACCTGACCGCTGTCGGTGCGCGCGACAAAGGGGCGCTTGGTGGTATCGACTTCGGTGACGAGATCGTTGACGATTTCCGCGCCGACATGCTGGGCCTGCAGCAGCATCTGCTCCATCAGCCACGGGCCCTGGATCGGATCGGCGAAGCCCGGATAGTTTTCGACATCCGTGGTGATCATAAGCTGGCCGCCCTGTTCGAGGCCAGCGATCAGAACCGGCTTCAGCATGGCGCGCGCGGCATAAACGGCGGCCGTATAGCCGGCGGGGCCGGAACCGATGATGAGCACCTTGGTATGGCGGGCAGGCATGTGTAGTCCTTTCAATCTAAGCGCTTCGGGAAGCCGCGGCTTCAAACGGGCAAAAGCAGGCGATTTCACGATCCGCCGCCTCATTTATGATTGTCGCATGCATTTATTCAAGGGCAGCCTTGCATTACTAACAGAGCAAATCTGCTTTGTGTAAGATTCGGTCACGCGCGGGAAACTTTCTTGCGTATTTTCGCGCTTTATATAGAAGCTGCCGGTTGGGAATTAAAGAAAGGCAAGAAAAGTGCTGCGGGCTGAACTCGACGCCATCGATATCAAGATCTTGCGGGAACTCCAGCGCGACGGGCGCATGACCAATGTCGAACTCGCCGATCGTGTCGGCATCTCCGCGCCGCCCTGTCTGCGCCGGGTGCGCAAGCTGGAGGAGGCCGGCGTCATCGAGGGCTACCATGCGATGCTGAACAGCCCGAAGCTCGGCTTCGATCTCGTCGCCTTCTGCATGGTCGGTCTCAAGCATCAGTCGGAGGCCAATCTCAAAGCTTTTGCGGCTGTGACAGCGGAGTGGCCGCTCGTACGCCAGGCATGGATGGTTTCCGGCGACAGCGATTTTCTGCTGCATTGCGTCGCCGAAAACCTCACCCGGTTCCAGGATTTCGTCATCGAGGTGCTGACGGCGAACGAGCATGTCGACACGGTACGCACCATGCTGACCATCCGGCAGGTGAAGAAACTCGGGCTGGTGGAGCTCTAGGACATGGCGGACCGCCCCTGGCACCGATCGTTGATTAAGACGGGTGCGCGCCTGTTGCTCGGCGGTTCGCGCGCCCATGCGCAGGACTGGTTTCCAGGGCTCAACATCGTGCGGGCAAACGGGGTAGGCGAGGTCTATTACCAACGTGCCAAGGTCGCGGCCCTTTCTCCCATCGACCGGCTGCGCGAACAGTCCGGCCAAATCATCCATATCGTCGGCTCCGGCCCATCGATCCGCGACTGCGATCTGGCCGGGCTTGAGAAGGGCAGCGCGATCCTGCTGAACGGCGCTATCGGGTTGATCGGCGAGCAGATTGCCGCGCCGCTTGCCATCGCCGTGGAGGACGAGCGCTTCGTCTGGCGGCATTCCGAGATGATGCGGCGCAGGATCAAGTCCGATACGATTTGCCTGTTTTCGGTCGCGGTGCTGCGGGCGATCTCGGAACTCGACAGCCGTTGGCTGGCGGATAAGACGGTCATCCTGATCGACGATATCCGCAAGCCTTACGGCGCCCGCCGCCGCTCCATCGATGACATCAGAAGGCTCGATTTCGTGCGCCTCAACGCAACGGGCTCCGCCGGCTTTTCCTTCGCGCCGGATCGCGGTGTTTTCCAGGGTGGCTCGGTCGCGGTATCGGCGCTGCAGTTCGCGCTTTATTGCTCGCCCAGAACGATCGGCTTTCTCGGTATCGATATTTCCAATGCCGGTGAGCCCCGGTTTTATGAGACCAGCGACGAGACTGCCTTTTCCGGCATTGCCCAGGCTGAAGACCGCATTCTTGAGCACTTTGTTCTGGCAAAGGAAATCGCGTCGGAGCGAGGCGTGACGTTTGTCAATTATTCGCCGGTTTCGGCGCTATTGAAGCATGGGTTTGGTTACGATGCGCGGTTTGCCGCGGTATCGACGATCTGAGTTGCGGGGAACGGACGCATGGGTTGGTTGAAGCCCAAGATATCGGATGCGAAGCGGCTTACAATCGATCCGCCGAAGCCGCAGGCGGGCCGACACGGCATCGCGATTGCCGTTTGCGTCAAGGATGAGGCGCGCTATATCGAGGAATGGATACGCTTCCACCAAGCTGTCGGCATTCGTCACTTCTATATCTATGACAATGGCTCGACGGACGAGACCCTCGCTATTCTACGTGGCCTCCTCGATGCCGACACGCTGACGATCATCCCTTGGATCGGACGTATGACCGATGCAACCACGGGGGCGCCCCTGAACGGTCAGGTCATCGTCTTCGCCCACGCCATCCTCAATTTCGGCGGCGCATATCGCTGGATGGCCTTCATCGATGTCGACGAATTCCTGTTGCCGAAGGAAGGGCGAACGGTCGAGGAGGCGCTAGCGGCAGTCGGCGATTTTCCAAATGTCTCGTTGCCATGGCATATGTTCGCGACGAGCGGTCACGAGAAGCGGCCCGACGGTCCGCTGGCGCTGAACTACACGATGCGCGGTGCCGATCCGATGACGAGCAAGGAAAATGTTAGTAATTTCAAATGCATCGTTGACCCCTGCGAGGTGACGGAAGTCACGGTGCATCAGTTTCAGACGCGATCATTCGGTGATCTGACGGCGAACGATGCCGGAAAACGTTTCACGCGCCGCGCACGGAAGTCGCCGGATTTCTATTCGAACCAGTTTCTACAACTCAATCACTACTACACCAAATCCCGTGAAGAGCTGATAGCCAAGCTGGCGCGCGGATGGACCTACGATGCCTCGCCGACCAAGTACCGGGACAAGGTCTTGTCGATCGTCAAAAGCATTGAGGAAGATCTGGTCGAGGACCGGGCGATGATCGATTTCGTCGAGCGCAACCGCATCGATCTCGGCCGATAGGCCCTCGTTTCAGCGGGCGCCGCCGAGCAGTTGCCGATAGATGTCGCCGATCGCTGTCGCTTCCTTTTCCAAGGCGAACTCGCTACGTACGTGACGCACTGCGTTTTCCCCTTGGCTGAGCGTTTCTTCGGGATTGGCGAGATAGAAGTCGATCGCTTTCGTCAGCGCTTCGCCATCGCCGGCGGGTACGATCGCGCCGGTTTCTCCGGGTACGATCAATTCGGCATAAGCGCCCGCGTCGGAGGCGACGACGGCGGTGCGTGAGGCCATGGCCTCAAGCGGCGTCAAGCCGAAGCCTTCATTGCGGGAAGGGGCGACATAGAGTGTCGCTCGGCGGTACCAGGGCCTGATATCGTCGACTTCACCGAGGAAGCGGATGCGATCGGTGAGGCCGGCCGCGGCCACCATCTTCACCAATTCGTCGCCGAAGCCTCGATGTTCCGCAGTTA
This sequence comes from Rhizobium sp. CB3171, assembly GCF_029714265.1. NCBI lineage: Bacteria > Pseudomonadati > Pseudomonadota > Alphaproteobacteria > Hyphomicrobiales > Rhizobiaceae > Rhizobium > Rhizobium sp. CB3171. The sequence continues at coordinate 2,014,906 of NZ_CP121652.1, read as the reverse complement.
CCCGGCCACAGACAACGGCGGTCCAGTCCGGATAGCGCGGCAGAAGCTCGATCATCGCCTTGACGAAGAGATCCGTCCCCTTCTGGTGGCGAACGCGGCCGAAGCAGCCGATCAGATAGGTGCCGGGCAGGCCGGTGGAGGCCATGCGATCATGCGGCACTTCCGGCGGATGAAACATCTTCAGATCGATGCCGTGCTGGATGACCGTGTGCGGCACCTGCAGAAAACTGCCGGAGCGCGCGCTGGTGGCGATCACGGCGTCCATGCGGCGGATCAGCCAGCGCGTGTAGGCAGTGTGCCGGCGCTGAGCTGCCGAGGTGAAGACCAGCTTCAGCGGCATGCGCAGCACGGAGCGCAACAACAGCCCGACCAGCATCTCGTTGTTGCGACGGGCATGCCAGACACGAACACGGTGGCGGCGCGGCTTCATCCAGAGGCCGGGTATCCGCGCCCAGCCAAGCTTCGGCAGGTCTTCCGGCAGCCCTGGCCCGAGCGTGGCGATATGGCAGCCGAGTTCGAGCTGTTTCGGGATCAATTGCACGATCGTCGAGGTAACGCCGGAGAGCCGGCGTTTGAAGTTCGTCGCGATGACCTCGATTTCGCTGAGATCGCTTGAGTGCGATGCGTCGCGATCGCGCACGGGCGATCAACCCCAGGAGACGGAGAGGATTTCGTAGGCCTTGGCGCCGCCGGGAGCGTTGACCTCGATCGAATCGCCAACCTCCTTACCGATCAGCGCACGGGCGATCGGGGAGGAGATGGAGATGCGGCCGGCCTTCACATCGGCTTCCTGGTCGCCGACGATCTGGTAGATCTTTTCTTCTTCGGTGTCCTCGTCGACGAGCTTCACCTTGGCGCCGAACTTGATCTTCGAACCGGACATCTTGGTGAGGTCGATGACTTCGGCGCGCGCCGTCAGGTCTTCAAGCTCGGTGATGCGGCCCTCGTTGTGGCTTTGGGCCTCCTTGGCGGCATGGTACTCGGCATTTTCGGAGAGGTCGCCATGGGCGCGGGCTTCCGAAATTGCCTCGATGATTCGCGGGCGCTCTTCCTGCTGACGCCAGCGCAGTTCTTCCTGCAGCTTGACGAACCCGTTCTGCGTCATCGGTACCTTTTCAACCATTTTTCTTGTCCTTCACTCCCTGCGTTGCTCTGTCGCAGACACAAAAAGAAAACAGGTCCCGAAGCGGTACTTCGGAACCATACAGAGCCATTATTCTGTCATCTATAGCAGATTGCGAAGGCCGATTTCCAGAAAATTCGGTGACTTATGGCAAGGCTGGTCTTGGCCGATACTTGCGGAAGCCTGATTTCAGGCACCCATCGACCGGCAGTTTGGCGGCGACGGACGACGCCAACCGCAGCCGTGGATTTAGGTTGTACCGTTGGAAATAATAGGCGGTTGTCCCAACGCCTGGCTCGGCGCGGCAGTCTTTCTTGAAGCTAAAGCCATAGCGTGCGTCTCCTCACTGACGAGGGGAGCGTGCGTTAAACAAAGATGACGAAGCCGTTATTCTGGCTCCGTCATCCCGAGCAGTTCTCAGAAATAATTCTGCAGAGGCCGGACTTCGAGGTTGCCGGCCTTCAGTGCCTTGATCGCCATGGCGGCGGCTTCCGCACCGGCCATGGTGGTGTAATAGGGCACCTTCTGCATCAGCGTCGCGCGGCGAAGCGACTTCGAGTCCGAGATCGCCTTGTTGCTGTCGGTCGTGTTGATGACGAGCTGGACCTGGCGGTTGCGGATGGCATCCTCGATATGCGGACGGCCTTCCAGAACCTTGTTGATCTTCGTCGCCTCGATGCCGTTTTCGGCCAGGTAACGCTGCGTGCCGCCGGTTGCGAGCACCTTGAAGCCCAGCTCGGTCAACATGCGGATGGCTGGCAGGACACGCGGCTTGTCGTCGTCGCGGACGGAGACGAAAACCGTTCCGTCGCGCGGCAGTTCGACACCCGCGCCAAGCTGCGACTTAGCGAAAGCCAGCGCGAAATCCGTATCCAGGCCGATGACTTCGCCGGTCGAGCGCATTTCCGGGCCTAGCAGGGTGTCGACGCCCGGGAAGCGGGCGAAGGGGAAGACGGCTTCCTTGACGGCGATGTGCTTCAGCTTGCGCGGATCGGGCTTTTCGCCATAGGCGGCGAAGGTCGCATCCAGCTTTTCGCCGGCCATGACGCGGGCGGCGATCTTGGCGATCGGCGCGCCGATGGTCTTGGCGACGAAAGGCACGGTGCGCGAAGCGCGCGGGTTGACTTCGAGCACGTAGACCGTGTCGTCCTTGATGGCGAACTGCACGTTCATCAAGCCGCCGACGTTCAGCGCCTTGGCCATGGCTTTCGCCTGGCGCTCCAGCTCATCAATCATGGCAGGTGACAGCGTGCGCGGCGGCAGCGAGCAGGCCGAGTCGCCCGAGTGAATGCCGGCCTCTTCGATATGCTCCATGATCCCGGCAATGTAGGCGTCGGTGCCGTCGGACAGGCAGTCGACGTCGACTTCGATAGCGTTGGTGAGATAGCTGTCGAACAGCAGCGGGTTCTTGCCGAGCAGGGTGTTGATCTGGCCGGTCTTGTCGTTCGGATAGCGCGCCTTGATATCTTCCGGCACCAGTTCCGGCACGGTGTCGAGAAGGTAGGTCTGCAGCATGCTTTCGGAATGAATGATCTGCATGGCGCGGCCGCCGAGCACGTAGGACGGGCGCACAACGAGCGGGAAGCCGATTTCGCCGGCAACGAGGCGAGCCTGCTCGACGGAATAGGCGATGCCATTGTTCGGCTGGTTGAGGTCGAGCTTCATCAGCAGCTTCTGGAAGCGGTCGCGGTCTTCGGCAAGGTCGATCGCGTCCGGCGCGGTGCCGAGGATCGGGATGCCGTTCTTTTCCAGCGCTTCGGCGAGCTTCAGCGGCGTCTGGCCGCCGAACTGGACGATGACGCCGACCAGCTCGCCATTCTCCTGTTCCGCCTTGAGGATCTCGATCACGTCTTCGGCGGTCAGCGGCTCGAAATAGAGCCGGTCCGAAGTATCGTAGTCGGTCGAGACGGTTTCCGGGTTGCAATTGATCATGATCGCTTCATAGCCGGCATCCTTCAGGGCGAAGGCGGCGTGGCAGCAGCAATAGTCGAATTCGATCCCCTGGCCGATGCGGTTCGGACCGCCGCCGAGGATGACGACCTTCTTGCGATCGGAAACCTGCGCTTCCGTGCGGGCAGCACCGACGAAGGGCGTCTCATAGGTCGAATACATATAAGCGGTCGGCGAGGCGAACTCGGCGGCGCAGGTGTCGATGCGCTTGAAGACCGGACGGACGTTCAAGCCGTTGCGCAGTTCGGCAACTTCCTTCGGGCGTTTGCCTGTCAGCGTGGCGAGGCGCGCATCCGAGAAGCCCATGGCCTTCAGCATGCGCAGGTTGGCAGCATCTTCCGGCAAGCCATGTTCGCGAATGCGGGCTTCCATGTCGACGATCGCCTTGAATTGGGCGATGAACCACGGGTCGATCTTGCAGCCTTCATGCACCTCCTCGGGCGACATGCCGAGGCGCAGCGCCTGGGCGACCATGCGAAGGCGGTCGGGAGTGGGGGTGCCGATGGCGGCGCGGATGGCGTTCTGGCTGCCTTCGCCCTCTTCGGTGCCGGGAATTTCGATCTCATCGAGACCGGTGAGGCCTGTTTCCAGGCCGCGAAGCGCCTTCTGCAGCGATTCCGCGAAGGTGCGGCCGATCGCCATGACTTCGCCGACCGATTTCATCGCGGTGGTCAACACCGGCGAGGCACCGGGGAATTTCTCGAAGGCGAAGCGCGGAATTTTCGTGACGACGTAATCGATCGAGGGTTCGAAGGATGCCGGCGTCGCGCCGCCGGTGATGTCGTTTTCAAGTTCGTCCAGCGTATAGCCGATCGCCAGCTTGGCCGCGACCTTGGCGATCGGGAAACCGGTGGCTTTCGAGGCGAGGGCGGAGGAGCGCGACACGCGCGGGTTCATTTCGATGACGACGAGGCGGCCATCCTTCGGATTGACTGCGAACTGCACGTTCGAGCCGCCGGTCTCGACGCCGATCTCGCGCAGCACCGCGATCGAGGCGTTGCGCATGATCTGGTATTCTTTGTCCGTCAGCGTCAGTGCCGGAGCGACGGTGATCGAATCGCCGGTATGAACGCCCATCGGGTCGATGTTTTCGATCGAGCAGATGATGATGCAGTTGTCCGCCTTGTCGCGGACCACTTCCATCTCGAATTCTTTCCAGCCGAGCACCGATTCTTCGATCAGCACTTCCGTGGTCGGCGAAGCATCGAGACCACCGCCGACGATCTCGAAGAATTCCGAGCGGTTATAGGCGATGCCGCCGCCGGTGCCGCCGAGGGTGAAGGAAGGGCGGATGATGGCGGGCAGGCCGACATGATCAAGCGCCTGTGCGGCGACCGCCATGGCGTGGTTCATATAGCGCTGCTTGCGGTCGCTTTCGCCGAGGTTCCACTGGTTTTCCAGCTCGTCCAGCGCCTTGTCGAGCTCACCGCCGGAAAGCTGTGCCTTCAGCTTAGTGCGCTCGGCCTCATGCGTCTTGCGGTCGGCATCCTTGATATCGGTGGCATTCGCCAGCATCGAGCGCGGGGTTTCGAGGCCGATGCGGGCCATGGCTTCGCGGAAGAGGGCGCGGTCTTCGGCCATGTCGATCGCGGCCGGCTTGGCGCCGATCATCTCGACATTGTAACGGTCGAGCACGCCCATGCGCTTCAGCGAAAGCGCCGTATTGAGCGCCGTCTGGCCGCCCATGGTCGGCAGCAGCGCATCCGGGCGCTCCTTGGCGATGATCTTGGCAACCACTTCCGGCGTGATCGGCTCGACATAGGTCGCGTCCGCCAGGCCCGGATCGGTCATGATCGTTGCCGGGTTGGAGTTGACGAGGATGACGCGGTAGCCTTCCTCCCTAAGCGCCTTGCAGGCCTGTGTGCCGGAATAATCGAACTCACAAGCCTGGCCAATGACAATCGGTCCTGCACCGATAATGAGGATCGATTTGATATCTTGGCGCTTCGGCATGGGCTCACATCCGTTTTTTGTTGCGCGAAAAACCGGCCAGGGTGGGAGATCACCGGCCGGGGCGCATGGGCATGTCTTTTCAGGCTAGAAGCGGCTTATAGGCAAATGTATTTGTAAACGGAACCCCATAAATCGCGGAATCGACAGGAATCGCGAGGAGAGGGTCGTTGCAGCGTTTAGCGCTATCGATGCCGGTCTTGACCGCCGGAACTCCGTCGCCCTCGCGAATATCCATCAATCCAATATATAGTGTGGTACAAAGCGCGAGGTGTCGCGTGTGACCGGTGTGTCGTCTTCGCGGATGCCGATGCCGGCCGGTTGTCCGGCGATGATCCAGGAACCGATGACGGTCCAGTCGTCGCCGAAGCGGGGAAGGAGCCGCAGCGCCTGCCTGATATAGCCTTCCGCGCCATAGGGGCCGTCGACCCGATAATTGCCTCCGTCCGCTTGATGGTTGACCAGCGTCACATTCGCGCCCTCGCGGGAGAGCAGCGGCTTGCGGACATATGTCTCGCCAAGGGTTTCGGCGCGGGGATCGTCATCGAAATAGGCGGGAAGCAGATTTTCATGATTGGGGAACATGTCCCATAGAACCGGCAACAGTCCCTTGTTCGAAAGCGTCAATTTCCACAGGGGCTCGATCACCCTGGTCGGCGTCGCCGGCAGATGGCGACCAAAGGGCTCGCGCACCATGTCTTCCAGCGGATAAAGCTTGAACAGGCAATCGACGCGCCGATCCTGCAAGTCGGTCAGCCAATGTTTGGCATCGACGCCGATATCGGCCATGCCGAGCAGCGTCGTCTTGCACCCTGCTTGGGCGGCGCAGTCGACGAGGTAGTTCAGTGTCACCAGATCCTCTTCCGATTCCAGAACGCCAGCGAAATGCATTCGTCCGGATGGGCCGGCGAGAAACCGCAGGGCATCGATCAGTCGCTCGTGGATCGAGTTGAATTGGTCGGCGGTCCGCGGGATTTCTCCGCGCGCCTTCATGTCCTCCAGCCATTGCCACTGGAAGACGGCGCTTTCGAACAGGCTCGTGGGGGTATCGGCATTGAATTCCAAAAGTTTCGCTGGTCCGTCGCCGCCGTAAGCGAGGTCGAAGCGGCCATAGAGATCGTGCTCCCGGTTGCGCCACGACCGGGCGACTGCGTCGTGATATTCCGGCGGGATCGCCATGCGGGACATCAGACCGGCATCGGTAACGATCCGGTCGACCGCGCCGTAGCACATTTGCAAGAGCGTGGCGGACGGGTCCTCGAGCCTGGTTTCGATCTCGTCAAGAGTGAAGACGTAGGCATGGCGTTCGTCCCAATAGCGCTCGCCGTACATGGAGTGGATGGTAAAGCCACAGGCCTCGGCATCAGCCTGCCAATCTGATCTTTCGTTGACGACCACACGTTTCATTGACGGATTTCCTCAACTCGAAAGGTGAAAACCGCGGAAGCCCCAGCCGCCGCGTTCCGTCGTTGTCGTCGAACTGGCCGAACGTTCAGAAAACCAGCGCCCGGATCCACCGCTGCCGCCCCCGCCACCGCCGGATGACGAAGAATAGGAGGGCTGGGTGTCGTCATCCTTCTTTCTCGGCGCATAATCGCGATTTGTGATCGGCGTGCTGTTGGCGAGGCTTCGCCCGGCGGCGGTTCTGAAATCGCTGCTGCCGCGCGGTTGGTATAGTGCATTGGCATTGTAGGTCTGTGCGGTGTTGCCGACGACGTAGCCGGCCATGAAAGGAATAAAATGGCCCAAGCCGGCACGGTGAGCGTCTGTCGTAGGCTGGCAATCGTTGACGCCATAGTCCTTTTCACATGCGGCGGCCGTCTCGTAGGCCGGCGCATTCTGAACACGCTCTTTTTCCGCTGCGGCAAAATCGGATCGACACCTCTCCGCCGTAAAGATGTCGTCGGCGATGCAGGCATCGACGTCCTTGTAAATCTTGGCGGTGTTACTGTCCTTCTGGCCACAGCCCGTCAGCGCCGCCGTTCCCATCAGCAGCAGTGACACACTCATCGATCGTTTCATCAAACCCTCGGCGCATAGCGCATATGTTCACGCGCCTTTACACTTCAATTATGACGTGCATGTACTTACTCAACCGCAATGTACCGCGAAACGCGGAATTGCGGTTGTCCACATGGTTATAAAATGCAACGTAAAGAATATTGGCGCGTCCAAAGACGTAGGTGGGCGCCTGAGATATTTAAAGAATACCCGCCTAGTTTTTGTTGCTGTCTAAGGTCCGAAGGACACGATGGTGAAAATTTTCTTTCCGCTTTTCATAATTTAAAGTGGCACGATATATTTCAGAATGCGTTAGAGTCTTTTGTTAGGGACCTGCATCGCCGGGAGGTGCAATATGGATTGGAAGGGGCGTCGGCAATCCGACAATATCGAGGATGAGCGTGGCTCATCGCCGATGAGCGGCGGCACGGGTGGCGGCGGCTTCCGATTTCCCGGTGGAGGTATCGGCGGCGGCGGTTTGAGTTTCCGCACCATTATCGTGCTCGTCGTGATTTTCCTGATCCTGAGGGCGATGGGCGTCGACGTTATCGGCTTGCTGCAGCAAAGCGGCATGTTGGAAGGTGGCGGACCTGGTTACGAACAGAGCGATTCCCGTGGCGGCAATGCTCCGCCCGCCAATGACGAAATGAAGCAATTCGTCGCAACGGTGCTCGCCGATACAGAAGACACCTGGACCGGCATCTTCAAGTCGATGGGCCAGACCTATACGGATCCGAAGCTGGTGCTGTTCTCCGGCAGTTTCCCCTCGGCTTGCGGGCAAGCTTCGGCGGCCACCGGCCCCTTCTATTGCCCGAGCGATCAGAAGGTCTATCTCGACATGGCCTTCTTCAAGCAGATGAAGGACCAGTTCGGCGCAGCCGGCGATTTCGCCCAGGCCTATGTCATTGCGCATGAAGTCGGCCATCATGTTCAGGACCAGCTCGGCATTCTGCCGAAGTTCAATCAGGCCCGCCAAACCATGAGCGAGGCAGATGCCAACAAGTTGTCGGTGCGCATCGAGCTGCAAGCCGATTGCCTTGCCGGCATCTGGGGCAAGTTCACGCAGCAGAAAGGCATTCTGCAGGAAGGCGACCTAGAAGAGGCGCTGAATGCCGCGCAGCAGATCGGCGACGATACGCTGCAGAAGCGCAGCCAGGGTTATGTCGTTCCGGACAGTTTCAACCACGGCACCTCGGCCCAGCGTGTGAAATGGTTCAAGCAGGGCTTCGAATCCGGCAAGCTCAGCAACTGCGATACGCTGAACAATCCGGTTTAAACGGAAATACCTTCTCCCCCGGCGGGGAGAAGGTGACGTTTCCTACTTCTCGCTATCCATATGCGCCAACTGCCCTTCCGGATAACGACCGCCGGCGGCGGCGTCCTTCGGGACTGCGCGTTCGATCGCTGAGAAATCCGCTTCGGACAATTGGACGGATAACGAGCCGAGAGCCTCGGTCAGGCGATCGCGGCGGCGGGCACCGATGAGCGGGATGATGTCCGCGCCTTGGGCGTCGACCCAGGCGATGGCGATCTGGGCGACGCTAACGCCCTTGGCATCTGCGATCTGGCGCAGTGCTTCCACCAATTCCAGGTTCTTATCGACATTGCCCGCCTGGAAGCGCGGGCTCAAGGCGCGGAAGTCGCCTTTCTGCACCGCATCCTTCTGCCAGTGACCGCTGATCAGGCCGCGGGAGAGGACGCCGTAGGCGGTGATGCCGATGCCGAGTTCGCGGCAGGTGGGCAGGATCTGATCCTCGATGCCGCGCGAGATCAGCGAATATTCGATTTGCAGATCTGCGATCGGATGCACGGCCGCCGCACGGCGGATAGTGTCGGCGCCGACCTCGGAGAGGCCGATATGCCTGATATAACCGGCCTTGATCAGATCGGCCATGGCGCCGACCTGCTCTTCGATCGGGACGTTCGGATCGAGGCGGGCAGGGCGGTAGATATCGATATGGTCAACGCCGAGGCGCTGCAGCGTATAGGCGAGAAAGTTGCGGATTGCGGCCGGACGGGCATCATAACCCAACCAGGCACCGGCGGGATCGCGCAAGGCGCCGAACTTGACGCTGAGCAGGAAATTGTCGCGCTTCAGACCTTTGATCGCTTCGCCGATCAACATTTCATTGTGGCCCATCCCATAGAAATCGCCGGTATCGAGTAGGTTGATGCCGGCGTCGAGGGCGGCGTGGATGGTGGCAATGCTCTCGGCGCGATCGGATGGTCCGTACATGCCGGACATGCCCATGCAGCCGAGGCCGATGGCGGACACTTCGGGGCCGGTCTTACCCAATTGACGCATCTGCATTTCAGGTCTCCTTCATCAGCGGCGCTACAAGGGCGTCTTCGAGATTGGTTTTACTGCATTGGCTGTTGTGCGATAATCCGTTTAAATCGAAACAGGTTGTTTGGAATTTTGCATAATGAACGATTTGCCGCTTGCCGATCTCGATGCCTTTGCCGCTGTCGCGCGCGAACGCAGTTTTCGTGAGGCGGCGCGGAAACGCCGTGTCTCCGCATCATCATTGAGCGAGGCGCTGCGGCGGCTCGAGGAGCGGCTCGGCGTGCGTCTGCTCAACCGTACCACCCGCAGCGTCACACCAACAGAGGCCGGCGAACGGCTCATCGAGCGGCTGGGACCGGCGATGGGCGAGATCGCCACCGCGCTTGACGATATCAACACATTTCGTGACAGTCCTGGCGGCACTCTGCGGCTCAATGTGCCGACCGTGGCAGCCATGGTCATCATGCCGGGCATCATCAACCGTTTCCTGAAAGCCTATCCGGGTATCTCGGTAGAAATCGTCGCCGAGGACAGTTTTATCGACGTGCTGGCGGCGGGCTATGATGCCGGTATTCGTTACGATGAGCGGCTGGAGCGCGACATGATCGCCGTTCCGATCGGGCCACGGGAGCAATGCTATGTCACCGCCGCGTCGCCGGCCTACCTTGCGGCAAATGGTACGCCCCAGCACCCGCGCGACATTCTCGACCATCGCTGTATCCGCCACCGTTTCCTCGGCAGCTCTGCCTTTCCCTGGGAGTTTGAAAGGAAGGACGAGAGGATCGTCATTTCGCCGCCCATGGTTCTCGCCACCAATTCCGTCGATATCGAGCGCAACGCCGCCTTGGAGGGACTTGGTATCATCCGAACCTTCAGGGAGTTCGTCGCGCCGCAGATTGCAAGCGGTGACCTCATACCGATTCTCGAAGACTGGGATACTGCTTTTCCCGGGCCATTTCTGTATTATGCCAGCCGCCGCCATATGCCGGCACCGCTTCGAGCCTTCGTCGATTTTCTCAAATTGGAGCAGCGGCGGATGAACGAGGGGTAGGGCGTCATCCTCATGTCAAAGATCAAAAAAATCGGTCGGTGAATCAGGAAGATTGAAGCGTTCACGCATTGTTTCCGGCAAAATCTTTAGGTAAGGGGGACGCTGCGGTTTTTCGTTCACGTTCTGTCTCTTCATGGAGATGGGGCCACCAATAGGCAAACTCCATGATCGATCAAAAATTCGTCCGTCGCGGCCTTTTCCTCGTCTTCGTCACCCTCTTCCTCGACGTCATCGGCATCGCCATCATCATGCCGGTCATGCCGAAATATCTGGAGGAACTGACGGGCGCTTCGGTCAGCGAGGCGGCAACCGATGGCGGCTGGCTGTTGCTTGCCTATGCGGCCATGCAATTCCTGTTTTCGCCGCTGATCGGCAATTTGAGCGATCGTTTCGGCCGCCGCCCGATCCTGCTTGCCTCCGTGTTGACCTTCGCGATCGACAATTTCATCTGCGCCATTGCCGGCAGCTACTGGATATTGTTCGCCGGTCGCATCCTGGCCGGTGTCAGCGGAGCGAGTTTCTCGACATGCTCCGCCTATATCGCCGACATCAGCAACGACGAGAACCGGGCTAAGAATTTCGGCCTGATCGGCATGGCCTTCGGCGTGGGTTTTGTCCTTGGACCTGTGATCGGCGGTTTCCTTGGGGAATTCGGCCCGCGCGCGCCCTTTTACGGTGCAGCGGCGGTGGCCTTCATAAACTTTATCGGTGCCTATTTCCTCCTGCCGGAAACGCTGGAAGCGAGAAACCGCCGCCGTTTCGAATTTTGGCGCGCCAGTCCGCTCGGCGCGTTACGGCAAGTGGGCCGCTATCAGGGCCTTGGCTGGGTCTTCGTTGTCATGTTCTTCAACTGGTTGGCGCATGGCGTGTTTCCGGCGGTCTGGTCCTTCGTCAGCTCCTATCGTTATGAATGGACCTCGTTGGAAATCGGCCTTTCGCTCGGCACCTACGGCATCGGCATGGCGCTGGTGATGGGGCTGGCTCTGCCTCGCATCGTGCCGGTGCTCGGCGAATGGAAGACCGTGGTGTTCGGGCTTGTCTTTTCCGGCATCGGCTTGCTTGGATATGCTTTCGCCTGGCAGGGCTGGATGGTCTATGCCGTGATCGTCGTCACCGTAATCGAAAACGTCTCGGACGCGCCGCTGCGCTCCATCGCGGCAAGCAAGGTGCCGCCATCGGCGCAGGGCGAGCTGCAAGGCGCTCTCGGCAGCTTGACCAGCATCACCGCCATCATAGGGCCGGTGCTGTTTCCCTACCTGTTCCGTTATTTTACCGACCCGTCCGCGCCCGTCGTTTTCGCCGGCGCCCCGTTCATCATGTCGGCGATCCTGATTGCAGCTGCGGTGATCGTCTTTGTCGCCAGGGTGCAGAAGAGTGAACCGAAAGCCGCGGCAGAGCCGGCTGTTCAGGAAGTGGCCTAAATATTCATCAGATATTTTGATGATACGATGAATTCTTCAGCATCGAGGCCTTGCCGGCTGGCTTTTCACGCAAAGTTGCGCTAAGCCGACAATCTTGCGCACCCTTGGGTAGGTGGTCTGCGCGTTCTTAAACCGAGTTTTCGAGATGGATATGCCGGTAGCTGCGCGCCCCTTCGCGCACGACAACAATAATTCGTGGTTTGCGCATCTCCGCGCCACCCTGGCGCTCGGCATCCCGCTGATCGGCGCGCAACTGGCGCAGCTTGGCATCAATACGACCGATGTCATGATCATCGGCCGTCTCGGTGCCGAGCAACTGGCCGCCATGGTGCTTGCCGGCCAGTTCCTGTTTACGATTTTGCTTTTCGGTTCCGGTTTTGCCATTGCCGTCGTGCCGTTGGTGGCGCAGGCCTATGGTCAGGGTGATGTCACCTCGGTTCGGCGGGCGCTGCGCATGGGCCTCTGGGCCGTCACCATCTATTGGCTGATTGCGCAGCCGGCCTTTCTTTATTCTGAACAGATCCTATTGGCCGCCGGACAGAAGCCCGACGTGGCGAAGCTTGCGAGCGATTATATTGCCATCGGCCATTTCGCGGTGCTGCCGGGCTTGCTCTACAACGTTATCCGGGCCCTGGTCAGCGCCATGGGTCGGGCAGGCGTCATCCTTTATGTCACCCTCACCATGCTGGTGATGAATGCCGTGCTCGCCTATCCCCTGGTGCTTGGCCATTTCGGCATGCCGGCGCTCGGGCTGCGTGGTGCCGCCATGGTGTCGGTCGCGGTGCAGACGGCGGGCTTTCTGTTCATCGTCGGCTATGTGCAGAGCCGCCAGGACACACGACGCTATGAAATCTTCGTCCGTCTTTGGCGGCCGGATTGGCATGCGTTGTGGGAAGTGGTTCGCCTTGGTTTTCCAATCAGCATCACGGTTTTGGCTGAGGTCAGCCTGTTCACGGCCGCTTCGCTGCTGATGGGGCAAATCGGCACGATCGAGCTTGCCGCGCATGGTATCGCGCTGCAATGGGCATCGATCGCCTTCATGATCCCGCTCGGCCTCAGCCAGGCGGCGACCGTGCGGGTCGGTGTCGCGCATGGACAGGGCGATCACTTCGGGCTGAAGCGGGCAGCCATCGTGGTGCTCATCGTTTCGAGTTGTATTGCGTTCTGCGGCAGCATCCTGTTCGCGACAGCACCATCCTGGCTCGGAAGCTGGTTCCTTGACGTCAAGTCGGTCGACGCGCCGCAGGTGCTCGCCTATGCGGCGCCGCTGATCGTCGTGGCTGGCCTGTTCCAACTCGTCGACGGCCTGCAGGTGGTCGCCAGTGGTCTGCTGCGTGGCCTGAAGGATGCGCGCGTACCGATGATCATGGCGCTGATCGCCTATTGGCCGATCGGTTTCTTCCTGGCATGGCTGCTGGCCTTCCCGCTTGGCTTCGGCGGGATCGGCATCTGGATCGGCTTTTTGCTCGGCCTTGGCTCGGCCGCGACCATGCTCTGCGCGCGATTCTATATCCTGATGCGCTCCGAGAAATTGGCCGGCTGAAGCCCGGCCAATTTTGATATCTGGCGGCGAGACTGCTGACAAAAATTGACAGCATGTTCGTCTATAGTCATCTCATACCAACGACGGGAGATGACCATGACATTCAAAGCAAGCGATCATATTGATGCCGCGCTTTTCCCGCGGGAAGATTCCTCTGATCAGGGCAAGATGGTTCGCCTCTTCCCGCACGCCAACGCGTCCGGCCGGCGGCCCGAGCCGGTGCAGAAATCCTATTGGCTCGCCGTTGCCAGCGCGGAACATGTTCGCCATGGGAAAGAGCAGGGCTTCATGCAGGTTTGCCACGGCAAACCGGGGCCGCTGAAGCGCATCAAGCCCGGTGACGGTATCATCTATTATTCTCCATCGATAACGATGGGAGGCAAGGACGGTTTCCAGAGCTTCACAGCCATTGGCTATGTCCGTGAGGGCGAGCCGTATCCGGCGCAGATGGATTGTGGAAAGGCCTATCGCCGCGATGTCGACTGGCTCGATGCGCCCGAACAGCCGCTCCGTCCATTGCTGGGCTGGCTGGATTTTACCCAAGACAAGAACTGGGGCTACAAACTGAGGTTCGGGCTTGTCGCCTTTGGCGCGTCCGATTTTGAATTCCTGCAGGAGATCATGACGAGCGAGTTGGAAGTCGTGAAGCAGCGTCGCCTGCAGGCGTAAGCCGATGTGAAGACATATTCCTCCCAAGTCGACACACAAAAAAAGCCTCGGATTGTTTGCCAATCCGAGGCTTCTTTTTATGGATTCGGGCAGTCGGTGTGCTCAGGCGCGCTCGGCCAAAGCCGGTTCGCCCTTCTTCTCGCGCACGAGATTGACGAAGCGGCGGAAGAGGTAGTGGCTGTCCTGCGGGCCCGGGGAAGCTTCCGGGTGGTGCTGCACGGAGAAGACCGGCTTGCCGGCAACGCGCAGGCCGCAATTGCTGCCGTCGAAAAGAGAAATGTGAGTCTCTTCAACGCCTTCCGGAAGGCTGTTCGAGTCGACTGCGAAGCCGTGATTCATCGAGACGATCTCGACCTTGCCCGTGGTGTGATCCTTGACCGGGTGGTTGGCGCCATGATGGCCCTGATGCATCTTCGCCGTCTTGGCGCCGAGCGCGAGGCCGAGCATCTGGTGACCGAGGCAGATGCCGAACAACGGGATTTCCGTCTTCAGCAGGTCCTTGATGACAGGCACGGCATATTCGCCGGTTGCCGCGGGGTCGCCGGGACCGTTCGACAGGAAAATGCCGTCGGGCTTCAGCGCCAGCACGTCACCGGTGGATGCGGTTGCCGGCAATACGGTGACCTTGCAGTCGAGGCCGGAGAAGAGGCGCAGGATGTTGCGCTTGACGCCGTAGTCGAGGCAGACGACGTGATATTTGGCGTCGTCGGCATTGAGTGCGCCATAGCCTTCGTTCCAGATCCAGGGCGTCTGCGCCCATTGCGACGATTGGCCTGAAGTGGCGACCTTTGCGAGATCTAGGCCTTCCAAGCCGCTCCAAGCCTTCGCATCCGCCTTCAACTGCTCGATGTCGAAGACGCCGTTCGGGTCATGGGCGATGACGCCGTTCGGCATGCCGTTTTCGCGGATCCAGGCGGTCAGCGCGCGGGTGTCGATGCCGCACATGCCGATGATACCGCGAGCCTTCAGCCACTGGTCGAGATGCTTTGCGGCGCGATAGTTCGAAGGATCGGTGATATCGGCCTTGAAGATGACGCCGACGGCGCCGTGGCGGGCGGCAGGCGTCAAGTCTTCGATGTCTTCGTCGTTGGTGCCGACATTGCCGATGTGGGGGAAGGTGAAGGTAACGATCTGACCGAGATAGGAGGGATCGGTCAGGATTTCCTCGTAGCCGGTCAGCGCCGTGTTGAAGCAGACTTCGGCTTGGACCTTGCCGGTCGCGCCGATACCCTTGCCTTCGATTACGGTGCCGTCGGCGAGGACGAGCAGGGCACTCGGCTTTTCAGTTGTCCATGGGGCTGTCGCGGTCATTCTCATCCCGTTTCCGGCGTCGTGCGCGGCCTTGAAAAGACCGGGGGCTTCCGCCATGTTTGTGCAGATTGCAGCCGGCGACGCGCGTCGCGGCTTGAGACCTTCATATCGATCTAATGTGCAGGTGCTGGACATAGCCAAACAAGGCCTGTCGGTCAATGCGCCCCGTTCGTTTCCCACCAAGGAATTCGCGGGCTTTCGATCGGCCGGACGTAATTGCATTGATCGCCGCTCATGGTCTATGAGACTGGCAACATGAAATGAGAGGCTGGGCGATCGTCGCCGGCCTGCTTAGGGAGTTTAAGACATGATCCGCGAAACGCTTTCCACCGCCCAGAAGGATGCCATGAAGGCCAAGGACGCGGCGAGGCTTTCGACCGTGCGCCTCATCCTCGCCGCGATCAAGGACAAGGACATCGCCAATCGTGGTCTCGGCAAGGAACAGGCGAGTGACGACGAGATTTTGCAGTTGCTCGCCAAGATGATCAAGCAGCGCGAAGAGTCGGTGAAGATCTACATCGATGGTGGCCGCCCGGAACTGGCCGACAAGGAGCGCGAGGAAATCGCTGTTATCCAGGGCTTCATGCCCGAGCAGCTTTCCGACGAGAAGGTGCGCGAGATCTGCGTCGCTGTCGTCGCCGAGCTCGGTGCGCAAGGCCTGAAGGACATGGGCAAGTGCGTCGCTGTCCTGCGCGAGCGCTATGCCGGGCAGATGGATTTCGCCAAGGCTTCGGGGATTCTCAAAGAGCTGCTGAAGTAAGTATTGGTGGCTCCGTCGGCGCTGGCTCGGGCTGCGCGCCGAAGGCCTCTTCCCAGACGGCGCCGATGATGGCGAATTTTTCCGCCTGGTAATCCCAATATTCCTGAATGAAGCCGCGCGAGAGCCAGAAGTGGCTCTTGCCCGGACTACCGGTCCAGCCCACGCTTCCCATACTCGATGCCTTGCTCATCAGCCGCTTCACATGCGTTCTTGAGATTAGGAATCGGTCGCAGATTTCGGTGAACGAAATCGGGCCAATGACCATTCTTGCCGCTGTCGGATCGATCGTTGCGATGCGGGACATCAGGTAATCCATCACCACGCCGCCGGAATTTGCCCAAGTGAAGAGATCGAAGGTCTCGCCGGGATGACGCACCCGGTCGTTGGCAATGATTCTTGCTGCGATCAGATGGATATAAATCCATTTCGATAGATGTTCCACCGCCGATTCGGTCGGCTCTATTGGTCGCAGACGCTTGATTGGTGGATCGGCCAGATAACGCAAAAAGCGGTAGGTCAGCATTTCCTGGATGAAGCTCAGCGCCGTATTGTGGCTGGCGATCTCATGTTTGAGAACGTAATCGACAAAGCGGCGGGCATATAAGCCCGGCTGCTCTCCATCGATTCCGCCGTAATACAGTCCGAGGCCGGCTTGGGCCATCAGCCAGCGCTGCTGCGAAGCAAAAATTGAGCTTGCGCGTGGATTGTCAGCGTAGGCGGCAACCATCTCCCGCGCGCAGCCGAGAACAGCCGTGAAGAAACCAAGGTCAGAGGTAAGCTCTTCCGCAGCGAACGACATATAGTGATTTCCGATGAATTAGGGAATTCATTGGCATCGCAGTATCAATTGTCAATTGAATTTGGATGCTGTGGCGTAAAATTGAAAGTTTCTAATATACTTGCGGCGGCTACAGATTTGACGAGCTGACGGCGGCGGACGAAAGCGACACCAAGCTTTGCGCGTCTCTCATCAGCATTGACGGCAAATAAAGAAGGCAGGAGCTGGGGGAGCTCCTGCCTTCTTGCGCTTTGCAGCCGTTTGATAACGCAGGGTGGGGCCCAAAAATCAAACGTCTATTGCAAAGGCACCCAGGTGAGGCGGCGCCGGGGGTAGGGATGGTGCCTCACCTGGGTATGGGGTGAACTTTACCTGATAATCCTGACTTGCTGGGGCAAATCCATGCCTTGCGACTCCAGCCAGGATACTTGAATTTTGATGCCGGCCTTGAGAGCCGGAACTTTCATATCAACAGGTAGCTGGTAGCCGGTATCGGTATAAAGCACATTGCCAGTAGCCGCAGGAGCCACACCGTCCGTCATCGTAGCCGAGCCAGAGGTGGCCGTGGCGAAGAGGGCGGCGGCAGCAAAGGGTACGAGCAAAACGCGCATTTGAATTCTCCTAAACAGAAAACCTGTACCTTAGGTTTCCAGTCCAGCGGGACGTCTAGGCATGTCGCGTCGCGAAGCATTTTCTTCGCCGGCTTGTCTCGCCCCGTGAGAAGAACGCTATTGCGGCGCACACCAACAATCAAATTACAAAAAAATAATGTTTGGCTTACGAACTATGCCCCAAATGCGCCACCTGCGCGCAGGATCGCGCGCCTTTCGATCTTCGATAGTAGTTGCACCTGCGTCGCCGTACGCTCTTGGTTATTCACCCTGATAGTCAGTAACCTTTTGCTTTTTCGGTGTTTTTTGTGCGTCTAGGCTGTGTAGACGCGTTTCCGTGATGCAATATACAAGCTGCAAAAGCTTTCCTTGGGTCCTGCCTCAGACGATGCCAAAACCGCCATCCAAGCAAGCGCGCGAACATGAATTGAGCCGAGGTTTTCACGGAGTTGTGATCGGAAAGGTTGAATTCGACCGCCGCATGAAGAGGGCTGTGAATAGCGGGCGTGGCGGAGGGTTCTCGTGGCAATGCGCTCGGTTCCTGATTATATGGGGGCAGGCCAGAGGTAGTCATGCGATTTTCCAATACGTTTCTCGATGAGATTCGCGACCGCGTTCCCATTTCGGACGTGATCGGTCGACGTGTGACCTGGGACCGGCGCAAGACCAATGTGCCGCGGGGTGACTATTGGGCCTGCTGCCCGTTCCATGGCGAAAAATCACCGAGCTTCCACTGTGAAGACCGCAAGGGCCGTTACCATTGCTTCGGCTGCGGCGTCACGGGCGATCATTTCCGTTTCCTGACCGAACTCGAGGGGCTTAGTTTTCCCGAAGCGGTGCAGCAGATTGCCGACATGGCAGGCGTTGCCATGCCGGTCGCCGATCCCATGGAAGCAAAGCGCGAAAAGGAACGCACGTCGCTGCTCGACGTCATGGAAATGGCGACACAGTTCTTTCAGGATCAGCTCCAGACGGCAAACGGTGCCAGGGCACGCGCCTATCTGCGCGACCGCGGCCTGACCGGTCGCACCATTGAGACCTTCCGCCTTGGCTACTCGCCGGACAGCCGTAATGCACTCAAGGAGTTTTTAGCCGGCAAAGGCGTATTGAAAGAACAGATGGAAGCCTGTGGCTTGGTCGTGCATGAGAATGTGCCGGTCTCCTACGACCGTTTTCGCGATCGCATCATGTTCCCGATCCTGTCTTCGCGCGAAAAGGTGATCGCCTTCGGCGGCCGCGCCATGTCGCCGGATGCGCCGGCCAAATATCTCAATTCCAATGAGACGGAACTCTTTCACAAGGGCAATGTACTCTACAATTTCACGCGCGCGCGCCGTGCCGCCCAGGGGAATGACGGCGCGGGAACGATCATCGCCGTCGAAGGCTATATGGATGTCATCGCGCTGCATCAGGCCGGGATCGAGAATGCCGTCGCGCCGCTCGGCACGGCGCTGACGGAAAACCAGCTCGAACTTCTATGGAAAATGACGCCTCAGCCGGTGCTCTGCTTCGATGGCGACGGCGCCGGCATCCGCGCCGCCAATCGCGCTGCCGATCTGGCGCTGCCGCATATCAAGCCGGGCCGCACCGTCCGTTTCGCGCTTTTGCCGGATGGAAAGGACCCGGACGATCTCGTCCGCCATGACGGCCGCGCGCCTTTCGACAAGGTGATGGCACAGGCAAAGCCGCTGGCGGAAATGATCTGGACCCGCGAAGCGGGCAGTGGCACCTTTGACACGCCGGAGGCGCGCGCCGAACTTGAGGCGCGACTGAAACAGATGGTTTCGGTCATATCAGACGAGAACGTCCGCCGGCACTATCAGCAGGACATGCGCGATCGGCTGAACGGCCTGTTTCAGCCGCAGTTTCAGCGCGGCGGCAATCAGCAGGGACGCGGCTTTTCCCGCGACGGCAATGGCCGCGCTTTCGGCGGTCGCGGCGGGCCGGGCCGGGATCGGCAGCCGGCCGCCAATGTGACGGCGTCGGATCGTTTGACGCGTTCGGGCATGATCAAGGGTCATCAGGACATTCCAGGGCTGCGCGAGAGCGTATTGGCGTTGACCATCGTCAATCATCCGCTGCTGCTGCAGGACGAATATGATGAGATCGCCGCGATCGACTACGAAAGTCGCGAATTGCAGCGTCTGTGGTCCGCCTTGTTGGGTACGGCAGCAGCCATGGCCGGCCCGCAGCTCAATCGCGAACGGCTGCTCGAACAGTTGGAAGAGCAGGGTTTTGCGGCATTGCTGAAGAGCCTCGACCAGCAGGTGCGCAATGCTCGCCTCTGGACGGCGACTGAGGAAGCCGCGACGGAAGATGCGCGGGAGGGCTATCGTCAGGCGCTTGCGCTTCACAAGCGCTCGAAAGCATTGCGTTGGCACAAGATCGAGCTGCAAAGCGCAATCGCCGAGGCAACGGAAGACGGCGATGGCGACCTCATCGAACAGCTCATGCGCGCTTTGCAGGAAGTGCAGCTCGAAGCTTTGCGCCTGGAAAACCAGGAAGCGATCATCGATGGGTTTGGCGTGCTTTCCGGCCGCATCAAAGGGTCCGCGGGGAAATAGGGGATAGATGTCACAGCCAGATCGACAGGAGCCGCGATTTTCCGCCGACGATGCGCTGTTCGGTGACCGTAGCTCCGGCGCAACGCCGCTCGACATCCTCAAGCGGGTCTATGGCTATTCCGCCTTTCGCGGCAAGCAGCAGCAGGTGGTCGACCATGTGGTTTCCGGCGGCGACGCGGTCGTGCTGTTTCCGACTGGCGCCGGCAAATCGCTGTGTTTCCAGATTCCGGCCTTGTGCCGCCAAGGCGTCGGCATCGTCGTTTCGCCGTTGATCGCCCTGATGCGCGACCAGGTCGAGGCGATGAAGCAGCTCGGTATCCGCGCGGCGGCGCTGAACTCGTCCTTGTCGCGGGAAGAGGCAAGCGATGTCTATCGCGCCATCTCCAGCGGAACGCTCGATCTGCTCTACGTCACGCCGGAACGCATCCTGACGGATGGCTTCAGCCAGATGATCGCCAAGGCGAAGATTGCCTTGTTCGCGATCGACGAGGCGCATTGCGTCTCGCAATGGGGACATGATTTCCGGCCGGAATACCGTGATCTCGGCAGGCTTGCAGACCTCTTTCCTGATGTGCCGCGCATCGCCTTGACGGCGACGGCCGATCCGCATACGCGCGACGACATCATCGAGAGGCTGGCGCTTGATGATGCCAAGGTTTTCACCACCAGCTTCGACCGGCCGAACATCACCTATGAGATCGTCGAGCGCGATCAGCCGCGCCAACAATTGCTGCGTTTCCTCGATGGTCATCGCGGCGATAGCGGCATCGTCTATTGCCTGTCACGGGCCAAGGTCGAGGATATCGCGGAGTGGCTGAACGGGCAGGGCATTCGTGCGCTTGCCTATCACGCCGGCATGGATCGATCGGTCCGCGACGCCAACCAGGATGCCTTCCTGAAGGAAGAGGATCTTTGCCTGGTGGCGACGGTCGCCTTCGGCATGGGCATCGACAAGCCGAATGTCCGCTATGTCGCCCATCTCGATCTTCCCGGCTCCGTCGAGGCCTATTATCAGGAGACGGGACGCGCGGGACGCGACAGCTTACCGTCCGAAGTCTGGATGGCCTATGGCATGGCCGACGTGATCCAGCGGCGGCGGATGATCGACGAGGGCAATGCAGCGGAAGAGATCAAGCGCGTCGAGCGCGCGAAGCTGAACGCATTGCTTGCGATCTGCGAGACGGCCGGCTGCCGACGCCAAGCGATCCTTGCGCATTTCGGCGAACCTCACGCCGGCGGTTGCGGCAATTGTGATACCTGCCTGAAACCGGTCGAAACCTGGGACGGCACCGAGGCGGCGATCAAGGCGCTCGCTGCCGTCTACCGGACCGGCGAACGTTTCGGCACCGGCCATGTCATCGATGTGTTGATGGGGACGGTCAATGAGAAGACCGAGCGTTTCGGCCATGTGAACATGCCGGTCTTCGGGGCGGGTAAGGATATTCCCTCGCGCATCTGGCAGTCCGTCTTCCGACAACTGCTGGCGAGTGGCTTTGTCAGCATCGATCATACTGCTTTCGGCGCGATGAAGCTGGAGCCGGAGGCGCGGGCGGTCTTCAAACGCGAGCGTCAGGTTTTCTTCCGCAAGGATCGGCCGGAGACAGGCCGGCGCACCAAGAAGGCAGGGCGGATCGAGAAGCGGCAGTCAAGCCTGTCGAGCGAGGCGCAGCCATTGTTCGAAGCGTTGAGAAGCGAGCGCGCGAGCATCGCTAAGGCACTCGGCGTGCCGCCCTATGTCGTCTTCCCGGATACGACACTGATTGCTTTTGCCATGGAGCGACCGACGAGCCGCGATGCGCTCCTGGGCATTTCGGGCGTGGGGCAGGCGAAGTTGGAGCGCTATGGAGATGCGTTCTTGAAGGCGATAGAGAATTTCACCGATCGGTGACACCTTCTCGCCAGGCGCACTCACATCCTGACGGTCATGCCGCCGTCGACGGTCAGCACATGACCGTTGACAAAGGAGGCGGCGTCGCTGGCGAGAAATAGTGCCGCGCCGGCGATCTCGTCAGGACGGCCCCAGCGTTGAACGGGAATGCGCTGGCGCACGAAGGGCATAAGCTCTTCGTTTGCCGCCATCGCGGCGTTCGTTTCCGTCGCGAACCAACCCGGTGCGATGGCATTGCTTGTGATGCCGTGCGGGCCAAATTCCACGGCCATGCCGCGCATAAGGCCAGTGAGCCCCTGTTTGGCCGCAGGGTAGACGCAGTCTCCCGGCATGGCGACATGGCCGCTGATCGAGGTTACCGAGATCAACCGTCCATGACCATGACGTTTCATCAGGCGTGCAGCGTTGCGCGAGAGCGTGATCGAGGCAGCCAGATCCGTGTTGAGGAGGGCAAGGATCGCTTCGTCGTCGAAGTCGGCCAGCGGGCGTCTGTCACGGGCGCCGACATTGTTGATCAGTATGTCGAGCCGGCCGTGGTTCCTTTCGATATCCGCCATTGTCGCACGCTGCGCCTCGTGATCGGCGATGTCGAAAGCGGCGGCTTCGGCGCCGCCGCCTGCCGCACGAATGATTTCCACGGCGCTGTCTAGCGTCGCAGCCGTACGTCCATTGATGACGACATGCGCTCCCGCGCCGGCAAGCGCCTTCGCCATCTCCAGACCGAGACCGCGACCACTGCCGGTGACGAGCGCGACCCGACCCTTGAGCGAAAATCTATGGAATATGCTCATCACATCCTCACCATACGGGAACCGTATTATGTTTGCAGGCAGATAGTGGACTTAGTCAAATAATTTTTGCAATAGTTACGAGCAATACGGTGTCGTTCACTGCTATATCGTATGAGCGTCAATGCCTCGCGTATTTTTGCCGCTGCTGAATGCAGCAAGAAACCAAATCCTGTGCTATTTCTCGGGCCGTCTCCGCCCACGACCAACATCGGAATGC
Organism: Rhizobium sp. CB3171; assembly: GCF_029714265.1. Lineage (NCBI taxonomy): Bacteria > Pseudomonadati > Pseudomonadota > Alphaproteobacteria > Hyphomicrobiales > Rhizobiaceae > Rhizobium > Rhizobium sp. CB3171. The sequence continues at coordinate 1,991,991 of NZ_CP121652.1, read as the reverse complement.
GACGATGACCTCTGAATTCATATCCCATTTGCGTACAGAACTCGCCGGTCTGAAAGATGCGGGCCTCTATAAATCCGAGCGCGTCATCACCTCCAAGCAGGCGGGCGAGATTGCCGTCGCGGGCGGCGAGCGGGTTCTGAATTTCTGCGCCAACAACTATCTCGGCCTCGCCGACAACGAGGAGCTGGCCGAATCGGCGAAGAAGGCGCTCGATCGCTATGGCTACGGCATGGCCTCGGTGCGTTTCATTTGCGGAACGCAGGAAGAGCACAAGCAGCTTGAGGCGCGGATATCGGCCTTTCTCGGCATGGAAGACACGATCCTTTATTCCTCCTGTTTCGATGCCAATGGCGGGTTGTTCGAGACGCTGCTGTCGGAGGAGGATGCGATCATCTCCGATGCGCTCAACCACGCCTCGATCATCGACGGTGTGCGCCTCTCCAAGGCGAAGCGCTTCCGCTACGCCAATAACGACATGGCGGCCCTAGAAGAGGAGCTGAAGAAGGCCGAGGGCAGCCGTTTCAAGCTGATTGCCACCGACGGCGTTTTCTCTATGGATGGCATCATCGCCAATCTCGAGGGCGTCTGCGATCTTGCCGAACAATATGGTGCGATGGTGATGGTCGATGACAGCCATGCCGTCGGTTTTGTCGGCGATCATGGCCGCGGCTCGCCGGAGCATTGCGGCGTCGAGGGCAGGGTCGACATCATCACCGGTACGCTTGGCAAGGCGCTCGGTGGGGCATCGGGCGGCTATACTTCGGCCAAAGCCGAGATCGTTGATTGGCTGCGGCAGCGCTCGCGCCCCTATCTCTTCTCAAACACGCTGGCTCCGGTCATCGCGGCTGCTTCGCTGAAAGTCTTTGATCTGATCGAAAACGGCAGCGATCTGCGCGACCAGCTCCGTGGCAATGCCGAGTTCTTCCGCAGCGAAATGACCAAGCTCGGTTTCACGCTGGCCGGCGCCGATCATCCGATCATCCCCGTCATGCTCGGCGATGCCAAGCTAGCGCAGGAGATGGCGGCGCTGATGCTGAAAAAGGGCGTCTACGTCATCGGCTTCTCCTTCCCGGTGGTGCCGAAGGGTCAGGCGCGCATCCGCACGCAAATGTCGGCGGCGCATTCGAAGGCCGATGTCGAGCGCGCGATTGCAGCTTTTGCCGAGGCGGGACGCGAACTCGGAATCATTTGAATCGGATGGAGACGGCAGCTCATGTCGAACATGATGAAGGCGTTGGTCAAATCGAAGCCGGAAGTCGGGCTGTGGATGGAGCAAGTTCCGGTTCCCGAGGTTGGGCCGAACGATGTGCTGATCCGGGTCAGGAAATCGGCGATCTGCGGCACGGATGTGCATATTTGGAACTGGGACCAGTGGGCGCAGAAGACCATTCCGGTGCCGATGGTCGTCGGTCACGAATTCTGCGGCGAGATCGCGGAGATCGGCTCGGCGGTCACCAAATATCATGTCGGCGAGCGTGTCTCCGGCGAAGGACATATCGTTTGCGGTAAGTGTCGCAACTGCCGGGCGGGCAGGGGACATCTTTGCCGCAATACGCTGGGCGTCGGCGTCAACCGCCCGGGCTCGTTCGGCGAATTCGTCTGCATTCCGGAAAGCAACGTTGTCCCGATCCCTGACGATATCCCGGATGAAGTGGCGGCGATCTTCGATCCCTTCGGCAATGCCGTGCACACCGCGCTTTCCTTCGATCTGGTGGGCGAGGATGTGCTGGTTACCGGCGCGGGGCCGATCGGCATCATGGGCGCCATGGTCGCCAAGCGTTCGGGCGCACGCAAGGTGGTCATCACCGATATCAATCCGAATCGGCTGGCGCTCGCCCGCAAGCTCGGTATCGAGCATGTCGTCGACGCCTCGAAGGAAAACTTGGCCGATGTAATGAAGTCTATCGGTATGACCGAAGGTTTCGATGTCGGTCTGGAAATGTCGGGTGCCGCGCCTGCTTTCCGCGACATGATCGACAAGATGAACAATGGCGGCAAGATCGCTATTCTCGGCATCGCGCCGGCCGGCTTCGAGATCGACTGGAACAAGGTGATTTTCAAGATGCTCAATCTGAAGGGCATCTATGGCCGCGAGATGTTCGAGACCTGGTACAAGATGATCGCCTTCGTTCAAGGCGGGCTCGACGTCTCGCCGGTCATTACCCATCGCATCCACATCGATGATTTCCGCGATGGCTTTGAAGCCATGCGTTCTGGTAATTCCGGCAAGGTGGTAATGGACTGGATTTGACCAAATTCGTGGCCCGGCCGCATCAGCATTGCCGCGAACTGCGGAAATGCGGGTGGTTTCATGGGCCTGCCCTTGTCAACGCGCGGGGACTTCCTAAATACGGGAAGCAATTGTTTCTGGGCGTGTTGGGCCTGTGGATAAGGCTTTTTCACGATTTTAACAGGCTTTTTTGCTGGAAAAGCTTGACGAGAGCAAAAATTGTAGGAATCACCGTTTGTCCTCGGAAAAACGGTGAAGTGGGTCAGGCGGATCACGTATACCATGGCCGGAATTCTAAACGCAATCCAGCTTTGCTGTTGGGAGCCGGTGATCGTGGTTAATCAGGCATTAAAGGTCATTCCGTTAGGTGTTTGTCGGTGATTCGGGGCTGGCGCGAGGCGTGCCGGGCCAGAGCGGTCAGTCACCGCGTGTAAGTTTCAAGCGTCAGGGAAAGCGACGATATAGAGATGGCAACCAAGGTCAAAGAGAACGAAGAAGCTGAAGTCGAACGCGACGGCGCCTCGGATGGCCCGCTTCTCGATCTTTCCGACGACGCGGTCAAGAAGATGATCAAGGCCGCGAAAAAACGCGGCTACGTGACGATGGACGAGCTCAACGCCGTTCTGCCGTCCGAAGAAGTGACGTCCGAGCAGATCGAAGATACGATGGCTATGCTCTCCGATATGGGCATCAACGTCATTGAAGACGAGGATGTCGAAGAGGCGGGCGCGGCAGCCAGTGGCGGCGACGACGACGATTCCAGCGGCGACGAGGATGGTGAAGGCGGCGAGCTTGCGCCTTCGGGCGGTTCGGCGCTTGCAACGACCAAGAAGAAAGAGCCTACCGATCGCACCGACGATCCGGTGCGCATGTATCTGCGCGAAATGGGCTCTGTCGAGCTGCTGTCGCGCGAAGGCGAAATCGCGATCGCCAAGCGCATCGAGGCCGGCCGCGAAACCATGATCGGTGGCCTCTGTGAGAGCCCGTTGACGTTCCAGGCGTTGATCATCTGGCGCGACGAACTCAACGAAGGCACCACGCTGCTGCGCGAAATCATCGATCTCGAAACGACCTATTCCGGTCCCGAGGCCAAGGCTGCGCCGCAGTTCCAGAGCCCGGAAAAGATCGAGGCCGACCGCAAGGCCGCCGAAGAGAAGGAAAAGGCCCGCGGCCGCCGTTCCTCCGGCGATGACGACATCACCGACGTCGGCGGCGAAGGCATGCCGATCGAGGAGGAGGAAGAGGACGAGGACGAATCCAGCCTCTCGCTCGCCGCGATGGAAGCAGAGCTTCGCCCGCAGGTCATGCTGACACTCGATACGATTGCGGAAACCTATAAGAAGCTCCGCAAGCTGCAGGACCAGCAGGTCGAGCAGCGCCTGTCGGCTTCGGGTACGCTGTCGTCCGCACAGGAGCGCCGCTACAAGGAGCTGAAGGACGAGCTGGTCAAGTCGGTCAAGTCGCTGTCGCTGAACCAGAACCGCATCGACGCTTTGGTCGAGCAGCTCTACGACATCAACAAGCGCCTCGTGCAGAACGAAGGCCGCCTGCTGCGCCTTGCCGAATCCTATGGCGTTAAGCGCGATAGCTTCCTGGAGCAGTATCAGGGCGCTGAACTCGATCCGAACTGGATGAAGTCGATCGGCAATCTTGCTGCCCGCGGCTGGAAGGAATTCGCCAAGAGCGAAAACACCACGATCCGCGACATCCGCCAGGAAATTCAGAACCTTGCGACCGAAACCGGCATTTCGATCTCGGAATTCCGCCGCATCGTTCATATGGTGCAGAAAGGCGAGCGCGAAGCGCGTATCGCCAAGAAGGAAATGGTCGAAGCGAACCTGCGCCTCGTCATCTCCATCGCCAAGAAATACACAAACCGCGGCCTACAGTTCCTCGACCTCATTCAGGAAGGCAATATCGGCCTGATGAAGGCGGTCGATAAGTTCGAATATCGTCGCGGTTACAAGTTCTCGACCTACGCTACATGGTGGATCCGTCAGGCGATCACCCGTTCGATCGCCGACCAGGCCCGCACCATCCGTATTCCGGTGCACATGATCGAAACGATCAACAAGATCGTTCGTACGTCGCGCCAGATGCTGCACGAAATCGGCCGTGAGCCGACGCCGGAAGAATTGGCCGAAAAGCTCGCCATGCCACTCGAAAAAGTGCGCAAGGTGCTGAAGATCGCCAAGGAGCCGATCTCGCTCGAAACCCCGGTCGGTGATGAAGAAGACAGCCATCTCGGCGATTTCATCGAGGACAAGAATGCGCTGCTGCCGATCGATGCCGCCATTCAGGCCAACCTGCGCGAGACGACGACCCGCGTGCTGGCTTCGCTGACGCCGCGCGAAGAGCGCGTGCTGCGCATGCGCTTCGGCATCGGCATGAACACCGACCACACGCTTGAAGAAGTCGGCCAGCAGTTCTCGGTTACCCGCGAACGTATCCGTCAGATCGAAGCTAAGGCATTGCGCAAGCTGAAGCATCCGAGCCGCTCCAGAAAGCTGCGCTCGTTCCTCGATAGCTGAGCGGCTTACGTAGTTACGAAATCAAAACCCGGTTCGTGGAAGCGAGCCGGGTTTTTCGTTTTGTCGGATATGCCTGTACTGCCCGCTTCCCGACAGGTTCTTCTAAAGGCGCAACGTTGTATGCTACGGTGTTGGCGAGGGTTTTCCGCCAGACTTTGCTTGGGATCACGCAGGTTTGTTTTCCGGGCACCGCGGAGCTGTGATCAGACTAACAGTCTGCAATTTTCCGGCTGCCTCTTTCTGGCCTTGATGTTTAACACCATATGTCGGGAATCTAGGCGTCGTCGGATGTCGTTTGTCGGTAAGGTTTGGATGAAATTGTTGAGCGCTTTTCCGTCTGTCCTGCGTCGTCAGCCTTGCGGCCGCTGACCGATGGAGCGCGTCGCCGAACAGCGGAAACCGGATGAGCGTCGATGGGGACTGATCCCTTCCATTCTGGTGCACATCCTGTTTTTCGCTGCGCTTTTCCTGCTGCCGGTGGTGGCCATGCCGATACCGCAGCCGGAAGACAGCATCAATGTCGAGATGGTGCCGCCGCCCAAGGAGGAGGCAAAGAACGCCGCAAAGCCGTCGGAGCGCGCCGGCCGCGTGCCGACGCCGACACCCAGGCCCGATGAAAAGCAGCCTTCGAAGGAACCGAAGGCGGCGTCCACCGACAAGACCGAAGGCGAGCAGACCGCCGACAAGCTGAGCGACGAGAGCAAGACGAAGGCAGAGAAGGGGCCCGACCCGAACGCTCAGGATCAGGATGCGAAATCGCAGGAACCCGCGCAGGCCGATAAGCCTGCCGATATGAAGGCCGATCAGCCATCGCCGGCCACCGAGCAGGCCGACGCGCAGCCGCAGCCGGGTGACGCGCCGTCGCCGACGCCGGCCGATGATCAAGCCAAGCCGCAAGATCAGACGCCGACGACCGACGATCCGGCACAAGCAAAGCAGGACCAGCCACCTAGTTCCGATCCGGCGACACAGCCGCAGCAGCAAACTGCGGATCAATCGACGCCATCTGCCGATAATCCACCACAACAGACATCCGCCCAGCAGGCTGCGGCAGAGGCCCACACGCAGCCGCAGGCGAACCCGACGCCGCCGGCAAGCGATGCCGCTGCGCAGCAGCAACAGGCGAAGGCGGAGGAGGCAGCGAAGACCGACGCGGAAGCCAAGGCCGCCAAGCCGGACGCCGCAGCGTCTGCAACCGATCCGAATTCCAGTGATCCCGCATCGACGCCGACGCCGGAAGAGCTGGCGACGGACCAGCCGTCTGACACCCAGATCGCCGAGCCGAACATGCCTGCTACCGATGCAGCAGGCACGCAGGCGGATCAAAAGGACGGAGCGGCGTCTGATCCCATAGCGGGACTAGCGAAGACTGCCGAAGGGCAGGTAGACCAGCAGCAGGCCGCGGCTGATCCAAAGGTTGCGCCGGATGTCGCAGTTCCGACGACCGGAGGAGCGCAGCCACAGCAGCAATCGCAGGATCAACCGGTCTCCGGCGACCCAAGTGACCCGACGGCCGGAACCACCTTCGTCCCCGCGCCTCAACCTCGGCCGCAGCAGCAGGCGTCAGCGGACAGCACGCAAGACGCATCGAAAACCGATCCGTCGCAGGCTCAGCAAAAGGTCGGTGGCCAGCAGGGCAAATTCATCCAGGCCAAGCGCTTCTACTCCGGTACAGAGATGGCGCGCATGTCGAAGGACGAATTGGACACTTGGAAAAAGCTGCCGCGGCGTGAACGTGTGCGGCAGCTTTGCAATAACGAGCAAAAGCTGCAGTACTGGCATGATTTAAATGCCTACGGTCTCAATTTCATCAATTCTGCGCTCTCACCTAATATGTACATCTACACCGGCATCTACGGCGATGGCGTTGCAGTTGAGACGCCCAAAGGATGGCAACAGGTCCAATTCAAATGCCAGGTTGATGACGATGCCTTGAAGGTTGTCGCTTTCTCCTATGCCGTCAAAGGTCGCATTCCCGCCAGTCGGCTAGAGAAACTGGGCGCCCCCAGCAATTGAGGGCACATCTCACCCTGAAACAATAGTTTATTCCCAACGCCGATAGAAAATCGGCCCATTTCATCATACGATTGCGTCTGACAACGTCTGATTCATTCCCTCCCTTCGCATCGCCCAATTCCAATGACATCGATCACAGCCCATTCCAATTCGATGGCCGCTGGCCATTCCACGCCTCGTGGCGTCCTCTTGGCATTCGCATCCTATGCCGTCTTCGCGTTCAGTGACGCGTCGATCAAGATATTGCATGGGACGCTGCCGTCCTATCAGGTGGCCTTCATCGGCTCGCTGTTCGGTTTTGCGGCGATCCCGTTTCTGAAGACGCGCGGAGATGGGTGGCTGGATATCGTCAGGACGACGAACCGGCCGCTGTGGATGCTGCGTTTCGCCTGTGGCGCGATCGGCGCCATCTGTTCGATCGTGGCTTTCACCGAGCTGACGATGGCAGAGGCTTTCGCGCTGCTCTTTCTGCTGCCATCCTTCGTCACCATTCTGTCCGTCGTGTTCCTCAAGGAGGACGTGCGCTGGCAGCGTTGGACGGCGGTGATCGTCGGTTTCGTCGGCGTGCTGGTCGTGCTGCGGCCGGGTTTTCGTGAGCTTTCGATCGGCCACCTCTGCGCAGCGATCGGGGGCTTAAGCGGGGCCGTCTCGATCGTTATCAATCGCGCGCTTGGCTCGAAGGAGAAGCGCATCTCGCTTTATGGGGCGGTGTTGTTCGGCACGCTGATCGTCAGCGGTTTGCTGATGCTGCCGGAGATGACATGGCCGACGGCTTGGCAATGGATGTTCCTCGCCAGCTACGGCCTTCTCGGCGCTGCCGGCACCGTCCTCTTGATGAGCGCAGCGAAGTTGGCGCCCGCCAATCTCGTCGCGCCGCCGCAATATAGCCAAATGATTTGGGCGATCGGTTTCGGCTATCTGCTGTTCAATGACAGCATAGATCTGCCGATGGCGCTCGGCATCGTCCTTATTGTCTTTTCCGGCCTGCTGACGCTGGCACGCGAGCGCAAACGCGGCACACCCTTGCCGGCGGCGGTTGTGGCTGCGGACATACGGGCATCGTTCGCGACAGCGCAGGAGTCGCAGGCCAAGACACCAAATCGGTGAAATGCTTCGCCGGCGATCCCTTTATCTCGTCACCCGAATGAATGGGGATTAGGTTTATTGTCGCCGCAAGGTGACAAGCCTATTGTGTTACTCGGGGCGAACCCATCTTCACGGGAAGGGACCCCAAGCACTGGATGGCGGCGCGTAGTTCCGAAAACCATGATGGTTTTCGAGGGGCTTACGCGTGGATCAACCGTTACTGCGTCATCTGCCTGCCCGTCTCAACGGGCGTGCGGCGCAGCGGAGGAGATGTGAGATGACCACTTATATCGTTCTGCTCAATTGGACCGACCAGGGTGTGCGTAGCGTAAAGGAATCTCCGCGGCGGCTGGATGTCGCCAAGAAGCAATTGGAAGAGATGGGCGGTTCGTTCAAGCAATTTTTCCTGACTATGGGCGAACACGACATGGTCGCTGTCTGCGAGGCACCCGATGATGCGGTGATGGCCCGCTTCGCCTTGGCGCTTGGTTCGAACGGCAACGTGCGCTCGCGCACGCTGAAGGCCTTCCCCGAGGCCGCTTATCGCGAGATCATCGCCTCCCTGGGATAATATTGGGGCGACCTTGCCACGTTGACTGTTGATTCCCCGGCCAGTGGCGCTTGGCCGGGAGATGGAACGCCATGATGTGGGCGCGGGAAGCTTAGACGATGCAGCCCACCATTGACCGCAACGGCCGACTTCGAAAAGATGTCGGATGAACGAAATGGCGTTGAGATATGGAACAGCCTTGCCTTTTTGGCGCGGACTATAGCGTCTACGTGCGAATTGCGCGCCTTGCGCTCATCGAGAAAGGCGTCGAGCACCAGAGGGTGCCGATCGACATTTTCGCTGAGGGCGGGCCGCCGGCATCCTATCTGGAGCGGCATCCATTCGGCCGGATTCCGGCTTTCGAACACGGCGATTTTCGGCTCTACGAGACGGCTGCGATCACGCGCTATGTCGACGAGGCATTCGAGGGGCCGCGCCTGCAGCCTGTGGCGCCTCGGCAGCGCGCGCGGATGAACCAGATCGTCAGCATTGCCGACGGATATCTCTATCCGCATCTGGTGTGGGGTATCTACGTGGAGCGGGTCTCAAAGCCGGCAGAGGGCATTGCCGCCGACGAGGAACGAATAGCCACGAGCCTTTCCAAGGCCGCAATCGGCCTTGCCGCTCTTTCAGATCTTATGGAAGATACGCAGTGGCTCTGCAGTCCGGACCTGACCCTGGCCGATCTCTACGTCGCGCCGATGTTTGACTACTTTCTCATGGCGCCGGAGGGGCGGGAGATGATCGAGCATCATCCCAAGCTTGCGTCGTGGTGGTCGCGTATTGCAGCCCGGCCAAGTGTCGAGATGACGGATTTCAGCAAACTGGAAGAGCCGGGCGCATGAAGCCAGGCCAGTTCAGGATGTTTCGCTCCTCCATTGCCGGCGTCGAAGCCGTGGCGGCGGAAACCGGATATAGCTTTCCCAAGCATACCCATGATCAGTTCGGCATCGGCGTCATCGAGCGCGGCGCGCAGGTGTCGCTGAGCGGGCGTGGCGTGGTGCGGGCTGAGACCGGCGACGTCATCACTCTCAATCCGAACGAAGTGCATGATGGTATGCCAATTGGGGAGAGCCGTGTTTGGTCGATGCTCTATTTCGATCCACGGCTGATGACGGATCTTCTGGGCGATATCGGTGAGGGCGGCGCCGGCGAGGGGGAACTTCCTTCTCCCGTCATTCGAAACGGACAGATCGCCGCGCGATTCAGAACACTGTTTTCGACGGTAACTCGTCAGGATGGTCAGGACGCTGCGCTGCGGCGAGACGGACTGTTGTTATCACTTGTTGCGGACGTGATGTGTGAGCAGGGGCAGGCGGATGAGGGCACCAATGCGCCCGCCGCGATCATGCGTGCTCGCGATCTCATCGATGATGATCCGGCAGCATCGGTGACGCTCGCCGATCTCGCCGGAGTGAGCGGGCTCAGCCGTTTCCAGCTCCTACGCGGTTTCGCCAAGGTGACCGGATTGACACCGCACGCCTATCTGCTTCAGCGTCGCATCCAGCGAGCGCGGCGGCTGATTGCCGGCGGCATGCCGCTGGCCGAGGCGGCTTTTGCCAGCGGCTTTGCCGATCAAAGCCATATGACTCGGATTTTCGTGCGCAATTTTGGTGTGTCGCCGCGCATCTATGCCGACACGACGCGCTGAGGCATCTGCAATTTCATTCAAGACCGGCTGCCTGCATCAAGGTTTTCTGCTGTTCCAAGTCAGAACCGCGCAGAAGGAAAAGCCATGTATTTCCGCCATTCGAATGAGATGTGGAGCGAATTCCCCGATCTGGTCCCCGGCGTCCTCTTCGTGGAAGGAATCACCGTCGATGTGGCCGTCAGCGATCGTCTCGCGAAGTTCCATGCAATCGCCGAGGAGCGGCTGGCGGGTAGTGCGGAAGGCGAGATGCCGGAGATCCAGGCCTGGCGGCGGACCTTTTCGAAAATGGGGCTGAAGCCGACGCAATATCGCTGCGCTTCCGAGGCTTTGCTCAGACGATTCCGCCAGGAAAAATCGCTGCCGCAACTGCATCCGCTCGTCGATCTGTGCAACGCCATCTCGATCGCCTTCGCCATTCCCGTCGCCGTCTTCGATCTTGCGAAGATTTCCGGCGATCTCGAAGTCAGGCACGCGACCGGCAGAGAGAGCTATCTCACCTTCGCTGGCGAAACGGAGCATCCGGAGCCGCGCGAAGTGATCTTTGCCGATAGTGCCGACCGGGCGCATGCGCGGCGCTGGACCAATCGTCAAAGCGGCCTTTCCGCCGTTCGCGAGGATACGCGATCGCTGCTGATCGTCGCCGAGGCCATGCATGAGGCGGCCGGAAATGATGTGCCGAGATTGATCGCAACCCTTGCCGCTGAACTTGCCGGCGTGTGGTCGGTCGACACAAAGACTGGGATGCTCAGTCGCTCTTCACCACGATTTGATCTCTAGGTTCGCGCTTTGGCGGCAATTTGCCGATCTATCCAAAAAACGCAGTTGACAAGTGCGGCGTTCGGGCAGAGCAGGGGACTTAGATAAATATTTCATATTGCTCATAAAGTTGTTCCGGGCACGACCGGAACAGAAGAAAGACATATGGACACCCTGCACAGTCACGATCGGGTCAGCGCGCTCGGTCATCCCGGATATCGTTCCTTCGCCGCCTCCCGCGTCTTTTCCTCCATCGGCTTCCAGTCGGTCACCGTTGCCATGGGCTGGATGATCTACGATCAGACCCATAGCGCCTTCTTCCTTGGCCTGGTCGGTTTCTGCCAGTTCCTGCCGATGGTGATCCTGACCTTCATTGTCGGTCATGTTGCCGACCGATTCGATCGCCGGCGCATCGGCCTGGTCTGCCAGTTGATCGAAGCCTTGACAGCGCTAGCCCTTGCCGTCGCAGTCTGGCAGCACTGGATCGGCCCGGCCGGCATCCTCGCCGCAGTCGCCGTCATGGGGGCGGCCACTGCCTTCGAGCGTCCTACCATGGCCGCGCTGTTACCGAATATCGTGCCGCCGTCGATGTTGCAGATAGCGATCGCTACCTCCACATCGATGATGCAGACCGCTTTCATCATCGGTCCGTCGCTCGGCGGCCTGCTCTATGGCGTCAGTCCGATTGCGCCTTTCGCGGTGTCTGCCGTGCTGTATGTCATCGCGAGCCTCAATGTCATTTCGATCCGCGTCGAGCGACAGCGGCCGTCGTCGCGGGAGCCGGTGACTCTGAGTTCGGTCTTTGCCGGCGTCTCCTTCATCAGGAGCAGACCGGTGATGATGGGGACGATCTCGCTCGATCTCTTTGCCGTGCTGCTCGGCGGCGCCACGGCGCTGCTGCCGATGTTCGCGCGCGATATCCTGCATGCCGGCCCTTGGGGCCTCGGACTGCTGCGCGCTGCGCCCGCAATCGGTGCTTTGGTCATGTCGATCTGGCTGGCGCGGCGGCCCCTGCAGACCGGCGTTGGCAAGAAGATGCTGCTTGCCGTTTTCGTGTTCGGCATTGCCACCGTCGTCTTCGCGCTCTCGAGCAATATCATCCTTTCCGTTGCGGCGCTGCTTGTCGTCGGGGCGTCGGATACGGTCAGCGTCGTCGTTCGCAGTTCGTTGGTGCAGCTCTTGACACCGGACAACATGCGCGGCCGCGTCAATGCAGTGAACTCGCTGTTCATAGGCACGTCCAACCAGCTCGGCGAATTCGAATCCGGCATGCTCGCCAGCGCGCTTGGCCCGGTTCTCACCGGTATCGTCGGCGGCGTCGGCACCATCGTCGTCGTGCTGCTTTGGATGCGGATCTTTCCGGATTTGACCAAGGTCAAGACGCTCAGGGGATAAGGTGGCCTGGGCCAGACCGGCAAACGATCCGGCAAACGGCTTCGCGCTCAGGTCTGTAGGCTCATGGATGGTGCGGAATATCGTCCAGCCCGGCATCTCGCCTAAGGTGGCCGTTGAGCGAGAGTATATTTTCGCGTCTCGCCTTTTTTTCGGCACGCTGTTTTTGGACGCAAGCAAACGCACGGAGCAGCCGGTTGATCCGCTTTTCGATGCTACGCCGCAGAATGAATCCATGAATGTTTCTCATCTGTCATAAGCCTGATGGTCTTATGACTTAGAGGAATGCGCCCGTATACTTCTCATGTATAATGAAGCTTTCATCGCCTATGCATGAAGGATTTTCATGGGGAAAAGACCGCTTCCACCACTGGCCGTTTTGCAAGCATTTTGCGCTATCGTCGAAACCGGCGGTTTTGGCCGTGCGGCTGAGAGGATGGGGCTGACGCAGACTGCCGTCAGTCATCAGCTTTCGCAGCTTGAAGGCTGGATCGGCGGCAGCCTTTTCGATCGCGGCCGGTCGGGCGCAAGATTGACGCCGCTCGGCGCGCGGCTCCACCCGGCGATTGTGGAGACGATTTCTCAATTGGAGACGGCGTTGTATCACGCGCGGGCGAGTGTGTCGGTTCGCACGCTGACGCTGTCGGTGACGCCGGAATTTTCCAGCCAATGGCTGGCGTCTCGACTTGGTGATTTCTGCCAGCGCCACCCCGACATCGAGCTGAAGATGATTGTCGGCTATCAGCGACCCGATTTCGGGCCTGAGGGTGTCGACCTCGCGATCTGGCTCGGGCGAGCCGAAGCCGGCCTCGTCCAGGAAGAGTTGCTGACGGACGAGGAATTTGTCGTCAGTTCACCGACGCTCTCCGCACGGTTGCCGAAGCGCAATGCCATAAAGGAAGCGCCGCTGCTGCGTTACACCGGCATGCGCCATACCGTACTGGATTGGCAGCGCTGGTACGAACAGGTGATTGGCCATGGCAATGACGGCGGAATGGCCGATTTCGATATTGGCCACGCGGCGGAGAACGGACCTCTGTTCGAATCCTTTGCCGACATGCTCGGAGCATGTCGGGACGGTCTCGGCTTTGCGCTGGTTCGCAGTTCCCTTGTTGCGAAAGATCTCGCGGAGGGGCAGTTGGTTCGTTGTTTCGTCGAAGTTCAGCCGGCAGCCGTCAGCTACAATCTGATCTATCCGTCGAATGCCTTGCAAAACCCATCGGCTGCGTTGTTCCGCACCTGGTTGATATCTCGGGTCAATGCCGTTGCTTGATCAGGCTCGCTGTCAATCGCCCAGCCTGATCAAGCCGGCCTCTGTCGCCGCAAAGCCCAGGTTCCGATAGAGGCCGGCGAGATGAGGTTCGAAATCGACATGCAGCCACTCTGCGCCGCGTTCGCGCGCAACGTTCGTTGCCATTTCGACAAGCTTGGTTGCTATTCCCTGTCGACGGAATTCGGGTGCGACGATGGTATCAAGGATAAAGGCATGTATGCCACCATCCCAGGCAATGTTGACGAATCCTATCAGGCGCACTCCATGGAAGGCGCCGATATGGGCGAGGCTTCTCGGCAGGATAGATGAGAAATCGCGTGGGGTACTCTCGTTCCAAGCCGTTGCCCACAGGGCGTTGAGTGCTTGGTTGTCAGGATAGGGATCGATCCTGAATTCGATCGTCATGACCATCATCTCGTCATTGATGAAACCGCAATGGCAAGCTTATCCGCAGGGAGAATGGATGCAACGGGCGCGTAGGGCAGGCCGATATCAAGGCGATTGGAATGGAAAAGTGCATCCCATCTCGGATCGCGCTATGATCGATCTTCCTTTGCGTGTGGAAACAGAACAGAGGAGGTTGTTATGGCCTATGTGGATGGTTTTGTTATTGCCGTTCCGAAAGACAAGCTGGAGATTTACAAGACGTTGGCGGGGAAGTCCGGCGATATCTGGAAAGAATATGGTGCGCTTAGCTACGTGGAGTCTGTTGGGGACGATGTGCCCTATGGCCAGTTGACGTCCTTTCCGCGCTCCGTTCAGGCGAAGGAAGACGAGGTGGTGATCTTTTCCTGGATCACTTACGAATCTCGCCAGCATCGCGATACCGTGATGGAAAAGGTCATGGCCGATCCGCGGCTGAAAGACGAGATGGCAAATATGCCTTTTGATGGCAAACGCATGATCTATGGCGGCTTCGAGATTTTCTTGCAGCTCTGATCGGCCTTGGCGGCAGCGGCTGGGCTTGACTTTCCGCCCGTTGCGACCGACCTCAAGCGGATCGCTGCGATCAATACCGGAGATGCCATGCCGCAGACCGTCATCACACTGTCGACCCATGGCCAAGGACTTTATGAGTTCACAGACCAGGCAGCGGAATTCGTCCGCGCAGGGACTTCGGCAGGCTCCACATCGAGCGACGGGCTGCTGACCGTCTTCGTCCGCCATACCTCCTGTTCGCTGCTGATCCAGGAGAACGCCGATCCTGACGTGCAGACGGATCTCAACGCCTTCTTCCGTCGGCTCGTGCCACCGTCTTCCGACCCTTCGATGCGCTGGATCGTCCATACGACCGAGGGGCCGGACGATATGCCGGCGCATATCAAGACAGCGCTCACGCAGGTGTCGATCGGAATCCCCGTGATGCGCGGACGCCTGACACTTGGCACATGGCAGGGCATCTATCTTTTCGAGCACCGCGACCGCCCGCACCGGCGCGAAATCGTGCTGCATCTTTCGGTCTGATTCAGGAAAATTCGCGTCAACCGATCGTCCATTGCGCTGAATACAATCTGAATGGGTAATTCGTCTTCTGTTCAGCCTGGCTGGCCTAATGTTGCTTCAATCCTGAGGCATTTGGCCAAATCAGGATTGCAACGATCCGTAGCAGGACTTGAAGGAGAAATACCCATGATCGGCATTTTCGCCAAGGCTGGCATTGCAGCTCTCATCACGCTCGGCGCCGCTTCCGCCACCGTTTCTGCCGCCTCGGCCAACGACCTTTCACCGAGCATTCATCAGGTGCGCCACGATCCCCATCGCGGCCGCATCTGCTCGCCGATAGCAGCCGTTCAGAAGGCTCGCGCCATGGGCCTGCGCCGCGCTCGAATCCAGAATATCACGCCGCGCCGTGTCGTCGTTGAAGGCCTTGGCCGGCACGGTCCGGATCGTGTCGTTTTCGCCAACGTGCCGGGTTGCCCGTTGATCCGCCGCTGATATCGCGTGGCCGTTTATGGCCATGATCGCGCTGCCGCAGCGATGTTTTAAGATGAGTGAAGTCGTCCTCATAAAGGAGGGCGGCTTTTATTTTCTGCTGTGCAGTGAGTCCGCCTCTGGTCTCGCTTTTGCTTTCATTGTACCTGAATGGCGTATGAACGGTTGATTCTGGACTTGTTCAGTATCGCGCCGTTACTCCCGAGGCATTCGCATCAGGAGATGCGGTAAGCACATGAGAGAAGCCTTTCGCTCCATGGAGGACAGATGAGAGAATTACTGGCAAAGTTGGGGATCGCAGCCGCGATCACCGTTACTGCGCTGTCGGGCACCGCGGAATATGCTTCCGCCCAGGGCGTCGACATTTATATTGGCCCGGGCCGGCATCGGCCGCCACCGCCGGATTACGATATCCCGCCGCCGCGCTACGAACGTCGTGGCTGTGATCCGCGCGAAGCCATGGATGTTGCTCGCGGCTACGGCCTGCACCGCGCTCGCGTGGTCGACGTGACGCCGCGCCGCGTTATCGTCGATGGTTTCGGCCGCCGTGGTCCGGATACGATGATGTTTGCCAATGTTCGCGGTTGCCCGTTGATCGGCCGCTAATATCATCTGCGGACGCGCATTGCGTCCGATGGCCACAGCTTGACGCTTTCGCTTTATGGCGGGGGCCACGAAACCGCCCTTTGCTCGGTCCTTTGAGACTTGAGCGAAGGGCGGTTTTGTTTTGTGGCTATTGCTGAATTGCGTAGGTGATGCTGACCGAGGCGTTATAGGTGTTTTCGCCGCTCGCCACCGGCACCGCCTTGTCGGCAGCCATGGCCATGGATTGACGCATATATGGCTGCGGCGGCGTGACGATGGCGCCCTCGTTGATCGAAATCACATGGCCAAGCTTGACCCCCGCCGCATCGGTCAAGGTTTTTGCTTTCGCAGCAGCATCGGCCACGGCGTTCTTTCGGGCCTCTTCCAGCGCTGCGTCCGGCTTGTCGTTGGTAAACTGAATATCGCCACCCTGGTTGATGCCGAGATTGACCGCCTGATCGAGGAGGACGCCGAGCTTGGAGAGATCCCGCACGCGCACCGTCAGCCCGTTGGTCACCTGATAACCGGTCAGCGTCGGCGGCACCGGATGGCCATCTTTGTCGTTCTGATAGTCATATTGCGGCTGGATAGAGAAGCCGGACGTCTGAAGATCGCGCTCCGCAATGCCTCTGTCCTTTAGCGTCGCCAGCACCGCGCCCATCGCCTTATTGTTCTGATCGAGCGCGTCCTGGGCGGCTTTTGCCTGCTTGACGACCGAGAGCGTGACAACCGCCATATCCGGCGCGATTGCGGAATGTCCCTCTCCAGTGACCGTGATGATCGCCTCGCGCGGTTTTGCATCCTCGGCGAAACTATGGGTGGCGGGCACGAGGAGAGTCGCGCCGAGAAGAGCAGCAAAAACAAAATCTCTGGTTTTCATCTGTGGCATGGCTCATTCCTTGGTTGGTGTTTCCTTGGGATTCGCTTTTGCGGATTGATTGTGAAGGTATTGCGGCAGTCCCTTGTGGGAAAAGACGAATTGGGCTAGAGCCAAATCGGCTCCCGGGGAACCATTGCCCCGGCGCTGCGTGCACGCTGATTTTTTAGTCGTGCCGGGCCTGTAGCTCAATGGTTAGAGCCGGCGGCTCATAACCGCTTGGTTGGGGGTTCGAGTCCCTCCGGGCCCACCACTCTCTTCAAGCGATCATTGAAAAGATTGACTTATTTCGCGATAATTGGCCCACTTTTTTCCGACCATCGAATGCGGTGGGACAATTTTGCCCCGTTTCTGTTCCAGAACGAGGTGCTTCATACCTGCCTCCACGGGGCGCCTACCATTCGCTCTCGCCGTATAGACTGTGCTGATGAGCCGTAAGCGGTGTCCTGGTGGCACTTTGACCAAGATCCTTCATGCAGTTTCGAAGGCTGCCGTCATGACGGGGACGGCAGCCTTCGCGCCATTAGTGGTCGTTCGGGTGATCAGTGAATCTCGATAACGCGATGAAAGACCTTGTCCGCTTGCATTTATCTATACGCATGGAAGGGCGCGGCGAATACGCCGCGCTCAGCCTCTTCAGTTTCCCCAGGTCATTTCGCCCTTTGCGACCTTCGCTCCAATTTCCAGCGAAATCGGCATCGCATCGTTCGGATAGAGCTTCTTCATCGCCTCGATGAGTGCCTTGGAATCCTTGGCCTCAGCGGCTTCGGCCTCGAACGCGACGAGGTAGTCGCGAGTATAGGTCACGCTGGAAGCATCAGTCGGCCACGCTTGAGTGGTGTGACCAGGCACGACGATCTTGGGGTGGCGGGCGAGGATGCCTTCAAGCGCGGCCTTCCATGCCGTGCGTTCTTCGGCAGTCGGCATGTCCGCGACCCAGGGGTACATGCCCCCGAACACCGCCACGCCCCCGAACACGGCGCTCAGCGAGGGAACCCAGATGTAGCGGCCGCGGTCCTTGACGCCCGGCGCAGTGACGATTTCCAGCTTTTCGCCGTCGACCGACAGGGAGGTGATGTCGCTGACTTCAGGGAAGATGAGGTCCGCAACGGCCTTAGGACCATTATCACCCAGAACCGGCGACCATGCCTTAATCTTGCCTTCAGCCTTCTTGCGCATCAAGGCGACGGTATCAGCGGCAGCAAGAATGCGGGCGTCCGGAAACGCCTGGTGAACAGGTGCGAGGCCGAAGTAGTAGTCGGGATCGTTGGTCGTGATGTAGATCGTGGTCAGGCGCTTGCCGCTAGCCTTGATGGCATCCGCAACGGCCTTGCCGTCCGAGAAGCTGAAGCTCGAGTCGATAAGAACCGCTTCGCTCTTTCCGGTGATGAGAACCGGAGCGCGCAGAAAGCCGGCTTCGGTGGTCTTGAAAGCCTTCCACGACAGAGCAGGCTGCTCCTGCGCGGTTGCGAACGAGGCGATAGCGATCATTACAGCGGCGGCGGCCGCGATCGACTTGAGGGTATTGCGACGGTTGGGCATTGATTTAGTTCCTGATGGAGGTGGAAGAGAGGTCCGGAGCCTACCAAGGAGGCAAGCGGATCCGGGCGCAGCCGCCACCCCATTGATGAGCGGCTGCGCCAAAGGCGAATGGTGTTGAAAACTGGCGGTTAGTAGCCGACGGTGAAGCGCTGCTTCACGTGCGTTGGCGCTTCGATTTCGTTGACGAGCGCGACGGCGAAGTCTTCAAACGAAATGCTGCTGCCGTTTTCGTTGGCCAGGAGCCGGTCCTTGCCGAGGCGGAAGTTACCCGTACGCTCGCCCGGCACGAAGGCAGCGGAGGGCGACAGGAAGGTCCAGTCTAGGCCGTCCTCGGCCTTGAGCTGTTTGAGATAGTCAACGCCACCCTGGGCTTCGGCCTTGTACATTACCGGGAATTCGGGTGTGTTGACGAGAAGGACGCCCGGCGCGACTTCAAGGCTGCCGGCGCCGCCGACCACATAGTAGCGGCGAACGCCTGAGGCCTTGACGGCGCCGATCAGCTTGTCGGGATTGGCGGCGGAAAAATGGACCGAGCTGATGACGGCGTCATGTCCGGCCAGGACGTTTGCTAGAGCGTCCGGAACGTCAATGTCACCCGCCGCGGCGGTGACGTTCGGCAGGGTGCCGACCTTAGAGGGGTCGCGGGCGATGGCGGTAACGATATGGCCGCGTGAGGACAGTTCGGCGAGAATGCGAGAACCGGCTTGGCCGGAAGCGCCGATGAGTGCGATTTTCATGATGATCTTCCTTTTGGGTTGTGGTTTTCAAGGAGCTGCTGGCAGCCTGGAAAGTGCTGCGACGAGATGCTGCGGGCCGCGGTAGAGGGCTTCGCCGCTCAGAACGTGCGACGTCCCGTTGACGACTGCGACGAGCTGCGGAACGCCGCGAATGCCGAGGGTGTTCATCCGAATTTGTGTTTCTTCCATTCGCTCCATAGTCCGCTCACGCAGATCCGCATCATTCCTGAGTCGGTCGACGAAAGTCTCGACCGCCAATTCGGAGCCATGGTCGGCGGCCACCCGGACGGCAACCTCGGTCACCTCGTCGATGCTGGATGTGTCGCGCCCCTCGACATACCGGGCGATCTGCACGGCATGCAGGAAATGGGGTTCAAGGCGAGCATCCTGCTCGCCAAGAGCGGTCAGGGTCAGCGTTGCCGACCGGGAATCGAAAACGCCGCTCGGCGCCAGCAGGACGTTTTGGCGGTAGGCTTCCGAAAACGGCTGGCCCGTCAGGCTCTGGATACGCTGGTCGTTGCGCCAGGCATGGTCAGCGATGGACGAGATCGGCCGTCCGCCTACGAAAAGGCCGGAGGGCAGCATCTTGAGCTTGTCGCCGTATTTGTCGGCCAAGCCCGCCAGCGCCGGCGCACTTGCATAGCACCAGCCGCAGAGTGGGTCGAAGAAGTATTGAAGTTCGATGTTGTCGGTCATGTCGATCTCCTTTGTTGGGAGACAATGTAGTGTTGCAAAAATCAAGGATATACAGCACTATGCGATACAGAATGTTGCATGGATCGAGAAAATCATGGATCGCATCACCGCGGCGGTAGTCCTGTTGAAAACAGTCGAACGTGGCAGTGCGTCGGCTGCCGCTGAGGAACTCCGGATGTCGCGTGCGATGGCCTCGCGGTATATTGCGTCGATCGAGGAATGGTCGGGAACAAGGCTTCTTCATCGCACGACACGGCGGCTCAGTCTGACTTCAGCCGGCGAGCGCGTTCTGGAGCTGTGTAGGGAGATGGTTCGCGTCGCCGACGCCGTGACCGAGGTGGCGGTTCATTCCGATACTCCACATGGTCTTCTGAGAGTAACCGCCCCAAGTATCCTGGCCGAGGCGCAGCTCATACCTCACTTCTCGGAATTCGCGACAAAATATCCCAGGATCAAGATCGATCTGCAGATCTCGGACAGATCTGTCGACCTCGTTCAGGACCGTATCGATATTGCAATCCGTATCGCGAACCATCTCGATCCATCCCTGACGGCGAAACGTCTGGGGCATTGCCCATCGCGCCTGTATGCCTCCAAGGACTACCTGGCAGCGTGCGGCGAACCTGCTTCACCGGAAAACCTAATAGCCCATCGGTGCCTGACCTATGCACATCTGGGTGGCTCAGAATGGGTGCTGAACAAGGACGAGGGTGAGGTTACAGTAGCTGTGTCAGGAGGGTTTCAGACGAACGACGCTCTGGCTTTGCAACGTGCCGCTCTTTCAGGTCTCGGCATCGCCATGCTGCCGTGCTTCGCGGCGGATGAAGAAGTCCGCGCCGGGAAACTCGCGGTCGTCCTGCCGGACTGGAAGCCGCGGTCTCTCGGCATTCATGCTCTCTACGTTTCCCGGAAGCATCTCCCGACGGCTGCGCGGGCTTTGATCGACTTCCTTTCCGAAAAGCTCGGCAGTTCCCCCCGTCTGGGATCGGCAATCACCTCGTAAGGTCCGGGGCGTCCGCCGCCTTCACACCAATAAAGGAATTGAGCAAACGTCGAACCAACCTTTTGCGCTTCATCAGGCCAAAGTCCGGATTTGATCGGGACTTAGGTCCGTGTTCAGAAGCAGCGCTCATGACGTATTAACATCCCAGTTGTGAGACACAGCCTTGCAAATGAGGGTGTGCAAATCGGGATGGGAAGAACACATGAAAATGATCGCAATCGCAGCACTGGCGTTTGCAACGGCGTTACCAGCGTCGCCGGCATTCTCTCAGATCTACTTTGAGTACGGGACCGGTCCTCGCTACTACGATGATCGGCCACCACCGCGATACTATCACCGGCCACGCTATGCATACGATGGCTACTATGACGGCCCGAGATATGATTATGGTCGCCGGTGTTGGACAGAAAAATACTACAGGTACAGCTATCACCATCGGGTGAAGCTATACAGGACCGTTTGCGACTAGCGCTCGACACCCCCGGGCGTACTGCATCACCGTGGGTGGGCAAATTTGCCTATCCACAGTGATCGACGATCATTGCGGCATATCACCTTGTCCTCCGGATGGCTTGCCTCATTGTGCAGTATCCTAAAGGCCCCCTACATGGGAACGGCAAAAGCCAAAATCCGAAGTAACAGGCGTAGTAGACGTTAAAAACGGGCCATATACTCCCTCATCATTTCGCCATTCATCCACCTTCTTGCATCGGTCAACGCAACGAAGGGTCGTTAGCTAAGCGAATGGGCCGATCACCCAAGGGGTTAGCCTCACGGTAACCGCAGCCGATTTCATCTTGGGCTACATTGCTTTAAGCTGTCGGCTCAGCACTTCTGCGAGTCAGTGTGTCATGGTCGGCCAGCTAACCATCAAGCTATTGGGCGAACTCGAGGTCAAGCAGCAGGGAATACTTCTGTCTCTGCCGCAGTCGAAGAAAACCCGCGCTCTTCTTGCCTATTTGGCCGTCATTGGAAGACCCCAGCGTCGCGATCATCTTTGCAAGATGTTCTGGGAAGTTCCAGACGACCCTCGGGCTTCGTTGAGGTGGAGCCTCCATAAACTCAGGCCGATCGTGAATACTGACGGTCATGTGCGTTTGCATGCTGACCACAATTCCGTTCTCCTCAGCCCGCAGACGATCGACGTGGATTTCAAGCGCATGTCGTCTCTCCGACCTGCTGACGTCGACGCCTTGGATACGGAGACATTGGAGTTGCTTGCCACAACGTTTCGCGGCGAATTTCTTGAAGACCTCTGCCTGCCGCACTGCCCAAACTTTGAAGCGTGGCGGCTATGTCACCGGGATATGGCGCTTCGGTTGCATATGGCAATTCTGCGCGCCCTCCTTCGACGCCTTCAAGACAGTCCTGAACGAGTAAACGTTTATTCTCTGGTGCTTGACCGTCTTACCAAGGAGATTGCCACTGTCGATCTCCCCGAGCGGTGGTCGGAGCTTTCAGTCTCCGGGGCTGGGCTGGGCAAGGGGGCTCGCGATGCCCTCAACCAATCACCGCGACTTTCACGGCCTGGATCAGGTCTCGTCTCCCGGACTTTTGAAACAGATGTTCCGTCGCCAGCGCTGACACCTATTAAGAGATCGCAGGACATTCGCTTCTGCAAAACCGCAGACGGGGTAACAATTGCTTACGCGGTGTGTGGGCAGGGATCGCCGATCGTGCGAGCCGCACATTGGATGTCGCATCTCCAGTATGATTGGGAAAGTCCGGTGTGGAGGCATTGGATCGATGCCCTTTCGGAGAAGGCGAAGCTGATACGCTATGACGAACGCGGCAATGGCCTTTCGGACTGGATTGCCGAGGATATTTCGTTTGCGGCGATGATTGCGGACCTGGAGAGTGTGGTCGACGCGGCAAGCCTCGACCGGTTCACGCTTCTGGGTGTATCGCAAAGCTGCGCCGTCTCCGTTGCTTATGCCGTCCGACACCCTGAACGGGTTTCGGGGCTCATCCTATATGGCGGATTTGTAAAAGGCTGGCGCAAGCGAAGTGACAGCCATGAGGTCGCCACGCATGAGGCGATGACCGCATTGATCCGGGAGGGGTGGGGTCAGAACAATCCGGTATTTCGGCATCTGTTCACTGCGATGTTCATTCCAGGGGCAGACCAGGTGCAGATGGATTGGTTTGACGAACTGCAGCGCATTTCTGTGTCGCCCAGCAACGCAGGTCGCCTGCACGAAGCATTCGGAGAGATCGACGTTTCGGATGTCCTGTCGCAGGTGACGATTCCGACCCTCGTCCTGCACGCAAGAAAAGATGCAGTCGTTCCCTTTCAGTCCGGTAGGGAGTTTGCAGCCGGCATCCCTGGAGCTCGATTTGTCGATCTCGACAGCGCCAATCACATTCTCCTTGCCAACGAACCCGCCTTTGAGCAGTTTGTTCGTGAAGTAACGCGCTTCGTCGCCGAAACAACGCAGCCTCGAGTTATCGCGCCTTGACGCGGACCTGACCGCCTTAGAGAAGCCATCAACTGAGCGGGATGTGCTCGCGCCTCAACTGCGGCGGCAATTTTCAACGATTGGCCCGGCACTTTCAACGGTTTCTCCTACATTCTTTCTCATGCGCCCGGAATAGAATGCTTGCTGCAGTTTTGGAGGATGACAAGGAGGCACGGCGATGAAGGTTCACACCGTAACTGGCGGCGCGGGATTGCGATTGCATGTTCGCGAGTGGGGAAGAGAAGACGCGCCGTCGATCCTCTTCATCCATGGGTGGTCACAGAACCATCTCTGCTGGAAAAACCAGTATGAAAGCACGCTTGCGGAGGATTTTCGTCTTGTGGCCCTGGACCTGCGCGGTCACGGCATGTCGGACGCTCCCCTTGAAGCGGAGTATTACAATGAACCGCAGCTTTGGGCAGACGATATCGCCGCCGTAATAGATCAACTGAACCTCGGCAAGCCGGTTCTTGTGGGCTGGTCCTATGCCGGCTTCATTATTTGCGACTATCTGCGCGCCCATGGAACTGCCCATGTTGCGGGCATCAACTTTGTGGGCGCGGCGACCACGCTAAACAAGGCGGCGCTCGGCACCTTGATTGGCCCGGGCTTCCTCGACCATGTCATTGGCGCCACGAGCGACGATTTGCCCGGGAACATCGCAGCGATCCGCAATTTCGTGCGCGCTTGCACTTATTCGCAGCTACCTTCCGAGATATTCGAAACGGCCATTTGCTGGAATATGGCCGTGCCAGCGAAGGTCCGGGCTGTCTTGCTGGCCCGTGAGATCGATTCCGACGACGTACTGACAGCACTTGCTGTGCCTGTCCTTGTAACCCACGGCCAAGAGGACACTGTGGTCCTGCCGGCGATGGGGCGGCATCTTCTAGCATTGTGCCCGGGAGCGACCGCATCGTGGTATGCCGCAACAGGGCACGCACCTTTTCTGGAGAACCCTGGTCGGTTCAACAATGAGCTATACCGCTTTGCACATCACGGTGATCTTCGGAGTATCTAGCTATGTGAGCTCAAATTTTCGTACATCCTGGCAACCATCCTCAAGTTCGCGTGTTCTTTACACAGTCTCGAGGAGGACCAGGGAATGAAAACGATTCTATCTATCGCCGCGCTGACCCTATCGCTTTCTGCTGGCGTCAGTTTCGCCCAGCAAGCTCCGAATACAACGGCGCCGACGCCGCCGGCCCAACAGCCCACCCAGACAGAAACAGCGCCGCCGGCAAACTCGCCGCAACCACCAGCAATGGGCCTGCACCGACCTGATGACGATGCAATGCGAGGCGGTTGGCATAGGGGTTCAATGAACCGTCGTCCGTTCTTTTCCAAGGCGGCTCGTTTCCGCATCGAGAACGGCGATGTCAAAATAGACATCAAATGTGCCGAAGACGAACCCATGAAGGCATGTGCGGACGAGCTAAACCAAATTCTGGACAGGCTTGAGGGGCGACGGTCCTCGTCGCGTTACGACGATGATGATCAATAGCCGAATGGGCGATCGGGATTGATTGTGGAAGGTTTTCCGATCCCGCTTTGGTCTAAATCATTGATTTTTGGTGGCTATGGCTTGCCCTCCCGGCACGCCACCTTTGAATTTATGCGCAGGACCAATTACAAGTGCCAGCGAGATGTTCTATTCGGTTTCCGGCATTTCCGGCCTTAAAGAAAAAACCGGACATGCTCGCGAGAAAGATATCCATGGCCATTAGTTCAGAACGCAACAGCTCCGATTTGTCGGTTGATCGCGAGTTTTTCGATCTGCTCACCGGAAGTTATGCCCGTATCGTCGGGATGTCTCTCCTCGACGAAGGGCTGGGACCGAGTTGGCTTTATAACGATGCTCCGTTCGTGGTCGTCGCGCATAATACAGACGCCGATCCGCGCTTTATTTATGCCAACAAGGCTGGCCAGGCTTGTTTCGAATATCCCTGGGACGAATTCATCACTTTGCCGTCGCGTCTCTCGGCGGAGCTTCCGAACCGTGCCGAACGTCAGCAATTGTTGGATGCGGTTACACGCGACGGCTTTATCTCGGGTTATCGCGGGTTGCGGATCACGAAGTCGGGACGGCGCTTCTGGATGGAAGACGGCATCGTCTGGCAACTCATCGACCGCGACGGAAATCGGCGTGGGCAGGCGGCGACTTTTTCGAAGTGGAAAGACGTGTAGATCGGATCGGCCATAGCCTCAGTCTGTCGCAATCTGATGCTGGAGGATAATCACGCCACCGGCCCCCAATATCGTTTCCCGTTCGATTTCGCGAAATAAGTCGTAATCGGTCTCCTTAGACTGTTCATACTCGATGGCGAACAGCTCGGCGGCGTGGCGGCCGGCCGACGTCCTGTCGTTTTCGATCACGGCGGCAATGCGGCGGAACAGTTCGGCCTCAAAGCTGCCTATGCTGCTGATCGTGTTCGGCCGTACCAATCGCGATCCCCCATCCAGTTTGATCGCCGAGACGTAAAATTCGCCGTCATAACCATCTCCTGCCGATGTCAGTTCGGCGCGGCCGTAGAGCAGCAGGCCCGTTTCCCAACGGTCGCAGAGGCTTATGGCGAGTTCATCGAAGGAATATTCGCAGGAGAAAACTTCGCTGGGCATCATCACGCGGCCATTTGTGCAACCGACACGAGCGATGTGGTTGACAGGTGATGGATCTCTTCCATCAACATTGCCCGATCCCTGGCAATCGACATTCCGAATGGCCGGGCATCGATGCGCAGCAATTCCAGTCTCAGATTTGCAATTCGCTCGGCGCGGCTCTGGTCTTCGGTTTTGGTCGCATCGGTTGCTTGCTGGCGTGCCCATGTCCAAGCCGTCGAGAGTGCACGGGCGAACCATTGGCGCCTGGCGGCCGCGGTCGAAGGCCGGCGCAGCCGCGTGTCACGGCGATAAAGCGTCCAAGCGGTGGTCATGACTTCGGATCTTGCATGCATGGATGGCGTTTTCCCTTCTGCATCCGGCGGGCTGCATTCAGCCGATTGCCGATCCGGTTTCGCTGGCTTCACGCAAGATCTCTGGACTTGCGCGGGCTCATTCCGTCTCGGCCTACCGGCTCGTGAAAGGCAAACTTTCATATGGCACGATATGTGTCAACATATTTTGTGTCTATTGATTGTAAAAAACACGATAGATGTTTATGGCTTATCTAGGAATAAGCGTCCGGCTCCGCTTCTAGTTAGTCGGAAGCAGATGACTGATGGGGCAGGGGGGAATCGGTTACGACCTACTTCCTGGCAATATGTCCGCAGATGCGCCCGATGATCGTCAGCCGCGCCAATTCCACCGTAAAGGTTTCCAGTGCGGGATTGTCGGAGATGATCTTCACCTGGCTTGGCTGGGTGAAAGGAACGCGCTGGAGGCGTTTGATCTGCGGTTCGGAATAGCCGTCGCTGATGGCATAGACCGTATCGGTTGCCATCTGATTCTGCGAGAG
This sequence comes from Rhizobium sp. CB3171, assembly GCF_029714265.1. Classification (NCBI taxonomy): domain Bacteria; kingdom Pseudomonadati; phylum Pseudomonadota; class Alphaproteobacteria; order Hyphomicrobiales; family Rhizobiaceae; genus Rhizobium; species Rhizobium sp. CB3171. The sequence continues at coordinate 1,965,224 of NZ_CP121652.1, read as the reverse complement.
ATCAACGACGACGCGGTCGCCGGGCATGTAGGTGGGCTGCATGGAATCGCCGATCACTTCCATGATGATGGTGTGGTTCGGCGATGCCTTTGCCTCGTTGCGCAAATAGCCTGAGGGAATCAGCCATTCCGCCACGATCTTATGGCCGGCAACATTGCCTGCGCCGACCGGCAGATTGATAACCTCGCCGACAATGCCGCTGCCGGCGCCGAGTTTGACGTCCACCTCCGGCGTCGCGCCTTCGATCTTCGGCTGCCAATGTTCCCGACTGTAGCTGAGGTCATCGCCGCCTTCGGCAAATCCTTCATTGTATTGCTCATCGGGATCGAAGGAGGTGACCACCATGCGTGGCCCTGGCCGCTCCACCTTCCTTGGCCCTTCGCCCGTTAAAAGATAGCCGGCGGTGGTGCCGAACTTCTTGGCGTAGCGATCGGCGATCTCGGGGCCGAATTCGTTCTGGCCGTTTTCATGCGCTCGATAGGTCGAGAGGCCAATGCCAAGTGCCTCCGCCGCCTTCGTCGCCGAGGGATAGTTTGCGGCTTCGCGCGCCGCCTTTAGTCGTTCGCCCATGGATTTTTGCATGATCCAACACTCGCAAAATAATTAACATAAATCATGTTGACATCGACATTAATATCAACATATTTTGTGTCCATCAAGATGCCGGCGGTTAAATTCGCTGCAGGCCGAAGTGCTGAGGCGAACGGCGCCTAGCGGAGGATGGTTTTGGGGAGTGATCGGATGATCTCAATTAGGAGGGACACAAAGGTGGGTTCGAGCTCACGCTATTTCGACTTCTTCTGGGGTTGCCCCGGCTGTGGCCGGGCATTGTCGATCGCGGAGGTGATCGAGCGGCACTGTGAAACTTGCGACGAGCATGTCGAGCCAACGGAAATGTCTGATCCCGGTTCGGTCGGGAGCGAGCCGGCTACGGAGAAAGCGATATGAGCGAGATCATTCAGGGTTTTCTCGCCTGCGTCGGCGCTGCTCTTTTCTTCCTTTGTGTTCTTGCCGCTCTGGAGCCGATTGTTTCGTCTTCGAGGTCTGCTGGTCAGGATGATGCCAGCGGCGCGCCGGAGGGAGATCTGGTCCATTTTCGCATGATTGATGATGAGTTTCAGTCAGAGGCCAATCGAAGCGAGCTTCGAGGGCTTTGGTCACTCTGGTGGCGCTCCAGAATCCGCCCCCGATGACATGGCGCTGACAGCCTGCCGCTCGGCATTTGAACCACTTTCAAAACTTAATTCGAAGACCTGGTCTAGGCGACCAGAGGAGGTTTCCATGAATGAATTTCAAATCGGAACTGAAGCTGTTGCCGGCGGTCATCTCGGCTGGATCCGCAAGGTCCACCGCGCCACGAACGAGGTCCTCAAGGACAAGCGCGGCGAGCCCATAGTCTTCTCGACCGAGGATGCGGCAAAGGCGGCCGCTGGTGAGGCGATGGTTGCCTATCTCAACACGCCGATGCTGCGTGATGGCGCAAGGGTAGAGGCGATCTCAAAGGCGGAAGCCCTGTTCAAGCCGAAGCATCCTTTTGCCGACGCCGGAGCTGGAAACGGGAAGGTGGCATGACCGAGAGGTTGCCGTTGATTGCATTCATTTTTTCTTCCGGAAGGGAGGCGATATGCCCATGAGCAAAGGCAGGCTTGATATTCTTCTTGACGGCCTCGGCATCAAGCTCGTGCCCGTCCATCGCCGTCGCGCGCCGGCGCAAAGCCATGCGCGTGGCACCATGCAGGAAATTCGGGGGCAGCATGGCGATGGGCATCTGGTCTTCGTATTGCGCTGTATTCGCCAGACCGGCAACAACCGCGATGAATTATGGTCGGACACGATCGGAGCCGTCTCCGACATCCTCGTTCAGCGCCAGGATTGGGCGTTGCAACGGCCTGGCGATCTGCTGGCCGCCTTCGATGATATCGCGCTTGGCACTTTGCGCGCTGACGCCGTGGCGCGACGGCCGTGGCCGGTGCGCGCCACGCTTCGGATTTTGATCTATCGGGAATTGGAGAAGCGACTTGATGCACCACAACGCCTTGCAGTTTGACGATCTTTCCGACCGCGCCGCCGAGCTCGCCGATCTGAGCCTCATCGTTCGTGCCCGTTTCGTCGAGGCTGCCGACACGATGATCCATCTCGACGTGCGCGGTGTTCGCCCGGATCGGATGCGCACGCTTTGGCCGGAGGTTCTTCCTGAGCCCACTGACCACGCCGATATCCGCGTTCGCTATCGTCCAAATGCAGCGGCTATCAGCCGTGCCGAAGAAGTGCTGCAGGACTGGTTGCTGACCCATGTCAGAGGCGAGGAGCGTCGCATCCTGCTTTCGCGATGGTCGGTCTGCCTTGCTGCGCCCCACATTGTCGGCTCCTTCCGTGATTTCTGTGGGAGGACCGGCCGGGTGAGGCGAACAGCGGAACGGCGCATCCAGAGCGAATTTCAAAACGTCGCCAATGCGCTGCTTGCGATTTCGCCGTCATTGCAGGAGCCCGATTGGTCACGCATATCGCCGATGATGCCCAATTCGGCTGGCGGTATCGAGCGGGTGAAGACCCCGCCTGTAAAGCATGAGACGCATTGGCTGCCGGAAGATTCAAAGCCGGTATTCGATGCGGCGAGCCCGGAATTGGCGGCATTGGCGAAACGGCTGGAACGAGAGAATCGACGGCGTGCGAAAATGAGAGCTTAAATTCGCACTATCGGCCCTGGTCCAAACCCAAGGCTTTTGTCTAAGGATTACTGTTCAGCGCCCCGGCTTTGCTGGGGCGTTTTGTATTTCAAACGCAAAGACCCCGCTCGGCTTTGAGCCTGCACCGGTGGCACCAAAATCCGATACAACGTATTCAGCCAGCAATCGCAGCCGCGAATGCGGCAGATGGGCGCGCCAGGGATCGCCGATCAGCACTTCGATGCCTCGCGCCAGGCAACGGTCAAGAAATGCAGTGACGCGCTCGGCAAGCGCGGCCTCGTAGAAGAGATCGCCGACGCAGACAATGTCAGCCGCGGGAGGTTCTCCTTTCGTCAGATCGGTGAGAACAGTTAGAATTGTCACCCCATTGATGGTGGCATTCAGCCCTATCGCGGCGACGGCATAGGGGTCCACGTCGGCTGCGATCACCTCTGCCGCGCCCGCCTTTGCCGCTGCGATGCCGACGATGCCGGAGCCCGCGCCGAGATCGAGTACGCGCCGGCCCGCGACGGCGTCAGGCCGATCGAGAAGATACCGCGCCAGCACCAAGCCTCCACCCCAGTAATGTGCCCAATAAGGTGAACCAAACTCCTGATCCTGCTCGGCAAGCCGCCATAGGCCGCTTTGCGGGCCGGCCTTATGCAGGCTGATCTCTGGGATCGAAGGAACAGGCAAGATGGGGAGATTGGCAGAGATGAAATTCCGCGCCACGCCGATCTTCGAATCCAATTCGCTCATAGGCATCGTGTGGGTCTGCGAGAGATTTTGATCGGGCAGATGTCGATCTTGTTCGTTGGTCATTCGCTTTATCTGGCGCTGAAGCCATTTGAAGGGAAAATGGGAGCAGTCCTGCTCTGATCGTCGGACGACAGAGTGCGATATTTTAATGTGATTTCAAATGATTATCTGCGGCACCGTCAAAGATTTCGCAATCCTTGCCGCCGTTTCGTCGATCAAGGGTGTCGCCAACTGCGCCGAATTGGGGTATTGATTTTGGCATGATGAGAACAGTTGCAGCGACGCACTGTTGACCGCAAGCGGCTCATTATCAGCCGCTTGTTTCCTTTCAACGTTCCATCGGAAATTCCAAAGCATGTCCACTGCCGACAAGCCTGTCGTGCCGCGCAAGCCGCGTACACGCCGGCGAAAAACCGCGTCCGCCGGCGATACGCCGCTCGACTATATGCTGAAAGTCATGCGCGACGACGGGGCGGATCAGAAAAGGCGGGATGAAATGGCGAAGATCGCCGCATCCTATGTTCACCAGAAACCAAGTGAACGCCAGAGTGGCGGGGCCAAGGGCGGCCAGAGTTTTACGATCGACTTAACCAATGCCACGGATGAGCAGCTTGCGACACTCGAGTCCCTCTTCGGTCCGCTTGCCGGATCCGGCGGCGATGATGGCCGCGATCCGCGAGGAGAGGACGAGACGGAAGGCTGAGGCGGAGCGGGCGGAAATCGCCCGGCAGATTGCTGCAGATGCGGAGGATATTCGGGCACGGTGTCAGTCGCTTGTCGGTTTCGTCCGTGAGGCCTGGCATGCGGTCGAGCCTTCCGTTGATTACGTTCACGGTTGGCATATCGACGCCATCTGCCGGCATCTCGAGGCGGTGACATCAGGCGAGATCACACGGCTGCTGATCAACGTGCCGCCTGGGACGATGAAGTCGCTGCTCTGCGGCGTCTTTTGGCCCGCCTGGGAATGGGGGCCGAAGAACATGCCGGAGATGCGCTATCTCGGCTCGTCCTACTCGGAACACTACGCCAAACGCGACAACAGGCGTATGCGCGATCTCGTCGCCTCGGAATGGTATCGGACCCTCTGGGGTGACCGGGTGAAGCTGACGCGAACGGGCGAGATGGCCTTTGCCAATACGCGCACCGGTTTTCGCCAGGGTGTGCCGTTTTCAAGGCTGACCGGTGGACGCGGCGACCGGGTGATCATCGACGATCCGCATTCGGTCGATGGCGCGGAATCCGAAGCGGAACGATTGTCGACAATCCGTACGTTCCGCGAATCCGTGCCGACGCGGCTCAACGATCCGCAGCGCTCGGCGATTGTCGTGATCATGCAGCGACTGCACGAGGCGGATGTCTCGGGCACGATCCTGGCGCTCGGGCTTGGTTACGAGCATCTGATGCTGCCTATGGAGTTCGAGCCGGAGCGTCGCTGCCAAACATCGATCGGTTTCGAAGATCCGCGAACGGAGGAGGGCGAGTTGCTCTTTCCCGAGCGGTTTCCGCGTGCGGTGGTCGAACGGGACAAGGTGCCGCTCGGCTCCTATGCTGTTGCCGGCCAGTTTCAGCAGCGGCCGTCGCCGCGCTCGGGCGGCTTGTTCCAGCGTGGCGATTTCGAAATCGTCGATGCGGTGCCGGCGGGTGCGAAGCGCTGCCGCGCCTGGGATTTTGCCGCCTCGAAGGACCGCCCCGGTCGCCAGCCGGATTGGACTGTCGGCCTACGCATGGCGCTAGCCAATGGCATTTTCTATGTCGAGGCTGTTGCACGGGGCCGCTGGTCGCCGGCGGAGGTCGAGCGCAACCTGAAGAACATGGCGACCCAGGATGGGCCGACGGTGACGATCCGCATGCCGCAGGATCCTGGTGCTGCCGGCAAAGCCGACGCGGAGACCAAGATCAAGCTGCTGGCCGGCTTTCCGATAAAAGTCTTGTCTATAACTGGTGACAAGGCGACGCGCGCCAAGCCGGCTTCCGCGCAGGCGGAGGCTGGAAATGTCAAATTGCTGCGCGGCGATTGGAATGAGGCTTTTCTCGATGAGGTCTGCGCATTTCCGAATGCGCAGTTCGACGATCAGGTGGATGCTTTTGCCGATGCGCTGAACGAGCTGGCATTGGGCTCTTCCTTCAGCTTCAAGAACTTCTAAGCCCTTCGGAACAAGGGCCTCTCCCTCACACAGATGCCAAAGGATAATCCATGGGACACGTACTCTCGATGGTTCGCGATGGGCTGATGAGCCTTGCGTCTCGCATGGGGACGGAGCGGGACAAGGCGGCGTCGGTCTTCTATGCCCAGCCGATCCTGACCGACGAACAGATCATTGCCGCCTATCGCGGCTCTTGGCTGCCGCGCAAGATCGTCGATATCCCGGCCCTGGATAGTTGCCGCAAATGGCGCAACTGGCAGGCCGAGAGCAATCAGATCGGGGCGATCGAGGCCGAAGAGCGCCGGCTGAACCTGCGCGGCAAAGTGCTGGAAGCGTCTAAGAAGGGGCGGCTCTTCGGCGGTGCGGCTCTGTTCATCGGCACTGGTGATGCCGATCCTTCTCGGCCGCTCGATTTCGAGCGTATCGGCAAAGGCGGGCTGAAACATCTGACCGTGTTGACGCGTCGTCAACTTGCCGCGGGCGAGATCGATCGCGACCCGGCGTCGGAATGGTATGGCAGGCCGAAACTCTACACGCTGACCGGCACAAACGGAGCGCAAGTCGTCATCCATCCGTCGCGGCTAGTGATCTTCAACGGCGCGATGGCGCCGGACGAGGATTTTGGCGGGACGCTGGGGCAGGCCGGTCACGGCTGGGGCGAAAGTGTGCTCACGGCGACCTTCGATGCCATCAAGAATGCCGACAGCACGGCGGCCAATATCGCCAGCCTCGTTTTCGAGGCGAAGATCGACATTATCAAGGTGCCGCAATTCTCCGCCAATATCGGCAATCAAGCCTACGAGGATGCTGTGCTGCGCCGCTATACGCTGGCCAACACCATCAAAGGCGTCAACGGAACGCTGATCCTCGACAGTGAGGAAGAATACGATAGCAAGAGTGCGCCGCTGTCGGGACTGACGGACATTCTCATGGCCTTCATGCAGATCGTCTCCGGGGCCGCCGATATTCCGGTCACCCGATTGCTCGGCCAATCTCCCGCCGGCCTCAACGCCACCGGCGACAGTGACATGAGGAACTATCACGATCGCATCCAGGCAATTCAGGAACTCGACTTCACACCCGCCATGTCCCGGCTGGACGAATGCCTCATTCGCTCTGCCACCGGCGCCCGCGATCCCGACGTCTATGCCACCTGGGCGCCGCTGGAGCAGATGAGCGAGAAGGAGAAGGCCGATATTTTCAAGACCAAGGCCGATGCGGCCCGGGCCTTGGTTGGCTCGTCTTCCGGCCAAGAAATCATCCCGCGGCAGGCCTTGTCGGAGGCACTGGTGAACACCTTCGTCGAAGACGGTTCATTGCCGGGGTTGGAAGCGGCGATCGAGGCATTTGGTGGCGTAGATCAAATCGGCCTGCACGAGGGTGTCCCCGAGGAAACCACTCGCCAGAGCGAAAGCCCGGCATTTGTCGCATCTGCAGCGAATACCGCCTCGTCATAGCGGCGGCACCATCTGCTAAAGTCGACTTCCGACCAAGGAACATCCAATCATGAATTTTACAGACATTGTCACCGTCGCGGGAACGCGACGGACAGCAGACGGCTATCTTGTGGCCGACGCCCGGATCGCTCGTACGGGCATTCAGAACTATCTCGGCGCGGAGATCGGCAGGCCGGATATGCGCACCGTGCGGGTCTATCGGCCGGGGGCGGAAGTCTTTTCCGAGGATACGCTGAAGAGTGCCGCTCACCGGCCGGTGACAAATGAACATCCGCCGGAAATGGTCACGTCGGCAAACTGGAAGACGTATTCCGTCGGCCAGACCGGCGATGAGATCGCCGGTGAGGGCATCTTCATTCGGGTGCCGCTGATGGTCAGCGACGAGGCGGCCATTCAGGACATCGAGAGCGGCAAGCAGGAGCTATCCGCCGGCTATGTCTGCGATCTCGATTTCACCGCGGGCGTGACGCCTGCCGGCGAAGCCTATGACGCCGTCCAGAAGAATATTCGCATCAATCATATCGCCATTGTGCGCCGTGGCCGTGCGGGACCGAAAGTCCGCATCGGCGATGTTGCAGCACCGTGGGGCTGCGCTCCTCTCGCAGCCCCACGCTCCATTTCCGATGACCATCAAAATAAGGAAGGAACGATGCTCACGAAGACAGTTACCGTCGATGGGGTCGGGATCGAAGTCAGCGACCAGGCTGCCGAAATTATCGCGACATTGCAGCAACGGCTCGCTGACGCAGATGTTGCCTATCAAAAGGCCATCGCCGTTCGCGATGCCGAGCTGGATGCCATCAAGGCGAGCCTCTTGTCAGATGTCGAGATCGAGCGGCGAGCCGAGGCCCGCGCTGACCTCATCGGGCTCGCCAAGGCGATCACGGGCAGTGTGAAAACCGCAGGTCTTACCGATGCCGCGATCCGCAAAGCGGTCGTCATCGCAAAGGTCGGCGAAGGGGCGGTTGAGGGTCGGTCGGAGGCCTATATCGACGCGCGCTTCGACATGCTGGCCGAGGCCGTCAGCGAGACGCCGGATCTTTTTGCCGCCGCGGTCAAGGACGGCATTAACACAGAGCAGACGTCGATGGCTTCGGCGTTCACTGCCTATGCCGCCATGGTGCGCGACCTGCAGTCCGCCCACCTGCCGGCCAATCCCATCTAACCAGGTCAACGAAAAGGAGACGCTTCAATGGCGACTTATCAGACCACCTATGGAAACGCTCCTCAGAAGGGCCTACACGGGCAGATCGCTTCGGAGGAAAAATCCAACAAGATCAGCCGCACGGTGGAAAATGCCGCCGGTATCAAGTTCGGCCAGCCTGCCCAACGCGGTCTCGCCGATCACGGCGTTACGCCCTATGCCGCCGGCGGCAAGTTTCTCGGCATCGCCGCGCTGACGCCGACCGTGCTGCCCAGCGCCACGCAGGTGGACGGTTATGCGCAGTTCATCACCGGCGCCTTTCTGACCTCGGGCCAGATGTATGTGCGGGCAGGCGGCACGGTCGCCGACGGCGACGCCGTCTACTACAACCCGGCCGCCAACGCCTATGTCAACGCGGCCGGAACCGGCATCGTCGGCCCCATTCCCGATTGTTTCTTCGATACGAGCGGCGGCAACGGCGATATCGTCGAAATCTCGCTCAAGCACAGGAGCGCCTAATCCATGAACCAATTCGTTCGACAGCATTTCGCCGACGCCCAGGCAGCTTATTCCTTCGTCATTGCGCAGGGCCGCAACATCGAGACGCGCATCTATCAGCGCCGCTATCCGACTTTCAATTACGGCCTGCATGTGCCTGTCGTCACCGAAGGCAACGAATGGGCAGCCGGTACGACTTTCTTCACGGTCGACAGCGCGGGCGAGGCGAAATTCCTCTCCGGCGCCGCCACGGATATGCCTTTCAACCAATCGACGCGCGACAGCGCCAGCCACGATTTCGCGATGATCGGTTCCGGCTGGGAATGGAATCTGGAGGAGGTCAATCAGGCGGCGCTCTACAATCTCGATCTCAACGCCTCCAACGCCATCTTCGCCGCCGACAAGATCGAGCGTCTGCTGAATTCCGTCGCCATGATCGGCTCGGCGGAAAAGGGCTGGACCGGCTTCGTCAACGATCCCAATGTCTCGCGCGTCGATGTCGCCGCGGATGGCACGGGCTCATCGACCTTCTGGTCCGCCAAGACCGCCGATCAGATCCTGCGCGATGTCAACGATCTCATCGGCGGCGTGCGCGAACGCACGGGCGAAGTCGAGTGGGTGGACAGTCTGCGCCTGCCGCCGGAAGCCTTCCGGCTGATTGCCACCAAGCGGCTTGCCGATGGCGACGGCTACATCACCGTGTTGGAATTCCTGCGCCAGGGCAACGTTTATACCGCCGAAACCGGCCAGCCGCTGGATATCCAGCCGCTGCGCGAGCTTGCGACCGCATCCCAGGATGGCGGCGGCCGCATGGTCGTCTATCGCCGCGATCCGGAAGTGCTGCGCTTCCACCTGCCGATGCCGCGGCGCGTGCTGCAGCCGCGTCAGAAATCGATCATGAGCTTCGAAACGGGGATCATCGCCCGCACCGGCGGCACGGAAGTCCGCCTGCCGGCCGCCATGGCCTATGGCGACGAGATCACGGCAGCCTGAGCCTGACTTCCCTCTCTCCGCCTTGGCGGGGAGAGGGCCCCGCGCCATCTTCCTTCACTGCCGGAGTTCTCATGTCCGCAGCTTTTTACGGCACGCTCGATGCTGCCAATACCTATTTTGCCGATCGGGGCAATGCGGCCTGGGCCGCAGCCGGCGAAGATGATCGCGCGGCGGCGCTGGTGCGCGGGTCGCAGGTCGTCGACGGCCTTTACGAGCCGCGTTTTCCCGGGCTTCGTGCCGGGGGCTATGACCAGGCTCTATCCTGGCCGCGCAAGGCGGCGGCGACGGCAAATGGCGAGGCCATTCCCGAGGACGTCGTACCGTTACCAATCACTTACGCGGCCTATGAGGCTGCGGGAGCGGAACTCGCCACACCCGGGAGCTTGAGCCCCATCGTCACCGCTGCGCAGATTGTTAAACGCGAAAAGGTGGGGCCGTTGGAGACGGAATATGTCGCCGCCGGTTCCCTTGACGACACCATTGCCGCTGCAAGGCCGGTGCTGACGATATTGGACGGTCTGCTTTATCCACTTCTGCGCCCGGTTCTTCCGGGCATTCTGGTGGTGTGATGACAGGTTTTGACTATGCCAAAACTCGTGCCACGGCCGAGCGGCTGATTGCCAAGTTCGGCCAGCGTGCTCAGCTTCGGCGTATCACCAGCACCGGCCCCGATTACGACCCGGTGCAGACGAGCCAAGACTTTGCCTGCATGCTGGTCGATCTCGACCATACGCAGGCGCATATCGGCGATACGCTGATCCAGCGTGGCGACCGGATGGTCTATCTCTCGACGGCGGGCCTTTCGATCGCGCCGACGCTTGCCGACAGGCTGGTGATTGCCGGCGTCGAGCATGCGATCGTCGATATCGCGCCTTTGTCGCCGGGTGGGACCACCGTGCTCTGGCAGTTGCAGGTGCGGCAATGAGCGCCTTTGCCCGCTTCGGGGCCGCGTTGGCTCTATGGCTGTTGGTGCGGTTGTTGTTGATTCTGGATCGGCTGTCGCTGCCGCAAAAGGTCGAGCCGTCATCGACGGCGAGGGCGGACGATACGCGCGGCATGTCCAGGGTTCGCGCACGCTACGGGACTTCGACCTTGCTGAACTTCGAGCGGTCGGCTCGCGGAGCGGACTCCTGACAGCGGCGGCCTTGCAATCATGTCAAAAGGTTCCTTGAAATGGCTTCTTCCGATTTCTCCGCCACCATCGCCGCCTGGGCTGAAAAGACCAAGCAGCGCATGGAGGATGTCGTCGAAACCTCCGTCCGGCTGCTGGCGGAGGCTGTTGTGGAGAGGACGCCGGATACCGGCGGGGCGCTGGTGAATTCATTCCAGGTTTCCGGTTCGGCGATGCCGGTCATGCATGCCGGAGTATCTGCCGCCGATGCGTCTGATGGTTCCAATGCCGAGCCGGTCAATCTGGCTGCCCTCAGCGTACCGCTGGGCGGCAAGATCTATATGGGCTTCACCGCACCCTATGCGGCCGAGATCGAATATGGCCGTGACGGCAAGGCAGGCGCCGGCATGGTGCGGCTTGCGGCGCAGGAATGGCAAGACATTGTCGAGCGCGCCGTTCGCGAGACGGACTGATCCTTTCGAAATTTCAACATCATAGAGACGGGTGACTGATGGCGACTGGAACGGACGCACTCATTCTGGCTGCGCTGCTGGACCATCTGGCGGTGCTGAGCTTCAGCCCGCCGCTGCCGGTGGCGCAGCCGGGCATTGCCTTTCCGCCGGCGGGGCAAGCTAAGCCGGATAATTATTTGGCCGTCAGCTTTCTGCCCAACCGCCCCCGGCAGGTGACGCTTGGCGACGATCCGCAGCAGAAGCTCGGGCTTTTGCAGGTTTCCGTCTATTGGAAGGCCGGCGGCGGGCTGATCAAGCCACTCGATGCTGCCGGCCAAGTCATCGACCATTTCAACAACAAGACGCTGTTCGCCTCTGGCGTGAAGATCACGATTAGCGGCGAGCCGTGGGCCGCAGGCCCGATCCAAGAGGATGACCGGGTGCAGATACCGGTCACCATTCCCTACACCGCCTTTGAACCGGAGACATGATCCATGGCGAACAAAAGCACGAAGAAGGGCTCGAAAGTCTACGTATGCGAGACGCCCCAGAATACCGATCTCACGGCCACCGCCTATGCCGCGCTGACCTGGGTGCAGGTGGGCAAGGTCGGCAAGGTCGGCGATTTCGGCTCGGAATCCACCATCAACAACTACAATACGCTGGATGAGCCGGTGCAGCAGAAACAGAAGGGCGTTTCCAACGCCGGCGATCCGGAGCTCGAAGTCGCCTCCATCGCCGACGATCCGGGTCAGGACATCCTTCGCACTTTCGGCGACCCGCTGAATGTCAACAACATGGCGATCAAGGTCGAGCGTAACGACGCGCCGCAGGGCAAGACCAACACGGTGTTCTATTCGCGCGGCGTCGTTTCCGGCCCGCTCTATCCCGGCGGCGGCTCCGACGATTTCGATCTGGAGAAGTTCAAGGTCGGCCTCAACCAGTTGCCGATCCGCGTCGATCCCGTCACCACGCCGTAAGCGCGATCTTACGGAACCTTGCGCGCGTCGTTCTCCTGCGGCGCGCGGCCACTTTCAAATGTCCCAACCGATAAGGTGTTTCCTTGGATATCTCCAGTCTCGTCAATTCCGAAGATCTCTTCGAGCTGCAGCTCCTGCATCCGGCAACCGAGGAGCCGCTCGGCATCTCCTTCATGATCCGCTCGGCCGAGAGCAACGAGGTGAAGAAGATCGTTCGCCAGCATAGCGACCGCTTCCTCGCCAGCCGCAAGAAGAAGCTGACCACCAGCAAGGTCGAGGCCGAATATCTCGACAAGGCAGCCGCCGCCATCGCCTCCTGGAGCTGGGGCGAGCAGCAGTGGAAGGGCGAGCAGCCGATACTCTCCTTCGAGAGGGCCCGTGAAGTCGTCGAGGAAGCCGGCTGGATCTACGATCAGGTGGCCGGCGCCTCGGAGGACCGCGCAAATTTTATGAAGAGCTTGCCGAAGGGCTTTCAGAAGCCGTAAGGGTCGTTGCACGCTATGATTGCGTGCGCGATACAAACGGTGAGACCCGGCGCGAGCGCAACGAGGCCTTCGAGCTTTTAAGCCCGGAGGCCGAGGTGCCGGAGGCCGGCCATGCGCTCTGGGACTGGTTCTGGGACCTGCGCTCGGCGCGGGCCCCCGGCTTTTCCGGCCCGGCGCCGCTCTCCCACCAGGAAATGCTCGCCTGGCTGCATCTGACCGGCAACCTCCTGCGCCGCGAGGACATCGCCGTGCTGAAGGCGATGGACGGGCGCTATTGCCAGGCGGTGGAGGAGGAGACGGAGGCGATCAGGGCGCGGGAGGCGGGGTAGAGGGTCTCGCTATAGAATTTCAGTAGGTGAGTCTCACATTGTCTACAGCAGCGCCGGCGTCAGTACCTTGTATGCCGACGTAGCTGCAGGCCGCTTCAATCCGCTGATATCGGCTTTGGACGATGGCGTTTGTGCTCAAGTAGACATAAAATTCTACCGGCTTCAGAACGCCTTGATCGAATTGCTTCAGCTTCTCTTCCCGCATCGAAATGCTGTCGTCGGTCTTTTCAAGGTAGCTTGCGAACGCACTGCGACCCATTGGAAATTGGGCTTTGGAATGGTCAACTTGCGTATAGGTAGCTGATGAACCGAGGCGGAATTTCAGTGCAGCTTCGCAGGTTGCCACCATTGTCAGCGCCGCCGCAGGTTTTGATGGTGTGGCCGCTTTCCACTCACTCGTGTTTTGAGGGAGAGGCCTCTTTTCTGGCTCAGTATAGCCAAACTCTTGGTTGCACGCGTCAACCTCTTTGACCGCTGCAGAGGTCATTTTGTCGAAGAAGTCGGTAGTTTCTCCTGCATTGAATAGCTTCACGTCTTTCCAGAGACGAAAGCAGAACGAGGCTCGAATATCAGGAAACTCCGCTCGGCAATCATCCGCTTCGGCAACCATGAGAGCTAATGAACCATATGTCTTTTCTCCTGCTTTCGCACGGACTTCTTCTCTTAGTGCATCGGTGCATTTGAATTTTCGTTCGGCAAGCTTGGCAGCCTTCTCCTCCTGCCATGCCTGGTAGTATTGCCAACCAGCAATACCGCCGACAATCGCGGCGCTCGCGATTACCACTGCGCATGCGGTTGCGATCAAAGCCTTTAGCCAAACGTCCATAAGTGTCTCTCAGAAATTTTAAGGAGTACAAGTGCGTATGCCGTGACTTCAGCTGAACAGCCGCCTGAATGTGTCGCGAATCCATCCCGTATAAGGAAGCGCACGCGGAGAATGCAGCCAGAAGTAGTTGAAGCCTCATAGTCGCCCGCTTTTCTTAGCGTTGCGTCTCTAACCAGTCCGCGTTCGTTTTGCCGTCGACCATTACGTAGAGACGGTCCGCTCTGGAGGTGTCTTCATTGTCAGTTGGATATTGACATCTGGAGGTGCCGCGAATTGGTGTGCCATAAGCGTTAGGAGCATCGTAAGTTATAAGAACCTCAAACATCAGAGGTTTTACCCGGCCTTGGTCAAAATCCTTCATCCTGGCTCCCTGGATGAGCGGCCCATATTCGTCTCCCGCCAAATAGCGTTTGTAGTCGGCGCGGTTGAGAGGCTCGTTGGATTCTTTGATTTCGACCCGCTTGTATCCTGCCGGTGCTAAAAGTCTCAATTTCAAAACTTCTTCGCACACGGTCACCAATTTCGAATCAGAAGAGCTACAGCCGCCAATGGCTGGCAGCAAAAAAGCCACGCTGACTAATCTCCACAATCTAATCACGAAATCCCCCATTCAAAGCGCAGGGTTGTATTTCGCATGTTTTGAAAAGGTATGCCAGTGACAGATATTGCAACTTTGGGCGTGAAATTCACAATCGTTGGTGCCGATCAGGTCGCCACGGGGATGAATCGTATTGCCGTTGCGGCAAACAAAGTGGAGTCGGAAGTTGGGGCTGCGGCGCGCGCGATTGGTACGCTAGGCGGCAAGGCGGCCGCAAGTACAGGAGCCATCGGCAAGGCGACAGCCAGCATGATAGAATGCAAGAACAGCTGTTCTTCTACAGCTGGAGCCGTCGACAAGGTTGTAGGCTCGCTCACTGGAATGAATGCGCAAAGCCAGAGCAACCAGAATTCAATCGAAGCCGTAAGCATAAAGGCGAAAGACTTGAAGGATGTCCTCATTGAAATGGGCACCCGAATGGCAAGTGGCGACTCCCCATTTATGATTGCCCTTCAACAAGGCGGAAAATTGGGCGAAATGTTCAGCGGAGCAGGGGGGCTTACTGGGATTGTGAAGGGCCTAGGCAATGCATTTCTAACAATGCTTAATCCCATAGGCTTAGTAACGCAGGCGCTCACCTTTGCAGGAGCTGCGGCAGTACAATATTTTTTAAACGCTGGCCGAGACGTTAAGAGCGTTGACGAGATACTGAAGCGACATGCAGAGCATATTGCAGAGCTCGGGCCGACTTATCAGAAAATGAACGAGCAAAAAGAAGAGGCTTTAACGCTAGGCCCCACTATTACAAACGCCAATTTGAAAGACGATTACAAAAACGCCCAGAAGACGCTCAAAGCTGAGGGTGAAAAGGCGTCTCGTTCAATTCTTGCGGATATGCTTGGGCAGCAAGCGCCTTACGCCGACCAGATAGTATATATACCGCCAACTACTTTTGATCCGGCGATAGAAGCCATCGACAGGTTCAATAAATCGATTGATTCTGGGAAGATAAAGGCGATAGAATTCCAGAATGAGATAATTGAGCTTCAGAATTCTGGTAAAATAACAGACGAAGTTGCGGGAAAACTGCGAGAATATTCGAACAATGCAGTTGCAGCTCAAAGTAAACTATCGGTCTTGCGTGATAAAATCGACCCTGTTGCACAGGCATTTGCCGAGATGCAGGATAAGGTTAATAAAATAAATCCCTTTGGTGCCAGTAAACTGCAGGAACCGCAACGGGTGCTTGAGGATTTGCTTCGAAATTTGCAAGCAAATCAAAGCAGTGCAGAAGAACTGAATCAGAAAATCCGCGAGCTTAGCAATGCTCATCCTGATCTCTCTCAGGCTTTGGAGGAAATTCGGCAATTTGGTTTGATCGCCCTACAAGCAATGAAGAATGTTCAAGGTTTGGATAACGCGGTGCGTACCACACCCCATTCCAGCCGATACTCTCAAGAGGAAACAGTTAGGCGCGTAAAAAACTTCGATGATCGATTTGGTCCAGATGTCGGTGCTCCCATCAAATACAGCGATATACGCGAACGTCTGAACGCACAAAAAAAGGCACTTGAGCCGCCAAAAACTATCGACGGTGGAGCAGGGCTCGGCTCAAGCCGTGATCTGATTCGCCCAGCCCAAGAGGCTACGAGCGCATATGACACCCTCCAAAAGTCCGTCGAGTCGCGTATCGAGCAAATGCAGACGGAGGCTCAGGCTATCGGGCTTAACAGCATTGCTGTCGAAACCTTGAAAATGAATTTGGAGCTTTTACGCGCGACAGAAGGCAAGTCTCATGCGGCGGCCCCCAGCCAAATACAAGATATTAAGAATAAAATTGCACAGTACAATGCCTTGGCGACGGCGACTGCGAACGCCAAGCTCGCGGGCGATATCCAGTTCCAGCAGGAGCAGATGGGCCGCTCGACCGTCGACCAGACGGTTGCCTCGACACAGAAGCAATATGGCCTGCCGGTCGACATGAATTCGGCCTCCGCCAATATCATTCGCTATAACGAACAGCTGAAATATGCCCGCGAGCTTGCCGGCGATTTCGCCTCGACGCTGGTCAGCGGTTTGCGCAATGGCGAGGGTTTCTGGAAGTCTATGGGGAAGGCCGCGATTTCCGTGCTCACCAAGATTTCCGACAGGTTGCTGAACGATGTGCTCAACAGCCTGTTCAAGGTCAACAGCGCTGCGGCTGGCGGCGGTCTGTTTGGCGGCGGTGGGCTCTTCGGCGGCGGCGGTGGGCTGGATCTCGGCATTCTTGCGCAATCGCCACAGGCGGCGAGCGCCATTGCCAGCGGCCTGGGCGGGTTGTTCGCAGACGGCGGCTATACCGGTCCCGGCGGCGTCAATGACCCTGCCGGTGTGGTGCATGCCGGCGAAATCGTCTGGAGCCAGAAGGATATTGCCCGAGCCGGCGGCATTGGTGTCGTCGAGGCGATGCGCCTCGGGCGGCGCGGCTATGCCGATGGCGGTTTGGTTGCGGATGGCGGGCCACGGTTTGCGAGGGCGCAGCCGGATGCTTCTGTTCCCAATCGCCGCTTCAAGGCAGTCAACCAGAACAGCGCTTCGGGTGCCAATTCCGGCGTTCATGTCACGGTCGGGGTTTCCGTCGATGAGAACGGCAATCTGAAGGCCTATGTGAAGAATGTCGCCCAGAGCGAAGCGCAGACTTCGACGCGGCAGGGGCTGAATGATTTCAATCAGCAGCTTCCCGATCGCGTCGCGCAGATCAACCGCAATCCCCGGAGGCGTTGATGGCTATTTCCTACCCCTACAGCCTGCCGGATTTCGCCGATCTCCTGAAGATCTCCAGCGTCGTCTGGGACATCCAGCGCAATGACGAGCTTTCCGGCTCCGGCGATGGCCGGGTCTGGCAGGCGGAGCTGGCGCCGCCGCTCTGGATCGGAACGGTGACGCTGGCCGACATGTACAATGCGGAGGCGAAACAGATCGCCGCCCGCATCCGCAAACTTCACGGCGCCCAGGAGGCGCTTTTTCTTTATGATCCGCTGTCGAAATATCCGCAGGCCGACCCCGACGGGACGAAACTCGGCGCCGCGAGCGTTAGCGTGGCGGCACTCGGCGCCGACAATGCGTCGGTCAGTCTCAACGGTCTGCCGGGAGGCTATCGGCTGACTGTCGGCGACAAGATGCAGGTTGCCTATGGCGACCGCTATGCCTTTCTCGAAGTGTCGGAGACGGTGACGGCGAATGGCGCGGGCGCAACCCCCGTCTTCGGCGTCTTCCCGCATCTGCCGGCGGGCTTTGCCGCCGGTCTCGGTGTGGCGCTGCTGCGCCCGGCCTGCAAATGCCTGATCGCGCCCGGTAGCCATAATCCCGGCACCGCGAGCGGCCCGATCACCTCCGGCGCCACCTTCAAGGTCATTCAGAAGAAATAGACGATGAAGAACATCACCTCCGCCTTCTTCGCGGCGCTGACCGGCGCGCGCGACAAGGGGCTTGTGCCCCGTCGTTTCGTATGGATCACCGGCAAGGACCTCGCCAGCGGCGCACCCGCTTCGATCGGTCTTTGGACCGGCGACGACGACATCAACATCACCGTCACCTCCGGCGTCACCGGTCTGCCGGAGGCGCGGACCTATTATGGCGGCCTCAATCTCACGGTCAGCCCGATCCCGCGCACGGCGGATCTGACGATCCAGACCGTGACCATCACCATCGGCCAGATCGCGCCCGCCGTGCAGCAGCTCGTGCGCGGCTACGATCTGCGGCTGGCGCCGATCGAAATCCACGACATGTCGTTCGATACCGGCACGCGCCTGCCGAGCGCGGCGCCGGAGATAGCCTTTCTCGGCATTGCCGATGGCGCGCCGATGAAGACGCCGGCGGTCGGTCAGGACGGCGATATCGAGATTTCCGCCATCTCCGCCGCCATCGCCATGCTGGAGCGGACCAATCCGGCCAAATCCTCCTATGAAGGCCAGAAGCGCCGCAGCGGCGATGAATTTGGTCTCTATTCCAGCACCGTCGCCAACTGGCAGATTCCCTGGGGGCAGAAGTCATGACCGAGCTTGTGAGGGTCAAGAACTGGCGCGCGCGTTTCGTCGCCGAGATCGATAGGTTGAAGCGCACGCCCTTTGTCTGGGGCAGCCATGATTGCGGGCCGAGCCTTGCCGGCAATCTGGTGCTGGCGATCACCGGCGTCGATTGCGCCGCGCAGTTTCGCGGCGAGTATTCCACTGCGGCCGGCGCGCTGAAGACCATGAAGGCGGCCGGCTTCGACAATCTCGCCGATCTCGTCGCCACCATGCTGCCGGAGATCCATCCGAGCCAGGCCCATATCGGCGATATCGCCGCCATTCCGCATGAAGGTCCCTTTGGCTACGCCCTCGGTGTCGTCAATGGCGAGCGCATCTTCGTGCTGCGCGAGACCGGGCTTGGCACGGTCGATCTGCTCGACGCTACACGGGCCTTCAAGGTCGGCTGAGCCGGCCAGGACATCCCGTTTTTGTTATCACCTGTCGGTGACTTGTTGCTGCCGCTCCAGTCGGCGGCGCACCTTTTTCCATGCGCCATTCGAGGTCGCCAGATCCATGAAAATTCTGATTTTGCTCCTGAACGTTGTCGGCTTCTGGCTGATGGCGGATGCCGCGCATGCCGATCCGATCACTGCGGCGATCGCCGCGATTTCCCAATTCATCGGCTCGATCGGCGTCATCGGCAAGCTGGTGCTGACCGTTGCCATCAATGTCGGCCTGTCGCTGGTCGAAAAGGCGCTGGCGAAGAAGGAGCAGCCGCAACAGGCCGGCGCCAAGCTGGAAATCAGCATGGGGGACGACCACCCCATGTCGTTCATCATCGGCAGCTACGCCACTGCGGGCCGGCGCAAATATGCCGGCTCCTGGGGCGAAGACGGCAAGACGCCAAATGCCTATTTCACCGATGTCATCGAAGTCGGCAGCCTGCCCAACCATGCCGGCGAGCGCGGCCTCACCAGCGTCTGGATCGACGACCAGCAGGTCGGCGTGCTCTGGGAAGAGCCGCATCCTGATGGGCGCGGCTTCCCGGTGCTGCAATATCGTGTGAAAGGCAAGGATTATCTCTGGATAAAATTTCTCGACGGCACCCAGTCGGGCACCGACGCATTCCTGTCCGCGAAATTCGGCGCCAATCCTGATCGCCCTTGGAAGACGACGATGATCGGCCTTGGCTGTCAGGTCGTCATTTTGACGGCACGCTACAATACCGATCTGTTCTCCGGCATCCCCGCCGGCCTCTACCAGCCGCATCCGGTGCCTCTTTACGATATCCGCAAGGATTCGTCCGTTGGCGGCAATGGCGCCCATCGCTGGGACAATCCCGCCACCTGGGAGCCGACGAGCAACCCGGCCACGATGATCTACAATCTGGCGCGTGGCGTCTACCGTGGGTCGGAATGGGTCTATGGCGGCCAGAATATCGCTGCTTTCTGCCTACCCGCCGCAAACTGGATGGCGGCGGCAAACGCTTGCGACGCCGCTGTTGCGCTCGATGGCGGCGGCAGCGAACCAGCCTTCCGCGCCGGCTACGAAGTGCAGTGCGATCAACAACCGCTCGACGTGGTCTCCGAGCTCTTGAAGGGCTGCAACGGCCGAATGGCCGAAGTTGGCGGCATCTTCAAGGTGCTGATCAGCACGCCCGGCGGCGCTGTCTATTCCTTCTCCGACGACGATATCGTCGTTACGGAGGAACAGGATTTCCAGCCGTTTCCCTCGCTTTCCGACACCTACAACGCCATTGAAGCGACCTATCCAGAACCCAGCGAGAAGTGGGCGACGAAGGATGCGCCGGGCCGCTACAATGCCGATCTGGAAGCTCAGGACGGCAATCGCCGCCTGCCGGCGCAGATCCAGTTGCCGGCCGTTCCCTTTGCCAATCAGGTGCAGCGTGTCGGCCTGGCGATGATCCAGGACTACCGGCGTTTCCGCGTGCACCAGATATCGCTACCGCCCGACGCCTATCCGCTGGAGCCGAACGATGTCGTTTCCTGGACCTCGGCACGCAACGGCTATGACGAAAAGAAATTCCTTGTCGTCAAGGTCGAGCCGCAGCCGAATTTCCTGATCGTCGTCACGCTGAAGGAAGTCGATCCTGCCGACTACGATTGGCACAGCGGTTTGCAATTGCCCTCCGCCACCGGCTGGATCGGCCCGATTACACCGCCGTCCCAGCCAATGGTCGGCTGGACCGTCGAGCCGGCAACTGTGAAAGACGCCGGCGGCATCGATCGTCGGCCGGCGATCAAGATCAGTTGCGCGGCGGACATGGACGATGTTGAGCGCGTGTGGGTGCAAGTCCGGCTAAAGGACACCGGCGATATCGTCTTCGACAGCGACAGCACTCGCTATGCTTCGCCATTCTCCTGGGTGATCTCGGGCCAGTGGATGCTGTCGAACACCGACTACGAGGCGAGGGGCCGTTATATTCCCAAATCCAACCGCGCCACGGATTGGTCGGCCTGGCTGAGCGTGAAGACGCCGAATGTCCTGATTCAAGCGGGCGACGTTCTCGATGGCGCGATCATCGCCTCCAAGATCGCCGATGCGGCTGTGACCGCCGCCAAGATCATGGACGAGGCGGTTACCAATCTGAAGCTCGCCGACGACGCGGTTTCGACGGCGAAGCTGCAGGTGGCTGCTGTTACGGCCGACGTGTTGGCGAGCGGCGCGGTGATCTCCGCCAAGCTCGCAGACGGTGCCGTGACCGCTGCAAAGCTTGCGCAGAGTGCGGTTGATGCGACCAGCCTCGCGAGTAGCATCAAGGCTGTTGAGGTCGTCTCTTCCCTTCCAACCACCGACAATGTCGAAGGCCGGCAGGTTTTTCTGACGACAGATGGGAAGCTTTATCGCTACTACGGCGGCACATGGACGGCCGCCGTCGCGGCTGGCGATGTCAACGGGACGCTGAACGCTGCACAAATCGCGGATGGCGCGATCACGAATAATAAGCTGGCGGCTCTGGCGGTCGATGCGAGTAAACTTGCCGATGGTTCTGTGAGTGCCGCAAAGCTTGCGGCAAATGCGGTCGATACGACCAAGTTCGCTTCCGATATTCGGCCGGTGGAAATTGTTTCGAGCTTACCGACGACGGGCAATGTCGAGGGCCGAACAGTCTATCTGACGACGGATGACAAGCTCTACCGGCATACCGGCAGTGCCTGGACGGCAGCGACAGCGGCTGCTGACATCGCTGGTCAGATCGTCGGAACACAGATTTCCGACGGCGCTGTCTCCACGCCGAAGCTCGCGGCCGGTTCGGTCACGGCCAATGCGCTCGCCGCCGGCGCCGTCACTGCCGACAAGATCGCCGCCAACGGCATCACGGCCGGACAGATTGCTGCCGGCGCGATCGGGGCGATGCAACTCGCCGCAAGCGCGGTGACGGCCAAGTCGGTCGCAATCGGTGACTTCGCCAACATGATCACCAACCCGTTCTTTGACCAGGGAGCGGCGGGCACGGACGGTTGGCTGCTGGGCGGCACGATCGCACCCAGCCGGATTGTGGGAGCATCCGGAGATCCCGCGCCAAATTATATCCGCATTCCGGACGCGAATGGCGGGATCGACTACGCCATCTTCGACCCTGGGGCCGCTACAACGGGCTCAATGCCCTGCTCGGCCGGGGACAGTTACTATGTCGAGTTCTATATCCGGAAAAACGGTGCACCCACAGCGTCATTCGGCTCGTACCTGTCGGTCTCTGATCGCACGAGCGCGAACACTGTATGGCCACAGGTGTATTTTGCTCTCGCTGCCAACGTTCCCACGGTTTGGACGAAGGTGCAGGCGCTGGTGAACATCCCCGCCACCGTGGCGAACAATGGTATCCCGGCAAGGTTCAACCTTCAGCTCACCGCGCGCCCCGGCACGGCCGACAACAGTGGGTCCTACGACATCGCTAAGCCGGTTTTGCGCAAGGCCACCGGCGCGGTCATGATCGAAGATGGCGCGGTGACGGCCTCTAAGGTTGCCGCCAACGCCATCACGACCGACAAGATCGCGGCGAATGCAATCACAGCGCGCAGTCTCGTTCTACAGGATTGGGAAAACCTCATTCCTGATAACCAGATGCAAAGTTCCGATTCTTGGTTCTCCAGACCTGCCAATGCGGTCATCAACCCGGTGGCGACACAGCCATTCAACAGCAAGGGTTCGCTTGATTACACCTATGTTGCGGGTCCCGGCTACCAACTAATCGTCCAGTCGGATGCGTTTCCGATCGTCGCGGGGCAGCAGTATCTTGTGTCGTGCCAAGCGATCCGAACGTCCGGTACGAAGATGGGAGTGTGGGCGCGCGTTCACTGGACAGACGCCACAGGTCAGCTCCTGAACCCTGATGTTTATCTCGCCATTTTCGACACCTCGGGAGGCACGACAGTTTCCGGGCTTCAGGCCTATACGGTTACGATGACCCCACCCGTGAACGCCTTTGGAGCTATATTCCGTATCTACGTTCAGCGGGATTTCACAGACGGCAACATCTCGTTCGGGGGTGTTAGCTTCTTGCGCAAGGCGTCGGCTAATCTGCTGGTCGACGGCTCTGTGGTTGCCGGCAAGATCGCCGCTGGGGCAGTGACGGCCGGGACCATTGCCGCGAATGCGGTCACGGCGGGCACGATCGCGACCGGCGCAGTCTCGGCCTCGCAAATCGCAGCCGATGCGGTGACCGCAGACAAGATCGCTTCCAATGCCGTCACCACGGATGCGCTTGCGGTTGGCTCCGGCAAGAACCTGCTTCAGAATGCAAGTTTCTCGATGGGTATGGATTGCTGGACCTATTTGCCGAATGGCACGATCCCCAATCAAACCTTCCGCATCCGTGCTGTCACCGAATCATGGGCTGGGCCGAACTGCCCGACTTTGATGTCGTGGCAGAACGGCGCTAATACCGGAAACAACTACTGGAGTGACATTCGTTGGGGGCGGCCTGACGCGCCGACACTGCCGAACAACCTCAAATATGGCGTGCCCTGCGCTCCCGGTGACTGGTTCGAGGTATCAGCCTATGTCTCTGCCCATCGCTGCTTGGTTGAGCTGCGGATACAGTGGATTGGTTCAGATGGCGTAGCTGTTGGCTATACTACGACCGATCAGAACAACGGTATCGCGGGAAGTTCGACCAATCCGGACCTCTGGACACGTCTCAGGTGTGTTGGTGCGGCTCCCGCCAATGCGGTCGCGGTATCAATTTATATCCGCAAATATGAAACGAACGCCGGCCAAACCGACAGCTATATGTTCCTCAACAAGCCGATGCTGTGCCGCTGTCCGCCGAACGCAGCAGAGTTTACGCCTTGGAGCGATGGCGGCGTGGTGATGATCATGAACGGCGGTATCGTCGCGAGCGCCGTGACAGCTGACAAGATCGCCACCAATGCCGTAACCGCAGACGCGATCGCAGCCAATGCGGTCACAGCCGGCAAGATCGCGGCCGGTGCAGTCACTGCCACGACGATCGCTGCCAGCACGATCACCGGCGACAGGCTTGCCGCGAACACGATCGGCGCATCTCAGATCGCGGCTGGCGCGATCACCGCCAAGCAACTCGTGCTGACCGACTTCTCCAACATGGCGGACAACGGCTGGCAGGCGGGCAGCATCGCCGGCTGGACGACGCAGAACCTGCAGAATTTTTATAATGACGGCAGTGGTGGGGACGCGGCCGGTTATTTCCTCCAGTCGCTCGGCCGAGACTGCGCCTATTCCAACTTTGTCGCCGTCTCGTCCGGCGAGACCTACGCGTTCGACGTTTGGGTCAACAACACTGATGCGAATCAGGCCAATATATATGCCTTCCCGCGCGCGCCTTCGGGGACGATCTCGCCTGTAGTGATCACCGGCACGAGCACAAAGAATGCATGGGTTCGTCTGCAAGGAAAATACACTGTTCCTTCCGGAATAAGCGCTCTTGCCATGGATTTGCAGGTGAACAGGACGGCCGGCACCGGCAGCTCCTGCTTCTGGTCCAAGCCCGTTATGCGGCGTGCCATGTCGGCCGAACTGATCGTGGATGGCGCCGTTACCGCCAACAAAATCTCGGTCAACAGCCTGGATGCGCTGACCGCCAATCTCGGTGCGGTCAATATCAGCTCGGCCGTTATCGGCACGCTGCAGGTCGGAACATCCAACATCTCCGGGGGTGCGGTCACCGGAGTGGGTGTAGGGCGTGTCGCCGGCACCCAGAACATCGCGGCTAACGCCACGGTCAATCTGGTGAGCTGCGTCGTCAATGTTGCCGGCGACGGTCGCGTCGTGATCGACGCCATGACGCTCGGTCAGTACAACCAGAATGGCGGCAGCCAGAACTCTCAGCCGATCGGCGTCAACATCTTCCGTGACGGGACAGCGATCTTTAGCCAGACCTATTATCTCGGCGTGGTTCAGACCGTCGTCTCCGGCACAGGCGGCAGCAACGGCAGCACCACACAGACCACATATACGGCCGGCCTCGTGGCCGTCTCGGGCCTCTATGACGCCCCCGGCGCTGGCAACCACACCTACATCCTGCAGATCTATTGCCCCGGCAACACCATCGGCTGGAACGAAAGCAACATCACCGCAACAGCTCTCAAGAGGTAGCTCCGTGACTGCGTTAGAAGATAGAACGCTCCACTACATCGTCTACGGCCCTGATGGAGCCATTCGGCAGAGCGGCGACTGTGCCTTGAGCCTGCTGCCGCACTATGCGGCGATCTATGGCCAGGGCTTCAAGGCGATCGAGGTGCCGGCCGACCAATACCGCCGTGATATCGATGCGCACTGCTATGTGCTGGATGGCGTCATCACTTCCAAGGGCACCGCGCTCGATGTCACCGAATACACCGTCAAGGCTGATGGCGTGGACCTGGTGCGCTTTGCCGTGCCGGCTGGCACTTCGGTTCTTCATGCCGGCGATATTGTCGCGATTGAGGACGATGTTTTCGAATTCACCACCGACGTTCTTGGCGACCATAGATTTTCCTTTATCGCACCCGCCGCCTTCCATCACTTCGAGGTGACGATTCATGCTGTTTAACGTGGCCGCCGATCTCACTTCGGAGCGCGTCCAGGCGCAGGCTTTCATTGACAAACAGATCGGCCATGCGCGCGCTCTGTTCATCACGCTTACACCCGGTCAGGAGGCCGTCTATGCGCTGAAGCTTCGCGAGGCGCAGTTGATTGCCGCCGATCGCCAGCAAGGTGCAAATGTTGCCGAAAGCGAGACGCCGCATATCTCGGCCGAAGCTGCCGAACATGGCGTTAGCCGCTTTGAGAAGGCGGTCGAAATCCTAACGCGAGATCAGCATTGGAAGGTCGGCTCGCAGATGATCGAAGCCGTCCGCCGATCGGCAAACGCCGCTCTTGCCGCCGCCAAAACGGCTCCCGAAATCCGCACCGCCTACGAGATCGATTGGCAGGCCGTGCGCGCCTATGCCCAAGCTTGAACCGCAGGAAAGGACTGCCATGTACCGCATAGACAGCATGTATGAACCGATGGTCGAGGCGCTGCTTGCCGCTCGATCGGAAAACAAGGCCGATCGCTGGATGGCTTGCGTTGCCTTCTGGCTCGGCCGGCAGCAGATCTACAACGTGCCCGATTATTGGCTTGCGCTCGCTGCCAAGATCATGTCCGGACTGGATGCTACCGACAAGAATGCGATCCTCGATCAACTGAGCAACAAGGAAGCCAACTTGGTCAGCTCTGCCGGCGATTGGCCGGAAATGCCGGAAGGCCTCGCGGCAGTCGTCGCCGGCTGGTCTCCGGAGCCAGCTCCGGTCGATCTTTACGTCTATGCTGCGACCAAGCGGTATGCCATCGAAACGGGCGGCATCGTCTTTAACGGCACGAAGATTGCTACGGATCGGCAGAGCCAGGCACTCATCACCGGAGCCTATGCTTATGTGCAGGCTAACCCCACGGTCACCGTAAATTTCAAGACTGCAAATGGCTTTGTCATTCTGACCGTCGAGCAGGTGACGGCGATCGCCAATGCAGTCGGTGCTCACGTGCAGGCCAGCTTTGCGGCTGAGGACGCGGTAGCTCAGGCCATCGCTGCAGGCACGATTAAGACAACGGCGGATGTCGACGCCTTCGCTTGGCCGGCAATAGCGGCGTAAAAGGAGGACTTGATGTCTACCTTCGTGAACTCTCTCAAGAAGCAGAATGAGTTTCTACAAGGTGAGGTGGAGCGTTTTGCCAGCGCCGTAGACGATCTCGCCGGACAGCTCGCACAGGCGCGAGCGCAGTTGGAAGCAAAACAGCGAGTTGGAGTTGCGTCTGAAAGGTCAGAAATGGAACTTGCCGATGACACGACGATGATCTCGTCGCCCGAGGAAACCGCATAGGAAGAACTTTGCCGCTCGCAGAGAGAGGCCCTTGCGAGCGTAAGAGTTTCTGGTCCGCTATGAAGAAAAATGGGCGGCTAAATTGGCCGCCTGGAAGCAAATTCTAGCGATCTTCAAGGTTCGACGCCAAATTTAATATTAGTCAAAGGATCATTCATGGATCGTGCGAAATTCTTCGCGGCGGTGCGCACATCGCTGTTCGGCGGGCGGCTGTCACAAAATCAGGTGAACGGCACGGAGGCCATCCTCGATGCCTGGGAGATGAGCCCGCTCGATGTACGCTGGCTCTCCTACATGCTAGCGACGGCTTATCACGAAAGTGACAATACGATGTGCGCCATTGTGGAAAACCTCAATTACTCGGCCGCGGGTCTCAAGGCTACATTTCCGAAATACTTTACGGCAGCGCAAGCGGCGATCTATGCCCGACAGCCACAATGTATCGCCAATCGCGCATATGCGAGCCGCATGGGCAATGGCGACGAGGCGAGTGGTGACGGATGGCGCTATCGTGGACGGGGTTTGGTACAGATTACCGGTTACGACAATTATGTGAAATACAGTATTTCTGATGAGCCCGACAAGGCACTCGATCCTGCCAAGGCGGTCGAAATCTTGTTCGACGGCATGATCAACGGCAGGTTTACAGGCAAGAAGCTGGCCGATTACTTCAGCGTCGAGGTTACCGACTGGATCGGTGCCCGCGGGATTATCAACGGCACCGATCGAGCCGCAGGCATTGCGGATTATGCGAAGTCCTTCGCGGCGGCAGTCGAAGCGGCGCGGTAGTCTGCGTCACAAGACTGCGGCGGCTCAACACAATCATTTTTCCCTAGAAAAGGATTATTACATGCGTGCTCCGCTCTTAGCAGCGGCGGTCGGATTTGCGTTATCCGGTTGTCAAACGGCGTCGCTCGATATCGCGATCCAGAAAAATCTCCCGAAGGCTTGTCAAGCGTTGGAAACTGCACATGCCGCTTTTATGTCCATTGTCGCGATTGGTACGGTCAAGCGATCGGTGATCAACAAGGAAGCGGCTGCTTATATCGGCGTGCGGAGCCTTTGCGTCGACCCCGAGCGCGAGACGGCCGCAGATGTTTTGGCACAGGTAGTGCAGGCCTACGCAACAATCGATATCGCCCTCAATGTCGCCCGACAGGCGCAGTAATTTTCATGCCTTCACAAAGGAACCTTACGTTGAACACCAATGCTTTGCACAATGTTTTGAATATACTAATCACGCTGTCGGCGCTGTTGGTTGCCGTTCTTCTGGCCACGGGCTGCACACAGCTAGGCGATGGCACGCTAGAATGTTCACGATCCTTTATCGGACCGAGCTACACAGCCTACGTTATCGCGGGTCTCGGCGCACTCAAGATCGTGGTCAATGTTACCCGCGACGGGCTTTCCGGTTTGATCAAGCCCCAGCCGCCTGTCGGTGAATAACAGCCCTTTTTAGTTATTTGGCGGGACGCGGCAGATTCTTGTTGCAAGGGTTTTGCGGAGATAGATCATGACGGTGAACGATTTTCTCGATGCGCTAGGCATCAAGGTCGGCGTCGTCATCGCTGGCCTCTCCGGGGGCATTTTGCGTGGCTTATCCCGTCGGCGCTATACCACCCGAGAAATTGTCGCGTCGCCCATTTGCGGGGCGCTGGCGGCGGCTTATCTGACAGAGCCAGCGCTTTATTATCTGCGCGCCATCAATTGGCCGCTACCGGAAAAGGACGCCGCGGCCATGAATGCGACGGCGTTCGTGGTTGGTGTCTGCGCCATGTGGATCGCTGACCTGATTTTCGATTCGATTTCCCGATGGATAGGAGGTGGAAGGGCCGCACCCTGACTGCCACCGCTATATGCCGTATTGTCGCGTTGATTTCAGTTTTCTCTAATGCATTCGTCGGTTTTACTGTGCCGACCATTTCCCTATCTCGCCCTCTCCTTAACGGGAGAGGCCCCCTTTTGCGTTTGTGGTTTTTGTAATCGTTCCAGGCATTGCTTTTGCTGAGGCAAGTTTATTCCGGTCGTCAGCATGAGATCTTCATTCCATCGACAACCGCTATGGATACATCTGCACTAATCATTACCGCCATCGTTACTAGGCTGATAATGATGGCAGGCGGACTTTGGAGATGAAAGGCGCTTGTGATGAGCCAATGGCCAGATACCCGGATCCTTGACCTATTCGATATCGACATTCCCATTATCCAGGCTCCCATGGCAGGCGCGACGACGCCAGAAATGGTAATTGCAGTAAGCGAGGCTGGCGGTCTCGGATCCCTGCCAAGCGCTCAATACAATCCGGAGCAACTCCGCGCGGCTCTGGATATGATAAGAGCGGCAACGAAAAAGCCAATCAATGTGAACTTCTTCGCTCACACCATGCCTGAAGACGATCCTGCGCGGCACATGGCATGGCGAGCACGGCTTGCCCTCTACTATGTCGAAGCAGGGCTTGATCCTGCCGCACCGGTTCCGGCTGGCGGACGCGCGCCATTCGATACCTCCTTCTGTGAAATCGTAGAGGCCTACCGGCCTGAGGTCGTCAGCTTTCATTTTGGACTACCGGATGCGGATCTGGTCCGACGAGTGCGGGCAACCGGAGCAAAGATAATTTCGTCAGCGACTACGGTAGCGGAGGCGCGGTGGCTTGCCGAACGTGATGTCGACGCCGTCATCGCCATGGGTTTCGAGGCTGGCGGCCATCGCGGCAATTTCCTGACGCAAGATATGGCGACGCAGGTCGGCACGATGGCGCTGGTGCCGCAGATTGCCGATGCTGTTACGGTCCCCGTCATTGCCGCCGGCGGAATTGCGGATGGGCGGGGGATTGCGGCAGCTTTCGCACTTGGCGCCTCCGCCGCGCAGATCGGCACGAGCTATCTGTTTACGCCCGAGGCGAAAATTCCCGCGGTCCATCGCGCGGCACTGGAGCATGCAGGCGACGATAATACGGCGTTGACCAATGTCTTCACCGGACGGCCGGCGAGGGGTGTGATGAACCGCATCATGCGAGAGGTGGGGCCACTCTCTCATCTGGTGCCCGCGTTTCCGACGGCCGGCGGTGCCTTGGCGCCACTGCGCGCCAAGGCCGAAGCGGCTGGTTCCGGTGATTTCACCAATCTTTGGTCCGGCCAAACCGCCAAACTGGCGCAGTCACTCCCGTCGGCTGAGTTGACCGCGGTTTTGGCGAATGATGCGATCACCGTTATGAGACGGTTGGCAGGGCGTGGCTAACCAAGTAAATAAGGCTGGCCGGTAAACTCGCTGGGCGCGCTTTTGCTCGTCGCGGGCAAAAGAGGAGGAGATATCAATGGCTTTCTCGGCTGATCTGGCAGATCGTTTTGCCGTTTCCACATGGTCGCTGCACCGCGCGCTCGGCAGCACTTATCCTTACAAGCCCGGCGGCACGGATGCCCCAGCGCGGCAACCGACTTACGGGGAAGGCTCGATCGCTCTGATCGATCTCCCGAAACAATTCGCCGAACGCGGCATCTTCCGCATGGAAATCTGCTCGTTTCATCTGCCGAGCCGTTCGACCGCTTACATTGCCGATCTGCGAAATGCCTTCGACAAGGCAGGCGTCAAAGTGCAGACGCTGTTGGTTGAAGACGGCGATCTCAGTAATCCTGAGACGGCGGAGCGTGACGCTGAATGGATGGCGAGCTGGATCGAGGTCGCCATGGCGCTCGGCGCCGAGAACATGCGCGTGATTGCCGGTAAGGCGCAGCCGACCGACGAGGCGCTGAGCCGGACAGAAAAACATCTTCGTTGGCTGGCCGAGCGGATTGCCGGAAGCGGTATCCGACTTGTTATCGAAAACTGGTTCTCGCTGCTGCCGGGGCCGGTCGAGGTCAACCGTGTGCTTGACGCGCTTGACGGCAAGCTTGGTCTCAACGGCGATTTCGGCAATTGGAGCGGCGCGGGCAAATATGGCGATCTCGCCAAGATCATGGGTCGCGCCGAACTCTGCCATGCCAAAGCGCATTATTCGGAAACAGGCCTCGATACCGAGGATTATGTTCGCTGCGTCGAACTCTCCAATGCTGCAGGCTACAAAGGCCCGTTCACGCTAATCTACGACTCCTCGTTTTATGAGGACGAATGGTCGGGGATTTTAGAGGCGCGGGATTGTATCGCGGGCGTATTGCGGAAGGCCACTGCGGCGGCGTAACGGCGCAATGATTGCAGCGGAGGTCCAGCTCTGCCGCAAGCTTGCTTTGCGCAGGTGAAAACCCCGCGCTTCCGATTTATCCACGAATTGCGGCGAGGCGCGCCTTCTGCCGATGAGGCCGCAGCACAGGCGCTATGAATTTCAGTGAAATTCGTAATCGTGAAAGGCGCCGAGCAGTCGATCCTGTGTCTGATAGCCAGCGTCATAGAGGCTGATCGCGACGTTGGCCGCGGACAGGCCTTCCTGGCTTTGCAGTTTGATGCTGCGTTCGGCACACCAGGCGTAGAGCGCGCCAGCGAGGATATCGACATCATCGGGATATAGGGGCGAGTTGACCATCATAGACATTCGCTACACCGTGGTTGGAAGCTCGAACTTGAGCGGAAGCGGAGCAAAGACTGCTTTGATTCCAAAAGTTTGCAATCGGCTTCTCTTGCCGGCGTTAACGCCTGCCTGATTTGATACAGATACAGTTTCGTATCGGCACAGGTGCTTGCTCGAAGGAGACTATTGCGGTGTCTGGTCCGGCGCGTGCGGTGCTGGATTTTCGATCTGTTCCCTGCCGTTATGCGGTACAACGAACAGCAGGACACCCAGCGCAAGGGCGAGTGCCACCATGATCAAAAGGATAAGTCTCGGCCGCGAAGGCATCATTGATGAACCGGCTGCGACGCCTCGACCGCTGCTTCGATCAATTCCTCGGCATAAGATAGGGCAGAGGCTGTGTCCTCGCCATCGAGTTTCAGTTCCCGGCATTTGCGGTGCATGGCCCTGCGAATGTCTGCAAGCAGGGTCGCGTCGACATCGACATGCCCCTCGAAGAAAACATGAGTCAGAGCAGATTGGGCTACGACTTCGAGTACTGCGACACGTCCCTCGATTTCGCCAAGCGAAGGAATGGCGTTTTTCTCCACATGGTGTTTGCAATCGCGATGAGTGGTGAGCATTTCAGTGGTCTCCTCTGCTGAGGCAGATAACCAATGAGAGGCAAAAAGGTTCACTGAGATTTTACGAAAATCTGGGCCGGTGGCAACTGGCTTTTCGCCGCGATGTCATTGCCGGGAAGGCGTACGGAAACGGGTCATTTCATAGGGCAGAGGTTCGCATCCGACAGGACATCGGCGCAGCGAGGCGAGCGGCGAAAATCGTCGTAATAGAGCGTCCATTCCGTCGTGTCGGCGGCTCGATAGGGGCCGAACTTGAAATACTGATTTTTGCCTAAACCCTTGTCGGCATGACCAATATGTCCCTTGACGGTGACAATCCATTTATCGTTGGCGAAGATCTCGATATGGCCGGTACCGTCAGGGCCAGGCTTGCTGTAGATCGCAAAGTCGATCCAGCCGGATTCCGGTGTCGGCAATTTATTGCCATGGTCGGTGATGGTGATGGCACTGGTGCAGCCGGTGAATTCCTTGCCATCCTCCTTACCCCAACTGCTGTCGGTGGCGACAAGGGCTCGCATCTGATTGGTGTCCGAGCGGAACCAGACCGGCGCCTGATTGTCAGCACACTTCTTTGTCGCGTCGCTGACCTCGGTTGTCGGTGGAGCGACATAGTTGGTTTCGACTGTGGCGAAGAGCTTGCCGTTGTTCAGTCGCAGCGCCAGGAAAGGGCTGAAATCTCCCTTTGCCTTCGGTCCGATCTCGCGCTTCCACTGCGCAATGAGATAGCGATGATCACCGGAGGGAATAGGGTCGGCGAATTTGACCGCAAAGCCATACCAGACGCCTTGGTTATAGGGGACGCGATATTTGGTGCGTTCCCAGATTTCTGCTCGTTCACTGCAGTTCGTCTTGTCCGGTTGGCAGAGCGGCTTGACGCTGAGCTTCAGCGCGCCGGTGCCGGTGCGCTTTACTTCCGATTGGAATTCGATCTTGCCAGCTTTCTGTTCGGAATTGTCGCGATAATAGAGATGGCCTGAAGGGGAGAAGTCGGTAGCATCGAAACCATCGCGCAGAACCAATTGAGCTGGATTCTCGGCCATAGCGGGAGTCATGGCGCAGGTGCAAGTGCAGGCCAGGATAGCGGGCAGTGCATATTTTGCGTTCATGACAGCAGGCTCCTTCAGCGGACGATCGTGGAATACTATCAATGACCTGTTCCTCTTCGAGGGGCAAGAGGAGGCGACGTTGGGTAAGTGATCAGCGGCAGATGTCGATCTCGTGCTCGGCCAGAAGTGGCGGCTCGGTTTCGACATACCGAAGAGATAAGTAGACAAATCATCTCGTTCGCGTTTGATAAGCCGGCCAATTCTGGAGGAAGGATTTTCCATGACGATCGAACACGACCTCAGCCGCATCGCCCTGCAAGAGGAGACGCTGCGCTTCGATGCTTTCGATCTTTCGACCGCGTGGGTGCTTGGCAAGTTGCTGCATGACCTTGCCAGCGAACGCAATTTGGGTGTCGCGATCGACATCACATTGCATTCCATGCTGGTCTTCTACATCGCGCTGCCTGGCTCGACGCCGGACAATTCCAACTGGATCCGCCGTAAGCGCAATATGGTGTTGCGCTATTTCCGCAGCAGTTATGCCAGCACTCTGCGACTGGAGCAGCAGGGCAAGACGATCGAGCACAACGGGCTTTCAAGCGCCGACTATGCTGCATCCGGCGGCAGCTTTCCGATCTTCGTTCACGGCACGGGTTGCATCGGCGCGGTCACCGTGTCGGGACTTCCGCAGCGTGAAGACCACAATCTCGTTGTTGAGGCTCTGGCGCTCACGCTTGGTCACGAACTGCACAATCTCAGCCTGTCATAAAAGAGGATCGCGGCGTCTGACTTAGCGGACGCCGCCCGTCATCTCAGATTTTGCCGCCAGCGTCAGCGATGACTTTGGTCAGACTGCCTGTTGCCGGGAAGAGGGGGATGAGGCAGGCCTGGAGGGCATGATAAATATCGCCCTTGCCTGGGAAAATCGTATGGGCGGGAACCAAGTCTTCTGTGAGTTCCTCATGCCAGCCACCATTTTTATGGTCGATGAAGAATCGGCCGATGGTGCCCCAGATCTTTCGATAGCTCTCCTCGTGGAAATCGCTCGGTACATGTTCGTTGAGATAGTGCGCGGCACCGGCGCCTTCGCATGCCGGCCACCAGAGCTTGTTGCGTTTGGCCGGCGTATCAGCCCAATCGAGCGTATAGAAGAAGCCGCCTTTATGGTTATCCCACCCCAGTGACATCGATTGAGAGAACAGACCCTTGGCGGCATCCGGCATCCAGTCGTGCTGCTTGCCGCCGAGAGACCAGAGCTGCAGGACGAGGCGCGCCCATTCCAACCAATGGCCGGGCGTCGTGCCCGAGGGGCGGAACATTTCGTTGCCGCGATAATCCTTGTCGAGTTCCCAGTCGGTATTGAAATGTTCGGCGACGCGCCAGCCGACGGAACCGGCGGAGCGGCGAATGACGAGATCGGCGATGCTTTCGGCTTTGTCGAGGTATGTTTTATTTTCGGTCGCTTCGAAGGCTGCCATCAGCGCTTCCGTCAGGTGCATATTGGAATTCTGGCCGCGATAGGCGCCACCATCGATCGGCGACCAATCCTGGTTGAACTCCTCGGCGATGGCGCCGTGTTTTTCCTCCCAGAATTTCGTGTTCAGAATTTCGGTGACATCGGCAAGCATGCCGTCAGCAAGCGGATGACCGATGGTCTTGGCGGAGGAGGCGGCGAGCAGCACAAAAGCGTGGCCATAGCCTTGCTTGCTGGCATCGACGGGGCCATCATTGTTGAGCGACCAGACATATCCGCCATGGGTGGCATCACGGTGATGCTTCCAGAGATAGTTCATGCCGTGATCGACAATATCCTCGGAGCCGGGGCGGCCGAGCAGCGAACCGATCGAAAAGCAATGAACCATACGCGCGGTCGAATGAATGCCCCGCACAGGGTTGGCTGCATCGAGCGGCCTGCCGGCATCATCCATATCGTAGAATCCACCCTTAGGATTGATGCAGCGATATTGGAAGAAATCGAAAAGCCCGCTTGCCTGATCAAGCAACCAACGGCGGTGATAGGCCCGCGAGCTCCAATTGCCGAGTGCTGCCGTTTCACGCTGTATGCCCATGCTATCCTCCCAAGACTCTTTTGCCACAAGCCGTATAGCGCTGCCTGAAAGCACTGTCATGGCTTTAACCAATGAAACTGTGTCGGCTGCCTCGCGTTGTCCATGCCTGTAGGGGTTGGCGGGCGCTCGCATCGATATTTTTCGGACACGCGGCAAACTGGAGCAGCATTATTCTTGCGCCGCGCTTCTCCAAGGCATAGATATGTTGACATAAAGATATCTTTATGTGATCTGGATGCGTCGCAATCAGGCCAGTGGAGTTCGCATATGTTTGACAATCTTTTTGGCTCGGAAACAGCGAAACGCGATGGCAGTGAAGTCTTCTCGGCCCTGAAGCGGGCAGCGAGCGAGCGAATCCTTGTGCTTGACGGCGCCATGGGGACACAAATCCAAGGGCTCGGCTTCGACGAGGATCATTTCCGCGGCGATCGCTTTATTGGCTGCGCCTGTCATCAAAAGGGCAATAACGACCTTCTGATTCTCACTCAGCCTGACGCCAT
Source organism: Rhizobium sp. CB3171 (assembly GCF_029714265.1). Lineage (NCBI taxonomy): Bacteria > Pseudomonadati > Pseudomonadota > Alphaproteobacteria > Hyphomicrobiales > Rhizobiaceae > Rhizobium > Rhizobium sp. CB3171. The sequence continues at coordinate 1,929,774 of NZ_CP121652.1, read as the reverse complement.
CGAGGAAATCCATTACCGCTATGCCAAGGCCGGCGCGGATATTCTGGAGACCAATACGTTCTCTTCGACCCGCATTGCCCAGGCCGATTATCAGATGGAAGGCGCGGTTTACGACCTCAACAAGGAGGGTGCGGCAGTTGCCCGCCGGGCGGCGATCCGTGCCGAACGCGAGGACGGCAGGCGCCGTTTTGTCGCTGGCGCTATCGGCCCGACCAACCGCACCGCTTCGATTTCCCCTGATGTCAACAATCCCGGCTATCGCGCGGTGAGCTTCGACGATCTGCGACTGGCCTATGGCGAGCAGATCGACGGCCTAATCGATGGCGGCGCCGATATCATCCTGATCGAAACAATCTTCGATACGCTGAACGCCAAGGCGGCGATTTTTGCCTGCGAGGAGCGGTTCGAGGCTAAGGGCGTCCGCTTGCCGGTGATGATCTCGGGGACGATCACCGATCTTTCCGGGCGGACGCTCTCCGGCCAGACGCCGTCGGCCTTCTGGAATTCGGTGCGCCATGCCAGCCCCTTCACCATCGGCCTCAATTGTGCACTTGGCGCGAATGCCATGCGGCCGCATCTGCAGGAACTTTCGGCCATTGCCGATACCTTCGTCTGCGCCTATCCCAATGCCGGCCTGCCGAACGAATTCGGCCAATATGACGAAACGCCTGAGATGATGGCGGCGCAGGTTGAAGCTTTTGCGCGAGACGGCCTTGTCAACATTGTCGGCGGCTGCTGCGGCTCGACGCCGGAACATATCGCCGCAATCGCTCAGGCGGTTTCGAAATACCAGCCGCGCCAGCTTGCGGCGCACCGCCCATTTATGTCGCTCTCCGGCCTGGAGCCCTTCGAGCTGACCAAAGACATTCCGTTCGTCAATGTCGGCGAGCGGACCAACGTTACCGGCTCGGCAAAATTCCGCAAACTGATCACCAATGCCGACTACACGGCAGCGTTGGCCGTTGCTCGCGACCAGGTCGAAAACGGTGCGCAGGTGATCGATATCAACATGGATGAGGGTCTGATCGATTCCGAAAAGGCGATGGTCGAGTTCCTCAACCTGATCGCCGCCGAGCCGGATATCGCCCGTGTGCCCGTCATGATCGACAGCTCGAAATTCTCAATCATCGAAGCCGGTCTAAAATGTGTGCAGGGCAAACCGATCGTCAACTCTATCTCGTTGAAAGAGGGCGAGGAGAATTTCCTTAAGCAAGCCCGGCTGCTGCGCAATTATGGCGCTGCCGTTGTCGTCATGGCGTTCGACGAGCAGGGGCAGGCCGACAGCTATCAGCGCAAGGTCGAGATCTGCGCGCGCGCCTACAAGCTTCTGACTGAAGAGGCGGGGCTGCCGCCGGAAGACATTATCTTCGATCCGAATATCTTCGCGGTCGCGACCGGCATCGAGGAGCACAACAATTACGGCGTCGATTTCATCGAGGCGACGCGAACAATCCGCCAGACCATGCCTTTGGTCCATATCTCAGGCGGCGTTTCGAATCTTTCCTTCTCCTTCCGCGGCAACGAGCCGGTGCGCGAGGCGATGCATGCCGTATTTCTCTACCATGCCATTCAGGCGGGCATGGACATGGGCATCGTCAATGCCGGCCAGCTCGCAGTTTATGACAACATCGATCCCGAGCTGCGCGAGGCCTGCGAGGATGTCGTTCTTAACCGCCGGCCCGACGGCACAGAGCGGCTGCTCGAAATAGCCGAGCGTTTTCGTGGTGCCGGTAACCGGGAAGCCAAGGTACAGGATCTCGCCTGGCGGGACTGGTCAGTCGAGAAGCGGCTCGAGCACGCATTGGTCAACGGCATCACCGAATATATCGAAGCGGATACCGAAGAGGCGCGGCAAAAGGCCGAGCGACCGCTGCACGTCATCGAAGGTCCGTTAATGGCTGGCATGAATGTCGTCGGCGACCTCTTCGGTTCAGGTAAGATGTTCCTGCCGCAGGTAGTAAAGTCGGCCCGTGTCATGAAGCAGGCCGTTGCCGTGCTGCTGCCTTATATGGAGGCGGAAAAGCTCGCCAATGGCGGCAACGGCGAACGCCAGGCGGCAGGCAAGGTGCTGATGGCGACCGTCAAGGGCGATGTGCATGATATCGGCAAGAACATCGTCGGCGTCGTGCTTGCCTGCAACAATTACGAAATCATCGATCTCGGCGTCATGGTGCCGGCGACGAAGATCCTGGAAACGGCAATCGCCGAGAAGGTCGATATCATCGGCCTCTCCGGCCTGATCACCCCGTCCCTGGACGAGATGGTGCATGTTGCTTCGGAAATGGAGCGGCAGGGGTTCGATATTCCACTGCTGATCGGCGGTGCAACCACCAGCCGCGTGCACACCGCCGTGAAGATCCATCCACGCTATGAGAAGGGCCAAACTGTCTATGTCACCGATGCCAGCCGTGCCGTAGGTGTCGTCTCGGCGCTATTGTCGCCGGAGGCTAAGCAGGGCTATGTCGATACCGTTCGCGCGGAATATGCCAAGGTTGCCGCTGCGCATGCCCGCAGCGAGGCGGAGAAGGTGCGGCTGCCGCTCGCAAGGGCGCGTGAGAATGCGGAGAAGGTTGATTGGGCGAATTACAAACCTGTGACGCCGCAGTTCTTCGGCACGAAGGTGTTCGAGAATTACGATCTGGCAGAGCTTGCCACATACATCGACTGGACGCCGTTCTTCCAGACCTGGGAGTTGAAGGGCCGTTTCCCGGCCATCCTCGAAGACGAGAAACAGGGTGAGGCGGCGCAGCAGCTTTATGCCGATGCACAGGCCATGCTCGAAAAGATCATCGCGGAGAACTGGTTCCGCCCGCGCGCCGTTGTAGGCTTCTGGCCGGCAGGCACGGTCGGCGATGATATCAGATTGTTCACCGATGAGGGCCGCACCGACGAACTCGCGACCTTCTACACACTGCGCCAGCAATTGTCGAAGCGGGATGGCCGCCCGAACGTGGCGCTATCGGATTTCGTAGCGCCCGTTTCGAGTGGCATCGGCGACTATGTCGGCGGTTTCGTCGTCACGGCCGGGATCGAGGAAATCGCCATCGCCGAGCGTTTTGAGCGCGCCAATGACGATTATTCTTCGATCCTCGTTAAGGCGCTCGCCGATCGCTTCGCCGAGGCTTTTGCCGAACGGATGCATGAGCGGGTGCGGCGCGAGTTCTGGGGCTATGCCAAGGATGAAAACCTCGACGGCGACGAGCTGCTGGCGGAGGCCTATGCCGGCATCCGCCCTGCGCCGGGCTATCCTGCCCAGCCCGACCACACCGAAAAAGAAACTCTGTTCCGTCTGCTCGATGCGGAAGCTGCAACCGGTGTGAAGCTCACCGAAAGCTACGCCATGTGGCCCGGTTCCTCCGTCTCCGGACTCTATATCGGCCATCCCGACTCCTATTATTTCGGTGTAGCCAAGGTCGAGCGAGATCAGGTGGAAGACTATGCGGCCCGCAAGGGCATGCCCGTTGCGGAGATGGAGCGCTGGCTGGGACCGGTGCTCAACTATGTGCCGGAAAGCCGCGATACCGCAGTGGATGACGCGGCATGATGATCTGATTTGACGGTGGAGTGGAAAAAGCGAGTGAGGGATGCTCGTTAACTCAACCCTACGTCGCTCCGATCGTCAGCTCCGCAACAAAGTCATAAGCGTCTCCTCGATAGAGCGAGCGGGTAAATTCCACGGCGCGACCGGAGCCGAGGTAGGAGATGCGTTCGATCGACAGGCCTGCAGCCCCGACGGGAACGCCTAGCAGGCCGGCGTCGGCCTCTTTCATGTTGGTCGCGGAGATACGTTGGACGGCACGGACCGGGCGGACCTGGCGCTTTTCGAGCTCGGCATAAAGCGACGCGGTCACTGTGGATGGGTCCGGCAGGAACTCGCCGGAGACGCTGGCATGTTCGATGGCCAGCGGCTGGTCGTCGGCGATGCGCAGACGGCTGAGGCGAGAAACCTTGGTGCCGGCGGCAAGGCCGAGGATCATCATTTCATCTGGCGAGGGGGTGTGCACGCCCTTATGCAGCCATTCGGAGCGTGCTGTCATGCCCCGCCGTGCCATGTCTTCAGTGAAGGACGTTAGCTGCGACAGGCGCTGTTCGACCTTGGAGACCGGCTTGGCGACGAAAGTGCCGGAGCCATGGCGACGGACAAGGATGCCCTCCGCCACGAGATCGTCGATCGCCTTGCGTACCGTCACGCGGCTGACGGCTGCATATTCGGCTATATCGCGCTCCGGCGGCAAGGCATCGCCATGTTTCAGCGTGCCAACCTTGACGGCGTCTTCGAGCGTGCGGCGCAGCTTGACATAAAGCGGGCCGGTGCCGCCGACGAGAAGGCGTTCCGGCGAGAAGATATGGCTTAAATCCTCGGTCATGGCGTGCTCCCCATGTCTTTTTGCAGGAGCTTGGCCGCCAGTTCGACCGCGCCGCGCAATACGTCGCCTTTCGGTTCCATGAGAAGCGCCTTGTGTCGCGAAGCGAGCCGGGGATGATATGCCTTCGAGAGACCACCCAGTAGGCAGATCGCCGGGCACTCGGGCCAGAGCAGCGTGTCGAGGCTTTCGGCGATAGCGTTCACCGCTGTCTTGACGATGCCGACAGCGACCACATCCTCCCTTTCGGCATGTTCAAAGACCATCGGCGCGTAACGCGCAAAATCTTTCGGTTTGGAAGCATGCGCGAATTCGACGATGCGTTCGGGATCGCCGCCGAATTCAGCCATGATCTTTTCGGTGATTGGCGAGGGTGGCTGCACCTTGTCGTGCGCCAGAAGTGAGCGCTCCAGCAGATCGCGGCCGAGACGCGCACCACTGGCCTGGTCGCCAACGACAAAGCCCCAGCCACCGATGCCCCAAATCTTGCCGTCGCGTCGAGCATTGTAGACGGAACCGGTGCCGAATGCGCCGATTATTCCATCGGCATCGCCGAGCGCACCCTGAAGCGCTATCGTCGCGTCGGTGACGACATGGCTGTTTGCAAAGGGCAGCGCTTTTTCGATGCGCTTGCCATAGTCACCGACGTTGGCGCCGGCCGTGCCGACAACGGCGGGCAGTGCATGGACCAACTCCGGATCGAGTCCGGCGTCGCTGAGGGCTTCTCGGGCGGATGCGACGATGTTGACCAAAGAGTTTTCGAGATCGGAAAGGATATTGGCTGCCCCCGCCTTGCCGTTACCGAGGACTTTACCCAGCCTGTCTGTCACAGCAGCGCGGCAGCTTGTTCCCCCGCCGTCGATACCGATCGCAAACTCCGTCATCACACCCTCCGGATAACCACCCGTTCCCCATTTTTTCCTACAATACCAAAAAAATACCATTTACCAATAGGCAATGCGTCGCTTTTTGTGTTTCTGTATCATATTGAAAAATATCGATAAAATTTTTTATCGGTTTTTCCGACTCAGAAAAGTTAAATTTCGGCTGGACAATTGGTATTTTTTTGGCCTTAATTCTTGCAAGGGAACAGTTCGAACAGGCATCGGCAGAACCGGCAGAATAACAATAGCCGGAACGCCAAGCAGAAGGTGGCGGACCTCTGCCGTTGTCAGGAGCCGCGTAGATCAAACAGGGTCTGCGCGACGGCGTTCGTCACGAATTTCCCGTGTGTTGAGTTTCTTGTGTCCTTGTCCGGTCGTCCGGCGGGTCACGATTGATCGGGCCGATCAGGCACAGTGCCTTGCGCCCTTGTGCATTTGGGGCCGGCAATGTTGGCGGTCCTTGTGGAGCGTTGGCTGTTTCCTCGGATATGCCAACGGATTTTCAGATCGAGAACGGTGCCTTATTCCGGGCGCTTAAACAGGAGAGGGAAATGAAAAACAATGTTCTGAAAGGCTTACTCCTCGCATCCAGCCTGCTGACCTCGGTTGGCTTCGCGCATGCGGCGGACGTGACGCTGACGGTTGAAAGCTGGCGCAACGACGACCTGCAGATTTGGCAGGAAAAGATCATCCCGGCATTCGAAGCCAAGAATCCTGGCATCAAGATCGTCTTCTCGCCGACGGCTCCGACCGAGTACAACGCATCGCTGAACGCCAAGCTTGAAGCTGGTTCCGCCGGCGACATCATCACTTGCCGTCCGTTCGACGCTTCGCTGGACCTCTTCAATAAGAAGCAGTTGTCCGACCTGACATCGCTGAAGGGTATGGATAACTTCTCGCCGGTCGCCAAGGCTGCCTGGACCACGGACGACGGCAAGTCGACCTTCTGCGTGCCGATGGCTTCGGTCATCCACGGCTTCATCTACAACAAGGATGCCTTCGACAAGCTCGGCCTCAAGGTTCCGGCGACCCGCGACGAATTCTTCGCAGTGCTGGACAAGCTCAAGGCTGACGGCACCTACATTCCGATGGCCATGGGCACAAAGGATCTGTGGGAAGCTGCAACCATGGGCTATCAGAACATCGGCCCGAACTACTGGAAGGGCGAAGACGGCCGCCTGGCTCTGATTTCCGGCAAGGAAAAGCTGACGGATGCTCCGTGGGTCGATCCTTACAAGGAACTCGCCAAGTGGAAGCCTTACCTCGGCGACGGCTTCGAAGCCCAGAGCTATTCTGACAGCCAGAACCTCTTTACGCTCGGCAAGGCTGCCATCTACCCGGCCGGTTCGTGGGAAATCGCGCTGTTCAACACGCAGGCTCAGTTCAAGATGGGTGCCTTCCCGCCGCCGGTCGCAAAGGCTGGCGACACGGCTTACATCTCCGACCATCCGGATATCGGCGTCGGTCTGAATGCCAAGAGCAAGCATGCGGAAGAGGCCAAGAAGTTCTTGAGCTGGGTCGCCTCGGACGAGTTCGCCAACATCTACGCCAACGCGCTCCCGGGCTTCTTCAGCCTGAACTCGCATCCGGTGAAGATGACCGATCCGCTCGCTCAGGAATTCGTTTCCTGGCGTGACAATCACAAGTCGACGGTTCGTTCGACGTACCAGATCCTGTCGCGCGGCACGCCGAACCTGGAAAACGAAACCTGGACGGAATCCGCCAACGTGATCAACGGCACGGACGCGCCGGACGCTGCTGCCAAGAAGCTGCAGGCCGGCCTCGATAAGTGGTACAAGCCGGCAAAGTAAGCCTGCTTTGACGTAAGTCGGGTGAGGGGCCTCGTGCTCCTCACCTTGTTCTACCGCCGGTGCCTGCGGATAGAAGGACAGAGGTCATCGGTTGCTGCTTTCCCGCTTTTGATGGGTAAGTGCATGACGCGCCTTCATTATTTGTATGCCGATATGAGCCGCCGGACCCGCGGCTGTCGCGACACCACATCGAGCCGCGCCCGATATTGTTTCTCCATGTTTGGCCGGAGAGCCGGAACAGCGGGCGAATTGAACATTTGCGCTGCCGTCCCGATGCGTAGCCAATAAAAGCAGGCAGAAAGCCATGAGCAAAGCCAGTATAGCAGCCGCTTTTGATGCGGTCCCGATCAAGCGCCAGAAGCGTTGGCATATCTTCGTTTTCCTTCTTCCGGCCTTCATCGTCTACACGGCGGTGATGATCCTGCCTCTGATCGAGACATTGCGGCTGTCGCTGTACAACGTCGTCGACAACCAATCGACCTTCGTGGGTCTCAACAATTTCAAAGTGTTGTTCGGGGATGATCGCTGGTCGCATGATTTCTGGAATGCGCTGCGCAACAATTTGATCTTCTTTGCCATCCACATGTGCGTGCAGAACCCGATCGGTGTCGCGCTTGCGGCGCTGCTGTCGCTGCCGAAGCTGCGGTTCGTCGCCTTCTATCGCACCGCCATGTTTCTGCCGACGCTGCTTTCCTTCGTCATCGTCGGTTTCATCTGGAAGCTTATTCTGTCGCCGCTCTGGGGTGTGGCGCCCGATTTGATGGGCATGGTCGGCCTTAAGTCGTTCTTTGCTCCCTGGCTCGGCAAGCCGGGCACGGCTCTCGTCACCGTCGCGCTGATCTCGGTCTGGCAATATGTCGGCATCCCGATGATGCTGATCTATGCCGCGCTACTGAACATCCCTGAAGAGGTGATCGAGGCGGCCGAGTGCGATGGCATCACCGGTTGGAGCCAGTTCTGGAAGATCAAGCTGCCACTGGTGCTGCCGGCGATCGGCATCATCTCGATCCTGACCTTCGTCGGCAATTTCAACGCTTTCGACCTTGTCTACACCGTGCAGGGCGCGCTGGCGGGGCCGGATGGTTCCACCGATATTCTTGGCACGTTGCTCTACCGCGTCTTCTTCGGCTTCCAGCTACAGCTCGGCGACCGCTCGATGGGCGCGACCATCGCGACGGTAATGTTCCTGATCATTCTCGCCGGCGTCTCATTCTATCTTTTCATCGTCCAGCGGCGCATCCGCCGCTACCAGTTCTGAGGAGAGGCGACGATGTCCAAGGCACGCACTTCCCTTGTCCGCTCCGGCCTCGTGCATCTGGCGTTGATCGCCTACACGTTGCTTGCCATCTTTCCGGTGTTTCTGACGATCATCAATTCCTTCAAGGACCGCGCCTCGATCTTCCGCGCGCCCCTGAGCATCCCAACGCCATCCAGCTTTAGTCTGATCGGTTATCAGACCGTTCTAAAGCAGGGGGACTTCCTGACCTATTTCGAGAACAGCTTCATCGTGACGATCGTCTCGATCGTCTTGACCCTGCTGTTCGGCGCCATGGCCGCCTTCGCGCTATCGGAATACCGCTTTCGCGGCAATATGATCATGGGGCTTTATCTTGCGATCGGCATCATGATCCCGATCCGCCTCGGTACGGTCGCCATCCTGCAGGGCATGGTCGCCGCCGGCTTGGTCAATACGCTGACCTCGCTGATCCTCGTCTACACGGCGCAGGGCCTGCCGCTTGCCATATTCATCCTTTCGGAATTCATGCGGACCGTCTCGGATGACTTGAAGAATGCCGGTCGCATCGATGGGCTCAGCGAATACGCGATCTTCTTCCGTCTTGTGCTCCCGTTGGTTCGTCCGGCCATGGCGACGGTCGCCGTCTTCACCATGATCCCGATCTGGAATGACCTGTGGTTCCCGCTGATCCTAGCGCCGAGCGAGGCGACCAAGACGGTGACGCTGGGCTCGCAAATCTTCATCGGCCAATTCGTTACCAACTGGAACGCAGTCCTGGCGGCGCTGACGCTCGCCATCCTGCCCATCCTCATCCTCTACGTCCTCTTCTCACGCCAACTCATTCGCGGCATTACATCCGGAGCAGTCAAGTGAGCTCATCTCATAAGCCGATCCGCGTGTTGGTCGCCGGCCTTGGCAATATGGGCCGCAGCCATGCGCTTGCCTACCACAACAATCCCGGTTTCGAGATTGTTGGCCTCGTCAATCGCTCGAAGCCGAAGCTGGCTGATGAGCTGCAGGGTTACACAATCCATCCGGATTTCGAAACGGCGCTGAGAGAGCTGAAGCCCGATCTCTGCTCGATCAACACCTATTCAGACAGCCACGCGGATTATGCCGTCATGGCTTTCGAGGCCGGCTGCGACGTATTCGTGGAAAAGCCGCTGGCGACGACCGTTGAAGATGCGGAGCGCGTTGTGGCCGCGGCTAAGAAAGCTGGCCGCAAGTTGGTGATCGGCTATATCCTGCGCCACCATCCGTCTTGGATGCGGTTGATTGCCGAAGCGCGCAAGCTCGGCGGTCCTTATGTCTTCCGCATGAACCTGAACCAACAGTCGAGCGGACCGACCTGGGAGACGCATAAGGCGCTGATGCGCACCACGTCTCCGATCGTCGATTGCGGCGTGCACTATGTCGATGTCATGTGCCAGATCACCGACGCAAAGCCGGTCGAGGTGCGCGGCATGGGTCTGCGCATGTCGGACGAGATCGCGCCGGATATGTACAATTACGGCCATCTGCAGGTGATCTACGAAGATGGTTCGGTCGGCTGGTACGAGGCCGGCTGGGGGCCGATGATTTCCGAAACGGCTTTCTTCGTGAAGGATGTGATGTCGCCGAATGGCGCGGTCTCGATCGTCATGGACCCCAACGCCAAGTCGGACGACATCGACACACACACCAAGACCTCCGTCATCCGGCTGCATACGGCCGAGACCGGTCCGAACGGCAAGTTCATCCGTCCCGATCAGAATCTGCGCATGGACGGAGAGCCGGGTCACCAGGAGCTGTGCGATCGCGAACAGGCCTTCATGCTGAAGGCCATCCGCGAGGATATCGACCTTAGCCGCCATATGGCCGACGCTGTTCAATCGCTGCGCATCTGCCTCGCCGCCGACGAGAGCGTGCGCACCGGCAAGCCCGTTTATTTGTAAGGGATAAGAGACTGTGGGATCGCTTCAACTGAAATCTATCCGCAAGGCCTATGGTACGCATGATGTGCTGAAGGGCATCGACCTCGAGGTGAAGGATGGCGAGTTCGTCATCTTCGTCGGCCCTTCCGGTTGCGGTAAGTCGACTCTTTTGCGCAGCATCGCCGGCCTGGAGGACGTAACCTCGGGCGCGGTTTTGATCAATGGCAAGGATGTGACGGTTACGCCGCCTGCCAAGCGCGGCATTTCCATGGTGTTCCAGTCCTATGCGCTCTATCCGCATCTGACGGTGAAGGACAATATGGGCCTCGGCCTGAAGCAGGCTGGCACCGCCAAGGATGAGATCGAAGGTCGTGTGGAAAAGGCGTCGAGCATGCTTTCTCTCGCCCCCTATCTCGCCCGTCGTCCCGCCGAACTCTCCGGCGGCCAACGTCAGCGCGTCGCCATTGGCCGCGCCATCGTGCGCGAACCGGAGCTCTTTCTGTTCGACGAGCCGCTGTCGAACCTCGATGCGGCATTGCGCGTTCAGACCCGGCTTGAAATCGCCCGCCTGCATCGCAGCCTGAAGGCAACGATGATCTATGTCACCCACGATCAGGTCGAAGCCATGACGCTGGCCGACAAGATCGTAGTGATGAACGCCGGCGCGATCGAGCAGATCGGTTCGCCGATGGAGCTCTATAACCGGCCCGCGAACATCTTCGTCGCCGGCTTCATCGGTTCGCCGCAGATGAACTTCATTCCGGCGGAGAAGCTCGAGCAGAGCGGTGCCAAGACCATCGGCATCCGTCCGGAGCATATCACTTTGTCGCGCGACCACGGCACCTGGGCCGCCAAGGTCATCCATGTCGAACATCTCGGCGCCGATACGATCATCTATCTCGAATCCAACCAAACCGGCCTTCTGACCGCGCGTCTTTTCGGTGAACACAAATATGAGCCGGACGAAACGGTCTATGCGACGCCGGAGACCAGACATATGCATCGCTTCGACGCAAACGATCGGGCCATTCGCGCGTAGGCGTCGGCATTTGGCATATTGAAGAGGGCTCTGCTTTGGCAGGGCCCTCTTTTTATTTGTCCAGCGATTAGCCCTCAAATGATCCAGTCGTCCGGACGAATTCATGTGCCTGTCACAGAGGTGCGCTATCACTCGCTCAGTCAACACCAACAGCGAGCGCATCATGGCAAATGCAGCGACCACTTATGCAACTTGGCATACCGAACCGGTACATTCTATTTCCAAGTGCGACATGCCAATGATTTCAATGGCTTCACTTTGGAGATTTTGGCATGTCCCGATGCTATCAGCAATTGACCCTCGCCGATCGTCGTCGCCTTCATCATCTTGTCGAGCGCAAGGTGCCGATCAACGAGATGGCCCGCCAGCTCGGTCGTCACCGCTCGACCATCTATCGTGAGATCAGGCGCAACACGTTCCATGACCGCGAGCTTCCCGAATACAGCGGCTACTTCTCGACGGTTGCCGATGACATTGCCAAGGAGCGACGACGGCGCTTGCGAAAGCTTAGACGCCATCCGCATCTGCGTCGTATGGTGATTGAGAAGCTGGAGGCCTACTGGTCACCGGAGCAAATCGCCGGCCGTCTGCTGTTGGACGGCCTGAGCCTTGTTCGCATTTGCAAGGAGACGATCTACCGCTTCATCTACGGCAAGGAGGATTACGGGCTGGGGCTTTATCGCTATCTGCCGGAGGCGCGCCGCAAGCGCCGCCCCCGTGGCTCCAGAAAGCCACGAAATAGCGTGTTTCCCGCCAGTCATCGGATATCGCAACGACCTGATTTTATTGGCAATCGGACGAGGTTCGGTCACTGGGAAGGCGACCTTTTGATCTTCGAACGCGAGCTCGGTCATGCCAACCTCACCTCATTGGTCGAGCGCAAAAGCCGCTACACCGTGATGATCAAGAACCAAAGCCGACACTCCCGTCCGATCATGGACAAGATCATCGCAACATTCTCTCCTTTGCCAGCCTTCGCACGCCAGAGCTTCACCTTCGACCGCGGCACCGAGTTTGCCGGATTCAGGGCTTTGGAAGATGGGATTGGCGCGCGCAGCTGGTTCTGCGATCCCAGTGCACCCTGGCAGAAGGGAGCCGTCGAAAATGCCAACAAGCGCATTCGTCGCTTCATGCCAGGCGATACTGATCTTGCAGCCGTCTCTCAGCGCGACTTGATCCACCTTGCCCGCCATCTCAACGACCAGCCGCGGAAATGCCTCGGCTACAAAACGCCAGCGGAAGTGTTCCTGGCGCATTTGCATGAGGAGGGGTGATCCCCTACCCTAAACGCCGGCATGATGCACTTGGATGAGCTTCTCCAACCGAATGGCGACATCGCGATGGCAGAGTCGCACAGCCCCTATTGGCGGCATTTCATCGAGAGCGTGCCGGAGCGGGATTTTTCGTCGAAAACCGTGCTGGATTTTGGCTGCAATCGCGGCGGCTTTCTGCGGCTGCTTCACGCGATGCGGCCGTTCTGTCGCGGCGTCGGCATCGACATTGCTTCGGAATCGGTTGCGGCGGCTGTGGCGGCCAAGGGCAACATGCCGCTGCAGTTTCAAGTCACCACCGATCTTTCGCCTTTTGCCGATAGCTTCGATGTCGCATTCAGCTATGAGGTCGTTTACCTGCTGCCGGAGTTGAAGCGGCATGCCGAGCAGATGTTCGAGGTCATGCGCAATGGCGGTGTCTATTACGCCGTCACCGGTTGCCACAACGAAATGCCGCTTTGGCCGAAGTGGCGCGAGCTGATCGGCGGCAACAGCAATGCGCCGGTGCAGGATCGCTCTCCGCAGGACTATATCGATGCCTTCGCAGCCGCCGGCTTCGATGTTTCCGTTCGGCGTTTCGGCTATAGCGGCTTCGTCAGCGGATCGAAGGATCGCAAATATTATCCGAGCATTCTCGACGCGCTGAGCTATCCTGCTGAATACAAGCTCCTGTTCCGGCTCGAAAAGCGCATCTGATATGGAAACGATCGATCGCAAGAGCGGCAGTGCTCTCTGGCATCAGATCGGCGAAATCCTGGCGGCGGATATCGCCACCGGGACCTTTGCTCCGGGCGCCAAATTGCCGACCGAACCTGAACTCATGCAACGTTTCGGTGTTAGCCGTTTCACTGTCCGCCAGGCGCTCGGCCATTTGGAGCAGCGGGGATTGGTGCGCGCGGAGCAGGGGCGAGGGACCTTCGTTCACAGAGGGGCTCTCGACTATAGGCTCTCGAAGAAGACGCGGTTCTCCCAGAATTTGATCGAGCAAGGTTTCGAGCCTGGCGGCGAATTATTGATCCACGAGGTCGTCCCGGCATCCGAGCTTGTCGCGGCGCGGCTGAGGCTTGCGCTTGGCGCGCCGGTCATCCATCGCCGCGGTGTCATGACGGCGGATGGGGTGCCCGTCGAACTTGGCGACACCTACTATCCGGCTGACCGATTTCCGGATTTCGACAAGGCGAGGCTGCAATATCAGACCATTACCGCAGCACTCGCGAGCTACGGCGTCCACGACTATGTGCGCCTATCGACCGAGATCGAGGCGCGCATGCCGAATGCCGAGGAGGCGCGGTTGTTGCGGCAGCCGAAGTCAACACCGGTATTGGTCGTTCTCAAAGTGGATGTCGATAACGATGGTGCGCCCATTACCTATTCCGAGACTTTATGGTCGGCGGAGCGGGTGACCTTCAACGTCGATTTGGGATGAACGGCCTATCGATGGGACAGAATATTCACGATCTTGCCGAAGGGATCGCGGACGTAGAAACGCCGGACTCCCCAGGGTTCGTCGTTCAGATCGTAGACGATGTCGAGCTGCATCGACCGGGCGCGTTGATAGACGTGATCGACGTCGTCGACCTCAATCGAAAGATCGGGCACGGTCGTGCCTGAGCCGCCTTCGCTGGCTATGCTGATCTGCGGCACAGTCTGCGCCTTCGAGGCAAAGGTGATGATCCAGCCGTGGTCCATAACGATATCCAAGCCGAGCAGGTCGCCATAGAAGGCGCGAGCGCTGGCGGGATCGGCCGCATGCAGATTGGGGACAATTCGCAGGACGGTCATGCGATGCTCCTTGCCGGAGGAATGAAGGCGGGCCTTTGCCGCCTCCACCATCTTAACTCAGACAGTCACCGATGGCAGCAGCTTGGCGCGTTCGCTGAGGATCTGTCGGCAGGCGTTTGCCACTTCCTGACCCTTGATGACGAAATGCTGCTTGAAGAAATGAATATGCGCTTCCGTCTCCTGGAAATGATGCGGCGTCAGCACGGTCGAAAGAATCGGAACGCCGGTATCCAATTGCACGCGCATCATCGCATCGAGAACGGTGTCGGCAACGAAGTCGTGGCGATAGATGCCGCCGTCGACGACGAAAGCGGTTGCGATGATCGCGCTATAGCGGCCGTTGCGGGCGAGCGTCTGCGCATGCAGCGGGATTTCCAGGGCGCCGGGTACATCGAAAATGTCGATGGGGGAGGCGCCTTCGGTCTTCTGCCATTCGGCGATGAAGGAATCGACGCACTGATCGACGATATCGGCATGCCAGCGGGCCCGGATCAACGCTATGCGGCCCGGCTGCGTAAAAATGGAAATGGTCATGAACTCTGCCTTTCAAGGGTTTAACTCAATATCCCTTGGGCGAACACGCAAGGCCGCAGAAGCCCCTTGCGCGAAGGAGCCGTCGACCCGGCTTGCTCTCTTCCATCCGGACTATACCGTCGGCTCCGGCCTCTCACCGGATCTGCTGACTCTTCCGGCAAACCGGAAGGCGCTCGCGGGCTCGGAGATCAGCCTCCATACCGCCGGTGGGGAATTGCACCCCGCCCTGAGAACGCCTGGACTATAATTGCGGTGCAACAGAAATCAAAGAAAAACGCCGGGCGATTTGCCCGGCGCTTGCGAAAAATCTGTCCAATTGCGCTGCTTATCAATCCTGGATGACCAGCAGATCGGACGAGGCGAAGCGTAGCGTGACTTTCTCGCCGACGCTTGGAGGCATCATTCCGGGGCTGTTGAACATGTCGAAGGAAATGGTGTTGCCGCCGACATTCATGCGCGTGCGGATCACCGAACCCAGGAAGTGGGCCGAGGAGACTTCGCCGGTCAGAGCAGTGTCGCCCTTGGCCGATTCTGCCAGCGAGCCGGCTTCTGGGCGCAGCGCCAGCGATACGGTGTCGCCGGGCTTGTAGGCGGTGACCGACTGCTTCAGTGTCACACCCTGATCGCCGATCATGATGCGGTTGCTGTCCGGATCGACGACCTTGCCTTCGATGAGGTTCAGCGTGCCGACGAAGGAGGCGACGAAGCGGGTGGCCGGCGTGTTGTAGATTTCGAAGGGCGTGCCGATCTGGTCGGCGCGGCCGGCGTTCATGACGACGATGCGATCGGAGATCGACAGAGCTTCTTCCTGGTCATGCGTCACGAAAACGGTGGTGATGCCGAGCTGCTGCTGGATGGCGCGAATTTCTTCACGCAGCGATACGCGGATCTTGGCATCAAGCGCCGAGAGCGGTTCGTCGAGCAGGAGGACCTGCGGCTTGACGGCGATAGCGCGGGCGAGCGCCACGCGCTGCTGCTGGCCGCCGGACATTTGGAACGGATAACGACCGGCAAGATGATCAAGCTTGATCAGGCCGAGCATTTCCTTGACGCGCTTGTCGATGTCAGGCTTGGCAACGCCGGCGACCTTGAGGCCGAAGGCGACGTTGTCATGCACGGTCATGTTCGGAAACAGTGCGTAAGCCTGGAACACCATGCCGATGTTGCGCTGGTTCGGCTTCAGGGGACGCTGATCTTTGCCGTTGATCGTCAGCATGCCGGCGGTCGGCGTTTCGAAACCGGCGATCATGCGCAGAACGGTCGTCTTGCCGCAGCCGGACGGTCCGAGGAAGGAGACGAATTCTCCTTTCTCGATATGCATGGTGAAGTCATGGACGACCTTGGTTTCGCCGAAGGACTTCTTGATGTTGGTAAGTTCGAGAAAAGCCATGGTGTGAAGCCTCACGCCTTAATCGGAGCGGATCTGGAGAAACGGGAAACGAGCTGGAGAAGGCCCATGCTGAGCCAGGTTACAGCGAGTGCGATGATCGCCAGCGCCGAAGACTGATAGGCCTGATTGGCGCCGACGAGCTGCATATAGGGGCCGAAGGCCGGACGATTGAGCAGCGAAGCCATGGTGAATTCGCCCATGACGATCGCCAGCGTGATGAAGGCACCAGACAGAACGCCGCTCATGACATTGGGAAAAATGCAGCGGAACATGATGGTGGTCCACTTCGCGCCGAGGCTTTCTGCGGCTTCCGTCAGGGTACCTACATCGATCGTGCGCATCGCCGTATCCACCGAACGATACATATAGGGGAGCGCCAAGACAATATAGGAGCAGACGAGCAGAAAGTTCGTCGATTGCTCGAAGCCCGTCAGCGGCAGGATCGACGATGAATTGTAGAGACGCAGGTAGCCGAAGACGATCACGATCGCAGGAATGACCAGCGGCATCAGCGTAATGAATTCGACGACCGGGCGTAACTGTGGCAAGCGAAGCCGCACCCAATAGGCCGTCGGGACAACGAGCAGCATGCCGACGACAATGGTCAGCGCGGCCATGAGCATGGAATAGCCGAACGCATAAAGGAAGTGCGCATCGGAAAAGACCGATGCATAGGCATCGAAACTATAGGCATCGCGGCGCATGCGCAGCGAGAATTCCAGCGTGCCGATAAGCGGAACGATGAAATAGAAGGCGCCGATGACGACCGCGATCCAGGCGAAGAATTTTTGCAGCTTCATTTCTGCCACCGTTCTGCGCGCATGCGCATGATGATGTAGATGACGTTGGAAATGCCGGTGATGACGATCATGCCGAGAGCCATCGCATAGCCGAGGTTGGCGTTGTGCAGCACGTCGCCGCGGATCTGGGCATAGAGCTGGATCGGTATGATGTTCAGCGAGCTGCCAGTCAGGGCGATTGCGGTCGCAATGGCGCCGAAGGCATTGGCGAACAGCAGCAGCGTCGTGCCAAGCAGGCTCGGCCACAGGATGGGGAGTGCCACCATCAGCCAATACTGCCCATTGGTCGCCCCAAGGATCGAGGCCGCCTCGCGCCATTCCTTCTTCATACCGTCCAGGGCTGGCGTGATGATCAGAACCATCAGCGGAATCTGGAAGTACATGTAGGTGATCGTCAGGCCGACGAAGCTGTAGAGATTGAAGCCTGCATGAAAAATGTCGAAGCCAAGCCAGTTTTTCAGCAGCAGCGTGACGAGGCCCAGGCGACCGATCGTGGCGATGAATGCAAAAGCCAGAGGCACACCGGCGAAATTTGAAGCGACGCCGGAAAAAGTCAGGAAGGCATGGCGCACCCAGGCCGGAAGTCCACCCATGACCAGGGCCCAGGCCAGATAAAAGCCGATTAGTGCGCCGCCGAGCGCCGAGGCGACAGACACTCT
Organism: Rhizobium sp. CB3171; assembly: GCF_029714265.1. Taxonomy (NCBI): domain Bacteria; kingdom Pseudomonadati; phylum Pseudomonadota; class Alphaproteobacteria; order Hyphomicrobiales; family Rhizobiaceae; genus Rhizobium; species Rhizobium sp. CB3171. The sequence continues at coordinate 1,912,090 of NZ_CP121652.1, read as the reverse complement.
GATGCTGATCCAGTACGAGTCCAAGATGGATTTTGTGAAAAGATCGCCGATGTTCTTCAACGTTAGGCTGCCGTCGGGCGTCAGAAACGCACCTGCGACCAGATAGATCGTTGGGAGTATGAGAAACAGAAGCGCGAAGATCAGGAAGGGCGCAATGCCCAGCCAATCGACAACCACGCGCTTATTGATCATGGGGGCGGTACTGATCGTTGATGTCGTGACGATGCTCATGATTGGCCCATTCCGCGGCGTCAAAAAAGGAAAACCTCCCCGCCGAAGCGGGGAGGTCATATTAGCTGAAATTACTGTACGTTCGAACCGACGACAGAATCCCACTTGGTAGTGATGGCGGTCTTGCCGGCAGCCTGTTCATCGAGCGTCGGGAAAACGGCCTTTTCATAGGCTGCTGCCGGCGGCAGCTTGTCGAGAAGTTCCTGCGGAACCTTCTTGTTCTTCGCCAGGTCGTTGAAGCGGATCGGGTGGCAATAGCCCTTCAGCCAGCCGATCTGGCCTTCGTCGGAATAGAGGAATTCCATCCAGAGCTTGGCAGCGTTCGGGTGCGGAGCGAAAGCCGAGATCGCCTGAACGTAAACGCCAGCGACAACGCCCGAAGCCGGAACCGTAACGTCAACCGGCGGGTTGCCGTTCAGGCTGTCGCGCCATGCGAGGCCGTTGTAGTCCCAGGCGACGACGATCGGGGTTGCGCCCTGAGCGAGCGAAGCGGACTTGCCGATGACCGGAACGAAGTTGCCAGCCTTGTTCAGCTTTGCGAAGTAGTCGAGACCAGCAGCGCCGACCTTGGCGGCATCCTTTTCGCCGGCAGCCAGGCCAGCGGCGTAAACGGCCTGTACGGCCTGGTTGGAGGTGCGCGGGTCGCCAGCGAGCGATACGGTGTTGGCGTATTCCGGCTTCTGCAGGTCAGCCCAGTCCTTCGGCGGGTTCTTCACGACGTCTTTGTTGGTGACGAAGGAGAGAACGCCGTAGTAGTCGCCATACCAGAAGCCGTCGGCATCCTTGGCGCTGTCCGGAATCGAGTCCCAGGTGGAGACCTTGTAAGGCTGTAGCAGGCCGTCCTTCTTGGCGGTCGGGCCGAAGGAGAGACCAACGTCGATTACGTCGGGAGCCTGCGGGCCGGTGTTGCCCTTGTTGGCGCGGATTGCTTCAACTTCATCGCCCGACCCGGCGTCCGGGTTCAGTTCGTTGACATCGATGCTGTACTTCGCCTTGAAAGCAGCGATGAGGTCGCCATAACCGCACCAGTTGTGGGGCAGGGCGATAGTGGTCAGCGTGCCTTCCTTCTTGGCGGCAGCGATAAGGTCTGCGCTCGGTTCAGCAGCAGCAATGGCGGTCGTGGCGACGAGCATTGCAGTGGAGAGCGTCAGAAGACGATGAATTTTCGAGGTCACTGGTATTCCTCCTTTTGGGTTTTCAGTGTCTGGCGTTGCTGTTAATGACGTTGCATGAAGGTTGTGTGACGGATTTCAATGGGTTGCGCTTCCTGAACATCGGAGATTTACTTTTATTCGCTAACGATGACAGGCCTGTCTTGCTAGCCGATCCTTAGGTCGTAACTTTATACTTTCCTCCCTGCTAACCTAGCTTGCGGAACAGCCTTGTTTGTTCGAACAGGCCTTCAAGCGTTTTCATGCGCTCACTCGTCTCGTCCCAGGTCGAGCTTTGTACGGCTTCGATCAGCGCTTCGACGATGAAAAGGGTGACGACGGAGGAATCCCAGGCCGAAGGCGCTTCGATCTGCACGCGGAATGTGTGCTTTGCATATTTGACGGCAGGGGTCGCCCATTGGTCGGTGAAGACGATGATCTCGGCTCCGCAACGCCGGGCGGCGGCGGCGAGGCTGACCATTTCCTGCTCGTAACGTCTGATATCGAAGATCACCAGCAAGTCTCCGGGATTCATGTTCAAAACATATTGCGGCCAGGAACTGGAGTTGGAGGAGAGCAAGGTCGTGTTCGGGCGGATGACCTGCATATGGGTAAAGAAATATTCGGCAAGCGCGCCGGTGATGCGTCCACCGACGAAATAAAGCCCGCGTTTGTGCTCCGATAGCAGCGCAGCGACGTTATCGAAGGTGGCTGCATCGATATCCGTCAGGGTCTGGCGGAGATTGCCCATAATGGCGTCAGCAAAGCGGTTAAGGATGTGCGTGCCGGGAGCATTGGACGCCCAGCGGTCGTGTTTGGTGAGCGGATTCGAGATGGTCGCCTCGACTTCCTGATGGAGGCGGGACTGAAAGTCCGGGTAACCCTTGAAGCCGAGTTTCTGCACCATGCGCGCCACTGTCGGCGTGGAAACCCGCGCATTTTCGGCAACTGTCGTAATGCTGCCCAACCCCGAAACCGGGTAGTTGTCGAGCAGGCTCTTGGCGAGCTGCTTTTCGGCGCGCGTCAGCGCGTCGAATTGGGCATTGATTACGTCCGAAACTGTTTTCGACGCATTGCTCACTCTATTTTTGCTCCCCGGGACGGTCTTATGCCGGTCTCCTGGAAGGAATATAACTACGCTGTCACATTTCGAGTCAATGTCACAAATGAAGAAATAATTTCAGTTTCCAGTTGACAGTCGCCGAAACCTGAAGAATTCTTTTCTTATAAAGATTTTATTAAGAGGGTAGGGCGCCTTTGATGCATGCCGCGCAAGGCATTCTGACGGAAGCGGATGGCGATTGCGTCGCGGTCGAACGGCCGGACGGAAAAAGCGCGGTTTTCATCATCTGCGAACATGCTTCACGCACGTTGCCCAAATATTTCGGCGATCTGGGCCTTTCGACCGAAGCGCTGTCCAGCCACATCGCCTGGGATCCGGGTGCGCTAGCGGTCGCCACGAAGATGTCCGGCAGCCTCGATGCTACGCTGGTTTATCAACGCTTCTCGCGGCTGATTTACGACTGCAACCGTCCGCCCGAAAGCGCGGGCGCGATGCCGGAGGTCAGCGAGATCTACACGATCCCCGGCAACCAGCACCTGCAAACCTCCGACCGGCAAGCGCGCACCAACGCTCTTTATATACCGTTCCATGACCGCATTCGCGCGCTCCTGAAAGAGCGCGCGGCGAGGGAACAAAACACCGTGATCGTCACGGTTCACAGCTTCACGCCTGTTTACAATGGCAGGCAGCGGGCAGTGGAGCTCGGCATTCTGCACGATGAAGACCGCTGGCTGGCGGATCGCATGCTCGATGCTGCTGTAGAGGCGCCGCTCTACCGCACCGAACGCAACGAGCCTTACGGGCCAGAAGATGGCGTCACCCATACGCTTAAACTGCATGGGCTCGCCAACGGTTTGCATAACGTTATGATCGAGGTCCGCAACGACCTCATCGGAGATGACGTCGGCCAAGGGGTCGTGGCCGACTATCTAACAGGGCTTATCCAGAGCAGTCTGGAAGCCTGAGCATAGAAGAAAAGACCCCGGGGAGCAGTTCAACTGCGATCGGGCCGTATGGCAAAAAGCCAGCGGCGCAAGTGGCACAATGGTGGCCCGCAATTCCGTGGGCAACCGGGTTTTAGGGGGAATGACATACATGTCTGATTACACAGAGTTGGACAAGAAGCAGGACGTGCATATTCTGCACTCCATGGGCTATGCCCAGGAGTTGGAACGGCGCATGAGTTCGTTCTCGAACTTTGCCGTATCCTTTTCCATCATTTGCATTCTTTCGGGCGGCATCAATTCGCTCGCCCAGGCGACTTCTGGCGCAGGCGGTGCCGCGATCGGCATCGGCTGGCCGGTCGGATGCTTCATTTCGCTGGTCTTTGCCGTGGCGATGGCGCAGATCAGCTCAGCCTATCCGACTGCGGGCGGGCTCTATCACTGGGGCTCGATCCTCGGCAACCGCTTCACCGGCTGGCTGACCGCATGGTTCAACCTGCTCGGCCTCGTCACCGTTCTCGGCGCGATCAATGTCGGCACCTATTATTTCTTCATCGGTGCTTTCGGCGGCTATTTCGGCATGGTCGATACGACATTGGTTCGTATCGTGTTCCTGGTGGTCATTACCGGCCTTCAGGCGCTCGTGAACCATATGGGTATCGGGCTGACCGCGAAGCTCACCGACTTCTCCGGCTATCTGATCTTCGCAACCTCGATCGCACTTGCGGTCGTGTGCCTGATCGCCGCACCATCCTATGATTTCGCGCGGCTGTTCACCTTCACGAACTACTCGGGTGTGGCAACGATTGCCGCCGATGGTTCGGCAACCGGAGCACCGGTCTGGCCGCAGGTTTCCACCTTCTGGGTCTTTGCGCTCGGCCTCCTGCTGCCGATCTACACGATCACCGGCTACGACGCCTCGGCGCATACATCGGAGGAAACGGTCAAGGCAGCGCATTCCGTTCCGCGCGGCATGGTAGCCTCCGTGCTTTGGTCGGCCTTGTTCGGCTATATCATGCTGTGTGCATTCGTTCTGATGATCCCGAATATGGACGACGCCGCAAAGCAGGGCTGGAACGTGTTCTTCTGGGCGATGGATGCTCAAGTGAACCCCATCGTCAAGGATATCCTGTATCTCCTGATCTTCATCAGCCAGTGGCTGTGCGGCCTTGCAACGGTCACCTCTGTATCGCGCATGATCTTTGCGTTCTCGCGTGACGGCGGTCTTCCTGCATCGAAGGCACTTTCCAAGGTCAGCCCGACACACCGCACGCCGGTTTCCGCGATCTGGACCGGCTCGATTCTTTCGGTGCTGTTCGTCTGGGGTTCGTCGCTGGTGTCGATCGGCGATACACCGGTTTATACCATCGTCGTTTCGTGCACCGTCATCTTCCTCTTCTTCTCCTTCGCGATCCCGATCACGCTCGGTCTGTTCGCCTGGGGTACGTCGAAGTGGGACAAGATGGGCCCGTGGAACCTCGGTGAAGGGTTGTTCAAGCTTTTTGCCGTGCTGTCTATCATCGCGATGATCGTGATCTTTGTTCTCGGCATTCAGCCGCCGAATGACTGGGCAGGCATCATCACCGTCGGCTTCTTTGTCCTGACCGCGATCGTCTGGTTCGGCTTCGAGCGGCGCCGCTTCAAGGGACCGCCGATCGGCGACGCGATCGCCAAGCGCAAGGCCGAAATCGCAGCGGCAGAAGCGGCCGTCGGCGAAAGCTAAGCATCGGAGCTGCATTTCTCGAACGGCGGGGCCGCCTGCGTGCGGCCCCTTCACCGGTATAAACGAAACGCACGGCGCCGGGTTGCTCCCAGCTACGAGCCGCCGTTCTGTTGTCCGACACCCCAATTCATTGTTCAGGCGGATCACTCATGAGCACTAGCTATACGTTCGAAGACCTCAAGAAAGATGTGGCCGAGGGGCGCATCGATACGGTTCTGGCATGTCAGGTGGACATGCAGGGTCGCTTGATGGGCAAACGTTTCCAGGCGGAATTCTTCGTGGAGAGCGCCTGGAAGGAAACGCATAGCTGCAACTATCTCCAGGCGACCGACCTCGAGATGGAGACCGTCTCGGGTTACAAGTCGACGAGCTGGGAAAAGGGCTACGGCGACTATACGATGAAGCCCGATCTCGCCACGCTTCGCCGCATTCCCTGGCTCGAAGGCACGGCGCTGGTGCTTTGCGACGTGCTCGACCATCACACCCATGAAGAGGTGGCGCATTCGCCGCGCGCCATCCTGAAGAAGCAGGTCAGGCGGCTTGAAGCAATGGGCATGAAGGCCTTCATGGCCTCCGAACTGGAATTCTTCCTGTTCGACCAGAGCTATGACAGCGCCCGTGAATCCGGCTATCGCAACCTGCATCTCGCCAGTGGCTATAATGAAGACTACCACATCTTCCAGACCACCAAGGAAGAAGGGGTGATGCGGGCGATCCGCACTGGCCTGCAGGGAGCCGACATTCCGGTCGAAAATTCCAAGGGGGAGGCTTCGGCGGGGCAGGAGGAAATCAATGTCCGCTATGCCGATGCGCTGACCATGGCGGATCGCCATGCAATCATCAAAAATGGCTGCAAGGAGATCGCCTGGTCGAAGGGCAAGGCCATCACATTCCTGGCGAAGTGGAACTATAATTCCGCCGGCAGCTCGTCGCATATTCATCAGTCGCTGTGGAGCGCTGACGGCAAGACGCCGCTGTTCTTCGACAAGGAACAAGAACATGGCATGACGCCGCTGATGAAGCATTATGTCGCCGGTCTTTTGACGCATGCCAGCGAGATCACCTATTTCCTCGCGCCCTACATCAATTCCTACAAGCGTTTCGTGGCAGGCACTTTCGCGCCGACCAAGGCGATCTGGAGCACCGACAACCGTACCGCGGGCTATCGTCTCTGCGGCGCCGAGACCAAGGGAATCCGCATCGAATGCCGCGTCGGCGGCTCCGACCTCAATCCCTATCTCGCTTTTGCGGCGCTGATTGCCGCCGGCCTAGATGGCATCGAGAACAAGCTTGAACTGGAGGCACCCTTCGTGGGGGACGCCTATGGTGCCCGCGAGGTTCGCGAAATTCCGCGCACGCTGCGAGACGCTGCGGTGGCGCTGAGCGGCTCTCAGATGCTGCGCGCCGCTTTCGGCGACGATGTCATCGATCACTACACCCGTGCTGCCGAATGGGAGCAGGAGGAATATGATCGCCGCATCACCGACTGGGAGGTGGCGAGAGGATTCGAAAGAGCGTAAGCCTTCCTGTGATTTTTGATTTCCGCCCGATTTTCGTCGTCAGGCGCGGGCAGGGAAGGTGGCTGCGGTAAATCGCTTCTTTCGGCGATGTAAGCTCTTGGGGTAGTTTCTCGGTGATCAGCCGAGACCATATTCGTGACTATAGAAACAGGATTTCGATCATGACCATGATCACATGCGTGTCCCCGGTAAATGGGGAGATTTATGCGGAGCGTCCGGCGCTGTCGCTGGATGCGGCCAAGGAAGCGGTCGCCCGCGCCCGCAAGGCTCAGAAGGACTGGGCGCGCCGCCCGCTGGAAGACCGCGTTCAACTGGTGCTGAAGGGTGCTGCGCGCCTCAACGAAATGGCCGATGTCGTCGTGCCGGAGCTCGCATGGCAGATGGGCCGCCCGATCAAATACGGCGGCGAATATCGCGGCTTCAACGAGCGCTCGAATTATGTGGCGTCGATCGCAGCCGATGCGCTGTCGCCGATGGTGGTGGAAGACAGCGCGAATTTCGCCCGTCGTATCGAGCGCGAACCGCATGGCGTCGTGTTCGTCATCGCGCCATGGAACTATCCCTACATGACCGCGATCAACACGATCGCCCCAGCGCTGATGGCCGGCAATACCGTTGTTCTGAAACATGCCAGCCAGACGCTGCTGGTCGGCGAGCGGCTGGTTCAGGCTTTCGTCGAGGCCGGCATTCCTGCTGATGTCTTCCAGAACGTCTTCCTCGATCATGAAACGACGTCGGCGCTGATCGCCGCCGGCAGCTTCAACTTTGTCAACTTCACCGGTTCGGTCGAAGGCGGACGATCGATCGAACGTGCTGCCGCCGGCACCTTCACCAGTCTTGGCCTCGAACTTGGCGGCAAGGATCCGGGCTATGTCATGGAAGATGCCGACCTCGAGGCGGCCGTCGACACGCTGATGGATGGTGCCACCTACAATTCCGGCCAATGCTGCTGTGGCATCGAGCGAATCTATGTGCATGAATCGCTTTACGACGCCTTCGTCGAGAAGTCGGTCGCCTGGGTGTCGAACTACAAGCTCGGCAATCCGCTGGAGCCGGAAACTACGCTTGGCCCGATGGCGAACAAGCGTTTCGCCAAGGTGGTCCGCGAGCAGATCGCCGATGCCGTCGCCAAGGGCGCCAGGGCGCTGGTCGACCCCAAGCTTTTCCCGGCCGATGACGGCGGCGCCTATCTCGCGCCGCAGATACTCGTCGATGTCAATCATTCCATGGCCTTTATGCGCGAAGAGACCTTCGGCCCCGCCGTCGGCATCATGAAGGTGAAGAGCGATGCGGAAGCGCTGGAATTGATGAATGACAGCCCTTACGGCTTGACAGCGTCGCTCTGGACCAAGGAAGTCGAGCGCGCTTCGCGCATCGGCCGCGATATCGAAACCGGCACCGTCTTCATGAACCGCGCCGACTATCTCGATCCGGCACTGTGCTGGACCGGCGTCAAGGAAACAGGTCGTGGCGGCTCGCTCTCCGTGCTCGGTTTCCATAACCTGACGCGCCCGAAATCCTACCATTTGAAGAAGGTAACAGCATGAGCAATATCTCAGCCAATTGGAGCTATCCCACCGCCGTCAAGCTCGGCCGCGGCCGGATCACGGAACTGGCGGATGCCTGCAAAAGCCTGGGGATCAAGAAGCCGCTCCTGATCACCGACCGAGGGCTCGCCTCGATGGCGATCACCAAGACGGCGCTGGATATTCTGGAAGACGCCGGCCTCGGCCGTGCCATCTTCGCCGACGTCGATCCGAACCCGAACGAGAAGAACCTTGAGGCCGGCGTCAGGGCCTTCAAGGATGGCGGTCATGATGGCGTCGTCGCCTTCGGTGGCGGCTCGGGCCTCGATCTCGGCAAATGCGTTGCCTTCATGGCTGGCCAGACACGACCGGTCTGGGATTTCGAGGACATCGGCGACTGGTGGACCCGCGCCAATGTCGAGGGCATTGCTCCGATCGTCGCTGTTCCAACGACCGCCGGCACCGGCTCTGAGGTCGGCCGCGCCAGCGTCATCACCAATTCTGTAACGCATGTGAAGAAGATCATCTTCCATCCGAAGTTCCTGCCGGGCGTCGTGATCTCCGATCCGGAACTGACCGTCGGCATGCCGAAGATCATCACTGCCGGCACCGGCATGGATGCCTTCGCCCATTGCCTGGAAGCCTATTCCTCGCCGTTCTATCATCCGATGTCGGCCGGCATCGCGCTGGAAGGCATGCGGCTCGTCAAGGAATTCCTGCCGCGCGCCTATCGGGAAGGTACCGACCTCGAAGCCCGCGCCAATATGATGAGCGCCGCTGCCATGGGCGCTGTCGCCTTCCAGAAAGGGCTAGGCGCCATTCACGCGCTGTCGCATCCCATCGGCGCCGTCTACAACACGCATCACGGCATGACCAATGCCGTGGTTATGCCGTCCGTCCTGCGCTTCAACCGCAAGGCCATCGAAGAAAAGATCGCCCGTGCTGCCGCCTATCTCGGCATTTCCGGCGGTTTCGACGGTTTCTATGACTATGTGTTGAAGCTGCGGGCCGAACTCGGCGTTCCGGAAAGCCTCTCGGCTATGGGCATTGCGCCCGATCGCATCGACGAGCTTTCGGCCATGGCGATCGAAGATCCAAGCGCCGGCGGCAATCCGGTGCCGATGACGCTGGAGAACACCAAGGCGCTGTTCCACGACTGCTTCTAAGGCAGTATCGGTTTAATTTTCAGTCGTGCCGCGAGATGATTGCGGCACGATTTTTTGTGCCTATCTGGCAGGTTGACGATCGCAATCTTCACCGGCAAGTGGCGTGCCGATGGTGTAGCCGGCTAGGCCTCGCCGACGCGATATCTTAATGCGCGACAAGCGCCATTAGGGTTTTGTTAACCATATTTCGAAACAATACGTTAATCGCACCAATGACTCAGACGGTGCTGAAATGAGCGATGTTCGTGCTCACCGCCATCTTGCCGGAGACCGACAATGCCAGTTATCACATTTGCAAATACGAAGGGTGGCGCAGGGAAGACGACGGCGGTTTTGCTGTTGTCCACGGAACTGGCGCGACGCGGTTATCGCGTCACCATTCTTGACGCTGATCCGCAGCACTGGATTTCGCACTGGTACGAAATCTCCGGCCGTGTTCCCAATATTTCCGTCATCGATTTCGTGACGAGCGCGTCCCTGCCGATACATCTTTCCGAGAACAGTGCGACGGATTACTTCATCCTGGATCTGCCGGGTGCCCGCACGCCGCTGTTGGCAACGGCGCTCGGTCTCTCCGATCATGTGCTCATTCCGATCCAAGGCTGTGCGATGGATGCGCGGGGCGGCGCGCAGGTGCTGGAGCTACTGCAATATATGGAACAGAAAGCCGGCATTCACATCAATCATTCGGTCGTTCTGACCCGCGTGAATTCGATGGTGACGACCAGAGCGCTGCAGGTGGTGAAAGCGTTGTTGTCTCAGCGCAGTGTCACGGTTTTAGAAACGCCGATCATCGAACGCTCCGCTTTCCGCGATATCTTCGATTGCGGCGGCACGCTCTATACCATGGATCCGAACCGGGTCAGCAATCTCGACAAGGCTCAGGAAAATGCCCGTGCCTTTGCTGAGGAAATGATGCGGCTTTTGCCGACGCGGCTGACGGCTTCGGCCCGCAGCGCTGTCCATGAGGCGATCCGCACCGCGGCCTAGCAAGCTTTCACAATAGAAAGGCCGCCGGATGGCTCATCCGGCGGCCTTATCATTTGCTCAAATGCGATCAATCGACGAATTCGACGACTACGCCGGGCTTGACCATCTTGGCAAGTTCGGTCGCATCCCAATTGGTCAGGCGCACGCAGCCGTGGCTTTGCGACTTACCGATCTTGGAAGGGTCCGGAGTGCCGTGAATGCCGTAGGTCGGTTTCGATAGCGCCATCCAAACAAGACCGACCGGGCCGTTCGGGCCGGGCGGAATGTCGAGGATCTTGTCGTTGGCGCCCTGCTTGAAGTTGATCTTCGGATTGTACGTGTAGCCCGGATTGAAAGCGACGCGCTCGACCGTGACCGTGCCGGAGGGCGACGGCGTGTCGGTCGAGCCAATGCTGGCGGGGTAGGCGGCAATCAGAGCGCCGCTGGCGTCATAGGCGAAAACCTGCTTGCGGCCCTTGTCGGCCAGAATCTTGGCAACGGTGCCGGTCTTGCCCGGGCCGGTGTTGACGACTTTGATCGTGGTGCCGGGAACCGTGAAGTCGACGCCGGGATTGAGTTCCTTCAGATAGCCTTCATCCATATGGAAACGTTCGGCCAGCATTTCCGTGGTCGAGGTATAGCCGAGCGACTGCATCTGCGACTTCGCGGCATAGTCCTCAGGGATCGATGCGACATAGGGGCCAGCGGCATCGGCAGGCGTGATCGTATAGTTGATGATCGGCATGCCGCCCGATAAGCGCAGTTGTTCGAGGATCGAATCCGTGTCGTTCGGGTTCAGCGTCTGGCCGGTCATCTGCTGGTAGGCGTAGACTGCCTTGGTGACATTGGCGCCCATGCGGCCATCGATCGCGCCCGGCGAAATGCCCTGGCGAGAGAGGAAGACCTCCAGCGCGGTGATCTCCATCTTCGACTTGCCCTTCAGCGTGATGACGGGCTCAGCAGGCGGCTTGCGTTCGATAGCAGGTGCCTGTTCCTGCGGATCGATCGACGCGTAGTCGGCGCCATTCGGATTCTGTGTGGCTTGTCCGCCCGGCAGCGATTGATTGTCGAGCGGCTCGCTCTGGATTTCGCCGTCGCGCGGAATGCCGCTGGTGACGACACCGCGATCCTGCTGATCATAGCCATTGTCGACATAGCCACCATCATCGCCGCGATACTGGCGATAGTCGCGGTAGCCGCCATTGTTGGAAAGCTGCGTGTCGCCATATCGGTTGCCGTCGCCATAGCCATCGTCATTGTAGGCGTCGCGGCGAGGCGCGCGGGGGTAATAAGTGCTGGCGCGCATCTCGGTAGCGACGACGTTGCCGTAGCGATCGATCAGCACGCGATGGCCGCGCCCGTCGCGGGCGACGGTTACGCTGCCTTGGTTCGGATATTGATCAAGGATTCGTCCGTCAGGGGTCACAAGAACCACGTCGTTCCCGCCGTGATAATATTGTGCCTGCGCATTGTTCAGCGCGAGGGCAGAGGTCGCGGCAGTCAGAGCCAAAGTAAGGCTGAATTTCAGGAACCGGTTCACGTCTGTCGAATCCTCGGGTGATGGCTGAGCCGACACACACATGGCAATTTTGACGCCAGTGTGGAATTTAAGATTATCATGCTGAATAAAAGATAAAAATTTGTGTGATCAAGGCGTCAAGTTAACGTTCGGTAAGACAAACCACCACTAAATCTGGATTTGTCCCATTTTGGAGCCATTTTTGATGGGATGGCCGGGGAGCCGCTAGGGAGGATTGCAGGAGATGATGGATTTCGCCGCAGCCAAGGGACCGAAGCTGACGCTGGATGAGAACTCCGTGCTGGACATCGGCGCCTGCATCGTCGACGGCAACAATCTTGCGCCCGGCCGCGCCATTCCGGATGATGGCGACCCGCGCATCGATCATTCGCTGGAGGGCTTTCTCTTTACCTGCGGTCCGGATCATATCCGCCATCCGGAGCCAATGTCTGACGCTTTCGAGGGCAAGCGCTATCCGCTGCACGGCTCTGTCTCCTCGCATCCCGCCAAGATCCTATGGACCCGATCCGAGAACGGCAATGCGGAGTGCCGCGCCGATATCGATATCGTCACCGCCGAACGCCGCACGGCACGGCTGGAGCGTCATTGGCGCATCGACGGCGCGTCCGGCGAGGTTTCGCTTAACGACCGTGTCGTCAACACCAGCATCGAGGCGATGCCGGTCTTCCTGATGTATCACATGAATATTGGTGGCAAATGGTTCGATGACGGCGTGCGCCTCTCCGGCCAGATGCTGGAGAACGGCGGTTTCCCATGGACCTTCGGCGAGGAAAAGGGCGGTCTTTTCTGCGTGCCGGCGACGGCGAAGGGCGAGGATTGGTCCGAAGTGTGCCTCGGGCCGATCGCCGCCATTGGCGGCAAATCGCTGCGGGTTCGATTCGGCACGGATACGCTGCCGTTCCTGCTGGTCTGGCGCAACCAGCGCGCGCCGGCGCACGTCCTCGGAATCGAGCCCGTTTCGCATCGCCTGGCATCGCGCGGCGAGCTGGAGGAGGCGGGTGAATTCAATATTCTTCAGCCCGGGGAAGCCAGGAGTTTCGCACTCAACTTTGCCTTCGTCTGAAGGGCTTGAGCGGTTGACGCTTGCCCTATGGCGGCGTAGACCATGGCCCTCGGTTTCACAGAGGAAATGAACCATGGATATCCGCCCGATCGATGACGAATACTCGGTTTCCGGCCAGATCACCCTGGAGGATCTCGATCAGATCAAGGCCATGGGTTTCAACTCAATCGTCTGCCATCGTCCGGACAATGAGAGCCCGGATCAGACGCCGTTTTCTGTCATTGAAGCCCGCGCCAAGGAGCTTGGCCTTGAAATCGCGCATGTGCCCGTTGGGCCGATGGGCGTAACCGAAGAAGCCGTGCAGGGCATGGTCGACGCGCTCGACGAATTCCCGCGGCCGATGCTCGGCTATTGCCGTTCCGGCGCGCGCTCGACCGCGATCTATCAGAAGACGCATCATATCCGCGGCTGAGCGGCCACCGCCAAACATGCAAGAGATTGAGGGCGTTGCCGATGGGCAGCGCCCGGTTTGTTACCCGTCACTGCACAACATCAGGAGAGAAGCATGAGCATCAAGCGTATCGACGCCGGAGCCCGCATGAGCGGCGCTGTTATTCACGGCAACACCGTTTACCTCGCCGGCCAGGTTGGTGAAGGCGAAAGCGTCACGGATCAGTGCAAGTCGGCGCTGGCCGAAGTCGACCGCCTGCTGGCCGCCGCCGGAAGCAACAAGTCGAAGATTCTGCAGACGATCATCTACCTCTCCGACATCGCCTATTTCGCCGAAATGAACGCCGCCTGGGAAGCCTGGGTCGATCCGGCAAACACGCCAGCCCGCGCCACCAGCGAAGCTAAGCTCGCTGCGCCGAAATACAAGGTCGAGTTCATCGTCACCGCTGCGATCGACTGATCTGAGCTTCGATGCATTTTTGAAAAGCCGGTGAGTTCGCACTCATCGGCTTTTCGATTGCGAGATTTCCGTCAGGGTCCGTGAGGGCGTGATGGCCTCGGGATCGAGGACGATTTCGATGATCGCCGGCCTGCCGCTGGCGCGGGCGCGTTCAAAGGCTGGGCCGAATTCCTCTGTAGTCTTCACCGTTTCGCCATGGCCGCCGTAGGCGCGGGCAAAGGCTGCGAAATCCGGATTGTTCAATGCTGTAGCGCTGACGCGGCCGGGATATTCCCGCTCCTGGTGCATGCGGATGGTGCCATACATGCCGTTGTTGATGACCAGCGCAATCAAAGGCAGGTGATATTGCACGGCGGTCGCAAATTCCTGCCCGTGCATCATGAAACAGCCGTCACCTGCAAAGCAGATCACCTCGCGCTCAGGGAAGAGCTGCTTGGCGGCAACCGCGGCCGGCAGGCCATAACCCATCGAACCTGAAGTCGGGGCCGCCTGTGTGTTGAAGCGGCGAAAACGATGGAAGCGGTGCAGCCAGGTGGCGTAATTGCCGGCACGATTGGTGAAGACCGTATCGGGCGCGGTATTGGCCTCGATCCAATCCATGATCCGGCCCATATGCACGGCACCAGGGCTCTTTTCCGGCGTTTTCGACCAGGCGAGATAGGCCGCGTGCATGCGCTCCGTCCGCTCTGCCCAACGCGGTTCCGCCGGTGCTTCGAGATCGGCGAGTGCCACCACGAAGTCGGCGGGGCTTGCGCAGATCGCCAGATCCGGACGATAGACCCGGCCGAGCTCCGACGGATCAGGATGGATGTGGACGAGTTGTTGGTGCGGGTAGGGGATATCGACCAGTGTGTAGCCGGACGATGGCATCTCGGAAAGGCGTCCGCCGAGAAGGATCAGCAGATCCGCTTCCTTGATCTCCTTCGCCAGCGCGGGGTTGATGCCGATGCCGACGTCGCCGGCATAATTCGGATGCAGATGATCGAACAGCATTTGCCGACGGAAGGAGCAGCCGACGGGCAGCTTGAAGCGTTCGGCGAAGCTCCGGAGGTTAGCGACCGCGTCCTCGTCCCAGCGCGTGCCGCCGAGGATAACCATTGGCCGTTCCGCTGCGATCAGGCGCAAATGGAGATCATCGATCTGGCTGCGGCCGGGATGGGCAGCGACCGGCATGTAGCGCTTGGCATGTGGGGCTTCGACCTCGTCGCGCAGCATGTCCTCGGGTAGTGTCAGCACGACGGAGCCGGGCCGGCCCGAAGTGGCCACCGCGAAGGCGCGGGTGACGAATTCCGGAATGCGGGCGGCATCGTCGATCTCGCCGACCCATTTGGCGAATTCGGTGAAGGCGCGGCGGAACTCCACCTCCTGGAAGGCCTCGCGCTCGCGGGCATCGCGCTGTACCTGGCCGATGAAGAGGATTAGCGGGATCGAATCCTGTCGGGCAATATGCAGGCCGGCCGAGGCATTGGTCGCCCCCGGCCCGCGGGTGACCATGCAGATGCCGGGCTCACCCGTCAGCCGACCCCAGGCGTCCGCCATCATCGCCGCGCCGCCCTCCTGGCGGCAGACCAGCACATCGATGTCGCTGTCATGCAGCGCATCGAGCACGGCCAGAAAGCTTTCGCCGGGAACGCAGGAGATGCGCTGCACGCCATTTGCCTTGAGGGCTTCGACGATAAGCTGGCCGCCGGTGCGTTTCATGGTTTCGCCCTTCCTTCCAGTTCCGCCAATTCGGCGAGAACCTCCTCCTGATGTTCACCAAGGCGCGGGCTTGGCCGCGTATAGGTCAGCGGCGTTTCCGACAAGACGACCGGCGTCCGTACGCTCGGGATGACGGTGCCAGCGGCGTCCTCGAGGTCGATCCGCAGGCCGCGAGCCTCAATCTGCGGGTCGGCGAACATGTCCTCGATCGTATTGATCGCGCCGGCCGGCACGGCACTGTCCTCGCAGGCTTTCAGCAGATCCGCCTTTTTCCAGGAAAGCGTTTTCGCCGAGATGAAAGCGCGGACGTCGTGGCGATGGGCGACGCGCGCCTTGTTGGTTGCGTAGCGCTCATCATTTGCCTGCTCGTCGATGCCGAGAATCGTGCAGAGGCGGCGGAACTGCCCGTCATTGCCGACAGCAAGGATCAGGTAGCCATCGGCCGTCGGCACGACCTCATAGGGCGAGATATTGGGATGGGCATTGCCAAGGCGGGTGGGAGCCTTGCCGGAGATCAGGTAGTTCATGTTCTGATTGGCAAGCACGGCGGATTGCACGTCGAGCAGCGCCATGTCGACAAGCTGACCTTCGCCGGTCTTAAGCGCGTGGATCAGGGCTGCTTCGATCGCGGAGACGGCATAGATGCCGGTAAAGATATCGGCGATCGCGACACCCGCCTTCATCGGCTGCCCATCCGGCTCACCGGTGATCGACATGAAGCCGGACATGCCCTGGACGATATAGTCATAGCCTGCGAGACCGGCATAGGGACCGGTCTGGCCGAAGCCGGTGATCGAGCAATAGACCAGTTTTGGATTGATCGTCCGCAGGCTCTCGTAGTCGAGTCCATATTTGACGAGGCCGCCCAGCTTGAAATTCTCGATCAGCACATCGGCGGTCATGACCAGCCGCCGAACAAGGGCCTGGCCCTCTTCGGTCCTGAGATCAGCGACCACGGAACGTTTGCCGCGATTGGCGGAGTGGTAATAGGCGGCGGAAAGGTTTTCCCCATCCTTGCCTTCGACGAAAGGCGGACCCCATTGGCGCGTATCGTCGCCTCCATCCGGGTTCTCGACCTTAATGACATCGGCGCCGAGATCGGCCAGCATCTGCCCTGCCCAGGGGCCGGCAAGAACGCGGGCGAGTTCGATGACACGAATGCCGGAAAGGGGTGGTTTCTTGGTTTTATTATCGGTCATATCGGTCCCGATGGGCGGCTACGGCGCGAAAGTGTTCTCAGATGTATCGGATACCGGCCCGGAAGCAAAGCGCCGCTCGCGCCAGAGAATATGGAGGCTTCGGTTGATGCAAACGGGGCAGGGAACCGCCGGTGGCATTTATTCAAACATTCCTTTGGGAATCAGTCCTTTGCCGTCACTTGCTGACACCAGTCGGCAAAATCCGAAATGGTTGCGGCCGCACCGATCTCGTTCAGAGTCTCATGCCGCATGTCCTGATAGATGGTCATGGTGGTATGCGAGAAGCCGGCCTTTTTCAAATGATCTGACAGCCAGGAAATTGCTTCTCCATTGTTCGTCGCCGGGTCATGCCTGCCGCCGATAAGATGGATCGGCATGTCGCGCCGAAGCCGATCGAGGTGATCCCTTTGTGGTGCACGGAAGGTCAGTTCGAAAATATCCAGCCACAGCGACACCGAGGCATCGAAGCCGCAGAGCGGGTCGGCAATGTACTTATCCACCTCTTCGGGAATACGGGATAGCCAATCGAATTCGGTGCGGCGGTTGGCGATCGATTGGCCCCAGGCGCCGAAGGTCAGCTTCGGCAACAGCCCGCTCGGGACATCGGACCCCTTCAGCATGCGTTCTGCCTTCAGGATGATCTGCGCCGCGCGCCCGGCGAGACCAGGGTTGAAATTCGAGTTCCAAACGGTGACGGCATCGAACTTGTCGGGATGCGTCACGGCTACGTTGAGGCTGATCAGCCCGCCCATGGAGTGGCCGAAGAGAATGATCGGCAGGCCGGGATGGGCGGTTGCGGCAAGCTCGCGCATCGCCAGCACATCGGCAATGACCGCATCGACACCATTGCGCCTTGCGAAGCGGCCGAGTGGCGCATCGACAGCTTTTGTCTCGCCGTGGCCGCGATGATCGTGAGCATAGACATGAAAGCCGCGTGCTGCCATCGCTGCGGCGAAGCGTTCATAGCGACGGGAATGTTCGGCAAGGCCGTGGCTGACGAGAAGTACGCCACGCGCGGCGCCCTCTGCCGGCGCATGATGATAGGCGAGCGTCGCGCCCGTCGGACTATGCAAATGCCTCGTTTCGGCAAACATCATGCGTGTTTCCTCCCCATGTGGGACGAAAGGTCATCGCCGACGGGATTGCAATGGACGGCAAGGGAAGCTCACAGAAATAAATCTTCGTGGTTTTTGCGATTCAGGGTTGCGTGCCGCAAATCAAACTGCTTACTTGTTCTCATATTGTTCTGTTTTTGGAGGTATAGAATGAGGCCTTGGCTTCAGGGGTTTGCAGTTGCGGTTCTAACTGCGGTGGTGACGGCGACGAGTGCCGTGGCTGAGGAGAATAGCCATGGACGGACGCGCTTTATTCTGGCGGCGAGTTGGGAACCCGCGTTCTGCGCGACGAACCAAAAGAAGGCGGAATGCCGAAATCAATCAGCGAATAATTTTGACGCCAAGAACTTTTCACTACACGGCCTCTGGCCGATGCGGCAGGAATATTGCGACGTTTCCGATGATCTGAAGCAGTCCGATCGCGGCCGGGACTGGAAAGACCTACCGGCTGTTCAACTCTCGGCGGAAACCAAGGCCGCGCTGGACAAAGTCATGCCCGGCACGCAATCCGGTCTGGAGCGGCATGAGTGGATCAAACACGGCAGTTGCACCAAGCTCAGCGCCGATGATTATTTCGGGACCGCGGTGGGGTTGATCAATGAACTCAATGCGTCCGCTGTGCGCGATCTTTTCGCGCAGAATATCGGCAAGACGCTCGATGCCGAAACCATCAAGGCTGCTTTCGACAAAAGTTTTGGCGAGGGCGCCAGTGGCCGCGTGAAGATGAGCTGCCGCCAAGTCGGCAAGGTGCGGGTGATCTCGGAACTGACGATCGGCTTGTCGGAAGACGCTATTCAGCCGTCGGAAGGAAACGAGCCGCGACTTGAGCAATTGATCCAGGGCGCTGGCAGCACATCGTTTGGCTGCGATCAGGGCGTGGTGGACGCAGCGGGTTTCTGACACCCAGCAGGCGGCTCGGCGCGATAAATGCCCTCGGACAAGGTTTCTCCGTTGCCCGAGGGCGGGGTTTCGCCTACATAGCGGCACAATTCGCAATGTATCCGCCCGTGGAGTAACCCAAGCTATGGCACGTCAGTTCATCTATCATATGGCCGGTCTAAATAAGGCCTATGGCGCCAAGAAGATCCTCGAAAATATTCATCTCTCTTTTTATCCCGACGCCAAGATCGGTATTCTCGGCCCGAACGGTGCCGGTAAGTCGACCGTGCTGCGCATCATGGCCGGCCTCGACAAGGAATATACTGGCGAAGCCTGGTTGGCCGAAGGCGCCACTATCGGCTACCTGGCGCAGGAGCCTCAGCTCGATCCCAACAAGACGGTGTTCGAAAACGTCATGGAAGGCGTTGCCAAGAAAACCGAAATCCTCAATCGCTACAACGAATTGATGATGAACTATTCCGACGAGACGGCGGACGAGGGCGCCAAACTCCAGGATATCATCGACAGCCAGAATCTCTGGGATCTGGAAAGCCAGGTCGAGATGGCGATGGAAGCATTGTGCTGCCCGCCGCGCGACGCTGAAGTCACCAGCCTTTCCGGCGGTGAGCGCCGCCGTATCGCGCTTTGCCGCCTGCTTCTCTCACAGCCGGACCTGCTGCTGCTCGACGAACCGACCAACCATCTCGACGCCGAGACCATCGCCTGGCTGGAAAAGCACCTACGCGACTATCCGGGTGCCGTGATGATGATCACCCACGACCGCTACTTCCTCGACAATGTTACCGGCTGGATTCTCGAACTCGACCGCGGCCGTGGCATTCCCTACGAAGGCAACTATTCCGCCTATCTGCAGGCCAAGGCCAAGCGCATGCTGCAGGAAGCCCGCGAAGAAGCTGGCCGTCAGAAGGCAATCAGCCGCGAACAGGAATGGATCGCCTCCAGCCCCAAGGCCCGTCAAGCCAAGTCCAAGGCGCGTATCAACGCTTACGAACAGCTAGTCGATGCTGCCGAAAATCAGCGCCCCGGTGATGCGCAGATCATCATTCCGGTCAGCGAGCGTCTCGGCCAGGTGGTGATCGAGATGGAGGGCATCACCAAGGGCTTCGAAGGCCGCACGCTGGTCAACGATCTGTCGATCAAGCTGCCGCCGGGCGGCATCGTCGGCATCATCGGCCCGAACGGCGCCGGCAAGACGACCCTGTTCAAGATGATTACCGGGCAGGAAAAGCCGGATTCCGGCTCGATCCGCATCGGCGAGACGGTGCATCTCAGCTATGTCGACCAGAGCCGCGACGCGCTTGACGGCAATAAGACCGTATGGGAGGAAATCTCCGGCGGCGCCGAAATCATCAAGCTCGGCAAGTTCGACATGAACTCGCGCGCCTATTGCGGTGCCTTCAACTTCAAGGGCGGCGACCAGCAGCAGAAGGTCGGTAATCTCTCCGGCGGTCAGCGCAACCGCGTTCACCTAGCCAAGATGCTGAAGGCTGGCGGCAACGTGCTTCTGCTCGACGAACCGACCAACGACCTCGATACGGAAACGCTGGGGGCGCTGGAAAGCGCGCTCGAAAACTTCGCTGGCTGCGCCATCATCATCAGCCATGATCGCATGTTCCTCGACCGCCTGGCCACGCATATTCTGGCCTTTGAAGGCGAAGGCCATGTTGAATGGTTCGAAGGCAATTTCGAAGATTACGAGCAAGACAAGATCCGCCGCCTCGGCCCCGATGCTCTCAATCCGGGCAGCCAGGCGCACAAGCGCCTGACACGATAAGTTTGCTGTCTTTCTGTCATGGAGAGCCCCGGCAAGTCCGGGGTTTTTCTTTGCCGTAGGTCAGGAAGCGCATATTCCCCGGCCGACAAAAACTAACGGATTTCCGACGTCGAATTCTCCCGGCCAGCAATTGGGTCTTGCAGATCGCATGCAAATCACATAAAGATATCTTTATATCTTGATTGGGTGCTGGATGACGAATCTCGTGAAATTCGGTTTGGATGATCTGGTGGACATACTGAAGGCGGCCGGCGAGCCGACGCGGTTACGTCTGCTGGCGCTTCTTGCGGCTGGCGATCTCACCGTGACGGATCTTACCGAAATTCTCGGCCAGTCGCAGCCCCGCATTTCCCGCCATCTGAAGCTGCTCGGCGAGGCCGGCCTGATCGACCGCTATCAGGAGGGTGCCTGGGCCTATTTCCGTCTGAAGCAGGAAGGCAAGGCGGTCGTCCTCGTGCGCACGCTTCTCCGCCACGCGGCTGAAAACGATCCGGTGTTGCTGCGGGATGGCGAGCGGCTTTCTGCCGTCAAGCGTGTCCGTGCGGAACGGGCGCAGGCCTATTTCAGCCGCAATGCTGCGGAATGGGATGAGCTTCGCCGACTGCATGTGGCCGACGAGGATGTCGACAAGGCGCTGATCGACTTGATCGGGCCGCAGCAGATCGACTCTTTCCTGGATCTCGGCACCGGCACGGGCCGTATGCTGCAATTGTTGGCGGGTCATTATCGCCGCGCAGTCGGCATCGACGCCAGCCGTGACATGCTGGCCGTGGCGCGCGCCAATCTGGACCGATCGAACATCACCGCCGCTTCCGTGCGACATGGCGACATTTTTAACCTGCCGCTCGAGGCGCAGGATTTCGACCTGATTACCATCCATCAGGTGCTGCATTTCCTCGACCAGCCGGAGATTGCCATTAACGAGGCGGCGCGAATGCTCAGGCCCGGCGGCCGGCTGGTGATCATCGATCTTGCGCCGCACGGGCTGGAATATCTACGCGACGAACATGCGCATCTGAGACTCGGTTTCTCGCATCAGACCATATCGGAATGGTTGAAAATGGCGGGGCTTGATGTCGAGCAGGTGCTGGACCTTCATTCGGGGAAGGAAGGCGGTCAAGCGCTGACGGTCACGATCTGGCTGGCGCGCGACCCGCGGCTGCTGATCGCCGCCGGGCAGGATCGCCAATCGTCCCCCATTCTTGCCGGGAGAGCTTGATATGCCTTCAAAGACTGAAAACGGCCAGCGTGGCATCCGTATTTCCTTCGAATTCTTCCCGCCGAAATCGGAAGAAGCCGAGACGCAATTGTGGAACACGGTGGCTGATCTGGCCGAATGGGACGCGGACTTTGTTTCGGTTACCTATGGCGCGGGTGGTTCGACCAAAGCGCCGACATTGTCTGCCGTGCGCCGGATGATTCACGAGACGCCGTTCTCGACTGCTTCGCATCTGACCTGCGTGGGGGCAACGCGCGAGGAAACGCATCGTGTCATCGACGATTTGCTCGCCGCCGGCACCCGCCGTTTCGTGGCGTTGCGTGGCGACCCGCCGGGCGGCGTCGGCTCCGCCTACCAGCCGCATCCGGGCGGCTACGCCAATGCGGCCGAGCTGGTATTGGCACTACGCGAGCGCGGCGATTTCGATATTTCCGTCTCCGCCTATCCGGAGAAACATCCGGAGAGCCGTGATACAGCAGCCGATATCGACATGCTGAAGCGCAAGGCCGATAATGGCGCCAACAGGGCGCTGACCCAGTTCTTCTTCGACAATGACGCGTTTGAACGTTATCACGACCGCGTCCGTGCCGCCGGTATCAAGATTCCCGTCGTGCCGGGTATCATGCCGATCCAGAACTTGACGCAATTAAAGCGGTTTGCCGGCGCCTGCGGCACCAACATTCCTTCCTGGCTGGACGAGCGTTTTGACGGCTTGGACGAGCAGGCCGACAAGCGGGCCAATGTCGCGGCTGATGTCGCCGCGGAGCAGATCGAGGACCTGGTTCGTCGCGGCTTTCATGAGTTTCATCTCTATACGATGAACCGCTCGCCGCTGGTCTCGGCCGTTCTTGACCGGTTGGGCATACAGCGCAGGGCAGATGCACGCGCCGGCGCCGCCGCCTGACAAGATCTGGGATGTGAACATGAAAAAGCGCATGTCGGTTTCCGGCATGCGCTTTTTAAATGAAATAGGTGTTTTGTTCGCTTTCAGGAGTTCGGTTTCCTGCACTGTCGCTACTTCGTCAGATGAAAAGCATCGTCAAAACGAATAGGAACGCTGCACTGACCACTAGGACGTTGATGGATCGCGTCAATCCCATGTCTTCCTCCTTAGTCAACTGTTAGAGCCTATGTCAAAAATGTGTCGCTTGGAAAGCGAATTCGATGCTGCGACGCGGTAGGTTGTGCAGGTTTTGAATCGGGATATCGTGGCAAGTTTTTGTTTTTAAAGCGAAAACTATAGCGGTGTGGCGTTCACGAAATTTAATGCATCGTTAATTTAGCTGTGAACAAAATTAAGGCGGATGTCTTTTGCCGAGGCATGAATCGGTTAATCTGGGACATTCGCCGGCAGTGGAAAGGGTGGGAGAAGTGCGTCATGAGCGATGAGATAAATCGGTCGCGAGCGCACGATATCGGTCTTTTCCTCGTTCTTGTCGTATTGGCCGGCTTGCTTCTTCCGGCGCGAAACGGCGCGCTGAGCTTGACCGGCACATTTTATCTGGCGCTGTTCATCCATATCGGTTTTTCGATCTATATCGGCGATTTCTCAGCCTGGCGGAAAGTGTCGTGGGTCCTGCTGATCGGCGTTTGGGTGATGTCGGAACTGGTACCCTTCCTCTCCTTTCTGGTGCCTTGGGGACAGTTGGAGTTCTGGCTGGCGCAATTCCCGTTGATCGGCAACATCATGGCTGCCTGGTCCGTGACGGGCTATGATTTCAAGATCGTGTTGTCGCTTGCGATCCTGATCGTCGATCTGGGCGTCATGCATCATGCGACCTGGCAAAGGCACTCCTGGCGTCGGATCGTGATTTTCCTTGCCGTGGTTGGCGTCGCGGCGGTGGTCTCCGGCATTGCTTTCGGTCTGACGATGAACCGTCTGTTCAGCCTTCCCGATTTGCCGACGGAAGATACGTTTCAGATCGTGTCGCCCTGGTATCTTCTCCCGTTCTATGCGTTGTTGCGCGCGACGGAGAATAAGCTTGGTGGTTTGCTGTTGATGTTTGGCGCCATGTTCGCTCCGGCAATCGCGCCCTTCATGCGCGCCGAAAGGCTGCGACAGGGGCATCTGTGGCGTCTCTGGCTGTTCGCTTGTCTGGCTCTGGCCATCATCTGGGCCGCCCTCGGCTATCTCGGCAGTCTTTCTCCAGACGAGAGTGCCGTCGTCTATTTGGTGCCGGTGCTGACCACCCTTTATTTCGCGTTTTTCCTGATCGTGCCGTCAGTGCTTGGCAGATTGGTCCGGCGGGCCGTTGCGGCCGAATTATAGGTCACCCGTTCCCGCGTTCGGTCGCAGGCGTGCGAAAAGCCGCCCGTCGAGAATGAGCAGGCCTGTGCCGATCAGCAGCATGCCGGCAATTTCCGTCAGTCCCAGGCGTTCGCCGAGGAAGAGAAAGCCGAGGAGAATGGCGCTTGGCGGTACGAGCAGGGTCACCAGCGAGGCGTTGGTGGCGCCGGCGAGCGCCATGATGCGGAAATAGAGGATATAGGCGAAGGCCGTCGACAACAGCGCCATGCCGAGAATGGCGGCGAGGGCGCTGGCGGGCGGTGTGGCCAGCGTCCAAGGTTGATCCAGCAAAAGAGCCACCGGCAGTATGAGCGCTGCGGAGCAGGTCAGTTGACCTGCTGCGATAACGGGCGGCGCCATGCCTTTGAAACGCTTGGCATAGATCGCGGCGAAACCGTAGGAGATCGCGGCAAGGATTGGCAGCAGCAGCGCCCAGAGCGGAACTGCGGCTCCACTCGCCACGCTTGGGCCGAGCAGCACGATCGTGCCGGCGAGCCCTGTCAGGCAGCCGGCGAGCTTGGCGGAGGTCAGCCGCTCGTCGGTGGTGAAGTGATTGCCGATCAATACGGTCCAGATCGGCGTCGTTGCGTTCAGAATGGATGCGAGCCCCGCACCCATCTGGGTTTGACCGACGAAGATCAGCGCATGCGGCACGGCGTTGTTGATCAAGCCCAGCAATAGGAACTGCCGCCAATGGGTTCGCAGCAAATCATAGATTGCGAAACGACCGGCAATGTAGGCATGCAGCGCTATTGCCGCGAGCGACAAGCGAAGGAAGACCAGCGTAAACGGCGGCACATAATGGACGGCGATGCGGGCGAAGAAGAATGAACCGCCCCAGATCAAGCCGAGCGCCAACAGCAGGCTCCAGGTCAGTGCGTTCATGCCATTGCTAGTGTTCATCCGCTGCGCCTCCGCCATTTTGAGTTTATTTTGGCGAAATCAGAGGCGCTTTCCACCCGTTTCTTGCCGAGCCTCGATCGGATACCCGGAAAATCACCGGATAGCTGCAGGTGCAAAAAACGAAAAAGGCGGCCAGCGGCCGCCTTCCATGGCAAGGCAATCGCCCTTAAAGCGCGTTCAGCAATGATTGTGTCGCCCAGCCGTCAGCGGGAAGGCCGAGGCGAAACTGTTCTTTTTGAACGGCGACGCGCGTGCCCGAGCCGAGAATACCGTCGATCTTGCCGACATCGTAGCCGCGTGCCGAAAGCTTGGTTTGAAGCGCTTTCATATCGACATCGTTCAGGCCCGCTTCCGGTGTGCCTTTGTTATAGGTTGGAGCGCCAGCAAAACGTGTGGCGAAATAGGCTGCGGACGTCGTGTAGATGAACGACTGGTTCCATTCCAGATAGGCGTTGTAGTTCGGATAGGTCAGGAAAGCCGGACCTTTGCGGCCCTGCGGCAGGATGAGGGCGGCCGCCAGGGAACCGAAATTGGTGTTACCGTCGCGCGGCTTGACGCCGAGCTGGAACCAGTCGGCGGCGGTGAGCGGGCCACCCAGGCCGGATTTCTCCCAAGGCAAATTATCCGGCAGCGTGACTTCCTGCAGCCAGGGCTGGCCGCGCTGGAAGCCCAGGCTTTGGATGTATCGGGCCGTCGTCAGAATGACGTCGGGCGCGCTTGTCTTCAAATTGACGTGGCCGTCGCCATCGCCATCGACACCGAAAGCAATGATCGAAGGCGGCAGCATCTGCGTCTGGCCGATTTCGCCAGCCCATGCACCGGTCGTGGTTTCCGGATCGGCATCGCCATGCTGCACCATTTCAATGAATGCGATCAGACGAGGGCGGAAAAACTCGGGGCGCCGGCAGTCGTGCGAGAGAGTAACGAGCGCGTTGCGGGTGTTGAAATTGCCCTGAACGGCGCCAAAATCGGTTTCCATCGCCCAATAGGCGGTGATGACGCCGGGCGGCACGCCGTAGTCCTGCTCGGCCTTGGCGAAGACGTCGGCATACTGCTTTATCTTCTGGCGGCCGATGTCGAGGCGGGCCTGGCTGACAGTGCGCTGCGAGAATTCGAGGAAGGTCTGGCGGAATACGCCCTGGCTACGATCCATAGCGAGGACCTTCTGGTCGATCTGCGCGCCGGCCAGTGTCTTGTCCGCGGCCGCAGCATCCGCGCCAGCCGCGGTGGCCTCGGCCTTGACGCCGGCCAGGAAGGAAGAGAGATCACCGCCGCAAGCCACCTGCGGGGCATTGGTTCCACCTGCATTCGCCGCCGCGGTCGGGGTCGCGTTCTGCGCCATTGCCACACCTGCCATGGCTGAAGCGAAGACAAACGCGAGTGCGCTGCGTCGAATGGTATAGGGGTCCATAGGCGATCCTCTTTGCTGATAGAATAGGGTCGCTTTCACAGAAGATTGTGACAGAAGCAAGAGAGAAATTCAGGTAGTCTCAAGAATTTCCTTGCTTCTCTACTGCCGCCACCCAGTTGTGCCAATTCTGT
The DNA here is from genome assembly GCF_029714265.1 of Rhizobium sp. CB3171. NCBI lineage: Bacteria > Pseudomonadati > Pseudomonadota > Alphaproteobacteria > Hyphomicrobiales > Rhizobiaceae > Rhizobium > Rhizobium sp. CB3171. Next base: position 1,885,704 of record NZ_CP121652.1, on the reverse strand, counting down.
TCCGAACCGGCAAAAACATTGATGTCCGTTGGCCCCTTGATGCCCGGAATTACGCCTGTCGACGTGTATTGCCAGAATGCCCAGGAGCGATCGGCATAGGTCGCCGTCGGATGCTTTGCGACCGAGCGGACCCAGAAGTGATAATCCTTGAAATAGCCGGCAAGATTGTCGCGATGGAAGTCGACCGACGTATAGATGATCGGGCGCTTGCCGTAATAAGCCTCCAGGCGGTCCATGAACCGCTTGATCTCTGTGCGCACCGTCTGCGGATCCGGCCGGGTGCGGCAGGTCTTGGATTCGGCGTTCCACTCGACGTCGAGCACCGGCGGCAGCATCATTGCATTCTTCGGCACATTGTTGATGAACCAGTCGGCCTGGTCGTCCGCTGTCGAGCAGAAATAGTAGAAGTGATAGGGGGCGTACGGAATGCCGGCGCTATTGGCTTCCTGCCAATATTCGTTGAAGCGGGGATCGACCCTATCCTTGCCTTCGGTCGCCTTGATGAAGGCGAAGGCGACGCCGGAACTCTTCACCGTCCGCCAGTCGATATCGCCTTGCCATTTCGAGATGTCGATGCCGTGAATGGGGTGGCGCTCCGGATGGTCGCGACCGAAATCCTGCGGCTTCGTATCCTTGAAACGCGTCTTCGGTATCGACGCGGTCTGGAAGCTGTCATAACCCATGGTGCAGCTATTCAGCAGGAGGGCGAGCGGCAGTAAGCATGACAGAAGCCTGCGCATGGATATCCCGTTATGGCGCGAGTAATCTTGCTGCCCCAAGACTTGGCTTCCGTGATGTGTGGTCCCCAAAATCCAAAAGAGGCAAAGGACCAAGCTGTTTGTCAGCCGGCCCTTGCCACTTTTTCACCATATCAACGTAAAAAATGCGTTATCTTCAAGTAAATTCTTATACTTGGAATGCCGCATGAGCGGATTTCGTGCCGAATTCCACTTTTTTTGCTAGGCGGCCGGCTTAATGACGACAGCTCTCCATGCATAACCCCGGCCGATTTCTTCGAATACCAGCTTCGCGCCGCGCGCCGCGACTCGCTCTTCGAGCACGGCGCGGAGGTCGGCGCGGGGGGTGACGTGGAACTTTGTCAGCCAGCCTTTCAGCATGGTGCGGAACCAACCAGGCAGGCGCTCCTGTTGGCCGAAATCGACGATGTGCAGTTCGCCGCCGGGAATGACCGCGTTCAGCGAAGCATCGATTGCGCTCTTCCAGTCCGGGATCATCGAGAGTGCGTAGGAAATCATGACACGATCGAAACCGTCGACACCGAAATCACCAGCCGAGAAGGCAGTGGCGTCGGCGACGCGGAAATCCGGTACTTGTTTCAGCCCGCGAAAATTATTGCGGGCCGAAATTAGCATCTCTTGGGAGATGTCGAGGCCATAGAGTCTCGCCGAGGGAAAGCGACGATGAGCCAGCAACATGTTGCGGCCGGTGCCGCAACCCACTTCCAGTAGGGAGCCGCTCAAAGGCACGTTGAGGTGCGCAATGGTGCGATCGCGGCCGAAGAGGTAATATTTGCGGGTCAGGTCGTAGATGTGCCGCTGGTAACGGTACATGCCGTCCATCAGTCCGGCATGGTTCTTCGAGCTTGTCTGAAGACCTGTATCCGCCTGGCTCACGCTTTTTTCCCGTAGATGTGGAAGCCGCCGTAGATCGCCGAGCGGTCGCGGACGTTAAGCTCCTGCGAGCGCTCTTCGAAATAGACCCACTGATCGCGAATGGCGGGGGAGAGGCGACCTTCGATGATGCTCTTTTCGGCGGCGGTGCGGAAAATGACGCGGGCGCCTTCGCGGGCCGTGCGGGTAATTTCAGCCCAGAGGTCGTTGAGCTGTTCGTCGGTCATCCAGTCCTGGGCGTCGAGCAGGATATAGCGGTCGCGCGAAGCGGCGGGCTTGGAGGCCAGAAGCTCCGTGAAGTTGGCATGATGCACATCGACGCGGTCGGCATTGGCGCGGATTGCGGCGTAGTGCTCAGGCCGCAGATAGGTCGGCAACGGGCCTTGGTGTTGGGAGGCATAGCGCCGCGCAAAGGCCTGCCAGGCGAAATAATTGTCCCGCATCGGGAAGTGGCAGGCCAGCTTTTCCAGGCGGTGCTTCAGGACGCCAGATATGGAATCGTCACCTGCGAGGCTCGCAAGTTCGTCATATTGTTGCGGCGGGATGCCGAGGCCGAAGAGCGAGCTCTTGCGGCCGAGCAGCCAGCGGACCATCGGCTTGTCGAAGATCGGCGCAATTTCGTTGTCGAAGAACTGCCGCTGTTCGCGGACCGTGCGGGCTTCCGTCATCTTGCCGAGGCGGACGCCGTGCAGGCGGGCCAGCACATGGGCGGCGCCGATGAAGCGGCCGAGCAGGCCGGTCTTATAGATGTTGCGGTTGAACACCGTGACGCGGCGGCGGCCATACATGTCGCGGCCATCCCAGTAAGCGGCGGTCGCCGGATCGAGACGCGGCGCGATGAACTGATCGTATGCCTGGCTATTGGCGCTAACGTCCGGCGTGCCGAAGAAGCGCACGAGATCGGCATGTCCGGGTAGCAGCCGGAAGGCGGCGAGCTTGAGCTTGTTCAGCGCGATGTGGTGACGATTGAGGTCGACGACATCGATGGAAGCCGGGTTCTGCGAAAGATAGGCGAGCATGTTGCAGCCGCCCGAGCCGATTGTGACGATGCGGTGGTGCGGCTGCAGCTCCATCGCCTCCATGTCGATATCCGGATCCTCCCAGATCTGCGGATAGACAAGGCCGGAAAACAACATGCCGAACAGGCGCTCCGAAAAGCCGGCCTTCGACAGAGCCTTGTGTTGCAGCAGAGCGTCCTTGAGTTTCCGATTCTTGTGGAGACCGGCATCCGGGGCAAATTCCGTCATCTGAGTCTTGTCACCGATTTGTCAGGTTCAGCGCGTGTAACCCGGCAATGCTACAGTCTGATGACGTGGACTGTTGGCAGACCCGGCCGGTAGGGCCGTCACGGTGATATTTGCAAGGCTGTGGCGACGATAGGTCTTTCACATTCCTGCATTTCCTGATTGTCTCCGCATTCCTTCGGAGGGTGTGTGATATGCGTTTAATATCGAGAGTGGTCGGGGCTCTTGTTTTTTTGCTGCTGATCATTGTCGCGGGCGGTGCGGTCTGGCTTTCGGTCTGGTCACCGGAATTGTTGAGGGTCGGGGACGGCTATGCCGCCAAGATCGTCTGCTCGAATACGTTTATCGCCAAGCGCGATCCCGAGCGGATATTGGCGGATGACGTGCAGGCGCCGGGCAATCCGGCGCTGAAGCTCGTTCGGGTTTCGGTCAATCGAGAGGAAGGCGTGGTAACCGCCCGCTTTCTCGGCATGTTTGCACCAAACTATGCGCTCTACCGCGGCGCGCTCGGCTGCACGACGGTGCCGGACGGCGATCTGCCGGCGGCGCGCAGCGCGGCGTTCCTCAATAAGATCAAAGCGGCCAAAAGCGATTCTCCTTGGCCGGATGGCGATAAGGTCGTGCTGGGCCAGGACGACACCGGCCTCGCGCTCTCCAAGCTCCTTGCCAATCCGGACTTTGCCGGTCCCGCCATGCGCGCCATCGTCGTCGTCAAGAACGGCCGCATCATCGCGGAGACCTATGGCGAGGGGTTTGACAAGGGCACGCCTTTGATCGGCTGGTCGATGACGAAGACCGTCAATGCCGCCATCATCGGCCGCCTCATGCTTTCCGGCCGCATGTCCTTCGACGATCAGAGTCTTTTGCCGCAATGGAGCGCTGATGCCCGCAAGAACATCAAGCTCAGCGATCTCCTCAGCATGGAGAGCGGCCTAGCCTTCAATGAGGGATATGGCGCAGTCTCAGACGTGACGCGCATGCTCTATCTCGATCCGGATTCGACCAGGGTTGCCTCGAGTGCGCCTCAAGAGGCCGCGGCAGGTGAACGATTCAGCTATTCCAGCGGCACGGCGACGCTGCTCTCTCGGATTTGGATGAACAAGCTTCCCAATGAGAGTGCGGCGATCACCTATCCGCGTGAAGCGTTGTTTGCGCCGCTCGGCATGTCCAGCGCTGTGTTGGAAGCCGATGAGCGCGGTACTTATGTCGGCAGCTCCTATCTTTATGCGACGCCGCGCGACTGGGCGCGCTTCGGCCAATTCCTGCTGCAGGATGGTGTCTGGAAGGGCCAGCGCCTGTTGCCGGAAGGCTTTGTTGGCGCGATGCGCACTCCGACGACGGCATCCGAAGGCATCTATACGCAGGTTCAAGCCTGGCTTGCCGGTCCCGGTGGTTCGGATGCGCAGTTCGGCCTGCCGACGGATACGTTCTGGATGCTCGGACATGATGGCCAGAGCGTCGCCATTGTGCCGTCAGCCAATCTCGTGCTGGTGCGCATGGGGCTGACGCCGGGCTGGCTGGACTATAAGCCGCAAATTCTACTGAAGAGGATACTGGATATAATCAACGCCGGTCAGGACATGGCCCAACCGGCGCTGGCGAAATGATCCGGGATAATCAGTAATTGCCTTGCGCGACGTCCGGCAGGCCCTTGCGCTTGGCATCATAATAATAGCCGCGCGCATAGAGCTGAACGGCATTGGCTTCTTTGGCCTCGGCCTTATTGTCGGCCACCATCCATGCGCCGCGCAGATATTTCGCGGCATATTTGATGTTGGTCTCGGCATCGAGTAGGCCTGCAGGCGGACCGTCGTAGCCCATGGACTTGGCCGTGTTGTATCTAATCTGCATCAGGCCAAAGTAACCGCCGCGGTTATATGCCTTCGGATTGTAGCGGCTCTCGCGATGAACGACGCGATGGATCAAAGATTCCGGAATTTCATAAAGCTTGGCATATTTCTGGATGAGCTTCGAAACGTAGCTCTTCTCCTCCGCCGGCACGTCGGAATCGTAATTCTGAGGGGTCAGTACCGCCGAAACGACCGTCGGGCCGCTGGCATCGAAGTTGAAATCATAATGCATGCGGGTGTCCGCATAACCCATGCCGGCGATCTGCATCGGCGCGGCATAGGCGACTTCGGCAGGCGCCATGATCGGTGCATCTTCGCCCGGGCGGGGCGTCGGAACGACGGACTGAATGGCCGCCACGTCCGACGTCATCGGAATGGTCGCCTGACCCTGGGTCGCGGAACCTGACACCGGCAGCAGCGCGGTATCGCCTGGACGTGCCGGGTTCGGGATCGGGATGGCGACGACGGTGGGAACCACGGGTTCGTCGGAGGCCGCATAAGCGGCGGCTGCGGATGTGCCCGCTGCGGGCGCGCCGGTTACGGCCGCTATCGCGACAGTACCCTGGTTCGCTGCATTCGGTGCATTTGCCACCGGACCAACCATGCGGTCCTGGGCTGCCTGAATCTGATTCGGAGCCACCGAACCGGCGCCAACCCGGTCCGACTTCATCAATGCTGCCTGCTGCTGAGGCTGAATCTGCTGGCCTGTAGCTGGTGTGGTGGAAGCCACCGCTACGCCGCCTGTGGTCGACGCAGCACCGACCGGAGCCGGGTTTGTATTCGGATGCGGCACGTTGGTTTGTGCCGACGGGAGTTCTGCCTGGGACGTCTGCTGCTGAGTGCTTGCACACCCTGCGAGGACGCCGCACATCATTGCCGAAAAGGCAACGCTGCGCTTTAGGCTGGGAAATCCGATCGCTACCATTCTGTCACTTTCGAAAAAACCAAACCGCCCTGCGGTGCAAATCAGCCACAGGGTTGATAAATTTATGAATCCCCCATTAACCTATCCGTGATCGCCCCGCAACCCTGGACAGCATCAAGCGGCCAACCGGCGATATCCGGCGGTCACTGCGCCGGCGGCTATCAACAGGGTTCCGCCCGTCCGGTTAACGGCGCGTTGCACGCTTGCCTTGCGAATAAAACCGCGCGCCATGTCGGCGACAAAAACGTAAAGCAGCGAGTTCAGTGCTGCCAGAGTGAGGAATGTCGCCTCCAAAATAACGGTTTGCTGAAGGAAGGGCTTCGACAGGTCGAGAAACTGCGGCACGAAGGCTATGAAGAAGACGATGCTCTTCGGGTTCAAGGCGGTCACAACGTAGGCGTGTAATAAAATCTTCAGCGGCTTTTCTTCCGGAAGATTGTCATTGTCGCCTATCGGACCGGTCACAATCGGGGCGCGCCAAAGCTTGATTCCCAGAAACATCAGGTAGGCTGCGCCGATCAGCTTGAGAATCGTGAACAGAGTGGCTGAGGTGGCGAGAAGGGCGCCGAGACCAGCGAGCGAGGCAGTCATCGCCGTGAAATCGCCAAGCGTTACGCCGGTCACCGTTGCCAGCGCCGTCTTACGACCGTGGCCGAGTGCATATGAGATCACAAGGAGAATGGTCGGACCGGGTATTGCCAGCATAATGCAGGATGCGGCGGCGAACGCGAGCCAGGTTTCGATGGACATGGAATCCTCCTCTATTCCTATTCGCCGCCAGCAAAGACATTGGATTTGCGATCCGTCAATTAGGATTGCGCGTATTTTTGCCCGATGTGATCCATGACTTCGGCGAACCACGGCAGGGACAGATCAAAGGGCTTGCCGCCCTTGATGCGCGGGAATTCGATGGTGCGCAGCTTGCCGCCCTGGCCTTCGTCATGGCCGGTGACGCCCGAGACCTTATTCAATGCGCTTTCGACCGCGAGGTCGACCATGCCCTGGATCAGGCGCAGGTCGTCGCCGTTAGCGGGCGCCGAGCGGGCAAAATAGCCCGACTTTTGCACCAGGGAGCGCTCTGCGCCGAGCAGGGTGGCGAATTGCTTCTGGAACCAGTTGCCGACATTGATAGTGTCGATCTTCACATGACCGAAGGCATCGCGCTTGATGGTTTCACCGGCAGCTTCCCGCTCGGCCACGATGGCCTCGAGGGCGGCGCCTTCCGAAACGAACAGCGTCACCTGGCCAGTCTTGTCCATAACGGCCTTCAGGCGCTCGGCTTCCGCTTCGATGTCGAAGGCCATTTCCGGGAGATAGAGGCCGTCGATGCTCTTCATGGCGGCATTCATCATGAAGCCATCCACATATTCATTGGCACTGGTCTTCTGAATATAGGCGCGGGCTGTCGCCGCCGTCAGCCAGCCGCAGCTTCTGCCCATGACTTCATGGATGACGAGGGTGCGCGGAGCGGCGGTCTGTTCGTTGCTGACATTGTCGAAGAAATGCGCGCCGACTTCGGCCGCCGTCCAGGCGCCGAGGGACTGGCGGATCGGCACGACATCGTTGTCGACCGTCTTCGGCAGGCCGACCACGGTCAAGTTATAGCCGTTGGCGCCGAGGTAGGCGGCAAGATCGGCTGCGGTCGTGTTGGTGTCGTCACCGCCAATTGTATGGAGAATGGTGACACCGTCGGAGGCGAGGCGCTCGGCGGCCACGCGCAGCGGATTTTCGCCTTCCTTGACGAGACCGCGTTTGACGCAGTCGGCGGCGTTGGTGAGCTTGACGCGGCTGTTGCCAATCGGCGAGCCGCCGTAGCGGTGCAATAGATGTGCACGCTCGCGCATGCCAGGCGTCACCTCGATGCGGTCACCCAGCAGAACGCCCTGATAGCCGGAGCGATAGGCTATAATGTCGAGATCGGGCGCAACGTCGCTGTAGCGCTGGATCAGGCCGCCGACCGCAGAGGAGAGACAGGGCGCCAATCCGCCGGCGGTTAGCATTGCGACTTTCTGTTTGGCCATGGGTATCCTCCTCGCAGCCGGGCTGCCTCATTTCGGTGATTGCCTCGGAATGGATGCGACAGGCGGGCATGGCTGTAAAGTAAAGAATTTAAGAAATGCGTGCTTGCTTTTTCATCCGGGCAATGAGTTGCCCGATCCGGCGGCATCGCAAATCACGGCTTCGAACACGCCATCATTACCGAATTGTGAAAAGTGTTTTCGGCTGTGCGACCAATGGACTCCTTGCAATCGCAACCATTATTTGATCAACGTGTTTCTATTCAGAAGGGGTAATTGAGACCATCATGTCGTTTTGGGAAAAATTGCTGAATGCTGTTGGTGGCACCGCTGGCAATGCCCTGTCGGCAGTGGTCGAAGCCATCCGTACGCTGTTCGAAGGCGATCCAGAGACCCGCCGCAAGGTGGCCTTTTCCGTCGCCATCATCGCGCTTTCCGCCAAGATGGCGAAGGCCGATGGTGTGGTGACCGAAAACGAGGTCAACGCCTTTCGCGAGATTTTCGAATTTCCGCAGGATCAGGCGAAGAACGTCGCACGTCTCTATAATCTGGCACGCCAGGACGTTGCCGGCTACGAGGCCTATGCCGAAAAACTGTCGTCGCTCTGCGTCACCTGCGCGAAGAACTGCCCGGTGCTGGAAGACGTGCTTGACGGTCTCTTCCATATCGCCAAGGCTGATGGCTTGATCCACGAGAAGGAAATGGCCTTCCTGCAGCATATTGCTCAGATCTTCCATATGAGCGAGCAGCGGTTCGAGCAGATCATGGCGCGCCATGTCAGCGCTGGCGGCCGCGATCCCTACAAGGTGCTCGGCGTATCGCCCCAGGACGATTTCACGACCATCCGTCGCCGCTATCATGGCCTGGTCTATGAGAATCACCCTGACCGCCTCGTCTCGCGCGGGGTGCCGGAAGAATTCCACCTCATCGCCAATGAGCGCATGGCGGCGCTCAATGCAGCCTACGCGGAAATCGAGAAAGAACGCCGCGCTGCATGAGTTCCTTTGCGGCAGATTTTTCCGGTGCCAGCGTGCAGCCGTCGCCGAACCATGGCGAGCGGCGGGACGGGCGCAAGCCAGACATGATCCTGCTGCACTATACCGGCATGGGCACGGCCGAAGGCGCGCTTGATTGGCTCTGTCGCGACGAGAGCCAGGTGTCGAGCCATTACTTCGTCTTCGAGGATGGGCGGGTGATCCAGCTCGTGCCGGAGGAACGTCGTGCTTGGCATGCTGGCAAGAGTGTCTGGCATAACGAGGCCGACATCAATTCGCTGTCGATCGGCATCGAAATCGCCAATGCCGGTCATCCCGGCGGGCTGCCGGATTTTCCCGATGCACAGATCGAGGCGGTCATCGAACTGTGTCGTGATTGCGGCCATCGCTGGGCAATTTCACCTGAGCGTGTGCTTGCACACTCCGATGTCGCTCCTGTTCGCAAGGTCGATCCGGGCGAAAAATTTCCGTGGGCGCGACTGGCCGAAGCGGGCGTCGGCCACTGGGTCGAACCGACGCCGATCACCGGCGGGCGGTTCTTTCAGAGGGGCGATGTCGGGCAGCCGATCGAGGCTTTGCAATCCATGCTCTCGCTCTATGGTTATGAAACGGAAATTACAGGCGAATTCTCCACAAAACTGGCGGGAGACGTCGAGGCTTTCCAGCGCCATTTTCGCCAGGAGCGAGTGGATGGGATCGCCGATTTTTCGACCATCGATACACTTCATCGTTTGCTGTCCGCGCTGCCTCGCTTCTCCTAAGGGTAGGTGGGCCTCGTTTTTACGGTGGAATAGACGCCGCAACGCTCAAAATGCGTAACGTGCTTCAGCGCCACATCATTTCCCTATTATCTCCGCATTGGGCTGGTCTAACGGCGCCCGCTTGAACGGCGGTCGCGCAAGTTAGTTTGTGTGTCGCGCGGCCGTAAAGAATAACGGGGACCGTGAACTCCGGCGGCTCTTTTTGCCTCCCGCCGGACTGATGGCTTGTGCTGTCCACGGTTCCGCGCTCGGAGACAAAAGACTAAATGAAAAATCTGATTGTTGCGGCGGCAGCGTGCGTGAGCGTGCTGCTGACAGGATATGATTGCGCCTATGCCGACCCCCACGGCGAGAAAACCCAGACCGTCCCCCTGCAGATCATTACGCGTACGGTCGGCTATCCAATGCCGAGTGTCCCCGCCGAATTGCGGGATGCGGAAAATTCCTTCACGACGCAAAATCCCTATTCGGCGCTGATTGCCAAATACGCCAAGCAGAACGGCGTGCCGGTCGAATTGGCGACCGCGGTCATTCAGATCGAAAGCAATTTCAATCCAAAACGGCGCGGTAGTGCCGGCGAGATCGGCCTGATGCAGATCAAGCCCACGACCGCAAAGCTGATGGGCTATTCGGGCAGTGCCAAGGGACTTTACGATCCCGAGACGAACATCAAGTTCGGCATGAAATACCTCGCCGCGGCACAGCAACTTGGCGGTGGACCAACCTGCAACACCATCCTCAAATACAATGCCGGCCATGCAGCAACGCGCATGAATCCGGTCTCGCAGAAATATTGCGGTAAGGTGCTGGCGCTCCTCGATTAATCGCCGCTTTTAAGAGGATTGCGGGTGGGGCGGACTCGCTTTCCATGTTATCGAATTTGCGATCATTTGCGAGGGACATAACATGGCAGCGGATTTCAGGTTCATCGTCGTCGGTCGAGGAATGATGGGGGCTGCTGCCGCGCGCCATCTGGCCAAACAGACAGACGGCATAGCCGTCATCGGCCCGGACGAGCCCGAAGACCGCGCGAACCACCAGGGCGTTTTCGGCAGTCACTATGACGAAGGCCGGATCACCCGCACCATCGATCCCGACGCCGACTGGGCGCGGCTCGCCAACCGTTCGATCGGCCGCTATGCGGAGATCGAGCGCGACAGCGGCATTCAATTCTACGCCCCGGTCGGCTGCCTTGTGGTGGGGTCCAAGCGTGGCGGCGCCCATGACTACGTCAGCAATGTCGTCGATGCGGCAGCTCGGCTCGGTGTCCGGACGGAGCTTCTGGACGACGCTGCGCTGAAGGCGAAATTTCCGTTCTTCTCCTTTGCGGAAGGTAGCGAGGGCGTCTACGAGCCGAAAGGCGCGGGACATATCAGCCCGCGGCGGCTGGTGAAGGCACAGTCGTTGCTGGCGGAGAAAGCCGGGGCTCGCGTCATCAAGCAGACGGTTGTGTCGATCCGCGACGAGGGTGGTCTAGCAGTCGTTAAGACGGCGGAAGGCGCGACGTTCCGGGCGGAGAAAGTCCTGCTCGCCGCCGGCGGTTTTTCCATTGCTGAGAATCTGTTGCCGCAGCCGGTTGAGGTGAAGGTTTATGGTCGCACGGTGAATTTTTTCGAGGTAAGTGAGGCGGAAGCCGAGGCGCTTTCGGCCATGCCGTCGCTGATATTTTCGAGGCCTGACCATACCGACAGCATCTACCTGCTGCCGCCGATCCGCTATCCTGACGGGAAATACTACATCAAGATCGGCGGCGATCCAGACGATCTCCAGTTCGAAAACGAGCCGGATTTGCGTAAGTGGTTTCGAACCGCCGGTCGCGACAAGGCACGCGATCATCTGACGCGGATCATCCACGAGCTGGTTCCGAGCGTGACAGGGGCACCGACATTCACCAATTCCTGTGCCGTTTCCTATTCGCCGACCGGCTATCCCATGATCGGTTACACGTCGTCACCACGCGTAGCGGTGCTGACCGGCGGTTGTGGTACGGCGGCGAAGAGTTCGGACGAGATCGGCAGGCTTGGCGCGGAACTGTTGCTCGAAGGTCGAATCAAGGACGACGGCTACCGCACGGATTTCTCTGCACATTTCCGCGCTTAGGCCCGAACGGAAATAAAGCTGCATATTTCGATGGCAATTGCCGGCGCTCTCGGCTAATGGAGCCCTGCCAGTTGGCCGGGCAGCCGCGCCTCACCAATGCCGAAAGGCGGTGGGGTGAGGAAAGTCCGGGCTCCACGGAAACACGGTGCCGGATAACGTCCGGCGGGGGCAACCTCAGGGAAAGTGCCACAGAAAGCAAACCGCCTGGTCTTCGGATCGGGTAAGGGTGAAAGGGTGGGGTAAGAGCCCACCGCGTCTCTGGCAACAGCGGCGGCACGGTAAACCCCACCGGGAGCAAAACCGAATAGGGATGACGCGGATCGCGAAAGCGGTCCAGCCCGTTTCCGGGCCGGTCATCCGGGTGGGTTGCAAGAGGCGGCGCGCAAGCGTCGTCCCAGATGAATGGCTGCCACGTTCCGGCCTCGGCCGGAGCCATACAGAACCCGGCTTACAGGCCAACTGGCAAATCATATTTTCGACCGGCGTCGATGCTCGTCATTGCCCTGTGGAAACAATTTCTCAGACCGCCAAAAGCCTTGGTTTTTCGGTCTTCCGACCGTGTCGGCGGAGGGGTTTTCGTCTGTGAAAACAATCCGTTTTGGATCGGCGGTTCAGGGCGATCATAACCTTTCGTTAAACTTAACGGGTTATGAATATTCAGGCTGTGGCCACGTCTCTGTGGCTTCATCCCATTGACGCCCATATGGTCCCATGGTATCCCAAAAGCACACTGCACAAGGGCAAATCATCGCCCATTCATCGCAAAGTCATGATCCCTCCTTTCTTGGGGGTGTCGGAAGAGTATTCTCTCTTTCAGCTTGCGAAGCTGTGTCCGATTTTGGCTATGTCTGCGGGCGAATGATCGCCCGTAAGTCATGGGAAACGGGTGTTTCGCGTCATGAACCGCTTCCTATCGAATGCGACCAACAGGATCGATGCCAAGGGCCGGGTATCCGTGCCGGCGGCGTTTCGTTCCGTGCTGGCGGAGCGCAATATCCAGGAGCTGTATTGCTTTCAGGATTTTGTGTTTCCGGCGATCAGCGTCGGCGGTCTCGATCTGCTCGATCGGTTCGAGCGGCAGATTGCGGCGGACGATCCTTTTTCGCCGGCGGCGAACCAGATGTCGCTCCTCATTCACGGGGGCGGGGTCTTTATGAGGCTCGATGCGGAAGGGCGGCTGATGGTCACGGATTTTATCCGCGGCTTCACCGGTATCGCCAACGAGGTGACCTTCGTCGGTCGGGCGGATCATTTTCAACTGTGGCGGCCGGAGGCTTTTCAGGCCTTGCAGGCACAGGCACGAGAGGAGCGCAAGCTGGCGGGCAAGCGCTCGGAATAGAACGGGGAAACGGAATGGCGGCGAATCCTGGCGGAGGCTCGACTGATGCCGGTGGCGGACCGGTTCGTCACATTCCGGTTCTTCTTGCTGAGGTGCTTGAGGCGCTGGCGCCGGCCGCCGGCAAGGTCGTTCTCGACGGCACGTTCGGTGCTGGTGGCTATACCTCTGCTATTCTGTCTGGTGGTGCCGATGTGATCGCGCTCGATCGTGATCCGACGGCGATCGCGGCGGGGCAGGCGATGGTTGTCGCTCATGCGGGCCATCTTTCTCTCATTCATTCGCAGTTTTCGCGGCTTGCCGATCATGCGCCGCAGGGTGGGCTCGATGGTGTCGTGCTCGATATCGGTGTCTCTTCCATGCAGCTCGACGAGGCCGAGCGCGGTTTCTCGTTCAATAAGAACGGCCCGCTCGACATGCGCATGTCGGCAAGTGGCGTATCGGCGGCCGATGTCGTCAATCGCGCCAAGCTCGCCGATCTCATCCGCATCTTCGCCTTCCTTGGGGAAGAAAAGCAGGCGCCGCGCATTGCCCATGCGATCGAAAAGCGTCGGGCGGAAGCGCCGTTCGTTACGACCCGCGATCTCGCTGGTCTGATCGAGATCGTCACGCCGCGAAAGGCCAAGGACAAGATCCATCCGGCGACCCGTGTTTTCCAGGCGCTGCGCATTTTCGTCAACGACGAGCTTGGCGAATTGGCGCAGGCGCTGTTTGCGGCCGAGCGCGTGCTGAAGCCCGGCGGGCGTCTGGTTGTCGTTACCTTTCATTCACTGGAAGACCGGATCGTCAAGAAGTTCTTCGCCGATCGCTCCGGCCGTGCCACCGGTTCCCGTCATATGCCCATGGTTCATGAGCGGCTCGCGACCTTCGATCCGATCGGCAAGTCGATGGTTTCGGCAAGCGATGCGGAAGCGGAGGCCAATCCGCGGGCGCGTTCGGCCAAGCTGCGCGCGGGTCTTCGCACCGCTGCGCCCGCCGAGGCCGCCGATCTCTCGATCTTCGATCTGCCCAATCTCGCCAGTCTCGGAAAGCTCGGAGGTTGATATGCTGAAGACTTTTGACATCGTCCTGATTGGCGTCATGACAGCGATGGCCACCGTGACCTACACGATCAAGCATCGTGCCGAACTGAAGCTCGAAGAGGTTCATCGCCTCGAATCGGAAATCAAGCTGGAGAAGGACACGATCGAGCTTCTGAAGGCGGATTGGGCGCTGGTCGTGCAGCCAAACCGCCTGGAGCGATTGGTCAACAACTACAGCAGCGAACTCAAATTGCAGCCGACGCTGTCGACGGCGATTGTCCAGCCGAGCGAATTGCCGATGCTCCGCTCGCAGGTTCCGCCGGAAACCGTCGCCGATGCCAAGGATGCCGCCACGCCTGACAAGACGACCAAGGCCGGAAGTGCGAAACCCCACTCAAGCGCCAGCGCAGCATCGAAGAGTGGCGACACAACGGATGCGGAGATCAGGAAGGCGATCGCCGATGTCGCCGCCGCTCCCGCGCCGCGTCCTGTCGCCAAGGCGCCGTCGCTGCTGAAGCGCAAAAAACAAGAAGTCGACAATATCGCAACGGGATCGGTGGACGAGTGATGTCTTTTCTTTCGCGCATCATGGTCTTGAAAAGCAAGGCACATTTCTCCACCGACGGCAATAACCGCCCGAATGACGGCTTTGGCCGTTCGACCTTCGAAGGTGCCCGTAAGCGCAAGTCTAATCAGGCCAAAAGCCGCGTCATTCTGTTGGTTGCGAGCTTTGCCGTTGTCTACTGCATCATCGGTGGCCGTCTTGCCCAGTTCGCCATGACGCCGCCGGATACGACGTCGAGCATCCTGCCACCGGACCGGCTGATGGCATCGCGCCCCGATATCGTCGACCGCAACGGCGCACTGCTTGCGACCGATATCCGCACGGTGTCGCTGTTTGCCGAACCGAACAAGATCATCGATCCCGATGAAGCGGTCGAGCAATTGCGCACCGTGCTGCCCGATCTCGACACCAAGGGCACCTATAAAAAGCTGGCCGTCAAAACCTCGCATTTCGCCTGGCTTCGCCGCCAGTTGACGCCGAAACAGCAGAGCCAGATCCTGGCGCTCGGCATTCCCGGCATCGGTTTCCGTCCGGAAAAACGCCGCTTCTATCCCGGCGGTTCGACCGCTGCCCATATTCTCGGCTACGTCAATATCGACAACCGCGGCGTCACCGGTATGGAGAAATATATCGACGACCAGGGGCTTGCCGATCTCGCGGCTGCCGGCATGACCACCGACCAGCCGCTGCAGCCGGTGAAGCTGTCGATCGATCTTCGCGTGCAGGACATCGTGCATGACGCCGTCGTCAATGCCGTCAATAATTTCCAGGCAAAGGGTGCCGGTGCCGCGGTGCTCGACGCCCGCACCGGCGAAGTGCTGGCCATGGCGTCGGCACCCGATTTCGATCCGAATTATCCGAACGAAGGCGCTGCGGAAGGCTGGCTGAACCGTATGACGAACGGCACGTTCGAAATGGGATCGACGTTCAAGACCTTCACCATGGCGATGGCGCTTGATGCTGGCAAGGTGACGCTGCGCGATGCCTTCGACGCCACCAATCCGATCCGCATCGGCGGCTTCACCATTCACGACTTCCACGGTCAGCATCGTGTGCTGACGGTTCCGGAAATCTTCCAGTATTCGTCCAACATCGGCACGGCAAAGATTGCCGATATAGTCGGGATCGACGCGCACAAGGAATTCCTGACGCGGATGGGGCTGCTCACCAAATTGAACACCGAGCTGCCGGAAGTGAAGATGCCGACGCAGCCGCGTGTGTGGAAGAAGATCAACTCGATTACAATTTCCTTCGGCCACGGCGTCTCCACCACGCCGCTGCAGACGGCGGTTGCCGGTGCGGCTCTCGTCAATGGCGGCAAGCTAATCGAGCCGACCTTCCTGCCGCGGACCCGCGAACAGGCCGACGCGATCGCCAAGACTGTCGTCAAGAAGAGCACGAGCGACGACATCCGCTTCCTGCTCGATTTCAACGGCTCCAAGGGTTCCGGCCGCGCCGCTCGCGTGCCCGGCTACGATGTTGGCAGTAAAACCGGCACGGCCGACAAGGTCGTCAACGGCCACTATTCGCATACGCTGAACTTCAACACCTTCCTGGCTGCCTTCCCGATCGACAATCCGCAATATGTCATCATGACCTTCTGCGACGAGCCGAAGACCGGTGAACATGGCGGCACGATCTCGGCATACACGGCGGCGCCGATCGCTCGCGATATCATCGCCCGGGCAGCGCCGATCCTCGGAATCCAACCGAGTTTCGGAAACGGTAACTCCGCCTTGCTGGTGTCTTATTAAGCGTGAAAGAATACACGGGTCGATTCGCGAGGGGCGGACTGATCAAGAACGAAAAGTATATTCGATGAACTTGCGGGATATTGCCGGAAATGCGTTTCCGGAACTCAATGAACAAATTGGCGGGACACTTGGCGATCTTGAGATAACAGGCCTTTCCGCCGATAGCCGTAAGGTTGCGCCCGGCATGGCTTTCATAGCTGTCGCCGGCACGAAGGCCGATGGCGCAAGTTTCATTGCTGATGCCGTTTTGCGTGGTGCATCTGTCATTGTTGCCGGCCAGGGTGCGGTCGCCGCTGGTGCGCCGCTGTTGACCGTTGCGGAGCCGCGGCGTTTCCTCGCCGTTGCTGCTTCCCGCTTTTACGACAGGCAACCGGAGACGATGGTCGCCGTTACCGGCACCGCCGGCAAGACCTCCGTCGCTTCTTTCACTCGGCAGATATGGGCGCATGCGGGCCATCCGGCGGCAATGATTGGAACGACCGGTGTTATATCACCGACGCGTAACGATTACGGTTCGCTGACGACACCCGATCCGGTGTCGCTGCATCAGTTGCTTGCCGAGCTTTCGGATGAGGGCGTCACCCATGCGGCGATGGAAGCCTCCAGCCATGGCCTCGACCAATTCCGCCTCGATGGCGTCAGGCTTGCTGCTGCCGCCTTCACCAATCTCGGCCGCGACCATATGGACTATCACCCGACCGTCGAGGATTACCTGGCCGCCAAGATGCGGCTGTTCAGGGATCTGCTGCCGAAAGGCTCGCCGGCCGTGATCTTTGCCGACGATGCGTGGTCGGAACAGGCGATTGCCGCTGCGCGCAACGCGGGGCAGGATATACGCACTGTCGGCCGCAAGGGCGATTTCCTGGCGTTGAAGCGTGTCGAGCATTTCCGTCATAAGCAGATCGCGGAAGTGCATCTGGGTGACGATATTTTCGAGGTTCACATCCCGCTCGCCGGCGATTTCCAGGTGGCCAATGCGCTCGTTGCCGCCGGTCTTGCCATTTCCACCGGCGTTGCCGCGCCGGTTGCCATGGCGGGGCTGGAAAAGCTCTCCGGCGCTTCCGGGCGGTTGGAACTCGTTGGCCATACCCATGATGGCGCGCTTGCCTATGTCGACTATGCGCACAAGCCGGATGCCTTGGAAAATGTGCTGAATTCGGTACGGCCGTTCACCACTGGCCGCGTCATCGTCGTCTTCGGCTGCGGCGGCGACCGCGATCGTGGCAAGCGGCCGATCATGGGCGAAATCGCTTGCCGTCTCGCCGATGTGGTTGTCGTCACCGACGACAATCCGCGCTCGGAAGAGCCGGCAGCTATCCGCGCCGAGATAATGGCTGCGGCACCCTGCGCCACCGAGATCGGCGATCGCGCCAAGGCGATCCGCGAGGCAGTCGGCATGCTGAAATCCGGCGATACGCTGATCGTCGCGGGCAAGGGGCATGAGGAAGGTCAGACGATCGGCAGCGTGACGCTGCCTTTCTCCGACCATGCCGAACTGCGCAAAGCACTGGAGGAGGTAAAGTCTTGAGCTGGCTATGGACAACTGAAGACATGATCGCCGCCATTGCGGGCCGCTCCTTCGGAGTGCTGCCTGAGGGCGTTACGGGGATTTCCATCGACAGCCGTTCGATCAAGCCGGGCGAAGCTTTCTTCGCCATCAAGGGCGATCGCGTCGATGGCCATGACTACGCCAACTTGGCGATGGCGAACGGCGCGGCGTTGATCGTGATCAGCGAGGCGCGGTTGCCGGCGATGGGCCGGCTGACCGTGCCGAAGATCGTTGTCGACGACGTATTGGCTGGGCTCGCCAGGCTTGGCGTTGCCGCCCGTCAGCGCACGCAGGCGAGCATCGTCGCCGTGACTGGCTCGGTCGGCAAAACCACCACAAAGGAGATGCTGCGCCGGACATTGTCGCCCTCGGGCAAGGTGCATGCCTCCGTCGCCTCCTTCAACAATCATTGGGGCGTGCCGCTGAGCTTGGCGCGCATGCCTCAGGATACGGATTTCGGTGTTTTCGAGATCGGCATGAACCATCCGGAGGAGATCCGGCCGCTGACGAGAATGGTGCAGCCGCATGTGGCGATCATCACCACGATTGCGCCGGCCCATCTCGGCAATTTCAAGAACATCACCGAGATTGCCGCTGCCAAGGCGGAGATTTTCGACGGCGTCGTGCCGGGCGGTCACGTCATCCTCAACCGGGACAACGATCAGTTCGATTTCCTGGAGCGCGCTGCGTTGGCCGCTGGCGTCGAGCATGTGCACAGTTTCGGCCAGCATGCCAAGGCAGACGTGCGGCTCGCGGAATTCAACGCTTCGGAAGAGAATTCGACGCTGTGGCTGACAATTGGCGGCGAGACGATGGAAGTGGCGATCGGCGCGCCAGGCCGGCATATCGCGGAAAACGCGCTGGCGGTCCTCGGTGCGGTGATGCTCGTCGAGGCCGATCTCGACAAGGCGGTCGATGCGCTGGCGACGCTGCAGGCGGAAAAGGGCAGGGGGCAGCGCCATAAGCGCGCAATCGCCAATGGCTACTTCACGCTGATTGATGAAAGCTACAACGCCAACCCCGCATCCATGCGCGCGGCCATCGCGCTGCTGGCGACGTCTTCGCCGGATGCCAATGTCGGCGCTAGAGCGGGCAGGCGGATCGCCATCCTCGGCGATATGTTGGAAATGGGGGATTATGCCCAGAGAGTGCATGCCAATCTTGCCGGTCCGCTGCTGGCGGCCGGCATCGAGCATGTCTGGCTGGCAGGTCCGGAGATGGCGGCGTTGAGGGATGCGCTGCCGGAAAGTGTTCATGTCGAATATCGTGAGACGACGGAGGAGCTCTCGGAATTCGTGATCAACTCGGTCGCCCCTGGCGACGTTTTGATGGTGAAATCGTCGCTGGGGATAGGATTCGGGAAGATCGTGGCAGCTTTGCTTGACAAGTTTCCAGCATTTGCCGACACGGAGCCCCACTCCCATCAGGGGCTTTAGAAAGGGCTCTTATGCTGATCTGGCTTGCCGAACTGTCGGACCACGTTCATTTTTTCAGTACTCATTTCAGATTTCTCAATCTGTTCAGATACATCACGTTCCGCACCGGCGGCGCTTTGTTCACTTCGGCGTTGATCGTCTTCCTCTTCGGGCCGCGAATCATCTCTTCCCTGCGTGTACGCCAGGGCAAGGGCCAGCCGATTCGCGCCGACGGTCCACAGACCCATTTCAAGAAGGCCGGTACGCCGACCATGGGCGGACTGATGATTTTGGCGGGCATCGTCGTGTCGTCAATGCTTTGGGCCGATCTTGCCAACGTCTATGTGGTCGCGACGCTGCTGGTGACATTGGGCTTCGGTGCCATCGGCTTCTATGACGATTATCTCAAGGTCACGAAGCAGAGCGACAAGGGCTTTTCCGGTCGCGCCCGTCTCGGCATCGAATTCGTCATCGCCGCCATTGCCGTCTATTTTATGATGAGTACGGCACTGTCCTCCGGTACCGCCGGTTCGACCTTCGGTTCGTCGATCGCGTTCCCGTTCTTCAAGAATTTCATGCTCAATCTCGGCATGTTCTTCGTGCTGTTCGGTGCTTTCGTCATCGTTTCCGCCGGTAACGCTGTCAACCTGACCGACGGTCTCGACGGGCTTGCCATCGTGCCGGTCATGATTGCCGCCGCCTCTTTCGGCGTTATCGCCTATCTCGCCGGCAACTATGTCTTCGCCGACTATCTGGCGATCAACTTCGTGCCCGGTACCGGCGAATTGGCCGTGGTGTTAGGCGCAGTTATCGGCGCCGGCCTCGGCTTTCTCTGGTTCAATGCGCCGCCGGCGGCCATTTTCATGGGCGACACCGGTTCTCTTGCGCTGGGCGGCATGATCGGTTCGGTGGCAGTTGCTACCAAGCATGAGATCGTCATGGCGATCATCGGCGGCCTCTTCGTGCTGGAGGCGCTTTCGGTCATTATCCAGGTCGGTTTCTTCAAGATGACCGGCCGGCGCGTCTTCCTGATGGCGCCGATCCACCATCACTTCGAGAAGAAGGGCTGGACGGAAAGCCAAGTGGTCGTGCGCTTCTGGATCGTTGCGGTCATCCTGGCGATGATCGGCCTCTCGACCTTGAAGCTTCGGTGAGGCGGCGATGATCCCTGTCACCACGCTCAAGGGGAAAAAGGTCGCATTGTTCGGCCTCGGCGGCTCGGGTTTTGCCACCGCGCGGGCGCTTGTCGCCGGTGGTGCCGAGGTGACTGCCTGGGACGACAACCCCGACAGCGTGGCGAAGGCGGCTGCCGAGGGTATCCCGGCCGCCGATCTCAGAACGATCGACTGGAGCGGGCTTTCGGCCTTCGTGCTATCGCCCGGCGTGCCGCTGACGCATCCGAGGCCGCACTGGACCGTCGATCTCGCTCACGCAGCCGGTGTCGAGATCATCGGCGACGTCGAGCTCTTCGTCCGCGAGCGGCGGGCGCATGCGCCGGAGTGCCCCTTCATCGCTATCACCGGCACCAACGGCAAGTCGACGACGACGGCATTGATTGCCCATATCCTGCAATCGAGCGGCCGCGATACGCAGCTCGGCGGCAATATCGGTACGGCCATCCTGACGTTGGAGCCGCCGAAGGCGGAGCGCTACTACGTCGTCGAATGCTCTTCCTATCAGATCGATCTCGCCCCGACCCTCAATCCTTCCGCCGGCATTCTGCTCAATCTGACGCCCGATCATCTCGACCGGCACGGCACGATGCAGCATTATGCCGATATCAAGGAACGGCTGGTGGCCGGCAGCGGCGTTGCCGTCATCGGTGTCGACGACAGCTATTCTTCGTTGATTGCCGATCGCGTTGAACGGGCGGGCGGCAAGGTTACCCGCATCTCGCGCCGGCATGCGTTGGCTGACGGGCTTTATGCCGAAGGCAGCCGCATCATCCAGGCATCGACTGGGGCGACCTCGGACATTGCCGATCTTGATGGCATCCAGACGCTGCGCGGCGGTCACAATGCGCAGAATGCCGCGGCGGCGATTGCCGCATGTCTGGCAGTCGGCGTTTCCGCTGGCGATATCCGTGCAGGGCTCAAATCCTTTCCCGGCCTCAAGCATCGCATGCAGCCGGTCGGCCGGCGTGGCCGCGTCGTGTTCGTCAATGATTCCAAGGCGACCAATGCGGACGCCGCCGCACCGGCGCTCTCGAGCTACGATCATATCTACTGGATCGCCGGCGGTTTGCCGAAAGAGGGCGGTATCACGACGCTCGCGCCGCTCTTCCCGCGCATCGCCAAGGCCTACCTGATCGGTGAAGCGGCACCAGCCTTCGCCGCAACGCTCGGCGAGCAGGTGCCCTACGAAATATCCGGCACTTTGGAGCGCGCTGTCGCCCATGCCGCAGCCGATGCCGACAGGGACGAACACGAGACGGCGGCGGTGATGTTGTCACCGGCTTGCGCAAGCTTCGATCAGTACAAGAATTTCGAGGTCAGGGGTGATGCCTTCGTCAGCCACGTGGCTGCGGTCGAAGGTGTCACCATGCTGGTCAGGTCAGCAACAGGAGGCGATTGATATGGTAAGCCGCGTTGAGCGTGGGGCCTTGGCCGAATGGTTCTGGACCATCGACCGTATTTTCCTGGCATTGTTCATCCTGCTGATCGGCATCGGCTTCATGCTCTCGTTCGCGGCGTCGCCCGCCGTCGCCGAGCGCATCGGGCTCGAACCCTTCCATTTCGTCAAGCGTCACGCCTTGTTTCTGGTTCCGGCGATCGCGACGATGATTGGCATCTCCTTCATGACGCCCCGGCAGGTGCGCCGTACGGCGGTCATTCTGCTGATCGTCTCGCTGGCGATGATGCTGTTCGCCTTGTTCTTCGGTATCGAGGTCAAGGGATCGCGGCGCTGGGTCAATATCGCGGCGCTCTCCATCCAGCCATCAGAATTCATGAAGCCGGCCTTCGTCGTCGTCTGTGCCTGGCTGTTTGCGGAGCATGCGCGCCAGCCGGAAATTCCGGGCAATCTCTTCGCCATCATCCTCTTCGGCATCGTTGCTGCACTCCTAGTTGCCCAGCCCGACCTTGGGCAGACGATTCTCACTACCGCCGTCTGGGGCGGCATGTTTTTCATGGCCGGCATGCCCTGGCTGTGGATCGGAGTGCTCGGCGGCCTCGGCGTCGGTGGCTTCGTGGCGGCCTATTATGTCTTTCCCCATGTGGCGCTTCGCGTCGACAAGTTCATGACCGGCGAGGGCGATACGTTCCAGGTCGATACCGCCAAGGAAGCAATCATTCACGGCAATTGGTTCGGCGTCGGGCCGGGTGAAGGCATCGTCAAGCGCATCATTCCGGACGCCCATACCGACTTCATCTTCTCGGTGGCTGCCGAGGAATTCGGTGTCGTCTTCTGCATGGTGCTCGTCTGCATCTTCGCCTTTCTGGTGCTGCGCGGCCTGTCGCATGCTTATAAGGAAAAGAATGATTTCAACCGCTTTGCCGTTGCAGGCCTGGTGCTGCAGATCGGTATCCAGTCTATCATCAATGTCGGCGTGAACCTGCAATTGCTGCCCGCCAAGGGCATGACCCTGCCGCTGATCTCCTATGGCGGCTCGTCGATGACCGCCATCTGTGTGACGGCGGGCTTCATCCTGGCCCTGACGCGCCATCGGCCGGAAAAGAGGGCGCAGGATCGCAGCCTCTTTCGTGTGACGCATGGATTGCCGGCGGAGTGATCGCATTGGCCCCATCTGCGCTTTATCCCCATCTCCTGGACAACGCCTATTCTTCGGTCGCTTTCGCGAAGATGGGAGTCTATGAAGGAGGTTTGAAGCGCTTCAGTGACGCGGGCATGGCGGCTTCCTATATTAGGGAGATGCCCTCGCGCAGGGGGTATTCGCGGGAGCGAAGATCATGAGTAAAGGTATTATCCTGCTTGCCGCCGGCGGAACCGGCGGCCACGTCTTTCCGGCCGAAGCATTGGCCCACAAGCTGAAGGAGCGCGGTTATTCCGTGCACCTCGTCACCGACAGTCGCGCGGAACGCTATGCCGGCAAGTTTCCGGCTGATGAGATTCATGTGGTGCCGTCGGCAACGATCGGTTCGAAGAATCCCATCAAGGTCGCAAAGTCGCTTTGGACGCTGTGGACCGGCATGCGCGCCGCACGCAAGCTGATCCGCAATATCAGGCCGCTCTGCGTTGTCGGCTTCGGCGGTTATCCGACCATACCGCCGTTGCTTGCTGCGACCCGCATGGGCGTGCCGGCGATGATTCATGAGCAAAACGCTGTGATGGGACGCGCGAACAAGGCGCTCGCCGCCCGTGTCCAGGCGATTGCTGGCGGCTTCCTGCCGGAAAAGGGCGGCGCGTTTCCGGAGAAGACGGTGACGACAGGCAATCCCGTGCGGCCGGCCGTGATCGAAGCGGCGAAGCAGCCCTATGTGCCGTCCGGCCCGGATGATCCTTTCAATCTGGTCGTCTTCGGCGGCAGCCAGGGTGCGCAATACTTCTCCAAGGCAATGCCGACGGCGATCAGCCTGTTGGAGGAGCCGCTGCGCAAGCGCCTGCGCATCACGCAGCAGGTGCGTCCCGAGGATATGGAGACGGTCAATAGCTGCACCAGGCGGCTGGAGATGGGCGCCGAAGTCGCGCCGTTCTTCACCGATATGGCCGAGCGCATCGGCGCCGCCCATCTCGTCATCTGCCGGTCCGGCGCTTCCACTGTATCGGAACTCGCCGTCATCGGTCGTCCGGCGATCCTTGTGCCCTATCCCTATGCTCTGGACCACGACCAGGCAGCCAATGCGGCTGCGCTTGCGGCCACGGGTGGCGTGAAGGTCATTGCGCAAGCCGAGCTGACGCCGGAGAAGCTCTCGACGATCCTGCGCGGCGCGATGACGATGCCGGAGAAACTTGCGAAGATGGCGGCTGCGGCCAAACAGGCCGGCAAACCGGATGCGGCGAGCTTGCTCGCCGATATGGTTGAGGCTATTGCCGCAAAACGTTCAATTCAGGAATTCAAGGGGGCGGGCTTATGAAGCTGCCGAAGGCTATCGGCCTTGTGCATTTTATCGGTATCGGCGGTATCGGGATGAGCGGGATTGCGGAAGTGCTGCATAATCTCGGCCATCGCGTGCAGGGGTCAGACCAGTCGGAAAGCGCCAACGTGCAGCGGCTGCGCGACAAGGGCATCACGGTCCATATCGGTCACAAGGCGGAGAATCTCGGCGACGCGGAAGTCGTGGTCGTCTCCACCGCCATCAAGAAGAGCAATCCGGAACTCATCGCCGCGCGCGAAAAGCTGCTGCCGGTGGTGCGCCGTGCCGAGATGCTGGCCGAGCTGATGCGCTTCCGCAACTCCATCGCCATCGGCGGCACGCACGGCAAGACGACGACGACCTCGCTGGTCGCGACCCTGCTCGAAGCCGGCGGGCTTGACCCGACGGTCATCAATGGTGGCATCATCAATGCCTATGGCACGAATGCCCGCATGGGCGAGGGCGAGTGGATGGTGGTGGAGGCCGACGAATCGGACGGAACCTTCCTGAAGCTGCCCGCCGATGTCGCCGTCGTCACCAATATCGATCCGGAGCATCTGGATCACTACGGCAATTTCGACGCCGTGCGTGCCGCGTTCCGGCAGTTCGTCGAGAATGTGCCGTTCTACGGCTTCGGCGTCATGTGTCTCGACCATCCGGAAGTGCAGTCGCTGGTCGGCCGCATCGAGGACCGCAAGGTCATCACCTACGGCGAAAATCCTCAGGCCGATGTGCGCTTCATGAATGTGCGCATCGACGGGACGCGCTCGCTGTTCGACATCGAAATTCGCCGGCGCCGCACGGGGAAGGTCATCGAGATCAAGGATCTCGTCATGCCGATGCCCGGCCGTCACAACATTTCCAATGCCACCGCGGCGATCGCAGTCGCCAACCGGCTCGGCATCTCCAATGTGGCGATCGCCAAGGGGCTGGCCTCCTTCGGCGGCGTCAAGCGTCGCTTCACGCTGACGGGCGAATGGAACGGCGTGAAGATTTTCGACGATTACGGCCATCATCCGGTCGAGATCAAGGCCGTGCTGAAGGCGGCACGCGAAGCTTGCAAAGGCCGCATCATCGCTGTTCACCAGCCGCATCGCTATACGCGCCTGTCGAGCCTGTTCGAAGAGTTTGCCGCCTGTTTCAACGATGCTGACAGCATTTTCCTGGCACCCGTCTATGCCGCCGGCGAAGACCTAATCGAAGGTGCGGATTCGCAGGCACTGGTGTCGCGCATCAAGGCAGGCGGCCATCGCGATGCGCGTTATCTGCCGTCCCAGGAGGATCTTGCCCGCATGGTCGCGGAGATTGCGCGACCGGGTGATTTTGTGGTTCTCTTGGGGGCTGGTAGCATCACTTATTGGGCAGCTTCATTGCCAAAGGAATTGGAAGGCCTCTCGGGTAAGTCCGCATGAAACAGGTGAATGGGGAAAAGCTTCTGGCGTCGCTCGGCGACAGCGTAAAGGATATTCGCGGCCGGTTGACGCCGGACGCGCCGATGGATCGCGTCACATGGTTTCGCGCCGGCGGGCTGGCGGAGCTAATGTTCCAGCCGCATGATACGGACGATCTGATCGCTTTCCTGAAGGTGCTGCCGGCCGAAGTGCCGTTGACGGTGGTCGGCGTCGGTTCGAACATCCTGGTGCGCGACGGCGGTATACCGGGCGTTGTTCTGCGCCTTTCGGCGAAGGGCTTTGGTTCGGTCGAGCTCGCCGGTGAGAACCGCATCCTGGCCGGCGCTATTTGCCCGGATAAGCACGTTGCCGCCATGGCCATGGACAACGGTATCGGCGGTTTTCATTTCTATTACGGCATCCCAGGCGGCATCGGTGGCGCAGCGCGTATGAATGCCGGCGCCAACGGCTCCGAGACGCGCGATCGGGTCGTCGAGGTGCATGCGGTTGACCGCAAGGGCAAGAAGCATGTGCTGATCAATGCAGAGATGGGCTACACCTATCGCCATTCGACGGCATCGGACGATCTGATCTTTACCCATGTTCTTTTCGAGGGGTATCCCGAGGATCGGGCGAAGATCCGAGCCGAGATGGATGCCGTGCGGGCGCATCGCGAGACGGTGCAGCCGATTCGGGAAAAGACGGGTGGCTCGACATTCAAGAACCCGGAGGGACATTCTGCTTGGAAGCTGATTGACGAAGCCGGCTGCCGCGGCCTCGTCATCGGCGGCGCGCAGATGTCATCGCTGCACTGCAATTTCATGATCAACATGGGGCAGGCGACCGGCTACGATCTCGAATATCTCGGTGAGCAGGTCCGTCGCGAGGTCTTCGAAAATTCCGGTATCAAGCTGGAATGGGAAATCAAGCGTCTCGGCTGCTTCATGCCCGGCCGGGAGGTCCGGCCGTTCCAGGGTGTGACGACGGAATAACGGGCTCAGATCTGTCTGCAGTTCATAAACTGATTCAACAAAAAGGCCGGGTTTTTGCCCGGCCTTTTCAATTGGTTATGGCGAAGTTCTCAAACTTCGTCGTTGCCTGACAGCAGAATGCCGATCAGCGAAAGAACGGCTGCAATCGTCAGATAGTAACCGACATAGGCGAGGCTGTAATTCGACGCCAGCCAGGTGGCGATGAAGGGCGCCAGCGAGGCGCCAATAATGCCGCCAAGATTGAAGGTCATCGACGCGCCGGTGTAGCGAACGGCTGTCGGGAACGGAGCGGCAAGCGCAGCACCGATCGGGCCGTAAGTGAAGCCCATCAAGCCGAGACCGATGATCGAGCAAGCGAATGCGCCGCCGAGACCGGCGGTCAGAAGCGTCGAGTAGAACAGGCCGAAGATCAGGATGCCGATCGTCGTCAGGATCAGAACTAGCCGGCGCGAATAGCGATCGGACAACAGGCCAGAAAGCGGGATCATCAGGCCGAAGAAGACCACGCCGACGAGCTGGACGACCAAGAACTGCTGCTGCGAATAACCGAGACCTGCCGGTGTGGCCGTGAGCGGCCTGGTACCCCAGCTCAGCGTGAATGCCGTCATCAGGTAGAACAGCACGAAAGTCGCGACCGCGATGATCGTGCCGAGGATGAGACTGCGCAGATGCGAACGGAAAATAACGGCGATCGGAACGGAAACGCGCTCTTCCTTATCGATTGCGCGCTGGAATTCCGGGGTTTCAGTGATCTTCAGGCGCACATAGAGGCCGACTGCAACAAGCGCCAGGCTGATGAGGAACGGAATGCGCCAGCCATAATTCAGGAAGTCCACATCACTCATGCTTTCGCGCAGGATGAGAAAAAGGCCGGCCGAGAAGATGAAGCCGATGGGAGCACCGAGTTGCGGGAACATCGCGTACCAGCTCCGCTTGCCTTCCGGAGCGTTTTCGGTTGCGAGCAACACCGCGCCGCCCCATTCGCCGCCGAGGCCGAGGCCCTGGCCGAGGCGGCAAAGCGCCAGCAGTATCGGCGCGAGAACGCCGATCGACTCATAGGTCGGCAGCATACCGATCACAACTGTCGAGAGGCCCATGGTCATCAGCGCTGCGACAAGCGTCGCCTTGCGGCCGACCCTGTCACCAAAATGCCCGAAGATCATCGCGCCGATCGGACGGGCGAAGAAGGCGATCGAGAATGTTGCGAAAGACTGTAAAGTCGCCGCAGTCGGATCGGCAGTGGGGAAAAACAGCTTTGGGAAAACGATAACCGCCGCCGTCGCATAAACGTAAAAGTCGAAAAATTCGATCGTCGTGCCGATAAGACTCGCGATCAGAACGCGTGCCTTGGAATTCGCAACAACGCTGTTCGATGACGAGGGGGTCGGCGATAAAGGAGATATCGCGTCTGTCATGGTCCCACCAATTTAGATGATGCTAAGGTTATCTTAGCGGTAAGACGTGTCCTTAGCGCAATTTTTGTTCAGCGCAAACGTCTAAGACGCAAGAAACCGGCAACCCTGCCGCAATCGCTGATTTGAGGGCGAATGAGGTCGCATTTGCAATTTAAGCTAGCGTTTATCCAGCAAAGTCTTGACCAGAATCTCGTTCTCGTAAATGTCTTACTTTCGCTCTGGTTGAGGGCTGAGGAGAATAGATTTCATGCAGAAAAAATTAATTGCGGAGTTTCTTGGAACATTTTGGCTGGTGTTTGGTGGCTGCGGAAGCGCAATCTTTGCGGCAGCTTTTCCGAGCCTCGGTATTGGCTTTCTCGGTGTTTCTTTCGCCTTTGGGTTGACCGTGCTCACTATGGCCTTTGCGGTCGGCGGTATATCGGGGGGCCATTTCAATCCGGCGGTGTCGGTCGGTCTCACCGTTGCCGGCCGCTTGCCCGGTTCGCAGCTCATTCCCTACATCATCGCTCAGGTCGTCGGCGCGATCGCTGCCGCGGCTGTGCTTTACCTGATCGCAAGTGGTAAGGTTGATTTCCAGCTCGGCGGTTTTGCGGCCAATGGTTATGGCGAGCATTCTCCGGGCGGCTATTCACTGGTATCGGCGCTGGTTGCCGAAATCGTGCTGACTCTCTTCTTCTTGATCGTGATTCTCGGTTCGACCAGCAGCAGGGTGCCGGCTGGGTTCGCACCGATCGCTATCGGTCTCGCGCTGACGCTGATCCATCTGATCTCGATTCCGATCACCAATACTTCGGTCAATCCGGCCCGTTCCATCGGTCAGGCTCTGTTCGTCGGCGGCTGGGCGCTGCAGCAGCTTTGGCTGTTCTGGGTGGCCCCGATCGTCGGTGGCGCGCTGGGCGGACTCATCTGGAAACTGATCGACGATCGCGACTGATTCAGGGTTGCAATAAGCCTTATGAAGGCCCGCGCCGGAGACCCCGGCGCGGGCCTATTTGTTTAAAAATTTCTAAAAGTGGATATTCAAACATAGCAACTCCATGATTCTAATGGCAGAATTCTTCAACTCGATTTGATTCGGAAAAATTGACTTCGGCGAAAGCGGTCGAAAGTTAACGAAAGTAAACGCTTCATTAACCTTAATGTTGTTCTAATGGAGCATGCAAAGACGTCGCGAGAATCGCTGCTCGGCGCATCGAGCAAACGTCGATTGAAGGTGTGAATTGGGGGTATTAATGGGTGGCAAGCATGTGGCTGTCCTTTTGGGCGGATTTTCCTCGGAGAGGCCGGTTAGCCTGTCTTCGGGAAAAGCATGCGCTGACGCCCTCGAGTTGGAAGGCTTTCAAGTCACGCGTGTCGATGTGGAGCGCGATGTGTCCGCGCGCCTTGCAGATCTGAAGCCCGATGTCGTTTTCAATGCTTTGCATGGCCCGTTCGGCGAGGACGGCACCATTCAGGGTATCCTTGAATATCTGCAGATCCCTTACACGCATTCCGGCGTGCTGGCCTCGGCGCTCGCCATGGACAAGTCGCGCGCCAAGAAGGTGGCTGATGGCGCCGGCATTCCTGTGGCCGATTCGCGTGTGATGAACCGTTTCGCCATTACCGGCGAGCATCCGATGAGGCCGCCCTATGTTGTGAAGCCGGTGCGTGAAGGTTCAAGCTTCGGTGTCGTGATCGTCAAGGAAGATCAAACGCATCCACCGCAGATCATTACCTCTTCCGAGTGGCGTTACGGCGACGAAGTGTTGGTCGAGCGCTACATCTACGGCCGGGAGCTGACGTGCGGCGTCATGGGCGATACGGTGCTCGGCGTCACTGAGATCGTGCCGCAGGGCCATAGCTTCTATGACTACGATTCCAAGTATGCGGAGGGTGGATCAAAACACGTCATCCCCGCCAGAATTTCACCGAATCTTTACCAAAAGATACAAACATTATCGTTAAGGGCGCATCAAGCTATCGGCTGCCGTGGCGTCAGTCGATCTGACTTCCGTTATGACGATCGCTTTTCCGAAGAGGGCGAGCTTATCTGGCTGGAAATCAATACCCAGCCGGGCATGACGCCTACCTCGCTGGTGCCCGAAATGGCCGCTCACGCCGGCTACTCTTTTGGTGAATTTCTCCGGTGGATGGTGGAGGACGCGTCTTGTTTGCGCTGACGGTCAAAAATATGAGGCGGTCCCGCCATCGCGTCCCGCTCGCGATCGACGATGTCGAGGATGCGTTTGTGTTGCCGCGCCCGCTGCGTCGTGCCGTGCGTTTCCTCGTGAGCCTTGGTTCCGGACGCGTCAATATTCCGGCTCATACGGGCACGGTTTCCGCTCTCGCTCTGTTCGCTGCGACCGGCCTCTATGGCATGTCGATCGGTGGCCATACGCAGGATGTTGCCCAGGCGACGACGTCGGCTGCCGGCTTTGCCATCGAAGATGTGAAGGTTTCCGGCAACGATCAGACTTCGGAAATCGAAATCCTGCAGCTTCTCGGTCTCGACGGCACGACGTCGCTGGTGGCGCTCAATGTCGATGCGGCTCGTCAGAAGATTGCGAGCCTGCCTTGGGTGCAGGGCGTCGAAGTCCGTAAGGTCTATCCGAAGACGGTCGAAGTGAAGCTCACGGAGCGCAAGGCTTATGCCATCTGGCAGCACGGCTCTGAGTTGTCGCTGATCCAGAAGGACGGCAGTGTGATTGCCCCGCTGCGCGACAACAAGTTCGCCAAGCTGCCGCTTTTCGTCGGTCGCGATGCCGAAACGGCTGCGGCGTCCATCGATGACGAGTTTGCCAACTGGCCGGATGTTCGCAGCCATGTGAAGGCATTCGTGCGCGTCGCCGGTCGCCGTTGGGATCTCTATCTCGACAATGGCGTGATCATCAAATTGCCGGAAGACAATATCGATGGTGCGCTCGCTCGGCTCACCAAGCTCGACAAGGACGAGAGCCTTCTGCAGCGCGATATCGCAGCCGTCGACCTTCGACTTGACGACCGCACCGCCATTGAATTGACCCCGGATGCAGCACTTCGCCGCCAGGCGGCGTTGGATGTCAGAACCAAGGCTTTGAAGAAAGCAGGGCAGGATACATGAGCTTATTCAGTTCGTCCCATTTCGGTCTGCCGCGCCTGAAGCCGCTGTCCTCCAAGCGGTCGCATATCGTATCCGTCCTCGACATCGGCTCGACGAAGGTCGTCTGCATGATCGGTCGGCTGACACCGCGCGAGGAAAGCCAGGTTCTGCCGAACCGCACGCATAATATTGAGATCATTGGCATCGGCCATCAGCGTTCGCGCGGTATCAAGACCGGTGTCATCGCCGATCTCGATGCACTGGAAAATGTCGTCCGTCTCTCGGTCGATGCCGCCGAGCGCATGGCCGGGCTGACCGTAGACAGCCTGATCGTCAATGTTTCGGCCGGTCGTCTCGGCAGCGACATCTACACCGCCACCATCGATCTGGGCGGCCAGGAAGTCGAAGCAAACGATCTGAAGAAGGTGCTTGCCGCCGCCTGCCAGCAATCGCTTCGTCAGGAGCGCGCCGTGCTGCATTCGCTGGCAACCGGCTACTCGCTCGACGGCGAACGCGGTATCCGCGATCCGCTCGCAATGTTCGGTGATGCCTTGGGTGTCGACATGCATGTGGTCACGGCGGAGCGCGCTGCGCTTCGCAACCTCGAACTCTGCATCAACCGGGCGCATCTTTCGGTCGAAGGCATGGTGGCAACACCCTATGCCAGCGGTCTTGCCGCTCTCGTCGATGATGAAGTCGAGCTCGGTTGCGCCGCGATCGACATGGGCGGCGGCACGACGACGATCTCGGTCTTTGCCGAAGGCAAGCTGGTGCACACCGACGCCGTCAGCCTCGGCGGCCATCATGTCACCACCGACCTTGCCCGCGGTCTTTCGACCCGTATCGAGGATGCCGAGCGGCTGAAGGTGGTTCATGCTTCCGCGCTCGCAAATTCTTCGGAAGAGCGCGAACTGATTTCCATCCCGCCGATCGGCGAGGATGAACGCGACCAGCCGACGCAGGTGCCGAAGGCGCTGGTGTCGCGCATCGTCAAGGCGCGCATC
Organism: Rhizobium sp. CB3171; assembly: GCF_029714265.1. Classification (NCBI taxonomy): domain Bacteria; kingdom Pseudomonadati; phylum Pseudomonadota; class Alphaproteobacteria; order Hyphomicrobiales; family Rhizobiaceae; genus Rhizobium; species Rhizobium sp. CB3171. The sequence continues at coordinate 1,853,646 of NZ_CP121652.1, read as the reverse complement.
GAGGAGACGCTGGAACTGATCCGCGATCGTATCCAGCGCTCCGGTTTCAGCCCGATCGTCGGCAAGCGTGTTGTACTCACGGGCGGAGCCAGCCAGTTGACCGGCTTGCCGGATGTGGCGCGCCGCATTCTTGCCCGCAATGTCCGCATCGGCCGCCCGATGGGCGTATCCGGCCTACCGACAGCGGCCAAGGGGCCTGCCTTTTCGACGGCGGTAGGACTGATGATCTATCCGCAGGTTGCGGACATGGAGACACATGCGGCGGGCAGCGGTCTGCTCTCGTCGCTTGGGGGTAACAACAGCCGTATCGGCCGCGTTGGCCAATGGCTGAAGGAGAGTTTTTGAGTGCCTGATCCCGGATCGCGGCAAGCGCTTTCCGGGCAGGGGTCAGGCAAGTGAAATATAGTGAATTGGCCGGCGTGGCGATGCGGCCATAAAGAGAAGGAACGGGTACCATGACTATCAAGCTGCATAAGCCAGATATCACCGAGCTGAAGCCGCGGATCACCGTGTTCGGTGTCGGTGGTGGTGGCGGCAATGCCGTCAACAACATGATCACGGCAGGCTTGCAGGGCGTCGATTTCGTCGTCGCCAATACGGACGCGCAGGCTTTGACGATGACGAAGGCGGAGCGGATCATCCAGCTCGGCGTCAATGTCACCGAAGGCCTCGGCGCCGGTTCGCAGCCGGAAGTCGGCCGCGCGGCTGCTGAAGAGTGCATCGACGAGATCATCGATCACCTGAACGGTACCCACATGTGCTTCGTCACCGCCGGCATGGGCGGCGGCACTGGCACGGGTGCTGCGCCGGTCGTCGCACAGGCCGCCCGCAACAAGGGCATTCTGACCGTCGGCGTCGTCACCAAGCCGTTCCATTTCGAAGGCGGCCGCCGCATGCGGCTTGCTGAAATGGGCATCCAGGAACTGCAGAAGTCGGTCGACACGCTGATCGTCATTCCGAACCAGAACCTGTTCCGTATCGCCAACGACAAGACGACCTTCGCGGACGCGTTCTCGATGGCCGACCAGGTTCTCTATTCGGGCGTTGCCTGCATCACCGACCTGATGGTGAAGGAAGGTCTCATCAACCTCGACTTCGCCGACGTCCGTTCGGTCATGCGCGAAATGGGCCGCGCCATGATGGGCACCGGCGAGGCTTCCGGCCAGGGCCGTGCGATGCAGGCTGCAGAAGCTGCCATTGCCAACCCGCTGCTCGACGAAACCTCGATGAAGGGTGCGCAGGGCCTGCTGATCTCCATCACTGGAGGCCGCGACCTTACCCTGTTCGAAGTCGACGAAGCTGCGACCCGCATCCGCGAAGAAGTCGATCCGGACGCCAACATCATCCTCGGCGCCACGTTCGATGAATCGCTGGAAGGCATCATCCGCGTTTCCGTCGTTGCGACCGGCATCGATCGCGCGATGAACGAAGCCGCCGACAAGGCCATGGAATTCCGTCCGGTCGCAAAGCCGGCTGTCCGTCCCTCCGCGGCCGTTGCTCCGGCAGCGGCCGCAGCTCAGCCTGCCCATGTCGCGCAGGCACCGAAGGCCGCCGTCGATCCGATCGCGCAGACCATCCGTATGGCGGAAGCCGAAATGGAGCGTGAACTGGAAATCCAGATGAGTCGCCAGCAGCAGCCGGTAATGCAGCAGCAGCCGGTCGCTCAGGAGGAGAGCTTCCGTCCTCAGAGCCGCATCTTCGCAGCACCGGAGGCACAGCCCGTCCGTCAGGCTCCGCTTCAGCAGCAGCCGGCCCCGGCCATGCATCAGCAGCCTGCGATGCAGCATCAGCCGGCCCCCATGCAGATGCAGCAGCCGGTGCGCCAGGAGCCGATCATCCGGCAGGCTCCGGAGCAGGTCCGCATGCCGAAAGTCGAGGATTTCCCGCCGGTCGTTAAGGCCGAGATGGAACATCGTGCTCAGCCGGTCGCCGCGCAGGCTACTGAGGAGCGCGGCCCGATGGGCTTGCTGAAGCGAATCACCAATTCGCTCGGCCGCCGCGACGAGGACCCGGCTTTCAACGACATGACGGCTTCGGCTCCGAGTGCCGCTTCGCAGCAGCGCCGTCCGCTGTCGCCGGAAGCAAGCCTCTATGCTCCGCGCCGTGGCCAGCTCGATGAGCAGGGCCGTCAGGTTCCGCAGGCGCGCATGGCAAGCCAGGAAGACGACCAGCTCGAAATCCCGGCCTTCCTGCGCCGGCAATCGAACTGATCCGGTGTAGGGCATCCTTTTAATAGGATACTAACCATGTTTATCGAATCCGGGGCTCACCAGCCCCGGATTTCCTTATTTTCGGCCTCTCTTTAATTCTAAAATTACCTAGCAAATTCAATCGTCTGGTTTCGTAACAAAGCGAAAGAAACAGTGATTTGGAATGCGGTGCCCTCGCGCGTATTTAGGTAGCAAGCGAGCCAGCGGAATCGCATCCAGCAATGATTGCATGTGAATTCGCGGAATAGGTAACAGACTGAACCAGCGATGAGGGCAGGATCCAAAGATGACCGCCCGGTCTGGGACAGATAGACGAAGGCAGAATTTATATGGCAATCGGATTGCTGGGTTTTCAGACCACCATTGCAAGCCCTGTGACACTTTCGGGTATCGGCGTTCATTCCGGCGCCAATGTGTCGATTACGCTCTATCCAGCCGAAGCCGGTACCGGCGTCATCTTCCAGCGCATGCATGACAATGGCGATGTGACAGAGCTGCGCGCCGTTTCCTCGCAGGTTGGCAACACCGATCTTTGCACAGTTCTCGGCTTCTCGCCGGCGCGTTCCGTCGCGACGGTCGAGCACGTCATGGCGGCGATCTATGCGATCGGCCTCGACAATGTCATCGTCGAAGTTTCCGGTGCGGAAATGCCGATCATGGATGGCAGCTCCTATCCCTTCATTGAAGCAGTAGAGCAAGTTGGTATCGTCTCGCTCGGCGTCAAGCGCCGCTATATTCGTGTGACCAAGCCGGTGCGAATCGAAGCCGGCGGTTCCTGGTGCGAGTTCCGGCCCTATGACGGCACGCGCTTCGAAGTCGAGATCGATTTCGAATGCCCGTTGATCGGCCGGCAGAAGTGGGAAGGCGATCTGACAGCCAAGACCTTCAAGGCCGAGCTGTCGCGTGCGCGCACCTTCGGCTTCATGCGCGATGTCGAGCGTCTCTGGGCTTCGGGCCATGCGCTCGGCTCCTCGCTGGAAAATTCCGTCGTCATCTCCGACGACAACACGGTGATCAATGTCGAAGGCTTGCGCTATGCCAAGGACGAATTCGTCCGTCACAAGGCGCTGGATGCCGTCGGCGATCTGGCGCTGGCCGGCGCCCAGTTCATCGGCTGCTACCGCTCCTATCGCGGCGGCCATCGCATGAATGCCAATGCGCTGAAGGCATTGCTCAGCGATCCCACGGCTTACGATGTCGTCGAGACTTCCGCACCGCGCCAGCGCGCGCATAGCCGCGAATTCGTTGCCGTCAATGCTCCCGAATTCGCCCCCTGGTCTGCGTGACCTCCAGGAACCCAGGTGGCAAAGTCGCCGCTCCCGAAAGGGGGCGGCTCTTTTTTTGACGCGAGATTCGTCAGGGATGCTTTCAAAGCCGGTCAGAGCGTTGCGTTCGGGCAGTCAGAAAGCGGAATCTCTTGTCAATACAGCAGTTAAAGCCTGCCATCGCGCAGTCTTTGCCACAAAAATGCGTTAATGCATCATCATTGCGTTGCCCTGATGGTGCTTTTGCGGCTAGAAACGCCAGCGAGAGAGAACGCCGTTTCCGCAACAACGGCTAGTGGGACAGTCATCCGATGGGTTTTGCAGGGTCTGAAAGCATGAAGATTACAGCACGGGCTCTGCTCGTATCGCTTCTCCTGGCCGGTACCGGTGCGGTGGTAACGGGTTGTAACACGGACAAGGACATCGACATCACCAAGCTCGGTGTCGAGAGCGATCCGCCGGAAGCTCTCTACAATCAGGGCCTAGCCAATATCAAAGCCGGCAATATGACGGAAGCCGGCAAGAAATTCGACGCCATCAACAAGCAGCAGCCCTTCTCCGAATGGGCGCGCAAGGCGCTGGTAATGAGCACCTTCGTCAAATATCGCACCGGCCAATATGATGACGCCGTCCAGACGGGCAACAGCTACCTAAAGCAGTATCCCGGCTCCGAGGATGCCGACTATGTTCAGTATCTCGTCGGTGCGTCCTATGCCAAGCAGATCGTCGACGTGACGCAGGATCAGCGCGCCGCGCAGCAGACGATCGAGGCGATGTCCAAGCTCGTCAGCACCTATCCGAACTCGCAATATGTCAGCGACGCACAGGCGAAGATCCGCTTTGCCCGTGACCAGCTCGCCGGCAAGGAAATGCAGGTCGGCCGCTACTATCTCGAGCGTAAGGACTACCTCGCAGCCATCGCGCGCTTCCGTATCGTCGTTGAGCAATATCCGACGACGAACCAGATCGAAGAGGCGCTGGCGCGCCTGGTCGAAGCCTACTACGCCATGGGCATCGTTCCGGAAGCGCAGACAGCAGCCGCCGTTCTCGGCCACAACTATCCGGACAGCCGCTGGTACGCAGATTCCTACAAGCTTCTGAAGACCAGTGGCGTCGAGCCGCGTGAAAGCGAAGGCTCCTGGATTTCAAGGGCCGGCAAGAAACTTCTTCTTGGGACGTGAGATTGAGCGCACATGCTGGTCCAGCTTTCGATCCGCGATATCGTTCTGATCGAGCGGCTGGATCTCGCCTTCGAGACCGGGCTTTCGGTGTTAACCGGCGAGACGGGCGCGGGCAAATCCATTCTGCTTGACAGTCTGTCGCTGGCCCTTGGCGGGCGCGGCGATGGCGATCTCGTGCGTCATGGCGAGGATCGCGGCCAGGTGACGGCGGTATTCGACGTCGGCATGCAGCACGCTGCCCGCAAGCTTTTGCGCGAAAATGGCATCGACGATGACGGCGACCTGATTTTCCGCCGTGTCCAGTCCGCCGACGGCCGCACCAAGGCCTTCGTCAACGACCAGGCGCTTAGCGTTCAGTTGATGCGCCAAGTGGGGCAGCTTCTCGTCGAAATTCATGGACAGCATGATGATCGCGCTCTGGTCGATACCGACGCGCACCGCATGCTGCTCGACGCCTTCGCGGGCATTGCCGAGGAAACCCAAGCTGTCGGGCGGCTCTACAAGATCTGGCGCGATACCGAGCGAACGCTGAGGAAACAGCGGGAGCAGGTGGAAAATGCGGCACGCGAAGCCGATTATCTGCGTGCTTCCGTCGAGGAGCTGGAGAAGCTGGCACCGCAGGATGGTGAAGAGGACGAGCTGGCTGAACGTCGCTCGCGGATGATGAAGGCGGAGCGCATCGCCGGCGACATCTCCGAAGCGTCCGAGTTCCTAAATGGCAATGCCTCACCCGTGCCGCATATCGCCTCGCTGGTGCGACGGCTGGAACGCAAGAGCCACGAGGCGCCAGGCTTGTTGGAAAACACGGTGGCGCTGCTCGACGCGGCGCTGGATCAGCTCTCCAATGCGCAGATGGAAGTGGAAGCAGCACTCCGCAAGACCGAGTACGATCCAAGGGAGCTGGAGCGCGTCGAAGAGCGGCTGTTTGCGCTGCGTGCTGCCTCGCGCAAATATTCCGTGCCGGTGACCGGCTTGCCGGCGCTGGCTGAGAAGATGATCGCCGAGCTTGCCGATCTTGATGCCGGCGAAGAGAGACTGGCGCGGCTGGATGCCGAGCTCGCCGTTGCCAAGACTGATTATGATGCTGCCGCGCTCAGCCTTTCGGCCAAGCGCCATCACGCCGGCGGGGCGCTTGCCGCGGCTGTCATGGCTGAGCTGCCGGCGCTCAAGCTGGAGCGGGCGCGCTTCATGGTGGAAATCACCACCGATGCCGATGAGGCGACGGCCGAGGGCATCGATATCATCGAATTCCATGTGCAGACCAATCCGGGGACGCGGCCGGGACCGATCATGAAGGTGGCCTCCGGTGGCGAGCTTTCTCGTTTTCTGCTCGCGCTGAAGGTGGCGCTTGCCGATCGCGGCTCGGCGCCGACCCTAGTCTTCGACGAAATCGACACCGGTGTCGGCGGCGCAGTGGCGGATGCCATCGGTCAGCGGCTGAAGCGCCTTTCCGAGCGTGTGCAGGTGCTCTCCGTCACCCATGCGCCTCAGGTCGCGGCGCGCGCCGCAACGCATCTGCTGATCTCCAAGGGGCCGGTCTCCGACGGTTCGGAGAAGATCTCCACCCGTGTCGCCACCATGGCTCCCAAGGACCGCACCGAGGAAATCGCCCGTATGCTCGCCGGCGCTTCGGTGACGGAGGAGGCGAGGGCGGCCGCCAAACGGTTGTTGGCTGGCAATGGCTGATCGCTGAACGCAAACCGTCGTCGGGTTTTCCGGTCTTATCTAGCAGATGCCCGGGATGCCTTTTTGGCCTGAAGCGGACGATGGGGAGCAGGGAGCACGAGGCTCAATCAGCTAGCCCGTGCCATTGCGCAAAAGCGGGACTTGGCATTTAGGATCAATCATATCCTCTGCGGATCCAAGGGATTTGTTTGCTCCGATTATTCTCGCCAGAATATAGAAGCCATGTTGCCCGTCCGGTAATGTGGCGCCAAAGACGCCAACGACCACATTTTTCATATTCGAGCGGGCTCCCTCAACACCGTCTGCGACAAGCTTCAACGGGTTCAAATTTGAGAGGTCATCGGCCGTATGGAACGTTACCCACCAACCGGCGTTGGTCCTCAATTTTGTAAACCGGCTGCTTCCTATTTCTATGGCGTGGGTCTTCAGCAGGGCACGAAAGCGCGGTGTCTCGCACCCCATGTGGATATGAAACCGATCTTGCGTGCGCCAACTGGCGGCGTTTATCGCTAGCGCAAAATCCTGTGGCGAAACCTTTGATGTGCGCAGGCCGATCGCGGCTGATCGCTCTCTCCATGCCGCGTCGAAATAGTTCGGCGCTCCCGCGGTCAGAAGGCGGGGGTCTTCGATGCCGGGCACATCGGCGAGGGGCGCAAGAATGGTTCGCTCTTTTTCGGTCGGCTCGCGAAGAACGGCGTAGGAAGATAGCGGATCCTGCGCCTGGACTATTTTAAGGCACGGATACGGCGATCCTGTCAGGACGGAGTTAACTTCGCAGGCTCTAACGACCAACCCCAAAGCAGAGCGGCTGACGAATGAGCTCATGATGATGACTGCGATAATGAGAGAAATAGAGAGAGCGACAGGACGAAGGTTCACGCGTGATTCCGAATATTTGCTAACGAGCCCATCATTTCCGAAGATCTGGCTCTCATAATTCCTTACCTTAAATCGCCTGCGACAGACGCGGAAGAACCACTTACCTCAATAATTCGGCGCAGATTTCCGTTACGGCTGTCGGACACTGATATTTTCAGAATCTTTGTCTGGCAAAGCCGGAAATAGGGAATTTGTAACACCGCGAATGACCGCTTGTCGCGGAAAGTTGTCGTGAACGCCACTTTCGCGGTTGTCGGCTTCCAGATTTTTCTCTTTGTTCTTACGTGTTCCGAACGGAAAACCGCTTCGCACTTTTCCGGGAAGTGCTCTAAAACATCTCCGAAATCGGGGAGTGCGAATCCATGAGCAGCGAACAAAAGCCCGTCGAAGATTTGACCGAAGAAGAGGCGGCCGCTGCGCTTGCCTATCTGGCTGCCGAAATAGCGCGCAATGACGCGCTTTACCACGGCCAGGATGCGCCGGAGATTTCGGATGCGGAATATGATGGGCTGAAGCGGCGCAACGATGCCATCGAAATACGTTTCCCAGCACTAATTCGCGCTGACAGCCCATCGCGGCGGGTGGGTGCTGCGCCATCGGAAACCTTTGCGCCTGTCGTGCATGCAAGACCGATGCTCTCGCTCGACAACACCTTCTCTCAGGAAGACGTGCAGGATTTCGTCGCCGGCGTCTATCGCTTCCTCGGCAGGCTGCCCGATCAGTCGATCGCCTTTACCGCCGAGCCGAAGATCGACGGGCTTTCCATGTCGATTCGTTATGAGAACGGCCGGATGGTGAACGCTGCGACGCGTGGCGACGGGACGACCGGCGAAAATGTCACCGCCAATATCCGCACCATCAAGGAAATCCCGCAAACCTTGCCGGCCGGCGCGCCCGCGATCGTCGAAGTGCGCGGCGAAGTCTATATGGCCAAGAGCGATTTCCTGGCGCTGAACGCGCAGATGGAAGCGGAGGGGAAACAGACCTATGTCAATCCGCGCAATACCGCCGCCGGCTCGCTGCGCCAGCTCGACCCGAAGATCACGGCCAGCCGCAAGCTGAAATTCTTCGCCTATGCCTGGGGAGAGATATCGGACATGCCGGCCGATACGCAATTCGGCATGGTGCAGACATTCGCGAAATGGGGTTTTCCGGTCAATCCGCTGATGAAGCGGCTGAATTCGGTCGCCGATATCCTCATGCATTATGATGAGATCGGCCTTCAGCGTCCGGACCTCGATTATGATATTGACGGCGTTGTCTATAAGGTTGACAGCCTGGAGTTGCAGGCTCGCCTCGGATTCCGCTCGCGCTCGCCACGTTGGGCGACGGCGCATAAGTTCCCGGCGGAGCAGGCCTTCACCCGACTGATGGGCATCGACATACAGGTCGGCCGCACGGGAGCATTGACGCCAGTTGCGCGACTGGAGCCCATCACCGTCGGCGGCGTCGTGGTGACCAATGCGACGCTGCACAATGCCGATTACATCAAGGGCATCGGCAACAAGGGCGAGCCGATTCGCGATGGCCGCGACATCCGCGTCGGCGACATGGTGATCGTGCAGCGCGCCGGCGATGTCATTCCGCAGATCGTCGACGTCGTGATGGAGAAGCGGGAAGCGTCGAGCGCTCCTTACGAATTTCCCAAGGTGTGTCCGGTCTGCGGCAGCCATGCGGTGCGCGACATCAATGAGAAAACCGGCAAGGTCGATGCGGTGACGCGCTGCACCGGCGGCTTCATCTGCCGGGCTCAGGCCACGGAGCATCTGAAGCATTTCGTGTCGCGCAATGCCTTCGACATCGAGGGCTTGGGTTCGAAGCAGATCGATTTCTTCTTCGAGAACGAGGATCCGGCGCTGCAGGTGCGCACTGCGCCCGATATCTTCACCTTGGAAAAGCGCCAGCAGTCTTCGCTTGCCAGGCTGGAGAATATCGAAGGCTTCGGTAAGGTCAGCGTTTCCAAGCTCTATGCAGCCATCAACGAGCGGCGGGATATCGCTCTGCACCGCTTCATCTTCGCGCTCGGCATTCGCCATGTCGGCGAAACGACGGCAAAGCTTCTGGCGCGCTCCTACGGCACCTATGAAGCCTTCGAAGTAGCGATGAAGGAGGCGGCGCCCCTTGCGGGAGACGCCTGGAACGACCTCAACAATATCGAGGGGATCGGCGAAGTTTTGGCCCGCGCCATCGTCGAATTCTACAAGGAACCGCGCAACATCGCGGTGATATCGCGGCTGCTTGAAGAGGTGCGGCCGCAAGAGGCGGAACGGCCGACCACATCGGGCAGCCCCGTCGTCGGCAAGACGGTGGTCTTTACCGGTTCTCTCGAGAAGTTCACCCGCGACGAAGCCAAGGCCAAGGCTGAAAGTCTCGGCGCCAAGGTTTCCGGCTCGGTTTCGAAAAAGACCGACATCGTCGTCGCCGGACCGGGCGCTGGTTCGAAGCTGGACAAGGCGCGAGAATTCAATGTGCAGGTCATGACCGAGGATGAGTGGCTGGGGTTGATCGGGGGGTGATCGACGGCGGCGGATCAAAGGATCGCCGCCCGTCGCCATCTATATCCTCACACGCGCCATCGTGAATGCATCCACATATTCGCCGTTACGAAACGCAAAGGCCCTGAGCCGCCCCTCGGTCTCGAAACCGAATTTCTCGTAAAGCCGAATAGCCGGTCCGTTGTCGATATAGACCGTTAATTCCAGGCGTTTGATCGCCAGCCAATTATCGGCGGCGTCGACGAGGGCGGCGAGCAGCGCCGAACCGATGCCCCGGCCGGTAAAATCGTCATGGACGCCCATGCCGAGATGGCCGGTGTGAATCTGCCGGCCGGAATGGCGGCGCATGCCGGCGTTGCCGACGACCTGCCCGTCGAGCACGGCGACGAGATTGATCGATGCGGGTGCGGGCTTTTCCAGCCATTGCCGCGTTTCTTCGACGCTCTGAAAGGGCAGGCGTAGCGTGCCGGCGCGGTAGCCGGGTAGGTTGGCCATGAGGGCTACCGCTTCGGCGTCGGATGGCCGTGCAGCGCGGATTTCCACTCCACCTGATTGTTGGCGTCGTCGCTCGTCTGGATCTTGCTGTCCGGAATTCATGTTGCTCTCCTTGAGGTTCAAGAGGGAGCAAAGCTTTCGAACCCTGCTCGCCTCGGCAGGGTTGAAAGGGATCGCAGTCAGCTTAACGCAACGCTGCTCCCACTCTCCCTGCAAGGGATGAGGTGGTGAGAGTAGTGCATCACGGTTGTGCGGTTTGCGATCATGCGCGCAGCTTCCAGCGGTTTTTTTCAGAAGTCAACTCCCCCAGCAAAAGCAACCGCGTTGTTAAATTTACTCGCGCATACCGTGCGGCCACTCGCCTTAGTACCAAAGGATGAATTGAACTAACCACGGAACAGGCCGCTGAATACCGTCGGGGGCATGATGTAAAAGGCGAATCCCTTTCGTCCGGTCCCAATCAATATGGGTGGGGTGAGTGCCGGGTTCCATGCGTCTCATACTTGTCAATGACGTCTCAATCATTCGCGGCGGTGCGACTAAAGTGGCGCTGCAATGCGTCGATGCGAGCAGGCAAGCAGGGCTGAATTGCGCCATCCTGGTCGGCGATGACGGCGAAGGACTGAAGCCGCGCTTTGCGGGCATCCGCACGGTTGCGCTTGGCGAACGCCCCCTTCGCGACGGCCCCACGTTCACCGACGTCTTCGAAAAGCATTATAACAAGCGGGCCTACGAGGCGTTGGACGGTCTGTTGAAGGAAACGGACGAGGAGACCGTCGTGCATGTGCATGGCTGGTCGCAGATTCTCTCGCCGTCGATCTTCTACGCGCTCGCCAAACACAAGGCCAAGGTCATCATCACAGCGCATGATTTCTTTCTCAGTTGTCCCAACGGAGGGTTGATCAATTTCCAGAGCGGAACGGTCTGCGATGTCCGCCCGCTGTCGGCAGCATGTCTTGCGACCAATTGCGACAAGCGAAACTATCTCCACAAGCTCTGGCGCTTTCGCCGCACGCTGACACAACGCGGCGTCGGCGAGGAGTTCTGGAGCCGCGTCGGCATCGTACTGGCGCATGAAAGCATGGAGGCCTATCTGCACTCGGGGCCGCTGCAGCATTTTCTGACCTTGCGCACGCCGACCGAGCCGTTGACGCCGACGCCCGTGGAGGCTTGGCGCAATCACCGCACCGTCTTCTTGGGACGGATGTGTTGGGAAAAGGGCGTCCGAACGCTCGCCGACGCGTTGAACAAGACCGGGCGAACGGCGACGCTGATTGGCCGCGGACCGCTGCTCGATGAGATGCAGCGGGCATTGCCGCATTGTTGGGTTCCGGGCTGGCTGGCCGACGAGGAGGTGACGGCGCTCGCGGGTGAGGCGCGCGTCTTCATCATGCCCTCCCGCATGCCCGAACCCTATGGACTGGTAGCCGCCGAGGCGCTGATGTCGGGCATTCCTGTCATTGTCAGCAGCAATGCGCTGATAGCCGCCGAGGTAGAGCGGAACGGCGCGGGGCTGGTCTTCAAAAGCGGCGATGCCGGTTCACTGGCGGAACGCTTGGCGAGCACCGATGACGACCGGCTGATGCAGAGCCTTTGCGAAGGCGCGCGCGCGCTTGGCCAGCGGATTGCGCCCAGCAAGGCGGAATGGGGACGGCGCATGGTCGATATTTATACAGGCAGGAGCGGCTTCTTCGCTCAATAAAAAAGGATCAGTCACATGACGCGGGCTTTGGTAACGGGAGGCTGTGGTTTTGTCGGAAGGCATCTCATCAGGCGGCTTTTGGCCGAAGGGTTGGATGTCGTCTGCGTCGATCAACTGGTGGAAGGGACGGGGGCACGGCATCCCGATCTCTGGCAGCGCTTTCCCGGATCGCGCTTTACCTTTTTCGAGGAGGATTGCCGGACCTTCTTTTTCCGTCCGCTGGAACGCTTCGACTATGTTTTCCACTTGGCAGCATTGGTCGGCGGCCGCGTGACGCTGGAGGCGCGCTCGCTCGACGTTGCCGAGGATTTGGCGGTGGATACGGAATTGTGGAAATGGGCGGCACGCGCCAAACCCGGCTGTGTCGTGTTCTTCAGCTCCAGCGCAGCTTATCCCGTCTCGCTGCAGACGGCCGCCAACCATCGGCTGCTTTCGGAGGATATGATTTCCTTCGAGGCGGCCATCGGCGTGCCCGATCTCAGCTATGGTTGGGCGAAACTGACCGGCGAATATCTAATGAAGCTCTATGTCGAGCGTTACGGCAGCCGCGCGGTCGCTTACCGGCCGTTCAGCGGCTACGGCGAGGATCAGGATCTTGCCTATCCGTTCCCTGCCATCTGCCGGCGCCTGCTTGACGAAAGAGGCGCTGCGGAAGTTTTCGTCTGGGGTTCCGGCCGGCAATGCCGGGACTTCATCCATATTGATGATTGCGTCGATTTCATCTGGCAAACCAAGGAATTATTGCCGGATGGCGCCAGCCTCAACCTTTCGACCGGCAGGGCTACCTCCTTTATGGAGCTGGCGGAAACCATCGCCCGGCAAATCGGCTGGAATCCTGTCGTAAAAGGCCTCTGCGATCGCCCTGAAGGCGTTTTTTATCGCTGCGGCGATACGGCCCTTCAGCGCTCCTACGGGCTTGCACCGCGCATCAGCCTGGAGGAGGGAATTGCGCGGATGCTCGATCATCTGCGCATGGAGCAGGAGCAATACGCCATCGCCATCTGACGCGCGACGTTTTCCCTTCCTCGGACTTTCTGCCGTACCCTGTGCTCATGTCACTTGACACGCAACCAAATAGTTGCCTATAAGATCATTAATAGGCAACTAAATGGTTCCGTGTTTGGTATGAACGACGATGCGGTTTTTCGAGCTCTGGCGGACGCAAGCCGGCGGCAGTTGCTGGACCGGCTGTACGAGCAGAACGGCCAGACGCTCGGCGAACTCTGCCAGGGGCTGGAGATGACGCGCCAGGCGGTAGCGAAACACCTTGCCATCCTGGAAGAGGCGAACCTGGTATCCGCACAGCGGCAGGGCCGGGAGAAGCTGCATTTCATCAATCCCGTTCCGATCAATCACATCGCCGAACGTTGGATAAACAAATTCGAGCGCCGCCAATTGAGCGCTCTTTCCGCTCTCAAGAAGGCTTTGGAGGGCGATGGCGGCCAATAGTTGCCGCCAGATCACCGTGCGCAGCAAATCACCTTACGCGAGGAGAAATGTCATGACTGGAAGCAGCTTCGTTTATGTCACCTACATCCGCACCACGCCCGACAAGCTCTGGACGGCGCTGACGACGCCGGAGTTCATCAAGAAATATTGGTTCAATATCCAGCATGAGACCGATTGGAAGGTCGGCTCGCCATGGAAGATGACTTACCCCGACGGGCGGGTCACCGACACCGGCGAGATCGAGGCCTTCGATCCGCCGAAGCGACTGGCCATCAAATGGCGAAACGAATTCATGCCCGAATTGAAGGCCGAAGGCTGGTCGCTATGCGTGATGGACATCGAGCCGATTGGGGATTCGGTCAAGTTCACCGTCACCCATACGATGGAACTGGAAAACGCCAAGTTCATCGGCGCCGTTTCCGGCGGTTGGCCGAAGATTCTCTCCAACCTCAAATCGCTTCTGGAGACCGGCGAGGTCGTATTGAAAGAAAAATGAGGAACAGCGGGGCGCTTGTATTGCGCCCCGTCCTCCCTTGCATCCCCGAACCGCTACCTTACCTTAGCGGGGCCGCGGTTCGACCGGCGGCGATGTTGGAGGATGTTCGATGACGTCACTGAAATTGCATGCCGCTATTGCCGCGTCGTTCCTGGCTCTGGCGCCCGTTTCCGCTTCGGCTGAAATTGTCGGCAAGGTTGGGGTGGATTGGACCGGCAATGACATTCTGGTCGATGCCGTGCCGGATCCGGAAGTGTCGGGCGTCACCTGCCACGTCACCTATTTCGACCGCAGCGTCATCGACCGGCTGAGGAAGGGCAATTGGTTCGAGGACCCCTCCAACAACTCCATCGCCTGCCGCCAGACGGGGCCGATCGAGATCGGCAACATCAGCCTGTCCGAGGGCGGCGAGGAGGTGTTTCGCGCCGGCTTGTCGCTGATCTGGAAGAAGCTGGTGGTTGACCGGATCTACGACAAGAAGAACGATACGCTGATCTATCTCGTCCATTCGCGCGAATTGACCAACGGGTCGGCGAAAATGGCGATCTCGACCATTCCGCTGTTCGGCCAGAATGTCACTTGGAAGAACGGCAAACCCTGAAGCATCCCGCTTTCAGGTGGTATAGGGCTGCCAGGGAGAGACCGGTTTGCATCGGGCGAGCTTTCTTAGTGATGCCCATTCGGCATCCCAAGAATCACTGAAATATCGATAAGCTCAGCGTTTCGCGCGGCGACGGAATGAGCAAGCTGTTGAAAGTTCACGGCTGGCAAGACTACCGGGATACCGCATTAACAACCGTCAAGGGGTTTGTACCAAAAAAAGTCCTGCTCTTTGATCGCTGAAGACGTCTCGGTCGCTTTCGGATTGCGCCGTTTTGGTGCAGTTCTAGGGCGAACGTGGAAGTGCCACTTCCATCTGTTCACGGCCTGCGCGACCGGCGCACCGGCAACACCCCTGCCGACGACGGTCCCACAAACACAATCGCCCTGAAGCTTTTGCTCCAGGGCGATTTTCTTTTGCGGTTTTGTCTGGAAATTAAGCGGCCTGGGCCAGCTCGTCGGCAATCACCGTGTCGAGGTTCAGGAAGCAGACCATGGTCTTTTCCAGAGCGACGATGCCGCGGCAGAAGGCGCGCTGCATTTCCGGAATGATTTCCGGCGCCGGCTGCAGATCTTCGCTCTTGATGCTCATCATGTCGGAGACCTGTTCGACGAGCAGGCCGACGAGCTTGCCGGCGATATCGGTGACGATGATGGCGGAGCGTTCTGACGGTTCCGTCATCTTCATGCCGAGGCGGCAGGCCATGTCGATGACCGGGATCACTGCGCCACGCAAATTGATGAGGCCAAGCACGTAAGGTGGCGTGTGCGGCATCGGCGTCACCGGCGCCCAGCCGCGGATTTCGCGGATGGCCATGATATCAATGCAGAATTCCTGATCGCCGAGGTGGAAGGAGACGATCTCCAGATAGGCGCCCGATTGTTTGATGGCATTCGTCATGGTTGAGAACTTCCCGTTTTGCGCCGGCGGCAGGCGGCGGTAGCGATTGAAAAGGGATCGGCTGGAGCGGCTGAAGGCTGCGGCAGCATCCGGTGGCTTTGGCGCTTAAAAAACGCTTCGCTGCTCCGGCGGGCGTCATGCCCTTCTAAAAGAAGATCGGTTTGCCGCGTATCCGGCGGCTGGCGAGTCGGACTTCGCCTCTTTTTCGATGTTGGCGCGGAGTGGTTAGAATTGGTTTAACGGCAGGGTGGATTCTGCATCTTTGCGCCGATACAGAACTGTAGGGCCGTGAGGCCTTGATCTCCGAACGCCCGAAAACATCTTGTTGAATTGCGTCCTCCACTTCAACCCGCTAAACCCTCGAAATGATCGCCTGCGCGTCCCACATATCGAGCCGCGGATGGCGTGGTGAGGAAAACAGCGATGAAGACGATGCGGATTGTTGTCTGGGTAGCCGTGGTGGTTGTGGCCGGGCTTTTGGGCTGGTTGAGCTTTGGCATCACCAAGTCCCCGGAAGCTGCGGGTGAGGGGCCGTACGGGGTGCCGTTCACGCTGGTTGCGCAGAATGGTCAATCGATCAGCGATCAGGCGTTTCGCGGAAAGCCGACGGCGCTTTTCTTCGGCTATACGCATTGCCCCGATGTCTGCCCGACAACCTTGTTCGAGCTGGATGGCTGGATGAAGCAGGTCGATCCGGATGGGACGAAGCTCAACGCCTATTTCGTGACCGTTGATCCGGAGCGCGATACGCCGGCGATCATGAACCAGTATGTGTCCAACGTCTCGACCCGCATCACCGGCATCTCGGGTGATGCCGACAAGGTGATGGACATGGTCAAGGGCTTCAGGGTCTTTGCCAAGAAAGTGCCGCTCGACGCGAAAGATCCAAATGGCGATTATACCATGGATCATACCGCTTCGGTCTTCCTGCTCGATTCCGCCGGCCGCTTTGCAGGCACGATCTCCTATAACGAAAACGCGGATATAGCCGTCAAGAAGCTGCAGAACCTGATCAAGAAAGGGTAGGAGCGCCGATGGCGGACGGAGCCGGGGGAGACAGGAAATCCAGATCCGTCCTGATTGCGGGCGCAGGTCCGGTCGGCCTGACTGCGGCCCTGGAGCTTGCCCGCCGCGGCTTCGTCCCGCGCATTATCGATGACGGTCAAGGGCCGGCGCCTCTGGAAGAGAGCCGGGCTCTCGGCATCAATGCCCGCACGCTGACACTGCTTTCGCCCTCCGGCCTCACCGAACGCATCGTTGCGACCGCTCAGCCCATTGCGCATTTCCGTATCCGCTCTGGAGCGAAGATCCTTGCCGATGTCGATACCAGGCGCTTGCCGGGTCGTTTCGGTGCGGTTCATGCTCTGGCGCAAGGGATGACCGAGCGATTGCTGATCGAGGCGCTGGCTGCGCACGGCATTGCGCCGGAGTGGCAGACCGCGGTCGTGGCGGAAACGATCGCCGATCTTCAGAAGCCGGAAGTGACGCTGCGGCAAGCGGATGGGGCCACGGAGACGGTTCGTCCCGACATCCTGATTGGTGCCGACGGCGCGCATTCGGCCGTTCGCAAAGCGCTTGGCGCGGGCTTTCCCGGCGAAGCACTGGAGGCTTATTTCTATCTCGCCGATTTTCGGTATGTGAGACCGGTGGATGCGCATTTCGCCGAGATCACGCTTTGCGATCCCGGCATGGTCGGGCGTTTGCCCGTCTCCGCCGATGTGCTGCGCTACATCTCGACATTGGAGGATTTCGAAAGCCGCATCGTTCATCCCGAGGCGGTTGCCGAAAAGACCTGGGTCTCGCAATTCCGTATCAATTTCCGCCATGTCGAGCCGATGGCCAAGGGTAACGTGTTCCTGGCGGGCGATGCTGCCCATATTCACTCGCCCGCTGGCGCTCGCGGTATGAATCTCGGCATAGAGGATGCCTGCTGGCTTGCCTGGCTCATTGCGGAAGGCCGCGAAGAGGAGTATTCGGCGCTCAGAATTCCAGCCGTGAAACAGGTGCTGAAGCAGACTTATGGTCTGACCCGCCTGATCACTATGAAAAATCCGCTGGCGATTGCCGCACGCAATCTGTTCGCGCCGCTGCTTCTGCGTTTCGGACCGGCGCGGCGCGGGCTGCTTCATAGTGTGGCCGGCTATGACACGCCGAAGCCGCCGTGGATCGACTGGGCCGAATAAGAGCAAGAGAGAACGAAGACTTGAGTGAAATCCGCCTTTACGTAACGACGACCGAAAAAAAGGCCGAACAGATTCTCGATCTGATGACGCCGGTATTCGAAGACGAAGAATTGCCGATCGCCACCACCGAGATCGATGAGAAAAAGGATATTTGGGAAGCTTCGATCTATCTCTATGCAGACGACGAAGAAGAGGTCCACGCCCGTTTTGCGAGCGTGCTGAAGCCGGCGTTTCCGGAACTCGTCATCGAAAGGGAAGTCATTCCCGATGTCGATTGGATCGCAAAGTCGCTGGAGGGGCTTAAGCCGGTTCGGGCAGGGCGCTTCCTGGTGCACGGTTCGCATGATCGCGACAAGGTGGGGTCAGGCGATATCGCCATCGAGATTGATGCCGGCCAGGCCTTCGGCACGGGGCATCACGGCACGACGGCGGGTTGCCTGGAGACGATCGAAAAAGTGCTCGCCAGCCGGCGGGTGCGCAATGCGCTCGATCTCGGCACGGGCAGCGGGGTGCTGGCGATCGGCGTGCGCAAGCTGCGCAATATTCCGGTTCTCGCCACCGATATCGATCCGGTTGCGGTTCGTGTTGCCCGCGAAAACGTTCGCCGCAACGGTATAGCCTCCGGTATCGCGCTGGAGACGGCGCCCGGCTTTCATTCCAGGGCCTTTTCCCGCCATGGGCCTTTCGACCTGATCATCGCCAATATTCTCGCGCGGCCGCTGATCAGAATGGCGCCGCAACTGGTTGCCCATCTTGCCCCCGGCGGCTCGGTGATTCTTTCCGGCATCCTCGCCGAGCAACGCTGGAAAGTGCTGGCCGCCTACAACGGCGCGAGGATGCGCCATGTGCGCACGATCTGGCGCAACGGCTGGGTCACCATCCATCTCGACCGGCCTTAGAATCCTTCGCCCCTTGCCCAAATCCATTCCCGCGCGGGGAGTGGGACCTTACCGTGGGGCTAAAATGCAAAAGGCGGTGCCGAGGCACCGCCTTGCAGATCGGTATTTGACCGACCTTGCCCGCGAGCGTGTGGAGGAGTGCTCAAGCAGGCTCTATCGTTCTGGTCTCGATCCGGGTAGGGAGGAGGAGTTCCGGACCACGATCCAAATACGAACGCGTAGTCTTATAACTGTTAGTAGCGACCGCCACGGTTTGCGCCGATTGCCTTCGACGTTTCAACTTCGAGCTGACGAAGCGCGCCGATGGAGTGGCGTACGGTGCGACGCTCGCCTGCCAGCGCCGGGCTAACATATACGGAGCGAGAGATTGGCATTTTCATAGTCCTTGTTCGAGTGGGTTCCTCGTGAACCCCGTTTGATGCGCTCCATATAATGACTCGCCCTTTCGCGCGGCAGTGGGGGTCCTTCATGGGAGCTATGCAGTCTCTGCATATTGCTCGTCGCGATGATGTCACAATCTATTCGCTTTGCTCACGAAATGGGCGGATTCGTTAACGCACGACTTCCCTTGTTTGAGTGTCCATCAGTCGGGAGTTTCTGCCTGTTCAACAGCACGCGATCTGGCCCGAAAATCGTTTCGCACTTCCTGGGATCATGCTCTAACATGCTGGCACCACTCAGTTTCGCGGATTCTCGATCAATTTCGGATTAAGCCATGTTCCAGTCTTTCGACGTCACCTCCACCCCGCAATTCGGCCGCGAGCGCGTCACCGGTCTGCGGGCCGCCTTCAGCGATCTTGGTACTGACGGCTTCCTCGTACCCCGTGCCGATGAGTATCAGGGTGAGTATGTGCCCAGATGTTCAGAGCGTCTGGCCTGGCTGACGGGCTTCACTGGCTCGGCGGGTGTTGCGCTGGTGACACAGTCGCAGGCGGTGGTTTTCGTCGATGGCCGCTATGTGACGCAGCTTGCCGAGCAGGTGGATAGGTCGGTCTTCACCGGCGGTGATCTGGTCGACGAGCCGCCGCATGTCTGGCTGCCTCGCAATGCGCCGAAGGGTTTCCGGCTCGGCATCGATCCGTGGCTGCACACCGGCGCGGAGGTTCGGCGGCTGGAAAAGGCGCTGGCGGGGATAGGAGGCAAGCTTGTCTTCCTGCCGCATAATCCGCTCGACAAGCTTTGGAGCGACCGGCCGGCCGAGCCGCTCGGCGGCGTCATTATCCAGGATATCGCGCAGGCTGGTGTCCTTGCCAAAGACAAGCTGACGGCCATTGCGGCCGATCTGAAGGCCAAGAATCTCAAGGCAGCGCTTATCACCGATCCGTCTTCGGTCGCCTGGATCTTCAATATTCGCGGCAACGACGTGCCGCATACGCCGCACCCTTTGGCCCGCGCCATCATCTATGCCGAGGGTGAAGCGGAGCTTTTCCTCGACAAGCGCAAGACCAAGGTCGAGGCAGAGGCCTATCTAGCGCAGATCTGCAAACAATTGCCGCCGGCCGATCTCGTCGAGCATCTGGCTGCCGCCTCTGTTAATGGCCGCCGCATTCTCGTCGATCCCGATCTCGCCTCCTATGCGCTGACCGACATCATCCGCCGTGAGGGCGGCGAGGTGGTGGAGGGCACCGATCCGGCCCGGCTGCCGCGAGCGCGCAAGAATTCCGCGGAAATCAACGGCTCGGCCGCTGCTCATCTGCAGGACGGGGCCGCCATGGTGGAATTCCTTTACTGGCTGGACAATAGCAAGCCCGGCACGGTGACGGAAATCGCCGCCGCCGAGCGGCTGGAGGCAAGCCGTGCGCGCGTCGGCCAGAGCATGCAGAACCCGCTGAAGGATATCTCCTTCGACACTATTGCCGGTGCGGGCGAACACGCGGCGATCATGCATTATCGCGTTACGACGGCTAGCGATCGGCTGATCCAGGCCGGCGAGCTGTTTCTGATTGATTCCGGCGCGCAATATATCAATGGCACAACCGACATCACCCGTACGGTGGGCATCGGTGCTGTTTCCGAGGAGCAGAAGCGTCTGTTTACGCTGGTGTTGAAAGGTATGATCGCCATCAGCACGGCGCGCTTCCCCAAAGGCTCGCGCGGCTGCGATCTCGATCCGCTGGCGCGCATTGCTCTCTGGAAGGCGGGCGTGGATTTCGCTCACGGTACCGGCCATGGCGTCGGCTCGTATCTTTCCGTGCACGAGGGACCGCAGCGTATCTCGCGGCTATCGACGCAGGAGCTGCTGCCCGGCATGATCCTGTCAAACGAGCCCGGTTACTACCGTCCCGGCCATTTCGGCATCCGCATCGAAAACCTTATCTATATTCGCGATTCCGAGGAGATCGAGGGCGGTGACATGCCGATGCTCGGCTTTGAAACGCTGACCTTCTGCCCGATCGACCGCAGCCTCGTTCTGCCGGAACTGCTGACTCGCGATGAATTGCACTGGCTGAACGACTATCACGCCAGAACCCGTGAAGCGCTGATGCCGCTGATCCATGACAAGGATATCCGCGTCTGGCTGGAGAAAGCGACTTTGGCTCTAAGTCACTGAGGGGTGGCCTATTCCGCCCGTCAAGGGCAGGGCAGGCATCGCATTTGTCGGTGCTAGACGCCGGCGAGATGTCTCCAAATCATCACGACGATCCAGCCGGCGATCAGCATGAACGTCGGCGAGAAGCGCAAGCCCACCACGAGCGCCGCTGCCATCGCCACCTTCGTATCCCAGCCGCCGATGAAGAAGGCTGGTGCAACAAGCGTGGTGAGGACGGCGGCCGGCACTGCATTTAACGCCGCCTCGACGCGCGGAGGAATGCGGGTCATCTTGGTAATGAGGATGTAGCCGCCGATGCGTGTGAGGTAGGTCACGACGGCGGCGGCGAGGATCAGCAGAACCATATGCGGATCGAAATCGGTCATGGTCAAACCTCGTGATTTTCAGTCGCGAGGTCGGGCTTGCGGTTCGACCGGACCGGCGGAAGCATGGCTGCTAGGGCCACGCCGGCAAAGGCGCCGATGCTGACGTGCCAGGGCGAACCGACATAGCGATAGGCGATGGCCGAGGCGGCGGTGCTTGCAATCACCACGGGCAGGAAATTGTCGCGTTTGCGGAAACCGATGACGATGCCGAGGAAATAGATCGGCAGCAAAATATCGAGGCCGATCGTCTTGGGATCGCCGACGAGGCTGCCAAGCATGCCGCCGATGAGGCTGATCACCACCCAGGGAACGTAGATCATCGCTGCGAAACCGAAGTACCAGGCAAAGGTGACCGGCTTGCCGCTCTCGGCGCGCTTGATCGTTTCGGCAAATTGCGGATCGACCAGCAGGAAGAAAGTTAAGAATTTTTCAATTGGCGAGAAACGCCTGATGTAACGGGCGATCGCGGCCGAGTAGAGCACATGGCGGAAATTGACCGCCAGGATCGACAGAACGATCAGCCACGCCTGGACATTGTGGCCGAATAGCTCAATGCCCACCATCTGGCTGGCGCCGGCATAGACGGTGCCGCTCATCAGGGTGAGTTCACCGAGCGACATGCCCTGATCGCGCGCCAAGGCCCCGAACAACGCGCCGAACGGCGCCGCAGCAAGGCCGATGGGAATACCACCCTTCAACCCCTCAAAAAAATCCGCGCGACCCATCGCCCGCTTTGTCCTTTATGGAAAACTTTTCGAGCTGTAAGCTGCGGGGGGAGCCTCGGCAATTCAATTTCCTTGATGGGACAATTGATTTCTTTGAACTAGCCGATTGGATTTGCTTCTAAAACGCCGGAGCGCAATGAATGAAAAAGATTACCTTCCCGAAAGAGGAAAAAGCCGCGATCGTCGCCCGCCTTCAGCAATATTTCGCCGATGAGCTCGACCAGACGATCGGCGCATTGCCGGCAGAATTCCTGCTGGATTTCTTCGCCACGGAAATCGGTCCGCATTTCTACAATCAGGGCCTGCGCGACGCCCATGCGGCGCTGATGACCAAGATGGAGGATTTTGGCGAGGCGATCTATCTGCTGGAGAGGGAAGCGGAAAACCATTCACGTCAGGCGAAGCGCTAAGCGACATCGGCGCAATCAAGCGCTTTACCTTCAGTCATTCGCAGCAAACCATCGTCCGCTACTTTTTCACTTGGAATGTATGTTCCTGCCCCGGGAATGTCCGTGCCTTCACCTCTTCCGCATAGGCTTCCGCCGCCTTTGAAACCACTGGCGCCAGCTCCGCAAAATGCTTTACGAAGCGAGGCTTGAAGTCGCTGAAGAGGCCAAACATATCGTCGGAGACGAGGATCTGGCCATCGCAGGCTGGCGAGGCGCCGATGCCGATGGTCGGGATGCTGATCGAGGCGGTAATTTCGCGGGCGAGCGGTTCGACCGTGCCCTCTATGAGAAGCGCGAAAGCACCGGCTTCGGTGATCACCCTGGCGTCGTGCCGGATCTTTTCCGCTTCCTTGTCAGAGCGGCCGAGCGAGCGATAGCCGCCACTCGTGTTGATCTTTTGCGGCATCAGGCCGACATGTCCGAAGACCGGGACGCCGCGATTGGTCAGGAATGCGACGGTCTCGGCCATCTCCTCGCCGCCCTCCAGCTTGACGCCGTTACAGCCAGTTTCTTTCAAAATGCGGGCCGCATTGCGGAAGGCCTGTTCCTTCGATTCCTGATAGGAGCCGAAGGGCAGGTCGACGATGACGCAGGCCTTTTGGGCACCGCGCATGACGCCTTGGCCATGGGCGATCATCATTTCCAGCGTCACGCCAACCGTCGATTCCATACCGTAGAGCACCATGCCGAGGGAGTCGCCGACCAGAAGCAGGTCGCAATGCGGATCGAGCAGGCGGGCGATCGGCGTCGTATAGGCCGTCAGGCTGACGATCGGGCGCGTGCCCTTCATCGCCTCGATCTGGGCGGGCGTGGTGCGTTTGATTTGTCCGATCGTGCTCATCTCAGGCGGCCTTGTTATTGGTGGCCTGCTTGAGGCCAATGACGCGGTTGTCGAGCAGGCGGGTGGTGCCGATGCGGACAAAAAGGGCGACGAGGATAGGCTGGCCCTGCAGTTTCGTCAGCGGCTCCAAGGTGTCGGGATGGCGAACTGCGGCGACTTCGGGCGTTGCCAGCAGCTCGTTGGCGATGAATGCGCGCAGTGCCGCCTCGAAAGCGATGGGATCGTCGGCGCCCTCAGCATAGAGCCGTTCGGCCTCGGCCAGGGCTTGTGGTACGATGACGGCGGCGGCGCGTTCTTCTTTCGAGAGGTAGACATTGCGCGACGACAGCGCCAGGCCATCGGCATCGCGCACGGTCGGCACCGGCACGACGCGAACGGGCTGGGCCAGATCGTCCACCATGCGGCGGATGATCGCCACCTGCTGATAGTCTTTCTCGCCGAAATAGGCGCTGTCGGGCTGGACGATGTTGAAAAGCTTGGTGACGACGGTGGCAACACCAGAGAAATGGCCGGGGCGAACCGCGCCCTCCAGCTCCATCCCGAGCTTCGGCACATCGACGAGCGTCTCTATCGGCCGCGGATACATGTCGGCGACACCAGGCGCGAAGAGGATATCGACCTTGCCATCGCGCAGCATGGCGCTGTCGCGCTCGATATCGCGCGGATATTTCGCAAGGTCCTCGTTGGCGCCGAATTGCAGCGGATTGACGAAGATCGACACGACAACGATATCGTTTTCCGCCTTGGCGCGGGCAACCAGTTCCATGTGGCCGGCGTGCAGATAGCCCATGGTCGGCACCAAGCCGATGTTTTTGCCAGCCTTGCGATGTTCGCCGAGCTGCACACGCAGGGTGGCAATCGTGGTGATGGTTTCCATAATGGCGCTCCTCCGCTGACAACGCCTTCCCACGTCGCCTGCTTCCATCCCTAAAATTGCGGGGTCTTCTAACGTGTGCAGTGCAAAAAAGCAATTCAACGAGATTGGTCTGTTGCGATCCGGAGGGCGTTCGTCAGCTAAAATTTGAGAAGTATCTTTCAGGGAGGCGAAGGATCTCCGTGCTGTATTGCCGTCGGTCAACGCTTCGTGGGGGATCGCGTGATTGATATTCTTTTCGGCTTCCGGGGAACCCTGGGGAGACGGCAGTATTTTTGGTGGCATATTGGCATCGGTAGCCTGGCTGGTATCTTACTTGCTCTCCTGCTCGACGTTATGGCTTTCACCGGCAACGGCAAACCAACGATCCTTAGTCCCTGGGCATTGCTGCCCTTCGGACTCTTCCTTGCTCCGTTTATCTGGATGGATTTGAGTATCCAGTCGGCAAGAATGCGCGACATAGGAGTGCCGCCGCTCCGTGTCTTTCTGGCGTTTGTTTTGATTTTTCTTGTTACGACCGCTGTCTCGATTTTTATGCATGACGGGTCGATAGAGAAGATATTCAATATACTTTATCGCGGCATTGGAGTGGTCTGTTCTGCCCTGCTTCTATTCGCTCCTAGTGGATGCCTCTCACATTGGATGTCGCCCGATCCCGAAGACACGGATCAAAATGGACGACCAGCACCGGTCGCCTATGTTGCTCCGAACAATCCTACGACGGGTAGGACCAGTTTTGGTCAGCGTGGCTTGAACCGGAGCTAGTCTCGTACATGGCTCCTGAAGCGCTTGCGCAGATGCTGTTGCCGGCTTTGATGCGGTCTGATGGCAAAGTGCTTCGCGATCGGCTCTATTTGCCGACGGATACAGAATTGCTCGGTCCAAATTAGCGCTTTTCTCAGCATTTTGCTGTTAGCTGCCGCCATGGCAAAGATCATAGCATTGGCTGCATATTTCTATCAGGCGGCGGTGGCTTTCGGGCTGCTGATCGCGGTCGCGCATCTGCTGTCGCCGGCGGATTATGCGGCCTATTCGCTGTTCATCTCCATCAGCCAGTTCGCGGCGATCTTCTGCTTCGAATGGGTGCGCTTTGCGTGCAGCCGCTTCTATCCGGGGCAGGCGCCAGGCAGCGAGGCAGCGGAGCGCACGGCATTGAGCGTCGAATTCGCCGCCTGCTCCGTGATCTGCATTCTGGCCGCGGTTGCTTCGACCTTCTTCGCCGTGCCGAAGGAGATCGCGGTGCTTGGCGGTCTGGTGGCGATTTTTCAAGGAGGCAGCGATCTGCATCTGACGATGCTGCGCTTCCGCCAGGAGTTCCG
Source organism: Rhizobium sp. CB3171 (assembly GCF_029714265.1). Classification (NCBI taxonomy): domain Bacteria; kingdom Pseudomonadati; phylum Pseudomonadota; class Alphaproteobacteria; order Hyphomicrobiales; family Rhizobiaceae; genus Rhizobium; species Rhizobium sp. CB3171. The sequence continues at coordinate 1,828,081 of NZ_CP121652.1, read as the reverse complement.
CGCTTTCTCGCGGCTGCAGGGTTCGCGGGCCACCATTCTGGCGGTCGGCACGCTGGGCGGCGCGGCGATGATGCCGAGCTTCGCGTATACGGTCGCCGGTCTGCTTGCCGGTTACGTCGCCTATAGTGCGCTGGCAATGTTCCTGACCCGCAACAGCCTGCGGGAGGCCGCCGGTCTCCAACTGCCGCTGGTGCGAAAGCATTTTATCTATGGCAGCGTCGCGGCGGGTGCCTCGGTCATCGGGCTTTTGGCACCGCTTGGGTTGAAATCGATCCTGACAGCGGCATTGGGGGCAGGCGGGGCAGCGGGGGCGCTACTGGCACTCGACCTGCTGCAGCGGCCTTTCGTGCTGATTGTCTCGGCTCTTCAGGCCATTCAATATCCCGATGTGGTCGCGACTTACGACCGCGAGGGCGCCACAGCGGCGTTCCGGCGGCAGCTCGGCGGCTATTATTCGCTGCTCACGGGTTTCACCTTGATGACGGCGGCAGGGATATTTGCGCTGCTGCAGCCGGTCGGCCATTTCGTCATCACCCAAGGCCTGCGCGATGGCTTTTTGAGTGCGGCGCCGTTCGTCACCGGCCTGTCGGTCTGCCGTGCCTTGACGCTCAACATGCTGCCGACGCCGGCGCATTTGCGCCATCGGCTGCTGGCGATCTTTTTGCTGGCGGTCGTGGATTGCGCCCTGCTCAATGCCGGCGCTTTGGCGGGCGGCTATCTCGGTTCCTTCAGCGACGGCGCGCTGATGGCCGGAGCCATGGTCGGGGCGCTGATCGCGATGGTGATCGGCGTGAAAGTGCTGATGGCGCTGCCCTTCGATTTCGTATGGCAGCCGGTGGTGCTCTCCGCTGCCGGGCTTACGGTGCCGGTGCTGGCGACGGCCGGATTCGACTATTCGCTCTGGATATCGGTCGGCACAGGAATGGCCGGCGGCGCGGCCTTCTGTCTGCTGGGTCTCTACAGTTATTTCGTCAAGATGATCCGCCGGCAGGCTATATCCTAAAGCATGTCGCGCAAAAGTGCGCTGCGGTTTTGCGATAACGACACGTGCAAAATCGAGGGCTAAAGCGCAAGAAGCGAATCTGAAAGATCGCGACGCGCTTTAGATCAGAGATCTTCCAGCATGGTCAGCACCCGATCGGCGCTGCGGTCCCAGGAGAAACGGGCGACATTCTCGCGGCCCCTTTGGCGCAGGTCCGCGCGCAATGTTTCATCGCCGGCAATCCGGCGCATGGCGGCAACCAATTCATCCTGCCTTGTTGGATCGAAATAGATCGCGGCGGTGCCGGAGGCTTCGCGTACCGCGGGGATATCGGCGGCGAGCACCGGGCAGCCCTGCGTCATCGCTTCCAGGGGCGGAATGCCGAAACCTTCGTAGAGGCTCGGGAAGACGAAAGCGGTGGCGTGACGTTCGAGAGCGGCAACTTCCGCATCGCTCAGCCGGCCGGGAAAGAGCATGTGATCGTTTGATTCGGGACCATCCGACTTGAACACTGTCGGCGCGGTGCCGCCGACGACCACCAGCTTTTGATCGGGATCGCCCAGAGCTTTGAAAGCCCGGATGGCAAAATCGAGGTTCTTGTTCGGCTTCATCGTGCCGACCAGCAGGAAGAATCCGTTCGTTTTGAGGCCCAGGCGCTCAATGATCGTCTCATCCGGCTCGATGGCGGCGAAATGATCGACGGCGTTGTAGACGACGTCGATATTGTCGGAGGGGACATGGAAGACGGAGGCCAGTTCCTTGCGCGAGAATTCCGATACGGTGCCGATCTTCGCGGTGCGGGTCAGCACCGAGCCGAGCGCGCCGTGCAGCAGGCGATAGCTGCGCTTGAAGGATTGGGGATGACGGAAGATCGTCACGTCATGGATGACCACGGCCTGGCGGCGATGCAATAGGGGACCGCTGCCGCCGAAGCCGATCAGCCGGCCGCCGCGGGAATGGGCAAGCAGCGCCGTCTGTTCCCAGACATGGCCCGGACCGGAGCTGAAGGCATTGACCGATATGGCCGAGAGGCCGATATCAACCGGCGTATCGCGCGGCACGGCCAGCCGCCAGTTGATGCCCTTCAAGGCCGCTGGCACGGCGCCTGCGGCGATCTTGCGGTCTAGCGCCAGTGTCAGCTCACGGGCGAAACGTTGCACGCCCGACAAAGGTTGGCTGAGGAAACGGCCGTTGATGGTGATCGACTGCACGCGAAATGTCCCAATATCTTCAATACCGGGAACAGCTTGCGCTATTTTCTTTAGGGAAGGTTTAGCCTGATAGGCGGAATTTTAGGCAAGCGCTTCTTTGCTGTCGATGATGGCGACGCCACGTGCGCGCATTTCGTTGATCGCGGCTTTGACGCCGTTGGGATCGATGCCGCGGCTGGCGTCCTCGATGAAGCGGACCTTTACACCCGGCAGCATCTCCACGGCGTCCAGAGCCGAGAATTTCACGCAGTAATCAGTCGCGAGCCCGCAGAGGTCGAGTTGGGAAATACCCTCGGCGCGCAGATGCGCAGCAAGACCGGTGAGAGCCGCGTGATCATTGTCGCGGAAGGCGGAATAGCTGTCGACAGTCGGATTCTGACCCTTCTGCTGGATGAAGTCGATACCGTCGAGGTTCAGTTCAGGGTGAAGCATGGCGTCTTCGGTATTCTGGACGCAATGATCCGGCCACATCATCTGCGGCTTGCCGGCAAGCATACCCATTTCGAAGGGCTTCTTGCCCGGATGAGCGGAGGCGAAGCTGCCGTGGCCGGCCGGATGCCAATCCTGGGAGGCAAGAACCAGATCGTATTTGCCACTGTCTATCAGCCTGTTGGCGACAGGCGCCACCTGATCCCCATCCGGCACCGGCAGATTGCCGCCAGGGCAGAAACCATTCTGGATATCGATCAGCAGCAGCGCCTTCATGGCTTCTCCTTCCATCTCTGTTGCACTGCACGATGCCAAGCGTTGCGCGTTGGATCAAGCTTTTAATGCTCAGACTGAATATAAGGTGGAGCGCGATGGTTTTCGAGGGGCACGCGGGCTTATGGCTTGGGCAGTCCCAGGGAATGCTTGAAGTGCGCCGGACATTTGGGGCGGCATGTGGCAACGCACGCTGTTGAGACTGCTGACGGGTCGCGGTGACGTGCCGGACATTGAAGATACCTGGTGAATCTCAGGAAACAGAGGTGTCTTGCCAACCAGCGTCGTTGAGGTGTCCGCGATTGACAAATGAACGCGAAGCCATAATCTGCTTTTCAGCCCTTGCGATCATCCGTTTTTCGGAGACGAGGATAATGCTGGTGCCGTTGCCCCGCATACAGGTCTGGTCAAGCGCATGAGACGGTTGCTGCTGACGGGCCTTGCCGTTTTCTTTTCGATCTGCGGAGCGAGCGCCGGGACGCTCGACACGCTTCACCAGCATACAACCCTGCGCATCGGCTACATCGCCGACGAGGCACCGTTTTCATCCAGCAAGCCGAATGAAAAACCGACGGGATATGCCATCGACCTCTGCGGCAAGGTCGCGGACGAAATCGAGCATGCGGTTCCGCAGTTGAAGCGCGAATATGTAGAAATGACGCTGGCCAATGGTTTCGACGCTGTCAAGAACGGTCAGATCGACCTGCTTTGCGGGGCTATCACAGTCAATCTGGAGAGGCGGAAACTCGTCGATTTCTCACAGCCGATCTTCCTGACCGGAGCGAGCGCCCTGCTGCGCAAGGATTCGCCCGACTATCTGCACGCGCTTTTTCTTGATACGCCCACCGTTCGTTCCGTTAGCCAGCGTGCTCCATCCACCAGCGTCATCGGCGTGCGCGCAAACACCACGACGGACGCAATATTGCGCGAGGCACGCAGCATCGAGACCTCGAAAACTCGGATTGCCGATTTCGACACGCACGAAGACGGACTTAAGGCGCTGGAGGAACATAAGATCGACGCCTATTTCGCCGATCGGGTGCTACTCATGAGCTTGGCCCAGCGCGCGCACGATCCGTCCTTGCTTGAAGTCGGCGATCGCCTGTTCACGCATGAACCATATGCAATCGCCCTGAGGCGCGACGATGCCGACTTCCGCCTAGTGGTCGACCGCGCGCTCACGGATTTTTATCTATCGGACGATTTTCTGCCGCTACTGAAGACTTACTTCGGAAGCGAAGCGCCGATGCTGCACACGCAAATCATGATGGAGCATGTGCCCTAGCTCCGGGGCAAAGGGCATTGCGTTGGCAAAGCAGATGATCGATGCGGCAGATGCCCACCGCAACCGTCAAACCCTCTCCACAAACCCATCCAACACCCTTTTCTGCCCCGCCCGATCGAAATCGATCGTCAGCTTGTTCCCTTCGATCTCGGAAACATTGCCGTTCCCAAACTTTATGTGGAAGACGCGGTCGCCGATCGCGAATTTAGAGGGTTCGGTGGAGGTGGATTTGGCGACGAGTTCGCCGTCGATGGTGCGGGTTTTGGGGCCGCTTTCGCCGTAGCCGATGCGTTCGACGGCGTGGCCGGAGCGGGAGCCCCAATTGTCGCGGGTGGCGTCGGTCTTGTTGGCCTGGGCGCGTTTCCAGCCGGGAGTGGAATAGGAGTTGGCGAAAGGGTCGGCCTTGTCGAAGCGTGACTGGCCATAGCCGCCGCGGCCGTAACCACCGTAAGATTGCTCCATCTCGGCCACTTCGACATGGGTTTCCGGCAGTTCGTCGAGAAAGCGAGACGGGATGGTCGATTGCCAGAGGCCGTGGATGCGACGGTTGGAGACGAACCAGATGTGGCAGCGGCGCTTAGCGCGGGTGAGGCCGACATAGGCGAGGCGGCGTTCTTCCTCCAAACCGGCGCGGCCGCTTTCGTCGAGCGAGCGCTGGTGTGGAAACAGGCCTTCCTCCCAGCCAGGCAGGAAGACGGTGTCGAATTCCAAGCCCTTGGCGGAGTGCAGCGTCATGATCGAGACTGCGTCCAGATCCTCGTTCTGCTCGGCGTCCATGACGAGGGCTACGTGTTCGAGGAAGCCGCGCATGGATTCGAAGCTTTCCATCGAGCGGATGAGTTCCTTCAGGTTTTCCAGCCGTCCGGGTGCTTCCGCCGATTTGTCATTCTTCCACATGTCGGTATAGCCGGACTCTTCGAGAATCTGCTCGGCAAGCTCGGTATGCGGGGTGTTTTCAAGCAGTCCCTGCCAGCGGCGGAAGGATTGCACGACGTCGAACAGCGCCTTGCGCGCCTTCGGCTTCATTTCGTCCGTTTCGATGATATCGGCCGCTGCCGCCAGCATCGGAATGTCGCGGACACGGGCGTAATCGTGCAGCGCGCGCACGGTGGTGTCGCCGAGGCCGCGCTTCGGCGTATTGATGATGCGCTCGAAGGCAAGATCGTCGGCCGGCTGGCAGACGAGGCGGAAATAGGCCATGGCATCGCGGATTTCGAGGCGTTCGTAGAAGCGAGGGCCGCCAACGACGCGGTAGTTCAGGCCGAGCGTAACGAAGCGGTCTTCGAATTCACGCATCTGGAATGAGGCGCGCACGAGGATCGCCATGTCGTTGAGATTGTGTTTGCCGCGCTGAAGCTGCTCGATCTCTTCGCCGATCGCGCGCGCTTCCTCCTCGGAATCCCAGGAGGCGTGCACCTGCACCTTGATATCGTCGGGATCGGAGCGGTCGGTGAACAGCGTCTTGCCGAGCCGGCCCTCATTATGGGCAATCAGATGCGCGGCCGCGCCGAGAATATGCTCGGTAGAGCGGTAATTGCGCTCCAGTTTGATGACCTTGGCGCCTGGAAAATCCTTTTCGAAACGCAGGATGTTGTCCACCTCAGCGCCGCGCCAGCCGTAGATCGACTGGTCGTCGTCGCCGACGCAGCAGACATTCTGCAGCTCGCCCTTTTGCCGCTGCGCCAGTAGACGCAGCCACATATATTGAGCGGTGTTGGTGTCCTGATATTCGTCGACGAGGATGTAGCGGAACCGCTGGTGATAATCCTTCAATATATCAGGATTCTGGCGGAACATATTGATCGGATGCAGCAAAAGGTCGCCGAAGTCGCAGGCGTTCAGCGTCTTCAGGCGGGCCTGATACGCGGTATAGAGGTCGCGTCCCTTGCCATTGGCGAAGGCGCGCGCATCGCCTTCCGGAATATCGGCCGGGCCGAGGCCCTTGTTCTTCCAGGTGTCGATCATCCCCGCAAATTGCTTGGCGGGCCAACGCTTGTCATCCAGCCCTTCTGCTTGGATCAATTGCTTGATCAGGCGCACGACATCGTCGGTGTCGAGAATGGTGAAGCTCGAGGAGAGGCCGACCAGCTCGGAATGACGGCGCAGCAGCTTGACGCCGATCGAATGGAAAGTGCCGAGCCAGGGCATGCCTTCGACCGCGCCGCCGACGAGAAGGGCGATACGCTCCTTCATCTCGCGCGCGGCCTTGTTGGTGAAGGTGACGGCGAGGATCTGAGAGGGGAAGGCACGGTTGGTGGAAAGGATATGGGCGATGCGGGTCGTCAGCACCCGCGTCTTGCCGGTGCCGGCGCCGGCGAGCACCAGCACGGGCCCATCCAGCGTCTCGACCGCTTCCGCCTGTTCCGGATTGAGGCCAGCGAGATAGTCAGGCCGGCGGCCGCTATCGCGCGCCGCCATGGCGCGGGCCGCAATACCGCCACCGGCGCTGGGGGCAGGGGCAGGGGCAGGCCGACGCGGCGCCGCGTGCTCCGGCTCCTCGTCAAAGAAGGGAATGTCGTCATGTCCGATGGTCATGCGGCTCAATGTAATGATTCTGCCCTGAAAGGCAAAAGAAACGGCCGGGAAATAGAACAAAAAGTGCACATTTCTTGGGTTGTTAGCCTTTCAAGGGACTGTCTCGCAGTTCCTGCGGCTTGTTGTTCAACGGAACGGCGGCGGCAAGAAGAGATGTCGGAAGCGGCATTGCGTGCGAAGGCGACCAGGCTCCGGGCGGCGGAATGATCGCAACCTGAACGCGATAACGATTTTCTGATCGAGGGCGATTTATGGTAAATTGCCAGTTTCCATTATCGCTTTCTTAAGCATGATTGCTAATCATAGCGCCTGTAACCGCTCGAGTTTCAGGCGCTGTTTTTTTGCCGGACTCCACCTTCGCCGACTTCGGTTGGCCCGCGCGCATGAGCGCCCGCGGCATGGTTCCAATGTCTTCATGTATCTGTTGTGTATCGTTGCGTCCGGAGTCCTGTGTCGTGAGTATTTTTTCGACCTTCATAAGGGTAAGTTCCCCTGTCAATACAGCCCTTGAAGTCCTTCGAAACACACAGGCGGATCTGAATGTCGCACAGCGTCAGATGTCATCCGGTCTGCGTGTGCAGACCGCTAAGGACAACGCCACTTACTGGACGATCTCGACATTGACGCGCACCGATATTGGCGCCGTCTCGGCCGTGCAGGATGCGCTGGGGCTTGCTGCTGCCACGGTCAGCACCGCCTCCACGGGCATCACCAGCGCAATCGATATCGTCACTCAGATCCGGTCGAAGCTGGTGACTGGCTATGAGGGCAGTGTCGATAAGACCAAGCTCAACGACGAGATCTCCGAACTTAAGGACCAGCTTCGCAGCGTCGGCGAGTCGACGAGCTTCAACGGCGTCAACTGGGTCGTGCTGCAGAACGGTGACGATCCGACCGAGCCACACGAGATCCCGGGCTCCCTCATCCGCCACACCGATGGCACGGTTTCGATCGGCATGCTGAATTATGAGGGTGTCAGCTCGACCAGCGGCCCCATCGTCTCGACGGATGCACGATATCTGATCGACGATCGTTCAAACGGCACGGGCGGCTATGGCGTGCTCACTTCCACCGCTTTTGCGACGGAAGCGGGAGCAGCCGAGAACTATGTGCTGATCGGCAGCCAGAATGGCGACACCAGCGGGCAGGTAGAAATCTCGCTCGATGCTAATACGACACAGGGCGCCGTGACCGACATGGTCAACACCGTCACCGCCATGCTGCATCAACTGAACACCATAGGATCGGCCTTCGGCTCGTTGGAAACGCGCGTCAGTCTGCAAAACCAATTTGCCAGCAATCTCAGCGATTCGCTGACGAGTGGCGTCGGCAAGCTGGTCGATGCCGACATGGAGAGGCAATCAAGCAGGGTATTGGCGCTGCAGACGCAGCAGCAACTGGGATTGCAATCATTGTCGATTGCCAATGCCAGCTACGATACGGTGAGACAACTCTTCCAAAACCTCTGACGGCGGAAGCCTGGATTTCAAGGGGAATAGATCGGCGGAGCGGATCCAATCTCCTTGAACTGGTTAGTTTGGAAGAAAACGCTCCAGAATAGTGGCCGGGCAGCCCGGCCGCGGGTGGACGAAAATTATATTTCATCATATTGCCGCAATGCTTCATATCTGCTGCGGACCATCGAACCGGAGAGCGACGATTCTATGATCAAGAAATTTGCCATCCTTGCCGTCTCGGCAGCCTTTCTCAATGCATGTACGACAACCGATCCCTATACGGGAGAGCAGAAAGTATCCAACACGGCGGGAGGCGCCGCGATCGGTGCCGGCGTTGGTGCGGTTGCCGGTCTTCTCATCGGCCACTCGCCGGCATCGCGCCGCAATGCTGCGCTGATCGGCGCCGGCGTCGGTGCGCTTGCGGGTGCCGGCATCGGCAATTACATGGACCAGCAGGAATCCGAGCTGCGCGCGCAGTTGCAGGGTACTGGCGTCTCCGTAACGCGCGTCGGCGACCGCATCATCCTCAATATGCCGTCGGCCATTACCTTCGACATCGACCAGGATGCGATCAAGCCGGAATTCGATCCGACGCTGAATTCGGTCGCGATCGTGCTTCGCAAGTTCAACCGCACGCTGATCGACGTCAACGGCCATACGGATTCGACCGGCAGCCTGCAGCATAACCAGGAACTGTCCGAACGCCGCGCCGATTCGGTTGCCAGCTATCTCGGCAGCCAGGGCATCGACCAGCGCCGCATGTCTGCCGTCGGCTTCGGCCCGAGCCAGCCGGTCGCCACCAACGCCAGCGAAGCCGGCCGTGCGCAGAACCGTCGCGTCGAAATCCAGATCGCGCCCATTACCCAAAACGGCTGATCTGACGTAGACATTCAAACAAGGACGGCCGGGTTTTGCGACCCGGCCGTTTTGTTTGACCGCTGCCCGTTCACGAGTGCATCGTCGCGCCTTTGGTGATCTTGTCGACGACCTTCTTGTCCGCGCGCAGCGCGATGCCAACCACCTTGGCGTCCTCAGGCGTAAATTCGGAGAAGACGGCGCGATTGGCGACATCGTGGCCGGTTGAGAACATTTCCTCGATGAAGATCGAGGAGGTGACGTTGCGCTCCAGCGAGCGGCGATGAATCGTGCTCATGGTTTCTTCGTTGGCCGACAATACGATCATCGGCTGGATCGATAGCGCGTTGTAGAGGTTGCCGGCGCGATCGCGATAGGGTTCGCCGATCATGTCAGGAAATTGCCCGGCAATGCCGGTCGCCAGGAAAGCAGTCACGTTCAGTTTCTGCCAGGATTCAAGATTGCTTCGCAGAACGATCGCGATTTTGGTATTGAACATGGGTGATCTCTCTTATGCAGTCTGGGAATGAGCCTTTGCGCGAGGATGTTGCCGGCCATATCTTCGAAGGTCTTGAACGTTCGTGCACGATGCCGGAAGCAAACCGCATCGTCTCTGCACCCGCTTACCCCGGCATCGAGCGTATTCAGGCGCAATTCCATGGTGATGCGTTCGAGCCGCACCGGCACGATACCTATGCGCTCGGCGTCACCATCCGCGGCGTGCAGACCTTCAGCTATCGCGGCGAACGGCGCTACAGCCTGCCGGGCCGGGTGATTGTTCTTCATCCGGATGAGCTGCATGACGGCGGTGCCGCGACCGACGACGGCTTGCTCTACCGCATGCTTTATCTCGAACCGTCGATGCTGATGCAGTGCCTGGAAGCCGCGCGCATTGGCCTGCCCTTTGTCGAGGACCCGGTGGTCGAGGACGATCGTCTTGCCGGCTTGCTGCTGGCCGCCCTCGGCGAGCTCGACCGCGAGCTGGATGAACTCTTTGTCGATGATTTTATCTCAAGGGTGGCCGAAGGGCTTGCTTCGCACGCACGTCTGCCGCAAAAGCCGTTGGGGAGCCTGGCTTGGGGCCAGGTGAAGACAGCGCGCGATTATCTGGAAGCACATGCCATGCGCGGCGTCCGCTCGCAGGAGCTGGAACGAATCACCGGCCTCGATCGCTTTGCGCTCTCACGGCATTTCCGCGCCGTTTTTGCCACCAGCCCGCATCGCTTCCTGCTGATGCGGCGGCTGCAACGGGCGAAAGGAATGATCGCCGATGGCGAGCCGATCGCCGAAGTCGCTGCGGCCACCGGGTTTGCGGATCAAAGCCATCTGACACGGCATTTCAAGAAGGCGTTCGGCATGGCGCCGGGCGCCTGGGTCGGCATGCTGGGAACTGCTGGGGCACCGGTTCGAGGTTAACCGGCGGCTGAGAGCTCTCAGTGCAGGCCGAGAAACTGTTTGAGTTCCGGGGTCTGCGGATTGGCGAATACATCGCCCGGCGGACCGATTTCGTGGACGCGACCCTGGTGCATGAAGACGACGCGCGAGCAGACGTCACGAGCGAACTTCATTTCGTGTGTCACCATCAGCAGCGTCATGCCTTCGCTGGCAAGTTCGCGGACGACTGCGAGAACCTCCGCTACCAGCTCGGGATCGAGCGCGGAGGTGATCTCATCGCAAAGGAGTGCGATCGGCTGCATGGCAAGCGCGCGGGCGATGGCAACGCGCTGCTGCTGTCCGCCGGAAAGTTCGTCGGGATAGGCGTCGAATTTGTGCCCGAGGCCGACGCGATCGAGCATGCGCCGCGCCATTGCCTCGGCATCGGCCTTGGAGGCCTTCTTGACGACCATCTGCGACAGCATGACGTTCCGCCCGGCGCTCAGATGCGGAAAGAGATTGAACTGCTGGAAGATCATGCCGACCTTTAGCCGCAAGGCCTTCAAATGCAGATCATCGGGCAGGAGCTGTGCGCCGGCGACCGAGATTGCGCCGTCATCGATCGTTTCCAGCCCGTTGATGCAGCGCAGCAGCGTCGATTTGCCCGAGCCGCTCTTGCCGATGATGGCGATCACTTCGCCGGGCGCGACATCGAGGTTGATGCCTTTCAGCACTTCGTTTGCGCCGAAATTCTTGCGGACTTCAGTGACCTCGATGAGCGACATTGAGCTTCCTCTCCAGGATCTGGCTGCTCTTCGACAGCGGCCAGCACAGGGCGAAATAGATGAGGGCGACGAAACCGTAGACGGTGAACGGCTGGAACGTCGCGTTGGTGATGACCGTGCCGGCTTTCGAGAGTTCGACAAAGCCGATGATCGAGGTCAGAGCCGTGCCCTTGACCACCTGCACGGAGAAACCGACTGTGGGCGGCACGGCGATGCGAAGCGCCTGCGGCAGGATGACGTAGCGCATCTGCTGGAGGTAGCCCATGCCAAGGCTGGCAGAGGCTTCCCATTGGCCCTTTGCCACGGCCTCGACGCAGCCACGCCAGATTTCGGTGAGAAAAGCGGCTGACCAAAGGATCAGAGCAACGCCGGCCGCCAGCCATGCCGGTACGTCGATGCCGAAGAGCCCAAGGCCGAAGAAGGCCAGGAAAAGCTGCATCAGCAGCGGCGTGCCTTGAAAGAGCTCGACGAAATATTTGACCATAGTGCGCGCGGCCCGGTTTTTGCCAATGCGCAGAAATAGCAAGATTGCGCCGACAGCACCGCCGCCGGCGAAAGAAATGAGCGAGAGCAGAACTGTCCAGCGTGTGGCCAGAAGCAGACCGCGCAGAATGTCCCAGGTGGAGAATTGAATCATCGGCGAACCCTGCGCGGGAAAATCAGGCCGCCCACAACGGCAAGTAACTGCCGCAGGATGACGGCCAGACCCAGATAGATTGCGGTGGAAACGAAATAGGCCTCGAAAGCGCGGAAGGAGCGCGACTGAATGAAATTCGCCGCAAAAGTCAGGTCCTCCGCGGCGATCTGCGAGACGACCGAGGAGCCGAGCATGACAATGACGACCTGCGACGACAATGCGGGCCAGATGCGCTGGAGTGAGGGCACTAGGATGACGTGGCGGAAGGTCTCGAACGGCGTCATTGCGAGGCTGGCGCCGGCCTCGAACTGGCCGCGTGGCGTCGCCTGGATGCCGGCACGAATGATCTCGCAGCTATAGGCGCCGAGATTGATGACCATGGCAAGGTTGGCGGCAGCGATCTCGTTCATGTGAATGCCGGCGGCGGGCAGACCGAAGAAGATGAAGAAAAGCTGGATCAGGAACGGCGTATTGCGGATCAGCTCGACATAGGCAGCGACGAAAGGCTTGAGCCAGCGAGGCCCCAGCGCCCGCGCCCAGGCACAGGCGATGCCAAGAGCGATACCGACCGCAGAGCCGACGAAAGTCAGCTCCATGGTGACGAGAATTCCCTTGATCAGGACGGGATAGTATTCGGCAAGCCAGCCGAAATCGAAGTGATAGCGCATGAGAAGGTGCCTCGCTCGGCCCGGACCGCGCCATCGGAAGATGGCACGGCCGATGCTCTGTTGATCAGAAGCCGGCGGGGAGGGCCGCGCCCAGCCATTTCTGCGATATCTTGGTCAGCGTTCCATCGGCCTTGGCGGCGGCGATAATGTCGTTGACCTTTTTCTGCAGGGCGGGCTCGTTCTTGTTCAGGCCTATGAAGCAGGGCGAATTGGTGATGAGGAACTTCATCTCCGGCTTCTTCGGCGGGTTCTTGGCGAGAATGGCCGCTGCAACCACGTTGCCAGTGGCGATGAGATCGACCTGACCCGAGAGGAAGGCGGAGATGGTGCCGTTGTTGTCTTCATAGCGCTTGATCGTCGCGTCCTGCGGCGCGACCTTCGTCAGCGCGAGATCCTCGATGGCGCCGCGGGTTACACCGATCGTCTTGCCGGAAAGATCCTCGGGCTTGGCGGCCGCAACATCGGCAGAACCGAAGACGCCGTTGAAGAAGGGTGCGTAGGCGTCGGTGAAGTCGATGACGGCCTGGCGCTCGGCATTTTTGCCCAGGCTCGAAATCACCAGGTCGACCTTGTTCGTCTGGAGATAGGGGATGCGGTTGGCGCTGGTCACCGGCACCAGCTCGGTCTTCACGCCGAGCTTTTCGGCGATCAGGTTTGCCATGTCGATATCATAGCCCATGGGTGCCATGTCCGCCCCGACGCTGCCGAAGGGAGGAAAGTCCTGGGGAACGGCGACGCGGAGCGTGCCCTTCGCGGTAATATCGCTCAAGGCGTCCGCCCGGGCTGCGTGTGGGCTCGAAAGCGCCCCCATCGTCAGCATCGCCATACCGAGTGCCATGAGCAATTGTCTACGCTTCATCGAATGTCCTTCCAATCGTGGCTATGTCAAAGCTGCGGGGTAAAACGCAAGACATGTGCCAGTCGCGGGACGGCATAGTTTCCCGTCAAGCGCGTGCTTTTTGCGAGAGCTTTGTGCGGTGTAAATCGAATTCTGCCCAAAAAAATTGCAGATTTTGCATTTCGCGTCGTTTGCCATCGCTTATGAACGACAACGTGCGGCCATATTGGTTTCCTTCGATAGCGCTGGCTGGACAGGCCGGTTCCTATTGCCCATACAACCCATGCGGGCGAGGGAGATCGGTCCGATGGCTTTGATGGGTGCTATGGCGGGCAGGGGCGTGTGGCCGCTATCGTACCAATGATTTTTCGTGCCGGTTTGCGGCCGCGCCGAATGCTTGCCGTCACCGTGTCTCGCGCAGGCAAACCACAGGCTATTTTCGTGACTGGACAGCGTCGCGCTGATGTCTCATAGAACCGCGAAAAGGGTTAACATTTCCTTTTTTGATTGTGATGGGAGATCTGAACGATGGCTCTGACTGATACGAAGGCGGGGATACGCAACGAGGCGGGCATTGCTGCCGTTCTCGGCATCCTGAAGCAGGCCTTCGGCGAGCGTTTCCAGACCGGCGAGAGCTTTCGGGCCCAGCATGCCCACACGACCACCTATATCCCGGCGCAACTTCCGGACGGGGTGGTTTTTGCCGAGACGAGCGCGGACGTGCAAACGGTCGTCAAAGCCTGCGCCGAGCACAAGGTTCCGGTTATCGCCTTCGGCACAGGTTCTTCTCTGGAAGGGCAGGTGAATGCGCCGCAGGGCGGAATATCGATCGATTTCAGCCGGATGAATCGGGTGCTTGAAGTGAATGCCGAGGATCTCGACTGCACGGTCGAGCCTGGCGTCACCCGCGAACAGCTCAACACATATCTGCGCGATACCGGCCTGTTCTTCCCAATCGATCCTGGCGCCAATGCCTCGATCGGCGGCATGGCTTCGACGCGTGCTTCCGGCACCAATGCGGTGCGCTACGGGACGATGAAGGACAATGTGCTCGCCGTAACCGCGGTCACCGCCAATGGCGAGGAGATCCGCACCGCCCGCCGCGCCAGGAAATCGTCCGCCGGCTATGACCTGACCCGGCTCTTCGTCGGTGCCGAGGGAACGCTCGGCGTCCTGACGTCGGTGACGCTGCGGCTGCAAGGCATTCCGCAGAAGATCGCCGGCGGCGCCTGCGCCTTTCCGAATGTGAAGGCAGCTTGCGACGCGGTCATCATGACCATCCAGATGGGCGTTCCGGTTGCTCGCATCGAACTGCTGGACGCCGTCCAGATGCGCGCCTGCAATCGCTATTCCGGCTTGACCTATGACGAGCGGCCCACCTTGTTCCTAGAATTTCACGGTACGGACGAGACGGTCGCGCTGCAATCGGCGCAATTCGCAGAGATCGCGAGCGAATGCGGCGGCGGGGAATTCCTCTGGACCAGCAATCTCGAAGAGCGCAACAAACTCTGGAAAGCGCGTCACGATGCCTATTGGGCATCGCGGGCTCTGGCGCCGGAACTGGCGGCCTTGTCGACGGATGTCTGCGTGCCGATCTCGAAACTTGCCGAATGCGTTGCAGCGACCCAGGCCGATATCGAGGAACACGGATTGCTGGCGCCGATCGTCGGTCACGCCGGCGATGGCAATTTCCACGTCCTGGTGCTGTTCGATGACAAGACGCCGGAAGGTATCGCCGTCGTCGAGGCCTTCGTTGCCCGGCTGAACGGGCGGGCGCTCGCGATGGAGGGTACCTGCACCGGCGAACATGGTATAGGGCAGGGCAAGATGTCGTTTCTCGAACAGGAGCTTGGCGGCGCCGTCGATCTGATGCGCCAAGTCAAGCAGGCGCTCGATCCTGATGCGATTTTCAATCCCGGCAAGATATTCCACAGTCATTGAAAAATGGAATATTGCCAAGATCTTGGCTTGCCCCCGGCGTGAATGGCGTTAGGCTAGACCATCCCGTTTTCATATGGCGTCATGGAAAGCGGTGGAGATGCCCTAGATTTGCAGCATGGTCCAAGAATTGCGATGCGGTTCTGGATAGGAAAGCAGGCTTAAGCCGAAGATCTGGGATGTCTTTTGCATGTCCGCTTCGCTATGTGACGCTTGATATCGTAATTGGAATGCAGAATGGAGACGGTGTGCATTGTTAGGTAAGGTCCTGGTTTTTCTGGGGGGAGTGCTCGTAGTGGTGCTGTTCGTGGCGCTGCTCGCTCCGCTCTTCATAGACTGGACCGATTTTCGCAAGAATTTCGAGGATCAGGCGAGTCGGATCATCGGAAAGAAGGTGACCGTTCACGGCACCGTTGACGCCCGCCTTTTGCCTTTTCCTTCCGTGACATTGCATGACGTCCGCGTCGGACAGGAAGCCGACGGGACGCCATTGGTGCAGATCGCCCAATTCTCCATGGACGCCGAGCTGGCGCCGTTCCTGTCCGGCGAAGCGCTGATTTTCGACATGCGCGTTTCCGAGCCGAAAGTGCGTCTGCGGCTGTTGAAGGACGGGACGCTCGACTGGATGCGCGGCAGCCAGCCGGAAATCCCTGCCAAGTCGGTGGTGCTCGAGGGCGTGCATGTCGATGGCGGCGATATCCAGTTCATCGACGAGCAATCTGGCCGCACCCGGCACATAACCGGTCTCAACGCGCAAATGTCCGCCCGGTCGCTGGCGGGACCCTGGCGAATCGATGGCGATGCGGTGCTCGACGGCGAGCACGGCAATTTCAGCATTTCCAGCAGCCAGCCTGACGATAATGGCGTCTTGCGCGTCCGCACCCGGCTCTTGCCGGACCGCCATCCGCTCAATGTCGACCTCGACGGCGAATTGAAGCTGGTCAACAGCAAGCCGGATTATATCGGCATGTTTACGGCGGGGATTGAGGACAAGCAGACACATAAACCTGCCGACGAACAGGTTCAGCCCCGTGTCAAAGGTCGATTCGAGCTTACCAACGAGCGCATACGGGTTTCGGAATATCGTCTCGAAGTGGGTACCGCGGACGATCCCTATGTGGTGACGGGGGAGGCGACGCTGGACACCGGCACCAAGCCGGAATTCCTGCTGACGGCCGACGGCCAGCAGATCGACGTCAACCGCCTCGGCAACACGCAGGGCACGAGCGGCAAGACCAACCGCAATCCCACCATTTCGGCGCGCCAGCGACTAAACAGCCTGATTGCCATTGCCGCCGAAATTCCGGTGCCGCAGGTGCCCGGCAAGGCGACTTTCCGCCTGCCGGCGATCGTTGCCGGCGACACGACCATCCGCGACGTACAGCTCGATCTGGAGCCTGCCGGAACCGGCTGGAAGATCGATCACGCCATCGGCATGCTCCCTGGCCGCACCCAGGTGGAGGCCAAGGGCAATTTGATGCTGCAGGGCGATCCGAATTTCATCGGTAATCTCGTGGTCGCCTCCAATCAGCCATCCGGTCTGGCATCCTGGCTGGTGGGTTCGGTCGATCCGGCGATCCGGCAGTTGCGACAGGCCGGTTTTTCCGCCGATGTCAGCCTGCGTCACGAGGAGCAGCGCTTCGAGAATCTTGAAATCGCCGTCGGCTCGGCGACGCTCAAGGGCCAGCTCGACCGGCAGGCGCCGGCAAACGACCAGGCGCCGAGGCTTGCCGTCGATCTCAGCGGCGATGCGCTCGATCTCGATGCGCTGAGGGCGCTGACAGGGCTGTTCACCGGTCAGGATGCCGGCGAGACCTTGCTCGATCACCGGATTACGGCCCATCTGAAAGCGGACAAATTCGCCGCGTTCGGCGTGCAGGCCGACAATGTCGAAACGTCGTTTTCGATCGCCGATGGCGCACTCACGCTCGACAAGCTTGCCGTGCGCGATGTCGCCGGTGCCGAGCTTACCGCAACCGGCCGTGCCAATGGTTCGCTGCTGGACTACAAGGGGTCGGGCGAAATCACCTTCAAGGCGGCCGATCCCGGTCCCTTCTTTGATATGCTGAGCCAGCATCTGCCGCATCACCCGGCGATGGACCGGCTGGTGCGAAACGCTGCATGGTATGGAAATACCGCGCTTCGCGGCGCGCTGACGCTGGGCGGCGACCAGGGCGATGGGCTGGCGGTAACGCTTGCCGGCGTCTCCAACGGCAGCCGCGTCAATCTCGATTACCGCATGTCCGACCTGTTGGCGCTGACCGGCAAAGGGACGACGACGCTTGAAGCAACGCTCGAAAATTCCGTGACCTCGATCCTGTTTGGGCAGGCGGGCCTCGATCCGCTGCCCGTCGAAGCGGATGCCAATGGCCGTCTGACGCTGAAGGTGACGGCAAACGGCACTGATCCGGCGGATGCGGCACTCACCTTCGCCACCGACAAGACCTCGTTCACCGCAAACGGCAAGGTCGATGTGCGTCCCGCAACCTTCCTCAACGGCAAAATCGCGCTATCGCTCGAGAGTGCCGATCTTGATCCCTATTTCGTCATGAACGGCATCGGCGTACCGCAGATGGGCACGGGCTTGCCGGTCAAATTCCAGGCGAATGCCGCGCTCGATGCCGGCAAGATCGTATTCTCCGATATGAAGGGCCTGCTTGCCGACAACAATGTTTCGGGCGCGCTCACCTTCGACCGCAAGGCGCCGAATATCAAGGCTACCGGCCAATTGACGCTCGACAAGGCCGATCTCGGCTGGCTGGGCGAAGCAATCTACGGGCCGGTGACGGATGCGATGACGGGCAACCTCACCAAGGCCAAGCTGGGGTTGCCGATGTTCAGCGGGCTTGATCTCAACGTCAAGCTTTCGGCCAAGCAGTTGTGGCCGGGCATCTTCGGCCCGATCTCGGATTTCAGTACGAACGCTGCCTATAAGGGCGAGGAGCTGCGGCTGAACGACATCGCCGGCGCTTGGAACGGCGGTACGCTTAGCGGCAATTTGATGTTTGCGAACTCGGACGGCACCGGGCTGATGCAAACGAAACTCAACCTCGCCAATGGCGACCTTGCCGCGGTTGCCTGGCAGCGCGATGGCGCGCCGCTCGCCAATGGCCGCTTCGGTTTGGGACTGAGCATGGAAGCGAGCGGCAAGAGCCTGGGGGAACTGGCTGCCAACGCCAGCGGCTCGGGCGAGATCAAGCTTGGCGACACGCATGTCCGCGGCCTCAACCTCTCCGTTTTGCCGCCGCTGTTGTCGGCGACGGACCAGATCCAAGGTGAGATCACAGCCGATAAGGTGCTGCCGATCGTCCAGACATTGCTCAACAATGGCGAGGCGGCATTGCCGGCCATCAACATACCGTTCAATATTTCGACCGGCGTCATCCGTGCTGCCAATATCAGTGCCGGCAATGACCTGGCGAAGCTTTCGGGCAATGCCGAGATCAGCCTGCCGGATGAGCGCATCCGTGGCTCCATGGGCATCGATTTCAATGCCGGCAACGAGGCGCTGAGCGGCGCCGAGCCGGCATTGCGCCTCGATTTCGCCGGTCCGTTGGCGACGCCGGGTCGGACGATGGACGTTACCGACATTACCAGCTTCCTGTCGCTGCGCGCCTTCGAACGCGAGCGCCAGCGCGTCGAGCGGCTTCAGGCAAGCGTATTGGAAAAGCAGCGGCTGCGGCGCGAGGTGGCGCTCTACAAGTACACTGCCGTCGCACGCGAAGCCCAGCGTCAGCGCGATGCGGCAGTCGAGCAGCAGCGTAGCGCCGAAGAGAAGCGCTTGAGGGAACTGGCGCGCAAGGCCGAGGCAGAAAAGCAGGCGGAAGCCGCAGCCAGGGCGAAGGCGAGTGCGGAAGCCCGAGCGAAGGCGGAAGCGCAGCAATTGCCTGCTCTCAACGGACAGGTGCCGCAGACAGGGGCGCCGCTGAACTTTAACAATCTTCCCGGCATCGCTCGATAGATCATTCTCCATCGACCATGCGAAATCCGCCGCTTTCGTCGCTGGGAGCGGGGATGCTATTGAGTAGAGAATGAAGTGACTAAGCGCCCTCGTTCAAGGCGGGGCGTTTCAGGTGCGATCCTTCAGCCATTTCAGAACATAGAGCCGAAGCGCCGAGGAAAGGTTGCTTGCCGGATCGCGGCCGTCGTCGATCTCTGAGATCAGAGCCGCAAGCGACGTCCCGCGCGCATTGGCGATCGCCTTCAGTTCGGCCCAGAAGGCGTCTTCGAGGGAAAAGCTGGTGCGATGGCCATGCAGCGTGGCGGAATGTTTGCGGATCATCGGCGGATCGATCAAAAGTTCGGAAACGGAAGAGGTAATTCTAAAAATGATTCAAAATGCTGGGGTAAGCGATTGATTTCGGAGGGCTATAGACTTTCAGCTCGGTATTTCAATCGTCTGTTTTGGATGGCTCGATATGGCCGGCCTCGTGTGTTTTCGCGGCCTTTTCATTGAGCGCCTTGGTCAACTGCTTCTCCGCCTTGGTGCGGCCGAAGGTAACACGGTTCTGCTCCGCCTGCTTTTCTTTTTCCAAGCGTGTCTGTTTCTTGCGGAACTGGCGCAGATTGACGATTTCGGCACTCATCGATGGTTCCTCACGGCCGATGTGAAAAGGGGAAGCGCCTGCTTCCCCGGATGCTATTGCTTCTTGCGGAATGCGTCGAGGGAGACGACCGATCCCGGCTTCTTCTCCTCGCCGTCCTTGGCGGCCGCGGGCTCCTCGCTGCCCTCGGCCGATACCGGATAGGCGGTGATCTCGCCGGACGGCACTTCCTCGTCCTCGGCGAGCGGCACGTCGAATTCCAGCTCGAAATTCACGGACGGATCGTAGAAGCCCCGGATGGCATTGAACGGGATGACCAGCTTTTCCGGAACGTCGGAGAACGAAAGACCAATCTCGAACTGGCTCTCGGTAACCTTCAGGTCCCAGAACTGATGCTGGATGACGATGGTCATCTGCTCGGGATATTTCGACTTCAGGTGCTGCGAAATGCGCACGCCGGCCGCACCCGTCAGAAAGGTGATGAAGAAATGATGGTCACCGGGCAGACGGCCGGTGGTGCCGACCTCGGTCAACACCTTGCGGATGACCCCACGCAGGGCGTCCTGTGCCAAAATGTCGTAGCGGATATGATCCTGCCCCATACTTTCCTGTCTTTCGTTGGCCATGTTTTTTCTAAGGCTTATGCCACGCCCTGCGCCGACGGGAAACCCCCGTGCGCGAGTCAACGCCTGATCATACATAATATCGAAGAGAGGGAGAAGGTGAAGGCTTCTGTTGCCAGGTGCCTTCGAACCCCGCCTAAGAGTGCGACCCCTTAGGACTTTATTTGAAGTGCCACACTGCGATTAAGCAGCGAGACGAGCTTCCGCATAGTTGTCGTTTGCAACTACAATTTTAGCCCGATAACGGTGGTACAATGCCGAGCGAAAAGTCGATCTTTACACCCTTGTCGATCCTGTTTCGCCCCCATCAAAAGCCGGTCTTGCCCGACCAGTTTTTGGTGGAGGCGCCGGGTACCGCCCCCGGGTCCAATAGGTTTATTACACCGCTCATTTATCGCCATAGCCGGCCCGAAGACCGGCATGGCTGATATAGTGTTTTCCTCAGGCGAATGGAAGGGGATTTGTCATAAATGCTTCGCCGAAACACAGGTTTGCCATAACAAACGACGGCCGGATGGGAGAATTCCAGGGATTATGCTTGCCCGCAGTTGGTTTCGTGCCGACTTGCCATTAAATTGAGGAGGAATGGAATCGGCGGCGGGTGCGATGAAGCAATATCTCGATCTTTTGAAGCATGTGATGGACACCGGCATCGACCGCGGCGACCGTACCGGCAAAGGCACGCGCTCGGTCTTCGGTTACCAGATGCGCTTTGACCTTTCCGAAGGTTTTCCGGTACTCACCACCAAGAAGCTGCATCTGCGCTCGATCATCCACGAGCTGCTGTGGTTCCTGAAGGGCGAGACGAATATTCGGTATCTCAAGGAGAATGGCGTTTCTATCTGGGATGAATGGGCCGACGAAAACGGCGATCTCGGCCCGGTCTACGGCCATCAATGGCGTTCCTGGCCAGCTCCGGACGGCCGCCATATCGATCAGATCGCCAATCTGATCGAAGGGCTGAAGACCAACCCGAATTCCCGCCGCCATATCGTTTCGGCCTGGAATCCGGCTGAGGTGGACGAAATGGCGCTGCCGCCGTGCCATTGCCTCTTCCAGTTCTACGTCGCCGATGGCAAGCTTTCCTGCCAGCTTTACCAGCGCTCCGGTGACACCTTCCTCGGCGTGCCCTTCAACATTGCCTCATACGCGCTGCTGACGTTGATGGTAGCGCAGGTCACGGGGCTGAAGCCTGGCGACTTCGTGCACACGCTGGGTGATACGCACATCTATTCCGACCATTTCGAGCAAGCCAGGCTGCAACTGACCCGCACCCCGAAAAAACTGCCGACCATGCGCCTTAATCCGGCGGTGAAGAACATCTTCGATTTCAAGTTCGAGGATTTCACGTTGGAAGGCTATGAGGCCGACGCCAATATCAAGGCGCCGATCGCCGTCTGAGGAGCAGATTTACCTTGCGGTGCCCAGTTTCGCAAACTATGGACGGGCTCCGTTTGGTTTTCTGACTGGTAGCGAAGTTGTGTGCTCTAAGCTGATGAACAAGAAAGTTAAAAGAGTGCGGATGCCGTCTGCATTCTCTATCGTTGCGCGTAGCTATCCTGATCAGATCATTGGCGTAGACAATTCCCTCCCGTGGCATTTAAGAACAGATTTACAGCTTTTTAGAAAACGTACCGTTGATCATGCTGTAATTATGGGAAGAAAGACATTTGAATCTATTGGGCGGCCTCTTCCTAATAGAACTAATATCATCCTGTCGCGCACAGAGCCGGATTTTTTGGAAAAATTTCCATCACTAAAGTGGGCTCAAAATCCAGAAACGGCTCTTTTTATTGCAGATGTGGATTCTATTATCTCAGGAAAAATGCAATTTTTTATAATTGGTGGTGACCAGATATATAAAGTATTTGGATCTTATATAAATACTATATTTGTTACCGATGTATACTGCGGTCATATTAACGGTGACGCAAAATTTGATGTAGACTTTGGTGCTCGTTCTCCCGGCGAGAAAGGTGAATGGATGGTCAAATGGGAGGAGGAATACCCGAAAACAGAATTTGATGAGTATCCATTTCGGGTAACTCGTTACAATCGGCGCAAGCCATTCCATAGATACCGGGTTAAAGAGGAACTCATGGGCAGAGTTCCAGATTTTGATGAGCTGCTGGAACAGTATGAGCTAAAACTGGCGCTTGAGCCGCCAGAGGATCAGCTAGATTTATTTGATTGAGATGGTTCATTGTACGTCGTTCGATCAAGTTGCCCGCTGCGATGAGTTTTCCTCAGCAGGCGAAAAGCATAAAAGCTGCCCGCGAAAATCAACTATTTTCCAATAAATCCGACGAACTTCCTGAAGTTGCGTTGAAAGCAGATGCGCCGATACCTATAACGGGAGACAATCGCCGCCGCCTGCGAATTTCAAAGTCTGCGCGATACTGGGAGTCCACAAACAAAGAGGTTTTGATGCCCTGGAGCAATCAGAATGGCGGCGGCGGCCCGTGGGGCGGCGGTGGCGGCGGAAACAATCAGGGGCCTTGGGGGCAGGGACCGAACCGGCCGCGGGGAAGCGGCAGCGGTGGCCCGCCGGATCTTGAAGACATCATCCGCCGTGGTCAGGACCGTCTGAAGGGACTTGTCCCCGGCGGCTTCAACGGCGGCGCCTTTGTCATCGTCGCGGCGGTCATCGTCGTTTTCTGGCTTATCCAGTGCGTCTATACGGTTCAGCCGGACGAGCGCGGCGTCGAATTGCGATTTGGCGAGCCGCGCCCGGAAGTGTCAATGCCCGGCCTGCATTTCCATTTCTGGCCGATGGATCGTATCGAGATCGTCAAGGTTACCGAACAGCAGCGTAATATCGGCGGCCGTTCGAGCTCGAGTTCGAATGCCGGCCTGATGCTGACGGGCGATCAGAACATCGTCAACGTGCAGTTCTCGGTGCTCTACACAGTCACGAACCCGCAATCCTACCTCTTCAACCTCGAAACTCCCGACGAGACGCTGCAGCAGGTTGCCGAAAGCGCCATGCGCGAGGTGGTTGGCCGCCGTCCGGCCCAGGATATCTATCGCGACAATCGCCAGCAAATCGCGATCGAGGTAAGAAACATCATTCAGGATACGATGGACCGATATGGCTCGGGCATTTCCATCAACGCCATACCGATCGAGGATGTGTCGCCGCCGCGCGAAGTGGCCGATGCCTTCGACGAGGTGCAGCGCGCCGAGCAGAACGAAGACCAGCAAGTTCAAGAGGCCAATCAATACGCCAATCAGAAGCTCGGTCAGGCTCGTGGTCGTGCGGCGCAAATCCGTGAAGACGCGGCTGCTTACAAGGACCGTGTCGTCAAGGAAGCCCAGGGTGAAGCGCAGCGCTTCGTCTCCATCTATGACGAATACGTGAAAGCGCCGGAAGTGACCCGCAAGCGGCTGTTCCTCGAAACCATGGAGTCCGTTATCGGCAATTCCAACAGCATCATCATCGACGACAAGCAGGGCGTCGTGCCCTACCTGCCGCTGAACGACCTCGGCAAGCAATCCACGACGCAGTCGGGTAAGCCCGCGACCGCACCTCAGCCGGAGGCCAAATAATGACGTCCAGCCGTTTGCCAGCCATTCTCATCGCGCTCGCGGTGGTGCTGCTGATCGTTTATTCCTCGGTTTTCGTGGTCAATGCCCGCGAACAGGCGATCGTTCTGCGCTTCGGCCAGATCCGTGCCGTCAAGACGGAGCCGGGCCTCTACTTCAAGCTGCCCTTCGCCTTCATGGATGCCGATCGGGTGCAGTATATACAGGACCAGGAGCTGCGCTTCGATCTGGACAATATCCGTGTCCAGGTTTCGGGCGGCAAGTTCTATGAGGTCGATGCTTTTGTCGTCTACAGGATCACCGATGCGCGGAAGTTCCGCGAGACGGTGTCGGGTGATCGCGATGCGGCGGAATCGCGCCTCAGGACCCGCCTCGATGCATCGCTGCGCCGGGTCTACGGTCTGCGCGGTTTCGAAGCTGCCCTATCGAACGAACGCGCTTCGATGATGACGGAAGTGCGCGACGACCTGCACCGCGATGCAGAGTCCCTCGGGCTGAATATCGAGGATGTGCGCATCCGCCGTACCGACCTGACCCAAGAGGTGTCGCAGCAGACCTACGACCGCATGAAGGCCGAACGCCTGGCGGAAGCCGAGTTGATCCGCGCACGGGGCAACGAAGAAGGCCAGCGCCGCCGCGCCATTGCCGATCGTCAAGTGGTCGAAATCGTGGCGGATGCACAGAAGGATTCGGAGGTCCTGCGCGGCCAGGGCGAGGCCGAGCGCAACGGCATCTTCGCGGATGCCTCCTCGCGCGATCCGAGCTTCTACGAGTTCTATCGCTCGATGGCCGCCTATCGCACGTCGCTTGCTTCAGGCGGCAAGACGTTGGTGCTGCCGCCGAACCAGTCGGAATTCTTCAAGTATTTCGATAGTTCGGTCGGTTCGGCTCCTGCAGCGGGTGCTCCCGGGCTGGCTGCGCCGTCCACGACGACGCCTGCGAAATGATGTGAGGCAACCTGCCGAAATCCAAGGGGCTGCCTGTTGGCGGCCCCTTGTCTTATGTTTGATGGCATCAATCTTACCTTGGATAAAAAGGCCGGATGGACGTTCGGGGATTTCGCAAAAAGGTGATTTCACGCTTCATCATTCCGCCTTATGTTGATGCTTATACAAGACTTCCCTTTCTCGATGAGGATGCCTGATGGCTTTGACCAATCGCCTGCCTTTCAGACGTTCGTTCGCTCTTCTGGCCAGTGTGGCGCTGATTACCGGTCCCACCCTTGCAGGCGTCGATCGGGCGTATGCGCAGACGACACAGACGCCTTCGACGGATACGACGACGCCGAATAGCGGCGCGGCTCCAGGCGCACAGGTTCCCGCCAATTCCGCGACGGACGCGCCCGCGTCAGGCTCGGCTACGGCGCCGGCGACCGGTTCGTCGGCTGCGCCAAGCGGCGAGATGAAGACCGAAACGCAGGCGCCAGCCAATTCCGGGACGACAGCGCCGGCAACAACCGGCGAGACGGGTCAGGCTCCAGCCACGGGCTCTGCCAGCGCACCCAACGGCAATGCCGTGTCCGGCACGCAGCCGCCCGCGACCTCCAACGGCCAGACCCCAGCCACGGCGACCAATCCGGCGCAGGCTCCGATGGGCGGCTCGACGGCAACGACGACCGAAAATCCAGCCGTCGTGCCCAACACGCCGCCGCCGGTCACGGGCAATCCGGCAATGAATGCCGGCCCGGCTTCGGTTGCGGATCTGGCATCCGGTCTGCTGGACGCAGTGGTCAACATTTCCACCTCCCAAAAGGTCAAGGATGAGGGCGATGGCCCGGCGACACCCAAGGTGCCGGACAACTCGCCATTCCAGGAATTCTTCAACGACTTCTTCAAGAACCGGAACAACGAAAACAGCAACCGCAAGGTCAGCTCTCTCGGTTCCGGCTTCGTCATTGATCCATCCGGCTATATCGTCACCAACAACCACGTCATCGAGGGCGCCGACGATATCGAAGCGATCTTCCCGAACGGCACCAAGCTGAAGGCGAGGTTGATCGGCACCGACACCAAGACCGATCTTTCCGTGCTCAAGGTGGAACCGAAGCATCCGCTGATAGCAGTGAAATTCGGCGATTCCAGCAAGATGCGGATCGGCGACTGGGTGATGGCGATCGGCAATCCCTTCGGGCTCGGCGGCTCGGTGACCGTGGGTATCGTGTCGGCCCGTGGTCGCAATATTAATGCCGGTCCCTATGACAATTTCATCCAGACGGATGCGGCGATCAACAAGGGCAATTCCGGCGGGCCGCTCTTCAACATGAAGGGTGAGGTGATCGGCATCAATACGGCGATTATTTCGCCGAGTGGCGGCTCGATCGGCATCGGCTTCGCCGTGCCGTCCGAACTGGCAGAAGGTGTCGTCAAGCAGCTCATGGATTTCGGCGAAACCCGTCGCGGCTGGCTCGGCGTGCGCATCCAGCCGGTGACCGACGATGTTGCCAACAGCCTCGGGCTCGACAGCGCCAAAGGCGCGCTGGTGGCGGGCGTCATCAAGGGCGGACCGGTCGATAACGGCTCGATCAAGGCCGGCGATGTCATCCTGAAGTTCGATGGCAAGGATGTTGACGAGATGCGCGACTTACCGCGCGTTGTCGCCGAAAGCCCCGTCGGCAAGGAAGTCGATGTCGTCATCATACGCGACGGCAAGCAGCAGACCGTCAAGGTTACGCTTGGCCGGCTCGAGGACAGCGACCAGGCAGCCGCAGCCAGTGCCGGCGACAGCAATCAGGGCGACAAGGGCGGCGGCGACAAGGCACCCCAGCTTGCGCCCAATGATCATGGCGGTCGCGACGGCGTCATCAATCCCGACGAGGGGGATGAAGACGATGACGGAGCGGACGGCCAGGACCAGGACAACGATCAGCAGCAGCAAGCGCCGCAGCCGCAGGCTACCCAGGACGTGCTCGGCATGAGGCTTGCGACCCTCAATGCCGAAAACCGCAAGAGCTTCGGCATTGCCGACAGCGTCGACGGCGTGGTGATCACCCAGGTCACTCCGGGTTCGGCCGCAGCGGACAAGGGGTTGAAGCCCGGCGAAGTCGTCGTCGAAGTGGCACAGGAATTCGTGCAGACGCCGACGGCTGCCTCGGAAAAGGTCGCAGCGTTGAAGCGGGAAGGCCGCCGCAATGCGCAGATGATGATCGCCTCTCCGAATGGCGATCTGCGTTTCATCGCGGTAGCGCTGGAATAGGCTGCTTCAACGTTCCGTAGCCTGCATCTGCCGCTGGTGCCATTCTGCAGCGCTGAGGCGATAGAGCGCATGGCGCTTCAATTGCGGATGAGTGGCGGGAATATCGGGGTGGTCGAACGCGCCGGCCGGATCCGGACGCATGCCAATCCTTTGCATGACGGCCAAGGCGCGGTGATTATTGTGCACGGCGATGGACACGATTTCATCGAGTTTCAGCGTCTCGAAACCATGGCGCAACAGGGCCGCGCCTGCCTCGCTGGCATAGCCCTGACGCCAATTCCCTGCTGAAAGTCGCCAGCCGATTTCGACGGCGTTTTCGGGAAGGAACGGTTCAAGTTTCGGCCTTGAAAGTCCGCTGACGCCGATCGGCTTGCCGCTCTGCTTCAACGTCAGCACGAGAAGATCGAAACCGTCTTCCGGCGTCAGTCCGCTGATCATGTCGAAGACGGCATCAGCGTCTTCACGGCTGCGGCGGAAGGGAAAGAATTCGAGGACATCGGGATCGGAACTCAGTTCATAGAAGAGTTCGCGGTCGCTTTCCCGGCACGGGCGCAGGATGAACCGCGGCGTCTCGATGATCGTCATTGCAGGGCGCGCCACTCGGCTGCGGTGAGGCGATAGAGCACGTGACGCTGCAGGTGAGGGTAGGTATCAGGAACGCCGGGGTGGTCGAAATCCCCGCCTTCGACCCGATGCATGCCGATCCGCTCCATTACCGATGTCGAGCGGATATTATTATGAACCGCGAAGGACACGATCTGGTCGAGAGCGAGCGTTTCGAAGCCATAGGCAAGCAATGCCCGCGCCGCCTCGCTGACAAATCCCTTGCCCCAATATCGCGCCGCAAGCCGCCAGCCGATCTCGACGGTACCCGCCGGTACGAACGGTTCCAGATGGTTCGTCTGCGCCAGTCCGCAAAAGCCAAGCGCCTCACCACTTGCCTTGAGCTCCAGGGCATAGAAGCCAAGCCCGGTCTCAGCGATCATGGATTGGACGCGTTCGAAAAAGGCGTTGGCTTCCTCACGATTGCGGCGGAATGGAAAGAACTCCATGACGGCCTCGTCGGAGTTGATCTCGTAGGCAAGTTCGCGATCCGCCTCGCGCCAGTTCCGGATGATGAGTCGGTCGGTTTCGGTGATGATCATCTGAGCCCCGATCCCGGCGATTGCGCCGTTCTATGGTTTGATGAAATCCGTTTTCCTGTAGCCCTGGATATAGAGCAGGGCGGTCAGGTCGCCGTGGTCGATGCGCATCTTGGCCTGGGCAGCCACGGTTGGTTTGGCGTGCAGGGCGACGCCGGAGCCGGCGAGTTGCAGCATGCCGAGATCGTTGGCGCCATCGCCGACTGCCATCGCGTCATCCGGGGAGATACCGAGCTTTTCGGCAATAGTGTTGAGTGCGTCAACCTTGGCTTGCATGCCGAGAATGGGTTCGGCGACAAGGCCCGTCAGCACGCCATCATCTTCCAGCAGGACGTTGGCGTGGTTCTCGTCGAAATCCAAGGCGGCCGCGATGCGGCTCGTAAAGATGGTGAAGCCACCGGAGACGAGGGCGCTGTAATAGCCCTTGGTTTTCATGGTGGCGATCAGTTCCGCCCCGCCGGGAGTGAGGGTGATGCGTTTGGCGATGACGTCATCAACGACGGAGAGCGGCAGGCCCTTCAGCAGGGCCACGCGCTCACGCAAAGCCGGCTCGAAGGCGATCTCACCATTCATGGCGCGCGCGGTGATGTCGGCGACCTTTTCCTTCAATCCGACCTCGGCGGCCAGTTCGTCGATGCATTCCTGGCCGATCATGGTGGAGTCCATGTCGGCGATCAGCAATTTCTTCCGGCGCGTCTCCGCCTCCTGGATGACCAGGTCGATCGGCGCGCCGGCAATGACGGCGAGAATGTTGGCTTCCGCTGCCCGCAGGTCGGCGTCGTCGCGCAGCGCAATATCGCAGGCGATGCCGTCGGCCAGCCAATAAAGTCCCAGCGCCTTGACGGCGTCCGCCGCTCGCTCGGCGATTGCCGGAACGAGAACGGGGTTTGACGGATTGGCAATAAGCGTGGCAACGAAGGCCATGAGCAGAAACCTTATAAGCGATATCGACGCGATCCTGATAACCGGGCCGACCGCCAGCGGCAAGTCCGCGCTTGCCGTGGAATTGGCGCGCGCGCATGACGGCGTGGTCGTCAATGCCGACAGCATGCAGGTCTACGACACATTGCGCGTGCTGACGGCTCGGCCATCCGAAGCGGAGATGCAAGGCATTCCTCATCATCTTTATGGCCATGTGCCGGCAAGGCAAGCCTATTCCACCGGCGCCTGGCTGCGCGAGGCTGCCGAGTTGGTGGCGCAATTGCGCGGCGAGAAACGGCTGCCCGTTTTTGTCGGCGGCACGGGGCTGTACTTCAAGGCTCTGACGGGTGGGCTTTCCGACATGCCCGAGATCCCCGCGGAGATTCGCAGCCGCCTGCGGGAGCGGTTGTTGATGGAGGGAGCCGAGGCGCTGCATCGGGAGCTTGTTATTCGCGATCCAGCCGTAGCGGAAAGCCTCAATCCTCAGGATGGCCAGCGCATCGTGCGTGCCCTGGAAGTGATCGAGGCGACGGGACAATCCATCGCCGCTTTTCAGGGCAAGACCGGTCCCGTTATCGTCGATGCCGATCGTGCGCGAAAGATCATCGTGCTGCCGGATCGCGCGGTCTTGCATCAGCGCATCAACGGCCGTTTCGAAAAGATGCTCGCCATGGGTGCTGAGGATGAAGTGCGGGCCTTGCTGGCATTGAAACTGCCGGACGAGATGCCCGTCATGAAGGCGATCGGCGTCACGCAGATTGCTGCGATGCTACGCGGCGAGATGACGCGTGAGGAGGTTCTTGAAACCGGTGCTGCCGCGACGCGGCAATATGCCAAGCGGCAGATGACCTGGTTTCGCAATCAGATGGATGAAAGCTGGGAGCGGATTAGTCCGTAGTCCGCGTCAGTCCTTACTATAGAGGCTGCTCAGCGGCTTCTTCAGGATACTGTCGCGCAACGAGAGGCCGCCTTCGCGCCGCACAGACGGAGCGGGCTCCTTCTCCGAAGGGGATGGACTGCTTGTGTTGTCGCCGCCTCGGAACTCTCGGCGCAGCTCGGCAAGTCTGCTATCGATCGACGTCTGGGGAGCTGCGCTAAAAGCCGAAGCCGCCGTGGCGCGCGGCAGCATGTCGGGCCGATAAGGCTCTATCGGTGGCGGATCAATTCGCACCGGCTGGGGCTCGGATATTGCGGCAGGCTGATCGAAATCGTCATCGCCAATGTCCTCGTCCATATAAGCGGCCGGCTCGCTTGAGGCCTTATAGCTCTGCTGAAAGGCAGAGATGTCGGGACCGGAGATCGAGCGCATGCGGCCGACGATGGTGCGCAAGTCGACGGTATCGGGTGATTCCTCGCTCGTTCTTGCGATGCTACCGCTGGCCTTCGGCAGTAGGTTTTCTTCGACGCGGGAAAAGCGCATGCGCATGGGGACTGCAATGGCTTCGCCGAAGGCGATGGCTTCGCCGTTGCCGATCGAAGACAGGAAGCTCGTCGTCGAAATTGAGGAGTTCGGGATTGCCGACCGTATGATGTCCTGGTCGCGATCGTTTGCGAGGCGCATGGCGAACAGCGTCGAGCATTGCGACAGGATCGTCTGATCAAGTTCGCCCGGACGCTGGGTGATGATGCCGAGCGACACACCGTATTTGCGGCCCTCCTTGGCGATGCGGGCAATCGCCTGCCGCGTTGGGAAGAAGCCGAGGTTCGGGTCGGCGGGGATATAGCGATGCGCTTCTTCGCAGACGACCAGCATATGGATCGCCCCTTCGCTCCAAAGCGCAAGCTCGAAGGCCATGCGGCAGAGAACGGAGGCGACGGAATTGACTACTTCGGAGGGAATGCCGGCGAGCTGGAAGGTACAGATCGGCTTGTCATCACCGGGAATACGAAAGATCTGCGCGATCGTCTCCATGATCGTGTCGCTGATCGTATTGTTGGAGAACATGAAATGATAACGCGGATCGTTGATCGCCGAGATGACGCGCATCTTCAGAGAGCGCAAATGCGGTTTTTCCTGCCGGCCTTCGAGGCGGCCGATGCGCTCGTCGATCAGGGCCAGCAGATCGGCCATGCGATAGGGAACCGGTGTATCTGCTGTCACCGAGCTTTTTTCCGTCTGACGGCGCATCAGCGGCGAGTCACTGCCGCGAAAGGCGCGCTTCGCTTCGGGAATAATATCGCGCAGCATATCCAGTTCGTCGGGGATCGGCGGCCGGCCCCGGAAGACAACCTCGGCAAACTCGTCGAGCCGCATCAGCCAGAAGGGCAGGTCGAGCGTATCCGTATCGACGACGACAGAATGCTTGGGAAAGGCGGCGGCGAATTCGTTGTGCGGATCGAGGATCAGCACGCGCAGTTTGGGATCGGAGACGATTGCCTTGTGCAGCAGCAAGGAGACAGCGGTCGATTTGCCGACGCCGGTGGAGCCGACCACGGCGAAATGCTTGGCCAGCATCGAAGGGATATGAATGGCGGCGTCGATGCTTTCATCCTGCGTCAGCTTGCCGATGACGCAACTGCTGTCCTTGCCGGCATCGAAAATGCGCATGAGATCGGCGGCGCGGATACGGTGAGCGATGGCGCCGAGATAGGGATAGGCGGAAATGCCGCTGGAAAACTCTTCGCGGCCGTTTGATCCGACGCGGACTTCGCCCAGCAGTTCCACTTCGATGCGGAAAAGATTGTCCTGTCCTTCGCCCCAGCCGGTATTGCCGGTGTTCATGGCGTAGACGAGAGCTGCGACGCGATTGGAGCCTACGCTGATCGAGATCAGTTTGCCGACGGACCAAAGCTCGGTCAGATCGGTACCGCCATCCTCGGCGACTGCGGCGATGGTTGCCCTGGAACCGGTGCACGCGACGACACGGCCGAGGAAGCGATTTCCCGGCTTCAGATTGTCGCGGCGATCAAGGTCCCCAGCTTTGCCGGACGTCTGCAAATCATTATTGAGCAAACGGCTACTCCCAGCGTTAAGACATGGAACATAGGGAAGGTGGCTTAACAAAACCCTTAGCGCCGCTCGACATTTTAAGAGGATCGGTAAAGGTCGCGATTTTTTATTGCTGAATGCGTTGACGCTTGGAAATTTTCTGTCTATCAATTCCGCCCATGAAAAACTCGACGGCTCTTATCGTGGTGGGAAAGCGCATGGGCAGGATGGTGTAACCATCCGGCGATAGCCACCCATGCGCTAGACGACAGGCTCCACAGGAGCCTTTTTTTATGCCCGAAATCGAGATTTCACTTTCCAAACCCTCAGCAGATAGCGGAACAAACGTATGACCGGCAAAGATAATCAGACGAGCGGCAATCAGATGACAGGCGCGGAGATCGTGTTGCAGGCGCTCAAGGACAATGGCGTCGAACACATCTTCGGTTATCCGGGCGGCGCGGTTTTGCCGATCTATGACGAAATTTTCCAACAGGACGATATCCAGCATATCCTCGTGCGCCATGAGCAGGGCGCCGGCCATGCGGCGGAAGGTTATGCCCGCTCGACCGGCAAGGTCGGCGTTATGCTGGTCACCTCCGGTCCGGGCGCGACGAACGCCGTCACGCCGCTGCAGGACGCCTTGATGGATTCGATCCCGCTGGTTTGCCTGAGCGGCCAGGTTCCCACATCACTGATTGGCTCGGACGCGTTCCAGGAATGCGACACGGTCGGCATTACGCGGCCTTGCACCAAGCACAATTGGCTGGTCAAGGATGTCAACAAGCTCGCCGCGGTCATCCACGAAGCTTTTCGTATCGCCCAGTCCGGCCGTCCGGGTCCCGTCGTCGTCGACATTCCGAAGGATGTTCAGTTCGCCACCGGCACTTACACACCGCCGGAAGCGCATGATGTCCAGAAGAGCTACCAGCCCAAGGTTCAGGGCGATCTCAACAGGATCACGCAGGCTATCGAGCTGATGGCGAGCGCGCGCCGGCCGATCATCTATTCCGGTGGCGGCGTCGTCAATTCCGGTCCGGAAGCCTCGAAGCTGTTGCGCGAACTCGTCGAGCTGACGGGCTTCCCGATTACTTCGACGCTGATGGGCCTCGGCGCCTATCCGGCATCCGGCAAGAGCTGGCTCGGAATGCTCGGCATGCACGGTTCCTACGAAGCCAATATGGCGATGCATGATTGCGACGTCATGGTCTGTATCGGCGCACGCTTCGACGACCGCATTACTGGCCGCCTGAATGCCTTTTCGCCGAATTCGAAGAAGATCCACATCGACATCGATCCGTCGTCGATCAACAAGAACGTTCGCGTCGATATCGGCATCCTCGGCGATGTCGGCAATGTTCTGGAAGATATGGTTCGCCTGTGGCGCGCACTGCCGCACAAGCCGGCGGCGGATCGCCTCGGCGATTGGTGGACGAACATCACGCGTTGGCGTGCACGCAATTCCTTCGCTTACAAGCCGCACGATGATGTCATCATGCCGCAATATGCGATTCAGCGTCTCTATGAGCTGACCAAGCATCGTGACACCTATATCACCACCGAAGTCGGCCAGCACCAGATGTGGGCGGCACAATTCTATGGCTTCGAGCAACCGAACCGCTGGATGACTTCGGGCGGCCTCGGCACCATGGGTTATGGCCTGCCCGCCGCCCTCGGCGTACAGATCGCCCATCCGGAAAGCCTGGTCATCGACATTGCCGGCGATGCCTCGATCCAGATGTGCATTCAGGAAATGTCGGCGGCTATCCAGCACGATGCGCCGATCAAGATCTTCATCCTGAACAACCAATATATGGGCATGGTGCGCCAATGGCAGCAGTTGCTGCACGGCAACCGCTTGTCGCACTCCTATACCGAGGCGATGCCCGATTTCGTCAAGCTGGCGGAAGCCTACGGCGCCGTCGGCCTGCGCTGTGAAAAGCCCGGCGATCTCGATGCTGCCATCCAGGAAATGATCGATGTCAAAAAGCCTGTCATTTTCGATTGCCGCGTTGCCAATCTCGCCAACTGCTTCCCGATGATTCCCTCGGGCAAGGCACATAACGAGATGCTGCTGCCGGACGAAGCCACCGACGAAGCCGTCGCCAACGCCATCGATGCCAAGGGCCGGCAGCTCGTTTGATCGGAACGCCGGGACACGGTAGGTTTGCCGTGTCCCCCGGGCCGCTGGAACAATCATCATTCAAATCAGCATCGAGCTGGCATCCTGATCATAAGAACCGAGGAAACGGAACAAGGACAATGACCGCACACCTTCAACCCACGGGCTCCGCCTATTTCATCTCGCCGGAAACCGCGGCGGCCGAGAGCCATACGCTTTCGGTGCTGGTCGACAACGAGCCCGGCGTTCTCGCCCGCGTCATCGGCCTCTTCTCCGGCCGGGGTTACAACATCGAAAGCCTCACCGTTTCCGAGACCGAGCATCAGGCGCATCTGTCGCGCATCACCATCGTCACGCGCGGCACGCCGCAGGTGCTGGAGCAGATCAAGGCGCAGCTTGAGCGCATTGTGCCGGTCCATCGTGTCGTCGACCTGACGGTACGCGCCCGCGATCTCGGCCAGGAGCGGCCGATCGAGCGCGAAGTGGCGCTGCTGAAGGTGATCGGAAGCGGCGAGACCCGCGCTGAAACGCTGCGGCTGGCCGATGCCTTCCATGCCAAGGTGGTGGACGCGACCGTCGAGCATTTCATTCTCGAGATCACCGGCAAGTCCTCGAAGATCGATCAGTTCATCGCCATCATCAAGCCGCTCGGCCTGATCGAAGTCTGCCGCACCGGCATTGCCGCGATGAACCGCGGCCCGCAGGGAATGTGAAGAACGCCTGTCGTTGACCGGCTTATCGGCGTCGCGTAGCTTGCGCGGCGTTTGGGCGTGCAAGGTAGGCCCCAACTTACGCAGGTGGCATGATTGGGGCTTTCGACCGAAAAGTATACGCCCGATATCGGCGAGAAAAGCTGGCATCCTCCGGCAGGAATGCGTCTCGGCGCTACCTTCTATGTGCGGCAGGCTTTCCCCTGGCTTGGCCAGTATTTCGGGTCGCAGAAGATCGCGTCGACCCTCTCGCCGGCCATCGGTGGTATCGTATCCTGGGGCGGGCGCATGCCGGCAAAGACGGCAGCGGCGATCTCGCGGTTGCGGGGATTGCCGAATTGGAACCTTGAAGACGGTTTTCTGCGCTCGGTCGGCCTTGGAAAGGCTGGCGCAGTGCCGCTCTCCATCGTCGTCGATGATCTCGGTCTGCCGGTGGATGCGAACCGGCCGTCGCGTCTCGAGCGGCTGATCCAAGGGGCTGATGGGGTGCAGATTGGCGAACTTGGCAAGGCAATCCGCGAACAGATCGTTCGGAACAAGCTCTCCAAATACAATCATCTGCCGCACAAGGCGCCCACGATCGAGCGGACAACGAAACGCCGTATCCTGCTGGTCGATCAGGTCGTCGGCGATATCTCCATTGGCAAGGCACTCGGTTCACGCGCCTCGTTCGAACGGATGCTTGCCGATGCGCAGGCCAGCGGCGCGCAGTGCGTGATCCGGACGCATCCGGATGTCATGGCCGGCCACCGCAAGGGATATCTGACTACAGAAATTGCCGGCAAGAGCGAGGGGATATTACTCAACGATGCGGTGTCGGTAGCATCGGTCCTGGACGTTGTGGATGAGGTCTGGACGGTCTCCAGCCAGTTCGGCTTCGACGCGCTGCTGCGCGGCATTCCGGTACGCTGCTATGCCGCGCCGTTTTATGCCGGATGGGGTGTGACGGAAGATCAATTCGGCGTCTACACGAAAGCAGTCCTTGCCGACAGACGAACAAGGCGGTGTACCGTCGACCAGATCGCCGCGGCTGCCTTTTCGCTTTATCCGACCTATCGCGATCCGGCCGACTGGCGGCAGATCGATGTTTTCCAGGCAATCGAGCTGATCGTCACGCAGCAGCGCGCGGAGGCCCGCAATTAGAGCATCTCCAGCGGCTTCTTTCGCGCCGGTGGCGGAAAGGCGGCGTCGAGGGTGGCCCAATCCTCGTCGGTGATGTCGAGCGAGACGGCGTCGCGGTTTTCCGCAACCCGTTGCGGATTGGAGGTCTTGGGAATGGCGATCACGCCGTCGCGCTCCAGCAGAAAGGCAAGCGCCACCTGAGCCGGCGTTGCCTGATAGGTCTTCGCGATGTGGATCAGGTCCGGATGATGGGCGAGGCGGCCCTGCTCGATCGGCGAATAGGCCATGATCGGAATGTTGCGCTCCTGGCACCACGGCAGCAGATCATATTCGATGCCGCGTCGGCCGAGATTGTAGAGCACTTGATTGGCGGCGACATTGCCGCCATCGGGAACGGCCAGCAGTTCCTCCATGTCGTCAACATCGAAGTTCGAGACACCCCAGGCGCCGATCTTGCCTGCGGCTTTCAGGGCTTCGAAGGCCGCCACTGTTTCAGCCAGCGGATACTCTCCGCGCCAATGCAGCAGATAGAGGTCGATGCGGTCGATTTTCATCCGTTTCAGGCTGCGTTCGCATGCCTCGATCGCGCCCTTGCGACTCGCGTTCATGGGATAGACCTTGCTGACGATGAATACCTCGTCGCGCTGCCCCTTGATCGCCTTGCCGACGATTTCCTCCGCGCCGCCGTCGCCATACATTTCGGCGGTGTCGATCAGCGTCATGCCGAGATCAAGCCCGGCCTTTAGGCTGGCGATCTCGTCCTCAGCCCGAGCGATCGTTTCGCCCATGTTCCATGTCCCCTGGCCAAGAGCGGGAACCGTGATGCCGGAGGGAAGGGTGACGGTAGGAATGGGGTCGCGCATGGCCTGTCCTCGCTGCTTGAGAAGTGAAGGATAAGTGCATTCATCGGGATTTCAATCGAGGCCATTCATGTCACCGTGACAATCATCTCATGGCATTCGATTCCAAGGCGAATTAGGGTTGCGCGGCGCCGTTGTGACAGACGCGCATCGCGAGGAATGGACGCTTCCGTTGACCAAAAGAGCTGCGTCCGGGGAGGCTTTATGGCGCCGGATACATTTTTGGCTCTTCTGTTGTTTGCGTTCACGACATCGATCACGCCAGGGCCTAACAATATGATGCTGTTCGCATCGGGCGTGAATTTCGGTTTTCGTCGCACGATCCCGCATATGCTCGGCATCGGCGCCGGCTTTCTGTCGTTGCTGCTGGGCGTCGGGCTGGGGCTTGGCGCACTGCTGCATACCGTACCGCTGCTCTATACTGCCCTGAAGTTCGCTGGCGGAGCCTATCTCGTCTGGATCGCCTGGAAAATTGCGACGTCACGCAGCCTCAGCGAGAAGGAAAGCGGCGTGGAGCCGATGAGTTTCCTGAGTGCCGCCGCCTTTCAATGGGTCAATCCCAAGGCCTGGGTCATGGCTGTCACTGCCATGGCAACCTACACCAATCCGCATCTACCTCATCAGCGTATTACTCGTCGGCCTTGCCTTTGCGGCGGTCAATGTTCCCAGCGTTTCGACCTGGGCCGGTTTCGGCTCGGCCCTGCGCGATTGGCTGTCCGACCCCGTTCGCCTCAAATGGTTCAACATCACCATGGCGGTGCTGTTGGTGCTCAGCCTCTGGCCGATGCTAAAATAGCGATATGGATGGCTTGTTGAGCATCAGCCAGAGAATGCCAATGACCGCGAAAAAGGCTGGGAAGCCGCAAGCAAACCAGATGCGATAGAGGCGATGATAGGCTGACGGCAGCGGCGTGCCGGTCGCGGATGCCGTCCGGGCGAGATCCCGCAGGCGGATTTGTATCCAAACCACCGGCAGCCAGAAAACTCCGGTCAGCACATAGAGCAGCAAGGACAGGGCGATCCATCCTTCTTCGAGCGGCCAGCCGATCGATTGTGCGAGCAGATAGCCGGTCACCGGCTGAAAGACGACGGCCGTTGCCGTAAAGATGGTATCGGCGATGACGACCGTTGCGGCGACATGTGCGATCAGCTTGGGGTCGCCGGTACGATGCGCCATGACCATGAAGAAGGCGATACCCGCACCGGTGCCGAAAAGCACTGTGGCGCCGACGACATGAACGAGCCGAAGAAGCTCCTCTGTCAGCATCAGCGCTCCTCCAATACCGCAAGTGTGGCAAGCGTCAGGAGGATCGCCGGCAGTGCTTTGACAAATGGCCCGAGTGGATCGAACCAAAGCGATGATTCGAGCAACGTGCCGCCGGCAAGATAGCCGAGCGTGACGGCGAGCATTCCGAACAAGGCCGATCGCGCGAAGGGCCGCACCAGGACAAAGGCGCCAAGGGCTATGTCAAGGAGACAGGTGGTCAGCGTCAAAGCCATTGCCATGCCGTCCGGCATGAAGGGTAGGAAGTGCCGGCTTGCCGCTGTCGGGGCTAGCATCGGAATGATGCCCGACAGCATCCAGAAGAGCGCCAGCCCGCCGATCATCAACGGCTTTAACAGGTAGAGGCGGGCAAACCACAAATCCTGAACGCCGGAGGGATTGGCATTCAGCGTTTCGATGGCCGTCGCCAAACGTTGAGTTGGGAGGTGCCCCGCATTCCTTCGGCTGAGAACGCCTTCGGACATTACCGCCATCGCAGTCGACCGGAGCGGCGATCGCCATCCAAGCCTGCCGGCTATATCGGCCGTCCAACTCACCAGCTTTGCCAAACCGGCCGGTATCAGCACGACCTGTGCCGGCGGGAGGCCGAGCCAGTTTCGATGAAGGATGACGAGTTCGCGCAGTGTCAATGCTTCGCCGGCAGCAAGATCGATGTCGGCGCCGGATTCGAATTCGCCGGCAACCGCCGCCGAGACGATCGCGGCGACATCATCGACCGAGACCGTCTCGACCGGGCTTTGCGCATGGGTGAGAGGCAGGACAAAAGGTATGGCCGCAAGCGCGCGCAGCAATGCCGTACCGCCATGGGCGTTGCGGCCGAGGACGAGCGCTGGCCTCAGAATAATGTGGTTGAGACCGCTCGCCGACAGCGCCCTGTCGGCACTGCGCTTCGTCACCAGGAATGGCTGGTCTTGGCCTCCACCTTCCGTGCGGGCGGAAATCTGCACGACGAGCTCGATTGCCGATTGTGCTGCTGCGGCATAGAGCGCCAGCATTGCCTTTTCCTGCGTGGCGGCGAGATCATCGGAAAGCCCGTCCTGAAGGGCGCCGGCGCAGTTGATGACAAGCTGATGGCCGTTCAGCACGGCATGCCAGTCTGAGGGGTCGATCATTTCGGCCAGATCGGCTTTGATCCAGGCAATCGAAGGGTGTTTTATCCGCGCCCGGCCAGGATTACGGGCAAGACCGGTGATCATATGCCCGTCCTTGCGCAATCGCGCCGCGATTACAGAGCCGATGAAACCAGTTGCGCCAAGAATCAAAATCTTCATGCTGGGCAGACTAGCTAGTTTCCGTCCACAAACATACGTATTTCGGCGCGTTTACAAGGGCTTGTGCTTGGAGGAGAGAGTAGTTTAGGGCGACCGACAGGATCATGGGCGCTTGTTGTTGGACAGTATACAGTTGGCGGCGCTGAGGCGTACGCCATGAAGGCCGGCATTGGTAGCGACGGCGTAATTCCAAAAGCTAGTCGGAGTTCAGGTCGGTTTGAGGCGGGTGAAGAGGACGAGGTTGTAAGCCACAACGGAGGACCAGACGTAGGTCTTGAAGTGGTCAAGGCCCCGCCAGGTGCAGCGTGCCAAGCCGTAGGCACGCTTGAGGCATGATATTCCGGCTTCGATACCGGCGCGGAAGTTGCGCAGCTTGCGATAGACCCAATTGCTTCTGACCATGTCCTCGACCTTGAGGCCAGCTTTTTGTGGAATGCCATGTCGCGAACGCCCCAGGTCTTGGCTGTGGCCAGGTTGCCGCGACTGGCAAAGCCGCCGTCGGCCGCCGCCTGCCGCGGCGCGTGTCCATAGACGGCGATGTGGCGCTCCAGCATTGGCAGCAGCCGCTCGCTGTCGGGCGGATTACCCGCCTCGATCACGAGATCGAGGATCATGCCGCTTCTGCCGGTGGTCAGGTTGAGCTTGTGGCCGTATTCGGTCTCGCGGCTACCTTTGACGATGATATCGGCATGGGGTTCGAACAGGCTTACCAGCTTCTCGCCCGCCGGCAGCTTCTCTCCCGCCAGTACTCGCCGCTCGCTCTGTTTGATGATGCGTTCGATCAGCGGTCGATAGCGGCAAACCTGGGCCTGCCAGAGTTGGACGAGCGGATTGCTCGCCACGCCCAGTCGCTCGGTTGCCTGCTTCAGATATGCCAAGGTCGCGCGGGCGATCGCGATCAGCTCACG
The DNA here is from genome assembly GCF_029714265.1 of Rhizobium sp. CB3171. NCBI lineage: Bacteria > Pseudomonadati > Pseudomonadota > Alphaproteobacteria > Hyphomicrobiales > Rhizobiaceae > Rhizobium > Rhizobium sp. CB3171. The sequence goes on along the minus strand of NZ_CP121652.1, from coordinate 1,787,639 downwards.
GTAGAGCCGGGCCCGATTGGGCTGACCGCGTGTGAACTGGATTTTGCGGGCACGCTTCTTGGCCGCGCGGCAATGATCGCGCCATGCCAGGCCGGCGCCGACCAAGGTATCTGCCTTCTTCAGCAGGCGCACCATGACCCGCACGGCATCCCACAGCAGGCTGCTGTCGCTCGGTTCGTGTATGAGTGCTGAGGTCACTGTACTGTCCAGCCGCACGACCGTGCCGTCCTCCAGCTTCGCCTGCCGAGCGCTCGACAGCAGCGCCCGATTGATCGCTTCCCAGGTCTCGGGTCGGATCGCGCTGATCGTCTTTTGCAGCACTGACTTTTGCGGGCTCCATGACCACGGCAGACGCGCAAAGGCCCGAAACGATGCGGAGTCCTCGAGATGGAACGCCAGTTCCTGGTAGCTCAGCTGCCGGTATTGCTTGAGCAATGCGCAACGCAGCACTGCCTCGGCCGGCAGCCCTTGCCGTCCGGTGGGCTTGACACCGTGCCGACCCAGATCCCGACCTACCAAGCCAAACAGATCGTGATGCTCGTCCAGCCACTGCGACATCGCCTTCAGTTCGTGGCCGATCTCGTGCGTAGCGAAAACATCGAATATACTGGCTTGGACGGTGCGTTCTTGGCGCATTGTCGGCTCCGGCGGTTGCAGATTGTGCTTCGGAATCAGTGGCATGAGCCCAAAGTATACCTGAAACCGCCGGGCCTTACCCGCGCAAAATTCAGATTCACGTAATAATATCAATAAGTTGTCGTTTGTGGACGGAAACTAGCTAAACGCGCTAACAATGCGAGGGGTTGCGGCATCTGATCGCGGTTGCAACCTATGAAGAAGGCGCTTGGCGGCCGTATGGCAAAGGCTTAGAACTGAGGCTTGTTCGACGGGGAGATTTATTATGCACGATCATGACGACCATCATCACCATGATCATGACAACCACTATTCCGATATGCAGGCCCGCGTGAAGGCGCTGGAGACGCTGCTGACGGAAAAGGGGCTGATCGATCCGGCGGCGATCGACATCATCGTCGAGACCTACGAGACGAAGGTCGGGCCGCGCAACGGAGCGCAGGTGGTGGCGAAAGCCTGGAGCGATCCGGAATTTGCCGAATGGTTGAAGCGCGACGCAACGGCGGCGATTGCCAGCCTTGGTTTTAGCGGTCGGCAGGGCGAGCATATGCGGGCGGTGTTCAATACGCCGGAAACGCATAATCTCATCGTTTGCACGCTCTGCTCCTGCTATCCCTGGTCAGTGCTCGGCCTGCCGCCGGTCTGGTACAAGGCGCCGGCTTATCGCTCTCGCGCTGTCATCGATCCACGCGGCGTGTTGGCCGAATTCGGTCTGACGCTGCCTGATGGGCAGAAGATTCGCGTCTGGGATTCGACGGCCGAGCTGCGCTATCTCGTTATCCCGGAACGTCCTGATGGCACCGAGGGCATGAATGAAGCGGCCCTTGCAGATCTCGTCAGCCGTGACGCCATGATCGGTACGGCGGTCGCCAAGGCTCCGGAGGTGACGATATGAACGGGCCGCACGATCTTGGCGGGCAGATGGGTTTTGGTCCGGTCGCGCCGGAGCCGAACGAACCTGTCTTCCATGCGGAATGGGAAAAGCGGGCGCTCGGCCTCACGCTCTCCTGCGGCGCGTTCGGCGCCTGGAGCATCGATGAAAGCCGGCATGCGCGTGAAAATATCCCTCCGGCTGCATACCTGGCCGCCAGTTATTATGAGATCTGGACGCGTGGGGTCGAAGTGCTGCTGCAACGGCATGGTTTTGTAACGCACGACGAGTTGCGAACCGGCCATTCGTCGCAGCAAGGTGTGGTGCCGAAGCGTATCTTGAAGGCCGATATGGTCACCGGCGCTCTTGCCAAGGGCGGCCCCTGCGATCGGCCGGTCAATACGGCGCCGCTTTTTGCGGTCGGCGATCACGTGCGGACGAAGAACATCAATCCGACGGGACATACGCGTTTGCCCCGCTATGCGCGAGCCAAGACGGGTGTGGTGGAAGCCGTTCAGGGCTCGTTCGTTTTCCCCGACGACAATGCTCATGGCAAGGGCGAGAATCCGCAATGGATTTACACCGTCGTTTTCGATGCGCCGGAAATCTGGGGTGAGGGCGCCGATCCGTCGCTAACCGTCTCCATCGACGCCTGGGAGAGCTATCTTGAGCGCGTCTGAGACCTCGTCGCTCCTGGCGCAATCGCCGCAACTGCCAAAATCCGCCGATGGTGAGCCGGTCTTCCCCGAGCCCTGGGCGGCGGAGGCTTTTGCAATGACCGTGCATCTGCATGAGAAGAGACTGTTTAGCTGGGGCGAGTGGGCAGAGCAGCTTTCTGCCGAATTGCACAAGCCTGGCCGGGCCAAAGACGGCAGCGATTATTTCGACTGTTGGGTGGCCGCACTCTCCAGCATGTTGATCAGCCGCGGCATTGCCGATGCCAGCGCGATCCTCGACCTGCAGAAAAGCTGGCAGCGCGCGGCGGAAGCGACGCCGCACGGCAAGCCGATCTTGCTGGAGAACGATCCCGAACGCTGAGCGTCTTACGATGAGAACTGCTTATAGCATTCATCCGCCACCCGCCTCAGCATGTCGCGCGAGATTTCGCCGGTAACGGCATAGCCGAGCTTGCCGTCGATCCAGTAGAAGGTCTCGACCGTACCGGCACTGGTGAAGCGGAAGCTGGTCGTCGTATTGTCCTTGTTGCTGCCGACGAGCACGGTCAAGCGTTGGCCGCTGGCGTTCTCATACATGAAGAGTGCACCGGGCGTGCCGTTGATCGGCAGCAGCCGGCCGCCGACAAGCTGGAAGCCGAGCGCGCTGAGGCTCGGTACCTTGAGGCCGGCGACATTCATGCGCTTGCCGAGCCAGGTGGCGAGATGCGCTTCCTGATCCGCGCCGACTTCGACCGGGTGGCGGACATCGCTCGCATAGACGACGAAGGCCGATTGCGCCTGCTGCGGCAGCGCTTCGATACCCGCCAGGCGAAGGTCCGGCTGCGTCAGAAGCGGTGGGCCGAAATGGCCGGCGGCAGCGCCGACCAGGAAGATCGCTAGGGAGGCCGCGGCCATCGGCAGCCAGCGAAGCCGACGTGACGCTGCGGCAGGCACAGACGACGCCGGGATGCGCAATACCAGCTCACGGTCGCCTTCCTTCGACGTTTCATACGGCGCAAACAGCGCTTTGATGCTGGCGTTTTGCGCCTGCCATGCGGAGATCTGGTCCGCTTGTTCGGAATTTTCGACAAGCCAGGCTTTCAATCGGGCATGATCGTCCGGCGGCAGAAGCCCGTCTGCAAAGGCATGGAGATCCGCTTCGGTCACGGTCGGGTTACGTTCGCTCATTTCGGTCTCCGAAGCGTAATGACATTCTCGGCACTCATCAGATTGGTCATTTTCCGGCGCGCTCGAGACAGGCGCGACATGACGGTGCCGATCGGAATATCCAGTGTGGTGGCGACGTCCTGATAGCTGTAGCCTTCGACCACCACCAGCATCAGCACTGCGCGGTAATCCTCCCCGAGGCTGTTCAGCGCCGCTTCCAATCGCGAGCGCTCCAAAGGGTCACTGCTGGTCTCAGTGGCCGGCAGATCGGTGTTGTCGTCAAGATCGACGAAATTGCGACGACCTTGCTGGCGCAGGCCGTTGCGGTAGAGATTGGTCATGATGGTGAGCACCCAGCCGCGCAGGTTCAGCCCGCGCCACTGGCTGCGCCGCACCAGCACCTTTTCCACGCAATCCTGCAGAAGGTCTTCGCCATCGGCGTCGGATCGGGTGAGGCTGCGCGAATAGCGCCGTAACGAGGGGAGGAGCGCCAGCACCTCCGCCTCGAAGCTGTCGGGTGCGGGGGAGGCTCCGCCCGCATCCCGGCCGGTCCGATCAGGGCCGTGCGGCATCCCAGACACCCTTGAAGCCATCGCCGGCAACTTCACCGGCCTTGGTATCCTTCATAAAGAAATAGAGCGGCATGCCGTCCTTCGCCCATTGCTTCTTCCCGTCTTTGCGGGTGATGATCGAATATGCGCCTTCTGCCTTGGCTTTGCTATCGGCCATTAGCGGCGGCCATGCCTTGGCGCAATCGTCGTTGCAATTGGAGACACCCTTCTTGTCATTCTTGAAGGTGTAGAGTGTCATGCCGTTTTCGCCTGTGAGAACCTTGCCCTTGGCGCTTTCGCCGGTTTTTACCGGGGCGGCGGCAAAGGCCGACGTCGCTACGGCCGATGCCATGACCAGGATCGGCAAGAATTTCGCGGCTTTCATGATGTTTCTCCTCGGAATGGTAGACCTATGGTCTAGGCCCCACGTTTTGCGTTGCCGGACATGAGACGCGAATTGCCACGATTTTATTCCCAACAATTCTGGGTTTTTTACTGCTTGCTTCTGCCGGGCGAATCCTGCCAAGTCGGCCCATGCAATTCGCACCACAACAAGACGAAGCGCTCAAGGCCGTTGCCAAATGGCTGAAGGAACGGCGCTCGCCGCTGTTTCGCCTGTTCGGTTATGCCGGTACGGGCAAGACGACGCTTGCCCGGCATTTTGCCGAGCATGTCGATGGCGAAGTCCTGTTTGCCGCCTTTACCGGCAAGGCGGCGCAGGTGCTGCGCTCACGCGGCGCCAGCAACGCCAAGACCATCCATTCGCTGATCTATCGCCCGCGCGGTGAAGAGGCCGTCGAGGACGAAGAAACCGGCAAGACGTCGATCGCCCCGATGTTCACCATCAACCGGCAGAGCCCGGTCGCCAAGGCCGCGCTGATCATCGTCGACGAATGTTCGATGGTGGATGAAGCACTCGGCAAGGACCTGATGAGTTTCGGCACGCCGATCCTCGTCCTCGGCGACCCCGGGCAGTTGCCGCCGGTTTCGGGCGGCGGGTTCTTCACCAACGAAGAGCCGGACTATCTTCTGACGGACATTCACCGTCAGGCCCGTGACAATCCGATCATCCAACTCGCCATGCATGTGCGCGAGGGCAGGGAGATCATGCACGGCGATTACGGCACCGCGCAGGTGATTTCGAAGAATGAAGTGACGCAGCCGCTGGTGCTCGAGGCGGATCAGGTGTTGGTGGGCACCAACCGGACCCGCCGGCGGTACAATCAGCGACTGCGCGAGCTCAAGGGTTTTACGGCCGAATATCCGCAATCCGGGGACAAGCTGGTCTGCCTGCGCAACGACCCCGCCAAGGGCCTGCTCAACGGTTCGCTCTGGCAGGTGATGACATCTTCCAGGGAAACCACGAAGCCCGGCATCAATCTCCTTGTGCGGCCGGAGGATGACGACATGGATCGGGGTGCCGCGAAGATCAAACTGCTGAAGCAGGCCTTCGAGGATGTCGAGGGCGAAATCCCCTGGTCGACCCGCAAGCGCTATGACGAATTCGATTACGGCTATGCGCTGACCGTGCATAAAGCGCAGGGTTCGCAGTGGAACAATGTGGTGTTGTTCGATGAAAGCTGGGCGTTTCGCGATACGCGCGAGCGCTGGCTTTATACGGCGATTACGCGTGCCGCCGAGACGCTGACGATCGTCCGCTGAAGTTTACTTGCTCGCCTTACGACGCCGATCAGGTGGCCTCAACCCCATGCTGAAACGGTCTATCAGATGTCCCCACCATGAGAATGAGGGCGCTCTGCAGTGCTATCATAATCAAGGAGATCGGTGACTTTCTGCATCTGCCGATTCAATTCGGACATCTCGATGATGAGTTCGCGCTTGCGGTGGTTGAGGGCCGTGCGGAAGATGGTCTCGGCATCGTCTGATGTTTCCGCATCATCGAGCTTTTCCATGATCTCCTGAATTGCGGCGATCGACATGCCGATTTCGCGGCAGACTGTAATGACGGCCATGCGTAGCACATCGTCGGTGCCGTAGATGCGCATCAGCCCGTGGCGATCGGCTGAGATCAGCCGCTTTTCCTCGTAAAAGTGCAGCGTCCTGTGTGTTACCCCGAAAGCGCTGGCCATATCGGCAATGGCGACTGCCCCCTCCGGCAGGTCAGAAGGAAGTGCGGTCTCAGGCAGGAACCGGTACTTGGCACGCGCCCGCGAAACAAGGTTGGCGGCAGCAAACGGACGTTTGGAACCGTCAGACATGAGTACCTCCATATTTCCATCCCCTTTTGTCGCGGCGCCCCACGCCACGATTGAGTGCCTATTTTTTTGTCTGACGGAGGAGGCCGCAGCTACGCCCAACTCGCTTTCACAATGACGCGACTAACAAACGCAGATGTCGCCGATGAAAATTCTTAGGTTTCATAAGGACAAATTTACTGTGGGTGAGCTTGAGCTCCCTCGTTCCCGGACGAATCAAATCAGGCGCCCGATACAACGACGCTATCGGGTTTCGGCGAAATTATAAGTTGCCCGAAGGGGGTATCGTCGGACGGGCGAGACGGCAAAAGAGGGGAAGACCATCAATCTTTTGCATGAGTCGATGTTCGAATCTCGTTGGTCTTGCGGCGTGCAATCGCATAAAACGGATGTATTATCCTCTTTATAAATCATGGATTTCGATCATGCCCGCCAAGCTCTCCGTGAACCTCAACGCCATCGCGATGCTGCGTAACCGGCGCGATCTTCCCTGGCCAAGTGTCACGGGCTTGGGACGCATCGCGCTTGCCGCCGGCGCCAGCGGTCTGACCGTGCATCCGCGGCCCGATCAGCGGCACATCCGCTTCTCTGATCTGCCCGAAATCCGGGCGCTGATCGACGATGAATTTCCGGAAGCGGAGTTCAATATCGAAGGCTATCCGACAGACGAGTTCTTCGATCTCTGTGCATCCGTAGAGCCGGAGCAGGTGACGCTGGTACCCGACGATCCCTCACAGGCGACATCCGACCACGGCTGGGATTTCCGTAAGAACCGCGATTTGCTGGTCGATGTCGTCGCCAAATATAAGAAGATCGGCTGCCGCGTTTCGCTGTTTGCCGACGGCGACGGCGATGCCGACGCGGCGAAGATCGCCAAGGACGTCGGTGCCGACCGCATCGAGCTTTACACCGGCCCTTACGGCGGCTGCTACGCTGCCCCGGAGCGCGCTGCCGTCATTCTCGAAGCGCTTGGCAAGACGGCTGATGCTGCATTCGCCAACGGCCTTGACGTCAATGCCGGTCACGATTTGACGGTCGCCAATCTGCCAGCGTTGCTTAAGCGTATTCCGAAGCTTGCAGAGACTTCGATCGGCCATGGGCTGACCGCAGACGCGCTGGAATATGGCATGGCCAAAACGGTGCGGCGCTTCCGCCGGGCTTGTGGGCAGGTCGTTTGAGTAGCGGCTGGTCAGGCGCGTTCGGCTTTGCCGCGTGCTTTTGCCTAGCCCCTCATCCTGGCCTTCTCCCCGCATTGCGGGGAGAAAGGACGACGGAGCAAGCCGTTGGTTACATCACCGAAAACTCCCTCTCCCCGCGTGCGGGGAGAGGGCTTGGGTGAGGGGCCGTGCGTGAAGGTGCGGCAAAGGTAATCTCGCCTGACCTTCCCCAAAACTCAGCCCGCCAACGCGGCCTTGTGTTCCTCGACGAAGCTGCGCAGCGTCTGCGGCTCCTTGCCAGTCAGCTTGTTGAAGTCGTTCGTGAGGATGTTGAAATTGCCGGCGCGGATGTTGGCGTCGAAGGAGACGAGCATGTCGACCACGAATTTCGGCAGGCCGGCGCCGTTGAGGCCAGCGGCGAGTTGTTCGTCGTTGACCTGTACGACTTCCAGCGGACGGTCGGTGATCCTGCTGACGACGCTTGCAATCTCATCGATGGTGACGGCGGTCGAGCCCGTCAGAGTGTAGGTAGCATTTTCCGTCGCATCAGAAGCCAAGGCGGCGGCGATGGCGAGCGCGCAATCTTCGCGGCTGATGTTGCTGACGCGGCCGCCGCCGGTCGCGGTGTACCACTTGCCGGTTTCGAGGCTATGCGGCAGACCCATCAGATAGTTGTCGAAATACCAGGCGTCGCGCAGGATCGTGTAGCCGATGCCGCTTGCCTTGATGGCGTTTTCCGTGCCGAGGTGGTCGGGCGCGAAGCTGACGAGCGAACCTTCCGGGGCCGGCATGGAGGTGTAGAGAATGTGCTTCACGCCAGCGGCCTTCGCGGCTTCAACGGCAGCCGTATGCTGCTTCAGGCGCTGACCGGGAACGGCGAGCGAGTCGGTGCTGATGATAAGCAGGCGGTCGACGCCGGCAAAGGCGGCGGACAGGCTGGCGGCATCATCAAAATCGGCCTTGCGGGTGACGACGCCCTTGGCGGCGAGGTCGGCAAGCTTCTCCGGGCTGCGCGTGGCGGCAATGATGCGGCTGGGCGCAACCCTGTATGTCTCCAGCAGGTGATGAATGACGCGCTGACCAAGCTGACCCGCGGCGCCGGTGACGAGAAGAGTGCTGCTCATATGTTTTTCCTTGTTTGACCGCCGCGGACTTGCAGAGGTTTTCCGCTCTCAAAAAGAGACTAGCACTAGAATAGGAATTGACTTCGGGCTGTAAAGGAGGCAGTTTTTCAGCCCTACGTTACCAAAAGGGAACCAGCCCGATATGAGCGCCAGCACCGTCGTCAACTTGCGCAGCACAGAGGAACCGCTGCGTGTCTTCGATGTCAGCAAACTCGATTTTACGAATTGCCCGGTGCGGGACCTGATCTCGCAGATCGGCGGCAAGTGGTCGGTGTTGCTGCTGGAAGCGTTGGCGCAGCGGCCGTATCGTTTCGGCGAGCTGCGGCGCATGGTGCCGGATATTTCACAGCGCATGTTGACCCAGACGCTGCGGGACCTGCAGCGCGATGGCTATATCGGCCGCGAAGTGTTTCCGACCAAGCCGCCGAGTGTCGAATATCGCATGACCGATCTCGGCCGCTCGCTGTATGTGCCTTTGGCGCAACTCTTGAATTGGGCCGAGGCCAACCATGATGCTGTGCGCGCTGCACGCGTCCGTTTCGATCAATCGCAGGACTGAGCGCGGCCAGTGAAATCCCTGAAAATTGCGATCGTCGGTGCCGGACCTGCGGGCCTTGCGGCTGCCCTGTTTCTATCACGTGCCGGTCATACGACGGAAATTATCGAGCGGTTCGATAGTCCTTCGCCGGTCGGATCCGCGCTGATGCTGCAGCCAACCGGCCTGACCGTGCTGGAATCGCTCGGCCTCGGTCCTGCCATTCACGCCGCCGGCAATCGCATCGATCGGCTGTTCGGCACCGAGGCGAAACGTGGCTGCATCGTTCTTGATGTGCGCTATGACACGCTGGCTGGCGGGCGCTATGGGCTGGCGGTTCATCGCGCCGCGCTGTTCGACACGCTCTATGACGAAGTCTCTGCGCGGCGACACCTTGTCCTCACCGGACGGCGGGTAACTGGCGTGCTGGAAGAGGGCAGTCACAGCTATCTCATTACTGAGGGCGGAGAGCGGTTGGGGCCGTATGATCTTGTCGTCGACGCGAGCGGCGCGCGTTCTGAGTTGGTCGCTGCCTGCCCGGTCGCACCATGGGTGCGCAATCTCGTCTATGGCGCCTTCTGGGCGATGCTGGATTGTCCCGATGGATTGGTGGATGAGAGGGCGCTGACGCAGCGCTACGACCAGGCGAAAGTGATGATCGGCGTGTTGCCGATCGGACAGCGTAAGCCGGATCTGCCGAAGCAGGCGGCGTTGTTCTGGAGCTTGAAGATAGCGGATGCCGACGAGGTGCGCCGGCAGGGGCTCGAGCGCTGGAAGTCGGCTATCCGCGGCTATTGGCCGGAATGCCAGCCGTTGCTTGATCAAATTATCGATTGGGAACAGTTGACGCTGGCGCGTTACACCCATCGAACCGTGGCCATTCCCTATAGCGGTCGCACGGTCTTCGTCGGTGACTCCGCCCATTCGACCAGTCCGCAACTCGGGCAGGGCGCCAATATGGCGTTGCTGGATGTAGCGGCGCTTGCGCATGCATTGGCGGGCAACGAGGATATCGGCGCGGCGCTTGCCGCATACGCCAAAGCGCGGCGGATGCATGTGCGGCTGTTCCAGTTGCTGTCGCTTGCGTTTACGCCGTTCTACCAGTCGGATTCGGCAGCGCTCGCCTGGATCCGGGATCGACTGGTTGCCATGATCGCCAGGGTACCGCCGGGGCCGCAGATCTTGGCGTCTATTGTCTCCGGCACCTTGATCGACCCATTTGCCGCTGCTGGCCTCAGCGAATGCGACTGGCTGCGGACCATCGTTCCGCAGCCGTCTTGATCATTTCTGCCGCTCGGTCAGGAAAATGAGCAGCGCCACGACCGGGAAGCAGACGCCGATCCAAGAGGCGAGGTTCCAGCCGCCGGTGGCATAGGCCCAGCCGCCGATCGCCGAGCCGAGGGCGCCGCCGGCAAAGAATGTCGCCATGTAGAGACCGTTCAGGCGGCTGCGATGTTCGGCGCTCAGCGCAAAGATGGCGCGCTGGCCGAGCACAAGATTGGTCTGTACGCCGAAATCGAGCAGGATGCCGGAGAGCGTCAATGTCGCCAGCGCCAGCAGTGAACCGCTGCCGGACGCGTGACCAATGAGGAGGGCGATGATGGCGAGCACCAGCGCGAAGGTGGTGGCAAGCTTTGTCCAGCCGCGATCAGCGACACGGCCGGCAATCGGCGAAGCGACCGCGCCCGCAGCTCCAGCCAGCGCGAAGAGCGCAATACCGTTCTGCGTCAGGCCGAAGGCAGGGCTTGCAAGCAGCAGCGGCGTCGTCGTCCAGAACAGGCTGAAGGCGCCGAACATGCAGGCCTGATAGAGCGCGCGGCGCTGTAGCACCGGCGTATGCAGCGCGAGATGGCCCATTGAAGAAAGCAGTTGGCCGTAATGCAGCTTGGTATGCGGAACACGGGTCGGCAGGACGACGCGAAGGATGACGGCAAGTCCGATCATGACGCCGGCGGAGAGGATATAGACCGCATGCCAGGAGAAGAGTTCCGACAGGAAGCTTGCCGCGGGCCGGGCGAGCATGATGCCGCAAAGCAGGCCACTCATGACATTGCCCACAACCGCGCCGCGGCTGGCATCCGGCGCCATATGGGCGGCGAAAGGCACCAGCACCTGGACAGCGACGGAGGCGAGGCCGATGCAAAGCGAGGCGAGCAGGAAGAGCGACGGCGACCACGCAAAGGCGGCGCCGACGAGCGCTATAGCCGAAAGACCGATCAGCGTCAGTACCAGCCTGCGGTTTTCCAGGAGATCGCCGAGCGGCACGATCAGCAGCAGGCCGAGGCCGTAACCGATCTGCGTTAGTGTCACGATCAAACCGGTTGCCGCCGGCGTGAATCCCAGCGCCTGGCTGATCGGACCGGCCAGCGGCTGGCCGTAATAGAGATTGGCGGCCACCAGCCCGCAGGCGGCAGCGAACATGAATGTCAACAGCGGTGAAATGGTCTTCTCGGGGAGCGGTGTGCTCTCCCGTCTGGCAGCGGAAGTTGCGGGCATGTTTTATCCTCGATGCGTGCGAGGGAGCGTGCTCCCCGAAAATTCGTGTGAAAAAATCAGTTCAGCAGTTTCATGGCCGTCTCGGCGACGGCGAGCATATGTTCGGTTTTGCGGCCGGTCTTTCCGATCACGCGCATGCCTTTCGTTAGGGCAAGCAAGGCGCAGGCGGTGCTTTCAGGGTCGATATGCTTTGCCACGGATCCATCCGCCTGACCCAGAAGGACGAGGTCGCGAATGCGCCGCTCGTCGAAATCGAAAGCCACGCTGACACGGCTGGCGACCTCCTTGTCGAAAAGCGCAAGCTCGGTCGCGCTGCCGACCACGAGACAGCCTCTGCGGCCGATCTCACCGCACGAAGCTTCGGCGAAGAACGCCACCAAAATACGCAGTTTCTCATATGCGTTCGGGCCCTTCGCAAGAGCCTCATCGATCAGTTGCTGGCGCATACGGCGATAGCGATCGAAAGCGGCCAGGAACACGCCCCGCTTGTCGCCGAACGCCTTGTAGACGCTGCCCGCGGTCAGCCCCATGGCTTCGGTCAGTTCGCTAATCGAGGCGGCATAGTAGCCGCGCTCGGAAAAGACCCGCAGTGCCTCGTCGAGCGCTGCGTCCATATTGAATTCCCGCGGGCGACCGCGAAGCTTCGGGGAGAAGTCTTGTGTGTCTGTCGTCATGCAGACTGTTTAGGAAATGATCGTTTCCAAATCAAGCGGAATTTTGCGGCGCAACATAATCGTGATGGCGCGTTATTTGATTAGAGGTCCAGCACCCATGTCTGGCCGTTCAATTCGGGGCCGAACATGCGGTGTTTTTCTTCCGAGACGAGTCGGAATCCAGCCTGGATATAGATGGCTCGGGCAGTATCGAGGATGTCGTTTGTCCAGAGCGAAAGCTGACGATAGCCGGCGTTGCGGGCAAAACGGATGCATTCACCGACCAGCAGCTTGCCGAGGCCGAGGCCTCGTGCCGTCTTGTCGACATAGAGCAGCCGGAGCTTTGCGATACCGTCGCCGCCATCGGCGACCATGACGGAACCGATATTCAGTCCGCCCCGCTCGACGATCCAGCATTGGTCCTTCTGCGGATTGAAGTTGGAGAGGAATTTTCCGGCGACCTCGGCGATCAGGCCTTCGAAACGCAGATCCCAGCCGAATTCCTCGCAATAGAAGCGGGCCTGGCTCTGGACGATCCAGCCGATATCGCCGGCGCGGTGAGTGCGGATGACGGCGGGAGGCGTGACATTGGCACTTGAGTTGAGGACGGTCTGGATCGTTCGCATCGCGTCCACGACACGTTCGGGCTCACCGATGGCCAGCGCATCGAAATGCCCGGCGATCTCGGCGCGGGAGCGGCGGACAAACTCGTGGAACTGCGCTTGTCCCTTGTCGGTGACTGTAATGATCTGGCTGCGCAGATCGTCCGGATCTGGCTTGGTTTCGATCAAGCCGTCTTCGCGAAAGCGTTTCAGAATGCGGCTGAGATAGGCGGGATCGAGATGCAGATCCCGCGTCAGTGTCGAAGCGGCGACGCCGCCACGCGAGCCGACTTCGAACAGCACGCGGACGTCAGTCAGCGCGTAGGGACTATCGAGATAGGCTTTGTTCAGAACGCCAAGGAAACTGGTATAGAAGCGATTGAAGTCGCGCGCCGCATCGATGGTCGCGAGTTCCGTAGTCACAAGCATGGACATCGTCTCCCTACAGCATAGGAGACGATGTCCATCATTTATTTGACTCAGTCAAGTAAATTTGGCTTGATTTACGCGGCCTGGCTTGCTCTTGCCTTTTCATTGCCGACAGCGAAATCGACAGCTTTCTGTGCGTGAATCGCCGTGGTGTCGAAGCCCGGCAGAGTAAGCGCGTTCGGATCCAGGATCAGGCAGATCTCGGTGCAGCCAAGAATGACGCTATCGGCGCCTTCGGCTTTGGCGCGCTCGATGATGGCCATCAGCTTCCGGCGCGACTCGTCCTTGACGACGCCGGCGCAGAGTTCATTGAAGATGATGTCGTGGGTCGTGGTGCGATCTTCAGCGCCGGGGACCATGACGGAAACGCCATTGCGGGCCATGCGGTCGGCATAGAAGCCGTGTTCCATCGTGTAGCGCGTGGCAAGCAGTAGCGGCTTAACGCGGCCGGCGGCCTTCAGCGTGGCAGCGGTCTCGTCGATGATATGGATCAGGGGGATCGAGATACGCGCGGCAACTTCCGGGGCGATCAGATGCATGGTGTTGGTGCAGATCAACACGCATTCGGCACCGGCGATCTGCAGGCGAAGCGCGGCATCCCCGAGACGGGCAGCGGCATCGTCCCAACGCCCGGCCTTCTGCATGGCGACGATCTCTTCGAAATTGACGGAATACATCAGCACCTCGGCAGAGGCGAGGCCGCCCAGTCTGTCGCGAACCATCTCATTGATAAGACGATAATAAACTGCCGAACTCTCGAAACTCATGCCGCCGATCAGGCCGATAGTGCGCATACTGCCGCTCTCCGTTCTCGAATGTGAATAGCAGAATATTGAGACATTTCACGCGCCTCGTGTTTGCAATCTTTGTCGTCTATGCGATCTTCACTGCAAGATTTTGCGCAAGAATGATATTATGCGCAAAATTACAGCGCCATTAGGGAGATCGTTGCATATGCTCGACGGGCGAGACAGAAAGATTCTCGATCTTTTGCAGACCGATGCCGGCATTTCGGTGACCGATCTTGCCGACCGCGTGGCGCTGTCGGTCTCCGCCTGTTCCCGTCGCATTCAGCGGCTGGAGGAGAGTGGCCACATCGCCAGACGTATTGTCGTGCTCGACCGCGAGAAGATGGGTGTGCCCACCACGCTCTACGCGCTGATCAAGACCGCACATCATGCCGACGAATGGATCGAGACCTTTCGCAAGGCGATCAGCGACATTCCGGAGATTGTCGAGGCGCACCGGCTGACCGGCAATCACGACTACATCCTGAAAATCGTGCTGCCGCGTGTCGAGCACTATGATGTCATCTACAAGATGCTCGTACGCAAGATCGAGCTCTTCGATGTCTCGGCCTCCATTTCCATGGAGGAGTTGAAAAGCGGCACATCCATCCCCGTCGGCTATGCACATTGAGCTCACTACGGTCGCGTGCTGATTCTGCATATCACCTCAGCAAAGCTGTCATGAAAATCACCAGTTTTTAAGTTGTAGAGTCGCTGTCGCAATTATCGCTTTAGGGGCAATATGCCATGCGCAATTCTGACATTCAAAACTACTTCCTGCCTGGTGAAAAATTATTGTGGCTGGGCCAGCCGAAGCAAGGGCTCATGTTTAATAAGAAAGATCTACTGCAAGTGCCTTTTTCGTTGTTGTGGGGCGGCTTTGCGATCTTCTGGGAAAGTTCGGTGATACGCCAGATCAATGCGCCAGTCGTTTTCAGGTTATGGGGCGTGCCTTTCGTATTGATCGGTCTCTATCTTATCGTTGGTCGTTTTGCGGTCGATGCGTTCGTTCGCGCAAGGACACAGTATGCGGTCAGTGACCAGCGCATCATAATTTTACGCGACGGCTGGTTTTCCAAGATTCTTACCGTATCGCTGGAACGGTTGCCGGCTCTGGATCTGGATCAGCGCGGTGATGGAACAGGGACGATCAGCTTCGGAACCGATACCCAAGTCGGCTATGGCCGTTTCGGCGGTATGGGTGCCTGGACTCCAGCGCTTTCCAACGTTCCACAATTTCTCGGTGTCAAGGACGTCCGCGACGTATTCAATCTGATCTTGCGCGCGCAATCGGCGAAAGCATCTTAGCCGCTATGGCAAGGTGGCAGATGCAGGGGTGCCATGCGTAAAAGACGGTTGCTGGCCATCATCCTCAACCCTACGCTTGCGAAGACAAAACAGGGTGCGGGGTGTCGTCATGCAGGATCATCACGTTGTCGTCGTCGGGGGTGGATTTGGCGGCTTGCAGCTCGTCAACGATCTCAAGGGAGCTCCGGTCCGGATCACGCTGATCGACCGGCGCAACCATCATCTGTTCCAGCCGCTGCTCTATCAAGTCGCCACTACGTTGCTCGCCACGTCCGAGATCGCCTGGCCAATCCGAAGCTTTTTCCGCGATCGGCCGGAAGTGACGACATTGCTGGCGGAGGTCGTCGGCGTCGACAGCCAGGCACATGAGGTGACGCTGAAGGGTGGCACCACGATCGCCTATGATACGCTTGTGCTGGCGACGGGTGCGACGCATGCCTATTTCGGGCATGACGAATGGGAACCGGTGGCGCCGGGCCTTAAGACGCTGGAGGATGCGACGACGATCCGCCGCCGCGTTCTTTTGGCCTTCGAGCAGGCGGAGCTGGAAACCGATCCCGCCGTCTGCGACGCTTTGCTGACTTTTACCATCGTCGGCGCCGGGCCGACCGGCGTCGAGCTTGCCGGCATTATTGCCGAGCTGGCCAGAACGACACTCCCGAAGGAATTCCGCAACATAGACACCACCAAGGCCAGGATCATTCTTGTCGAAGCCGGGCCGCGCGTTCTCCCAAGTTTTGACGAGGGGCTGTCTTCTTATGCCCACAAGGCGCTGGAAAAGTCGGGCGTCGAAGTTCGCACGGGAAAACCCGTTACATCGTGCACCGCGGAGGGTGTCACGATCGGGGAGACCTTCGTGCCGAGCCGGACGATCGTCTGGGCCGCTGGCGTGCAGGCTTCGCCGGCGGCGAAATGGCTCGCCGTTTCGGCCGACCGCGCCGGCCGCGTCGTGGTTGACAAGGAACTGAGAGCGTCTGGCGAGGCGGATATCTTTGTCATCGGCGACACGGCGGCGGTCATGCGCGGGGATGGCAGTCCCGTGCCGGGCATCGCGCCGGCCGCCAAGCAGCAGGGCTCTTACGTCGCCAAGATGATACGGGCCAAGTTATCGGGCCAGCCGGCACCAGGGCCATTTCACTATCATCATCAGGGAAGTCTCGCGACGATCGGCAAAAGTGCTGCGATCATCGATTTCGGCTGGATCAAGCTCAGGGGATGGATCGCCTGGTGGGTCTGGGGCCTTGCCCACATCTACTTCCTGATCGGCGTGCGCTGGCGCATTGCGGTCGCCTGGAGCTGGCTGTGGATCTATATCAGCCGCCAGCACAGCGCCCGGCTGATCACGCAAAGGGAAACCATGCGCGAAGATTAAAGAAGGCGGCGCCCGTTTCGGACGCCGCCGTTTTTCTTAGGCCAGCGAAGCGATATCGATGACGAAGCGATAGCGAACGTCGCTCTTCAGAACGCGCTCATAGGCTTCGTTGATCTCCTGGATGTTGATCTTCTCGATCTCGGCGACGATGTTGTGCTCGCCGCAGAAGTCGAGCATTTCCTGGGTTTCCTTGATCGAGCCGATCATGGAGCCGGAAAGGCTGCGGCGGCCGGGGATGAGCGAGAAGGCGTGAACCGGAACGGCATGTTCCGGAACGCCGACCAGCACCATGCTGCCGTCATACTTCAGCAGGTTGAGATAGGCATTCCAGTCGATGGCGGTGCCGACCGTGTTGATAATCAGGTCAAACGTGCCTGCGAGCTTGGTGAAGGTCTCGGCATCGCTGGTGGCGTAATAATCCTTGGCGCCCAGCTTGAAGCCGTCTTCCTTCTTCGACAGCGTCTGGCTGAGAACCGTCACGTCGGCGCCCATGGCATGCGCCAGCTTGACGCCCATATGGCCGAGACCGCCCATGCCGACGATGGCGACTTTCTTACCCGGGCCTGCCTTCCAGTGGCGCAGCGGCGAGTAGAGCGTGATGCCGGCGCACAGCAGCGGTGCACCCGAATCCAGCGGAATATTGTCGGGGAAGGAGAGGACATAGCCTTCCTTGACGACGATCGAGTCGGAATAGCCGCCATAGGTCGGCGTCTCGCCGTCTGCTTCCACGTCGTTGTAGGTCTGGACCAGGCCCGGCAGGAAGTGTTCGTAGTCCAAATCGCGCGTCGCGCAGGTCGTGCAGGAATTGACAAAGCAGCCGACGCCGACGCGGTCGCCGACCTTGAACTTCGTCACCTTCGAACCGACGGCCGTGACGAGGCCGGCAACTTCATGGCCAGGCACCATCGGATACTTCGAGCCGCCCCATTCGTTGCGGGCCTGGTGGATGTCGGAATGGCAAACGCCACAATATTTAACGGAGATGACGACGTCGTCTTCGTTCGGCTCGCGACGTTCGAAGGTGAAGGGAGTAAGCGGCTTGGACGCGTCGGTGGCGGCATAACCCTTTGCAATTGCCATGGAAGACTTCCTTTTGTTAGGATTGGCTTTGGGGTGGCCGACTTATGGACCGGAACCGGGTGAGAGCGTTAGAGCGATCCTGCAAGCTTTATGTACGATCCTGCGAATCTAAATTGGCAGCGGCTCTTTTTCAGCGGCGAGGGGTCACCTAGATAAGCTGCGACAAGCCCTCGAAAACAGTTGGTTGCGCATGACACTGCCATTCAATCCCAACCAGGAACTCGCCTCCATCGTTGCCCGTTTCGCCACGGGGGATGGAGAACATCGCACACCGATCGACGGTCTCAATCTATACCGGCAGTCGGCGGTGACCGTGTGGCAGCATGGGGCCTATCGACCTTCCTATGCCGTCGTTGTCCAGGGACGCAAAAGCCTGACGGTCGGTGCCGACACGTACCATTACGGTGTCGGCGAGTATATTCTGACCGCTCTCGATCTGCCCGTATCGACACAGGTAACCAATGTCCACAGTGAAACTCCCTACCTCTGTTTTGCCATGGTGCTCGACAGCGAACGGCTGAATGAGCTGTTATCGCGCGTCAACATTCCGCGCCAAGCGATGACATCGGAACCCATGCGTGGGCTTGCGGTCAATGCGGCATCGCCGGAACTGCTCGACGCCTCGTTGCGGCTACTTAGATTGCTCGACCGGCCGGAGGATATTCCTGCCATGGCGCCATTGATCGAGCAGGAAATCCTCTACCGTCTGTTGACGGGCCCGAACGGTCCTCGGCTGCTGCAAGTCGCGATGGCGGAGAGCCAGAGCAACAGAGTGGCGCGCGCGGTTGCCTGGATTCGCGGCAATTTCGTCCAGCCGCTGCGCATCGAGGAACTGGCGGAACGCGTCGGCATGAGCGTCTCCTCGCTGCACCATCATTTCAAGGCGGTGACTGCGATGTCGCCGATGCAATATCAGAAGCAGCTCCGGCTCCACGAGGCGCGGCGGCTGATGATCGTCGAGCAGCTCGATGTCGGATCGGCTGGCCACCGCGTCGGCTATCAGAGCCCTTCGCAGTTCAGCCGTGAATATAGCCGCCTCTATGGCCTGCCGCCGCTGAAGGATGTCGAGGCCATGCGGAGCCCGGTTGCCGCGGAATAATTTCCTTCGTTTTTGACGCGTTGCAGCAACGATTTGCGCTTGACGCTGGCTTTGCCCTCAGTCATAACGACGGCGAACCGTACCGTACGGTACGTATTTGGGGGTGGCCATCGTGCTGAGCGAAGCAGGACAGTCGAGCGAGTTTTCGCCGCGCCAGAACGCCGTTCTGGAACAGGCGCTGCGTCTGCTCGTCGACGGCGGCGAAAAGGCGCTGACGACCTCGGGCGTCGCGCGCGCTGCCAATTGCTCCAAGGAAAGTCTCTATAAATGGTTCGGCGATCGCGACGGTCTGCTGTCGGCGATGATTGCCTATCAGGCGAGCAAGGTACGCACCTTCGAGCGCAACGGCGAACGGCTGACCGTGGCGAGCCTGCATGACCATCTCGTCATTTTCGCCCGCGATCTGCTGGAAGTCCTGGCGGGCGACGTTTCGCTCGCATTGAACCGTCTGGCGATCGGTCAATCGAACCGCGACGGCTCGAAACTCGGCAAGCTTCTGCTGGAGCGCGGCCGCCGCCAGATCGACCGGCGCGCCAGCGGGCTGATCGATGCCGGCAAGCGGGCAGGGCTGCTGCGCTTCATGGACGCCGGCGAGGCTTACCATACGTTTTACGGGCTTATCGTTTCCGATCTGCATGTGCGCATGCTGCTCGGCGAGCCCGGTTTGAAGGACACCAGCCGTCAGGCGGAGAAGGCGGTCAGCGCCTTCCTCCGGCTCTACGGCACGGAAAAGGTATTGGCGGAAGCGACAGCGACCGTCTGACAATTAAAATCTGCACCCAGACAAGCAAAGGGAAGGACAAACAATGCGCGTCTATTACGATCGTGATGCCGATCTCAACCTCATCAAGTCGAAGAAGGTCGCCGTCATTGGCTACGGTTCCCAGGGCCGCGCCCATGCGCTGAACCTGAAGGACAGCGGTGCGCAAAACCTTGCGATCGCGCTCAAGGCCGGCTCGGCAACCGCCAAGAAGGCTGAAGCCGACGGCTTCAAGGTCATGACCGTTGCCGAAGCTGCTGCCTGGGCCGACCTGATGATGATGGCGACCCCGGACGAACTGCAGGCCGACATCTACAAGTCCGAAATCGCTCCGAATATCCGTGACGGCGCTGCGATCGCTTTCGCACACGGCCTCAACGTTCACTTCGGCCTCATCGAGCCGAAGGCTTCGGTCGACGTCGTCATGATCGCTCCGAAGGGCCCAGGCCACACGGTTCGCGGCGAATATCAGAAGGGCGGCGGCGTTCCCTGCCTCGTTGCCGTTCATCAGAACGCTTCCGGCAATGCGCTTGAACTCGCTCTCTCCTACGCTTGCGGCGTCGGCGGCGGCCGTTCCGGCATCATCGAAACCAACTTCCGCGAAGAGTGCGAAACCGATCTCTTCGGCGAACAGGTCGTTCTTTGCGGCGGTCTCGTCGAGCTCATCCGCGCCGGCTTCGAAACGCTGGTTGAAGCTGGCTACGCTCCGGAGATGGCCTATTTCGAGTGCCTGCATGAAGTGAAGCTGATCGTCGACCTGATCTATGAAGGCGGTATCGCCAACATGAACTACTCGATCTCGAACACGGCCGAGTGGGGCGAATACGTCACCGGTCCGCGCATCATCACCGAAGAGACCAAGGCTGAGATGAAGCGTGTCCTGAAGGACATCCAGACCGGCAAGTTCACCTCCGAGTGGATGCAGGAATACCGTTCCGGCGCTGCCCGCTTCAAGGGCATCCGCCGCAACAACGACAGCCACCAGATCGAAGAAGTCGGCGCCAAGCTGCGCGGCATGATGCCCTGGATCGGCAAGAACAAGCTGGTCGACAAGAGCGTCAACTAAGCTTCTTCAGCTTTACACCGCAATGAAAAGGGCCGGGGAGGGAGACTTCCCCGGCCCTGACCGTTTCAAGACGGGTTTACGGCTTACATAGCCGATCAAATATTTTTCCGGGCTCTCATCCGCAGCCACCTCGTCGGTTTGCCATCGTAGCCGCCGCCGTCGGTTTCGTTGAGGGAGATGTCCTTCCAGCCGGTCGAAATGAGCAGATCGTTAAGCCAGTGGGCCGAGAGATAATTGTAATATCGGCCGAAGCTGTCGTGCCCCTCGGCTTCTCCCGCTTTGAAACTGGCGTGAAATATGCCGCCGTTCTTCAGGGCCTTGTGGATGCGGTTGAAAATCCCTGGAAGATCGGGTCGCCGCACATGCAATAGGGATGCTTCGGCCCAGATGCCGTCATAGAGTTGGTCGTCCTCCAGCTCCTCGAACCTGCGAACGATGACCGGCTTTCCGATCAACTTTTCGGCCTGCTCGGCTATTTCCGGCGAACCGTCTGTGGGCGTGACGTTGAAGCCGCGCGAGATCATGTAGGCTGCGTCTTGGCCGCCGCCGCAGCCTAATTCCAGAATCGATGCACCGGCGGGAAGGGTATTCAGGAAGGCATCGAGTCGCCGCTGCGGCAGGCTGCGATCGCGCCTGACATAGACGGCGGCGTTGTCGTCGTAGAAGGAGGACGTGGGGTTGTCGTTTGTCATGCGTGTTCCCATTCGGTCATCAACTTGAGTATCGGAGCGGGATCGCTGTTTCGCAAGTTTGATCTTGAATTGCGGGCGAGAAGTAACTAGTCTTTTAACTAGTCAGATGGAGGGTGTCATGCGCCAGTGGCCTGTTCAGGACGCCAAAGCGAAATTTAGTGAAATGCTTGATGCCTCGCTGGAGGAAGGGCCGCAGCTTGTTTCAAAAAGAGGCGAACCTAAAGCCGTGCTTGTTTCCGTGTCTGAGTGGGAAGCACTGAACAAGCGGGCCAAGCCGTCCGCCAAGGACGTGCTTCTCGCGCCGGAGCCAAGATTCGATCTCGATATCCCGTCTCGTAAGGAATGGGTCTGGCGGGACGTCAATCTGAGTGAGGATTGACGCTTGTATTTGCTTGATACGAATGTGGTATCGGAATTGCGCAGGGTAAAGCCGCATGGCGCGGTACTGGCCTGGATACATAGTGTCAGGAGTGACGACCTTGCGATTTCGGCCATCACGATCGGCGAGATCCAGCGCGGTATAGAGTTGACTGGAGAAACCGATCCGCAAAAGGCAAAAGAGCTTATGCGTTGGCTGGACAGTTTGCAGCTTGGGATTCGGGTCATTCCCCTGGATGCGGAGTGCATGATCCGATGGGCGCAATTCATGCATCGCAAATCGCCGACGCTGATTGCCGATGCGATGATAGCGGCGACTGCATCCGTTCATAATCTCACGATCGTTACGCGCGATATCGTCGATTTTTCGGCCTTTCCCGCTGCTGTTCTCAACCCCTTTGACTACAAATCTCCTTGAGAATGTCACCGTCACAAACAAAATAGGTCAGTATTATTGACTTATCGTTTGTTGCGTGATCTTGTGGCACAAAGACAAAAAATTACGAGGAAGCCCCATGCTGAATTGGGAAAATATCTTTGCGACGCGCTCAAGCCGTATGCGCGCCTCCGAAATCCGCGAGTTGCTGAAGCTGCTGGAGCGTCCGGACATCATCTCGTTTGCGGGCGGCATTCCCGATCCGGCGCTGTTTCCGGATCAGGAATTCAAGCAGGCTTATGCGGACATCTTTTCCGGCCCGGCTGTCAACGCGGCGCTGCAATATTCGGTCAGCGAAGGCTACAAGCCGCTGCGCGAATGGCTGGTCGGCCAGATGGTGGCGCTTGGGGTTCCCTGCGAGCTTGAAAACGTCTTTATCGTTTCCGGTTCGCAACAGGGTCTCGATTACCTGGGTAAGCTGTTCCTGTCGCCGAAGGATACGGCATTGGTCACCGCGCCGACCTATCTCGGTGCGTTGCAGGCATTCAATGCCTATGAGCCGACTTACGATCAGCTCACGCCGAACGGCAATCGCACGCCGGCTTCCTACCGCGCGACTGCCGAGCAGGCGGGTGGAAAGGTAAAGTTCGCCTATCTCTCCGCCGATTTTGCCAATCCGACCGGCGAAACGGTCGATCTCGCTTCCCGCGAAAAGCTGATCGATCTCGGCGACGAACTGGATATCGCCATCATCGAAGATGCTGCGTATCAGTCGCTGCGTTATGACGGCGAGGCGATCCCGCCAATCCTGGCGCTGGAGATAGCCCGCAAAGGCAATATCAACGATACGCGGACGATCTATTGCGGCAGCTTTTCCAAGACCTTGGCGCCGGGTCTTCGCGTTGGTTTCGTCGTTGCCAACGCGCCAGTCATTCGCAAATTGGTGCTGATGAAGCAGGCGGCTGATCTGCATTCCTCGACCATCAACCAGATTGCCATCCATCAAGTCGCCGAACGCGGCTTCGATGCGCAGGTCGCCAAGGTCCGCAAGACTTATAGCCACCGACGCGACTGCATGCTGGCGGCGCTTGCGAAATATATGCCTGAGGTTACGAGCTGGACGAAACCCGAGGGCGGGATGTTCGTCTGGGTTACCCTGCCGAAGGGCATGGATGGGGCCAAGCTGCTGGCAAAATCGCTGGAGACTGCGAAAGTGGCCTTCGTGCCCGGCCAGGCCTTCTTCGCCGATGGCTCCGGCCCGAACACCTTCCGCGTCAGCTTCTCCTGCGCCAACGAGCAGATGATCGATGAGGGGATCTCGCGGCTCGGCAAGTTGATCGCCAGCGAAATCGGGGCGATGGCGGCCTAGTTCTTACCTTCTCCCCAGCTGGGAGAAGGATGCGCTTTAGCGCAGGTTGAGGGGGGCGTTGCACCGTAAGGATTGCCTTTCGCTTGCCGCTGAAGGCGCTCGCCGCAATGCGACGGGTTCCCCCCTCAACCGGCCAATCACTGCTTCACTGCGTTCAGCAGTTCTTGTCCACCTTCTCTTCGGGGAGAGAAGGTTTTTGGCTTTCCATCAGTTCGCCAGATGCGGTGCAATCAGCGAGAGGTCGGCATCGCTCAGCCTGTCGGTTGCTGTATTGCGCTGGTGCCAGTAGGGATACAGTAAAGGCAACAGACTGACGTCGTCGAGGCGCTTGCGCTCTTCTTCCGTCAGCTTCAGCTCGGCGCTGGCGAGATTGTCCTTGAATTGCGCGTCCGTGCGACCGCCGATGATGACAGACGTTACGCCCTTGCGGCCGATCAGCCAGGCGAGTGCGACCTGTGCGGCTGAGACGCCACGACCATCGGCGATCTCCACCAGCGTATCGACGATGTTCCACAGGCGGTTCTCGTCGCGGATCGGCGGCTCGGTCCAGCCGGCAAACTGGCGGGTGCCTTCCGGCGTCGCTTGGTTGCGGCGATGCTTGCCGGAGAGGAGGCCGCCGGCGATCGGGCTCCAGACGAGGACGCCGAGGCCCTGGTCGATGCTGACTGGCAGCAGCTCATATTCGGCATCTCGCGCTTCCAGCGTATAGTGGATCTGCTGGCTGACGAAACGTTCGCGCTTGTCGCGCTCGCTGACGCCGAGTGCTTTCATGATGTGCCAGCCGGAAAAATTCGAGCAGCCGATGTAGCGCACCTTGCCTTGACGGATGAGCGTATCGAGCGCTTCCATCGTTTCTTCGAGCGGCGTCTGGCCGTCCCATTCATGCAACTGATAGAGATCGATGACATCAGTCTTCATGCGCTTCAGGCTGGCTTCGCAGGCCTGGATCAATACGCCGTTCTTGCGCGGGCCGCCGATGATCTCGCCGAGAATCTCCTCGGAAGCCCCTTGCGAGTAGACATCGGCCGTATCGATCAAGTTGACGCCGGCATCGAGGCACATATCGACAAGTCGTTTCGCCTCGCTGACGCCGAGATCACCGACGGTCTTCGCCCAGCCGACGCCACCGAAGGTCATCGTGCCCATGGTGATGCTCGAAACTTTGAGGCCGGAGCGGCCAAGCAGACGGTATTCCATAGATTATCCTCCAAAACCAAAGCTGAAACTCGCGTGCTAGGAGATAGTGCAGGGCGTTTATGGTCAAGGTCGAATGATAGTATGAACGACCGGTCTGCGATTGCAGATTGTCACAATCATGTTAACCGCCGCCGCTAAGGAACCCTTCTCATCACCCAGCCGAGGACGCTTCATGAAGACGTTTGTTTCCGCTCTCGCCGGCCTGCTGGCCATTGCTCTTTTCTCAGGTTCTGCCGCCGCCGCCGATCTCGTCCTCTACACCAGCCAACCGAATGCCGATGCGCAGGCAACCGTCGATGGCTTCATGGCTGCCAATCCCGGCATCAAGGTCGATTGGGTTCGCGACGGCACGCCGCAGATCATCGCCAAGCTGCAGGCGGAAATCCAGGCCGGCGCTCCCGTTGCCGACGTTCTGCTGATCGCCGATACGGTTACGCTGGAGCGCCTGAAGGAAGCCGGCAAACTATTGGCCTATAAGTCGGCGGAAGCCGCAAACTACGATCCGGCGCTCTATGACGCCGACGGCTACTACTATTCCACCAAGCTGATCACCACCGGCATCGTCTATAACACCGCCGCTTCGATGAAGCCCACGAGCTGGCAGGACCTGACCAAGCCGGAAGCCAAGGGGCTCGTCGCCATGCCGAGCCCGCTTGCTTCGGGTGCCGCTCTCATTCACGCGCAGACGCTTGCCGGCGTCGGCAGTCTCGGCTGGGATTTCTACAAGAATCTCGCCGCTAACGGCGCAATCGCTTCCGGCGGCAATGGTGCGGTGCTGAAGGCGGTTGCTTCCGGCGAAAAGGCCTACGGCATGATCGTCGATTACATGCCAATCCGCGAAAAGGCCAAGGGTGCGCCGCTGGAATTCGTTTTCCCGACCGAAGGCGTTTCGGCCGTGACCGAGCCGGTCGGCATTCTCGCCAGCACCAAGCATGTCGACGCCGCCAAGAAATTCGTCGACTACGCTCTGTCGGAAAAGGGCCAGCAAGGCTTCCTGAACCTCGGCTATATCCCTGCCCGCAACGGCATGCCGCTGCCCGCCGGTTTCCCGGCGCGTGACAGCATCAAGGTTTTGCCGTTGAATGCGGCCGAAGCTCTGAAGAACACCGACCAGGATCTGAAGACCTTCTCTTCCTATTACGGATCGAAGTGATCCAATCTGGACGGCCGATGTACGGATATGTGCGGAAGGGAAACAGCCAGCCAACCTGGCTGTTTCCTTTTGTCGTTACCATCGTGATGCTGCTCAGCGCGCTGCCACTGGCGCGGCTGGCGGAGGCTGGCATCGAGGCGCTGCTGCGTGGCGGAGCCTACGAACTGATCACCGATCCCGCCCTCTGGCGTTCGGCCTGGTATACGATTGAGACCGCCGTGTTTGGCACGGTTATTTCCGTGTTGCTCGGCAGCCTCTTTGCCTTCCTGCTCACCTTGACCGACATTCCGGGCCGGGGACCCCTTAGTTTTCTTTTCGTCCTGCCGATGATGATCCCGCCGCAGGTCACCGCGCTCGCCTGGGTGCAGATGTCCGGCCCATCGAGCCCCCTGTTGAAGGCGCTGCACATCGCGCCGCCGCTCGGCTCGCCGCAGCCGCTTTATTCTGTCGGCGGCATTGCGCTGCTCTATGGCGTGCAGCACGCGCCGTTGGTTTATCTGGCACTCCGGGCCGGTCTGATGGCACTGCCGCGTGACGGCGTCGAGGCGGCAAGGCTTTCGGGTGCTTCGGGATTTCGGGTGTTCCGCGACATCATCCTGCCGCTGTCACTGCCCGGTGTCATCGCCGGCGCCGCCATTGCCTTCGTCTCTTCGATCGGCAATTTCGGCATCCCGGCTATACTCGGCATTCCTGCTTCGATCTTCACCTTGTCGACGTTGATCTTCACCAAATTCTCCACCTTTGGCCCACGCACCTTCGGTGACATCGCCGTGCTGTCGGCGATGATCGCGGTGATTTCGGTTGCCGGCCTTGCGGTGCAGGGCAAAGCGCTGAAAGGGCGGGATTATCGCGTCATCGGCCTTTCCGGCGCCTCTGCCGCCCTCGCGCTCGGCCGTTGGCGTCTTGCCGCCGTGCCGCTGCTGTGGATGATCCTGTTCATTATGCTCGTCGCACCGTTCTTCGCTCTGGTCGCCGGCGCGCTGGTGCCGGCCTATGGCGTGCCGTTGACCTTCAAGACGGCGTCGTTGCACGCCTTCACCGAAATTCTGTTTCGGCAGACGGTGACGCGCGTCGCTTTTTCCAATTCCCTATTCCTCTCCGGGATGACGGCACTTGGTCTCCTGGTGGTGACTGTTCTGGCCGCTTACTCCCTGACGCGGCGCAAGGATATGCTGAGCCGGATTGTCGGCGGATTGATCGAGATTCCCTATTCGCTGCCGGGGATCATCGTCGCCGTTTCCTTCATCCTGGTTTTCGCGGCACCATTGCCCGTCCTCAATATCACGCTTTACGGCACGATCTGGATCATTCTGCTCGCCTATTTCTCGGCCTATTTCGCTGTCAGCCTCAAGCCGGTGATGAGCGCCTTTCTGCAGCTCGATCCGGCGCTGGAGGAGGCGGCTCGTCTCTCAGGCGCCGGTTTCTTCCGTCGTCTTACCGATATCATCGTGCCACTGATCGCGCCGGCAGCGGGCGCTTCGGTGATCCTGGTTTTTCTCATCGCCTGCAATGAGCTTACCGTTTCCGCTTTGCTCTGGGCGGCGGGCACGCAAACGCTCGGCGTCGTCATCTACAATCTCGATGATGGCGGCAGCGCCGATCTCGCCTCCGCCATGTCCGTCATCGTCGTCGCCATGGTGGTCACCATGATGTTGTTGCTGGAAATTCTGGCCAAGCACCTGCCGAAGGGAGTGGTGCCGTGGCGAAGCTGATCCTCAATCACGTCAGCAAGGATTTCGGCACGGGCGGTCGTCCGGCGGTCAAGGCGCTGTCGCTGGAAGTCCGTGAAGGTGGTTTCCTGGCGTTGCTCGGCCCCTCCGGCTGCGGCAAGACGACGGTGCTGAGGATGATAGCCGGCTTCGAGCAGCCGACGGATGGTTCGATCCATCTCGGCGAACGTCTGCTTGCCGATGCCGCCCATACCTTGCCGCCGGAGCGGCGCAACATGGCGATGGTGTTCCAGTCCTATGCACTCTGGCCGCATATGAACGTTGCCGGCAATGTCGGCTACCCACTCAAAGTGCGCGGCATTTCCGGCGAGCGTTACCGTCAGAAGGTGCGAGAGGCGCTGTCGACCGTGCGGCTGGAAGACTATGCGGAACGGCGGCCTGCGGATCTTTCCGGCGGCCAGCGTCAGCGTGTGGCGCTGGCGCGCTGCCTTGTGACATCGCCCGATGTCGTGCTGCTGGACGAGCCTCTCGCCAATCTCGATCGTCATCTCAAGAAGGAGATGGAGGAGACCTTCCGCGAATTCCATCAGCGCTCGGGCGCCACCATGGTCTATGTCACTCACGACCAGAGCGAGGCAATGGCGCTCGCGACCGATGTCGCAGTCATGTCCGAGGGACGGCTATTGCAGGTGGCGGCGCCGGCGGAAATCTATGCGCGACCGGAGGGCCGGCTGGTCGGCGGACTGGTCGGACAGGGTGCGATCCTGTCGCTCGCCATTCCGGATGGTAAGCTGCGGCTTATCGATTGGCCGGCGCTGAAGACGATTTGGAGAGAGCAGGGGGACGGGAACCCGCGCGCTGATATCCTCGTTCGACCCGAGGACGTGGTCGCCGATGCCGATGGTATCTCTTGCAGGGTTGACACCGTCCTTTACGAGGGCGAGCGCTACGCCTTGCGGCTATCGCTGCCGGATGGTCAGATATTGAGAGCCTATAGCCGCGAAGCGGTGAAAACGGGCGATATTTATGCGGTCGCCGTTCGCTCGGCATGGCGGCTGTGATCGATGCGGCGGGCGGGGAGACAAGACGGTTGTTCACGGTCCCCACCTGTGCTTGAGTTGCCCGATGTCACGAATGGGAGTCGCGCCATGTCCGATCAAAACTTCCCGATTTTCGATCTCGGCGCCTTCGAGGCGGCCGACGAAGGGGAGAAGAGGCGGCTTGGTGCTGAGGTCGACGAAATCTGCCGTTCGACCGGCTTTCTGGCGATTGCCAATCATGGTGTCGATGAGGCTGTAATCCAAGCCGTATGGGCAAAGACGCACGCTTTTTTTGATCGGCCCGCCGATGTCAAGCAACGGGCAAAAGCGCCGTATCCCGGCTATCCCTATGGTTATCTTGGCCCGGGCACCGAGGCGCTGTCGAAATCGCGCAACATCGACACACCGCCCGACCTCAAGGAAAGTTTCAACGGTGGCCCGCTTGCTGTGCCGGCCGGCATGACCGATCCGGAAGCGCTCGGCTTCTGCTATGCCGCCACAATCTGGCCGGATGGCCCGGAAGGCTTTGCGGATGCCTGGAAGGCCTATTACCGTTCGATGGAGGATTTGACGGCGCGGATCATGCGCGTCTTTGCCACCGCGCTCGGTCTCGACGAGCATTTTTTCGACAGCTACGTCGACGCACCGATCAGCGCGCTCCGGGCGCTGAATTATCCCGAGCAGCGTGTCGCGCCGCAACCGGGCCAGTTGCGCGCCGGGGCGCATACCGATTATGGCAGCCTGACGATCCTGCTGCCACAGCCGGGCTCCAAGGGTCTGGAGATCATTACGCCCGACGGCCAATGGACGCCGGTGCCGCCGGTACCTGGCGCCTTCATCATTAATATCGGTGACCTGATGGCGCTTTGGACCAATGATCGCTGGGTCTCGACGGTGCACCGTGTCGTCAATCCGCCACCGGAAGAGGGAGGAATGCAACGACGGCAGTCGCTGGCGTTCTTTCACCAGCCGAACTGGTTTGCCGAGATCGCCTGCCTGCCGTCCTGTCTTTCTCCGGGCGAGGAGCCGAAATATGCCCCTGTTCTCTCCGGCCCCTATCTCATGGGCAAGTTCAAATCGACCGTAACAGCCAAGCCCAATTGATTTGGGCGAGCCGGCCCATATCTCCACAAACCGGAATGCCAGATGTCCCTGCGCCTTGCCACCTTCAATGTCGAAAACCTGCTGACCCGTTTCGATTACACCGGTTTCCGTAATCAGTTGCGCCAGGACCGTGTGTTGAAGCTGTTCGACGTGCAGAACGAAGCCATTTACAAGCAGCTCGAAGCGGCGCGCGTGGTCGCTGCCACCGACGACACGCGGCAGATGACGGCGCTTGCGATCGCCGATGCAGATGCCGACATCATTTGCCTGCAGGAAGTCGACAGCATGGCGGCATTGCAGGCTTTCGAGTACGGCTATCTCTACCGCATGGTCGGCAATGGCTACCGGCAGAAGTTCCTGATCGAGGGCAATGATGGCAGGGGTATCGATGTTGCCGTGATGACGCGCGAGGAGACGCGTGACGGGCAGCCGATCCTGTTGAAGGACATCAGAAGTCACGCCATGGTGACTTATCGCGATTTCGGTCTTTTCAACGATGAACTGGCCGCACTTGATCTTCATCTGGACGACAAGATCTTCAAGCGTGATTGCCTGGAGCTTGATTTGACCATCGGCGGCGTGCCGTTCTCGCTGTATGTCGTGCATCTGAAATCGATGGGGCCAGTGCGGGAAGGCGTCGGTGGCCGAGATTCGACCATGCCGGTCCGCCGCGCCGAGACGCTTGCCGTGCGCCGCCTCATCGAGGACCGTTTTGGCGCCGGTCATACGGCGACGAAGAATTTCGCTATTTGCGGCGATATGAATGATTATCAGGAGCGCGTCGATGTCATCGGCACGCGCCACACCGGCTATCGTTTCAAACATCGGGATGACGAGAGCCCGGCACTCGATGTCTTCAGCAAGGACGGTTTCGTTGAAAACGTTATGCGCCGGCGCGATGTGCTGGACCGCTGGACGTTGTATCACGCTCGCGGGCCGCAGGAGCAGTGGCTTTGCCAGCTCGACTATATCTGGCTGTCTCCGGCCTTGGCGCGCGCCAATGCGCAGCGGATGCCCGACGTCATCCGCTCCGGTCAGCCCTTTCGCACCATATTTCCGCCCGGACAGGAAGTAGAACGTTATCCACGTACCGGTTGGGACAGGCCGAAGGCCTCCGATCATTGCCCCGTCGTCATGACATTGGACCTACTATGACTCACGCTTTCAAACTGCGAAACGACACGGCCGCCTGGCCGCCGGAAAATACTGTATTCCCGGTGGCCCGCATCGATCTTGCGGTTATCGCCGGCGATCACCCTTTTCATCTCAGCAACGCCGAGGCAGCGCAGGAAAACTGGAAGAAGGAGATTGCCGCCAATCCGGCACTTTTCGATGGGCGGATGATCTTTCAGCATCGCTTGTCGGTCAGCGAGCAGGCTGTAGAGGGCGAGGCATATGTGACGCCGTTCTCCACATTCATGTGGTGGCGCAAACAGAGGGAGCGCGGTGGCGGCTTTCATGTCTTTGCCTTTCCGGTCGCCGTCTCTTCCGACGGCGCGATCATTGCCATCCGCATGGCTGAGCACACCGCCAATCCCGGCCAGGTCTATTGTGCCGCGGGTTCGATGGATGAAAACGATATCGTCGATGGGCACTGCGATGTCGAGGGCAACATGCGTCGCGAAGTCATGGAGGAAACAGGCCTCGACTTATGGGATGCGGTCGCGGAGCCGGGCTATTACGCCACGCATTCGAACCTTTCTGTTACCCTCTTCCGCATCTTCCGCTTCCCCTGGACAGCCGAGGAGATGTTGGAGCGGATCCGGGCGCATATGCTGGTAGACCACGAAAAGGAGATCGACGACGCGGTTGCCATTCGCTCGGCCAACCCTGCTGCGCATCATTATAGTTCGGCGATGCCGCCTATTCTCGCGTGGTTCTTCGGTCGTCGGGAATAGCTTTAGCTTGCGCTCAAATGTGTTGCCGTTATGTATGGTTGAGCAGGCGTCTACAGTCTAGAATCATGTAATGGAGGCAGGGGTGGCCCGCAGCTTCAGTGTCTATGATGTATTCACCGACAGAAAACTCGCGGGCAATCCGCTAGCCGTCATCTTCGATGCCGAGGGATTGGACGACGAGGCGATGCAGGCGATCGCGAAGGAGATGAATCTCTCCGAGACGGTGTTCGTTCTGCCGCCGCAGAACCCGGCGCATACCGCAAGCTTGCGCATCTTCACGCCCGCCCGCGAGCTGCCTTTCGCCGGCCACCCGACCGTTGGCACTGCGATCGCTCTGGCTGAGCGGGCGCATGCCCGCCATGGCGGCGACGTCGATCTCGTTTCGGTGCTGGACGAGCGGGTGGGGCCGGTGCGCTGCGCCGTCCGGCTCAGGCAGGAAAGGGCGGGTTTTGCCGAATTCGACCTGCCGCGGAAATCACAGCAAATCATGTTGCCGCTCGACCGTGCCGATATCGCCAATGCGCTCAGCCTGAAGATCACCGAGATCGGTTTCGAGAATCACGTGCCGTCGATCTGGAGCGCCGGCGTGCCGTTCCTGCTGGTGCCAGTGCACGATGTCGGGGCCGCCGAGCGTATGGAATTCGACCCACAGCTCTGGGAAAAGACCGTGCCCTTCGTCGACGGTGCGCTCGCCTCGGCCTTCATCTATTGCCGTGGCGCGCTCAATCACACGGCCAAGTTCCATGCCCGGGTATTCCCCGTCGGGATGGGCATTGTCGAGGATCCGGCCACGGGCGCGGCGGTGGCTGCGCTTTCCGGCGCGATAAACTATTTCGACCGGCTGCCGGATGGCCACCATCCCGTCATCGTCGAGCAGGGTGTCGAGATGGGCCGCCCATCCTTTATCCACCTTCACATCGACATCGACGGCGGCGATATCGCCAACGCCCGCATTGGCGGTCAGGCCGTACGCGTGGCGACGGGAATTCTTGAGCTTTGATTTTGTAAGGTTTTTGCGGCTCTTCGAAATTTTTTTGACGATTAACCAAAGAAAATTCATCTGGCCGCTGGACAATCAAACCGATCCTATTTATATGCCCGGTCACACCGCGAGCGAGCGGTTACGGGTGATTAGCTCAGTTGGTAGAGCAGCTGACTCTTAATCAGCGGGTCGTAGGTTCGAGCCCTACATCACCCACCAAAATTTCTTCTGAGAATTACCGCAAAGCCTTGGAAATAAAGGTTGTTGCGGTTTTCTGTTTCCAGAGCCTGGCGTTTGGCCACAAGGTCGCTATGCACGCATCATGCGGCGACATGGGCGCGCGACTTCATTGCGCATGATTGATTGCATAAGGTGATGCGGGAAGGCGGTTCGAGTAATCGGGATCCGGCGCAATCAGCGTTGCGAGGATCAGGATGCATCCCATAGCGATTACGGTGCCTGCATAAAGAATGAACGCAAGGTGACTTTGCATGGCCATGCCAAACCCAAAGTTCTCTGAATCTAACCGTTGGCGTTCAGGTAAGTTCCCATGATTGGAATTTACTGTGATCTCGCTTTGCCTGCTGCCGAATGACTCAAGAAATGCCGTCCTGACGACTGCGGCAGCATTTGGGGATTACCACCAGTGATGTGAGCGCTCGCTTTCCGCGGCGTTTCTTCCCATCAGGTAGCCCAATCCAAAAATAATTGCGCCAATTGCGACGATCGTTGCGGTCGTTGTTTGGTGTTCCTGAGCGCCTATAGCAACGGCTTGCGCCTCGCGCTTGGCCATGGATGTTGCCGACTTTACCGCCCTTTTCACTCCTTCGGGCTGCTCAACCGGCGTTCCCGTGAAACCTGCATTCAATTTTGGCATCGCGTTCTCCTTTTACAAAAAGGTAACTGCGGAAAAACGGAACTGTTCCTTCGACCGCGTTCTACTCCTGACGCGATCTACAGATCGCTTTCATTCGAAGCGGGATCAAAATCATAAATTTTGCGGGAGGATGGACGGCGAAAACACACGCCAAACCTTCAATTCGAATCGCTGGGCTTTGGGGAGATTGCGCTATTCGGCTGGGGCTAACTAATGCCTCTTATGCCCGCCGCCTTCCATCACGCTGAATACGAAAATGGCTGCGAGAACCAGAACCAGCATATAGTCGAAGGGGGTGAGCAGGTGCAGCAGTTCCATGATGTTTCTCCTCCCAGAGAACATGTATCAGAACAATCGGTAGTATGTGCCTTTGTTCCGCGTATGCCAAGGTTTTCACATCCTGCGGTGCGATAACGCTGTTGTGCGGGGCACAAAGAAGTCCTTGTTTGCATGGATGTATCGGCGGTCACGGATGGTCAGCAGCCGGTTGGACCATCGCGCTGCCATCGGCATTCTATTGTCAATAAAATTTATAGAGTATATTCCTATGCCGTAGGCATTTTCGGTTGCCGCCGGCGAAGTGTTCGGCGCAAACGATCGATTTGGAAGGATTTGGCGATGACCACTTGTTCTCACGATCAATCGCGTGATCGGCCTGTCATCGCAATCATCGGCGGCGGCATTTCGGGGGCGGCGGTTGCTTTTCACCTGCTGCAATCGGAAGCGCTGCAGCCCGGTCAGCTCTTCATTTTCGAACCGCGCGCCAGGCTCGGGGCAGGGCTTGCCTATGATACCCGCGACCCCGCGCATCGCATCAATGTGCCGGCAGCTAAGATGAGCCTGTTTCCTGACGATCTCGAACATTTCCAGCGCTGGCTTCAAGACAACAATGCGCTGGAGGGCGACCAGACGGCGGTCGCGGCGAATGGCAGCCTGTTTCCGCGGCGCGGGCTTTTTGGTCGTTATATCAATGCCATGGTGCAGCCTTTTATCGATGGCGGTGCCATCACCCATGTCGCGGAAAGGGTTGCGGATGTCCGGCGGCTGGATGACCGATGGGTGATCACGGGCGAGGCGGGACGGCGCTTGGAGGTGGATATTCTCGTCATCGCCACCAGCCATCCGTCGCCGTTGCCGCCGCGGTCATTGCAAAATGCGCTTGCCGGCCATCCGCGTTTCGTCGCGGACCCGACGCGGCCGGATGCGCTCGATGCCATCCGCCCCGGCGATCGGGTGTTGGTGGTCGGTAACGGCCTGACCTCCGCCGACGTCATCGCCTCGCTGGAGCTGCGTGGTCATAAAGGACCGATCACCGCAATTTCCCGACGCGGGCTGCGATCGCGCGGGCATGCGCCGGTGAAGCAGGAGTTGTTCGGCGATTTCGTCAGTCAGCCGTCACGGACAGCGCTTGATCTTCTGAGGCGCGTGCGCGCCGCTATTCGTAAGGCCGAAGGCGAGGGATGGACTTGGCATGCGGTGATCGATCAGGTGCGCGCGCAGGGAGGGGATTTATGGCAGGCAATGCCGCTCAACGAGCGTCGTCGTGTGGTGCGGCATTTGCGGCCCTTTTGGGATGTGCATCGCTTCCGTGTCGCGCCGCAGGTCGAGGCCGTCAGTGAGGAGGCGATCAGCACCGGCAGGCTCGATGTACTCGCGGCTTCCGTCGCGTCCGTAGAGGCGAAGGGCGAGGTGATCGATTGTACGCTTCGGCTCAGCCGCTCGGGCAAGAGCCTCGATCGTCAATTCGATGCGGTCGTCGTGACGACCGGGCCGAGCCATCGCGGCATTCTGGGCTCGCAAGGCTGGATCGGCGCCCTTGCGGATGCGGGCTATCTCGCCATCGATGCCACAGGGCTCGGCCTTGCCTGCAATATGGCATCGCTGGCGCTCGGCGCTGATGGTAAGACGGCACCGTCGCTGCTCATTTCCGGACCTTTGGCGCGGGGCACTTTCGGCGAACTTATGGGCCTGCCCGAAGTGGTCGAGCATGCCGTTTTCGTCGCCGAACAGGTGGCGTCGGCGATTGCCCAAAATGCTCCCGACCACACCCAGCGCAAGCATAACAAGCCAAAAGTCGATAGCAGCTCCGCGTAAAGGTAGAAAAAAGTGCAAAAACGTTGCTTGAGCGATACATTTGCCCAAATTTACTCATATAAACTATACAATTTGTGAGTTATTATCTTGTTCGCACGGGGCGGCAGCGTTACTTCCGAGGTCAATGACGAACAGGACAAGCCGGTTGAGTCTCGATCGAATCGTGCCGGGCTTACAACAATCGACTTTGCAGTAAGTGGATAGCGATGCTCACGAAAAAAGGAAAATACGGGTTGAAGGCGCTGGTGGACCTGGCACGCCTCGGGCCGGGCGAAACTGCGTTTATCAACGACATCGCGTCCCGCAATAATATCCCGAAGAAATTCCTCGACACCATCCTGTTGGAACTGCGTAATGCCGGCGTGCTGCGCTCGAAGAAGGGGCCAGGCGGCGGCTATTCGCTATCGCGCCCTGCCTCCGATATCCGCATCGGCCATGTCATCCGCACGCTCGACGGTCCGCTCGCGCCGATCCGCTGCGCCAGCCGCACGGCCTATGAAGCCTGCGACGATTGCGCCGATCCGGAGCGCTGTCATGTGCGCCGTTCCATGACGGAAGTCCGCGACGCGATCGCGGCGATTCTCGACAATATGACGCTCGAACAGTTCGTCGCCGGCGGCGGGCCTGGAATCGAAATCGAAGAGCAGGAAGATTATCGCGCTTCGAATATCGGCTAACCCATTGGGTTCCCGAACAAGCTTATTGTTCGCCGTCACCGGCTTTTGAGAACCAAAGATCCCTGTAGATCGCGGCGGCGGATTCATCGGGCGCGCGATCCTCGGTCAGCCAAACCTTCCGGATCGACCAGGCGTCGTCACGGCTCGGAGACTTGCTGCATTGGTCCACATCCGAGGCGCCGACGCAGGGAATGAACCATGACGGCATCAAAGGCCGTGCTGCGTAGCCAGTTTCCGTGCGGGTGATCAGGACAGCAAGCCCTGCCTTCTTGCTGGCTTGCCACGGAAAGATGATCCGGCCTGCGGGCCGCAATGCTTTAAGCCACGATGCCGGTGGGGCGATTACGCCGGCATTTACGTAGATGAGATCGGCATTCGGCAGCGCCAGAGTGGTCGCATCGCCATGGACGAGGGAAATTCCCTCGAATGGCTCCAGATTTGCGCGTGCACGGTTGGCCAAATCCTCTTCGATTTCGAACGCATGAACATGGCCATTTGGCAGCACCAGCATCGACAGGAGCGCCGTATAGTACCCCGTCCCCGCGCCAATATGGATTACGGTGTCGCCGGACTTCGGGGCGGCAACCCCGATCCAGGCCGCATGCAGGAACGGCTCCCCATTATTGATGCCTTTGGTTCTGTCCAAAGCGACGAGCGCATTCTGATAAAGAATGGAGGGATCGGCGCCGGGCGTTTCAATGTAGCGCCGATTGACCTTTATCTGCCAAGGCCCAGGACCCAGGAACGCTTCGCGCGGTACAAGCTCGAAAATCCGCTCAAGCCTTTCATCGTGGGAATTGCTGGCGGCAGCCATCATTTTCGCGTGAAAGGCCCGTATCTCTTCCAAACTGGCACGGCGATTTGCAGTCACGGTCTCTCTCCACCTTCCGATACAAAATTCATCAGAGCGTCCAGTTCTTCGGCGGTGTTACGCCGTTGAGATGATAGTTGCCGACGATGTGATATTTCCAGCGAACCGGGTCGTGCAGCGTGTGGGTGCGGGCGTTGCGCCAATGACGGTCGAGATTGAGGCCGATGCGGGTCGAAGAGGTGCCTGCGAGCTCGAACAGTGTATTCGAGGCTTCGATGGCTATTTCCGTCGTCAGGGTTTTCGCGGCAGCCACAGCAAGTGTGGCCTCGATCACATCATCTTCCGTTGGATTGATCTGAGCAACATCGATCTTCCTGCCGGCGCGTTCCAGCATGGCTGCGGCTGCCTCGATGCGAATGGCGATCTGGCCGATCCTGGCGATGGTCAGCGGATCATCGGCCGCTCGCTCGACGCCGCTGTCCATCCAGGGGCGGGCGTGCGTTTTCACAAACTCCACGGTCTCGGTGAAAGCGGCGCGGGCAATGCCGAGATCGATGCCGGCATGGATAATTTGGCCGACCGAACCGATGGTCGTCGCCCGCTCGAAGCCCTTGTGATGCGCGACGACAGCGTCGGCGTTAACGTAGACATTATGCAGAATGGTGGTGCCGCTGCCGGATGTGCGCTGACCGAAACCGTCCCAATCATCCATGATCTGGATGCCTTCAGCGCCACGCGGGACAAGTGCCAGGATGAGTTCGTCGTCTGCGTTCAGCGCAAAAATACCGATCCAGTCGGCGAAAACTACGCCGGTGGAATAGAATTTGCGGCCGTTGACGCGATAGCCCAACCCGTCCGATGTCAGGCGCGTGTTGTATTGACCGGCCGTTCCGGTGCCGACTTCGGAAAATGCATTGCCGAAGCGGTCACCGGCCAGCGCCCTGGTAAAGAAGAAATTCTTCTGTTCCTCGCTGCCATCGACGCGAAGCGCTTCCAGAATGTAGAAATGGCTCTGCGGAATCTGGGCGATCGAAGGATCGGCTTCGGCCAGAATGGCTATGATTTCGGCAAGAACGGAGTTGGAAATATCGATGCCGTCATATTCGGACGGAGTGGTGATGCCGAGCAGGCCGGATTGCGACAGGGCCTCCAGCTCCTCGTAGGGCAACACCCGGTTGATGTCGCGGTCGCTTGCCTGCTGTGCAAATTGGATGGCCAGCGATCGCGCGATTTCCAGCGCTTCCTCGTCGCTTTGAATGCGGTGTGCGAGCGGTCTGGTGCGCTCGTGCAACTGTGAAACAGTTCCCATTCATAACCCCATCAACGATGGCATATCAGTGACTTAGCTGGCGAAAGCGCTATGATCGTAATTTCTATAGATCTACTATACAATAGATTTTCTTTGCTTATCCAGATTTCGCTATCCGCCATAATAGGCACCGAATGGAGAAATTGTAAGCGGGCGGCTCAATGCAGCCATCGCTCGCATCCAGGAGAGCGCCGTGGTCGCGACACTGATCCTTCCGGGTTTAAACGGCTCCGCCGAGGGGCATTGGCAGCGCCATTGGGCGCGCGATAAGACCTCTGCGGCCATCGTCCGTCAGGCTTCATGGTCGAGGCCGGTGCTGGAACACTGGTTGGCGGCGCTGGAGAGAGAGTTGGAGCGGGTGGAAGAAGCCTGGCTCGTCACGCATAGTCTCGGATGCCTGCTTGCCGCAAATCTCGCAGATCACCCCGCCGCCCGGCATGTGAAAGGCGCTTTTCTTGTGGCTCCCTGTGATCTCGACCGGACGGAGAGGCTGCATCCCGGCGCCATCGATTTCGGCACAATGCCGACTAAAGCTCTGCCATTTCCGAGCTTTGTCGTTGGCAGCCGCGATGATCCGTACATGGATTTCGTCGAGCTTCGGCATCATGCCGCGCGATGGGATAGTGAGCTTCATGATCTCGGCCATGCCGGCCACATCAATATCGCCAGCGGTTTTGGCCGATGGGAGCAGGGCTTCCAACTCTTTTCCGCGTTCACGAAGGGGGTCGAGGATCGGCAATTCAGGCGGGCAAGACCACCGTTGCACGACGTCCTGTGCGGGGCCATGCCATAAGCGTCGTCTTCCATGAAAAATGCGGTCGCAAGAAAGCGCTTGCTACCGGCGCATTTTCGCGCTTTCATATACGACTAAATAAGTAGACAATAGCGACAATGACATTTGTCGAGCCGTCAATGGCTCGATGTGTGTCCAGGTTGACGAAGGCAACGGGCTTCCTAGCTTGAATGGGAGCCCGCCCAGAGCATCCCGTCAGGTAGAGGGATGCCCTGGATTCAAGAACCAGAGCGTCCAATGCGTTTACGACGCGCGGCGCTCTAGCGGCCGAGCGTTTGATGGCCGCGAGCTGTGTGCGGGTCACAGGCAAAGTATCAGCGTGCCCTCAGAAAAGCATGATCGACCACCTCTTGCCCCAGGAGTTGATATGACGGTTCAGGGACTTTTTTCTGCCAGGGCAAATGCCTCGGCGCAGGCCTATGCGATGCCGCGCATCGCTGTCATCGGCCGCGGCTTTTCCGGCATGATGACGGCGATCGCCTTGATGAAGACGGTGCGGACGCCCTTTCATCTGCAGCTCTTCGACCCCAATTCCAGCGTCAGCGGCGGTCAGGCGTTGGCTTCCGGCCATAGCAGCGAAATCCTGAACAGCCGTGTGCGCGATCTCTCGGTTTCCGCTGGCGATCCCGATGATTTCAACGATTGGCTCTGTAGCAATGCCGCGTTCCGCAGTGCCGTGCCGGCGGCCATACCGGGCTTTTTGCAGATATTCGTCCCCAAAAGCATTTTCAGCGACTATGTGTACCAGCGCTTTTCCGAGGCATTGTCCTCGCGGCGGGATATTGCGGTGCAGGTCAGCGGCGAGACGGTGATCGGCCTTCGCCGCAGCCATGGCGACCGCTTTTTGGTGGAGAGCGCCGGCGCCGTCTATCCCCCGTTCGACACCGTGGTCCTGGCGACTGGTTACGGCATTGCCGATCACGAGCCGCAGAGCGGCGAACCGGTGGCGACGCCGACGACGGTCCGCGCCCGCCGCCTAGTGTCGCGCCCGCATACGGTCTTGCTCGGTAGCGGTCTGCGCGTCGTGGACCGGCTGCTGCAGATGCGCGACAACGGCTATGATGGGCAGATCACCATCGTTTCGAGACACGGCTTTCTGCCGCAGAGCCACACCCGCAGCAATGCCGATCCGGTCTTTCCTGCAGAAGCAATGCCCGGCAGTCTCAGCGAGATTGTGCGTTTTATCCGGCGGGCTTGCGAGAATGCGGAGGCGAGCGGGCAAAGCTGGCAATCCGTCATGAACGGCCTGCGCAAACATGCGCGCTCCCTCTGGCGCTCGCTGCCGGCCGGACAGAAGCAGCAATTCAACCGCCATCTGCGCGCCCTTTACGACAGCCATAGAAACCGTCTCCCGGAGGCTCTGTATGTCCGGCTGAAGCAGGAGTTGGCGGAGGGCAACACGCTGTCGCGTCGCGGCCAATTCCTAAGGCGCACGCCGACCGGGTTGATGCTGAAGCCGGCCGGTCAGCAGGGCGCGGAGCAGATCTATGCCGACGAGGTGATCGATTGCCGCTGCCGGGAGCCCGATCTCGATACGCCATTGATGCGGAGCCTGATCAACGCGGGCCTCGCCACACCGGATGAACTCGGTCTTGGCCTTGCTGTCGAAGCAACGGGGGCGCTTTCCACAGATGGCCGCATAATCGAGGGACTTTTCGCCATCGGCCCGCTGGGGCTCGGCAGCCTGCCGGACATCGATCTCGTGCCCGAGATCGTCACGCAGGCCTATGCGGCCGCCGAAGGCGTGGCGGCCCGGTTCTATCCGCAGTGCAAGGCGGTGTGATTGGGATTTTTGTCGCTCGCCTAAGCTCGGAGGCGAGGTCATTTGCCATGTTCAACAGCCCTTATGAATACGAGCTTCGGCCTCATCGCCATGCCTTATTTTTTGATTGAAATTAGTAACGTAATAACATAACAAATGCGCTTACCATTCACGCGAACCGGAATTCGGGGACAAGTGCAGACCTCAATGACACTACCATTGCTCGCTTTGATTTTCTGTGAGATGAACCATACCGATGGTGCTGCCGCCGGAATCATCCGGAGGGCGGCTGAAAAGGGAACACGGTGCGGATTACCCATCAGGGGCCAAAACCGTGGCTGCCCCCGCAACTGTAAGCGGAGAGCGCGTTCGCGACATGCCACTGGCTTCATGCCGGGAAGGTGCGAACGGGCTGTGACCCGCGAGCCAGGAGACCTGCCATCGATGACGTCAACCGCAACGGACGGGGTGTTCCGATGGAAATTCAGTGGTTGGGCGACGGAGCATTCGCGTCCGCAGGCCCTATCTTGACTTTGCCTCCGGCGAGATCTCCGGGAGGCTTTTCATGGATACAGCGAGAGAGCAGACGCATCGGATCACCGTATGCACGAATTGCCGTCACGTCGGCGCGCCATGCCGTCCCGGTCTTGATTTGCTGAAGCATCTACAGGCCGCCATTACCCAGGCTGGCGCGGCACTTTCCGACGATTTCAGTCTGGAGGGCAGCGTTTGCATGGCCGGCTGCGATCGGCCATGCACCGTCGCCTTCCAGGCAACGGCAAAGGCGACCTACCTCTTCGGCGACATCGCGGGCGAGGCGGATATCGGGGCACTCGTCTCCTTCGCCGAGCTTTACCGCGATCGGCCCGATGGCCTGACACGGGAAGGCGAACGCCCGAAAATGCTGGGCGGCAAGACATTGGCGTGCATTCCGGCTGCGATCGTTTCGGCCGAACG
This sequence comes from Rhizobium sp. CB3171, assembly GCF_029714265.1. NCBI lineage: Bacteria > Pseudomonadati > Pseudomonadota > Alphaproteobacteria > Hyphomicrobiales > Rhizobiaceae > Rhizobium > Rhizobium sp. CB3171. The sequence goes on along the minus strand of NZ_CP121652.1, from coordinate 1,745,934 downwards.
CCAAGCAACGCTCTTGCAGTAGGAGCGGGGTCATGCTGGAAAAATGCTTGCGACTGGAAGCTGACGGCGTCACCTGGGGCCCGCATAAGGGTAAACCGATCATCCGGGACATCAGCCTGTCCGTCAAAGCTGGTGATCGGCTGGCAATCATCGGCCCGAACGGGGCGGGTAAATCGACCCTGCTGCGCTGCCTCTATCGTGGTATCCGGCCGCAACGGGGTTGCGTGCGTCTCGACGGCATCGATCTCTGGTCGATCGGCCCGCGCGAGGCGGCGCAGCGTATCGCCGTCGTCCTGCAGGAGACGCCGGGCGATTTTCCCTTTAGCGTCCGCGATGTGGTGATGATGGGCCGCATTCCCCATCGCAAGGGCATGGCGCGTTGGAGCGAGGAGGATCATGCGGCGACCGCGGCAGCACTTGTCCGCCTGGAGCTCAAGGATCTGGCGCTCCGGCAATTCGCGTCGCTTTCGGGCGGCGAAAAGCAGCGGGTATTGATTGCCCGCGCGCTGGCGCAAGAGCCGGAGCTGATTATCCTCGACGAGCCAACCAACCATCTCGATATCCGCCATCAGCTCGAAATACTGGAGCTGCTGAAAGGCCTTGGTCGGACGATCATCACGACCTTGCACGACATCAATCTTGCCGCCGATTTCGCCACCCATGTCGCAGTGCTCGATTCCGGCTGTTTGACAGGCCACGGCTCGGCAACCGAGGTTCTGACCGCCGAGCGCATCTCATCCGCATTCCGTGTCGAAGCGAGCCGTCAGGTCGTGGGCGACACATCCCATCGTTTTACGTTTTCTCTTCGATAATTTGGAGCCATCCATGTCTTTCCGCATGTCCTTGTCCGCTACCGCCTTGCTGCTCGGTACGTTCTTTGCTGGCGCTGCTTTGGCCGAACCCGTCACCGTGCGTAGCTGCAATCGCGATGTCACTTTCGACAAGGCGCCGGAGCGCGCCGTTTCCAACGATGTCAACCTCACGGAAATGATGCTGGCGCTGAAGCTAAGGGATCGCATGGTCGGCTACACCGGGGTTTCCGGCTGGAAGACGCTGGATGAGAAGCTGCGGGACGGCATCAAGGAAATGCCGGAGCTGTCGCCGAAATATCCAACCAAGGAAGTGTTGCTCGGAGCCAATGCCGACTTTTATTTCGCCGGCTGGAACTACGGCATGAAAGTGGGCGGCGAAGTGACGCCGCAGACTTTGGCGACCTTCGGCATCAAGGTCTATGAGCTCACCGAATCCTGCATCTTCGTCATGCAGAAGAACAAGCCGACCATGGACGACATGTTCGTCGACCTGCTCAATCTCGGCAGGATTTTCCGTGTCGAGGATAGGGCGGAAGCCCTAGTGGCGGATTATCGCAAGCAGCTCGGCGCTATCCAGGCGAAGATCAGCCGTGCCGACAAGCCGACCCGCGTCTTCGTCTATGATTCCGGTGAGGAGAAGCCCTTCACCTCGGGCCGGTACGGCATCCCGACGGCAATGATCGAAGCGGCCGGCGGCACCAATGTCATGGACAATGTCGAAAAGAGCTGGACGGAGGTCTCCTGGGAGCCTGTGATCGAGAAAAACCCCGAGGTCATCGTCATTGTCGACTACGGCGAAGTCACGGCGGCCCAGAAGATCGCATTTCTGAAGAACAATCCGGCTTTCAAGACCATCGACGCGGTGAAGAACGACCGTTTCGTCGTGCTTCCCTATGTCGAGGCCACGCCGGGACCGCGCAATATCGAGGCGATCGCAACGCTGGCGAAGGCTTTCCACCCGGAAGCGATGTAACGAACGACAATGCCCATCCGTCCAGTCGATCACTGAGCGGATCGGATCGCTTCCTGGATTTTCGCATGCGTATTGGCCTTCCCATTCTAATCCCTCTCCTGGTCGCTCTCCTCGCCATGTCGATCACGGCGGGCGTTTCCTTCGGTGCGGCACCGATCCCGTTTGCGACCGTCTGGTCGATCGTCGGCAACAAGCTGCATGCCAGCTTGTTTCCCGTCACCTGGTCGGGCGGACAGGAAAGCATCGTTTGGGACGTCCGTTTTCCGCGCGTCATTCTCGCGTTGCTCGTGGGGGCCGGGCTTGCGGTCACCGGAGCTGTGCTGCAGGCCTTGACGCGAAATCCGCTGGCTGATCCGCATCTTCTCGGCGTTTCCTCAGGTGCCGCTTTCGGTGCTATCCTGGCACTACTGCATACGGGGCTCATCCTTGGGCTACTGACCGTACCCTTATTCTCCTTCGCCGGCGCGCTACTCGCGATCGCCGCCGTAGCGCTGGTGACCCGGCTGACGCGCTCGCAATCAGCCGACCGGCTGGTGCTGTCTGGCGTCGCCGTCGCCTTTGTCTTTACCGCGCTCGGCAATCTCCTGATTTTTCTCGGCGACCCCAGGGCGGCCAATACCGTTGTCTTCTGGATGCTCGGTGGTTTGGGGCTGGCGCAGTGGCAGCATCTGATCTATCCGGCCGGCGTGCTGCTTGTCTGCCTTGCCGTGCTGATGCTGAAATCACGGGAGCTCAACGCGCTTGCCATGGGCGATGAGACGGCAGCGACGCTCGGCATTGCCGTCTCGCAATTCCGCTTCATGCTGTTTGTTGTCACGGCGCTGCTGACGGGCGTCATGGTCGCTTTTTCGGGCGCGATCGGCTTTGTCGGACTGATGGTGCCGCATTTCGTCCGGCTTCTCGCCGGCGGCGACAACGTCCGTGTCGTGCCGCTTAGCGCCGCCTTCGGGGCACTGACATTGGTCTGGGCCGATATTGCTGCGCGGCTTGTCATGGCGCCGGAGGACATGCCGATCGGCGTCGTTACCGGTCTGGTCGGCGGCATTGCCTTCATTCTGATCCTGCGAAAAAGGTGACCAACGGGCGGCGTTCACCATTGCCACCCGCCGCTCGTGGACCTATCTCCCGACGGGCATGCCGGGAGGGAGCGAATGGCCGCAGATCCGATTGTTTGTACGCCAGAGGAAGTGCTGAGCTTCTGGTTCGAGGAGTGCACGAGCGAGGATTGGTTCCGCTCCACCGTTGCTCTTGACGAAGAGATGCGCCGTCGGTTTCGCGACACGCATCTGGCATTGGCGGCTGGCGTGCCTGATCTTTGGCGGGCAACGCCCGAAAGCCGGCTGGCAGCGGTCATCGTCCTCGATCAGTTCGCCCGAAACATCTATCGCGGCACACCGCTTGCGTTTGCGACGGATGGTTTGGCTTTGCAGGAGGCGAAAGAGGCTTTGGAGGTCGGTGCGGATCGAGGGATGCCGGCGGAACGACGGATATTCTTCTACTTGCCTTTCGAGCATGCCGAAGACCTGGCCGAACAGGGCCGGTCCGTGGCACTTTTCCGTTCGCTCGGCCTTGAAGAGCAGATCGATTATGCGGTTCGCCATCGCGCCATCATCGCCGCCTACGGCCGCTTCCCGCATCGCAATGTCTTCCTTGGCCGGGTGTCGACAGAGGCTGAGAAAGACTATCTCGCCGAGCCTGGAGCAGGATTCTGAGGGAATAAAGGTGTAAATGCCTTTGTGTCGCCTTTCTTTGCCTTACAAGGCGTAGGCCAAGGGAATATGAAATTCGCAATCACAGTTTAGGAAGATCCGATCTTCCGTTTTTTCGTGCGGCGAATCCGTTTACTCGCCGCCGGCGACTTTACTGCGACGAGGAGCTTTGCTTGCGCCCGCTGAAACACCGTCTCCGTTTTTTGCCCGTGCTGCTTATGGGGCTGAGCGCAGCCATTGTTGCCGGCCCTTTGATGGGCGGGCGGGCTTTTGCGCAAAGCCAGCAGCAGGCACAACCGACGCAGCAACCGGAACAGCAGCCCGCAGGCCAAGCGCCGCAGTCGGCGCAGCTCGCCAACGGTTTGCTGGAGACTGCCGTTGCCGATCTCGCCAAGGCTAAGAAGGACTTCGCCTCGATCGAAGGTGACTCCAAGGAAGAGGGCGCTGATGACAATGCGCTGGTCGCCCTTTCCGGCCGGGCGGACGAGCTCAATCGCTCCGTAGCGGCGATTTCGGCGCGGTTGAAGCCGCGCACTACCGAGATTGACGCGCGCCTGACACAGCTCGGTGCGCCGCCCAAGGAGGGGCAGCCGCCGGAAGCCGCGATCGTTACCCAGGAGCGCGACCGTCTCAACGCCGAACGTTCGCAGATCAGCGCCGTGACTGTCGACGCCGACAATCTCGTTGCTGCGAGTAACCGGCTTGTGATGCAACTTGTCGAAGTGCGCCGCAAGCTGTTTGCCGAGACGCTGTTCAAGCGTACTGGCGTTTCCGCCACCACATTCGAGGATGCTGGAACGGCCTTTGTCAACGAGGGCGTAGAGTTCAGCACTGCCGTAACAAGCTGGATCGGCTTTGTCGTGAAGGCGAAGCTTGGGTCGCTTATGGCTGCCCTCTTCCTGTCGCTTGGTGCGGCGTTGATTTTTCTGTCCGGAGGCTACCGGTTGTTCCGCAGATATTATGTGCGGGACGAAAACATTGAAAATCCGCCCTATATTAGCCGCCTCTCGGTCGCCTTCTGGTCGACGCTGATCCGCACGCTGTCGCTGGTCGCATTCCTCGTTACGTCCTTTTTCTTCCTGTCGAATTTCAACGTGCTGCGGCCGGATATCGCGCCTGTCCTGGCCGCTCTCTTCGGCTTCATCGGGCTGGTCTATTTCGTCGGCCGCCTGGCCAATGCCGTTTTTGCGCCCTTCAGGCCGCATTGGCGGCTCGTCAAGCTGTCCAACAAAGGTGCCCGCTCGCTGAGCTGGTGCATGCAGGCCATGGCCGTCGTCAACGGTCTTGATTATGTTTTCGACCGCATCAGCGAATCCATGGGATCGCCGGTTGTCGTCACGGTGGCGAAGAGCTTCTTTGCGGCTCTGTTGATCGGTCTTATCCTGATTGCCGCCTCCTTCGGTTCGCCGATCCTTGCAAAGAACGGCAATCCCGATGCTCCAGGCCGTCGTTGGCCGCATGGCATGGCGATCATCCTTCGGGTGCTCGGTACATTGCTGATCTTCACGGCTTTTATCGGTTATGTCGGCCTGGCGCGCTTCATTGCAACGCAGTTGATCGTCACCAGCGCCGTTCTGGCGACCATGTATCTCGGCTTCCAGCTCGGCAAGTCGGTGTCGAGGCAGGGCGTTTTTGCCGAGACGATCATTGGACGTTTCCTCGAAAGCCGTTTCGCGCTCGGCGACGTTGCGCTCGATCAGGCTGGTCTCGGGGCCGGCCTTGCGACCTACGCTGTCGCGCTCATGACCGGCATACCACTGATCCTGTTGTCCTGGGGATTCCATATCCAGGATCTGGAGCTGATTGCCTATCGTCTGTTCACCGAAATCCGCATCGGCAACATGTCGATTTCGCTGGTCGGCATTTTCGCTGGCGTTCTGCTCTTTGCCGGCGGTTATCTCGTGACGCGTTGGTTCCAGCGCTGGCTGGACAGCAACGTCATGGCGCGCGGCCAGGTGGACTTGGGTGTCCGCAACTCTGTGAAGACCGGCATCGGCTATCTCGGCGTAGCGGTGGCGTCTATCATCGCCATTTCGGCTGCCGGCATCGACCTGTCGAGTCTGGCGCTCGTCGCCAGCGCGCTCTCGGTCGGTATCGGTTTCGGCCTGCAGAATATCGTGTCGAACTTTGTCTCGGGCCTGATCCTGTTGGTCGAGCGGCCCTTCAAGGTCGGCGACTGGATCGTCTCGGGTACCTCGGAAGGCATCGTCAAGCGCATCTCGGTACGCGCCACTGAGATCGAAACCTTCCGCAAGCAGTCGATCATTGTGCCGAATTCGGAGCTGATCAACGGCTCCGTCGGCAACTGGACGCACCGCAACCGCTTGGCGCGCTCTGAAATCCCGGTTTCCGTCAGCTTCGATGCCGATCCGCAGAGGGTGATGGACATTCTGCTGGAGCTGGTGCGCGACATCCCGAAGGTGCTCAGAAATCCCGAGCCGCATGTCGAATTCCTGCGCATCGGTCCGTCCTCGCTCGATTTCGAAATGCGCTTCTATCTCTCCGATCTCTCCGACGGCATGGAAATCCGCAACAATCTGCGCATCGATATTCTGAAACGGTTTCGGGCGGAGGGGATTGCTATTCCCTATCCGCATCAGGAGCTGCACATCGTCCGCGACAGCAAGCGCGGCAGGCAGACCGATCTGCTGGCGACCACCAATCTGGCCGACTCCGCAGATGGGCCGGAAGTCGTCAATGAAGATGTCGTGAAAGACATCGCTCCGCAGGTCGAAGAGGAACTGCCGGAGCCGCTGGAGGTCAGGAGCGGCACTCGTCGTCGCGGCAAGGCATCTGCCCAGTGATGTGATCGGACGGCGTGGCAGCGGGCGAGGGCGGTTGACCTTGTCCGAGCGGCAACGTCCAGAGTATAGTATATGAGAAGGCGGCCGGCGGTCGTCTTTTTCATTTATGGGAAACCAGTCGACTTAATAAATATTCAAGTGCTTTGCTGTAGAAGTTTCGAATGGGGCCGATTTCTATTAGCAGGTTTAATCATGCCATTTTTGGGTATTTCGGGAATGCAGTATTCCGGCGGCTCTCTTGCTGGAGCGCGCATTCTTCTCGCTGAGGACTCGAATGTCTTTACGTCGATGATCAGCACGAAGCTGAAGGAACTCTTCGATATCGACATCGAAATCTGCAGGAATTTCGAAGAGTTGCAGTTTGCCTACGACAAGTCGTCGGAGCCGATCCGGTTGGCGATCTCCAACATCAATCTGCCGGGGGCAGAAAAGGGCGAGGCGCTGGAATATTTGATCGATCTCAGCATCCCGACGATCGTTTTCACCGGCACGTTCCAGGAAGGCATGCGCGACGAACTGATTGCGAAGGATATTGTCGACTATATTCTCAAGGACAACATCTTCGCCGTCGATCTGCTGGCCGAGTCGATCTGCCGTTTCCTGACCAATCATCGTCATCACGTGCTGATTGTCGACGACAGCGCCACGGCGCGTGCGCTGCTGTCCAGCCGTCTGAAGCGCTATAATTTCCGTGTTAGCGTCGCCGAGAACGGCACAAAGGCGCTGGAGATCCTGAAGGCCAACCGCGACATCGGCCTGATGGTCACCGACTACAACATGCCGGATATTGACGGTTTCGAACTGACGCGTCGCATTCGAGCCAGTATCGGTTCGCACGAGCTGCGCATCATCGGCGTTTCATCCTCTACCAATCGGCTCCTATCGGCGCGTTTTCTCAAGGCCGGCGGCAATGATTTCATCCTGCGGCCGTTCATCGACGAAGAATTCTATTGCCGCGTGAACCAAAACCTCGACACGCTGCTGCAGATCCAATCAATGCAGCAGGTAAAGTTGAGGGCCTGACATGGAGGAAGTAGGAACCGGGTGATGTTCAGAAATACAAAATATGAGGATAATTCATCTTCGGTACAAGATTTCTGCAATCTCTGGTTCCAATTTCTTCATGAATCCTGTTCACGATGGAGTTGAGGGGCGAGCGTTCATCTCGCTCGCGATAGGCAGATGCGACCAGCGACTGCCGGGTAGTCTGGGAGGACGTGAAGGCAAATGGTGTTCCGCGTGGATTTCCTCAGCGATGGCCGTGGTCATCGCCGCGGCAGCCAGAAGATACTTCTGGTTGAAGATTCGCGCATGTTTTCTTCTGTCCTGTCCCACCGGTTCCAAACCGAACTCGGCCTCAGCGTTACCCATTGCGGCTCGCTGAAGGCGCTGAATGAAGCGCTGGCGGAGGGGCACGGCTTCACCATGGCTGTGGTCGACCTCAATCTGCCGGATGCACCACATGGCGAGGCACTGGATGTCGCTATCGCTCATCATATTCCGACCGTGGTTTTCACCGCGTCCTTCGACATGGACATGCGCAACCGCATCATGGAGCGCAGCATTGTCGATTATGTTCTGAAGAACAATGAATTCGCGCTCGACAATCTCGTTTCCACCGTACGGCGCGCCATCTCCAATCGCGGCACGCGGGTGCTGGTGGTAGATGATGTCCCATCGGCGCGGCGCGTGCTGGTGGAGCTTCTGGAGGCGCAGCAGTTCAAGGTGGCCGAAGCCGGTACTGGCGTCGAAGCCTTGGCAATGCTTGACGACTATGGCGACATCGAAGTGGTGGTGACCGACCATCACATGCCAGATATGGATGGTTACGAGCTGACCCGGCGTATTCGCCACCGCTACGGTTCGGATCGGATGCGGGTCGTCGGCATCTCCTCTTCAAACGACCGTCTGTTGTCGGCGATGTTCCTGAAGGCCGGCGCCAGCGATTTCATCTATCGTCCGTTTGTGGCCGAGGAGCTGCAATGCCGCATCGCGCACAATGTCGAAACGCTGATGCAGCTCAAGCAATTGCGCGCCGCCGCCGCAAGCGATTATCTGACAGGGCTCTATAACAGACGCTATTTCTACGATCACGGCCCGCGGATCGTCAACGAGTGCCTGCGCCATCATCGGCCGACCTCGGTCGCGATCCTCGACATCGATCATTTCAAGCATCTGAACGACACCTATGGCCATGAGATCGGCGACCAGGTGTTGAAGGCCGTCGCCGGCCGGCTTCATTCCCTGTTCGAAGGCAGCGAGAACCTGCTGTCGCGTCTCGGCGGCGAGGAATTCGCTATCCTGTTCACCGAGATGGATTCACGCGCTGCAACGGCTCTTTGCGACGAGGTGCGCGTCAATCTCTCCAATTTGAAGGTGAATGCGGACGACGAGGAATTGTCGGTGACCGTGTCGATCGGAGTGGCCGAGATTGCGGGCCATGAGGCGTTCGAGAACTATCTCAACGCCGCGGACCAGTTTCTCTATATGGCCAAGCACAAGGGCCGCAATCAGGTCTATTCTGACGCCAAGATGACGGAGGAAGCGGCGGAATAGCCGCCTCCGCCGGCCAAGCTCAGACGACGACGCCGGTGCGGTTGCTCGACATGGTGAGCTTGCGCTCGGCGCGCTCCTGCTGTGGCGAGCGGTTGTAGAGTTCGCGATAACACTTGGAGAAGTGCGAGGCGGAAACGAAACCGCAGGCAACCGCCACTTCCACGACCGGCATGGAGGACTGCACCAGCAGGTGACGGGCACGGTCGAGCCGGATTTCCAGATAGTAGCGCGCGGGAGAGCGGCCCATTTCCTGGCGGAAGAGGCGTTCGATCTGACGGCGCGAAAGGCCGGCATCGTCGGCGATCTCCAGCAGAGACAGGGGCTCGGCGAGATTGCTTTCCATCAGCTCGATGATCGACAGCACCTTGGCATTCTGAACACCGAGGCGCGCGCGCAGCGGCAGACGCTGGCGGTCGTGCGGGCTGCGGACACGGTCGGTAAGCTGCTGCTCACAGACGCGGTTGACAAGGTTTTCGCCGAAATCCTGGCCGATCAGGTTGAGCATCATGTCGAGCGAAGCGGTACCGCCGGCGCAGGTATAGAGATTGCTGTCGACCTCATAGAGGTCGGCATAGACTTCCGCCTGGGGGAAGCTTTCGGCAAAGCCGGGGAGATTTTCCCAGTGAATGGCGCAGCGCTTGCCGTTCAGGAGGCCGGCCTGGGCCAGTACATGCGCGCCCGTACAGAGGCTGCCGACGGCAACGCCGCGATTATACGTCTCGCGCAGCCAGGCATTGACCGACTTATTGTGGAACTCCTCGACATAAATGCCCGAACAGACGAGCACCATGTTGGGCCGGTTTTCACCGCCAAGATTGCGGCGCTCGTCGGCAAGCGACGAATTGACTTCGAGGCCGATGCCGCTGGAGGAATAAACCTTCTGGCCATCTGTCGAGGCCAGTCGCCATGTATAGGCGGGGTAACCGAGCATGCGGTTTGCAATCCGCAGCGTCTCGACCGCAGCGGAAAACGGCAGCATGGTAAAATGGGGAACGAGGAAGAAAACCAGGGAACGCGTCTTAATCGGAGTCTTGCTCATATCAGGAAAATCCATGCTCCACGACCATGCCGTATTCCTTGCGTCAAATGCGTCGGCTCGATGGTCCAATAGCGACATTGGCATGGAAAATAGCGGCCGCAAAGAGATATTTGTGCAAGCTCACTAAAATTGACGCTTTAAATAAAGCGTGCGAGGCGGGTAAGCAATTTCCTGAAGCAACCAAATATATATTTCGACAATAATCAAAATAAAACCAAATACGCGTTTAGATGCATAAATGTTCGAAAGGCGACACCCGGCGTGGTTGAGCGTCGCCTTCAGAATTCAAAGCATATTGCGATCATCGCTGGACCTTGGAATTTTTGGCCTCATTGATGGCTGGCCAGCCAATGTCCTTGCGTATGTCGTCCGAAAGGGACTCGAGCTCGCGCTCGGAACGCCATTGCTGCCAGCGATCGACGATCCGCGTGATGAGCGGTACAAAAGTGGCGCTCGGCGGAAGCGAGCTATGCGTCCTGCCGGTGTGTCTATAGGTTATCGTGGTCATTTCAAGGTTCCTTCGGTTCTCAGATGCCCGAAAGGTCGCGACCTTTGCGAGCCAATATGGGGTTGCTTCACCTATCAATCAAGCGAATAGATTTTATAGCTGCCATTAGCATTCTTGAACGATCGCACGTTGGCGGGCTTCCGTTCGATGGCCGAAACTATGCGATCCGGCGGTAGGCCGCGGGCGTTGACATCGTCAATCAGATGCGCCGGGAAACGCGTTGCGATGTCATCGAGCGTGTGCTGCGCGGTGCGTTGAATTTCGCGGGCGCGCATGAGGTTGAACAAGCGAGAAGCCTCGCGAAGTGCTGTGCCAGCCATGGTCTTGCTCCTTTCGGCTGCCTCTATCAATTCCGTTAGACCTAATATGGTGCTTCGTTGACATTCAGACAAATGAAATGATATGGTGCTTAAAATCAGAAAAATTGAAGGATGCCGTTATGACCGTACCGTTTCGCCGGCCCATACCGTTGCTCGACAATGAAGTTCTGCGCACCTTCGTCGCCATTGCCGAAACCGGCAATTTTTCGACCGCCGCCGATGCGGTCTATCGCACGCCGTCCGCCGTCTCGATGCAGATCAAGAAGCTGGAAGAGCAACTCGGCGTGACGCTGTTCCTGCGCGACGCGCGTTCCGTCAGCCTGACGCAGCATGGCGAAATGCTGCTTTCCTATGCCCGCAACATCCTGGCTCTATCCAACGAGGCCGTGTCGCGCTTCATCATGCCGGAGCTTAGCGGTGTCGTGCGGCTCGGCGCGCCCGACGATATCGGTGAGCGCCTGTTGCCGAGCATTCTGAGGAGTTTTTCGGAGAGCTATCCGGGCATCATGGTCGATGTTACCGTCGACATGAGTCTTCAGTTGAAGAAGCGCATCGAGGAGCAGCGGCTGGATCTGGCGCTGATCAACTGCGCGACCCGGCCTTTCCCGACCGATGGCGAGGTTATCTATACCGAACGCCTGGTCTGGGCCGGCGCAAAATGCGGTACGGCTTACCGCCGCGATCCATTGCCGATCTCGATTTGGGAAGACGGCTGCATCTGGCGATCGGAAGCCTTGGCGCACCTAGAGCGGCACAAGCGGCCATATCGTGTTTCCTACCTCAGCGCACATACGATGGCGCAGCGCGCCGCCGTGGTTTCGGACTTGGCGGTGGCGCCGTTCCCGCGCTCCTACGTCACGGAGGACATGGAAATCCTTGGGCAGAATGAGGGGCTGCCGGAACTCACATCCTTCGACATTCGCCTGCTGACGGCATCGCAGATGACAGGGCCGATGAAGGCGGTGGCCGACAGCATCCGGCAGGCGTTCATAGAGATCGGGCGGAAAATGGCCGCATAACTACTGCCGGTCGCGTATTACTCGCGGCTGCGGCGGCGTCTGCGGCCGCCGCCTTCGCCGCTGGCATCATCAGCAAGTTGCTTGCGTTCCGGCAATGTAACGACCTTCGACAGTTCCGGAAAGGCGTCGACCTTGTTCGGCAAGGCCATGGCGTGGACGAAATGCTCCTGAAACTTTGATTCAAGCGCCGTCTCTATCTTCTCGATCTTGCTGACGGTTTCCTCGATTTCGCGGCGGTGGCCGCGGTTGAGGAGCGCCATGCGCGCGCCGGTGCCGGCGGCGTTGCCGACGGCCTTCACCTTGTCGAGGACGCAGTCCGGGATCAAGCCGAGCACCATTGCATATTTCGGGTCGATGAAGGTGCCGAAGGCGCCGGCAAGGCCGATGCGGTCGACATGGTCAACGCCCTGCTTGTCCATCAGCAGCTTGACGCCGGCATAAAGGGCGGCCTTGGCGAGCTGAATGGCGCGGATATCGTTCTGTGTTACCGTGATGCGGGGTTCGCCGTCGCGCAGCAGGTAGGAGAAGGTGCGGCCGTTCTGCAGGATGCGCGGCGAGCGCGCCGTCATGCTGCCATCGACGACGCCATCTTCGGAGATGATGCCGGTCAGGAACATCTCCGCGACCACCTCGATGATGGCCGAGCCGCAAATGCCGGTGACGCCGACTGTGGCGGCGGCCTCCGCAAAACCGGGTTCGTCCGACCATGGTTCGATGCCGATGACACGGTAGCGCGGCTCCAGCGTGATGGGATCGATCCGAACGCGCTCGATGGCGCCGGGAGCGGCGCGTTGGCCGCTGGAAATCTCGGCGCCTTCGAAGGCTGGGCCGGTCGGTGAGGAGGCTGCGACGACACGATTGCTATTGCCGAGCACGATTTCAGCGTTCGTGCCGATATCGACCAGCAGCATCATTTCGTCCTGCCGGTGCGGCCCTTCGGCCAGCGTTGCCGCGGCAGCATCGGCGCCAACATGGCCGGCGATGCAGGGCAACATATAGATGCGTGTGCCGGCATTCATCGGCAGGCCGACGTCCGTCGCGGTCAGATGCACGGCGCCGGAGACGGCGAGGGCGAAGGGCGCGCCGCCGAGCTCTGTCGGATCGATGCCGAGGAAAAGGTGGTGCATGATCGGATTGCCGACGAAGACCGCGTCCAGAATGTCCTGGCGCGATACGCCGCCATCGGCGCAGACTTTGTCGATCAGTCCGTTCAGTGCTTCGCGCACGGCGTTGGTCATGGCGCCGCGCCCGTCCGGATTCATCATCACATACGAAACGCGGCTCATAAGATCTTCGCCAAAGCGGATCTGCGGGTTGGACGCGCCTGCGGATGCCACCGTTCGGCCCGACAACAGCGAAGAGAGATGCATGGCGATCGTCGTCGAGCCGATGTCGCAGGCAATCCCGTAGGCTTCATTCTTCAGGCCTGGATAAAGCGCGATCAGGCGCGGATGGTCGCCCTCCTGATCCCGGTGGATCGCGGCCGTAACCTTCCACTCGCCCTTGCGCAGGGTCGATTGCAGCTGCGGGATGATATGGAAATCGACTTCGAGATTGTCGTATTTCCAGTCGGCGGCCAATGCGGCTTTCAGCCGGTCGAGATCGCCGGATGGTTTGTGCATGTCCGGTTCTTCGACCTCGACGTAGCACATATGCACGGCCGTATCGCGGGCGATGACGCGTTCGTCGGCGGCCTTGCGGACCACCTGCGCGTTGATCACCGTATCCTGCGGTACGTCTATGACCAGATCGCCCTGGATCAGGGCCGAACAGGAGAGGCGGCGCCCATCCGGCAAGTCGCGGACTTCGGCGTAGCGCCTTTCCTTGGGGCCGATCGGCGAAAGATGGTCGTTGGCGGAGACGATCTTATGTTTGGCGAAATTGCCTTCCTGCACGGACACCTGGCAGCGTCCGCATGTCGCGCGGCCGCCGCAGACGCTCTCAACATAGACACCAAGCTGCCGTGCCGCCTCCAGCACCGGTGTGCCGACCGCAAAACGGCCACGCTTGCCGGAGGGCATGAAGAGGACGAGGGGATTCGTGCTGTCGCTGGCTTGGGCCACGGATCAGTCTTTCTGTCTGGTGAGGCGGCGCACGTTCGAGCGAACGCGCGCGCTGTAAGGCTTGACGGCGGCTTGGGCCACCGCATCGGCAGCGCGACGCGATGAGGCGCTGCCGCCCTTTGCCATTGCTGTTATCGCCATGACGCCCTGTTGGGTGATGGCTATGTTGGCGGCGACGGCGCTTTCCGCCGCCGCCATCATCTTTTCCGAGATCATCCGGTTGAATTCCGCGGTGTTCAAAGTACCGCCGGTCATCGCTGCCATCCATATTTGCTGCGTGCGCATTGCAATTACGATGGGCGCCTGGAGCCACAACGTCGCAAGATCGTTGGAAAGCCGGCTGCTCGGATACATCGTTATTCCCTCGCTGCGCTTGCCCCAGCGCGGGCCGCGCGTCCACCACGCCGACCGCCGCCCGCTGCCGGCGCCGCCGTGGCGGCTGCTGCCGCGCCACCCTCTGCCGGCTTATAGTCGCGATAGGTCATGATCCAGTTGGTGCAATTCGCGTCGGTGCCGTTCAGCACGTTGGCGGCGCGCACGGCTTCCATTTCCTGCGGGCGGCACGGGTTCATGATCGCCGAGGTCATGCCAGCACCGATCACCATCGGGATGAAGCCGGCGTTGATGCCATGGCGGTGCGGCAGGCCGAAGGAAATGTTGGAGAGGCCGCAGGTGGTGTTGACCTTCAGCTCGTTGCGCAGGCGGTGTAGCAGCGCGAAGACCTGACGGCCGGCGTCGCCCAGCGCACCGATCGGCATGACGAGCGGATCGACGACGATGTCATGCGGCTTGATGCCGTGATCCATGGCGCGTTCGACGATCTTCTTGGCGACGGCGAAGCGAACATCGGGGTCCATGGAAATGCCGGTCTCGTCATTGGAAATGGCGACGACGGGCACGTCGTACTTTTTCACCAGCGGCAGGATGGCCTCGAGCTTCTCCTCCTCGCCGGTGACGGAGTTGACCAGCGGCCGGCCCTTGGCGACCTTCAGCGCCGCCTCGATAGCGGCCGTCACCGAGCTGTCGATCGACAGCGGCACGTCGACGAGGCCCTGGACGATTTCCAGCGTCTGCACCAGCAGGCCCGGCTCGGTCTCGTTTGGGTTGACCGAGGTCACGCCAGCGTTGACGTCCAGCATGGTTGCGCCGGCGGCTACCTGTTCCAGCGCGTCCTTGATGACCGTATCGAAATTGCCTTCGATCATCTCGGCGGCCAGCTTTTTGCGCCCCGTCGGGTTGATGCGTTCGCCAATCACGCAAAAGGGTTGGTCGAAACCGATGATGATTTCGCGAGTGGCTGAAGCAACGATGGTGCGCGTCATATCTGATCCTTTGGTCAGTTGGCCCGATAGGGGTGGTCTATCGTGCGATGATTTCGGTTACAAGCCAGGCCGGCTCCTCCGCGGGCCTGTTGCGAATATTCTCGTTCAATGCGTCTGGTGCGGCGGATGATGGGCGGCGGCTTCCGCCATTTGCTGCTGGTTCTCCTCCATGCCGCCGCGGATATGCTCCAGCCGCTCGGCGACGAGGTCGTCGGTGCGGCTTGCCTCGTGCTTCCAGGGCTGGCGACCTTTCAGGACGCCTGATTCATGCACCATCTCGGCGACATATTCTTCCTGGCGATAGGCCATGACGTGGATGCCGGAAACGCCCGCGATCTCCTTCACCTCGTTGATGATGTCGATGCAGAGCTGCTTGCCTTCCTTCTTCTGATCTTGAGCACCTTCGAGGCGCTTGATCACGGCGTCCGGAATATGCACGCCCGGCACGTTCGAGCGCATCCAGCGCGCGGTTTTGGCGGAAGCCAGTGGTCCGACACCGACGAGGATGAAGCATTTCTCATCCAGACCGAGATCCCTGACCTTGTTCATATAGTCGCGGAACATCGGCACGTCGTAGCAATACTGGCTTTGGACGAACTGCGCGCCGGCCTCGATTTTCTTCGCCAGGCGATAGGGCCGAAAGTCGTAAGGCGGCGCAAAGGGATTGATGGCAGCGCCGAGAAAGACTTTCGGCGGAGACGTCAGCTTGCGGCCGGAGAGGAACTTGGCGTTGTCGCGCATGATGCGCACGGTTTCGAGCAGCGACATGCAGTCGAGATCGAAAACCGGCTTGGCGCCCGGCTGGTCGCCGGCCTGAACGCCGTCGCCGGTCAGGCACATGATGTTGCAGACGCCCATGGCGGCGGCGCCCAGCACGTCGCCTTGAATGGCGATGCGGTTCTTGTCGCGGCAGGCGATCTGCATGATCGGCGCATAGCCCATGCGCGTCAGCAGCGCGCAGATGCCGACCGAGGACATATGGCAATTGGCGCCAGAGGCATCGACCGCGTTGATCCCGTCCACCCAGCCATCGAAGATCGAGGCGCGTTCGTAAACGTCTTCGGGGTTGGCGCTGTCGGGCGGGTTCAGCTCTGCCGTGACGGCGAACTCGCCGCGACGCAGCACGCGCTCCAGTCGCCCAAGCGAGGAATGGCCGGGCAGGGGATCGAGCGGCAGATGCGCGCCAAGCGGATTTTCATCAATATGCGCCATCGATCAGGCTTCCTTCTTCGTCGCTTCGCGCGCTGCCGCAGCTTCCGCCGTCACGCGCAGCCACGAGGATGTTTCGCGCAGCGACTGGTTCACCGGCTTCTGCACATTCAAGATCGCGTCGCCATTGACCATGTTGCGCGAGCCGTTCCAGGCCTGCACCCAGACGCAGGGCATGTCGGGCTCGACTTCGCAATTGCCATTGGCGCGCACGCCGCCGCAAGGTCCGTTGCGCAACTGCTTCGGACAGTTCATCGGACAGGACATGCCGGTCGACGACAATGCGCATTGGCCGCACATGCGGCAATCGAAGAGAAAACCTTTCACATTGCGCTCGATCACGGTGATCGGCCGTTCGACGCGCCCATAGCCGATCGCCTTCCAGAGCGGATGCAGCAGGAGGAAGGCGTCGGCGAAGCGATGATAAAACCACTCGAGGAAGCGCGAATGACGCACGGCCCAGAGACGGACGGTGTATTTGCGGCGGGCGCGGCGGTTCGGTGAAACACCCGATGGCGTATAGGCGCCGCTGGCCGCCTTCGCACCCGCTGCGGCATTGCCGGGTTTCTGGACAGCATCAGCCATTGTCACGGCCTCCAGCCTTTACCAATGCCACCAGGCGCTCACGATCATAGGCGGCTTCGAGTTCGCTTGCGGCGCTGTCGGCCTCTGCCTCCAGATCGTCGGAAACCGGCACGGGATCGGCCTTGCGCCATTCGGCCAGATAATCGTCGGTCTCGGCGGCGCCGGTGCGCATGGCGCACATGTCGATCGCTTCAGTGAAGCGCAGTGACAATTCACGCTTCGCCGTTTGCCGTCCTTTCTTGATGATGACCTGGGCAGGAATGTCCCGCCAGTAGACGACAATGCGATCTGCCATGCAAAATTCTCCTCTTTGTACAAGAATGCACGTCCGCCGGTCTGGGGACTGCGCTTGCGGCGACGCGGCCCATGCCAAAAAACGACGCGGTGTCGAAACCGTCTTCGCAACCGCAACCTCTAGTCACCTCTAGGTGACATCGTCTTGTTTTTCGGTGGGATTTGAAGCTTTCAGCATGAGCGCGTCCCGGGGCCGCCGCAAGTGGGGAGGCGGAAAACAATGTCGTAATCAGACCGCCAGCAATTCGTGGGCGAGATCGCCATAGCCTGTGAAGCGGTATTCATAGTCGAGGCCGAGATAGGCTGCCGCAGCCTTCGCCTTTTCCTGCAGCGCCGGATCCTCTTCCTGCGAGAGATAGACGACCTTCCGGTAATTGCCGAAATACATTTCCTTCAGCTCCGGGTGCCGGTCGAGGCCGAGGGGCACGATGACGAAGGCTTCGAACTGGCGGGCCAGAAAATCGGTGAGGAAAAACGAAGTGATGTCGTCATCGCGGGCTGCAAAAGCGTCGTTGCCGCTGAAGAAGGAATAGCAGTGCGGGCCGGAGAGGCGCTCGATACCTTCGCGCTCGCAGATCCTGTCGATATCGCCACCCGTGCCGCAATCGGCATAGCCGATGAAAATCTTCTCGAAGCCGCGCGAGCGGGCATCGGCAATCGCGTCCTTAAGCGCGGGCGCGATCTTCTGTGGATAGGAGTGATAGATGGCGGGAAGACAGTGCAGGTCGATATGATCGAGGCTATTAATTCTGGCGATCGCCAATATTTCGCGCGCGATTGCACCGCACGCGATCACATGAACCTTTTGCGCGATTGTGCGTTTATCTCGCGGAGTCGTTGTCTCCGCCTTTTGTCGATCAATATCCATTTCCGAAAGGGCTTCCGATCATGACTACACCGACACTGACCAAAATCGCCGCCGCCTGCGCGATCCTCATGGCGCTCGCTTCATGCGCCAACACAATTCGCGGCATGGGCAGAGATACCGCCAACGCCGTCAACGCGACCCAGGATGCCGGCCATAAGGTCAAGAAGGCGGCTCAATAACTGATTTGGTGTGCCGATCGGCCGGCGGCAACCCTGTGGATGCCGCCGCCTTGGCATTCGTGATTAGGCGCTGGCAGCGTGGCTGTTGTGCTTGCGCTTCATAAAGTCCTTGGCGGTTTCGACCGCGACGGCCGCGTCACGGCAGTAGGCATCGGCACCGACAGCCTTGCCGAACTCTTCGTTCAACGGCGCACCGCCGACGAGGACCACGTAATCGTCCCGCATGCCCTTTTCCTTGAGCGTGTCGATGACAACCTTCATGTAGGGCATCGTCGTCGTCAGCAGCGCCGACATGCCGAGAATATCGGGCTGTTCACGCTCGATGGCGTCGAGATAGTTTTCGACCGGGTTGTTGATGCCGAGGTCGATAACATCGAAACCAGCGCCTTCCATCATCATGCCGACGAGGTTCTTGCCGATATCGTGAATGTCGCCCTTGACGGTGCCGATCACCATCTTGCCGAGCTTCGGCGCACCGGTCTCGGCCAGCAGCGGCCGCAGGATCGACATGCCGGCCTTCATCGCATTGGCGGAAAGCAGCACTTCGGGAACGAAGAGAATGCCATCGCGAAAGTCGATGCCGACGATGCGCATGCCTTCGACAAGCGCCTGGGTCAGGATATCGTAAGGCGTCCAGCCACGTTCGAGGAGGATATTGGTCGCTTCCTCGATTTCCTCCTTCAGTCCGTCATAGAGGTCATCGTGCATCTGCTGCACGAGTTCCTCGTCCGAAAGTTCCGCGAGAATGATTTCATCGTCAGACATGCGCTCCATCCCGTTTTCGTGCGATGCATCAGGGGTTTGTATAAAACACTGCTATCATTACCGATAGACCCGAAGCCTAACAAAACCCTTTTCGAAAGCGACGTAGTGCAGATAAATCGCGACGGATGGACATGAAGCAATTTCGCCCCACCCATGTCTGTCCTATGCTAGTCGCTGGCGCATAAAGGAATGTCCGTGCGACGGAATCGGGTAGCATGGGGCAATGTACAGACGCATTCATGCGCAAGAGTGAGGAAGCATCATGGACGATATGATTGAGCAACCGGCCGCAGGCGGCGATGGTGGCGGACGGCGTTCGCGCGGCGAGGGAAGAGGTGCGGCCGCGCGGCGCGCATCGCGCAGCGGCGGCGGGCCAGGTCCGTCGCTTCCATATATTACCCGCAAAATCGGCGTCTACGAAGTGCTGGACGAAGAGGGCCTGCAGCTTATCGAGCGCAATGCCGATAAGGTGCTCGAGGAAATCGGCATTGAGTTTCGCGACGATGCGGAAGCGTTGGCGCTCTGGAAGGAAGCCGGCGCCGACGTCAAGGGGCAGCGGGTCCATTTCCCCAAGGGGCTTTGCCGCGAACTCTTGAAGACCGCGCCGAAGGAGTTCACCTGGAATGCGCGCAACAGCGCCCGCAACGCCCATGTCGGCGGCAAGGGGACGATTTTCGCGCCGGTCTACGGACCGCCCTTCGTCCGCGATCTCGAAGGCAATCGCCGTTACGCGACGATCGAGGATTTCCGCAATTTCGTGAAGCTCGCCTATATGGCGCCGTCGATCCATTCGTCGGGCGGCACGGTCTGCGAGCCGGTCGACATTCCCGTCAACAAGCGCCATCTCGATATGGTCTACAGCCATATCAAATATTCCGATAAGCCGTTCATGGGCTCGGTCACCGCGCCGGAACGCGCCGAAGACACGGTCGCCATGGCGAAGATCGTCTTCGGCGATGATTTCGTCGAAAACAATTGCGTCACGCTGAACCTGATCAACGCCAACTCGCCGATGGTGTTCGACGAGACCATGCTCGGCGCATTGAAGGTCTATGCGCGCCACAACCAGGCTTCTGTCGTTTCGCCCTTCATCCTCTCCGGAGCGATGAGCCCGGTGACGGTTGCCGGTACGCTGACGCAGATCCTGGCCGAAGTTCTGGCCGGCGCTTCCTTCACGCAGTTGATCCGCAAGGGATCGCCGGTGCTCTACGGCACCTTCGCTGCGTCCATCTCCATGCAGTCGGGCGCGCCGACCTTCGGCACGCCGGAACCATCGCTGGTTTCCTACGGTTCGGCCCAGCTTGCCCGCCGTCTCGGCCTGCCGTTCCGTACCGGCGGTTCGCTCTGCGCCTCCAAGGTGCCGGATGCGCAGGCGGCGCATGAATCGGCCAACACGCTGAACATGACGCTGCTTGCCGGCACGAACTTCGTGCTGCATGCTGCCGGCTGGCTCGAAGGCGGCCTCGTCTCGTCCTACGAGAAGTTTATGATCGACCAGGACCAGCTCGGCATGATGCAGAAAATGGCCGAGGGCGTCGATCTTTCGGAAAATGGCCAGGCGCTGGATGCGATCCGCGAAGTCGGTCCCGGCAGCCACTATCTCGGCTGCGGCCATACGCAGGCCAATTTCCAGACGGCCTTCTACCGTTCGGCACTGGCTGACAATAACTCCTTCGAGCAGTGGGAAATTGAGGGCCAGAAGCGCGTCGAGGAACGTGCCAATGCGCTTTGCCGCTCCTGGCTCGACCACTACGAAGCACCGCCGCTGGATCCTGCGATCGATGAGGCGCTGCTGGCCTACATCCAGAAGCGCAAGGATTCGATGCCGGACGCTTTCACCTGAAGAGAGCCCGAGGCCGCCAGGGAGCAAGGCGGCGCGGTACGCGTCGCCGATCTGATTCAGAAAGAGGTCTGGCGGCCGCACTATCAATATAAGGGGCCGCGATGAGCGGCGGCTCCGTCATGGTTGATGAACTCCGTGCGGCGCTTGCTCCGCACGGAGTTTTTGTTCGCGGGACGGTTACCTTCGGCGAAGGTGAGGGGCCGCTACTAGCCGATGGGATGCCGGCACGGAGCGTGATCCTGCTCGGCAATATCGGCGGCTCGATCTGGGAGCCGTTTTCCCGGTGGCGGCAATCGTCCGAAAGTGCCGACCGCAACGATCCGCTGGACGAGTGGTCGAAGGCAGTCATACGGCCTATCGCCGCAGCATTCGAGGCGACAGCCTATTTCCCCTCCGATCCGCCGTGGCAGCCCTTTCAGCGATGGGCAATGCAGGCGGAGGGCTTGAAGGCATCGCCGCTCGGCATCCTGATCCATCCGGACTATGGCCTATGGCACGGCTATCGCGGTGCGCTCGGGTTTGCCTCTGTGATTGAAGGGGCAGGGATGGCCGTTACGCATCCCTGCGACCATTGTGCCGAAAAGCCGTGCCTGACCGCCTGTCCCGTCGACGCCGTTGCGTCCACCGGCTTCGATGTTGCGGCTTGTCGGTCGCATCTCCGCACGGACACAGGGAAAACCGGCTGCATGGCAGGTGGTTGCCTAGCGCGCAATGCCTGTCCGGTGGGCTCGGCCTACCGCTATTCGCAGGCGCAGCGCGCCTTTCACATGGCGGCACTTAAGCCCTAAAAAGACGAGCAATTTCCTTCTTTTGCCGCATTTCCGTTGCGCTCTAATGTTTGAGAAATTCGCTGCGGAGTTGTGCGCTTGATCCGATTGCTGATAGCCCTTGCCCTGCTCGCCTGCGCCACCACGGCTTTTGCCGATGAGGCCTGCCGCAAGGTCCTGCATCTCGGCGACAGCTACACGGTCTGCACCTTCGATCCTTCAATCGACGGCATCCGGCTCTATCAGAACGACCGTAGCGGCAAGCCCTATGGTTCGTTCCGGGCGCTGGAAGACGATCTGCGCCAGGACCGCATCTATGTTCGATTTGCCATGAATGGCGGCATGTACCGGGACGATCAGTCGCCGGTGGGCCTCTATATCGAAGAAGGTAGGCAGCAGAGAGCGATCAACGTCAACAAGGGATGGGGCAATTTTCATCTGCTGCCGAACGGCGTGTTCTACATTCAGCCGGGCCATGCCGGCATCATGGAGAGCAAGGCCTTCGTGGCTTCCGGCATCAAGCCGTTCTACGCAACGCAATCCGGCCCGATGCTCGTGATCGACGGCAAGCTGCATCCGTCGTTCCTGGCAGACAGCACCAGTTTCAAGACACGCAACGGCGTCGGCGTTTCGGCGGACGGTAAGGTGATCTTCGCCGTGTCCGACGGCGCCGTCCGCTTCCACGATTTCGCGACCTTGTTCCGTGACGATCTCGGCTGCGCCAATGCTCTCTTCCTCGACGGCAGCATCTCCAGCCTCGATATACCGGAATGGCAGAGACGGGACGAATTATTCCCGCTCGGCCCGATTATCGCGGTCACGGCGTTGCTGCCGGACTGAGGAAGCCTCAAACGAACTGTTCGATATAGGTGAGAATATCGAACAACCCATCCTTGGGACCGGGATTGGCCGGAAAGTTCTGGGTGAAGCGAAGGAAAGCCCTTGGCTTGTCGGACCTATCGAGTTGCGGAGCTTCCCGGCTTAAGCGTTCCCGGATCGATGGCGGCAGAAGATTGATCGTCGTGTCGTCGACGATCGGCTCGACAATCACTGGTTCGCCATTGAATGCGATTGCTTCCGTTGCGGCGGTCGCGATGCCGGCGAGCTTGCGGATCTGATCGTAGGATTCCGGCGGCAGCGGCGCGGGGTGATAGGCCGCCATGCGATGATACATGATGTAAGCCTCGACCCAATTTTGCGCGTTGACATGCAGGCGCATCGCAACCGCCTGACGCTGTAGCATGAATTGCGTGATGCGCTGCATCAGGGACGTCCGGTACTCGGCGGGAAGCCGGCCGTCGCGAAGGGCTTGCGAGGCAAGATATTCCAGGCCGCCCCTATAGCTATCCCATTGGAACATGCATTCCTTGTTGCCCTGCTGCAGGCGCGGGTCATCGGAAACTGCCGTCACGCGCGCGAAGGGTTCCGGCATGAAGAGGATGTCGGCCTTGTCGAGCGCGCGGGTCGTATAGAGAAATGCCCAGAAGATGAAAGGCGTCGGGCTGGAGATGGCCTTGGCCAGAACATCGCGCCTGATGATCATGAACTCGGGGAAGACGTGCTGCTCCAGAATGAATTCCAGCATCGAATGGAAATCGCCCTTCGCGTGACGCGTCGGGTAGGGCAGGTGATAAAAGGGTTGCATGTCTCCGCCACCCGGCCGTCCATCGACGAGCATCCACGGCGCCTGCACCATGCCGATCCGCTGATCGTCCGTCATCAAGCGGATATATTCGACGACCTTTTCCGGAATGAGCAGGTCATCGTCGCCAAGGAAAACCGCGTACTGGCCGCGGGCGCGCTGCATAGCGAAGGCATAGTTGCTGAGAAAACCGGCATTGCTTGCGCGCCTGTAGGCGTTGATTTCCGGATGATGCGAGATGGATTGCACATAGGCAGCGGTATTGTCGGTGGAGCAGTCGTCGACGATCACGATCTCGAAGGGAATGCCGAGCCGGCGAAAGGCCTCCAGGTGGAAGCTTACATTGCGCTCAAGCATGAACTGCCGATTGTAGGTCGGAACGCAGATCGAAAGGACGGGGGATTCAATAGAGGACATCGACTTCTCCAGGGGCATCGGCGCGATTCGGAGCGCAAGCTTTGCCGTTGCATAGGAGAGATTGCTTTCGTGGGGCTGTCCTTGTCCGCCCTTGATCCCCTTAAGCCGCGCCGAACGGGCATCGATCCAACCACGACATCTCTCAGACAGCCTGACGCAAGCCATGGCTGGAATCCTGTGCGCAGTGGGTGGGGTCAAGGAAGGACTTCTTATGCAAATCAACTCGGGCTGGAATCTCGCTGTGTCCGGCGAACAACTGATGCCTCTGGGAGCGCCGGAAGGATCGGCTGCCGCAGGTCAGGGGCGCATCGCCGTCGATCTCGAAGTTCCAGTGACATGGTTTCCAATCGCCCAGGACGGAGACCGCCATCGCTGGATGTTCGTGCGGCTGTGTTCCGTTCTTGCGCAGCGTCCGGTTTCGGTGAACATGTCGCTTGTCATGGGCGGCGTCCATCACATGCCACGCAATGCACCCGAGGGCGGCATCGTGCTTTCGTACCATTCGGTGGGCGACGAGCCGAATGTATGGCGCATCAAGGAGACGCCTATTGCCGGATGGTATTCCTTCGACGCCAACGGTTTCTCCGGCTGGAGCTCGCTTGCTCGCTTTCCGCAGAATCATGCCCCCGCAATCGACCGCATGGACACCCATGCCGCGCGTCAGCGTATCGGCGCGTTGCGCGACGAGCTGCGCAAACGCAATTTGTCCAAATACAATCAGTCCTCGGAAAGTTTCGACGTCTCTCGTCCCTATGTCTATTTTCCGTTGCAGAAGGTGGATGACCCGGTCGCGGAATTCTGCCGGCTGAACACGCTTGAGGTCCTTTATCGCGCGGCGGAGCTGGCGGATCAGACAGACACCTTGCTGGTTGTGAAGCGTCACCCTCTTTGCGAGAGCATTGTCATCGGGCAAACGCTGGACGATCTGCGTCGGAAGTTCAGGAACGTCATCGTCTCCAACGCCTCGATTCACCGCCATCTCGAAGGCTGCAATTCCGTTATCGTCGCCAATTCCGGCGTCGGAATGGAAGCGCTCCTCTACGGAAAGCCGGTCTTTTCCTTTGCGGCGAGCGAATATGAGCTGGCAACGACCGCGGTCTCGTCTCTCGATGAGCTTCACAAGGCATTCTCAGCCGTCTTGCCCGCCGATGATGGTCGCGCGGCGAGGTTTCTCGCATATTATCTCGATCACTGCTGCTTCTCGATCTACGATATCTCCACCATCGAGCAGCGCGTGGACCATGCGCTTTCGAAGATTTCCCGCCCGGCCGGAATCATGCCGCACGACGATCGCAAGGAGCTCTTCCGGGCATATGGCCAGGTCGAAGACTTCAGGCGCATGTTCACCAAGTCTCAGGCGGAACTCGCCAACGTGCAGAGAATCGCCCGCCAGGCAGTCGAGCTTGCCGACCGTCTAGCCGCTGAAAAGAATGAGGCTGTCCGCCCCGCCGGACATTCGGCGGATGCCGATGTCATGCTGGAAGCGGCAACCCAGGCGGCTATCACCCTGCATCAGGCTGCCCTTGCGGCAAGTATCGGCGAAATGGTCGTCGGCAACACCTCGCGCGAAGCATTCATACGCTATGCGGAGCTTGCCGTGAAAATGCGTGGGAATCCGCTCGCCGAGGCTGCCATCGATGCCGAATTGCTGCGCAGCGGCTACGCATCGGGGTTGGATCCCGCCGTCGCCCACCGGAACACCACGGCAAACGACTATCAGCGCCTGCATGACACCGCCAAAGGCTATCAGGAAAACAACTGGCTGGTCGATCACTGCGATATCATCAACATGGCATCTCCGAGAGTGGTCGTAGAGGTTGGTTGCGGCAATGGCCGGTTCCTGCACGAGATCGCGCGCCGCGTAGAGACTGTCATCGGGCTCGATTGGGCTCGATCAGCGCAGATGGGAGAACTTCCGGCCAACGTCATGTTCCGGACGACGAATGTCCTCGTCGACAATCTCCCGCAGGGTGATGTCTGCTGCTCGGCCGACGTTCTTGAACATTTCGAGCCGCGTGTGCTGCCGCAGCTCCTGCGCAAGATGCACGGCAGTGCGCGAATCAACTATCACGTTATCGCCTGCTACGATGACGGACACAGCCATTGCGCGGTTCTCCATCCCGGACAATGGCTTGGCCTGTTTAAAAGCATCGACCCGGCCTACGAGCTTGCCGCCGTGGTGACGCGGCCATCCCGTCCCGATCGTCTGGTTTGCGTGATCACCAACCTGAAGCAGGCCCCGGACCAGTTTCCGAATCTCGGTCGCATAGTGGGCACCTGGGCGACCAATACGGGTCAGCAGGTGACGTTCCTGAACGATTTCACCGTCCGCGTCGGCGGGCAGGCTGTCGCGACCTGGTTCCCCATGGCGGACGGATCCGCTGCTATGAACTGGACCAATTCGAAGATGATCGATCTGCTGCGGCCTGCTCCGGATGGCCGGGTCATGCAGATCAACAATCTGAACGGCGAGGCGTACGAGGTACATCGCGTCAATTGAGTGTCGTCCCGCCAGGGCAGCCGGACGAAAATCAGACAGGCCGAGGAATAGGGGCAATCCATGACATCATTTGCCGCGAGTAATCTGCAAACTCTTTCGCATGCGGAGCGTGTGGCAATTGCAGAACAATGGGCTGATGCTCCGCCTTTGCAGGCAGAGATGCTTTCAGGCACATTCTGGCAATTGAGCGATCTGAACGGGCGGCAGTTGTTGCCGTTCGTCGTGCTTGCCCCCGAGGGAATTGTCGGCAACGCCTTTCACGGATCGCTGGATCACTGGTACGTGGCCAATGGTAAACTTTGCATCCTCGACAGCCAGGGGATGCCGACGATCGTATTCACCGCGGCTCGTGTCGTGAATTCGGTGGTCGTGGCGCTTGCCGGCCACGCCGTCCTTGGCGGCGTCGAAGCGATCTACATTCTGAACCTCGTTGATCATCCGCCGCATCCGGTATCGCCGACATCGCCTCATGTCGCGCGTCGGGCGATGTTCCTCAAGCAGCCGCCGGTGGGTGCGCGCCGGGCAAATCTCGTTGTCGTCCGCGCCAACGGTTCATCCTTGCATCCGCGCTGGTTCGAAGGGCTCGACGACAATACGCGCACCTGGGATCTCTGCGTAAGCTGGTACGGCGACGAAACCCCCGACGCATCGGTTTCGCCGGAATACCTGACCCATGCGCCGAACCAACGGAAATTCAAACCGATCTTCGATCTGTTTTACGAAGGCAGCCCGCTTTGGGATTACGATCGCATCTGGTTGCCCGATGACGATCTGCTATGCAGCGGATCGGATTTGAACAAGATGTTCCATTTGTCACGCAAATACGGGCTCGATCTGGCTCAGCCATCGCTTCGCCAGGAGCCCGGTTGCCACATCAATCATCCGATAACCGCTCAGCGCCAAGGGCGCGACGTCCGCTTCGAACCCTTCGTCGAGATCATGTGCCCGCTCTTTTCGCGCCGGGCACTGCGCATTTGCGTCGGCAGCATCAAGGATGCGGTTTCGGGCTATGGCCTGGATCATTTGTGGCCTTCATTCCTCGGCCGGCCCGCGGCGCGCATGGGCATCATCGACGCTGTCGGTATCGTTCATACCCGGCCGATCGGTGCGAGCTATGATGTCCGCTCTGCAATTGCCGAGCAGGCGGCGCTTTGGAACGCCTATGGGTTTACCTACACGAGAATTCCAGGCGTGAACTGATGCGCCCGGCTGTGTGGCCATGTGTCGTGGGCGCAGCCGAGCCAGCAAGCTGATTTCCTTTCCAATCCCGGGGACCTGAAAGTTTCATGATCGATTTTTCCAACGTTGACCTGCTGATCGTCGGCGCAGGTTTCTATGGCGCGACGATTGCCGAACGGGTTGCGAACGAACTGCAAAAGAATGTCCTGCTGATCGATCGCCGCAGCCACATCGGCGGCAATGCCTATAGCGAATTCGACAGCGAAACCGGAATTGAGGTCCACCGTTACGGCGCGCATCTTTTCCATACGCCGAACGAAACCGTCTGGACCTATCTGAACAGGTTCACCGGATTTACCGATTACAAGCACCGGGTCTATTCGACCTACCGGGATCAGGTCTACTCGATGCCGATCAATCTCGGCACCATCTCCCAGTTCTTCAACCGGCGTCTTTCTCCGGCCGACGCGCGGACGCTGATCGCGGATCAGGCGGCCGAGATGGCCGGTCGCAATCCGGCGAATTTGGAAGAGAAGGCGATTTCCCTGATCGGTCGGCCCTTATACGAGGCGTTCATCCGCGGCTACACCGCAAAGCAGTGGCAGACCGACCCCCGCGATCTGCCGGAGCATATCATCACGCGGCTGCCGGTCCGCTACACCTACGACAACAGATATTTCAACGACAAATACGAGGGTCTGCCGGTCGACGGATATACGGCGATCTTCGAGCGGATGCTGAAGCATCCCAAGATCAATATCGCCCTTGGTGTCGATTTCTTTTCGCTGAAATCCTCGCTGCCGCCGAATCTGCCGATCGTCTATACAGGGCCGATCGATCGGTATTTCGACTATTCGGAAGGGGAATTGGGCTGGCGCACGATCGATTTTGAACAGGAAACCGTCAACACCGGCGATTTCCAGGGCATGGCGGTCATGAACTATGCCGATGAGACCATCCCCTATACGCGTATCCTCGAGTTCCGCCACTTCAATCCCGAGAGAAGCTATCAAACGGAAAAGACCATCATCGTAAGGGAATATTCGCGCTCGGCGCAGCGAAAGGATGAGCCCTATTATCCGATCGACACCCGGCAGGATAAGGATGTCTTCCTGCGATACCGGGCACGCGCGGAAGCGGAAACCAACGTCCATTTCGGGGGACGGCTCGGCACCTACCGATATCTCGACATGCACCAGGCAATCGGCGCGGCCCTGAAGGCGTTCGAGAGCCGCGTCGTTCCGCATTTCACCGAGGGCCGTATCCTCGGCGGCGAAAAATAGGCTTTGAGCTGAACTCAGAGGATCAGCATGTACATCGTTTTCGAACGATGCCATCATTCGAGATGTGGGCGGAATGACCATTCAAAGGACATTCCGCCCGATTGTTTTTATCCCCGGCGACGGCGCTCGCGTGAGGGCGCGGCTCCGCCTTCGTTGGCGGTCTTGTTGCGCAACGGGCCGATCCGCTCGACGATCGTTTCCAGCGTCGGGCGCGGGCCGGGCGTGTAGCTGTCGAGCGCCTCGCGCATGGCGGCGAGGTGGCCGCAGGAGGTGCCGCAGCAGCCGCCGATGATCTTGGCGCCGGCGTCGCGGGCGAGGCGGGCGTAATCGGCCATCAGCGGCGGCGTGCCGGAATAGTGGATCTCGGCGCCGCGATATTCCGGAATGCCGCAATTGCCTTTGACGATCACGGCCGCAGCAGGATCGGCATCGGTCATGTCGAGCAGGCTCGAGAGGATATCCGATGCGCCGACG
Source organism: Rhizobium sp. CB3171 (assembly GCF_029714265.1). Taxonomy (NCBI): domain Bacteria; kingdom Pseudomonadati; phylum Pseudomonadota; class Alphaproteobacteria; order Hyphomicrobiales; family Rhizobiaceae; genus Rhizobium; species Rhizobium sp. CB3171. The sequence goes on along the minus strand of NZ_CP121652.1, from coordinate 1,716,804 downwards.
CCACAATTGGCGCCGACAGCGAGCGGACCTTCGCCGACATCGTTGGCGACACCATGAATGTCCTTCGGGTGCAGGCCCATCATCGTCTTGCCGGCGGTGTCGAAGGAGCCGGTATAGGTGTAGGGCAGGCCGACCTTGACGGCGGCTTCGGCGGCGGCGCGGATTTCCTCCGGCGACGACATGGTCTCGATCCAGGCGACATCGACGCCGCCGGCCTTCAGGCCTTCGATCTGCTCGGCGAAGGCGGCAACAGCGTCCTCATAGGTCAGCGCACCAAGCGGCATTAACAATTCGCCGGTTGGGCCGACGGAGCCGGCGACGATGACCTTGCGGTTAGCCTTGTCGGCGACAGCGCGGGCGATCTCGGCTGCCTGCTTGTTCAAGCTGTGAACGCGGTCCTGCGCGTGGTGCAGCTTCAGCCGGTGGCGGGTACCGCCGAAGGTGTTGGTGAGAATGATGTCGGCGCCAGCGTCGACGAAATCCTGGTGCAGTTTGGTGATCCGCTCGGGATGCTGTTCGTTCCAGAGTTCCGGCGCTTCACCGGCCTCCAGGCCCATGGCGAAAAGATTGGTACCGGTCGCGCCATCAGCGAGCAGCACGCCCTTTTCGGCAAGAAGATCGGTCAAGGGATTGGCTGTGACGGTCATGGCGTCTCCTCGAATGCGTCGGATAAATCGGATTGAAATGCAGATATAAACATTTCTTTATATGAGTACAATGCCGGGATAAAGGCAGAGGTTGCTCGATAATGCGATGGACAAGAAAAAAGCGCCCAGGGCAGGGCGCTTTTTCGCTTCATGATGGAGGTTCGTTTCAGGCTGCTGCCATCTGCGCCGCTTCATGCGTCGTCGGCGTCACCATGGCGGCGATGATGGTTTGCAGGTCGATTGCGCCGATCGGCCGGCCGCCGGCATCGGTGACGACGGCAGCGGTCTGTCCGCCGTCGGTCATCTGTTTGGCCGCCATTTCCAGCGTCATGTCGCCGGATATGCGTACGCCGTGCGCCTCGCCAACAATCGGCTTCATGATCGTCTGAGCCTGAATAACGCGGCCGCGATTCACTTCCTTGACGAAGGCGGTGATGTAGTCGTCGGCAGGTTTCAGCACGATTTCCTGGCCGCTGCCCTGCTGCACGACCTTGCCGTCCCTAAGAATGGCGATCTTGTCGCCGAGGCGCAGTGCTTCGTCGAGATCGTGGGTGATGAAGACGACGGTTTTCTTCAACTCCTTCTGCAAGTCGAGAAGCACGGTCTGCATGTCGACACGGATCAGCGGGTCAAGTGCTGAATAGGCTTCATCCATCAACAGGATGTCGGCATCGTTGGTGAGCGCGCGGGCAAGGCCGACGCGCTGCTGCATGCCGCCGGAAAGCTGGTTCGGATAGTGGTTCTCGAACCCCTTCAGGCCGACGCGCTCGATCCAGTATTGGCCTTTCTTCTGGCTTTCTGTCCGGGCCACGCCCTGGATGTCCAGGCCGTAGATGGTGTTTTCGATCACCGTGCGGTGCGGCAGCAGGGCGAATTTCTGGAACACCATCGCCGTCTTGTGACGGCGGAACTCGCGAAGGGAATTTTCGCCCATCTTGCAGACGTCGACGCCGTCATAGAGGACTTCGCCGGCGGTCGGTTCGATCAGCCTGTTGATATGGCGGATCAGCGTCGATTTGCCGGAGCCGGAGAGACCCATGACGACCGTAATGGCGCCGGCCGGCATATCGATATTGATATCCTGCAGGCCGAGGACATGGCCATGCGTCTCGTTGAGCTCGGCCTTGCCGATGCCGTTTTTCACCGCATCCACATAGTCGCGCCCGCGTGGGCCGAAGATCTTGTAGAGGCTTTTGATCTGGATCGCATGACTAGCCATGGATGACCTCCGAGTGCTTCTGGAGCCGTCTGCCGTAGGCCTGGCTCGTGCGGTCAAAAATAATGGCGATCGCGACCAGGGCGAAGCCGTTGAGGAAGCCGACTGTGAAGAACTGATTGTTGATCGCCTGCAGCGTGTTCTTGCCAAGCCCGCCGACGCCGACCATCGAGGCGACGACGACCATGGCGAGCGACATCATGATGGTCTGATTGATGCCGGCCATGATAGTGGGCAGCGCCAACGGAATCTGCACGTTGAACAGCTTCTGCCGGTGCGACGAGCCGAAGGCGTCGGCTGCCTCAAGCACTTCTTTATCAACGAGGCGGATGCCGAGATTGGTTAGCCGGATCATCGGCGGAACGGCATAGATGACGACAGCGATCAGGCCAGGGACCTTACCGATGCCGAAAATAACGACGACGGGGATGAGATAGACGAAACTTGGCATCGTCTGCATCACGTCGAGGGTAGGGTTGATGATCGATTGCAGCCGATCGGAACGTGCCATCAATATGCCGATCGGCAGGCCGATGACGATCGCGATCAGGGTGCAGACGGTCACCATGGCAAGGGTCACCATCGTGTCGCCCCAGAGGCCACAGACGCCAATCAGGATCATGGAAATAGCGGTGCCGGCGACGATCTTGAGATTACGGCTGGCGGCGTAGACGACGGCCATCATGACGAAGAGCACAATGAACCAAGGCGTATTGGTGAAAAGCCATTCCAGATAGTTCAGAAACCATTGCAGCGGCTGAACCACGGCATCGATGACATTGCCGTAAGCCCGCACTATTCCTCTGAAGCCATCATCGATATTCTTGCGCGCGGCGCGAATGAGAGTGTCGTCGATCGCCGGAAAATTACATAGAACATCCGGCAAAAAACTACATTGTATAGCCATGAAATTCCCCTTCTTGTCCGGTTTTGACCAGCCCGTGCGTGTGGCCTTCACGTGCGGATGGTGGGCAGCGCTGCGACCGGTTCGTCAGACTGCTGTTTATTTTTTTACACCATTTGAAGGCGCCATCCTGCGCTTGTTGCGACCTAAGGCCGCGTTACTCCGTCGATATGGGCGTCGACGCCGCGGCTGCGAATATGGAACTGGCGGCCGACGCAGTGCCGGCCGCCAGTCCACGCGTTTCATGTCAAAGCGAAGCCTTCACCTTGGTGGCTACTTCTGGAGATACCCACTTGGTCCACATATCGGGGTAGGTCTTCAGGAAGTATTTTGCGCCGTCTTCGTTGGTGCCCTGATTGTCCGTCATCCAGGCCAGAACCTTGCCGACCGTGCCGTTGTCCCATTTGCGGGTCTTGACGTAATCCATGGCAATACCTGCCTTGGAGGCAAACGCCTTGGTCACGACGGTATAGACGTCGGAAACCGGATAGGAGTTGACCTTCGGATTGGCGCAATCCTGGATGGCCGTGCAGGCATCCCATTCCTTCTTGTCATGCGGCACGTTGAAGCTCAGGCGCACCATCTCGTACTTGCCGAGGATCGCGGTCGGAGCCCAGTAGTAGCCGAGCCAGCCGGTCTTCTTTTCGAAGGCGTTGGCGATCGAGCCGTCGAGACCAGCGGCCGAGCCGGTGTCCACCAGCGTGAAGCCGAGCTTCTCGGCGCCAAGCGCCTTATAGAGATTGGCCGTGGAAATCTGGCAGTTCCAGCCCGACGGGCAATTGTAGACTGCGCCCTTTGAGGAATCTTCCGGGGCGGGGAAAAGTTCCGGATGCTTCAGCGCGTCCTGAACGGTCTTGATATCCGGATGGGCGTCGGCCATGAATTTCGGAATCCACCAGCCTTCGACGCCGCCGTCGCTGAGAAGGGGGGCGGCCTCGATCAGGCGGCCTTCGGAAACGGCCTTGTCGAGCGCGGTGCGCACGGCATTGACCCAGAGTTCGGGCGCGACATCGGGCTCGCCCTTCTCGTCCATGGAGGCGAAGGTCGGCTGCGTGTCGCCGGTGACCAGCGTCACGTTGCAGCCATAGCCGTTCTGCAGGATGATCTTGTCGACCTGCGCGGCGACGCCGGCGGACGCCCAGTTCATTTCAGCAATTGACACGTCGCCGCATTCCGCAGCCTGCGCCGAGCCAGCCAAAGCATAGGCACCAAATGCAAAGATGGCGGAAGCAATGAGCTTCTTCATTGGATAATGTCTCCCAGTTCTCGTTAAGTTACGGGAATCGACTCCAGCAGACATGATGCCTGCCGATCCCCCGTCAGCGTGGTCGCACCACAACCGTTCACTCGCCGCTGACGACGTCTGTCCGGTCCCCTGTTTTTCAGTCGTGCGCTTGCTCTTTATGCGGCTACGAACCATGTCGCGACCGTGCTCTTTTTCGCATCGACAGGATGCAGCCTAAGGATTTGAGTGAAGAAATCAACCTGCCGTCGACCGTGCGGGCTTACCACGCCTTGTCGAAAAGCTTATATAAGCGCTTGAATTAGCCTGTTTTCTGCTATTCATGGCTGTAAAATGGTTATGGAAGAGGCAAGCGAACCCGTAGCGATTAAACATCGCTAAAATATCGCGCCCGGCAAAGACCTTTTTTATTCCATTCGCGCCGTTTTCAGTCTGTCGAGGCAAGCCGAAAAAAATTCAAAAAATTTTCGGATTCATCCTTATTTAAGCTCTTAATAACCCTCCGGTAACGATGTCCGGCTATCAATCTGGACGTGGCGGGGGACAAACCTGCCTCTCCGGATCAGGTAGTGCGTACCGGAGGAAGCGAGCCTTGCAGTGTGAAATGCAAGCGAGCCGGCGTTTTTGGCAAACCGCGTCGATCTGGAGATCGCGCGGTTTTCGCGTTTTGGGCTTAGGCTAACGGTCTCAGGCAGAATCGATATAGGATATTCCCGAGGTGCGGACGGACCACGGCGCACCTGAATGGCGGAAACAGCAAAGCCGCCTATGCCCTCGCATGGCGGCTTGATGTGCGGTCGGTTGGCGGCCTTGACGGCCTATCAACCGACGCTGTAGGTGCGGATGAAACCGATCGGGCCGAAGCGGGTATCGAGCTGCTGCAGGCGGCTCTCGGGGCGGCGCGACGGCAGTTTCGAATTCCAGGCGATCTGGATGGAATTCTTGTTGTTGAAGATGAAGAGCATCGGGGTTTCCTCGGGCCGGATCGACCGGCATTCGTTGTTTGATTGGCGACGGAGATAATCCTCTTCAGTGCGCCGAACAATGGATGAAGTCGTCATCGAATGTCGCAAATAGAGTATGTGAGGACGTGATGCTTTTTTGCCTCGCAGATCCGGCTTTTCGCTGTTAATCATCGCGGCAGAATCAAGGCGAAACCAGGGTTTTCGGTCGTAGTGCCATATCGGAGCGATAACGGATGACGAAGGCGATCATGCTGCAGGGGACCGGCTCCGATGTCGGAAAAACGGTATTGGTCGCCGGACTCTGCCGGCTGTTTGCCAACAGGGGCGTTCGGGTGCGCCCTTTCAAGCCCCAGAACATGTCGAACAATGCCGCGGTCGCCGAGGACGGCGGCGAAATTGGCCGGGCGCAATGGCTGCAATCGCTGGCCGCGCGCGTGCCGTCATCGGTGCATATGAACCCGGTGCTGCTGAAGCCGCAATCAGAAACCGGCAGCCAGATCATCGTGCAGGGCAAGGTCTGGGGGCAGGCAAAGGGCAGGGATTACCAGGCGCTGAAGCCGCAATTGCTCGGCGCCGTGCTGCAAAGCTTTGCGACCATGCGCGCCGGTACCGATCTGGTGATCGTCGAGGGCGCCGGTTCGCCGGCCGAGATCAATCTCAGGAAGGGCGATATCGCCAATATGGGTTTTGCCACCCGCGCTAATGTCCCGGTCGTGCTCGTCGGCGATATCGATCGCGGGGGCGTGATCGCTTCGCTGGTTGGCACCCATCATATCCTGCCCGAGGAAGACCGGCGGATGATCCGTGGCTACCTGATCAACAAGTTTCGCGGCGATATCTCGCTGTTCGGCGAAGGGGTGGATGCCATTGGGGGCTTCACTGGCTGGCCTTGCTATGGCGTCGTGCCCTGGCTAAAGGCGGCGGGCCGGCTGCCAGCCGAGGATTCGGTTGTGCTGGAGCGGCTGGCGCGCGGCTCGGATGGCGCGTTGAAGATCGCAGTGCCTGTCTTGCCGCGCATCGCCAATTTCGACGATCTCGATCCGCTGCGCGCCGAGCCCGATGTCGATCTCGTCTTCGTGCGCCCTGGCGAGCGGTTGCCCGCGGACGCAGGACTCGTAATCCTGCCGGGCTCGAAATCGACCATCGGCGACCTGATGGATTTGCGGGCGCAGGGGTGGGATCAGGATATAGCTGATCATGTCCGCCGCGGGGGCCGCGTCATCGGCATTTGCGGCGGTTATCAGATGCTCGGCCGCGTGGTGCATGATCCGCTCGGCATAGAGGGATCGGTGACGGAGATACCGGGGCTTGGCCTGCTCGATGTCGAGACCGAGATGGCGCCGGAAAAGACATTGCGCAACAGCGTGGCTTTTTCCAGGGAATACGACGCACCGCTCTCGGGCTATGAAATCCATCTCGGCGTGACTCGCGGCACCGATTGCGACCGGCCCTCGACGATGATCGACGGCCGGCCGGATGGTGCGCTTTCCAGCGACGGCCTGATCATGGGCACCTATCTGCACGGGCTTTTCACCAGCGACGCCTACCGGGCAAAGCTGCTTGCAAGCTTCGGCCTGACCGGCGAGCGGATGGATTACCGCGCCGGCGTCGAGGCGGCTCTGGACCAGATTGCAACGGAGCTGGAAGCGGTGCTTGATCCGGCCTGGCTCGACAGCCTCGTGTACTAAATTTCGCCCGACACTTCGCGGCGGCGGCGGTCGAGTTCTTCGCTGTAGCGGCGCAGCGTATAGCTCTCGGTGAGCAGGCCGATCACCTTGCGCTCGATCAGGTCGTTGATCACCACGAGTGCTTCGCTTTGCGTCTGGTCGAACAGGGCGGCGGCCTGCCTGGCGTTCATCTGCGGCTGCAGGAAATCGTTGCGATGGCGGATGAAATCGGCGAGGCCGTGTTCCTCGTCGTCCTTCTCGACCGGGCTCGCATAAATGTCCGGCATCAGCACCATGCCGGCATATTTCTCGTCCTTGTCGATAAGAATGACGCGCTGCGCCGAGCCGATCGGAAAGCGGTGACGAAATTCCTCGATGCTCGTGTTGACATCAGCCGTGTGGACGTCCGGGCGCATCATGCGGACGACCGTCAGATTGCGGATCCAGCCGACATCATGGGCGCTGCGGATGCTTTCGCCGCGCAGATGGAAGCGCCATGTTGCGAAGGAATAGCCGAAGGTGGTGCGCACGACGAGCGACGAGGTAATGACGGCGGCGAGCACCAGGGCGGTGATCGGAAAATCGCCGGTGATCTCCAGCGCCAGGAAGGTCATGGTCAAGGGGCCGCCGATGATGGCGACGGCAAGCGAGCTCATGCCGACCACGGCATAGACGGCCGGCGTCAGTGTGGCGTGATCGAAATAGGGGCCGCAATAGGCGAAGATTTTGCCGAGCAGCGCGCCCATGAACAGCGACGCAAAGAACAAGCCGCCTCTGAAGCCGGATCCGATCGACACGGCGGAGGCCAGGGATTTCAGGATGAAAAGTCCGGCCAATGCGCTGAGTGTCACATTTGTCGACAGGTTGAGATGCAGTGCGCCGTGGCCGGCCGACAGAACCTGCGGCGAGATCAGCGCCAACAGGCCGACGACAAGGCCGCCGAGCGCCGGACGGAAGGGCGGCGCGATGGAGCTCTTGCGCGCAAACTCTTCGACCCAGGCGACGCCTTGCATGATCAGGATGCCTATACCGGCGCAGAAAGCACCGAGCAGGACAGCCGGAAGATAGTCGGCAGGGACGATCGCACCGAAATGATCGATGTCGATGGCGAAGTCGTCACCGGCGAGCAATCTTGCGATCATGGTCGATATCAGCGCTGAGACGACGACCGGCGTCAGGGTGAGGATGGAATAACTTCCGATAATCAGCTCGAAAGCGTAGAAGGCGCCGGTGAGCGGCGCATTGAACGCGGCGGCGATGGCGCCGGCAGCGCCGCAACCGACGAGCATGCGCAGGTCGGCGCGGCGCATCTGCATCTTATAGCCGAATTTCGACGCAATGCCGGCGGCAAGCTGCGTGTAGCCAGCTTCAAGCCCGACCGACGCGCCGAAACCGTTCGAGATCAGGTTTTGCACCGCAACGAGGATACTATCGGTGAGCGACATACGGCCACCGTGCAGCGCATTGGCTTCGATCGGGTCGACCATCGGCTTCTTGCGCGTGCGCGACAATATATAGAGCAAGATGCCGAGGATGATGCCGCCGGCTATGGGCGCGATCAGAAGCACCGACTTGTCTGGTATAGCTACCGCTGCCGAACTCAGGCGCTCATAGTCGGTGATCCCATAGATGGCGCTGTGAAGCTTGCGCGAGACAAAGCTCATCGCTGTTACGGCGCAACCGGAGACTATTCCCGCCAGGGCGCCGGCGAAAACCAGCCCCAATTCGCCACGACGCAGCAATGCCCTGAACCGACCAAGATCGAATAGGGCGGAGAAGACGCCGAGGCGGCGCGGTTGGAATTTCTGTAACATGGGGAACAGACGACAGTTTTTTGCTCAAAGCTACGTGCTTGGCTTCTATAAACTCCTAACATCAAAGAAATACGGCAAAAAGAGCGCCAAACCGCTGCGACTTTTATGCATATTTCGCCGTTAGGACAGCCGATGTCGTATCGGCCGGCCTTGATTGACTTGCCGGGACCGAAAGCCTAATCATTGCGGCATAACGAATGGTTCCCGAGCGGCGATCTGTCGCATGGGATGAAAAGGGAATGTGAAGGGGCGGACCCAACTCGGGCGTTCTCATCACAGCCGACCCCGCGACTGTAGAGCGGTCAGGGTCTTTCATCCGGTTTGGGGGGTATTTTGCTGATGGTCCGCGTGGTGCGGGCAGGTGAAAGCAGCTTCGAGCCGGAAAAGCCACTGGCGTGGCATCATGATCAACCAGGGCTGGACGCCTCTAATTCTACGAATCGTCCGCCTTTTCATGATGTTTGCCGGGAAGGCGAGGGAGATCCGCTGGTGCAGGAGCGGAGGCGACCGATTTCGGTTTGCCCCGCTTGCTGCGCCTCATCCGCGAGCCAGGAGACCTGCCATACGTGCCGGGCACAAGGCCCACCCCAGGGACGGATGTCTCGGCTGCCAGCACGGAGGTTGTCATGGCGCGAAATGAATTTTGGGCGCGCAGGCGCCTGCTTTGCGGCTTTGGCGGCATCGCGCCCGCGGTCGCCTTTGTGTCGGGGCGGAAATAGCCGATGCTATCCTCACCGTCCCGCGCCGTTCTTGTTCTCGGCGGCGCACGCTCCGGTAAATCCCGATTCGCCGAATCGCTGATCTCGGATACCGGCCTCGATCGTCATTACGTGGCGACGGGCCAGGCCTGGGACGACGAAATGCGCGATCGCATCGCACAACATCGCGCCGAACGGGGTGATCTTCTCTGGACGACGCATGAGGAGCCGCTCGATCTTACGGCGCGGCTGGCGGCGATCGACGGCGAGGACCGCGCTGTTCTCGTCGATTGCCTGACGCTTTGGGTCACCAACCTGATGATGGCCGAGCGCAACATCGCGGCGGAATTTTCCGCTCTCACCGAATTTCTACCGGGCGCAAAGTCACGCCTCGTCCTCGTTTCCAATGAGGTCGGGCTCGGCATCGTGCCTGAAAACCGTATGGCGCGCGAGTTTCGCGATCATGCCGGCCGGTTGCACCAGATGATCGCGGCGGCGAGCGCCGAAGTCTATTTTATCGCGGCGGGGCTGCCGCTGAAAATGAAGGGTTGATCCGCATGAACCAGGAAAAAATTCCCGCCACCGTCATCACCGGCTTCCTTGGCGCCGGCAAGACGACGATGATCCGCAACCTCCTGCAGAACGCCGGCGGGAAGAAGATCGCCCTGATCATCAACGAGTTCGGTGATCTTGGCGTCGATGGCGACGTGCTGAAGGGCTGCGGCGCGGAAAACTGCACCGAGGACGACATTATCGAGCTGACCAACGGCTGCATCTGCTGCACGGTCGCGGACGATTTCATCCCGACCATGACCAAGCTTTTGGAGCGTGATGCGCGTCCCGATCATATCGTCATCGAGACTTCCGGTCTGGCGTTGCCGCAGCCCCTCGTCGCTGCTTTCAACTGGCCGGATATCCGCACCCAGGTCACCGTCGACGGCGTCATCACCGTGGTCGATAGCGCCGCTGTCGCCGCCGGCCGTTTTGCCGATGATCACGATGCTGTCGAAGCCCGTCGTGTCGAAGACGAATCGCTTGATCATGAAAGCCCGATCGAGGAGCTGTTCGAGGATCAATTGACCTGCGCCGATCTTATCGTCCTCAACAAGACCGACCTGATCGATGTCGCTGGCCTTGGTCGCGTCCGTACCGAAGTTGCCTCTCGCACCGCCCGCAAGCCGACGATCATCGAAGCGAAAAATGGTGAGGTTCCGGCCGCCATCCTCCTCGGCCTCGGCATCGGCACCGAAGGCGATATCGCCAACCGCAAATCACATCACGAGCTGGAACACGAGGACGGCGCACCGCATGATCATGACGAATTCGACAGCTTCATCGTCGAGCTCGGCCCGATCGCCGATCCGCTTGCCTTTATCGAGAACTTGAAGGGCGTGATTGCCGAACACGATGTCCTGCGCCTCAAGGGTTTTGTCGATGTGCCCGGCAAGCCGATGCGCTTGCAGATCCAGGCCGTCGGCAGCCGCATCGACCATTATTTCGACCGCGCCTGGACGCCGGGCGAAGAGCGTCAGACGCGGCTTGTGGTGATTGGGCTGCACGAGATGGACGAGGAGATCGTGCGCAAGGCGATCGAGCAGTTAGCTTGATTTTGTATCAGGTCGTGATACATTGGATATACTGCTTAGGCGGAAGTTGAGATAGCGGTGATCGTTTCATACAAGGGGAAGTTCGCCGAAGCTGTGGCCTCAGGAAACGTGCCAAAGGGCTTTCCAGCCGACCTCGTTCGTTCCGCGCAACGCAAGCTGACGATATTGAACTATGCGGTTGTGCTGGACGACCTGCGATCGCCTCCCGGCAATCGGCTGGAGCGTTTGCAAGGTGATCGTTCTGGCCAGTATTCGATCAGAATCAACGACCAATGGCGCATTTGCTTCCTATGGACCGAAGCTGGACCGCGTGATGTTGAGATCGTGGATTACCACTGATGGAGCGTAACATGACCGAGACCAAACTTCCGCCGATCCATCCGGGTGAAATCTTGCGGGAGGAGTATCTGAAGCCATTGACGATGAGCGCCGGTGCTTTGGCGAAACATCTTAACGTGCCTCGAACGCGTATTGAGAGGCTGGTTTCGGAGGAGACCGGGGTCACGGCGGATACGGCACTTCGGCTCGCGCGGTTTTTCAGCACGACGCCAGATTTCTGGATGGCGATGCAAACGGGTTATGATCTCGCGATCGCGCAAGCGGAAAAGAGCGATGTATTCGCGGCCATCAAGCCGCTTGAAGCGGCTTAAATCAATGAAACGAATTGGGGCGGCATGCATCTCCTCCTAGCCCAAAAGGGAACGATCAGCGACGGTGAGGAGGCGATTGATCTTGGCCAGTCGCCGGGCGATATCCTGTTTCTGTCGGCCGCCGATACGGAGCTTGCGGCGATAGCTGCCGCCCATGGGCAGGGGGAAGCCGCCTATTCGTTGCGGCTTGCGAGCTTGATGAGCCTCAAGCATCCGATGTCCGTCGATACCTATATCGAACGGACGGCTCGGCATGCGAAGCTGATTATCGTCAGGGCGCTTGGCGGTGCCAGCTATTTCCACTATGCGCTCGAGGCGTTGCATGCCTGCGCCGTACGCGGCGGTGCGCTTATCGCGGTACTTCCGGGAGATTCCAAGCCTGATCCCGGGCTGACGCCGTTCTCCAATGTTGCGCTCGAGGACCTCAACGCGCTTTGGTCCTATCTGATCGAAGGCGGCGACGCGAATTCTCGTGACTTTCTCGGCTACGCCGGGGCGTTGCTGTCGGGCGCCGAAAAACCGGCGCCGGCCGCTCCGTTGATGAAGGCGGGGATCTGGTGGCCGGGCAGGGGCGTGATTGGGACCGAGGAGTGGAGAAATATCTCAGCATCTTCGATGGTAGCGGGAGAGGGATTTGAACCCCCGACCGTCGCTATTTCGTTCTATCGTGCCCTCGTGCAGAGCGGTGAAACCAAGCCGGTCGAAGCCATGATAGAGGCGCTGATCACCGAGGGCATGCGGCCATTGCCGGTCTTTGCCTATAGCCTCAAGGATCCGGTTTCTGTCGGTATTCTCGAAAGCGTTTTCGGCGAGCTGAAGCCCGATGTCGTGATCAACACGACCGGTTTTGCCGTTTCGGCGCCGGGCGCGGATCGGCAGCCGACCGTATTGGAGGCGAGTGACGCCGTCGTGCTGCAGGCGATCTTTTCGGCTTCATCGCGAGAGGCTTGGGATGCTTCGTCACAAGGGCTTTCCGCACGTGATCTCGGCATGAATGTCGCGCTGCCGGAGGTGGATGGGCGCGTACTGGCTCGTGCCGTCTCCTTCAAGGCGGCGGCGCGTTATGACGATCGTGTCGAGGCCAATATCGTTGCCAGCGAGCCGGCAGCCGACCGCATGCGCTATACCGCCCGATTGGCGGCCAATTGGGCGGGATTGCGCAAAACGCGCCCGCGAGATCGGCGCGTGGCGCTCGTCATGGCCAACTATCCGAACCGCGACGGACGGCTTGGTAACGGCGTCGGGCTCGATACGCCGGCGGGCACGATGGAAGTGCTGAAAGCGATGCAGGCGGCGGAGTATCCGGTTGCCGATCTGCCTGCCGATGGCGATGCGCTCATGCGGCACCTGATGGACGGGCCGACCAATTCCGGCCACGACGGAAAGGTCGTGCGCGAGACCATTTCTATAAGCGAATACAAGAATTTCCTCTCATCTCTTCCTATTCAGATTCAGGACGAGATTACTGCGCGTTGGGGTGATCCGGAGAGCGATCCCTATGTTCGCGAAGGTGCCTTTGCACTGCCCTTCACCCACTTCGGCGACGTGCTGGTGGGTATCCAGCCAGCGCGCGGCTATAATATCGATCCGAAGGAAAGCTATCATTCGCCGGACCTCGTGCCGCCGCATGGCTATCTCGCTTTCTATGCATTCCTGCGCCGGTCTTTCGGCGCGCATGCCGTCATTCATATGGGCAAGCATGGCAATCTCGAATGGCTGCCGGGGAAAGCCCTGGCGCTGTCAGAAACCTGCTATCCCGAAGCGATTCTCGGGCCGTTGCCGCATCTCTATCCGTTCATCGTCAATGATCCAGGCGAGGGCACGCAGGCCAAGCGCCGCGCGAGCGCCGTGATCATCGACCACCTGACCCCGCCTTTAACACGCGCCGAAAGCTACGGCCCGCTCAAGGACCTCGAAGCGCTGGTGGACGAATACTATGAGGCTTCCGGCGGCGATCCTCGCCGTATTCGGCTGCTGCGCAAACAGATTCTCGATCTGGTCGCCGATATCGGCCTCGATCAGGATGCGGGCATTGCCCAGGGCGAAGGTGAGGATGAGGCGCTGAAGAAACTCGACGCCTATCTCTGCGATCTCAAGGAAATGCAGATCCGTGACGGACTGCATGTTTTCGGCGTCTCGCCGTCCGGAAGGCTGCTCGCGGATTTGACGGTGGCCCTGGCGCGTGTACCGCGCGGCTTGGGTGAGGGCGGCGATCAGAGTTTGCAACGGGCGATCGCGCGGGATGCGTTGAAGCAGCCTATGTCGTTCGATCCTCTGGACTGCGATATGGCGGACGAATGGCTCGGCCCGCGCCCCTCTATCCTGCAAGACATCTCCGATGCGCCCTGGCGCACGCAAGGCGACACTGTCGAACGTATCGAGTTGTTGGCCGCTCAACTTGTCTCACCCGGGATGGTCTGTCCAGAGAGCTGGGTAAACACCCACATGGTTCTTGAGGGGATTTTCTCCCAACTGCAGCCGTCCATTCTCGCGTGCGGCGATGCGGAGATTGCCGCCTTGATAAAAGGCCTCGACGGCCGGTTTGTGCCGCCCGGCCCCTCAGGGGCGCCGACACGCGGTAGGCCGGATGTTTTGCCGACGGGTCGGAATTTCTATTCCGTCGATAGCCGCGCCGTGCCAACGCCGGCGGCCTATGAGCTGGGCAAGAAGTCGGCGGAGCTGTTAGTCCGCCGCTACGTGCAGGATCACGGTGAGTGGCCGGTTTCCTTCGGGCTGACGGCCTGGGGCACGTCGAATATGCGCACCGGCGGTGACGATATTGCCCAGGCGCTGGCCTTGATCGGTGTCAGGCCCGTCTGGGACATGACCTCGCGGCGGGTTACCGGCTATGAGATCATTGCGCCGGCAAAGCTCGGGCGGCCGCGTGTCGATGTGACGTTGCGAATTTCCGGCTTCTTCCGCGATGCCTTTCCGGAGCAGATCGCACTGTTCGACAAGGCGGTCCGCGCGGTCGGGGCGTTGGATGAGGATGCCGTGGACAATCCCATCGCGGCACGCGTGCGCGGCGAGATTAGGCGGCTGGAGGCGGCAGGACTGGACGAGGCTTCGGCCAGCAGGCGAGCTGGCTACCGTATCTTCGGTTCCAAGCCCGGCGCCTATGGAGCCGGACTGCAGGCATTGATCGACGAGAAGGGCTGGGAGCGTCGCGCCGATCTGGCGGAGGCCTATCTCGTCTGGGGCAGCTATGCCTATGGCGCAGGCGAGGACGGGAAAGCCGAGCGCGGCGTGTTCGAGGAGCGGTTGCGCTCGATTCAGGCGGTGGTGCAGAATCAAGACAATCGAGAGCACGACCTGCTGGACAGCGACGATTACTACCAGTTTGAAGGTGGTATGGCGGCTGCTGCGGAGCAGCTCGCGGGCGCTCGTCCGTCGATCTATCACAACGACCATTCCCGCCCGGAAAAGCCGGTTATCCGCTCGCTGGAAGAGGAGATCGGCCGTGTCGTGCGCGGCCGTGTCGTCAATCCGAAGTGGATCGATGGCGTGATGCGCCATGGTTATAAGGGCGCCTTCGAGATTTCAGCCACGGTCGACTACCTCTTCGCTTTCGCCGCAACCACGGGCGCCGTGCGCAATCATCATTTCGAGGCGGTCTATCAGGCTTTTGTCGTCGATCCCCTGGTGCGCGATTTCATGGCGGAGAAGAATCCGGCGGCCTTACGGGAGATGCAAGAGCGTCTGCTCGAAGCGATCGATCGCCAACTCTGGACGCCACGCAGCAATTCGGCACGGTTCGATCTGGAGACTTTGACTGACAAGGAGGTCGTAGCTTGAGTGCGGTCGACGATCTTCTTCAAGCCTTCCAGCGCTATGTCGCTTCGCGGAGCGATCCCATATTGAGGCGTTTCATTGCAGGCTTTGATTGGCGGATGGGCGGGCGGTTACTTGCGGCACGTAGTCTGCCGGTCGTGAGTTATCTGAACGATCTCCACCGGCCAGCCGATGTCGCGGAAAGTGAATTGTTTTCCAGCCTCGTAGGTGCGGCAGACGCATTGCACTGGGCGCAGACCTATAACATCGCTGATTTCGGCGCCGATTTTCTGCAGAGATACTGTTGGGTCGAGCTTTTCGGCACGCGCGGCCACTTCGTCAGCGATGAAATGGCCGGCGGCTTTCTGCTGCTCGGGCCAGATGTGCATTATCCGGATCACCATCACATCGCCGAGGAAATCTATATTCCGCTGACGGAAGGCTCACTGTGGAGCAAGGACAGTCAAGCCTTCCTGCCGCGGTGGACAGGCGAAATCATTCATCATCCCTCGGATATTCGCCATGCGATGCGAACCGAGGGGATACCGCTGGTGGCGCTTTATCTTTGGCGTGGCGGGCCACTGGCGCAGAAATCGACAATTGCAGGGAGAGCAGAATGAGCGAAGAACCAGCCGAAACGGGCACTGAAGCACCGAAGAACGATGACGCACGCCATGCCGACAAGATGGCCAAGAAAAAGGCCGCGCGCGACAAGATCATGGCAACGAAGACGGACGAGAAGGGACTGATCATCGTCCATACCGGCAAGGGCAAAGGCAAGTCGTCATCCGCGTTCGGCATGATTTTCCGTCACATCGCTCACAGGAAGCCGTGCGCAGTGGTGCAGTTCATCAAGGGCGCGATGTGGACCGGCGAGCGGGATCTGATCGAAAAGCATTTCTCCGATATCTGCCAGTTTCATACCATGGGCGAGGGGTTCACCTGGGAGACGCAGGATCGTGCCCGCGACGTGGCGGCCGCTGCGGCAGCCTGGGAGAAGGCCAAGGATTTGATTCGCGACGAGCGCAATTCGATGGTGCTTCTCGATGAGATCAACATCGCGCTCCGCTATGATTATCTCGATATCAACGACGTCCTCGACTTCCTGAAAACGGAGAAGCCGTACATGACGCATGTCGTTTTGACTGGCCGCAACGCCAAGGAAGAGCTGATCGAGATCGCCGACCTCGTCACCGAGATGGAGCTGATCAAGCATCCGTTCCGCTCCGGCATCAAGGGACAGCCGGGCGTCGAATTCTGAGGAATTAGAGAAGCGAGGCGCTTCGGTCCGCGGCGGCGATGTAGATCTTCGGATCGCCGATGCGAAAGGTTGCCGGCTGGAGTTCTGCCGCGCGGATGCGATCGACGCGGAAGGTTCTGATGTCATCCCGCAGGTGATCCCAGGTGATGAGATACCAGACGGGCGCATTCAAATAGAGGAATTGCGGCTCGATCCGGCGGCTGGTGACAACGCCGTCGCCGGCCTCGTAATCGATGATCACCTGCCGCTGCTCGAAGAAGGCTTGGGATATCAGCGCAAGATTGGCGCGGCTCGGCGGCACATAGCTGTTGACGACATTGAGCGCTGCCGGCGCACCGACGATGATGCGCCGGCGCAGGTCGCGGATGCGGCCCTGATAGCCTTCGGTGAAGGCGGCGGAGACCTTGCGCTTGATCGACGTCAGATGCTGCAACAGCAAGGGTGAGCCGACTTTTTCTGCGATAGTGATGCTGAGCAGCAGGTCGATCGTTTCGAGATGATCGAGATGCAGCCGGCCGAGCGACCAGCTACGATGCAATTGCATGCCTCCGCCGCGGCCGCGGTCGGCATCGATCGGCAGGCCACTTTGGCGCAGTAGCGCAATGTCGCGGTTGAGGGTGCGCAGGCTGACGCCCATCTCGGCAGCGAGCTCGGCGGCTGTCGCGTGCTCACGTTCGCGAAGCAGCCCTTTCAGCTCTTCCAGCCTGTTCAGCCTTGTTCCATCTGCCGTGCGCGCCATCGCTGAAATATGTCGTTATCTGTCCTATTAAGCAATAAGCAACGGGCATTTGACTGAACCCGAGGAAAGACGATGACGGGAAAAGTTATGGAATGGGCGCCGTTCAAGCTCCGCGCCAATGTATCCGAAGGCGCACTTCTGGAAGCGGCTGCGAGAATGCAGGATCGTTTTCTGATGCAACAGCCGGGCTATCTCAACCGCGAACTGGTGCGCGGCTGTGACGGCAGCTATGTCGATGTCATCTGGTGGCGCTCTCATGCTGATGCGGTGGCCGCTCTGCCGAAAGTGCATGCGAGCAAGGATTGCCTCAACTATTTCGATCATATGCAGATCGATGCCGCCAATGCCGGCACCAGCGTGCTGCATTTCGAACAACTGCGAAGCTTTTGAGGGGATGGCATGGCTGAACGCCTGAAGGATCGCTTCGGCGCCGAGGTGCCGGCCCGTATCGCCGAAATGATCGGTGCGGTGCATCCGGCATTCGACCGGAAAGGCTTCGTTGCGGTGACGCTTGATGGATACGAGCCGCTGGAACTGATGGATCGTGGGCGAGCGATAGCGCGCACGCTCAAGGTGTTTTTGCCGGGAGATTATCCTGAGGCGATCGATATTCTCGTTCGCTCGCTGGGTCCGGAAATGAATGGCAGCGACAATTTCGGCATGACGCCGTTTCTTTATCTGCCACACACGATCTTCGTTGCCGACAACGGCATCGATCACTTCGAGCCGTCCATGCGGGCGCAATATGAGCTGACGAAGCGCTTTACCGCTGAATTCTCGGTCCGCACCTTCCTCGACAAGAGGCAGGAGGAGACGTTGGAGCGGCTGCGTATGTGGGCCAGCGACGCCAATGTGCACGTCCGGCGGCTGGTGTCGGAAGGTACGCGGCCACGTCTTCCATGGGCACAACGGCTCCGCGCCTTTCAGGCTGATCCGGCGCCGGTGCTTGAGCTATTGGAGTTGCTAAAGGATGATCCGGAGCTTTATGTCCGCCGCTCCGTCGCCAACAATCTCAACGATATCGGCAAGGATCATCCTGGCCTTCTCATAGAGACGGTGCGCCGCTGGAGCGTGGATGCGCCTGAGGAGCGTCAGCGCCTCATCCGTCATGCGCTGCGCTCTGCCGTCAAGCGCGGCGAGGCGGATGCGATCGGGGCCATGGGTTATTCCGCCGCCGAAGGCATTCGCGTCGGCAGTGCGGAGATAATGCCGGCGAAGGCGCAGATGGGCGACATCGTCCGCATCGGCTTTTCCCTCGTCAACGAGGGAGAAGCTGCGCAGTCTCTGCTCGTCGATTTTGCCGTGCACTTCGTCAAGGCAAACGGCATGGCAAGGCCAAAGGTCTTCAAGCTGACATCAGTATCCTTGGCGCCCGGTGAAACGGCACAATTCTCCAAGGCATTGCGCCTGGATGACCTGACGACGCGCAAACATTATCCTGGTCTCCATCGGATCGATGCAATGGTGAATGGCGTGGCGATGCAAGTCGGGGAGTTCGTGTTGGGCCAGTAAGCGCCTCAAAGCCGCCTGATACTAGAACCCCAGCCAGACGCGAACAGGATTGGTCGGGTCGGCCAGGAGCTTGATGGCGAAGGCGATGCAGACGACGACCAGCAGCGGCTTGATCAGCCTTGCGCCGATGCGCATGGCGAGTCGTGAGCCGGCCTGAGCGCCAAGGAACTGGCCGAGACCCATGGTGAGGCCGACCTTCCATAGGATGACGCCGGAGAAGATGAAGACGATCAAGCTGCCGAGGTTCGAGCCGAAATTCAAAAGCTTCGTATGAGCCGTCGCTTTCAGCATGCCGAAGCCGACGAGCGTGACGAAGGCGAGCATGAAGAACGAGCCGGTACCAGGTCCGAAGGCGCCGTCATAGAAGCCGATCAGCGGCACGAAGGTGAACCCGAAGAGCGTTGCGCTCATGCGGCCGTGTTTTTCGATATCGTTGAGATTGGGCTTGAAGGCGAAATAAAGCGCGATGGCGATCAACAGGAACGGCAAGATGATGCGCAGGACATCGCCGGGCATGATCGTCGCCAGCGCAGCGCCCAGCATGCCACCGATGACAGCCATCAGGGCCATCGGCAATTGCGTGCGAAGCCGCACATGGCCCTGGCGGGCATAGGCAATAGTCGCCGAGGCGGCACCAAAGATTGATTGCACCTTGTTGGTGCCGAGCGTCTGCAATGGCGGAATGCCGGCAAGCAGCATGGCTGGTACGGTGATAAGTCCGCCCCCGCCGGCAATGGAGTCGACAAAACCGGCAAAGAAGGAAGCGGCGAAGAGCAGAAGCAGCAGGTGAAGGGTGATGTCTTGCAAGGGCGGGGAACTCGACGGCGTGAAGTTGAGACGTCTTCTGGCACTGCAAACACATTAGGGCAATTGCTGTAGGGACACACCGGGCGAAATTGACGGGCAGGGGGGTGGACACGAACGCGCGACAAAGGAGACTATGCCCAATCATAACCGCCGTCGCTGAGGCCCCATGACGACTCTTGATCCTTTCACCCCCCGCTACATCCTCGGTCTCGGCTGCGAGCGCGGTACGGACTGGAACGATGTGCGCCTGCTTGCCGAACGGGCCGTGCGGGAGGGTGGGATAGAAGTCGCGGAGGTCCTTGCGGTCGCCTCCATCGATACGCGAAGCAACGAGCCCGCAATCGTAGAAACGGCCGCTCATCTTCAATTGCCGCTGCATTTTTTCGACGCGGCCACCCTGGAGCGCGAGACGCCTCGTCTGAAGAACCCGTCCGAACTCGTCTTTGCGCGTGTGGGCTGCCACGGTGTCGCCGAGGCGGCCGCACTGGCGGCGGCCGGACCCGTTGCGGAGCTTGTTCTTCCGAAAATCAAATCCGATTTTGCTACCGCCGCAATTGCGAAAATCGGCTGAATTTTCGGCTGATTGGCATCGATTTGCCGCAATCTGTGGCGAATTCGCACGAGATTGTATCCGATATTGCAGAAATGGCGTCTGCGGCTATGGTGAGGCATTTCGCTGAGCACGGCTCTCGTGCGCCCCGGTGATTTCGGAGCATGATCCCCAAAAACTGCGGCGCAGCCTTTGGACAAGATCAAGCTGGTCAAAAGGATAACAAGGAAAAATCATGCACAAGGTCATTTACGACACGGACCCTGGCGTCGACGACGCCATGGCGCTTCTCTTCCTGCATCGCCATCCGGATATCGATCTTCTCGGCGTCACCACCGTGTTCGGCAATGCTTCCGTCGACACGACGACGCGCAACGCGCTGTTTCTGAAGCGCGAATGGAACATTCCGTGCCCGGTCGCCCGCGGCGCCAGCGTCACGTTCGATCCGTCGCGAAAGGAGCGGGATTGGCCTACCTTCGTGCATGGGCATAATGGTCTCGGCGATATCGAAGTGCCTGAAACGATCGATCTGGCGACCGATCCGCGTCCGGCGCATCAATTCATCATCGATACAGTCCGCGCCAATCCGGGCGAGGTGACCCTTGTCGCAGTCGGCCGAATGACCAATCTGGCGATGGCCCTGAAGCATGATCCGGAGATCGCCAAGCTGGTGAAAGACGTCGTCATCATGGGCGGCAATTTCTATGTTCCGGGCAACGTCACGCCGGTGGCGGAAGCCAATATTCACGGTGACCCGGAAGCCGCCGATGCCGTCATGACCGCAGCCTGGAAGGTCGTAGTCGTCGGCCTCGACGTGACCGCGATCACGACGATGAGCCGCAGCTATCTCGCCGACATGGCAAAGGCGGGGGGGCCGTCCGTGCAGTTGCTGGCCGACCTGTCTCAATCCTATATCGATTTCTACAGCCATGCGGTCGACGACGGCATGATGGTGCATGATAGCTGCGCCTGCGTCTATGTCGTGGCGCCGGAGCTGTTCGATACGATCGAAGGTTCTGTACGTGTCGTCTGCGGCGGCATTGCCGACGGCCAGACGATCGTCAAACCGAACGGGCGCCATTTTCCGCCGAACGAATGGGACAATCTGCCGAGCCAGATCGTTTGCACCGGCATCCGTTCACAAGCGGTGATCGATCTGATCCGCGATGTGATTCTCGGCAAGTGAACCGCTGAGGACAGAGGGAGAGGACGGCTGTGCTGCCCTCTCCGAAAGCGTCTTATTCGCAAGATTTTTTATTTTATAATATTATCAGATCGTTGTGCCGACGCCCTGGCAGTTCGAGTCGGAGATTTCAAACGATACATTGGCTTCTTTCCGGTGTCTTCGTCGTCTTGGGAAAAGCGAATAGCGCAGCATCGCCGCTGCTGAGATCCGATTTATCCTATCATTCTACGAGGGAAATGAGAGTCGAGCCGGAGCGGCCTTATCCCATTCCCAAGATTGCAATTTTGCCCATCCGGGCATAGGACAGGTGGGATGAACGATACCGCATTTTCCAATCTGCCGGCGCTGGAGCCGGGCTCCGTCTGGCTTGTTGGCGCGGGGCCGGGTGATCCCGGGCTTTTGACCTTGCTGGCGGCCAAGGGACTGGCGGAGGCCGACATCATCGTCCACGACGCGCTCGTCAACGAGGACTGCCTGAAACTCGCCCATCCCGGTGCGATACTGGAATATGCGGGCAAACGCGGTGGCAAGCCGTCTGCCAAGCAGCGGGACATTTCCCTGCGTCTTGTCGAGCTGGCCCGTGCGGGCAAGCGCGTGTTGCGGCTGAAGGGCGGCGATCCCTTCGTATTCGGGCGTGGTGGCGAAGAAGCGCTAATGCTGGTCGAACACGGGATCCCGTTCCGCATCGTGCCGGGTATTACCGCCGGCATCGGCGGTCTCGCCTATGCTGGCATTCCCGTAACCCACCGCGACGTCAATCATGCCGTCACTTTCCTAACAGGCCACGATTCCTCAGGCGTCGTCCCGGACGGGATCAATTGGGAAGCGATCGGCAAGGGCTCGCCCGTCATTGTCATGTATATGGCGATGAAGCATATCGCGCAGATCAGCGCCAATCTCATTGCCGCTGGCCGTTCGGCCGACGAGCCGGTCGCCTTCGTCTGCAATGCCGCAACGCCGGCGCAGCAGGTGCTGGAAACGACGCTCGGGCAGGCCGAAGCCGATGTCGCTGCATCCGGCCTGGAGCCGCCGGCGATCGTCGTGGTTGGCAATGTGGTCAAGCTGCGGCCTTCCCTCGACTGGCTGGGCGCTCTATCCGGCCGCAAGCTCCTGCCGGAGACGGAGGTGCGGGCGGGAACCGGTCATAAGGTGCCAGCATGAGCGGCTTGCTGATCGCCGCGCCGGCTTCGGGCTCGGGCAAGACCACGGTCACGCTCGGCCTCCTGCGAGCGCTGCGGAAAATGGGGATTGCGGTGGCCCCAGGCAAAGCCGGTCCCGACTATATCGACCCTGCCTTCCTCGCCGCTGCTAGCGGTTCGCCCTGCCTCAATTTCGATCCCTGGGCCATGCGCCGCGAATTGATTTCGGCCAATTCGGCGCTTCATCGTGGCGGCGGGCGGATGCTGGTCATCGAAGCGATGATGGGATTGTTCGACGGGGCGGCGGATGGCTCGGGCACACCGGCCGATCTCGCCGCTTTCCTTGGGCTCTCCGTCGTGTTCGTGGTCGACGCCTCGCGGATGTCGCAGTCGATTGCTGCGCTCGTCAGCGGCTTTGCCAATTTCCGGGCCGATGTCCGTATCGCCGGCGTCGTCCTTAACCGCGTCGGCAGCGACCGGCATGAAGCGATGCTGCGCCGCGCCTTGGAAGCCGTGCGCATTCCCGTAGCCGCCGTCATTCGCGGCGACAAGGGACTGACCTTGCCAGAGCGGCATCTCGGGCTCGTGCAGGCGGGAGAACATGCAGGCCTGGAGGCGTTCATCGAGCATGCGGCGGATACGGTCTCCAAGGCATGCGATTTCGGGCTGCTGCTGCGCGCCGCACACCAGAATCTCGTTCGGCCATCGGCCGCCAACATTGCCCGGCTGATGCCGTTTGGGCAGCGCATCGCCGTGGCGCGCGATATCGCTTTTGCCTTCTGCTACGAGCATATGCTGCTCGGCTGGCGCCGGCGCGGGGCGGAGATTTCGTTTTTCTCGCCGCTTGCCGATGAGGCCCCGGCTGATAATGCCGACGCCATCTATCTACCCGGTGGTTATCCGGAATTGCATGCGGGCAGGCTTGCGGCGGCATCTCGCTTTCAAGAAGCAATGAAGGCAGCCGCCGCCCGGGGTGCGCGAATCTATGGCGAATGCGGTGGCTACATGGTGCTTGGCGAGGGATTGGTGGATGCTACCGGCATGCGTCATGAAATGCTCGGGCTGTTGCCCGTCGTCACCAGCTATCAAAAGCGCCAGCGGCATCTCGGCTACCGGCGCGTGGTGCCGCTTGACGGTTCTTTCTTCGACCGACCGATGACGGCGCATGAATTCCATTATTCGACCATTGTCTCGGAAGGTACGGCGGATCGGCTGTTCGCTGTCAAAGACGCGCTGGGGGACGATCTTGGTACGGCCGGACTGCAGCGCGGCAATGTCGCCGGCTCCTATATGCACCTGATCGACCTTGCCGGTGAGGCCGCATGACGAACAGGATCTTACACGGCGGCGGCATCACGGCGGCGGCTCGCCTTTACGGCGGGCAACCGGAGGACTGGCTCGACCTGTCGACCGGCATCAACCCCAATCCCGTTGCCTTGCCGGAAATTTCCGTTTCGGCCTGGCATCGGCTGCCGGATCAGCATCTGGTGGAACAGGCGAGGGCGGCGGCGAGAGTCTATTATCGCAGCGAGGATATCCTGCCGTTGCTTGTCCCAGGTACGCAGTCGGTGATTCAGCTACTGCCGCGACTTGCATCGGCAAGCGGTGTGGCCATCCTGTCGCCAACTTATGGGGAATATGCCCGCGCCTTTGCGCTGGCGGGTCTGCCCGTCTGCAAGATTACGGGGATCGATGATCTCACTCCCGAACAGAAGCTGGTCATCGTCGTCAATCCCAACAATCCGGATGGCCGAACTCTGTCCGTCGACCGGCTACGGGAATTGCACGACCGGCTGCAGCCGCGCGGCGGCATGCTGGTGGTCGACGAAGCATTTGGGGACATGGAGCCGGAAAGCAGCCTGGCGCCTTATGCTTCCTCCATGCCGAATCTCATCATTTTCCGTTCCTTCGGCAAATTCTTCGGGTTGGCCGGTCTGCGCCTCGGTTTCGTTATCGCGCAAGCCTCGATCCTGGAGCGTTTCGAGGATTGGCTCGGCCCGTGGGCCGTTTCCGGACCGGCGCTTTCACTGGCCGCCTCGTTGATGACCGGTGACACAACCTCCATCCGCAACCGCATTCTCGATCGCAGATCGGCGCTGGATGCGGTACTTCGCCAAGCCAGGCTTCAGGTCGCCGGCGGCACGGGGCTGTTCGCGCTGGTTGCCGATGATCGCGCAAGCGACATATGTACGCATCTCTGCCGCCATCATATTCTTGTCCGCAAGTTCGACTATGCGCCGAATTGGCTGCGCTTTGGTCTTGCCCCAGACGAGGTGACCGATCGCAGGCTTGCCAGGGCGCTCGAGGCTTATTCGATATGACGATCGACGAACATCTGCTCATCCTCGTTCTGGCATTGCTGTTGGACCGCCTCATCGGCGATCCGGACTGGCTATGGCAGCGCATGCCGCATCCCGTCGCGCTGTTCGGCAAGGCGATTTCCTTTTTCGACGGTCATTTCAACATCAAGGGCCTGCCTGGTCTGGTGCGACGCCGCAATGGCGTGATGTCGATTGTCGCGCTGCTTTTCGGCGCGGTCATAGCCGGCCTCGCCGTGCACGGGCTGCTCGCCTTCTTCGGCTGGCTCGGCATCCTGGCCGAAGCAGGCCTTGTGGCGATCTT
Source organism: Rhizobium sp. CB3171 (assembly GCF_029714265.1). Lineage (NCBI taxonomy): Bacteria > Pseudomonadati > Pseudomonadota > Alphaproteobacteria > Hyphomicrobiales > Rhizobiaceae > Rhizobium > Rhizobium sp. CB3171. The sequence goes on along the minus strand of NZ_CP121652.1, from coordinate 1,691,806 downwards.
CCTGGCACAGAAGAGCCTGGCCGATCATGTCGGCGAGGTATCGAAGGCGTTGCGCAGCGAGGGGCTCGACGGTGGACGCCGCGCCGTATCGCGCATTGTCGGTCGTGATCCCGAAACGCTGGACGAACCCGGCGTTTGCCGCGCCGCGATCGAGAGCCTTGCCGAGAATTTTTCCGACGGCGTGGTGGCGCCGGCGCTCTGGTATGCCGTGTTCGGCCTGCCGGGCCTGTTTCTCTACAAGATGCTGAATACGGCCGATTCGATGATCGGCCATAAATCCGAGACCTATATCGATTTCGGCTGGGCTGCGGCCCGGCTGGACGACATCGCCAACTGGCCGGCCGCGCGGCTGTCGATCCTGTTCATTGCCGCCGGTGCGCTCGCCAAGAAGGGGATTTCGGCACTCGGCAATACGATCCGCGTTGCGGTTCGTGATGGCGGGCTGCACCGCTCGCCGAATTCCGGCCGGCCGGAGGCGGCGATGGCAGGCGCTTTGGATATTCAGCTTGCCGGGCCGCGCGTCTACGGCGGCGAGGTCGTGCGCGAACCGATGATCAATGGTTCCGGCCGCGATATCGCCACCGTCAGCGATGTCGACAGCGGCATCTCGATCTTCTATTCGGCATGCACGATGCTGACGCTTATCGCCTTCGCGGCATTCCTGTTGTTGTTGTGATTGGCCACGCTTGCGTTAACGAATTGGTCACTATCTGTATTAATTTAGTATAATCAGAGAGCTGGTAGTTATTCTCTCCATCGGAATTGTTTCGAAAAGAAGCAAACGGTGGAGGGGCGAAATGAAGCGAATAACGGCGGCCGCTGCCGCATGTCTATGCATGCAGTTTCATGTTACAACAGCGCAGGCTGGAACTGTTCTCGCCAGTGTTGATCTTCGGTCGCAGACGATGACCGTTTCCGAAGACGGCGTATTCAAGTATCGCTGGAAAGTATCGACGGCGCGCAGAGGTTATATAACCCCTACCGGCTCTTATACCGCGAAGTGGTTGTCGCGCGATCATCGCTCGAAGAAATACGACAATGCACCGATGCCCTATGCGGTCTTCTTCAACGGCGGCTACGCGGTGCACGGCACCTATGAGCTGAAGCATCTCGGCCGGCCGGCATCGCATGGCTGCGTCCGTCTGGAACCGCGAAACGCCGCGACCTTCTTCTCGATGGCATCGCAGGTGGGGCTGAGCAACACGCGCATTATCATCAACCAGTGACCACGGTTTGCTCATTGCACCCGCGATCTGGCTGGGATTGCAACTAATTTGCTTGGCTTTGCCACTAAGCCGCAATGCTGCCGTATCTTGCTCGCATGCCGGCCGCTGTTCCGGCAATTGCGCACCGGAAGTATCTTTGCTGTTTAGGCAACAGTGCTTCGCCAAATTACCGGGGTCTCGGGTGGAAACCATTGGCTTTTGGAATGGATTTCCCTATGAGGAGGGTTGAATTATCATTTCAAGAGGTATGGGCGTGACTGCTACATTCGACAAAGTTGCCGACATCATCGCTGAGACAAGCGAAATCGACCGTGAAACGATCACGCCAGAGAGCCACACGATCGACGACCTCGGCATCGACAGCCTCGACTTCCTGGACATCGTCTTCGCCATCGACAAGGAATTCGGCATCAAGATTCCGCTGGAACAGTGGACGCAGGAAGTCAACGAGGGCAAGGTTTCGACTGAGGAATATTTCGTCCTCAAGAACCTCTGTGCCAAGATCGACGAATTGCGCGCCGCCAAGGGCTGAGCAACGTCCTTGCTTTTTTGACGCCCAGCCGCCCTTGAAATATGGCGGCCGGGCGGTTTCATTCTTAACTATCGTATCCTACCCGGGCCAAACCGCGTCACCGGGTCGGATCGGAGGCGTTAATGCTGCTGGAATATTTCCAGATGATTGACCGGGTCGAGTCGGTCGATCTCACCAAGGGCCTTTTGAAGGCGCATTCGGTCGTTCCGGCCAAGAGCCCCGTTTTCGAAGGTCACTTTCCGGGCATGCCGCTCGTTCCCGGCGTCCTTCTGATCGAGACCATGGCGCAGGCGTCGGGTATGCTGGTGCTCGCGGCAACGAAATTCGCCTATATGCCGTTCCTGATGTCGGTCGACGGCGCCAAGATGCGTACCTTCGTCGAGCCGGAAGCAAAGCTCGACATCGAGGCGGAACTGGAGCATGACGGCTCGGGCTTTGCGGTGACAAAGGCGCGGATCACGATTGCCGGCAAGAAGATCTGCGATGCGCAGTTGAAGCTGCGCACCATGCCGTTTAATGAGGTGCCGCTCGCCGATATCGTGCGCAAGCGGGCAGGCGAGGTCGGGCTTCTCGACGCTATCGCCGCCAATGGCTGACGTTTCCGGCTTGCATGGCGCCGCATTCTAAGAGGATTGATGAATGAGCAAGGCTCAGAATGATGTGGTGATCACGGGTATCGGCATCGTCACCTGTCAGGGTGTCGGCAAGGATGCGCATGTCGCCCTGCTGACGTCGGACAAGGTGCCGCCGACCATCGTCGAGACCGAGAAATTCAAACCCTATCCCGTGCATCCGCTGCCGGAGATTGACTGGTCGCAGCAGATCCCAAAGCGTGGTGATCAGCGCCAGATGGAAAACTGGCAGCGCATCGGCGTCTTCACCGCCGGCCTGGCGCTGGATGATGCCGGCTTCAAGGACGATCTGGACGCTTGCGGCAGCATGGACATGATCGTTGCGGCCGGCGGCGGCGAGCGCGACATCAATGTCGATACATTGATCGTCAACGAAGGTCTGAAGCGCAACGACCGCGAATTGCTTCTGAACGAAAAGCTGACGACCGAGCTGCGTCCGACGCTGTTCCTCGCCCAGCTTTCCAATCTGCTCGCTGGCAATATCTCCATCGTCCACAAGGTCACGGGTTCGTCGCGCACCTTCATGGGCGAGGAAGCTTCCGGCATCTCGGCCATCGAAACTGCTTTCCATCGCATCAGGTCGGGCGAATCGAGCCATGCATTGGTCGGCGGTGCGTTTTCGGCCGAGCGTCAGGACATGATACTGCTGATCGAATCAGTGAACGCGCATGCGATCGGCGACTGGCATCCGCTTTGGTCCCGCAAGCCTGAAGATGGCGGCGGTATGATCATGGGTTCGCTCAGCGCTTTCCTCGTGCTCGAATCGCGCACCCATGCCGCAGGCCGTGGCGCGCGCATCTACGCAACCATCGACGCCATCGAAGGCGATCGCGGCAGCCGCGATAGCGGCAAGTTCGAGGCCCGGTTGGAGCACTTGCTCGCGCCCGCCAAGGACGCGCAAGGCGACAGCACGGTCGTCTTCTGCGGCACGACTGCGATCCCAGATCTCGCGACGCGCGAGAAGGCTGTTCTAGAAGCGCAGTTGCCCGGATCGGCCATTCGGGGCTACGCCGGCGTTTCCGGCCACGGCCTTGAAAGCCAGTTTCCGCTTGGGCTCGCCTTTGCCGCTCTGGCGGTCGCCAACAAGGCCAAGGTACCGCCTTTCGATGCCACGCATGAAAAGCCGATGACTGCCGGCGCGCAGAAAGCGGTCGTCACGACCGTTGGGCATGTGCGCGGTGAAGGCGTCGCCGTACTTTCCGCCGAAGCGTGAGGAGTTAGGATCATGACCGCATCCGCCTACAAGGATCATCTCGGTCGCCCGATCGTCGCCGTTACCGGCATGGGCATCATCACGTCGCTCGGCCAAGGGCTGCAGGACAATTGGAACGCGCTTTCCTCGGGCACGTCTGGGATCCACGGGATCACCCGCTTCCCGACCGACGGCCTTTCGACGCGCATTGCCGGCACCGTGGATTTCATCGACATCCCTGCACCGAACGCCGTCGAGCGCTCCTATGCCTTCGCTCGTGAGACCACGATCGAGGCGCTTGCCCAGGCAGGCATTTCGGGTGATTTCAACGCGCCGCTTTTCCTCGCCGCACCGCCGATCGAGCCGGAATGGAGCGCACGCTTCGAGCTGGCCGACCGCTCGCCGCCGGCCGATCATCCGGCCGATGCCTATGAGCGCTTCCTCGCGGCAATGCGTGAGCGTCCCGATCCGGCTTTCCACGAGGCAGCCCTGTTCGGCGCCATTTCAGAGCGTCTTGCCGACCGTTTCGGTACACGCGGCCTGCCGGTGACGCTGTCGACGGCCTGTGCATCGGGCGTTACCGCGATCCAGCTCGGCATCGAGGCAATCCGCCAGGGTCGCACCACGCGGTCGCTGACAGTCGCGACGGATGGTTCGCTCAGTGCCGAAGCGCTGATCCGCTTTTCACTGCTTTCGGCATTGTCGACGCAGAATGACCCGCCGACCAAGGCGTCTAAGCCGTTCAGCAAGGACCGCGACGGCTTCGTTATCGCGGAAGGTGCCGCAACGCTTGTGTTGGAATCGCTGGAATCTGCTATTGCCCGAGGCGCAAAGATCCTTGGCATCATGAAGGGCGCCGGCGACAAGGCGGATTCCTTCCATCGCACCCGCTCGTCGCCGGACGGCGGCCCGGCGATCGCGACGATCCGAGCTGCTCTTGCCGATGCGGGAATGGCTGAAACCGATATCGGCTATATCAACGCGCACGGCACGTCGACGCCGGAAAACGACAAGATGGAGTACGGATCCATGTCCGCCGTCTTCGGCGAGCGGCTTCCGTCCATTCCGGTCTCGTCGAACAAGTCGATGATCGGCCATACGTTGACGGCCGCCGGCGCGGTCGAAGCGGTGTTCTCGCTGCAGACCATGCTGACCGGCACGCTGCCGCCGACCATCAATTACAACAATCCCGATCCGTCGATCATTCTCGACGTCGTGCCGAACAAGAAGCGCGAAAAGCAGGTGGGCGCCATTCTTTCGAACTCCTTCGGGTTCGGCGGACAGAACGCCAGCCTTGTCATGGCGCTTGAACCGGCTTAATCGGACCTTTGAACAAAAAGACATTACTGCGCCCGAGAGGCGGGGGATTTTGCCATGCGCGCTTTGCAATTGATCGACGACCGCAAACTTGAGATCACCGATCTACCGGAGCCTGAAGCTCCGGGCGCGGGTGAGGTTACCCTGCGCGTGAAGGCAGTCGCCCTCAACCATATCGACGTCTGGGGCTGGCGCGGAATGGCGTTTGCCAAGCGCAAGATGCCGCTGGTGATCGGCGCGGAAGCGGCCGGTGTCGTCGAGGCGATCGGACCGGGTGTTGCCAACGTACTGCCCGGCCAGCTCGTATCGATCTACGGTGCCCGCACCTGCGGTCTCTGCCGCCACTGCCGCGAAGGCCGCGACAATCTCTGCGAACATGTCGGCGGCGTGCATGGCTTCCATCTTGACGGCTTCGCGCAGGAGAAAGTCAACCTGCCGGCGCGCCTGCTGGTTCCGGCCCCTCCGGGTGTCGATGCGATTGGCGCTGCTTTGGCACCCGTCACCTTCGGCACGGTCGAGCATATGCTGTTCGACAATGCCAAGCTGGAGCCCGGCGAGACGATCCTTGTCCACGCCGGCGGCTCCGGCATCGGCACGGCGGCAATCCAGCTTGCCAAGAAGATCGGCTGCACCGTCATCACCACCGTCGGTTCTGACGACAAGATCGAGAAGGCCAAGGCGCTCGGCGCCGATCACGTCATCAACTATCGCACCGACCGTTTTGAAGGCGTGGTGCGCAAACTGACGAAGAAGAAGGGCGTCGACGTCGTCTTCGAACATGTCGGCAAAGATACCTGGGCCGGCTCGATGCTGTGCATGAAGCGTGGCGGGCGTCTCGTCACCTGCGGCTCGACCTCGGGCGTCTCCACCGACATGAACCTGATGATGCTGTTCCAGCAGCAGCTAAAGCTGCTCGGCTCCTTCGGCTGCCGCATGGAGAACATGGCGAACGCCATGCAGAAGATGGCGCGTGGGCTGGTATATCCGGTCATCGACACTGAAGTGAGCTTTGGCGATATCGACCGGGCGCTGGAGCGGATGGAATCGCGCCAGATCTTCGGCAAGATCATCCTCAAGATGGATTGAGCGGCGTGAAGCTCGTCCTCACCCGGATCGTGCTTGCCGTCAGGCATTTCCGCCAATGGCTGATTGCGCAGATCATCTTCGGCTTCCTAAATTTCCTGAAGCTGTTCCCCGCCGATGGCGGCATCAACTTCGCCGACTGGCTGACCCGGAAAATCGGGCCGCATACGAGCCGCCACAAGCTGATGCTGACCAATCTGCGCAACGCTTTTCCTGAGAAGAGCGAGGCGGAGATCGCGGAGATTGCCCTGGCGAGCTGGGGCAATATGGGGAGGCTGGCGGCGGAGTATGTCTTCCTCGATCGGCTGTTTGATTTCGATCCGTTTAGCGAGAAGCCGGGCCGCGTCGAGGTATCCGGCATTCCGATCTTCCTCGACCTCAGGGACAATCCGCGGCCGTTCATCGTCTTTACCGGACATACGGCAAATTTCGAATTGCTGCCGGTTGCAGGCGCTGCCTTCGGGCTGAAGGTCACCGTGCTATTCCGTCCGCCGAACAATCCCTATGTGGCAGAGAAGGTTTTTGACTTTCGTGCCAAGCGCATGGGCAATCTCGTACCCTCGCATGCGGGATCGTCTTTCACCTTGGCCAGGCAATTGGAAGCCGGCGGCGGGGTTGGCGTGCTGGTCGATCAGAAGTTCCGAAAGGGACTGAAGACGCTGTTCTTCGGTCGCGACGTCAAAACCAATCCGCTGCTGCCGAAGCTGGTTCGTCAGTTTAATTGCGAAGTTTATCCGGCTCGTTGCATCCGGCTGCCCGATAATCGCTATCGGCTGGAGATCGAACCGAGACTGGAGATGCCGCGCGATGCGCGCGGTAATCTGGATCTGCCTGCGACGGCGCAGCTTTTGAACGACAAGGTAGAGAGCTGGGTGAGGGAATATCCCGAGCAATGGCTGTGGTATCACGACCGCTGGAATATCAAAAAGACTCTTTTCTAAGTAATTACTTAAATAAAACAATTCGTAGCAGAATGAACCATCTTAAGCCTTCTTAGGCTCAAAATTAGACCTTCGGTAAGTCCTGTCTTTCGAAAAATTCGCCTTTACCGAGAACTTCATTTCACCCGGATTGAATGTGAGGGTAAGTCATGTTATTGCATTTGCAAGAAAGCTTGGTGAGATAGCGGGCGCCAGGCTGAATATCCTTGTTTATGGTAGCGTCGGGAATGAGGCCCGAAGCTGAACCATGGGCAAGGACAGGAGGGCAATTTGCTGGCACTCTTTCATGCCTTCTCCATGAAATGCACCCAGATTCAAAGGGCAATCAAGCTGGGTGACGATGAACTTGTCGGTTCGCTCGATCGCGAGTTGGAGCCGCTCGTTACAGCGATCCTGGCTTATAAAGCCACCAGCCTTCTCGAAATGTATATGCAATTGCAATTTATGAGCAATCTCATCCGCGAGGAATCGGATGACCGCTCACGAGTAATGCGCAATTCCGCGTCGCTATCGTCACTGATCGATCGCTATTTCGGCGGCGCCAGCGAGGCCGCGGCGGAGGTGCTGATGGCATTTTCCACAGGAAAGAACCAGCACGAAGCCGAGGTCGCCGGCTTCGACGAGGACAATGTTCTGAACGATGTCATCCTCGACAGTCTGCCGGACCGTGTCGCGGTGATTACGCGCGACTATCGCTATCTCTATAGCAACGCGGCCAATTCCGAATTTCTGGGGTCAAAGCCAATCGAGCTGGTCGGCCGGCATATTGCAGAATTCACCGGTTCCGAATTGTTTGAAAGCACCTTTAAGACCAAGCTGGATGCCTGCTTTGCCGGCGAGACGGTCGATTGCCTCTACCCGGCCTATCGTCCGAAGGAGGCCAACAAGACCTTGCATTGCCGAATGACGCCGCTACGCGCCACCAAGTCGAGAGGCGAAGTAATCGGCGCGCTGGTGGTGGTGCATGAAGTCAGCGTCGTTCCGGCGAACATGCTGGTGGCCTGATCGGCCGTTTTGGTTCCAGACGACAATTTTTCGATAACGCCCGCACTGTGCGGGCGTAATTCGTTTGTCTTTTCCGGTTCATCGAAAGCAGTGAAAGCGCAAGCAACAGCTCGCTCTCTCTTCGATGTCTTGCTCACTCAGGAGAGGCAGGTCTTCAGGGAGTTGGCGATACCGCGCATCAGGTCGAAATAGAGATCCGGTCCTTGCGTCAGCGTCGCCGCTTCCGGATCGAGCACGCCCGATTTGGCGGATGTGCCCTCGATGACGACATTGACCAGCTTTGGTTCGAATTGCGGCTCGGCGAAGACGCAGGTTGCGCCGAGACCGGCGACCTTGCCGTGGATTTCCGCCACCCGCTCCGCGCCGGGGATGCTTTCCGGGCTGACCGTGATCGAGCCCGCGACATGCACGCCGTAGCGGCGCTCGAAATATTGATAGGCATCGTGGAAGACGATGAAGGGCTTGTTCTTTACTGGCGCGATGGTCGAGGCGATTTCCGAGTCGAGCGCGTCCAGTTTGTCGTTCAGCGCTTTCTGGTTCGCCTCGTAGGTTAGCGCATTGGCGGGATCGGCCGCGACCAATGTGGTGGTGATCTCGGCCGTCATTGCCTTGGCATTGTGCGGATCGAGCCAGAGATGCGTATCGAACGCGCCGTGATCGTGTGTATCACCTGCGGTCGCTGCCGGTTCGTCGCCGTCGTCATCCGCTTCGAAAGCGCCGCCCTGGCGGAATTTCAGTTTAGTGATGCCAGGCGCCTTGTCGAGTTCGACCACGAGAGCGTTCGAGCCGAGCGCCGAGAGCGGCTTTTCCAGGAAAGCCTCCATACCCGGACCGACCCAGAAGACCACTTTGGCGCCTTCCAGCGCCCGCGCATTCGAAGGCTTCAGCGCATAGGTGTGCGGCGAAGCCGCGCCTTCGACAATCAAATCCGGCGTGCCGACGCCTTGCATGATTGCGGCGACGAGGGAATGAACCGGCTTGATCGATACCACCACTTCCGGCGGATCGCCCGCGAATGCCGGGGCTGCGAAGAGCCCAGAGATTAATAAGGAACCGGCGAGGGGGAGAAGGGTCTTTGGCGGGATCATGCGATATTGCCCTTGAATGGGTTCTGTTATGTTATTACATCAATTGCGTTATGCTATAACGTGTGCGATAGCAGGACGCAACAGCGCAAATGGAAATTTCATGCTTTCTTCCGTGGACAATAAGAGCCGGCCCCTCGTGTCGCTCCATGATGTCGGCGTCCGCCGTGGTGGCCGTTGGCTGGTGCGCGGCGTCGATTTTTCGGTGAGCCGCGGCGAAATCGTCACCCTGATCGGCCCGAACGGTTCCGGCAAATCCACCAGTGCCAAGACCGCGATCGGCGTGTTGAAGCCAGATGAAGGCAGCGTCGATCGCATTGCCGGGCTCAAGGTCGGTTATGTCCCGCAGAAACTTGCCATCGACTGGACCCTGCCTCTGAGCGTGCATCGTTTGATGACATTGACCGGACCCTTGCCGGAAGCGGAATTGAAGGCGGCTTTGGAGGCGGTCGGCATTGCCCATCTCGCCAAGGCCGAGGTGCAGCATCTCTCCGGCGGCGAATTTCAGCGGGCCTTGCTAGCGCGTGCGATTGCCCGCAAGCCGGACCTACTGGTGCTGGACGAGCCGGTACAAGGCGTCGACTTCAGTGGCGAGATTGCGCTTTACGATCTCATCAAATCGATCCGCAATTCCGAAGGTTGCGGCATTCTGTTGATCTCACATGATCTGCACGTCGTCATGGCCGCGACGGACACCGTTGTTTGCCTCAATGGCCACGTCTGCTGCCGCGGTACGCCGCAGGCGGTGACCCAGAGCCCGGAATATGTCAGGCTGTTCGGCACGCGAGCCGCGCAATCGCTGGCGATCTACAGCCATCACCACGACCATACGCATCTGCCTGACGGCCGTGTGCAGCATGCCGACGGCTCGATCACCGATGATTGCCGTGCCGATGACGGTCATCACGGCCATGGCCATCACGATCATCATGACCATGATCACACCCATCACGATCATGATCATCACGCTGCAGGGGAACGCCATGTTTGACGATTTCTTCCTGCGTGCCCTTATCGCGGGCGTCGGGCTGGCACTGACCACCGGTCCGCTCGGCTGCTTCATCATCTGGCGGCGCATGGCCTATTTCGGCGATACGATCTCACATTCGGCATTGCTCGGCGTGGCGCTGTCATTGCTCTTCCAGCTCAATCTGACGCTCTCCGTTTTCGCTGTCGCTGCGGCCGTTTCGATCCTGCTCCTGTTCCTGCAGCGCCGTCAGGCGCTGTCGGCGGACGCCTTGCTCGGCATTCTGTCGCATGCAACGCTGGCGATCGGCCTGGTGATCGTCGCTTTCATGAGCTGGGTAAGAATCGACCTCATTGCTTTCCTGTTCGGCGACATTCTTGCCGTCAATCGTTCGGATATTGCCCTGATCTGGGGCGGCGGCATTCTGGTGCTGGCGGCCATTGCCTGGCTTTGGCGGCCGCTGCTCGCCTCCACCGTCAATCCGGAGCTGGCCGAGGCGGAGGGACTGCAGCCGGAGCGGGCGAAGCTGTTTTTCATGCTGCTGATGGCCGTCGTTATCGCCATTGCCATGAAGATCGTCGGCATCCTGCTGATCACCGCGCTGCTGATCATCCCGGCCGCCACCGCACGCCGTTTTGCCGCGACGCCGGAGATGATGGCGGTTTTCGCATCGCTGATTGGGGCTGTTGCCGTCGTCGGCGGACTGTTTGGCTCGCTGCGTTACGATACGCCTTCCGGCCCGTCGATCGTGGTGGCGGCGCTCGTTCTGTTTATCATCAGTCTGCTGCCCCTTGCCCGCAGGGCCGGCGCGCCGGCGGCGCAACAGGGAGGACAGGGATCATGACCACTCCGATACTGACCAAGAACCAGTCGCTCGTTTTCGATATCCTGACCAAGGCGGAGGCGCCCCTCAGCGCCTATACCATTCTCGACAAGCTGCGTGACCATGGTTTCCGCGCACCGCTGCAGGTCTACCGGGCGCTGGACAAGCTCTTGGAATATGGCGTCGTCCATCGTCTCGAGAGCATTAACTCCTTCGTTGCCTGTGCCCATCCGGATGAGAATTGCCATAGCCACGGCCTCGTCGCCTTCGCCATCTGCGAAAGCTGCGGCCAGGTGATCGAATTCCACGATCATGAAGTGGATCACCGGCTGATGGACTGGCTGAAATCGCAGAAGTTCAAGGCCGAGAAGTCAACCATCGAAATCCGCGGTCATTGCGCGAGCTGTGCCGCTTGAATGTCGGCGTGGCGCGATTCTAAAGCCGCGCGCACTTTTGAAAAATGCCGCCTAATCCAGCCTCTTGAGGTCGCGGGCAAAACGCTGCCAATTGGCGACATAGTTGCGGGCTGAACGGCGCAGGCCTTCGATGGCAGCTTCGTCCAGTGTGCGGATCGCCTTGGCGGGAGCGCCGACGATCAACGAGCCGTCCGGAAATTCCTTGCCCTCTGTCACCAGCGCGTTGGCGCCGACCAGACAATTCTTGCCGATCTTTGCGCCGTTCAACACGGTCGCGCCCATGCCGATCAGCGAATTGTCGCCGATGGTGCAGCCGTGGATGATGGCATGGTGGCCGATCGTGCAGCCTTCACCGATCGTGGTCGGGAAGGCAGGATCGGTATGCACCATCGCCCCTTCCTGAATATTGGTGCCTTTGCCGACGACGATTGGCTCATTGTCGCCCCGCAGGACTGCGCCGAACCAGATGCCGACATCCTCGCCGATCTCCACCTTGCCGATCACACTTGCGTCGGGCGCGATCCAATAGCGGCCGGGATCGGGCGTCTTCGGCACCAAGCCGGAAAGGGCATAGAGCGGCATCTTGTTACTCCTCGATCAAATGACGTTCAGCACCAGCGTCGCGACGCCATCGACGGCGCAGGTGATCCTGTCGCCGCGCGCCACCGGTCCGACGCCGGCCGGCGTGCCGGTCATGATGACATCCCCAGGCGCCAGCGTGAACTGCTTCGAGAGCTCGGCGATGATTTCCGGTATCTTCCAGATCATCTGCGAGAGATCACCCCTCTGCGCCGACTCGCCGTTGCGCATCAGCCAGATGCCACCCTTGTCGGGATGACCAACCTTAGTTGCCGGGGCGAGAGGGGAAATGGGGGCGGAGTGTTCGAAGGCCTTGCCGACTTCCCAAGGGCGGCCGAGCTTCTTGGCTTCGCCCTGCCGGTCGCGGCGGGTGAAATCGATGCCGACGGCATAGCCGTAGATGCAGTCCAGCGCTCTCTCGGCCGGAATGTCGGCGCCGCCGCTTTTCAGCGCGATCGCCAGCTCGACCTCATGATGCACATCCGACGACAGCGGCGGATAGGGGAAATCGCCACTCGGCAATAGATTGTCCGGGTTCTTCTGGAAGAAGAAGGGCGGTTCGCGGCTGGGGTCGTGGCCCATCTCAATCGCATGGTCGGCATAGTTGCGGCCGACGCAATAGACGCGGCGCACGGGGAAGAATGCGGCTTCGCCCTCGATCGGCAGTAGGACGGGCGCGGGCAGGGGAATGACGGTGGCAAATTGTTCGGTCATGACAATCTCTTCACAAAATTCGTCTTCTGCCAGAAGAACGATGCCTTCCGACTCCAATGGCAGCCTAGCATCAATGGAGCGGAGGGGAAAACCGACCAATGGAAACGTTTTGGTGTAAAGCGTGGGCGGAAGCGTTTTCCCTGCTCCGGACGATGTCGGATATCCGCCGTAAGCCTTAGATTCGCTCATCTGTGCAGGTGATGGGAACTGTGGCATAACTAAGCCATGGCTATAAATGTCTTGGGGGTCCATACCAATCAGGTCAGGACGGAACAGGCGTCGGGCAATTCGCTTGCAGCCGCCTATTCTGTAGCCGTTTTCTGCTGGGTGCTGTCGTCCGGTGTCTATATTGCCGCGAAATGGGTCTCTCACGAAATGCCGCCCTGGGCGCTCTGCTTCTGGCGCGTGCTGATCGCCTGGGCCATCCTGCTACCGATCGTGCGCGGGCATTTCGGCGCCATGGTTGCGCTTGTGCGGGCTCGTCCACTGGAATTGCTTTGTATTGGCGGCACCGGGCTTGCGATCTGTCAGGGGCTGCTTTTCATCGGCCTCGAACATGCGGATGCCACGACGGCTGGCATCATCATGGCTCTGATCCCCATTCTCACGATGATCCTTGCCCGCCTGATTTTGGGGGAGCCAATGGGAACCTGGCAGGTGACGGGATCGATCATCGCTTTCCTCGGCATCGTAACCATCGTCGTCAAAGGCAGCCCGGCGGCATTGATGCGCCTCGATATTAATCCAGGGGAGTTGTGGATCGTCGCCGGCTCTTTCTGCTTCAGTCTCTACACCGTCCTGCTCCGCCGTGCGAAATTCGATATAGAGCGTCTTCCTCTTTTGGTGCTGCTTCTTGGCGCCGCGGTGCTTACGGCGTTGCCGTTCTATCTCTGGGAGCTTGCGTCCGACGAGCGCTCGACGCTCAACGGCAACGGGCTGATCGCGCTCGCCTATGTGGCGATCCCCGGCGGGGCCATGACCTATTACCTCTTCAATCGGAGCGTCGAGGCGCTGGGTGCGGCCCGGGCCGGTATGATGCTCTACCTCCAGACAATCTTCACCGCCATACTCGCCTACCTGCTTCTCGGCGAGCAGTTGCAGTCCTATCACCTCGAAGGCGCTGCGATCATCGTCGTCGGCCTGCTGCTTGTCACCCTGCTGAAGCCGAAGACCGAAACCGCGGCGGCGAAGCCCTGATGCGCTAGTGGCGTTGCTGGTCATCTCAGCGCGATACATTGCGGGACGAAGATTTGCTGCTGCGTTTGAACTTTGACGCCGTCTCGCTTTATTCCTATCTGTGCTGTATATCGCCTCTCGACATCGTGCCCCATTTTGTTGCTGCGCGCCGCTTAAGGTCGCTTAGACGCGGCAATAGACGCTTGGAGCGGGCCAGAACAAAGTTTATGCGAGCAGACAAGACATGACAAAATCGGCAGAAAAGCCCGGAGTGCCGGCGGATATCCCTTATAGCCGCAAGCCCGTTTTCGCCGTCGCACCGATGATCGACTGGACGGATCGGCATTGCCGGTATCTGCATCGGCAGATCAGCCGGCATGCGCTGCTCTATACCGAGATGGTGGTGGCGGATGCGATCATCCATGGGCCGCGTGACCGGCTGCTGGGACATGATACCTCCGAGCATCCCGTGGCGCTGCAAGTCGGCGGCTCCGATCCGGCCAAGCTTTCGGAAGCGGTGCGGATTGCCGGGGCTTATGATTATGACGAGATCAATCTGAACGTCGGCTGTCCTTCGGATCGCGTGCAGTCCGGTACGTTCGGGGCCTGCCTCATGCTGACGCCGGAGACGGTGGCGGAATGCGTTGTGGCGATGAAGAGGGTTTCCAAGGCGCCCGTGACGGTGAAATGCCGGATCGGTGTCGATGAGCAGGAGCCGGAGCTGGCGTTGCCGGAGCTGATCACCCGCGTGCTCGAGGCCGGCGCCGATGCGATCTGGATCCATGCCCGCAAGGCCTGGCTGAAGGGCCTGTCGCCGAAGGAAAACCGCGAGATCCCGCCGCTGGATTACGACATCGTCTACCGGATGAAAGAGCGTTGGCCGGACGTCTTCATCGGCATCAACGGCGGCATCCAGACGCTGGATCAGGCCGAAGCGCATCTTGCCCATGTTGACGGCGTCATGCTCGGCCGCGCCGCCTATCAGAACGCTGCTATCCTCGCCGATGTCGATCATCGCTTCTATGGTGAACCGTCCGTCGAGCCGGATTGGAACGACCTGCGCGACCGGATGATGGCCTATACGGAGCGCCACATTGCCAACGGCGGCCGCCTGCAGCATGTCGCCCGCCACATGGTCGGCCTCTTCACCGGCCTACCGGGCTCCCGCCGCTACCGTCAGATTCTCTCCACCGACGCCAACAAGCCGGGGGCGGGGGCGGAGGTGATTGCAGCGGCATTTGCAGCAGTGGATTTTGCCGGCGAGGGCGAGCGAGTGAGCGCTTAGCGCCCTGGGAATATGCCAACCCGCCCTCGTCCTTCGAGGGTCGCTTATGCTCCCACCTCAGGTGAGGGCTGATCGATTGGGTCTTGCGGCAATTGCAAGTGATCTTGGGAATAATTACGAAGCCTGCTCTACCCTCATCCTGAGATGCGGAAGCCGTAGGCTGCAGCCTCGAAGGACGAGGGTGCCCGATCTGCCTGCAAACGCAAAAAAACGGCGCGGTTTTCACCGCGCCGTTCGAAACCTTATCCGGCTTCTCAACTAAGACTTAGGAAGCCTTGATGTTGACAGCCTTCGGGCCCTTGCCCATGCGATCCGGCTCGGTGTCGAAGGTGACCTGCTGGCCTTCGCGCAGCGACTGGATGCCAGAAGCCTGAAGAGCGGAGATGTGAACGAAAACGTCCTTAGCGCCGCCGTCCGGGGTGATGAAACCAAAACCCTTGTCCTGGTTGAAGAATTTTACGATGCCCTTGGTGGCCATTGGGATAGTCCTTTTCCCTACAGTCTGATGTCTGCCCGAGCTGCCCCGAGCGGTTTAGCCTTTGCCCTACGCAAAGACCAGTCGAGAAGTCACGTACGGGGAAAGAACGTCTACGCAGAGGATAAACCTCTGTAGGCTGCCTCGCGCAGTCGGCATTGCCAAATCAGTCCAGTCACCGGCATGCAAATGCCCGAGCGGGTGTATGGGTGACAGGATTTGCGACAAAAGGCAAGGGGCAATATTGGGGCGAAGCGGGAATGAGGCCGGATAGGGGGGAGATTTCAAGGGGTTGGGAAGGTGATGCTTATGCCGTTGATGGCCGTTATTGTTTCACTTTGACACTACAATACGGCGAAAATTACCCGTATACCGATCAATGACGTAGCTTCGATGACAACTATTTGCGATGAGTCACTCGAAATGAAATGGCGCGGATTATCGCCGCGCTGGCAAATCCCAAACCCGATAGAGGTTATTGAGCGCATCCGCTGTGCGGCATTCGACGACTGGCAAACCGGATTCCTGGAGAATTTTTGCATATTTGACGCCGTTGTCGCGAGTCTTCACGAGAATCCAGTGAATCATTTCCCATTTGATGCTGTCCTGGGCACCTTCGAGATGTCCCGCACGGTCCGAGCGGTTGATCAGCGTGCGCTTGAGATAGCGGGAAAAGCGTAGCCAGTGATTGGACGTTATGAGAATAGCGCCGGTAGCGCGGGCCAAACGCTGCGGCATCAGGCGCGAATAGTTGCCCTCCATAACCCACTGCTCTCCCAGAATTGCCGCATCGTGAAGCGCGGCAAACTCTGCTTCCGGGCGCGGCTGCCAATCCGTATGGGGCAGATGATGAAGTTGATCGAGATGCACGGCCGGAAAACCAAGCTTTTTAGTAAGGGCGACCGCCAACGTCGATTTCCCCGCATTGGAAGGGCCGACAACGACAACGCGCTCGCCAAGGGAGTGCAAAGGCAACATGAGGACACCGGTCGGGAAAATTGAGATGACCTCAACTGGCTGGAAAACGATGAGTTGTCAACGACCGGCGGGCTCGGTCCCTCAATGGTAGCATCTTCGCCAATTGCGCCGCAGCTTTGCGCACGCCGGGCCGCTCTCAAACCACTTCGATTTTGAAATCCGCGCCTTCCCACCGCTGCGTATCCGTCCAGAAAAGCGTGAAGATGATCGTGCCTGGGCCGAGCGTCTTCGTCGGCACGTCGCAGACGTGAATGCCGAAGTCCGTGGAGTGAGATTGGCTGTCGGTGAAGCTGGACCAGCCGTCGGTGGACCAGTGCACCAGCGCTGGTTCCGGCAGTTCGATGCGCAGGGCGCGGCCTGCCGGCATACGCGCGCGCTTGTTCGTCGGGCGCCAGGCGAAAGGCGCGGGTGCCGGCTTGGCGCCGACGTATCGGGCGAAGGTCTGGGGCGGCATATCGAAGACTACGCCGTCACGGATCGAGCGCAGCAGCTTGATGTGTTCCGCGTGGGCCCAGACCAGAGGCATGGCGCTGCCGGAGGGGCGACCGAGAAAAAGCTCGCGTTCGGGCACGTTTTTGCTGTCCCAGATCTGCTCGGGCAGGAGCCCGCCTTCGCTTGCCGAGACTTCCAGTGCCGCCAGCAGGCGCTTCGCCTCATCCGGCCGCCCGGCGGCGAGCTCATAGTGCGCGCGCTCGCCCGTCAGCAGCGGCCATAGGCGGCCGACACCGCTGCCGGCGAAGGGCGCGCCGCCGGTGCGCTCGCCGTAGCCGTCGTCATTGTAGCGGTACCAGTAGGGTCCGGCGGGGAGGTCGCGCCGCAATTCCGAATCGATCGCGGCGATGGTGCCGAGGATGCGTGGATCGTCGGCGGCCCTGAGGCCGAAGCGTACCAGCGCCAGCGCGTCCGGGCTGATAAGCAGGTCCGCCTCCAAGACTTCGCTCGCGTCATCGCGATTGCGGATTGGGATGAAGTCACGCCTCAGTGACGAGCTGCCATCCGTGACCGAGGCGATGCGCACGTAGTAGCCTTCGATGCCGAGGCTGCGCGATAGTTCCGTATCGGTGGCATAGGTCCATTCCTCGATGCGCTCGTTCCAGCCATCGGCCACCTCGCGCAGATATTGCGCCGCCGCCAGCCGGCCGGCTGCTTCCACCGCATCGGCCGCCGCGAGCAAGCCGGCGATCTCGACGGCGAGCGTGAACGGCGAGTAGCCGGCATCCTCCTCCCAGCGATCCTGCTGGGTAGCAGGGCCGTTTCTGACAATATAGGCCGCAGCCGCCTCGATCATCGGCAGGTACCGGCCGCTCTCCGACGCGTCGATCGCGCCGGCGCGCAGCAGCATGTCGTAGAGCAGGATGGGAAAGGCCGTCTCGTCCATCTGGATGCCGTACCAATAGGGCCGGCCATCGAGCCATGCATTCTGCACCCAATGGCCATCCGCCTCTTGGATCGCCGAGAGATAGTCGAGCACGGAGCGCGCGTCGGCCTTGGCGCCGGCGGCAAGCAGCCCGCCGGCCGTTTCCACGAGATCGCGCGTCCAGACCAGATGATAGCCGCCAAGGTCGTCGTCGCTCTTGCTGAAACCCCAGGGGATGGAAAGGCTGGCGATGATGGCGCCGGAAGCATCGTCGCGGTGAGTGGCAAGCACGCCGGTACTGACGCGGTAGCGGTTTAGCTGGCTGGGATCGTGGGGTTCGTCCAGGGCAAGCAGGCTGGCCTGCCACTCCCGCCAGCCACTGCGATAATGTTTCAGCGCCGGCTCGACGCCTTGTTCCAAGCTGAGGACAGCGCGGAAGGCAGCTTCTTCCGGCTGCGTGCCGAAGCCGATGGCGATCAGCGCGCGCCCTTCGTTCGCCTGGATGTCGAGCGTCCCCGACAGCGCGACGTTGCCGGATGCGGCGTAGCGGTACTCCTCCTTCAGCCCTTGGCCGCGCGACAGCGTCTGCCAACCGTCGGAGAAGCCGACATAGCCTACAGAGCGCGCCAGCCAGGGCACCGAGGCGGCGACGGCGAGCACCCGCCCGGAACCCTCGGCGAAGAGCATCGGCCTGCCTTTGAAGTCACCGTACCAGCCAGTGTTGTCCGCGCCGCCGTTGACCAGATGCGGCGCCACGAGGGCATGCAGTCGGTAGTCGGAGAGATCGCCGATGAGCGCCTGGAAGTAGACTTTCTGCAGCACCACCTCACGCTCTGGGTCCGAAAATATGGTCTTGGTGATGCGATAGCGACCGTCGCGGGCGGTATTGACGAGGCGGAAAGCCGGAACGCCATCCTCGATCGCCTGCACGCGATGATCGGCATCGCGCTTCTCCTCGGAAAAATAGCCGTCGGCCGTCACGATGAAGCCGAAATCACGGACGCAGGCCATATCGAGCCGCGGCGCGTAGATCTCGTTGAGGATGCCATGGCTCGCCGTGAACCAAACGCTGCTCGCCGTGCTGACGGCAGTGCCGACCGCGCTCTTGTCGCTCGAGGTCCAGCGAGGCTCGATGCCCGGGGCCCCGGGCGGGTCTATGGAACCGGGTGGCAGTGTCGGATAGGCCAAGTGTCGATCCTCCGCTCAGTATGCGTTCCTCTTCGGAGCCATCCTGGATTGAATTTAAGCGATCCGCAATACGCCCGGGCTTGACAGCCGGTACCGATCTTGCGCCCCATAGGGCATGGGAGAGCCTAAGGGCAGGGTCTAAAGCGCATCGCGATCTCTGGGATTAGCTCCTTGCGCTTTAGGCCTTTGATTTTGCGCATGTCGTTATCGCAAAACCGCTGTGCGCTTTTGCGCGGCATGCTTTAGGGAGGAGCGCTAGACATGGATGACATGACGGAAGAACCCGCAGCAGAGCAAACACGTCACCACAGCAAGCCGAAGGCGCATGCGGCGCCTGCCAGCCGCACCGTGCTTGCCGTCGATATCGGCGGATCGCATGTGAAGGTGGAACTCAGTAGCGGCGGCGAGCGGCGAGCAGTCGAATCGGGGAACAAAATGACGGCGGCCAAGATGGTGGACGCGCTGCGCGATCTCACATCCGACTGGCACTACGACCTCGTCACCATGGGATACCCCGGACCCGTGGTCGCCCACCGCGCCGCAGCCGATCCGTTCAATCTTGGACCGGGATGGAAGGATTTCGATTTCGAGGCAGCGCTCGGCAAGCCCGTGCGGATGGTCAACGATGCGCTGATGCAGGCGATCGGCAGCTACGAGGCGGGCCGCATGCTCTTCCTTGGTCTCGGCACCGGCCTCGGCTCGGCCATGATCGCCGACAACGTCTGCATGCCGCTGGAACTGGCGCATATGCCCTACCGAAAGGCGACCTTCGAAGATTATGTCGGCGAACGCGGCCTGGAGCGACGGGGCAAGAGCAAGTGGCGAAAATCGGTATTCGACGTCGCCGAGCGCTTGGACAGGGCCCTGCTGCCGAACTACATCGTCATCGGCGGGGGCAATGTCGAACGGCTCAAGGAACTGCCACCGAAGTGTCGGCGGGGCAATAACGATAACGCGTTTCGCGGTGGTTTCCGGGTCTGGCTGGATGACAGTTTGCGGTTTTGAGGGGAGGCAAGACCGGCGGACTTAGGGTATCGGCGGTGCCTCCAGCGATGTCTAATTGGGCATCACACGGTATACGCATGCAATTCCCTCGACGCCCCGGAGAGGAGCCTCGAAGGCAACCAGTCTTTGACCGGCGAGGAGTTGGCTGACACCCGGCGCCGAAAACAGCGCTTCGGAAATGCATATTTCCCCCGCGTCAGCCAGCGACTGCACGCGTGCGGCAACATTGACGGTCTGGCCGAAATAATCGAGGTTTTCGTTCAAGCTCACGGCGATCGAGGGGCCGCAATGGGCTCCGATCTTCAGGATGAGGCTCGGGTCGCCATGCGCGGCATTGTAGCGCTCGATGACCCCCAGAATGTGCAGCGCAGCCGAGACAGCATCCGCCGGACGAGAGAAGGCAGCCATCACGGCGTCGCCGATCGTCTTGACGATCGCGCCTGAGTGCTCCTGCACCGTCGCACCGAGCAGTGCGAAATGCTCGCGAACCAGCGCATAGGCATTGAGATCGCCAAGCCGCTCATACATGGCGGTCGATCCCTTGAGGTCCGTGAACAGGAGGGTCACCTGACGGATGCCTAGACCTTCCTTCTCGTCGACGTTTTCCGAGCGGAACAGGCGCCGAAATGTCTGTCGGGCCAGCAGCATCCCGCCCGACATGTAAGGATCGAAGTCGAGGACCGGCTTGATTGTCTGCGCCAGGATTTCAGGCGGCCAATTGATCAGCAGCAACGAGCCACGCACGGCACCGGAGTTCTGCACGTCGATGATGACAGGGCCGGGCGGCATTGCCGGCAGCGAAGCGGAAAACCGCTGCCCGTCATATCCGATCCGGAGGTGCGTCGGCTCCGTTACCGGCTCGCCTATGACCGGCAATGCAAAACTGGCCTGGGTCTGGACATTGATGCCCGCCAGGGCGCCGGGACCGAGCTCCGCCCTCAACGTCGTGACCGAGCCAGGCGGCAGAAAAGAGAGTCCACGAACCAGTCCCTGCAGGACATCGAGAAAGCGGACCTGTTGGCCGGGTAACCGCGCGTCGCTCAGGAATCGCGCCCGCCAGTGAAAATCCTCGACTGAGAGCGAGCCGGGATCATGAAAAGGCAGCCGGCGGAGGTGCGGCGACACCGTGAAGGTGACTTCGATGAAGTCATCTAGTACTACAGTTGTAAATGACCTCGTTTTCTATAGTGGGCGAGCATGGCCTGCGCCTGATGGTTTCGTCGCCAGAGAGACCAGGCGAGAATGAATCCCCGCTTTGCGGGCTTTCGCATGATCAGCCGAGCGATGAGCGTGCGGATTTCGGCGACGGTGGGGATGAGCCTGATCTTGCGCGTCAGGCAGCGATTTTCGGATTTGGACTCGTTTCGTTCGGTTTGCCGCAGGCCGAACGGCGTAGATCGGCGCCGAGCTTGGCGAGGAAGGCCGCGGCCGCCATGACGAGCGTCATGTGGCGATGCCAGCCATGCCAGGAGCGCGCCTCGCAATGGTCAAGGCCGAGATCGTCCTTGGCGCGCTGGAAGCATTCCTCGATCGTCCAGCGCAATCCTGCCGCGCCGGCCAGTTCCGCAAGCGTAGCCTCGGCGGGTGCAAAAACCAGATAGTAGCTGAGGGCGCGCGGATCCGTTCGGCTTTTGCGGATGAGGACATAGCGGGCATAGCCTTCCTCGACGACATAAGGCAGCGCAATCCGGGCCCAGTCGTAGAGACGCAATCCTTTGGCGCCTTCGCCGGCAGGACAAGCAGTCCAGGCCGCAACGGGCAGTTCCTCGGCCATCTCTTTCGGGTCCGTCTGCAGCAGCCCCTGATCGGTCAGCATTCGCAAGGTATGGTTGGAGCGCACCGCAAGCACATAAGGCTGTCGGCGCTCCTCGAGCATGCGGCGCGTCTGGTAATCGCCGCCATAGGCCGCATCGGCCAGAACCCAGGCGCACGGCACGCCGCGATCAAGCGCCTGTGCCAGCATGGCGCGCGCCATTGCTGGCTTGGTCAAGAATTCCGTCTCCTGTGGAATCCCGGCCGCCTTGCGCCGCGCCTGGTCTTTCGCCCACGCCTCCGGCAGATAGAGCCGTCGGTCGATCAGCGTCTGGCCAAAGCGGCTGGCATAGGCGACAAACACGCCGATCTGGCAGCTCTCGATCCGGCCGGCGGTGCCCGAATATTGCCGCGCCACCCCGACCGAATGGGTGCCTTTCTTCAAAAACCGGTTTCGTCCACCACCAGCACGCCCGATCGATCGCCGAGCGCCTCCATGGCGTAATCGCAAACGATGTCACGCAACCGGTCCGCATCCCATTGCGAGCGCCCCAGCAGGGCCTGGATTCGCCACGGGCGCCCAAGGCCGGCCTGCTCGGAAAGAAGCCAGCCCGTCTTGCGCTCAATCCCCGATAAAAGCCCGTCGATAAATGCCCCGCAGCCCTCCCGCGCCTCAGAACGTCGGAACACCACGCCAAGACGCGCCTTCAGCACCGACAGTTCCCCTTCCCAGGAAATCCCCGAACCCGACCATTCCGAAACAGACATGCCGCAGCCCCTTCAAAAAACTCCTTGAAGAGAATCATGATTTGCTCCCATTTACAACTGTAGTACTAGGTTGGTTTCGCCGCTGACGTCGCACAGACCGCAGACATAGTGGGTCTTCAACGTTCGCAGCGCGCCGAAACTGTCGAGCACCATGCCGGATTGCGGGCACACCACATCCCAGCTCATCTCGAACAATCCGCTTCGGGTCGCATGGAGAAACAGATCGATACTTTCCGCCTCCGCAATGGCGCGGTCGCGAGCGAAGGCCAGGGGATTGACGCGGTAGAGAGACAAGTCGTCACCGCTGCGGATCAGCGTTTCGAATTTGGAGATGACCCGCGGACTCCAAGACCGGGCCTGCTCGATCTCGGTGATCTTGCTTTCAAGGAGCCGTTCCTGAACGTCAGTCATGTGGCACCTGCGCTTCAGCTATCGATCAGGTTTGGCCACGTTATGGGACCCGTCTTGGCTGTTGGAGACTATAGCAAAGAATGAGACGAGGGTCTGCTGGCGATGAAGTGCAGGAGATCTCAGCCTTTCTGTCGTGCCGACGGTTATTTCGTTGAGAACATTCTTGCGAAAGAGGCGCGTGCGGGCGTTGCTGCCGGGACTTGTCATCTGCGGCGGCAATGTCGAGCGGCTCAAGGAATTGCCACCGAAGTGCCAACGCGGCAATAACCTCAATGCCTTGCTTAGCGGTTTCCGGGTCTGGCTGGATGACAGTTTGCGGTTTTGAGGGGCGGCGAGGTGGGGTTAAAGAAGGCGACGGCTGAATTGCGTTTTTCGGTCGTTGGATGAGGACGAGGTTGCATATTCGCCTGCGGCTTCCTGATAGCAGCATCACTAATGCGCCCGTCAATGCAGAACCTACCGGCCTTAAGATCGTGGGGGTAATCGGAACTCGAACAAACGCAGGGGTTGATCTTGTAGGACGACGCGGGCATTTTGCTGGTTGTTGGTAGTTCGCCATATGCATTGAGGTTAGGCGTGAAGCACAAATCGATTGATCTCGCATCCGAAGTAAAGCGGGCGGCGTTACCTGACGGCTTACAGGGCTTCCTTTTTCCTCTTTACGAGGCCGTGTCTAATTCCTTCCATTCTATAGAGGAGCGATGGGGTGACGAACTGGAGGAAAAGGGCCGCATCGAAATCGACATCGATGCCGATGGCCAGCAGATCATGGTCGCCGACAATGGAATTGGGTTCGACGAAAAAAACCTAAATGCGTTTCTCACTCCCCTTACCGGCAACAAGTTTGAGCGCGGGGGTAAGGGTTTCGGGCGGTTCATTGCGTTCAAAATCTTCGGTGAAGTCTTTTATTCCTCACGGCAAGCGAGCCTGAATGGTTGGAGCGGTGGAGGTTCCTATCGGTACTTCCCGTTTGCAACCGATGACAATCTTATCGAAGTCTCTCCAGAACTCGGCGCCGGTGTCCACCGTTTCGAAACTGGCCTAACCGCTCTGATGAGAGGTCCGCTTGCGGATTCACAAGACTTCTTTGATCTTGGGGGAGACCGTTACTTTGGAGAAGATGCGCACGAGGCAATAGTCAGGGCTCTGTTGGATCATTTCTTGATCGAGTTCATTCAGCGAAAGGTGCCGCACGATTTTTTCCTGACTGTTCAGGGGCTGCGCTTCAACCTTCACGATTATTTCTACAAGTCGCTGTCGACCGGCGGTTCGAAGACTGAGTACCTGGAAATCGGACACGACAAACGATGGTTTGAGTTCAGCTACTTCAAAGTCGGCGAAGCTCAGGCCAAGAAGCACCGATTATATTTTTACGCGAACAATCGGGCATCCAGCGACCTGGAAAACATTTCCTCCGGCCTCAACGACAAACCTTTTTCTGAAATGACGGAGGACGGGCCGCGCAGGTACTTCTACCTTGTCGCAGTCTCAAGTGATTTCTTCGTATCCTCTCAGTCCCGCGACAGGATCACGAACCTGCATGCGAAAATCCAGTATGACGGCAAACGGAAGTCCATAAAGGACCATCTAGTCGCCATGGCCAAGCAACACATTCTTGAAATTGAAAACACCTACACGGCCGAACGCCGCGCAAAAATGGTCGAAGAGGTCGAACACCTGATCGCAATTGACCCTTTGCTGCGGCGGGGCCTTGGTGAAAAGTCTGCCGCCGATTTCGTGCAAAAACGCTCAATAACAGAGACGCGAGAGCAGCTTGCCCAGGATCTTTTCGTAGAGCGCTTCCGCAAGAAATTTGATTTCACAAAGTTGGATCATAATGCGAGTGTCGAGGAGTTGGTCCGCATTGTCAGAACTAAAATTCCTGAAGACGCGAAGGAAGCTCTGGCGGTTTACGTGGCCTACAGGAACCACGTAATCCGAATTTTTCGCGAGTTGCTGAAGAAGCAAGAAGACGGCCTTGCGACGGAAGACAAGGTGCACCAGCTAATCTATCCGCGCTACAAAGACAGCGAGGAGGTAGATTATAGCTCACATAACCTGTGGCTGCTGGATGACGATCTTGCCTACGCCCAATATATCTCAAGCGACCGGACCCCGGATGGGAGCCATCGGGCTAAGGGTCAGTACGCGCACGACCTCCTCATCAACAACGAAAACGAATTGATGGTCGTCGAGATGAAGCGGCCTCAGAAGACTGGTTACACCGCTGACACTGACAGCGTGACGAATGACCCTGTGGATCAGCTAAAAAAACAGATTTCAGACATCCGGAAAAAGGGCAAGGTCAAAACTTCAAGCGGACGAGAGATCACCATCTCACCCGACACGATGGTGCGGGGATATGTCTTGGCTGACTGGAACGACAACCTCCAAAGCTATCTGGAGATCGAGGATTTCATGATCACCAATTACGGTGGTCAGATGGCATATCGGTATTACAAGACGCTGAACCTCATGCTCGAAGTTGTTGCCTTCGACCGGCTGGTGGATCGCGCTAGCAATCGGAATGAGGCCTTTGTTCAGATGCTCGAAGGTCGTTCAACATTCGATCGAAAGCAAAAGGGTACACTTTTGAGCCTTAGCGAGGCGGCAAGCGTACCGCATCGCTAAACTCCTGTGCGAGACTACTTTGAAGTTCTAGGAACATCACTAGAAGCCGTTTGGCTATTAGCCGTTCCGGCTTCGATCAACCCACAAGGTGTAGCGCGGCAAGTCCGCTTCGGACTGAAAGCCGCCACTTGAAAACTGAAAAGGCCCTTAACGTCCAGGCCGCGCCCCGTCTTCCCCTTCGTGCGGGCCTTCCGCTGCTTCTCATCCACCGCATCCTCATAGGACCCGGCACCCGGCTTAGCCCGGATGATCGGCTTGTCCGGCACCTTGCCGAGTACCGGCTTTTCCGTTCTGCCGACGGTCATTTCGTCGAGGGTGTTCTTGCGGACGAGGGTGTTCTTGCGGAAGAGGGGCGTGCCGGCATTGACGGCCAGCACGACGGTCAGCAGCACGCGTTCAGACAAGGCGTTTGCCCTGGGCATCGAGTACCTGCTCGCCGTCTTCCTTGGTGAAGGAGCCTTTATGGGTGTCGGGCAGGATATCCAGAACGATCTCGGAAGGCCGGGCAAGGCGTGTGCCGATCGGCGTAATGACAAATGGGCGGTTGATCAGGATCGGGTCCTTCAACATGGCATCGAGCAACCGATCGTCGGTCAGGTCCGGATTGTCGAGGCCGAGTTCGGCATAGGGTGTGCCTTTCTCGCGAATTGCCTCGCGGACGCTCAAACCTGCATCCGCAATCATCTTGACGAGCTGTTCGCGGGTCGGCGGATTTTTCAGATATTCGATGACAGTCGGCTCGATGCCGGCATTCCGGATCATCGTCAGCGTGTTGCGCGACGTGCCGCATTGCGGGTTGTGATAGATGGTGACGTCCATGGTCATGGGGCGGATTCCGTTTCTGTAGGAGTTTGAGGATTGCGGGCTTCCATCAACAGCCAGCTAGCGAGCATCGATGCCAGCAATGCGCCCAGGACTTCCGCGACGATAAAGCCTGGCAGATCGACCGGACGGATGCCCGAAAAGGTGTTTGTCAGCGAGCGGGCGATAGCGACGGCGGGATTGGCGAATGAAGTGGAAGCCGTGAACCAGTACGCGGCCGTGATATAGAGACCGACCAGCCAGGGCACGGTTTCGGACCGAAACCGCAGGCCGGCGAGGATCACGAAGATGAGGCCGAACGTGGCCGTTATTTCAGCAAGCCATTCCGCGCCGCCGGCACGGATGGTGGTCGAGGTTTGAAGCAAGGGCAATTCGAACATGGCATGGGCAAGAATGGTTCCGACAATGCCACCAAGGATTTGCGCGACGATATAGGTCAGAGCCGACATTGCGGTCAGTCCGCGACGGAGCGCGAAAACCAGCGATACGACCGGGTTGAAGTGAGCCCCGGAAACCGGCCCCAGCACAGTAATCAGCACGACAAGGATCGCACCCGTCGCAAGCGTGTTGGCGAGCAATGCAAGCGCCGTATCAGTCGTCAGCCTGTCCGCCATGATGCCCGAACCGACGACGGTCGCAACCAGAAGTGCCGCGCCGAGGGCTTCCGAGGCAAGGCGGCGCGAGAGAGGAAACAAAGTCATAGCTTCAGACCACAGACCAAATCGGGACGTTCATTGAACTTTTTCCTCTGCGGGCGCGCAGCAGGCGGCAACCTTGGCCGTTGGTGCACAAATTTCGGGATTGCCCCCGCAGCAGTCTTCCATCAGGAAACGCACGAGGCCGCTCAGCGCATCGTAATTGGCGGTGTAGATGATGGAGCGAGCTTCACGCTGCTGGTTGACGAGGCCGGCTCGATCCAGTTCCTTAAGATGGAACGAGATGTTCGAAGGCGATACTTCGAGCTTTTCCGCAATTGTTCCTGCCGACATGCCGTCCGGACCGGCAACGACGAGCATGCGGATGATCTGTAGTCGGGTCTCCTGCGAGAGCGCACCGAACGAAGCGAGAGCTTGACGTTCATCCATAATTCAATAATCCTTGAAATATTGAAACGAGGAGTATCTCAAATGAATGCGATCGACAAGGTCCAATCTTCGGATATCAACCTTGGCCTTGTGCTTGAGACATTGGCAGCTTCCCGCGATCTGCCCCTTGTATTCCGCTATGAGGGCCGGCCGGTGAAACCGGGCTATCACGTCACCGAAGTCAAGGCGGGGCAGTTTTCAGCGCTGGACTGCGGGGCCAATCCGGAAGCATGGGCAGAGATTTTCGTGCAGCTCTGGGATATCGAGAAAGGCAACCGCACCTATATGCTTGCGGGCAAGTTCGCTGCCATCATTCGCAAGGTTTCCGAGCATGTTCAGCTTGATGGCTCGGCGAAGCTGACCTTTGAGGTAAGCGATGGTGTGCAGCCGATGCGGCTCTATTGCGCATCGACTCCTGTCATCAGCGACGGTGCGCTATATGTCGAACTCGTTCCCCGTGCGGCGAGTTGTAAGCCGCGTGACCGGTGGCTGGCTGAACAGGCTCAAGTGGCGGCCTGCTGCGGATCGGCGGCTGCTGCCAAGTGCTGCGGGTAGTCCATGCTATGACCGCAATGAGCCGCAAGTTGCCACTGGAAAACTGAAATCCGCTTACCTCCCGGGCCGCCCCGTCTTGCCCTTGGTCCGGCCCTTCCGCTGCTTCTCATCCACCGCATCCTCATAGGAGCCGACGCCCGGCTTCGCGCGGATGATCGGCTTGTCCGGCACCTTGCCGAGGACCGGCTTTTCCGTCCTGCCGACGGTCATTTCGTCGAGGCTATTCCTTCGGAAATAGCCTCGAGTTCTTGCTTGCTCGGATTCGCTATCTTGCCCGGCTGTGCCGGACAAGGCGCCCGAACTGGTGTTTTTGCGGAAGAGGGGCGTGCCGGCGTCGCTGCCGGGGCCCATTTCGTCGAGGGTGGGCTTGGCGAAATAAGAGCGCTGCGCTTCCTCCTCATGGTTCGAGACGGCCCTGCGGGCCTCCTCACCATGAAGGCTGCCTCTGCCTCCCGATGCGACGCCTGCTCCGTCCTCATCCTGAGGTGCGGAGGCCTCTGAGTTTGTCGAAGGGGACCGGAGCCTCGAAGGATTGGGGCGGCCAGTTTTGCCGCCTTCGATGCTCCTTGCCTCTTCGCGCGCCATCGGGTCGTCCATGACGGCGAGTTCGGCGGCCTTGAGGCGTTTGATTTCGTCGCGCAGGCGGGCGGCCTTTTCGAAGTCGAGGTCGGCGGCGGCGTCGCGCATCTGTTTTTCCAGCGCGTTGAGATGGGCCTGCAGGTTGTTGCCGACGAGGTGGCCGCCATCGGCAAAGCCCTTGCCGGACGCGCCGCCGATATCGGCGCGGACGTGGTCCTTCTCGTAGATGCTGTCGAGGATGTCGGAAATCTTCGCCTTAACCGATTCCGGCGTGATGCCGTTTTCCTCGTTATAGGCCGTCTGCTTTTCGCGGCGGCGGCTGGTTTCCTCCATCGCCCGCTGCATCGAGCCGGTGACGGTATCGGCATAGAGGATGACCTTGCCGTCGACGTTACGCGCGGCGCGGCCGATCGTCTGGATCAGCGACGTTTCCGAGCGCAGGAAGCCTTCCTTGTCGGCGTCGAGGATAGCGACGAAGCCGCATTCGGGAATGTCGAGGCCTTCGCGCAGCAGATTGATGCCGACGAGGACGTCGAAGGCGCCGAGGCGCAGATCGCGGATGATCTCGATGCGCTCAAGCGTGTCGATGTCGGAGTGCATGTAGCGGACGCGCACGCCCTGTTCATGCAGATATTCGGTTAGGTCCTCGGCCATGCGCTTGGTCAGCACGGTGCAGAGGGTGCGGTAACCCTTGGCGGCGGTCTCGCGGATTTCGCCGAGCACGTCGTCGACCTGGGTGCGAGCGGAGCGGACTTCGACCGGCGGGTCGATCAGGCCGGTCGGGCGGATGACCTGTTCGGCGAAGACGCCGCCGGATTGCTCCATCTCCCAGCCGCCCGGCGTTGCCGACACCGCGATCGTGTCCGGGCGCATGGCGTCCCATTCCTCGAAGCGCAGCGGGCGGTTGTCCATGCAGGAGGGCAGGCGGAAGCCGTATTCGGCGAGCGTCGCCTTGCGCCGGAAGTCGCCGCGGTACATGCCGCCGATCTGCGGCACGGTGACGTGGCTTTCGTCGATGAAGATGATGGCGTTGTCGGGAATATATTCGAACAGCGTCGGCGGCGGCTCGCCGGGGTTGCGGCCGGTGAGGTAACGCGAATAGTTCTCGATGCCCTGGCAGGAGCCGGTGGCTTCCAGCATCTCGACATCGTAGCGGGTGCGCTGCTCCAGGCGCTGCGCTTCCAACAAACGGCCGGCCTTTTCCAGCTCGGCGAGGCGGAGCTTCAACTCTTCCTTGATCGCCTTGATGGCGCCATTCAACGTCGGCCGGGGTGTAACATAGTGCGAATTGGCGTAGATCTTCACCGATTTCAGGTCGCCGGTCTTCTGGCCGGTCAACGGATCGAATTCGGTGATGGCGTCGATCTCGTCGCCGAACATGGAGATGCGCCAGGCGGCATCCTCCAAGTGGGCCGGGAAGATTTCGATCGTGTCGCCGCGCACGCGGAAGGAGCCGCGGATGAAATCCATGTCGCGGCGCTTGTATTGCTGCGCCACGAGGTCGGCCAGGAGCTGGCGCTGGTCCAGCCGGTCGCCGACATTCATCTGGAAGGTCATGGCCGTATAGGTCTCGACCGAGCCGATACCGTAGATGCAGGAGACCGAGGCGACGATGATACAGTCGTCGCGCTCCAACAGCGAACGCGTCGCCGAGTGGCGCATGCGGTCGATCTGCTCGTTGATCGAGGATTCCTTCTCGATATAGGTGTCCGAGCGCGGCACATAGGCTTCCGGCTGGTAGTAATCGTAGTAGGAGACGAAATACTCGACCGCATTGTCCGGGAAGAAGTTCTTGAACTCGGAATAGAGCTGCGCCGCCAGCGTCTTGTTCGGCGCCAGGATGACGGCCGGGCGCTGGGTCTCCTCGATCACCTTCGCCATGGTGAAGGTCTTGCCGGAGCCGGTGACGCCGAGCAACACTTGGCTGCGATCACCGTTTTCCAGGCCCTCGACGAGGTCGCGGATCGCCGTCGGCTGGTCGCCGGCGGGCTGGTATTCCGAGGCCATGCGGATGCTGATGCCGCCTTCGGATTTTTCCGGCCGGGCAGGGCGGTGCGGCGTCCAGATCTTGCCGTTCTTGTGCAGCGGATTACCGCTCTCGATCAGCGCCGACAGCGCTTCGACCGTGGCAGTGACGGCCGTGCCGGCATTGACGGCCTCCTCCAGCGTCGTGTCCATGCCGGCCACCGGATTGAGCCCGGCAGCGGCACGTGTTTTCGGGTCGGTCGAACCGCCCATGGAGGTGCCGCGCGCCGATTTCGATGCAGCGATCTCCACCTTCTTCCGGTGCTTGCCTGCCTTGGAGGCGATTTCGCGCTGGCTCTCGACGCTGCTGGCTTCCGCCTCCGCCTCGAGCCGCTTGACCCAATCTGCGACGCTGCCGCTCAGCGGCGCACCTTCAAACGGTGCCTGCGGCGCCTCTTCGAAACCGGTCGGGGCGGAGGAATTTTTCGGTGATTTTGCCATGGGCGGAATATGGAGGGAGTCAGCGCCGATGTGAAGGGGGAAAGAGTACAAAAGGGAAACAGACGTCGATTTTTCTACTTCCGATCACACAAAATGTGATGGAACCGAAAGGCGACGAAGGCGTTGGCGGGACGCTGCTCCAGACATCCGCCAGCTAATTTCGTAAGCGCTGGAGGAAAAGCCCGCCGCAGCGTCGAACCGCCCGGCCGGTGCCGGGCTCCCCCTTGCTTCGACGGCATCCGGAATTGCCCGCCTCGCCGCCGCCATCCGGTCGGAGGACCATGATGTCAGCATTGGATAGTTTACGCTCTTTATCCCCGCAACAACGCAACACCGTCATCGCCGCCTATCTCGGCTGGACGCTCGATGCCTTCGATTTCTTCATATTGGTCTTCGTTCTCAAATATATCGCCGAGGAGTTTCATACCGATGTTCCCGCTGTCTCGGTGGCGATCTTCCTGACGCTCGCCATGCGGGCGCTCGGGGCGCTGATCTTCGGGCTTGCCGCCGATCGCTTCGGCCGGCGCGTGACGCTAATGGCGGACGTGCTGCTCTATTCGATCTTCGAGTTCCTGACCGGCTTTTCGACCGGGCTGACGATGTTCCTGATATTGCGGGCACTCTTCGGCATCGCCATGGGCGGTGAATGGGGTGTCGGCGCGTCGCTGACGATGGAGACGGTGCCCGAGGAGTCGCGCGGCATCGTGTCCGGCATTCTGCAGGCGGGCTATCCTTCCGGCTATCTGCTGGCTTCGATCTTGTTCTTCCTGCTCTTCCCGATCATCGGTTGGCGCGGCATGTTCATGGTCGGTGCGCTGCCGGCGCTGCTGGTGCTCTATATTCGCCGCAACGTACAGGAATCGCCGGCCTTCGTGCAGCGGCGGGCGACGCCGCAAAGGCCTTTCGTCACCGTATTGCGCGAGAATATCCCACTGTTCCTGTGGGCTGTGCTGTTGATGACCGCCTTCAACTTCTTCAGCCACGGGACGCAGGATCTCTACCCGACCTTCCTCCAGACACAGCGGCAGTATGACAGCTATACCGTCGGCGCTATCGCTATCGTTTACAATATTGGTGCGATGATTGGCGGCTTGTTTTTCGGGGCCCTGTCGCAGCGCATCGGGCGGCGGCGGGCGATCGTCATCGCTTCGGTGCTGGCAATCCCGGTCGCCCCGTTATGGGTCTATGCGCCCGGACCGGTGCTGCTCGCTGTCGGCGCCTTCCTGATGCAATTCTTCGTGCAGGGCGCCTGGGGCATCGTGCCGGTGCATCTCAACGAGCTGTCGCCCGATGAAGTGCGCGGCACATTCCCCGGCTTCGCCTATCAGCTCGGCAACCTGCTCGCATCCGGCAACGCAACGATTCAGGCGGGCCTGGCGGCACGTTGGAACGGCGACTACGCTTTTGCGTTGTTGATTGTATTGGTGATCGTCGCGGCCGTGGTGGCGCTATTTTCCGGTTTCGGTTTTGAAAAGAAGGATATCCGCTTCGGCGATAAGGGGACGGAGGAACCCCAGAGCGCGATACCGATCTAATCGCCGCGCCCTCGCCGGAGCACGGCCGGCGGCTCAAAGCCGCCGGCCTCCAACCTATTTGCCGCAGATTTCGGAAATTTTCGCCTGCGCAAAGCTGCGGGCAAGCTCCTGTATCCCGCCGACCGAGGATATCAGGTCGCCGATGGGGCCGCTGACGCCGACATGGGAATCGGTGATTTTGCAGGCGCCCACATCGACCGTCACCGAAGCTTCCAACTGGCCTTTGACCGTCGCCTGGACGATGCCATGCGACTTGCAGGCGAGATCGGCGCGGGCGTTGACCTGCACACCGCCGGCCGCGCTGCAGAGGTCAAGCGACTTGACTTCGAATTTCTCCTTGTGATCGAGGCCCGGCAGTTTCTTGCAGGGATCGGCCTCGTTCACCGACTTCTCGATCTGCGGACCGAACTTGCTCTGCAGCAGCGACCAACAGGAGCCGGGCGCGCTCTGGGCCTGCGCGGATGCCATGGGCAAGGGGGACAGCGGCACGGCGAAGGCGATGGCGAATAATCCCATGCGAAGCGACGGAAGGAGCGAGGCGGGCAGTGCAGCGGATGTCTTGATCACGGCGGTCGGTTCCTTGGCAGATAGAATAGGAGAATATGCGCGCACTCTTCCATGTCTCCGGCTGGTGAAGCAATCCCCGCAATCATGTGAACGCACGACGCTCCAGCCGGCCTCAATTCGGCCCATTTCCATATTCACGTGACTGCTGCATTTAGGCGCAGCGCTCCGCTCTTGAATTTTCGGGCCTTGAGGGGTCAAAGGTGTGGGCGATTCATAATGGCCAAAGGATTTACCATGCCCTCCATCCTCAACCCGGCCGCGGTCTGGCCGGTCATCATGCTGTTTGCATCGAATATTTTCATGACCTTCGCCTGGTATGGCCATCTCAAGCACAAGAGCACGGCCATCACGATCGCCGTTCTTGGCAGTTGGGCCATAGCCTTTTTCGAATATTGCCTGGCCGTGCCCGCCAACCGCCTCGGCTCTGGCTATTATTCGACGGCGCAGTTGAAGACCATGCAGGAGGTGATCACGCTGATCGTGTTCTCCGGCTTCTCGGTCTTCTGGCTGGGCGAAAACCTGACCTGGGGCCACGCCATCGGTTTCGCGCTTATCGCTGTCGGCGCCTCCTTCATTTTCCGGGGATGAAGCGGGCATAGGCCGCTAGGCAGCGATCGCCATTCGTCCTATGATTCGCATGCCGGTTCAGTCTTTGAGGAGAGGCTGCCGGCGAGTGGCGTATTTCGGGAGGGCTGAGATGTCGGGTTCGCTGCATTCCGTGCTGGATGAAACGACGCCCGGGCGGGCGCCGCTTGAGGCGAACGGCAAGATTCTGTCGATGGCGCCGGACCGTTTCGGCTATCTCGAACCCACCGATGCCGCGACCGACATTGCGACGCTGCGCGAGCAATATCAGGAGCATGGCTATCTCTGGCTCAAGGGATTTCTGAAGCGCCAGGATGTGCTCGATTTCCGCGCCTGGGTGTTCGCGCATCTGATGGACACCGGGCTTCTGCAGCCCGGCTCGGACCCCATGGTCGGTCTTGCCGCCAAGGCGGAAGCCGACAAGTCGCTGGCCGACCGGCGGTTGATGTCGCTGGTGCGTTCGGTGACCTATGAGGGCTTCTGTACCCAGCCGCGGCTGGCCTCCTTCATGGACGAATTCCTGCAGGGCATCTCCTATCTGCACAAGCGCAAGATCATGCGTTTCACCCGGCCGGGCACCAGCGTCGTCACGCCCGCGCACTATGATCTTGTCTATCTGCGCGGTGGCACGAACCGCATCGTCACTGCCTGGATTCCGATCGGCGATATTCCGGTCGATATGGGCGGCCTCGTCTATCTCGAGGGATCGCACCGGATCGGCGCCGATATGGAGAAGGAGTTCGCGATCAAGAGCGCCTCGCTCTCGCCGGAGGAACGTATCAGCGCCTTCAACAAGAACATGACCGAAGGTGGCTGGGTCTCCAAAGACCTGCCTGACATGGCGGAGCGCTTCAAGACACGCTGGCTCGCCGCCGACTATGAGGCCGGCGATATCATGTTGCACAGTCCCTACATGATCCACGCATCCACGACCAATCGGGATCCGAAGGGCCGTCTGCGCCTGTCGACCGACATCCGGTATCAGAATGTCGAGGACGAAATCGACGTCCGCTGGGGCAATCACTGGAGCTTGGGGGATATGCTCTAAACAGGAGCGCCTCGGCTCACTTCATCTGATCGAGAATGCTCTGTGCCGGCGCATAGCCCTGGGCGGCGGCTTTCCGGAACCAGCCTATCGCCATGTTGCGGTCTCTCGTGACGCCGTCGCCGCGGAGATAAGCATAGCCGAGATGGAATTGCGCCTTGGGCAGGCCTTGATCGGCGGCTTTGGCAAACCAGGCAATGGCCTCGGCGTAATCCTGAGGAACGCCCTTTCCGAGCGCATAGAGGCTGCCGAGGCCATCCTGCGACGCCGCATCGCCTTTGTTCGCCAAAGGCTGCCAATGGGCGAGTGCACCGGCATAATCGCCTTTGTCATAGGCGGCTTGCCCGTCGTCGGCATGGGCCTGAAAGGCGATCGAGAGTGCCAGCGCCAGTCCGAAGCCTATCTGTCTGAGCCGCATCCGGCGATCTCCCATCCATGATTCCCGTAGGGGCAAGAGCTAAGCTTAGCAGACCGTCGGCGCAAGGCAGAGGCCTCGGTTATCTCAAATCGGGATGGTCTTATTCTGCGGAGGCGTCTCCTCATTATCACCGGGCTCATTGTCGTTGCGGCCCATGGCTTTGGCCTTGCGGAACCATTCGAAGGATTTTGCCCAATCCACCGGCACGCCGTCGCCGTCACGATACATGACGCCAAGGTTGAAGGCAGCGTCGGCATAGTTCTGTGCGGCCGCCTTTTCGAACCAATCGACGGCTTGGCGGCCATCCTTGGCAACGCCTTCACCGTCGCGATACATGACACCGAGATTGTACTCGGCTTCGACGTCATTTTGATCCGCCGCCTTGCGGAACCAGACCATGGCCTCGGCGTCGTCTTCGGCAATTCCGTCGCCGTCCGCATACATGGCGCCGAGATTATATTGTGCCTCGGCATCGCCCTGGTCTGCCGCCTTGCGGAACCATGAGACGGCTTGATTGCCGTCCTTGGGCACACCTTCGCCGTCGCGATACATGACGGCGAGATTGTATTCCGCCTCGATTTTCCCTTGGTCAGCGGACTTGCGATACCAGGCTAAAGCCTGGGCGTCATCTCGGGGCACGCCGTCGCCTTCGTCATACATGATAGCGAGATTGTATTGCGCGTCGGCATTGCCCTGATCGGCGGATTTTCGGTACCAGGCAACAGCCTCGCTCTTGTCCTGATTTACGCCGTCACCGTTGTCGTACATGACCCCGACATTGAACTGCGCATCCGCGTCGCCCTGTTTGGCTGCCTTGCTGTACCAGACGAAAGCTTGCGCGCTGTCCTTCGTCACGCCCTCGCCATTGTCGTACATCAAAGCGAGATTGTATTGCGCATCGCGATAGCCTTGTTCCGCGGCCTTGCGGTACCAGACGGCGGCCTTGGCGTCGTCCGTCGCGACACCTTGGCCTTCGTCATACATGGTGCCGACGTTGAACTCAGCCTCGGCATTACCCTGGTCGGCTGCCTTGCGATACCAGCTCAGCGCCTGCGTGAGATCCTTCGCGACGCCGTCGCCTTCCTCATACATTTCTCCGAGTTTCAGTTGCGCCGCAGCGTCGCCCTTCTTTGCGAGCGGGCGCCAATAGTCGAGCGCCGCCTTGTAGTCGCCTCGGTCGTAGGCGTTCTGCCCGCGATCGGCATGCGCGACGCCGATGGATGCCAACGCAAAAAGCAATCCGACGGCCACCCTCTTGAAACGCACGATCTGCTCCTCAACCTTTGATCTCTTCATGTGTGAATACTAAAAGCGCGACGGGCGAGGGCGCAAGGCGCCTTGCACGTATAAGTTATAAATTATGGCAACAGCGTCGTCAGCAATCGGAGGACAAGCCAGCCCGGCGCTTCGCTCCGGCTGTTCGTCTTGGCGAGTTCTCCACCCTCCGGGCCAACATCCTTGATAAGACCACCGCCGTCGGCTGCCATGTCGCCCAGGCCGTGTTGCGCCTCCGGTAGCCCCTGATCCGCTGCCTTATGGAACCAATCGGAGGCCTGGTTCATATCCTTCGCCACGCCGTAGCCATTGTAATACATATGTCCCAGCCCGTATTGGGCACGGGCGTCGCCTTGCTCGGCGGCCTTGCGGAAAAGGTCAGCGGCTTGGCTGTAATCCTGGGGAACGCCGTCGCCATTGTAATAGAGGTAGGCAAGGGCATATTGGCCGTCCGCATTGCCCTGGTCAGCGGCTTTGCGGTACCAGGCCACCGCCTCGCTCTTGTCCGGGGCTGTGCCCTGACCATTGTCGTACATATAGCCGAGCGCATATTGCGCATCCGCGCCGCCTTGATCGGCTGCCTTGCGATACCATTCGACCGCGACGTCATCATTGACCGGAACGCCCTGGCCATTGGCATAGAAGTAGCCGACGGCATATTGCGCATCGGCGCGACCCTGGGAGGCCGATTTGCGGTACCATTGCAGCGCCTGCTTATAGTCCTGGGGAACGCCGAGGCCATTGGCGAAGCTGTAACCAAGCGCATATTGCGCGTCGGCGCGGCCCTGCTCGGAGGATTTCTTATACCAGGAATAGGCCTGGGCATCGTCCTGATCGACGCCGTGGCCATTGGCATAGGCATAGCCGAGCGCATATTCGCCCTGGGCGTCGCCCTGATCTGCTGATTTTTGATACCACTCTATCGCCTGGCTTTGATCCGCGGCTGTGCCGAGGCCGTTATCAAACATATAGCCGAGCGCATATTGTGCATCGCTGCGTCCCTGATCCGCCGACTTGCGATACCAGGCAAGCGCCATCGTATCGTCCTCGCGGACGCCGATGCCGTGAGCATACATATAGCCGAGGGCATATTGCGCCTGGGGTTGGCCGAGTGCGGCGGATTTCTGGTACCAGCCGGCCGCCTGCTCGTTGTCGACATCCAGCCCGCGGCCGTTGGCGAGGGAATAGCCAATGGCATATTGCGCCTCCGCATTGCCCTGTTCGGCGGCTTTGCGGTACCAGGCATTTGCCTGTTGCTGGTCTTTGTCGATGCCGCGGCCATTGGAATACATGTAGGCGAGGGCGTATTCAGCCTTGGCATTCCCCTGTGCCGCCGCCTTCTGGTACCATTCGACCGCCTTCGCATCGTCGCGCTCGATGCCCTGGCCGTTGGCGTAGCGATAGCCGAGGCCGTATTGGGCGGCCGGATTGCCATCCCGTGCGTATTGTATCCAATATTTCAGCGCGATCGTGGTATCGCCGGGGCCTGGTGCGGGATCATCGGCATAAGCAAAGGGAGCGAGCGAAAGGGCTAGCGCCAATCCAAATGCAAGGCTGGTGATCTTCAAAAGCGCTCTCTCCCGTCCGCAAGCTAATATTCGGCCGCACTGAACAATGCGGGGTAGTTCTGGTCAAGGGTTGTACAGTATGGAAATGGCAGCCGTTTTACCGACATCGTTCCGGTCGACGCCGTTGCCGTTTTCATGCGTAGTCTGCAGCAAAATATCGGCGTCGCTCCCGGCATGGCTGGTGGTTTCTATCCCGGGAGCACGTCATACAGCCTGAAGATCCAGCTAATCTGATAGATCAACCCGACCGACACGAACGCCGCCTGGAAGCGGCGATTGGCGGTGATGGCGGCGACGATGCAGAGGACGATGTAAACGACATTGCGGATCGGATATTCCCACCCGAGCGACCTGAAATAGGTCTCGCCCTTCAGCAGCGTATCGATGAGATCGACGGCGTAGGTGACAGCAAGAAGGCCGAAAAACCAGCGCCGACGCGAGATGAAATATTCTTCGAAGCCGCCATAATCCTCGATCGACGGAGGGTTCAGCAGCACGCAGAGGAAATAGAACAGGCAGCAGAAGCAGATGAGGAAAAGATAGACGCCGAAACTGATCTCTGCCACCGACTGCAATCGATATTCCCACCACCAGAAATGAATGATGAAGAGGAACATCGACAGTATCCAGCCGAGATGGACCAGATAGACGCGGTGCTTGCCAGGCGATTGCACGAAGCCGGCGAGGCGCATCAGGAGCTGGGCGAGCGAGAGGCCGATGACCATGCTCATGACCGTCCTGATATAGACGTAAACCTCGGGCGTACGCGCGGCTTCCATCCGATCAGCTTTCCGCTGGAACCGGCTTCGGGGCCCCGGTCTCGTCCAGCGCCACCATGATGAATGTGCCGGCTATGACCTTCTCCAACTTGGCATAGCGAGAACGATGCGCCCATGCTTCGACGATGAGCGTGATCGAGGTACGGCCGACGCGTTCGATATCGGTATAGACGCTCAACGTGTCGCCGATCTTCACGGGCAGCTCGAATGCCATTTCCTTGACGGCGGCAGTGACGACGCGACCACGTGCCCGCTCTGCGGCGCGAATGCCGCTTGCCAAGTCCATCTGCGCCATGACCCAGCCGCCGAAGATGTCGCCGGCAGGATTGGCGTCGGCGGGCATGGCCAGCGTGCGCAGGGTCAATTCGCCTCTTGGTTTGACGCTGTCGTTCATTCACTCGCTCCAATCGATAAAAGCTTTGATTCCGGCGTTCAGCCTACGCAATCGAATCTCGATGGGAAAGACGTCGTCTGTATTCGACAACAGCTCTGTCGATTGAAGAGGAGCTTTTTAGACATACTTCGCGCCTCTTCAGGCCATTCCGGATGTCCCACTTTCGTGGGGCGGTAAGCATTCATTCACCGTTTTTATTTAAGATTCGTAATAGTTGCCGACCGTGGCTGGGGCAGCAGGAGCGGATCTGGAGTATGGCGTATTTGTCCTTTCTGCGGCGGGCTGTTCTGCCGCTGCTCGTGTCGTCGGCGCTGGTCGCCTGCACGGCTGATAGCCTCATACCACCGTCGAGCATCGACAGCAGCGCCCGCGTCGGTTCGATCAAGCCCCATCGCAGCATGCCGCAGCGGCAGTTCACCTACCAAGGTGATCAAGCGCCCGTTAACTCCGCCTCGGCCAACTACGCCAACAGCTATAATCTCTCGGGCAGCCGGCAGAGCGCCGCGCCGATGCCCGCTTCTGCAGCCGCCAAACAAGGCCGCCTGCCGATGGGCAGCGGCAATGAGGCCGTGACAACCACTGATGTGGAAGAGGGTCTGGCGCAACAGTCTGATATACCCTCTCAGGGCGTCAATATGGACGCGGAACTCGGTGTAGGGCCGAGCGAGGAAGCGCAGTCCGGACCGGTCGTCGGGCTGGCGCAGGAGGAAGGGCAGAACATTGCGGAGGGCGAGACCGATCAGCCCGTTGTCGACGGGATCGGCTCGGACACGCCGGTGCAGGCCAACCGCTCCATCATTCAACGCCCGGCCGCACAGGCTGAACTCAATCAGTCGCCGATCCGCCGCCAGATGCCGAATACGCAGGTCGCCATGTTGCCACGCGTCGGCAATCCGATGCCGCGGATCGAACAGCAGGAGGAGGCGCCGCAATCGTCGCCCGGCGGCGCCATGCCTGCCTCGGAAATTGCCTGCCGGCAGGAATTGCAGCGTATGGGGGTCGTCTACAACGACAAGCCGCCGATTAATGATGGTCCGGCCTGCCAGGTTCCTTATCCGGTTTCCTTGAGCGGGCTTTCCGGCAACATCGCTGTCAGGCCGGCGGTGACGCTGAACTGCCAGGTGACGCTTGCCTTCGCCAAATGGGTGAAGAACGAATTGGCGCCGGCGGCTCGCACGCGCTATTGGACGGGCGTCGGCACGATCGTGCCGCTCGGGGGCTATTCCTGCCGCCGGATGAACAATAGCCGGCAGCGCTATAATCCGATGTCGGAACATGCCCATGGCAATGCCATCGACGTCGGCACCTTCATCCTAAAGAACGGCCACGTCATCGATGTCCGCAAAAAGGGGCTGTTCTCCTTCCGTGAGGGCCGGCTGCTGAAGGCTGTGCGCAGCGATAGCTGCAATTATTTCGACACCGTGCTCGGTCCGGGCAGCAACGCCGAGCACTGGAACCATTTCCACTTCGACCTCAGGGATCGCAGGGGCGGGCGGCGTTACTGCAGCCTGTGATGCCGAATTTGCCGAGCGCCAACGGCGGCAATGTGTCGGCCGGGAGTAGGTCGACATCACAAAATCAGCTATTCTGATAGTTGTCCGTCTATCCGTGGAGTGAACGCAATGGCTGAAAAGACGCTCGTCACGTCGCCGAAGGTGGCAAAGAAGGGGGCCAAACCGAGCAATGCAGTCCCAACTCTTCTCGCGGGTGGCAACCCGCAGATCGCGAAGGGCGATGGCGAC
Source organism: Rhizobium sp. CB3171 (assembly GCF_029714265.1). Lineage (NCBI taxonomy): Bacteria > Pseudomonadati > Pseudomonadota > Alphaproteobacteria > Hyphomicrobiales > Rhizobiaceae > Rhizobium > Rhizobium sp. CB3171. The sequence continues at coordinate 1,650,853 of NZ_CP121652.1, read as the reverse complement.
GCCCCAGTGCAAGCCTATATCGCTGCCATGCCGGGCTGGAAAAGCGACATCGGCCGCCGCCTCGACGCGCTCATTGTGCGCACGGTTCCCTGCGTGCGCAAGGCGGTCAAATGGAACTCGCCGCTCTATGGGATGGAAGGCGAAGGCTGGTTCCTGGGCATCCACTGCTTCACGAAGTACGTCAAGGTGGCCTTCTTTCGTGGTACGTCGCTGAAGCCAATCCCTTCCGGCGAGTCCAAAAGCAAGGACACGCGCTATCTCAATATCCATGAAGGTGATCCGCTCGACGAAGCTCAGCTTACCGCCTGGATAAAGCAAGCCAGCCAATTGCCCGGCGAACGAATGTGAACGCCAGTGCAGCGCAACTATAACCGTGAAGAAAGCGACACAAGCATGACCGAGAGTGAGCCGAAGGAAGGGCAGACAGAGGACTCTGCCTCTCATCTGATAGATGGGAGAATCAAGGAGCTGAACGATTGGCGGGGCCAGACGCTCGCCCGGATCCGAGCTCTCATCCAGCAGGCCGACCCTGAAGTGATCGAGGAGTGGAAGTGGCGAGGAGTTCCGGTCTGGTCGCATGCCGGGATCATCTGCACCGGCGAGACCTACAAGAACGTCGTGAAGATGACCTTCGCCAAGGGCGCCTCGTTGGAGGACCCCTCGGGCCTTTTCAACTCCAGCCTTGAAGGCAACACCAGGCGCGCCATCGATTTCCATGAGGGTGACGACATCGATGAAGAGGCATTGAAGGTACTCATTCGCGCCGCTGTGGCACTCAATACCGCTGCTCGCCCGGCCCGCTCTCAGAAGAAACCAAAGAGCGCGTAAGGAGCGTCGCGGGAATGAATGCAATGGATCATTGCGGAATCGTGTGAGCAAAAAGTTGCATTTACGCGCTTTCTTGTACTTCCCTATAACTGTGCCAGCCAAGGTGGGAGAGCTGTTCAATGGAAGAAGCCCCGAGAAGGAAGAGAGGGCTGGGGAAGGCCCTGGTTGCCGCTCTCGTTGCGATCGTTCTCGTCATCGGCGGGCGTTGGTACGCCTATGTTGCCTATGCCGATGATCCATTCGACGAGGTCGGCATCGGCCTCAACTCGATGATGCCGGGCGCGATCCGTGAAAAGGGCTGTGCGATGCTGAAGGCGCGCTTCGAAAACAAGACGCTGCCGCCGGCAGGCTGCGGCGTCAACGGCAACTGGTAGTTGGGGATCGATTGCCGGCAAAAGAAAAGCCGGCGCGGGGGCCGGCTGGAGTGGCGCACAGCAACGACAGGGGATCTTTGCTGGCCCCAGAAAAGAAACTTCATGTCGCAATGGCACTGCAATATAGATGTGAAGGCAATCAATCTGCAAATATCATCGGCGCCGACGCTGTCGCCAAGAGGCGTTGGGCGGAGTGCGACAGTCGTTGCTCACCTGGGGAAGATATGACCGAGGAAGGTCACGATTTAATGACAGCCTGCGGTGTGGTTTCTTTCCCTCAGGCGAACACACTGTTTCATTTAGGCTGGGTGGTAAAAGCCGCTGGCCAACTATATTAGCGGGCAAACGCCGCAAAACTAATCAGAAAAGCCGGACTTCGCCTCCATATGGCCCCGATCATTTCTATCCGTAATCTCACCAAAACCTATTCCAATGGGTTTCAGGCACTAAAGGGCATTGATCTCGACGTCGAGCAGGGCGAGATTCTGGCGCTGCTCGGGCCGAATGGCGCGGGCAAGACGACGATGATTTCCATCGTTTGCGGAATCACCAATCCGAGCGGGGGTACAGTGACCGTTGGCGGCCATGATGTCGTCAAGGAGTTTCGCGCCACGCGCACCATGATCGGGCTGGTGCCCCAGGAGCTGACGACTGATCAGTTCGAGACCGTGTGGAACACGGTCAGCTTTTCGCGCGGCCTGCACGGCAAGAAACCGAAGCCCGCGCATATCGAGCAGGTGCTGCGGGATCTGTCGCTCTGGGACAAGCGGGACAATATGCTCCGCCAGCTCTCCGGAGGCATGAAGCGGCGCGTGCTGATTGCCAAGGCGCTGTCGCACGAGCCGCAGATCCTCTTCCTGGACGAGCCGACGGCGGGCGTCGACGTGACGTTGCGCAAAGATATGTGGCATGTCGTTGAGCGGCTGCGGGCTTCCGGCGTCACCATCATCCTGACGACGCATTACATCGAAGAGGCCGAGGAAATCGCCGACCGCGTCGGTGTCATCAATGACGGCAAGCTGCTGCTGGTGGAGGAGAAGAAGGCATTGATGGCCAAGCTTGGCCGCAAACAACTCATCCTCGACCTGCTGCAGCCGCTGAACGCCGTTCCGCATTCTCTTGACGGCAATGGCCTGTCGCTGGGGCCGAATGGCGCGACGTTGATCTACGATTATGACGCCGAGCACGAGCAGTCGAGCATCGCGGCCCTGCTGTCGCGTCTGGCCGCCGAGGGCATTCATTTCAAGGACCTGTCGACGCGGCAGAGCTCGCTCGAAGACATCTTCGTATCGCTGGTGGGAGAAGACAAATGAACTTCGAGGCGATCAAATCCATCTATGCGTTCGAAATGGCGCGCACGCGCCGCACGCTGCTGCAGAGCGTCGTCTCGCCGGTCATTTCCACCTCGCTTTATTTCATCGTCTTCGGCGCCGCCATCGGCTCGCGCATCCAACTGGTGGAAGGCGTTTCCTACGGCGCGTTCATCACGCCGGGCCTGATCATGCTGACGCTGCTTGGGCAGTGCATCAGTAACGGTTCCTTCGGCATCTATTTCCCGAAGTTTACCGGCACGATCTACGAGGTTCTTTCTGCACCCGTCGCCATGACGGAAATCGTTCTCGGCTATGTCGGCGCTGCCGCGACCAAGGGCATGCTGATCGGGCTGATCATCCTGCTGACGGCGAATTTCTTTGTGCATATCACCATCGAACATCCCTTCATGATGATCCTGTTCTTCGTGTTGACGGCGGTGACCTTCAGCTTGTTCGGCTTCATGATCGGCATCTGGGCGGGGAATTTCGAGCAGCTCAACCTCATTCCCATGCTGGTGGTGCCGCCGCTGACCTTCCTTGGTGGCAGCTTCTATTCCATCAACATGTTGCCGCCTTTCTGGCAGGCCGTCAGTCACCTCAATCCGGTCCTTTATCTCGTCAGCGGCTTCCGCTGGAGCTTCTATGGCATCGCCGACGTCAATCCGGCGCTGAGCCTCGCGATGATAACGCTTTTCCTCTTGATCTGCCTTGGGACCCTCGCGTGGATTTTCAAGACCGGGTATCGGTTAAGGAACTGATTGGCGGGCACTTTCCCGCAAATACACCGGTTGCAATCGCTCTCCCTGCGGTTCATACATTCGATGTCCACGCCCCCCGGCCAAGCAAATTGCAAGCCATGGGGAAGCGCGGGTGAGATGACGATCAAGCCGCGCGTCCGGGCGACCGACCCGAGCCTTGTTGCAGGTGTTTCATGCCCACAGTTCCTCAGCCTCGTTCACTGTCCGATGTCCTGTCGCGCCTTGACCTGCTAACCAATTGGGAGCGCAAGCCTCGCGGAGAGATGCGTGTCGGCCTCGATCCGATGCTCGATCTCATGCAGCGGCTCGGCAATCCTCATCGAAGCTTCCGTGTCATCCATGTCGCCGGTACCAAGGGCAAGGGTTCCGTTTCTGCGCTGATCGAAGCGGCCTTGCTGCAGGCGGGGCTGGGGACCGGTCGTTATGGCTCGCCGCATGTCGATCGTGTGAATGAGCGGATCAGCGTTTCAGGCCAAGCGGTCGAAGACGAGGCGCTGGCAAGGGCATTGGAACAGACGCTGGACAGCTACGAGTCGGCAAAGCGAGAGGCGACGGCCGGCGAAGACGCCACCTGGTTCGACGTGATAACCGCTGCTGCCTTTCTTGTATTCCAGCACGCCGGTCTGGACTGGGTGGTTGTGGAAGTCGGGCTTGGCGGCCGACTGGACTCCACGAATGTCGTCTTCGGCGAAGTTGCGGTCGTCACGAATATCGAGCTCGAGCATACAGAGATTCTCGGCAGCACACGCGAGGCTATAGCGGGCGAAAAGGTGGGTATATTGAAGCCCGGCGCGGCTCTCGCGACGACACTTCCGATCTCAGATGCTGCGGGCCGGGTTTTGCAGCAACGCGCGGATGAGCTCGGTTGTCGCGTATTGCGCACCGACTTCCCCGACGATGCTACGATAGCGGACAAGAATGCGGCGCTGGCTGGCTTGGTCCTCGACTATTTGGGACAGCATGGCGAACGTGCGCGCGAGGGTGCTCGATCAGGCGTCGCGATCGGCGCATGGCTGCTTGACCAGGCGGTCAGGGATAGTGCGCATCTGCCGGGACGGATGGAGCGGCTTACCTTCGAACTGCCCGCAGCGCCAAACACGGCTCCGCGAATGGTACCAATGGTGATGGACGGCGCGCATGTTCCGTTCAATATCGAGGCCGTTTTGCGGGATATCAGCCGCGACCGCGAGTTCGACAGCGGGTGTATCGCCATTGTTGCACTGGCGTCCGACAAGGATGCGCTCGGGTTCCTGACGGTGCTGTCTCACTACGCTGTCCATACGCTATTTACGGAAGCGGCTGGCTCCGGCCGGTTTTATCCGGCCGATGAGCTGCAAGCGTTGGCATCATCCATGGGAATGGCCTGTGAAGCCGAACCTGATGTGCAAAAGGCGTTGGACCGTGCCACGGCGATGGCGTCGCAGAATAATGGCTGGGTTTTGGTGACCGGGTCGCTTTATCTTGTCGGAGCGCTGCGGAGCGTCGTGTTGAAAGGCGGCTGATCGAGGATGGACATCAATATTCGATCGGCTCTTCCCGACGATGCGGCGGCCATGGCCAATCTGCATGTTACCGTCTGGCGCGAAACCTATCGGACACTAGCATCCCCGGAAGTTTTTCGCAGCCTCGATGAAGCCCATCGGCAGGCCAGATGGGCGGCGACATTGAAGAAGCCCGGTCGTGATCAATTGGTGCTGCTTGCGGAGCAGGGCGATCGGTTGGTCGGCATCGGCTCGGTCGGTGCGCCATCGCAGCCCGTCTTCGAAGGGCGAGGGGAAATACGATCTCTCTACGTCGATCCCTCGCTCAAACGCCAGGGTCTCGGCCGTCGCCTGATGCGGGAACTGGCGCGCCACCTTGCCGATCTCCACTATCCCGGCGCTGCCCTGGGCGTTGTTGTCGGCAACGATCCGGCAATCGCATTTTACCGGTCGCTGGGCGGACGGATATCAGGACGTTATGTCGATCCCGGCCCGATTTGGCGATCGGACAACATCATCTTCGTTTGGGACGATTTGTCGTTGTTGATGTAAAGTCTTCAATCCCGCAGCCGCAGCTCATCCGTCTGCATCTGCATTGAGCCCAGCGTTTCCAGAAAGCTCATGCCGAGCAGGCTCTGGTCGAGTTTGTCATCTTCGGCGACAGTCGCTTGGACATCGCGGCGCAGGATCGGGCCGATGGCGACGGAGCCGAGTTCGACGGGAGCGGCCCTGGCCCTGCCGTTGGCGGTGATGACCGTCATGGAATAGGTGAGGTTTTCCGGATTGATGCCGACGCGCTCGGCGTCTTTTTGCGACAAAGCGATGGTGCTGGCGCCGGTATCGACGAGCATGTCGATCGGCTGGCCGTTGATCATCACCTGTGCCTCGAAATGGCCGTTCAGCAGCTTGTGGAGAATGACTTCCTGGCCACCTTCGCTTGTCGTGACGACGACGGCGTGTCCGGGCACAAGGCCGGCCATCAACCGGTCGCCAACCTGCTGGGCATCGCGGCGGTAAATGTAGCCAGTCGCCAGCGCCATGATGATGACTAGCCAGATCAGCAGATTGCGCAATGATTGGCTCGCCGTATGGCGGCTCGCCCAAATGCCTGCCGCCATGACCAGTGCGAGCGGCACCAGATAGACGATGCCGGCAAAGTCGTCATTGTCGATTCCGAAGGTCGTGCCGCTGCTATTGTTGAAGACGAGGAGCGCGAGACCGATGCCGATAATGGCGAGGGCGACGTTCAGGCGGTTCATACTGCGCCGCGCTCCCGCGCCAGCCGCTGGCGACGGGTTTCGCGGCGCGGCTTGCGTTCGACGGTGGCGAGGCGCTCCGGCAGAACCTGCATGATCTCGCGGCGCTCATCATCGCTGTAGGACGTCCATGCGCCAATTTCTTCGCGCGTGCGTCCGCAGCCGAAGCAATAGCCGGTATTCATATCGATGGAGCAGACAAGAATGCAGGGTGTTAGCATAAGGGCATATATATCGATGCTTCAAACGCACATGGCAAGGGTACAGAGGGCGGCGATCTCGCAAATCTGCTGCGTCGCACCGATGGTGTCGCCGGTGTGACCGGAAAGCCTTTGGCGTACGCGGCGGGTGAGGAGAAATGCCGCGGCTGCGGTGACAAAGAGGTACAGGATAAAGGCGGGAAGCCTGAGGCCCGGCCAGAGCAGAAGAGCAGAAAGCACCAGCGCGGTGATGAGCGCTATTTGCATTGCGCTGTAATCCGGTTTGCCGGCCGAGGCGGCAACGCCGTCCTGCTTCGCGGGGGGCAGGATATACCAGTGCCAGACCATGGCGCCGCGGCTGAGCGCGGCGGAAGCCGGTAGGGCAAGGGCTGCGGCAAAGGGCGTAAGGCCACGGGCGATGGCGGCAAGCGCTGCGGCGCGTAGTCCGAAAGAGAGGATCAGCGCTACAGCGCCGTAGGTGCCGATGCGGCTATCCTTCATGATCGCGAGCGCCTTGTCGCGATCCTTGCCGCCGCCAAGGCCATCTGCCATGTCGCTCAGACCATCCTCATGCAGAGCGCCTGTCGTCATCGTCTGGACAGCAAGTACCAACAGCGCCGCCATCAATGGGTCGGCATGGAAGGCAAGCAGCACGCCGAAGACGATGGCGGCGGGCAGGGCAATCAGCAGGCCGGCGAGGGGGAAGGTACGCGAGACGCGGGCAAGCTTGCCGTCATAGCTCTCAAAGAAGGACGGCGGCACGGGAATGCGGCTCAAGAAAGCAACGGCGCGCGCGGTGTCGCCTGTGTATTCCCGAATATTCATCCTCTCCCCGATATTCCTGCGACAGCATCGGGCGTTTTTGGAGTTGTTCGCGCCTGTGCCGAAGACTAATAGAGTCGCACGCAAAGAACCTGATTTGAGACCAAAAGACAAGGAACGGCATTCATGAGCGTTACCGGCCTGCCATTCGACGATTTCCGCACGCTGCTGCGCGACCTTCCGGGTCCGGATTCCCGAGCGCTTGTCGCCGCTCGCGAGCGTGACGCACAGCTCACCAAGCCGCCGGGCGCTCTCGGCCGTCTGGAAGAGATTGCCTTCTGGCTCGCCGCCTGGACCGGTCGTCAACCGGCCGTCAACCGGCCGCTCGTGGCGATCTTTGCCGGCAACCACGGCGTCACCAAGCAGGGCATCACGCCATTTCCGCCGGCCGTGACGCAGCAGATGGTGGAGAATTTCGCCGCTGGCGGCGCTGCGATCAACCAAATCTGTGTGGCCTACGACCTCGGCCTGAAGGTTTTTGATCTGGCACTGGATTTCCCGACCGCCGACATCACCGAAGAGCCCGCCCTCAGCGAACGCGATTGCGCCGCCACCATGGCCTTCGGCATGGAAGCCATTGCCGGCGGTACGGATCTGCTCTGCGTTGGCGAAATGGGTATCGGCAACACGACGATCGCGGCTGCCATCCACTATGCGCTCTATGGCGGCACGGCGGCGGAGTGGGTTGGACCCGGCACAGGTTCGGAAGGCGAGATGCTGCAGCGCAAGATCGCTGCCGTCGAAAAGGCTGTGGCGCTGCATCGCGACCATCTTTCGGATCCGCTGGAAGTGCTGCGCCGCCTCGGCGGCCGTGAGATCGCAGCCATGGCCGGCGCCATTCTGGCGGCCCGTATGGAGCGTATCCCTGTCATTATCGATGGCTATGTCGCAACTGCCGCCGCTTCGATCCTCAAGGCTGCCAACCCCTCCGCTCTCGATCATTGCCTGATCGGACACGTTTCGGCTGAGCCGGGGCATCTCAAGGCGATCGATAAGCTCGGCAAGACGCCGCTGCTGGCGCTCGGCATGCGGCTCGGCGAAGGCACGGGTGCAGCGCTCGCTGCTGGTATCGTCAAGGCCGCCGCTGCCTGCCATTCCGGCATGGCGACCTTCGAGAGCGCCGGCGTCGCCAACAAGCATTGACGGATAAAACGGCGGAGCGCCGCGATTAAGCGCTCCGCCTTCAAAATTCCGACCGACTTTCGACCTATGTCATAAAACTGTAATGATTTCTTTGGCCGACTCGGTTGTCGGCTTGCCTTGGGAATAGCGAAACGGTATTCGCAAGGCTGCTAATTTTGCGGTTAAGACGTTGCAAGCGGGGCAGGAATGGCCGAGTTTTCGAAATCAGCGGTAACGAAGGAAACGGGGATCCGGCATTTCTTTGCCGCCGCCGGTTATTCCTGGGGTGGCTTTCAACGTCTGCTGCAAGAATCGGCCTTCCGGCAAGAGCTGTTGTTCGCAGCCGCCGGATTGATCCTGCTCGTCGTCGTCGGGGCAACGCTTGCGGAAATTATGATTGCCGTCGTGCTGTTTCTCGGCGTTTTCGCCGTGGAGGCGATGAACACGGCGGTCGAGGAAGTCATTGACCGGATTTCTCCCGAGATTTCCAACGTCGGCAAGCATGCCAAGGATCTCGGCTCCTTCGCTGTCCTCTGCATGTTGGTCGCTTCCGGCCTCTATCTTCTTTATACGATCGCCAGCCATCTGTTTTTCCGCTGAAGCGCCGTATGGCCTGAGCGTCAGGCAAAGCTCTTCTTGCGACGCTCGACCAAGGGCGCGTCCTCGATGGCCGGCAAGCTTTGCAGTACGCGCTTGGCCGGCAGGATGGCGATCACTTCCGTGCCCTCGCGTAGCTTGGACTTCAGCATGAACTGGCCGTCATGCTTGGCGAGGATTGCCTGAACGATCGGCAAGCCGAGACCAGTCCCCTGTTCGGCACTCTTGATGGCGATCGAGCCCTGACCGAAGGCGGAAAGAACGACTGGTATCTCCTCCTCGGGAATGCCAGGACCATTGTCCTTGATCGCCACGTATTGCCCACCGCCGGCGGTCCAACCAACCTTGACGGTGATCTCTCCGCCTTGCGGCGTGAATTTTACCGCATTCGAGAGAAGATTGAGGATCACCTGGCGCATGGATTTTTCATCGGCCCAGACCGAAGGAAGCTGTGGCTCGAACTGCGACGAAATGGAGATGTTCTTGCCACGCGCGCGCAACTGCACCATGCCGATGCAATCCTCCGACACATCCAGCAGCGAGATTGCTTCCTCGCTCAGCTCATACTTGCCGGCCTCGATGCGGGATAGATCGAGGATCTCGTTGATCAGGTTGAGGAGGTGTTGCCCGGAGCGGTGGATGTCGGTGGTGTATTCGCGATAGGTGGCGTTGTTCAGCGGCCCCATGACCTCCGCCGACATGACCTCGGAGAAGCCGAGGATGGCGTTGAGCGGCGTTCTGAGCTCATGCGACATCGAAGCCAGGAAGCGGGATTTGGCGAGGTTAGCCTCTTCGGCACGCCGTCGCGCTTCATCCGACATGGATTTTGCGACTTCCAGCTCGGCGATCAGATCGTCCTTTTCCGACTGGAAGGAAAGGATCTTCAGATTCGATTGAAACATGCGGTTGGTAATGAAGGTGAAGAAGACGACCGCCACGGCAACGGTTGCGGTCAAGGCAATATCGACCGGATTGCGCGTCAGCGCCGCTTTGACGGCAAGTGCGACGATTGCCGGCGCGAAGGAGAAGGGTACGGCGCGCGGCAGCATGAAATTCGCCATCGCCGTGACGCAGATCCCCACCAGCAGCGTCGCGCCTTTATAAAGCGCGAAGCCGTCGCCGCCGCAGGTCGTGCAGCTCTGCATCGCGAAGTATGCCCAGCAAAAGCCGATGAGGAGTTGACCGAGCAACAGCATTTGGCGCCATTTTCTGGCGCTTTCGGCGGTCATTTCGCGTTTTTTTGCGCGGCGGCCGAGCAGCATGTTGAGGGCATGTGCCGACAGGGTGGGGATCGCCCAGATGAAGATTTGCGCGCCGCCGGCGAGATAGACGCCGAGCGCTGCGACGATGATGACGAAGATCGGCATAACCGAGGCGCCCTGCAAGAGGCTGTCGACATGCATCATCATGGCTTCGCGGTCGAAGCTGCGGCTGTGGCCAGATTGCAGGCGCTCGCGCGTCTGCCGCACCGTCTTCGACACAGCCCGGTTACGGTGACTGCGCGAACGGTCGACGATGATCTTATCTGTCGATGTGCTGACGCCGGTGCTCATAGATACGTTGAATTTTGGCCTGCCGAGGGCTACAGACTAGCGGCCAAACCTTAAGAAGATGCTGCTCAGAAATGATTTGTTTGCCATCTTTGCCAAGGGTTTGTTCTTTAAGGAGGCAAAAGCGTGACGCGGCCTAGCCGTCTTTTTCGTGACGGCGTGACCACATTCGCGCTGCTGGCACTGCTTGGTTTGCTGGCGTTGAAGATGAACAATCGCCCGGAACTCATTCAAACTGGAAACTTTTATGTCGTTGACGGCGATACGCTCGCCCGAAACGGTGATCGTTTGCGCCTGCTTGGCATCGATGCGCCGGAGTATCGGCAGCAATGTCAGCGCGCTCACGTGGATTGGGCCTGCGGCGAAGAGGCGCGCAAGGTTCTTGATAAATTTATGAAGACGGGTCGGGCGGAATGTCGGGGAAGCGAACATGACCGTTACGGTCGGCTGCTGGTGACCTGCAAAGCGGACGGCGTTGACATTAATGGCGCGATGGTGCGCAGCGGCATGGCGGTCTCTTATGGCGGCTATGCGAGCGAAGAGGCGGCCGCGCGTCAGGCGAAGGCAGGGCTTTGGGCGGGTGATTTCGAGCGACCGCGCGACTATCGGCGTGAGGAACAGATGGCTCGCAGTGGTGATCCGCTGGCCGGGCTCGGCGATTATTTGCGACAGTTTGTCGGATGGGATCGCTGATGGCGTGGAAGGAAGAGTTGCAGGCGCTGGGCAAGGCCATTGCCGCCTGCCGTATCTGCCGGGACGCGCCGCTGTGTGGGGAGGCGGACCGATTGCCGCATGAGCCGCGGCCGGTTGCCGTGTTATCGGCGACGGCGCGTATCCTGATTGCCGGGCAGGCGCCGGGGCTGCGTGTGCATGAGAGCGGCTTGCCGTTCAACGATGCCTCCGGCGACCGCCTGCGGCAATGGTTGGGTGTCGACCGCGATAGTTTCTACAATCCAGATCATTTCGCCATCGTGCCGATGGGGTTCTGCTTTCCCGGCTACGATGCCGCCGGCAGCGATTTGCCGCCGCGCCGGGAATGCGCGCCGCTCTGGCGGCAAAAGACCATCGACGCGATGCCGCAAATCGAGCTTGTCCTTACCGTCGGGCAATATGCTCAGGCGTGGCATCTCGGGCCGGCGCGTATGGCATCGATGACGGAAACCGTTTCGGAATGGCGGCGTTATCTCCTTACCAATCAGTCGCCGGCCGTCTTGCCGTTACCGCATCCGAGCTGGCGCAACAGCGGCTGGCTGAAGCGCAATCCCTGGTTCGAGTTGGAGCTGCTGCCCGTGTTGCGAGAACGTGTGAAAATCCTTGTTTCGTGAAACAAGTTTCTTTTCCTTCGGCAAAAATGCGCTATAGAGAGAATATAATTCGAAAGGGCACTCGAAATGGACCGTCTTGACCGCAAAATCCTGCGCCTTCTGCAGGAGGATTCCACTCTGGCCGTGGCCGATCTCGCCAAAAAGGTCGGACTGTCGACGACACCATGCTGGCGCCGCATCCAGAAGATGGAAGAGGATGGCGTCATTCGCCGTCGTGTCGCCCTGCTCGACCCCGAAAAGGTCAACACCAAGGTCACCGTTTTCGTCTCGATCCGCACCAATAGTCACTCGATCGAATGGCTGAAGCGCTTTTCCGAAGTGATCGCCGATTTCCCGGAAGTGGTTGAATTCTATCGCATGAGCGGCGATGTCGATTACCTGTTGCGCGTCGTCGTGCCGGATATCGCCGCTTATGACGCCTTCTACAAGCGCATGATCGCCAAGATCGAAATCCGCGACGTCTCCTCGGCCTTTGCAATGGAGCAGATCAAGTATTCGACGGAGCTACCGCTGGATTACATGATCCTGGAAAACGCGAAATCGAGCGACGATTAATCGACAAGCGATATGTTTGGGCAACGCCCGCTGCGTGAACTTCGCAGTAAGGGCGTTGCGTCTTTGTCAGCGCGCCATCATTGGCCGTAAGTGGCGGTGATGGAAGCGGAGGCGAGCGCGTTTGCCTGCGTCATATAGCCGACGAGCGCCCCGCTGGCATTGCTGTCGAGGCCGAGCTTATCGACTTTCAACGCGGTTACGGTCAGCTTGTAACGATGCGCCGGGCCTGGAGGCGGGCAGGCGCCGCCGAAACCAGAGGTGCCGAAGTCGGTTCTTCCCTGGATGGCTCCGGAAGGCAGACCGGTTCCCCCAGTCGATCCCGCACCCGATGGCAGCGACTTGGCGGATGCGGGGATATCAAATACGGTCCAATGCCACCAGCCGGAGCCTGTGGGCGCATCCGGATCATAGAGCGTTACCACGAAGCTCTTGGTTCCCTCCGGTGCATCTTTCCAGCTTAGCGCGGGAGAGACATTGCCGCCCTTGCAGCCGAATACGTTGGCCACCTGTTCGATCTTGAGCGTGCCGCTGTCCTTCATGTCGGGGCTGGCGAGTTCAAAGGCTGAGGCTTGGCCCGATGCCAGCAACGTGGCAGCCAGGGCCGCGGCGATAGAATATTTCATGACAATCTCCGTTAGAGCGACGCTGTCCGCAGCGTCGACGGCGGGAGATTGTCATTCTGCGGCGACGAGCGCTGCGCTGTTTCGATCAGTCTTTGCGCCGTTTCGATCAACTTCACGCTGATGGCCGCGAATTTCGCTTGGCGCGAAATCGAACCGCGTCCGAAAGCGTGCGGTGAAGCGGGAGGCCGAGTCGTAGCCGACATCCAGAGCGATTTGCGTCACGGACTTCTCGGTCGTTTGCAAAAGGGTGAGTGCCGTCGTCATCCGGATATCAGCCAAAAGCTCGGAAAAGCTCGTTTCCGCCGCTGCCAGCTTGCGCCGCAAACTGGCCTCGCTCATGCCGATCGTCTTCGCCAGCTCCGGAGCGCGCCAGGGATAGGCCGGATCGGAATTGATGATCCGGCGCAGGCGTTCGATCGGGCCAGGGTTCGTGATCGGCGCAAACCGGTGGCCGAGCGCGCCGAGCCACAACAGGATTTCGTTGACACGAGATGCTGCGATGCTGTCCGGCAGGAGAGGGCCGCTTCGGATCGCCTCGATTGCCTTGCCATAAGCTTCTTCGAAAGCCGGCTGCATGCCGGTGAGAACTTGGATCTCCTGCACCGGCCTGGCATCGCCGCCGGCGAAATCAGCGATCAAATTTGGCGCGAACTGCAGGGCGAGCGCCTGATAGCCGTCAGAGCCATCGGGCTCGTTGATGATATCGGAGGTGGCGCCTTCGGGGATCAGTACCAGATCGCCGGCGCAAGCCTTCATGTCGGCGACCCGATCGAGAATGATCTTCTGACCTTTTTGAACGAGCACCACGCCCGGAGCAGGCGACGCAAGGCGCTTGCAGAGCAGGCGCGTGCCTTGGATGATACATGCCGTCATTCCGGCTCCGTCGCGTCGGACGATATCGCGTTGGGGAAAGGCGGAATAATTATCCGAAATTTGAAACACCAGGCCTCCGCAACTCTTTTCACCGGCTTGTTCTTGTCAGCCGGCAGCAAAATGCCGCTAAACGTAGCGAAGGTTGCCGGTTTGTGAAACTGCCTTCGATCATCCTTTGCAGGAAGCAGGCGCCGCCGCGTTCGGTGAGCCGGCGGCGTCCCTCATCGAGCCGGACCAGGACGGATTATTTCCGCTCCAGTCGCGCCAGCAGCGACGACGTGTCCCAGCGATTTCCGCCCATGGCCTGGACGTCGCCGTAGAACTGATCAACCAAGGCGGTCAACGGCAGCTTTGCCTTGTTGCGGCGGGCTTCCGACAATACGATGTCCAGGTCCTTGCGCATCCAGTCGACGGCAAAGCCGAAGTCATATTTCCCAACATTCATGGTCTTGTGGCGGTTTTCCATCTGCCAGGAACCGGCCGCACCCTTGGAGATGACTTCCACCACCTTTTCGATGTCAAGGCCGGCCTGCTTGCCGAAATGGATGCCTTCGGCCAAGCCCTGGACCACACCGGCGATGCAGATCTGGTTGATCATCTTGGTGAGCTGGCCTGCGCCGACGGCACCCATCAGGCCGACCATGCGGGCGTAGGCATCGATCACGGGCTTTGCTTTTTCGAATACTGCCTCATCGCCGCCGCACATGACGGTCAGCACACCGTTTTCCGCGCCCGCCTGGCCACCGGAGACGGGAGCGTCGATAAAGTCCACGTCTTTTTCCTTGGCTGCGGAATGCAGTTCCCGGGCGACTTCGGCGCTTGCCGTCGTGTTGTCGATCAGGACTGCGCCCGCCTTCATGCCGGCGAGCACGCCGTCATGGCCGATCGTCACCGCGCGCAGGTCGTCGTCATTGCCGACGCAGGTGAAGACGAAATCGGCGCCTTCGGCCGCAGCGGCGGGGGTTGGGGCGAACTTGCCGTCGAATTGTTTGGCCCAGGCTTCGGCCTTGGCGACGGTGCGGTTATAGACGGTGACGTCATGACCGCCCTTGACCTTCAAATGCCCTGCCATGGGATAGCCCATGACGCCCATGCCGATGAAAGCGACCTTTGCCATTCGCGAGACTCCTTCCAAGAATTTGCCTGAAGGCTTAGCGGAAAGGCGAGGGGGGCGAAAGACCGATTTGTCGGCGAGTGGTAGCGGCCGAGCTCGAAAGCCAGTTGTTGGCGACGATCCTGGCTGGCTCGCGCGGGCTAGTTCGGCCTGCTTTCGTCGCCTTCGACATAGAGCCGGAGGTTGTCGAAGCCGATTTCCGTGCCCATCAACCGGGAACCATTGTCGCCATAGCCGTCGAGAAAAACCATTTGCTCGGTAAAGAGCATCGTGGTGCCGCTAGGCTCCGGCGCGAAGGTGACGGTTGCCAGCGATACCGAGATGCGCTTGTCAGCGAGCATCATGTCGAAGGCATAGATGATGCGTTCGTTCGGCACGATATCGATGTAGCGAGCCTGATAGGCGTGTACCACGCCATCCGTCGAGGCGACGCGGTTGCTCTCGCTGCCGCCAGGACGAAAGTCGAGCTGAAATTCCAGCGGCGTCCAATCCCCGTGGCAGGCGAACCATTGGCGCTTGTTTTCGGCCACCGCCCAGGCGCCGAAGACGCGCTGCGGCGGCGCCTTGAAATGACGCTCTATGGTCAGCGTCGTATGTTCCGTCGTTCTCTCGGTCATTTCACCGCCGTCTCCTCGGAATTGTCGGCCAGAAACTGATCGAGCCGGTCGAAGGTCCTGTTCCACCCCGCCCTACGCTCGGCGATCCAGCGTTCGACCTGCTCCAGCGCTTCTTTCCGTAGCTGGTAAGTCCGCACCCGGCCGATCTTTTCCGAGCGCACCAGACCGCTGGTTTCCAAAACATGCAGATGTTTCATCACGGTCGGCAGTGCCATGGCGAACGGCTGGGCCAGTTCCATCACCGAGGCGGGACCGCGGCCGAGGCGGTCGATCATGCCGCGGCGGCTTTGGTCCGACAGGGCCTGGAACATTCGGTCGAGCGCTATGGAATCCTCAACCATCCGATCGTTCCGGGCGGAAACGGGCGGGCAGCTTCTGGCTATAGGGATAGAAATGGAAGTAGGGCATCGCCTCTTCGAGCACGCGTGCAAAGGACGGACGATCGAGCAGGCGTTGATAATATTGCTGCAGCCGGACTTGCTGTTCTCCAAAGGGCACGAGCGTTTCGGCGTAGAACAATGCCGGGGCGGCGGCGCAATCCGCCATCGTCAGGGCGTCACCGGCGATCCAGAGCTTTTCGCCCAGTTGCTGCTCGATCATGCCGTAGGCGGTGCGCAACAATGCCTGCGCCTGCGCGACGGCTTTGGGGTTGCGCTCATCTTCCGGACGGCGAATGTCAGCAACGATCGCCTGCATCGGTTCCTGAACGTAGAGATCGAAGAAGCGATCCCAGAGGCGGACGCAGAGCGCATCCGTCGGATCGAGCGGCAACAGCGGCGTCGCGCCGGGATAATGCCGGTCGAGATATTCGATGATGATGCTGGTTTCGGGAACGGTGCTATCGAGCGCCTCGTCGCGCAGGACAGGGAATTTGCCGATCGGCCAGAGGCGCAGCAGCGATGCGCGGGACTCTTCATTGCCGAGATCGATGACCCGGCTTTCGAAGGGCGTACCGTTCTCATAAAGCGCCATCAGGACCTTATGGCAGAAGGAGGCGAGGGGATGCTGATAAAGGATGAGAGACATACAGCGACCTTTCCTACATCGAGGCGATGCCAAAACTTACCTAAATGGCTAAGTAACAGATCGTGCCAGCGAATGCAATGAATAGTTACCCAATTGGGTAACTATTCGGATTGGCTGCAGGAGAAATCAGATCACGACGCAAGGCGCGCGATAACCAGATGGCCCGGGGTCGGATGACCCTCTTCCATGCGGACATTGATGTCGGTGATTTCGATCAGCTCGAAGCCGGTCGCGGTCAGGCGTTCGCGCACGTAGCTTTCCGAATGGGCGAAACGCTGGTGCGGACCGACCATGTAGGCGCGGCCTGCCATAGCGCTGTCGGGCAGGGTTTCCGAGGAGAAGATGAAGAGGCCGCCCGGCGTCATGTTTTCAGCGGCGCCGAAGAACAACGGCTCCAGCGCGCCGAGATAGGGCAGCACATCGGTGGCGGTGATCAGGTCGAACGGCTCTTCGTCATTATCGTCGAGGAAATCCTCAACCTCGGCGACGAACAGCGTCTCATACAGATCCTTCTCATGGGCGACTTCGACCATGTTTTCGGAAATATCGATACCTGTGATGTCCTCGGCGATGTCTCGCAGCGTACCGCCGGTCAGGCCCGTGCCGCAGCCGAGATCGAGCATGCGCTTGAAGGGGCCGAGACCAAGTGCCTGCAGCCGCTGACGCACGAGAACCGGAACATGATAGCCGAGCTGCTCGACAAGCACGTCCTCGAAAACTTCAGCATGCTGATCGAACAGGGTTTCGACATAGGCGTCCGGCGCCTTAACCGGCGTTTCGCCGCGGCCCATCGAGGCGATGCGCACGGCTGCGCCGCCATGATCCTCGGGATCGATCGCCAGCACATCCTCATAGGCCTTAACCGCGGCGTCGATATCGCCGGCTTTTTCGAGCGCAAGGGCGCGGTTGTAGGCTTCCGCCAGCGCGTCTTCGTCTATCTTTTTCTTTGCCATGAGCGATCAGTCCTTCATTCGTCAAGGAGGCATTAAGGCGCTTGAATGGCTTTTGCAATGGCTGCGTTGAAGGAGCAAAATATTCGTCTGCGGCAGCGGCGGGCCATAAGGCCGTTGCGCAAAAAAAGAGAAATGGAGGAAAAAACCATGGCCACCGAGCTCACCACGTCGCATCTCATCAACAGCGCTACGGATCGGAAGCCGCCGCCTATGCCTTCGACGACGGGGGAGATCACCAACACGTTGACCCATTACTACCGCGGCGAGCTCGCGCGGATGACCAGTTGGCGCGATCGCATCGACCGGACGTCAAACTGGGCGATCACCGTCGTTGCGGCGTTGCTTTCCGTATCGCTGTCGACGCCGACGTCGCATCATGGCGTGTTGCTGTTTGGTATGATGCTGATCACCTTGCTGCTGATGATCGAGGCGCGGCGCTATCGCTTCTTCGACGTCTATCGGGCGCGGGTGCGGCAATTGGAACGCAGCTATTTTGCGCAGATCTTGGCGCCCGAAGCCAATCTCAATCCCGATTGGGCGGTGTCGATTGCCAAAAGCCTGCGCGCACCGCGTTTTCTGCTCAATTATTCCGAAGCGATGCAGCGACGCCTGCGGCGGAATTATTGCTGGATGTATGTGATCCTGCTGCTGGCCTGGGTTTTGAAGATCTCGACGCCGAAACTGCAAGCGAATGGTGCGCCGCAAGAACTGGCGCATTCGTGGAGCTATATTGCCGACAATGCAACGCTCGGACCGATCCCCGGTTGGCCGGTGATCGCAATCGTGGCCGTGTTCTATGCCGTCATTCTCTATAGCGCATTACGTCGCGGGCCGGATGACGGCGATTTCACCCATGGCGAAGCGCATGTCTGATCGTTTGGCAAAGCCAGACTAAAGCATGTCGCGCAAAAGTGCGCAGCGGTTTTGCGATAACGACACGCGCAAAATCAAGGGCCTAAAACGCAAGGAGCGAATCCCAGAGATCGCGATGCGTTTTAGTGCAGGATGAACTCTCCCTTCACTGCCCGCCACTCGGTCGCCGAGATCAGCCGACGGTGAACATAGCGCACCGAATGTAACGGCCCGTCGAGCTTCTCCTGCCAGAATTTCAGGAAGCCGCGCATCTCCGGGAAATTCGGGGCGAGATCATAGTCCTGCCAGATGTAGGTCTGCAGAAATTGCGGATGATCGGGCAGGCGATAGAGGATCTGCGCCGTAGTGAGCCCATAGCCTTGCAACTGCTTTTGCATGTCATTGTGCATGAGGTCTCTCTTTCTGTTCCCATTGTTCTTCGTGACGCGGATGTCACAGGAAAATGGAAACACCTCATGGTAAACCCAAGCTTTACAAAAGTGTTGCAAAAAAGAAATTTCTTCTCGAAAATCAATATGATAGCAGCCTCTATAGGTGAGTGCTGCCAAGGTGCTGGCGGCAGGCGCAAGGAGACGCCTGCCATGGCAAGGGTCAACGCTTCAGATGGCGCGTCAGGTAGCCCTCGATCCAAGCCCAGCGGTTACGCATCAGCTCGACGATGGAAAGATAGAAGATCGCTGCCCAGAGATAGGTCTGGTAGTCATAGGTCTGCGAGAAGGCATAGCGCGTCTCACCCATCAGATCGTAGACGGTGATGATCGATACGGTCGCCGAGCTCTTGATCAGGAGAATGATCTCGTTGCCGTAAGGCCGCAGCGCCACGATCAACGCTTGCGGCAAGATGATCTTGTAGAAGGTGACGAGCTTATGAAGGCCGAGCGAGGCCGCAGCTTCGCTTTGGCCGTGATGGACGCTCTGGATGGCGCCGCGGACAATCTCGGTCTGATAGGCCGCCGTGTTGAGCGTCATGGCAAACAGACCGCAATTGAAGGGATCGCGGAAGAACCACCAGAGACCGATGCTGTCAATGAAGCCGCGCGCCTGCGGAAAGCCGTAGTAGACCATGAAGATCTGCGCTAGCAGCGGCGTGCCGCGGAAGAGATAGACATAGCCATAGGTCAGGCTCTTCAAAATCCGGTTCTTCGACATTCTCGCAAAGGCCAGGGGTACGGAGAGTATCCCGCCGAGGATGAAGGAAAGCCCGACCAGCTTCACCGTGATCCAGAGGCCGTGCAGAAAGCGTGGACCGAACTTGAAGAATTTTGCGTTGTCCCAATTGGTGATCATCATCGTGATCAGCGCGATGCCTAGCAGCGCCCAGAGGGCCAGGAAGAAATAACCGGCAATGCGGGCCTTGGAGAGGCGCTTCATCGTCTCCGGTGGTGCCGGCTGCGCGGGGATCAAGACTTCTGCATAGCTCATCGGCGAAACTCCGCGCGTTTGGCCCAACGGTCGAGGTAAGACAACCCGGCCGAGGAGATGACGGCGAGCGTCAAATAGAGTCCGCAGGCAACCAAATAGAAGAAGAATGGTTCCTTGGTCGCGCGCACGGCAAGGCCCGTCTGGCGGATGATGTCAGCGAGTCCGATGACGGAAACGTAGGATGTATCCTTGAGCAAGTTCATCCAGAGGTTCCCAAGATTGGGAAGCGAGATGCGGATCAATTGCGGCAGGATGATCAGACGCATGGTGCGGGCTCGGTGAAAGCCAAGAGCGTCGCCCGCTTCATACTGGCCCTTGGGAATCGCCCTGAAGGCCGACAGCAAAACTTCCGAGCAATAGGCGGAAAAAACGATCGACAGGGCGACCATGCCGGCGACGAAGGCGTTGATCTCGACCTGTCCGGTGTAGCCCACGTAAGCCAGGGCCGTTTGCAGCAGAATCTGTATGCCGTAATAGATGATGAAGAGCGTCAGGAGCTCCGGCAGGCCGCGAAAGATGGTGGTGAACACGCCGGCTGCCAGCCGCAGCGACTTTTCTTCGGATTGCTGTGCCAGCGCCACCAGAAAGCCGACGACCAAGCCGAGCGGCAATGTCAGGACGGCTACTGTTATCGTGACTTTGAGGCCGCCGGCAATCTCGTCGCCCCAGCCGGTGTCTCCACAGGCAATAGAGGTGTTCTGGAAGAACACGGTGAAGAGCCCGACGGGGCCGCACAGCGGATCGAAAGCGTTATCTATCCAGGCCCACAAGGAACCAAACGCGGAAAACAATCCGCCCATACCGTATTTCCCCTCGCAGCTTTTGCCGCGTTTCTCTTATTCTTATATTATATGTCAAACAAAAACGGCGGAAGAGCAAGCTTCCGCCGTCGTCTTTTCCCAAGGAATCGACGGCGATCACTCGCCGTAGACGTCGAAGTCGAAATACTTGTCCTGGATCTTCTTGTAGGTGCCGTCGGCACGGATCGCGGCAATCGCGGCGTTTAACTTGTCCTTAAGGGCGGTGTCACCCTTGCGGAGGCCAATGCCGGCGCCGACGCCGTTGATTTCCGGATCGACCTTCAGCGTGCCGAGCATCTTGCAGCAATTGCCGGCATCGGACTTGACCCATTCGGAGAGAACCACGACGTCGTCGATGACAGCGTCGATACGGCCGTTAGCGAGGTCGAGCTTATATTCATCCGGCGACGGATAGAGCTTCAGCTCGGCATCCTTCAGATGCGCGGTGGCGTAGTTTGCGTGCGTGGTCGAGGACTGCGCGCCGATGGTCTTGCCCTTCAGGGCCGCATCGGTTGCTTCGGTTATGGTCGAATCCTTCGGCACGGCGATGGCCGGCGGCGTATTGTAGTATTTGTTGGTGAAGTCGATGGTCTTTTGACGCTCCGGCGTGATCGACATGGACGATACGATGGCGTCGAACTTCTTGGCCTGCAGAGCCGGAATGATGCCGTCGAAATCCTGGTTCACGAAGGTGCACTTGACCTTCATCTGATCGCAAAGCGCATTGGCTATATCGATGTCGAAGCCGACGAATTTGCCGGCGGCGTCGAGCGATTCGAACGGCGGATAGGTTGCGTCGGTGCCGATGACGATCGAATCGCCGTCAGCAAGCGCTGCCCCGGCGAAAAGCGACATCGCGGCAAGCGATGCAGCGGCGAAAAGACGAGTGGAGATGCGCATTTTGATCCTCTCTGTTGGCGACCGGCGGCTATTTTTCTTCATTGGCGGCCGGCCAGAATGGAGCGGGTGCGTGGCCCGCCTGCCTTCGATAATCGTACTTTTTTTTCGCAAATTGCAACTGGAATTACGAAGCCGGTTTGCATCGCACACACTATCTCCAAAGCGCTTGCGCGATCCCGCAGAGCTGAACGGAAGCCTTCCGGCGCGTTCAGGCGCGGTTAATTTTCCGTATCTAATTCTTTGGAACATATCACCGTTTGCCGCGATTCAGCCCTATGGACACCGAAAATCGGCCGGGATCATGGGGCATCTGTTCCGCGGGCTGAGATCCGCACCTTGGCGGATAATGATAAGAAAAGGAGATCCCAACTATGGGAAAGCGATCCAGACTATTTGCCAGTGCAGCATTTCCACTGCTGTCTCTATCACTGGCATTTGAGCCGGCTGCCGCCACAGCGCTGCGCGACCAAGCCATCGCACCGTTGAGCAATGCTGCCGCCGGATCGGTCGCCGTCAACGGCAATGCAAGTTTCGAGGTTGCCCAGGAGCAGCCGGCTCCGGACGGGCAGTCCGAAGAGGAGCTGAAAAAGCGCAAGAAGCCGGGCGGTGCAGAGCAGGGCGAGCCGCAGGGCCAGAAGCATGAGGCCGCACCAGCACAGCAGGGCGGAGCCGAGCCACAGCGCAAGATGAAGGAAGCCCAGCCCGAAGGGCAGCCTGAACAGCAAAAGCCCGCCAAGCAGCAGCAGGAAACACAGCAGCCCAAGGCGCTGCAGCCGCAGGCGGTACCGGAAACCCAGCAGGCTCAGCCGGAGCAAAAGAAGCACAAGCAGAATGCGGAGCAACAGCCAGCGGCGCAGCCGGAAGTAGCGCCGCAGCCGAAAGCGGCCCAGCAACAGGCTGCCCCTGAAACGCAACCGCAAGGCCAGCCCGAACTCAAGAAACGTCAGAAGAAGCAAGATCAATCGGCTGAACCGGCACAGCAGCCAGCCGAACAGAAGGCCGCGCCCGCGCAGCAACAGGCGCCGGCTGCACAGCCGACTCAGAGCGGACAGGCCCAGCCGGAAACCCCCGCCCAGCCTGAGAAGAAGAAGCATCAGAAGCTGCAGGGCCAATCGGCTGAACCGGCGCAGCAACCGGCGGAACAGAAGGTAGCCCCAGCTCAGCAACCAGCAGAACAGAAGGTAGCACCGGCCCTGCAACAGGCTCCCGCCACAGAGCAGGCCCAACCGAAGACCCAGGTTCAGCCTGGAAATCAGGTCGAGCCCGGCACGCAGCAGGGCCAGAAGCCGGCGACCGGCAAACTGCCGCAGACTGAGCAGGGCGCGCAACAGCCTGCAGCCACTCCCGAACAAAAGCCAGTTCAGAAGAACCTGGGACAGCAGGCTCAGCCGCAGAACGAGGTAGCTCCGCAGGTCGGCAAACAGCAGCAGCCGAATGTCGAAACCGGTGCTCCCGCTCAGGGTAACGCCGTGCAGGCGCCTGCCAATGGTGCCGTGCAGCAGGGCGCCCAGACAGCGGCCCCCGCCGCTGGAGGTGAGCAGGTTTCGCCGCAGGAACTGGAGCGTCGCAAGAAGATCGCTGCAAATCCTGCAGCCAGCAACGAGACGGTTATTCTGCCGGTGCAGAATGGCGCTGCCGTGCTGGATAGCGACAAGGATGCGGCGCGGCGCGGCTTCCGTCAGGGTGGCCAAGCTGCCGGCGGGCAGGCTCAGACTGGTGCCGGTCAGGCCCAGACTGGACAATCGCAGAGCGCCCCAGTGCAACAGCCGCAGGCCTATGCCAAGGCGCCGACATCGGATGCCGAAGCTCAACGGGCGCTCGCTGGCCAGCAGCAGCAACAGCCTGTGAGGATCGAAGCCATAACCAGCGAGCAGGGGCGGCGCCTCGACCGCCGGCCGGATTTCGCGTCGCCGGAAGGCGTTGCACTCCAGCCGAACGGCAATCAGGGCGGCCGCGTCATCCTGAATATCGACAATACCTACGTCGTTCGTCACGATGATAGCGCGCGCTTCATCCGTGAGGGTGAACGTCCGATCTATGAGCAGCTTCCGCGCGACCGTTACCGCGAAACGATCGATCAGCCGGATGGCGATCGCATTATTACCGTGCGCAATCGCTATGGCGACGTCATTCAGCGCTCGCGCATCGACGCTCGCGGCCGTGAATACGTGCTGTTCTACTCCCCGGAACTGGAGGATCAGCCGGACCGCGACGACTACTTCCGCGATCCGGGCGACGAGTTGCCGCCGATGCGCCTGCGCATTCCGTTGAACCAGTACATCATCGACACGGGCACGGACCGCGAGGCGGATTATTACGACTTCCTGCGCGAACCACCGGTCGAGCCGGTCGAGCGGGTCTATTCGCTGAACGAAGTGCGTTATTCCGCCCGTATTCGCGATAAGGTGCGTCGCATCGACCTCGATACGATCACCTTCGCGACCGGTAGCGCGGAAATCCCGATGTCGCAGGCGAGTACGCTGCGCGGCGTTGCCGACGCCATGGGCAAGATCGTCAAGAAGGACCCGACCGAGACCTTCATGATCGAAGGCCATACGGATGCCGTCGGCACTCCGGAAAGCAATCTGGTCCTTTCCGATCAGCGTGCCGAATCCGTCGCCAAGGTCCTTAGCGACGTCTATGGCATTCCGCCGGAAAACCTGGTGACCCAGGGTTACGGCGAGCAATATCTCAAGGTGAATACGCAGGGGCCCGAGCAGGAAAACCGTCGCGTTACCATCCGCCGTGTCACGGCGCTGGTGCGTCCGGTCGCTTCAACCCAGTAAGCTTTTCCTGTCTCAAACGCGTAAGGCCGTCGGGAAACCGGCGGCCTTATTCTTTTGCCAGTTCGCCGAGGCCAACCGTCGCAGCGA
Organism: Rhizobium sp. CB3171; assembly: GCF_029714265.1. Taxonomy (NCBI): domain Bacteria; kingdom Pseudomonadati; phylum Pseudomonadota; class Alphaproteobacteria; order Hyphomicrobiales; family Rhizobiaceae; genus Rhizobium; species Rhizobium sp. CB3171. The sequence goes on along the minus strand of NZ_CP121652.1, from coordinate 1,626,598 downwards.
TGAAATCGGCGATCGCCAGGGTATCGTCGAGATCGAAGACGGTCAGTGCGCCGGCATCCTCCACCGGATGGTCGGTGGCTATGGCGACGATATGCGGGTCTTGCGGCGCCAAGGGCACGCGGTTGGCCGCCTCGAGGCGACGAGCTTCGATCTTGGGGATCGGCTCGCGCTTGTAGCCTTCGATCAAGACGAGGTCGCAAGGGGCAAGCCGCGCCAGGATTTCCTCGAAGCTCGGCTCCGGCTCGCCGCGTAGTTCGTGCATGATGGCATAGCGCGTGCCGGAAACGATGGTGACTTCATGCGCTCCAGCTTCGCGATGGCGAAAGCTGTCGGCGCCCACCTTGTCGATGTCGAAGTCATGGTGGGCATGTTTGATGGTCGAAATCTTGTAGCCGCGGCGGGTGAATTCGGTGACAAGCCGCACCGCAAGGCCGGTCTTGCCGGAGTTCTTCCAGCCGGCGATGCCGAAGATTTTGGGTCGCTTGGTTGTCATGATGTCTGCTCCAATGCCGCGAGCCATGTTTCTGCGGCGATCAGGTCGTCCGGCGTGTTGACGTTGAAGAAGGGATCGAGGGGACCGATCGGTGTCTGGATCATGGCGAAGTCGACCTTTCGGACGCTATGGCGTGCGAGATAATCCCTGACGCGTCGCTTGTCATCCTTGACAAGCCAGGTCGCGAGATCGTCGGCAAGCGAGACGGGCCACAGGCCGAACACCGGATGGTCGCGACCCAGCGATGCGGCTATTGCGATTTCCTCTCGGCCTTCGATCGCTTCGGCTAGCCGAGCGATCAGATCGATTGGAAAAAACGGGCTGTCGATCGGCGCCGTAGCGATATGCGACGCGTTCGGGTGCCTCATCACCGCATCACGCATGGCGGTGTGCACGCCCGCCAGCGGGCCGAGCTTGCCGGGGATGGTGTCGGGAACCAACGGCAGCCCTTCCGTATCCGACCAATCGGCATCGGCATTCAACGCAACCGGCTTTCGCTGCTGCTGTCCGATGCGAGCGGCTATACGCGTCAGAAGAGTTTCGCCGCCGAGAAGGGCAAGCGCCTTGTTCGCACCCATGCGGCTGGAGCGACCGCCGGCGAGCAGATAGGGCGGGATATCGGCGGGATCGGTGATATAGCCGGGCATGCTGGCGGACCTCAGGCGGGCACACGCGGCTCGGATTCCTGGGCGACGCGCTCGACCGCTTGCCGTTTGCTCTCCCGGTAGAATGTATAGAGACCGGAGGCGATGACAATGGCGGAGCCGATCATGGTCCAGGCATCCGGCATCTCACTGAAGAACAGCAAGCCAAGCAATGCCGACCAGATGAGGCTTAGATAGCGGAACGGTGCGACGAAGGAGATCTCGCCCGTGCGCATCGCCTGGATCACCGATTGATAGCCAACGAGCACCAGGATCGATGCGAGCAGGATGTGTGAGAACGGAGTGAAAGTGATGGGCTGCCAGCCGCCGAGCGGAGCAATCGACAGGGCGCCGAAGATGGAAATCGAGACAGCGGTACAGACCGTCACCATCAGCGACGGCACATCCTTGCTGACACAACGCGTCGCCAGATCGCGGGCGGCTGTGGCGAACATACTGGCGACCACGAGCAGGGCAGCCGTCGTGAAGCCATCGGGGCCGGGGCGGATGATGATGAGCACGCCGACAAAGCCGACGACGATCGCCGTCCAACGCCGCCAGCCGACCGGTTCCTTCAGGAACAGGGCTGCGCCGAGGGTAACGGCGAGCGGCAATGCCTGCAGGATGGCGGAGGCATTGGCAATCGGCATCATGCCGAGCGCGGTGATATAGGTTGCTGCCGCAATTCCTTCGCAGACGACGCGCAGCGCGATCATCGGCTGCAGAATGACTTTCCATGAGCGCAGGGCTCCCATATTCCAGGCGAGCAGAAAGACGAAGATGCTGGTAAAAAGCCCGCGGAGAAACATGATCTCTCCTGCGTTCATGACCGCGATGACTGATTTGGAAAGTGCGTCGCTGCAGGAAAAGCCGGCCATAGCTGCGGCCATGTAGAGCGCGCCCTGCGTATTCTTCGTCCGCGGCATAAAGCGATTCCCTGGATATATCAGCTCGCTCTACTGCGGTTTTCCGCAAATTGGAATCATTGCCGGTGTAGTCGTGATCAAATTCGATTGTGCGTCGCAATGAAAACGTGAGCTGATGGCGAGTGCAATCACGCCGAAATCGCAAAATCGGGACAGCACTGTCGATTTTTGGGAGATGTGCGATCTTTTACGTTCGCGATTAATCCTTATTCAATCTAATTTCCGGACGCTCGGCTCAGTTTTGCATGAGGCAGAAGCTCTACCGCAGCGCAGCAGGGAATGACGGTCCCGCCTTCGCCGGATACCAACGAATTTCATTGGGGCGTGGCATGTTCTTCATTGATCGTCTTCTGCAAAGCCGCCGGATCGTGACCAAGGTTCTTATCTTCGTCGTACCGCTGGTGGTGCTCATCGCCGGTATCGGCCTGGTTGGCTATCACACGGCCAATATTCTCAACGGCCATATGACCGTGACGCGGGCGACGATCGAAAATATCAGCGACTTCGAGAACTTGCAGGCTGCTTTGCAGGAGTTCACCACGTCGCCATCCGATGAAACGCGCAAGGCGCTTGCGGATAAGATCGATGCGCAGGCGGCCGGCGTCCAGCGTCTGAGCGGCCTGCTCAGCAATGATCAACGCGCCAAGATCTCCGCCGTCAGCGATCTGGCCGACAAGATGCGCAGTCAGACGGCCGCCCTTTGGAACATCAAGCAAAAGCAGGACAGCGATGTCGACGCGATCCAGAAGGCAGTGTCGGGGCTCGAAGCCAGCGGCAAGGCTGCCGGAAAGCAGATCGACATCATCCGCAAGGAGTTCGGCGACAAGGAAACCTTCGCCAAGGAACTGCTTTACGATGCCGCTGCCTTCAAGGGCCTGTCGGACAAGATGAGCAACCTGCGCATCCAGGTGCAGATGGCCGCGGATTCCAATGAGGAAATCTCCGATGCGCGTACCTATACGGATGCGATCCTCAAGCAGGTCGCCACGTCGAAAGCTCTTGTTTCCAAGCGTGGCGTCGCGTTGGTCAACGGCGCGGCCGATGCTGCCAATAAGCTTGACGCAGTCCTGAAGGGCGGCGACACCGCCGATCTGAAGGTCCAGGCCATGGGACCGATTCTGCAGAGCTTCGTGAAGATCGAAGGGGATATGACTCTGCAATCGGCCAAGAACAGCGATACTGCCGCCGATCGCTTCGTCAGCCTCGATAAGATCATCGACGGCCAGAAAGAATTGTTGGATCACGTCGACCAGGCGCTGGGCATCATCGATCGCCTGACGCTGCATACCGCACGGATGGAGAATGTGCGCGACGCTGCCTCGCGGGACGCCGTCGTTGCCGATTTGAAGGATCTGCAGGACGCCGGCGTGAAAATCTCGGCGCTGGGCCAGACCAATTCTACGATGCGCGATTTTTCTGCTCGTACTCAGCCTTTGATCGACAGCGTGACCAAGGGTTCGGCCGATCTGTTGCAGACTGCGTCCGACTGGAAAAAGACGCGCGTCGATTCCAACAGCTTGCTGGCGGATGCGATGACGTCGCTGCGCAGCTTCGTTGCGCAAGCGCAGGAGATCGGCAAGGAAGACAGCGAGCGCTCCGCCAATGTCTCCGTCATTGCCATGATCCTCGGTACGCTGCTTGCCATCGTCGGCGGTCTAATGCTGGTCGAAACGCTGCGTGGACCTCTGAAGCGGGTTACCGAAATCATGACGCGGCTTGCCAGCGGCGATCTGGAAGTGGCGATCGACGGCCGCAATCGCGGCGACGAGATCGGCGATATGGTGCGTTCCGTCACCGTCTTCCGCGACGCTGCCCTGGAAAATGTCCGACTGGAGCGGGAGGCCGAGAGCGCACGCGCTTTGTCGGCGGAGGATGCCGCACGCCGCGCCGCCGACCGCGCCCGCATCGAAGCCGAGCAGAAGCAGGCGCTGAATGCGCTGGCAGACGTTCTCTCCAAGCTTGCGGATGGCAATCTGGAAGAGAGCATGCGCGAAGACCTCTCCGCCGATTTCGTCGAAATGGCATTCACCTACAATCACGCTGTCGAAGCCCTGCGCGAGACGTTGACGGATGTCCGCTACACGGCCGAGGAGATCAAGGGCGGTACCGGCAATCTCGCCGCATCCGCCGACGATCTCGCACGCCGCACCGAGCAGCAGGCGGCGGCCCTCGAGGAAAGTTCGCGGGCACTCCACCGTCTGAGCGACGTCGTGCGTTCCACCGCCGACCGCGCTAAGCAGACGGCGGTCTCGGTCAACGAGACCCAGGCTTACGCAACGCAATCCGGCGAAGTCGTCGCCAAGGCCGTCGGCGCCATGAGTGAGATCAACCGCTCGTCGGAAAAGATCGTCACGATTATCGGCGTCATCGACGAAATCGCCTTCCAAACCAACCTGCTGGCGCTGAATGCCGGCGTCGAAGCCGCCCGCGCCGGCGAGGCCGGTCGAGGTTTTGCTGTCGTCGCGCAGGAAGTGCGCGAACTGGCGCAGCGCTGCGCCAACGCGGCAAAGGAGATCAAGGGCCTGATTTCGGCAAGCTCCTCGCAGGTGCAAAATGGCGTCCATCTGGTCGAGCAGACCGGTGCTGCGCTCGCCGAAATCATCGGGCATGTGACCGGCGTGCAGAAGCTCGTCGCCGACATTTCCGCGGCAACGGCCGAGCAGTCGACCGGGATCGAAGAAGTGACGCGAGCGGTCGGCGAAGTCGAGCTGATCACCCAAAGAAATGCGGCGATGGTGGAAGAAAACAACGCCGAGATTCATGGCCTGCGCCAACGCGTCGATATGCTCTCCGACAAGATCGACCGCTTCCGCACGGGCGATGGCGACGGGGCACATGAAGGCTATGGGTATCGCGCCGCCTGAGGCGTTACTTCAGAAAACAACAGCAACCAATAGAAACGCCGGACTTATCGCCCGGCGTTTTCTTGTCTTGGTATGGGAAGATCAGCCGCCGGTGACGCTCATATGGCGGGCGACAGCCGGTCTGTTGTGCGTGCGGTCGATGATAAAATCGTGACCCTTCGGCTTACGGGTGATCGCTTCGTCGATGGCGGCGTAGACGAGCGCGTCATCTTCGGTGGCGCGCAGCGCCGTGCGCAGGTCGGCGGCATCGTTCTGGCCGAGGCACATATAAAGCGTGCCGGTGCAGGTGAGGCGCACGCGGTTGCAGCTCTCACAGAAATTATGGGTCAGCGGCGTGATGAAGCCGAGGCGGCCACCGGTTTCGGCGACTTCGACATAACGGGCCGGACCGCCGGTCTTATATGGAATGTCGGTCAGCGTGAATTGTTGTTCGAGATCGGCGCGCAATTTGGAGAGCGGCAGGTACCGGTCAGTGCGATCTTCCTCGACCTCACCCATCGGCATCGTCTCGATGACGGTCAGGTCCATGCCGCGGCCATGGGCGAAGCGCAGCAGCTCGGGTATCTCCGCCTCGTTGAAATCCTTGAGCGCCACGGCATTGAGCTTGATCTTCAGGCCCGCCTTCTGCGCAGCGTCGATACCCTCCATCACCTTCGCGAAATCGCCCCAGCGAGTGATGGTGTGAAATTTGTCGGGATCGAGCGTGTCGAGCGAAACGTTGATGCGGCGCACGCCGCAATCATAGAGCTCCTCTGCATAGCGCGAGAGCTGCGACCCGTTTGTCGTCAGCGTGAGCTCCTCCAGGCCACCGTCTTGAACGCGTTTGCCGAGCTCGCGCACCAGAAACATGATGTTCTTGCGCACCAGCGGCTCGCCGCCGGTCAGGCGAATCTTACGGACGCCTTTAGCAATGAAGGCGGAACAGAGCCGGTTCAGCTCTTCCAGCGTCAGCAGATCTTTTTTCGGCAGGAAGGTCATGTTTTCCGCCATGCAATAGGTGCAGCGGAAATCGCAGCGGTCGGTCACGGAGACGCGCAGATAGGTGACCGCCCGCCCGAAAGGGTCGATCATCGGTGACGCATCCGCCACCAGCGGCGATCCGTTGCCTATCGTGCCGACAATGCTGTTCACGAAAACCTCCGTTGTCATGTTAATGTGTGCATAGGCGATTGTTGCGTCAAGGGAAATGCATTTTCAAATGCACTTGCGCGTTAACGACTGGCGGCCTACTTCTCCGGGTACGCATTGAAACGCATGGGAAAATCGATGAGCGACGTCTGGCCAACCGAACTGAGAGTGTCGAAGGACCGCCATCATCTGGTGGTGAGCTTCAATGACGGCGCAAGCTTCGATCTGTCTGCGGAAATGTTGCGCGTGCTGTCGCCATCGGCCGAAGTGCAGGGACATGGACCAGGGCAGAAGATCACCGTGCCAGGCAAACGCAATGTCGGGATCATGTCGATGACGCCGACCGGCAACTATGCCGTTCGCATCGGTTTTGACGACATGCACGATACCGGCATTTTTACCTGGGCCTATCTTCGCGAACTCGGCGAGAAAGGTTCCGAGCTTTTCGCCGCCTATGAGGCCGAACTAAAGGAAAAGGGCTTGAGCCGCGACGTGGCGGGCAAGCCGCACTAGCACTGTCAGCAGCAAGGGGACAGGCATGGCAGGTGGGGATACGGGAAGCTGGCTGCGCGCCAAGGGCAGCAAAAACGAAAGCAAGGTCTCTTTCGTCGAGCTGTTTTTCGATCTCGTCTTCGTCTTCTCGATCTCGCAGCTTTCGCACGCGCTCGCTAGTCATTTCACGCCCCTCGGCGCTCTCGAAGCCGGCATGCTGATTTTTGCCGTCTGGTGGGTATGGATATTCACCGCCTGGGTGACGAACTGGCTCGATCCCGATCGCATGCCGGTGCGCATCATGCTCTTCGTGCTAATGTTTGCCGGGCTGGTTCTCTCAGCGTCCATTCCGGATGCCTTTGCCGGGAAAGCCATTTTCTTCGCTGGCGCCTATGTGTTCATGCAAGTGGGCCGTTCGCTATTTACCGTCTATACCCTAAAAGACGTCAGCCCGGCCAATCATCGCAATTTCGTCCGCATCACCTGCTGGCTGATCGTGTCGGGGATCTTCTGGATTGCCGGCGCCCTGATGGAGGGTGAGACGCGGGTGTCGCTGTGGCTCGCTGCGCTGGCGATCGAATATGCAGCACCCGCCTTCGGTTTCGCCGTGCCCGGCCTTGGCAAGTCGACCGCGGCGGATTGGGATGTTTCCGGTGCGCATCTTGCCGAGCGCTGCGCGCTCTTCATCATTATCTGCCTCGGCGAGGCAATCCTGCAGGCGGGCAAGACATTTGCCGAACAGCCGCTTTCGCCGCTAATCGTTGCGGTATTCGTCACCGTCTTCGTCAGCACCGTCGCCATGTGGTGGATCTATTTCCAGTTCGGCCATGAACGTGCCGCCCATCGCATCGAGCAGGACGAGACGCCCGGCAGCCTAGCGCGACAGGCTTTCACCTATGCGCATATCCCGATTCTAGCGGGCATCATTCTGAGCGTCGTCGGCGACGAATTCTTGTTCTCCCATCCCCATGACCCGGCCGACATGCATATGGCGGCGGCGATCCTTGGTGGCCCGGCCGTGTTCCTTGTCGGCAATCTCTGGTTCAAGGGGGCGACGACCGGGCGGCCGCCGCTATCGCATTTCGTCGGCCTCGCCGGGCTGGCGCTGCTGGTTCTCGCGGTCTCCCAGGTCGATGTTTACCAGCTCGGCATCCTCGCCACGGCGGTCCTTATCGTCGTGGCAATATGGGAGTTCGCCTCGCTGAACCGCGCAGTGCCGTTGGCCCGCCCGCCGGGCAATCACTGATCGCCGATCGTTTCCAGAGGCTCGCGTTCTTCCTGCAGCAACAGGCTGACAATGCGTTCCATGTGAGCCGTCATGATTTCGCATTCGTCGAGTGGTGCGTCCGAGAGCATGCGGTCGATGAGGTCGGTCTGGATGGCCATGGCTTCTTCCGTCAAGCGTCGGCCTTCCGTGGTCAGATAAAGCCGCCACACGCGCTTGTCGTGTTTATCGCCGCGACGTTCGATTAGGCCGCGTTTTTCCATCTGCGGCAGGAGCATGCTCATGTTGGAGCGACCGACTAGCAGCTTGTGGGCCAATTCCTGCTGCGAGATGCCTTCGAAGCGGAAGAGATTGACGAGAATGTCGAGATGCGGCGGCTTGATGTCGAGATGCGCAAGTGCCCGGCCGAGCGATTGCTGCATGAGCTGGCAGGCGCGGGCGACGGCAATCCAGCTACGAAAACGCGGATGGTCCCAAGGTAGGGATTGATTTTTGTTCATCGTTGTACTTTATTGTTCATGATTGAACATTATTGGATTCCCACTATGCCATCCTTTGCGCTTAAGGTCACCCGGCTAGGATTGTCCAGCCTTGGCAGGATTTCGCCGCAGCTTGCCGGCAAAGCCGCCTTCAAGCTTTTCTGTCTGACACCGTCGCGCCGGCCGCAGGGCGCCAAGGCGGAGGCTGCGCATTCACAGGGCAGGGCGCGTCTGAATTCTGCCGACCAGATCATGCTGTCTTTTCGCGGCGGACGGGCGATGGCCTATCGCTTGAACGGCGGGGCCAAGGGCCAGCGGAAACGCTTTCTTGTCGTCCATGGCTGGGGCTCGAGTAGCGAATACATGTCGGAGCTCGCCGTCTTCCTCGCAAATGCGGGTGCCGAAGTGATCTCGCTCGACCTGCCGGGCCATGGCCGCTCGCCGGGGCGCTTCCTCAATGTGCGCCTTGCGGTTTCGGCCATCGTGGCTGCGGCGGAGCGCTTCGGCGCTTTCGACGCGACCATCGGCCATTCGTTCGGCGGTGCTTCTGTTGCCCTGGCGGCGGCGGGCTTTCTGCCGGGCATAGAGCCGATTCTGACAGATAGCCTGGTGCTGATCGGCGCGCCGAGCGCAATGGGCTGGCTGTTCACGGATTTCGGCAGGATGGTGCAGCTTGATCCTAAGGCGCAGGCAGCACTCGAGGCGGAGGTCGGTCATGTCACTGGCAGGGCGCTCGATGAGTATGTTGCCGAACACAGCGTTCGCGATCTGGGTAGACCGGTATTGGTCATCCACGCCGAGGATGACAAGGAAGTCAGCGCCGATCATGCCCGCGCCTACGCCAGCGCCGGCGATCATGTTCGCCTCCTCTGGGCCAACGGCTTCGGCCATCGCCGTATCGTCAGCGCCGCTCCCGTGCTGGAGGCGATCGGCGAATTCCTGGCGGAAGCGCCGGCATCTGCTGAAGAAAATGCATTCGAAAGCGACGGCGAAACGGTTATATCCTTTCTTCGGACGTCGGTGCGGCGTGTGTCATAGCAACGTCACGCCTTGCGTCTAACCCGCCAGTATCTGGATCAAAAAGACGTGAGGCAACATGCGGATCATCACTTCCGTTGAAGAACTGAATGAGCTTTATGGCGGCACGAGCGAGGCATCGATCGCCAAAGTGACGACTGCGCTGACGCCGCTCTATCGCCGGATGATCGAGGCATCGCCCTTCATGGCGCTGGCGACGGTCGGCCCGGAGGGGCTGGATTGCTCACCGCGCGGTGACTTGGGCGGCGTCGTGCGCGTGCAGGACGACAAGACGCTGCTGCTTCCCGACTGGCGCGGCAACAATCGTGTCGATTCGCTGGCCAATATCGTCAGGGATCCCCGCATTGCACTGATGTTTCTGATTCCCGGTTCAAACACCACGATGCGCCTTAACGGTCGTGCGGTGGTCTCCATCGAGGAAAGCTTGCTCGCGAGTTTCGAGATGGAGGGCAAGCATCCGCGCAGCGTCGTGGTGATCACCATCGACGAGGTCTATTTTCAATGCGCGCGGGCCGTGATGCGTGCCGAACTCTGGAAGACGGAGACATTCGTCGATCCGGCAAGCCTGCCGACGCCCGGCATGCTACTGAAGGCGGCGAAGGGCGATTTCGATCAGGAGACCTATGACCGCGAATGGCCGGCGCGAGCCGCCAAGAGCATGTGGTAACAAAAAATCCGCCGGCGCGCTTGGGGAAGCAGCACCGGCGGATAAGACTTTAACTCTGGTCCGATTCTAACTTTTGTAGATGAGCCAGCTCTTCGAGAAGTCTTTCTGCATGCCTTCCTGATAAATATAGCTGGAGTTGCGGCCGCCATTCTTGGCGCAATAGAGCGCAATATCGGCCTTGCTATAGAGTTCGCCGGGATCTCCGGCTTCCGAGGCCATGCAGATGCCGAGCGAGAGGGTGATCGGCCCGTAATTCACTCCTGTGCGGGAGTTCTTGAACGGCGTCGTCTCCAGTGCACGGCGGATACGCTCGCAGACCGCCATAACCTCTTCCGACGTATTGCCTTCCAGGATCAGCGCGAATTCCTCGCCGCCGGTGCGGGCGACGAAGGCGTCGCGACGGACATTGGCGCGGATGAGGGAGGCGACGGTTGCGAGGATCTTGTCGCCGACCGGATGGCCGTATGTGTCGTTGACCTTCTTGAAGTAATCGATATCGGCCAGCACCAGCGCCGTTACGGGCCGGGCCATCTGATTGTCAAAGATGGTGGCCAGGCGATCATCGAAGGCGCGGCGATTGGAGAGGCGCGTCAGAGAGTCGGTATTGGCAATGCGCTTGTATTCGTCCAGTTCCTTGCGCACCTGGTCCATTTCCTGGCTGCGCTGCGCAACATTCTCGACGGTCTTTTCGCCGTGCGCCATCGTGTCGCCGGTCGCTTCCGCCAGGATGTCGATGGCGCTGCGCAGCAGATCGACGCTATTGTTGTTCTTGGACGTGATGCGTTGGCAGGTCTCGCCGAGCAATCGATTGTAGCTTTCAAGCGACGTCTGTTCCTGTCGCAGCGTGCGCAACACGGCATCGAGTTCCGAGATCAGGCGGGCATGGGCGTCATCGAAAACGCGGCCGGCATGGTGGGAGAAATGCTGGGCGCCCAGTGCATCCAATTCTTCTTGCGTGGCGTTGCTGCCGAGTGCGGCAAGCTCGCGAGTCAAGGCAGGATTGGAACCAATATAGGCTTCGTAGAAAAGTTCGTAGTTGCGCGGGATCGGCGCGACCCCCATGGATCGCATGGCATAGGTAATCTGTCCTGCCACGTCGGGAACTTGCGCCTTGGGCGCAACCACCGTACTCATCGGCGAACTCCATTAAATGATTTCATGAAAGCACTATTTTTAGTTAGCCTAAGAATCTTTGAAAAAGATTAAGGCAATGAACGTAAAATCTTATAAGTTCGGACTTGGGTTTAGTTTTATTATAACGTGGAAATACTTACCAGGAAGGCACCGAGACGGTGCCTTCCTTCTTGTCTGACTATTGACAAAGTTCAGCCGAGGTTGAGTTCCTGGAAGAAATCGTTCCCCTTGTTGTCGATGACGATGAAAGCCGGGAAATCTTCGACTTCGATCTTCCAGACTGCTTCCATACCAAGTTCGGGATATTCCAGCACATCGACTTTCTTGATGCAGTCCTGAGCGAGGCGGGCGGCCGGACCGCCGATCGAGCCGAGATAGAAACCACCATGCGACTCGCAGGCCTCTCGCACGGCGCGCGAGCGGTTCCCCTTGGCGAGCATCACCATGGAGCCGCCGAAGGACTGGAACTGGTCGACATAGCTGTCCATACGTCCGGCCGTCGTCGGGCCGAAGGAACCGGAGGCGTAGCCGGCAGGCGTCTTGGCCGGGCCGGCATAATAAACCGGATGATTCTTGAGGTAATCCGGCATGCCCAGGCCCTTTTCCAGGCGCTCGCGGATTTTTGCGTGCGCCAGGTCGCGGGCGACGATGATAGTGCCGGTCAGCGACAGCCGGGTCTTGACCGGATGCCGCGACAATTCCGCCAGGATCTCGGCCATCGGCCGGTTGAGATCGATGCGGACCATCGATTCGGAAAGCTTGGCCTCGTCGATTTCAGGCATGTATTTCGACGGATCGGTTTCGAGCTGCTCGATGAAGATGCCGTCGCGGGTGATCTTGCCCTTGGCCTGACGATCGGCGGAACAGGAGACGCCGAGGCCGATCGGCAGCGAAGCGCCGTGGCGGGGCAGGCGGATGACGCGGACGTCGTGGCAGAAATATTTGCCGCCGAACTGCGCGCCGACGCCGAGGCTCTGCGTCAGCTTGTGAATTTCCTTTTCCATTTCGATATCCCGGAAGGCATGTCCGCTTTCGGAGCCCTCCGTGGGAAGACAGTCGAGATAGCGCGTCGAGGCCAGCTTGACCGTCTTCAGGTTCATCTCGGCCGAAGTGCCGCCGATGACGATCGCCAGATGGTAGGGAGGGCAGGCGGCCGTGCCGAGCGTCAGGATCTTCTCCTTGAGGAAATCCAGCATGCGGTCATGGGTGAGCAGCGACGGCGTGCCCTGATAGAGGAAGGTCTTGTTGGCCGAGCCGCCGCCCTTAGCGACGAAGAGGAATTCGTAGGTGTCGGTGCCTTCCTCATAGATGTCGATCTGGGCCGGCAGATTGTTCTTGGTGTTCTTTTCCTCGAACATCTTGATGGGCGCGAGCTGCGAATAGCGCAGATTCTTCTTCTCGTAGGCATCGAGCACGCCTTTTGCCAGAGCCGCGCTGTCGCCGCCTTCGGTCCAGACGCGACGGCCTTTCTTGCCCATGATGATCGCTGTGCCGGTGTCCTGGCACATGGGCAGCACGCCGCCGGCGGCGATATTGGCGTTCTTCAGCAGGTCATAGGCAACGAAACGGTCGTTGTCGGTCGCTTCCGGATCTTCGAGGATGGAGGCGAGCTGCTGCAGGTGGCCGGGACGCAGCAGGTGGTTGATATCGGCAAAGGCGGTTTCGGCGAGCAGCCGGATACCCTCGGGATCGACGGTCAGGATGTCCTGGCCCTTGAACGTATCGACGGAAACATAGTCACCGGAAATCTTGCGATAGGGAGTGGCGTCGTCGCCGAGGGGAAAGAGATCGTCAGCCATGCGTGGACCTTTCAATGCCTTGATGTGGCGGAAGAGACGTTTGCGAACGGTCTAAATCCGGCAAGGTCCAAATGCAATTGGCTGGATGTTGCGACTGAATTTCAAAATGGTGAGTTTGTCGACGGGAGATGCGCGGGTCGGGTGGGTCTTCCGATGCTGAAATTTTGTGCCCGGCCCCTCACTCTAGCCCTCGCCACGCATGGGCAGGGAGAGGGTTGGGGTGAGTAGCCAGGCAGGCTATTGCGTCATCGGTGGACGTGCCTGACGTTCACCGAACGAGGGACTCACTTCGGCCCAATCATCGTCTCCGGCCGGACGATCGCATCGTAATCTTCCGCCGAAACCAGCCCGCTCGCCAAAGCCTCTTCCTTCAACGTCGTGCCGTTCTTATGCGCTGTCTTAGCGATCTTGGCGGCATTGTCGTAGCCGATCTTCGGGGCAAGTGCGGTCACCAGCATGAGCGAACGTTCGAGGCCAGCCCTGATATTCTCCTCGCGCGCCTCGATGCCGACGACGCAATTGTCGGTGAAGGAGACGGCGGCATCGCCGAGCAACTGCACCGACTGCAGGAAATTGTAGGCCATCATCGGATTGTAGACGTTGAGCTCGAAATGACCCTGGCTGTCGGCAAAGGTCAGCGCGGCATTGTTGCCGAAAATGTGGGCGCAGACCTGCGTCAGGGCTTCGCATTGCGTTGGATTGACTTTGCCCGGCATGATCGACGAGCCCGGCTCGTTTTCCGGCAGCGCCAATTCGCCGAGGCCGGAGCGGGGGCCGGAGCCGAGCAGGCGGATATCGTTGGCGATCTTGAAGAGAGCGGCAGCGGCGGCATTGATGGCACCATGGCTGAAGACCATCGAGTCATGGGCGGCCAGCGCTTCGAACTTGTTTGGAGCGGTAACGAAGGGCAGGGCGGTGATTTTGGCGATCTCGTCGGCGACCTTTTCGGCAAAACCGATCGGCGCATTCAGGCCGGTGCCAACCGCGGTGCCGCCTTGGGCGAGTTCGCAAAGGCCGGGCAAGGTCAGCTCGATCCGCTTGATCGAGGAGGCGACCTGTGCGGCATAGCCGGAAAACTCCTGGCCAAGCGTCAGCGGCGTGGCATCCTGCGTGTGGGTGCGGCCGATCTTGATGATGTGGGCGAAGTCGGCGACTTTCTTTTCCAATGCCGCATGCAGATGTTTGAGGCTTGGCAGCAGATGATGAACGATCTGCTCGGCGCAGGCGATATGCATCGCCGTCGGATAGGTGTCGTTCGACGACTGGCTCATATTGACGTGATCGTTCGGATGCACCGGCTTCTTGGAGCCCATGACGCCGCCCAGCATTTCGATCGCGCGGTTCGAGATCACCTCATTGGCATTCATATTCGACTGCGTGCCGGAGCCGGTTTGCCAGACCACCAGCGGGAAATGCTCGTTGAGCTTGCCGTCGATCACTTCCTGGGCGGCCTCGACGATCGCTTTGCCGAGAGCGGGATCCAACTGGCCAAGCTCCATGTTGGCCCGTGCAGCGGCCTGCTTGACGATGCCGAGGGCACGTACGATCGACAGCGGCTGCTTCTCCCAACCGATCTTGAAGTTGCCGAGCGAGCGCTGCGCCTGCGCGCCCCAATAGCGGTCGCTAGCCACTTCGATCGGGCCAAAAGTATCGGTTTCAGTGCGGGTGGAGGTCATTATCCCTGGTCCTGCTTTTCCGTTGAAAAGGATAGTTGTCATATAGGTCCGAATGGTGCCCAAGAAAACAGAGAAGGGGGATTTCATGATAGTCTTCGTCATGTTTTCGACACGATAAGGAAAGCCGTGTTCTTTTTAACACGCTCGATAGATATTCTTCGTGGCGTCCTTATTGCCACTCAAAAACCACGCGAAAATTCAATAAAAAATTAACTAATAATTTCATAATTTTGTGTGAACTAAATCGCGAAGCCTGCTTTCGCTTTTTCACACAAAGTTGAGGCATTGAACGAAAGACGGGGTCTGGCCGTTTTCATTCTAATGGTTAAACGGTGTTTGGAACATCGCGGCCGAGTTGATTGGAAAACAGCACCGTCTGTCTCGAAGATACCGCTTGATACGGGGACTGATTAGAGAATGAAACTTGTCATGAAAGCCGCAGCATCCGTTCTGGCTCTTTCCTGCTGCCTCTCCGCCGCCGGCGCGACATCCGCGAACGCGATGACCCTCATGGATTTCATTCGCGGCGGGCAGGGGCGTCAGCAGAGCACTCAAGTTTCCGCCCCGGTCACTGCCAATCCGGCACAGACTGGTATTGGCGCTACCGCGCCAACACAGGCAAAAGAGCCGCTGCCCAGCGTCAGTGCGCCTAAATATTATACCTACAAGCCCGAGGCTATGCGCCTCGTGGCATCCAACCGTTTTGCCGATCCGGTGGTGACGGGGGCGGTCGCTGATGCGTCTTCGACGCCGGTCGCTGTCGACACCAGCGCTTCGCAGCGTCGCTATCTGACCGAAGCTCGCGTGATGGCGACGAATGATGTCGCGAAGGCGCTCGAGGCCTACTACGCCGATCAGAGCAAGCCGCTCCTTTGGGTTGCCGACAATGTCATCAACGACAAGGCCAAGGCTGCCATGGCGGTTCTGGCCGACGCGGGTTCCGTTGGCCTCGACCCTGCCGATTATGCCGTGCAGGCGCCGAGCTTCGATCCGGCAAGCGTCGACCCGACAATGCGGGACCGCGCGTTGATGCAATTCGAGCTTGCACTTTCCGGCAAGGTGCTGATGTTCGTTCAGGATACGATCCGTGGCCGTCTCGACCCGAACAAGATCTCCGGTTACCACGATTTCAAGCGCAAGGACGTCAACCTGACGCCGGTTCTCGGCCTGCTGCGCGCAAGCCCGGATGTTGCCGCCTATCTCAACAGCCGCAGCCCCTCGAACCAGGAGTTCTCGGAGCTGAAGGCTGAGCTTGCCAAGCTTCGCGCAGAAAGCGGCAACGACAGCACGCACATCTCCATCTCGCTGAACGGCACCCTAAAGCCGGGCGGCAGCTCGCCGGAGATGGCAAACATCGTCAAGGCTATCCAGCATCGCGGCTCGGATGCGCTGAAGGTCAAGAACGCCGTGACGCTTGCTGCCTACAAGGGCACGCCGGACTATACGCCAGAGCTCGTCTCGTTGGTCGAAGACTTCCAGAAGGAAAAAGGCCTGACGGCAGACGGCGTCATCGGCCAGTCTTCCGTTCGCGCCATGGTCGGTGAAAACAACGATACGAAGGTCCAGAAGCTGGTCATCGCCATGGAGCAGTTGCGCTGGCTGCCGAGTGAACTTGGCCCGCGCTACGTCTTCATCAACCAGCCGGCCTTCATGGTCTACTACCACAATAACAACCATGAACAACTGTCGATGCGCGTCGTCGTCGGCGGTAAGGAACATCAGACCTTCTTCTTTGAGGATCAGGTCCAGACGGTCGAGTTCAATCCGTTCTGGGGCGTTCCGCAGTCGATTATCATCAACGAAATGCTGCCGAAGCTGCGCGCCGATCCGAACTATCTCGACCGCATGGGCTACCAGGTTGAAGTCGGTGGCCATGCCGTCGCGTCATCCAGCGTCGATTGGTACGGTTCGACACAGAATGTCTCCGTGCGCCAGCCGCCGAGCAGCGACAATGCGCTGGGCGAATTGAAGATCCTCTTCCCGAATTCGCATGCGATCTACATGCATGACACGCCGCAAAAAAGCTTCTTCAAGAAGGATATGCGTGCGCTCAGCCACGGCTGCGTCCGCCTCGCCGATCCGCGCGCCATGGCCGCTGCCGTGCTGAACACGACGGTGGACGACATCGCAAAGCAGATCGCCACCGGCCAGAACAAGGCGGTACCCGTGCCGCAGAAGTTCCCGATCTATATCGCCTACTTCACCGCCTGGCCGAACAAGGACGGCGTCGTGCAGTATTTCAACGATGTCTACGATCGCGATGCGGCAACACAGAAGGCGCTCGACGCGACCACGAAGGCGCGCACCGCACAGATCTGATTGCAGGCTCGTGTTTGAAAAAGAAAAGGCGGTCCATTCGGGCCGCCTTTTTCATGTGCTGACTTTCGTCGTCGCCGGTATGTTGCTCATTTCCGGCGCTAAATAAGGTCTGAGAAGCGCCTGGAATTGCCTCAAGGAAAATCGCGGCCGCAGGCGATGGGTGCTGTTCTTGGCCGATAGCGGATCAGTTTTTCGTCTCGATCCGCCATTCGCGGCTTCCGAATGTTACATCGAAACGTGACAGGAACGACCGACCCAGCAAGCCATCTATGTCGTCTCCCAAGGCCGCCTCGTCGCCGAGAACGATGGTGGTGACGTCGTTGGCCTCCACGTGTCCGACCTTGACCGTTGTGGATGTCGTGCGCGTACCCTGTGAGACGCCATTGGCGGTCTGCAGCGAAATGTCGCCGGCTTCGTCAAGGGGCAGCTTGGCTCGCGCCGCGAATGCCTTGGTGACGGCAATGAAGCTCGCGCCGGTATCGACGATGAATTTGCCGTCCATGCCGTTGATGTTGACCTTGGTGACGATCACGTTCTTGCCCTGGGTTGGAAAGCGGTCGCTGCCCGTCGCATAGGTCGTCGCGCATTTTCCTTGCGCGGTATAATTCTTGATGATTCCGCGCACCACCGCAGTGTCGTTATGATCGGGATTGATCGATACCCAGGTCTGAAGTGGCGTGATCGCCGCGCAGTAGTCGCCGAGAGCGCGGTAGCTGTCGGAAATGCCCTGGAACACGAGACTGTTCAAGGTGGCGACGTTATCGGTAAGGCCGATAACGGAATAATAGTCGTCGATGGCATCGCTGTATTTCTTTGCGCCTTGCCGGATCTGTCCGCGCAGAAAATAGAAGTCCGGTATGCCCGGCGTCATCGCAACCAACTCGTCCGAGACCTTCATCGCTTCGCCAAAGTCGCTGAGGCCGAGAAGAATGCTTGCCGCATTTTGGAGCGCGATATTGGAAGGCGTACATTTGCGGGAAAACGCGACCAGCGCTTTCGCGGCTTCGCGGCGATACCCTTGCGTCTGCAATTCAGCGGAAAAATTATAGAGCGCGTTCCAGTCGCAGGGCTCCCGGCGCAGCATGTCGAGGTAGTTGGCCATTGATTTGCGGCCGGCAACGACGTTCGGCAGCGGCTCAATTTCGTATTTTTCATAGACGGCGAGCAGTGCCGGGTCGGGCTTGGCGGCGGTTGCTTCTTCGAGATAGCCGACGACGCGGTCGCCATAGATATAGAATGCCAGTGCCGCGCATAGGGCGGCAAAGATTGTAAGTGTGCGAATGATTGGCGCGAGCCATCCTCTGCGAGAGGATAATCTACCGCCATTGCGGTCTTCAGGATCTGCTACCAGCAAGCGCGCGCTCCGCCATCAATTGCCCTCTGCGCTTCCTCCTTGGTGCAGACTGCTGGCTGATTTGCGTCGCAATTTCCGGCCGACATCACGTTTGTATTGAAGCGTCGACAAGTTGTGGCGTAGCAGCGTGAATCGCGCAAGGGCCGCTACAACTTTACCAACGGATTGCTGCCGATATCCGGCTCTATGCCGCTAACAGATCGCGTACGAGCGCCGGAGTCAGTTCGTCATAATGCGCGATGACTCGGCTCGGACCGAGCGTGTCGACGCTGACGTCGGAGTAGCCGAAGGGGACGGCGATGGAGGGGACGCCGGCATTGCGGGCAACCAGAATGTCGTTGATGCTGTCGCCGATCATCACCGTCCGGCGAAGGTCGCCGCCGGCGCGCTCGACGGTGCCGATCAGGTGCTCCGCATTCGGTTTGCGAACGGTGAAGGTATCGCCCCCGGTGATGGCCTCGAAATAGTGGGTAAGCCCAAGCCGGTCCAAAAGGGTGCGTGCGAGCGCCTCCATCTTGTTTGTGCAGACGGCGAACTTGTAGCCTTGCGTTTTCAATACCTCTAACGCGGCAAGCAGACCCGGATAGGGTTGCGTCAGGCCAGGCATCGTTTCGGTGTAGTGGGCGATGAACCGCTGCAATAGCGCCGGCAGTTCCTCCGGCTTCAATATATAGCCACGCAGCTTGCAGGCGCGTTCGATCATGACCTGAGCGCCGTTGCCGACGAGGTAGGTCAGGTCGCCATAGCTGACCGGCGCCAATTCCAATGCGGCAATCGTGTGGTTGAGGCTTTCGACGAGATCCGCATGGGTATCGAGCAGCGTGCCGTCGAGATCGAATACGACAAGGGGAGATTTCACGAGGAATTGGCCTTTGGGTAAGAAGAAGCGGGTCTTTTGGAGTTAAAAGATCGGGCTGGCAATTGCAACCAAAGCCTCTTTAAGCCCCGCCGAATATGGCCGCGGATTTCTATGAGGCGCCGTTATTTTGGCTTTCGTTTGCAGGGAGAGCCGTGTAAACAGCACTCCAACGTAATAAACGGGAGCATGTGGCGCATGGACGCCCGCCAATTGAAGATCGAAGCTGCAAGAGCGGCTCTGGCCCATGTCGAGAGCGGCATGCGGCTCGGGATCGGCACGGGCAGCACGGCGGAAGAGTTCGTCCGGCTGCTCGCCGAAAAGGTTGCGGTAGGCCTTGTGATTGAAGGCGTTCCGACCTCCGAGCGTACCGCGCGGCTCTGTGTCGAACTCGGCGTGCCGCTGAAGTCGCTCGATGAACTTCCAGAGCTCGACCTCACCATCGACGGTGCCGACGAGGTGGATGGCGCCCTGCGGCTGATCAAAGGCGGCGGCGGTGCGTTGCTGCGCGAAAAAATCGTCGCGGGTTCGTCGGTACGGATGATCGTCATTGCCGACGAGAGCAAGGTCGTCGAGACGCTCGGCGCGTTTCCGCTGCCTATCGAGGTCAATCCCTTCGGCCTCGTTTCCACCCGTATCCAGATCGAGAAGGTGGCGTCCCGCCTCGGCCTTTCCGGCGCGCTCAGCCTGCGCCAGTCGGGTGGCGGCAACTTCGTTACCGACGGCGGGCATTTCATTATCGACGCATCTTTTGGCCGCATTCCTGATGCAGAGGCGCTGTCGATTGAGCTGAATTCGATTCCCGGTGTTGTCGAACACGGGCTCTTCATCAACATGGCGACACTTGCGATCATTGCCGGTCCCGCCGGCGCGCGCACGTTGCAGGCGAACAATACATAGGAGCACTGAACTCATGATCAAAATAGCGGGTCTTGGCCGTTTTGCCGCTGCGACCATCGTTCTTTCAGGCATCGCGCTCGGTTCCGCCAGCGCTCAGGAAGTCACGGAAGAGCAGATCAAGGCCGCACGGGCGGCGATCAACGCGCTTGGCATCACGAACCAGTTCGACAACATCCTGCCGAATCTCGCCGAGCAGTTGAAGAGCACGATGATCCAGGCGAACCCGAACTTCGGTGACGCCATCAATTCGTCCGTCGATGCAACCGCACTTGCTCTGGCGCCGCGCCGCGCCGACCTGGAGCGGGAAGCCGCTGTGACCTACGCAAAGGCTTTCAGCACCGACGAGCTGAAGGCGATCGCCGATTTCTACAACTCCCCGGCTGGCAAGAAGCTTCTCAAGGACGGCCCGATCGCAACGCGCGCGCTCTACAAGGCGGCCGATATCTGGGGTCAGGGCATTTCGCGCGATCTCGCCAACCAGAGCAGCGATGCTCTGCAGAAGGTGGTGAAGGCTCCGATCGTTTCCCCGCCGACGGATGCCACCAACAACGCTCAGCCTGCACCGACGCAGAAGCAGAAGTAAGCCTGATCCTTTCCAGGCCCTCGAATTTCAAAGCCCGGATATCGTTCCGGGCTTTTCTTTTTGCCCTTCGAAATCCTATATCAGTGCCGACCCCTTTTCGGCGCGTCGCGCGCCCTTCCATTTCTGCAGGAGTATTCGATGTCTTCCTTTGATTTCGATCTTTTCGTCATTGGCGGTGGTTCCGGTGGCGTACGCGGCGCGCGCGTCGCCGCGTCCCTCGGGAAGAAGGTCGGCATTGCCGAGGAATATCGTTATGGCGGCACCTGCGTTATCCGCGGCTGCGTTCCGAAGAAGCTCTTTGTCTACGCTTCGCAATATAGCGAGCATTTTGAGGATGCGGCGGGATTCGGCTGGACGGTGGGCGAAAGCACCTTCGATTGGAAGAAGCTGATCGAAGCGAAGGATAAGGAAATCGCCCGCCTGGAAGGGCTCTATCGCAAGGGGCTCGACAATGCCAAGGCCGAGATCTTCGATACGCGCGCCGAGCTGGTCGATGCCCACACGATCCGCCTGCTGAAAACAGGCAGAACCGTCACCGCCGAAACGATCGTTGTCGCCACCGGCGGTACACCGAACCTGCATGCGGCGCTGCCCGGCCACGAACTCTGCATCTCTTCCAACGAGGCTTTCCACCTAGAGGAGCTGCCGAAGTCCATCCTGATCGCCGGTGGCGGCTATATCGCCGTGGAATTCGCCAACATCTTCCACGGGCTTGGGGTCGAGACGACGTTGATCTATCGCGGCGCCGAGATCCTTTCGCGCTTCGACCAGGACCTGCGAAAGGGCCTGCATGAGGCAATGGAGGCCAAGGGCATTCGCATCCTCTGTCATGACATCATCGAGAGCGTGACGAAGGCGGACGATGGCCTGAGCGTTCTGACGAAGAACGACAAGCGGCTGACGGTGGACACGGTGATGCTGGCGCTGGGTCGCACGCCGAACACGAAGGATATTGGGCTCGAGGCTGCCGGCGTGGCAATCAACGAACTCGGCGCCATCATTGTCGACGGATATTCGCAGACATCGGTGCCGAACATCTATGCGCTTGGCGATGTCACCGATCGGGTACAATTGACGCCGGTGGCGATCCACGAGGCAATGTGCTTCATCGAAACCGTCTACAAGAACAATCCGACCCGTCCGGATCATGAACTGATCCCGACTGCCGTTTTCTCGCAGCCGGAGATCGGCACGGTGGGCCTGACTGAAGAGGAAGCCGCCAAGCGTTATCCGGAACTCGAAGTCTATCGCGCCCAGTTCCGGCCGATGAAGGCGACCTTGTCGGGTCGTAGTGAGAAGATGATCATGAAGCTGATCGTCAATGCCGCCGACCGCAAGGTGATCGGAGCGCATATTCTCGGCCATGACGCCGGCGAGATGGCGCAGTTGCTTGGCATTCCCGTGAAAGCCGGCTGCACCAAGGAAGATTTCGACCGCACCATGGCCGTTCACCCGACGGCCTCCGAAGAGCTGGTGACGATGTACACGCCAAGCTATCGCATCCGCAACGGCGAGCGCGTATAAGGAATAGGATAGTAATTCCACGGTGCATAAAAGACCTCTCGAAGAGATGGTTCGCCTTTGCAAGCGGCGGGCAAAGGTTTATAAGCGCGCGTTATTTATGGCGACGGGACACTTGGCGAAGACCGAGTGCGGAAACAGGTGAGTGAGATGGCAGACAATTGGACACCGAGCAGTTGGCGGCAAAAACCGATCCAGCAGGTGCCGGAATATCCGGATCAGGCAGCGCTGGAGGCTACCGAAGCGCAGCTTGCAAGCTATCCGCCGCTCGTTTTTGCCGGTGAAGCTCGTCGTCTGAAGGCGCATCTTGCCAACGTCGCCGAAGGCAATGGTTTTCTGCTGCAGGGTGGTGACTGCGCCGAAAGCTTCGCTGAGCATGGCGCCGACACGATCCGCGACTTCTTCCGCGCCTTCCTGCAGATGGCCGTCGTCCTCACGTTTGGTGCGCAACTGCCTGTCGTGAAGGTCGGCCGCATTGCCGGTCAGTTTGCCAAGCCGCGGTCTTCGAACATCGAAACGCAGAACGGTGTTTCGCTGCCGAGCTATCGCGGCGACATCATCAACGGCATCGAGTTCACCGAAGAAGCGCGTATCCCCAATCCGGATCGTCAGATGATGGCCTACCGCCAGTCTGCCGCGACGCTGAACCTGCTGCGTGCCTTCGCCATGGGCGGCTATGCCAACCTGGAAAACGTGCAGAAGTGGATGCTCGGCTTCGTCAAGGACAGCCCGCAGGGCGAGCGCTATCGCAAGCTTGCCGATCGTATCGGCGAGACCATGGATTTCATGAGAGCGATCGGCATCACGGCCGAGAGCAATGCGAGCCTGCGCGAGACCGATTTCTTCACCAGCCATGAGGCGCTGCTTCTGGGCTATGAAGAAGCCTTCACCCGCGTCGATTCCACGACTGGCGACTGGTATGCGACCTCGGGCCATATGCTCTGGATTGGCGACCGCACGCGCCAGGCCGATCATGCCCATGTCGAGTATTTCCGTGGCATCAAGAACCCGATCGGTCTGAAGTGCGGTCCTTCGCTGCAGGCGGACGATCTCATCAACCTGATCGATATTCTGAACCCGCAGAACGAAGCCGGCCGCCTGACGCTGATCTGCCGCTTCGGCCACGACAAGGTTGCCGACAACCTGCCGCGCCTCATCCGTGCCGTCGAGCGCGAGGGCCGCAAAGTCGTATGGTCCTGCGATCCGATGCACGGCAATACGATCACGCTCAACAACTACAAGACTCGTCCGTTCGAACGCATCCTGTCGGAAGTGGAAAGCTTCTTCCAAATCCATCGCGCCGAAGGCACGCATCCGGGCGGCATCCACATCGAGATGACCGGCAAGGATGTGACCGAATGCACGGGCGGCGCCCGCGCCGTCGGCGCCGAGGATCTTCAGGATCGTTACCACACCCATTGCGACCCGCGTCTCAATGCCGACCAGGCGCTCGAGCTGGCGTTCCTGCTCGCCGAACGCATGAAGGGCGGCCGCGACGAAAAGCGTCTGCGCGCACACGGCTGATCGAAGCTGTAAAATCATCATCTGCGAAAAGGGTCGGTTATGCCGGCCCTTTTCTTTTGTGCTCTTGCAATCAATCTCGCTGAATCCTGCTTCATTTCTTTGCATTTGACGCGAACGTCATCATCGTCAAACTTGCTGAAAAAGAGAGGGATCAGCATGAACGACGATCACACCGGTGCCTGCCTTTGCGGCAGCGTACGTTTCAAGACACATGGCCCATTGCGGGAGGTGGTCGGTTGCCACTGCTCGCAATGCCGAAAGCAGACGGGGCTCTATTACGCGGCGACTAATGTCCCCCTCGATAACATCACGATCGAAGGCGAAGACGCGATCACATGGTACCGCGCCAGCTCCTTTGCCCGTCGCGGTTTCTGCCGAACCTGCGGTTCGGCGCTTTTCTGGGTAGCTGACGAGGCCAAGGAAATCTCGATCATGGCCGGCCTCTTCGACAGCCCCAGCGATCTGAAACTGGCCTATCATATCTACTGCGCCGACAAGGGCGATTTTTACGAGATCGACGATGGATTGCCGCAATACAGACAGGGCCGGCCGGGATTGCTGACGGCGGGGTCTTCGGATTAGGTTCTTGTCGGCTGGCGCGACACTTCCAAAGCCTCGCAACTACCGCCTCGACGGGCGATCCGACTATCTGCTGCCCGAGGTCAGCCAGCTTAGACGATCGACCCGCCGCTACTCTTGTCTTCGATCCTACTGCTCAGCCGTGCGAATTCCTCGCGCAAGGCGGATAGTTCCGTCAAAACGTGCAGGTCGATCTTCTGATGCAGGGAGAGAACTTCCAGTTCCGCCTTGAGATTGACTTCGTAGTCCTTTGCGGCCTCGAAGCGGTCGCGTTCGGCCTGGCGGTTCTGGGACATCATGATGATCGGCGCCTGGATGGCGGCGAGCATGGAGAGGACGAGGTTGAGGAAAATGAAGGGATAGGGGTCGAAGGCGCGGGTCATCAGCACGATGGTGTTGACGACGCACCAGACGACGAGGAACGCCAGGAAGGCGAGTATGAAAGACCAGGAGCCGCCGACGCGGGCAATGCTGTCGGCGAGGCGTGCGCCCGTGGATGCCTCGGCAGAAAAGGCAGCGTTGATGTCGGTGGAAACGATTTTCCGCTCATGCGCCTTTTTCAATACACGCTTTTCGATCTCGCCGAGTTCCTCGGCCGTCTTGTCGAAATGCTGATGAACGAAATTGGGTAGATTATACATGGGAACGCTCCGAAGACTTGGTCGCTTTGGCCGCAAGTATTCGACTGCCCGATGGAATTGCAATGCAAAAAGGTCGGAGTCTAGCTACCCTGGCCGACCAGCCAGGCATGCGACGGGAAGAAGCGGTCGAGCCCATATTCGTGTCCGAACATGACGTCATGCTGCAGGGAGCGGTAGTCGCGTATCAGCGGATCGAGGTTTTGCTCTTTGCGAGCCCAATCCGGAAACGCCTGATTGTCGCGCGTCGCGAGCTGATAGCGATCGATGATGGTGTATTTCTTCTGCAAGCGGCCGAGAAAGCCGGTGTAGAAAGGATGCTCGTAGCCGGCGGTCTTCAGGATATGATAGGGCAGTTGCGACGGGCTGATCGTTCCGACATCCCTACGCACGCCCTTTTTGCTCGACCAGATGACCAGCGGTGTTTCATGCTGCCGCTTCATCACATCGAGCGACGCTTTTCGGGTCGCCACCTGTTCGGGCATGTAATTCGTATCCGGATAGACCGTGCCAAGCGGCGGCAGATGATCGCCCCAGAGGACGATAATCGTCTCGCGATCGCGCTTCGAAGCCCAATCCATCAGCATTTTCAAGCTCTGGTCGGCTTCCCGAACGCCTTGCGCATAGGTCGCGAGCGTGTCGCGATCGGCGTCGCTCAGATCGCCTTTGATATCGACCGTATTCTCGGCGTAGCGATGCGCTTCATAGGGACCGTGACCCTGCAGGGTGACGGCGAAGAAGAAAAACGGCCGCTCCATGGCGTCGCCCTCGCGCATGATCTCCTTCATCAGCGAGTCGTCGGAGGCAAAAAGGCCGCGTTTTTCCATAGGCGGCATGGTCTCCTCGGTGCGGAACTCCTCGAAACCGAAAGCCTTGTAGACTTCGTTGCGGTTCCAGAACCAGCCGCTGAACGGATGGATGGAACGCGCTGCATAGCCTTCGCCGCGGAAGAAGGTGGCAAGTGAGGGCATCGGCCGGCGGACATATTGCTGATAGGGAATGCTGCCATAGGGCAGGAAGGCGTTGGAGAAGCCGGTCAGTGCCTCGAACTCGACATTGGCGGTCATGCCGCCGAATTCGGGAGAGAAGACATAGCCCGACTGCGCCGCGCGGATGTTCGGCATGGGATCGGGCGTGAAGGTCAGATTGGAAAGCCTTGTCGGGTCCCAGAAAGACTCGCTCATCAGCATGATGATGTCGGGCTTTTCGCGTGGGCCGGAAAGATAGCCATAATTGCGGGCGGGTAGGGCGTCGATCGCATTTTGTCCATATCCGCCAGGCGCTTTGACGTCCGCCATCGGCAGGTTCAGCGAGAAGGCGATGATGAAGCCGTTGTAAGCGTAATTTTCCTTCTGATCCCAGACGATGGGGATGATGCGCAGTTTTTCGCGGATGAACGAATTTTGCGTCGGATCCATCTGCGAGACGAAGACGGTCATGAGCGGCAGGCAGACGGAGAGCCGCGCGACCCTCTCATTGCGCGAAAGCGCTGTCGCATGTCGCCAGGCGTAGCGCCAGAGGAAGGCGAGCGCGACAATCGAGGCGATGACGCCGACAGCGACCGCAACCGCGGTCCACGGGCGCTCGCGCACGATCACCGGCATGAGTTCCAGGATCTGGTGCGCAAAAAGGAAATCCGAAGGATAGAGGGGATCGGAAAGATAATACTGTTTCTGGTTGGAGATAAGGGCCGGAACCAGCACCAGAGGCACAACCACCAAGATCGATGGATGCGCGCGGCCGAACACGGCGTCAAGCGCCAGCATCAGGAGCATGACGATGCCGATCGTGGTGAAGCCGGGATGAATAGGCGAATCGAAATAGCCGGGAAGATCCGTCAGCTCACCGCGCGCAATCCACTCGACGGCGATGACGGTGAAGAGCGCAAGCAGGAAGGTCAGCGCAAGGCTCTGAAGCTGGCGTAAAACCGTCGATCGTCGGCTCGTCGCACCAAGCTTTTGCAGAATGGCAAATCTGCCAGCCAACACGGAACTGGGGATCAAGGCGACCAACGGCCCTCTCCAATTGTTACAAAACCGTCACATAATTGTCGCCTCTCTGTCATGAATGGCGGCTGAACCGCAAGGCTTACTTAGTATTTTTTGGTGGCGAAATATGTCCTCTGCGAGCAGCGCCATCTTTGGCGCTTGAAGAGGGCCGAAGGCTGTTGCGGAACGGGGTGGCGCTCGCTAAATATATGGCATGACAGAACAAAGCCCCATCACCCAGACCATCCGGATCGCTGTCGCGCAACTCAACCCGACAGTCGGCGATGTCTCCGGCAACCTTGCCAAGGCGCGGGAAGCGCGGGCCGAGGCGGCGCGCGAGGGCGCGCAGCTCGTGTTGCTGACGGAGCTGTTCATCTCCGGTTATCCGCCAGAGGATCTGGTGTTGAAACCGGCCTTTATCCGCGCCTGCCGGAAAGCTGTGGAGAGCCTTGCTGCGGATACTGCCGATGGCGGCCCGGGCGTTGTCATCGGCTTTCCCCGCCAGGACGACACCGGTCGCTACAATTCGGTCGCTGTGCTCGACGGCGGCAAGATCATCTTCATCAGAGACAAGGTCGATCTGCCGAACTATGGCGAGTTCGACGAGAAGCGGGTCTTCGATGAAGGTACCGTTGCGGGGCCGGTCAATTTTCGGGGTGTTCGCATCGGTATCCCCATTTGCGAGGAAATCTGGAACGATCTCGGCATCTGCGAAACGCTAGCCGAAAGCGGGGCGGAAATTCTTCTGGTTCCGAACGGCTCGCCCTACTATCGCGGCAAGGTCGATGTCCGTCACCAGGTCGCGTTACGGCAAGTGATCGAGTCGGGTTTGCCGCTCATCTTTGCGGCCCAGGTTGGCGGTCAGGACGAACTGGTTTTCGACGGTGCAAGCTTCGGCTTCAACGCCGACAAAACTCTGGCCTTCCAGATGAGCCAGTTCGAAACCGCGTTGGCGGTGACGACCTGGAAGAAGAACGGCAATGGCTGGCATTGCGCCGAGGGTCCGATGGCGCATATTCCGGAAGGCGAGGAGGCAGATTATCGCGCCTGCCTGCTGGGTTTCCGCGACTATGTGAACAAGAACGGCTTCAAATCGGTCGTGCTTGGTCTTTCCGGCGGCATCGACTCGGCGATCTGCGCCGCCATCGCCGTCGATGCGCTGGGCGAGGAGCGCGTGCGTACCGTCATGCTGCCCTACCGTTATACATCGGAAGATTCCCTGAAGGATGCGGCCGATTGCGCCAAGGCACTCGGCTGCCGCTACGACATCGTGCCGATCGAGGAGCCGGTGACCGGCTTCACCTCGGCGCTTTCCGATCTATTCGAAGGGACCGACAGCGGCATTACCGAGGAAAATCTGCAGAGCCGTGCCCGCGGCACCATTCTCATGGCGATTTCCAACAAATTCGGCTCGATGGTGGTGACCACGGGCAACAAGTCGGAAATGTCTGTTGGATATGCCACGCTCTATGGCGACATGAACGGCGGCTTCAATCCGATCAAGGATCTCTACAAGATGCAGGTCTATGCGCTGTCGCGCTGGCGCAATCTGCATGTGCCGCCGGGAGCGCTTGGCCCATCGGGCGAGGTGATCCCGTTCAACATCATCGACAAGGCGCCGTCTGCCGAGCTGCGGCCGAACCAGACGGACCAGGATTCGCTGCCGCCCTATCCGGTGCTCGACGACATCCTCGAGTGCCTGGTGGAAAAGGAAATGGCGGTCGAGGAGATCGTTGCGCGCGGGCATGACGTCGCAACCGTTCATCGCGTCGAGCATCTGCTTTATCTCGCCGAATACAAGCGCCGCCAGTCGGCACCGGGCGTGAAGATCACCAAGAAGAATTTCGGTCGCGATCGGCGCTATCCGATCACCAACCGGTTCCGCGATCGTTGATCGCAACGCCCCGTGGCGAATGGAGAGGCAATGCGCAGCTCGGTCGAGATCTACAATATCCGCACCGGTGAAAACCGCGTCGTCTGGCAGACCGAGCGGCTGGTCGAGGCGCCGAACTTTTCGCCGGATGGGCGCTACCTCCTGCTGAACGGCGATGGCCTGCTTTATCGGCTTCCGCTAGACGGCAAGGCCGAGGCCGTTCAGGTCGATACCGGTTTCGCGACGCTCTGCAACAACGATCACGGCATATCGCCCGACGGTTCGCTGATCGCCATTTCCGACAAGACGGAACACGGCAAGTCTTGCATCTATGTGCTGCCGGCCGAAGGCGGCACCCCGCGGCAAGTGACGCGCAATCTGCCCTCCTATTGGCATGGCTGGTCGCCCGATGGGCGGCGGTTTTCCTATTGCGGCATTCGCGACGATATCTTCGATATCTATACGATCTCGATCGACGGCGGCGAAGAGACACGGCTGACGCATGGCGAGGGACGCAATGACGGCCCTGACTATTCCGCCGATGGGCAATGGATCTATTTCAACTCCAGCCGCACTGGTCTGATGCAGATATGGCGCATCCATCCCGATGGGACCGGGCTACAACAGATCACCAACGACAACTACGGCAACTGGTTCGCCCATCCGTCGCCGAAGAACGATAAGGTCGTGCTGATCTCCTACGATCCAGATGTCTTCGACCATCCGCGCGATCTCCATGTCCGGCTGCGGCTGATGGATATGGATGGCGGCAATCTGACGACGCTGTTCGAGCTCTTCGGCGGGCAGGGGACGATCAATGTGCCGAACTGGGCGCCCAATGGCGATGAGTTCGCCTATGTCCGCTACGAGCCGGCCTGATCGCTCTGGACAGGCCAGACGGCTCGCGATAAGTTCCGGATCGTTCGCAGGGCGCATCCGATCCGCGGGAAGGGCAAGGCCCACCTGATGCATAGAACGTAAGACTGCCACACCTCTTTTCAGTCTGTGGGCGCGGATACCGGACGTGAATGAAAGGAGGTCTTTCGTGACCACGCGCTCTCTGGCGGGCAATGCCACCGTCGATTCCCTGAAAAAACAGGCCAAGGCTTTTCTGAAAGCCGTTCATTCCGGTGATTCATCGGCACGCAGTCGCGTCGCACCGTATTTCGCCGATGCGCTCGAAGTCGGGCTTCAGGACATCCAGCTTGTTCTTGCCCGCGAATATGGCTTCTCAAGCTGGACGAAACTCAAGGCGCATCTGGAAAGCGCCAATCGCGAGCAAACTCCCCTAGATCAGCTTGCCAATCAATTCCTGTCGCTGGCGACGGTTTCCTATTTCTCCCACGTTCCGGCAGATCCGGCACGCTTCGAGGAGGCGCTGCAATTGCTGGAGGCTCATCCTGAAATTACCGGGGACAGCATCTACATTGCCGCGGCGCTTGGCGACGCCGCCGGTGTGGCGCGCTGGCTCGATCGCCAGCCACAGCTTCTCGATCGGAAAGGCGGGCCTTACGATTGGCCGCCCTTGCTCTATGCCGCCTATGCTCGTTTGCCCGGTCGGTCCAGCTTGTCGGCGGCGCGAGTCCTTGTCGAGCGTGGGGCCGATCCCGACGCCTTCTTCCTCGACGGCGGCCAATATCGCTTCACGGCGTTGACCGGCATCTTCGGAGAGGGCGAAGCCGGCAAGGTCCGGCAGCCGCCACACCCTGATTGGGAGGCTTTCGCGCGCCTATTGCTCGACGCCGGCGCGGAAGTGAATGACAGCCAGGCGCTCTATAACCGGATGTTCGAGCCCGACAATTCCTGCCTGGAATTGCTGCTTGAATACGGGCTTTCCGCCGCCGACAAGAACAATTGGCTGGTGCGCGAAGACGGTCTGATGGTGGCGAATTCGCAGACGGTGTTCGACTATCAACTGGCTTGGGCCTGTGAAAAGCGCATGGGCGCGCGCGTCAGGCTGCTGGTCGAGAATGGGGCTGACGTCAACAAGCCGGTCAATGGCCGAACGCCCTTCGAATGGGCGCGGATCGGTGGCGACAAGGATCTTGCGCTATACCTTGTACAGAAGGGCGCTGTTGCCGTTCGCTTGAAGCAGGAGGATTGGCTTTACCTTCAAATAATGACCGGCGAAATATCGATTGACCAAATGAGACGAATAGTGCCGGACCTCGACATTCCCGCGGCGATGCGGCGAACCCACCCAGCAATGTTGCACGAAGCTGCGGCGGACAATGCCTTCGAGCCCGTTCGCCGCATGCTGGCCCTCGGCCTCGACATCAACGCCATGACCAGCCGCACGCCGCTGCATGAGGCTGCCTTGCATGGCCACATCGATATGGCGAAGTTGCTGATCGAACACGGCGCCGATACCACTATTCGCGATGCCTATTACTATTCACCGCCGATCGATTGGGCGGAGTATAACGGCAAGGAGGAGATGGTCGAATTCCTGAAGACACAACCACTCGATATCTTTGCCGCGGCTGCCTTTGGCCAAGTTGAGCGATTGGCCGCATATCTGAATACGCATCCTGACCGGATGAACATCCGCTTCGGCGATTTCCGTCCACACGGACAGGCGAGCGCAGAGCGCGACTGGTTGACGCCGCTCGGCTTTGCGATCCGCAATGCTCAGGTCGATGCGATGCGCCTTCTGCTGGAGCACGGCGCGGATCGTTCGGTGAGGGATGCATCCGGCCGCTCATACAGGGATCTGGCGCGGGAGACAGGCAATGAGGCGATCGTCTCGCTGCTCAAAGCGCCTATTGTGCCGGCTGAGGACCAGCCGTCTTTGGATGTTTGAGATCGAGGCTGCCCTGGTCGGTCGCGAGGAATTGCGGCCCAACCTGGCGCACCTTGTTTGCTGAGGGATCGTAAGGCCGGTCCGCCGGCATTTGTCTGGGCTGAATTTGGGTAATCGACGGTGCCGGTGTCGCCGACATCTGCCGTTGTGGCAGCGTCGCGTCTGTCCGGGGCTTCTGCGTCTCGATGCTTGTGACCGAGCTTTCCGGTTCCGCCAGCGACTGCTCTTCAGGCGCATAGGGTTCCGGCTTCAGTCGGGTATTGATAACAGTGTCCGGCTGGGCCGAAGCCGGGGCGTTGCAGCCCTGCCGTTGCATGGCAATGAGCAATTGCCGGCGCTGTGCCCTTTCAGCGTCGATGCGGGTCAAGCTCAGCTCACGTTCATCCATCAGTGAACCCAGGTCCTGCTCCATGCGGTCCAGCGAGTTCTCCATTTCATCGCAGTCGCCGCTATCGCCTGAGCCGCCGATATTCACCATGCTGCTGTCGTAAGAGCAGCCCTGAATGCGCATATCGCTCTTGAGCCGGCGGATCATGGTATTTTGTTGGGCGATGGCGCGAGAAAGCTGCCGTGTCTCAGTGCTGGCGCCGACAACTTCCGTGATATTAGCATACCGGCCATGCAGTTCGTCGCAGATGGTATTCGTCTGTGCAAAAGCCGGCGATGCAGCCAGCAGGGACAGTAAAAGACAAGAGACGTAATTTCTGCCGCGGTTCACGATTTTGCTCTTCGAAAGCGGTTCGACTTTGAAAAACGATACAGCGTGGAGCTTAACAACAAACCTATCAGAAATACGGTTCGGGTGGGAAAATTCTTGCGAAATGATCGAAGACGCGGCTCGGTTTGCCGCTTGTCACCGTCTGGTGAGGTTGGCGGGCAAGTTATTGTCGGCACGATCAGAGGGCGGGTTGCCAAGAGCTCGCCGGTGGCCGCCTCAGAAGACGGCACCGACGAGCGTGTTCGCTCAATTCGGCTGAGAAGCCTCGACCACAGCAAGGGCCGCCATGTTGACGACGCCGCGCGACGTGACGGAGGGCGACAGGATGTGCGCCGGAAGCGCGGTGCCGAGAAGGATCGGACCAACATGCAGGCCGTCGGTCATGGTCTTGACCACACCAAGCGTGATGTTGGCCGCGTCAAGATTTGGGAAGACGAGCAGGTTCGCTTCGCCGGAAAGCGTGCTGTCGGGCATGACGTGGCGGCGCAGGCTTTCGGAAATAGCGCTGTCGCCGTGCATTTCGCCGTCGACTTCCAGCTCCGGTGCCATCTCGCGGACAAGCGCCAGCGCCTTGCGCATCTTGGTTGCGCTTTCCGACTCCCGCGAACCGAAGTTCGAATGCGAAACGAGGGCGGCGCGGGGCGAGATGCCGAAACGTTTGATTTCTTCGGCCGCCAGCACCGTTGACTCGGCGATCTCCTCCGCATTCGGATTAAAGTTGACATAGGTGTCGGTGTAGAACGTCGCGCCACGCTGCGAGATCAGCAGGCTGAGCGCCGAGAAGTCGCGAACATCGGAGCGTTTGCCGATGATCTGGCGGACGATGCGCAGATGGCGCTCGTAACGGCCTTCGAGGCCGCAGATCAGCGCGTCGGCTTCGCCGCGCTTTACTGCCAGGGCGCCGATGACCGTGGTGTTGGTGCGCACGATCGTTCGCGCCGCTTCCGGAATGACGCCGCTGCGGCCGACCAGCGAGAAGTAGAGGTCGACATATTCGCGGAAGCGCGGATCGTCTTCCGGATTGATGACGGCGAAATCGGTGTTCGGCCGGATCTTCAAGCCATAGCGCTTCAGACGGGTCTCAATAACGGAGGGACGTCCGATCAGGATCGGAGCAGCGGTGCCCTCTTCGAGAAGAACCTGGGCAGCGCGCAGTACGCGCTCATCCTCGCCTTCGGAGAAGACGACGCGCTTGCGCTCTGCGATCTTCGCGGCGGCGAAGATCGGCTTCATGATGAAGCCCGAGCGGAAGACGAAGCGGTTGAGTTCGTCCATATAGGCGTCGAAATCGGCAATGGGGCGCAGGGCCACGCCACTTTCGGCCGCGGCTCTCGCAACGGCAGGCGCAATGCGCAGGATCAGACGCGGATCGAAGGGCGAGGGGATCAGATAATTCGGCCCGAAGACCGGCGTTTCGCCGCTATAGGCGCGGGCGGCGACATCGGACGGCTCCTCGCGGGCAAGCGAGGCGATGGCGCGCACTGCGGCCATCTTCATTTCCTCATTGATCGTCTTGGCGCCGCAATCGAGCGCCCCCCGGAAGATGTAGGGGAAACAGAGGACGTTGTTGACCTGGTTCGGAAAATCCGAGCGGCCGGTGCAGATCATCGCGTCCGGCCGGGCGGCACGGGCGAGATCCGGCATGATTTCGGGTGTCGGATTGGCGAGCGCCATGATCAGCGGCTTTTCCGCCATCTGCTCCAGCAGCTCGGGCTTCAGCACGCCGGCGGCGGAGAGGCCCAGAAAGACGTCGGCGCCGGGGATCGACTCGGCAAGCACGCGCTTGTCGCTCTTCTGCGCATAAATGGACTTCCATTCGTCCATCAGCTCGGTACGGCCTTCATAGACGAGGCCCTCGATATCGTGGACCCAGATGTTTTCGCGCTTGGCGCCAAGGATGACCAGCAGGTTGAGGCAGGCGAGCGCGGCGGCGCCAGCGCCCGAGGCGACGATCTTGACCTCTTCGATCTTCTTCCCGGCCAATTCCAGCCCGTTGAGAATAGCGGCGGCAACGATGATGGCGGTGCCGTGCTGGTCGTCGTGGAAGACCGGGATTTCCATCTTCTCACGCAGACGACGTTCGACGTCGAAGCACTCGGGTGCCTTGATGTCTTCGAGATTGATGCCGCCGAAGGTCGGCTCCAGCGCCGAAATCGTGCTGACCATCTCATCGACGGTAGGTGCGGCGATTTCGACGTCGAAGACGTCGATGCCGGCAAATTTCTTGAAGAGTACGGCCTTGCCTTCCATCACCGGCTTGGAGGCAAGCGGACCGATATTGCCGAGACCGAGGACGGCCGAACCATTGGATATGACCGCGACGAGATTGCCGCGCGAGGTGTAGTCGAAAGCCGTTTCCGGATTGTCGCGGATGGCAAGGCAGGGCGCGGCAACGCCGGGAGAATAGGCAAGCGCCAGGTCACGCTGGTTGCCGAGCGGCTTCGTCGCCTGGATTTCCAGCTTGCCGGGGCGGGGATAGCGATGAAAGAAGAGAGCCTGTTCGTCGAGATTGCCGCTCGCCATGTTCTTGGCTGCCTTCGATGTGTCGTGCGTATCCATCACGCTTCTCCGTTTCTGCTTGCGCACTCGCGCTTTTTGAATCCCTGCATACATCAATCACTCAGGGTGCACAGTATGCAATTGACGCAGAGGAAAGGTTTTTTGCAGCGCCGTTTTCACAATTGTTTTTCTTGTCCCGCAACGGTGACATTCGAGCCCGATGGTAAGCGAAAAGTGAATGCGTCATAAGGGGTTCATGGCGTGGGCCTATGAGGGCAAAAAACAGAGGAGCCTCCATGACCCTCATTGCTTCCCACCGCGGCGGTTCGCATCTTTGGCCCGAAAACACCAGGCTCGCCTTTTCCGAAACCGCTAAACTCGATGTCGATCTCGTCGAATTCGACGTGCATCAGACGCGTGAAGACAAGCTCGTCGTCCATCACGACGCGCTGATCGACCGCATGACGGACGGCAAGGGCGCGATCGCCGACTTAAGCCATGACGAACTGATGCGCCATATCGTCATCGGCAGCGGCGGCGAGACCATTCCGACACTTGCCGAAACCATCGACATCTTCGGGCCGTCCGCGGTCGACCTTCGGCTGGAGATCAAGACGAGGCTGGACGGCAAACCATATGAAGGCATGGAAGGCCGTATTGCGGACGAGTTGCTGGCGACCGACATGCTGAAGCGGACAATGGTGACCAGTTTCGCGCTCCCGCGCCTGGAAGCTTTCAGTGCCGCGCTTGAGGAGCGTGGCCTGAATGTCGGCGAGCTTCTCGGCCTCATCTTTCTCTGTTCGCCGCAGACAGCCGCGCAAATCGGCTGGAGAGGTATTCTTGCCGCGCTTGGCCGGTTTGGCGTCCACGAGATTGCCTT
This sequence comes from Rhizobium sp. CB3171, assembly GCF_029714265.1. Taxonomy (NCBI): domain Bacteria; kingdom Pseudomonadati; phylum Pseudomonadota; class Alphaproteobacteria; order Hyphomicrobiales; family Rhizobiaceae; genus Rhizobium; species Rhizobium sp. CB3171. The sequence goes on along the minus strand of NZ_CP121652.1, from coordinate 1,590,998 downwards.
GCGGGCCGACACCATCGATGCCGAAGTGATGGACCTTTTTCGGAAAAGCGGCGTGACGGTGCATGGCTGGGCGGCGCATACGAGTGAAGCGGCAAGGGCGATGTTTCGCCTCGGCGTCGCAAGTTTCACAACCGATCGGCCGGATCTCGCCATAGCTGCAAAGCGCGGCTGATCGTCCGCAACAGGCCTCTCGCACAGGATTTGTCATCATCCTGAAACACGAGTCTGATTTTGGAATAGCCAACGTAGGATAGGGCACGGACATTGAGTTCGTGAATGAAAACATGAATGTCAGGCGGTTTCGAACGCTATTCATTTCTGACGTGCACCTGGGCTCGAAAGCAGCCAAGGCGGACTATCTGATCGATTTTCTGCGTCATCACGAAGCGGACACCATCTTCCTTGTTGGTGATATCGTTGACGGCTGGCGGCTGAAGCGCACTTGGTACTGGCCGCAAGATTGCAACGACGTGGTGCAGAAACTGCTGCGCAAGGCGCGCAAGGGCACCCGCATCGTCTATATCCCCGGCAATCACGACGAATTCCTGCGTGATTTCCCCGGCATGCATTTCGGCGGCATCGAAGTGGCCGAGCGGGCGATCCACGAGACCGCCGACGGCAAGAAGTATCTCGTCCTGCATGGCGACGAATTCGACGTCGTCGTTCGCAACGCGCGCCTGCTCGCCTATCTCGGCGATTGGGCCTACGATATGGCCATCCTGATCAATGTCGGCCTTGCCGCCGTTCGCCGCCGCCTGAACATGCCCTATTGGTCGTTCTCGGCCTGGGCGAAGCTTCAGGTCAAGCATGCGGTCAATTTCATCGGCGAGTTCCAGCGCGTCGTGGTCGAAGAGGCCAAGCGCAACGATGCCGACGGCGTCATCTGTGGCCACATCCATCATGCCGTCATCGAGGACTTCGATGGCATCCGCTACATCAACACGGGCGACTGGGTCGAAAGCTGCACGGCGATCGCCGAGCATGAAGACGGCACGTTCGAGCTGATCACCTGGCAGTCGATCACCGAGGCACAGCCGGTCAGCGCCGCCGTCGAGGACGTGTCGGAAGCGCTCGGGGCACAGGCGGCGTAATTTGCGCCGCTTCACGGGTCCGATAACGGCCCGTCACAATTTTTGATCGCTGCAATCTGACGACAGCCTCATATTTTATCCGAAACGTTTCGGTTCGGCTATTTCTCGCCATAGTCGTATTCACGATGGAGTGATAGGGAACAATCAGTTTCCCTTCAGGTCTGTCATGATTCCCGCGACAAAATCTCTCCCGGGCGAGGGCGCGCCTCCGCATTTTCGTCTGCGCACCGCCTTGTCCTATTGTGCTCCGTTGCTCGTCAACGGCATTGCTCTGCCGTTTTTCCCAGTTTGGCTGACGGGACTGAATTTCGGTGACCGCGAGATCGGTCTTATCCTCGCCGTGCCGATGGTGGTGCGCGTTCTCGTCGTGCCCATTGTCGGAATACTTGCCGATCGCGTGGATGAACGCGCGAACGTGTTGTTCTGGTCGGGCGCACTGTCACTGCTGACGGCGATCGCGCTTTATTGGACGAGCGATTTCTGGCCGGTGTTGCTGGTCTACGCCATTCAGGGGGCGACATACGCGCCTTACGTCCCTGTCGTAGAATCGATTGCCATTTCCGGCGTGCGGCGCTGGGGGTTCGATTATGGCTCGATGCGCGTCTGGGGATCGATCGCCTTCATCTTCTCGACCCTTATCGGCGGTCAGATGATCGGCAAATGGGGTGCCACCATGGTTCTGCCCACCATGGTCGGGGGCTTCTTCCTGACAACCATGATGGCTTTCTTCTGTCCGCGCATCGGGCCGACACGCCGGCGCAATCAGCCGATCAACCTGCAGGCGCCGACCGGCGGGGGGCTGCGCTCGCCGCAATTGCTGATCACCATGATCGGTGTGTCGATACAGCAGTCGAGCCATGCCGTGATGTACACGTTTGCATCGATCTATTGGCGCAAACTCGGTTTTTCAGGCACGGAGATCGCCATTCTCTGGAGCGCAGGGGTAACGGCGGAGGTCATGGTTTTCTTCCTGTCGAAAACACTGAGCCGTCGCTTCAGTGCCTGGACGCTGATTTTCTTCGGTTCGAGCGTGTGCGTCCTGCGCTGGATACTGTTTCCGATCAATCTCGGTTTCGCCGGCTATCTCGTGCTGCAATGTCTTCACTCCTGCACCTATGCCTGCGTCCATACCGGCATTCAGCGCCGCATCGTTGCTTCGGTGCGGGAAACTCAGGAAGCATCGGCCCAGGGCTCCTATTTCTTTTATAACGGCATGTTCCTCGGGCTGATGACCCTGGCGTCCGGCTATCTTTACGCGTGGCTCGGTCCTTCCAGCTACTATGTCATGGCCGGTGTTGCCGCCTTCGGCCTCGCTATGGTGATCCTTGCCCGCAATCTTCAACCGCGCAGTTCCGCGTTTGGCGAAAGGGCGGGCGAGGCCTCCTGAGGCCGTGCGAAACGAATTCATTTGGATATCAAAATGCTATGGCCTATTTTGACATCGGCTTGGCATGGAAATCGCGTATGCACTCGGATATTAACCATTTGCGTCGAGCTGGGATTCCTGAGTCGGCGATTGTGACGCAAGACCTGAAAGACGCATGAGTTTGAAAGCAGCCGAACAGAAACCCGATGCACCAAGGATCGATGACGAGCCCGATGGCAACGGGCATCGCTATCGGCTGGAAGGCAATTGGCGCAGCGCCAATGTGCATGGCGTGCTGCGGCAGATCGATCAGCTTACGAAACAGCGCGGCGGCGATCAGGTGGTGATCGATCTTTCCGATCTCTCCGATGTCGATACCGCCGGTGCGCTACTGATCCGGCGCCTGAAGGAGAGCCAGGAAGGGCATGGCGCCAGCGTCAGGATCGAGGGCTCAAACCCCCATATCGATGAGCTGTTGACCGCCTTTACCGAGGAACCGGACAAAGAGGTCGCGGAGCCCAAGCCGAGGAAATCCTTGGCGGAACGGTTTTTTGCGCCGATCGGCGAAAGCGTCTACGAAATCTGGGGCAACCTCATCGCGGCCATGTACATTCTCGGTTCGGCGGTGCGCGGCGCGCAGCTCAAGTTTGGGCGCGGCAGCGGTGTGTCGCCCGCTTCGATCGTCAATCAGATCGACCACATGGCGGTGCGCGCCGTGCCGATCATCCTGCTGATGTCTTTTCTGATCGGCGCGATCATCGCGCAGCAGGGCGCATTCCAGCTTCGCTATTTCGGCGCCGAAATCTTCGTCGTCGATCTCGTCGGCATCCTGCAATTGCGTGAAATCGGCGTGCTTCTGACCGCCATCATGATCGCCGGCCGTTCGGGCAGCGCCATTACTGCCGAAATCGGATCGATGAAGATGCGCGAAGAAGTCGATGCGCTGAAGGTCATGGGTCTCAATCCGGTCGGCGTTCTGATCTTCCCGCGATTGGTGGCGTTGACCGTCGCGCTGCCCTTGCTGACGATCATTGCAAACTTCGCCTCGCTTGGCGGTGCGGCGGTGGTTGCCTGGGCCTATTCCGGTATCACCTTCGCCACTTTCGTTTCGCGCCTGCACGAAGCAATCAGTCTCTCCACCGTCATCTCGGGCATGATCAAGGCGCCGTTCATGGCGCTCGTCATCGGCATTGTTGCTGCGGTCGAAGGGCTGAAGGTGGGTGGCAGCGCCGAGTCTCTCGGTCAGCATGTGACGCAGTCCGTTGTGAAATCGATTTTCGTGGTGATCCTCATGGACGGGCTTTTTGCCATGTTCTATGCAGCGATCGATTTCTGAGGGTTGCCAGGGATGAGCGCGCTTCACTCGGAAATCCCGATGGATAAGGATGAGCAAGGCAGAGACGTCGTGCTATCGGCACGGGATGTCACCGTCGCTTTCGGATCGAAAGTGGTGCTCGATAAATTGAACCTGAATATTTACCGCGGCGAAATTCTGGGCTTCGTCGGCGCTTCCGGTGCGGGCAAATCGGTGCTGCTGCGCACGGTATTGCGACTGCTGCCGCGCCGTTCCGGCGTCATCGAGATTCTCGGCGAAGATTACGACAAGCTCTCGGAGCCGGAACGCAACGGGCTCGATATGCGCCTGGGCGTGCTTTTCCAGCAGGGGGCATTGTTTTCTTCCCTGACCGTGAAGGAAAACATTCAGGTGCCGATGCGGGAATATCTCGATCTGCCGCAGGCGCTGATGGACGAGCTGGCGCATCTGAAAATCCGGATGGTAGGGCTCGCCGCCGATGCCGCCGACAAATACCCGTCCGAGCTTTCCGGCGGCATGATCAAACGTGCCGCCCTCGCCAGGGCCTTGGCGCTCGATCCCGATCTCGTTTTCCTGGATGAGCCGACCTCCGGCCTCGATCCGATCGGCGCGGCGGAGTTCGACGAGCTGATTGCCAAGCTGCGGGATACGCTTGGCCTCACCGTCTATATGGTGACCCACGACCTCGACAGCCTTTTTTCCGTCTGCGACCGTATTGCCGTTCTCGGACAGAAACGGGTATTGGTGGAGGGTACGGTTGAGGACATGCTGGCTTGTGATGACCCGTGGGTGCAGTCCTATTTCCGAGGCAAACGTGCGCGATCAATCGTGCCGCGGGAGGACATCGGGCATCGCAACGACGACAATGGCGCAGGCGCCCACAGCCGCGGGAAGTGACTAGAGACTATGGAAACCAAAGCCAATTATACGATCGTCGGGTTCTTTACGCTGCTGGTTATCGCGGCTGCCTTCGGCTTTGTCTATTGGATGGCGGAATATGGCCGCGGCGGTCCAATGGCCGAGCTGGTCGTTCGCATTCCCGGTTCGGCAAACGGCCTCAGCGTCGGCTCGCCCGTGCGCTTCAACGGCATTCAGGTCGGCTCGGTACAAGGGCTTTCGATCGATGCCGATGATCCGAACTATTCGCTGGCCTTTACCGAGGTGCGCGCCGATGCACCGGTCTATACGTCCACCAAGGCCATTCTAGAAATCCAGGGCCTGACGGGTGCCGCCTATATCGAGCTTTCGGGCGGCCGCAAGGGTGACGAGAACATCCTCAAGCGCTCGATCGAAACCGGTAAGCGGGCGGTATTGCTCGCCGATCAGTCGAGCGTGACAAACCTTCTCACCACCGCCGACAAGATCTTGAACCGCGCCAACGACACGATCGGCGACATACAGGGTTTCATCACTGATTCCCGCGGGCCGCTGACCGATACGGTGCGCAACGCTCAGAAGTTCTCCAAGGCGCTGGCTGACAATTCCGACAATATCGACAAATTCCTCGCCAGCGTCGGACAGCTCTCCGATACCATCAAGAGCGTGTCGCCACGCGTCGAATCGACGCTGGATGCGGTCGAGAAGCTGGTGCGCGCGGTCGACGCCAACAAGATCAACGACGTCGTCAACAATGCCGACAAGATCACCGCCAATGTGGCTGACGCGACGACCGATCTGAAGGCGACGATCGCCTCCTTCAAGCAGACGGCCGATACCTACACCACCTTCGGTCAGAACGCGCAAAAGACCCTCGACCGCGTCGACGCGATCGTGGCGCAAATCGATCCGAACAAGGTGAAGGGGTCGATGGACGATATCGCAGAGGTGACCAAGGACGCCCGGAAGGCCGTCATATCCATTCGCGATGTCGCCAATTCGGTGGCGGCCCATCAGCAAGATATCGACGTGACGATCGCCAATGCCAAGGATATTTCCAACAAGCTGAATTCCGCCTCCAACAAGGTCGACGGCATTCTTACCAAGGTCGATTCGCTGCTCGGCTCCGGTGATACGAAGTCGCTGTTTGCGGAAGCCAGGGACACGCTCCAGTCCTTCAAGACGATGGCGGACAATCTCAACGCCCGGATCGGGCCTATCGCCGATAACCTGCAGAAATTTTCGAGTGGCGGCCTGCGCGACGTGCAGTCTCTCATCAATGATATGCGAGGCACGGTTGACAATCTTAATAACACAATCACTAACTTTGACCGCAATCCGCAGCGCCTGATTTTCGGCGGCGATACCGTCAAGCAATATGATGGCCGGGCGCGGCGTTGATGAATAGCGATTTTTGGGCTGCAGGGGACAGGCGGAATATGGTCGGTTGCGTTTCGCGTGAGCGTCATCATGTGTACCGGAGGGCGGCTTTTATTCTGCCATTGCTTGCAGCCTTGCTGAGCGGCTGCGGCGCTGCCGCAGTCAACGACACATATGATCTCTCCGCTTCGGTCAAGGCGAGCGGCCCCTCGGTCAAGAGCCGGCAAATTCTGATACCGCAGCCGACGGCGCTGCAGGCGCTTGACAGCAACCAGATCGTCATCCGCGTTTCGCCGTCGGAAATCCAGTATCTCAGCAAGTCGCAGTGGAGCGACAAGCTGACCCGGATAGTGCAGTCGAAGCTGGTCGAAGCCTTCGAAAATACCGGCAAGCTCGGCGGCGTCGGCGTGCCGGGGCAGGGGCTGGCGATCGATTATCAGATCGTCACAGACATCCGTTCCTTCGAGATCGATACCGCGGCGGGCCAGAAATCGGCAAGTGTCGAAATCTCGGTCAAAATCCTCAATGACCGCTCGGGCACGGTCAAGACGCAGAGTATCTTCCGCAAAGTCGTGCCGGTCAGTGGCGGCAGCAATACCGATTTCGTTCGAGGGCTCGACACGGCCTTTGCCGGCGTGACGGCAGAGATCGTCGATTGGACGCTACGCTCTATTTAGGGCAGTACCGGGTACGGCAAAAGCCGTTTTCCTGCCGTAGTTACGAGAACAAAAGACGGTGCGATTCTCCGTTCGATAAAAGGCAGAACCGTCCTCTGGGCCTGTCTATCGTTCCATCATGGACTTCAACGTGCCCAGATCCTTCTGTATATGCGCTGCGTCTGCGGCGAATTGCTCGTCAGTCATGCCCGGCAGCTTCAGCAGCAAGAACATGACCTCGCAGCCATCGCCATTCGGTGCGACCCGAAGTGCGTTATGGACCTTCAGGCCGGATTCGATCGTCACGGTATGATCGATGACGCCGAATTCGTTGCGGGGCGTGAAGCTGACGCGGACAGTGCCGAGAATGCCTTTGGCAACCCAGTCCTCGCCATCCTGCTCCAATCCGGATGCGAGCCCGGAGGCCCAAAGCGGCATGTTCTCCGGACGGCCGGCAAAGCCATAGACTTCCTTCCAATGGCGATCGATGGAGATATGAACGATCCTTGCGGTCATGGTCGACATGGATGCCTCCTCCTGTATATTTGAGTTTGATGAATTGCAGAATTGGGTCGCAGGCGGCTCAACGGAAAGGCTGCAGTTTTGAAGAATCCTGGGGCATTCTTGCACGGTCCTGCAATGGAGACGATTCGAAGCTGGCAAAGGCTTGCCGTTTCACGCCCGGAGTGCAACAACATCGGACTAACGCCTGACCCGAAAATCGGAGTCGATTTCCGGGTTATGTGTCATTTCAAAGTGTTACTGCGTCCTTTGCTCGTCTCAAGGTCGTGCAGCGCAGTAAGCAGCCCATTGGAGGATTGTCGTGGAAAAGGCAGAAATCGGACTGATCGGTCTCGCTGTCATGGGATCGAATCTGGCGCTCAACATTGCCGAAAAAGGCAATAAAATCGCGGTATTCAACCGCACGCCGCAAGTTACGGATGAGTTCTATGCGAACGCCGGTGCGCTGAAAGACAAGATCATTCCCTGCAAGACAATCGAGGAGTTCGTCGACGCGATCCGTCCGCCGCGGCCGATCATCATCATGATCAAGGCTGGCGAGCCGGTCGACCAGCAGATGGCGGCGTTGCAGCCGCATCTCGACAAGGGCGACATCATGATCGACGCCGGCAATGCCAATTTCCGCGATACGATTGCGCGTTTCGATCGCCTGAAGGATACCGGCCTGACCTTCATCGGCATGGGTGTCTCGGGTGGTGAAGAAGGCGCGCGCCATGGTCCGTCGATCATGGTCGGCGGCACCGAAGAATCCTACAAGCGCGTTGAGAAAGTGCTGACGTCGATCGCCGCCAAGTACAAGGACGATCCGTGCGTCGCCTGGCTCGGCAACGATGGTGCCGGTCATTTCGTCAAGACGATCCATAACGGCATCGAATATGCCGACATGCAGATGATCGCCGAAATCTACGGCATCCTGCGCGACGGCCTCGGCAAGAGCGCGGCCGAGATCAGCGACATCTTCGGTGAATGGAACAAGGGCCGGTTGAACTCCTACCTGATCGAGATCACCGAGAAGGTTCTGGCCGCCAAGGACCCGGCGACTGGCAGCGCCATGCCCGATGTCATCCTCGACAAGGCCGGCCAGAAGGGCACCGGCAAGTGGTCGGCAATCGAGGCACAGAACATGGGCATCCCGGCGACCGCCATCGAAGCTGCCGTCGCAGCCCGCAGCCTATCGGCCATCAAGGGTCAGCGCGAAGCCGCTCAGGAGATTTTCGGCACACCGGACTATAAGTTCCCCATCGGCTTTGGTCCCGATTTGCTGAAAGACCTGGAACTGGCCCTCTTCGCCGCCAAGATCGGTGCCTATGCACAGGGCTTTGCCGTGATGGCGGAGGCCTCGAAGGAGTTCAATTGGTCGCTGCCGATGCCGGTCATCGCCAAGATCTGGCGCGCGGGCTGCATCATCCGTTCGCAGTTCCTTGACGAGATCACCAGCGCCTTCACCAAGGCGCCGGATGCAGCCAATCTGATCGTGACGCCGGCCTTCGCCGGCATGGTCAAGGAATCGATCCCGTCGCTGCGCCGCATTGTTTCGGCGGCCACGGCATCCGGCCTGCCGGTTCCGGCGCTGGCCTCGGCGCTGACCTATTTCGATGCCTATCGCCAGGCCCGCGGCACTGCAAACCTCATCCAGGCGCAGCGCGACTTCTTCGGCGCCCACGGCTTCGATCGCGTCGATGGCAAGGACATCCATCACGGCCCTTGGGGCAGCGGCGCGAACGGCTAATCGTACACTTTCGGATTGACGAGACAAAAGGGCCTGCCGGACATCCCGGTGGGCCTTTTTCCTGTCAGCTCTTCGGCCAGACGGGTGGGCTGATGCTTTGCAGCAATTCGGGCTCGACGCCGTCTATGCGCGCTATGACCGCCTTACCCAATTCCCGACCGGCCTGGCGAAAATCCTCGAGGATCGAGATGATTTCCGGGCGTATCCAGCTCAGCACATCAGTCGATTGCTTGGCGACCATATCGATATCGTGGCCGAGGCGAAGACCCGCCGCTTCGAGGCCGGCATTGACGGCGATGGCGCCGGCGCTGCTGGAACAGACGAAGCCGTCAGGCGCATGCGAGGAGCGCATCAGCTCTTCGACAGTATCCTTGATTTCGGCAAGCGTCGTGTCAGTGCTGGCCCTCAGCGGAACCTCCTGGGCGTTGCATTCACGCAGGCCCGTTTGGAAGCCGATCTGGGTGTGCAGGTAGTAGGTGAGCTTGGCCGGCGGCTGCAAAAGCGCGATGCGCCGTCGTCCCCTGCCGACCAGCGCGCGCACCGCTTCGCGTGCGAAAGCTTCGTTGTCGAAGTCGTGAAAGGGATGGGAAATCCCCATATTCGTCCGTCCATGCGTGGCGAAGGGCATCCCGCGCTCATGCATGAGTTCCACACGCGGATCGTCCGGCTCCGTGCGCGATATGATAACGCCATCGGCCGAGCCGGTGTCGAGAATGTAGCGCACGGGGACCAACGGATCCTTGCTGTGCGAGTGCGGCGTAATGACGAGGTGATATTGCGTGCCGGCCAGAACCTCGGAGATGCCGAAGACCATCTGGCTGGTGAAACCCATGATTTCCTCGTCGATGCTAAGGACCAGCGCGATAACGTTGGTCTTGCCGGTTCTCAGGCGCACGCCGGCGCGATTGGGCTGATAACCCAATTGACGGGCGACCATGCGCACCCGCTCCTTGGTTTCGGCGCCAATATCCGGGGCATCCTTTAGGGCACGCGACACGGTGGTTATTCCGAGCCCGGTCATGAAGGCGATCGTTTTGAGCGTCGGTCGTTCGTGCGTCGATTGTGTAGTGCCGCTGCCGGAAATCTTCTTACTGTCCATGTCGTGCAATGCTGCCTCCCGGCCGCCTCCCGCGACCATCCGCTTATATTGCCTGCAGCGGCGCCGCAAGCATATGCGCGATGTGGTCACTCCTCCTCCGTTTCGAAAATCTGTAACGATACAGTAGAAAAGTCGAGCGCTTTTTCTGACGTCGGGGAGGCCGGAATACCCAGTAGTTGAATCCACAGGCTCTGCCAAAAATTTTTGCAATTGCGAAAGGAGTTTAAGAAATCTTAGCGGAAAATTCTCGATATATGATAATTAAATCAAAGCTTTGTTGATTAGGATTCAGATGATTTAGCCGGTTGAATTGCCGGACATGTTGGCTTCTTCCGAAATGAGAAATGTAATCTGGAGTCGTATATTTGAATTTGCGAAAAAATTTTGCGGGCGAGCGGTTGCGCGTTGAAAATGATTGGACTACGTTTTTCCGGTAACGTTTCAGTGAGGGAGGAGAACTCATGAATATTCGTTTGATGGCTGTCGCATTGGCTGCTTCCGTCGTGTTACCATTTGGTGCGGCCAAGGCGACCGACCTGGAAGTGACCCATTGGTGGACGTCCGGCGGTGAAGCCGCCGCCGTGGCCGAATTGGCAAAGGCATTCGACGCGACCGGCAATCACTGGGTCGATGGTGCGATTGCCGGTTCCGGCAGCACGGCGCGTCCGATCATGATCAGCCGACTTACTGGAGGTGATCCGATGGGCGCCACCCAGTTCAACCATGGCCGCCAGGCCGAAGAGCTTGTGCAGGCCGGCCTCATGCGTGATCTGACCGATGTCGCTACGCAGGAGCATTGGAAGGACATCATTCGCCCATCCAGCCTGCTCGACTCCTGCACGATCGACGGCAAGATCTATTGCGCGCCGGTCAATATCCATTCCTGGCAGTGGCTCTGGCTTTCGAATGCCGCCTTCAAGAAGGCCGGCGTTCCGGTCCCGAAGAACTGGGATGAGTTCGTCGCCGCCGCTCCCGCGCTGGAGAAGGCAGGCATCGTTCCGCTCGCCGTCGGCGGCCAGCCGTGGCAGGCTGCGGGCGCTTTCGACGTCTTGATGGTCGCCATCGCCGGCAAGGACACCTTCCAGAAGGTGTTTAGCGACAAGGATGCGAAAGTGGCCGCCGGACCGGAGATCGCCAAGGTCTTCAAGGCTGCCGACGACGCCCGCAAAATGTCCAAGGGCTCCAACGTTCAGGATTGGAACCAGGCGACGAACATGGTCATCACCGCCAAGGCCGGCGGCCAGATCATGGGCGACTGGGCACAGGGCGAGTTCGCCTTGGCGGGCCAGAAGGCCGGCACGGACTATACCTGCCTCCCGGGTCTCGGCGTCAACGAAGTCATCTCGACGGGCGGTGACGCGTTCTACTTCCCATTGCTGAAGGACGAGGCCAAGTCGAAGGCTCAGGAAGCGCTCGCAAAGACGCTGCTCGATCCGAAGACGCAGGTTGCCTTCAATTTGAAGAAGGGCTCGCTGCCCGTGCGTGGCGACGTGGACCTTGCCTCCGCCAACGACTGCATGAAGAAGGGCTTGGAGATCCTGAAGAAGGGTAACGTGATCCAGGGTACGGACCAGCTTCTTTCTGCCGACAGCCAGAAGCAGAAGGAGGACCTGTTCTCCGAATTCTTCGCCAATCCTTCGATGACGCCGGAAGCGGCTCAGAAGCGCTTCGTCGAGATCATCGCTGCGGCTGATTGATCTCAATCGTCTCGCTGTAGTGATACCGGCCCCCATTATAGCGGGTCCGGTATCACGGCTGGACACATGTTGTGAGCCGGCTAGCTGCAGCGATCCTTATGGGCGGCGAACCTGCACGGATGTGATGTTCGACCGTGGACGAGGAGGGAGTGAGAGGAGCCGCGGCCACTGACCCGGTTCCCGATCACCGAAGCAGTCGCGCTTCAGAAGGAGGTACAATGACGGGTCATGCGAAAGCCGACCGGCCAAATCAATTTCTGCGCAATCTGAATTCGAAGATTGCATCCATTCCGATGATCTTAACGGCTGTCGTCATCTTTATGGGTGGCACGATCTGGACGGTCGTTTATTCCTTCACCAATTCGAAGCTGCTGCCACGTCTGAGCTTCGTCGGACTGGACCAATACTACCGCTTGTGGGCGGCGCCGCGATGGGTCGTATCCATTGAAAACCTTGCCGTTTACGGCATTTTTTCCATGATCTTCAGCCTCGTCATCGGCTTTGTGCTGGCTGCGCTGATGGATCAGAAGATCCGGTTCGAAAACACCTTCCGCACGATCTTCCTTTATCCCTTCGCCCTCTCTTTCATCGTCACCGGCCTTGTCTGGCAGTGGCTGCTCAATCCCGAATTCGGCATCCAGTCGGTGGTGCGTTCGCTGGGTTGGACGACCTTCACTTTCGATCCGCTCTATACGCCGAGCATCGTAATCTACGGCGTGCTGATCGCCGCCCTCTGGCAAGGAACAGGCCTTGTAATGTGTTTGATGCTCGCCGGCCTGCGCGGTATCGATGAAGATATCTGGAAGGCAGCGCGTGTCGATGGGATCCCCATGTGGAAGACCTATCTGTTCATTGTCATTCCGATGATGCGCCCGGTCTTCATCACTACGCTGGTCATCATCGCCAGCGGTATCGTCAAGGTCTATGACCTCGTCGTCGCGCAAACGAGCGGCGGGCCCGGCATCGCTTCGGAGGTCCCGGCGAAATACGTCTACGACTACATGTTCCAGGCGCAGAACCTCGGTCAGGGATTTGCAGCTTCAACCATGATGCTGGTCACTGTCGCGATCGTCATCATCCCTTGGGCCTATCTGGAATTCGGCGGAGGGCGCAAACGTGTCTGATACCATCACTCTCAAGAATGCGAACAGCGGTCTCGCCTCGACTGACCAGACATATTCGGAACCGCAGGGTGCCAAGCCGCGCCGCGTGATTTCCGGCCGCAACATCATGCTCTACGGCACGCTCTTCGTTGCCGCCACCTACTATCTGTTGCCGCTGTATGTGATGATCGTCACCTCACTCAAGGGGATGCCGGAAATCCGGCTTGGCAACATCTTCTCGCCGCCGCTGGAGATCACATTCGAACCTTGGGTGAAAGCCTGGGCAACGGCTTGCACCGGTCTCAATTGCGACGGTCTTTCCCGCGGGTTCTGGAATTCCGTCCGCATCACCGTGCCGTCCACGATCTTCTCGATCGCTGTGGCTTCGGTCAACGGCTATGCGCTCGCCAACTGGCGGTTCAAGGGGGCGGACTTCTTCTTCTCGATCCTCATCATCGGCGCGTTCATCCCCTATCAGGTGATGATCTATCCGATCGTCATCGTGCTGCGCGAAATCGGCATCTACGGCACGCTTAGCGGGCTTATCCTGGTGCACTGCATCTTCGGCATGCCGATCCTGACCTTGTTGTTCCGCAATTATTTCGCATCGCTGCCGGTGGAGCTCTTCAAGGCTGCGCGTATCGATGGTGCGGGTTTCTGGCAGATTTTCCTGCGCATCATGCTGCCCATGTCGCTGCCGATCTTCGTTGTCGCCATGATCCTGCAGATTACGGGTATCTGGAACGACTTCCTGTTCGGTGTCGTCTTCACCAGGCCGGAGTATTACCCAATGACCGTGCAGCTCAACAATATCGTCAATTCCGTCCAAGGCGTGAAGGAATACAACGTCAACATGGCGGCAACGATCCTCACGGGTCTTGTTCCGCTGGTCGTTTATTTCGTCTCCGGGCGGCTTTTCGTCCGTGGCATCGCCGCCGGCGCAGTGAAGGGGTGATCCATGAACAGCAGCGTTTCCATCAAAGACCTGTCGCTCGATTTCGGCGCGGTCACCGTTCTGAAGAACCTCAACCTCGAGATCAACGACGGCGAGTTCCTCGTGCTGCTCGGCTCGTCCGGCTGCGGCAAGTCGACATTGCTCAACTGCATCGCCGGCCTGCTTGATATCACAGAAGGAAAGATCTTCATCAAGGGCAAGAACGTCACCTGGGAAGAGCCCAAGGACCGCGGCATCGGCATGGTGTTTCAGTCCTATGCGCTCTATCCGCAGATGACGGTCGAAAAGAACCTTTCCTTCGGGCTGCACGTCGCCAAGGTGCCGCAGGCAGAGATCGACAAGCGCATTGCGCGGGCGGCCGAGATCCTGCAGATCCAGCCATTGCTTAAGCGCAAACCGGCGGAGCTTTCCGGCGGCCAGCGCCAGCGTGTGGCGATCGGCCGTGCCCTAGTGCGCGATGTCGACGTGTTCCTGTTCGATGAGCCTTTGTCGAACCTCGATGCCAAGCTGCGATCGGAGTTGCGCGTCGAAATCAAGCGTCTGCACCAGTCGCTGAAGAACACGATGATCTATGTCACCCACGACCAGATCGAGGCGCTGACGCTCGCCGACCGCATCGCCATCATGAAGAGCGGTATCATCCAGCAGCTCGATGATCCGACGACGATCTACAACAAGCCGCGCAATCTTTTCGTTGCCGGCTTCATCGGATCGCCGTCGATGAATTTCCTGCATGGCGAACTGGTGAGCCGGGAGGGCAGGATAGCTTTCGCCACCAACAATGTGATTTTCTCGCTCGGTGGCTATAATGCCGGCGAGGCGTTGGAGCCGGGCCGCAAGGTCATTCTTGGTGTCCGGCCCGAGCATATCAAGGTGAATGAGGATCTGAGTCCCGACACCGAGGTGCACAACGCAACGGTCGATATCGAAGAGCCGATGGGCGCCGACAACCTGCTCTGGCTCAAGCACGCCGGCCACACTATGTCGGTGCGCATCAACGGAGCGCGGCGTTTCAGCCCGGCGACGCCGGTGAAGCTCGGCTTCGATATGTCGCTGGCCTCGCTCTTTGACGCACAAACAGAACTCAGAATATGATCATATGAATGGAGGCGGCACTGTCGCCTCCATCTGCAGCGGGTTCCGGAGGTCCGATGTCGTCTTCACTCAATGGCACTTTTATTATCGATTTGGCTGGTCAGTGGCGGCTTACCTCGCCGGACAGCGATCATTCACTTTCCATGCCTGTGCCGGGCGATGTCCACACCGCTCTTCATGCCGCAGACGTTATTCCGGATCCTTATTTCGGCCGAAACGAAGAGGTGGTGCAGTGGGTCGCGAACCAGGATTGGCAAATTGAGCGCCGCTTTACGCTCGATGACGCAGACGGCGACTGGTACCTCGACATCGACTATCTGGACACGGTGGCGAGTGTTTATGTCAACGACACCCTCGTGCTCGAGGGCAATAATTGCTTCCAGCGCTATCGGCCGGATGTCTCCAAAGCACTGAAGGCGGGCGAGAATACCATCCGCATCGTGTTGCATTCCAGCATCAAGGCGGGTGCCGAACTGCAGGCAAGGCAACCATTCTACATTCCCTACAGCACCGCCAATTCGCCGATCCCCAATGGCAATATGCTGCGCAAGCCGCAATGCCATTTCGGCTGGGACTGGAACATCGCCGTGGCACCGCTCGGCCTCTACGGCACGATCGCGCTGAAGAAGCTCGAGATCGCCCGTATAGAGAATATGGTCATCCGGCAGGAGCACAATGGCGACGGCTCGGTCGATCTCATCGTCACTGTAGCACTGTTTGCGAAGGGCATCGGCGTTGCCCAAATCTATTTCTCGCTCGACGACGAGCGTCTGCGGCTTGATGTCGGCGTCAATGCGGGCGAGACCTCGGTGACGCATGTCTTCCATATCGAAAGGCCGAAGCTGTGGTGGCCGGCCGGCAGCGGCGAACGGGCTCTTTATGCGCTCTCCGTCGAGACCAATTCCGAGACGGTAACGCGGCAGATCGGCCTGCGCACCGTCGAGCTGATCACCGACGAGGACGAAGCGGGCAGCCGTTTTGCGCTCAAGGTCAACGGGCGCGAGATATTCGCCCGCGGCGCCAACTGGATCCCGGCGGATGCGCTGTTTTCACGTTCGAGCCCGGCCTTGACCGAGGACTTGCTGCAATCGGCCGCGGCAGCGAACATGAACGTCATCCGCATCTGGGGTGGCGGTTTCTACGAGCATGACTGGTTCTACGATGTCTGCGACCGCCTGGGTCTGATGATCTGGCAGGACTTCATGTTCGCCTGCAACCTCTATCCTTCGACTGGCGATTTCCTCGGGAATGTCGAGGCTGAGGTCGGCTATCAGGTCAAGCGTCTGGCGACGCACCCGTCGATCGTGCTCTGGTGCGGCGACAACGAGCTGGTGGGGGCGCTTACCTGGTTCGAGGAATCCCGCAAAGACCGCGACCGCTATCTCGTCTCCTACGACCGCCTCAACCGGACGATCGAACAGGCCACTAAGAAAGCCGCGCCGGATGCGATCTGGTGGCCGTCGAGCCCGGCCTCCGGCTATCTCAATTTCGGCGATGCCTGGCATGCCGACGGCTCCGGCGACATGCATTATTGGTCGGTCTGGCACGAGAATAAGTCCTTCGACAATTACCGCTCCGTGCGTCCGCGCTTCTGCTCGGAGTTCGGCTTCCAGTCCTATACGTCGCTGCCTGTTATCAAGACCTATGCCGACGCCAAGGATATGAATATCGCGTCGCCGGTCATGGAGCTGCACCAGAAGAATGCCGGCGGCAACGAGCGCATCGCCGGCACGATGTTCCGCTATTTCCGCTTTCCGAAGGATTTTCCCAACTTCGTCTATCTGAGCCAGGTGCAGCAAGGCCTCGCCATCAAGACCGCGGTCGAATATTGGCGGTCGCTCAAGCCGCATTGCATGGGCACCATCTACTGGCAGCTCAATGACACTTGGCCGGTGGCTTCCTGGTCGAGCCTCGATTACGGCGGGCGCTGGAAGGTGATGCATTATTTGGTGCGCCGTTTCTTCCAGCCGGTTTCTGTCGCAGCCATTCCGTCCGAAGACAGCAGGACCATCCGTTTCTCGCTCGTCAACGACACGAATGCGGACGTCACTGCCGACATCGCGGTGTCGCTGCTCAAGCTCGATGGCGAGCGAGTCCCGCTGACGACCGCGCATGCGGTCTGCACACCGGATGCAGCCGTCACGGCGCTGTCGATCGATGCGTCTCAAGTACCGGCCGATTGCCTGTTGGCGTGGCATTTCACCGCATCGAACGGAATGGGCGGTGAGGGGCACTATGTTCACGGCACCTATAAGGCTCTGGAGCTACAGCCTGCGGGTCTGACGGTGTTGCGGGAGGAGATCGAGGAGAACGGCACGTTGGAACTCACCGTGACGGCGAAGGGATTGGCCCTGTTCGTGATGATCGAAAGCGAGACGGAAGGGCGCTACTCCGACAATGCCTTCGATCTCGCCGCCGGCGAGAGCCGCCGCATCGTCTTCACGCCGACCAAGCCGCTTGCCGGCAGCGTTCCCGATTTCCGCTTCTACGACTTGCACTCCAGTCAATCGTTGGCCAGCCAATCGGTAGACTGAGATATCCGGCCGCCTTTCGGCGGCGATTTACGGGCCTGAGGCCCAAAACAACAGGCCGCGAGGCCATTGGAGGAAATATCGATGACGAAACTTGGATTCCAGCTTTATAGCGCCCGCAATTTTCAGCCTTATTCGGATATCCTCCTAAAGCTCGGCAAGGCTGGGTATGCGGAAGTCGAAGGTTTTGGCGGCATCTATTCCGATCTGGACGAAGCTGGTTTGAAGAGCCTGCGTGCTGAGCTCGACCAAAATGGCCTGAGCATGACGAGCGGCCATTTCAGCCCGGATTTCCTCGATGGCGAAGTGCAGAAGTCGCTGACCATCGCCAAAATTCTCGGTATGGATTCGATCTATGCGCCGCATATCGGCGCCGATCAGCGCCCGAAGGATGCCGCCGGCTGGCTGGCTTTCGGCAAACGCCTGCATGAGATGAGCAAGCCCTACAAGGATGCCGGCTTCGAGTTCGGTTGGCACAATCACGACTTCGAATTCGTCAAGCAGGCCGACGGTTCGTTGCCGATCGAGCAGATCTTCGAGGGCGCTCCGGAGATATCCTGGGAAGCCGACATCGCCTGGGTGATCCGTGGCGGTGCCGATCCTTTTGCCTGGATCGAAAAGCTCGGTTCGCGCATTTCCTCCGTGCATGTCAAGGACATCGCTGCGCGCGGCGAAAACAAGGATGAAGACGGTTGGGCCGATCTCGGTCATGGGACGGTTCCGTGGCCGAAGCTGATCAAGGCGCTCGCTGGCACCAAGGCAAAGCATTATGTGCTCGAGCACGACAATCCGAGCGATATCGATCGCTTGATCACCCGTTCCATCGCATCCTTCAAGACCTACTGAGGCATCCCACATGACTAAGGAACTTGGCGTCGGCATCATCGGATGCGGCAATATTTCAACCACCTATTTCAAGCTTTCTCCGCTCTTCAAGGGTCTGAAAGTGCTCGCCTGCGCTGATATCAACATGGACGCGGCACGCCTGCGCGCCGAGGAATACAAGGTCAAAGCGCAGACCATCGACGAGTTGCTCGCCAATGATGAGCTCGACGTCATCGTCAATCTGACGATCCCGGACGCGCACTTCGCGGTTTCCAAGCGCATTCTGGAGGCCGGAAAGCACGTCTATTCCGAAAAGCCTCTGGTGCTGACGCTGGAGCAGGGCGAAGAATTGCGCCGCATCGCCAAGGAGAAGGGGCTTGCCGTCGGCTGCGCTCCCGACACCTTCCTCGGCGGCGCCCATCAGCTCGCCCGTAAGTTCGTAGACGACGGTGGCATCGGACGTATCACCTCAGGCGCGTGCTACGTCATGAGCCCAGGCATGGAAATGTGGCATCCGAACCCGGACTTCTTCTTCCTGCCGGGTGGCGGCCCGATCCTCGATCTCGGACCGTACTACATCGCCAATCTCATCAACCTGATCGGCCCGGTCAAGCGCGTCGGCGCCATGACGTCGATGGCGTCGGAAACCCGTACCATCACGAGCGAGCCGCGCAGTGGCGAGGTCATCCCCGTGAAGACGCCGACGACGATCCAGGCGCTCTTGGAATTCGTCAGCGGCGCAACGGTGACATTAACGGCAAGCTGGGATGTCTGGTCGCATCGCCATGCCAACATGGAGCTCTACGGCACCGAAGGTTCCCTCTACGTGCCCGATCCGAACTTCTTTGGCGGCACGGTCGAGGCCAGCGGTCGCAGCAAGGACATCGAGCCGCTCGGCGAATGGGCGCATCCTTTCGGCATTGTCAATCAGGAGAGCCCGAACGGCGCGCGTGCCAACTATCGCACGGCTGGTCTCGCCGACTTGGCGGCGTCGCTGATCGATGGCCGCGATGCTCGCTGCTCGCTCGACCGTACACTGCACGGCGTCGATGTCATGACCTCGATCCTGAAATCGGGTGCGGAGAACCGCTTCGTCGATCTGACCACGACCTGCACGCAGCCGGCTGCTCTCGGCATCGAAGAGGCGCAGGCGCTCTTGAAGTAAGCGCGCGAAAAGCTAGTTTGCGCGCGGGCGAGGAGTCCGCGCGCTTTTCATCTCAGAGGAATTGGAACCATGGCTTGGCAACCGGCATCCGATCGCTATGCGAACATGAAATACAACAGAACCGGCCGCTCCGGTCTGAAGCTGCCGGCGGTTTCGCTGGGGCTTTGGCATAATTTCGGCGGTGATACCCCGCACGACCGCAAGGTCGATATGTGCCGCACTGCCTTCGATCTCGGCATCACCCATTTCGACCTCGCCAACAATTACGGCCCGCCTCCCGGCAGCGCAGAGACCGCTTTCGGCGAGATCCTGCGCACCGAATTCGCCGGCCTGCGCGACGAGCTGATCATCTCTTCCAAGGCAGGCTATGATATGTGGCCGGGTCCCTATGGCGAATGGGGCAGCCGCAAATACCTGATCGCGTCCTGCGACCAGAGCCTGAAGCGCATGGGCCTCGACTATGTCGATATCTTCTATTCGCACCGCTTCGATCCGGACACGCCGCTGGAAGAGACCTGCGGCGCGCTCGACCATATTGTCCGCTCGGGCAGGGCGCTTTATGTCGGTATCTCCTCCTACAATTCGCAGCGCACCCGCGAAGCCGCCGCCATCCTGAAGGATCTCGGTACGCCTTGCCTCATCCACCAGCCGAGCTATTCCATGCTCAACCGCTGGGTCGAGGATGACGGTCTCATTGACACATTGGAAGAGCTCGGCATCGGCTCGATCGTCTTCTCGCCGCTCGCCCAGGGCATGTTGACGACGAAATATCTGAGCGGCATTCCCGAGGACAGCCGCGCCGCCCAGAACCATTTCCTGAAACGCGACTTCATCCGTCCGTCGATCACCGATAATATTCGCAAGCTCAATGGGATCGCGGAGAAGCGCGGCCAGACGCTGGCGCAAATGGCGATTGCATGGGTGTTGCGCGGCGGCAGGGTCACCTCCGCGCTGATCGGCGCCAGCCGCTCGTCGCAGATCGTCGATTGCGTCAAGGCGCTCGACAATCTCGAGTTTACCCCGGAGGAGCTGAAGGAGATCGATGTCTACGCCCGCGAGGCCGATATCAATCTCTGGGCCAAGTCGGCCGAGCGCGAATAAACATTCAAAGACGCCCGGAACCAGGTTCCGGGCGTTTTGCTTGGTCCTCGTCGTGACCGGTGCATCGTTGCCGGTGGCGTTTCCATTGCCGTACGAACGGCGCATATTGACGAGTTCTCTGAAGGAGATGGTCCCATGATCCGCAACCCGATTTTGCCGGGCTTCAACCCCGATCCATCCATCTGCCGCGTCGGCGAGGACTATTACATCGCCACTTCGACCTTCGAATGGTATCCGGGTGTGCAGATACACCATTCACGAGACCTCGTGAACTGGACGCTGGTACGCCGACCGCTGGAGCGGGCCTCGCAGCTCGACATGCGTGGCGAGCCGGATAGCTGCGGCATCTGGGCGCCATGCCTCTCCTATGCCGATGGCCTGTTCTGGCTGGTCTATACCGATGTCAAACGCTACGACGGCAATTTCAAGGATGCGCATAACTACATCGTGACGTCGTCGACGATCGAAGGCGAATGGTCCGAGCCCTCCTATGTCAATTCCTCGGGTTTCGATCCCTCGCTCTTCCATGACGATGACGGCCGCAAATGGTTCGTCAACATGCAATGGAACCATCGCACCGAAAGCTATGGCGGCTCGCCGAAGACGCCCGCCTTCGATGGTATCCTGCTGCAGGAGTGGGATCTGGCTACGAAATCGTTGAAGGGGCCGATCAAAAACATCTTTGCAGGCACCGAGCTTGGCTTGGTCGAGGGGCCGCATCTCTTCAAGCGGAACGGTTGGTACTATCTGACGACGGCCGAAGGTGGAACGGGCTACGACCATGCCGTCACCATGGCGCGCTCGCGCAACATCGACGGACCTTATGAGCAGCATCCAAACAAGCATCTCATCACCTCGAAGGATCATCCGGAGGCAGCATTACAGCGGGCAGGGCATGGCCAATATGTCGAGACACCGGACGGACAGTTTTACCACACGCATCTCTCCGGCCGGCCGTTGTCGCCGCATCGCCGCTGCACGCTCGGCCGCGAGACCAGCCTGCAGAAATGCGTCTGGAAAGAAGATGGCTGGCTCTATCTCGAAAACGGCACAGTTGTTCCCGATGTCGAAGTGCAGGGCCTGCGCAACGCCCTGCCGATCGAGAAGCCGCGCCGCAGCGGCTACAATTTCGATGGCGACAAGCTGCCAATGGATTTCCAGTGGTTGCGCACGCCGCAGTCGGAACGCATCTTCAGCCTGACGGAACGGCCTGGGCATCTGCGTCTGTTTGCTCGGGAAAGCATAGGCTCATGGTTCAAACAGGCGCTCGTCGCCCGCCGGCAGGAGCATCACAGTTTTCGCGCCGAAACGGTCGTCGAGTTCCAGCCCGACGCCTATCAGCAGGTCGCCGGCCTGACGCATTACTATAACAGGTTCAAACTGCATGCGATTGCCGTCACTTTGCACGAGAAACTCGGCCGCTCGGTCACCATCATGACCTGCGCCGGCGATTATCCCAATGGCCGGCTAAGCTTCCCGATCGGAGGTGGTATCTCCGTTCCGAATGGACGCATCCAGCTCGCCATGGAGATTCGCGACAACAACCTGCAGTTCTTCTGGCAGGCCGAGGGCATGGGAGCATGGCTGGCTATCGGCCCGGTTCTCGACGCTGGCGTCATTTCGGACGAGGGCGGTCGCGGGGAACATGGCTCCTTCACGGGCGCCTTTGCCGGCATGTTCGCCTTCGATACGTCGGGTCGGGCAAAGACGGCCGATTTCGACTGGTTCAATTACGACGAGCTCTGATTGTTTCGACTTTTGATCGATCATTCGCCCGCCTTCCTTTGCAAGGTGGGCGAAATTTTTTGAGTTGCCAACTTTAAGCACTCACTCGATTAACAAATGCTCGCAAACATATATTTCTATTACGAAATTGTAACACTATCTTCAGTTTCGTTTCATTGCTTTTGGGGTAATTTGTCCGCAGACATAAATTGAGGAAACACTTCGATGAAAAAGCTCTTCTCGGTCCTGCTCACCGCTTCGGTTTTGGCGACTCCGCTAGCGATGACGCCTGAAGCCAATGCAGCGCCGGCGAACAAGCAGGCTGTCGTCGAGAAAAATGTCGAGAAGAAGAAGATTGTCGTGCGCAAGGGCGGCTGGGTTACCGGTCGCCGGCTATCTACCGCCGATCGTAGCCGGGCTACCCGCGTCGACTATCGTCGTCATCACCTGTCGGCTCCGCCGCGCGGCTATTCACGGGCGCCTTTGCCGGCATGTTCGCCTTCGATACGTCGGGTCGGGCAAAGACGGCCGATTTCGACTGGTTCAATTACGACGAGCTCTGATTGTTTCGACTTTTGATCGATCATTCGCCCGCCTTCCTTTGCAAGGTGGGCGAAATTTTTTGAGTTGCCAACTTTAAGCACTCACTCGATTAACAAATGCTCGCAAACATATATTTCTATTACGAAATTGTAACACTATCTTCAGTTTCGTTTCATTGCTTTTGGGGTAATTTGTCCGCAGACATAAATTGAGGAAACACTTCGATGAAAAAGCTCTTCTCGGTCCTGCTCACCGCTTCGGTTTTGGCGACTCCGCTAGCGATGACGCCTGAAGCCAATGCAGCGCCGGCGAACAAGCAGGCTGTCGTCGAGAAAAATGTCGAGAAGAAGAAGATTGTCGTGCGCAAGGGCGGCTGGGTTACCGGTCGCCGGCTATCTACCGCCGATCGTAGCCGGGCTACCCGCGTCGACTATCGTCGTCATCACCTGTCGGCTCCGCCGCGCGGCTATCATTGGGTCCGCATCCACAACAGCTTCCTGCTCGTCGGTATCACCAGCGGCTTGATCTCCAAAGTGCAAGTCGTTCACTGAGTTCAGCTGCCCCATATCGGCAATGAGAAAGGCGATCCGATGGGCCGCCTTTTGTGACCGATCTTCCTGTATTCCGGCTTGAATCAAAAATCCCCGGCACGATGACCGGGGATTTCTGTTTGCGCAGTATCTAAGTTATCAGCTCAAGCGTCCCGCCGCGTGGGCCAGCATGGTGTAGACCTTGCCGGTGTCCGAGGTCAGGTAGGATTGCGTCACGCTGCGGTCGCGGTCGGTGCGGGCGACGTCCGCAAGCAGCTTTTCGAAATCGGCGATATAGCGATCGACAGCGGTGCGGAATTCCGGCTCGCGGTCGTACTTGCGCTTGATCTCGTCAAACGTCTGCTGGCCCTTCAGCGTATAGAGGCGGCGGGTGAAGACATCCCGCTCGCCGCGCTGATAACGGCGCCACAGATCAACCGAAGCATCGTGGTCGATAGCGCGGGCGATATCGACCGAAAGCGAGTTCAGCGATTCGACCACATGCCGCGGATTGCGCGCGACCGGCGCTGCTTCCGTCTGCGGGCGTGGTGCGGTCTGGCGAGCCGGCGGCAGGTCGGCAAGGTCGTCGCGCGATGCGCCGCGCAGGAGATCGCTGATCCAGCCACCACCTGCAGCCGTTTCCTGGCGGGCAGGAGCCGGGGTTTCGGCCGGACGCGGCTGCGGAGCAACCGGACGCTCGGCGAGGGTGCCTCGAAGGCCCAGAGCCTCGATCGGCGGCTGCTGAGGCTGAGACACCGACTGCTGTGGCTGAAGGACCGGCTGTTGCGGCGCTGGCTGCTGTGCCACCTGCTGAACGGGTGGCTGCGGTGCAGGCTGCTGAGGCCGAGGAGCCGGAGCGGGGGCGGCCGCAGCCGGAGTGGGCGCTGCCGGACGGGGACGCGGAGCCGGTTGCGCATCAGCCAGCGCACGGGCGGAAGGTTCGGAGATTTCCAACTGCTGCGTCGAGCGACCGACGATCTGCGAAATGTCCTGTAGAGCCTTGATCTGTTCGGCGACGGCGCGGCGCATGGCGGCCGCGCTTTCCTTGGCCTCTTCCGGCAGATCGAAGGCACCGCGCTTCAGTTCGCTGCGGGTCAGGTCGAGTTCCCTGCGGATATCGCCTGCCGAGCGGCGGATCTCGTCGGTTGCGCCCGAGAAGCGGCCGACGGCATCGTCAACGGCGACGCGCAGCGTCTCGCGCAATTGCTGGGCTGCGCCATCGGACGTCTTGCTGGCTTCCGTCAGCATATTCTCGATGTCGGCGATCGAAGCGGAGAGACCGCCGCGCAGACGGTTCGTCAGCTCGCCCGAGCGACGCTCGGCATTGGCAAAGGTACCGTCGATCGTCTGGTTGGCCTCTTCGCCTGCCTTCTGCAGCGCACTGCGCATGCTTTCTGCCGCCTGTTCAGCGCGGGATTCCGCATCGGAGAGCACGCGGCCGATATCGGCGAAGGAGGACTGAACGCCCTGACGCAGATTGCCGGTGACCTGGTTGGAGCGCTGTTCGGCGCGGTCGAAGGCGCTTTCCACCATGCTGCCGAGGGCGCGCATGGTGTTCTCGATTTCCTCCGAGCGCTGAACCAGGCCGATGGATAGGTTCTGCAGCGCCGTTTCGCGCTCTTCCAGCGTCGAGACGAGGTTCGATTGCGCGGCACCCAGAAGCTGGGAGGCCTGGGACAGGACCTTAGAATGCTCGTCGAAGCGGCCGATGATGCCGCCGACCTGCGACAATGTCTTGCCGGAAATATCCGAGAGCTTGTCGACCTTGCCTTCGAGAAGCCGCGTCGAGGCGGAAACCATCTCGCCTGCCTTCGATGCGGAGTCGGCAAACCGGGCTGACGTCGCGTTGAGGCGGTTGTCGATGGTGGCGAATTCCTCGGCAGCGCCGCTCAGCATGCCAGCGATTGCAGAGTTGTTTTCTGCCAGTCGCTCGATGATGCCGTTGACGCTGGCAAGCAGATTGTTCTCCAGCGCGCTGACTGCATTGGCGGCATGTTCGGTGCGGGCCGAGATCGCCGCCAGCGTATCGTTGGTACGCGATGCGATCGCGTTGATCAAAGCGGCGTTTTCCGCGCGCAGGCGATCGCTGCTTTCCTGAGCTGCGGCCGAGATCAGCGCTGCCGCTTCCTGGCCGGTGGCCGCGTAGCGGTCGACGATCGGGCGGGCTTTCTCTTCGATCAGGCGTGACAGCTCGCTAGAGCGACCGGCAAGCATGGAATTCAGCTCACGCGTGCGCTCGTCGAGCGAAGAGCGGATCGAAGTGCCACGGGCCTCAAGAGCCTTGTCAACATCGGCAAGCGTCGCGTTGATCTCGCGAGCGCGATCTTCCAGGCTGGTGCGGATCGCGTTGCTGCGTTCGTCGAGCGTGCGCTCGACCTGCGCCATGGTGGAGGCGATCTGTTCGCTGCCGCCGGCGAGCGTATTGCGGATGGCAGCACCACGGGCTTCCAGTGACTGCTCTGCGGAGGACAGAGCCTGCGAGATGGCGTTGACCTGATTGCCGACGAGACCCTCGGCCTCGGCGACCTTGTTGACGATCGCGTTGCCAGCCTCCGAGAAAGTCTGAGCGACTGCAGCCGCCTGGCTCGCCAGACGGTTATGTGTTTCCGAGACGCGCGTCACGATCTCTTCGGAACGCTCGTTCATGGAGCGAGTAAAGGCATCGCTGCGATTGCCGAGATCGTCGGCGAATTGCTGGCCGGTGCGGGCGAGCAGGTCTGCCGTGCGGGTCGCCTCGCTGTCCATGCCCTGAGCGGCGTCGGCAACTGCAGTGCGCAGCGTGGTGGCGAGGTTGGTGGCCTTGCCTTCGATGGTGCGGTTGACGGCTTCCAGACCGACATTCAGGGCGCGGTCCATGGTCGACAGGCGCTCTTCGATGTGGGCGCTGCCGCTTTCGAGCGCCTGGCTCAGATTGGCGGTGCGGCTGTCGATCGCCTCTGCCATGGTTGCCAGACGGTTGTCGAGCGCGGCTGCAATGCGGGCTGCAGCGTCGTCGCCGCTGCGGTCGATCTGAGAGATACCGCTCGAAAGCGTGTCGGACAGTCGGTTGCCGGCGGCATCGACCTGGGCGGCAACGCCGCCGACGCCATCATGAATGCGGTTTTCGAGGGCGGACAGGCTGGCTTCGACCCGCGAACCGGTTTCGGCGAAGCGGCTGGTCATGCCGTCGATCGACTGGTTAAGGTTGGTCGAGAAGGTCTCTGCCGAGCGCGTGATATCGCCGGCTGCCTGCTGAATGCGACCGGCAATATCGCCGGCGCCGCCATGCAGCCGCTCTTCGAGCGCTCGCGCGCTGGCGTCGATGGTCTGGCGCAGCGAAACTTCGCGATCTTCGAGCGACATTTCCAGCATGCTGGCGCTGGTGGCGATCGAGGTGCCGATCGCGGTCGCCTGTTCGGTCAACGTGTTGTCGAGCTGGGCATGGGCATCGCGGAGCGTCAGGCTGATGGCGTTGCTGCGATCTTCCAAGGTGTTGCGCATCCGCTCATAGGCGGAGGCAAGGTTTTCATCCATCTGCGACAGGCCGACACCCAGCGTATTTTCGAGCTGGCGCGTGGTGGTGTTGAGCGCATTTTCGATGCGCTCGGCCGAGCCGCCAACGACGTTTTCGATGCGGTTGCTGCTGCTGCCGAGTAGGCCGGAGAGCGCTTCGGTATGGGCGCTGAGCGAGCGATCGAGACGATCCTGGTTTTCGGTATAGGCGGCACGGATTGCATCGGCTTTGTCGCCAAACGCGCCGGCGACGCGGGATTCCGCACCGGATACGCTGTCGAGAAGAGCATCGGCGCGTGCTTCCAGGGCACTTTCGAAACGGCTCTGATTTTCGGCGAGCGTGATGGCGAATGCCATGCTCTTGTCATCGAGCGCATCGGTTAGCGCCGCATGGCCACTGGTAACGGAGTGGGCGATTGCCTCGGCGCTGTTTGCCAGCGTTTCCTCGATGCGAGCCTGATTGTCCGACAGGGCGATGGCAAGCGCCAGCGTCTTGTCGTCGAGGCTGTTGACGATCTTGTCGTGCGTGCCGGCGACCGTCTCGGAGAGCGCGTCCAGTCGGTTGGAAAGCGAATCTTCGAGGCGCGATTGCGTATCGGACAGCGAAATGGCCAAGGCCATCGCCTTTTCGTCCAGCGTATCGGCAAGGGCAGTGTGGCT
This sequence comes from Rhizobium sp. CB3171, assembly GCF_029714265.1. Classification (NCBI taxonomy): domain Bacteria; kingdom Pseudomonadati; phylum Pseudomonadota; class Alphaproteobacteria; order Hyphomicrobiales; family Rhizobiaceae; genus Rhizobium; species Rhizobium sp. CB3171. The sequence goes on along the minus strand of NZ_CP121652.1, from coordinate 1,563,542 downwards.
GCCCGTGAAAGCGTTGGCGATCGCTTCCGCGCGGTTGGAAAGCGTTTCCTCGAGGCGCGCCTGGCCGCTCGTCAATGCTGCCGTGAGAGCCTTGGTCTTGCCCTCCAACGTATCGGCGACGCCTTCGGCGTGGCCAGACAGGGTATCCTCCAGGCGAGCCTGGCTTTCGGAGAGCGCAACGGCAAGTGCCATCGTCTTGTCGTCGAGCGTGTCGGCAAGTTTGCTATGGGTATCGGCAATCGCACTGGTCAGACCTTCGACGCGACCGGAGAGTGTCTCTTCTATGCGAGACTGGCTCTCTGAGAGCGCAACGGCAAGTGCCATCGTCTTGTCGTCGAGCGTGTCGGCAAGTTTGCTATGGGTATCGGCAATCGCGCTGGTCAGACCTTCGACGCGACCGGAAAGCGTTTCTTCGATGCGGGACTGGCTGTTGCTGAGTGCGGCGGCCAGCGCCCTCGTCTTGTCATCCAAGGTACTTGCCAGCGCGTTGTGCGTATCGGCAATCGCACCGGTGAAGCCCTCGACGCGACCGGACAATGTGTCTTCCAGGCGCGCTTGGCTGTCGGAGAGAGCAATGGCCAGCGCCATCGTCTTGTCGTCGAGCGTGTCGGTGAGCTTGTTGTGGGTCTCCGCCAGCGCGCTGGTCAGGCTCTCGGCCCGGCCGCTCAAAGTGTCCTCGATGCGCGACTGTCCGTCCGACAGCGCGATGGCGAGCGCCATGACCTTGTCGTCCAGAGTGTCGGCCAGCTTGCTGTGGGTTTCGGCAACCGTGCTGGCAATCGTATCGGCGCGGCTGGCGAGCGTGTTTTCAAGGCGAAGCTGGTTTTCGGCAAGCGAAATGGCCAGCATCGAGGTGCGCTCGTCGAGAGCCGCGGTCAGATGCTCGTGGCTGCCGGTGACGGCGTTGATGATACCCTCGGAGCGATCGGCCAGCGTCTGTTCGAAGCGCGATTGGTTGTCGGAGAGCGCGCCGAACAAGGCGCTGCTGCGCTCGGCCATGACGGCGTCGATGCGCTCATGCGCGGAGCCGAGTGCCTGCGTGATTTCGCCGGTGCGGGCCGACAGCGTATTGTTGATCTCGCTGGCGCGGCCAAGGAAGGTATTGGTCAGCTCGCTCGTGCCCTTGTTCAAGGCGGAGGAGATGTCCGAGGTCGCCGTCTGCAGCGCCTTGCTGAATTCGCCGGAATGCGCCGCAAGCGTGTCCGTAAGTTCGCCGGAGCGGCCGGCAAAAGCTGATGTCAGTTCCTCGGTGCCACTTTGCAGGGCGGCGGAGACATCGCGCGTCACGCCCTGGACCGCGGACGTGAAGCTGCCGGCATGCGAGGCGAGGGCGGAGTTCAGTTCGCTGGTGCCCGAGGTCAGGGCCGAGGTGATCCCGTTTGTTGCCCCTTCGAGAGCGGAGGCGATCTCGCCGGCCTTGGAGCCGATCGCGCTTTCCAGCACTTCCTGGCTGGTGGCAAGCGTCGTCGCCAGGGCAAAGGACTGGTCGGTCAGCGAAGAGCCGAGGCGCTCGATGCTGGAATTCAGGATGCCGTCGATGGCATCCGAGCCGCCGCTCAGCGTTTCATTGATCCGTGTCAGGCTTTCCGACAGCTTGCTGTCCAGCGAGCCGGCGCGCTTGTCGAAAGCGGAGGTGAATTCCGAGACGCGCTCGTCAAAGGCGGTCGAAATCTGCGCCACGGTCGACTGCATACGCTCCTCGAAGAAGCCGGAGCGCAGGTCGATGTCCATAATGGTGTCGTCTGCGGTCGACTGCAGGCTCTGGCGGAAGCTCGCGCCCTTTTCATCGAGGGCGGTGTTGAGCTTGGAGAGTACATCATCGAGCGTGCCGGTGATCGAGCGTTCGCTACCGGTCAAGCTCTCGCTGATTTCACGGGTGCGGGCGACCAGCGTCTCGTTCAACTGACGGGCGCGTTCGTTGAGCGCGGTGTTCAGCTTCTCGGTGTTGGCATCGAGCGTGGAGGCGCGGGTTTCGAACTGCCCCAACAGCTCCTTGCCGCGTTCCGCCAGCGTCGAGGACAGCGATTCAAGACGCGTGTCGAATTCCTGGCTCAACGCAAAGCCGGATGCATTGAGATTTTGCAGCAGGCTATCGGTCTTGGCGGCGAGGAGGGTGCCGAGCGCCTCTACGGCGGTATCCGTTTTCTCCATCAGCGTCGCAGCGCGCGTATCGATCATGGAGGCGAAAGCTTCGCCCGAGGTCGACAGCCGCACGGCAATTTCTTCGGTCGCCAGCGACAGATCTTCCTTGATCTGGTCGTGCACGCCGACGATCGACGAGCGGATGCGTTCGGCGTGGTTGACGATGGCATCGCGTTCGGAGCCGAGCTCATGCACGAGGCCGCGCACGCGCAGTTCGTTGTCGGCGTAGCTGCGCTCCAGCGCGTTGACCTCGGTATGAACGAGCGTCTCGAGTTCGGTGGCGCGAGCAATCGTCCGCTCGATGCCTTCGTTCATGGCCGAGACTTCGCGGCGCACGGCCTGACCGACCGTCATGATGCGCTCGGAAGCGACGGTTTCCGGCTCGGCGAGCCGCAGCGCCACTTCCGCCATCGAACGAGCTGCATTGCGCATATCCTGCGCGCGCGAAATCATTATGCCGAAAGCATAGAACAGAAGGACGGGAACGATGATGCCGATGATGCAGGCGATGACGCCGGGGAGGGCGGCGAGATCGGCGACCGTGCGGATATTCAAGAGTTGCGGGCCGTAAAGCAGGAAAGCGAGGCCGATGCCGCCGACGATCCAGAACAGCGAGAAGATGGTCGCGTTGCGTACGGCGCGGCTCTGAGAACCGCCATCGAGGGATTTCAGGATGCTGGCCGGGCTGACGCGATTGGCGTCATTGGCCGGAGCAAAGATCGGGCTCTTCGGCACTTCGGTCGGTCGAGCCGCTGCGGCGGCGCTCCGCGCAGCGGCTGCCTTGCGTGCCGCATCATCCTGAGTCTGTCTTGCAGGCGGATTCGATGGCTCAGACACTCTTGTCTCCGGGGTGTCAGGCGTTGAACCGCTGCGAGGCTCCAAGTTCTCGTCACTGAAATCGATCTGCAAAGCTTCGTCCAAAGCCTGAAAGGCCTTGTCCTCGATCGACTCGATGTACTTTTTGTTCGCCATACGGTTACGCCTCGTTACAACTCGATCGGGCCTGCCGTGTCTTCTCCGGAAATCCGCCAACGTCCGGAAAAGACGAACCTGCCTCCCGTTAGGTTACCCGCCTTCGGCTGAGACCGGAGATGGATTTCCCATTACATTTCATAGTGGATACCCGCTTTTTCAAACGGATGATATTAAAACATTACCACTATCCACCCCTTGGGCAAAGGCATGCGCCATGAACCCAATTTGCCAGTACCGTAGTGACACATTCCCCCAAGCGTGACAATTAATTCCACGGTTGGGACACTGTCCCATTAAGTCATTGTTAACACTTTTCGTCTGCGCAAATTCCTGAAAACCTAATAATTTAGCCATGTTTAACGCGCGTTAACCATGTCGGCAGATTTAAGGTCCAACTGTCCCAAAATTTAACTCGATCGCCATCGGCAGGCCGCAACCATACGGCAAATCCCAGAGACAGTTATAGATATAAGACGGGAGAGTTGGCATATGGCAGCATTGAATATCGCATTCGAAGCCCCGGACAATTCGCGGGGCGCAGCGCCGTCGCGGGAACGGGCGATCGATCTGGTTCACCTGGCAAAGCAGACGATGGGCGACAAGGCTCTGGAAGTGGAAGTGCTTCAGATGTTTGCCCGGCAGGCACGTTCCTGTCTGCAGGAAATCGGTTGCGGCGACCGCAAGCGCGCGATCGCCGCATCGCATCGGTTGAAGGGTGCGGCAAGTGCCGTCGGCGCGTTCAAGGTGGCCGACGCCGCCAATGCGCTTGAGAGCGATGTCGGTGACGCCGCGCGCATGGCTGCGGTCACGGCCTGCGTCCTCGAGGCTGAGAATTTCATTTTGAAGTTGTCGCGTTGAGCTGACGCCGCCCGAAATCACCTAATGTTTGCCCTTGCGCTGCCAAACGGTTTCTGCCGTTTCGGCGGCGCAATTGTTGACTGCCCCCGGGAATTGTTGGAAGAAAAATTCCGGATCCTCCCTTCACTCACGAATACCGGAATTCATTCACATGACCAAACTGACCATCGTTGCTTTCGACGGCACCCGTTTTGATCTCGACGCCGACGAGGGCTCCACCGTGATGGAAAATGCCGTGCGCAATTCCGTGCCGGGCATCGAGGCGGAATGCGGTGGCGCCTGCGCTTGCGCCACCTGTCATGTCTACGTCGATGAGGACTGGGCCGAAAAGGTCGGCGGCCCGGAAGCAATGGAAGAAGACATGCTGGACTTCGCCTTCGATGTCCGTCCGACTTCGCGTCTGTCCTGTCAGATCAAGGTGACGAAGGCACTTGATGGCCTCGTCGTGCATGTTCCGGAGCGCCAGGCCTAAGTCCATCTCCCGAGAATGCGGGCCGTTTGGAACGCGTCCACAAAAAAGAAGCCCCGCTCAGCTTGTCGCAGCGAGCGAGGCAAGGCGGGCGCATCACCAACAGGCAAGGGAGGAAACACCTGCGGCTTCAGGACGCGCCAGGAGAACACTGGACACACGCGTTAAACACTGAACTCGACAGCGCGGCGGGACGAACGAACCCGTCACGCAAAAACTTTGATCGGTCTTTGCGAAAACCCCTCTGGCTTCCGATAACAATCCGGCTGAGCGGATCGACGCGATATGCAATAGGAAAAACCTATTTCAGATTCTCGTAAAGTTCAAAAATGAGAAGTTGTGAATGATTCACAGGTATAGTGACAGTTTTCACACAGATTGTTGTGATCAGAGCGCCATTTCGCGAAAAAAGATCTGTTAGCGACCTGTCATTCACCAGTTTGCTGGCTGCGATAGGTCATCAGCCTCTGGATGCGGCTCTGAAAATTGATCGCTTCGATTTTGTCGAATCGGGCCTGATCCTCGTCATGCAACTGCGTTTCCTGCGTGGTCACTTCGTTTGCCTGGTCCTGAAGCGTGTCGCAGTCCTTTGCCGAAGGCAGGGCAAGGATCGATTTTTCCATCCGCCGCGCATGTTCGCGCGCAATTTCCGCATGCCGATCCTCGTGGCGGCGGATATCCGCCGAAAGCGTATCCCAAATCATCGATAGCTGCCGGGTCGCATGCCGACGGTCGCGCCAGCGCGGCAGAATGATTTCGGTATCGACCGTGATCTTGACGTCGGAAATATAGCAGCGGCCGTTCCGCTCCGCATATGTCGCATTGCCGCCGAAGCGAACCTTGGTTGCGCCGGGATGGCGGCTGCTGGAACCCATCGTAACCGGTCCGTGCGCATTCAACGCCGCATCGAGCGCATCGGCGCTGTCTCCTTTGATATCGAAGTAAGAGACGGATTTGTGAGCAACCACCTCCGCATCGGCGCCGCTGGAAATGCCGCACAGAAGCAACAGGATAAGCGAGACCCGGATCTGTCGGGGTGCAAACGGCATTCGTGCTGCTACCAGGTTGAACTTCGGCGGAGCTTGCGGCATAGCCACTGCAAGCGCAATATCCGGCGCGAGGTTTTTTCATTTTCAATGGGATGGACGGATCGTGACAGAGCTTCGCAGCCATAGCTGGCATGTCGCGCATGGGCGCAGCCTCGATGTCGGCGAACGGAGCGCCATCATGGCGGTCGTCAATGTGACGCCGGATTCCTTTTCCGACGGCGGACACTACGAGGCCGTCGACACCGCGGTCGCACATGCTCTTGCCTGCGTGGAGGAGGGCGCTGCGATCATCGATATCGGCGGGGAATCGACCAAGCCAGACGTTGAGGCAGTCAGCGCCACGGAGGAGCAAGGTCGTGTTCTGCCCGTCATCGAGGCGTTGCGTGGCAAGACGGATGCGCTGATCTCCATCGATACCTATCGTGCCGATACCGCTAGACTGGCGATCAGCGCCGGCGCGCATATCGTCAACGATGTCTTCGGCCTGCAGCGCGAGCCTGAAATCGCGGCATTGGCAGCCAAGACCGGCGCCGGGCTTTGCATTATGCATACCGGCCGCGAACGGGCAAAGCTTCCCGATGTCATCGACGATCAGGTGCTGTTTCTCAGCCGATCGCTCGATATCGCAGCAGCCGCCGGCGTGAACAGGCAGAATATCGTCCTCGACCCCGGTTTCGGTTTCGCCAAGGATGTCGAGGAGAATCTGGAGCTGATGGCGCGCTTCACGGCACTGCTCCGCTTCGAACTGCCTTTGCTGGCCGGCACATCGCGCAAACGATTCATCGGTGCGGTGACCGGACGGGATGCGCCGGATCGGGATGTGGGAACTGCGGCGACCAGCGCTATATTGCGTTTGCAGGGTGCTGCAATTTTTCGGGTACACAATGTCGCAATCAACAGGGATGCCCTGGCGGTTGCCGATGCTATCCTCAAGACACGGGCGAAACTAGGCGGCAGGACGCCATGAGCGATATGATCTACACCATCACCCTTCAGAACTGCGCTTTCTTCGCCCGCCATGGCGTGCACGACGAAGAAGAATTCCTCGGCCAGCGCTTCTTCGTCGATGCCGAGCTCGATGTCGAAGCCGGCGCTGCATTGGAGCAGGATTCGATCGACGATACCGTCAATTACGGCATCGCCTTCAGCGTTATCGAGGAGATCGTCACCGGGCGCCGCCGCTACCTGATCGAGGCGCTGGCCCTCGATGTCGCGAAGGAATTGTGCCGGCGCTTTCCGAGCGTGCGCCGGGCGAAGATCTCGGTGCGCAAACCCAATGCCCCGGTTCCCGGCGTTCTCGATTATGTGCAGGTGAGCGTTGAGCATTTTGCCTGAGACCGGACAAACGCGCGCCACCCTCGGCCTCGGCGGCAACCTCGACAATCCCGTCAAAGCCATGGCGCTTGCCTTGCGCGCGCTTGATGCGCGCACCGACTGCCACGTCGCTGCGGTTTCCCGCCTTTACCGTACGCCGCCCTGGGGCAAGACGGACCAATCCTTCTTCTACAATTCGTGCGCAGCGGTCGATACGACGCTGTCGCCGGAGGCGCTGCTCGATGTCTGCCTGGGTATCGAGCGGGATATGAAGCGGGTGCGTATCGAACGCTGGGGGCCGCGGACGATCGATATCGATATCCTGACCTATGGCGATCTTGAGCGAGCCGAACCGCTGTTGGAGATCCCGCATCCGCGTATGACCGAACGCGGCTTCGTGCTGATGCCGCTTGTGGATTTCGCGGCCGACCTCGTGGTTAGCGGTCGCAAGGTGGCGGATTGGTTGAGCGAAGCGGATGTGCAGGGAATAGAGGTGGCGGACGAAAATCGCGATTGGTGGAAACCGGCGTAACGCCAATGCTGCCGTCCCCTGCTCGATGAAGGCATCTCGGTCGGAAACGAAAAACGCCTCCGCCTGATCGCATCAGGCGGAGGCGTCATTGCCGTCAGTGCATAAACGTTACTGGATTGACCCGACAGCCATTTGGTCGATATCGGCGGCCCGCTGCAGCGTCACGCCGATGACGGGCACCATCTGATCGTTGACCTTGACGGAAATCGTTACGTTCATCGTCTTGTTGTCAGCGACGCGGGCGATCATGGCGCCGTTCAGCTTCTGGCGATTGAGGCCAAGGACCACGGTGCCGTCGTTGACTGTGCCCGACGTGACGTCCAGGCCCTTGCCGGCCGCGCCGTCCAGGAATTTCCCGGTATAGCTGCCGCCGTTCTGGGTGATTTCCGCCGTCATCGGCTGCTGGAAGACGCCGACACGGCAAGTTCCGTCGAGTTTAACACCGGCCGTGCCGCCGTTGAGCGCCTGGCCCGTCAGGTTGCAGGTGAATTTCGTGCCCTTGTACTTGCCGGCGACGATCTCGCCCGGGCCTCGCCATGAGCCGGCGACGGACTGAAAGAAGGCCTTGTCACGGGATGCCGCATCGGCTGAATGCACCCAAGCTCCTGCAGAGAGGGCTGCGGCGGCAAAGCCGCAAACAAGAAGAAATTGGCGCGAAAACATGGACATTCCCTAACGAAGAGGAACCGGAAACTGGTTTCCACTTTTGCCTTAGAATGGTTAATGCTTGGTTTCTTATGGAGGTAAAAGCCGCCTTTACAGGCGTTTGCTGCACTCAGCGGCCGGTCACGTTTGGCGCCAGATCCCCGACGAAATCGCCGATACCCGGCCGTTTCAGCACTTTGAACGACAATGGCCGGCAGAGATCCATCGCAGCGATGCCGATGCGCGCCGTCATCATGCCGTTGACAACGCCTTCACCCAGCCGGGCCGAGAGTTTTGAGGCCAAACCGTGGCCGATCAACTGCTGCACGATGCTGTCGCCGACGGCAATGGAGCCGGTAACCGCGAGGTGAGCGAGCACGTCGCGCATTAGCCTGATCATGCCGAGCGTGCCCGGCCTGCCGCCATAGAGCTCCGCCATGGCGCGCACCAGCTTGGCCGATTCGTAGAGCACATAGAGAATGTCGACCAGCGCACGCGGGCTGACGGCCGTGACAACCGAAACGCGTTTGGACGCGCCGAGAATCAGCGCCCGGGCTCGGCGATCGAGCGGACCGAGCAGTTCCCGTTCGGCAAGGTCGATCAAATGCGGCGCGTCGATAATATCGTTTTCCGCCGCTTTCAACGTCGCGCGGCCCTTCGCCGTTTCCGGATTGGCTTCCAGAAGCGAGCAGAGGCGTTGGACCAGGGCTTTTGCGCGTGCCGGACGTGTCTCCACACTGGCGGCTTCGGCCTCCGCTTTGATCGTCTGCACGGCCGCAAGCCGCATCATGCCCGCAGTCTCGCGAATGACGATGGCGAGGACGGCGAGGATGCCGATGCCGAGCACCGCAAGGGCGGTATAGCCCAACCAGTCGGCGCGGCTGAAGAGATCGCGAATCAACTGGTCGGTCCACAGACCGAAGGCGAGCGACACAAGAATGCCGAAGGCGCCGGCGGCGATCTTGCCGAAAGAGAAACCTCGGCGGCGCGGCGCGGCCACCGCTGTTTCAGCATCGGGAGCGGCGAAAGCAGGGTTGAGGAATGGATCTTCCTCATCCGGCGTCAGCACGATTTCCGTATCGAAACTCTGTGGCTTGCGGCGCGGCGCCTCCGCAGCCGCTTTTGCAGCCGCATCGCCTTTCGACATTTCCGGCTCGACCGAAAAGGCGGCGGGACGGCGGGAACTGCCTCTGGGATCGTCTGCGGTCGGCTTCGTCATGCGAGGCGGTCTCCGAACAGGAACTGCATGGCGCGGTCGAGGCGGATATGCGGCACGGAAAGTTTAATGCCGGCGCCGGTCTCGCCCAGCTCCGGCGGGCGGAAGCGGACGACGCTCACCTCGGGCAGATGGACGCTTGCGGCACCTGGTTCAAGCGCATCGAACAGCCATCGCGGATTTTCCGGGAGGTCGCCGGGGAAAACAGCCGTTTTGCGGTTGCCGTCGAATGTCTCGCCGGCGATGGCCTCACGATCCATCGGCGTGCCGACGATGACGGGAAGCGTATGACCGTCGCGTTTTACCGTGGCCTCACGCGTGGCACGGACAGAGGCGATCGCCATGACCTCGATGCCGGCGCCGGCCATGCCGATCCGTTCGATGGCGCGTTCCACCAGGCGGCGGGTCAGAGCCTCCAGCCGGTCGTGACTTTCGTGATGAAGATGATCGGCCTTGGTGGCGGCGACCAGTACGCGGTCGATGCGGCGGCCGAGCAGCGAGGAGAAAAAGGAATTGCTGCCAGGACGGAAGCAGGCAAGCACATCCGTCAGCGCGCGCTCCAGATCCTGAACCGCTTCCGGGCCACGATTGATGGCCTGCAGTGCGTCGACGAGGACGATCTGCCGGTCGAGGCGGGCGAAATGCTCGCGGAAGAAGGGTTTTACGACGACGGACTTATAGGCCTCGTAGCGGCGCTCCATCATTGCCCATAGCGAGCTCTTCTGCGCTTTGCCTTCCGGCGGAGGCACCAGCGGCGCGAAGGTCAGTGCCGGTGAACCGTCGAGATCGCCGGGCAGCAGGAAACGGCCGGGGGGCAAGGTGGACAGCGAACGTTCGTCAGATTTGCAGGCTTTGAGATAGCTGGAGAAAGCGGCGGCGAGTTCGCGCGCAATTGTCTCGTCCGCGGATGCGGAGGCATCGGTTGCCTGCGTTATCGCCAGCCATGCACGCGACAGCTCCGCGCGAATACCGGTTTTCGCCAGCATCAGTGTTTCCTCACTGAAGGCGCGGAAGTCCTTGCCGAGCAATGGCAGGTCAAGCAGCCATTCGCCGGGATAATCGACAATGTCGATGGAAAGGCGGCCCGGCGAAAACAGCCGGTTCCAGCCGCTGGCGCTCTGATAATCCAGCGTGATGCGCAGTTCCGAGATGGCCCGCGTAGAATCCGGCCAGACACGCTCCTTCACCAGCGCGCGGATATGGTCCTCATATTGGAAACGCGGGACCGCGTCGTCCGGCTGCGGCTCGAGGCGTACGGCGGAGACCCGGCCGGATTGCACCGGCTCGAACAGCGGCAGGCGACCGCCGTTCAGCAGATTGTGCACCAGGGAGGAAATGAAAACGGTCTTGCCGGAACGGGAAAGGCCGGTAACTCCGAGCCGGATCGTCGGATTGACGAGGCCTGTCGTGCGGTCGACGAGATTATCGAAGGCGATCAGGGCGTCGTCTGTGAAGGAGGTCAGGCTCGGCGGCAAGGCGAAATCCCAGAGTGACAGCGTCACGGTCAATATAGGAAGCAATGCGAGGCCCGAAAAGAGACCGGACTTTGCGGGTCAGGGCCACAAGATAATCGCTCGATCGGATATCTTGCTGCTGAGCCTATTCCGTGACGAAATCCGTGAGAACCCAGCCCGACGGCGTGAAGTCGATGACGGCGAGCCCGGCGGTCGGAAAACCCTTGGGCAACGCAGAGACCAGGGCTTTATGGCCGATCAGCGCTTCCAGCGCATGTTCAATGGTAGGATTGTGGCCGACCAGCATGACCGAATCCTCGTTCACCTGCGACGAAATAATGTCGAGATAGGTGTCCGTCGTGGCGTCGTACAGCTCATCGACATAGCGAAATTCGGTAGCGGGGCTCATGGCGCGGCGGATGGCGTCGGCAGTCTGGCGGCAGCGCTGCGCCGTCGAGGAGATGACGAGATCCGGCTTATAGTCCTTGTCGACAGCTTTTTCGGCGACGATCTCGGCCGCGGCATAGCCATGATCGCTGAGCGCACGATCGAAATCCTTCTGGCCGGACGTGGCTCGCTGAGCCTTGGCATGACGCAACAGGTAAATCCGAGAGGGCGGCGGCTTAATGCTGGTCATAGCGGAATTCCCATGCTCGATTTCCCCTGACGTACCGCCTGATCCTATATGCCGTCAACTGCGGAGCAATCGGGGACACGGGGAGGTTGGCGCTCATTCACGCGAAGGTTATGGTTCTACCACATTTTCGGCTTCGCCAATATATAGTGAAAAAATAAACCTTTAGCCCAATTTTATGACAAATTTAAAAATCCATTTACCACGTCTATTTGGCTTGAATCGATACTACCGGTTGGGATATACAGCGCGCCATATGAGATGTTCTTCAGGAGAATCGCGTTGAGTGAGAAGATCGATCTTAGCAATTATGTGCCCTCGGAAGACGAGGAGTTCATGAATGGAAACCAGCGGGCTTACTTTCGCGCAAAGTTAGTCGCCTGGAAAAATGATATCCTAAGAGAAGCGCGCGAAACCCTCGACCACCTGGCCGAAGAAAGCGCAAATCATCCCGATCTCGCTGACCGGGCTTCTTCCGAAACCGACAGAGCCATCGAACTTCGGGCCCGCGACCGTCAGCGCAAGCTTATCTCGAAAATCGACGCCGCGTTGCAGCGCATCGAAGATGGCACCTACGGTTACTGCGAGGAAACCGGCGAGCCGATCGGTCTCAAGCGTCTGGACGCCCGTCCGATCGCGACCCTGTCGATCGAGGCGCAAGAACGCCACGAGCGCCGCGAGAAGGTCTATCGCGACGAATAGGTCTCGGACCTCCGATTGGAGCGAAAAATTGAGGCACGGCGGAGATTTCCGTCGTGCCTTTTTCATGTTCGCAGGAGCGGTTGGCCGCGCCTCATTTGTCGCGGTTGACGCTCATTTCGCCGAAAATGCGGGCGACCTCTTTCTGAAGCGCGGTATCCGCCCCGGTCATCGGCGGCAGTTCCGGATCGCGGCGCTGCGCCGGGGAGGCCGCAGGCTGCTGAATCTGCCGTTGCGGCACATTCGGGATGATCCGTTCCGCGGTAAGATTGTTTGACATTTCCGCTTCCAATATGCGCTGGAAATCGGCGCCGGGCTCGCGCACTGGCGGCGGTGCCACCACGGGCGGCGCCGAAGCGACTGCGGGCGCAATCGGCTGGCGGATCGGCTGCGGAGAGGCGGCCATGGGCTGGTGGACAGGCTGTGGGGCGGCAGCGACACGCGCCGGCTCTTGCGGTAGTACGTGCCGACGAGCGGCATCGAGAATATCGGCGACTTCCGCTTCCCCCAGCATCGCCACCGATTCGGGCGTGCGCTGTTGTGGCGCCAAGGCGGGTTGCGGGCGCTCGGCCGCCGGCGCGACATGAAGATGAGCCGGTTCAACGGCAGCACTGGGTTCCGGCGGCATATAGGCTTCGACCGCAGCTTTCTGGAGGACGGGTGGCTCGGAAGCGGTCGCCGGCAAATGATCGAGGCGCGGGGCTTCCTGCGCCGGTTCCAACCGGCGTTCGTAGGCCAGCGGCGTTCCGACTGGGGTCGGTGCCGGCATGCCTGCTTTGGCGGCATCGGAAATCCCCGACTCAATGACGATATCGGTCGGGCCGCCGATCATGATAAGATGTTCTATGCCATCGCGCCGTACCAGCACCAGCCGGCGGCGAGCGTCGACGGCGGCGGCGTCCAGCACCTGCAGGCGAGGCTGACGGTTCTTGCCGCCGCGCACGAAAGGCGAGGGCGCTCGGTTGCGGAAGATCCAGAGGATGCAGATCAAGAGGAGGAGGGCAATGCCGACCCCACCGGCTGCAAGGAAAAAGCGACTGCCATAGGCCCCGGCGATTTCGTCCCACATTTCGAGATACTCCGTAATTGTTCCCCAATGCCGCAGCCTTGCCGTTAAAACGACCGGTCCCGCGTCCGCACCTTTGTCTCGATATGAGGCGATCATATGGACAGGTCCGCTCCGGAAACAAGATAGATCGTAATTTGTCCAGCGCTCTTCCTTGTGAATACAGGCCTTTCTAGCCCCGCAAAGCTTTTTGCTGATGCGGCAAATTGCTAAAGAAGATTCGAAAGTTCCGAATCCGGCGATCCGTCAAGTGCATGACGTGAGAAGGAAGAGGGCGGAGACGAGGGGTTTATGACGAAGCAGCGTCAGTCCGACGAGTATAGCGTGCCGCTGGTGGATCGCGGGGTTCGTTCGGGCACCGTGCTGCGCATCATCCTGCTCGCCCTGGTGCTGGTGGCCGCCGCCGCCGCTTTTGTCGTTTTCAAGGACCAGCTCGACAATGAAACCGTGCTTGGCGGGCTCGGCATTCTCGCCATGGTCGGCATCTTCTTTCTCGTCTCCTCGATTATCGGTTTCGTGGAAGTCATGCCGCAGACGCAGTCTGACAGCCTGGCGCGCTCATTCCTGAACAGCCATCCGGACGGCACGCTGATCACGGATGAAAAGGGCCGCATCGTCTACGCCAACGGCGCCTATGGCCGGTTGACGGGCGCGGCCAAGGCGACCGACGTCCAATCGCTGGAAACGCTGCTGTCCCGCAATCGCGAATCCAACGAAGCGCTTTATCGCCTTGCCAACGGGCTGCGCGACGGCAAGGAGGGTTCGGAGGAGTTCCGGCTCTTGAAGCCGCTCGGTCCCGGAGAGAGCAATGGCAACGGCGCGCATTGGTATCGCCTGAAGGCGCGTGTGCTGCCGCCTGAGCAGGGGCGCGGCAAAGCGCTACATATCTGGCAGATCACCGACATCACTTCGGAGCGGGATGATCAGGAGCGTTTCTTCAAGGAATTGCAGAACGCCATCGACTATCTCGATCATGCGCCGGCCGGCTTCTTTTCAGCCGGCCGCAAGGGCGAAATCTTCTATCTGAACGCGACGCTCGCCGAATGGCTGGGCTTCGATCTGACCAAATTCACGCCGGGCTCGATGACTATCGGCGATCTCGTGGCCGGCGAGGGGCTGACGCTGATCCAGTCCGTTCAGGCCGAACCCGGCCTGAAAAAGACGGTGACGCTCGATCTCGATCTGCGCCGCGCCAACGGCCAAAGCCTGCCGGTGCAAATCGTCCACAGTGTCACCTCGATGCGTGACGGGGCGCCTGGCGAAAGCCGCACCATCGTGCTGACACGGCAGAATGGAGGCGACAACGATCAGTCGGCCTCCGTTGCGGCGATGCGCTTCAGTCGCTTCTTCAACAACACGCCGATGGCGATCGCCTCCGTGGACGGTGCAGGTCGCATTCTGCGCACTAACGCACCCTTCCTGAAGCTCTTCTCCGATCTCGTTTCGCGCGACGATATCGAGCGTGGCGCCGCCCTCGAGAGCATCGTCTTTGACGCTGACCGGCCGCGGCTGGAACAGGCACTTGCCGCCGCCAAGGATCGGCAGGGCGATATCCCGCCGATCGATTCGCGCAATCCGAAGGACGACACACGGCATTTCCGCTTCTATATCAATGCCGTCATCGATCAGACCGACGAAGCGCCCGAAGAAGCGGCCATCGTCTACGCCGTTGAAGTGACCGAGCAGAAGGCGCTGGAAACGCAGATGGCGCAGACGCAGAAACTGAACGCGGTCGGCACGCTCGCCGGCGGCATTGCGCATGATTTCAACAATGTGCTGACGGCGATCCTGTTGTCATCGGACCATCTGCTGCTGCAGGCAAGGCCATCCGACGCGAGCTTCGCCGATCTGATGGAGATCAAGCGCAACGCCAACCGCGCCGCCGTGCTGGTGCGGCAGTTGCTGGCCTTCTCGCGCAAGCAGACGATGCGGCCGACGATCCTCAATCTGACGGATGTGATCGGTGACCTGCGTATGCTGGTGGACCGGTTGCTGTCGGGTACGCATGTCAAGCTGGATGTCGACTATGGCCGCGATCTCTGGCCGGTGAAGACCGATCTGTCGCAGTTCGAGCAGGTGCTGATCAACCTCTGCGTCAACGCCCGCGACGCCATGCCGGAGGGCGGCACGCTGACGCTGCGCACCCGCAATTTGTCGGCAACGGATGTGGCTGCCTTCAACTATGCCTATCTGCCGCATGAGGAAATGGTGCTGGTCGAGGTCAGCGACACGGGTACGGGGATCGCGCCCGACATCATGGACAAGATCTTCGAGCCCTTCTTCACGACGAAGGAAGTGGGCAAGGGCACCGGGCTTGGCCTAGCCATGGTTTACGGCATCATCAAGCAATCGGGCGGCTACATCCACCCGGAATCCGAAGTCGGCAAGGGCACGACCTTCCGCATCTTCCTGCCGCGCCATATCGTCGAAATTCCGACTGTTATCGAAGGCCAGGCCTCCGAAAGCCGGGATATCTCGGCGATGGACCAGAGCGTTGCCGCTGTCGTCCCGCCGCCGGAGGAGCCTGCGGACCTCACCGGCAAATCGGCCGTCGTTCTGCTTGTCGAGGACGAGGAGGCGGTGCGCAGGGGTGGCAAGCGCATGCTCGAGACGCGTGGCTATACCGTCTATGAGGCGGGATCCGGCGTCGAAGCGCTCGATATCATGGATGAACTCGACGGACAGGTGGATGTCGTCGTTTCCGACGTCGTCATGCCGGAGATGGACGGACCGTCGCTGCTGCGTGAATTGCGCAAGAAATATCCCGATATGAAGTTCATCTTCGTATCCGGCTATGCCGAAGATGCCTTTGCCCGCAACCTGCCGGCCGATGCCAAGTTCGGCTTCCTGCCGAAGCCTTTCTCGCTGAAGCAGCTTGCCGTCGTGGTCAGGGAAACGCTGGATCGCTAAGTGAGGGAGGCCGGGTAAAGCGCTGTTTTGATGCGCTTTATCGCTCTGCGAACCAAAGAAATATGCAAGCTTTGGACGATACCGGCGTCACAAGTCCAACGTTCACCATTGCCATTCCAATCTGATCCGTGGCATCAAACCGATATGACCGACCTCGCTAACGCCAGCCTGCGGATGTGGTGGCGCTCCTTCTAGGAGCGGCAGTCGTCATTTCTTGAAATCGACCCTTGCCGCCGTGATCCGGCAGGCATGGTCATTTCCCGGCATCTTTCCGATCGCGGCGGCTCCTTAACGGAGCAACTAAATGTCACCTATCGATAATCGCCCGGTCATTCTCACAGGCGATCGGACTACAGGTCCCCTCCATCTCGGTCACTACGTCGGTTCTCTGAGGAACCGCGTGGCCCTCCAGCATACGCATCGGCAATTCCTGCTTCTGGCGGATATGCAAGCGCTGACCGACAACGCGCATGATCCGGAGAAGATTCGCCGGAACGTGCTAGAGGTCGTCTTCGATTATCTCTCCGTGGGGATCGATCCGGCCGAAACGACGATTTGCCTGCAATCTGCATTGCCGACGCTGGCCGAACTGACGGTACTGTATCTGAACTTCGTGACCGTCGGACGGCTGGAGCGCAACCCGACCATCAAGACGGAAATCCAGCTTCGCGGCTTTGAGCGTGATGTCCCAGCAGGTTTTCTTTGCTATCCCGTCGCTCAAGCGGCTGACATCACCGCCTTCAAGGCGACGATCGTTCCGGTGGGTGAAGATCAGGCTCCGCTGATCGAGCAAACCAATGAGATCGTGCGTCGTCTCAACCGGCAGGCCGGACGCGAGGTTCTTCCGGAAGCCGAGGCAATGATCCCGACGGTCGGCCGCCTGCCGGGCGTCGATGGCAAAGCCAAAATGAGCAAATCGCAGGGCAATGCCATCCCGCTATCCGTATCGCCGGACGATATTCGGCAAGCCGTACGCCGGATGTACACTGATCCCGCCCATCTGCGCGCCGCCGATCCGGGAAAGGTGGAGGGTAATGTCGTCTTCACCTATCTCGATGCCTTTGCCGAGGATAGGACTTTCGTCGAAGAGCTAAAGGAGCGCTATCGAAGGGGCGGTCTTGGCGACATGGTCGTGAAACAGCATCTTGAAGATATTCTGCAAGCTCTGCTGGCCCCGATCCGCGAGCGCCGTGCCCACTATGCCGCCGATCCCGGTTACACCCTGGAAGTCCTGCGGCAAGGTACGCTCAGGGCAAGGCAGCGGACGGAGGCAACCCTTGCGGAACTGCGCGCCGCCTTAGGTCTGTTCACATTGACCTAAAGCGGCTGCGCGGGTTGCCGTCCGTTATCGAAGCGACTCGCTTCCGATTATTCCGCCAGAGCAACCGCGATTTCCGCGGCAAGGCGCGCATTGTTTTCGACCAGTGCGATATTGGTCTTCAGGCTGCGGCCGTCGGTGATGTCGAAGATGGTGCTGAGCAGATAGGGAGTGACCGCCTTGCCGGCGATTTCGTCGCGCTCGGCGCTGTCCAAGGCGCGTTCGATGTAGATTTCCATCTCCTCACGCGGGATTTCATCGGCTTCCGGAACTGGATTGGCGATCAGCATGCCACCGTTGATGCTAAGCTGTTCACGGGTTACCTGGAAGTTGGCGATCGCGGCAGGGCTGTTCAAGGTCAGCGGGCTCGGCAGGCCGGAGGAACGCGACCAGAAGGCGGGGAATTCGGCGCTGTCGTAGGTGACGACGGGCACGCCGCGGGTTTCCAGCACTTCCAGCGTTTTCGGAATATCCAGGATGGCCTTGGCGCCGGCGCAGACCACGATGACGTCAGTGCGGGCGAGCTCTTCCAGGTCGGCCGAGATATCGAAGCTTTCCTCGGCGCCGCGATGCACGCCGCCAATGCCGCCGGTCGCGAAAACCTTGATGCCGGCCCGCGCTGCGGCGATCATCGTCGCGGCAACCGTGGTGGCGCCCGTGCGGCGCTCTGCAATGGCGAAGGCGAGGTCGGCGCGCGAAACCTTCATCGCGCCAGTCGTCTGGGCGAGCGCCTCCAGCTCTTCAGGCTCCAGGCCGATATGTAGCACGCCATGAATGACGGCGATCGTTGCCGGCACGGCGCCTTCCTGCCGGATGATCGCCTCGACGCTGCGCGCCATCTCGATATTGCCGGGATAGGGCATGCCATGGGTGATGATGGTCGATTCCAATGCCACCAATGGAGCGCCGCGCAATTTTGCTGAAGCAACCTCCTTCGAATAGGAGATCGGCAGCAGGGGTGAAATGGGCTTGGTCATGGTTGTGTCCAATTGGCTGAGTTGGGAAATGCGAAAATCGTGCGCTTCATGACAAAATAGCGGCTTCGGGAACAAGAGCCAGTATTGCCTTCAGAAGCTCGGGCGAAAGATCCTCCGCCGTGGCGAATGGTGATTGCACGGTGATCGCGGCGGCCGCTGCCCCATAGCGCACCGCCTCGCCGAGATCGTGACCGGCAAGCAGGGCGGCCAGAACACCGGCGGCGAGCGAATCGCCGGCACCGGTGACATCGGCAACCTCATCGATAACTGGCGGCTGCAGGCTGACGGCGGCATCGCCGGAAAAAGCGATCAGTTCGCGTTTGCCACGTGTAATGACACCACCCCTGAGGCCGAGTGCCCGCAATCCGGCGATCCAATGGCGCGGATCGTCCGGACGGCTCTCCGTCAGCGCCGCAGCTTCGGCCTCGTTCAGAAAAAGATGGTCGATGCCGGCAAGGCAGGGCTTCAGGCGCACCACTTTGGCCGGCGAAATCGCGATCGCGGCCAATGGCTTGCCGCAATCGGCTGCGCGCATTGCGATGGCGGCCAGCGTTTCGGCGGGTAGATTGGCGTCGCAAAGGATCAGGTCAGTGGCTTCGAAGGCATCGCGGATGGCGCGGATCGTCAGCCGGCGCGGCACGAACAGCTTATAGAGCTCCATGTCGGCGAGGGCGATCACCAGATTGCCATCGCGTTCGAGGATTGCCGTATAGCTCGGCGTCTTTCGATCGAGAAAAACGAAGGGCTTGTCGTCGACGCCGGCATTGAGCGCCGCTTCCGCCACCATCTCGCCGGCCGCATCGCCGCCACGCGGCGAGATCAGCCGCACATCAAAGCCGAGACGGGCCAGATTGCGTGCCGCGTTGAAGCCGCCACCGCCCGGTTCCTCGAACCATGCGCCCGGGTTGCTGGCCCCCGGCGCCGTCTCGCCGAAGATGCGGCCGCGCCGGTCGATATGGGCACCACCCAGAACGAGAATCTTCTTCGCCATATCGATCTCCTCAGCGCTTCCAAAGGCGAATCGAGCCGGCTGATATCTCACGCAAAATGCCCGGCAAGGACACGTAAGTACTTGCTATGAAAGAAGAAAACAAATGTAGAACGAAATTCATTTTACCATTTTCTTTCAATTGCTTGTTGTGCTCTTGCGACATGAGAACAAATAGAGTACACAATTCTCATCAGCGGCGACATTGCTTGAGCGGCTTCAATAACCTAAAGGTGGATCGGATGTCTCAGAATTCTTTGCGGCTTGTAGAGGACAAATCGGTGGATAAAAGCAAGGCACTTGAAGCGGCACTCTCTCAAATTGAGCGGTCGTTCGGCAAGGGCTCGATCATGAAGCTCGGCTCGAACGAGAACGTGGTCGAAATCGAAACAGTTTCCACCGGCTCCCTGAGCCTCGATATCGCTCTCGGCATTGGCGGCTTGCCGAAGGGACGCATCATCGAGATCTACGGGCCGGAAAGCTCCGGTAAGACGACGCTGGCGCTGCAGACCATTGCCGAATCCCAGAAGAAGGGCGGCATCTGCGCCTTCGTCGACGCCGAACACGCGCTCGATCCGGTCTATGCCCGCAAGCTCGGCGTCGACCTGCAGAACCTCCTGATTTCGCAGCCGGACACAGGCGAACAGGCGCTTGAAATTACCGATACACTGGTGCGTTCCGGCGCCATCGACGTTCTCGTCGTCGACTCCGTTGCCGCGCTGACGCCGCGTGCCGAAATCGAAGGCGAGATGGGCGACAGCCTGCCAGGCATGCAGGCCCGCCTGATGAGCCAGGCGCTGCGCAAGCTTACCGCTTCGATCTCGAAGTCCAATTGCATGGTCATCTTCATCAACCAGATCCGCATGAAGATCGGCGTCATGTTCGGCTCGCCGGAAACGACGACCGGCGGCAATGCGCTGAAGTTCTATGCCTCCGTCCGTCTCGATATTCGCCGTATCGGTTCCGTCAAGGAGCGCGAAGAGGTGGTCGGCAACCAGACCCGCGTCAAGGTCGTCAAGAACAAGATGGCACCGCCCTTCAAGCAGGTGGAATTCGACATCATGTATGGCGAGGGCGTTTCCAAGACTGGTGAGCTGATTGATCTGGGTGTCAAGGCTGGCATCGTCGAGAAATCCGGTGCCTGGTTCTCCTATAACAGCCAGCGTCTGGGGCAGGGCCGCGAAAACGCAAAGCTCTTCCTGCGCGACAATCCGGATCTTGCTCGCGAGATCGAGCTGTCGCTGCGCCAGAATGCCGGTCTGATCGCCGATCGCTTCCTGCAGAACGGCGGACCTGACGCTGATGACAGCGATGCCGCGGACGCGTAATTTGCGCGACCAAGTCCAGGACTAACCAAGACTAAAATTCAAAACCGGCCGTATTGTCCAAGGGATGTACGGCCGGTTTTGCTTGTGCGGCTGGACAGGGCCGGGAGCGGACGATAAAAGCCACTGGATTTGTTAAATATTGCCAACGCGTGATCCCCAAAAGTGCGAAGCGGTTTTTGGACAAGACCATGCTAGGTGAAGGAACATGAGCGAGATGGGACATCTCGCTCGAGGCAAGGACTGAAGGGCCCAATATGAGCGGTGTGAACGAAATCCGGTCGACCTTTCTCGACTATTTTAAGAAGAACGGCCACGAGATCGTGCCGTCGAGCCCGCTTGTTCCACGCAACGATCCGACGCTGATGTTCACCAATGCCGGCATGGTGCAGTTCAAGAACGTCTTCACCGGCCTGGAGCAGCGCCCCTACAAGACTGCATCGACGGCACAGAAATGCGTGCGCGCCGGCGGCAAGCATAATGACCTCGACAATGTCGGCTATACCGCGCGTCATCACACCTTCTTCGAGATGCTCGGCAATTTCTCGTTCGGCGACTATTTCAAGGAGCGCGCCATCGAGCTTGCCTGGAACCTGATCACCAAGGAATTCGGCCTCGACGCCAAGCGCCTGCTGGTGACGGTCTATCATACCGACGATGTCGCCTATGATCTCTGGAAGAAGATCGCCGGTCTTTCGGACGACAAGATCATCCGCATCGCCACCAGCGACAATTTCTGGGCAATGGGCGATACCGGTCCTTGCGGCCCATGTTCGGAAATCTTCTATGATCACGGCGACCATATCTGGGGCGGCCCTCCCGGCTCGCCGGAAGAGGATGGCGACCGGTTCATCGAGATCTGGAATCTCGTCTTCATGCAGTTCGAGCAGATCACTAAGGAGCAGCGGGTCGACCTGCCGCGTCCGTCGATCGACACGGGCATGGGTCTCGAACGCGTTGCTGCCGTGCTGCAGGGCAAGCATGACAATTACGACATCGACCTGTTCCGCGCATTGATCGAGGCTTCGGAAGAGGCGACCGGAGTCAAGGCCGAGGGCGAACGCCGCGCCAGCCACCGCGTCATCGCCGATCACCTGCGCTCCTCCGCCTTCCTGATCGCCGACGGCGTGCTGCCGTCGAACGAAGGCCGCGGCTATGTGCTTCGCCGCATCATGCGCCGCGCCATGCGCCATGCGCAGTTGCTCGGCGCCAAGGAGCCGCTGGTCTGGAAGCTGTTGCCGACGCTCGTCCAGCAGATGGGCCGCGCCTATCCCGAGCTCGTGCGTGCCGAAGCGCTGATTTCCGAGACGCTGAAGCTGGAAGAGACCCGTTTCCGCAAGACGCTGGAGCGTGGTCTGTCGCTGCTTGCCGATGCAACCTCGACGCTTCACAAGGGCGACAGCCTCGACGGCGAGATCGCGTTCAAGCTTTATGACACCTATGGCTTCCCGCTCGACCTGACGCAGGATGCGTTGCGCGCCCGCGGCATCGGCGTCGACATATCGAGCTTCACCGACGCGATGGAACGGCAGAAGGCCGAAGCTCGCTCGCATTGGGCTGGCTCCGGCGACAAGGCAACCGAAACCATCTGGTTCGAGCTCAAGGAAAAGTTCGGCGCCACCGAATTCCTCGGCTACGACACGGAGGCCGCTGAAGGCGTTATCCAGGCAATCGTCAAGGACGGTGTTGCCGTCGACAGCGCATCTGCCGGCGACAAGGTACAGATCATCGTCAACCAGACGCCGTTCTACGGTGAATCCGGCGGTCAGATGGGCGATACCGGCGTGGTTTCTAGCGACCACGGCAAGCTCACAGTCAGCGATACGCAGAAGAAGGGCGAAGGCCTTTTCGTTCATAGCTCGGAAGTGTCTGAAGGCAAGATCAAGATCGGCGACGCCGTCGTGCTGACGGTCGATCACAACAGGCGGTCGCGCCTGCGCGCCAACCACTCCGCGACCCATCTGCTGCATGAGGCGTTGCGCGAGGTACTTGGCACCCATGTGGCGCAGAAGGGTTCGCTGGTGGCGCCCGAGCGTCTGCGTTTCGACGTTTCGCATCCGAAGCCGATGTCGGCTGAAGAGCTGAAGGTGGTCGAGGATATGGCGAACGAAATCGTGCTGCAGAACTCGCCGGTCACGACCCGCCTGATGAGCGTCGACGACGCCATTGCCGATGGCGCCATGGCGCTGTTCGGCGAGAAGTACGGCGATGAAGTCCGCGTCGTGTCCATGGGGCAGGGCGTGCGCGGTGCCAAGGCTGATAAGCCCTATTCTGTCGAGCTGTGCGGCGGCACACATGTCTCCGCCACCGGCCAGATCGGCCTTATCCGCGTCCTCGGCGAAAGTGCCGTCGGCGCCGGTGTCCGCCGTATCGAAGCGGTGACCGGCGAATCCGCTCGCGACTATCTGACCGAGCAGGATGAGCGCGTGAAGACGCTGGCCTCGACGCTGAAGGTGCAGCCGGGCGATGTCGTGTCGCGCGTCGAGGCGCTGATGGACGAGCGTCGCAAGCTGGAGCGCGAACTGGCTGACGCCAAGCGCAAGCTCGCCATGGGGGGCGGTCAGGGCGGTTCCGCCGATGCGGTCCGTGACGTCAATGGCGTCAAGTTCCTCGGCAAGGCCATTTCCGGCGTTGACCCGAAGGATCTCAAGGGTCTTGCCGACGATGGCAAGACCAGCCTCGGCTCCGGGGTGGTCGCGCTGATCGGCGTCTCGGAAGATGGCAAGGCCAGCGCCGTCGTTGCCGTCACGGAAGACCTGACCGACCGCTTCAGCGCCGTCGATCTCGTCCGCATTGCCTCGGCCGCGCTCGGCGGCAAGGGCGGCGGCGGTCGTCCCGACATGGCCCAGGCCGGCGGTCCGGATGGCGCCAAGGCTGATGAAGCGGTTGAGGCAGTTGCTGCCGCACTCGCCGGCTAAGAGTTTTTTATTACACTGATCAGAAGCGGCGGGAGCTAATGGCCCCGCCGCTTTTGTTTTGTCCGCCAAACTCAGCAGGATTTGTCAAATCGAGATATGGTCTTTTGAGGCCGATCGATTTGCAAGGGGTTTGACATGAGTGGCGGAACGGCATGGGCGCTTTACGAGACCCGCCTGCGGCGGGTTTCGGCCCATATCCACGAGCATCTGGATGACGAGCTCGATATGGAAAAGCTTGCCGAGATCGCCTGCATGTCCAGCTATCATTGGCACAGGATCTATCGGGCGATCTATGGCGAGACGGCGGCGGCGACCGTCAAGCGGCTGCGGCTGCACCGTGCCGCCGGCGATCTCGTCAACACCCGTCTATCTGTCAACGACATTGCAAAGCGGTCGGGCTATCCCAACCTCCAGTCGTTCAACCGCATCTTCAAATCCGTCTACGGCACACCGCCGGCGCGATATCGGAATGAGGGAAGCCACACGATCTTCGAACCCAGTACCCAAGGAAGGATCACGGTCATGTTCGACGTTACGCTTCGCATCCTCTCGCCGATTTCGCTTATCGGTGTCGCCCATCGCGGCTCCTTTCGAAATTCTGTTCGGCACCATCTTCGCTCGCGGTCTTGCCAGGCCCGATATGCGGATGATCGGCGTCTATCTGGATGATCCCGACCTGATCGCGGTCGACAAATTGCGCTCCTATGCCTGCGTCAATGCTGGCGACGATATTGCCGCCGAGGCGCCCTTGGAACGGCGGACAATCGACGGTGGCGAGTATGCTGTGTTACGGCACAAAGGGCCGTATGCCGATATGTACAAGGCCTATCAGTGGCTCTATGCCGAATGGCTTCCTGCCTCCGGCCGGCAACTGCGCGATGCGGTGATGTTCGAAGAATATCTCAACAATCCACGCGATGTGCCGCCGACCGAGTTGCTGACGGAAATCCATATGCCGCTGCAATAACGGTATGATGTGCTGAATGAGAAGTTGGCTCTAGTCCATTGTCTTTTCAAGCATTCGCTTGCTTTGGCATCGCCGCATTGTCCAATTCGTTACCGCGGCGGTAGGCGTCGCGGTCGCTGACGCGACCCCAATAATCGATGAAAGCCTGACGCTTCTCGATGGTGCGGAAGTTGAGGCCCCAACCGACATGCGAACCGACATAGACGTCGGCGGCCGTGAAACGGTCGCCAGCGATGAACGGTGAGGCGCTAACCGCCTGTTCCAGAGTGTCGAAGACATGTTCCAGACTGCCGCAACCCGCCATGCGCAGGCGTTCGGGAGGGATTTCGAAGCCCAGCGCGCGGTTGGTCACGGCCATCTCCATCGGGCCGGCGGCAAAGAACATCCAGCGGAAGTAATTGCCGCGTTCGGCTGCCGTCGGCGCAAGACCGACCTCACGAAAGGTTTCGGCCAAATAGGCGCAGATGGCAGCGCATTCGGTGACGATGGTATCGCCGTGCTTGATGGCCGGCACCTTGCCCATAGGGTTCACTGAGAGGTATTCGGGCGCCTTCATCGCCGTGCCGAAGTCGAGATATTCGGTGCGGTAGGGCTGGCCGATCTCCTCGAGCATCCAGCGGGCAATGCGTCCGCGCGACATCGGGTTGGTATAGAAAACGAGTTCTTCAGCCATCTGTCTCTCCCTTTGTTGGGCGCATTCTATCCGCCGGTCGGTCAAGGCGGCAAGATTTTGGGCAAAAGAAAACCCGGCGCCAAGGCCGGGTTCTCGCAGGTTCCGATGTCGGCGAGGGTTAGGCAGCCATGGCCTTCTTGAGGTTTTCGTCGATCTTGTCGAGGAAAGCGGTGGTGGAGAGCCAGGGCTGGTCGGGGCCGATCAGCAGCGCCAGGTCCTTGGTCATGTAGCCGGCTTCGACGGTGTCGACGCAGACGGTTTCGAGCGTCGCGGCGAACTTGGCGAGTTCGGCGTTGTCGTCGAGCTTGGCGCGATGAGCGAGGCCGCGGGTCCAGGCGAAGATCGAGGCGATCGAGTTCGTCGAGGTTTCCTGGCCCTTCTGGTGCTGGCGGTAGTGGCGGGTAACCGTGCCGTGAGCGGCTTCGGCTTCGACCGTTTTGCCGTCCGGCGTCAGCAGAACGGAGGTCATCAGGCCGAGCGAGCCGAAGCCCTGGGCAACCGTGTCGGACTGAACGTCGCCGTCGTAGTTCTTGCAGGCCCAGACGTAGCCGCCGGACCACTTCAGCGCGGAAGCGACCATGTCGTCGATCAGGCGGTGTTCGTAGGTGATGCCGGCTTCGTCGAACTGCGCCTTGAACTCGTTCTGATAGACTTCTTCGAAGATGTCCTTGAAGCGGCCGTCATAGGCCTTGAGGATGGTGTTCTTGGTCGACAGGTAGACCGGCCATTTGCGCATCAGGCCGTACATCATCGAAGCGCGGGCGAATTCGCGGATCGATTCGTCGAGGTTGTACATGGCCATGGCAACGCCGGCGCCAGGAGCGTTGAAGACTTCCTTTTCGATCACCGTGCCGTCTTCGCCGACGAACTTGATGGTCAGCTTGCCCTTGCCCGGGAATTTGAAGTCGGTGGCGCGATACTGGTCGCCGAAGGCGTGACGGCCGACGACGATCGGCTGCGTCCAGCCCGGAACCAGACGCGGAACGTTCTTGCAGATGATCGGCTCGCGGAAGATGACGCCGCCGAGGATGTTGCGGATCGTGCCGTTCGGGCTCTTCCACATTTCCTTGAGGTTGAATTCCTTCACGCGGGCTTCATCCGGCGTGATCGTGGCGCACTTGATGCCGACGCCGTACTTCTTGATGGCGTTGGCGGCGTCGACGGTCACCTGGTCGTTGGTGGCGTCGCGGTTTTCTACCGAGAGGTCGTAATAGTCGATATCAATATCGAGGTAGGGGAAGATCAGTTTTTCTTTGATAAGCTGCCAGATGATGCGAGTCATTTCGTCGCCATCGAGATCGGCAACCGGGTTAGCGACCTTGATCTTCTTCATGCTTCTGCCTCGTTTAAGCTGATGGGGACCGGATGTCCCTGTGAGTGATATGAAGTCCCGAGGGCTATAGCACCGCAAGTCTCGAACGCAAAGCCGATAGAGGCGCCGAAACGGCGTTTTTGCCGATCACGTCCACTTCATCGCGACGCATGCTTTTCAAAGTCGGGCCATTGCTAAAGCGATGGATGCGACTAATGTCGCGCGAACGCTTCGCCGATCATCACGGATTTTTATCATGCAAAAAATTGCCGCAGCCGCGCTCTTCGCCGTTTTCCTTCCGCTCTCGCTCGGCGCCAGCTCGGCCGCGGCGGCCGACGTGATGGCACCGGTCAAGACGGTGATGGACGCGACCGTTTCCAATTGGGCGGGCGGTGACAGCGATTGGCAGGATATTTTCGACGATAGCAAGCTGAAGGACATCTACAGCAGGGATTTCGTTGCGAAATACCAGGCGGCGGCGCAGTTCCCGGCTGCGGATGAAGATGGCATTTCGCCCTTCGATTACGATGTCATCGTCGGCGGGCAGGATGCATGCCCATTGCAGGAACTGAATATCGCGCCGCAACCGCCGAAAGGCGACACGACGGAGGTGATTGCCACCTTCAAGAAATCTGTCTGCATGGGCACGGACGCCGATTATCAGAAAACGACCGCCGTACGCTTCGAAGTTATTCAGGAGGCCGGAAAGCCCGTGATCGACGACATCATCACGGTCGATGACGGCGGCCAGTCCAATTCGCTGAAATCGGTCATGCAGGACATCGTCAAACAGCAACAACAGCAGCCATCGGATCAGACGCCGCAGCAGGATCAGCCGCAGCAGTAATCGGGTCGTGGCCGGCGGGTTCTTATCTCGCCGGTCTTGCGGCCTGCCGGTATAGCCCGATCGATGCCGACAACCGACTTCGCCCTTGCCGATTGAGGCCCGCGCCGCTATTCCGGCCCTCATTAGCGCGGTATGCTTACCGCATGGGGATTTGAGTTCATGGCAGGTACCAACAGCGAGCGTCAACTTCTGGCCGAAGGGCCGGCCATCATTCTGGTCGAGCCGCAGATGGGCGAGAATATCGGCATGGTGGCCCGCGCCATGGCAAATTTCGGCCTGGCGGAATTGCGCCTGGTCAATCCGCGCGACGGCTGGCCGAATGAGAGGGCGCAGGCGACTGCCTCCAAGGCCGATCACATCATCGAGGCAACCAAAGTCTACGACACGCTGGAGCAGGCGATCGCGGATCTCAATTTCGTCTACGCAACGACCGCGCGTGAACGCGATGGCTATAAGCCCGTGCGTTCTCCCGTCGCCGCCGCCGAAACGCTGCGGGCAAGATTCACAGCCGGTGAGGGCACCGGCATTCTCTTTGGCCGCGAGCGCTGGGGTTTGACCAACGAGGAAGTGGCGCTTGCCGACGAGATCGTGACCTTTCCCGTCAATCCCGCCTTCGCCTCGCTGAACATCGCACAGGCGGTGCTGCTGATGTCCTACGAATGGATGAAATCCGGCATGGAGAATCTGGCCTCCGTACCCTTCCAGGCGGTGGAACAGCGGCCTTCCACCAAGGAACAGCTCTTCGGCCTGTTCGATCAGCTCGAAGAAGCGCTGGACGCACGCAACTATTTCCATCCTGCCGGGAAAAAGCCGAAAATGGTCGACAATCTGCGCACGGTCCTCTCGCGCCGGGCGTTTACGGAACAGGAAATCAGCGTCCTGCGCGGGGTGATCTCATCCCTCGACCGCTTCTCGCGCAAATCTCCGCGCGGCAGCGGCTCGCATCCCCGATCCCCTGCCGCGCCCAAGGAAACCACAAACGATGACAGCAACGGCGAATGAGCTGAAACCCATTCTGGTGTTCGACTCGGGCATCGGCGGCCTGACCGTGCTGCGCGAAGCGCGTGTGCTGATGCCGGAGCGGGGGTTTATCTATATCGCCGACAGTGCCGGCTTTCCCTATGGCGGCTGGGAAGAGCAGGCTTTGCGGGAACGCATTGTCGGTCTTTTCGCGAAGCTGCTGACCGAACATGATCCCGAAGTCTGCATCATCGCCTGCAACACGGCCTTCACGCTCGCCGGCGCCGATCTGCGCGCCGCCTTTCCGCAGATGACGTTCGTCGGCACCGTGCCGGCGATCAAGCCGGCCGCCGAGCGCACGCGCTCTGGGCTGGTTTCGGTGCTGGCGACGCCAGGCACCGTCAAACGCGCCTATACGCGCGATCTCATCCAGTCCTTTGCGACCCAATGCCATGTCCGCCTAGTCGGTTCCGAGAATCTGGCGCGCATGGCCGAAACCTATATTCGCGGCGATACCGTCTCGGACGATGCCATCCTCTCCGAAATCGCTCAGTGCTTCGTGGAGAAGGAAGGACGCAGGACCGATATCGTCGTGCTCGCCTGCACGCATTATCCTTTCATGGCCAATGTCTTTCGCCGGTTGGCTCCCTGGCCGGTCGATTGGCTCGATCCTGCGGAAGCGATCGCACGCCGCGCCCGCAGCCTGGTGCCGCTGGTGGCCGATGCCGTACATCCGGACAATTTCGATTTCGCCGTCTTCACTTCCGGTACGCCGGATTTTTCGACTCGGCGGCTAATGCAGGGTTTCGGGCTCAAGGCTTGATGATGACTGACAAAGTTTCATTTCGTAAACTCGATCTCGCGGACATGCCGGCGGCTGCGGCCGTCCATCGCGCGTCCTTCAATGAACGGCTGCCGATGCTTGCCGGGCTTCATACCCCGGAAGAGGATGTCGGCTTCTGGAGCGCGGTGGTTTTCAAAGATTGCCAGATCTGGGGCGCGGAGGAGGGCGGTCGCCTCGTCGGCGTCATCGCCTTTCTCGAGGATTGGATCGATCAGCTCTATGTTCTGCCCGAGGCGCAGCGGCATGGTATCGGCAGCCGCCTACTTGATGTTGCCAAATCGACCTATCCGGTGCTCTCACTCTGGACATTCAAGAGAAATGAGCCCGCGCGCCGCTTTTATGAGAAGCACGGCTTCTTCGTGGTTGACGAGTCTGACGGAGCAGGCAATGAGGAGAAAGAGCCGGATGTGCTTTACAAGTGGGAAGCACGCTTGCATCGGCTGTAGTTCACGATCGGACTGAGCGGCGGGATATTGGGAGGTCGATGTTTGATGTCTTTTGAGAATGATTGCGGTGTCGTTGTCGAGGCAAGCCATGCGTCTGCGTGAATGCCACAACTTCCATGATTTTCGCCTCCTTGCGAAAAAGCGCCTTCCCGGTCCGATCTTCAACTATATCGACGGCGCAGCCGACGACGAGGTGACGCTGCGGCGTAACACGTCAAGCTTCGAAAGCTGCGATCTCGTTCCGAACGTCCTGCGCGGCGTCAGCGAGATCGACATGTCTGTCACCGTCATGGGACAAAAGCTCGCAACTCCCTTCTATTGCTCGCCGACGGCGTTGCAGCGGCTGTTCCATCACCAGGGCGAAAATGCGGTGGCCGCTGCAGCATCCTCGCTCGGCACCATGTTCGGCGTCTCCTCGCTCGGGACCGTCAGCCTTGAGGAAATCCGCAAGAAGTATCCAGGCCCGCAGGTCTACCAGTTCTATTTCCACAGGGATCGCGGGCTGAACCGGGCTATGATGGAGCGGGCGAAGGAAGCCGGCGTCAATGTGATGATGCTGACGGTCGACAGCATTACCGGCGGCAATCGCGAGCGCGATCTTCGCACCGGGTTCTCCATTCCGTTCAAGCTTAATCTGGCCGGTGTCACCCAGTTCGCCATTAAGCCGGCCTGGGCGCTCAACTATCTCACGCACGAGAAATTCCGTCTGCCGCAGCTTGATGAACATGTGGACATGAGCGGCGGCGCCATGTCGATCGGCAAGTATTTCACCGAGATGCTCGATCCGTCGATGAACTGGAACGATGTCGCCGAGATGGTGAAGTACTGGAACGGACAGTTCTGCCTGAAGGGCATCATGTCGGTCGAGGATGCCAAGCGTGCTGTCGATATCGGATGTACCGGCATCGTGCTTTCGAACCATGGCGGCCGGCAATTGGACGGTTCGCGCTCAGCATTCGATCAACTGGCGGAAATCGCTGATGCCGTCGGTGACCGCATCGATGTAATGATGGACGGCGGCATCCAACGCGGCACGCATGTGCTGAAGGCCCTGTCGCTCGGCGCCAAGGCTGTCGGTATCGGCCGCTTCTATCTCTATCCGCTGGCCGCTGCCGGTCAGGCTGGTGTGGAGCGCGCGCTGCGGCATTTGCGCACCGAGATCGAGCGCGACATGAAGCTGATGGGATGCACCTCCGTCAGCGAGCTGTCGCGGGCCAATCTGCGGTTCAGATAAGCCCCGTAATTGCCTGTGGGTTTTTTCAATCCACGGACGCGAAGCTTGGAAATCTTTGATAGACGGGGACGCCCTGTTTCTGAAAGATGGGCGTCTTCACATTTGAGTCTTGTCAAAGGGGTAGTGCATTGCAGGTCGGCATCGACATGGGAACGGCGTCCGGCGGGACCAGCGCCCAACTCGATATCGAGGAGCTGCTGGCGACCCGTCTCCTTGTGCAGGGCAATTCCGGCTCCGGGAAATCGCATCTGTTACGGCGTCTGCTGGAGCAGTCGGCGCAGTGGGTACAGCAGGTCATCATCGATCCCGAAGGTGATTTCGTCACGCTGGCCGACAAGTTCGGCCATGTGGTGGTGGACGGCGAGCGCACCGAGGCCGAACTTGCCGGAATCGCCAACCGTATCCGCCAACATCGTGTTTCCTGCGTGCTGACGCTCGAAGGGCTCGATATTGAGCAGCAGATGCGCGCCGCGGCCGCTTTCCTCAACGGTATGTTCGATGCCGATCGCGAATATTGGTATCCGGTGCTCGTCGTCGTCGACGAGGCGCAGATG
The DNA here is from genome assembly GCF_029714265.1 of Rhizobium sp. CB3171. Classification (NCBI taxonomy): domain Bacteria; kingdom Pseudomonadati; phylum Pseudomonadota; class Alphaproteobacteria; order Hyphomicrobiales; family Rhizobiaceae; genus Rhizobium; species Rhizobium sp. CB3171. The sequence goes on along the minus strand of NZ_CP121652.1, from coordinate 1,532,216 downwards.
TTTGCCCCTTCCGTCGGCGGCGACGTCTCCGAAGACGCGCGCAAGATGTCGCTCGGCGCCATGACCAACCTGATGTGCCGTGGCCGTAAGCGCGGGCTTGCCGGCGTCATCGCCACACAACGCCTAGCGAAGCTTGCCAAGAACGTTGCGGCCGAGGCGTCCAACTTCCTGATGGGGCGTACCTTCCTCGATATTGACATGGCCCGCGCCGCCGACCTTCTCGGCATGGACCGTAGACAGGCGGAAATGTTCCGCGACCTGAAGCGCGGCAATTTCGTCGCGCTCGGTCCGGCTCTGTCGCGCCGGCCGCTGCCGATCACCATCGGCGCGGTTGAAACGTCGGCACGCTCCTCCAGCCCCAAGCTGATGCCGCTGCCGGATGCGCCGCAGGATGTCGAAGATTTGATCTTCACGCCAGATCCGGAGGAATTCTCACGGCCGGTCGTTCGTCGCGCCGCGCCTGCACCGCGTCCGACGACTGATATCCTGGCGGAGCTCTCCCGCTCCGCGCCTGCGGCCGGCGCCGCGCCGGCTGAACCGAAGGTCAGCCAGCCGGAATTATCGCCTGAGGACCGCGAGGCGCGGGTGAGTGCAGTACTCTCGGAAATTCTCGATGACCCAGCCTCGGCCTTCCGCACGGATTCGGTGCTCTATCAGGAGTTCCTCGTGCGGCTGCGCATGCGTCGCGTACCGGGTGCGCCGATATCGCTGCCGGAGTTTCGCCGACGCGTCGCGATCGTGCGCTCCGGCGCCGATGAGGCGACGATGGCGACGGATGCCTGGGCAACCGCGCTGTCACTCTCCTCCAGCGTTACCGACGATCTGCAGGGCGTGTTCCTGATGCTTGCCAAGGCGGCCATCTGTGGTGAGCCATGTCCATCCGACGCCCGCATCGCCCGCGCCTACGGCACCCACTCGGCCCGCCGCGCCCGGCGCCTGCTCAGCTATTTCGAAGAACAAGGCAGCGTCGTCGTCCATACGGACTTTTCCGGCAAGCGCATCGTCGCTTTCCCGGATATGGGTTCCCAGACTGCGCCAGGCGACGCCAATGCGCCTGATCTGGATGGTAGCGAGCAAGCGGCGGCGGAATAGCTGCTGTAATCTTGCACAAGCGCGTCTGGCGCTGTTGACATTTTCATGACGACCCCTTACAGACCGCGCCAACGCCGGGCAGAAATGTCCGGTGTTTCATTTGACATGTCCCGTGGTCTCGTCCGTTCGCTAACGTGAGAGACCTGTCAGAGCTCGAAAACGGAGTTCAGAGGAGGGCGTGTTTCCTTCGCGGCTTGGCAACGGGCCGCTCAACACTTTGAAAGGAAATGCGATGAGCAAGCGCGAATCGTCCAAGTACAAAATTGACCGCCGTATGGGCGAGAACATCTGGGGCCGTCCGAAGTCCCCGGTTAACCGCCGCGAATATGGCCCTGGCCAGCACGGCCAGCGTCGCAAGGGCAAGCTCTCCGACTTCGGCGTGCAGCTCCGCGCAAAGCAGAAGCTGAAGGGCTATTACGGCGACCTGCGTGAAAAGCAGTTCCGCGCCATCTTCGACGAAGCCAACCGCCGCAAGGGCGACACCTCGGAAAACCTGATCGGCCTGCTCGAATCGCGCCTTGACGCGATCGTCTACCGCGCCAAGTTCGTTCCGACCGTCTTCGCTGCCCGTCAGTTCGTCAACCATGGCCACGTCACCGTAAACGGCGTTCGCGTCAACATCGGTTCCTACCGCTGCAAGGCTGGCGACGTTATCGAAGTTCGCGAAAAGTCCAAGCAGCTCGTCACCGTTCTGGAATCGGTGGCTCTCGCTGAGCGCGACGTTCCGGACTACGTCGAAGCCGACCACAACAAGATGGTTGCGACCTTCGCTCGCGTTCCGGCTCTCGGCGACGTACCGTACCCGGTCGTCATGGAACCGCATCTGGTCGTAGAATTCTATTCGCGTTAATAGGCGGATATCTTTCTTGCGAATGCAAAAGCCGCTCTTTTCGAGCGGCTTTTTTGTCTTTGGAGCGTCCGATGAGCGATTTGCAGGCAATTCTCGACAGCATCCATGCGGAGCTTTTGCCGCGCCTCGGCGAAGGCAAGGTCGCCGACTATATTCCTGAACTCGCCAAAGTCGATCCGAACCAGTTCGGCATGGCGATTGCGACGGTGGACGGTAATGTCCGCAGCGTCGGCAATGCCGATATTCCCTTTTCCATTCAGAGCATCTCCAAGGTCTTCATGTTGACCTTGGCGTTGGGCAAGGTGGGTGAAGGCCTATGGAAGCGGGTCGGGCGCGAACCGTCCGGTACTGCCTTCAATTCCATCGTCCAGCTCGAGCGTGAGGAGGGAATACCGCGCAACCCTTTCATCAATGCCGGTGCGATCGCCGTCAGCGATATCGTGCTCTCCGGCCATGCGCCGCGGGAGGCGATCGGCGAGCTGTTGCGCTTCGTGCGCTACGTCGCCGATGATGAGTCCATCACCATTGACGACAAGGTGGCGCGCTCGGAGACGCAGACCGGTTTCCGCAATGTCGCGCTCGCCAATTTCATGCGCGCCTACGGCAATCTCGATCATCCCGTCGAGCACGTACTTGGCGTCTATTTCCATCAATGCGCCCTGTCGATGACTTGCGAGCAACTGGCCAAGGCGGGGCTTTATCTCGCGGCCCGCGGCAGCAATCCGATCACCGGCCACTCCGTCGTTTCGCCGAAGCGGGCGCGGCGCATCAATGCGCTGATGCTGACATGCGGCCATTATGACGGTTCCGGTGATTTCGCCTATCATGTCGGCTTGCCCGGCAAGAGCGGCGTCGGCGGCGGCATTCTCGCGGTGGCGCCGGGTATCGGCTCGATTGCCGTCTGGTCGCCGGGGCTGAACAAGGTCGGCAATTCGCAGCTTGGCGCGGTGGCGCTGGAAATGCTCGCCGCCCGTACCGGATGGTCGGTCTTCGGTGATTGATATGGTGTCTTCCCGCCGCGCTTTCTGGTATCAGCGTGGCGATGGCCGAGGTATGACAAGATGAATATCGCAACGACAGTGGCAGACGAGCTCGATATCGAAGCTGAGGATGGCGATGTTGCCGTCCACCCACTGTTTGCCGATGCGCCGCGGTCGGTCTCCTTCAACAAGCTGCGCAAGCGCCTGCTGCGCCAGGTGCGTCAGGCGCTCGAAGATTTCCAGATGCTGAAGGGCCAGCGGCGCTGGCTGGTCGGCTTATCCGGCGGCAAGGATTCCTACGGGTTGCTGTCGATCCTGCTCGATCTGAAATGGCGCGGTCTGCTGCCGGTGGAGCTGATCGCCTGCAATCTCGACCAGGGCCAGCCGAATTTTCCGAAGCATGTCCTGCCGGAGTATCTGACGAAAATCGGTGTTCAACACCGGATCGAATATCGCGATACCTATTCGATCGTGAAGGAAAAAGTGCAGGAGGGCGCCACCTATTGCTCGCTCTGTTCGCGCCTGCGCCGGGGCAATCTCTATCGCATTGCCCGTGAAGAGGGCTGTGATGCCCTGGTGCTCGGTCATCATCGTGAGGACATCCTCGAAACCTTCTTCATGAATTTCTTCCACGGCGGCCGGCTGGCCTCCATGCCGGCGAAGCTGTTGAACGACGAGGGCGACCTGATGGTGCTGCGTCCGCTCGCCTACGCCGCCGAAGACGATCTGGCCAAATTTGCCGCCGCCATGCAGTTTCCGATCATCCCCTGCGATCTCTGCGGTTCGCAGGACGGTCTGCAACGCAATGCGATGAAGGACATGCTGGCCGATATCGAACGCCGCATGCCTGGCCGCAAGGACACGATGCTGCGGGCACTGGCGCATGTGAACCCGTCGCACCTGCTCGACCCCAAGCTTTTCGATTTTGCCGCGTTGATGACGAAAAGCACCTGAGTTGCGGTCGTCGGATTTAATCGGTTTTGCCATATTGGCTTCATCGAATCGGGCATAAGAGGAGGCTTCTCTTCAGACAAAGGCCACCGATGATCTTCTCCGATACAGACTTCGAATTTCTGATGGCGACCGTAGCCGAGGCTGCGGCGCGTGAGATCCTGCCGCGCTTCCGTAATCTTGGCGTCGGCGACATTTCTGAAAAGACCTCGGCCGTCGATCCAGTGACGGAGGCCGATCTGTTGGCGGAGAGGCATATCACGGCTGCGCTGAAAGCGCGCTTTCCCGGCGCGCTCGTGGTGGGCGAGGAGGCCTATGAGGCCGACAGGTCCGTTGTCCCGGCGCTGGCGGATGCGGATTTGGCCTTTGTCATCGATCCCGTGGACGGCACCCTCAATTTCGCATCCGGATTGCCAGCCTTCGGAACGATCCTCGCCGTTGTTGCCAAGGGCGAGACCATCGCCGGGATCATCCACGATCCTGTGCTGGGCGATACGGTGACCGCCATGCGCGGCGCCGGCACTTACGAGCGGCGGCGGGGAGGGCAGGTGAGCAGGCTCACGGTTGCGCCGGCAGTACCGTTAAGTGAAATGGTGGGCTCGATATCCTGGAGCTATATGGACGAACCGGACCGCTCACGCGTCAGCGCCAATATGGCGAAGGTGCGTATGCCCCGTTCACTGAACTGCTCGGCCTACGAATATTGGCTGGTCGCCTCGGGCAAGATCCACTTCAATGGTCACCCGAAGCTGATGCCCTGGGATCACCTTGCCGGAGTGCTGGTACATCAGGAGGCCGGTGGCTTTACGGCAAAATTCGACGGTACGCCCTATCGTCCCGGTGAAACGACTGGCGGCATTATCTCGGCGCCGGATGAGGAAAGCTGGCGGATCATACGCCGCGAGATCATTGGTGGCTGACAGGAAAGGACCCGCATTATGACATCGTCCGTTGACGTTACGACCCTTGCCGACCTTCTGCGCCGTGCGGCGCAGACGGAAATCCTGCCGCGCTTCCGCCGGCTCGGCAGCGACGATGTTCGCGCCAAGAGCGAGGCGACCGATCTCGTGACCGAAGCAGATGAACAGGCCGAGCGGATGATCAAGGCGGAGGTCAAACAGCTTTGGCCCGACGCGCTTTTCATCGGCGAGGAATCGGTTGCGGCCGATCCAGCGCTGCTCGACAAGATATATGGGGCGGAGTTGGCCATCATCGTCGATCCTGTCGACGGCACATTCAATTTCGCCGCTGGCGTTCCGGCATTCGGCGTCATGGCTTCGGTGATCTCCAAGGGGGAGACGGTAGCCGGCATCATCTTCGATCCGATGGGAGACGATTGGGTGCTGGCGGAAAAGGGCGCCGGAGCCTGGCTCCGGCGGCCGGACGGCGAGGCGCAGCGCCTCTCCGTGGCAACGCCGGTTGCGTTGGAAGAGATGGTCGGCATGGCCTCCACCGGCTACCTCCCGAAGGTCAAACGAGCCGAGATCATGGGCAATCTCGCCAAAGTGCGCTTTCTCACCAACTACCGCTGCGCGGCCCATGAATACCGCACCTTTGCCGGCGGGCACGTTCATTATCTCATGTACAACAAGCTGATGCCTTGGGATCATCTGGCTGGCGTACTGATCTCGGAGGAGGCGGGCGCTTACGCCAGGCGCCTCGACGGCTCGCCCTATCTGCCGCATCATGTCGAGGGCGGCGTGTTGGTGACACCGGACAGAGCATCATGGGAACTCTTGAGGCAAGAGGTTTTCACCATTTGAGATAGCGGTTGTCGCAGCGTCAGGCGGATGCCGCGGCGCGGCTTCTACCTGTGATTCCCCTTGGAAAGTCGCGAGCGGAACATTATCTTCACCCACGTTATGCAACCGCCCTTCGGCGGGATTTCCGGCTGGGACAAGCGAGATGACCGAAACGAGCCGTAAGCTGACGACCATCTTTTCCGCCGACGTTCAAGACTATACGCGCTTGATGCGGAACGACGAGGAAGGCACACTCGCAACGCTGAAGCGATATCGCGACGCCATGGCGCGACTGATCGAAGCGCATGGCGGCCGGGTGATCAATACCTGGGGTGACGGGGTGTTTGCCGAATTCCCCAGCGTTGTCGAGGCCTTGCGCGCGGCAATCGACGTCCAAAACGAACTTGCCGGCTATAATGCCAGCAGCGACCCCGATACGCAGATGCTTTTCCGCATAGGCCTCAATCTTGGGGACGTCATCGCCGAGGGCAACGATATCTACGGCGACGGTGTCAACATCGCTGCCCGCCTTCAGGCATGTGCGGTGGCCGGCGGCATCGTCATTTCTAATACGGTCTACGATCAGGTCCGCAATAAGGTGGCTGTTGGATTCGATTTTCTTGGCCAACTCGAGGTCAAGAATGTCGACGGCGGCGTGCCGAGCTATGCGGTGCGGATCGGCGAACCGCAAACCGCCACGGCATCGACAAACCCTCGCAGCGTGCGCGAACAAGTGCCCAGTGCGGCCACGACCATTGTTGGAACCAGGTTACGAGGCGAGCGGAGCTACGGCGTGCTTGCGGTAATCGCTGCAGGTTTGGTCGTGCTCAACATTCTGACATGGCATGGTGAGTTTTGGGCGGCGTGGCCCGTGCTTGGTATAGCCATGGCGGCGGGGCTTCGCTGGGCGCGAACGAACACACAATTCGATCGCCGCCTTGCCATTTTCGCAGTGGTCGGCGCCGGCCTCGTGGGGATCAACCTTCTGTCATGGCACGGCACGCCCTGGGTGATATGGCCGCTCTTGGGCCTGGCAGTTCTTGCCGGTATCCACTGGGTCAAGCGCCAACGCGGCGACATTTGATCGCCGCGTTGAGAGACGGTCACTCAGACGTGACCCATGCCAGGTTCGAGCTGCGGGCTGTCGCCTGGATGGGTGAAGAGCCTGCCCTTTTCTGCCCATAGCGTTGCAACAATCGTCAAGGCACCGAAAACGGTGAAGCCGGCAATCAGCGGCTGAACGGTTCCATCGAACATCTGGCCGACGATGCCGCCGAGCACGACGCCGCCGGTGGTGGAAACGGAGCTGGTAATGGCGGCGGCTGTGCCCGCCAGATGCCCCATCGGCTCCAGGCTTATGGCCATGAAATTGGTGGTGATGACCGCAAACATCATCAGCATCACCGAGATCAGCGCATAGGTGAACTGAAAGCTCGGCTGACCGGTCATGCCGACGACATAGCCGAAGGCGCCGAGGAGCGTGAAGATGATCATCGCCGCATGCGAAATGCGCCGCATGCCGAAGCTGCGAACGAAATAGCCGTTAGCGAATTGTGCGACCGCAGTACCCGCCGCCGTGGCGGCGAACGCGATCGGGAACCACTCGCCGAGCCCGTAGACCTCGCCGAATACCTGCTGAACCGACACCACATAGGCGCAGATGACGCCGGTAAAGAGCGTCAGGCCAATCATGTAGCCGCAGGTGATGCGGTCGGTCAGCACAGTCTTAAAGCCGGATATGACCGAAGTGACCGAGAGCGGCAGACGTTCGTGGTCAGGCAATGTCTCCCGCATGCGAAAAAACGCGAGAAGAAAGAGAACGGCACTTGCGATGCCCAAGGCGATGAAGATCCACTGCCAGTTCGAATGGGCGACGATCAACTGGCCGACGGAGGGTGCTACCATCGGCATGATCATGAAAACGATGGTCACATAGGACATGACCCGCGCCATTTCGCGGCCGCCGAAGCAATCGCGCACGATCGCCAAGGTGGTGATACGAACAGCGGCGGCACCGACGCCCTGGATGAAGCGCAACACAAGCAGCGCTGTGAGACTGCCGCTCCAGGCCGCCGCGAATAGCGTTACCGTGTAGAAGATAAGGCCGCCGAGGAGAATATTCCGCCGGCCATAGGCGTCGGACAGGCTGCCGAAAAATAGCTGGCAGATACCGAAGCCGAGGAAATAGACGCCGATGACCAATTGCGTGTCATTGGGATTGGCGACTGCAAGCGACTGGCCGATATTCGGCAGGGCCGGCAACATGCTGTCTATACCCATCGAGATGCTCGCCGTCATGAGCGCGATGATGATGATGAATTCGACGATGCCGAGGCCGATGCGGGCGGAGCCGGATTGCTCCGCAGGCTTGGTTTGGATCGGGTTCATGTCAATGTGCCTATCAATGCAGGGCGAGAGATGAATCGGAAGGCGGCGGTGCATTCTGCGGGCGGAAGAGGCGGCCCTTTTCGGCGACAAGCACGAAGCCGATGCCGATCAGCGAGACCGTGAAATAGCCGACGATCATCGGGGTCGCCGTTCCGTTGTAGAGCTGACCAATCGCCGCGCCGATCGAGGCGCCGCCGACCGTGCTCATGAAGCCGAGCACCGAGGAAGCCGTGCCGGCGACATGGCCCAATGGTTCTATGGCGAGCGAATTGAAGTTCGAGCCGATCCATCCGAACTGGAACATTGCCAGTGCGAAGAGGATCATGAACAGCGGGAAGGGCATCGGTGCCGGTCCGTTGAGCTGCACCATCAGCCACAGGAACGTGATGGTGGCGAAGCCGAGCAGGGCCGCATGCGACAGCCGTCGCATGCCGAAGCGTCCGACGAGCTGCGAATTTATGAAGGATGAGAGTGCCATGAACAGCGCCACGCCGCCAAAGGCAAGGGGTGTGTAGGCGCCAAGCCCGTATATGTCGTTATAGACCTGCTGGGCCGAATTGATGAAACCGAACAACGCTCCGAACAGGAAGGTGTTGGCAATCGTGTAGCAAAGAGCGACACGGTTCGTCAGAACCATGCCGAAGCCGGAAACGACGGATTTTACGGTTAGGGGGCGAACATTTTCCGGCTTGAGCGTTTCCGGCAGCCGGAAGTACATCCAGATGCCGACAAGCGTCGCCATGGTGCCGATGAAGACGAAGATCATGTGCCAGGTGCTCATGAGCATGATGATCTGCCCGCTTCCCGGTGCGATGACGGGAACGATCATGAAGACCATCATAATCAGCGACATGACCTCCGCCATCTGACGACCACCGAAAACGTCGCGGACGATCGAGATGGTGATGACGCGGGTTGCCGCAGAGCCCAGGCCCTGGATGAAGCGCAGGGCAAGCAGGCCGGCAAAGGACGGGATCAGCGCAATGCCGAAGGCGGAAACGATATAGACGGCAAGGCCGATCAGCAGCGGCACGCGGCGGCCGAATCGGTCAGACAGCGGGCCGTAAAAAAGCTGCGCCGAGCCGAAACCGATCAGATAAGCGGTCACGACATATTGCCGGTGGTTTTCGTTTTCCACGCCGAGACTGGAGCCGATCTGTTGAAGGGCGGGGATCATGATGTCGATGGCCAGCGAATTGACCGCCATCAGGAAGGCCGCGAGCACAATGAACTCGCGTTTGCCCATGGGTAATTGCCCATGGGCCGTAGCCTGGGATGTAGTCGTCACGGTTTTTTTCCCATAAACATATCAAGGCGCCGCTCGGTGGCAGCGCCTTATCAACTGAATTGGACTATGGAAACCGGACGATAGGGCCCGGTGACCGGTCAGGCGGCGCCGCGGACGGCGATACCATGTTCCTGGAAGTGCTGCTGCAACTCGCCCGCCTGGAACATTTCGCGCACGATGTCACAACCGCCGATAAACTCGCCCTTTACGTAGAGCTGGGGAATGGTGGGCCAATTGGAATAGTCCTTGATGCCCTGGCGAATTTCCGAATCGGCCAGAACATTGATGCCCTTATAGTCGACGCCGATATAGTCGAGGATCTGGACGACCTGGCCCGAGAAACCACACTGCGGGAACTGCGGAGTACCCTTCATGAAGAGAACGACGTCGTTGTTCTTCACTTCATTGTCGATAAATTCGTTGATGCCGCTCATGTCTCGTCCTTTCACATGCGGGTTCAAGGTCCGCAGCTTCAAATCTTTTCCTTAAATAGCAAGGTGAAGCTTCGATTTCCAGCCGCAATCATGCACTCGATATGTTTTTCATCGCATGAATGGGCTTTCGCGCAACAATGGTTCCGAATGATGGCGCGACATTGGAATTAGCAACTTTTCTTGAACAGTGCGTTTTGAAATCACTCCTTCAACGTGGAAGCTGAACAACACACATAGGGAATAAATAAGGGACGTTTAGTATCGTGTTGCCGGCCTATTTTTGCCGGTGGCGGGAAGTTTCGAGGCATGCCGGCGAAGGCGGTGTGCGGGTACCAGTCCCTTTTTTTACATTGCATTTTTGAGGGAGTGGGCACCATGAGCCATCATCACTATTCCGACGGCCAGGTCGGCGAAGAGCGCGAGTTTTATGGCGCCAGTGAGACGAGTGAAGGCGAACGGGAATATTACGAGCATGTTCGCACTCCTAGAGCATCGATATTGAACAGCACCATCACGGTCAGCATCATCGTTTTGGTTCTCAGCATCGCTTTCGGCTATCGCGCATCCACCACGCCAGCGCCGGAAGTGCAATCTGCGACCGTTCAGAAGATCATGATCGCTCCGTCGAGCGATTCCTGTGCCGAACTTTCGCCGTATGCCCGCAGCGATTGCTGATGTCAGAGATTCCTTAACCATATCGTGGGAGTTTCTCGTATGGCTTTCACGATAAGCTGCCATGAAAAAGCCGACAGGTCATGGTGTCAGCAGCATCCTATGTCTTCGTGACGCCGCCAACCCGCCGGGAATTAAGAACATAATGAATAGCATAAAAAAGAGGGTGGTCCTTCACTTCCCCGGCTTCGAACCATTGGATGCCGCTGCGCACAGGGCGCGTTACCAGCGCTCCGCCAAACAAAGTGCCGCCGCGTGGGATTTTTCGGTTGCCGTCGATACGCTTCGAAATTTCGGTAGGGCGCCGTATTTCGACGTCACTACCGAGGGAGCGGGCTGGGAAACCCAGAGCCGCATCCACATCCTCGATCATAATGATCTGGTCGCCAAGCTGAACGGCAGGCCCTTTTCCGTGCGGTTGAGGCAGGGTTATCTCGCCGCTTCCAAGATCGCGCTGTCAGGCGGTCTAACAGGCTACTTTCGGCATGCCTGGCGGTTTGGCCTGTTCTTCATCTTTCCGTTCCTGCTGATGCTGGTCGGGCTGCTCATCAGCCTGTCCATCGCTCTCTCGCCTTTTGCATTCGGGCTTCCCTCTTGGAGCCATATCGGCAGCATTCCCTTGGCGGTGGCCTTCTTCATCTATGTCTTCCTGCCGCAGGCTGAGCGGCTGCATACGCTGCATCTCTTTGCCGACTGGGAAATGGCCGTCGCCATGGCGGGATTGAACGGTATCGGCGCCGAGCAGTGGATCGAAGCCTGCGCCATCAGTGCCCGCCAGGCGCTTGACGAGCCGGCCGACGAATATGTCATCTCGTCCCACAGCATGGGCTCGAGCGTCGCCGCCCATGTGATCGGACTGCTGCTCGAACGGGAGCCTCAGCTATTCCAAGGCAAGCGCGTCGTGTTCACGACGCTCGGCAGCGCTATCCTGCAATGCGCATTGATGCGGCCCGCCGCCGTGCTGCGCTCGCGCGTTGGCCTATTGGCCCGCTGCCAGGAGATATTCTGGCTCGACGTCCATTGCCTGACCGATGCGATCCATTTCTACAAGACGAAGGTTGCCGCCGTCTGCGGACATGCGGACGGTCTGCAGCCCACGATCATATTCGTCCGCTTCAAGAAGATGCTGACGTCGCAGCATTACGCCAAGATCAAGCGCGATTTCCTGCGGGTGCACAGGCAATATGTGCTCGGACCGGATGTCCGAGCTTCCTTCGATTTCACACTTTTGACGGCCAGCCCACTGCCGGCTTCCAGCTTTGCAACATTCACCCACGCCAACATGCCGGATCTGACTTTCGGCGCCGGCAATGATGGCGAAAACGCCCGGCTTTCCTCAGTCGGGCGCTGAGGTCTGTAACGCCAGGGCGTGCAGCACGCCGCCCATATTCCCTTTCAACGCGTCATAGACCATCTGGTGTTGCTGTACGCGGCTTTTGCCACGGAAGGCTTCGGCCACGACTTCGGCCGCATAGTGGTCGCCATCCCCGGCCAGGTCGCGAATCGTCACCTTGGCGCCGGGAATGCCGGCCTTGATCATGTCTTCAATATCGCCGGGATTCATTGGCATCAGTGATTTACCTCACTTTATTCGGCAGCGACGAGTGCACTGCCATCCATGAAGGCAGGAAACCACGATTCATGCGCCTCGCGCAACTGCCGAACGGAAACGGACAGCAGTCCGTCGACGGCAAGCGCATCGCCGCCGACCTCGCCGAGGCGACGGAACGGCACGCCGGCGCTTTCCGCATTGATGCAGACGAAATCGGCGACATCGGCCGGCACGGCGACGACATACCGCGCCTGATCTTCGCCGAAGAGTACGGCGTGCGGCAAGCCCTTGCATTCAGCAAGATCGATGCGCAGACCCTTGCCTGACGCCATTGCCATTTCGGCCAGTGCCAGCGCAAGGCCGCCCGAGGAAATGTCGTGGCAGGCGGTGACCTGACCATTGCGGATGGCTGAACGGACGAAATCGCCGTTGCGGCGCTCGGCAAAGAGGTCGACCTCCGGGGCCGGGCCGTCCGTGGAGCCAAGGATATCGCGCAGATAGACGGAAGAGCCGAGATGGCTGCCGTCGACGCCGAACATGATGATCCGTTCGCCTTCCGAGGCCGAGCCGATACGCGCCATCGCCTTCCAGTCCGGCAGAAGCCCGACACCGGCAATCGTCGGCGTCGGCAGAATTGCGACGCCGTTGGTCTCGTTATAAAGCGAGACATTGCCAGAGACTATCGGGAAGTCGAGTGCGCGGCAGGCTTCGCCGATGCCTTTGATGGCGCCGACGAACTGGCCCATGATCTCGGGCTTTTCCGGATTGCCGAAATTCAGGTTATCTGTCGCGGCCAGCGGCTCGGCGCCCGTTGCGGTGATGTTGCGCCAGCATTCGGCGACGGCCTGTTTGCCGCCCTCGAACGGATCGGCTTCGACATAGCGCGGCGTGACATCTGAGGAGAAGGCGAGCGCCTTGGTGGGATGGCCTTCAACGCGGACGACACCGGCGTCACCGCCCGGAATCTGCAGGGAATTGCCCTGGATCAGCGTGTCGTATTGTTCGTACACCCAGCGGCGGCTGGATTGGTTGGCGGAGCCGACGAGCGTCAACAGCGCCTGACCATAATCCTCTGGGGCAGCGACGAGATTGGCGGGCAGATCGGCGCGCTTGTCGGACTCACGCCACGGCCGGTCATATTCCGGCGCCTGGTCACCGAGATCCTTGATCGGCAGGTTGGCGACTTGCTGACCCTGGTGAATGATACGGAAACGCAGGTCGTCCGTGGTCTTGCCGACGATGGCGAAATCCAGGCCCCATTTGACGAAGATCGCCTTGGCGACGGCTTCCTTTTCCGGCTGCAGTACCATGAGCATGCGCTCCTGGCTTTCCGACAGCATCATCTCATAGGCCGACATCTGCTCTTCGCGCACCGGCACCTTATCGAGATCGAGCTCAATCCCGAGGTCGCCCTTGGCGCCCATTTCGACAGCGGAGCAGGTGAGGCCGGCCGCACCCATGTCCTGGATGGCGATGACAGCGCCGGTCTGCATCAATTCCAGGCAGGCTTCCAGCAGGCACTTTTCGGTAAAGGGGTCGCCGACCTGAACGGTCGGGCGCTTTTCCTCGATCGATTCATCGAATTCGGCCGACGCCATTGTCGCGCCGCCGACGCCGTCGCGGCCCGTCTTGGCACCGAGATAGACGACCGGCAGGCCGACACCCTTGGCTTCCGACAGGAAGATGGCGTTGGATTTCGCAAGGCCGGCGGCAAAGGCATTGACCAGGATATTGCCGTTGTAACGCGCGTCGAACTCGACCTCGCCGCCGACGGTCGGTACGCCGAAGGAGTTGCCATAGCCGCCGACGCCGGCGACGACGCCGGAAACCAGATGGCGGGTTTTCGGATGATCCGGCTCGCCGAAGCGCAGGGCGTTCATGGCAGCGATCGGGCGCGCGCCCATGGTGAAGACGTCGCGCAGGATGCCGCCGACGCCAGTCGCGGCGCCCTGGTAAGGTTCGATATAAGACGGGTGGTTATGGCTTTCCATCTTGAAGACGACGCAATCGCCGTCATCGATATCGACCACGCCAGCATTTTCGCCCGGGCCCTGGATGACGCGCGGCCCCTTGGTCGGCAAGGTGCGAAGCCATTTCTTCGAAGATTTGTACGAGCAGTGCTCGTTCCACATCGCCGAGAAAATGCCGAGTTCGGTAAAGGTGGGCTCGCGGCCGATCAGATCCAGAATGCGCTGATATTCGTCCGGCTTCAGGCCGTGGGCGGCAATAAGTTCCGGGGTGATCTGGATCGAATTCGAAAGGGTCATGGGCGCTCGATGGTCCTTGCCTGTAAAGGGTTTGAAGGCCGGTCAGGGGATCGAGGTCTCTTTAGCGCATGTGAACCCATCGTGCGACAGGAAAATGCCCGCGATTCACAATGGGTGAAGAGCGGGCATCGCTATTTTCAATTGCTGCCTGGCGATCAGAACTTGTAGCCGACCAGCAGCCCGGCGCGCGTCATGCCGGCATTCGGCCCATCGCAGAGATTGGCATGCGAGGAATGCGCCACTTGCGCCATCAGGCTCCAATGATTGTCGAAATTATAGCCGACCCCGGCATATTCGTGGAAAAGCAGGCGACAGCCGAGCATTGGGCCGTCTTTGGTCCAATCGTCGAGATTCCCGGTATGGACGGTGCCGCCGAAACCGGCTTCGGTGAAGATGCCGTTGCTATGGGTGAGCGTCCAGGACAGGCCGGTAAAGACTTGCGTCGCCGCTGTGTCCGTGGTGCCGATCGAGGTGCCCAAATGGATGCGGGGGCGTAAAAGCTGATCTTTCCAATTGTCCGTTGGATTGTAGCCGAATGGATTGAACAACACCTCGACTTCCGGAAAGACGCCAGCCTCATGGTCATGGCCAGTCTGGATGGAGCCGCTGGCGCCGAAGCGAAGTTCATCGAATATTTTGATCTCCGGGGCTGCTTTTGTGTCCGCAATGTCGGCGGCGGCAGCGGATTCAGCGACGATAACCGAACCAGTCATTACCAAAGCGGTGATCGCACTCGTCCAAAACCGGCCACCAGAAATAGCGTCAAAAGCCATGCACCCAACCCCCAGATGGCAAGCGATTCGCAGTCGTTAACCAAGTGGTAGCATCCTTAAGGTCGAGGTAAAGTAGGGGTAATTACATGACAGTGCATTTGGCAAAAACTGAAGCGAAAGTGCAACAGTGCCGTCATAAAAGGCTGTCAGCCTCATATGTGGCTGTCGTAGCCTGCCGATCCGTTTTCCAGAAGGTGACGTAACGTCATGAAGCCGCTTGCGACGTCGTCACGCCGCTGCGGTGAAGAAAAAGCGACGCGAACGCGGTGATAGGCCCTGTCCGTGCGGGCGGCCTTGAACTCGTCCTCGTCATCGACAAGAACGCCCTCGGCGAGGGCGGCATTCTTGAATGTACCCGAAAGCCAGGGTTCCGGCAGTTTCAGCCACAGGAACGGCACGTGCGGATGCGAGGTGAATTCGAAGCCAGATAGGGCTTCCCGCGCCAATTGCTCACGGATGCGGATTTCCTCCACGGCCCGTCGGCGCAGCGCCAGCGCATGGCCGCCAAGCACCAGCCGGGCACAGGTTTCCGCCAGGATGAAGGGCAAGCCGCCGGTCGTCATCTTGTGAGTGACCTTGATGCGTTGGGCGAAATGCTGCGGGCAGGCGACCCAGCCGCCGCGCACGCCCGCGGTCACCGATTTCGACAGGCCGCTGACGAGGAAGGTGCGCTCGGGCGCAATAGCTGCCATCAGCGGATTCTGATCTTCGGTCATCCCCCCATAGAGATCGTCTTCGATCAGCCAGACGCTATGCCGGCGCGCTATGGCGGCGATTGCCCGGCGACGCGCCTCCGGCATGGTCACCAGCGTCGGATTGTGCGCCGTCGTCATCAAGAAGGCGAGACGCGGATGCTGCTGCTGGCAGAGCCGTTCGAAATCGTCGGGGATAATGCCATGCTCATCGGAGTCCACCAGTATGGAGCGGCGGCCGAGAAGACGGGTGGCGCGGCTGACCTGCGTATAGGTCAGGTTCTCGAAGACGATCTTGTCGCCCGGTGAGGTGACGGCGGAGATGACGGCGATAGCGGCGGCGTGAGCGCCGAGGGTGGGCACGATCGTTTCGATCGCCGGCTGCCAGCCGTTGCGGGCAAGCCAGACCTGTCCTGCGCGAAACCAGTTGGCCGGGAAGTTCCGTGAATAAGAGGAAATCTCCGCCCGATGCTCGCGGCTGATATCGGCAAAGAGCTGGCCGATGATCTCGCCCTGGCCAATATCGGGTGCTGCCGTCGTGTCGAAACGAATCTTGTCGCCGGGGACCTCGAGACCGCGGGTGCCGGCAAGCGCCTGCGTGATCGGGTCCACGGGCTCGATCTGCTTGCCGTTGGCACGCTCGAGCACATAGGTGCCGCGCCCGACCTCACCAGCCACAAGGCCGCGCTCATGCACCAGCGCATAGGCGCGGCTGACCGTGCCGATCGTCACGCCGATATCGTAAGCGAGATTGCGTTGCGGCGGCAGCTTCGTGCCCGGCGGCAGCACGCCATGCGTAATCGCGTTCTCGATGCTGTCGGCAACGCGAATGTAAACCGGGCCGGTTCCGCTGGATATATCAGGCAGCCAATTTGTCATAATGACAATTTCTTAGATTGCTTCACGGATGGAGTCAATATTATGAGTCAATTCGTGTCGTTTGGCTCGATACATTCCGATTGTCACGATCAAGCGAGCAAGAAATGGATACAATAGATACAATTCACTTCAGCAAGAGTCCCCTAGCTGATGAAAGGTCGCTGAACATCTTCGCGCGGATATCGCGCCTGGCGCATCGTCTTTTCGACGCTTTTGCGGTTTGGCTGCAGAAGCGGGAAAGCCGCTGGACTTTGCGGTATCTGACGGATGATGAGCTGCGCGACATCGGCCTGACCCGTGGGGAGGCGATGGGCGAGGTGAGCAAATCGTTTTTCTGGGACTGAGCGTGCCGGCAAGAGGCGATTGCGACGAGATCTAGCCGAGCGGCGGCGAAGATCATGCCTTCGTTCGCGGTCGGCGACATATATTTCCATTATTTCCATGCCTAGCGCTGCGGAGAGGTCGCAGAGGGTGGGTCAACGCCGATGAATGGTAGGCAGCTTTTCGCGAAGCGCCGCTGATAGTATTATATTAGTGAATACTTGACTAAGTGGGCGGCAGTGGTATCGTTCCCTCACGCGCTCAACTAGCAATGGGGGAGCCAAGTTCGATCGCCGTCTTGGCGTCTGGTCGCATCGATGCAACCGGAGGGAGCGCTGACATCGTTGTGTTTAACGCCGCGCTTCGGTCATTCGTGCGCGGCACATATTATGGCCGCAAGTCCCCCTGTGGCGTAACTCGCATGTTCAATTGACGCTACTCGGACTCGAAACATCCGCTTGTAGATGCCCAATCATTTATTATCGGGGGACACTCAAATGACAGATGCAGTTCCTATTTACGCGCAATCGAAAAGCCAGCAATTTTTCCGGTACGGCACCCAAATGACCGCGGAGAATGGATGGGATCAAAACAAGACCATTGCGTTCTACGCCTACTCTGCCCCGCAGGAAGGGACGATACCTTTTTATCGTCATCGATCGGGGGATCGCTTTGAGATAGATACGATCGAAGGAGCGCACGACGGTTGGACTGGTGGAGAAGATCCATTTTACGCCTATCCGTCGACTCAGCCGAGGACGGGAACGATACCAATCTACGTTCATCCCAACTCGAACGGACAGCGCTTCCAATACAACACCCAGATCCCCGGCGGTGCCGGCTGGGGTACCGGACAGCTGGCATTCTTCGCATTACCAACCCTAGAGGGCTATCGCGTCGGCGACAAAGCCGCTGACATCGTCGGGCAGGATCAGTCCGGCAAAACTGTCCAACTTAGCAAGTATAGCCCGAACAAGGATTGGATTTTGGTCGATATCTGCGCCCAGTGGTGCGGTCCTTGTAATTTTGCGGCTGAAAAAACCCGCGGATTTATTGACAATGTAAACGTCACCAAGGGTACGAAGCTGAAGTTGACACCTTTTACGGTGCTCGTCGATGACCGGAGTTATAGGGCTTCATCGCAGGTAACGGCGCAACAATGGGCGACAAAGTACAACTTCGATCCAAAGGAAGCGGTGGTTCATTGCGGGGGTGACCCGAAATCGGACTTGCGGTGGCTCGTTAACAAGTACACCCTTGCAAACAATATTCCGGAAGCTGCTTACCCAACATACGTGCTTATCGACTCTGACGGAGTTATTCGCCACTTCCAGCAAGGCTTCGACCTTGACCAACTCCAGCTAGATCTTTCCGCGTTGGCGGGGGTGGCATTGACAGGCGGACCTTGGATCGGTCTTACGTGACGCTGCAACTTGTTGTTTTCGCGCTATTCCTGGGAAATCACGGTGTGCTTTCCCAGGAATGTATCCAAAACGTGCCGCGTTTAATTGACCTCATAACCTGCTAAACGGCGTTTAAAGCTAGGAACACATGTGTCATAGCGATGGGACTGGTTCAGTGCGGCACAAGTGGCTGCACTGGCTCCGAAATTGCAGACCCGTCCTTTCCGGCAACGCTGATTGTCCGCGCTATAATGACGACGTCGCCGCTGCCTCAGCAGCCCTTCGTGCCCGCGGCCCAGCGGTTGACATCCCCGGTGATGCGGCCGCCGGAGGCGCCTGACATCATCGGGCCGAAGGCCTGCAACTGCGCCGGATTGCCTTCCGCCTGAACGACGAGAGACGGCCGGCCGGTCGGGTGCTTCTTGTCAACCACGAGAATGCGCGGGCGGCCGGTGTAGGAATTGAGTTCGGGAGCGAGCTGGTAGCCAGCAAAGGCCGGATCGGCCGATTTGAACCAGCAGGCATTGGCATTGAGCATGACGCGCTCCATCGTCGACAGAGCGCTATGCTGTTCGGTGGTAACGGTCGGAGCGCGCGTCGTGCAGGACGTGAAGAGCAGGCCAAGTGCTGCGAGAGTGGCGGCAGAATACAATCCGGTAACGAGGCGAGGGCGCATCAATCTCTCTTCCAATAAATCGGTTGGGCAGCTCTTAGCCGATGATGATGTGAATCGGAACCTTTCCGAGGTTCTGTTCGAGGCAAAACGTCGGCTGGTTTGGCAATCCTAATGTTGGTGCGGACGCATCGCCTCAGGCGGCGATCACGTCGAGGGCGGAGGCGAAGAGACCGCGACCGTCGGCGCCGCCGTGGGCCGCTTCGATCAGGTTCTCCGGATGCGGCATCATGCCAAGCACGTTGCCCTTGCTGTTGATAACACCGGCGATATCGTTGATGGAGCCGTTTGGATTGGTGCCTTCAGCATAGCGGAACACCACCTGACCATTGCCTTCGATCGCCGCCAGCGTTTCCGCGTCGGCAAAATAATTGCCGTCATGGTGGGCGACCGGGCAGCGGATCACCTGACCTTTGGCGTAGGCGCGGCTGAAATCCGTTTCGGCATTGGCGACCTCGAGCTTGATCTCGCGGCAGACGAATTTCAGCGAGGCATTGCGCATCAGCGCGCCGGGCAACATGCCGGCTTCCAGCAGGATCTGGAAGCCATTGCAGACGCCGAGAACCTTGACGCCCTTGTCGGCCTTTTCCTTGATCGCCTGCATGACCGGCATGCGGGCTGCGATCGCGCCGCAGCGCAGATAATCGCCATAGGAAAAGCCACCGGGAATAACGATCAGATCGACATCCGGGATCTCGGTTTCCGTCTGCCAGACCGTGATAGGCGCATTGCCGGAAATCTTGGTCAGCGCCGCGATCATGTCACGGTCGCGATTGAGGCCGGGAAGTTGAACGACTGCTGATTTCATGATTCTGCTCCCGACATAAGCGAAAGATACTGGCTAGGAATGGGATCGAAGAGCCATACTTCATTGTCTTTGACAAAGGAAGAATGGCTCTTGGAAAACGGCAATCAGTCGATCGAAATGCTGAAATTCTCGATCACCGTGTTGGCGAGGAGTTTTTCGCACATGGTTTTCAGCTCGGCTTCGGCTTTGGCCTTGTCGGAGCCATCAAGCTCCAGATCGAAAACCTTGCCCTGGCGGACCTGATGGACGCCGTCGAAGCCGAGTGCGCCGAGCGCGCCCTCGATTGCCTTGCCCTGCGGATCGAGAACGCCGTTTTTCAGCGTGACGGTTACACGAGCCTTGATCACGATTGTCCTTCCTGCGCTTACTTGACGAGAACCGGGCCCGTGCCGCGCACGGGTTCGTTTTCATTGATGATGCCGAGCCGGCGGGCGACTTCGGAATAGGCTTCCAACAGACCGCCCATGTCGCGGCGGAAGCGGTCCTTATCCATCTTCTCGTGGGTTTCGATATCCCAGAGACGGCAGCTATCCGGCGAAATTTCATCCGCGAGGATGATCCGCATCATGTCGCCTTCGAACAGGCGACCGCATTCGATCTTGAAATCGACGAGCTGGATGCCGACGCCAAGGAAGAGGCCGGTCATGAAGTCATTGACGCGGATGGCGAGCGCCATGATGTCATCAAGCTCAGCCGGATTGGCCCAGCCGAACGCCGTGATGTGCTCTTCGGAGACCATAGGATCTTCGAGCGCGTCGGACTTGTAGTAGAATTCGATGATCGAGCGCGGCAGCACGACGCCTTCTTCGATACCGAGGCGTTTGGCGAGCGAGCCGGCGGCGACGTTGCGCACGACGATCTCGAGCGGAATCATCTCCACTTCCTTGATCAACTGCTCGCGCATGTTGAGACGGCGGATAAAGTGCGTGGGAATGCCGATCTTATTCAGGTGGCTGAAAATATATTCGCAAATACGATTGTTCAGAACGCCCTTGCCATCGATAACTTCGTGTTTCTTTTTGTTGAAGGCGGTGGCGTCATCCTTGAAAAACTGGATCAGCGTGCCCGGCTCAGGCCCTTCGTAAAGGATCTTGGCCTTGCCTTCGTAAATACGGCGGCGACGGTTCATCGGTATTGTTCTCTGTCGTTAGCGCTTTGAGATAGCGCAAGTGGATCGATCTGTGGGCGTCCCCATAACGGATAAGAAGCGAATTCACAATCCGCCAGCGCCTCCTTCCTCGGAATTCCGGCTTTGGTTCTATACCAATGCGAGAATCGCGATCCTGTCCTTTCATGTTCTACAGGCTTTTATTTGACGATGGAATGAAAGCCGCCCTGTACTTCACAGGCTAGTGGGCCAGTTTGCGCCATTCTATCACGGCTCGGCGGCAATCACGGCTTGAGGTTGGCCAGAAATTTGGCAAAGACCATCGTGCCTTCAGGCCAGGGACCATGGCCGGAATCGGCGTTGATATGGCCAGCCTCGCCGGCGTCGATCAACAGCGAGCCCCAGCTACCCGCCATTTCGTCGGCATGCTCGTAGCTGCCGAAGGGATCGTTGCGGCTGGCGATGGTGATCGACGGAAAAGGCAGGGGATCGCGCGGGTAAGGACCGAACGTCATCAGATGCTTCGGCCGGATCTTCGGATTGGCGACGTCGGGCGGCGCGACGAAGAAGGCGCCGGCCACCTTGTTGCGGAAATGCGGGATCGCGTGGATCACCGAGGGCACGCCAAGCGAATGCGCCACCAGCACCACGGGCCGGGTCGAGGCGTTCACTTCTTCGGCGATGCGGGCAACCCAATCCTCGCGCACGGGCTTCGACCATTCGGCCTGCTCCACCCGCCGCGCCGTCGAGAGCTTCTGCTCCCAGCGCGTCTGCCAGTGGTCCGGGCCGGAATTGGTGTATCCGGGGATGATGAGAATATCTGCGTCGGAGGCTTTCATGATGGCGCCGATGTGGAAAAGGAAGACCGAGGTGTCAAGGGAAAAGGCGACAATTACGGCAAAATTTGCTAGGATCCCGCCTGCCGGTAGCGAATGATGATGTCGGCGCCTCTTATTGCCCGACATTTTCGTGCCGCCAGCTAAACGCATTTTGGCTGATGAGGAGGAGGAATACTATGACGGCATTTCATGTCATGGCTGGCGCAAATCACACCTTTACGCGTCCGGCCATCCGCAAGATCGGCATTGCCGATCTCATCGACGCCCTGAAACTGGGGCTGGACGACTTCAGCGAAAAACCATCCCATTACGTATTCCTGTGTCTCATGTATCCGATCGCGGGCATAGCACTAGCGATCTGGAGTTCCGGTGCGAATCTACTGCCATTGCTGTTTCCGCTGATGTCCGGCTTCGCGCTGCTCGGACCACTGGCAGCGATCGGGCTCTATGAGATCAGCCGGCGGCGGGAGCAAGGGCTGGACACGTCCTGGCGGCATGCTTTTGACGTCCGCTTCTCTCCGGCGTTGCCCTCCATCATTGTGGTCGGCCTTATGCTGTTTGGCTTATTCATCGTCTGGCTTGTCGTGGCGCAGACTATCTATACCGCCTATTTCGGCGATAGCGTCCCGGCAACTCTGTCATCCTTCATCTCGAACGTGCTGACGACGCCGCAGGGCATGAGCATGATGTTCTGGGGCAACCTCACGGGTTTCGTCTTTGCGCTCGTCGTACTGGCAACCACCGTCGTTACCTTTCCGCTGCTGCTCGACCGCGATGTCGGTGCCGTGGCTGCGATCGACGCAAGCATTCGCGCGACACTTATCAATCCGGTGCCGGTGGCAATCTGGGGATTGATCGTGGCGGGGCTTCTTGTTGTCGGTACGATCCCGATCTTTGCGGGGCTTGCAGTGGTCATGCCCATTCTCGGGCATGCCACCTGGCATCTCTATCGCAAACTCGTGGCACCGGCCGCATTGAGCTGAATTCAGCCGCGTCATGGTTCCCGTCGCATCGAATGGAACCGGTCGTGACATTGCAACGTTGATCCGCATCAACTCGCCCACCTCTTCCGAATCCTAGCGCATTCGGGAGAGGCGTTGCGAACTAGGCTCAGATCTTCGCATGTCCGTTCCGGTCATGCGGCTCTCGGCGGAAGATGTGGATCATATGGCAAGGCTCAGGCATATTTTCTCCCGTTTTGCCACCATCGTTTCGGAATGGGCTGGAAAACCGGTCGTCTTCATACTGGCTCTGCTGTCAGTGATTGTCTGGGGCATCACCGGACCGGTCTTCGATTTCTCCGAAAACTGGCAACTGGTCATCAACACCAGCACGACCATCATCACCTTTCTGATGGTCTTCCTCTTGCAGAACGCCCAGACGCGCGACACGCGCGCCATTCAGGCCAAGCTCAACGAACTTATCCTGACCAGCGCTGCCGAAAACCGTTTCATCGGCATAGAGAACCTTGACGAAGAAGATTTGAAACATCTCGATCGCCTGGTGGCGAAGGCAGCCAAGCGCGATGGAGAGAGGCCTGGCGGCAGCGGAGAAGGGGACGAGACTGTTGGGAAGCCTCCCATAAAACAGAAAGGGCGGCGCATTGTCGGCGCCGCCTCGTCAAATCTCGACCAATAGATTGATCAGCCAAATACACGCTTGAAAATCGTGTCGACGTGCTTCGTGTGGTAGCCCAAGTCAAACTTTTCGCGGATATCTTCCTCCGAGAGTGCTGCGCGGACTTCCTGATCGGCAAGCAATTCTTCGAGGAAGTCCTTGCCGTGTTCCCAAACCTTCATGGCGTTGCGCTGGACGAGGCGATAGGAATCTTCGCGGGAAACGCCTGCCTGGGTCAGTGCCAGCAACACACGCTGCGAATGAACAAGTCCGCGGAACTTATTCATATTCTTCATCATATTGTCCGGATAGACCAAAAGCTTGTCGATGACGCTGGTCAGTCGAGCCAGCGCGAAGTCGAGCGTCACCGTCGCGTCCGGGCCGATCATGCGCTCGACGGAAGAGTGGGAAATATCGCGCTCATGCCAGAGCGCCACATTCTCCATCGCCGGCATGGCATAGGAGCGGACCATGCGGGCAAGGCCGGTCAGGTTTTCCGTCAGTACCGGGTTACGCTTGTGCGGCATGGCCGACGAGCCCTTTTGGCCGGGGGAGAAATATTCCTCGGCCTCCAGCACTTCGGTACGCTGCAGATGACGGATTTCGGTGGCGAGACGTTCGATCGAGGAGGCGACGACGCCGAGCGTGGCGAAGAACATGGCGTGACGGTCGCGCGGGATAACCTGCGTGGAGACCGGCTCTGGCTTCAGGCCGAGAGCGGCGGCGACGTGTTCCTCGACGCGCGGGTCGATATTGGCGAAGGTGCCGACCGCGCCCGAGATCGCACAGGTGGCAACTTCCTCACGAGCCGCGATCAGGCGCTGCTTGCAGCGCTCGAATTCGGCATAGGCCAGCGCCAGCTTGACGCCGAAGGTGGTCGGTTCGGCATGGATGCCATGCGAGCGGCCGATGGTGACGGTATCCTTGTGCTCGAAGGCGCGGCGCTTCAGGGCTTCCAGCAGCTTGTCGATATCGGCCAGCAGAAGGTCGCTGGCGCGAACGAGCTGGATATTGAAGCAGGTGTCGAGCACGTCTGAGGAGGTCATGCCCTGATGCACGAAGCGGGCATCGGGACCGACGATTTCGGCAAGATGGGTGAGGAAGGCGATGACGTCGTGCTTGGTGACGGCTTCGATCTCGTCGATGCGGGCAACGTCGAAAGTCGCCTTGCCGCCTTTTTCCCAGATGGTTTCGGCCGCCGATTTCGGAATGACACCGAGCGCGGCCAGCGCGTCGCAAGCATGGGCTTCGATCTCGAACCAGATGCGGAATTTGGTTTCGGGCGACCAGATGGCGACCATTTCCGGTCGAGAGTAGCGCGGGATCATGGGCTCAAGCTTTCTTAGGTAAGGGGAAACAAATCCTCGGCGCCCCCATAACAAAGACGGGAGGCAATCTCAACATTTCTTGGCTTATTCTTTCCTTCAACTCAACGCATATGTCTGGCGAGATAAAGGCTCGCCATCACCAGGAAGATGAAGCCGAACGGCAGGAACAGGCCAAGGCCGAGGATGGCGAACTGATAGAGGGCGCTGGCGCTGGTGAAGGCAAATTGAAATGCCCAGACGAGCGTGCCGAAAGGCGCATGCCATCGGGCATAAAACCAGCGATAATCCAGTGCGAAAAGAAAGGCGGTCATCGCGACGGTGCCCAGCGACAGCGCCAGAAAGAAAGCGGCAAAACGCGTTTCAAGCGGCCGGCGATGCGCGAGCAGCCGCGCCAGCGGCAGCGTGAACGGCCAGGCAAGCGCACCGCCGAAGAAATAGACTGCCATCAGCGCGGGCAAATGGCTCGTCAGAAGACCGTTGCGCAGGTAGAGCACCGATAGCGCCGAACTCGCCATCGCTACGCCCCAGCAGGGCGCCCCGAACAGGAGCTGTTGATAGGACGGAAAGGCGGCCCTCAACCGCCCGGTGGTCGCGACAGCGCTGGCCGGATTAATTTGATCCAACGCGGCCTCGTTCTGCCGCAGAGCGCAGGTCGGAAACCGTCTGCCGATAGGCCTCGACGGATTCACCCTTGAAGATCGCCGAGCCGGCGACAAGGACATTGGCGCCGGCGGCGGTGACGATCGGAGCCGTATCGACGGTGACGCCGCCGTCGACCTCGAGTTCGATCGGACGGTCCCCGATCAGAAGGCGGGCATTCCGGATCTTGTCCGCCATGGCGGGAATGAACTTTTGGCCGCCGAAACCGGGATTGACCGACATGATCAGGATCAGGTCGATATCATCCAGCACGTTTGCCAGAACGGACAGGGGCGTTGCCGGATTGAGGGTGACGCCGACTTTCTTGCCGAGATGACGGATGGTCTGCAGCGAGCGATGCAGATGCGCGCCGGCTTCGGCGTGAACCGTAATGCGGTCGCAGCCGGCCTTGGCGAAGGCTTCGAGATAGGGATCGGCGGGCGAGATCATCAGATGGCAGTCGAAGGTGGCGTTGGTATAGGAACGCAGCGACTTGATGACATCGGGGCCGAACGAGATATTCGGCACGAAATGTCCATCCATGACGTCGAGATGGATCCAGTCCGCCCCGGCTTCGGTTACATCTTTGACTTCCTGTCCGAGCTTGGCGAAATCGGCCGCGAGGATGGAGGGCGCAATGCGGATCGGCAAGGTCATGAGATGGCTGAACTCCGTCTGATTTTATCGCGCTTGGCTTATCACCGGTTCGGCAGGCAAACAACCTAATCCGCCAGCCTTGCATGGACCATATCAGTTCGACGGCGGTGTCGGTGGCACAAAGGCGTTGCCGCGCCATTCCAACAGCCGGTAGGGATTTTCCATCAATTCGTGGTTCTGACCGAAGGTGATTTGGCCGATCGGCGTCTGAAAGGCCGTGCCGATCAGCTTGTCGGCAATCGATTTGTTTTCCGCTTTGGCACTTTCCGCGGCCTGGTTGGCAATCAGCACGGCGGCCGCCGCCGGCAGAATATAACCATCCGGTTCGATACCCTTGGCACGCATCGCCTGCGCGGTCGTTTGGGCAACGGGCAGGCTGGCGTAATCGGGGAGGGCGATGGCCTCCACGCCGTCTGCCAGAGGCACCGGCTGGTTGGCGGCGCGCATTGCATCACCGCCCATCAACGTCAACGGGATATTCTCGCTGTGAGCATCGCGGGCAATGACCGCCACATCGCTGCGGTCGCCGCCGACGAAGACACGGGTGGCGCCGGCCTTCTTCAGCCGGCGGACAAGGGCGATCTGCTGTTCCTGGCCGGGGCGATAGGTGTCGGTGAAGACCGGCTTCAGGCCCTTCTCTTCAAGCGCGTTGCGCACCGTCTCCACCAGTTCACGGCCGTGGATCGTGCCATCTTCGATAAGCGCCATCGGCTCGGCTACCCAGCTCTTCAGGATGGTGTCGACCGCCATGGAAGCTTCGGTGCTGTCGACCGGAGCGAGACGGAAAAACGGCCAGCCGTTCTTGAACGCATCCTCCATCACGATATGGGAACGCACGGAAACGGTGATGACGGGGATACCGGCCTCCTTCAGCCGCGGCAGTGCCCCTTCCAGCGTCTCGCTGCAGAGAAAGCCGATCGCGACTTGCGCCTTGGCCGTGATCAACGACTCGGCCACTGCCCTGCCGCCATCCTCCGTGCAGGGCTCGTCGACGACGGTGGCCGAATCCTGTAGCGTCTGCACCTCAAAATTGGCGCCCGTTGTGATCTGGGCGCCAAGGGCCGCAAAGTTTCCGTTCTGCGGCGCGACGATGCCGATATTGACGCCCGCAGCATAGCTGCTGCCCGCTGCCAGAAGCAGCGCAATCAGGAGCGGGGTGCGAGGCAGAACTTTCATCGACATGGTATCCCGGACAATTCTCCTGCCCTTTTATCCGCCTGAAGGTCGTCGTCAAAGAAAAAGCAGCGAAATCTCTCTGATTTCAATAATCCTATTGTAGAAAAGCTAACGTGTGCCCGCCATATTGAATGAAAACGAGAAATGACGAAAACGAGGGAAGCAATCGTGCTAGACAAGCAGCGTATGGATCCGGCTGACTATCGCGACGCCATGAGCCGTTATGCGGGGCATGTGCAGCTAGTGACCACCGCACTTGGCAATGAACGGCGCGGGGTAACGATCACGGCTGCCTGCTCGGTCTCGGACAATCCCGCCACAATCCTGATCTGCCTTAACAACAACAATGCGAAGAACGAAATCTTCTTCAAAAGCGGCATCTTTGCCCTGAACGCTCTCGGCGCCCATCATCAGGCGCTCGCCGATGCCTTCTCCGGCAAGACGAATTTGACCAATGAAGAGCGTTTCGCAACGGGCAAGTTCGATACGCTCGTGACCGGTGCGCCGGTTCTTACCGACGCGCTGGCAGCCTTCGATTGCCGCGTCACCGAAATCAAACGGGCTTCGACGCATAACATCATCTTCGGCGAAGTGGTGGCGGTGCATTTCGATGAAACAAAGCCGGCGCTGCTCTATATGAACAGGGACTATCACACGTTATAACCTCCCTAGCGCATAATCGCTTGGATCGAGAGACTATGCCTGATCATCATCATCATGCACCTTCGCTGCCGAGTTCGATCGACGAAACGATCGATATGCTCGGCACTCACGACTATCTCGCGGGGCGTGCGCTCGGCACGGTGCTGTTTCTGGCGCTGAAAATGAAGCGGCCGCTCTTTCTCGAGGGCGAGGCCGGCGTCGGCAAGACCGAGATCGCCAAAGTGCTGTCGAAGGCGCTCGATCGGCCGCTGATCCGCCTGCAATGTTATGAAGGGCTCGACGTTTCCTCCGCCGTCTATGAGTGGAACTATCCGGCGCAGATGCTGGAAATCCGCCTTGCGGAAGCGTCGGGTCTTACCGATCGCGACCGTATCGAGGCCGATATCTTTTCCGAGCGTTATCTCATTCGGCGGCCCGTGCTGCAGGCGCTGTCGGGCACGGGAGGGCGTGCGCCGGTATTCCTGATCGATGAACTGGACCGCACCGATGAGGCATTCGAAGCTTTTCTGCTCGAAGTGCTTTCCGATTTCCAGGTGACCGTCCCCGAGCTCGGGACCATCCGCGCCGCTGAACCGCCCATCGTCATCATCACCACCAACCGCACCCGCGAGGTGCATGATGCTCTGAAGCGGCGCTGCCTTTACCATTGGGTCGATTACCCGGAAGCGGCGCAGGAGCTTGACATCATCCGCCGCAAGGTGCCGGGCTGCAATGAGGCGCTGTCGCGCCAGATCGTCGCCTATGTGCAGAAGCTGCGCACGCTCGACCTCTTCAAGAATCCCGGCGTCGCTGAAACCATCGACTGGGCGACGGCGCTGACCGAGCTCGACCGGCTGGCGCTCGATCCCGAAACGATTTCCGATACGCTCGGCACCCTGCTGAAATACCAGGACGATATTGCCCGCATCCAGGGCGGCGAAGGCAACCGGGTGCTGGACGAGGTCAAATCCGAACTGCTGGCAACGGGATGAGACGATGGAACCGGCAATGCGAGATGGCGTCATTGTCCCGCCGTCACCAGCCGGTGACGGACGTCTTGCCGACAATATCGTCTTCTTCGCTCGCGCCTTACGCAAGGCTGGCCTGAAGATTGGGCCAGCGGCCATCGCCGATGCCATCGAAGCGGTGGAGACGATCGGCATCGGTTCGCGCGAAGAGTTTCACGCGGCATTGTCTTCCATCTTCGTCAAACGGCATGAGGATCTTGCGGTTTTCGACGAAGCATTCCGGCTGTTCTGGCGTTCGCGTGATCTCGTGCAGAAGATGATCGCGATGATGTCGCCGGTCGCACCCGATAATCGTGAGAAGGAAAAGCCGAAGCCGGGCGAAACCCGCGTGAGCGACGCTCTGCTCGGCGACCGCGACGACCGCCGGCCACAGCGCGAGGCGCCGGATATCGAGATCGATGCCCGCTTCACGACATCGGGCAACGAGCTCCTGCGCCGTATGGATTTCGCCCAGATGTCGGTTGCGGAAATTGCCGCCGCGAGGAAAGAGCTGGCGAGGCTGGAATTGCCGCTCGACAGCGTCCGCACCCGCCGCTTCGTGCCGTCTCATGTGTCCGCTAAGGTCGATCCACGGGCGACGATGCGGGTGGCGCTTCGCACCGGAGGCACGCTGATCTTACCGCGTTACCGCGAGGCCAAGGAGATGCAGCCGCCCTTGGTGGTGCTTGCCGATATTTCCGGCTCGATGAGCCAATACACCCGGATCTTCCTGCATTTCCTGCATGTGCTGACCGAGAGGCGCAGGCGGGTGCATACCTTCCTGTTCGGCACGCGGCTGACCAATGTTAGCAGGCAGATGCGCCACAAGGACCCTGACGAAGCGCTCGACGAATGCGCCGCCGCCGTCCGCGACTGGTCGGGCGGCACGCGTATCGGCGAGACCCTGAAGGAGTTCAATCGGCTCTGGGCACGGCGGGTGCTGGGGCAGGGCGCGATCGTGCTGCTCATCACCGATGGACTGGAGCGGGAGGGCGTGGAGCTTCTGCAAAGCGAAATGGACCGGCTGCACCGCTCCTGCAGGCGGCTGATCTGGCTCAATCCGCTCCTGCGCTTCGAAGGCTTCGAACCCCGCGCCCGTGGCGTTCGCGCCATGCTGCCGCATGTTGACGAATTCCGTCCGGTTCACAATCTATTATCTCTAGCCGATCTCGTATCAGCCCTGAGCGCCGGTCGTGCCAGCGCCTATGATCCACGCCGTTTTCTCGCCAAGCTGTGAGGCACCCATGACGCATACACCCGAAAGCCTGGATCCGCTTTTTGTCGCGGAGGAATGGGCCGCCGCCGGCCGCAGCGTGGCATTGGCGACCGTCGTTGATACCTGGGGTTCCGCACCGCGCCCGACCGGCAGCCATCTCGTCATCGACGACGAGGGCAATTTTCACGGCTCGGTCTCCGGCGGTTGCGTGGAAGGTGCCGTAATCACCGAGGCACTGGATGTGATCGATAGCGGCAAGGCTCGCATGCTGGAATTCGGCGTCGCGGATGAGACCGCCTGGCGCGTCGGCCTGTCCTGCGGCGGCCGCATTCGCGTCTATGTCGAGAGGCTTGGCTGATGGACCGTCAGATACTGGCGAAACTGAATGCTCTGCGGCGCGCGCGGCAAGCGGCTGTCCTTGTCACCGATCTCTCCGGTGGACCTGATCGGCTGATTGTCGAGGGCGAAGCTCTCGACGGCCCGTTTGCCGACGCGGTGGCTTCCGCCTTCCGCTCGGGAAAATCCTCGGCAGTGGATATCGCAGGGGAAAGCCTCTTCCTCAACGTACATTTGCCGCCCCCGCAAATCGTTGTCATCGGCGCCGTGCATATCAGCCAGGTTTTGGCTGGTATGGCCGAGCTGGCCGGCTTTGACATCCGCATCATTGATCCGCGCACCGCTTTTGCGACACCGGAGCGATTCGATGGCGTCGATCTCGTTGCCGACTGGCCGGTGGATGTTTTGAAGGAGCGCCCGCTAGACGCCTATACGGCGTTGGTCGCTGTCACCCACGATCCTAAGATCGATGATTTCCCGATCGCCGAGGCGCTGAAAGCAGGCTGTTTTTATGTTGGCGCGCTCGGCAGTCGCAAGACGCATGCGAGCCGCGTGGAACGATTGAAGCATGAGGGGCTGACGGACGCCGATCTTGCCCGAATTCATGCCCCAATCGGCCTTCCCATCGGCGCATCGAGCCCGGCGGAAATCGCCGTTGCCATCTTGGCCGAGATCATCGCCGCGCTGCGCGGCCGTGACGTCTCATCACCGAAGGGTGACAGGCGATGATATTCGGTGATTTTGCGACAGCGGAAGCCGAAGGCGCCGTGCTTGCGCATTCCATCCGATTGCCAGACGGCAGTCTCGCCAAGGGCCATGTCCTTGACCGCGCCGATCTCGACCGTCTCATCGCTGCCAATATCTCCCATGTCACCGCCGCCAGAATCGCGCCTGACGATCTCATGGAGGATGAGGCCGCGGCGCAATTGGCGCGGGCGATTGCCCCGGATCATCTGACGTTTTCCGAAGCGGCTACGGGGCGCGTCAATGTCCACAGCGCGGTCGATGGCCTGTTCGTCGCAAACCGCGCCGCCGTAGACCGGCTGAATCGCGTCGATCCGGCCATCACGCTTGCCTGTCTTGCCGATCATGTGCCGGTGCGTCGCGGCGATATGGTAGCGACCTTCAAGATCATTCCGCTGGCAGTTTCAGGTGAGAAGGTTGCTGCGGGCATCGACATCCTGCGGCAGACGACGGTCTTCGAGGTCAAGCCATTCCAGCCGCATGCGGTGTCGCTGATCGCGACCGAATTGCCGTCGCTGAAGACCTCCGTAATGGACAAGACGGCGCGCATCCTTGCGCAGCGGCTTCAACTTGCCGGCAGCACTTTGGAGCGGGAAGAGCGCGTGGCGCATCGTGCGCCTGCGGTCGCGGAAGCGATCGGCAAGGCGCTGCGGACGGCGGATCAATCACCAAAACTTGTCATCGTCTTTGGTGCGTCTGCTGTCATCGATGCCGGCGACGTCATTCCCGAGGCAATCCGGCTTGCGAGAGGCCAGGTGATCCAGGTCGGCATGCCAGTCGATCCCGGCAATCTGCTGGTGCTCGGCCGGATCGGCGATGTCTATATCGTGGGCGCGCCCGGCTGCGCTCGCAGCCCGAAAGAGAATGGTTTCGACTGGGTGCTGGATCGTATCCTTGCCGGCGAAAAGCCGACGCCGCATGAGATCAGCGGCATGGGCGTCGGGGGGCTTCTCATGGAAATCCAATCGCGGCCAAGACCACGCGATATCGCCGTCAAGCCGGAGGCGCAGATCTCCGTTGCTGTTGTGCTTCTTGCGGCCGGCAAAGCACGCCGCATGGGCGAGGGCGGGCCGCACAAGCTGTTGGCGGAGTTCGATGGCATCCCCCTGGTGCGGCGCTCGGCTGCGACGGCTATGGCAAGCGGGGCTGCCGCCGTCATCGCCGTCACCGGCCATCGTCGCGCGGAGATCGAACAGGCACTCGCCGGCCTGGCGATCGAGTGCGTCCACAATCCAGACTATGCGTCCGGCATGGCAAGCTCGCTGGTCGCCGGCATCAGCGCGCCGGTCGCGCAACGCGCCGATGGCGCATTGGTCATGCTGGCCGACATGCCGGGTGTCACCAGCGACGACCTGAAGACGCTGATTGCGGCCTTCCGGAAGGCGAACGGTCAGGCGATCGTCCGTGCGGTATCGCGCGGCAAACGTGGCAATCCCGTCATCCTGCCGCGCGCCGTGTTCGACGCTGTGATGCGGCTCGAAGGTGATGTCGGCGCCCGGCATATCATCGAAACTGCGGGGCTTGCCGTCATCGATGTCGACATTGGCGATGCCGCTCATCTCGATGTAGATACGCCCGAAGCCGTATTGGCCGCCGGTGGTATTTTGAAGGGGTAGGGAATGGATAATATCGAGATCGAGGAGATGTTCCAGGCGCTTGGGCCGGTGACGATCAAGCGCATGTTCGGCGGCAAGGGCGTCTACCACATGGGCCGTATCGTCGCCGTCGAAGTAAGCGACGAGATGCTGCTGAAAGCTGACGAAATCAGCGCTCCGGAATTCGAGGCAGCCGGCGCCCGGCGCTGGGCCTATGAAGGCAAGAAAGGCAAACCCGTCAACATGCCCTATTGGTCGATCCCGGACGATGCGTTCGACGATCCGGACATCATGGCGCGCTGGGTGAGACTGGCTTACGAGGCGGCGGTGCGGGCGGAGAAATAGAGTTCAGCGAAAATCGTCTTCGCTCAAATGGGCGATGGTTGCCTTGGCGAAATCGGAAAGTTGAGTCGGCAATTCGTTACGGCCAAACCAGCCGAAATCGGAGAGCTTGTCGGGCTCCATCAGGCGAGGCTCGCCGGAAAAGTCCCTGCAGATATAGATCAGTGAGATCCAGTGCTGGCGGTCGGCCTCGATGATGACTTCTGTCGTGCAGAGATAGTCGATCTTGCCGATGGAGAGACCGCTTTCCTCTTCCGCTTCGCGGACGGCGGCCCTGGCGGCAGGCTCCATATGATCGACCTTGCCGCCGACGATGCTCCATAAGCCGGCTTCGGGCGCCTTCAGGCGCTTATAGAGCAACAGCTTTCCGTCTCGCAAAATTGCGAGACCGGTTCCTAATCCTGGGAAATCGATGCCGGGCTTCCCCATGCGCCGCAGGCCCGTCAGCCCTTGGCGTTGGCAACAATCAGCATGAAGGCGGGGATATCGTCGCCGAAGCCGACCGGGGTCGGGCCGTCGTCCTGATCGCGATAGCGATTGCGACGCTCGCGGTTGTCGTCGTTGGCAGCAGGGAAGGGCCGGTGATTGTTACGAGAACCGTTGTGGGACTTGTTATTGTTCTCAGACTTGCGCTCGTTTCTCACGCTTTCGGCCTTTGCTGGTGCTGCTGCTTCGATCACTTCGACGCCATTATCCTCGACGTCGATATCAGATTTATGACTCGAGGCACTCCGGCCCCCGCGGCCACGATCCCGGTCGCGGCCTCTGCTCTTGGAGTCACGGCGACGGGAAGAACGATCGTCGTCCCGGCCTTCTTCGACCGGGGGCAACGACGACAGGTCGCCGTTTAGCCATTCGACATCTTCGCCGATCAGCTTTTCGATCGCATCGGCATGCTTAGTATCGCGCTTTGTGACGATGGTGAAGGCGGAACCCGAGCGACCGGCACGGCCGGTGCGGCCGATGCGGTGGACATAATCTTCCGAATGGATCGGAACATCGAAGTTGAAGACGTGGCCGACATCGGGAAGATCGAGGCCGCGTGCCGCAACGTCGGAAGCGACGAGAAGCTGGATATTGCCGTCGCGGAAGTTCTGCAGCATGGTCGTGCGCGAGCGCTGATCCATATCGCCGTGCAGCGCGCCGACCGAGAAGCCATGGCGTTCCAGCGAGCGGAAGAGATCCGCGACATCTTTCTTGCGGTTGCAGAAGATGATGGCGTTCTTCAAATCGGTCTGGGAGCGGATGAGATCGCGCAACGTCGCGCGCTTCTCATAATCCTTGCCGTGCGAAGCGACGAAACGCTGCGTGACGGTCTTTGCCGTCGAAGCAGGCTTGGCGACTTCGACACGTTCCGGATTTTGCAGGAAGCGATCTGCCAGCTTCTGGATTTCGCCCGGCATGGTGGCCGAGAAGAACAGCGTCTGGCGCGTGAAAGGAATGAGCTTGGCGATGCGCTCGATATCGGGAATGAAGCCCATGTCGAGCATACGATCGGCTTCATCGATGACGAAGATTTCGACGGCGCTCATCAGCAGCTTGCCGCGCTCGAAATGGTCGAGCAGGCGGCCGGGCGTGCAGATCAGCACATCGGCGCCGCGCTCCAGCTTGCGATCCTGGTCTTCGAAAGAAACGCCGCCGATCAGCAAAGCGATGTTCAGGCGATGGTTCTTGCCGTACTTCTCGAAATTCTCCGCGACCTGTGCGGCGAGTTCGCGCGTCGGCTCTAGGATCAGCGTGCGCGGCATGCGCGCGCGGGCACGACCCTTTTCGAGGAGCGTCAGCATCGGCAGAACGAAGGAGGCGGTCTTGCCGGTACCCGTCTGGGCGATCCCGCAGATATCGCGACGCTGCAGCGCAAAAGGAATCGCGCCGGCTTGGATCGGAGTCGGTGTGGTGTAGCCCGCGTCAGTTACCGCGGATAGGACTTTTTGGCTCAGGCCAAGGTCAGCAAATGTTGTCAAAGGGAAAACTATTTCCGTTCCGGTTCGGTCGAACACTCGTGAGTCGACATGCCCCAGCATGCCGCAATGCAGCGCGACATAGAACCAAATACCCGCGAAGTCAAGGAAAGCAGGTGGTTCAGAAAGCTTCAGACCAATAGATAACGCAATTTTTAGATTAGCGCCACCTTTGTTGCTCGTTTGTCACAATTCTCGCGGTCAGATTGTCCCTAGTCCATTGATATAACTTGCGAGCTTCGTGCCTGCATTGATGAAATACATCGGGTCGATCGCACGGCCGTTTTCGCGCACTTCATAATGAAGATGCGTGCCGGTCGAACGTCCCGTGCTACCGGCAAGACCGAGGGCGTCGCCGGCCCTGACTGTGTCGCCGATCTTGACCAGAATTTCTTCCATATGGCCGTAACGCGTCGAAATGCCGTCTCCGTGGTCGATCTCCACCATGTTGCCATAACCACCTGTCCAGCCGGCGGAGACGACCTTGCCAGGCGCCGTCGCCTTGACCTTTTCCCCAGGGCTGAAGTGGAAATCGGTGCCGGTATGCAGTGCCAGCTTGCCGAAGAAGGGATCCTTGCGATTGCCGAAGGGGCTGGTGATCAGCTTGCCCGGCGCCGGATTACGAAAAGGCAGGCTTTCGGCTGCGCCGCGTACTGTCTCGAGGCGCGTCAGTGCCGTGTCGAGATTGGCCATGGACTGATCGAATTGATCGACATTTTCCGGTGCGACATAAGGACCGCCGACGCCGCCATCATCATTTGCGACGCTCTCATCCTTGCTCGCAGCGCTGGCCATCACGGTCGGAACCTTGACGCCGACATTCTGCATGATCGACTGGATCTCATCGGCGGTCTCCGACGCGCCGGTCGTCAGATGGCGTACGCGGGTCAATTGATCCTGTTCGATATGTTTCAGTGACAATGTCACCTTGGAGAACACCCGGTCGGCACGGTCGGCGACGGTTTCAGGGGCGGGAACATAGGCGAGGGTGGAATTGTCGGGGGTCGCATCGGCGGGCTTGCCGCTCGACAGAAGCCTCTCGATCGACTTAAGCCCTCCCGTCAATTCCGCGTGGTCGCCTTTGGCCGCCGCACTGGCATCTCCAGATGCATTCTTGTTCATCAGGCCAGAACTCTCGGCGCGGTCAAGCAGCGCATCGAGCTTGCCGTGGCGCGATGACAAGGCCTGCTGCTGCTCCATCAGCTTGTCGACCTTCTCCTCGACGACCTGCTGGTCGAGAAGCTGGCGGGACGTAACGCGGTCGACCTGAGCGCGCAGCGCCGCAATGCGATCCTCATAGTCATATTGCATGCGCGCCTGCCGGGCCATGGTGGCGCCGATCAGGTCGTCGCGCAGGACGAGATAGGAGGTGGCGAGGAGATATCCGATCGAAAAGATGCCGATGAGGCACACGACAAGTGCCGCCATCCACGGGCGCACGGTCATATGGCGCACCGTATCGCCGCTCGCAACGATAATGGTGTGCTGTCGTTTTTGTTTGCCGAAAACCCGGTTCTGAGGCTTGGCTGTCACCGAGAATCTCCCAATCGATGCACATCGGCATCCAATGGAGACTACACGGAATTATGGTTAACGATTGCTTTCCGCCTCACCCCTAGAAAACCAAAAAACTCTTATAGTTTAGTATGTTATGCATTGCTTGTAGACGTAAGGGAGCGGTAGAAGGAAGGCGTCAGACCGGCCTCGGCGCGGGCGATGTCATTGAACGGCGCCTTCAGCGAACCGCGGAAATTGGCGCGCACCAAATGCTGGAACGTGCGGGCCGGATCGCGCCTTTCGCGGGCGCAGAGGAAGCGGAACCATTTGGCGCCAACGGCGACATGCCCTTTCTCGTCATTGTAGATGACATCGAGGACGGCAGCGCTCTCCAAGTCGCCCGTCTCGCGCATTTTCGCCTGCAGCGCCGGCGTCACGTCGAGGCCGCGAGCTTCGAGAATCAAGGGAACAACGGCGAGACGCGCGGTGAGGTCGTTGCGGGTTGCGTGCGCGGCCTGCCACAGGCCATCATGGGCGGGCAGATCGCCATAGTCGGCGCCAAGATCGCGCAGACGCGCCCGCACCATGCGGAAATGCTTGGCTTCTTCGAAAGCAACCTGCATCCAGCCGTCGAAAAAGGAATTGGGCACTGGTTCGGTGGCGAAGCGCGCAACGATGTCGAGCGCCAAATCGACGGCGTTGAGCTCGATATGGGCGATGGCATGCAGCAGCGCGATGCGGCCTTTGACCGTGTGCAGCGAGCGCTTCTTCATATGCTTTGGCGGCACCAGCTCCGGCTTTTCCGGCCGGCCGGGACGATCGGCGAGTGCCGGATCGAGCGCCGAGCGCAGCGACAGCGTGCGCGCAAACCAGCGGGTCGCCGATTCCTGGGCAAGCGCCGTCTTGCGGTCGAGATCGGAAGAGCGGATGGCGGCAATCGCGCCGCCGCGCAGCGAAGTGATGGTCTCGATTTCCACCGGCATCAGAGTTCCTGGACAGCAGCCAAGACCTCTTCGGCATGGCCGGCCACTTTGACCTTGCTCCAAATCTTGACGATCCTGCCGTCCGCCCCAATCAGGAAAGTCGAACGCACGACGCCCATGTAGGTCCTGCCATACATGCTCTTTTCCCGCCAGACGCCGTAAGCCTCGGCGGCGGTCTTCTCTTCATCGGAAGCGAGGGGGACGGAGAGGGCGTGCTTCTTCACGAATTTGTCGTGGCTCCTGACCGAATCCGGCGACATGCCGAGGACGGCCGCGCCCGCCCTTTCGAAGTCGGCGGCAAGTGCGGTGAATGCGATCGATTCGGTCGTGCAGGCGGTCGTATCGTCCTTGGGATAAAAGAACAATACCAATGGCTTGCCGGAAAAATCAGCAAGGCTCACACGGCCGCCGCCATCGCGCGGAAGATCGAAATCTGGCGCTCTGTCGCCGATGCCCAATTCAACCAGAGAGATTTCGGTCACGGGAAAACCTTTCTTTTGCCGGGATTTTGGATGACACTAAATACCAGCCATATATACTGCGCCGGTATGCCGTCCACATCGGACGCAGCGTCACCAACAAAATTGCAAAAAAAGAAAGGGACGCACGGGAGTGATCCGAGGCGAAAAGATTATATTCCGCAAGAAGGATCTCGTCTCGCTCGACCACTTGCCTTCCGCTCAGGTCGACGATCCTATGATCGTGCATGTCCCCGAGCGCAAACGGCGCAAGCGCTCGCATGTCTGGCATGTCTGCCGCATCACCCTTGTCTTCATCGCCTTTCTCGCCCTGATCGCCGGCGCCGTCATCGCGACCATCGAGGGCGGCATTTTCGATGAACCCCTGTCGCAGAAGGCACAGCTTGCCCTCGATCGCGCGATCGGGCCTCGCTACAAAGCGGAAGTTGGCTCGACCGTGGTCCGCTTTACGCCCACCCTGCGGCTGGAGCTGGAAGCCCGCAACGTCAATGTGGTCGACCAGGAGAGCGGCAAGCACCTGTCGACCATGTCGGCGGTCAGCATGGTGCTCGATCCGCTGGCGCTTGTCGAAGGCCGTGTCGAAGTGGCCAATGTGGCGGCAGAGGGCATCGCGCTCGATACGTCGCTGCTGCCGCAGGGCGATCCCGTCGACCTGACGATGCTGCGCGTCGATGCACTGCCGCAAGCGCTTAAGTCAGCCTTCGACAATCTCGATTTCCTCGAGCGTTTCGTCGAGCGCGGCGGCACGAACTCGGTGCGCATTTCCGGTTTTGCCGTCAAGCTGGCACGACAGGAGGGCGGCGAGCCGATCTCGCTCGTGGTCGACAGCCTCACCTTCGAGCGCAGCGGACCGACATCGCTGCATCTTTATGGACAGGTTGCGGTCAACGGCTCCGTCGCGACGCTGGATGTCACCGCCGATCAACAGGAGGCTGGGCGCAGTTCTTCCCTGACCGCAAAGGTAACCAATCTCGACCTGAAGCCGTTAACGATGGCCTATGATCAGAACGGCACGCCGCGCCAGGGCATCATGAGTTTCGCCGGAATGACGGTGACCGCCATGCGTGGTGGTTCAGGGATAGAACCAAAGCTCAGCGCCTCGATCGATGTCCAACCCGGCACGCTCTACATGGACCGCGACCCGCAGGAGCTGACAAAGGCCAACATCAATCTCGCCTACAACTTTGCCCACCACACGCTTGAGATCGCGCCGTCTAAGGCTCAATTCGTCGGCACTATTGTGCCATTCTCCGGGGCGCTGATCGACCTCGACCATATCGACGCCAATGCCGGCAAGGGCTTTGGCATCGACTTCCTGATCCGGGGCGGCACGGCGGCATCGTCCATTTCGGGCGAACAGCCGGTCAGCTTCGACGGGCAGGCGACGGGGCGTTTCCTGGCGGCGACCAAGGAACTGCAATTCGAAAATCTCGGCATCTCCACGCCGCTGGGCGCGTTGTTTGGCTCCCTGCATCTGAAACTCGGAGACAGCTCGCCGGAGATCAGCTTCGGCGGCCGCGCCGACAAGCTCGATACGACCGCGATCAAGCAGCTCTGGCCGTTCTGGATGGCCTCGAAACCTCGGGTCTGGGTGGAGAAAAACCTCTTCGGCGGCACGGTGACCAATGGGGTCATTTCGGTCTTCATCCCCGCCGGACGACTGGCGGAAGCGGCGAAAACGGGCAAGCTGCAGCTCGGAAAGAACGAATTGCACATCGCCTTCGATATCGATGAGGCGCGCCTCGACGTGCCAGGCGAGATTCCGCCAATCCGGGACACCCAGGCGCATTTCGATCTGACCGGTCCGACGATGAGCGTCGATATTGCGAGCGGCACCTCCTATTTCCCCTCAGGCCGCTCGGTGACGCTGAACGACAGCAATTTCTCGATCCCGTCGGCCTACGACAAGCCACTGATGGCCACCCTCAAGCTGGAAATATCCGGCACGGGCGATTCCATCGGCGAGTTGTTGACCTATAAGCCGCTGGAAGTGCTGCAGCGAACCGAGTTCAAACCGGAGAACTTCAACGGCAAGATCGTCGCCAACGTCGATGCGACAATCGGCCTGATCAGCGATCAGAAGCCGCCGCCGCCGGTCTGGAAGGCGAACTT
Source organism: Rhizobium sp. CB3171 (assembly GCF_029714265.1). Lineage (NCBI taxonomy): Bacteria > Pseudomonadati > Pseudomonadota > Alphaproteobacteria > Hyphomicrobiales > Rhizobiaceae > Rhizobium > Rhizobium sp. CB3171. Next base: position 1,492,173 of record NZ_CP121652.1, on the reverse strand, counting down.
GCAGCTCGACGACGTCGATCTGCTGAAGCCGATGAACAACCGCAAGATTTCCAATCTTACGGGCGAGATCGACGCCGATCCCCAATCCGTGCATCTGGATGCCCAGGCGCAGATCGACGGCATTCCAGCGCAAATCGATATGGTCGAACCGACGGACGGCAAATCAACGGCCAAACGCAGTCGCGTGATCACTGCCACGCTCACCGATGCCCAACGTAACAGCGTCATACCGGGTCTCAATGACATTATCGATGGCCCGATCAAGATAGAACTCACGCGCATCGACGACGATCGGCAGGGCGTCAAGATCGACCTCGCCAAGGCGGCATTGACGGTTCCGTGGGTCGGCTGGTCGAAAGGCAGCGGCATTCCAGCCACCGCCCAATTCGAAGCTTCCGGGCCGGACAGCCAGACGGTGCTCAAAAATTTCATCCTCAAGGGCGATGGCTTCGGTGTCAGCGGCGATCTCGTCGTCAGCAAGGGTGGCCTGTCTTCAGCAAATTTCGATAGCGTCAAGCTTTCCGCGCTCGATGATTTCGCGCTGTCGATCAAGCACGGCAAAAGCGGCAACTACGACATATCCGTCGCCGGCAATTCGGCCGATCTCCGGCCAGTCCTGGCGCGGCTGAAAACAGCATCCAGCGACAAAAGCGACAACAAGGATGATTCGTCCGGTGCAACGATCCGGGCCAATCTCGACAAGGTCGTCGGCTTCAACGATGAGTCGATCGGAAATCTCAAGGGCGTCTATTCCATTGTCGGCGGCCGCACAATCGCTGCGGATTTCTCCGGCCTCACGCGCAGCGGCGAGGCCGTCGTCAGCCAGGTGAGCAAGGGCGGAGACGGCGGGACCATTCGCATCACCAGTGGCGATGCCGGCGCGGTGGCGCGTTTTGCCGATCTCTACAAGCATCTGCAAGGCGGCCTGCTCAATCTGTCGCTACGCTCCACGGGAACTGATGCCTGGGATGGTTCGCTCGATATCCGTAACTTCGCCATCATCGACGAAAAGAAGCTTTCGACCATCGTTTCCACACCGAGCGGCAAAAATGGGCGAAGCCTGAATTCGGCCGTCAAACAGAATATCGATACGCGATCCCAGAGTTTCGAGCGCGGTTTCGCGCGCCTAGTGCTGCGTAAGGGGACGCTTGCGGTGGAAAATGGCGTTGTCCGCGGCGTACAGGTGGGCGCGACGTTTCAAGGCACGGTGAAGGACGCGAACGGCAACATGGACCTGACGGGCACCTTCATGCCCGCCTATGGCCTCAACCGGCTGTTTGCCGAGGTGCCGATCGTCGGCTTCATCCTTGGCAACGGCAGCGACCGCGGCCTGATCGGCATCACGTTCAGGCTCACCGGAAACTTTGAAAAACCGAACCTGCAAATCAACCCGCTGTCGATCATCGCACCGGGCGTGTTCCGGCAGATCTTCGAGTTCTGAGCTTCACGCCGAGCACGCAGGCCAAACCGATCATCGTTCGTTCGCCAACCGCTCGCGTATGCGTTCAGGTCCGCCGATCATGCGCCGGGCGGAAGGTCGCTCAGGATCGACCACGCGCCAGAACGGGGCAGTGCCGTCTTGACTGATTTGCACCAGATGTCGCTGGACGGTCACGGGGCAGCAGGCATCCGCTCCATATTCCCTGGCGAGCGCCCGTCTTATCTTGGCAATGTCAGATAATTCGCCAGGAGGGGCGGCCCGGAGTGCCCGAGCAACCATGTCCTTGCTGGGTATCAGCATGCTCTGCGTGAGGCTTTTACCTTTACGCCTCGTTTCGATTACCGGCAGTTCGTCCATAACTCGCCTCCAGAGTTGATCTCTACAAAAGACGAACGGAAATGCCATGGTCCGACATGACCGTGCATTAAATTGCTGCGGAGGCGCTGAAAGCGTAAAAAAGCCGGCGGGTTCGCCGGCTTTCGTGTTTCGGTGTCAGGCAGCCTATTAAGCGGCAGGGCGGATCAGGATGTGCTTCTTCTTGCCGAGCGACAGCTTGATGACGCCATCGGCGGTGACTTCGCCGCTGCCGATCACCTTGCGTTCGTCGCTGATCGCCTGATCATTGATGCGCACGGCGCCGCCCTGGACATGACGGCGGGCTTCGCCGTTCGAACCGGCGAGACCCGCGCGGACGATCAGCGAGAGCAGTCCGATGCCGGCGTCGAGTTCGGACGCGGGAACGTCGACGGACGGCAGGTTCTCGGAAAGCCCGCCTTCCTCAAAGGTTTTGCGCGCGGTTTCGGCGGCAAGTTCGGCGGCTTGGCGGCCATGCAGGATCGCGGTGACTTCGGTGGCGAGGATCTTCTTGACCTCGTTGATCTCCGAGCCGGCGAGGGCGGAAAGGCGGGCGATCTCGTCCATCGGCAGCGTGGTATAAAGCTTCAGGAAGCGGGAGACGTCCGCATCCTCGGTGTTGCGCCAGTATTGCCAGAAATCATAGGCCGAGAGCAGGTCGGCGTTCAGCCAGATCGCGCCGGAGGCCGACTTGCCCATTTTGGCACCCGAGGAGGTGGTCAACAGTGGCGAGGTCAGAGCAAAAAGCTGCTTGGTCCCCATGCGGTGACCGAGGTCGATACCGTTGACGATATTGCCCCATTGATCCGAACCACCCATTTGCAGGCGGCAGTCGTAACGCTTGGCCAGTTCGACGAAGTCGTAGGCCTGCAGGATCATGTAGTTGAATTCGAGGAAGGACAGCGACTGCTCGCGATCCAGGCGCGTCTTGACGCTATCGAAGGAGAGCATGCGGTTGACCGAGAAATGGCGGCCGACGTCGCGCAGGAATTCCAGGTAGTTGAGCGAACGCAGCCACTCCGCGTTGTTGATCATCAACGCATCTTTGGGGCCTTCGCCGTATGTCAGGTAGTTGGAGAAGACGCGCTTGATCGAGGCGATGTTGCTTTCAATGGTATCGATCGTCATCAACTGACGCGATTCCTCCTTGAAAGAGGGATCGCCGACCATGCCGGTACCGCCACCCATGAGCGAGACGGCACGGTGGCCGGTCGCCTGCAGCCAATGCAACATCATGATCTGGATCAGCGAGCCCGCATGCAGGCTCGGCGCCGTCGGGTCGAAGCCGATATAGGCCGTCACGGTTTCCTTGGCGAAGAGGTCGTCGAGGCCGGCTTCATCGGAAATCTGGTGGATGAAGCCGCGCTCTTGCAAGGTGCGCAGGAAATCGGATTTGAACTCAGCCATGATCTTGGTCTCTCGGGGCGCCGCAGGTGTGCCATGCGGCGAAATCGCTATTGTTGAACCGTCGCGGCGCGTTTAGCACTGATTTATCGGCTCGTCACCATTTTGGTTGACTGCCGCGTGGGAAGTTTGAGCAGGATTGGGAAGCGACGCGACCAATGAGCGACACCATTATATTGGAGACCCCGCGTCTCATTCTGACGATGTGGGACAAGGGCGACGCCGAGCTCATCAGACAATTGCATTCGACGATCGAGACGACGCGCTATCTTTCCGGCGCCGCGCCATGGACTCTTGAGAAGGCCGAGGCGCGCCTCAAAAGCTGGTTTAATGAACAGGCGCGCGATGGCGTGACCAAATACAAGATGCTCAGACGCGACGACGGCCGTTTCATCGGATGGGCTGGCTTTTCCCGGTTTGAGGAGAGCGAACGCGGCGAATTCGAACTCGGTTATTCCATCCGTCGGGAAGCCTGGGGAAATGGTTATGCCACCGAAATTGCAGGGGCGCTTGCGGACTGGTTTTTCCAACGCGGTTTCGCTCGCCAGTTCATCGCCTTCACCCATCCGGAAAACGCCGCGTCGCAGCGGGTTCTCCGTAAAATCGGCATGCAATATCGTGCGCCGATTGTGATCGACGGCGTTTCAGGTCTCAGTTTTCAGATGTCGCGGTAACGGAAAGCCTTCTCCCCGAAGGGAGAAGGGGTAAATCACCTGATCCGCTTGGCTGCCGGTTCTGGCACCAATTCGCCATTCAGACGACGATCGAGATAGTCTTCACATTCGCCGAGCAGCGTATCGACCTGGCCATTGAAGAAATGGTTGGCGCCGGGGACGACCCTGTGGGTGATGAGGATGCCCTTCTGCGTCTTCAGCTTTTCGACGAGGCCGTTGACGTCCTTTTCCGGAGCGACCTTGTCGGAATCACCGTTGATGATCAGGCCCGAGGACGGGCAGGGCGCCAGGAACGAGAAATCGTAGATGTTCGGCTGTGGTGCGATCGACATGAAGCCTTCGATTTCCGGTCGGCGCATCAGAAGCTGCATGCCGATCCAGGCGCCGAAGGAATAGCCGGCGACCCAGCAGCTCTTCGAATTCGGGTGCAGGCTCTGCACCCAGTCGAGCGCCGAAGCGGCGTCAGACAATTCGCCGGCGCCATGGTCGAATTCGCCCTGGCTGCGGCCGATACCGCGGAAATTGAAGCGAAGCGTCGTGAAGCCGCGCTTCTGGAACATATAGAAGAGCTGGTAGACGACCTGATTGTTCATCGTGCCGCCGAATTGCGGATGAGGGTGCAGGATAATAGCGATCGGGGCGCTCTTTTCCTTGGATGGCTGATAGCGGCCTTCAAGGCGGCCTGCGGGGCCGTTGAAAATAACTTCGGGCATCGATACTCCGGCTCTTCTTTTTCTGCGTTCAAACTAGGCGGGACGCAGCAAGTTGACTTGACTAATGCGCTCATCTTTTCTAGAACGCAGTTTAGAACAATTCGAAACTTGGCACGATCTTCCATGCGTTGTTTGTGCAACGGTTTGTCGAACGTGTCATAAGGCATGCCCGGCTGAAATTTCAAGGAAAATGAGCCGGGCACAACAAGGCTTCGTCAGGCAGGAAGAAGATTATGGCGGCAACGCGCCTTTATCTCGACTGGAATGCCACCGCACCGCTTCATCCGGCGGCGCGCGACGCTATGTTGCACGCCTTGGACCTCTATGGAAACCCCAATTCTGTTCATGGCGAAGGGCGTGCGACGCGGGCGGCGATCGAAGCTGCGCGCCGGCAGGTCGCAAGTCTGACGGGGGCCGAACCGGCTCATGTCGTCTTTACCAGCGGCGCGACCGAAGCCGCCAACATGGTGCTGACGCCGGAATTCCGCATGGGCCGTACGCCCCTTGCGATCGGCCATCTCTATATATCGGCAATCGAGCATCCAGCCCTCAGGGAGGGTGGCCGATTCCCGAAGGAAAAGATCAGCGAAATACCGGTGACATCGGACGGCGTTGTCGATCTTACCGCGCTGGAAGCGATGCTTTCGGCCCATGACAAGGCAAGTGGGCTGCCGATGGTGGCGATCATGCTCGCCAACAATGAAACCGGCATTCTCCAGCCCGTGCACGAAGCGGCTAAGATTGTGCAGGCATTCGGCGGCCTCTTGGTCGTCGACGCCGTGCAGGCGGCAGGCCGGGTTCCGATCGATATCAACGAGATCGGCGCCGATTTCCTCATCGTCTCGTCACATAAGATCGGCGGACCGAAAGGGGCCGGCGCGCTCGTTTCTCGTGGTGAAGTGCTGATGCCGAAGCCGCTGATTCATGGCGGCGGACAAGAAAAAGGGCATCGTTCCGGCACGGAGAACGCATTGGCCGTCGTCGGCTTCGGCGCGGCCGCCGCCGCCGCCGTCGCAGAATTCGAAAGCCGCAATGCGGCCGCTGCGAAACTCCGTGACCGGCTGGAGGAGGGCATGCGGCTTGCCGCGCCCGATGTCATCATTCACGGCGAAGGCGGCCCGCGCGTGCCGAATACCAGTTTCTTCACCCTGCCGGGGCTGAAGTCCGAAACCGGACAGATCGCCTTCGATCTCGAAGGGGTGGCGATTTCGGCAGGTTCCGCCTGCTCTTCCGGCAAGGTGGGTGAAAGCCATGTGCTGATGGCGATGGGCTGCGATCCCAAGCTCGGGGCGCTGCGCATTTCGCTTGGATTTACGACGACCGAAGAGGATGTCGAACGCGCGATTGCTGCGTTCGCCCGAATTGCGGGACGGCGTAAACTTGCCGGAGCTGCAGCCTAACGGCCACAATTTTGCGGAAACAGAAATTTCCGCTTGCCAAGCGGGCTGAAAAGTCCCTTTTGGCCGACTACATAGAGGGTAGACATTTCAGTCTGCCGCAACGTTGACAAGCTGCCGGACCTTGGATCCGGCGAGATTGGAGAACGACATGCCTGCAGTCCAGGAAACAGTCGATCAGGTTCGCTTGATCGATGTGGACCAGTATAAGTACGGTTTTGAGACCACCATCGAGGTGGAAAAGGCTCCCAAGGGTCTTTCCGAAGACATTATCCGCTTCATCTCTGCCAAGAAGCAGGAACCGGAATGGATGCTGGAATGGCGCCTCGAGGCTTATCGTCGCTGGTTGACGCTTGAAGAGCCCACATGGGCGCGCGTCGACTATCCGAAGATCGACTTCAACGACATTCACTATTACGCAGCGCCGAAGAAGTTTGCCGGTCCGAAATCGCTCGACGAAGTCGACCCGGAGCTGCTGAAGACCTATGAGAAGCTTGGCATTCCCCTGCGTGAGCAGGAGATCCTTGCTGGCGTCGAGAAGCCGAAGATCGCCGTCGATGCGGTGTTCGATTCGGTCTCGGTGGTCACCACCTTCAAGGAAGAGCTGAAGAAGGCCGGCGTGATCTTCATGTCGATCTCGGAAGCGATCCGCGAGCATCCTGATCTCGTGCGCAAATATCTCGGCTCCGTCGTGCCGACGACCGACAATTTCTATGCGACGTTGAATTCGGCCGTGTTCACCGATGGCTCCTTCGTCTTCGTGCCGAAGGGCGTGCGGTGCCCAATGGAGCTTTCCACCTATTTCCGCATCAACGAGAAGAACACCGGCCAGTTCGAGCGCACGCTGATCATCGCCGAAGAGGGAGCCTATGTCTCCTATCTCGAAGGCTGCACCGCGCCGCAGCGCGACGAAAATCAGTTGCATGCGGCTGTCGTCGAACTGATTGCCCTGGACGACGCAGAGATCAAGTATTCGACCGTTCAGAACTGGTATCCGGGCGACAAGCACGGCAAGGGCGGCATCTATAACTTCGTCACCAAGCGTGGCGATTGCCGCGGCGATCGCTCGAAGATCTCCTGGACCCAGGTCGAGACCGGCTCAGCGATCACCTGGAAATACCCTTCCTGCATCCTGCGCGGCGACGACAGCCGTGGCGAGTTCTACTCGATCGCCGTGTCCAACGGCCATCAGCAGGTCGACAGCGGCACCAAGATGATCCACCTCGGCAAGAACACGTCGAGCCGCATCATTTCGAAAGGCATCGCCGCCGGCGTGTCGCAGAACACTTATCGCGGCCAGGTCTCGGCCCATCGCCGCGCGACCAACGCCCGCAACTTCACGCAATGCGACTCGCTGCTGATCGGCGACAAGTGCGGTGCGCATACCGTGCCCTATATCGAGGCGAAGAACTCGTCGGCGCATTTCGAGCACGAGGCCACCACGTCGAAGATCTCCGAGGACCAGTTGTTCTATTGCCTGCAGCGCGGCATCCCGGAAGAAGCGGCGATTGCGTTGATCGTCAACGGCTTCGTCAAGGAAGTCCTGCAGGAGTTGCCGATGGAGTTCGCCGTTGAAGCGCAGAAGCTGATCGGCATCTCGCTGGAAGGCAGCGTAGGGTAAAGCCCTCGACAAGAGACATGTTTTTGGCGCGCAAGCGGCGCGCCGCACCTTCATTCCTTCGATAGGATTCTACTATGCTTGAAATCAAGAACCTGCACGCCCGCATCGCCGAAGACGGCACCGAGATCATCCGCGGCCTGGACCTGACGGTGAAGGCTGGCGAAGTGGCTGCCATCATGGGTCCGAACGGCTCCGGCAAGTCGACGCTCTCCTACATTCTTTCCGGCCGCGACGATTACGAAGTCACGGAAGGCGATATCCTCTACAATGGCGAGAGCATTCTGGAACTCGACGCCGCCGAACGCGCCGCCAAGGGCATCTTCCTGGCTTTCCAATATCCGGTCGAAATTCCCGGCGTCGCCACGATGCAGTTCCTGAAGGTGGCGATGAACGAGCAGCGCAAGGCGCGCGGCGAAGCCGAACTGACGACGCCTGACTTCATGCGCCGCGTCAAGGACGCCGCCGGCAAGCTGCAGATCAACACCGAGATGCTGAAGCGCCCGCTGAACGTCGGTTTCTCCGGCGGCGAGAAGAAGCGCGCCGAAATCCTGCAGATGGCACTCCTCGAGCCGCAGCTTTGCGTGCTGGACGAAACCGATTCCGGTCTCGATATCGATGCGCTGAAGATCGTCGCCGACGGCGTCAATGCGCTGCGTTCTCCCGATCGCGCCGTGATCGTCATCACCCACTATCAGCGCCTGCTCGACTATATCATCCCGGACACCGTGCACGTGCTCTATAAGGGCCAGGTGATCAAGTCCGGCGACAAGACGCTGGCGCATGAGCTCGAAGCCAACGGCTATGCCGACATCATCGGGGCTGCGGCCTGATCGGGGCGGAAAGGATACGTCGATGAACATTCAGACGACGAGCCGTCTGACCGCCGCTGAGACGGCGCTGATCGAGGCTTATAACAACCAGTTGGGCGACTTGCCGGGTGATGGCGACGTGCTCGCCGTCCGCGACCGTTTGCTGGACGATCTCAAGACCGCCGGCCTGCCGACACGGCGTTTCGAAGCCTGGCATTATACCGATTTCAAGACCCTGCTGCGTTCCGTCCCGACAGACATTGGTGCGGGCAGCGTCGAGCCCTTGTCGCCGACCGTTCCCGGTTCGGCCGTGCTATCGGTTCTGCAGGGCAGCACGAGCGGCAAAACCTCGGTCGATGGCCTGGTTGTCCGCCGTTATGCCGATAGTCTGGCTGACGGTACCGCCGCCGCTCGGCTGACCGCGCTAGGAAGGGATGACGCCATCGGCCGCATCAACGGCAGCTTCGTGCGCGACGGCTATGTCATCGAATTTCCGGATGGGACTGAGCTTGATGCGCCGCTCGAAATCCAGTTCATCCATGCCGGTGGCCAGATCCATAGCCGTCTGCCGGTCTCGTTCGGCGCCGATGTCAAGGCGACCGTGATCGAACGCCACCAGGCCGTGCCCGGGGCTGCGGCGATGGTCTCCTCGGTCAGCGATATCAAGATCGGCAAGGGTGCCGAAGTGACCTGGATCATCCTGCAGGAGCAGGGAACCGAGGATACGCATCTTGGCCAGATCCGCGTCGACCTCGGCGCGCAGGCAAAGCTGAAGCTGTTCGTCATCAATGCCGGCGGCAAGCTGGTGCGCCAGGAGCTGCATGTAAAAGTCACAGGCGAGGGCTCCGACCTTGTTCTGCGCGGCGTCAATTTGCTCGGTGGTGATACGCATACCGATGTGACGCTGGTGCTCGGCCACGACGTACCGCATACGGGCTCGACGGAAATCATGCGCAACGTCGTGTTCGACCGCGCTCGCGGTGTCTTCCAAGGCATGATCCGGGTCGCTCCGGATGCGCAGAAAACCGATGCCCGCATGGCCTGCAACACGCTGCTGATGTCCGACGATGCCGAGTTCTCGGTCAAGCCGGAGCTGGAAATCTTCGCCGACGATGTGCAGTGCGGCCATGGCGCCACGGTTGCCGATATCGACGAGAACCATCTCTACTACATGATGGCGCGCGGTATCCCCAGGAACAAGGCCCGCGCCATGCTGGTCAATGCCTTCGTGGCCGAGATTATCGAAGAGCTGGAAGACGAAGCCCTGGTCGAGGCGCTGGAAGGCGTTATCTCGGACTGGCTCGAAAATCACGCCTGATTGGAGCAATGCTCGTGGACAAGATCGTACCAGCCACCGCCTATGACGTCGAAGCAATCCGCCGGGATTTTCCGATCCTGTCGACGACCGTCCATGGCAAACCGCTGGTCTATCTTGACAACGGTGCGTCAGCACAGAAACCGCAGGTCGTGATCGACGCGATCTCGCATGCCTATTCTCGCGAATATGCGAACGTGCATCGCGGGCTGCATTTCCTGTCCAATGCGGCCACCGAGGCCTATGAGGCTGCGCGCGAAAAAGTGCGCCGCTTCCTGAATGCGCCGTCGGTGGATGATATCATCTTCACCAAGAATTCCACCGAAGCGATCAATACCGTCGCCTATGGCTGGGGCATGCCCAAGCTGGGCGAGGGCGACGAGATCGTCGTCTCCATTATGGAGCATCACTCCAACATAGTGCCCTGGCATTTCATCCGCGAGCGGCAGGGCGCCAAGTTGGTCTGGGTGCCGGTGGATGACGATGGGGCCTTCCATATCGAGGATTTCGAAAAGAGCCTGACGGAACGTACCAAGCTCGTTGCGATCACCCACATGTCGAATGCGCTTGGCACCATCGTTCCGGTCAAAGAAGTCTGCCGCATCGCGCATGAGCGCGGCATTCCGGTGCTGATCGACGGCTCGCAAGGCGCCGTGCACCTGCCCGTCGACGTGCAGGACATTGATTGCGACTGGTATGTCATGACCGGCCACAAGCTCTACGGCCCTTCGGGGATCGGCGTGCTCTATGGCAAGAAGGACAGGTTGCGCGAGATGCGGCCCTTCCAGGGCGGCGGCGAGATGATCTTCGACGTCACCGAGGATAACGTCACTTACAATGATCCGCCGCATCGTTTCGAAGCCGGCACTCCGCCCATCGTTCAGGCGATCGGACTTGGCGCCGCGCTCGACTATATGGAAAGCGTCGGCCGAGAGGCGATCGCCCGGCACGAGGCCGATCTCGCGGCATATGCGGCGGAGCGGCTGCGGGAGATCAATTCGCTGCGCGTTTTCGGCATGGCACCCGGCAAAGGTGGTATTTTCTCCTTCGAACTCGCGGGTATCCATTCCCACGATGTTTCGATGGTGATCGACCGGCAGGGCGTTGCCGTACGCGCGGGCACACATTGCGCCCAGCCGCTCTTGAAACGCTTCGGCGTGACCTCCACATGCCGTGCATCGTTCGGCATGTACAATACCCGTGCCGAGGTGGATGCCCTGGCCGATGCGCTGGAATATGCGCGAAAATTCTTTGCCTAAGGAGGCAAGCGATGTCACTCGATGAAAGCGAACAGAAGATCGACGTGCGCGAGGGCATCGTGCATTCCAGCATTCCCGAGGCCGAACTGGCGCGCCTCAGCGAGGATGTCATCAGCGCGCTGAAGACGGTCTATGACCCTGAAATTCCTGCCGACATCTTCGAACTTGGTCTCGTCTACAAGATCGACATCGAGGACGATCGCATGGTGAAGATCGTCATGACGCTGACCGCGCCGGGTTGCCCCGTCGCCGGCGAGATGCCTGGCTGGGTCGAAAATGCGGTCGGTGCTGTCGAAGGGGTTTCCGGCGTCGAAGTCAGCATGACCTTTGATCCGCCGTGGACGCCGGATCGCATGTCCGAAGAGGCGCAGGTGGCCGTCGGCTGGTATTGAAGCTTTAAGCCACCCGCTTTACATTATGACTCGAAGCACCGGATCTTGACCCCGGTTGCATTTAAGTGGGCATCGGCTGGTCCGAAAACCGGATCCACTTTTCGGGCCGATGCCAGAGGAGAATAAGCCCATGGGCTTTGCAGTAATGAGCATGACGGATGACGCGGCAGCGCGCGTCAAGGCGATCGTCGAGAATTCAGGCCCCGAGGCCAAGGGCGTTCGCGTCGGCATCAAGAAGGGCGGCTGCGCCGGGATGGAATATACCATCGACTTGGTGACCGAACCGAATGCCAAGGACGACCTGATCGAGCGCAACGGCGCCAAGGTCTGGGTCGAGCCGTCGGCCGTGCTTTATCTACTTGGCACCGAGATGGGCTTCGAAACCACCACGCTGCGCTCCGGCTTCACCTTCACCAATCCCAACCAGACGTCGGCCTGCGGCTGCGGCGAATCCGTCGAGTTGAAGCCCGCCGATCTTGCTGCCCTGGCTGCGCAGCGTCAGGCGGCGCCGGCTGTCTGAACAAACCTTTCGCCGCCTTAGTATCAGGCGGCGTCCGATTTGCGGTCAGCCACCGGCACCGGCGTCAGTTTCAAGCCAAGTGCTTTCACGACCTTTAGAATCGTCGCAAATTCCGGATTTCCATCGCCACTGAGCGCCCGATAGAGCGCTGAGCGGTTCATGCCGACATCCTTGGCAAGCTTGCTCATGTTGCGCGTTCGCGCCACGGCGCCGAGGGCCCTGGCGATGTGAGAGGGATCGTCGGTTTCGAAAGCGGCTGCAATATAGCCATCCATGGCGTCCATGCTGATGAGCTTTTCCTCATCCATCCCATATGCCTTTCCGTATAAGCCAGTCGCGGATGAGCGCAGCTTCGCTCTCATGCAAGCCATGTCCGTTGGCACACATGGGCAGTGACATCCGCGTGGCAGTTCTCAAATTGATTTTTTACAAGCACAGTGTCACCGGCTTCCCGGCGTGATCGTGTTCGCCTGCAATAATTCCCGTCCGGCAATGTAATCCTGGCAGTTCTGGCATAATATCTGACTTCCAGCGCCGTCTTTCGCCGCGCTATAAAAAACGCCGCGCGTCCGATCGGACACGCGGCGCTGTCATAGAGATTTTTCGCGATAGATTTATGTCGGACAGGAGTGAAGCGGCTGAACCGCTTCACTTTTTCGGAAAAGCGCTTACTCGGCAGCTTCGGCGTAGGCCTCGACCGGTGGGCAGGTGCAGATGAGATTCCGATCGCCGAAGACATTGTCCACACGGTTGACGGGCGACCAGTATTTGTCGACCCGGAATGCACCCGGCGGGAAGCAGGCTTGCTCGCGGGAATAGGGCCGGTTCCACTCGCCGACGAGGTCTTCGACCGTGTGCGGCGCATTTTTCAGCGGGTTGTCAGTCTTGTCCATCCGGCCTTCTTCAATGGCGCGGGCTTCCTCGCGGATCGCAAGCATCGCCTCGCAGAACCGGTCGAGTTCGGCCTTGGTCTCCGATTCGGTCGGTTCGATCATCAGCGTGCCGGCAACCGGCCAGCTCATGGTGGGCGCGTGGAAGCCGCAATCGATCAGGCGCTTGGCGACGTCATCGACGGTGACGCCGGCGCTGTCGACCAGCGGGCGCGTGTCGATGATGCATTCATGCGCCACACGGCCGCTGGTCGACTTGTAGAGCACGTCGTAAGCGCCATTCAGGCGCGCCGCAATATAGTTGGCATTGAGGATTGCGACCTTCGTCGCCTGCGTCAGCCCTTCGCCGCCCATCATCAGGCAATAGCTCCAGGAGATCGGCAGGATCGAAGCAGAGCCGAAGGCTGCGGCAGAGACCGCACCGCTGCGGCCGTCCGTCTCCGGATGGCCGGGCAGGTGCGCCGCCAGATGCGCCTTGACGCCGATCGGCCCCATGCCGGGGCCGCCGCCGCCGTGCGGAATGCAGAAGGTCTTGTGCAGGTTCAGGTGGCTGACGTCGGAGCCGATGTCGCCGGGACGAGAGAGGCCGACCATGGCGTTCATATTGGCGCCATCGAGATAGACTTGGCCACCGTGCATATGCACGACATCACAAATCTCTTTCACCGTCTCTTCGAAGACGCCGTGCGTCGACGGATAGGTGATCATGCAGCAGGAGAGATTGGCCGCATATTGCTCCGCCTTGGCGCGGAAGTCCGCCATGTCGATATCGCCGTCATCGCTGACCTTGACGACGACCACCTTCATGCCTGCCATCTGTGCAGAGGCCGGATTGGTGCCGTGGGCCGAGGTCGGGATCAGGCAGATGTCGCGATGACCCTGGCCATTGGCGATGTGATAGTTGCGGATGGTGAGCAGGCCGGCATATTCGCCCTGCGCGCCGGAATTCGGCTGCATGGAGAAGGCGTCATAGCCCGTCACGGCGCAAAGCTTTTCCGTCAGATCATCGATCATCTCGCGATAACCGAGCGCCTGATCGGCCGGCACAAAAGGATGAATATCTGAGAATTCAGGCCAACTTATCGGCAACATCTCAGCCGTTGCATTAAGCTTCATCGTGCAGGAGCCAAGCGGGATCATCGAGCGATCGAGCGCCAGATCACGATCGGAGAGCCGGCGGATATAGCGGGTCATCTCGCTTTCGGCACGGTTCATGTGGAAGATCGGGTGCGTCAGATATTCGCTGGTGCGCAGCAGGTTCTTCGGCAATCGATAGCCGGATTCGAAGTCGGCGAGACGGAAATTGCCGCCGAAGGCCCGCCAAACGGCTTCCAGCGTTGCCGGCCGGCTTCGCTCGTCAAGGCTCATGCCGATCTTGGTTTCGCCCACCTTGCGCAGATTGACGCCTTCGGCGACAGCCGCGCGCAGGATCAGGCCCTGCATATGACCGACCTCGACGGTGATCGTATCGAAGAAAGTCTCAGGCTCGATCTTGTAGCCAAGCCTTTCCAGGCCCTTTGCCATCAACACGGCTTTCTGATGCACCTGCTGGGCGATCGCCTTGATGCCCTGGGGGCCGTGGAAGACGGCATACATGGAAGCCATGACGGCGAGCAGCACCTGTGCGGTGCAGATGTTCGACGTCGCCTTTTCACGGCGAATGTGCTGCTCACGAGTCTGCAGCGACAGGCGATAGGCGCGGTTGCCGCGGGCGTCGACGGAAACGCCGACCAAGCGGCCGGGCATGGAGCGCTTATAGGCATCCTTGACGGCCATGTAGGCCGCATGGGGTCCGCCATAGCCGACTGGCACGCCAAAGCGCTGCGATGAGCCGACGGCAATGTCCGCGCCCATTTCGCCGGGCGATTTAAGCAGCGTCAAGGCCAGTGGATCGGCGGCGACCACGGCGATGGCGCCGGTCTGATGCAGCCTTGCAATCAAGCCGGTGAAGTCGTTGATGTGACCATGCGTGCCCGGATACTGGAAGATGGCGCCGAAGACATCGACCGGATCGAGATCGGTGAAGGGATTGCCGACGATGACTGTCCAGCCAAGCGGTTCGGCACGGGTCTTGATCAGCGCGATCGTCTGCGGATGGCAATCGGCGTCGACGAAGAAGGCCTTGGCTTTGGATTTCGCCACACGCTCAGCCATCGCCATGCCTTCGGCGGCAGCGGTTGCTTCATCGAGCAGCGAGGCGTTGGCAACATCGAGGCCCGTCAGATCGCAGATCATCGTCTGGTAGTTCAGCAGCGCCTCGAGGCGGCCCTGGCTGATTTCCGGCTGATAGGGCGTATAGGCCGTGTACCAGGCGGGATTTTCCAGGATATTGCGCTGGATGACCGGAGGCGTGATCGTGCCGTAATAGCCCTGGCCAATCAGCGAGACGAGAACCTTGTTCTTGTTAGCGGTTTCACGCAGTTTGTCGAGCGCCTCGCGTTCCGTCATCGGCGCAGCCCAGGTGAGCGGCGCCTTCTGGCGAATAGAGGGCGGCAGCGTCGCATCAATCAGCCCGTCGAGGCTGTCATAGCCGATCACCTTCAGCATATCAGCCATTTCAGACGGAGACGGACCGATATGGCGGCGATTGGCGAAATCGTAGGGCTGGTAGTCGGTGAATGTGAATTCCGTAGGCGTATTCATTACGCGATGAACTCCTTATATCCGGATTCATCAAGCAAACCATCGGCATCAGCAATATTCTTCAGCTTCAGCTTGAAGAACCAGCCAGCGCCCATCGGATCAGAATTGACGAGCGCCGGATCGGCGGTGATGGCTTCGTTGATCTCGGTGATTTCGCCGTCTAGCGGACAATAGACTTCGGACGCCGCCTTGACGGATTCGACCGTCGCCGCATCGTCTCCCTTGGAGAAGCTGGCGCCGACCTCGGGCAATTCCACGAAAACCAGATCGCCGAGCTGTTCGGCGGCATGCGCCGTGATCCCAACGGTCGCGACATCGCCTTCGATGTTGAGCCACTCATGTTCTTCGGTGAATTTCAGCATGGAAGATCCTCTCTGGAATATGACGTTTTCAGCGTTTGTAGGTGGGAGTGATGAAGGGCAGGGAAGAGACAGCGACGCGCAGGTACTTGCCACGAACCTCGGCAAAGACCTGTGTTCCCGGTGCGGCGAAACCAACTGGCACATAGCCCATGGCAACGGGGCCTTCGACGCTCGGCCCGAAGCCGCCGGAAGTGACTTCACCGATCTCGGTCTTACCCTCGGCGTCGGCATAAAGCTTGGCGTGGCCACGCACCGGCGCCTTGCCTTCCGGCTTCAGACCGACACGGCGGCGCGAGGCACCATTGTCGAATTCGGCAAGGATGCGGCCGGCACCGGGAAAGCCGCCGGCGCGGGCACCGCCGGTCTTGCGGGCTTTCTGGACGGCCCATTCGAGCGCGGCTTCCACCGGCGTCGTCGTCTGATCGATATCGTTGCCATAGAGGCAGAGCCCGGCTTCGAGACGCAGGGAATCGCGGGCGCCGAGGCCGATCGGCTGGACATCGGGATGTTCGAGCAGCCGCTGGGCAATATCCTCAGCCTTGTCGGCCGGTACGGAAATCTCAAAGCCGTCTTCGCCGCTGTAACCGGAGCGGGAGACGAGACAGGAAACGTCATGCAGGCGGCAATGGCGGACATCCATGAATTTCATATGGGCGAGATCCGCCCAGAGTTCGGCAAGCACTGAAACGGCACGCGGTCCCTGCAGCGCGATCAGGGCACGATCAAGTAAAGTGACTTCGCAGCTATCGCCGATATGATCTTGAAGATGCTTAAGATCTACATCCTTGCAGGCGGCGTTGACGACAACGAAGAGGTAATCGTCCATGTGGGTGATCATCAGATCGTCAAGGATGCCACCGTTGTCATCGGTGAAGAAACCGTAGCGTTGACGGCCTTCGGCGAGCCCGAGAATATCGACCGGCACTAGGCTTTCCAGTGCAAGCGCCGCATCCTCATATCTTCCGGAACGGGCTCGGATCGTGACCTGACCCATGTGGGAGACGTCGAACACACCGGCCGATGCACGGGTCCAGAGATGTTCCTTGAGCACGCCCGCGGGATATTGCACGGGCATGTCATAGCCGGCGAAGGGAACCATACGGGCACCGAGCGACAGATGCAGGGCATGAAGGGGTGTCTTCTTGAGGGCAGCGGTCTCGTCCAAATGACGCCTCCGGGTTTTGCGCTTGGCTAAAAGCGCAGAGCTCAAAATTCAGGCGCGGCTGCGCCTTCGATGAGCCCCCTCTGTCTGTGTGCCTGAGATTGTTATCCCTTCGGCGAGCGCTTGCGCGCTACTCTCCAGAGTTCCGTCTGCCCCATGTTGGTCCTTTGGCCTGAGAGTTTCCGGGGCGGTTGCTCCTTCGGCACCGGCTTGCGCCGGATTCTCCCAACAGGGTTGGGTGCCATTATCTGGTAGTCGCCAGAGATGGCAAGGGGCAAATGTCGCTCTGAAACAAATTTTTGTCGTGGCGACTTGATGAGCGGAGGCCGGTACGCGCGACCGATGGATGCAGGGGACTTTGCAATCGCGCTTCGAGAAGCTATCCCATGGTGCCAATAGAGGAGCCGGGCAGGAGACAATGATGAACCGCAAATTCGCCGCCGCATTGCTGATTTCGGCGACCACACTTTCATTCTCGGCTGTCGCCGTCACGGCGCAGCAGAGCGACGACATGAGCAAAATGCCCGGGATGCATATGGATGCCGGCAAAGCGCCGGCGGGTTCGGCTGCAGCCAAGCTCGGCGATCTCGACATCAGCGGCGGCTATGTTCGCGCCATGCTACCAGGGCAGCCGGTCGGCGGCGGCTATCTCACGATCCACAATGGCGGCAGCAGCGACGACAGGTTGACGTCCGTGACCTCAGCGGCCGCCGGCAAGGTGGAGCTGCACGAGATGAAGATGCAGGGCGAGGTCATGCAGATGCGGGAGCTCAAAGAGGGCGTCGCCATCCCCGCTGGCGCGACCGTAACGCTTTCGCCCAACAGCCTACACATGATGTTCAAGCAGGTGAAGACGCCGTTCAAGCAGGGCGGCACGGTGCCGGTGATGCTGATGTTCGATAAGGCGGGAATGGTCGATATCAACCTTCCTGTCGTGGCGCCGAACGCAAAATGAGGTTTACCGGGCACCATTGTCACAAAATTCCCGTCAGGCAGACAATTCAGGTTTCCACTTTTCGTCGAAATGCTCTAAAGCCACCTCAAAAGGCCGGATGACCCGGCCCTGGGGCAAGGCCGCCCCAGTCCTTTGATTTGGCATGATCTTGTCCGAAACCATTTCGCGCTTTTCGGGGTCATGTCGCGGTTCTTGAAAGAAGACGAATGGCCGGGATTGAGCATATAAAGGTCGAGCCCGACGAGGCCGGAATGCGCCTCGACCGCTGGTTCAAGGTGCATTTTCCAGGGCTGGGCTTTGGGCAATTGCAGAAGCTGATGCGCTCCGGCCAGGTCCGTGTCGACGGCGGGCGCGTGAAGACAGATGCGCGTGTGCAGCCGGGACAGATGGTGCGTGTGCCACCGCTGGATGTCGACGCCAAGGGGCCGAAAAGCGGACCGATCGCAGGCAAGGAGCTGAAGCATTCCGGCGACGCCGAGCTGCTGGCGCGCATGCTGCTGCATGAGGACGACAAGGTCTACGTGCTGAACAAGCCGGCCGGCCTCGCCGTGCAGGGCGGCTCCGGCGTCAGCCGCCATATCGACAAGATGCTGGAGGCATGGACCAGCCAGAAGGGTGAGAAGCCGCGCCTGGTGCATCGCCTCGACCGCGATACCTCCGGCGTCCTCGTCGTCGCCCGCACCCGCGGTGCCGCACAGAAGCTGACGGCCGCCTTCCGCGAGCGCGACACCAAGAAGACGTATTGGTCGCTGGTGAAGGGCGTGCCCCGCAAGCACGAGGACAAGATCTCGACCTGGCTGGTGAAGGAAGCCACCGCCGATGGCGACCGGATGCGCATCGCCAAACACGGCGAGGAGGGTGCCGATCACGCTGTCTCCTATTACCGTGTTGTCGAAACCGCCGCCCAGCGTCTCGCCTGGCTGGAAATGGAGCCTTATACCGGCCGCACGCACCAGCTCCGCGTCCATGCGCTGCATATCGGCCATCCGATCATCGGCGATCCCAAATATTTCGAGGACGACCCGAATTGGGACTTTCCCGGCGGTGTTCAGAAGCGGCTGCATCTGCATGCCCGCCATATCGATATCCCGCATCCGAGCGGCGGGCGCCTGCGCATCACCGCGCCGCTGCCGCCGCATATGGTGCAAACCTGGAACCTCCTCGGCTTTGACGAGGCATCGGCTGGGGAGCCGGACGACGAATGAAGCTGGTGCTTTTCGATTGTGACGGAACGCTGGTCGACAGCGTCCGGCTGATCCACGAGGTCATGGCGCGCACCTTCGTCGATTTCGGCCACAAGCGTCCCGATGTCGCCTCCACCAAGTCGATTATCGGTCTCTCACTCGACATCGCGATTGCCCGTATGCAGGGCAAGCCGCATGTCGATGACGAGGCAATTGCCATGACGGCGCACTACAAATCGATCTTCCCCGACGTGCGCGACGAGGGCGATATGCAGACGCCGCTTTTCGACGGGATCAAACCGTTGATTGAGACGCTCGCCGCCCGCGATGAATTGCTGATCGGCGCGGTGACCGGCAAGTCCCGCCGCGGCTTGGAGCATATTCTTGAAGCGAACGGCTTTACGCCCTATTTCGCCGTTTCGCGCACCGCTGACGATTGCCCTTCCAAGCCGCATCCCGCGATGGTGACGGAATGCTGCAGCGAGACCGGCATGGATCCGCATGATACAATCGTTATCGGCGATGCCGTCTACGACATGCAGATGGCGAAAGCGGCCGGTGCGACCGCGATCGGTGTTGCCTGGGGCTATGCTTCGGTGGAAGAACTGCTGGCGGCAGGTGCCGACACGATTGCCCATCACCCGAACGACTTGTTGAGCCATATTCTCTGAGGTGACGCCATGCGCGACCTGTTGAACGATCTTTCCGAAGACCTGAGCCATCCCGATCCCATTCGCCGGGCTCAGATTCAGATGAAGAAGCCGCTGCCGAAGCGCTTCTACAAGGATGTAAGCGTCCGCGCGAGCGAAGACGGCCATGTGATCGAGCTCGACGGCAAGGTGGTGAAGACGCCTGCGCGCCAATCGCTCGCCGTCCCGACCGAGGCGCTCGCAAAGCTGGTTGCAGCCGAATGGACGCGGCAGGTCGAGGTCATCGATCCTGCGACCATGCCGGTGACGCGGCTGGTCAACACGGCGCTCGACGGTGTGGCGATCGATAGCCAGGCGGTATTCGAGGACATCCTGCGCTTTTCCTCCACAGATATGCTTTGCTATCGCGCCGATGGACCGGAGCGCCTGGTGGAGCGGCAATCGGAGCAGTGGAACCCGCTGATCGACTGGGCCGCAAACGAACTCGGTGCCCGTTTCATCCTGGCCGAAGGCGTCATGCATCAGGAGCAGCCGCGCGAGGCGATCGCCGCCTTTGCCGTGACGTTGCGCAAATACGACACGCCGCTGGAACTCGCCAGCCTGCATACGATCACGACGCTGACGGGTTCGGCGATCTTGGCGCTTGCTTTCGCCGAAGGCCGACTGCCGCTCGATGAAGTCTGGGCGCTCGCCCATCTCGACGAGGATTGGACGATCGAACATTGGGGCCGTGACGAAGAGGCCGAGCAGCGCCGCGCTCAGCGCTTCGAAGAGTTTCAGGCAGCCACCGATGTTTTTTCCGCGCTTCGCAGTTGAATATTGTTGATTTGCAGTCCGTTATATCGAAATCTGCATCTCAAGGGTTGGGAATTCGGGACGCGAATCATGTTGTTGTGGAGGTCGGGTGCGGTATCGGCACTCGTGGGATGTTTGGCGCTGGCTGCTTGCACGAGCTGGCCGGGCACGGCGCCGCCTGCACCTCCAGCCTATGACGTGCGCAGCGCCACCGTCGTTGCCGATCAAGCCGTACCTCCCGTTTCGCCTGTGCTGCTTTCGGCCATCAACGAACGCGTCAATGCCGCCATCGCCGTGACCACCCGCGATACAGTGCTGCCCAAGGTGGCACTCACCATCCGCCTGACGGATGTTCGCAAGGCCGGGAGCTTCAACCACGATCGCAATACGGCAAAGATCAATATCGACGTCGATTCGGTCGATACCGGTGCGGTGCTTGCCATCGCCTCGTTCGATACGGCGAATTTCACACCGGACCCGAACGCAGCCGACAATCTGATGGCTGAAGATATCGCCGCCCGCATCCGTTCCATCTTCGTGCTGAAGGCGCCGCCGCTGGTGAACTGAGCCTTCGGCTTCAAACTGCTGCTGCGCCATGCTAAGCCGGGTAAGCGGAAAAGAGGGCCATCATGAAAGAGATCCTGCAGGAACTGGAACGTCGCCGGGAGATCGCGAGGCTCGGAGGCGGGCAGGCGCGTATCGATGCGCAGCATGCGCGCGGCAAGCTGACCGCGCGCGAGCGCATCGAAATCTTCCTCGATGAAGGCTCCTTCGAGGAATTCGACATGTTCGTCGAACACCGCTCGATCGATTTCGGCATGGACAAGACCAAGATCGCCGGCGACGGCGTGGTCACTGGCTGGGGCACGGTCAACGGCCGCGCGGTCTTTCTTTTTGCCAAGGATTTCACGGTCTTCGGCGGCTCGCTTTCAGAAGCGCATGCAGAGAAGATCATGAAGGTTCAGGATATGGCGCTGAAAAACCGCGCCCCCATCATCGGCATCTATGATGCCGGCGGCGCGCGCATCCAGGAAGGCGTGGCGGCGCTTGGCGGCTATGCCGAGGTATTCCAGCGCAACGTGCTCTCTTCCGGCGTTATTCCACAGATCTCGATCATCATGGGTCCCTGCGCCGGCGGCGACGTCTATTCGCCGGCTATGACCGATTTCATCTTCATGGTGCGCGACACGTCCTACATGTTCGTCACCGGCCCGGATGTGGTGAAGACTGTCACCAACGAAACGGTGACGGCGGAGCAGCTTGGCGGCGCCTCGGTGCATACGACGAAATCCTCGATCGCCGATGCCGCCTACGACAACGACATCGATACGCTGCTGCAGGTGCGCCGGCTCATCGATTTCCTGCCGCAGTCGAATACCGCGGCTCTTCCGGAAATCGAGTGCTATCAATCGGTCACCGATCCCGATTCCTCGCTCGACACGCTGATCCCGGCCAATGCCAACAAGCCCTACGACATCAAGGAACTGATCCTGAAGGTGGCGGATGAGGGCGATTTCTTCGAGATCCAGGCAAGTTTCGCCAAGAACATCGTCTGTGGCTTCGGCCGCATCGAGGGCGCGACGGTCGGCTTCGTCGCCAATCAGCCGATGGTGCTCGCGGGTGTGCTCGACAGCGACGCCTCACGCAAGGCGGCACGTTTCGTGCGCTTCTGCGATTGCTTCAATATTCCGATCGTCACCTTTGTCGACGTACCGGGCTTTCTGCCGGGAACCGCGCAGGAATATGGTGGCCTGATCAAGCATGGCGCCAAGCTGCTCTTTGCCTATGCGGAAGCCACCGTGCCGAAACTCACTGTCATCACTCGCAAAGCCTTCGGCGGCGCCTACGACGTCATGGCGTCGAAACATCTGCGAGGTGACCTGAACTATGCTTGGCCGACCGCGCAGATCGCCGTTATGGGTGCCAAGGGCGCGGTCGAGATCATTTTCCGTAAGGATATCGCCCATCCTGAGAAGATCGCGGCGCATACGAAGATGTATGAGGATCGCTTCCTGTCTCCTTTCGTCGCGGCCGAGCGCGGTTATATTGACGAAGTGATCATGCCGCACTCTACCCGGCGGCGGCTGGCACAGGGGCTCAGGATGCTGCGCAATAAGGATCTGACCAATCCCTGGAAAAAGCACGACAATATTCCGCTTTGAGCATGTGACAACAAGTCACGGATTCTACACGGAAAATTGATTGGGTGTCAGAAGCCGTGTCTTCACCTTCGCGTGCACACAAACTAATGGTGGCTTCAGAAACCAAAACTGGAGTACAAAATGGCACTTTCCGATCGACTGAATCAATATCAGCCTTACGCCCTGGCGGCGCTGCGCATCATGACCGGTCTACTGTTTATGGAGCACGGCACGCAGAAGCTTTTGGCTTTTCCGGCCGGCGGTCATTTCGATGGTCCGCTGCCGACCCTGATCTTGATCCAGGGCATTCTGGAAGCTGTCGGCGGCCTGGCGATTGTTCTCGGCCTGTTTACGCGGATTGTTGCTTTCATCCTTAGCGGCAACATGGCGGTCGCCTATTTCATGGCGCACATGCCGAGGAATTTTTTCCCGGTCAACAATGAAGGCGATGCGGCCATCCTGTACTGCTTTGTCTTCCTGCTGTTGGTTTTCGCAGGCCCAGGCCTCCTGGCCATCGACGGTCGCAGGAAATAATATGCAATCGCCGGGCTTGGATCGATATCCAAGCCCGGCGAATAATTTCGCCGTTCGCGTGTTGACTCCGATATCAGCGGAAAGCGACCATATCCCCTAGAGATACTGGCCGCCTTCTCAGTTAAAACGGAGATTTTCATGCCGGCTTTCGAGCGCCTGTCGCAGTATCAGCCCGCCGCCCTTGCGGTTCTCAGAATTGTGACCGCGCTATTGTTCCTAGAGCACGGCACGCAAAAGCTCTTCAATTTTCCCGCCGCGCCCTTTGAAATCTCGACACTGTTTTTCGTCGCTGGGGTGATTGAGCTTATCGGCAGCATTCTGATCCTGCTCGGGCTCTTTACCCGGCCTGTCGCCTTCATCCTCAGCGGTGAAATGGCCTTCGCCTATTTCCTAGTGCATGCGCAGATGGGCTTCTTTCCAGCCAACAACGAGGGCGACGGCCCGATCTTGTTCTGCTTCATTTTCCTGTTTCTAGTGTTTGCAGGACCGGGCCTCTGGGCGCTCGACAATCGCCAGCGCTAGAGCGGTTCAGCGTTTCACGGAATCGCTTTCCCGCTCTATCTCTTTGTTTTTACGCATTCCGGGCGGAAAACCGCCTCGCACTTTTCCTGGAAGTGCTCTAGTGACGCAAATGAGGTTCAGGCGACGAGCTTGAGCCCGGCAATGCCCGCGACGATCAGGCCGATGCAGAACAGGCGAACGACGGTCGCGGGATCACCCAGCAGCCAGATGCCAAGCAGGACGGTACCGACCGTGCCGATGCCGGTCCACACAGCGTAGGCCGTGCCCATCGGCAAGGTCTTCACCGCAAGGCCGAGCAGGACGAGGCTGACCACCATCGAAATGACGGTGAGACCGGTCGGGATCGGCCGTGTGAAGCCTTCGGTATATTTCAGGCCGACAGCCCAACCGATTTCGAACAAACCTGCGAGGAAAAGCAGGAACCAAGCCATGTTACGCTCCTTTTTAAGAGCGAGGCCGTCCCCGCGGTGCTTGCGGTCGGCAATCTATGCCGGCCGCCACAGTCGTCTGCGCGGGGAAATATATGCCTCAGCTAAATTGGCTTTTCAAGCTGGGGACTGCATGGCTGCTATGCCACCCGTTTCATGCTAGCCGTTCGGCATGCCACTTCAGGTGATCGTCCATGAAGGTCGAGATGAAATAGTAGGAGTGATCGTAGCGCTCGTGCATGCGCAGCGTCAGGCCGATATCGGTGCCCTTGATCGACTCTTCGAACAACCAGGGCCGCAGACCGGTTTCGAGGAAACCATCGGCTTTGCCTTGGTCGATCAGAAATTCCGGGAAGCGGGCGCCATCCTCGATGAGTGCGCAGGCGTCGTATTGCCGCCAGGCCGCCTTGTCGGCGCCAAGATATTTCTCGAAAGCCGGCGCTGACCAATCGGCGGTCGAGGGCTGCACGATCGGCGCAAAGGCAGAGCAGCTCTTGAAGCGGTCCGGATTCTTCAGCGCAATCGTCATTGCGCCATGGCCGCCCATGGAATGGCCGAAAATGCCTTGCCGGCTCATATCCATGCGGAACTGCCAGCTGACGAGGGCGGGCAGCTCCTCCGTGATGTAGGTGTACATCCGGTAGTTCTCGGCCCAGGGCTCTTCTGTGGCGTCGAGATAGAAGCCGGCGCCTTTGCCCATCTGCCAGTTGGTCAATTCATCGGGGACGTCATTGCCGCGCGGGCTGGTGTCCGGGCAGACCACGATCAGGCCAAGTTCGGCCGCCATGCGACGGTATTCGCCTTTTTCCATCACGTTGGCATGGGTGCAGGTAAGGCCGGAGAGATACCAGAGGACCGGGCAGGGCTCCTTGATCGCCTGCGGCGGCACGAAGACCGCGAAGGTCATCTCGCATTGGCAGGCCTCGGACTCATGTGAAAAAACACCCTGCATGCCGCCGAAAGCGGTGTTCTGGGAAATGATGTTCAAGGCTGACCTCCAGACGAATTGTGAGCTTTGGCACGCCGGCAAAGGCGATCGAAGGTTTCAAGAAAGGCGGAGCGGTCGCGTGGCGAAAAAGCGGCGTTGTAGCCTTTGCTCTCGCCGGTCTCACGCAGGTGCGCGCCGAGATCGCGCATCGCGGTGACCATGCCGATATTGGTGTTGTCGAAAACACGGCCGGTCGGTCCGGTCACCAGCGCGCCGGAGACGACGCAGCGCCCGGCCAGGGGCACATCGGCCGTCACGACGATGTCGCCAGGCCCCGCATGTTCGGCGATCCAGTTGTCGGCGGCGTCGAAAGCATTGGAGACGATGACGTTCTTCACCATCGGATCGCGCGAGGGGCGGAGGCCGGAATTGGCGACCACCGTCACCTCGATGCCGTGGCGCTCGGCCACTTTCAAAATTTCCGGCTTGACCGGACAGGCATCGGCATCGACATAGATCATAGGAACAGAACGTGCTTCATTGGAGAGCGCTGCGCGTCCGGCCGAACGCGCAGTCGCGGTTTAGCGAAGTCCGCCGTCATGGGCCAGACCTATTCCCTCAATGTGCCTGCCTTTTTCGCGACCCAGGTTGCGAGAACATCCATCAGCGTCGGGTTCAGGCAATCGTAGGGCTCAAGGCGCAGCTCCTTCAACCGGCTGCGAATGGACGCCATGGCTGATGGCGGCGTTCCCGATTCGATGATCGACGAAACGAAAGCTGCGAAGGTGGGTTCGGACCAGCCGCTTTCCTGAAATCGCTCGGGATGAATGAAATCCAGGCCCTTGAAGGCATGGTCGCGCTCCACCGGCCCATACATGTGCACGCCGCAAGCCTTGCAGGCGTGCCGCTGGATCAGGGCGTCGGGATCCACGACCGCGAGCTTGTCGCCGTTTTCCAGAACCTTGACATTCTCATGCGCGGTGACGGCTACGATCGAAAAGGCAGCACCATTCGGCTTCCAGCATTTCGTGCAGCCACAGGCGTGGTTATGAGCAATCGCGCCGGTGATGGCGACTTTGACGGGGCGATCGGTGCAGGCGCAGACGAGCGTCCCACCACTGAAATTCGCCTGTCCCGCCTTCACTCCGCCGTCGAGCGCCGGGTGTATCGATACTTGACTTGGCATGTTCAGCTTCCTCCTCCTTGTTTGCCCGCGGCCGCCAAACCAGGATCGGTTTGCGAAAAGGCCGTGTGCCATTCAAAGTCGTGCAGCAATCTCCCGTGCTGTCTCGATTTGCGCTCAGCGGAGTTCTTGGGCAAGTCCGATGAGAATCCCTTCAGGCCCACGGATGTAGCAGAGCCGATACGCATCTTTATACTGGACGACTTCGCCTACGAGCTGCGCGCCGCGCGTGCGAAGCCTTTCAAGCGTCTCGTCGATGTCGTCCACGGTGAACATGACGCGGAGGTAGCCCAGAGCGTTGACCGGGGCGTTCCGGTGATCTCCGACGACCGGCGGCCTGAGTAAGCGGGTGAGCTCAAGCCGGCTGTGGCCATCCGGCGTGCGCATCATGGCAATCTCGACATGCTGATCGCCCAGTCCGGTGACACGTCCGGCCCATTCTCCTTCGATCGTGGCCCGCCCTTCGAGTTCGAGGCCGAGTTCGCGAAAGAAATCAATCGCCTCTTCGAGGTCTTCGACGACGATTCCTACATTGTCCATCCGCTTGAGCGCCATGTTCCAATCTCCAGGGTGTCGCCTAGTCTAACAACGGACGCTTGAGGTGCCTCGGCCGCCACTCGGGGCCGGCTCGCGGCTGTTCACATCAGAATCCTGAATCATGGACCGCCGCAAACCGCCCCCGTTTTCAAACGGTCTCTTAATAGACCACGACGCCGCGGATGCTTTCGCCCTTGTGCATCATGTCGAAGCCCTTGTTGATGTCCTCGAGCGGCATGGTGTGGGTGATCATCGGGTCGATCTGGATCTTGCCCTGCATGTACCAGTCGACGATCTTCGGAACGTCGGTGCGGCCACGCGCGCCGCCGAAGGCCGTGCCCATCCAGTTGCGGCCGGTCACCAGCTGGAACGGACGGGTCGAGATTTCCTGGCCGGCACCGGCAACGCCGATGATGACCGACTTGCCCCAGCCGCGATGCGACGATTCCAGCGCCTGGCGCATCACCTTGGTGTTGCCGGTGCAGTCGAAAGTATAGTCGGCCCCGCCGATGAGGTCGCCATTGCGCTTCGTCAGGTTGACGAGATAAGGCACGATGTCGTCGCCGACCTCCTTCGGATTGACGAAATGCGTCATGCCGAATTTCTCGCCCCAGGCCTTGCGGTCGTTGTTGATGTCGACACCGATGATCATGTCGGCGCCGGCAAGCTTCAGGCCCTGCAGGACGTTGAGGCCGATGCCGCCGAGACCGAAGACGATCGCCGTCGAACCGATCTCCACCTTGGCGGTGTTGATGACCGCACCTATGCCGGTGGTGACCCCGCAGCCGATATAGCAGATCTTGTCGAAGGGAGCGTCGGGATTGACCTTGGCAACGGCAATCTCCGGCAGCACGGTGAAATTGGCGAAGGTCGAGCAGCCCATATAGTGATGGATCTTGTCCTTGCCGATCGAAAAGCGCGAGGTGCCGTCCGGCATCACGCCTTGCCCTTGCGTGGCGCGGATCGCGGTGCAGAGATTGGTCTTGCGGCTGAGGCAGGAATAACATTCGCGGCATTCGGGCGTATAAAGCGGAATGACATGATCGCCCTTCCTGACCGAGGTCACCCCCGGGCCGACATCGACGACGATGCCGGCACCCTCATGACCGAGGATCGCCGGAAACAGGCCCTCCGGATCGGCGCCCGACAGGGTGAAATCGTCGGTGTGGCAGGTGCCGGTCGCCTTGACCTCGATCAGCACCTCGCCGGCCTTCGGGCCATCGAGCTGAACGGTCATGACTTCCAGCGGTTTACCGGCGGCAACGGCTACGGCGGCGCGTACGTCCATCGTTTCATCCCTTCTAAATTAATGATTTGGTTAGCGCGACATTGGCATGGCCGCGCCGGATGGCTCAAGCGAAAAATCGGGTGTTTCGTAGCGAATACGGATTAGGCGAATTCCATGATCACCGCGTCGACGGCAAGACTTTCGCCCGGCTTCGCATTGATCTTGCCGACGATCAAGTCGCGCTCAGCGCGCAGGACATTCTCCATCTTCATCGCCTCGACGATCGCCAGCGTTTCCCCCGCCTTGACCTCCTGGCCTTGCGCAACAGCAATAGCGACGACGAGCCCGGGCATGGGGCAAAGCAACAACTTTGACGTATCCGGCGGCAGTTTGACCGGCATCAGCTTGTCAAGTTCCGCCTGGCGCGGCGTAAAGATCTTGGCGCGGACCGAAAGACCTTGCCAGTCGATGCGCAGCCCGTTGAGGAAAGGACGGATTTGGGCCGTCACCTTCCGCCCACTGACCGTTCCGGCCCAGACGGCGTCGCCCGGGCGCCAATCGGTCGCGACCGCCAAAATCCCGCCGTTGATCTGCATGTCAATCTCGAATGGGATGGTGACGAGCCCGTCCTGCAGCGTCACCGGAACATAGTCCGCGCCGAGCTTGACCACCCAATCCTCACGCAACGGCCCCGTCGCCGGCCGCAATCGGTCGGCATAGCGTTCGCGGCGGTTGGCATCGACAAGGCCGCAGGAGAGTGCGACGGCGGCAAGCACCGCAGATTCGCTTTTGTCCGGCGTCATCGGCGCAAAACCGTCCGGATATTCCTCCGCGATGAAGCCCGTGGAAAGCCGGCCTTCGCGCCAGCGCGGATGCTTCATCAGTGCCGACAGGAACGGCACGTTATGTTCGATGCCGTCGACGACAAAACCGTCCAGCGCTTCACCCATGGCCTCGACCGCTTCAAGCCGCGTCGGCGCCCAGGTGCAGAGCTTGGCGATCATCGGGTCATAATACATGGAGATCTCAGCGCCTTCGAAGACGCCGGTGTCGTTGCGGATCACGACATTGCCGCTCTTACCTTCATGCGGCGGACGATAGCGCGTCAGCCGGCCGATCGACGGCAGGAAGTTTCGATAGGGATCTTCGGCATAGAGGCGGCTTTCGATCGCCCAGCCGTTCAGCTTGATATCATCCTGGGCAAAGGGCAGCTCTTCGCCGGCGGCGACGCGGATCATCTGTTCGACAAGATCGATGCCGGTAACAAGTTCCGTAACGGGATGTTCGACCTGCAGGCGGGTATTCATCTCTAGGAAATAGAAATTGCGGTCGCGGTCGACGATGAATTCGACCGTCCCGGCGCTCTGATAGTCGACCGCCTTGGCAAGCGCGACGGACTGTTCGCCCATGGCTTTGCGTGTCACCTCGTCAAGGAAAGGCGAGGGCGCTTCTTCGGCGACCTTCTGATTCCGGCGCTGGATCGAGCATTCACGCTCGCCGAGATAGACGACATTGCCGTGGGCATCCGCCAGCACCTGGATTTCGATATGCCGCGGATCGACGACGAATTTCTCGATGAAGACGCGATCGTCGCCGAAGGAGCTTTTCGCCTCGGAGCGCGCACGCTCGAAACCGTCGCGCACTTCCTCACTACTCCAGGCGATGCGCATGCCCTTGCCGCCGCCGCCCGCCGAAGCCTTGATCATGACGGGATAGCCGATCTCGGCGGCAATCGTTTCGGCATGGTCGGCATCGTCGATGACGCCGAGATAGCCGGGCACGGTGGAAACCTTGGCGTCATTGGCGAATTTCTTCGATTCAATCTTGTCGCCCATCGCCCTGATCGCTTTCGGCTTCGGACCGATGAAGATGATGCCTTCCTTCTCCAGCGCCTCACAAAAAGAGGCTCGCTCGGAGAGAAAGCCATAACCCGGGTGCACCGCTTCGACGCCGGTCTCCTTGCAGGTGGCGATGATCTTTTCGGCTACGAGATAACTCTCGGCGGCAGGGGCTGCACCGATATGCACGGCCTCATCGGCCATTTCGACGTGCAAGGCGTCGCGATCGGCGTCGGAATAGACCGCGACGGTCGAGATCCCCATCCGCCGCGCAGTCTTGATCACACGACAAGCGATCTCGCCCCGGTTGGCGATCAGGATTTTCTTGAACATCAAAACTCCGCCCAATGCATAGCCCTATCAGCGTTTTAGTCATAAATTGCGCCAGCGGTCCATGCGGAAGATGAGCGTACTCAAGCCGATTTCGTCGAACGCGACTGAACGCGCTCGCGCCAGATGATGAAAAGACCCGATCCGACGATGATCAGGATGCCGATCCATTTGGAAACATTTGGAAAGTCCCCGAACAGCGCATAGCCGAGAATGGTAGCCGAAATGATCTCGAAATATTGAAAAGGCGCCAGCAGCGACAGTGGCGCCAGCCGGAAGGCGCGCACGACGAGCATATGCGCATAGCCGGAGATCGAGCCGAGAATCAGCAGCAACACGAGACCGAGCCAGGAAGCGGGCAGGGACGGTACGAAATCGGCAACGCCAGCCGATGCCCCTATCGAAAGCGCACCGGCCATGAAGATCGTGCCGCCGATGCCGGCCATCGTCTGCATGGTCAATGGCGAATCCGCCTCGCCGACGGCACGGTTCATGAAGAGATAAAGCGCAAAGAGAAATGCGCAGGCGACCGGCAGCAGCGCTTTCCAGCCGAAAATTTCGAAACTTGGCTGAATGACGATCATTGCACCACCGAAGCCGACGACGATGGCAAGCCAGCGCCGCCAGCCGACCTTGTCGCCAAGAAACAGAGCCGAAAGAGCGGCCAGCATGAAAGGTTCGACGAAATAGATGGCGAAGACATCGGCAAGCGGCATGTATTTGACCGCCACGAAGAACAGCAGGCTTGCCGCGCCGTGCAGCGCGCCGCGCAAAAGGTTCACCCAGGGGCGCTTGGCCGAAAGCGCTGCCCATCCAAAGGCGGCAAAGAGCAGCGGCATAGTACAGACGAGTTGAAAGAAGAAGCGGTAGAACGTCACCTGTCCCGGCGACATCGCCTCGAAGGTCGCCATATATTTGGCGATCGCATCCATCACCGGCAGGACGATCATGGCGCTGGCCATGATGGCCATGCCTTGCAGCGGATTCTGATGGGCGGGGACGACTGAGATTTGGGACATGCGGGAGATCAAACACAGGAATCCCTTCCGATCAAGACAGGGCATCAACGCCGTTGCCAATTCATCACACCATTTGGCGCAAAAATCGCGGACTTTGCCAATTCAGACAGATCGCGGTGGTGACATGACGCCCCTAGACCTATGTCTGCTTGGAAAATCCGCTAAAAAATATGCGCGCCGCTCAGAAATTCACCGGCGCAACCAACAAGGATCGCACCGATGTTGAAGACGGAACAAGAGACGACCGTTTTTTCGGATGAAGGCGACGATACACTGGGCGGACGCCTTTCCATGGCCCGCGACGCCGCCGGCATCAGCCTCGAATCGCTGGCAAGCCAGTTGGGCTTAAGGCAGGAGACGATAATCGCCTGGGAATCGGACCGTTCAGAACCGGAACCATCCGTTCTAGTCAAATTGGCCGCCATGTTCGCCGTGTCGCCGACTTGGCTGATGACCGGCTCCGGCGATGGACCGGGTGAGGACAGCGACGAACGGGCACTGGAGGCCGTCAAGATCGAGCTTTCGCGCTTGCGCTCCGCCCATCTGGAAATCGGCCGGCTGATCGAGACGACAACGCGCCAGATCGAAAGGCTCGACCATCAAATCCGGCTGCGCAATGTCAGTAAGGACGTCGCGCACTAAGCCTCATCAAGGCTCATTGGCGGTTTCGCCGAATATCTCTTCGAAAGCTTCCCGCAGACGGATATCCACATCCGCCATCATCACCGGCAGGCCGAGGTCGACGAGGCTGGTGACCCCATAGGCGGAAATTCCACAGGGCACGATACCGGTGAAATGGCCGAGATCAGGATCGACGTTCAGCGACAGGCCGTGAAACGTCACCCATCTGCGCACGCGAATGCCGAGGGCGGCGATCTTGTCTTCAGCCATGGTCCCATCCGGCAGCAGCGGTTTCTCCGGACGGCGCACCCAGACGCCGACGCGATCTTCACGCCGCTCGCCGCGAACATTCATCGAATCGAGGGTGCGGATGATGACTTCTTCCAATGCGGCAACGAAGGCGCGGATATCCTGACGCCGGCGCTTCAGATCCAGCATGACATAGGCAACGCGCTGGCCGGGGCCATGATAGGTATATTCGCCGCCTCGCCCGGTGGCGAAGACGGGAAAACGATCGGGCTCGATGAGATCGGCCGCATTGGCGCTGGTGCCTGCTGTATATAAAGGTGGATGCTCGACCAGCCAGACAAGCTCCTGCGCTTGACCTTCGGCAATCGCCGCCACCTCCGCCTCCATGACCGCCACTGCTTCATCATAGGGCACGAGACCATCGGCGATACGCCAACGCACGGGCGGAGAGCCGGCAGGGGGAAACATTTGATGTTGGAGATCGGTGCGTAGCATCAGCCAGTCCTTTGCGCCTGTTCGGCAGACAGCTCCCTTGGAAATTTGGCGCGCCGATAGGTTATCAACATATGGAGGCATTTGGCCAGGAATTCAAACATCTACGAGACGGATGCCGTGAATCCAAAGGCATGTTTAAGGGAGCTGTGGGCGAATGTTAAAAAAACTGACATATCGCTCTTGTGCCCCCCGAATGCTTTTGCTACATGCAGCCGCGCCGGAGCAATCCGGCCCTACCACGATGCGGTCGTGGCGGAATTGGTAGACGCGCAGCGTTGAGGTCGCTGTGGGGCAACCCGTGGAAGTTCGAGTCTTCTCGACCGCACCATTTGATTTAGAAGAGCCCGCGTTTGCGGGCTTTTTCTTTGCCAAGTGTCTGACGTCGGAACCGAGCCTGGGAGACCCTTTCCATCGCTCCAAGGGCAGCCTTCCAGCGTTCCGCTCCACGACTATAAACCTCGCTCGTCTTCGCTTCGGAAATGGCCCAGGATTGCCGTGATATCGTGCTGGCAACCAAGCATGGGGTGCCTTCGATTCGGCAGTAGGTCCGGCCGTTAAGATGAGGTCTGTGGCCTTCCAAGGAATCGCACCGCGTCGGTCTTGCGGAGCACGTTCCGCTCCGCAATCAGCAAAATATTTGCATCTCACTCGACTGCCACGGACACGATAACGGATCAGAGCATGTAGGAGAGCATCTCGTAAGCGTCGTCGAGTGCAGCTTCCTGCGTTCGAAATTTTCTGCTGGGCCGGCTTCTGTCCTCGTTCAAATGAATCACATAGACCCATCGACCGAGTCGCACTTCTTTTGTTTCAATTTTGTATTCGAAAGGAATTTCAATAGGGGGCATTCGTATTCCATCTCTAAGCTTGCAATCGAAAAGATGGTTATTGATCTATTAATGCGTCGGCAATCTGAACCTGCGATAATGGTTGACGGACGAGGTTAACGGGCAGCTCGGTACCAATACCCGTTTTCTTCTCGACCACACCAGAAACCCGCTTCGGCGGTTTTTTCCTTCTGGCGATCGCCGTCACCACATTCCTTTAAAAGTTGCGTCTCAGGCGAAGGTACTCTCTCTGATAGCTGTTTCCGTACAGTTACCGTTCATGTTCTCCCCCATATGGTGTCGTTGCTTGCCCGCGACTCGTGCGTCAATTGACAACCGAAGGGGCGGGGATGATTAATAGTTTCGACATTCGTCATAGAGCGGAGGATTTGCCAATGACCAGTCGTGCCATCCTGTTGATGTCTTTTGCGTCTCTTGCAGTTGTGGGCTCGATGGCCCTCTCATCGCCGGCTTCTGCGCTAACCATGAAAGAGTGCAGCACCAAGTATCAGGCGGCCAAGGCTGCCGGTACCCTGAACGGCCAGACGTGGAATGATTTCCGTGCTTCGCAGTGCGCTGCCGACGCAAGCGCTACCACCACTGCACCGGCAACCACCGCGCCGGCAAAGACCACTGCCACCGCCAAGACGACGGCGGCTGCCGATGAGCCTGATGCCACCAAGCCGCCGGCCAAGGAGCCGCCGAAGGCTACGACCGCAGCGCCGGCCGGCGTGACCTTCCCGAAGGCCGTCGATCCCAAATATTCGAGCGAAACGCCCGGCAAGGGCCGCTTCCACACCTGCGTCGACGCCTATAACGACAACAAGACCAAGAATACCCTTAACGGCCTGAAGTGGATCCAGAAGGGCGGCGGCTACTACAGCCTCTGCAACACCAAGCTGAAGGGCTGATCCGCCGCTTCATGCAGACAAACAGGCGGGCGTCTTCGAGGCGCCCGCATTTTTATGTGCGGACATTTAGACACGCAGGACCGATCACGCCTTCGCTTTTTCCCATTTCTTCACCAGCCGGTCGCGCTTCAATTTCGAGAGGCGCTGCAGCCAGAACAGACCGTCGAGCTGGTCGACTTCGTGCTGGATGCAGATAGCAAGAAAGCCTTCGGCTTCAGTTTCGTGCGCCCGACCGTCCAGATCCTGGTAGCGAAAGCGGATTGCTTTCGGCCTGGCGATCTCGTCCGTGAAACCGGGCATGGAGACACTGCCCTCCATATGCCGCATCGTCTCATCGGAAAACCAGGTGATCTCCGGATTGACATAGGTGTGCACACCATCCTCGCGGCTGAGTTCGATTACGGTTATGCGCTGAAGCACGCCGATATGAGCGGCGGTGATTCCGACGCCGGGAGCAGCGCGCATGGTGTCCAGGAGATCGTTGGCGAGCCTACGCAAGTCGTCGTCAAAGGCGGCGACGGGAGCGCAGGCTGTTTTCAATAATGGGTCGGGGAAGCGGATGATGGGACGGACTGGCACGGCTCTCTCTGTTAACGGAACGACATGTTCGCAGCCTAAGGATAGGGGTAAGACGTCGCCAGCGCCACCGTCTTACAGACACGACACAAAATGTCAGCTTTCCCTCCTATCCAATTGTTGACAATCAGCTTTTTGCCGTCATTCTCCATGACGGAATCCTAGATTTTCATAGGCAGAACGGAATGGGAGGCGGCAAATGACGACGACCGACGAAGACGAACGCGTTCGCAAGGCCTCCGAGAAGACCAATCCCGACATCTACGACGAGGACGGCGTCGTCCGCTCCGATTTCCTCGTTGAGGTCAACGACGCGATCGAGCGGCGTGATATTCCATTCCTGCAACAGAACGTCGCCCGGCTGCACGAATCCGAGCTCGGCGACCTGCTGGAATCGCTGCATCCCGACCAACGTCTGACGCTGGTGCAATTGCTCGGCGACGACTTCGACATGACGGCGCTGACGCAGGTGGACGAAGCGATCCGCATGGAGATCGTCGACCAACTGCCGAACGACCAGATCGCCGCCGCGATCGGCGAACTCGATTCGGACGATGCCGTCTACATTCTCGAAGACCTCGACCAGGAAGACCGCGACGAGATCCTGTCGCAACTGCCGTTCACCGAGCGGGTACGACTGCGGCGCGCCCTTGAATATCCGGAGCAGTCAGCCGGCCGCCGCATGCAGACGGAATTCATTGCCGTGCCGCCGTTCTGGACGGTCGGCCAGACGATCGACTACATGCGCGAAGAGGAGGAATTGCCGGAAGCCTTCACCCAGATCTTCGTCATCGACCCAACCTTCAAGCTGCTCGGCAGCGTCGATCTCGACCGCATTCTGCGCACCAAGCGACAGACGAAGGTCGAGAGCATCATGCGCGAGACCTCGCATCCGATTCCGGCCGTCATGGACCAGGAAGAGGCGGCGCAGGTCTTCGAACAATACGACCTTCTGTCCGCCGCCGTCGTCGATGAAAACGACCGCCTCGTCGGCGTATTGACCATCGACGACGTGGTCGACGTCATCCATGAAGAGGCGGACGAGGACATCAAGCGCCTCGGCGGCGTCGGCGACGAAGAGCTGTCCGACAATATCACCTCCACGGTGCGCTCACGCTTTGTCTGGCTGGCAGTCAATCTGATCACGGCGATACTGGCGTCCAGCATTATCAATATCTTTGACGGTGCGATTGAGAAAATGGTTGCGCTTGCCGTGCTGATGCCGATCGTCGCTTCGATGGGCGGCAATGCCGGTACGCAGACGATGACGGTCACCGTGCGCGCACTCGCAACCGGCGACCTCGATATCTACAATGCCTTCCGCGTCATCCGCAGAGAGGCGGGTGTCGGCTTTCTCAATGGCATTCTCTTTGCCATCATCATGGGCGCGATCGCCACCCTCTGGTTCCATGATTTCCAGCTCGGCATCGTCATCGCCGCTGCGATGATCATCAATCTCGTCGCGGCGGCCCTTGGTGGTATCCTGCTGCCGCTGGTGCTGCATCGATTCGGCGCCGACCCGGCCATCGCCTCGTCGGCATTTGTCACTACGGTCACGGATTGCACGGGATATTTTGCGTTCCTGGGTCTGGCGACCTGGTGGTTTTCCATTCACTAAGGCCGCTAGGCCTTTGAATTCAACACATCTTTGACGATCGAAAGTCCATCGGGGCCTTGCTGAAATTGACTATTACGTAAAAGTCAATATTATAGGCTCTGCACCAGAGAGGCGGACTATTGTTGGACAGGTTTTATAGCATAACGGAGCTCACGCGGGAATTCGGCGTTTCCACTCGGACATTGCGTTTCTACGAGGATGAAGGTCTTATCCATCCCGAGCGCAGAGGCCGCACGCGCCTTTTCCGGCCAGCCGACCGCCGCCTGATCCAGGAAATCCTGCGCGGCCGCCGCATCGGCTTCACCATCGCCGAAATCCGCGAGATCATTCAGGTCTATAAGGAGCCGCCAGGCGAGATCGGCCAGTTGAAGCTCCTGATGAAGCGCGTCGACGAAAAGCGCGAGGAACTGCGCCAGAAGCGCAAGGATATTGAGGACACTCTGACCGAACTCGACAATGTCGAAGAAGCCTGTCTCGGCCGCCTGGCCGAAATCGGCGTGGGGACGTGACTACCACCGTCAAAGTATAAGACGCATCGTAGTCGCCGCAATTCTAACGAGAATGCTTTGTAGAAAAGCCAAGCATTCACAGAGGGTTGTGGCAAATGGCGGCAAGGTTTAGCTTCGTCTTAGCGATAGGGATCGCGCTCGTTCCGTTCAATGTCGGAAAGACTCAAGCGGCCGATAACAACAATACCGATATTCCGGTTGCCTACGCCCTTTTGCTTGACGGCAAGGATGCGATCTACGGCCAACTCAATTGCCAAATTCATGTTCGCTGCCAGCTTATCGACAATCAGGACACTCACGTTCAGCTAAGCGTTACCATCGATTCGAATCGATATTTGGCGGGCGACATCAGCGTCCGGTGTGGCGACCTCGGCTGCTCTTTTCGGACTTGGAAAACATCGACCCGGCTGGAAGAGGTTTCTGATGGGAAAAAAGGTCATGAATTCGATCTTTATGCCGGTGAAAATGATTCAGTCACGATGGATCTCGTGCAACGTACGAGAACAAAGATCGGTCGGATTTTACTCCTCGCTGAATACCGATAAGCAGCGACTGCGGGCACCTCCCGCTTTCAAATCCAGCGCCGCGTACGCTTGCAATAAAACTCGAATTCACAGCCGAAACGAGAGAGCAGGTGCATTTCCTCACAACGGATGACCAGTGGCGTGGTCAGCGCCGCCGCTACGGCCGCCATGGCGACGAACCAGAGATTGCCGATCATCAGGCCGAGGCCTGCCGTCAGTAGCGTATATCCGAGATAGGTCGGGTTGCGGCTAAAGCGGAACGGTCCCTTGGTCACCAGATGCGCCGTGCAACGTTGCGTCAGCACGGTCGTGCGGCTTTCGAACAGCGTCTTCACCGCCCAGACATTCAATGTCACCGCGACAACTGTCAAAAGCGAGCCAATGCCCCAGGCGATCAAGGCCCCGAGGTGCGACATGCGCACGGGATAGTCCTGATTCAAATAAAGCGCCGTTATAACTGCAAGACTATAAATTAAAGGCGGCCATGGAAAACTCAGCGACTTGGAACGATAGGCATTCATAGAATAACCCTGTCATTGCGCTTGCTCCGAACACTGTAACGCGATTCGGTTTATTCGCTCATCGCTATCTGCTTTGATTGCACCGGATTCCAGGGGTGAAAACAGGTTTTGCGCTTGCAATTTATCGAGTGTGCACTGGCAGAAGCTGCGGCACATGGTTTCGCTGCCGGAGCGTACGCAGGAGGCTTGGCATTGCCTGATATAGGTGACCGTAGGATCGGGCGCCGGTGCGGGCGCGATCAGCGAAAGAAGATAGACGAGACCGATAAGCACCGGCTGGTGGACGAGGTAGAAAATCAGGCTGTGGCGCCCGACGCGGGCAATCAGATTGCGGCCGGGACCGAGCTTTGCCAATAATCTGAGCCATCCGAGCGTTGTCGCCAGTTGCGCGATGCCGAGGCCGAAAAGGAATGGCGTCAGCCATGGGAAGACCGGCACGTAATCATTCGAACGCGGAAGGTGCTCCGACAAGCCGAGCCAATAGAGCCATGGCACGTCGAAGACGGCGGAATGCAGCGAAAACGGCGCGATGACATTATCGACGACAATGCCGATGAGGAGCAGGGCAGCGATTAGCAGCGTTGCGAAAGACGGCAGGCGCAGGAAGAGCAGACCGATGATGCTGGCGGCGGCGATGCTGTGAAGAATGCCGAAGAAGATCCACCCGTCGCGCATGCCGATGAAGGTGACGATGGAAATCGCCGCAGCAGCGGCCACGATCATGCCAAGGCGCTTGAAATAGGGGCGCCAGCGGATTTCGGGCGTGTTGGCCAGCACGAGGCTGAAGCCCGCGAGAAACAGGAAGGTGCTGGCAATGACGCGGGCGTAGATTTTCAGCCAGCCAGTCTCCGCCGTGCCCGGTGCGAGATAGCCGAAGAACTCGAAATCCCAGGTGCAATGATAGCTCGCCATCGCCAGAAGGGCGACACCGCGGGCCGTGTCCAGAATGCCGATGCGGGGCGTTTTCTGCGGCGCATCGATGCTCTCGGCGATAACGGCCATTGGCAGGTCCTTCCAGGCATGAATTCAAATCATCGGCGCCGGTTTGATGACTGCCGACGTGGCGATGTCATGGCACATCGATATCCATGATGGCCAGACGCGCATCGGAAAAAAACTGCCGGCGGATCAGGACGATAATGATGAAGACCGTCGTCGTGATGAAAACATAGGGGCTGAGGAACCAGCCGAGATAGCCGATCGACAGGAAGATCGCTCTCAGACCCGCATTGAAGTTGCGCGCGGCGATGACATTCATGCGGATCACCCGCTCCGCGGCGCGCTCCGCCCGCACAGGGTCGAGCTCGGCATCCGCCAGCATCGGCAAGGAGCCGAAGAGGATGGTGCAATAGTTAAACAGGCGATAGGCCCAGCCGAATTTGAAGAAGGCATAGCCGAACAGACAGGCAAGTCCCGCCACCTTGATCTCGAAGGCGGTGCGGCCGCTATTGAAGACGAAGGGCATGTCGGAGAAGAAGGCGTTGACCTTGTCAGTGGCACCGAGCAAGGCGAAGCAGCTACCGATGGCGAAGATCGAGGTAGAGGCGAAGAAACCGGTGCCGTTCTGCAGGCCAGATAGAATCTGCGTATCGATCATTTTCAAATCGCGGCGCAGCGAATTGTAAATCCATTCGCGCCGGCGCTCGTTCATGGCCAATGTCAGGCTGGTGCGATTGAAGAAGCGGGCGCTGCTGGTGATCCAGTTCAGCACGACCCAGAGAAAAACGAAGAGGGCGAGGGCGACATAGTCGGCGGTCGTCATAAAGGCAGATTCTCCAAGTCCATATGCCGCCGACTGTAACCTACGGCCATTCGGGCGCAATGGCCTTATGTTTGCGCCGCATCGTGCCTACATATAATGTCGCAGGCATGAAATCCGATGTCGGTTGATCGCCGTGCAGGGCTGTTCCGTTGGCGTAGCCTTGCCATTACGCGATTTGCCGAGGAGGCACCAAAGGTCCATGTTTCTTTCAGTTTTCGATGTTTTCAAAATCGGCGTCGGGCCTTCCAGTTCGCACACGATGGGTCCGATGTCGGCCGCCAATCGTTTCCTGGATCTCCTGCTGTCAAACGAGTGGCCACGCCCGTCCTCGAATGTGCATGTTGCTTCGATCAAGGTCAGCCTGCACGGCTCGCTCGCCCATACCGGCATCGGGCATGGCACGGGCAGGGCGGTTATCCTCGGTTTGATGGGTGAACGCCCGGATTCGGTCGATCCCGACCGGATGGATGCCATCATCGAAGAGGTGGAGCGCACCGGGCACATCACGCCGCCCGGCCATCCGGCCTATCAATTCCAACCGAAGACCGACCTGATCTTCGATAAGAAGGTGCCGCTGCCCGGCCACGCCAACGGCATGAGCTTTTCCGCCTTCGACAAGGACGATCGCCTGCTCGTCAAGCGCATCTACTATTCCGTCGGCGGCGGCTTCGTCGTCACCGACACCGAGCTCGAGCAGATGCGTGCCGACAAGAAGAAGGCCTCTTCCGGCGAGCGAATTCCGTTCCCCTTCGCCACCGCCAAGCAGATGCTCGATATGGCCGAGCGCTCCGGTCTCTCGATTGCGCAGATGAAACGCGCCAATGAAGAGACGCGCATGAGCAGCGAAGAGCTCGACGCCGGGCTCGATCGCATCTGGGCGGCGATGAATAGCTGCATCGATCGCGGCTTGAAGGTCGAGGGCATCATGCCGGGCGGCCTGAAGGTGCGCCGCCGGGCGCGCGCCATCCATGACAAGCTGCAGGAAGAATGGCGCAGCAACCGCATCAATCCGCTGCTCGCCAACGATTGGCTGAGCGTCTACGCCATGGCCGTCAACGAGGAAAATGCCGCGGGTGGCCGCGTCGTCACCGCGCCGACCAACGGCGCGGCCGGGGTCATTCCAGCAACGATCCGCTACTACCAGCATTTCCATGAGGATTGGGACCAGGATGGCATCCGCAACTATCTGCTGACCGCGGCTGCCGTCGGCGGCATCATCAAGCACAATGCCTCGATCTCCGGCGCTGAAGTGGGCTGTCAGGGCGAAGTGGGCTCGGCGGCTGCGATGGCGGCCGCGGGGCTTGCCGCCGTCATGGGCGCGACGCCCGAGCAGATCGAAAATGCCGCGGAGATTGCGCTGGAACACCATCTCGGCATGACCTGCGATCCCGTTGCCGGCCTCGTGCAGGTGCCTTGTATCGAGCGCAACGCACTCGGCGCCGTCAAGGCAGTGACGGCTGCATCGCTCGCGATCAAAGGCGACGGCCAGCATTTCGTGCCCCTCGATGCCTGCATCGAGACGATGCGCCAGACCGGCTACGACATGAGCGAGAAATACAAGGAAACCTCAACAGGCGGCCTCGCGGTGAATGTCGTCGAATGCTGAGTGTGGACGCTTGATTCTAAAAGCTTGACGCTGCCGGTCAAAAGGATTTCAACGGCGTCATGGCTTTGCATATCATCAAATTGTGCGTGGGCGCGGATTCGCTTGAGGATCTGCGCGAATGGGTCTCCGAGCGGGCGATGAGCGCCATCGCCGCCGGTCTGGAACCGCACACCACCCATACGACCCGCATGGTGCCGAAGCGCGTGGATGAGCTGCTGGACGGCGGCTCGCTTTACTGGGTGATCAAGGGGCAGGTACAGGCGCGGCAAAAGCTGCTCGGTATCGAGACGTTCACGGATGTCGATGGAATCCACCGCTGCCGGCTTATTCTCGATCCGAGCGTAGTCGAAACCGCCAGCCAGCCGCGTCGCGCCTTCCAGGGCTGGCGCTACTTGCCGCAGGAAGATGTGCCGCGCGATCTCGACAGCCTTGGCGGCGGCGTCAATGAGTTGCCTGCCGATCTGCGTCGCGAGCTTTCCGAATTGGGATTGCTGTAGAGCGGCCGCCGCCTCGGGAGCCGCAGCACCGCTCCATCCTTGCACTTTTCCTGATTAGCGCAGCCGCATCAATACCGGAGCTTGGCCATTCGGCGCGGTAATGTGCAGGTGGATGTGGGCTTCCGGCTGGGAATAGCGCCAGGCGCGGGCTCCGTGGCAAAGCAGGACGGAGATCAGGTCCTTCGTCTTGCTGCGCGAACGCGAACGGCTGAGGCCGAGATCGGCCAACCGCATGGCTGCCTCATGCAGCGGATGAAGAGCAAAGCCCTTCGATTTCATCTTTCCCCCGCCATCGAGCGAGAAACCCGGAAAGTTCTCGTTCATCGCCATTTTCACATCCCCGTAACACATTACAAACTCAGGGCCGGCCTCATGATCATCCAAGACCGGAAGAACCGGATATCGCTATGCAAAATCCGGTAGATTTCTGAACGATGCGGCACGGAAAGCCGTGTCACATCCCTATTCCAAGCTCGCCCAGCACTTCACGCCGGCCTTCTTGAGAGCCTTGCAGGCGTTGACAGCCGCATTCTGGTCCTCGAAGCCGCCGAAACGGGCGCGATAGCCGCCATCAAAGGCAAGCGCGTAGGGCTTGGCCGAGCGCAATGCCTTGCCGCCCTTGCTCTTGGCGGTATCGAGCAGATCGTTGGCGCCATCCTTGCTGGAGGAAATACCAATCTGGACGACCCAGCCGGTCGGGCCCGC
Organism: Rhizobium sp. CB3171; assembly: GCF_029714265.1. Lineage (NCBI taxonomy): Bacteria > Pseudomonadati > Pseudomonadota > Alphaproteobacteria > Hyphomicrobiales > Rhizobiaceae > Rhizobium > Rhizobium sp. CB3171. The sequence goes on along the minus strand of NZ_CP121652.1, from coordinate 1,449,524 downwards.
CTCATCCTTGCTCGCCTTGGTAACCTTCTCAGGCTTTTCAGCCTTTTCCGTTTTCTCGACCTTCTGGGTCTTAATGATCTTGGTATCCGATCTGGACGTCGAGGCAGTCGTGACGGCGTCGACTTCATCCGTATCACTTTCATCCGTAGTCGCCGATGTCGGTTCGATGGAAGCCACTTCATCGGATGCGGCGCGTTGCTTCTGCTTGGTCGTGAGCAACGGATTGCTCGACTTCGGCGTGATCGCCGCAAAAGCCGTGGCGCTCGACGGCTGCTGGTCGTCGTCAGCCTCGGCGGTCTCGTCCTTGCTCATCTTCGCGCTGCCGGCAGCCGCCATGCGGGCGCTTGCAGCCCGGACGTTGGGCGTTTCCACCTTCGTCTGGGCGACGACATTGGAGTCGATATGCTTCGTGGATGCCAGCGGCAGGTAAGCGGCGATCAGCTTGCGCATCTGGTTGTCGCGGGCGGGCGTCGAGGCGCCGCCAAGCACGACGCCGACGATCGAGCGGCCGTCGACCTTCACCGAAGTGGCAAGATTGTATCCGGCAGCACGCGTGTAACCCGTCTTGATGCCGTCAACACCGCGGACCGAGCCGAGCAGATGGTTGTGACCCGGGATCACTCTGTTGCCGAGGCGAAAGCTCGTCTCAGAAAAGAAGCCGTAATATTGCGGGAAGTGCTCGCGCAGGGCGACGCCGAGGCGGGCCTGATCGCGCGCCGTGGTCATCTGCGCGGTATTCGGCAGGCCGTTAGGATTGCGATAAGTCGTCCGCGTCATTCCGAGCGCACGGGCCTTGTTGTTCATCATGCGGGCGAAATTGTCTTCCGAGCCGCCAAGCATTTCGCCGAGCGCCATCGCCGCATCGTTGGCGGACTTGGTGACGATGCCGAGAATCGCCTCGCGAACGGTCACCGAGCGGCCGGTACCGATGCCAAGCTTGGTCGGGGCCTGCGAGGCTGCATTTTTCGAAAAGACGACAGGAGTATCGAGTGTAATCCGACCGGCCTCAAGCGCCTCAAAGGTCAGATAGACGGTCATCATCTTGGTAAGCGAAGCGGGATAGTGAAGCGTATCCGCATTTTCGCTGTAGAGAACATTACCCGTGTTCGCGTCAATAACGATGCCCGCGTATTTCGAGCCTCCGGCTGCATTCGATACATCGACGGTAACGGTCACCGTCGCAGTCGTGATTGCAAAACCGAACAGCACCTTCGCCAAAAACTTGCCGGAGTTTGATGAGGATGCGGAAAAAATTGATCTGGACACTACTTCACTCTCTGCTTGCATTTACGTTCTCAATTATCCGGCCGCCGCCTCCATGAGCGCCCGTTGGCTCTCAAGAGTAGAGGTTTAGCGTTACCAATCGGTTTATGATGAACAGTTGGTTTCAGGATTCCGCATAATTTTAGTCACCACTTACGGAGATTCCACCGCGCCAGCGGTATCGACAAGGCGTGTCTTGACGAAGCTCTGGACAGCAGCATCCATCGTCCGCCAGTCGCCAAGCTGATGACTGGAAAACCGATAAAGCACGCTGAGATCCTTGCCGACCCTGATGTCCCGCTGGCAATCGCCGCTGGTCGCCTCAGCGGGCGAGGAGGGCAAGATGCAGCGCACGACATAATCCGGCTCGCCAGCGCGCGGCGCGGTCAGAAGCACTTCGCCACTATAGCCGGCGTCGGCGCGCAGACGATGGGCCGTCAGCCCATGTGGACCGGCGAAGGCGTCGCCTTCCATCAGATGCGAATAGATCGGCTCCAGCCGGCCGGACATGTCGCGCGACATCGTGCTCTGGCTGAGCTGTAGGAAAATCAGCGAGGAGGATTGGGAAATATCGTCAAAGCGCAAGCGGTCGGCATCGCTATAGCCCTGCATCTGCGGCCAGGTGAGGTAGAGATCGACGCGTTCCGCGACGCCGCTTACGCGTTCGCTTGGGAAACGGATGGTGTTGGCGCCAAGACGCAACGTATCCTCGCCGATCGTCACTGTGATCGGCTTGATATCGGCAGTGTGGCCGGCCAGTGAGATTTTTTCGCCGAGCCAACGGCCACCAATGGTGATGGCAACGGTAAGTGCGGCGAGTACGGCAACGCCGGCCGTGAGACGATAAACGAGGCCGCTCGATATCAGCGGCTGTTCGTCGATCGAGGAGGCGGATGACAGAGGAGGGGTCATGCTCTTGCCTTCGGTTCCATCCCGCCTTGGAAACCGTCGTCAATGACGCGTCCGCCGCGGCTCAAGACCCCTGATGAGTCTCGCTGTGGAATGATTGCCGCCATATTGGTTAATGAGCCGTTAAGAATGCGTCGGCTTGCATATTTATCGGCACAAATACCTTTGCGAAAATCGGGGCGGATTTCGGGCTGAAGGGGTTGATCGTTTCACGAAATCATGGGAGCCGATCTATCTTTTTGCCCCTTCGCAATGCCGGATGAACCGCCGGGCGTTTTTTCGGGCAATTGCCCTGGGCACACCCCGGAAACGAAAAGAGCCGTTCCCGGGACAGCGGGAACGGCTCAGAGGCGCCGGTCGGGACAGAAATGCGGGGACAGACCGGGGCCTTGACTGAGACCACCGGTGCTAGGTCACCGGTGATCACGTGGCGGAAACACGACCTACTTCAAGCTGCCGACTGCAACGGCGCGGCCATCCTGTATCTTGACCCAGCGAGCCGGATCGTCAGCGGACTGACGTTTCAGGAAGGTGTATTCGGTATCCGACCAAAGCTTCACCTTATTGCGCATATTGTCGAGAACGAAGTCGCCGCGATCGGTGCGCACCGTCAGCACGGCATGGCCTTCACCGTTCGGCTGCAGCACGACCGTCATCAGCAGGTCGGAGGCCGAAAAGCCGGCGTCGATCAGCTCCTTGCGCTTCAGCAGAGCGAAATCCTCGCAATCGCCGGCAGTGGTCGGGATCGCCCATTTTTCCTCGACGCCATAGAGATCCATATCGGTCATAGGCTTGATCGTCGTATTGACCGTGTAGTTGATCTTCAGGATGGTCTTCCAACGATCTTCGGTAAGAATAGCGGGACCGGCATCGCCGCCGGCATAGGCGCATTCCCTCGGATTTTCCTTGCAGAACTCATAGTGACCGATCGGCGGCGCGGCATCGCCGGTGATCGTCATATTGGCCGGCGTCGCATGGGCGAAGCCGAGACAGCCAAAGGTAAAAAGAGCCATTGCGGCATAACCGCGAAGAAGGAATTGAAAGCCCATGTCCGTGTCCCTGTTTTATTGGGACCAGAATGACATGCAGGCTTTTATCCGACGCAAAATTACGTAGTCAAATTAAGGACTTAGTTGATTCAAATGCGCGTAGAATTGTCATAAAATGAGCGCAAAACTTGAATCAAACTTTCGGGGAATTCGATTAAAATTCGAATGTTTTTCCGCTTGGGATTCCGTATGGGGATTCCGCGTATCCGCTTGTTTTTAAATAATTTTGTTTTCGCCCACAAATGTCGGCGAGGAACACCGTTTGCCGGCAGCAGCGCCGAAATAGGACGGTAGCTTCGTCTCGGCACATCGCCCGAACCTCACGAATGTCAGAAATTCCCTCAGGCTGTGCCATTTTGGGAAAAGGCGTGCTCAAAAATTTTTTTGAGTTTTTTCGTTGCCATCAGCCGATGACGCGAAATTCGTCCGTCGCTTCGACAATGGCTGCCGCTATCTCCGACGTCGCCGGCGAATGGGCGGAATTGGGAACCACGACCAATCTTGCCGCAGGCCATGCCCGCGACAGCTCCCACGCGGTAATGACGGGTGCCTCCAGATCGAGCCGGCCCTGGATCATCGTGCAGGGGATACCCTCGAGCCGGTTGATGTCCCGCAATATCTGGCTCTCTTCCAGCCAGCCGCGATAATGGAAGTAATGCGTGATGATGCGCGCTCTTGCAGTGAGATATCGGGGATCGGACCAGCGGCTGGGCAAAGTCGTTTGGGTATCGACGAGGATCGAAGCCGATTCCCAGTCGTGCCAGTCCTTGGCGGCTTTGGCATGGACGGCCGGATCCGGATTAAGGAGCAAGTGATAATATGCAGCCACCAGATCGCCATTGCGCTCGCTCTCTGGCACGCCAGCACGGAAGCGAGCCCATTCTTCAGGAAAGAAGCGGGCAAGCCCGTTATAGAGCCAATCGATCTCAGATTGCCGCGTCATGGTGACCCCAACGACAATGAGGGCTGCGACGCGTTGCGGATGCGTCTCGGCGTAGATCAGCGCCAGAGTACAGCCCCAGGAATTGCCGTAGACCAGCCAGCGCTCGATGCCGAGGAAGAGCCGAAGCTGCTCGATGTCGCCAACCAGGTGCCATGTGGTGTTGGCGGAAAGGTCTGCCCGCGGCTCTGCCGCATGCGGCAAGCTTCCGCCGCAGCCGCGTTGGTCGAATTGAATGATGCGATAATGTTCCGGATCGAAAAAGCGGCGAGTACTGGCGGAACTGCCGGAACCCGGACCACCATGCAGGACGACGACTGGAACACCGTTCAGATTGCCCGATTGCGTCCAGCAAATGCGATGCGCATCGCCGACGTCAAGCATGCCCTGATCATAGGGCTCGATTTCAGGATAAAGCGTCTTCATCGGCCGTCACACAGGCAGAGGGGTGAAACGCCGCTATTTCACCAGCCGGCGTGACAGCACGATGACAAAATTAGAGGAATTCGCGCAAGGTCTCGCGAGATTGCAGCGAGAGAAATTCGATCGCGACGCCTTCCATGAAGTGGCGTACGACACGGCCGCGCATGTTGCCGAGGCGTACCGGCGTGCCGATCGGCGGGCGTGCCTCGACATCGACGGCCGCACCCGAAAGCGACAGGTCCATGATGCGGCAGACATAGCGCGTGCCGTCTTCCAGCGTCAGTTCGCTGAGGGTATTGCGCGGTGTCAGACGGTCGTGACGACGATCTTCCGGCAGACCGAGCTCATGCTTGTTGGCCAGCCAAGTGAGCTGAGCGGCGAGCTTCTCGCGCTTGCGGTCGGTGGCGTTGATCGACATGCTGAAGCCGCGGGCGTCGACGGCGACAACATGGCCCTCGACCCGGCCGAGATGGTCGATATAGGCGACGACACGCTCATTGGTGCGCGGGCGGCCAGGGCAGGTGACGTACATGTCGCCGGGCGACATATCCGTGACCAGGCATTCGAATTCTTCGTAGTTGGCCAGCATCAGGCGGCCCTGCATATTGATCGGAACCCGCTGAAAGGTCCGCTGATCCATGCGCGGCGCATTCCCCGCCAATTGATTTGGCCGCGTCGTTTGGGCTGACTGGAATGAATGCATGAAAAGGCTTCTTCAACCGATTATGTCTCATGCAATCACTAGCCGAAACTTCTTAAGGTAAGGTTGTCTTCTCTGAGGGATAGCTCAGAGAAGACGGTTGAATCTGTATCGCGATGGATCAACCGGTCCTTCATCGCGTCCACCCGCCTTAGGATTTAGGGCGTGATGAGAGGTCAAATCGACGGGATCGAGATGCGGCGACAATTCGACGCGCCGGGCGGGACGCTCGTACAGCAGGCGGCTGCGATCGAGCGCCAGGAACTCCAGACGTTCGCCACCAAGCCATGACGCATGGGCAACCGGCGTCAGGCAGCCAAGCAGCCGATCGCAGATATCGCCGGCCGAACGCACCGGCATCAGCACCATTTCGAAGGCCATGTTGCGGCCGCTGATGCTGTAACCTGTTGCGTTGATCAAGGCAGGAACGACATGCGCCATCACGCCGGCGGCGATGCGTACGGGATCGTCAGGCTGGCTTCCGGCCCACAGTGCGGCAAAGCTCTCGCCCCGAAGCTCGCGGCCCATGAAGCCGCAGATCGCCGTTCCGGCCAGCCGAAAACGCGGCGCCTCGTCGGGCATCGACTCCAGAATGAAGAGCTGGGGCAGAATATGGCGGACTGCCGAGGGCTGTATCAAATTGCGCAGGGGAGCATCCGCGTTGCCGCGAAGCTGCTCCCAATAGGTAAATATCTCTGTGCTGGTTTTCTGCCGCATGACGCGCCTGTGTCCCATTTCAATTCAGATGCCGGGGCATTCATTGCCCTTACGTCATGCCTTGCTTATTTCGTGCCACGGCCGAGCCATTAAGGTTAACAGAGGCTTTCATTTGCCTTGCGGGGCCATGAGTGGGAAGAATAGACCATCACTTCACGAGGGTGACCTTCAGCACAAACTATTCTCGGGCGTGGGACATAACCATTGCGGCACATCCCAGCGAGGAGCGCCCGAACAAGCCGTCCGACGGGGTTGGGCGGCTTTTTTTTTGATATTCGCTGCTGTATGTCTCGAGTCCCTTCTCAAGATATCAGAGCAAATCATGGATGATGCAGAGCCGCCGCGCCACGAGCCCGAGGAAAATCGGCCGCCGAAGCGGGTTCCTGCCTTCAACCTGCCGCCCGTTATCCTCGCAAGCCTCGGCCTGCTCATCGTTGTCTTCGCTATTCAAAACCTGCCCTGGTGGTCGGACGATACGCTGAATTGGCTGTATTTCACCTTCAGCTTCATTCCCGCGCGTTACGCCTTTCCGCTGTCGCAACAGGGGCTGGAATGGCTGTGGACGCCGGTTACCTATTCGCTCCTGCATGGCAGCATCGAGCATATCGTCTTCAACGGGCTGTGGCTTATGGTCTTTGCCGCTCCCGTCGCGCGCCGGATCGGTGTTGTGCGTTACGTGATCTTCTGGGTTCTTTCGGCGGCTGCATCCGCATTCCTGCATGCCGCCATTTATTGGGGCGACCAAAGCTTGCTGATCGGCGCATCGGGCGTCGTTTCAGGGCTGATGGGAGCGGCCTGCCGTTTTGCCTTTCCCGCCATGGGTGGCCGTCGTGTCGGCATTCGGCAGGCGCATCTCAATCCACGCCTATCGATCCTGGCCTCGCTGCGCAGCCGCACGGTCGTCGCCTATATCGTGATGTGGATCGCCGGCAATGCGCTCGTCGCTTTCGGCATCACGATCGTAGGCGACAGCACGCAGCCGGTGGCCTGGGATGCGCATATCGGCGGCTTCCTTTTCGGCTTCCTACTGTTTTCCCTGTTCGACCGGGAACCCCGTATCGAACTCGAAAACTCGGCTCCATAGGCGGATGAAGCTGTTGCTTTCTTGGCCCCACTAGCGCACCATTGACACTTATCGGCCGCGAAGGGAGGAGACCGACGCGGATCGATGAAGGCAGCATCGGTCCAGGTCCGGAGGCGATTCGGAACAAATCCGAGGCTCATTTGTTCACTTTGCTTTCGAGATGGGAGGATCGAATGTCTGTTTCCGTTAAAGCCATACTTGATGCCAAAGGTCGCAATGTCACCACCGCCGGGGGAAATACGACCCTTGCAGAAGCCGCCAAGATTCTGAGTGAACACCGCATCGGCGCCATCGTCGTCGTCGGGATGGCGGGCAAGATTTCCGGCATTTTCACCGAACGCGATGTCGTCAACGCGGTCGCCAAGCACGGCCCAGACTGCCTCAACCAGCCGATTGCTTCACTGATGACGGCGAAGGTGCACCGCTGCAAGGAAGACACTACCACCGACGAGCTGATGGAACTGATGACACACCGCCGCTTCCGCCATGTTCCGGTCGAAGACAAAGGCAAGCTCACGGGCATCATCTCAATCGGCGACGTCGTAAAATGGCGCATCCGCGAAATCGAGCTCGAGGCCGAACAGATCAAGGCTTACATCGCCGGGTGAGGAGCGGTTCGGCATCACCGAAGCAATCGACCCAGTGGGTCGATTGCCGCGACGAACGCGCTGAGCCCAAAGCAAGGCCGGATAGCGCGGCATTAGCGGAGCTATCCCGCTCGCCGGAGCCGAAATCGGCTCCGCCTCCGCAGCATCCTTCCATTTCCGAATAAGTCATGCCCTATCTGGCAAAGGCTTCCTGCATGCGCCTGATTTCGGCGAGCCGGATGGAGGTCTCTTCATAGCCGCGCTCGATCGCTTCGCCGGCGCGATGAAACTCTGAGAGACCGATGTCGCTGAGGCGCGGATGCAGCGCCAGGTCCGGCGGATCGCCGGCGAGGCGTGCGCGAGAAATCCGATCCTGGATGATGTTGAAAGCCTGCACCATCACCCCGGTCATGCCGAGCTTGGTATAGGGCGCCTCATCCCGGCGTTGCGGCTCGCCATTCAATGGACCGGAATTATGTTTGACGACGGCCGAACGGCCGAAAAGATCGTAGTGCAGGTTGACGGCGACCACGAGCGGCTGCTCGTAGGCACGGCAGACAGAAACGGGCACCGGATTGACCAGCGCTCCGTCGACCAGCGTGCGGCTATTGGTGCGCACCGGCTCGAAAATGCCGGGCAGGGCATAGGATGCCCGGAGTGCCGTGATCAGAGAACCGTTTGTGATCCAGACCTCGTGGCCGGTATTTAGTTCCGAAGCGACCGCAACGAATGGACGGTCCAGATCCTCGATCGCGAAGCCTTCCAAGTGTTCCTGCATGCGCTTTGTGAGCCGCATGCCGCCAAAAAGACCGCTGCCGCCGATCGTAAGATCGAGGAGGCTGGCGATGCGGCGCATGGTCAGCGAGCGGGCAAAACCCTCCAGCTCATCAAGCTTGCCGGCGAGGTAGCAGCCGCCGACCAGGGCGCCGATTGAGGTGCCAGCGATCATGCCGACCTCGATACCTGCCTCATTGAGGGCACGCAATACGCCGATATGCGCCCAGCCCCGGGCGGCGCCACCGCCGAGTGCCAGCGCGATCTTTACTTTCTTAGGGGGAGCGGGAACAGCGGGTGGAGGGGGTGTGTCCTGTGAGATGGTCGGACCTGAACCGGCAGGAACCTGCCCGGCGCTCTGACGAATCAACCCCCAGTTCAACATGGCTTTCCTCCGAGGCGTATACTTGCCTCTTGCTGAAATACTGTCCCTTTTTTGTTTCCAAATCGTATATTTGGCTGTTGCTGACCAAGCCGGTGGGCGGTGCTTAGTGCCCATAAACCTCGCCGGGATCGAAATGCAGATGATCGTCGACGACGTTCAGCACAGGCTTTCCATCCTCCAGCTCGACCGTGCGATAGAAGCAGGAACGTCGTCCAGTATGGCATGTTGCATCGTGACCGGCGACCTCAACTTTCAGCCAGATAGCATCCTGATCACAATCGGTACGCATCTCCTTCACCGTCTGCAGATTTCCGGAGGTTTCACCCTTTTTCCAGATTTTCCCACGCGAACGGCTGAAGTAATGCGCCGTTTTTGTCTTAATGGTCAGTGCCAGAGCCTCGGCATTCATATGCGCGACCATCAGCAGTTCACCGTCATGGGCGTCGGTGACGATCGCGGTGATCAGGCCGCGATCATCGAAACGGGGCGTGAAATCGCCCGCATCCTCAAGCTCAGATTTATCTTCAGAAGGCTCGTTGAATACCAGGTTCATCTCGGCTCTTTCGTGGAAAGCCCTATCAGCGGCTCCGGACCATGGTCATGAAGCGGACCTGCTCGGCCGGATCGGCCTTGAAGGCGCCGGTGAAGGTCGTCGTCAACGTCGACGAGCCCTGCTTCTGCACACCACGCATCGCCATGCACATATGCTCGGCTTCGAGCATGACGGCGACGCCGCGCGGGCGCAGCGAGTCATCGATGGCGTTGGCGATCTGGGCGGTCATGGCCTCCTGCGTCTGCAGGCGGCGGCCGAAGATTTCAACGACACGGGCGATCTTCGACAGGCCAAGAACGCGGCCATTCGGGAGATAGGCGACATGCGCCTTACCGATGATCGGTACCATGTGATGTTCGCAATGCGAGAAAAATGGAATGTCGCGCACGAGGACCATGTCATCGTAGCCGGAAACCTCCTCGAAGGTGCGGCCGAGCACGTCCTCGGGGTTCATCTCGTAGCCGGAGAAGAGTTCGCGGTAAGCCTTGGCGACGCGCGTCGGCGTATCGAGCAGGCCTTCGCGCTCCGGATCGTCACCTGCCCAGCGAAGCAGAACGCGGACAGCGTCTTCGGCTTCCTTTTGCGACGGGCGGTCCGATACCGGATTGGATTCAAGCGGTTGCGGAAAGTTCTTTACAATGGCGTCCATTACCTGTGGTCTCCTGATCCGCACCGCGGATCTTATTTTGTCGGACTCGCCACTGGTATCCTCCGGAACGTGGAGAACTATGCACCTTTGGCGGGCTCCGGGGCGTTCTGGCTGGCGGACAAGCCTGCCGTCCTGCACGGTTTCCCATCAAACTTACAGAAGACCATTGCAATTTGATGGCCTTCGAACGACATACATATAGTATGGCATTGTCCCTGTGAAAGTATCCTAACGAGACACGCTGTGTTTTTTGTTATGAAACACAAAACGGGGCGCGTCGGAGCAAAGCGATCATGGACGACATCTACAACAGCAAGATCTTGGAATTTGCCGGCAATATCGAACGCATCGGCAGCCTTTCCGACGCCGATGCAAGCGCTCAGGCCCATTCCAGACTTTGCGGCTCCCGCGTCAAAATCTGGCTCAAAATGGACGGCGATGTCGTGACCGATTTTGCCCACGACGTCAAGGCCTGCGCCCTCGGACAGGCATCTTCCTCCATCATGGCGCGCCATGTCGTCGGCGCTACCGCCTCCGAAGTACGCCAGGCACGCGAAGACATGCTCGCCATGCTGAAGGCGGACGGCGAGGGGCCAACAGGACGCTTCGAGGATATGCGCTATTTGAAGCCGGTTAAGGATTACAAGGCGCGGCATGCCTCGACGATGCTGACCTTCGATGCCGTCGTGGATGCGGTCGGCCAGATCGAGGCGGCGCGCGGCTCCAACGAGGCCATAACGGCCGAAGCCGTTTAATCGGGGCCGCACGGGATGTGCCATCTCTGCTCCATGCAAGATGACGAGGATGACGGAGGGGCGGCTGCGAGCTCCAAAAGGCTACGGCGCGACAAAATACCTCCTCACCACAATGGAAAGCCAAGCCATTCCCGCAATTATTCCGGCCCCTTCCGCAAGACGCCCGACCGGCTCCTCGGCATGGGTCTCATCCGCTTCTATCAACTGACCCTTTCCGGTTTCATCGGCAATTCTTGCCGTCATATCCCGACCTGCTCGGAATACGGCTACGAATCCGTCGCCCGTCACGGTCTATGGGCCGGCGGTTGGATGACGCTCTTCCGAGTGGCGCGCTGCGGGCCAGGAGGCACCAGCGGTCTCGATCCCGTGCCGGAGACGATGGGGACCCGCTATCATTGGTGGATGCCCTGGCGTTACTTTTTCATCGGCCGGAAACCGGCCGGAGCGGCATGAAGACTTACGTCGCATTGCTCCACAGCATCGTGCTCGGTGCCGGACGCAGGGTGGTCATGAGCGATCTCAAGGCAATGGCCGAGGGGCTTGGCTTTTCCAACGCCAGAACGCTTGTTGCGACCGGCAACCTCGTTTTCGAAGCGGAAGAACAGCCGATGGCGGAAATCGAGGCGCGTCTTGAGGCGGGATTTACCAAGGCTTTCGGCAAATCCGTCGACATTATCGGCCGCGATGCCGAGGGATGGCAGAAACTTGCCGCTGGCAATCCGTTCAAGGATGGCGAGGGCAGCGAAGTCATCGTCCGCGTCATGCGCAAGCCGCTCGATGCTTCTGTTATTGCTGGGTTCGATAAGAATCGTGGCACCGAGCGCATCACAATCGTCGATGGCGACCTCTGGATCGACTTTGGCGGCAAGGCAAGCGAGACGCGTCTGCTGCCAGCGCTGACCACCAAACGCCTCGGCGTCGGCACGTTGCGCAACTGGAACACCGTGCGCGGATTGGCCAAGATGATCGGCAAGTAAAGGCTGCTTTTCCTTTACTAAATCGCTAAATATCGCTATCAGGCGACCGCATTCAATCAAGATTGATTGACCGCATCTTTCAAAACCACCCGCATTCGTTGGCGGGACTGGACAAGGAGAATTTCGATGTCCCAATCCGTTTCCCTGACATTTCCCGATGGTTCCGTGCGCAGCTACGATGCTGGCGCAACCGGCCGGGATGTTGCCGAATCCATTTCCAAGTCGCTTGCCAAGAAGGCCGTCGCCGTTGCGATCGACGGCACCGTGCGTGACCTTTCCGATCCGATCACCGAAGGCAAGATCGAGATCATCACCCGCAACGACGACCGAGCGCTGGAACTGATCCGGCATGATGCGGCGCACGTCATGGCGGAAGCGGTGCAGGAACTGTGGCCCGGCACGCAGGTCACCATCGGCCCGGTCATCGAAAACGGCTTCTACTACGACTTTGCCAAGAACGAACCCTTCACGCCCGATGACCTGCCGGTCATCGAGAAGAAGATGCGCGAGATTATCCAGCGCAATGCGCCGTTCACCAAGCAGATCTGGTCGCGCGAAAAGGCAAAGGAAGTCTTCGCCTCCAAGGGCGAGCGCTACAAAGTTGAACTTGTCGATGCCATTCCGGAAGGGCAGGATCTCAAGATCTATTACCAGGGCGATTGGTTCGACCTTTGCCGTGGTCCTCATATGGCTTCCACCGGGCAGATCGGCTCGGCCTTCAAGCTGATGAAGGTGGCGGGCGCCTATTGGCGCGGCGACAGCAACAATCCGATGCTGACCCGCATCTACGGCACGGCCTTCGCCGAGCAGGCCGATCTCGATAACTACCTGCACATTCTTGCGGAAGCCGAGAAGCGCGATCATCGTCGTCTCGGCCGCGAAATGGACCTGTTCCATTTCCAGGAAGAGGGCCCCGGCGTCGTCTTCTGGCACGGCAAGGGCTGGCGGATGTTCCAGACGCTGGTGTCCTATATGCGCCGGCGGTTGCAGGGCGACTATCAGGAAGTCAACGCGCCACAGGTGCTCGACAAGTCGCTTTGGGAAACCTCGGGTCACTGGGGCTGGTATCGCGACAACATGTTCAAGGTTACCGTCGCCGGCGACGAGACCGACGACGACCGCGTCTTCGCGCTGAAGCCGATGAACTGCCCGGGCCACATCCAGATCTTCAAGCATGGCCTGAAGTCCTATCGCGAACTGCCGATCCGGCTTGCAGAATTCGGTGCGGTGCATCGCTACGAGCCATCGGGTGCTCTGCATGGCCTGATGCGCGTGCGCGGCTTCACGCAGGACGATGCGCATATCTTCTGCACCGACGAGCAGATGGCTGCCGAGTGCCTGAAGATCAACGATCTCATCCTGTCGGTCTATGAGGACTTCGGCTTCAAGGAGATCGTCGTCAAGCTCTCGACACGCCCGGATAAGCGTGTCGGTTCCGACGACCTCTGGGACCGCGCCGAAAGCGTGATGATGGACGTGCTGAAGACCATCGAGGCGCAGTCCGAAGGACGCATCAAGACCGGCATTCTGCCGGGCGAGGGCGCTTTCTACGGGCCGAAGTTCGAATATACGCTGAAGGACGCAATCGGCCGTGAATGGCAGTGCGGCACGACGCAGGTCGACTTCAACCTGCCGGAACGCTTTGGCGCCTTCTATATCGACCAGCATTCCGAAAAGACGCAGCCGGTGATGATCCATCGCGCCATCTGCGGCTCGATGGAACGCTTCCTCGGTATCCTAATCGAGAACTTCGCCGGCCATATGCCGCTTTGGGTATCGCCGCTGCAGGTGGTGGTCGCGACCATCACTTCGGAAGCCGACGAATATGGCAACGAGGTTGCTGAGGCGCTGCGCGAAGCCGGACTCGATGTCGAGACCGATTTCCGCAACGAGAAGATCAACTACAAGATCCGCGAGCATTCGGTGACGAAGGTTCCGGTGATCATCGTCTGCGGTAAGAAGGAAGCCGAGGAGCGCTCGGTCAACATCCGCCGCCTCGGCAGCCAGGCACAGACGGCAATGTCGCTCGACGAAGCCATTGCCTCGCTGGCGCTCGAAGCGACGCCGCCGGATGTCTTGCGCAAACGTGAAGCCAAGCGGGCCAAGGCCGCTTGATATCAGATGTTGTCTGACGGCACCTTCAAGGAGCCGTCAGACAACTGACGTGAAACTTTAATATATATGATGAATCAAACTGTTGCGCGCCTTTCCTGACTTTCGGCGCAATTGAATTCAAGGAGCGGGGCAGCCCGTCGCGGATTTGGATTTCAAAGAATTATCCTACGCCAATGAACGGGATACGCGCATCAAGCGCTGGTTCATCCGCTCCATCGAGGGCCTTTCGGGGCGCGATCGCTATGCCCGGCTTTACGACATCTGGCGCAGCGATATCGTCGGCAAAAGCGAACGTGTCTTTGGCAAGATGCTCGATCTCATCGATGTGCGCTTGATTGCCAAGGGCGAATGGCCGCCGCAGGACATTCCCGATGCGCCGATCGTCATCGTCGCCAACCATCCCTTCGGTATCGGCGACGGGATCGCCGTCCTGGCACTCGCCGAACAGCTCGGCCGTCCGTTCAAAGTGCTAATCAACAACGAACTGTTGAAAGTGCCTGAGATGAACGACTATTCGCTGCCGGTTTCGTTCGAGGAAACCAAGGAGGCGATGGCGATCAATATGAAGACGCGCCACGAGGCCGTTCGCCTGCTCAAGGAAGGAACGACAATCATCGTTTTTCCCGCCGGCGGCGTCGCAACGGCCAAGAAGGGCTTTGGCCGCGCCGAGGACTTGCCGTGGAAAATCTTTCCGGCAAAGCTCATTCAGGCGGCGCGCGCCAGCGTCATTCCCATCTATTTCGAAGGGCAAAACGGCCGGCTCTTCCATCTTGCCAGCCGCGTCTCGATGACCCTGCGCATCTCGCTGCTGATCCGCGAGTTCCGCCGTCTTTCCGGCAGCACCATCACTGCTCATGTCGGCAGGCTGATGAGCTGGGAGGCACTCAGCGAAGGCAACGACCGCAAGGATTTGTTGTCGAAGCTCTACAGTGCGGTATTTTCCATGGCGCCTCCAAGGCGGGCGCTACGGAAGAAGGCCGTATAAAGACCGGCGCACGCAAATTCGAAGCCCGTCTCGCCTCAGTCCATGCTTTCGCCATCGTCGCCGCCAGCCGACGGTGCCAATTGCTCGTAGGTCGGCAACGGGTGCTGCTGGCCAGAGGCGGCCGGCTTCGTTTGCGGGGCTTGGTTTTGCTGCACCTGTGCCGACGGGATGGGAATCTGCTGCGCGGGCTGCTGCTGATCGTTGGCGTCCTGCGGCTGCTGTTCCTTCATCAGCACTTCAATATCGGTATTCTTGCCGGCCGCGACGGCAAAGTCGCGCTGATAGATCTTGTCCTTGTTGCGGGCAATGGCCGTATATTGGCCCTCCGCAAGGACCATGGTGGGGAAGGCGCTGAGGCTTTCGCCGACGATATCGCCGGAAGAAGTCAGGATCGACCAGGCCGTATCGGCGATCGCCTCACCGCCGGCGTCCGATACCAGCTTGAAGGTGATTTTCGCCGCCTTGTGCTGAATCGTCGCTTCGGTCACCTTGCCGGTTTCCACCTGGATGTCGGCACGGATGACGGCGTTGACGGCACCATATTCGGAGACGACGTGATAGGTGCCGGCGCTGAGGCCGACCAGCGTGTTTGGCTTGACGCCGGACATGACGAGGCCGCGCTCGCCGTCTTCCTTCGCATCGTTGGAATAGATCGAAAAACTCAGCTCATCCGGCGGGATGCGCACGTCCGAGCCGGAGACGGCGTTCAGCACCATGCCGCCGGCGTCGAGCACCATGATCTGCTTCTGCAGCACGCCGCTTTCGGGCACGGTCAACTTCTTGGTGACGCCGGCGCGGCCGAAGGAGACGTTGACGAAATAATCACCGGGCATGAGATGAAAGGACGCCGAGCCGCCTTTCGAGCTCGCAACCAGCGGCAGCTTGCCGTCGGCACCAGCAAAGGGGCTGAAGACATACCAGGAGAGGCCCTGCAATTGCGGGCCGCTGTCAGGCCCCAGCTTCGCCTCGAGCGAGACGTCGCGCAGCGTTTGAGCGGATGAATTTTCCCCGCCCGGCGCGATGAAGGCGTTGAGCTTCGGCATCTTCACGCTACCGTCGAGCTGCTTGAACTCCTTGAAGGCATCCTGCGCCGACGCAACAGTGCTCAGGCTCGCGAGTATCGCGAAAGCCGTGCCTAATCGGCGAGCGGATGAAATGCCTGACATGAGTTCCTAACCGATTGACTTCCGGTAAAACACACGCCACTTCAAGACCAATGCAGTGGCAAATTCAAGACCCACTTCCTCCCGCGCATGAAAATGAAAGCAATCATTCCATGAAAACCGATATCAAGCTGGTCGATTATCTGGCGGTGCGCCGATCCATTCCCGCTTTTCAGATGATGGAACCCGGCCCGGATAAAGCCGAAATCGAAGATATTCTGCGGCTCGCCTCGCGCGTGCCGGATCACGGCAAACTCGCCCCGTGGCGCTTCATCGTCTATCGCGGCGAAGAGCGCGTACGGATCGGCGAAGAGCTATTGAAGCTCGCGCTCGAAGCTAAGCCGGACTTGTCCGAAGAGATGATCCAGGTCGAGCGTACGCGGTTCACCCGCGCGCCTGTCGTTATCGCCGTCGTCAGCAAGGCCGGGCCGCATTTCAAGATCCCGGAATGGGAACAGTTGATGTCGGCCGGCGCGCTTTGCCTCAACCTGCTGATCGCGGCGAATGCCCATGGCTGGGTTTCGAACTGGCTGACCGAATGGTTCGCCTATGACGAACGTGCCTATCCGCTGCTCGGCGTCCAGCCGGGCGAAAAGGTAGCCGGCTTTATCCATATCGGTTCTTCTACCTTCCCATCCACCGAGCGCCCGCGCCCGGAATTGACCGAGACCGTGACCTGGGTCGGTGGCGAAGACGCGTGATGTTCTACACGACGGACACCAATCGCCATGGTTTGGCCCATGATCCCTTCAAGGCCATCGTCGCGCCACGGCCCATCGGCTGGATCGGCAGCAAGGGCAGGGACGGTTCGCTCAATCTATCGCCCTACTCCTTCTTCAACGCAGTCAGCGACCGGCCAAAGCTGGTGATGTTCTCGTCGGCGGGCCGGAAGGACAGCGTTCGCAATGTCGAGGAAACCGGCGTCTTCACCGCCAACCTCGTCAGCCGCAACCTCATCGAAAAGATGAACCATTCCTCGATCGCCGTGCCCTACGGCATCAACGAGTTCTCCCTGGCCGGGCTGACTGCCGAACCCGGCAGGCTGGTCGACGCTCCCTATGTCGCCGAAGCCTTTGCCGTGCTCGAATGCCGGGTGACCGAGGTCATGCAGCCTAAGGGGCTGAACGGCGAGCCATCGGAAAATATCATGGTCCTCGGCCAGGTCGTCGGCATCCATATCGATGAGGCGATCATTCGGGACGGTCGGCTGGACATGGCGCTGGCGCGGCCCGTCGCACGCATGGGCTACATGGACTATAGCGAGGGCAGCGATGTCTTCGAACTGCTGCGGCCAAAAGCGCCGTGACATCAGTGCTCTGCCGGGTCTCGCATTAGTGGTTAATAAATAAGGTAAACGGCCCGTAAACCTTTCATCGTTAACGTGTCCGATGTGAGTTTGCGGGCCGAGAATCGTCCCGCCGATATCGAGGCGTTACGTGATCATAGAAGCATTTCTTCGCTGGGCCGAGACCGCCAAGGCAGAGGGTAGGGCGAGGGCTGCCAATGCACTCGGGCGGGCCTATCTGCAGTCGGTGATGCCGCAAGAAGAGCGGGCCGCCGCCGAGATGGCGATGACCTATATGCTCGACGATCCGTCACCGCGCGTGCGCCTCTCGCTGGCCGAGGCCGTAGCCCGTTCCCCGGATGCGCCGCGTAACGTCATCCTGTCGCTGGCGGAAGATCAACCCGAGATCGCGGGGCAGGTCATTCTGTTTTCCCCTGTGTTCACCGATGCAGATCTTGTCGACCTCGCGCTGCGCGGTAGCAATGTGACGCGCGTGCTGATCGCCTCGCGCGGACGGGTATCGCGGTCGGTTTCCGCAGCGCTCGCCGAAATCGGCGGTGAGACCGAAATCCTTTGCCTATTGGAAAACGACGGCGCCTCCTTGTCGCGCGCTTCGTTGAAGCGGATCGCCGAGCGCCTTGGCGATCACGCCGACATACGCGGTCTGCTTCTGGATCGAGACGTGCTGCCGTCTGACGTCCGTCACCTTCTGATGCGGCATGTCAGCGAGGCGCTGGCGGGCTCAAGTCTCATTCAGGCCACGATCGGCGCGGGCAGGCTTCAGCATCTTACGCGGGAGGCCAGTGAGGCAGCGACGGTTTCCATCGCCGGCACAGTGCAGCATGAGGACATTCCCGATCTGGTCGAGCACCTCAGGCAGTCCGGCTGGTTGACACCGGCTTTCCTGATGCATGCGCTTTGCTCCGGCAAGGTGGACTTCTTCGCCGGCGCGATCACCAATCTTTCGGCCTGCGACGAGCGGCGCGTGCGCTCCATCCTTTCCACCGGCCGCGTTTATGCCGTCCGCGCGCTTTATGAATCCGCCGGCCTGTCGCGCGATATCAGCCTGGTCTTTGTCGAGGCGACATTGATCTGGCGTGAGGCATCGCGCACCAATGGCGGCACCATGTTGGAAAATGTTTCGGCGCGGTTGATGCGTAAGTTCCGACTTGCAGAACAATCGCCCATCGCGGCATTGCAATTGCTGGACATGGTGGAGAAGCTTGCCAATGCGGAGCGCCGGCAGACTGCGCGGACATTCGCGGCTCTGGCAGCTCTTGCCGCAGCGTGATAGTCATCGGCTATTGCAGCTTTAGGAATCTATCTTGCCGCTAACAATTGCCGTTGAATCACCGCGCCAAGACGGCGTTATCCGTCTTCTCGACATGTCCAGTGCCTATGCGCAATCCCTCTATCCGCCGGAGAGCAACCATTTGCTCGATCTGGAGTCGCTGGAGAGGCCTGAAGTGACCTTCTGGGTCGCGCGGCTCGATGGCAATGCGGTCGGCTGCTGCGCGCTGGTCGAGGCGGGGGATGGCACCGCGGAGATCAAGCGCATGTTTGTCGATCCGCTTGCCAGGGGACGCAAGGTCGCACAGATGCTGATGGAAGCACTGGAAGAAAAAGCGACGGAAAGGACGCTGACGGCGCTACGGCTCGAAACCGGCATATATCAGCCGGAGGCAATCAGCCTCTACAGCAAGTTCGGCTATACGGAGATCGGACCGTTCGGCGGCTACGGGCTTGATCCGCTCAGCCTGTTCATGGAGAAGACTTTCCCGCAGGGATAAGACGCCCAGATTCAAGGGATTGGAGCGACCTTTGCGCGCTCGAATGAACGCACGGCGCCCTAATCAGCCGTCCGAACCGTCCCGGATACGCAATTGCAGTTCCGGCTCCTGAGCGTGCTGTTCCTCGGTCAATTCCGCCTCGCGGATCCATTCGCGCCAGATGGCGACGATGATGGCCATGAGCACCGGCCCGATGAACAGACCGAGGAAGCCCATGGTCTTGACCCCGCCGACAAGACCGAAAAAGGTGGGCAGGAAAGGCAGCTTGATCGGACCGCCGACCAGCTTCGGCCGCAGCGTCTTGTCGACGATGAAGAGTTCGACCGTCCCCCACACGAATAGCCCAGCGCCCGCCCAGGGTGAGCCGCTGGCGAGCAGATAGATGGAGACGAGCGACATGGAGAGCGGCGCGCCGCCAGGCACGAGCGCCATGACCCCCGTCAGAACGCCGAGCGTGACTGCCGATGGCGCGCCCGCAATCCAATAGGCAACGCCCAGCACGACGCCTTCGCCGATGGCGATCAACGTCATGCCCATGACCGTGGAGCTGATCGTTGCCGGCACAACGCGAGAAATGCGCTCCCAACGGTTCGGCAGGATACGTTCGCCCAAAAGATCGACCTGACGGACGAAGCTGGCTCCATCGCGATAGATGAAAAACAGGGCGATCAGCATGAACAGCAAAGTCAACACGACATGGAAGGCGCCGCCGCCGGCGGCAAGCACTGCCCGATAGATATTGCCGATATGGGCGCCGCTGACGAGCTGCGCCAATTCGCCGATGGAACCGGGGCTGCCGACATATTGCGTCCACTGATCGCCAAGCCAGGAGCCGATTATCGGCAGCGCCAGGATCCATTGCGGCGGTGGCGCACCATCGCGGTTGACATGTACTGCCCAGGTAAACCATTCGCGCACCTCGCCGACCATATAGATGGCCGAGAGCACGATCGGCAGCACCAGAAAGGTCACGATGAAGGCGATGGCGATGGTTGCCGCAAGCGTCGTGTTGCCGTTGGTGCGGCGCACGAGGTCACTATAAAGCGGCCAGGTGGCGAAACCGATCACCGCCGCGGCCAGCACTGGAACGAGAAAACCGTAGAAGAAATAGATGCCGGCAGCGGCAATCAGGATCAGCAGCCAACGCGCCGCCGAAATCGACGGAATAAGGGCCATGCGCGCGGGCGCGCTCGGCCCCAGCCAACGCGGCTCCCTTGGCTTATGACGTTCGAATACACCCACCGGACTTGCTTCACTCTTTTTATTAGATCAACCGGTTATGGGGTATGATCTAGGCTGTTTCAAGGGCCTCTACTTGAAAGCCTATATATTCCGTTGCCGTGACAGCCGGACGACTACCGACGCGAGAGTAGACCGCCTATTATTGCGGCCGGCGGATGACCTTGAAGGCAAAGAACTGTGTCTTCTGCGTCGGATTGAAATTGTTGTCGGCAACGAAAATCAACACATCCGTGCCGTCTTTCGCCTTGCCGAAGGTGATGCCCTCGATGTTGTCAGGCGCAAGGCCGAGCGCGCGCAGATCCATGACCTGGGCCTTGCGCACGGGCACGATACGCTGATCGGTCTTCGCCAAGGACGGGATGTTCGAAACATCGGTTGCACCTTCGAGATCGAACATATTGATGACGGCCGAATTGCCGACATCCTGCGCATAGCCACGTTCGATCGACAGCACGTGCCGGTCGTCCAGCGCCACGAAATCCGACATGCCGAAATCATTCCAGCCGCCGGGTTTGCCAGCCGCCTGCGGGATCGGCGAGATCGGATAAACATATTGCGCCTTCTGTTCGCCGGTGGCCGCGTCATAGCGGATCAGGCGGGCAAGCGCGCCGTTGGTCAGCGTCGCTATCGGCCCGTCCTGGTAAAGCGCCGATTCCATGCCGACGAGAAGATCTCCGCCGGAGAGAAAGGTCAGGTCCTCGAAAGCCAGATTGTCGCGGATGCCGGTGCTCCTGTCGGCGGTCGGTGCAAAGCCTGCGGGCAGCGGCAGTTCGCGGACGAAGCTGCCGTCGCGATTGGCAACCCGCACGAAAGGCGGCAGCAGCGCCTTGCCGTCGCCTTCGCTGCTCCAATAGATGCCGTCCTTGCCGATGCGGATCGACTCCGAATCCACCGTGCGGGTAGCGAATGGCTGGCCGTTCTTATCTTTCAGCGTCACGTGATCGAGCACCGTCAAGCCCTTGAGACCGGCGGCGCTGACATCGATATCGAGATCGTAGAAGCGCGCTGGTGCCTTTTCGGAGCGGTCGTCGCTGATGGAGACATAATGGCCGGTCGAAGGGTCGAAATCGATGCCGGAGAGACCGCCGACTTCAACGCCGTTCTCCATGAAGCCCGTCGGAATGTCGTATTCGCCGAGATAGGAGAGGCTGATACCCGCCTTGCAGTCACCGAAGGGGCAGGGGACATCGATCGTACCGATGTCGGTGGCGCGGGCAGCGGTGGAACCGAAAAGAAGGGCCGCGGCGGCAGTCATCAAAAAGGGCTTCAACATGGCGATATCGTCACATCCGGATCATGAGTTGGCGGGTTCGCAAAGATGCCGCATCTATGCATCCGCCCGTGACGCTTTCGTTACGGATATCGGTCAATTCGATAAAAATATCGCGAAGTCGCTTTTGCCGCAGGGAGAACTGCGAAACTACTCCTCGTCAGGCAGAAATGCATTACGCATGGCCAATACAAACGTCTCTGCCTGACCTACGATTTCACGGGCATCGCTCAGTTCAATGAGATCACCTGTATAATCTGCGACCACACGAATTTCCTCAGCCCGTTTCAAGGACCGCCCCATCTCCTTGGATATGGGGCCGTCCTTCACGAGATGTTCACTAAAGGCATTGATGAGGCCGCGATGCGTCTTGCCGATGTCCCCTTTCACGGCGCCGGATGCAAGGAGCGCGGCGCGTGCGGCATCGAACATTGCATAGTAAGCGCGATTGCAAGCACCGTCAGCATCTCCCAAATCAAGAAGGACGCGAGCTGATTTACACGCCTGATCTGCTTTGGCTATCAAAGCTCCTGCCATCAAATTGCCGCTCACAGCCTAATGCCTTCCTTAGCGATACGATGAAGCAAGGCCGGATTCGAGTAGTGGTCCGGATGTTCCCATTCATCGAGCCAGATAGGAAGTGGCGAAATGTTGATTCCAGTCTCTAGCAGAACGTCAAAAGCCACGTCAGCCATCGCAAGCTTCGTGGACAGAAAGCGTTGATGCTCGCCGCTGAGAAGAACTGCAACATCGGCATCACTGTCTGGACGATGCGTCCCGCGCGCTCGGCTGCCATAGACGATAGCGCCGGCCGTATCGTAACGGTCAGCTATCAAACCCACGAAGCGTTTAACTGCTTGTTCGGTAGCAAGGTCAATCTGGTGCATGCGCCTCAGCTTTCCAAAATGCCTTCCAAACATACACTAATAACTGCAAATCGGAGAAGTATCGAATAGAAGAGCGCCGTATTCCGCTAAATATCCAGATTCTCCGCAAATGCCGCACGCTCCTGGATAAAGCGGAAACGGGCATCCGCCTTGGTGCCCATGAGATTGTCGACGGCTTCGCGCGTGCCCTCGAAATCCACCTCGTCGATCTCGACACGCAAGAGCGTACGTCTCGCCGGGTCCATGGTCGTTTCCTTAAGCTGGGCGGGGAGCATCTCGCCGAGGCCTTTGAAGCGGCTGATTTCGACCTTGCCTTTGCCCTTGAACTCGGTCTCCATCAGCTCCAGCCGATGGGCGTCGTCGCGGGCGTAGATGGATTTCGACCCCTGCGTGATCTTGTAGAGCGGCGGCACGGCCAGGAATAGGTGGCCTCCACGGATCAGCTCGGGCATTTCCTGATAGAAGAACGTGATCAGCAGCGAGGCGATATGGGCGCCGTCGACGTCGGCATCGGTCATAACGACGATGCGCTGATAGCGAAGGTCCTCTTCGCGATATTTCGAGCGCGTGCCGCAGCCGAGCGCCTGGACGAGATCGGCGATCTGCTGGTTAGCGGACAGCTTTTCGCGGCCGGCGCTGGCGACGTTGAGGATCTTGCCGCGTAGTGGCAGGATCGCCTGGTTCGTGCGGTTGCGCGCCTGCTTGGCGGAGCCGCCAGCCGAATCACCTTCGACGAGGAAGAGTTCGGCGCCTTCGGCGGTATTCTGCGAACAATCGGCGAGCTTGCCCGGCAGGCGCAGCTTGCGCACCGCCGTCTTGCGGTTGACTTCCTTCTCCTTGCGGCGGCGCAGGCGCTCCTCGGAACGCTCGATCACCCATTCCAGTAGCTTTTCGGCTTCGGCCGGATTGTCGGTGAGATAATGATCGAAGGGATCGCGCAATGCATTTTCGACAATGCGCTGCGCCTCGACGGTCGCGAGCCTGTCCTTGGTCTGACCGACGAATTCCGGTTCGCGGATGAAGATGGAAAGCATGCCGACGCCGGATATCATCACGTCGTCGGTGGTGATACCCGCCGCGCGCTTGTTCTGAGTCATCTCGGCATAGTTCTTCAGGCCCTTGGTGAGCGCGATGCGCAGGCCCGCTTCATGCGTACCGCCTTCGGGGGTCGGAATGGTATTGCAATAGGAATGGATCTGCGGGTCGCCGCCGTACCAAGTGATCGCCCACTCCAGCGAACCATGGCCGCTTGCCTTCTCCGACTTGCCGGCGAAAATCTCGCGCGTGACGGTGAACTCGTTGCCCATCGTCGCCTTGAGGTAATCCTTCAGACCGCCGGGGAAGTGGAAGACGGCCTTTTCCGGAACATCGGAGCCTCCATGCACCAATTCCGGATCGCAGCTCCAGCGGATCTCTACGCCGCCGAAAAGATAGGCTTTGGACCGCGCCATACGGAAGACGCGGGCAGGATCGAACTTGGCATGCTCGCCGAAGATCTGCGGATCGGGATGGAAGCGCACGCGGGTGCCGCGACGGTTATGGACATCGCCGAGTTCTTCCAGCCCGCCCTGGGGCAGGCCACGCGAAAAGCGCTGGCGATAGAGCTTGCGATTGCGCGCCACCTCGACTTCGAGATCATCGGACAGCGCATTGACGACAGACACGCCGACGCCGTGCAGACCGCCCGAGGTCTCATAGGCTTTGCCGTCGAATTTACCGCCGGCATGCAGCTTGGTCATGATGACTTCGAGCGTCGACTTGCCCGGCACCTGCGGATGGTTTTCGACCGGAATGCCGCGGCCATTGTCGGTGACGGTCAGATAGCCGTGCTGGTCGAGATACACGTCGATGAAATCGGCATGGCCGGCGACGGCCTCGTCCATGCAATTGTCGATGACTTCGGCGAAGAGATGATGCAACGCCTTCTCGTCCGTGCCGCCGATATACATGCCAGGGCGCATGCGCACCGGCTCCAGCCCTTCGAGAACGCGGATCGAATTCGCCCCATATTCCTCGGCAGTCGAGGTTGCCGGCGCAGGGCGCGGGGCAGGGGCGGCCACAGGCTTTTCAGCCTTGACGACCGGCTTGTCCGCCGCTTCCGGTTTCGGCGAAAGGGGCAGTCCGGAGAAGAGATCGTTGCTGTTATCCATGGAACTGTTCAGATTTGTCCTTGAAGGGGTCATACCCCAAAATCACCGCATTTGCCGTCAGTTTCGCGAATCACCGTGATTCTGCCAGAAACGACGCGCGAGCGCGATGGCACCCCGGTAACGGGGCAAATTCGGAAAAAAGATTTGCGTTGCCGGGCGGCGAATGGCAAGCCCGTGGGCCTATCGAGGGAAGTGTCCGCATGCGAATGTCCACAGCTCATTTGTCGATTTTAGCAGCAATTGCGGCGTTTTTGCCGCTAGCAACCGCGTCGGGTGCCGCCGCAGAGGCCTTGAAGCCTTTCAAGGATGACCTGTTTTCCAATCAGACGGTCCTCGAAAGCCACGACAATGGTGCTTTCCAGACGATCGACTATCAGGAAATGCGGGACATAAACGGCCGCGACGAGGTGCCGGAACGGCGCGTCAAGCCGGCCTATGTCGCCACCGGCGTGCGATGGAAAGCGCAAGAGGACGAAACTTTGCCGCTCGGCGACCGCAAGCTCGACGTGACCCGCATCGGCCCGGCATCCAAGCAGGCCTTCACAGTGATCTTCATCCACGGCCGCGGCGGCGACCGCAGGCTGGGGTCGAACGACTACACGTTCGGCGGCAATTTCAACCGGCTGAAGAACCTCGCCTATATCAGCGGCGGTACATACTACGCGCCGAGCGTAAAGAGCTTCGACAGCGACGGCGTCGCCGACATCGCGGCACTGATCCGATATTCCTACGAGCAATCCGGCGGCAGGCCTGTCATCCTCACATGCGCTTCCATGGGCAGCTTCATTTGCTGGGGTATCACGCGCGACGCTGAAAGCGTCAAGCGTCTGAAAGGGATGGCGATTTTGAGCGGAGTCACCGATCCGGATTTCGTCAAAAGCGCTTTCTACAAGGCGAAATTGCCGGTCTGGTTCACCCATGGCAGCAAGGACCCGGTCTACGCCGCTGCCGACCAGGAAGCTCTGTTCGAAAAACTCTACAAGACGCATTACCCGACGCGATTCACCCTGTTTGCCACCGGCAACCATGGCACACCGGTACGCATGACCGATTGGCGGAAGGTGCTGAATTGGCTCCTTGATCCACAGCCGTCATAATTTTCTTCGAAAAAATTTCGATTTAATTTCGGAAAAGCGATTTTTTAAACGGTTTGAACTTGTTCCGGCCGCTTTCGACAACTTTTCTTTCTGCCTTAGTTTTGTTAGTGCGACAGAGAGAGTTGACGGGAGGGAAACGCCGAATGACGCAAAAAATACGACCGCTTCTGGCGGGAAATTGGAAGATGAACGGCACGCGGGCCAGCCTGGACCAGGTCAAGGCTATCGCGGAGGGCGTGAAAGCGCCGCTATCCGAGAAGATCGATACGCTGCTCTGCCCGCCGGCAACCCTTCTCTATGTTGCGACCGCGCTCTGCGACGACAGTCCGCTGGCAATCGGAGCGCAGGATTGCCATCAATTGGTCAGCGGCGCGCATACCGGCAACGTCTCCGCCGCGATGATCGCGGATTGCTTCGGCACACATGTGATCGTCGGCCATTCCGAGCGCCGCAGGAATCACGCTGAAAGCGACGCGCTGGTGCGCGCCAAGGCGGAAGCGGCGCTTGCGGCCGAGCTCGTCACTATCATCTGCATCGGCGAAACGGCGGACGAGCGCGACAATGGCCAGACGCTGGATGTGCTCAAGCGTCAGCTTGCCGGTTCCACGCCCGATGGCGCCGTCTCGGAAACGACCGTCATCGCCTATGAGCCCGTCTGGGCGATCGGCACGGGCAAGGTTCCCACCACAGCGGATGTCGAGGAAGCACATGCCTTCATCCGCAAGGAATTGGTGGCGCGCTTCGGCGCCGATGGCGAAAAGTTTCGTCTTCTCTACGGCGGCTCGGTCAACGGCGCGAATGCGGCCGACCTGCTTGCTGTCGCCAATGTCAACGGTTTGCTCGTCGGTGGCCAAAGCTTGAAAGCCGTCGACTTCCTCGCCATTTATGGCGCATTCGAACGGCAGTTCGCTTGAAGGTTTCACTTGCCTGTATTCCGGTCTTAAAAGGACTTGGAATAGGCGAGAGCCTCATGTAAAGAGCCGCGAGCTTTTCTTTTTGATGCCCGCGCCCGCGGGCAGGACTGGACCTATGCAAACCGTACTGCTTGTCATCTATCTCATGGTTGTCATCGCTCTCATCGGCGTGGTGCTGATTCAGCGCTCGGAGGGCGGTGGCCTGGGCATTGGCGGCGGATCGGGCTTCATGTCGGCACGCGGCACGGCCAACGCGTTGACACGGACCACGGCGATCCTGGCGGCGTTGTTCTTCGTTTTGGCGCTCGGCATGAACGTGCTGTCTCGCTTCGAGGGACGTCCGACCGACATTCTCAACCGTATTCCGAGCACGGCGGGCCAGGGCAACGGCATTCTCGATTCGCTCGGCGGCCAGAAGGGCGCAGCACCGGCAGGCGGCCAGTCCCAGCCAGCCAACAATAACGGCGTTCCGAACAGCGGCGCGGTTGCTCCGCAGTCTCAGACGTCGACCCAGCCTGCTCCGACGGCAACCCAACAGGCACCGGCCGCTACGGCGACCCAGCCCACAACTACCACGACGCAGCCTGCTCCGGCCACCGGTCAGCAGACGGCTCCTGCGACGACAACAACGCCGGCCCAGGGTGGCAACGGCGTTCCGACCGGCCAGTAAGCCCGGTCAGCTACGATCATCCTCCGGCAGGTCCTTGGATCTGCCGGTTTTGTTTTGTCAACATTCCGCGTTCTGTGTCCAAAATTCCGGAAACGAATTTTAGGGCTGGCGGAATCATTTGTTAAAAGGTATCCGGTGACTCCCATGGCGCGATATGTATTCATCACTGGCGGCGTGGTTTCTTCCCTCGGAAAAGGAATTGCGGCCGCGGCTCTCGGAGCGTTGTTGCAGGCCCGCGGTTATCGGGTCCGCCTGCGCAAACTCGACCCCTATCTGAACGTGGACCCGGGCACGATGAGCCCGACCCAGCACGGCGAAGTCTTCGTCACCGACGACGGCGCGGAAACCGACCTCGATCTCGGCCACTACGAACGCTTCACCGGTCGTTCGGCCACCAAGACCGACAACATCACGACGGGTCGCATCTACAAGAACATCATCGACAAGGAACGCCGCGGCGACTATCTGGGCGCCACCGTTCAGGTCATTCCGCATGTCACCAACGAGATCAAGGATTTCGTTATCGAGGGCAATGACGATTATGATTTCGTCATCTGCGAGATCGGCGGCACGGTTGGCGACATCGAAGCGATGCCCTTCATGGAAGCCATCCGCCAGCTCGGTAACGACCTGCCGCGCGGCACGGCGATCTATGTCCACCTGACGCTGATGCCCTACATCCCGGCTGCCGGCGAGCTGAAGACCAAGCCGACGCAGCACTCCGTCAAGGAGCTGCAGGCTCTCGGCATTCATCCGGACATCCTGCTCGTGCGTGCGGATCGCGAGATCCCGGAGGCCGAGCGCCGCAAGCTTTCGCTGTTCTGCAACGTTCGTCCGTCCGCCGTCATCCAGGCGCTCGACGTCGCCAATATCTACGATGTGCCGATGGCCTACCATAAGGAAGGCCTCGACAATGAGGTGCTCGCCGCTTTCGGCATCGAGCCGGCGCCGAAGCCCCGGCTCGAACAATGGGAAGAGGTTTGCAACCGCATCCGCACGCCGGAAGGCGAGGTAACGATCGCCATCGTCGGCAAATATACCGGTCTCAAAGATGCCTATAAGTCGCTGATCGAAGCACTGCACCACGGCGGTATCGCCAATCGCGTCAAGGTCAAGCTTGAATGGATCGAGTCGGAGGTCTTCGAAAAGGAAGATCCGGCGCCGTATCTCGAAAAGGTCCACGGCATTCTCGTGCCTGGCGGCTTTGGCGAGCGGGGCTCCGAGGGCAAGATTCATGCGGCCCGCTTCGCGCGCGAGCGGAAGGTGCCGTATTTCGGCATCTGCTTCGGCATGCAGATGGCTGTCATCGAAGCGGCCCGCAATCTCGCCGGTGTCGAACACGCATCCTCCACCGAATTCGGTCCGACCAACGAACCTGTCGTCGGCCTGATGACGGAATGGCTGAAGGGCAACGAACTGCAGAAGCGCACGGCATCCGGCGATCTCGGCGGCACGATGCGGCTTGGCGCCTACAAAGCGGCGCTCAAGAAGGGCACCAAGATCTCCGAAATCTACGGTTCGACCGACATTTCCGAGCGTCATCGCCATCGCTACGAAGTCAACATCGACTACAAGGACAAGCTGGAAGATTGCGGCTTGACCTTCTCGGGCATGTCACCGGATGGCGTCCTGCCGGAAACGATCGAATATGCGGATCATCCGTGGTTCATCGGCGTCCAGTATCACCCGGAACTGAAGTCCCGGCCGCTGGAACCGCACCCGCTGTTCTCGAGCTTCATCGAAGCGGCGACGGAACAGAGCCGGCTGGTTTAAGGGCGGCAAATCGCTTGCGGTAGTCGCTCGGACTGACCGCAAGCCTCTCCCGAAAATGATGGCGCATGGTGGCAAGCGATCCAAATCCGCTCGCCACTGCCACATCGTCAAGCGAAATGGCAGCCTGCTTTTCGAGCAGATCCCGGGCGCGCCGCAGCCGCTCGCTCAATAGCCATTCGCCCGGCGCCATGCCGGTAGTCGCCTCGAAACGACGCTGGAAGGTCCGCACACTCATTCCCGCCCGCGCTGCAAGCACGGCAATGGGCTGATCTTCCTGCAGACGCTCGCGCATCCATTCGAGCAAGGGACCCAAGCGCGCGCCCTCGCGCTGTTTCAGAACCGGGGTCTCGATATATTGCGCCTGACCGCCTTCGCGATGCGGCGGCACCACGAGACGACGGGCGACACTATTGGCTATGTCAGATCCGTAATCCCGGCGCACGACATGTAGGCAGAGATCGATAGCGGCCGCACTGCCGGCGGCGGTCAGCACGCTATCTTCATCGACATAAAGAACATCGGCATCCACTGATATGTCCGGGTAGCGCGCGGCGATGGAATCTACGTAGCGCCAATGCGTCGTCGCCTTTCGGCCCGCGAGCAATCCGGCGGCGGCAAGGACTGCGACGCCCGAGCATAGTGACATGATCCGCACGCCGCGGCGGCTGGCTGCCTGCAGCTCGGCGAGCAGTGGGGCAGGAACGAGCGTCCCTATGCCGCGCCAACCAGGCACGACGATCAGATCGGCGTCGGCAATGATCTCAAGCCCGTGGTCGACCTGCACCGTCAGCCCGCCGGCGGCACGAAGCGGGCCATCCTCGATTGCACAGGCGGAAAACCGGTACCAGTCGTTGCCCATTTCCGGGCGTGGCAGGCCGAAGATTTCATAAGCGACGCCGAATTCGAACGTGCAAAGCCCGTCATAGACGAGGGTGACGACATGCGGGCCGAAAAGATTGGTGGTGTCTGCATTTGGCATGATGTTGACGCTATATGGCATTTCGGCCAATTTCAACTCTGGGACCGCTCAGGCATGAATGCACCGAACGGAAGAAGGAGCGTTACATGTCCCTAGTCAGTGAAATCCCTGCCGCAGCGCCGAGTGTCGTCGCAGAGCACTATGCCCGCAAGCTTGCTTTCGAAACCGATTGCTCCGACGTCTATCAGGCGATGACATCGGGCAATGCGGACTTTGTCCTGATCGACGTTCGCGGGCCGGCCCTGTTTCAGGAGCAGCATATTCCCGGCGCAATCAACCTCCCGCATGGCAAGATGACCGCTCGGAAGATGGCGGAGTGGCCCGACGATACGCTGTTTGTCGTCTATTGCGCCGGACCGCATTGCAACGGCACTGACAAGGCGGCGTTACGTCTCGGCACGCTCGGCAAGCGCGTAAAGGTGATGATCGGCGGCATCACAGGCTGGGCGGATGAGGGCAATCCGTTCGAAGTGGGCTGACAAATCGACGAGATAAGCCCGGCCTTCGCCGGGTTTGCTCATTTTTGTGACAGTGCGGAAAAACTTGGCATATACGCTATTTGACTGTCGCGCCGTTTCCCGCTCCATGGCACTGTGCACATAAGCATAACGGGAAAAAAGTATGATTCTCAATCCATTTGACGATCGCGCGGAAAGATCGAGAGCCAAGATAGCTTTCACTTTCGTGCTGCTGATCGCATTCAATATTGCCGCATGGATCTGGGCCTGGGCCGCTTTCGCCGACAGGCCATCGCTTCTGGGTATTGCGTTTCTTGCATATATGTTCGGGCTTCGCCACGCCTTCGATGCCGATCATATCGCCGCGATCGATAACGTCGTGCGCAAGCTGATCCAAGAAAGGAAGCAGCCCTATGCGGTCGGCTTTTTCTTCTCGCTCGGCCATTCCTCGATCGTTGTGATCGCCTCGATCCTGATTGCAGCGACGGCGGCCGCCATGCAGAGCCAGCTCGATTCCTTCCACGATATTGGCGGCGTCATCGGCACGGCGATCTCGGCCGCGTTCCTGCTGCTGATCGGCATTGCAAATCTCTTCGTCCTCAAGGGCGTGTGGTCCGCCTTCAGACGAGCGCAAAGGGGCGGGAGGATCGCGGAGGAGGATCTTGATACGCTGCTTGCCGGCGGTGGTTTCCTGGCACGCATCTTCCGCCCGATGTTCAAGGTCGTCACCCGTTCCTGGCATATGTACCCGATCGGCTTTCTCTTCGGTCTCGGTTTCGATACGGCGACCGAGATCGGCCTGCTTGGCATTTCCGCGGCGCAGGCGGCACAGGGCGTGTCCTTCTGGACGATTCTCGTCTTCCCGGCGCTTTTCACCGCTGGCATGTCGCTGATGGATACCAGCGACAGCATATTGATGACCGGCGCCTATGGCTGGGCTTTCGTCAAGCCGGTGCGCAAGCTCTGGTACAATCTGACCATCACCGCGGCTTCGGTTGTCGTTGCGATCTTCATTGGCGGTATCGAGGCCCTGGGGCTGATCTCCGACAAGCTCGGTCTTGAGGGCGGCGTCTGGAGCTTTATCGGCGATCTCAACGACAATCTCGCCAACTTCGGCTTCGCGGTCGTAGGTATCTTCCTGCTGAGCTGGCTGGTTTCGACCATCCTCTACAAAGCCAAGGGCTACGACAACTTGCAGATTAACCACTCCTGACGCATCATCACTTCTCACAGATTTATATTGCCGCGGCTGGAATTTAGCGTCCGCGACCACAATTGTATTTCGTGAGGGGGCACAACCATGATCCAGACAAACCGTTTTCTCGGCGCTGCCGGAATAGCCGTTCTGTGCGTGGTCGGGACGGGCTCGGCCTCTGCACAAACGACCGGCTGTTCGCTGCGAGCGGCGGTCAGTGCCGAGCGCCAGACGCTCAATTGCGAGCCGGGCCTCAGCATCACCATCGAACGCGGAGCAAGCTACCGGCTTGCCGACCGCAATCGCGACGGCCAGGTGGACGCTGTCGTGCTCAACAGCAAAGCCGCGCTGGTCGATGTCGACAACAGCCGCATCAAGGGTGGGTTCGAAGTGGTGACGCCGCAGGCGATCGCTGCGGTGCGCGGTACACGATGGGCAGTCGACGCAGGGCGCGGCAAGACATCCGTGCTGGTGCTGCGCGGCCGCGTCGCCGTTAACAAGGTTTCGACCGGGCAAGGCGTTACGCTTGGACGAGGGCAGGGGGTTGATGTCGATCGCAGCCGCGGTCCCCTGCGCGTTACGAATTGGAAGCAACCACGCATAAGCGCGCTGATGGGCCGCCTCGGCCAGTGAGATCCTGATTCCCATGCGCAGACCACCGCTGCAGACGCTGATTGCGCTCGTCTTGACTGCCGTCTGGGGTGCGGGCCTTGGCATCGCTCATCTGCGCGGCGATATTCCCTTTATCGACGGTGCCGAGGCGACGCTGACCAATCTCAGGAACGTGCTCGGCGGTACCCGGCAACCGCCCGATATCGTTACCATCGTCGCCATCGATGACGAGGCGTCCCGTCAAGCGGGCCACTATCCGCTGCCCCGTGCCACCCTCGCGAAAGTCGTCGATGCCATCACCGCGCTGAAGCCGAAAGCAATCGGGCTCGACATGCTTTTGGTGGATCCTGGCGCGGAGGCCGACGATGCAGCGCTGGCACAGTCGCTGAGAAAGACCAACGCCGTGCTGGCCGTCGCCGGCATCTTTCCCGAAAGTCGCCAGCGTGTTGCCGACGACAGCAAGGAGCCGCTTGCGCGCGTCCCCAGCGCCCTGCAATTCCTGGAGCCGCTGCCTCGGTTTGCGCAGGCAGCGAGCTATGGTGTCGTCAACGTCCAGACCGACAAGACGGGAACGCCGCGTTTCGTGCCCATGCTGTTTCGCAGCGGCGGGCGGATCGAACCATCCTTCTCGCTGCGCGTCGTTTCCGCCGCCACCGGCGAGCCTACGACCGTCATTTCCGACCACATCAAGCTTGGCGATCGTTTGGTGCATACCGATACCGGCTATCTCTTGCCGCTCTCTTTCTACGGTCCGCGTGGCACGATCCGCACCATCGGCGCCAGTGCAGCGCTAACAGGGCAATTGCCGGAGGAGGCGATCAGGGACCACATCGTCGTTATCGGCGCGACCGTTACCGGCGGCGGCGATGTCTTTCCGACGCCTTTCGATCCGGTCCTGCCGGGCGTCGAGGTCATTTCCACTTCAATCACGCATCTGATCGCCGGGGACGGATTGGTCCGCGACCGCGACGTGCGCCTCATTGACCTCGGCTTTGCCATTGGCCTGCCGGTCGTTCTCGTCGGGTTGCTTGCCTGGCGGCGCAACACTATCGGCCTGATCATAGCGCTCTGTGTCATCCTTGCCTGGCTGTCGATCAACATCAGCGCCTTCAAGCATGGCATTTGGCTGAGTGCCGCTATTCCGATCGCGGCCGCGATGCCGCCGGCGCTTCTGTTCGGCGCCGCGCAGCTTTGGCTTGGCCGCAAACAGGCCAGGCATTTCGCGCAACAGAGCGAACTCCTGCAGCGCATTCAGGCGCCGGGCCTTGCCGAACATCTTGCCCGCGATCCCAGCTTTCTGACGGAACCGGTGCGTCAGGAAGCGGCCATTGTTTTCATCGATCTCAACGGGTTCACAGGCCTCAGCGAAGCAATCGGCCCAACGGCGGTGCGCGAACTGTTGAACGGCTTCTATGATCTCGTCGACGAGGAAGTGTCTGCCTGCGGCGGTGCCATCACCAGCTTCATGGGCGATGGCGCCATGATCCTGTTCGGCCTGCCGCAGCCGAAGAGGGATGATCCCGCCAATGCGGCGTGCTGCTGCATTCGCCTGGCCGATCGAATGAGAGGCTGGTTTGGAACCCTGCCGGAGTCCATCGCCTCCCGCATCGGTTTCAAGATCGGAGCGCATTTCGGCACCGTCGTCGCCTCCAGGCTCGGCGGTCACGGCCGCCAGCAGATCACAGCGACCGGCGACACTGTCAATGTCGCCAGCCGCCTGATGGAGGTGGCTGCCCGCAGCAATGCCGAGATCGCGTTCAGCAACGACCTGCTGCAATCTGCCGGACGCGACAGCGAACCCTATACGGAAGGCCAGCTCGATGGTCCGATCGAAGCGAGCCTGCGCGGTCGTGCCGGTTCTCTTGCCGTTTGGCTATGGCGCAGCCGGGCCTGATCCCGAAAGAATGCAGCGCTCTAGCAAAGAGCTTCGTCTTCGCTGGAGACCCTGTGCTCCTCCGCCGGGGCATGCCCCACATTGAACCTCTCGAACATTTTGTGGAACCGCGGCGAGTCACGCAGCGAATCCAGATCAGAATCATTGCTGAACCAGAGCACCTGATAGGCAGAGCTCATCGGCAGCAATCTTTCGAGCAGGTCCAGCGCTGCTTCGCGATCCCCAAGTACGGCATAGGCGCAGGCAACATTATATTGGGTGCAAACGTCGTCCGGATCGATCGTGAGTGCACGCGCCGCCCATTCCCGGGCTCGCCCGGCCTCGCCGAGATGGGCGAGGGCGATGGCGCCGCGGTGGGCGGGGCCTGAGTTTTCCGGATTGAGATCGAGCGCTCGTTCCGCACGCTCGACGCCAATCCTTGCCCAATGCTCTAGGTCCTCCGTCTTTCCGAGCGAGCGGAAGGCACTGATGAGATGCACGGGCGACAGATAGTCATCGGTGCGGATCGTTGCCGCGCGCTCAAAATAATGCACGGCCTCCTCGAACCGGCCCTGCATGAACAGGAAGCGGCCGTAGTGGAAATTCGCTTCGTAAAGGTTCGGCTGCAGCGCCATGGCCCGAGCGAAGGCGGCCGTCGCTTCCTCGTTCTGGCCGCTTTGATGCAAAGCCAGGCCATGCGAAGCATAGGCCTCGGCCAGATTGGGATCGAGTTCCAGCGCCTTGGCGCTCATCGCCATGATGTTTTCCAGCGGAAACTCGCGCGGGCTCCAGTCCCTCAGCGCCGAGTCGCAATCGGCTATGCCGGCATAGGCGCGGGCGTAATCCGGATCGAGCTCGACGGCCTTCAGGAACATACGCCGCGCCAGCAGCAGGTATGACCGCGTCCAGGCATGCGAGAACTGCCGCCCCCGAAGATAGTAGGTATAGGCTTCGATGTTGGCGGTCGGTTCGCTTTCGATCGCCTTCTTCTCCTCCGGCTGGAGCTTGATCTTCAGTTGGTCGACGATCGCATGAGTAATCTCGTCCTGAATGGTGAAAATATCGGTCAGGTCGCGATCGAAACGGCCGGCCCAGAGATGCGCGCCGTTGCGGGCGTCGATAAGCTGGCCGGTGATGCGTACGCGCTGGGCGGCCTTGCGGACGCTGCCCTGCAGCACGAAATCGGCGCCGAGTTCCTGCGCTATCTGCTTCACCTTCACCGACTTGCCCTTGTAGGTGAAGACGGTGTTGCGAGCCACGACATTGAGGTCCGAAATCTGCGAGAGATCGGTGATCAGATCCTCGGTAATCCCGTCGGAGAAATATTCCTGCTCCTGGTCGTCGCTCATGTTAACGAAAGGCAGCACGGCCACCAGCCGCTTGCGGCCATCCCGCCTCGGCAGAGCGATGACCGATGAGGTCGTCGGCGCACTGAGAGAAACGGTGTAGACGCGAACGCTATGGGCGATGTTCTTCAGGGAATGCTCGCCACGATCTTCGAAGGAAACGCCGAGGCGAGAGCCGACATGATCGCGCACCGAAGCGGAGACGG
The DNA here is from genome assembly GCF_029714265.1 of Rhizobium sp. CB3171. NCBI lineage: Bacteria > Pseudomonadati > Pseudomonadota > Alphaproteobacteria > Hyphomicrobiales > Rhizobiaceae > Rhizobium > Rhizobium sp. CB3171. Next base: position 1,413,749 of record NZ_CP121652.1, on the reverse strand, counting down.
CGATGCCACCCGGCTCGGCAATGGCTTCCAGGCGGGCCGCCAGATTGACGCCTTCGCCAAAGATGTCGCCATCCTCGACAATGACGTCGCCGAGATTGATGCCGATACGCAGCTCGATGCGGCGCTCCTGCTGTGCGTTTTCGTTTCGCGTCAGCATATCGCGCTGAATTTCGGCGGCGCAGGCGACTGCATTCACTACGCTCGAAAATTCGACCAGCATGCCATCGCCGGTGTGCTTGACGATGCGCCCCTTGTGTTCGGTGATCCTGGGGTCCAGAACTTCGGCACGATGCTGCCTGACCGCTGCCAGCGTGCCGGCCTCGTCCATCCCCATCAAGCGGCTGTAGCCCACGATGTCCACAGCAAGAATGGCAGTCAGTCGGCGCTCCAAGTGCCCCCCGAATTCATCCCGTGGTCTAAGGCTGCAGTTTACGCCGATATTGTCACAATGTCGTGCGTAGCGTTCCATATTGCACCGTGGCAGTTGGAAAACATTTAGGGCGCGCAGATAGCACCATTCCACACCAAGAAGCGAGCGGTCTTTGTGGTTAGTCCCTTTGTGGTAAGGGCTATAGTTTCACCATTTTCGCTAGCCCGAACTACGCAAAATCCCACATATTTGGCGGTATATTCGCCATTTTTGGTTTTATCCGTGCCCCATGGGAATGATGAAAATCACAGGGAGGCACGCGAGGAAAAATTGAGCGCGCGCCCGGAACTTTGGGAAGCGTCGCGGCGGTGCCTGGCGTGACAGTCGAGACGAGCGCAAAGAGAATCAGAATAACAAGGCTTCAATGGTCACGCGGGCCGGTCTCCATTTTCAGTAGATACATAGGTGCATGACAGCCATCAGAAAAACGAATGTTGAATGCCAGATGCATTAGCGTTTATGATGCGGACATGGTCAGAAACTTCGATATCGCCCTTATCAGGACTTTCGCCGCCGTTGCCGATCACAGCAGCATGACAGTCGCCGCCAAAATGCTGCACATGACGCAAGGCGCTGTCAGCCAGCAGATCAAGCGACTGGAGGAGATGCTGGGCTGTGCTCTCTTCGAGCGGGAAAATCGCGGACTGCGATTGACGGATGCGGGAGAGCGGATGCTCGGCAATGCCCGCCGGCTCCTGATCCTCAATGACGACATCTGGGCCGATATGGCGGAAACCACCGTAGAAGGCAGCGTGCGGCTCGGCGTGCCCCATGATCTCGTCGGAACGGTTCTGGCGCCGGTTCTAAGGTCCTATGCGGAACGTCATCCGCAGGTAGAGATTTCTCTGGTCTGTGGCTCATCGCCCGAGTTGATGCAGGCGCTCGACAATGGCGTGATCGATCTCGGCGTCATCGAAGAGCCGCTCGGCACGTCCAAGGGCGAATGCCTGGCGATCGACCGGCTGGTTTGGGTGGGTGCAAAAGCGGGCGGCGCCCATCGGAAGAATCCGCTACCGATTTCGATGGTGGCCGATACCTGCGCCTTCCGACCGTCGGTATTCGCGGCGCTCCGAGACGACGGGCGACGCTGGCGCACCGTGTTCGAGAACGGCAATATCGAAGCGACGACGGCCACTGTGCGCACCGATCTTGCGATCACCGCCTGGCTTGCCTCTACCGTTCCCGCCGACCTCGATATTCTCGGCGCAGGCGATGGTCTGCCGGACCTGCCGGTCTTTTCCATCAACCTCCATTTGTCTAAAAGCGGAGCGACACCGCCGGCAACCGAACTTGCCCGCCATATCCGCGAAGGGTTGATGCGGCCGCGACAGATGGCGGCCGCTTGAGGATCATTCGGCTCGCCAGCCGCCAAATACTATGCAGCCTTCGGCAAAGGCCCGACATAGCGCGATTGCGGACGGATCAGGCGGCCATCGAGCATCTGCTCGCGCGCATGGGCGATCCAACCCACCGTCCTGCCGATCGCAAAGACGCCGGTGAAAGCGTTACGCGGGAAACCGAGAGCATCGAGCAGCAGGGCGGTATAATATTCGACATTGGTTTCCAGCGGACGGTCGGGCTTGCGCTCCTTCAACAGAGCCAGAGCCGCGGCTTCGATCGCCTCGGCGAGCGCGATGCGGCCAGCATTGGCCTGACCGCTCGCAAAGATCGGCCGCAGCGCCGTCTTCAGTGCATCGGCGCGGGGATCGCGGACGCGGTATATGCGGTGACCGAAGCCCATCAGCCGTTCTCCGTGGTCAAGCGCCTGCGACAGCCATGCGCGGGCATTAGCGGGCTCACCGACCGCATCCAGCATATCGAGCACCGGGCCGGGAGCACCGCCATGCAGCGGTCCCTTGAGAGCGCTGATCGCAGCCAATACCGAGGAGGTCAGGCCGGCATGGGTCGAGGCGATGACGCGAGAGGCGAAGGTGGAAGCATTCAATCCATGATCGGAGATCGTGACCAGATAGGCATCGAGGCCGGCGGTCTGCTGTGGCGTCGGGCGCTTGCCCGTCAGCATGCGCAGGATGTCGGCGGATTGAGATAGGGAGGCATCCGGCCTGACCGGCCGATTGCCGTTTTGAAGGCGCAGCACGGCAGGCAGGAAGACCGCTGGCGCCGCCATCAGGCGGATGGCCGTGGCAAAATCATCGCCGTCTCCGATGCGAGCCAGCAGCGCCCGCATGACTTCCACCGGCGGCAGGGCCAGCAATACTGCATCTGCCGCTTTCACATGTGCGAACAGTTCCACGCGCGCGGCGCCCAATTGCGCCCTGATGCTTGCGGCATCGGCATGTTCCTCGAACAAGCCCTCCAGCAGCAGCGCGGCGACATCCTCGAAGCGGCTGGTCGCGACCAAGTCGTCCAGCGACACACCGCGGATGATCAGGCGGCCGGCAGCACCGTCCACATCGGACAACTTGGTTTCGGCAGCAATGATATCTTCGAGACCACTTTTCATCATTTTTCTCCTTTGACTACGCACTTAGATCAGTCCTATTTTCATTGACGTCAATCTTGATGCAATTGATCAATATGAGGAACCATGAGCTGGCTGACGGCAGAGCAGGCGCTGAACCTCCTGGGCACCAAATCACAGACGCTTTACGCGAATGTCAGCCGTGGCCGCATCCGTGCGAAACCCGATCCAACCGACACGCGGCGAAGCCTTTATTTCGCCGATGACGTCAAGCGGCTGGCGGCGCGCCACGCGGGACGGCGAAAGACCGAGGCCGTTGCAGCCGATGCCATCCAGTGGGGTGATCCTGTGCTGCCTTCGGCCTTGTCGACAATTTCGCATGGCCGGCTGTTCTATCGCGGGCAGGATGCGGCGAAGCTCGCCGAATACGCGACCTTGGAGGAGGTGGCCTGTCTCCTGTGGGACATGAAACGGCCCTTGCGGCTGGAGGGGCAAGGTGGCAATTACGAGCCATCCGCCTTAGCGGCGGTCTTTTCGGCGTTGGCCGAGCGCGCCTCAACCGACCTGCCGTCGCTCGGGCGCTCGCTCCCGGCGCTGCGAAATGAAGCGGAAAGCGTATTCGGTACGGTTGCCGATGCGCTGGCACCGGGCCTATCTCATGTGCCACTGCATCTGCGCCTTGCTGAGGCGTGGAACCAGCCGGATGCCGCCGAACTCATCCGCCGCTCTCTCGTGCTCTTAGCCGACCACGAACTCAATGCCTCGACCTTCACAGCGCGGATCACCGCCTCTGCTGGTGCGACACTATCGGCCGCGGCACTTTCCGGCCTGTCAACACTGACCGGGCCGCTGCATGGCGGCGCGTGGCAAAGCGTGCGCTCGCTGATGGACCTTGCTGCTTCAATCGGCGCTGAGGAGGCGGTCCGCAGCTATCTCGCCGAGGGGAGGTCGCTGGCGGCAGTCGGCCACCCGCTCTATCCCGACGGCGATGCGCGCGCCCGGGCGCTGCTTGCCTGCTTTACGCTGCCGCCTTTGTTCGCGGAGGTGCGCAGGGCGGCGGAAGAATTGGTCGGGGAACCCGTCAATGTTGATTTTGCCCTGACGGCGATGACATCCGCCTACCATCTGCCGCGGGACGCGCCGCTGATCATCTTCGCACTTGCCCGAACTGTCGGATGGCTGGCGCACGCCATGGAGCAATCCGCAAGCGGTCATCTCATCCGGCCACGCGCGCGGTATGTCGGTCCGCCGGTGGAGTGACCGGCAGGTGCCTCTGCCAGATCCCCGAGATCAATCTATGGATAGATTTGGCCCACCGCCGAGCGGCAGACGGCCTCGATGTTGTGTCCGTCTGGGTCGAGAACAAACGCACCGTAGTAGTCGGGGTGGTAGTGGGGTCGGATGCCTGGCGGTCCATTGTCCAGCCCACCGGCAGCCAGCGCAACCTCATAAAACTGATCAACAATGGCTCTGTTTTGAGCAGCAAAGGCGACGTGAACGCGTGTTTGCGGCACATCTCGATTTCCTATCCAGAAGAAGGCCTTCGGCCTGATCCCGTATCCGGCAAAAATCGCACCCTCGCCATATAGACGTTCGATCCCGAGCGGGAGCAAAGCCGCATCGTAGAACGCCTTCGACCGTTCCACATCGATAACTCCAATTGTAACGTGATCCAGCATATTCACTCCTGAAACTCTCCGGCAGGCCTCGGCCGGTCAACGCTGTCCGAGAGCGCCGGTGTCCTGACGCGACAGCTCGACCCAGCCGATGATCAGTTTGCGGTTGGCAATCAGCCAGATCGTCGCGAACGCAATCAATCCCACGGCGATATTGGCGGCGATGAAGAGGATCGGCGCAAGTTGTGCGACAGGGCCGGTGTCGCCGCGCTCAATCAGGCGCAAGGGTGCAGTCGCCAGCGCCGTCGCACCGAAGGTGAAGGCCCAGTAAGCGGGGCTGAAGGCCTCTTTCGTGATCCACGGTAGGAGGCGCAGCATGATCAAGGCCTGCAGGATGCCATAGCCGATCATAGCATGCACGATGAGGTCAGGCGGTCCCTGCGTGACGCTGATATAGGCGAGCGCGCCGACGGCCGGCGGCGCAAGTTGAACGCCGAGCGTCGGGCGCAGCGGCGGCACCAATGCCGGCGCTGTCAGAAGACGGTGCAGCAGCGCGGATTCGATCGCCAGCCAGGCGAAAAATCCGGCGCCGAAGAAGAGCTGACCCCAATCGGGAAAGCCGAGGGCGGCTGCGACGCTGGCAGTCACGAAACCTCCGGCCACGCTTGGCAGATAGAGCACGGCGGTCGTGGTGGTGACGTCGCGCCCGCCCTGCCAGAGACCGCCGGTGCGCCAGACCGAGAAGGCAAGTGTGTAGATGGCGCCGAGGATAAACAGAGTTTCGGCGCCAACGCGGGAATAGGGCAGCAGGCCACCGGCCACCAGCATGGTGGCGACCCCGACGAGGCCGATGAAGCAGCATTGCACAGGATGGACCACTTCTTTCAACGCCTCTTCACGGGCCACCGCCCATTTCAGCACGTAAAGCACGATCAGCACTGCCCAGACGGCTATCGAGACGAAGGTGATCGTCTCACCAATTGCCGCCGGCAATTGCCACACGCGCGCCGCCACACGCCAAGCGTTGGCAAGACCGGAAAGGCCGAGCACCGTGCCAAAGAATGCAGCCGGAACGAGCGGCAGTTTTAAGGGTATGACCATGGTGCCTCCGTTGACGGACGTAACGTTGAACGCCTTCGTAGACGAGCTCTGAAGAAAAACGGATCGATCACGAAACTTACCCCATTTCGCATCGAATTTCGCCTACGCAGCTTACGACAACGAATTGTGATAGTTTTGTTGAATTAGACGTTTCTGTTCAAGCCAGCGAAGCGAAATCGGGCTATCAAAATGGTGCAGATATTCTGGCTTATTGCACCGCGAAAGCAAGGGACAGCGACGGGCAATATCACAGATGCGTGAACGCGGCGCTTTCCGCCCAATCCTAGACGCCTGCATGGCTTGCCCGTCATTTGTTCATTGGCAAAGATTGCGAAATGTCTTTATGGAGTTTTCAAACCGATTAAACCTCCCAGGAGACCGACACATGCAAATCGGAATGATTGGCCTTGGCCGTATGGGCAGCAACATGGTGCAGCGCCTGATGAAGGGCGGCCACAGCGCCGTCGTTTTCGACGCACGTCCGGAAAGCATCACAGAGCTTGAGCAGCTCGGCGCCACCGGCAGCACGTCGCTCGAAGATTTCGTATCGAAGCTCTCCCGTCCTCGCGCCGTCTGGCTGATGCTGCCGGCTGCGATCGTCGACAAGGAGCTGGCCAAGATCGTTCCGCTGCTCGAAGACGGCGATATCGTCATCGACGGCGGCAACTCCTATTACCACGACGACATCCGCCGCGCCGAAGAGCTGAAGCCGAAAGGCATTCACTATGTCGACGTCGGCACCAGCGGCGGCGTTTTCGGCCTGCAGCGCGGCTATTGCCTGATGATCGGCGGCGAAAAGGCGACGGTGCAGCACCTGTCGCCAATCTTCGCGACGCTTGCGCCGGGCGTCGGCGATGTCGCTCCGTCGAAGATGCGTTCCGAAGCGGCCTCAAGCGTCAGCACCGCCGAGCAGGGCTATCTGCATTGCGGCCCGTCGGGTGCCGGCCACTTCGTCAAGATGGTTCACAACGGCATCGAATACGGCCTGATGGCTGCTTACGCCGAAGGCTTCAACGTGCTGCGTCATGCCAATGTCGGCCTGCAGACCACCGAAGCCGACGCCGAAACCGCGCCGTTGTCGCATCCGCAATATTATCAGTACAACCTCGACATCGCCGAAATCAGCGAAGTCTGGCGCCGCGGCAGCGTAATCACCTCCTGGCTGCTCGACCTCACCGCCGACGCACTACATGGCGACGCGGCCTTGTCGCAATATGCCGGCCGCGTTTCGGATTCGGGCGAGGGCCGCTGGACCATTTCGGCTGCGATCGACGAAGGCGTACCGACGCCGGTGCTGAGCGCCGCTCTCTACGGCCGTTTCGCCTCGCGCGGTAATGACGATTACGCCAACAAGGTACTGTCTGCCATGCGCGCAGGCTTCGGCGGCCACCACGAGAAGCCGGCGAAGTAATTCGCGCTTTCGATTGGAAGGAATTCGTGCCGGGCGGGCCAAACTGCCCGGCATTTTCATATCCGGCTTAGCTCATCAGCTCCGGACGCAGCAACAGAACCTGGCAGGGAGAGCCTGCCACAAGCTCGGGCGTGCGCGGCGGGCGGATAATGAGGCAGTCCGAGCGGGAAAAGACCTTCATCATCGAGGAATCCTGCTTGGAAAAAGGCTCGACCAGCCAGCCGCCATCCGCGGATTTCGTCAGCGTTGCCCGGATATAGTCCTGGCGCTGATCGTTGGCGGCGAGCGTTACGGCAGTCCGAGCCATGGCTTCACGCTTCACGGGCGGCAGCAAGGCGAGCTTGCGGATCAGCGGCTCCAGGAACAAGAGGCCGCAGACGAGGCTGGAAACCGGATTGCCTGGCAGCCCAAGGACATGGGTTTCGCCGAGGCTGCCGACCATCAGCGGCTTGCCGGGACGCATGGCGATGCGCCAGAAATCAAGCTGCATGCCGGCCTCGACCATGGTGGCCTGCACCAGATCATGATCACCGACCGAGGCGCCGCCGAGCGTGACGATGACATCGGCCTTCGCCACCTGCGCCCGGCCGATCGCGGCGGTGATTTCCGCCTTGTCGTCCGGGACAATGCCAAGATCGAACACATGAGCGCCGGCGTTGCGGGCGAGAGCGGCAATGCCGAATGTATTTGATGCGATGATCTGTGAGGGACCGGGCTCGCTGCCCGGCGTCACCAGCTCGTCGCCTGTCGCAAGGATCGCCACCAATGGACGCCGATACACATCGAGTGCCGGATGGTTCATGGCGGCGGCAACCGTCAGTCGCGAAAAATCCATCACCGTGTCTTTCGCGAGCACGACTTCACCTTCGGCAAAGTCCTGGCCGCGCGGGCGGATATGCTGCCCCTTACGCAGGGGGTAGGTGGGGCGGATGCGGCCGTCTTCCAGCCGTAGCGCGTCCTCCTGCAACAGCACAGTATCGGCTCCGGCCGGAACTGGCGCACCGGTGAAGATACGCACCGCTTCGCCCTTGCCGACCACACCCTCAAAGGCGTGACCGGCGGCGGAAGCACCGATCACGGTCAATTCCGCTCCCGGTTCGGCGGCATCCTCGAAACGCAGGGCATAACCATCCATCGCCGAGGCATCGAAAGGGGGCTGTGTGAGGCGTGCAGCCAAGTCCTTGGCGAGAACCCGGCCTTCCGCCATGTCGAGTTCAACGCTTTCGACGCGATGGAGCGGCGTTGCGCTATTCAGCAGACGTTCTTGGGCGTCGACAACGGGTAAAAGACTCATCTTCAGGCCTCCGGATGACGGAAGTCGCCGGATTTGCCGCCGGACTTCTCCAATAGCCTGATACCGCCGATTTCCATCGTCCGGTCCACGGCCTTGGCCATATCGTAGATTGTCAGGCAAGCAACCGAAACGGCTGTCAGCGCCTCCATCTCGACGCCCGTGCGTCCGGTGAGTTTTGCGGTGGCGGTTACCCGCAAGCCGGGCAGGGCAGCATCTTCGGCGATATCGACCGTGACCTTGGTCAGCATCAGCGGATGGCAGAGCGGGATGAGATTGGCGGTCTGCTTGGCGGCCATGATGCCGGCAAGCCTGGCCGTGCCTATGACATCGCCTTTCTTGGCATTGCCTTCGCGGATCAGCGCCAGCGTCTCCGGCTTCATTTTCACATGGCCTTCAGCGGTGGCGATGCGAACCGTTTCGGCCTTGTCGCCGACATCGACCATATGCGCCTCGCCGGAGGCGCCGATATGGGTCAGGCCGGCTTTCTCCGTGCTCATTTCACTCTGCCGCCAGAACGCCGGTTTCGCCGGTAAGCAGCAGGCGCGTCGCGGACGCCACGTCGTCCTTGCGCATCAGGCTTTCGCCGACGAGGAAGGTGGTGATGCCCACGGCTTCGAGACGCTTGCAGTCGGCATGGGTGAAAATACCGCTTTCGCCGACCAGCAGCCGGCCTTCGGGAACCATGGTGGACAGGGTTTCGCTGACCGTCAGGCTGACCTCGAAGGTGCGCAGATTGCGATTGTTGATGCCGACGAGCGGCGAAGACAGCTTCAATGCCCGCTCCATTTCTTCGGCGTCGTGCACCTCGACCAGTACATCCATGCCGAGGTCGAAGGCTTCGTCCTGGAGGCGCTCGGCATCGCTGTCGGAAAGCGAGGCCATGATCAAGAGAATGCAATCGGCACCCCAGGCGCGAGCCTCATGCACCTGATAGGTTTCGAACATGAAATCCTTGCGCAATGCCGGCAAAGAGCAGGCGGCACGGGCGGCGGTCAGGAATTCCGGTGCGCCTTGGAAGCTTGGGCTGTCCGTCAGCACAGAGAGGCAGGCAGCGCCGCCCAACTCATAGGCCTTGGCAAGGGCGGGCGGATCGAAATCGGGGCGAATGAGCCCCTTGGACGGGCTTGCCTTCTTGATTTCGGCGATCAGGCCGAAGGCGCTGACATCCTTCTTGGCGACCAATGCCTTATGGAAGCCGCGCGGCGCGGACTGGCCGGCCTGCATCGCCTTGAGATCGGCAAGCGAGACCTTGGCCTTCGCGGCGGCGATCTCCTCGCGCTTGTAGGCTTCGATCTTCTGGAGGATATCGGTCATGACGTCCTAATCCTATTCTTCGGCGTTGGAGACGGCGATCAGCTTTTCCAGCGCGGCGGCGGTCGCGCCGCTGTCGAGCGACTGAGCCGCGAGCCTCATGCCATCATGAAGCGTTTCCGCCTTGCCCGCAATCACGAGGGATGCCGCGGCATTGGCGAGCGAAATATCGCGATAAGCGTTCTTCGCACCGCTGAGCACGTCGCGCAGCGCTGCCGCATTGAAGACGCCGTCGCCGCCCTTGAGGTCTGCCAGCGAGGCATGCGGCAGGCCGAAATCGGCAGGCGTCAGCTCGAAGGTGCGGATCTTGCCGTCTTCAAGCGCGGCGACATTCGTCGGGCCGGTGGTGGTGATCTCGTCGATACCGTTGCCGTACACGACCCAGACGCTTTCCGCATTCAGATCCTTCAGCACCTCGGCAAGGGGCACGACCCATTGCGGCGCGAAGACGCCGAGCAGTTGGCGGCGTGCGCCGGCCGGGTTGGACAGCGGCCCCAACAGATTGAAGATCGTGCGCGTGCCGAGCTCAACGCGCGAAGGGCCGACATGGCGCATCGAGGAATGATGCAGTTGCGCGAACATGAAGCCGATTCCGGCTTCGCGAATGCAGCGGGCGATCGTCTCGGGGCCGACATCGAGCTTGATGCCGAGCACGGACTGCGTGTCGGCCGTGCCAGCCTTCGAGCTTTGGGCGCGATTGCCATGCTTGGCGACCGGCACACCAGCACCGGCCACGATCAGGGCGGCGAGCGTGGAGATATTATAGGTGCCAACACCGTCACCGCCGGTACCCACGATATCCATCGCATCCGCAGGTGCTTCCACCGGCAGCATCTTGGCGCGCATCGTCGTGACCGCGCCGACGATTTCATCGACCGTCTCGCCGCGCACGCGCAGCGCCATCAGGAAAGCGCCGATCTGCGAGGGCGTGGCTTCGCCCGACATCAGGATCTCGAATGCCTGACGAGCCTCATCCCGTGTCAGCACCTCGCGGTTGGCGACCTTGGCGAGGAAAGGTTTCAATTCAGCCATCGGCTATCGATCCTCCCGACCGGGCCTAGCGAGACATCGCCTGTTCGGCGAGGCTCTGGTTGACCGTGACGCTGTATTTGGATTGCAGGTCGCTGACCATCTGGTCAAGAATGTCGTCGCCGGCGGCATTGGCAATCTGAGCTGCCTGCTGATCGGCATTGTTCAGCGCATCCGTCGTCGGATTGTCGTTGACCTCGGTGACCTTCAAGAGGATCTGCGTCGTGTCGTCTGCGCCGACCGCGTTGGCGACCGTGTCGGCCGGACCAGAGAACGAGGCTGCAACGCCACCACGACCGAGAACGGGATCATCCGTCGTGCGGGTCACACCAGACTTGTTTTCGACGGCGATGCCAAGCGGCGCGGCGATGTCGGCAAGCGATTTGCCCTTCTGCGCTTCCTGCTTCAGCTCGGTTGCCTTGGCGGCGAGCGCAACCTTCTGCTGCTCGGCAGTCCAGTCGGCAACGGCCTTGTCATGCACCTCGGAAAGCGGGCGATCGTGATCAGCCGTGATGTTCAGCACATCGTACCAGACGTAGCCATTGTTGCCGATCGTCAGAGGCGCAGCATTGCCGCCCTGGTCCGCCTTGAAGACTTCGGCCAGCAATTGCTGCTTGGCAGGCAGGTCCTTGATCTCGTTGCCGCTTGAGTCGAGGCCGGTGGCATCGACCGAATCAACGGTCACCAGCTTCAGTTTCATTTGCTGTGCGGCTTCCTGCAGCGACGCACCCGAGCCGCGCAAGTCTTCGAACTTGTCGTGAGCGCTGGTGATTTCATCGGCGGCATTGTTGAGCGCAATCTGCTTGCGGATGTCTTCCTTGACCTCGTCGAAGCTCTTCGCCGTCTCCGCCTTGACATTGGTTACGCGCAGGATCACCGGGCCGAATGAACCGTCGATGACAGGCGTGGTGCCGCCTTCCTTGATAACGGCAAAGGCAGCCTGGGCGATTGTCTGATCCGGAACCTGATCCTTGGTGAAGGTGCCGAGCAGCACGTCGGCGGGCTTCTTGCCTTGATCGGTGACCAACTGGTCAAATGTCGAGCCCGTCTTCAGCGCGTCGGCGGCAGCGTTGGCGAGGTCCTTGTTGGCGAAAGTGAGCTGCTCGATCGTGCGCGTTGCCGGCGTCGTGAAGCTATCCTTGCGCTTCTCGAACTCGGCGCGAACCGCATCGTCGGTCACGCTCGCGGGATTGGCGACATCTTCGGCCTGCAGCGTCACATAGGCGAACTTGCGGTATTCGGGCGCGCGGTACTTCGACTTGACGCCATCGAACCATTTCTGCAGCACGTCTTCGGCGGGCGCCTTGATCGGGTCGATATTGGCGTTGGTCAACAGCAGATAATCGATGCTGCGGTTTTCGTCATGATATTGCTTGACGGCATCGACGAGAACCTTCGGCGCAGTAAAGCCGTTGGAGACTGCTTCGACGATCTGACTACGGATCGCAACCTTGCTGCGCTCCTTGATGTAGTCGTCGGGATTGATGCTGCTGTTGCGCAGCAAGCTCTCGAATTTCTGGCGGTCGAAGCTGCCGTTCAGCGCCTTGAAGGCCGGATCGTCGCCGATAAGCTGGGCGAGGCGATCCTGCGACAGGCCAAGGTTCATATCGGCGGCAAGCTGGTCAAGCGAAGCGCCGGCAACGAGCTGGGCGACCGTTTGCTGTCCGATGCCGAAGGCGCGCGCCTGCTCCGGCGTGATCTGCATGCGCAGTTGCTGGCTGATGGCCTGGATCTGGCGACGATAGGCGAGGCGGAATTCATTGGTACCAATCTGCTGATCGCCGACCGTCACGACGGTATTGCTTCCGCCGCCGCTGATGAGCGAACGCTCAACCCCCCATATGCCGAAGGCCGCCGCCAAAATAAGCATCAAGCCCTTGGCAACCCAGGTCTGGGCGATTTTTCTCAACACGTCGAACATCGGAAGGCAAACCTCGTCATCAATACAGTCTTCGCCCGCAGGCGAAGCAATCGGAGTTCCTTAGAACAATCCGAACCGGAATTGAAGAGCCAGCAAGGAAATCACCCGGCCCGGTGCTGCCGATCCGGAACCTTTGCCTGGGATTGACGTTGAAAGCTGAGGTAAACAGAGGAGCCGACGATGGCCGAGACGAAATCCGCTTCCGCCCAAACTGCCTCAGCTCAGGTACAAGCTGAAACAGCCGTCGAAGACCTTAACCTGCAGATCGCCGCGCTTCGGGAGGATCTGACGAAACTTTCGCGCAGCATGGCCGCGGTCGGGCAAGGCGCGAAGTCCGTCGTCACCGAGGAGGCTCAGGAAATAACCGATCAACTGCGCGAAAGGGTTCGCCAGGAGCCGATCTTCATGGTCGCGGCAGCCGCCGGTATCGGTTATCTGATCGGCCTGCTCAGCCGTCGCTAGGTCAATGCTCGCTTACGGATAGCGGTTCTTTTCAAAGCTCGTCGTGAAAACGCGGGCTGGCGCGGATGAATGTCCAGAGCGCCTTGCTGATCTCGACAATCTCCTTGATCGAGCTCTCCAGCCGTTCGATTTCGCGCAGATCCAGTTGTTCCACCTTGCCGTATTTGACGTGCCGGTCGTCCTCCACCAGACGCATGAGCTGCGTGCTGGAGATTTCGCCGTTTTCGTCGAAGGAATAGATGCAGTGATTGTATTTGTTGCGCATCTTCGATTCCCGCTTCAAGCGGCTCATCAGCGCCAGGACCGCATGGCTGTCTTCCGCCGGCGTCGAGGATAGTTTTGCCAGACGTTCGACCAAATCGATGCGCGCGCGTGTGGTGTTCAGCGTCAGGAAGACGATGATGGCCGCATCCTTCTCCACCCTCAGCAGATGCGCAATGATGTAGATCAGAAGGCTTTCCGTATTGGTCCAGACATAGTTCAGGCGGCCGACGCGAAGCAGGATATCGGACATTGCAGGCATGGCACGGTCCTACGCTCAACTTAGCCAAAGTACAAATTCATCACCGCTCCCTGAAGGCACGCGACATGCTGTCGACCACCGGCTTGGAGAGATATTCGAAAAAGGTGCGTTCGGACGTCTGGATCAAAACATCCGCGGGCATGCCAGGTACGGGCTTGAAGCCCGGAATGCGTTTGATCTCGTCACTCGGGATCTGGACGCGAACAACATAGACGTCGCGCTGGGTCGAACCGGAATTGTCCTCGATCGAGTCGGCTGAGACGTAGAATACCTTACCGTTCAGCACCGGTGTCGTGCGCCGGTTGAGGGACGACAGGCGGATGGAGGCGGATTCGCCTTCGCGCAACTGGTCGATGGAGGTGCGCAGCACCTGTGCCTCGATGATCAAAGGCACGTTGTTCGGCAATATCTCCATGATCGGCTTGCCCGTCGTGATAACACCGCCGGCGGTATGATAGTAGGAACGGATGACCGTGCCGCTGACCGGTGAGCGGATGACGGTGCGGTCGAGCACGCCCGCAGCCTCACGCACCTGCTCGCGCACGCTGTCCAAATCGGATTCGGCCGTTTCCAACGCGTCGAGCGCTGCCTGCTTGTTGGTGTTGATGGCAATGATCGCCTCCTGGCGGTACTTGGCCACCTGGGCTTCGTTCTCGTTCAGCTCGGCATCAATGCGGGCAAGGTCGCCCATGGCATCGGCGACCGCGCGCTGCACGGCTAGAAGGTCGGAACGCCTGACAACGCCGATATTCGCAAGCTTCTCTTTCGATGCCTGTTCATCGGTCAAAAGGCCGAGCTGCGTCACGAAGGCCTGCCGCTGGCCCTGATATCCCTGGGTGCGGTATTCGAGCGAACGGATGTTCTTTTCGATAAGGTTGAGCTGTTCCTGCAGCTTGGATTGTTTGCTGTGGAAGACCACAACCTGGCTCTGGATCAGAGAGGTCACATCGGGATCGTCGGCCTCCGCCGTGACAATATCGGGGACCTTGAACTCTTCATTGCCCTGGGCCTCGGCTTTCAAACGGGCGACTACAGTTTCCAACCGCAGCCGTCTCAGTTTCAGCGCCCGATCATTGGCGAGAGCCGCCGTCGGATCGAGGGTCAGCAGGATATCCCCCTCCTGCACGACCTGTCCTTCGCTCACCATCAGCTCCTTGATAATGCCGCCCTCGAGATGCTGAACGATCTTATTGTTGCCGGTCGCGACGAAACTGCCTTGAGCGATAACGGCCGAAGCGATCGGCGCGGTGGCGGCCCAATAGCCGAAGCCGCCGAAAGAAGCGAACAGGATCGCCAGACCCGAGACGCTGTAGAGCCTGATCGACCGTGGGACCTCGCTATACCATTCGAGTTGCCCCTGTTCGTTGTCTTCTTTTTTCTTATTCTTGTTTCTCCCGAACATGGCGCTCACCCTTCGATCCTTGCCGGTGGCCGATTGCCGATTTCATTGCTGGGCTTGTTGCTGAGCGTTTTCAGTACCTCGGTACGCTCTCCGAACAGCGCCACCGAGCCGTCCTTCAGAACCAGGATCTTATCGACGCATTGCAGCAGGGCAGGGCGCTGGGTGATCGTCACCGTGGTGATGCCCTGTTTTTTGGCGTGGATGAGCGCCCGGGCCAGCGCCGCCTCGCCGGCGGTGTCAAGATTGGAATTCGGCTCGTCGAGAACGACGAATTTCGGATTGCCGAAGAAGGCGCGGGCAAGCGCGATACGCTGCTTCTGGCCGCCGGAAAGCGGCGCGCCATCGGCGGCAACCACCGTCTCATAGCCCTGCGGAAAAGTCGCGATCAGCTCATGCACGTCAGCAAGGACGGCCGCCTCGTAGATCAGCCGGTCTTCGACGTCGTCGCGCATGCGGCAGATATTGGCCTTGATCGTACCCGGAAAGAGCTGCACGTCCTGAGGCAGGTAGCCGATGCTCTCGCCGAATTGCCGCTGATCCCAGTTGCGCAGATCCATCAGATCGAGCCGCACATTACCGGAGGTCGGCAGGATCGAGCCCACCAGCATCTTGCCGAGCGTCGTCTTGCCGGACCCGGAATTGCCGATGACGGCAAGCGATTCCCCCTTCTTCAAGGAAAAGGAGATGCCGTTCAAAACGACCCGTTTCTGCGGCGGCGGGACGAAGAGAATGCGCTCGACATCAAGTCGTCCTTCCGGATTGGGCAGACGCAGCCGCGGGAAGTTCAGCGGCGAATTCAGCAATAGCTGCTTGATGCGGCCGTATGCGGCGCGGGAATGATTGAACTGATTCCAGCCCTCGATCGCCCCTTCGACCGGCGCCAGTGCTCGGCCGGAGATGATCGAGGCCGCAATCACCATGCCGCCCGTCAACTGGCCGGAGAGCGAGAGATGCGCGCCCCAGCCGAGAAGGGTGACCTGGGTGATCAGGCGGCAAGCCTTGGTGAGACCGGAAAAGACGATATTGCGGTCCTGGGCGGCCACCTGCGATTTCAACGATCCAGCAGTTTCACGGCCCCACATCTTCACGGCTTCGGGGATCATCGCCAGGGCATTGATGATCTGCGAATTGCGCGCCATGGAATCCAAATGGAAATTGGCGCGGGTAACGAAGGCGTTGGCTTCGGCAAACTGTTTCGCCGTCATCTTTTGATTGAGATAGGCGATTACGAACAGGACGGCGCAGCACGTCATGACGATCACGCCGAGATGCGGATGCACGAGATAGACGACGACGACGAAGAGCGGCATCAATGGCGCGTCGAGGAAGGCAAGCAGCGTGCCCGAGGTCAAAAAGGACCGGAGTAGCTGCAGATCGGCAAGCGTCTGGTAGTCGCGGCCGTTGCCGTTCAAGGACGCACGGGCGGCCGCGCTCAGGATCGGCGCGCCGAGCTGCACTTCCAATTCGACGGCCGTGCGCATCAGGATGAAACGGCGCACGGAATCCATGATGACCTGCAGGAGGATGGCGCCGACGACAGCGATGGTGAGCATGACCAGCGTATCGATCGAGCGGCTGGTCAGAACGCGGTCGGAAATCTGGAACAGATAGATCGGGATTGCTAGCACCAGAACGTTGATGGCCAGGGTGAAGATCATGACGATCAGCATGTTGCGCTGAACGACTGAAATACCCTTGCGCAGGCTGGCGGCGAAATTGATCGGCTGGGCGCTGCGTTTGTGGAAGATGCCGCCGTCATTGCCTCCGCCACCTCCGCCTTTGCCGCTCTCGTTATTGCCACCGTGACCGCCACCGCCGGCAAGCGACCGGCGCTCGTTCTCACGCAACGGGCCGGAGTCGTTGTCGATCGTCCGAGGCAAGGGCTGCGATTGATTCACCTTCATCTCAGGCTTTGGCATCTCAGGCCTGGGCATTTCGGGCTTTGGCATTTCCGCTTCCGGCAGCCGGGGCGCCGGTTCGATCACAGGCTCCGGAGCGACCTCTGGAGCGGGCGATATCAGCCGCATCTCGATCTCGGTCGTCGAGGTGGCGGCCCCTTCATCAACCTTCGTCACAACGGAAAACTCCGCGGGGGCGGGAACGGTCTCAGTCTCCACGGCAGCCACAGTCGTCACGTCCAGTATCGGAGGCTGGGGAGGAAGGGGGGAGGGAACCACGGCGGCCTTAGGCTCGCGCCGCAACCGTTTCAGGCTTTCCACAGCGTCTTCTATGGCCGCCATATAGGAGGCGGTGTCGCGCTCGGCCGTCCGCTCCTCCTCGCCCGACGCCAGCGACGTCAGGTGCAATGTCCGGCTTTCCGCCATGCTCAGCTTTGAAATCTGGTTCATCAGGAGCATCCCCTATGTCTCTGGCTAAGTGACGGTCTGCATGACGTCGCCGACAGGGCCGTTGTGCCAGGACATGTCGTGGCCGAGATCGATGGTTTCATTCTGCGCGGGCTGTTGATCGTGATCACCGAGGAAAGCGATCGCTTCATTGGCCAGCGGTTGGCTTTGCTGGTTTGCATTGGTCGTATTGGTCTGATCGTGATCGACCAGGCCGCCTTGGATGAGGACGGTATCGGAATAGAGATTGCCGGCGAGATAGGTCGTATGACCGACGCTGTCGTAGTCGGTAATGTTTGCAATATTGACCAGGGCATTGCTGCCGGTGTCGATCGATACCGTGGCGTTCTGGTTGTTCGCCACCACATCGCTTGCGACTTGATGCACAATGTCGGAATCGCCGACGATATTGATCTGCTTGATGACGTTGACGTCGAAGAAGTTGCCGGTGATGTAAAGAACATTCAGCGCCTCGTGACCGGCGAAGTTGGAGTCGTGGGCAAGCCCGTCCGGTATCTCGTCGGTGTGGTCCTGGATATTCTTGACCGTGTCGTTGATGAAATCGGGCATCGTCGTGAAACGATCGGACAGCCCGACATTGTTGATCGAGGCGAGGTTCCAGAGCAGGTTGCCGCCGGTCTGAACATGTTCGCCGCCTTGAAGGGTCGACACCACGTCATTGTCGTAGAGCACCGAGATCTGGCTGATCGAATTGATGTCGAACGCGTGGCCGCCGACGATCATCAGATCGTACTGCATGCCAAGACTGAAAAAGGAGGCAAGGTCGACCAATGTATTGCCGCCGGTCAGCAGCGTCGTCTCGGCGCCGGTGGTCGTCACCCGCATCGTGTCGTTGTCGGAGAGGAAATTATATTGCTCCGTCCAGTGCAGGAACGAGACGTCGCCCTCGATGACGCTGACGCGCCAGAAGCTCGGGAAAACCGGATTGCCGTCGTCGGTATGGTCTGATGTCGAGCTCACCTGAAACTGGGTGTGCTCGAAAACCGCGATATTCCTGCCGATCGTCAAGGCGCTTTGCGAAGACTGGTCGTTATCGCCTGAGGTGCAATCGACTTTATCGTTGTCGCTGTAAACATAGCTCTGTGAGATCGCGTCGATGGAATGATAGTCGCCCATCACTGCCATCACATGCGCGATCACATTTGTGTCGATGATGTTGACGAGGTTTGCGACGACATTGCCGCCGGCCTCGATGTTGAGGGAGTTCGGCCCTAGTCCCGTCTGATGAACGGTTTCATCCGTTCCTTCGATCACCGCTTTTTGCGCGGCAAGGCCGCGATCGGGCATGGAATCTTCGAGATCCGGGACGCTGCTGACCTGCTCACCGTTGACAAAGATGCCGTCGAGCTGATTGCCGGCAATCGCAAAGTAATGGCTGCCGTCGGGGCCTTGTATGTCGGCGCCGCCGTTCGCCTCGATGGTTTTGATAAATGCGTGCAGATCGTCGCTGAGCTTCATCATCCCCTCGGTGCTCTCCGTCCGCTGGAGGGAGTCAAGGGGCGATAGTTCCTCGGCTTTCACCGTCGCTTGGCCCAGCCAATCGTAGACATCGGAGACATCGCGAACGAGATGATGGGAAGAATTCGTCATGTCCAGCACGTCGTCATCGCGCAAGACATTGGCCTGCACCACATGAGCGGTCTCCGAACCCGGCCCTACGTGGACGTCGAGTTTATACGGCAGAGCAGCAGGCTGGAATTGGATGTCGGAGGGGCGGTGGACGACAGGGATCTCCACCGGCGCAACGCCATCGGGACCGTTTATGCGCACATGGTAGGGATCATCATGCAGGCGTACATAGCCATAACGGAAGTCGTAAGGCGAGGAGATGTATTTCACGTCGGGAGCGTAGTCGACCATCGTCAGCCCCGAAGCAAAATCGTCCTTTGCCAGGGTCGGGTCTGTCTGTTCCGACGGACTGTCCTCCGTCGATGTCCCATCCGTATAGCCCAGCCGCAGACGCAGATCCTCGATCTGCGTGTCGAAGAGCCCGATAAAGTGGGCTATGATCTCCGAGATTTTTTCCGCGTGCATGACGAACGAACCCCCAATTTTCGGAAACGCCTGGTCTATCCGAACCGATGCCGTCGCTACCGACGGCTGTCATTTCAGCGAAATCCAGGTTCAAGCCACGTATGTGCGCCGACCGGTCCTCCGGACGGCGCACAAAAGGCGTGGCTCTCGCTTCGAAATCAGGTGTCGCCAGTTGTCACGTGATGATCGCCGCCGACAACGGCAATATCCGCAGAGTTGGTGAGCAGGTTCGCCCCCTGTACCACTTCCTGATGGAAGCCGGAGTTGGCGATGATAGCGGAAGAATCCGCCGACGCCGTACCGGTCATGTCGTGGCCCACGCTCGGCACCCCGTTCCAATTCAGGGTCGGGTCGAGATCGAGGCCATCCGCATGGGAATGACCACCGTCTGCTGTCAGGTTAATGCTGGCATCCTGGTTCTGCATCCGCAGATCATAGGCCTGATCCTGGTCGGCGAGATTGTTGGCCTGAACCAGGCTAAAGCCTGTATCATTGCCACCGCCGCCCAGCGCATTGTTGAGCACGCCATCGATATTGAGGTTGAAGGAGTAATCGTCTCCGAGATTGAAGGTCAGATCACCACCGGCTACGCCGAGATTTCCGACATCATGGACATCCTTGATCGTTCCAAAATCGTAATCGGAATGAGTGCTGGAGTCGCTGTAGTTGTCGCGATTGTCACCGTTGTTGTTGGCTTCGGTGTGGACGTCGGTATCCGTCTTGGTAATGGCCTTGTAGTCATAATCGTAACTGTTGTCGCGATTATCGCCATTATCCTTGATGTTGATGTCCGTATCCGTGTCGGTCTTGGTGATTACCTTATTGTCGTAATCCCAGTTATAGCTGTTATCACGATTGTCGCCGTTGTTGGTGTTGTCGCGATTGTCGCCGTTGTTTTTGACGTCGACATCCGTATCGGTGGTGTTGGTATTGTTGCTGTTATTGGTGTTGGCGACGCCGACAAGACCGGTCGAACCGTCATCCACTTCCGTCGAATTGACGGCGCTGGTCGCGAGACCATCCGCCAACGCGCCAACTTTCAGGTCGTCATCGGCGCTGATGTTGGCGATATCAAAATCAGGAGACATCATACATTTCCTCCAAATGAGGAGGCCGTCTCGGGGAATCCCTCTCATCTAAACGGGATTGACTCGTGGCGGCCCCAACTCTGTTAACGTTGCGGCAGGTGTACGCACTACAGGACTACCGTCAAAACCGGCCTGTTGGTTCAGACCTGGCCTCTTGGGATTTGCAGCTACGCAAAACAAAGTACGCAAATCCGCCCTGGCGCTCAGTTAGAGCGTCCAACGCCTTCTGCTTTCTGTTGTCTCTAAGAAGTTAGGGGAGGAGGAGGTTGTCCGGGACGCGAGACAAAGGACCGGAATGCCATTTTCCCCAAGCTCCGCGGTTGGTGCGGAACAGTGGGACTTTGACCGAAAACAACACAAGCTCATAGATACCAATTCGGGCTACCGCCCTGTTTCGGTTTCGTAAATCGGATTTCATCCGATGAGTGCGCAGGATTTAAAGCGCTGTTGTCACTCGTCTTTTCCAGATTTTGTGAGCTATCGACCGCCTGATTGGCATCAATGAGCGTTACCGTTCGCTTACGCAGTCTTAATCCGTCCGACTTAAGGGATCAGAAATTGTGGCGGTGCATCCAAGTAATATATTTCAAAAATCTAACTAAGTCTGCGGTCGTTGCAAAAACGGACCACGTCAATGAAATTTCAAATTGTAATAAAAAGTATATCGACGCTTACTATGCTTTAAGCCAGTCTTCGGCTCACCCGAGTCGGCCTACCGATTTCGGTCGATTTGGGCTATTGTCAGTCGCCAGGTGACCTCCACCTTAGGTTAGCTGATTAAACAGAAATGCCCGGAAATGTGCAAAACTGAGCACAAATACGGCACCCAATTTGGCCAAATTCCCACATTTGTGATAATTTTTAAAGTTTTTGCGGCAAAACTAACCCCTTTGGGCAATTTCCAAGTACGATCGCATGGATTAATATAGTTTTATATTAATTAAGAAGACTGCATAAACAGTCCTATCAGGGCACCGTGCTCATAAAAAACATTCCGGCAAAAAGCGGGTTAACACACATGGCTGCGAGCTTTGGGGGATGCACAAATGTACATCGCAAGCGTAAGAACAGGGGATGCTGAGGACAATCATAACATCATAAACTTGAGAGAGACTATCGTCGTACTGGCGGATGCCGATCTCTTTTCTGAATGCCTGGTGCAGACTTTAGGCACCAGATTTGCAGCATATGACATCATTAGCATTACCGACCCGAAGGCACTTCAGGGCAAAGTTCTGGAGGGCGTTAAACTGATCCTGCTGTACCATCTTCAATCTGAGGAAATGCAGGACACTTTACATGCAATAAGGGCGAATTCGCCCGGAATATCGATCGGGCTGGTCGTTGAAACGATCGATCTGCACGATCCATACGTGGCCAGACTTGTCGAAGGACGGAATATACACGGCGTTCTGCCGCTCAATCTGCGCCTCGACGTGTTCATGGCAGCGATCGACCTGCTGATGAAAGGTGGCGAACACTTCCCCTCGGCGCTTCTACGCCGGCTCTCTGGGGACACGCCGCATCTCAGTCAGCCGCTCTATCAGGCACAGACGCGTTTTGCCACGAGCCATAGACCCTATGAGGATGCTATCGCCATGCGCAACGGCAGTCTGCAGGCACTGACCACGCGCGAGGTCCAAATATTGGATCTCATCTGCAAGGGGACACAGAACAAGATCATAGCGGACCAGCTCAGCCTGTCCGAAAATACGGTCAAGGTTCACGTCCGCAACATCTACAAGAAAATGAATGTCCGCAATCGAACGGAAGCGGCCTCACGCTTCTTCAATTCGGACAACGGGCTGGATCGGGATCCATCGCGTCGCTGGAGAAACTGATCCACGGATAGGAATTGAGAGGGGACGGCCGTTCGCGACATCGTGGGCGGCCGTTTTCTGTCTTCACCGGTTCCGGGCCGAAACATCTTATCGCTCGAAACGAAGGCCCGACCCAGGCCGCCCCATATTTCCACTGCCGTTGCGTTAATCCCGCCGCTTAGGTCACTCCTGAAAGCGGACTATATTCCATGCACGACGCAGCCAATATCTCACCTGTGAAATAGCTATTTAGTATAGTTTGCCTAATCATTCATCAGATTTCCGTTGACGTAGCGTAAAGTAGTTTTATCATCGTCTCATTCACCAAGTTAACGTCCGATTCGATACTGGTGAAAATTCCAAGTATGCACGAATTGTTACTGTAAATAAATTTACGTTACTCTTCTCAATCAATATCTTTTAAGTACAGCATGCGGCCTATAGGAGCCGTTAGTTGATACGGGGAGGGAGGTGTAGTGCGTAGATTTGTTCCCATGGATGGCGGTCCTTTCTCCTCAAAAGGGTTGCCATCCACCCTTACACGTCAAGCTGAAACGGCTCTTGTCAGCGGCGCAACACCGCGACCCTCTCTTTCGTTCTGAAGGTGACACGATGAGCAAGATCCCTGCCGTCAAAGCCGCTGTAATCCACGCCATGCTTCAGCCTTCCATCGAACCCGCCGATATTGGTCCGGCGACGGAGCGGGTGTTCGAAGGCAGGATGCGCTTTGCCAATCTGATCGGCATCACCGTCTGGACGGCAACCATGACCTTCTTCTGGCTGTGGTGGCTGCGCAGCGATCACATCATCGGCTGGCCATCCTATCTGCTGGTGACGCTCGTTCTTGCCTGGATCACCGGCTTGCCGGCCTATTTCATCGTCATCGTCCATGATGCGCGGCGGATGCCGCAAGCCGGCGGACCGTTGCCAGCAGGGCGCATCGCCATGGTCGTTACCAGAGCATCATCCGACCTTCTTCCCCTCGTGCAAACGACGTTGCGGGCAATGCTCGATCAAACGGGCTGCGATTTCGATGTCTGGTTGGCGGAGGAAAAACCCAGCCTGGAAATGATGAAATGGTGCATGGAACACGGCGTCTTCACCTCCACGACGCGCGGGAGCGCCGGGGCTGACGCTCGCGATCCTTCGCCGCATTGCAAGCAAGGCAATCTCAGATCTTTCTACGATCACTTCGGCTATGAAAGATATGATTTCGTCGTGCAAATCGATGCCGGCCATGTGCCCGACAGGACCTATCTCCGCGAAATGATTCGGCCATTCCGCGATCCCTCCATTGGCTATGTGTCGGCGCCGAGTATCTCAGACGCCGATGCGGCATCGAGCTGGGCGGCGAGGGGCAGGCTCTCTGCCGACGCCGGCATTCAGGGGGTGCTGCAGTCCGGCTACAACAATGGCTGGGCACCGCTCTGTATGGGCACGCACTATGCTGTGCGCACCGCGGCTTTGAAGGAAATCGGTGGCCCCGGGCCGGAACCGGCGGAAGATCTTTCGACGACACTGGCGATGAATGCCAGCGGCTGGCGCGGTACCCATGCGCTGGATGCGATCGCCCATGGCGATGGTCCGGCGACCTTCGCAGATCTCATGATGCAGGAATTTTACCGGTCGCGCAGCCGAATGACCACCCTGTTGCGGTATTCGCCGGCCTATATGCCGAAACTGCCTGGATGGTTGAAATTCCAGTTGTTGTTCTCCGAGCTTTGGTATCCGCTGTTTTCCTTGGGCTTGGCTATCATCTTCATGCTGCCGATCGTCGCGCTTCTGACCGGCCACAGCTTTGCCGATGTCACCTATCCCGCTTTCCTGCTGCATTTCCTGCCGATCGCTGGCGCGCTGATCGCGCTCGCTTTCATCTGGCGCGCCACCGGTGCATTCCGACCCGCCGATGCCAGGATCATAAGCTGGGAGAGCATGGCATTTCTGCTCCTGCGCTGGCCCTGGTCGCTGATGGGCTGCGCAGCCGCAATTCGCGATCGTCTCACGCGTTCTCCGAGCGATTCCCGCGTCGCGCCCGAGAGGATCGCAGAAGCGCGTGCGCTGCCGCTTCGCGTCTTGGCGCCCTATATCGCGATCAGCCTTGCTTCCGCGCTGGCGATGGTCTTTGCTGCGGATCGGGAGGCTGCCCAAGGCCTCTTTATCTTTGCCGCGATCAATACGTTGATCTATGCGGCGCTGATCGGTCTGATCATCGCCCGGCATAGAACGGAAAGCATGCCTTCCCGTTAAGCGCTCGCCTAACCCCGCGAGCCTGCGACATCTTTGCGACACCTCCTGCGACATTTTTGACGATCTGCACAAGATCGTGCGTTGGCCCCTTGTATCGCATGCTCACTTACTATACGTGACAGCATTATAAGGTTGCTTATGAATAGCAGGCTTCTTATCCCATGAATTCGACACCAACTCTCGGCTTTCTCCTGCATGACGTTGCCCGGCTTCTTCGGAAGCGGTTCGAGCAGCGTGCGAAAGATATGGGACTGACGCGTTCGCAGTGGCAAACGCTCGCCTATCTCTCGAACAATGAAGGGATCCACCAGGCGGGTCTTGCCGAGATGTTGGAAATCGAGCCGATCACGCTGGTGCGCATCCTCGACAAGCTGGCCGAACGCGGCCTGGTCGAACGCCGCCAGCACCCGAACGATCGGCGAAGCTGGATGCTTTACATGCGCGAGGAAGCGCGGCCGTTGCTCGACACCATGCGCAGCATAGGCGACCAAACCCGCAAGGAGGCCCTGGATGGGGTCTCTTCCGAAGATCATGAGCGCCTTTATCAGTTGCTCACCCTTATGAAATCGAACCTGGTCCAGGCCTGCCGCGCAACGGTGGGCGACAAAGAGACAAATCATGGCTGACGCATCTTCTTCGCTTCGCGTTCCCGCAAACGTGAACTCCGCCAACGAACAGACCGCAATCGAGCAGAACCAAGCCGCAGTCGCCGAGGCGCCGTCTTCCAATCCCGCTCCGGCGCCCGCCGCTGCCGGCACCGCCGCTCCGGTTGCTCCTCCCGAAAAGCCGCGCAAGCGCCGCAGCCCGACGCGGCCGATCCTCTTCGCGCTGCTGCCGGTCGCCCTTGTCATCGGCGGCTATTACTACGTCACCGGCGGGCAGATAATGTCCACCGACAATGCCTATATTCAGGCCGATATGGTCGGTGTTTCCACCGACGTTTCCGGCACGGTGATTTCGGTCGACGTGCATGAAAACGAGGTGGTGAAGAAGGGGCAGGTGCTCTTCCGCCTGAAGCCCGACTCCTTCCGTATTGCGCTGGAAGGCGCTGAGGCGCAGCTTGGCAATGCCCGCAACCAGATCCTGAACCTGCAGGCTAGCTACAAGCAATCGCTGGCGGAAATCGCCCAGGCGCAGGCCGATATTCCCTATTTCCAGACCGAATACGACCGCCAGCAGAACCTGATCAATAGCTCGGTCGCCTCCAAGGCCGCCTATGATCAGGCCAAGCACAATCTCGATGCGGCACAGCAAAAGGTCTCCGTCGCCCAGGCGCAGGCTGCAACCACGCTCGCGCAGCTCGGCGGCAATGCCGACCAGCCGGTGGAGCAGAATCCGGTTTACCTGCAGGCCAAGGCCGCCGTCGACAATGCGCAGCGTGAGCTTGACGACACGGTCGTGCGTGCACCCTTCGACGGTATTACCGCCAATGTTCCGTCGCTCCAGGTCGGCACCTATCTGACGGCCGCACAGCAGGGCTTCTCGCTGGTCTCCACCACCCATATGTGGATCAATGCCAGCCCGAAGGAAACCGAGCTCACGCATGTCCGGCCCGGTCAGAAGGTCTCGATCTCGGTCGATGCCTATCCGGGCGTGACCTGGAAGGGCACCGTCGCCAGCATCTCGCCGGCCTCGGGCGCGAGCTTCTCGCTGCTGCCGGCGCAGAACACCACCGGCAACTGGGTCAAGGTCGTACAGCGGATTCCGATGATCATCAGCATCGACGACATGCAGGGCAAGCCGCCGCTGCGCGTCGGCATGAGTGTCGTCGCCGATGTCGATACCGGCCATGCCCGTGGCCTGCCGGACTTCGTTGCAAACCTGTTGGGCCAATCCCACGGTCAGGACCATGAGTAACGCTGCTGCTGCTTCACCCTCCGGCCCAATCGCCAATCGCGGTGCCATTACCGCCTGCGTCATCCTGGCGGTCATCATGCAGGCGCTGGACACCACCATCGCCAACGTCGCTCTGCCCCATATCCAGGGTGACGTTTCAGCGAGCGCCGATCAAATCAACTGGGTTCTGACATCTTATATCGTCGCCGCCGCCATCATGACGCCGCCGTCGGGTTTTCTCTCGGCAAAATTCGGCCGCAAGCGCGTGTTGCTGGTGGCGATCGCCGGCTTCGTCGTCGCTTCCGTTCTCTGCGGCCTGGCGCAATCATTGAACCAGATCGTCGGCTTCCGCCTGCTGCAGGGCCTGTTCGGCGCGGCGCTCGTACCGCTGTCGCAGGGCATTCTTCTCGACATCTACAATGTCGAAGAGCGCGGCAAGGCCATGGCATTGTTCGGTGTCTCGGTCATGGTCGGTCCGGTGCTGGGACCGGTCATCGGCGGCTGGCTGACGGACAATATGAGCTGGCGCTGGGTGTTCTATATCAATGTGCCGATCGGCGCGCTCGCCTTTGCCGGCATCGTCATCTACGTGACGGAAACCAAGCTCGACGCGCTCGCCAAGCTCGATCTCTTCGGCTTCAGCATGCTGTCGATCTCCATTGCCGCCCTGCAGCTTTTCCTCGATCGCGGCGAGCAGCTCGATTGGTTCTATTCAGGCGAAATCATCATCGAGGCTCTGGTTTGCGTCTGCGCTTTCTATCTCTTCCTGGTGCATACGTTCACGGCGGAACGGTCCTTCGTGAACCCGCGATTGTTCCTGGACCAGAATTTCGCCGTCAGCATGCTGTTCATCTTTGTCGTCGGTGTCACCTATCTGGCCTCGCTTGCGCTAATGACGCCCTATCTGCAGACGCTGATGGGCTACCCGGTCGTCACCGCCGGCATCGTCATGGGTCCGCGCGGGCTCGGCACGATGCTGTGCATGTTCGTCGTCGGGCGGCTGATCGGCAAGGTGGATACGCGCTGGCTGCTGTTCTTTGGCCTCGCCCTGACCGCCTGGGCGATGTACGACATGACCGGCTGGACGCCAGATGTTTCGCAATGGACGCTGATTTCAGTCGGTTTCGTCCAGGGGGCGGGGCTCGGCTTCCTGTTCGTGCCGTTAACGACGATCGCCTTTGCGACGCTGCCGGCGCAGATGCGCGGCGAGGGTACCGGTCTCTACAACCTCTCGCGTAACATCGGCTCGAGCGTCGGCATCTCTGTCGTCTCGGCGCTGATCACTGAGAATACCCAGGTCAACCACTCAACGATCGCCGCCTATGTGACGCCATTCAACCGCTATTTCGACGCGACGGCGGCGCAAGCCGTCAGCCCCGTGACCGCCGTCGGCCGCGCAGCACTCGACGGCGTGATTACCACGCAGGCGACGATCATCGCCTATATGGACGATTTCAAACTGCTGATGCTGATGTCGATCTTCGCCATGCCGCTGCTTGTGCTGCTGCGCAAGCCCAAGGCGCCGCCGGCCGTCGACCACAGCATCGCGATGGAGTAGCTGCGTAGTCTTTCCAGTTTCACTACGCGGCAGCATGACCGCCGGGCTCCACCCCGGCGGTCTTTTTCAGAGCAATTTCAGGAAAAGTGCGCAGCGGTTTTTCGTCCGAAATTGCGTGGCGCTCTAAGGAAACCGGCGGCTGACGAAGCGTGAGCCGGCGGCGCCGAAGCGCCATAGCGGATCGACATTTTTCGTAATCCCGATCCGCTTGCCTGCGACCACCGGCACCGGCTCGGCCAAGATGAACTCGAAAGGCGAGGCGTCCAGCGCCAGGCCGTTCAGGCTGATATCCACGCCCAAGGCCTGCGTCAGCTTTCCCGGGCCATTGCAGAGATCGACAAAGTCGGCAACACCGCGCCGCCGGACCATGTCCGCGATGCCGCTTTCCGGCTCCAATGCCCGGATGAGCACGGCGCTGGCGCCTTGGCAGACGAAATTCAGGCACCAGTGAATGCCGTAGGAGCGGTAGATATAGACCCGGCCCGCCGGCCCAAACATCGCCGCCGTGCGCGCCGTCGGTCCGCGAAAGCTATGGGATGCCTCATCATCCGGCCGATAGGCCTCCGTCTCGACGATTCGCCCGCCGGCACCGGCGACCATGAGGCGCGCGCCGATGAGATCGGACGCTACGGTGACCGCATCGCGGGAGAAAAAGGCGGTGAGGGCGGGGCCAGCCAAAGGCTTGGGGCCGATTGATAAGGGCTGGTCGTCAGGCGTCATGGGCGAGGGCGGTGTCCACTGGTTATTCGAAGCCGAATCTTGCGAAGCTCTCGTCTCGATAATCCCTTTCGCTGAAATCATAGCCGGATGGGATTTCAGCGCATCGATCTGTATCATTTCTTTACGCGGGTTCAGAAACGAAATGTTCTCTGATAGGGAAGGGAGGTTGTGAGACTCGGACTGGAAGAAAATGGCTGCGCGGGATCGATATTCAAGAAAGCTCGAATGCTCTCAGTGTGGCAATAGCGGCTTTGCCGAGGTCTCGGAAGATGACAATCCGCGCCGTGAAAACCCCGGCTTTCTCGTGGACGAAATGCCGGCGGGCTTTTTCGACGAGCGCAAATCGAACGATCCGGCGAAATACATGATCCGCTGCCGCTGCGGCAGCGTCTTCCCATTCAAGCGCAAATCTCACTACGCGCCCGGCGGCGAGCCCAGGGCATAGGTGCCATTATCCGGCAGCGCCAATTCCTTCGGTGCGGAGTTCGATCAGGCAGGTTGACGCTCCGGCCCGAATAGCTGTAAAGCCAGCCAACCACATTTACTGAGGCCCTGCGCTTCAGCGACAGGAAGAGTGTCCGAGTGGTTTAAGGAACCGGTCTTGAAAACCGGCGTGCGGGAAACCGTACCGTGGGTTCGAATCCCACCTCTTCCGCCATCTCTCTCATCTAAATATTTGGAAATTATAGAATTTTTTCGATAAGCGTTGTGACGCTTATATGTTTCTTGCACCTGCACAGCTTTCCCTTCCGTCGCCGAGCAAGCCCTTGCCAAGTCAAGTTAAAATGGCGCAGCACGCACCCGTGCCCGATAAAGATACAATCTCCCATCTTCGATAACCCCGAGCAGCGCCGGCCAGTTAGCGCTCTGTTGGATCTCCTCCAGATCGCCCAGTCTGAGCTGTCTCCGCCCTCAACCGCTTTCAGTTCTTGCCCTCACCGGCCCGTTGCAGCTTCTCCAAAACTTGGTCGAGCGAGAAACTGCCCGGCTTCTGCCGTGGCGGGAAGTCCACGTAGGTTTGCAAGTGCTGGGCCACGAAGGCCTGCGCCGGCACGAGGAGATATGTCCGGTCGAGGCGCCAGAAGTCGTATTCGCTCGCTTCATGTTCTGCGCGTTCGAAGGGATCAGCGCGCAGATCGAAAATCTTCGGCAGCCGCAAGGTGTCAAACGGCTCTTGCCACACGTCGAACCCTTCGGC
Organism: Rhizobium sp. CB3171; assembly: GCF_029714265.1. Classification (NCBI taxonomy): domain Bacteria; kingdom Pseudomonadati; phylum Pseudomonadota; class Alphaproteobacteria; order Hyphomicrobiales; family Rhizobiaceae; genus Rhizobium; species Rhizobium sp. CB3171. Next base: position 1,383,960 of record NZ_CP121652.1, on the reverse strand, counting down.
CCGCTGTTCCATGAACAGAACCTTCCAGCGGTCATAGCGAATGGCGGCGAGATTTCCGTCGTCAGTCCAGAAGAAGTACTCCTTGCGCTTGCTCGGGCCGGTTCCGGCCAAGAGCTCGCGCTGATCGTAGCCGTCGAGATGGACCTTGAAGGTTTTGCCAGCCGCATCATAGCCGGTCAAAAGCTTTTGACTTACCTCGGGCTCGCCGGCAGCGGCCACGAGCGTTGGCACCCAATCTTCATGGGACACGATGTCGTTGATCTCGGTGCCTGGCTTAATGACGCCCGGCCACCGCATCGCGCCTGGAACGCGGTAGCCGCCCTCCCAGCTTGTATTCTTCTCACCGTGGAACGGTGTGGTGCCGCCGTCCGGCCATGAGAATTCTTCTGCGCCATTGTCGGTGGTCCACAGCACAATCGTATTGTCGGCGATGCCGAGGTCGTCGAGCTGCTTGAGAAGCTGGCCAACCATTCCGTCGAGCTCCGTCATTCCATCTGCCTCAAGGCCAAGGCCTGTCTTGCCGCTAGTCTCAGGTTTGAGGTGCGTGTGGATGTGCATGCGCGTCGAGTTGAACCAGCACAAGAACGGTTTGCCAGCCTTGTGCTGCCGGTCAACGAAGTCCATCGCAGCCGTCAGGAATTCCTCGTCGACGGTCTCCATGCGCTTCTTATTCAGCGGGCCGGTGTCCTCGATCCTCTGCTTTCCCACCCGGCCGAAGCGCGGATCCTCAGTCGGATCGTCCGTTTCGGTGGCAACGCATTTCAGCACGCCACGCGGTCCGAACTTCGCCTTGAAATCCGGGCTCTTCGGATAGTCGATATTCTCCGGCTCCTCCTCGGCATTGAGGTGATAAAGGTTGCCGAAAAACTCGTCGAAGCCGTGGACGGTAGGCAGAAACTCGTTGCGATCACCGAGGTGGTTCTTGCCGAACTGGCCGGTGGCATAGCCCTGCGGCTTGAGCAATTCGGCGAGTGTCGGGTCCTTATCCGACAACCCTTCCTTTGCCGCCGGCAACCCGACCTTGAGCAAGCCCGTGCGGAAACAACTCTGGCCGGTGATGAAGGCGGCGCGTCCGGCTGTGCAGGATTGTTGGGCGTAGAGGTCGGTGAAGATCGCGCCCTCCTTGGCGATGCGATCGATATTGGGCGTGCGATAGCCCATCATGCCGCGATTGTAGGCGCTTACGTTCCAGTAGCCGATGTCGTCGCCGAAGATGACAAGGATGTTCGGCTTGCCACCGGCCGGCTGCGCCGACGCAGTCCGGACGCCTTGCGCCGATGAGAGCGCCGCCGTGGCTGCTACGAGCGCGGTGCCGCCGAGTAAGACGGTACGCCGGCTAATGCCTTCGGGGACTTTTGTGTCTGGGCTGTTGGGATGTTCTGCCGTGTTCATGGTTTCCTCCCTCTCGCATGGTCCCAATCTCGCAGTGCACGTCCATGCGAGTAGATGAGATGCGAGAAAGACGTAAAATGGAAGTACGTTACAGTAACAACAGCTCAGACTTGGGAATACGCCGCCATGTCTGCATTGGCCGATGCAAGCAAGCTGCAGATCCTGCGTCTTTTGAGAGGATGGCAAGCCAATTACCGTCAAAAAAGTGCCAAGGCATGTCACAATCAGACCCCATCCCTTGTCATCTCCTTCGCAACACCATGTTCGAAGGAGATGACAATGACCCGGCAGCGTATCGCAATCGTCTATCATAGCGGCTATGGGCACACGGGCCGGCAGGCGGAAGCCGTGAAGGCGGGGGTTGATGAGGTCGAGGGCGTCGAGGCCCTGCTGCTCACGGTGGACAAGGTGGATCGCCACTGGGATGATCTCAATGCCGCGCAGGCAATCATCTTCGGGTCGCCAACCTATATGGGCGCGGTTTCCGCGTCGTTTAAAGCGTTCCAGGAGGCAACGTCGAATGCCGTTCTCGCCAAGGGTTATCTGTGGAAGGACAAGATCGCGGCCGGCTTCACCACCTCAGGGTCACGGTCCGGTGACAAGCTCTCGACGTTGATGCAGATGGTGGTCTTTGCGGCACAGCACGGAATGCATTGGGTTGGTCTCGATCTTCCGCCGGCGAACTGCTCTTCAACCGGCTCCGAAGAGGATATGAACCGTCTCGGCTTCTGGGTAGGTGCGGCGGCACAGGCGAACACGGATGAGGGCCCGGAGACCGCGCCGCCAGCATCCGATCTCGCTACAGCGCGCTATCTCGGGCGGCGTGTGGCGCTGACGACGCTGCAGTTCGTTCGCGGACGCCAAGCCGCGCCCCTCCAATACGCTCTGGCCGCCCATGAGTGAAACGCCCTCCGACCCGATCTTTTCCGAGCTGCGTCCGCGCCTCGTCCGGCTTGCCTATCGAATGCTCGGATCCGTGGCGGATGCGGAGGATATCGTGCAGGATGCTTCGCTGCGCTGGCTGGCGACTGATCGTGCATCGGTGCGTGAGCCGGCTGCGTTTCTTCGCACCATCGTCACCAGACTTTGCCTCAACGAGCTGAAATCGGCGCGTCGCCGCCGGGAGTCCTATGTGGGATCCTGGCTGCCAGAGCCCATCTTCGATCCGGAGGACGGCGATGCCGCTGATGATATCACCTTGCCCCTGATGCTGGCGCTGGAGCGTCTGTCGCCTCTGGAGCGTGCCGCCTTTCTCCTGCATGACGTGTTCGGCATGGATTTCGATGACGTTGCCTCGGCGATCGGCCGCGAAGCTCCCGCTTGCCGCAAGCTCGCAAGCCGGGCGAGGGCGCATGTTGCCGAGACCCGACCACGCTTTGCCGTCGGCAGAGAGCAGGGGCTGAAGCTTGCCACAGCCTTCTTTACGGCGTCGAGAACGGGAGACATGGCGGCTCTTCAAGCCTTGCTTGCCGAGGATGTCGTTGTCTATGCCGATGGCGGCGGCAAGGTACCGACATCGCGGCGGCCACACATCGGTCTCGCGGCCGTCATGCTGCTCCATGAGCAGTTGGCGCGAATTTTCCGCACGCAACCGTCGCAACTGATCCACTATGCCGTCATCGATGGCTTGCCAGGTTTCGTAACGGTAGAAGGCGGCAACGTCGCGCAGACGACCGCTCTACACATCGAGCAGGAAAAGATCGTTGCCATTTATTGCACGCGCAACCCGGACAAGCTGCAGCACATCATCGGCGCCATGGCTCATTAATAGTTGCACTTATCGGTCGATCGGCAACGAAACTGGCATCAAATGCGACCGCAGAAGCTGCCGCATTTTAACCATTCATTAACCATAATTTTCGGAAATACCCACATTCGCTCAAATCCGATCGCAAATTCGACAACATGCAATCATGATTAAAGTACCGTTAGGTGATTGAGGCGTAGCAGGATACCGGTTGAGGGATATGCCGGTGCATGCCTTGCCATAGTAATTTGATTAACGGCGTGGGACAGATGAAATTCGATAATCGTGCGGTGACATACGCAACGGGTATGCGTTGGTTTGCTCTCTCTCTGATGTGCGCCACCGTTACCGCCTGCGGAACCTCTCAGCAGGTTGCGACGAAGCGTCAGCATGGCAAGGAATATTTCTCCGAAAAAGAATACGGCGTTAAGGCGAGCCCGCGCGTTGCCTTCAATGGACCGATCCCGAAGGGCGGCGGTCGTTTCATGGTCGGCAATCCCTACGAGGTCAAGGGCCAATGGTATTATCCCAAGGAAGATTATGCCTATAACAAGGTCGGCATCGCCTCCTGGTACGGCTCGGCCTTTCACGGACGCCTGACCGCAAACGGCGAAGTCTATGACCAGCAGGCGCTCACCGCCGCCCATCCGACCTTTCCGCTGCCGAGCTATGCGCGCGTCACCAATGTCGAAACCGGTTCCTCCATCATCGTGCGCGTGAACGATCGCGGCCCTTATCATCCCGGCCGCATCATCGACCTTTCCAACAAGACGGCGCAGCTCCTCGATCTGCAGCATAGCGGCACCGGCGACGTGCGCGTGCAATATGTCGGCCGCGCCCGCATGGACGGCCACGACGATCCCTATCTGATGGCCTCCTACATTCCGAAGGGCTCGCGCCTGCCGAGCATCAATCCCGGCGGCCAGATCGCAACGGGCGTAATGGTCGCTTCGAATGGCCGCATTACCGCCGACCAACTGCCGGATTCGGACAATATCCGCCAGCCCAGCCGCCAGCAGCGCAGCTTCAACACCGCGAGTGCTGCGCCGGCGCTTGCGCCGATCCCGCAGCAATCGCCTTATTCGGCAACCGCCTTTGCCGGCTCCACGCCGACAGCGTCCTATAATGGCAACAAGCGCAACAATCCGCCGCCGATGACCTGGAACGGCGGCGCCATGCCGTCGGTCGATCCTGCCGAGCCAACGCTGGTCGTATTGCCTACTATTGGCCCCATTCCCTACGAGCGTCCGGATTTCGCACCGGGCATGGCGAGCCTTGATGCGCCGTCGCTCGCCTCCACGGTCGCTGCCTACCAGGAAGCACCGGTCAAGACAGTCTACGTCAATCTCGCTTTCGACGCTGTCATGGTGCGCAATGACGGGCTGACGCAGGAGTCGATCCTCTCCGCCTATCACCGTCAGCATCAAGCTCAAACGCAAGTCGAATAATCGGCGTCATTGCCTGAATCTTCACCCCTGGGCTAATATGATTTCGGGGTCGAACGGATTGGGGAGCCGGCATGTTGAGACGCCTGTTTTTCGCGTTTTCCTTCTTCCTTATCGGAATTGAGTGCCTGCCGGCCGTCGCCCAACAGGCGCCGGCGCCGGCTTTCGACACCAAGGCCGCGCAGGCCTTCATGATCGAAGCCTCCACCGGCACGATCCTGCTTGCCAAGGATGAGAATCAACCGATTTCCCCGGCCTCGCTTGCGAAGCTAATGACCATGGATGTCGTCTTCGATGCAGTCGGGCGAGGGGAGATTTCGCTTGATACGGAATATCCCGTTTCCGAAAACGCCTGGCGCAAGGGCGGTGCACCGTCGCGTGCATCGACCATGTTCGCCGCCCTGAAATCGCGCGTGCGCGTCGGCGATCTGATCCAGGGCGTCGCCGTGCAGCAGGCCAATGACGGCTGCATGATCCTTGCCGAAGGCATGTCCGTGAATGAAAAGGAATTCGCCCGGCGCATGACGGCGCATGCGCGAGAGATCGGCATGCCGAGAGCGGTCTTTACCAATTCGACCGGCCTTCCGGACCCTGACGACCCCAATGACGGCAGCAAGATTTCGGTGCACGAGCTGGTGACGCTGGCACAGGACCTGCAGGAGAAACACGCCGATCTCTACAAATATTTCGGCCAGGCGGATTTTACCTGGAACAAGATCTACCAGCGCAACCGCAATCCGCTGCTCCCCCTGAACATCGGCGTCGACGGCCTCGGCACCGGCTTTACCGAGGGCGAGGGCTATTCGATCGTCGCCTCCATCCAGCGCGGCGGCCGACGGCTGTTCCTGGCGCTCGGCGGCTTGAAAACGGACAAGGAACGCACCGAGGAAACCCGCCGCGTGCTGGAATGGGGCCTCAGCAACTTCAAGAGCCAGCGCATCTTTGCCGATGGCGAGGTGATCGGCGACGCCAGCGTCTATGGCGGCGCGGAGTCGACGGTCGGCCTCATCGCCAAGGTACCGGTCGATGTCTATGTGCCGCTCAACAATCCCGACCGCCTGTCGGCCCGCATCGTCTATCGGTGGCCGCTGACGGCACCGGTCGCCGTCGGCTACGAAGCGGGAACGCTCCGCGTCTTTTCCGGCGCACGGCTGTTGCGCGAATTGCCCCTCTATACAAAGGATGCCGTCGCCCAGGGAACGCTCAGCAGTCGCGCTTTCGATGCTTTCATGGAGCTGACGGAATCGCTGCTGTTCTCCTGGCTTTGGGACACCCCGACGTCGACTTGATTGTTTCCCGCCTCGTGAATTCCCTTGTTTACAGCCTATATAGAATGTCAGGCTCAGATGCTTTGCGTGGTTTCACGAGCGCGCATCTTGAGTTAAACAGGGCACACGTCACGCTACGGCAAAAAAGCGGAAAACAAGTGCAGGACATGATCATTGGCTGATGCAACCGGATTGTTCGTGAGCTTTGAAGGCGGGGAAGGGGCCGGAAAATCGACCCAGATTCGCCGCCTGGCGGAACGGTTGCGCGGGCTCGGTCATGACGTCCTGGTGACGCGCGAACCGGGCGGCTCGCCGGGAGCGGAGGCCGTGCGCCACGTATTGCTCTCGGGTGCGGCGGAAATGTTCGGCACACGCATGGAGGCGATCCTGTTTGCTGCGGCACGCAATGATCACGTCGAAGAGGTCATTCGCCCGGCGCTTGCGCGCGGCACGATCGTGCTTTGCGACCGCTTCATGGATTCCTCGCGCGTTTATCAGGGCATAACAGGAAATCTCGAACCTGATTTCATCGAGGCGCTGCAGCGTGTCGCGGTCAACGGCGTGGTGCCGGACTGTACGCTGATCCTTGATATTCCCGCCAAAATCGGCCTGGAGCGGGCCCGCAAGCGTGCCTCGGCCGGCGCCGCGCCGGATCGCTTCGAAAAAGAAGAAATGCAGACGCATGAAAAGCGTCGGGAAGCCTTTCTCGATATTGCCGCGCGCGATCCGGGCCGTTGTCGCGTCATCGATGCGCAGCGCTCCGAAGATGCCATTGCCAATGAAATTGCCAGCATAGTCGAAGAACGGCTGACATCGGCAGACGACTTGCCGACTATCCGACCGGAAGTGGCGCAATGAGCGAAGATCGGCCAGGGGTTCTCGATGGTGCGATTCCGCCCCAGGATAACACCCGTCTCTTCGGCCACGAGGAGGCGGAAGCCTTCCTGGCGCAATCCTATCGCTCGGGAAAAGGTCACCATGCCGTCCTGATCGAGGGGCCAGAAGGCATCGGCAAGGCAACGCTCGCCTTTCGTTTTGCCAACCATGTTCTGTCTCATCCCGACCCAGCCACCGCGCCGGAGATGATCGGCGACCCCGATCCGGCTTCCGCCATCAGTCGGCAGATTTCCGGCGGTGCCTCGCACAATCTCTTGCATCTTGCCCGTCCCGTCGACGACAAGACCGGAAAGGTAAAGTCTGCGATCACTGTCGATGAGGTGCGCCGCGCCGGCAAGTTCTTCTCACAGACCTCCGGCACGGGCAATTGGCGTATCGTCATCATCGATCCGGCCGACGATCTCAATCGAAGCGCTGCCAATGCCATATTGAAGATCCTCGAGGAGCCACCGAAGCGGGCACTGTTCCTCGTGCTGTCGCACGCGCCGGGCAAGCTGCTGCCGACCATCCGCTCGCGCTGCCTGCCACTGAGGCTGACGCCGCTGAGCGACGATGCTCTAGGGAACGCGCTTGCGCATCTTGGTATCAGCCTGTCGCCGGGGCAGGGTGCGGACCTGCTTGCCGCGGCCAAGGGGAGCGTCGGCGAGGCTCTGAAACTGCTGAACTATGGCGGTGGCGAAATCGTTGCGGCCTACGAGCAGGTCATCTCAACGGATGGGCCTGCGGCGCGCCGGGCAATGCATCGCCTCGCCGATGCCTTGTCGGCGAAGGAAAGCGACACGATCTTCGGATTCTTCGTGTCCCATATCGGCGACGACATCATGGCGCGGGCGAGGGCGGCGGCGCTGGAGGGACGCCTCACCGTGGCCGAAAGACTCGCTCGCCTCTATTCTGACGTCACCGAGCGGCTCACCGTATCGCAGGCCTACAATCTCGATCGCAAGCAGACGATCATCACGATTCTCGGCGAGCTCAAGCAGCAGCTTTCCATTTAGGGAAAGAGTAATTTCCAGGCGACGATCATCAAGGTGACGGCAAGCACCGTCCTGATTATCCGTTCGTGCAAACGCGGCGCCAGCAGGCTGCCGGCAACGATGCCGGGAACCGAGCCGAGCAGCAGTGCAAACAGCATCGTCCAGTTGATCTCGCCGATGAACCAGTAGCCCATGCCGCCGATCAATGTCAGCGGTACGGCATGGACGATATCCGAGCCGACGATCTCGCGCACATCGAGATGCGGATAGAGCACCAGCAACACGGTGACGCCGAGCGCGCCGGCGCCGACGGAGGTCATGGTGACGAGGGTGCCGAGCACAAAGCCAAGGACGAGCGTCAGCAGCGCGATGCTACGCGGCGAAAGCGTCCCGCGCTCGCCTCGCCATTTCCGGATGGCGCTCAGCACCTGGCCGCGAAAGATCAGCATCAACGACGTCAGAAACAGGAGACAGCCCAGGGACACCGTGATCGTATGGGCAACCGCCGGACTCTCGCGATTGACGCCCGCCATGATCCACAGCATCGCAAGCGCGGCGGGCACACTTCCGGAGGCGAGCAAGCCCACCACTTTCCAGTTCACCCGCCCGTGCATGCCATGAACCGCGGTGCCCGCGGTCTTGGTGATCGCGGCATAAAGGAGGTCCGTGCCAACGGCGGTGGCCGGATGCACACCGAACAACAGAACCAGCAATGGCGTCATCAACGACCCGCCACCGACGCCGGTGATACCCACCAGCATGCCGACGAAGAAACCGGAAAAGGAATAAAGGGGTTGAAACGCGGCCGGAAAAATCAAAGCCACGGCCCCTTCAAGCCGTTGGACAGGCTATTAAAAATGGAAATAGTATTCACGGCGGTCCCTGTCCTGCGCTTTTGTTTTCTGAAGGGGTAAAGCCGGGGCTGGATCGAGTCAAGCGAGGACGTCCACGGAACGTGGAATGCTGCGAGCGCGAAACTTGGTGTTTCACTCCCAGCAAACATGCGCTAAAGCGAGCGAGTGCAAGAATAACAATGACGAAACCGTAAACCGGACCATTGCCTGATATGACCGACAAGACCCCGTTCTACATCACCACTGCGATCGCTTACCCCAACGGCAAGCCACATATCGGCCATGCCTATGAGCTGATTGCCACCGACGCCATGGCGCGCTTCCAGCGGCTGGACGGGCTCGATGTCTTTTTCCTGACCGGCACGGACGAACACGGCCAGAAGATGCAGCAGACGGCGCGCGCCGAAGGCCTGACGGCACAGCAGCTAGCCGACCGCAATTCGGACGAGTTCCAGGCCATGGGCAAGCTGCTCAACGCCTCGAATGACGACTTCATCCGCACGACGCAGGCCCGCCATCACGAGACCTCGCAGAACATCTGGAACCTGATGGCCGATGCCGGCGACACCTACAAGGATTCCTATGCCGGCTGGTATTCGGTGCGCGACGAGGCCTATTACCAGGAAAATGAGACCGAGCTTCGCGCCGATGGCGTCCGTTACGGGCCTCAGGGCACGCCGGTAGAATGGGTGCAGGAGGAGAGCTACTTCTTCAAGCTCTCGGAATACCAAGACCGACTGCTGAAGCACTACGAGGAGAACCCCGATTTCATCGGTCCGGCCGAGCGCCGCAACGAGGTGATCTCTTTCGTCAAATCAGGCCTCAAGGACCTGTCGATTTCACGCACGACGTTCGACTGGGGCATCAAGGTGCCGAACGATCCCGCCCATGTCATGTATGTCTGGGTCGATGCACTGACGAACTACATCACGGCGACCGGCTATATCGAGGACCGGAACAATCCGCGGGCGAAATACTGGCCGGCCGATGTGCACATCATCGGCAAGGACATCATCCGCTTTCACGCCGTCTACTGGCCGGCTTTCCTGATGTCGGCGAAGCTGCCGCTGCCGAAGCGCGTCTATGCCCATGGCTTCCTGCTCAACAAGGGCGAGAAGATGTCGAAGTCGCTCGGCAACGTCGTCGATCCGGTCAATCTGGTGAACCATTTCGGCCTCGACCAGGTGCGCTATTTCTTCCTGCGCGAAGTCTCCTTCGGCCAGGACGGCAGCTACAGCGAAGAGGCGATCGGCACCCGCATCAACTCCGATCTTGCCAACGGCATCGGCAATCTCGCCAGCCGGTCGCTCTCGATGATCGTCAAGAATTGCGACGGCAAGATCCCAGAATGCGGAGAGCTGACCGACGTGGACAAGGCGCTGCTGGCGCAGGCCGATGCGCTGCTGGCCTCCACGCGCGAGGACATGGGCAAGCAGCTCATCCACCGCGCGCTGGCTTCGATCATCGCCGTCGTCTCCGAAAGCGACCGCTATTTCGCCGGCCAAGAGCCTTGGGCACTGAAGAAGACCGATCCGGCTCGCATGGCGACCGTGCTCTACGTTACCGCCGATGTCGTCCGCCAGATCGGCATTCTCTTGCAGCCCTTCATGCCGGAGTCTTCTGCCAAGCTGCTGGATCTGATTGCTATTCCCGCCGACAAGCGCGATTTCGCGGCGCTCGGCGAGGCCGGCCGCCTTATCCCCGGAACGCCCTTGGAAGCGCCCAAGCCCGTCTTCCCGCGCTATGTGGCGCCGGAAGTCGAATAAGGTTTTTCTACTGCCATGTTGATCGATACGCATTGCCATCTGGATTTTGCCGACTTCGCGGAGGAACGCGACGCGATCGTCGCGCGCGCCCATGAGGTTGGCGTCAAGCAGATGGTCACCATCTCGACCAAGGTCAGAAAGCTCGATGGATTGCTTGCGATAACAGAGCGCTATCCCTCGGTTTTCTGCTCGGTCGGCACGCATCCGAACAGCGCCGACCAGGAACTGGATATCCAGACGGAAGACCTTGTGCGGCTGGCAAACCAGCACGAGAAGATCGTCGCGATCGGCGAGGCGGGTCTCGATTATTTCTACGATACCGTCAAGCCGGAAGATCAGAAGACCGGCTTCCTGCGCCACATCGCGGCCGCACGCGAAACGAAGCTGCCGCTGGTCATTCACAGCCGCAGCGCCGATGAGGACATGGCCGCGATCCTGACCGAGGAAACAGGGAAGGGGGCCTTCCCCTTCATCCTGCATTGCTTCTCCTCCGGCCCGGCCCTCGCCCGCACCGGCGTCGAGCTTGGCGGCTATATTTCCTTCTCCGGTATTCTGACCTTCCCGAAATCGGAAGAGCTGCGCGAGATCGCCAAAACGATCCCGCATGACCGGCTGCTGGTCGAGACGGATGCGCCATACCTTGCGCCGAAGCGCTGGCGCGGCAAACGCAATGAGCCATCCTACGTCGTCAACACAGCCGAGGTGCTGGCGGATACGATCGGCGTCAGCATGGACGAGATCGCAGAGATCACCACCCAGAATGCGTTCCGCTGCTTCTCCCGCATGACGAGGGTCTGACGGCGTGACACACCGGCGGCGCTTCACCATATTGGGCTGCTCGTCGTCGCCGGGGGTGCCGCGCATTACCGGCGATTGGGGCGCCTGCGACCCGAAGAATCCGAAAAACCGGCGCACGCGTGCTGCCTTCATGATCGAGCAGATCGCGCCGGATGGCGGCATCACCACAGTCGTCGTCGATACCGGCCCGGATTTTCGCGAGCAGATGATCCGCGCTGGCGTCGGCTCCGTCGATGCGGTGCTCTATACGCACGCCCATGCCGACCATATTCACGGCATCGACGACCTGCGTGGTTTCTTCCACAATTCGCATGAGCGCATTCCGATCTATGCCGATCAGCCGACTATGGACCGCATCCGCGAGGGCTTCGGCTATTGTCTGGAGACGCCGCCAGGCAGCAACTATCCACCGATCGTCCGGCCGATCATCATCGAAAGCCTGGACAAGAGTTTCACGGTCGAAGGGCCGGGCGGTCCGATCAGCTTCTGGCCGCACAGGCAGCAGCATGGAGACATCCATTCGCTTGGCTTTCGCATCGGCAGCCTTGCTTATTGCAGCGATATCAGCGACTTTCCGGCAGAATCTGTCGAGAGAGTTCAAGATCTCGACGTCCTGATCATCGATGCGCTGCAATACCGGCCGCATCCAAGCCATCTCTCGCTGGAGCAATCGCTCGCCTGGATCGAACGGCTGCAGCCGCGGCGCGCGATCCTAACGCATATGCACACACCGCTCGACTACGCGACCGTGCTTGCGGAAACACCTGACAATGTCGAGCCGGCTTACGATCAGATGCGGATCGAACTCGATGTGGAGGATGATGATCTATGAGCGAGGACAGCAAGAAGCTTTCAAGCCTGGAACGCGTCGAACAGGCGGCCCGAGATCTCGGCCTGGACATCGTCATCAAGCGCATGGAGCAATCGACCCGCACAGCCGAAGAAGCGGCCAAGGCGGCCGGCTGCGCCGTTGGCCAGATCGTCAAATCGCTGGTCTTCGTCAATGCGGAGACCCACGGCTTGACGCTGCTTCTTGTTTCCGGCGCCCATAATGCCGATACGGCATATATCGCGACTACCTACGGGCTGCGCCTGAAGCGCGCCGACATTGACCGGGTCCGCGACGAAACCGGCTTCGCCATCGGCGGCGTCGGACCGATCGGCCATCGTGTGAAGCTGCCGGTTTTCATCGACGAAAGCCTGTTGGGCTACGACCAGGTTTGGTGCGCAGCAGGACGGCCAGACAGCATCTTTGCTTGCGATCCCAAAACCTTGGCCGAGAAGACCGGAGCCCAGATTATCCGCGTAAAGGCGGCTTGAGGCGAGTTCAGCTCACGTCTCTAACATCGATTTTTATTCCATAATCTATCTTATCTGACTTTCGTTTGTAGGCCGGTACATTCTATTTCCAAGTGCGACATGCCAATGATTTCAATGACTTCACTTTGGAGATTTTGGCATGTCCCGATGCTATCAGCAATTGACCCTCGCCGATCGTCGTCGCCTTCATCATCTTGTCGAGCGCAAGGTGCCGATCAACGAGATGGCCCGCCAGCTCGGTCGTCACCGCTCGACCATCTATCGTGAGATCAGGCGCAACACGTTCCATGACCGCGAGCTTCCCGAATACAGCGGCTACTTCTCGACGGTTGCCGATGACATTGCCAAGGAGCGACGACGGCGCTTGCGAAAGCTTAGACGCCATCCGCATCTGCGTCGTATGGTGATTGAGAAGCTGGAGGCCTACTGGTCACCGGAGCAAATCGCCGGCCGTCTGCTGTTGGACGGCCTGAGCCTTGTTCGCATTTGCAAGGAGACGATCTACCGCTTCATCTACGGCAAGGAGGATTACGGGCTGGGGCTTTATCGCTATCTGCCGGAGGCGCGCCGCAAGCGCCGCCCCCGTGGCTCCAGAAAGCCACGAAATAGCGTGTTTCCCGCCAGTCATCGGATATCGCAACGACCTGATTTTATTGGCAATCGGACGAGGTTCGGTCACTGGGAAGGCGACCTTTTGATCTTCGAACGCGAGCTCGGTCATGCCAACCTCACCTCATTGGTCGAGCGCAAAAGCCGCTACACCGTGATGATCAAGAACCAAAGCCGACACTCCCGTCCGATCATGGACAAGATCATCGCAACATTCTCTCCTTTGCCAGCCTTCGCACGCCAGAGCTTCACCTTCGACCGCGGCACCGAGTTTGCCGGATTCAGGGCTTTGGAAGATGGGATTGGCGCGCGCAGCGGTGGGTTCCAGTTCGAACTGCAACGTTCTTCCCTCCTTAGCTTGCCGCCACCGCAGAAATTCAGAAATTTCGCGGCGGCACCGCACTATGACTTATCGCGCGGCGCGTGCCAGCCCGTGCGCAACAAGCCGGTCGATGGTCTCCGCATAGCTGACGCCGCTCGCCGCCATGGCTTTGGAATACATGCTGATATCGGTGAAACCGGGAATCGTGTTGATCTCGTTGACGAGAAACTGCATGTCCGCAGTCACGAAGAAATCGACGCGCGCCATGCCATCGCAGCCAACCGCCCGGAAGGCATTGCCTGCCGTCTCGCGGAGCCGGCGCTCGATCTCCTCCGGCAGCTCAGCCGGCACTTTCAAAGCCGCGCCGTTCTCGTCGATATATTTTGCGTCGTAGCTATAAAAACCATGACTTTCTGCCGGCACGATTTCGCCGGGACGCGAAACGAAGAGATTGCCTGCCGTATCCTCCAGCACGCTGCATTCGATCTCGCGGCCTCGGATGAACTCCTCCGCAAGCAGCTTGCGGTCATGCTTGAAGCCTTCCGCGAGCGCTGCTTCATATTCACTGGCCGTCATAACCTTGCTGACGCCGACCGACGATCCCTGACGCGCCGGCTTGATGAACACGGGCAGTCCGAGCGTGCGTTCGAGATCGGCGAAGGAAGGCGCGCCGGTCTCGTGAATGGTGACTCCTCGCGCCGTAGCCAGACCTGCTTGGTTCAGCAGCCGCTTGGCGATGTCTTTGTCCAGCGCAACCGCCGAACCGAGGATACCGCATCCGACAAGCGGCACCCGGGCGACTTCGGCAAGCCCCTGGGGCGAGCCATCCTCGCCATGCGGCCCATGCAGGACGGGAAACAGGATATCGATCTTCGGCAGGTCGCGGGGGCTATCGCCAGCCGGAATCGCGATCATTCGTCCACGCCCACCGGGCACAAGGCAGATTTCTGTCCCGCTCTCCGGCGTCGACAGTTTGCCGTCCTCGAAAGTGCTTAAGAGCCACTTTCCCTCGCGGGTGACGAAGATGGGCACGGCATCGTATTTGGCCGGCTGCAGGGCGCGCATGACATTCGTCGCAGACAGCACCGAGACGTCGTGCTCGGCGGAACGCCCACCAAAAAGCACGGCGATGCGCAGTTTCGAGGATGCCGCGGCGTCTGTCATAAATGTTCTCCGGAATGGTTCGGGTTGCGAGGTCGGGAGCCAATCGCAACGCTACGATTGGCGAAAATGCGGTGGCGAGATGCATTCTCATCTCCGATGTTTCCGGCTGAAGTACGGCAAAGTCCGCCATGCCCGACGGACGCGGGTATGGCGGGATGGTGCTATCATCTGCAGGCTATTCCAAGCTCTGACGGCGCCGGATCTCGGCCTCGGACGGGGCCTGCTGGGCAAAGGAACCGGTCTTGACGTCACCGGCTGGCTCGTAAGTCGCCATGATGACGCCGCTCGGGAATGATTGCGAGCGGATGAGTTTCAGCGCGGCCGGAACCGTTCCCTCGGCGAACAGCTTTTTGCCCTTGCCAAGCAGCACAGGGAAGGTCAGCACCGTATATTCGTCGATCAATCCGTGACGAAGCAGGGTCTGAATAAGGTTGCCGCTCCCCTGGATCAAGAGATCCGGCCCCTCGCCTTTCTTAAGCTCGGTCAGCGCTGCCGTAACGTCAGTTCCGAGCGATTGGCTGTTGTTCCAATCAAGCCTGATATCGCCGCGGGTCGCAACATATTTGGTGACCTTGTTGAACAACACGCCGATAGAGTCATCTTCGCCGGCATAGGGCCAATAAGCAGCAAAGATATCGTAGGTCTTGCGGCCAAGCAGCAGGTCGAAGGGCTTGCCGAATATCTGGCCCAGGGCTGAACCCGTCGCTTCGTCGAAATAGGGAAACGTCCAGCCGCCGAACCGGAATCCGCCGGTCGGATCCTCCTCCGGAGCGCCCGGCGCCTGCATGACCCCGTCGAGGCTGATGAATGTGGCTGTGATGATCCTGCGCATGATGTCCTCCATGAGTTTGGGTTTGTCGATCCGAGGACGTTTCTCTCCAGGTGAAACCGACAGGCGCTTGGAATTTTTGTCCGAAACTTTTCAGGTCCGAGCTCGAATTGCGCCGCGCGACACAGTCGAATACCGCCCATCGCCGAACACGCAATCTAACGCCCAGGTGGCACTTGTGACCATTTGACTCTTGAATGACGGTCCGGAATCGGCGACATTCGTCCTACCAATATTCCCTTTGCGATCCGAACCCGATTTCGGGCCCGCCTCGTTCAAAAATGCCTGGATAAGAGCGTGAGCAGCGATTCCTCAAGAAGCGCGGCGAAGCCATTGGTTTCGTTGGCGCATGTCAATGCGGCTGGTTGGGGTCGGGGTCTCTCCACCATCGTGCGGATCACGCATATGACGCTGCGCCATCCCTGGCAGACCGGCTTGGCGATCGGCGCAACATTCGTTGCGGCGACGCTGCAGCTCTCGATCCCGCGCCTGCTCGGCCGCGCGGTCGATCAAACACAAACGGTGGTTGCCGGCGGCACGGCCGGCCAGCTCGCGGAAAATGCATTGTTGACGACCGCCCTACTCCTGCTGATCGTCAGCATCCTGCGCGGCCTTTTCACGATGGTGCAGAACTATTTCAGCGAAGCCGTCGGACACCACATGGGCTACGAGCTGCGGCTCGCCTGCTATGAAAAGATCCAGCAGCTCTCCTTCAGCTTCCACGACAATGTGCATTCCGGCGATCTGATTACCGTCGGTCTGCTCGATCTGGAAGGCGTGCGCATGTATTTTTCGACGGCGCTGGTGCGCATGGTGCTTCTCACCATGCTGATCGGTGTCGGCGCCTATATGCTTCTGTCGACTGATGTCCTGCTCGGGCTCCTGGCGCTGAGCTTCGTGCCCTTCGTTGCCTGGCGTTCCTCCGTGACACAGCTCAGATTGCGTTCGACTTGGCTCGAACTGCAGGAACGGCTATCGGTGCTAACCCGCGTGATGGAGGAAAATCTCGGCGGCATTCGTGTCGTGCGTGCCTTCGCGGCGCAGGCCCACGAACTGATGAAGTTCGACAGGGCTTCGCACAATGCGCTCACCCTTGCTCACAAACGCGTCGGTATCCGCGTCGTCAATACCAGCGCCATGAACTTCTCCTTTTTCGCCGCCATGGGCCTCGTGCTCTGGGTTGGCGGCACCAAGGTGATTGCGGGCGAGATCAGTGTCGGCACCCTCGCCTCGTTCCTGACCTTCATGACCATTCTGCAGATGCCGGTGCGCCAGCTCGGCCTGATGGTCAACGCGTTTGCCCGCGCATCGACCTGCGGCTCGCGGCTGTTCGCCCTGCTCGACCTCGACATCGCCATCAAGGATGCGCCGGACGCCAAGTCGCTTGCCGTTACGGAAGGCGTTCTGCGCTTCGAAAATGTCGGCTTCACCTATCCCGGCTCGGAAAACCGCCCCATCCTCAGGAATGTCAGCTTCGAGGCGAAGCGCGGCGAAACGATCGGCATTGTCGGGCCGCCCGGCAGCGGCAAATCGACCATCGCGCATCTGATCCCGCGCTTCTATGACGTCACATCCGGCCGGATCACGATCGACGGCCAGGATATCCGCAAGGCGACGCTGCAGTCGCTGCGCCAGTCGGTAGCCGTCGTGCAGCAGGATTCCTTCCTGTTCACGACCAGCATCGAAAACAATATCGCCTATGGCGATCCCTGGGCGAAAGAACAGCGCATCGAGCGCGCCGCCGAATCCGCCCAACTGCACAACTATATTCTCGGCCTACCGGCCGGCTACACCACCGTCGTCGGCGAACGCGGCGTGTCGCTTTCCGGCGGCCAGCGCCAGCGTTTGACGATCGCCCGCACGTTGATGCTGAAGCCAGCGGTGATGGTGTTCGATGATTCGACCGCTGCCATTGACGCCGCAACCGAGCAACGCATCCGCAGCGCCATGAAGCGGTTTGCCCGCGATCGGGTGACCCTCGTTGTCGCCCACCGCCTCAGCTCTCTGATGCATGCCGACCAGATCCTGTTTGTCGAAGACGGTGAGATTGTCGAGCGTGGAACCCACGAGCAGCTCCTTGCTGCCGGTGGGCGGTACAAGGCGCTGTACGATCTGCAGGTCCGCCCGGACAGCGATGTCTCCAGGGTCGCAGGGGCGAGAAGGGAGGCCTGACAATGTCGGAAACTGTTGAAACCGAGCGCAACGACGTGCGCGAAGACGGGCGGCGCCCTCCCCGCGCTGTGGTCGGCTCCCATCGCGTCGAGGAAGAGATTTTCGGCAAGGTCTTCGACGGCAAGATCATCCGCCGCATCTGGGCGTTCGTCAGCCCCTACCGCCGCCAGATCTACATTTCCGTCGGAGCCGTGCTTCTCTTCACCGGGTCGCAGATCGTCATCCCGCTCGTCATCCGCTATGCGATCGATCACGCGATGGCACCTGGCGCGACCAACTATTCGGCGCTCTGGCTGGCCCTGGCGATCTTCACAGCAGCGATTCTGGTCAATTATGCTGCCAGCTATGTGCAGGAGACCTTTGTCGGCCAGGTCGCGGAGGAAGTGCTCTTCGATATCCGCAGGGCGATGTTTGCACATCTGCAGCGGGTATCACTCTCCTTCATGGACAAGACCGAAGTCGGCCGGTTGATGTCGCGCCTGCAGGGCGACGTCAACTCCATGCAGGAATTCCTTGAAACATCGGTGCTTTCCGTCGGCGATATCGCCCTGCTCTTCGGCATCGTCATCGTCATTCTCTCGCTCGATTTCCGGCTTGGCCTGCTGACGCTATCGGTCATGCCGATCCTTTTCGTTGTCCGCCTATTCTGGCTTCCGAAGGCACGCGTCGCCTTTATGAACGCGCATGAGACAAACTCCGTCACCAATGGCGCCTTGGCCGAGGCGATCCATGGAGTGCGCGCCGTTCAGGGCATGCACCGGCAGAGCGTCAATTTCGGTCTCTTCGACGACAAGGCATATACCAACCTCAAGGCACATCTGACCGCTGCGAGATACGCACAGATCATGGTGCCGATCGTCGATACCTTGACGGGCATGGCCATGGCCATCGTCATCATCGTTGGCGGTTCCATGGTGCTGAACCACAGGCTCGATGTCGGCGTCATGGTCGCGTTCCTGTTCTACATTCAGCGCTTCTTCGACCCTATCCGCTCGCTCACTATGCAGTATTCCGTCATGCAGCGTGCCATGGCCTCTGGCCAGCGGTTGACGGATGTGCTCGATGTGCCCGTCGATATCAAGGATGCGCCGGACGCCAAGGTGCTGTCGGCGGATATGGACGGCTCGGTCGAATTCCGCGACGTCGTCTTCGGCTATGATCCGAAACATCCGGTGCTGAAGAATGTCAGCTTCAAGGTCAATCCGGGGGAGACCGTTGCGCTGATCGGGCCGACCGGCTCAGGCAAGTCGAGCTCCATGGCCCTGATCCATCGTTTCTACGACGTGCAGCAGGGTCAGGTGCTCGTCGGCGGCCATGATGTGCGCGCCCTCACCCAGGATTCGCTCGGCCGACAGATCGCCATGGTGCTGCAGGAGCCATTCCTGTTCACCGGCACCGTGCTGGAGAACATTCGCTATAACAAGGCCGAGGCCACGCGCGCGGAGATCGTCGAGGCCGCAAAAGCGGTGGGTGCGCATGAGTTCATCATGCGGCTTGCCGACGGCTACGATACCGTTCTCGGTGAACGTGGCAGCGGCCTGTCGCTCGGCCAGCGCCAGCTTGTCAGCTTTGCCCGCGCCCTCGTCGCCGACGCTAAGATACTCGTGCTCGACGAGGCAACCGCGAACATCGACAGCTATACCGAAATGCTGATCCAAAAGGCGCTGGTGAAGCTGCTCGAGGGACGCACCGGCCTTGTGATTGCTCACCGCCTCGCCACCATCCGCGAGGCCGATCGCATCATCGTCCTGCAGAATGGCCAATTGATCGAGAGCGGCAATCACCATCAGCTCATGGCCAACGGCAAGCTCTATTCGAAGCTTTATAACCTCAATTATGCGTCCTTCGACGATATTCCGGAGGAGGAAGTGAGTGCTTCGGTGCCAGTGGAATCGCGCACCTAGCAGTTCGCTTTTAAAACTGAAGACCTGGAGACTGAAGCGTTGATCACATTTTTCAGACGCTATGCAAAGGCCTCGTTGTCGATACTGTGGAGAGTTTGTCTGATCGTACTCATCGGAGGAGTGATATTTAACGGCGCTCCAGATCAGATCTTTCAACATTTCGTCGAACGCACGGAATTCAGCATAAAGCTCGAACCGGTCTTGCGAGCCACATATTTTGCGCTGATTTTCCTTGTTCTTGCCTTCTGGAGATCCCTTGCCAGAACAATATTGTTCGAGAAAAGCTCATTATTTACGGGCGAGGTGTGGCGTGAAATCTACTTGATGCTTTTTGCGTGGGCATTGGCTTTGGCAGCGCTAGACGCATTCTTAGCCCTGTATGCGTCAACCGACGTATGGGTCGCCATTGTCCGCTCAACACCGTTTCTCTTATTATTGATCTATATTTTTCTCATTTCCTTCAGATACCAAGGAAAACTCAAGCCCTTGGCCGAGCTTCCGTAACGCTGTTTAGCGAGACACCCCGCCATTCAAGCCTAGTGACTTGCATGATGATAGTAACTCATGCTATTCGCCTCGGCCATGCAGAGAACAAGCTTCAGCGCCTTCAAATGTCCTGCCGCCCGTGCGCTCGAAAGCGTCGGCGACTGGTGGAGTATTCTGATCTTGCGCGATGCGCTTCAGGGTCTGACGCGCTTTGATGAATTCCAGAAGAATCTGGGTGTGGCGCCGAATATCCTGACGCGACGGCTGAAACATCTGACGGACGAAGGCCTGTTCGAGCGCCGCCTCTATAGCGAGCGGCCGCCACGCTACGAATACGTGCTGACGGAAAAGGGGCGCGACTTCTTTCCCGTTCTCATGGCGCTGTTTACCTGGGGCAACCAGCATTTGCCGCCCGAGGAGGTTGCCATGCGGCTGGTCGACCCGACGACGGGTGAGGATCGCGATCCCCTTCTCATCGACCGCGTGACCGGCCGCGCTTTTCATCCCGAAGATACGATTCTGGTTCCCGGACCGGCGGCCGACGAGGCCGTGCATGAACGGATCGCGCAGATGAAGGCATGGTTCCTGGGCTTCGACGCCTGATAAAGATAGGAGTACTCCATTATGGATCGAATCGTCGTAACGGGCATGGGCTTGGTTTCGCCGCTGGGCGTCGGCGTCAATGCCGCCTGGAAGCGGCTGGTCGAAGGGCGCTCGGGTCTCAGGCTTCTGCCGGAGACGATGGTCGGCGATCTGGCCGCCAAGGTCGGTGGTGTCGTGCCGAGCCTTGAGGAGGATAGCGAAGCCGGGTTCGATGCCGATCGCTACGTGCCGGTGAAGGACCAGAAGAAGATGGATCGCTTCATCCTCTTCGCCATGGCGGCCGCAGAAGAAGCAATCAGGCAAGCCGGTTGGCAGCCGACCGATCCCGCAGAACTCGAACGCACCGCCACGGTCATCGCCTCCGGCATCGGCGGCTTTCCGGCAATTGCCGACGCGGTGCGCACTGCCGAGACGCGCGGCGTGCGGCGGCTGTCGCCCTTCACCGTCCCCTCATTCCTCGTCAATTTGGCAGCCGGCCAGGTCAGCATTCGCTATGGCTATAAGGGGCCGCTCGGCGCGCCGGTGACGGCCTGCGCTGCTAGCGTCCAGGCGATCGGCGATGCGGCGCGTCTCATCCGTGCCGGTGAAGCCGATGTCGCGATCTGCGGTGGCGCGGAGGCCTGCATCGACAAGGTCAGCCTCGGCGGCTTTGCCGCGGCACGGGCGCTCTCCACCGGCTTCAGCAACCGACCGGAAGAAGCATCCCGTCCCTTCGACGCCGGCCGTGACGGTTTTGTCATGGGCGAAGGCGCCGGCATGCTGGTAATCGAGACGCTGGACCACGCTCTCGCCCGCGGCGCTACGCCGCTCGCCGAACTCGTCGGCTATGGTACCGCCGCCGATGCCTATCATATGACCGCCGGTCCGGAAGATGGCGACGGGGCGCGCCGGGCGATGCTGGCGGCACTGTCGCAGGCGCGGATTTCTCCCAGTGAGGTCAAGCACCTCAATGCCCACGCCACCTCAACGCCGGTCGGCGATCGTGGCGAAATGGAAGCGGTCAAAACGGTATTCGGCCGCGACGGCGGCATCGCCGTCAGCGGCACGAAGGCAGCGACGGGCCATCTTCTTGGCGCTGCCGGCGGCCTGGAAGCGGTCTTCACCATCATGGCGTTGCGCGACCAGATTGCGCCTCCGACCCGCAATCTGCAGGAGGCAGACGCGGCGGCCGACGGTATCGATATTGTTGGCGCAACAGCTCGGCCGATGGCAATGGAATATGCCATCTCCAACGGTTTCGGTTTCGGCGGCGTGAATGCCAGCGCTCTGTTTCGCCGCTGGCAATGATCGGGTTCGGCTTCTCCGGGCTTCGGCGACTACATGGCTGATCCCTGCGATACTCCGCGTCCCTTCTGCAAAGGCATAAAGCGCGCTATGCTCTCCTGGATATTGCCGGAGATCGTCCATGCGCGCTTTATCTCTTGCAGCCGCCCTCTGCATTACCCTCGCCCTCGCCCCGGGCGCACGAGCGGAAGACCCCGTGCAATCGGCGCAGACGTTGATTCAGGAACAGATCGAAGCTTTCCTGCACAATGATGCGGATTCGGCCTATTCCTTCGCTGCCCCCGGCATCAAGGCGCTTTTTCCGGACAAGGACAGCTTCTTCGCCATGGTGAAGAAGAGCTATCAGCCGGTCTATCACCCAGGCAACTACGCCTTCGGCAAGAGCCGCGCCATCGACAACGGCGCGGTCGTCTATCAGGAAGTGCTGATCACCGGCACGGACGGCAAGGACTGGACGGCGATCTATCAGATCGCCCGTCAGCCCGATGGCAGTTATAAGATCAACGGCGTGCAGATCCTGCCGAACGCGACAAGCGAGGGAATCTGATCAGAATTCCCCTCGCCTCTTTTAGCCACCTGCCCTGCTGAAACTGACAGGCTGAACCGCCGCATCCAATGCTGGCCGCGGTAAGGGAACAGCTACAGTAGACGTTGGCGTTGCGCTGATGCTTGCAGTCGTCATTGGATCCGGCGCCGGGATCGGAATCTGGTCTGCAGGTGGCAACAAAACCGGAAATTGCGTTGTTGTGACCGTTTGCACAGGCACATAGTTCATCGCAACTTCGTAGGCCGGGAGCGGCGCTGGCGTTTCAAGGGCGCCATCCTGCCCACGCTTCTCATAGAAAGCGTTTCCGCCGGCCACGGCGACATAGTGCATGTTATTGTAAGGGAATTTCAGACCGTCCGTGTGGAAGAACATCGCATCCTTGACACCCGGATGTCGTTCTCCATTGAGAACCTCCGATGCCGCCTGGTTGAGATCAGGTTCGGCCAGGTCGCTGACCACCCTCGTCATCACGCCTGGCGCAAATTGCCTTTTTTGCGCGACGACGCCGCAGATCGACGAGGCGTAGGCACCGGAGGTCAATCTGTTCATCACGACCGATCCCACTGCCATGTATCCATCATGGTCCGAATGCTCGGACTCGAAATACATCGCTCGCTTCAAACAGTCGCGATCTTTTGCGGTGTAATTGTAGGTTACCTTCGTCGGTCGAATGGACTTGGAAGAGTTTTGGCTGGTCGAGGGTGCTTTCGCCACCGTCGTGCAGCCCGTCGCCGCCAATCCGACAAATATGAGTCCGGAAAGACAGGTCCCCAATGCGCGTTGCGCCCTCAACGGCAGGTGCCTCCTATTTTATTAGTGAGCCCTTATCGATAAAGTGGAACGCTTTGTAGCCGAAGTTCAAAGGAATTTCAAACGCAAAGCACCAAAATAGTCAGTGGATCTTACCACCGGCTGAAGGATCATTTATTACGATTCGCTGTTTTTGCAAACGCTTTCTTATCGCGCCGTCGTCTCAGGCGGCCTTTCGGAAGAGCCCAGTTAGACCACCTGAAAACGCCTAATTCATGAGACAAAGACTGAGACATAAGCCATTGCGGATATTATATTTTCTAATTGATATTTAGGTTCCGGACGCCAGCCGACTTCGACCAGAATTCGTCCTGGTGCGAAGCAATAAAACAACCAACCGCCCCGCATAGCCGACGGCGGTTTCCAGATTTCGCAGCCGGCCAATTTGGCGCGCTCGAATTGTGCGTCCACAGCCTCGCGCGACGGCAGCATGAAGCCGATGTGATAGGTGTTGCGGCCGACCGATATTGAATCAGCTCCGCCGAACCTCTCGACCGGATGGCTGATGACCAGTTCGAGCCCGGCATCGTCGCGCAGGATGGCGAGGCCGTTCGCTCCACGGGTTTCGATTTCGGTGAAATCAAAGACGGAAACAAAAAAATCCCGCGTCGCGGCGACGTCGGGAACATGTAAATCCAGGTGATTCAGTCGCATGACAGCTCCAAGGGGTCTCCCCGCAGAGGCGTGTCGCTCGAAACGGCCCACACCAACGCGGGGTACTCGGCCACAATGGCCAAGTTCCGCGTCGCGGGCCCTCATGCCTATGGCATGGAGCAGAGCTTCCGGATGGAAGGGATTGGGCCTACCGAAACCAACCCTGCCTTTTTCGACAGGCTTCAATTAGCGCGGAATCGGGACATGTTCAAGAGCAGCGCATCGCCACTCTAGCCGTTCTTGAATCACGCCGGCTCGAGATCGCCCCTTGCCCAATTCTCCTGAGTCTCTGCCATGAAATCGGCAAAGCGGCCCTCGGCGATCGCCTGGCGAATGCCGTGCATCAGTTCCTGGTAGTAGGCAAGATTATGCCAGGAAAGCAGCATGCCGCCGAGCGCCTCGTTGGCGCGGACGAGATGGTGCAGGTAGGCGCGGGAATAATCGCGCGAGGCCGGGCAGCTCGATTGATCATCGAGCGGGCGCATGTCCTCCGCGTGACGGGCATTGCGGATATTGACCTTGCCCCTACGCGTAAACGCGAGGCCGTGACGGCCCGAGCGGGTCGGCATCACGCAATCGAACATATCGATGCCGCGGGCGACGGACTTCAAGATATCGTCCGGCGTGCCGACGCCCATGAGATAACGCGGCTTCTCCGTCGGCAGCTCGGGAAGAGTGATCTCAAGCATGCGTAGCATGACTTCCTGTGGCTCGCCGACGGCAAGACCTCCGACGGCATAGCCCTTGAGGTCCATGCCGCTCAGCGCCTGTGCGGAACGGACGCGAAGCTCCGGAACATCGCCGCCCTGCACGATACCGAACATCGCCCTGCCGGGCTGATTGCCGAAAGCCACCTTGCAGCGTTCGGCCCAGCGCAGCGACATTTCCATGGCGCGCTCGATTTCCTTCGGCGTCGCCGGCAACGCCACGCATTCATCGAGCTGCATCTGGATGTCGGAGCCGAGCAGGCCCTGGATCTCGATCGAGCGCTCCGGCGACATGTGATGCGTGCTGCCGTCGACATGCGACTTGAAGGTGACACCCTTCTCGTCGAGCTTGCGCAGGCCGGAGAGCGACATGACCTGGAAGCCGCCGGAGTCAGTAAGGATCGGATGCTGCCAGCGGATCAGCTCGTGCAGGCCGCCGAGGCGGGCGACACGCTCCGCGGTCGGGCGGAGCATCAGGTGATAGGTATTGCCGAGAATGATGTCGGCGCCGGTCTCGCGTACCTGATCGAGATACATCGCCTTGACGGTACCGACCGTGCCGACCGGCATGAAGGCCGGCGTGCGGATCGTGCCGCGCGGCATGGAAACTTCGCCGAGACGGGCACCGCCATCGGTCTTTTTCAACTGGAACTGAAAGCTCTCGCTCATCTCGTCTTAGTCTTTCCGGTAGAGCAGGCTGCCATCGCCATAGGAATAGAAGCGATAGCCTGTCTCAATAGCATGGGTGTAGGCCGCGCGCATGGTATCAAGGCCGGCAAAGGCCGATACCAGCATGAACAGCGTCGAACGCGGCAGATGGAAATTCGTCATCAAGAGATCGACCGCCTTGAAGCGATAGCCGGGCGTGATGAAGATGCCGGTCGCGCCGTGCCAGGGCTTGATCGTTCCGTCATCGCCGGCGGCACTTTCGATCAGCCGTAGCGAGGTCGTGCCGACGCAGACGATGCGCCCGCCCCTCGCCTTCACCGCATTCAGCTTCGCCGCCGTCGTCGCGTCGACATAGCCGATCTCGAAATGCATCTTGTGGTCTTCAGTGTCGTCGGCCTTGACGGGCAGAAACGTACCGGCGCCGACATGCAGCGTCACGAAATGCCGCTCGACGCCCATGATATCAAGCGCGGTAAACAGCGACGGGGTAAAATGCAGGCCCGCGGTCGGCGCAGCAACGGCGCCCTCCTCACGAGCGTAGATTGTCTGGTAGTCCGTGCGGTCGCGCTCGTCTTCCGGCCGTTTGGCGGCGATATAGGGCGGCAACGGAATATGGCCTACTGCGGCAATCGCCTCATCCAGCGCCGGACCGGAGAGATCGAAGCGCAACGTGATCTCGCCGCCCTCACCCTTCTCCTCGACCACGGCGTCAAGAGCGCCAAGGATGCAAACATTTTCGCCATGGCCGAACTGGATGCGATCGCCGATCTTGATGCGCTTGCCCGGCTTGGCGAAAGCTTTCCAGCGGTCGGGCGCGGCGCGCATATGCAGCGTCGCCGACACCTGCTGGCCGGGCGCACCTTCCCGATGACGAACGCCCTCCAACTGGGCCGGGATGACCTTCGTGTCGTTGAAGACGACAGCATCGCCCGGTCGCAGGAAAGACGGCAGATCGCGGATGTGATAATCGCTCAGAGCCGCCTCGCCGTTATTCGGATCGACGACGAGCAGCCGCGCGCTGTCGCGGGGCTCGGCGGGCCTCAGCGCAATGCGCTCATCCGGCAGGTCGAAATCGAAAAGGTCAACGCGCATTCTGGCAATCTCAGCAAAGCGAAACCCGCCCCCACGCCAAAGCGCGAGAGGCGGGCTTCAGGAATAATCACGATCAGACGTCGGCGGCAACCCGAGCGGATACGATCGAGTCCGGATCCTTCACCGGCTCGCCGCGCTTGATCTGGTCGACAATTTCCATGCCGGAGATAACCTGGCCCCAGACCGAGTACTGCTTGTTCAGCCACGGAGCGTCGGCAAAGCAGATGAAGAACTGCGAGTTGGCCGAGTTCGGGTTCTGCGAACGAGCCATCGAGCAGGTGCCGCGAATGTGCGACGTTGCGGAAAATTCGGCCTTCAGGTCGGGCTTCGAGGAGCCGCCCATGCCGGCACGGCCGGGATTGAAGCTCTCGCTGCCCTGCTTGCCGTATTGCACGTCGCCGGTCTGGGCCATGAAGCCGTCGATGACGCGGTGGAAAACGACGCCATCATAAGCCTTCTCGCGGGCAAGTTCCTTGATGCGGGCGACATGCTCGGGCGCTACCTGCGGCAGCAACTGAATGACGACCTGACCCTTGGTGGTTTCCAGGACGAGGGTGTTTTCGGGATCCTTGATCTCAGCCATTTTTGTTTCCTCTTCTCTTCTCGAATTTTACTTCTTGCCGACCGTGACCTTGACCATGCGGTCGGGGTTGCTCACTTCGCCGTTCTGGCCTTCGCCGCGCTTGATCTTGTCGGCGAATTCCATGCCGGAGACGACTTTGCCGACGACCGTGTACTGACCGTTCAGGAAGTCGCCGTCGGCGAACATGATGAAGAACTGCGAGTTGGCGGAATTCGGATCCTGGGCACGCGCCATGCCGACCGTGCCACGCTTGAACGGAACCTTGGAGAATTCGGCCGGAAGATTGGGCATATCGGAGCCGCCCGTACCGGCCTTCTGAGGATTGTAGCCCTTCGACATGTTGCCGTACTGCACGTCGCCGGTCTGGGCCATGAAGCCGTCGATGACACGATGGAAGGCGACGTTGTCATAGGCACCCTTCTTCGCCAGCGCTTCGATCTGTGCGACATGCTTCGGAGCAACATCGGACATCAACTGAATGACGACAGGGCCATCCTTAAGCTGGATCGTCAGAAAATCGTCGGCCGCCGCCGAGAAGGCGCTGCCTGCGAAGGCGGCAAGGCTGAGAAAACCTGCCAATGCGAGATGAAAGAGTTTCATGGGTGCTCCGTTCGGAAAATGATTTCGGCCAGTCTTTATTGGACCGTATCTTTTAGCTTGCCTGTCAGGGCTTCAAGAACCGCTGCGGGCACGAAAGCGCTGACATCGCCGCCCATGGATGCGATCTGCCGCACCAATGTGGCGGTTATAGGCCGCGATGCCGTGCCGGCCGGCAGAAACAGGGTCTGAATATCAGGCGCCATCTGGCGGTTCATGCCGGCCATCTGCATTTCATAGTCAAGATCGGTGCCATCACGCAGGCCGCGCACCAAAAGGCTCGCGCCATGCTTGCGCGCCGCGTCGACCACCAGATTGTCGAAGGCGACAACGGAGATATCCCCAACCTTCTGCGGCAGCGCTTCGGCAAGCGACCGGGTGATCAATTCCGCGCGTTCCTCGAAGGAGAAAAGTGGTTTCTTGCCAGGATGAATGCCGATCGCGACAATAACCTTGGAGGCGACATTCAGCGCCTGCACGAGGACATCCAGATGTCCATTGGTCATCGGATCGAAGGATCCAGGATAAAAGGCTGTCGTCATACCAGACCGGCTCGTTGTTTGCAGCCTTTTGTCACGGATGGGCCGGTATCGCAAGTCATTTACAACCTCTTGGCTGCCTCTGAACAGCAGATGAATGCGACGTTCAAGCCCGTTTCAGATCAACGGTGCTTTATTCGCACCAACATCGAAACGGGCCGCTTTCATCGGCTCATCCGCCTCCGGCTCAGGGAAGATCAGGCCATGTTGGTCCTTATTGTTGCAGTCGCCGTTATCGGCTCTTTCGCTCTTGAATACGCCGTTCATCTTTTCGCGAACAACTACGAAATAGAATGGGCTTCCCCGGCTAACACCACCAATTCTGCTCAAGAAATCGCCAACGCCATGCGCAAAACGCATCGCGAATCTGAACGCCAGATGAACAAGGCATTCAAGGTCGCTTCAGATGGACGTTGGTAAACAGACGCTCAACATCAAGGCGGAACCATTCATCGGCCGCCGCGTTAAAGCCCGAACCTTAAGATTTGCTCATTGCGGTAAGAAGGAAACAGAGTATGCCCGATAAGATCACCCTTATTAACGTCGTTTGGATGACCATGATTTCGGGAATGCTTGCAGCGACAATCGCTCTCTACGATCAAAAGCCTGACCAGTCGAAGATCTACGGTCCCTTTGCTTCGGCTCGTCCCTTCGTTACCACCAGCCAGTATTAAGGGATCTGAACGCTAGTTCCACGAGAGGAAGGGAGCGATCATGTTCACGATATTAACGGTGCTTACGCTTTTCATCAGCAGCATGTTCGTTGTATCCGTCGCGTCCACAATCTCAGCGCTCCACCGCGAAAGCGAGGAGAGCAAGAAGCTGAACAAACACCATAAGGCCCTCTGAACCAAAGGGTGTTGCGATATTTCCTGATCCCGAGTGCGGCCCTCCAATCGCTCGGGTTAATTCGAACCGGACGCTCCCCCAGCGTCCGGTTTTTTTATGTCGTTACGCCGCGAACCTTTCTTCGCTCCCCGGGGCTGGTCTAGCGACAAGTAGCGCGGCAGTCGCTTCAATCGTGCTATGGCTATCGAGTTTCATAGAGGGATCGACATGCGAATTGTTCTTACGGGCAGCTCCGGGCGGCTTGGCCGTGCGATCTTTAACGCCTTAGCGACAAATCACGCGGTTGTCGGGATCGATCGTTCGCCGTTTTCGACGACGCATGTCGTCGGAGATTTTACGGATGCGATGCTGTTGCGCGAAGTGCTGAGGGGTGCGGATGCGATCGTCCATTGCGCGGCTGCCCGAAAACCACGAGATCAACAAAAAACCGGGCAGCCAAGCCGCCCGGTCGTCATTCCATGTGCTGAGTTCACTGAACCTTATTCTTCGGTCGTACCCTCGGCATCGCCGTTCGAGACTTCCGCATCGCCGTTCGCAGCGTCGTCCTCGGCACCATTGTCGCTCGCATCGTCCTCGCCGTCCGGCTCGCTGATACGCTCGACCGAAACGACCTTCTCATCCTTGGCGGTCGAGAAGATGGTGACGCCCTTGGTAGCGCGGCTGGCAATGCGGATGCCGCCGACGGGAACACGGATCAATTGGCCCCCGTCCGACACCAGCATGAGCTGATCACCCTCCTCAACCGGGAAGGCGGCCACAAGCTCGCCGATCTCGCCGGTTTTCGACGTGTCGGTAGCGCGAATACCCTTGCCGCCGCGGCCGGAAATGCGGAAATCGTAGGAAGACGAGCGCTTGCCGAAGCCTTTTTCAGAGACAGTCAGGATGAACTGCTCGAGCGCCTTCAGCTCTTCATAGCGTTCGTCGTTGAGCTGTCCCTCTTCGGTGACTTCTTCGCCAACCAGCGCGATTTCCTCGTCCTCGCCCGTCGCCGAGCGACGCTCGCTGACGGAGCGCTTGAGATAAGCCGCGCGTTCCCAAGGTTCCGCGTCCACATGGCGGACGATGGTCATCGAGATGATGCGGTCGCCGGATGCAAGGCTGATGCCGCGGACGCCGATCGAGTTGCGGCCGGCAAAGACGCGTACGTCCGAAACCGAGAAACGGATACACTGGCCGAGCGCCGTGGTCAGCAGTACGTCGTCATGCTCGGTGCAGGTCTCGACGGAGAGGATTTCGTCGCCCTCTTCCTCCAGCTTCATGGCGATCTTGCCGTTGCGATTGACCTGAACGAAGTCCGACAGCTTGTTGCGGCGCACGGTGCCGCGCGTCGTCGAGAACATGACGTCGAGATTGTCCCAGGTGCTCTCGTCTTCCGGAAGCGGCATGATCGTGGTGATGCGCTCGCCGGGCTCCAGCGGCAACATGTTGATCAGGGCCTTGCCGCGCGACTGCGGCGTGCCGATGGGCAGGCGCCAGACCTTCTCCTTGTAGACGATACCGTGCGACGAGAAGAAGAGAACCGGCGTATGCGTGTTGAGGACAAATAGCCGAGTAACGAAATCCTCGTCACGCGTGGTCATTCCGGAGCGACCCTTGCCGCCACGCCGCTGGGCACGATAGGTGGTCAGAGGCACGCGCTTGATGTAGCCGAGATGTGAAACGGTAACGACCATGTCCTCGCGGGCAATCAGGTCCTCGTCATCCATCTCCAGGCCGCCGTCGACGATTTCGGTGCGGCGCGGCGTGCCGAATTCGTCGCGAACGGCGGCAAGCTCTTCTTTTACAATGGCTTGGATACGAATGCGCGACGACA
The DNA here is from genome assembly GCF_029714265.1 of Rhizobium sp. CB3171. Taxonomy (NCBI): domain Bacteria; kingdom Pseudomonadati; phylum Pseudomonadota; class Alphaproteobacteria; order Hyphomicrobiales; family Rhizobiaceae; genus Rhizobium; species Rhizobium sp. CB3171. The sequence goes on along the minus strand of NZ_CP121652.1, from coordinate 1,353,266 downwards.
GGATATCGAGATAGTCCTTGATCTCGGCACCGATCTTATTGAGTTCGTCGCCGATTTCGTCACGGCCAAGTGCCGTCAAACGGGCAAGACGCAGCTCGAGAATGGCGCGCGCCTGCTCTTCCGACAGATTATAGGTGCCGTCTTCGTTGATACGGTGGCGCGGATCATCGATTAGCCGGATAAGGGATTCGACATCTGCCGCCGGCCAGCGGCGGGTCATCAGCTCTTCACGCGCCGATTGCGGGTCGGGCGCATGACGGATAACGCGGATCACTTCATCGATATTGGCGACCGCGATGGCGAGGCCCACCAAGACATGGGCGCGCTCGCGCGCCTTGCGCAACAGATATTTGGTGCGGCGGCTGACCACGTCCTCGCGGAAGGACACGAAGGCCCTCAGCATGTCGAGAAGGGTCAGTTGCTCCGGCTTACCGCCATTCAGCGCCACCACGTTGGCGCCGAAAGAGGTCTGCAGCGGCGTATAGCGATAAAGCTGGTTGAGGATAACCTCGGCGTTGGCGTCGCGCTTCAGCTCGATCACCACGCGATAGCCCTGGCGGTCGGATTCGTCGCGCAGGTCGGAGATGCCTTCGATACGCTTTTCGCGCACGAGTTCAGCCATCTTCTCGATCATCGACGCCTTGTTCACCTGATAAGGAATCTCGGTGATGATGATCTGTTCGCGGTCGCCACGCATCGGCTCGATCGTCGCGACGCCGCGCATGACGATGGAGCCGCGTCCGGTCTCGTAGGCCGAGCGGATGCCGGCACGGCCGAGAATCTTCGCGCCCGTCGGAAAATCCGGACCCGGGATGATCTGCATGATCTCCGGCAGCTCGATCGCCGGATTGTCGATCAGCGCGATACAGCCGTCGATCACTTCGGAAAGATTGTGCGGCGGAATATTGGTCGCCATGCCGACGGCGATACCGCCGGAGCCGTTGACCAGCAGGTTCGGGAACTTTGCCGGGACGACGACGGGCTCGCTCAATGTGCCGTCATAGTTCTCGCGGAAATCGACCGTTTCCTTGTCGAGATCGTCGAGCAGCGAATGCGCGACCTTCTGCAGGCGGCATTCCGTATAACGTTCGGCCGCCGGCGGATCGCCGTCGACGGAGCCGAAATTGCCCTGACCGTCGATCAGCGGCAGGCGAAGCGACCAGGGCTGCGCCATGCGCGCGAGCGCGTCATAAATCGCCAGGTTGCCGTGCGGATGGTATTTACCCATCACGTCACCGGTGACGCGAGCGCATTTTACGTATTTCTTGTTCCAGTCGATCCCGAGTTCCGACATGCCGTACAGAATGCGCCGATGGACGGGCTTGAGACCATCGCGAACATCGGGAAGTGCGCGGCTGACGATCACGCTCATCGCGTAATCGAGATACGACCGCTGCATTTCCTCCATGATGGAAATCGGCTCGATGCCTGGCGGGAGCTTCCCGCCGCCGGGTGGTGTTTGCTCAGTCAAAACAGATCACGATCTCTTTTAGAATCACTGCGAAATTTATAGCCGAAAGGCCCTGCAAGCGCCAATTTTGACGGGTGCTTTTGAACAGGCTTTTGCCCTCTTAACCCGCTAAATCGAACATTTCCGTGGCAGAACGTTTTGGCGAGCCCGCATTGCGCTTTGCGAAACGTCATTCCTCGCATATCAATGGGCCAACAACAAATAGAAACAAATGCCGGGGATCATATGGCGAGCGCGGACACGCTGATCAATGCCTTCACAACGCTGCTCGTCACAGTCGATCCGCCAGGTCTTGCTCCGCTGTTCATCGGCCTTACGGCTGGCATGAACCGGGCTCAACGTCATCAGGTGGCATTGCGCGGCTCGCTGATCGCATTCTTCATCATGGCGGCCTTCGCCCTGTTCGGCGCCAGCGTGCTTGGTATTCTCGGCATTTCCATCGGCGCCTTCCGCATTGCGGGCGGCCTGCTGCTGTTCTGGATCGCTTTCGAGATGGTGTTCGAGCGACGGCAGGACAGAAAGGAAAAGACGACGGAAGTCGCAATCACCAAGGATCATATCCAGAATATTGCGGTGTTTCCCTTGGCGCTGCCGCTGATCGCGGGACCCGGCGCCATTTCGGCAACCATCCTGCTGGCCGGTTCGCTGCAGACAATGCTCGACCGAGCTCAATTGATCCTCGTTATCGCGATCAATCTCGGACTGGTCTATGCGGCGTTAGCGATTTCCGAGAGGCTTGACCGTATGCTGGGGTCAACAGGCCGCGCCATCCTGACGCGCCTGCTCGGTGTCATTCTGGCCGCGCTCGCTGCCCAATTCGTCGTGGACGGCGCGAAAGCGGCGCTCAAACTCACATAAACCCATAGAAAGGCCCGCCGGAAATGCGGGCCGTTCAATTCATTTCGATACGACTTGCCGATCAAAGCGACGCGATCAAAACGGAATATCGTCGTCCAAGTCGCGCGAGAAGTTGCTGCCGCCGCTGCTTGCGGCGCCGCCACGGCCACCTCCAGCACTGCGGCCGGAGGATTGCGATGAAGGCTGGCCATAGTCGTCGCCGCCATAGTCGCCACCGTAACCACCGCCGAAGTCACCGCCGCCGCGTCCGCCGCGACCGCCTTCGACAGCGCCGCCGCCTTCGCCCCGGCCATCCAGCATAGTCAGCGTCGAATTGAAGCCCTGCAAGACGATTTCGGTCGAATAACGATCCTGGCCGTTCTGATCCTGCCACTTACGCGTCTGGAGCGCGCCCTCGATATAGACCTTGGCGCCCTTCTTCAAATATTGTTCAGCAACCTTGCAGAGACCTTCATTGAAGATCACGACACGGTGCCATTCCGTCTTTTCCCGGCGCTCGCCGGAATTGCGGTCGCGCCAGGTTTCCGACGTCGCGATGTTGAGGTTGGCGATCGGACGGCCGTCCTGCGTACGGCGGATTTCCGGGTCCGCCCCGAGATTTCCAACCAGAATTACCTTGTTCACACTACCGGCCATGATTACCTACCCTGCTTGCCGCCCATCGACGGCTCTGAAATTCTATCCACGCACCTTAGACCATTGCCGCCATGAGGCGCTATTTACGCGGCGCCATCTGCTGCGCTCATCCACAGACATTATATGAAATGCGAAATGATACGCGGCCTTGACCCGAAGGCAAATTTGTTCTTTCTTTGTTCTAATTCACCTCTATGATCCTGTCAACCGAATCGAAAACCTGGCGTTGCCCTTCATTTCAGCCTCGACTCACGGGCGGGCATCACTAAATAAGGGCAGACACCAAGGGACCGCAGACGACGATGAGCGAACTGAAGACTATTTCCATACGTGGCGCGCGCGAGCACAATCTCAAGGGGATCGATCTCGATCTTCCGCGCAACAAGCTGATCGTCATGACCGGCCTTTCCGGCTCGGGCAAATCCTCGCTCGCCTTCGACACGATCTATGCCGAGGGTCAGCGCCGCTATGTCGAGAGCCTGTCGGCCTATGCGCGGCAGTTCCTGGAGATGATGCAGAAGCCGGATGTCGACCAGATCGATGGTCTGTCGCCGGCGATTTCGATCGAGCAGAAGACCACGTCGCGCAATCCGCGCTCGACGGTCGGCACCGTTACCGAAATATACGATTACATGCGTCTTCTGTTCGCCCGCGTCGGCGTGCCCTATTCGCCGGCCACAGGCCTGCCGATCGAGAGCCAGACGGTCAGCCAGATGGTCGACCGTGTGCTTGCCTTCGGTGAAGGCACCAGGCTTTATATCCTGGCGCCGCTCGTGCGCGGCCGTAAGGGCGAATACAAGAAGGAACTGGCGGAGCTCATGAAAAAGGGCTTCCAGCGCGTCAAGGTCGACGGCCAGTTTTACGAGATTGCCGATGTGCCGGCACTCGACAAAAAGTACAAGCACGATATCGACGTGGTGGTCGACCGTATCGTCGTCAGGCCCGACGTGTCGGCGCGCTTGGCGGACAGCTTCGAAACCTCGTTGCATCTCGCCGAGGGCCTTGCCATTGCGGAATTCGCCGACAAGCCGTTGCCGCCGGAAGAAACCGCGGCCGGCGGCTCGGCCAACAAATCGTTGAACGAGACGCATGAGCGCGTGCTCTTTTCGGAAAAGTTCGCCTGCCCGGTTTCCGGCTTCACCATTCCGGAAATCGAGCCGAGGCTGTTCTCGTTCAACAATCCCTTTGGCGCCTGCCCTTCCTGCGACGGGCTGGGTTCGCTGCAAAAGATCGATCCGGCCCTGATCGTGCCGGAACCTGAGCGCACGCTTCGCGACGGCGCCGTCGCGCCATGGGCCAAATCGACCTCGCCCTATTACAATCAGACGCTCGAAGCACTCGGCAAGCATTACGACTTCAAGCTCGGCAGCCGCTGGAGCGACCTGTCCGACACGGCAAAAGATGTCATTTTGAATGGCACCGAGGACAAGATCGAGTTTCACTACGCCGACGGTGCCCGTTCCTATACGACGCATAAGAATTTCGAAGGCATTGTGCCGAACCTCGAGCGGCGCTGGAAGGAAACGGATTCCGCCTGGGCGCGCGAGGAGATCGAACGTTACATGTCGGCCGCCCCTTGCCCAGCCTGCAACGGCTATCGCCTGAAGCCGGAAGCGCTGGCGGTAAAAATCAATAAGCTGCACATCAGCCAGGTGGCTGAAATGTCGATCCGGATTGCCCGCGACTGGTTCAACGCGCTGCCGGAGACGTTCACCGACAAGCAGAACGAGATCGCCGTGCGTATCCTCAAGGAGATCCGTGATCGCCTGCGCTTCCTCAACGATGTCGGCCTTGAATATCTCAGCCTGTCGCGCAATTCCGGCACGCTGTCCGGCGGCGAAAGCCAGCGTATTCGCCTGGCCTCGCAGATCGGCTCGGGCTTGACAGGCGTGCTCTATGTTCTTGACGAACCGTCGATCGGCCTGCATCAACGCGACAATGCCCGCCTGCTGGAAACGCTGAAACATCTGCGCGACATCGGCAATACGGTCATCGTTGTCGAACACGACGAGGATGCCATTCTGACGGCGGATGACGTCGTCGATATCGGCCCGGCCGCCGGCGTGCATGGCGGCGAAGTGGTGGCGCATGGCACGCCGCAGGACATCATGGCCAACCCGAAATCGATGACCGGCAAATATCTCTCCGGCGAGCTCGGCGTGCCAGTCCCCGACGAGCGTCGCAAGGCCAAGAAGGGCAAGGAGATCAAGGTTATCGGCGCGAGAGGCAACAACCTCAAGAACGTGACGGCCTCGATCCCGCTCGGCGTCTTCACTGCAGTCACCGGCGTTTCCGGCGGCGGCAAGTCCACGTTCCTGGTCGAGACGCTGTACAAGTCGGCAGCCCGCCGCGTCATGGGCGCGCGCGAAATCCCGGCCGATCATGACCGCATCGATGGCTTCGAACATATCGACAAGGTGATTGACATTGATCAATCGCCTATCGGCCGCACGCCGCGATCGAACCCGGCAACCTATACCGGCGCCTTCACGCCGATCCGCGATTGGTTCGCCGGTCTGCCGGAAGCCAAGGCGCGCGGCTATCAGCCGGGCCGCTTCTCCTTCAACGTCAAGGGCGGCCGTTGCGAAGCCTGCCAGGGTGACGGCGTCATCAAGATCGAGATGCACTTCCTGCCGGACGTCTACGTTACCTGCGATGTCTGCCACGGCAAGCGCTACAACAGGGAGACCCTGGACGTCACCTTCAAGACCAAGTCGATCGCCGATGTGCTCGACATGACGGTCGAAGAGGGCGTCGATTTCTTCGCGGCCGTTCCTGCCGTGCGCGACAAGCTGCAGTCCCTGAAAGATGTCGGCCTCGGCTATATCAAGGTCGGTCAGCAGGCCAATACGCTTTCGGGCGGCGAAGCGCAGCGTGTCAAGCTGGCCAAGGAATTGTCGAAGCGATCGACTGGTCGCACGCTCTATATCCTAGACGAACCGACCACCGGCCTGCACTTCCACGACGTCGCCAAACTCTTGGAAATGCTGCACGAACTGGTCAACCAGGGCAATTCGGTTGTTGTGATCGAGCACAATCTCGAGGTCATCAAGACGGCCGACTGGATCCTCGACTTCGGTCCCGAAGGCGGAGATGGCGGCGGCGAGATCGTCGCGGCAGGCACGCCGGAGACTGTCGTCAAGGAGAAGCGTTCCTATACCGGTCAGTTCCTGAAGGAATTGCTGGAGCGGCGGCCGATGAAAAAGGTGGTAGCCGCGGAGTGAGCTAGCTTAAAGCGCGTCGCGATCTTTCAGACTCGCTTCTTGCGCTTTAAGTTTTTGGTTTTGTGCATGTCGTTATCGCAAAACCGCTGCACACTTTTGCGCGACATGCACTAGCCGATCAATGGAGGAGAGAATGACCACTGCAGGTACGATCCGAACCGGCATCGGCGGCTGGACCTTTGAGCCCTGGCGCGGGACATTTTATCCCGACACGCTCAAGCAGAAGGACGAGCTCAATTTCGCCAGCCGCAGGCTGAAGGTGATCGAGGTCAACGGCACCTATTACAGCACGCAGAAGCCGGAGGTTTTTGCGAAATGGGCTGCCGATGTGCCGGATGGTTTCATCTTCTCTCTCAAGGCGACACGTTTCGTCACCAACCGGCGCGTGCTCTCCGAAGCGGGAGAGTCGATGCAGCGCTTCCTCGACTCCGGCATCAGCGAATTGGGCGATCATCTTGGGCCGCTGCTTTGGCAATTCGCACCGACGAAGAAATTCGATCCGGATGACTTCGAGGCATTCCTGAAGTTGCTGCCGGATAAGCAGGACGGCTTGGCGCTGAAACACGTGGTCGAGGTCAGGCATGACTCGTTCAAGGTGCCGGAATTCATCGCTCTGCTCGCCAAATACAATATCGCGCCGGTTTGCGCTGAGCATTTCGAATATCCGATGATCGCGGATGTGACCGCCGATTTCGTCTATGCCCGTCTGCAGAAGGGCTCCGACGATATCAAGACCTGCTATCCGCCGAAAGATTTGAAGGCTTGGGCGAAGCGGTTGCAAACATGGGCCGAAGGCAAGATACCCGATGACCTGCCGTTGATCGATGAGACCCGCAAGGTCAAGGCTGAGCCTCGCGACGTCTTTGCCTTCATGATCCATGAGGGCAAGGTCAATGCTCCGCATGGCGCGATCGCGCTGCAGGAGGAAGTGGCGAAATAGTTGTTTTCAAAAGGGAGCGACACGGGCAACGAGGTCTTCGGCCGTCAGCCCTTTTCCCGCGCGCTGTCCGGCCAGGCCATGCAGCCAAACGCCAGCCGCCGCCGCTTCGAACGCAGACGCGCCCTGTGCCAGAAGTCCGCCGATGATGCCTGCAAGCACGTCGCCGGAGCCGGCGGTGGCAAGCCAGGGCGGCGCATTGGCATTGATCAAGGCTCGGCCGTCGGGAGCGGCAATGACGCTGTCGGCGCCTTTGTAGATGATGGCGGCATGAGCGCGCGCCGCCGCTGCCCTCGCCTTCTCGACCTTGCTCAACGCCTCATCGGCGGCGATATCGGGAAATAAGCGCGCGAACTCCCCCTCATGCGGCGTCAACACCAGCCGCGTCGGGCCATTGGCGAAAGCATCGAACAAGCGTTGGGGTTCATCGCGAAACGACGTGATGCCATCGGCATCCAGGACCAGATGGCGGTCACTCACGGCCAATGCGAATTGCCTGGCTTTCTCGCCGGCGCCGAAGCCAGGGCCGAGGACGAACGTCGAGAGGCGCTGGTCGGTGAGCCAAGCGCGTAACGCAGCTTCATCGTCGACCCCGTGCAGCATGATTGCCGTCAACAGTCCCGCGTTGACCATCAGCGCCTGTTCCGGGGAGGCGATGGTGACGAGCCCTGCCCCCGCCTTAAGCCCCGCCATGGCCGACATGCGCGCTGCGCCCGTAGCGGTCGCTCCGCCGGAAAAGACCACCAGATGGCCACGCTTGTATTTGTGGATATCCGTGGCAGCCGCCGGCAGGTCGGCCTGCCATTGCGCCGGCGTGTTTTCCGCGATCAGGCCGTTCGCATGGGCACGGACAATGCGCGCGGGAATGCCGATGTCGAAAACTTCCAGCACGCCACAAAGATCGCGCCCCGGCATTAGCAGGTGACCAGGCTTACGGGTCATGAACGTGACTGTACGCACGGCGCGAAAAGCGGCACCCAGCACTTGGCCGCTGCGACCATCGAGACCGGAGGGCAAGTCGACGGCAATAACGGGAATATGAGCCTCAGCAATCTCCGCGATGATCGCCGCTACCTCATCGGGGACGGGACGGGAGAGGCCGGCGCCGAAAATGGCGTCGATGACGACGTCTCCCGGGCGCGGCGAATAGCGCCCGAGTGTCTCGCCACCAACCGGACACTCCCCAAAGGCCCGGGCAGCGTCGCCTTTCAGCGTTTTGGGATCGCCGAGGTGAAAGAGTTGGACCTCCACGCCGGTTTGCCGCAGGGCACGCGCCGCGACGTAGCCGTCGCCGCCATTGTTGCCGGGGCCGCAGAGCACGATAAATCGCAATGTCTGGGGGAAATGCCGCAGGGCGCTCGCGGCCACCGCCTGGCCTGCTCTTTCCATAAGTCCGTAGGAGTCGATGCCAGACGCGGCGGCCGCTCGATCGACGGCGGCCATATCCTCGGGTGAAAGAAGCAGATCGGCGAGCGGTGACATCATGATGGCCATCATTGAATGCGAAACCTGCCTGAAAAACAACCATGATTTCGAGGCACCATTTGCTCAATCAGAATGCATTTGCATAATAATTACGCAAACGCACTCAAAATGCGCTTGAAGTACAATTGTGAGAAATACAGCACTTTTTTGCAAAATTTTGCTTCATCTCACGCGTTTCGGTGCGAAAACGCTTCCATTTTTCCGAAAAATCCTCATCAATCCGGGGTCTCGGCGCCAATTCGCCGAGATTTTTTACGGCAGGCCTCTGTGAACTGGCATGATACGTGCATCAGGTTGGGCAAGCGGGGAATGGTCCTGCTGTAACGGGAGAAGCGGAGAGACATTTTCTCATGAAAAAGATCGAAGCGATCATTAAGCCTTTCAAGCTGGACGAAGTGAAGGAAGCCCTTCAAGAAGTCGGTCTGCAAGGCATCACTGTCACGGAAGCGAAGGGCTTCGGTCGTCAGAAAGGCCACACGGAGCTTTACCGTGGCGCCGAATACGTCGTCGACTTCCTGCCTAAGGTGAAGGTCGAAGTCGTATTGGCGGACGAGAATGCGGAAGCGGTGATCGACGCCATCCGCAAGGCTGCGCAGACCGGCCGGATCGGCGACGGAAAGATTTTCGTCTCCAATGTGGAAGAGGTCATTCGAATCCGCACCGGAGAAACAGGTATAGACGCCATCTAACCGCCCGGCTGTTGCGGCCAGGCTCGTAATCGTCATCTAAGTCAAGGGAAGTAATTTTAATGACGACCGCAAGCGAAATTCTCAAACAAATTAAGGATAACGACGTCAAGTTCGTTGACCTGCGGTTCACGGATCCCAAGGGCAAGCTGCAGCATGTCACGATGGACGTCGTCTGCGTCGACGAGGACATGTTCGCCGACGGCGTGATGTTCGACGGCTCCTCGATTGGGGGTTGGAAGGCCATCAACGAATCCGACATGGTGCTGATGCCCGATACCGAAACGGTTCACATGGATCCGTTCTTCGCGCAGTCCACCATGGTCATCCTCTGCGACATTCTCGATCCGGTCTCGGGCGAAGCCTACAACCGCGATCCGCGCGGCACCGCAAAGAAGGCCGAAGCCTATCTTAAGGCATCCGGCATCGGCGACACCGCCTTCTTCGGTCCGGAAGCCGAATTCTTTGTCTTCGACGACGTCAAGTACAAGGCCGATCCGTACAACACCGGCTTCAAGCTCGACTCCAGCGAATTGCCGTCCAACGACGACACCGATTATGAAACCGGCAACCTCGGCCACCGTCCGCGCGTCAAGGGCGGCTACTTCCCGGTTCCGCCGGTCGACAGTGCCCAGGACATGCGTTCGGAAATGCTGACGGTTCTCGCCGAGATGGGCGTCGTCGTCGAAAAGCATCACCACGAGGTCGCGGCCGCTCAGCACGAACTTGGCATAAAGTTCGACACGCTGGTGCGCAACGCCGACAAGATGCAGATCTACAAGTACGTGGTTCACCAGGTCGCCAATGCCTACGGCAAGACGGCAACCTTCATGCCGAAGCCGATCTTCGGCGACAACGGCTCGGGCATGCACGTTCACCAGTCGATCTGGAAGGGCGGCAAGCCGACCTTCGCGGGCGATGAATATGCAGGCCTCTCCGAGAGCTGCCTCTACTACATCGGCGGCATCATCAAGCATGCCAAGGCGATCAACGCCTTCACCAACCCGTCGACGAACTCTTACAAGCGTCTCGTGCCGGGCTATGAGGCTCCGGTTCTGCTCGCCTATTCGGCCCGCAACCGCTCCGCCTCCTGCCGCATCCCGTTCGGCTCAAACCCCAAGGCAAAGCGCGTCGAAGTCCGCTTCCCCGACCCGACCGCCAACCCCTATCTCGCCTTTGCCGCCATGCTGATGGCCGGCCTCGACGGCATCAAGAACAAGATCCATCCGGGCAAGGCCATGGACAAGGACCTGTACGACCTGCCGCCGAAGGAGCTGAAGAAGATCCCGACGGTCTGCGGCTCGCTGCGCGAAGCGCTCGAAAGCCTGGACAAGGACCGCAAGTTCCTGACCGCCGGCGGCGTCTTTGACGACGACCAGATCGATGCCTTCATCGAACTGAAGATGCAGGAAGTCATGCGCTTCGAAATGACCCCGCATCCGGTCGAATACGACATGTATTACTCGGCATAAGAACCGAGGCGAAAGCCTCGGTCAGCCGGGGCTTTTGCTTGCTGGCAAGCGTGAGGCAGACGTATTTTCGGTCACGGCTGCCTTGCTGGACATTACAATTCGTGTATCGCGCAATCGAACAATGTAGGGCGAACAGCGTTGTTCGAATGTGACAACTGAATGAAGGAATCGGGGCAGAATCCTTGATATCGGCGGTGGAATTCACCACATGATTGCTTGAAAGGAAGTCGCGCCATGAAAGAACGCTACGCAAAATTCAACATAGGCGACGTGGTTCGGCACCGGATGTTTCCCTTCCGCGGTGTCATCTTCGACGTCGACCCGGAATTCGCCAATACTGAAGAATGGTGGAATTCCATTCCGGCAGAAGTGCGGCCCAGCAAGGACCAACCCTTCTACCACCTTCTCGCCGAAAACGACGAGACGGAATATGTCGCATACGTGTCCGAGCAGAACCTGATCAGCGACGAGAGCGGTGTCCCGCTTCGTAACCCGCAGATTGCTCAGATCTTCGATAAAGCGCCTACAGGCGAGTTCAAGCCCAAGATGAGCTTCGCCCACTAAGCGTCAATTTCATGCAAGTTTTCGAAGGGAAGACGCTCCCAACGTCTTCCCTTTCGTGTTTTTGGACTTATGGCCATTACAAAAAAGCCCGGCGCAGAGCCGGGCTTTTTTGTAAAATCTTGAAAGCGCTGCGGCTTACTGCTGCTTTGCGGCCTTCTGAGCGTCTTCCAGCTTCTTGCGGGCTTCTTCGGCCTTCTTCTGCATGCTGTCCTGCAGGCTCTTCTGGCTTTCGGCCAGCTTCGAGTCGGAGATCGCTGCGCCGTCATAGGCAGCGCCGAAGCCGTCGAGCGAGATCTTGATCGGGTTCGGAGCGCGACGGAAGTTGATCGAGGTGAAGGTCACGTCGGTGCCCTTCTTCAGGGCCGCGATCATGGCGTCGGTCAGCGGGACTTCGGCCGTGCACTTGTCCGGAAGGCAGACAGCGTAGTCGATCTTCTGGCCCTTGCCGCCGTCGACCTGCATGGTGATGCCCGGAGCGATCAGACGTGCCGTCGGAACGGAGATCTGCAGGATCTTGCGGTTGACCTTGCCGTCGACCGAGATGAGGCCGACTGCGGTCACCAACTGGCCGTTGTTGGCCATGATCAGGTTCTGAACGATACAGATATCGGCGTCGTCCTGCTTGGTGCAGGTCTTGTACCAGCCGAGGCGCGGCTGGTTGGCGTTGGCGCCACCGTCAGCGGGAGCTGCATCCGAGGCATCCTGAGCGAAAGCAGCAGCCGGAAGCGCTGCACCGATCATGAGAGCCAGAGCAGAGAGTCCTGCCCGCATTTTGTTGTCAGTCTTGAACGTCATAGCGAAACCGCCTCCTGAAATCCGATGCGGGACGACAGCCTGCCGCCCCATGCCAATCGGGTCAAACCGCCGTCCACCTGTCGAAAGATTAAGGCAAATGCATGACCCGGGAAACCCGGCACTCCTGTTACATCGCACGGGCGCGGATATCCAGCTTTTCTTTGGTCTTTTCTGTCAAGATCCAAGAATTCCGGTGGGCGCGTGTTGGATTCGGCACTCTCATGATAAGGTTCCGCAGAATCATGCCCCTTACCGGAAAGGATGCCATGCAAGCGCTCCGGATCGCTATTTTCCTGTTCTTCTCAGCATTCTGCAGTGCGGCGGCCGCCGAGCCGCTCTATGGCATCGCGATGCATGGAGATCCTGCCTTGCCGGCGGATTATACGCATTTTCCCTACGTCAATCCGAACGTCAAAAAGGGCGGCCATATCAACTATGGCGTCGTCGGCACCTTCGACAATCTCAATCCCTTTATTCTGAAGAGCATGCGCACGACTGCGCGGGGCATGTGGGATCCGGATTTCGGCAATCTCATCTACGAATCGCTGATGCAGCGCTCGCGCGACGAACCCTTCACGCTCTACGGTCTGCTGGCCCAAACGGCCGAATGGGACGACAGCCGAAGCTATATCCGGTTCAACCTCAATCCAAACGCCAAATGGTCGGACGGGCAGCCGGTGACGCCCGAGGATGTGATTTTCACGTTCCAACTGCTGCACGACAAGGGGCGGGTGCCGTTTTCCTCCTGGCTCGACACTGTCGGCAGCGTCGAGAAGGTCGGCGATCATAGCGTGCTGATCCGCTTCAACGACAAGGCCAATCGCGAAACGCCACTGATTATCGCATCATCGCTGCCGATCCTGCCGAAGCACGCGACAGACCCTGACAGTTTCGATCGGACGACGCTCAGCATCCCGATCGGCTCCGGCCCCTACAGGGTCAAGAGCATTGATCCCGGTCAACGCATCGTCTTTGAGCGCAATCCCGATTATTGGGGCAAGGATATTCCGTCGAAGGTTGGCGTCGACAATTACGACGAGATCGCCGTCAATTATTTCCTGCAGGAGACCACGCTGTTCGAAGCCTTCAAGAAAGGCGATATCGACATCTATCCTGACGGCAGTCCGGGCCATTGGCAGGCGGCCTATGATTTCCCGGCCGTGACTTCAGGCGCTATCATCAAGGACGTCTTCAGGCCGAAGCTGCCAAGCGGCATGTTCGGCTTTGTCTTCAATACGCGGCGGCCGATTTTTGCCAACAAGAAGGTTCGGCAGGGACTGACGCTAGCCTTCGACTTCGAATGGGTGAATCGGAACCTTTCCTCGAGCGCCTATACGCGCAGCGAAAGCTACTGGCAAAACTCCGACCTCTCGTCGTTCGGTGTGCCCGCGGATGCGCATGAACTCGCCATGCTCGGCCCGATCAAGGATCGCATCGATCGCGATGTGCTTGATGGCACCTACAAGCTGCCCGTCAGCGACGGTTCCGGTCGCGACCGTGCTATCCTGCGCAAGGCCGTAAATCTGCTCAAGGAAGGCGGCTACACAATCCGGGGCGAAAAGATGGTCGACAGCGCCGGGCGTCAACTCAGCTTCGAGATCATGACCCAGAACGCCGACCAGGAGCGCATCGCGATCGCCTACCGCCGGTCGCTGGCCCTGCTTGGCGTTGCGGTCACGATCCGCACGGTCGATGATTCGCAATATCAGCGCCGCACGATCAGCTACGACTACGACATGATCATCAAGTCCTATCCCTCGTCGCTGTCGCCGGGAACCGAACAGCTCGGGCGCTGGAGCTCGACCGCCGCCAAGACCGAAGGCAGCTTCAATTTTGCGGGCGTCGCCGACCCGGATGTCGATACGCTGATGTCGCATTTCCTGACGGCCCACTCGGCCGAGGATTTCCGCGATGCCGTGCGCTCCTTCGACCGCATCCTGATCTCTGGCTATTACCTCGTGCCGCTCTATCATATCGACCAGCAATGGGTGGCGCGGCGCAGCCGCATCGCTCATCCCGATGTCCTGCCGCTCTACGGTTATCAGTTGCCCGTCTGGTGGGATGCGTCGGTGCAATAAAACGCCTTTGCCGGCAGATGTTTACCCGGTTCCTTTTCGGTAACCGGTTGAAGCTGCCAGCCAACCGGCCTAGATGGGACCTTGAAGCCCCATAGAGTGGAAGGATTGAGCCATGGAACGCATCACGATCGATATCGTCTCGGACGTCGTTTGTCCGTGGTGCTATCTCGGCAAGGCCCGGCTGGAGCTGGCAATCGCCGAAGTGCAGGACGAAGTGGGCGTCGATATCAACTGGCGACCGTATCGCCTCAATCCCGACTATCCGCCCGAAGGCGTCGACCAGAAGAAGGCGCTTGAGCAGAAGCTTGGCGGCGCGGAGCGTGTCGCGCAGGGGCACAAGATGTTGACCGATCTCGGCCGCGAAGTGGGCATCAACTTCGATTTCGACGCGATCAAGATCGGCCCAAACACCCTTGACGCCCATCGCCTCATCCAATGGGCGGGAACGGAGGATCGCGAGAAGCAGGAAAAGGTGGTCAGCGCCCTGTTCAAGGCCAATTTCGAGGAAGGCCGCAATGTCGGCGACCATGCCGTGCTGCTGGATATCGCCGAAAAGGCCGGGCTCGACCGCTCCGTCATCGCCACCCTGCTCGCCTCGGATGCGGATCGCGCTCTCATCATCGGCGAAATCGACGCCGCCCAGAAGATCGGCGTCACCGGCGTCCCCTTCTTCATCTTCGATCAGCAATATGCCGTGAGCGGCGCGCAGACACCCGATGTGCTGGTTGGGGCGCTGCGCGATATCGCCAAGATGAAGGCCGAGGCGCGGGCTGGGATGAACTGAGGGAAGATTGGGGCTTTGGCGTTGGGCGGTGGATGTCGTCGGCGATGTCCAGGCCAAATTGGCGCAGGCCGCTTCCGGCTGTTGCAGCATGCGCAAAAGCCTCTATTTTGCGTCCTCAATTTAGCCGCCGGATTTGGATGATGAGCGCTTCTGCCCGCCCCGATTTAAGCGATATAAAGCTAGGCGACTGGGTGGATCGCCTGTTGCCTTCGGCATTGAGACCCTATACGCGGCTCGCACGGCTGGATCGCCCGGTCGGCATATGGCTCACTCTTTTCCCGTGCTGGGCCGCGCTTATCCAAGCCTCGCAAGGCTTTCCGGACCTTCGGCATCTGTTCATCTTCTCGCTCGGCGCATTGCTGATGAGGAGCGCAGGCTCCACGGTCAACGACATTGCGGATCGGAAGTTCGACGGCCATGTGGAACGGACCCGCTTTCGACCTTTGGCGAGCGAGCAGATCGGCGTGCCACAGGCGCTCATGTTTCTTGTAGCGGAACTCGCATTGGCGGCTTCGCTTCTGTTCTTCCTGACGCCCTATACACGCCTCGTCGCAATCTGCGTTTTGCCGCTCGTCTTTGTCTATCCGCTCTGCAAGCGGTTCACATATTGGCCTCAGGCCGTTCTTGGCGCGGCATTCAATTGGGGAATGCTGATGGCGTGGTCGGAGGTCATCGGCAAGATCCCGGCCGGTGCGCTTCTGATGTGGCTCGGAGCTATCGCCTGGCAGATCGGATACGATACCGTTTATGCCTATGTCGATGTTCGCGACGATAGGCGACTAGGCTTGAAATCGACCGCAATCCTGTTTGGTAAGCACGGCAAGGCGTGTATCGGCTTGTTCTACGCCATGACCGTTGCAGCATGGTCGGTTGGTGGATGGATGGTCGGCATGTCATTGCCCTACGTCATCGGGATGCTTGTCATCGCCGCACATCTCTGCTGGCAGACCTGGCGCCTCGATCTTTCGCGCCCCGAGGTGAATTACCGACTGTTTCTGGCGAACATTCTTACAGGCGTATTGCTGGCTGCAGCGGCCTTCGCCGGAACGCTATAATAAGCCAACCATAAAGAGAGTTGGCGTTCAACAGGCGTCTATTGTAGGCTGCGGATCGCAATTGGCGGACCGCTGAGACTTGCATGTTTCGGGGCTGCGCTAGAAGGAAAAACGCGGGATTTTCGGCACCAGATCGGGAGACAACCGGATATGTCGTCGATAACCTCTGTCAATGACAAGCAATATGCGGATAGCAGAAAGCTGGCTGCGCGCGGCCGGCTGAACAGCGAATATGCCGTTGCAGAAATCGGCTGGTTTCCATGGGTCGCCCAGCAGCTTCCGTTGAAATCCGGAGATCGCATTCTCGATATCGGCTGTGGCCCCGCTTGGTTCTGGGCGGCAACGGTCGCGTCACTACCGGCAAATCTGGACCTGACGCTTGCCGATCTTTCTCCCGGCATGATTCAAGAAGCCATGGAGCGATGCAGGGCATTGCCCTTTGCCGGCGTCACTGGTGAGCGGGCCGATGCTGCGGCCCTGCCCTTTGCGGATGGCTCCTTTGATGCCGTCATCGCGATGCATATGTTCTATCACCTGCCGGACCCTTTCAAAGCCATCGCGGAAATGCATCGCGTGCTGAAGCCGGGCGGCTTCCTCGCAGTGACGACCAACGGAGCCGGCAACATGCGCAAGATGTACGAGCTGACCACCGTATTCGGCAGCCCGCCCTATGACCCCGCCGGCGCGGCCTTCGGCTACGATGCCGCTGAACGGCTCATGCAGAGCCAATTCGGAAATGTCAGGATGACCGAGCATCCGGCTCGCCTTCGCGTGACGGAGCCGGAAGACGTGTACCGCGCCCTCACCTCCTATCCTCCCGGCGATGAGGCCGACGAGGCGCAGCTTGCCGAATTTCGCAAGGCAATTGCCGAGGCGTTCGAGGCTGGTAACGGCGTGCTTGAAACCGAGAAGGAAACGGGGCTCTTCATCAGCCGCAAAGGCGACTGATGAGCCTCCCGTCTACTTCGCCAATTCCGCCAACTGCGTCATAACCACAGCCGCGCCCTGCAGCCGCTTTTCCGGCGTCGGAAGATCTCGCGTCAGGAATACGCTCTGGTCGGGGCGGATTTTCGCCATCGTGCCCTGCTTGGCGATATAGCCGACGAGGTTGGCGGGGTTCGGGAATTCCTTGTTGCGGAATTGCACGACCACACCCTTCGGGCCGGCGTCGAGTTTTTCGACATTGGCGACGCGGCAGAGTGACTTGATATAGACGATCTTCAGAAGATGCTGCACTTCGATGGGCATCGGGCCGAAGCGGTCGATCATTTCGGCACCGAAACTGTCGATCTCCTTGATCTCGGTGATCTCGCCGAGACGGCGATAGAGCGCCATGCGCAGGTGCAGGTCCGGCACGTAATCGTCGGGGATCATGACGGGCGTGCCGACGGAAATCTGTGGCGACCAACCGGTATCCTGGATCTCGTCGATGCCCTTGACCTCGGCGACAGCCTCTTCGAGCATCTGCTGATAAAGCTCGAAGCCCACTTCCTTGATATGACCGGACTGTTCCTCGCCCAGCAGATTGCCGGCGCCGCGGATATCGAGGTCGTGGCTTGCAAGCTGGAAGCCGGCGCCGAGCGTATCGAGCGACTGCAGCACCTTCAGGCGGCGCTCCGCCGTCGTCGTCAGCACCTTGTTGACCGGCAGGGTGAACAGGGCGAAGGCGCGCACTTTCGACCGGCCGACGCGGCCACGCAACTGATAGAGCTGCGCTAGGCCGAACATGTCGGCGCGGTGGACGATCAGCGTATTGGCCGTTGGCACGTCGAGACCGGATTCGACGATGGTCGTCGAGAGCAGCACGTCATAGCGCCCTTCATAGAACGCGTTCATAATGTCTTCGAGCTCACCGGCAGGCATCTGGCCATGGGCGACGGCCACTTTCAGCTCCGGCACATCGGACTGCAGGAAGGCGTGGATGTCGGCGAGATCGGCCAGACGCGGGCAGACATAGAAGCTCTGGCCGCCGCGATAGTGCTCGCGCATCAGCGTTTCGCGGATGACTAGCGAATCGAAGGGCGAGATGAAGGTGCGCACCGCCATACGGTCGACCGGCGGCGTAGTGATCAGCGACAGTTCGCGCACGCCCGTCATGGCAAGCTGCAGCGTGCGCGGAATCGGCGTTGCCGACAGCGTCAGCACATGCACGTCGCTCTTCAGCTCCTTCAGGCGCTCCTTATGCTTGACGCCGAAGTGCTGTTCTTCGTCGATGACCAGCAGGCCTAGATTGGCGAATTGGATGCCGGCGCCGAGCAGCGCATGCGTGCCGACGACAATATCGGTCTTGCCGTCGGCCACTTCCTTCTTGGTCAGTGCCAGATCCTTGGCGCCAACGAGGCGCGAAGCCTGCTGCACACGGATCGGCAAACCGCGGAAACGCTCGGAGAAGGTCTTGAAATGCTGACGGGCAAGCAGCGTCGTCGGCACGACGACGGCGACCTGCACGCCGTTCATGGCGGCCACGAAGGCGGCGCGCAGGGCCACTTCCGTCTTGCCGAAACCAACGTCGCCGCAGACGAGGCGATCCATCGGGCGGCCGGCGCCGAGATCGTCGCGCACCGCATCGATGGCGTTCATCTGGTCTTCGGTCTCGTCGTAGGGGAAGCGCGCGGCGAACTCGTCATAGAGCCCTTCCGGCGAGGTCAGCACCGGCGCATGCCGCGTCAGCCGTTCTGCCGCGACGCGGATCAGGGCGCCCGCCATATCCAGCAGGCGCTTCTTGAGCTTGGCCTTGCGCATCTGCCAGGCGCCGCCGCCAAGCTTGTCGAGCTGCGCCTCGGTGCCCTCGCCGCCGTAGCGCGACAGGAGATCGATGTTTTCGACCGGCAGGAACAGCTTGGCCTCGTCCGCATACTGTAGCTCAAGACAGGCATGCGGCGCGCCGGCGGCCTCGATGGTGCGCAGACCGACGAAACGGCCGATGCCGTGCTCGGCGTGAACGACGATCGAGCCCTCGTCGAGACCGGCCACTTCGGAGATGAAATCGGCGGCGCGCTTGCGGCGCTTGGAGCGGCGCACCATGCGGTCGCCGAGAATGTCCTGCTCGCCGATGACGATGAGATCGCCAGCCTCGAAGCCTGCTTCCAGGCTCAGCACGGCCGCAGCCGCCTCGCCTTTCGCCAGGGTGTTGAGGTCCTTGAAAGCCTCGATTGTCTTGACGCGAGCCAGCCCGTGTTCGGCCAACACCTGCAACAGGCGATCGAGCGAACCTTCGGTCCAGGCTGAAATCAGCACCTTGCCGCCCGCAGCCCGCTTGTCGGCAATATGCTTGACGACGGCATCGAAGACGTTGACGCGCTCGCTGTCGGCACTCTCGGTCGCGGACCGCGCCCAGCGAGACCCCTGCCGGGCGTCGACGCTGACGACGCGGCGGGCCTCGCCTTCGTGTTCATTGAAAGGCGAGATGCGCATGGCATCGAAGGCATCGAGCGCCTTGGCGAAGGTGCCGCCGTCAAGATAGAGCTGGCCGGGCGTTACGGGCTTGTAGGGCGTACCCTGCGACATCTGCCCCTTGGCCGCCTGTCCGGAATTCAGACGGGCATCGTAATAGTCGAAAACGAGTTTGGAGCGCTCCTCGGCGGCTTCGCGCACTGTATGGTCGGTGACGAGCCGGAAGCCACGGAGATAATCGAAAACCGTCTCCAGCTTCTCGTAGAACAGCGGTAGCCAGTGTTCCATGCCGGCATAGCGGCGGCCTTCCGAGACGGCGACATAGAGCGCGTCGTCGCGTGTCGCGGCGCCGAAGGCGGAAAGGTAGTTCTTGCGGAAGCGGCTGATCGTATCCGGCGTCAGCGTTACCTCGCTCATGGGATTGAGATCGAGGGAGCGGATCTGGCCGGTGGTGCGCTGGCTGGCGGGATCGAAGCTGCGGATGCTTTCCAGCGTGTCGCCAAAAAAATCGAGGCGCACCGGCTCTTCCGTGCCCGGCACGAAGACATCGAGGATACCACCACGCACGGCATATTCGCCGACTTCGCGCACGGTCGCAACGCGATCGAAGCCATTGCGCTCCAGACGGCTAGCGATGTCGTCCATGCGCACCTGATTGCCCGGCCGGGCCGAGAAGGCCAGGCTTTCGATCACATCCTGCGGCGCGACCTTCTGCAGCATAGCATTGACCGTCACCAGGACGATCGCCGCATGCGGCTTGTGATGGTGGGCGATGAGGCCTGAGAGTGCCGCCAGACGGCGGGCTGAGGTATCGGAGCTTGGCGAAACGCGGTCATAGGGAAGGCAGTCCCAGGCGGGCAGCGTCAATACCGGAATTTCGGGCGCGATGAAGCCGAGCATCTGTTCGACATCGGCCATGTGCTGGCCGTCGGACATGACATAGGCAACCGGTTGGCCGGTTCTCGCCAGTTCAGCCAGCAGGAAAGGCTCCAGGCCGGCGGGAACGTGGCCGATCGTCAGCGGCTCGCTTGCCGCGATCAGTTTCTTCGCGTCGAAACCAGGGATCATCTGGTTATCCCAAGCTTTTCGGCGATCTGCTCGAAATCGGGCTTATAGGCGGCAAGGCGCGCAAATAGCGGCGTCCGTAGATGCTCCGGCACCGGCTGCGTTCCGAGTATCCATTTGACGAGATCGTTATCTTCCTCGGCCATGATGCGCTCGAGTTCATCAAGATCGGCCTCGGCAAGCCCGGGCAATTCGTTGTCGGCGAACTGACCGAACACAAGATCCATCTCGCGGATACCGCGATGCCAACAGCGAAACAGAATGCGCCGGCGGCGGGGATCGAGATCGGCACTGCTGAGAGTCAGCCCAGTCATCAAAAACACCTTTATGTTGATGCGTCTCTATAAAACCAGCCTTGAAAGGTGGGAACCGGTTTTTCGGAAAAAAGCATGCGGCGTGCAATTTTCCGGGGAGTGTGCGCCTCGAAAAGGCCAGCATGACCGTCAGGCCTTGCCAAGCCACCCTCCCCGTCGCATTTTGCCGGCCATGCGTCCCGCCGTGCTCGATCCACTCTTTGCTTCCGTCTCTTCGCTGCCCGGCGTCGGGCCGAAGCTTGCCGAACTGTTGGTGAAGCTGCTCGATCGGGAGAGCATAGACGACTGCCGCGTCATCGATCTGCTCTTCCATGCACCGCATTCCATCATCGACCGGCGCGAGCAGCCGGGCATTGCTCGCGCGCCCCAGGGCACGATCGTCACCATCACGGGCCGCGTCGACCGCCATCAGCCGCCGCCGAATCCACGCAGCAATGTGCCCTATCGCGTCTTCCTGCATGACGAAACCGGCGAACTCGGTCTGGTGTTCTTCCGGGGCAAGGCGCAATGGCTGGAAAAGCAACTGCCGATCGATGAGGTAGTGACCGTCAGCGGCAAGGTCGACTGGTTCAACGGCCGCCCGTCGATGGTGCATCCGGACTACATCATGCGCAAAAGCGAGGCGGAGAACCTGCCGCTTGTCGAGCCGGTCTATCCCCTGACCGCCGGGCTCTCGCCGAAATTCCTGCGCAAGACCATCGAAGCGGCGATGACGCGCATGCCGCAACTGCCGGAATGGGACGATGCGGCGCTCACGCAGAAGCAGGGCTTCCCCTCCATCACAGACAGCTTTCACATGCTGCACGCGCCGCGGGATGCCGCCGATATCGATCCCCAGGCGCCTGCCCGCCGCAGGCTTGCCTATGACGAATTCCTGGCCGGGCAATTGTCACTGTCGCTCGTGCGGCAGCGTCTGCGCAAGGTTGCTGGCCAGCCCGTGCATCCCTCAGGAAGAATCAGCCGGAACATATTGGAATCCCTTCCCTTTTCGATGACAAACAGTCAGAGGGAGGCCGTCGCCGATATTCTCAAGGACATGGCCGGAACGGAGCGCATGCTGCGGCTGCTGCAGGGCGACGTCGGCGCCGGCAAGACTCTGGTGGCGCTGATGGCGATTGCCGCCGTCATCGAAAGCGGTGGCCAGGCCGTATTGATGGCGCCGACCGAAATTCTGGCGCGGCAACATCATGCGACGATCTCGAAATTCGCGGCCGGTGCCAATCTCTCCGTCGAAGTGCTGACCGGGCGCACCAAGGGCCGCGAGCGCGACGCCATCCTGGAACGTATCGCCTCCGGCGAAGCGCAGATCGTCATCGGCACGCATGCGCTTTTTCAGGACAGCGTGAGCTACGCCAATCTCATGCTGGCCGTCGTCGACGAGCAGCACCGCTTCGGCGTACATCAGCGCTTGCGGCTTACGGCGAAGGGCATCTCGCCCCACATGCTGGTCATGACGGCAACGCCGATTCCGCGGACGCTTGTGCTCGCCGCCTTCGGCGACATGGATGTCTCCAAGCTCACGGAGAAGCCCGCCGGACGCAAGCCGATCCAGACGATCACCATTCCGACCGAGCGAACCGACGATATCGTTTCACGGCTAAAGAGCGCTTTATCCGAAGGCAAAAAAGCCTATTGGATATGCCCACTTGTGGAGGAAACCGAAGAATCCGATTTAATGTCGGTCGAGGAGCGGCACGCAAGTTTGACCAAGGCGCTCGGACCCGGGATCGGGCTCATTCACGGCCGCATGAGCGGACCGGAAAAAGATGCCGTGATGATGGCCTTCAAGAATGGCGAGATCCGCCTGCTGGTTGCTACGACTGTCGTCGAGGTCGGCGTCGATGTGCCGGATGCGACCATCATGGTGATCGAGCATGCCGAGCGTTTCGGCCTGGCGCAGTTGCACCAGTTGCGTGGGCGCGTCGGGCGTGGCGACGAGGCGTCTACCTGCATCCTGCTCTATAAAGGCCCGCTCGGCGAAACCGGCCATGCGCGGCTCTCGATCATGCGCGACACCGAGGACGGTTTCCGCATTGCCGAGGAAGACCTGAAGCTGCGTGGCGAGGGTGAGTTGCTTGGCACGCGCCAGTCGGGCACGCCGGGCTTCCGCATCGCCAGCCTCGAAGCCCATGCCGATCTCTTGGAAATCGCTCGTAAGGACGCCGCCTATCTCATTGAGCGCGATCCCGAGCTGACGGGCGAGCGCGGCATGGCGGTGCGCACCCTGCTCTATCTTTTCCGCCGCGACGAGGCGATCCGGTTCCTTAGGGCGGGATAGGTGGATGGACGCGGCAATCGCGTCCATCCAGATCAAAAGGCCGTTACTTGGCCGACAGGCCGGGGATCGTCACCTGGAACACCTGGAACATGGTGTCGACATCGCCTCCGCCATCGCCCTTATAGGCCGCGCCAACCTGGAAACCGTCCTGGGTGAGGAAATCGTTGTCGTTGGCGACAAACAGGAAGTAGTCATCCGGCAGCTTCGGATCCTGCACGCTGACGAGCGACATGGCCTCCCACTTTTCGGAGAGGTTGTTGCGATCGTTCGGCGCGCCATTGTGGAGACCGAAACGAGCCAGATCGGCGCTATCGTTGATATCGATGAACTGGCTGACCGCAGCCGGCTTTACCGACGGATCGAGAACGCCCTTGGGAGCGAGCGCCGTGTCGGCATCGAATTTGCTGCCGGCAATATCCGTGGCCGCCGAGACATCGACGACATTGATGCTGCGGTAAAGCGACTTATCGCCCTTCACACCGTAACCGTTGCCGCTATCGCGAGCGAGCATCAGGAAGTTTGTCGGCGACAGGGCCACGATTTCGCTCTGGGCAGCGACGAGCGTCTTGCCCTTGTCGTCCTTAAAGACCGGCAGCGGCACGACATATTCATGCACGAGCTTCAGATGCGCCAGATCAGCGGCATCGTAGATCAGCGCGCGGGTGTTCTGTCGGGTCGAGCTGGAATCGCCGCCATCCTGGCGGGTTGCCGACTGCAGCACGGCAATCAGGAACTTACCGTCCGGGGTCATCGACATGCCCTCGAGGCCCTGGTTGTTCTGGCGGCCGCTCGTCGGATCCTTCGGATCGGGAGCCGTTTCGCCCGGACCCGGATTGTTGGAAGCGAAGTTCACCGCGCCATTGCGCATCGGCAGCAGTGCAGCCGGCGGCTGGGTGGCAGACATCATTAGGCCCGTAGCGGAGAAGCGGTAGATATAGGGGCCATATTCATCGCTGATGAACATCGTACCGTCGGACAGACGGGCGATGGCCTCGTTGTCGAGCGAGATCTTGCCGTTCGGCGCTTGAGGCAGCAGCGGCATGCTGCCTTCCGGATGGCGAGTGCCGTTAGCAGGGTCGAGACCGGTCGTATCGGCGCCCTTGTTGTCGGTCAGCAGTATGGTGTCGGCAAGCTTGGCGACGACGCCAGACTGTTCCTTGCCGGCCGGCGGTGTTGCGCCCGGAGCAACCGGCGTCAACTGGATCTCGACGGTGTTGAGGCGCGGACGATAGTCGGTAGTGCCGACAGCATTATAGCCACGATCCGGCAGCAGCCACAGCGAACCCTTGTAGGAACCATCGGCATTGCGCACCCAGCTCTTGGTGTCGATGGACATGCCCGAACCGGAGCCGAAGGTCTCGCCGAACTTGTCGCGCTGATTGGCCGGGATGCGGCCGACGGCGACGCGGCCCTTGTTGACCAGCGTGACACTGCCGACGGTAACGGAATTATCGGCGAGGGCTGCGGCCGGCGCAGCGAAAATGAAAGTGGCGAGCGCTACGGAGAGCAGCGGCAAAGTCATTGAATGCACATTTTTCATGGCAATATCCTCCTGATGAAAAAGCCCTTTTGGCTGGAACGGCATTCACCTCCAGACCCGGCCTGAAGCCGCGTCGAACGATACGTCCGGCTCCACTGAGCCCAGACATTCGACAATGAGATGCGCCCGATTGCCTTTCCGGCAAACGGTCTAAGACGGCAACATGATAAGGACATGACAACTCGCCCCAAACGCGTGGGCGATAGAGGGGGAGATCAGGAAATGGCTGGCTCTAAGACAAAGTCTTTGCGGGAACAGGCGCCGGCGGAGGCAGTTCTTTGCCGATCAGCTTTTCCCGATATTCCGGTGAGACCAATCCGCCGGAGATCAGCAGTTTGGCGCCGTCTTCCGGGCTCATGTCGAGAATGGTGATCTTTTCACGCGGAACGAAAACCAGGAAACCGGCTGTCGGCACCGGCGTCGGCGGCAGGAAAACGGCCACCATGTCATGCCCCATGGCGTTAAACTTGGAGGCGATTTCACCCTTGGCATCGGTCGATATGAACACCATCGACCAGAGGCCGGGGCTCGGATATTCGATTAGGCCAACCTTCTTGAAAGACGTGCCCTGCTCTTTCAGCACGGTTTCGAAAATCTGCTTCACGCTCTTATAGATCGTTCGCACCAGCGGCACACGATGAACGATCGATTCGCCGAAACGGACGATGCTCTGACCGATGAGGTTTTTGGCGAGGAAACCAACGATCGTGATGAAGATCATCGCGATCACCAGGCCGGTACCGGGAACCGCGAAGTTCAGATAGCTTTCGGGATCATAGCGGGCCGGAATATAGGGCCTGACCCAGCTATCGGCCCAGTGGACCACAGACCAAGTGAGCCAGAGCGTAATGGCGATCGGCGCGCAGATAATCAGGCCCGCCAGGAAATTATTTCTGATCCGCGTTGCCACAGACACTTTGATGGGTTTTTCCGTCATTCGCCGTTCGAAAACTCCGTTCCGTCGCCACCGCTAACCGGCAAATTCCCCCACCATCTCCTCTGTAAAACGTGCCAGAAATCGGCGCGTCGCACAACCCGGCAGTCATGTCATCAATGGGGATCAGCGCCCCATTCACGACGACGTTATTTTAGGAAAACAGCGGGGAATGCGGCCTATTCTACCGTCACCGACTTGGCGAGATTGCGCGGCTGATCGACGTCCGTGCCCATAAAGACTGCCGTGTGATAGGCGAGCAGTTGGATCGGCAGCGAGAAGATGATCGGTGCGATGATTTCATCGACAACCGGCAGGGTGATCGTCGCCATTGTCGGCAAGGTGGAAGCCGCAGCCCCTGCCTCGTCGGTGATGAAGATGATGCGGCCGCCGCGGGCCGCCACCTCCTGCATGTTGGAGACGGTCTTGTCGAAGAAACGGTCATAGGGCGCAATGACGATAACAGGCATGTTCTCGTCGATCAGCGCGATCGGACCGTGCTTCAGCTCGCCGGCAGCATAGCCTTCGGCGTGGATGTAGGAGATTTCCTTGAGCTTCAGCGCGCCTTCCATGGCGAGCGGGAAGCTGGTGCCGCGTCCGAGATAAAGCACGTCGTTAAACTTGGAGATCTCACGGGCAAGGCTTTCCATCTGCGGCTGGATGATGTTCAGCACCCGGGCCATGATGCGCGGCATCTCAACGAGATGACCCACCATCGCCTGTTCGTCCTCAGCGCTGACCGTACCACGCGCCTTGCCGGCACCGATCGCCAAAGATGCAAGCACGGCAAGCTGGCAGGTGAAGGCCTTGGTCGAGGCAACCCCAATTTCGGGGCCGGCCATGATCGGAAACACCGCATCGGATTCGCGCGCGATGGTCGATTCTTTCACATTGACCACGGCACCGATCTTCAGGCCATGATCCTTGCAGTAGCGCAGCGATGCAAGCGTATCCGCCGTTTCGCCGGATTGCGAGATGAATAGCGCAGCCTGCGAGGGCAATAGCGGCATTTCGCGATAGCGGAATTCGGAAGCCACATCGATCTCGACCGGCAGGCGGGCATAACGCTCGAACCAATATTTGCCGATCAGGCCGGCGAGATAGGCCGTGCCGCAGGCTGAAATCGCCAGGCTGGACACGGCGCTGAAATCGATCACCGACGCATTCGGGCGCACCCGATGACTGGCGAAATCGACATATTGGCTGAGCGCATGGGAGATCACCTCCGGCTGCTCGTAGATTTCCTTTTCCATGAAGTGGCGATGATTGCCCTTGTCGACGACATAGGCAGTTGCCTGCGATATCTGCCGAACGCGGCTGACCTCCTGGCCGCTGAAATCGACAACCGTGGCGCCATCGCGGGTGATGATCGCGCAGTCGCCGTCGACGAGATAGGTAATCTCGTTGGTGAAGGGCGCCAGCGCAATCGCGTCGGAGCCGAGGAATGTCTCGCCATTGCCGAAACCGATGGCGAGCGGCGGGCCGGAGCGGGCCGCCATGAGCGTGTCGGGATCGTTCTGGAACATGACGACCAGTGCATAAGCACCGGTGACGCGGTTCAGCATCTTCAGCATGGCTGCGCGCGGATCGAGGCCCTGGCGGAGATATTTCGCCAGAAGATGCGCAACAACTTCCGTATCGGTCTGTGTGGCAAAGACCCGGCCTTCGGCCTTTAATTCCTCGCGCAGCTCTGAGAAATTCTCGATGATGCCGTTGTGAACGACGGCGACGCCTTCGACAAAATGCGGATGGGCGTTGGTTTCGTTGGGAACGCCATGGGTCGCCCAGCGGGTGTGAGCAATGCCGGTGACGCCCGGTAGCGGCTCGACATCCAGTCGCTTTTCGAGATTGAAGAGTTTTCCTTCGGCGCGGCGGCGGTCCATGACGCCGTTATGGATGGTGGCAACGCCAGCCGAATCGTAGCCGCGATATTCGAGACGCCGCAAGGCATCCACCAATCGTGCCGCCACAGGCTTCGTTCCGACAATCCCGACAATGCCGCACATGCAATTCTCCGTCTGGCCCAAAATCTTGGCGCAAGTCCTAATGATTCTTATAGTTTTCTCAATTGCCGCGATGGTCACTTTCGGTTTCCGACCGTTACGCGACCCTACTGCAACGCGGATCCAAAGGACGCGTTGAGAACGCAGTAGGACTTTAGAGTAGCGCATATTCCTTTCCTTAAATCGATTCCGATTTAAGGGCTCATGCGCTGGACTTTAGGCTTAGTGGCTGCCCTTCTTCGCTGCCTTGATGGCCAAGGCTCTCTCGCGAATGACCTTGGCACGGCCAGGTTTTACCTCCTGGCGGGCGCGACCGAAGGCAAGCGCATCGGCAGGCACATCCTCGGTGATGACGCTGCCTGAGGCGACATAGGCGTTGTCGCCGATACGCACGGGCGCAACCAGCGACGAGTTCGAGCCGATGAAGCTGTTGGCGCCGATATGCGTCTCGTGCTTGTTGACGCCATCATAGTTGCAGGTGATCGTGCCCGCGCCGATATTGCTGCCGGCGCCGACCGTGGCATCGCCGATATAGGTCAGGTGATTGACCTTCGCGCCCTCGCTGATCTTGCCGTTCTTCACCTCGCAGAAATTACCAACCTTCGAGCCGCCGGCAAGGTTCGCACCCGGACGCAGCCGCGCGAAGGGGCCGACCGTGGCGCCGGCGCTGACATGGGCGCCTTCGATATGCGAAAAGGCATGGATGACCGCGCCGCCATCGATGACGGCGCCGGGGCCGAAGACGACGTTCGGCTCGATCAGCGCGTCCTGGCCAATTACCGTGTCATAGGCAAGAAACACCGTTTCTGGCGCAATCATCGTGACGCCTGAAAGCATCAGCTCATGACGGCGCCGCTCCTGCCAGAGCCGCTCGATAACGGCGAGTTCGGCGCGGTTGTTGCAGCCGGTCATCTCCACTTCGGGCGCATCGACGGCGACCGCGCGGCCGCCGAGAGAGCGGGCGATCTCGACGAGATCGGTCAGATAATATTCGCGCTTGGCATTGTCGTTGCCGATACGGTCGAGCAGATCGAGCGCCTTGCGGCCGTTGATCGCCATCAGGCCGCTATTGCACCAGGTAACCGCAAGCTCGGCGTCGGTCGCGTCCTTTGCCTCACGGATGGCGATCAGCTCGCCGTCCTTGACGAGCAGCCGGCCATAGGCGTTGGGGTTTTCCGTATGAAAGCCGATGACGACGATGTCATTGCCATCGGCTAGCCCCTGACGTGCCGCGCGAAGGGGCGCATCGGTGAGCAGCGGCACGTCGCCGTAGGCCACCAGGATATCGTCATACCCTTTGGCGATCGCCTCGCGCGCCGCAAGCACAGCATGGCCGGTGCCGAGACGCTCTTTCTGCAGATAGGCCTCCACCTTGACACCGCCGACGGCGGCCGCCGCAGTGACCTCTTCCGCATTACGGCCGACCACGAGCGCGGCGGCGGAAATATCGGTCTTGGCGATCGCGTCCATCACATGCGCGATCATCGGACGGCCGGCGATGGGGTGCAGCACCTTGGAGATCGACGACTTCATGCGGGTGCTGTCGCCGGCGGCGAGGATGATGGCGAGGCAGGTGCGTTCCATTTCAAGCTCCGAAATACGGTCCGACGAGGCCCGAGAGCAGGCCTCATCTCCTCATAGCAACTAGTTGAGCGGTGAACTACGGCGAAATTAGACGTAGACGTCAAGCGTCCGCGAGCGCCGCGAAGGCTTGCTGGACATGCCGGCGGCCGTCGAAAATAACGAATTCCATCGCCTTGTGCGCCGCCAATTCGTCGCCGGCGGCGATAGCGTCGACGATCGCCATATGCGTATCGGCAATATTGCCGAAGCCGTTGCTGGTCGGAGGTGCGCTCATTCGGAACATGCCGACGAGGGCCGCTTCGATCAGGCCGCCGAGCGAACGCATGAAGGGATTGTGGGAAGCTTCCGTGATCGCCAGGTGAAAATGAAGATCGGCGACGGCGAGACTATCGGGCGTATGCTCCGGCGCGGCCATGGCCATCGCCAGCTTTCGCAACGACTCGATTTCTTCGGGGCTGGCCCGCTTCGCCACGAGGCTGGCGGCAAACGGCTCGAAGGCCAAACGAATGTCGTAGAGGTGGAGAAGGAACTCCTCGTTGACGCCGCTTTCAAAGTGCCAGGTCAGCACCGCGCTGTCGAACATGTTCCAATGGATCTTTTCGGTGACACGGGTTCCGACGCGGGCGCGCGGCACGACCAGGCCTTTTGCCGCGAGCGTCTTCATGCTCTCGCGCAGCACGGTGCGCGACACCTTGAACCGCTGCAGAAGATCGCTGTCGCCAGGGAGAATGCTGCCGATGGGAAAGGCGCCGGACACAATCGCTTTTCCAAGATCATCCACGACCTGAGCATGGCTCGTTCGGGATTTTCCTTCGGTTTTCCTGGTTTCAAGCAATCGGCCGCGCAAACACTCTGTCCTTCCCTAAGCGTAACGTCGATTGAAGCGGGAAAGCAGCAGAAGTCCCTTCTGCATCAGAATAAACGCAAAGAGCAGCAGCCCGATTAATATCTTAGTCCACCAACTGGAGAGCGTTCCATCAAAGGTGATATAAGTCTGAATCAAGCCCTGTATGAGAATTCCGATGAGAGTTCCTCCAACGAACCCTGCTCCCCCCGTGAGCAATGTTCCACCTATGACCACGGCGGCAATGGCATCCAGCTCGACCCCAACCGTAGCCAGCGAATATCCTGCCGACGTATAGAGCGAAAAAACGATTCCGGATAGACCGGCGAGAAAGCCGGACAGCGCATAGATCTGGATCGTTGTGCGGCCGACCGGCACGCCCATCAACTGAGCCGTCTGCACCCCGCCGCCCAGCGCATAGACGTTGGCGCCAAAGCGGGTGCGATGCGCCAGCAGGATGCCGCCGGCAAAGACGATCAGCATGATACCGCCGATCAGCGTCAGACGGCCGCCGCCTGGCAGCAATAGATAGAGATCGCTCAGTTGCGAATAGAAATCATGCTCGATCGGGATACTGTCGATCGAGAGGACGAAAGCGATGCCGCGCGCAAGAAACATGCCCGCCAGAGTGACGATGAAGGGCGGCATGCTGAGATAGTGGATGATGGCACCCATGCCCGCGCCGAAGATCGTCGTGATCGCCAGAACAAGCGCGAAGGCGAGCAACGGATGGATCGAGGTATCCCGCAGAATGATAGCCAGGAAGACGCCGGTAAAGGCGATGACCGAACCGATCGACAGATCGATGCCGCCGGAAAGGATGACGAACGTCATGCCGACGGCGGCAATTCCGAGAAAAGCATTATCCGTCAGCAGATTGCCGACGACGCGCGTCGACAGCATGTTCGGAAATTCCATCACGCAGCCGGTGTAAGCCAGCAGGAAAATGACGATCGTCACGAGCAGAGGAAGATATTTCGAATTCACTTTGCCTGCTCCTCATGGATCATCTGCGCCGCGCCCCGCCGACGCCAGAAAAACGACGAGACGGATTGGAGAGCTGGAGACTGGATGACCAGAATGATGATGACGATGACGGCCTTGATCACCAGATTGAACTCCGGCGGGAAGCCGGACAGCAGAATGCCGGTATTGACCGACTGGATGATCATCGCGCCGATCAGTGAGCCGACGATGCTGAAACGGCCGCCAAGAAGGGAATTGCCACCGACGACGACGGCCAGGATCGCGTCAAGTTCAAGCCAAAGACCGGCATTGTTCGCATCGGCGCCCTTGATATCGGCGGAAACGATGATGCCGGCGATCGAAGCGCACAGGCCGCTCAGCGCATAGACGGCAATCAACAACACCGGCGTCTGAATGCCCGACAGCGTGCTGGCCCGCCGGTTGATGCCAATCGCCTCGACGAGCATGCCGAGAGCCGTGCGTCTCACCAGAAGAATAACCGCCAATGCCACTAACAGCCAGATGACGACAGGCATCGGCAGGGAGCCGAAGGACCCGCTTCCCAAGAAGATGAGCCCATCGTCATTGAAGGTCATGATGACGCCTTCGGTGATCAATTGGGCTATCCCGCGGCCGGCGACCATCAGCACCAGCGTGGCGATGATCGGCTGAATATCGAGAACCGCGACGAGGAACCCGTTCCAGAGCCCGCATGCGAGCCCGACGCCGATGGTCAGTATCAGCGTATAGGCGAGAGAATGTCCGGAGACGATGGCGGATGCGGCAACGGCGCCGCAAATTGCAATCACCGCGCCGACCGAGAGATCGATGCCCTTGGTGGCGATGACGAGCGTCATGCCGATGGAGAGAAGCGCGACGGGCGCACCGCGATTGAGAACATCGATGATGCTGCCATACAATCTGCCATTTTGCAGTTCCAGATGAAAGAACTGTGGGAACATAATGAAATTCAATAGAAGAATCGCTGACAGCGCAATGAGCTGCGGGGCCAATCGAAGCAACAGGGCCTTGATCTGGGAACTCATGCTTCCTCCCGCTTGCTCTCGCCCGTCGCGATCGAGTCGACGATATGGCTGGCGGTAATCTTGTCGCCTGTCAGTTCGGCAATATGTTCGCGGTCACGCAGCACGATGACGCGGGAACTATAGGCCACGAGTTCCTCCAGCTCGGACGAGATCACGACTAGCGACATTCCCTGCTGGCAAAGATCTTCGATCAGTCGGATGATCTCCGCGTGCGCGCCGACATCGATGCCGCGCGTCGGCTCGTCCAGGATCAGGAAATTGGGATTGGTCGCCAGCCAGCGCGCCAGAATGGCCTTCTGCTGATTGCCGCCGGACAGCAGCCTTATCGGCTTTTCGCGGTCGGTGGTGCGGATGTCCAGCGCCTTGATATAGCGATCGGCGATCGCGTTCTGCTCGCTACGCGGTAATGGGCGCGCCCAGCCGCGGCGGGCTTGGAGCGCCATGACTATGTTTTCGCGGATGGAAAGGTCGCCGATGATGCCATCCGTCTTGCGGTCTTCGGGGCAAAAGCCGAAGCCGCTCTTGATCGCAGCGCGAGGGCCCGAAAGGGTCACATTCCTGTCCTCGATCTTTGCCTCGCCGCTGTCGGCGCGCTCGACGCCGAAAAGCACTTCCGCGGTTTCCGTGCGTCCTGAGCCCAGCAGACCGGCAATCCCAACCACTTCTCCGACCCGAACCTCCAGGTCGAAGGGCTTAATTTTGCCGCGTTTGCCGAAATTGGTGAAGCGATATCTGACCGGCCCGCTTTCGCCGACCGCCTGCTTCGCGGTCGCTTCGACCTGCGCGAGTTCGCGGCCCAGCATCATGGCGATCAGGGTTTGCCGGGAAAGGCCGTCCGCATCGCGCGTGCCTACAAGGCGGCCGTTGCGCAGAACGGTTATGCGGTCGCAGATCTGATAGACTTGTTCAAGAAAGTGCGTAATGAAAACAATGCCTAATCCGCGCTGCTTCAGATTCTGGATAATACCGAAAAGCATGGCAACTTCGTGGGTATCCAGGCTGGCCGTCGGCTCGTCGAGGATCAGAACCTTGCCGGAGAGATCGACAGCGCGTGCGATCGCGATGACTTGCTGAATTGCGACGGAGAAACGGTCGAGCTGACGACTGACATCGATGTCTATGCCGTATTGCGACAACAGGTCTTTCGCCATGCTGTTCATCGCACGGCTGCTGATCATGCCGAGCCGTCTTGGCTGCCGGCCGAGAAACAGATTTTCCGCTACACTCAAATTCGCAAGGAGGTTCACCTCCTGATAGACCGTTCCGATACCAAGCTTCTGCGCCGCCAGCGTATCGTGCGGGTCGATCTCGGCGCCATCGAGAACAAGGCTGCCTGCGTCGCGGCGATAGGCGCCGGTCATGCACTTGATCAGCGTCGATTTCCCAGCACCATTTTCGCCGAGAAGCGCATGAACCTCGCCCCGCCGCAACGTAAAATCGACATGATCCAGAGCGGTGGAGCCGGGAAAATATTTGCAGAAGCCGGTAGCCGTCAGAAGACGCTCGACATCGTGAGCCATGGAGCAAGAATTTCCTTGAATTGAGCCGGTATGCAAAGGTGCGAAATACGCCGCTCGCTAAAGCGCCGTGCGTACATCTTACTCGCATTCGGGTGGTTCACCTAAATGCGGAAGCTTCCCCGCCCGCAATGCCGCGTAGGAAAGCCCGCATCGGCCGTTTGCCAGCCGATGCGGTTCGCTTTTTTACATCAATAGCCCTGGTTCTTCTTCTCCTCGTAGACCTTCTGCGGGTCGTCAGACTGTGTGTACAGCTTCGACTCGGTCTGGATCCACTTCGGCGGCTCCTTCTTGGTCTTGAGGTAGGCGTCGAGGGCATCGAAGGCGGGGCCGGCCATGTTCGGCGTCAGTTCCACCGTCGCGTTTGCTTCGCCGGCCGCCATGGCCTTGAAGAGGTCCGGAACCGAATCGATGGATACGGTCAGGATATCCTTGCCCGGCTTCAGGCCGGCTTCCTTGATCGCCTGGATGGCGCCGACGGCCATGTCGTCGTTATGAGCGTAGAGCGCGCAGATGTCCTTGCCGCCATTTTCGGCCTTCAGGAAGCTTTCCATGACTTCCTTGCCCTTGGCGCGGGTGAAATCGCCGGTCTGGCTGCGGACGATCTTCAGGTTGTCATGGCCCTTGATGGCTTCTTCGAAGCCCTTCTTGCGGGCGATGGCCGGCGAGGAACCGGTGGTGCCCTGAAGCTCGACGATATTGCACTTCTTGTCGCCGACAGTCTTCACAAGCCAGTCACCGGCAACCTTGCCTTCGTGAATCTGGTCCGAGGTAACGGCGGTCAGATAGAGATCCTTCGGGGCGTTGATCGTGCGGTCAAGCAGGATGACGGGGATCTTGGCTTCCTTGGCTTCCTTCAGAACAGAGTCCCATCCCGTTTCCACGACGGGCGCCAGGAGAATCGCGTCGACACCCTGCGCGATGAAGGAGCGAATCGCCTTGATCTGGTTTTCCTGCTTCTGTTGGGCATCGGCGAATTTGAGGTCGATGCCGCGCTTTTCAGCCTGCTGTTTCGTAACCGTCGTTTCCGCCGCACGCCAGCCGGATTCCGAACCGATTTGCGAAAAGCCGACGACCAAATTCTTTGCCGATGCGGTCGTAAACATGCAAGCAGCAAGAATCGTGGCACTCACCAGTGCAGTCTTAAATTTCATGATGTCCTCCCAATTGGCCATCTCTAAGGCCGAAGGCAAAAAATCATATAGTAATACTTTTGTAAATCGGGATTCTATGACGCACTGCAACAAAAAAGGGCGTCCCTTGGACGCCCTTTTCAACTCAAGCGTTTTCCGCCTGATTTTCTTATTTTGAAGCCGGCAGCTTGTCGTCGACGCCTTCGATATAGAAGTTCATGCCGAGCAGCGTACCGTCATCAGCCTTCTCGCCCGCCTTCAGCCAGGGCGTGCCGTCCTGCTTGTTGATCGGGCCGGTGAAGGGCGCGAGTTCGCCGGACTTGATCTTGGCTTCGGTCTCTTCAGCCATCTTCTTCACGTCGTCGGGCATGTTGGTGTACGGCGCCATCTTCAGAATGCCGTCCTTCAGGCCATCCCAGCTCTGTTCGGCCTTCCAGGTGCCGTCAAGCAGCGCATGGACGCGTTTGGAGTAGTAGTTGCCCCAAGTGTCGACGACGGCCGTCAACTGCGCCTTCGGGCCGGAGGCGATCATGTCGGACGCCTGACCGAAGGCATGGATGCCGCGCTCTTCAGCCACCTGCATCGGTGCCGTCGTATCGGTGTGCTGCGTCAAGATATCGACGCCCTGGTCCACCATGGCCTTGGCAGCGTCGGCTTCCTTGCCGGGATCGAACCAGGTGTTGACCCAGACGACCTTGAGCTTGAAGCTCGGATCGACCGAGCGCGCGCCCTGCTCGAAGGAGTTGATGCCCATCACCACTTCCGGGATCGGGAAGGAAGCGATGTAGGCGGCACCGTGATTCTTCGACATCTTGGCAGCGATCTGACCCAGGATGTAGCGGCCTTCATAGAAGCGCGAGTTGTAGGTGGCGAGATTCGGGCCGCTCTTGAAGCCGGTCGCATGCTCGAACTTTACCTTCGGGAACTTCGCGGCGACCTTGACGGTCGCGTCCATGAAGCCGAACGACGTGGAGAAGATCAGCGAGCAGCCGGAGCGGGCAAGGCGTTCGATGGCGCGTTCGGCGTCCGGGCCTTCCGGTACGTTTTCGAGATAAGGCGTATCGATCTTGTTGCCAAACTCCTTCTGGACCTGCTGACGGCCGAGATCGTGCGCCTGCGAATAACCGCCGTCCGTGTGCGAGCCGACATAGACAAAGCAGACCTTGGTCGGAGCCGCTTCGGCCGCAGCGCCGAAGCCGACAATGGCAGCGGCCGTAGTGGCGAGTGCGAGTGCTAGTTTTTTCATGGTTACCCCTGCTGGTTTGATATTTACGAAATCCGTCCGGTTGTTGTTCTTAGCGCTCCGGAACGAAGGCCTTGCCAAGCGACGCTGGCGTGTTGATCAATGTCGCCCGACGATTTTGAGAGATGATGATGAGAACCACAATAGTCGATGCGTAGGGTAGCATCGACAGAAACTGTGAGGGAATGCCGACGCCGAAGCCCTGCGCATGAAACTGCAGGATCGTCACCGCGCCGAAGAGATAGCCGCCGGCCAGGACGCGCATCGGTCGCCACGACGCGAAGACAACAAGGGCCAGCGTCACCCAGCCGCGGCCGGCCGACATGTTCTCAACCCATTGCGGCGTGTAGACCAGCGACAACTGTGCACCAGCGAGCCCGGCACAGGCGCCGCCGAACATGACGGCGAGGTAGCGCGTGCGGATGACGTCGATGCCGAGGGCATGTGCCGAGCCATGACTGTCGCCGATGGCGCGCAGCTTCAGGCCACTCCGGCTGCGGAAGAGGAACCAGTTGACACCGATGAGCAGCGCGATCGACAGATAGAAAGTCAGATCCTGCTTGAACAGCACCGGCCCGACGAGCGGAATATCGGACAAGACCGGGAAGACGATTTCCCGCAACTGCACTCCGGGCACACTGACATAACCTTCCCCGATCATGCCGGAGAGACCGAGGCCAAGGATGGTCAGCGCCAGACCCGTCGCCACCTGATTGGTCACCAGCGTCAGCGTCAGGAAGCCGAACAACAGCGAAAATAGCGTGCCGCCGGCAATGCCGGCGATGAGACCCACATAGGGTGATCCGCTCATCTGTGCGCCGACAAAGGCGGCGACAGCACCGATGATCATCATGCCTTCGACGCCGAGATTGAGCACACCGGAGCGTTCCACCACCAGTTCGCCGAGGCCGGCGATAACAAGCGGCGTCGAGGCCGTGATGATGGTGAGGAGGATCGCTTCAAAGACACTCATACTCACGCCGCACCTCCCCGAACCCGCGACCAGACCAGTCGGATCTTATAGTTGATCAGCGTATCGCAGGAGAGCACGAAGAAAAGCAACAACCCCTGGAAGACGCTCGCCGCCTTGGCGGAGATGCCGGGGGATAATTGCGCCGCCTCGCCGCCGAGATAGGTCAGCGCCAGCACGAAGCCCGAGAGGATCGCGCCGAGCGGATTGAGACGCGCCAGGAAAGCAACGATGATGGCGGTAAAGCCGTAGCCCGGCGATATTGCCGGCTGCAGATGGCCGATCGAACCCGCAACCTCGGAAATGCCGGCAAGGCCTGCCAGCGCGCCGGAGAAGAGGAAGCCGAACCAGACCATTTTCTTGGAGGAAAAGCCGGCGAAGCGGCCTGCTCGTTCCGATTGGCCAAGAACGGTTATCTCAAAGCCCTTCAGCGTGTATTTCATCATGAACCAGGCAAGGATCGCCGCGACGATGGCAAAGGCGATCCCCCAATGCGCCCGACCGGAGTCCGCCCAGATCGCCGGCAGCACCGCCTCCGGCGGAAAATCGATGCTCTGCGGGAAATTATGGCCCTGCGGATCGCGCCAAGGGCCGCGTGAGAGCCAATCCAGGTAGAGCTGCCCGATATAAACGAGCATCAAGCTCGTCAGGATCTCATTGGTGTTGAAATGCGCCTTCAACAACGCCGGAATGGCGGCATAGAGCGCCCCGCCGACGGCGCCGGCGATCAGCATCAACGGCAGGACCATCGGCGAATGCCAATCGGTGAAGACAATCGGAATGTAGGAGCCGGCGACCGCACCGATGGTGAATTGGCCTTCGGCGCCGATGTTCCAGTTGTTGGACCGATAGCAGACGCAAAGGCCGACCGCGATCAGGATCAGCGGCCCCGCCTTGATCGCCAGTTCGTGCAGCGACCAGACTTCCAGCAGAGGTTCAACGAAGAAAGCATCCAGCGCTTCCACAGGGTCCTTGCCGAGGACGGCGAACATGATGGTGCCGGCAATCAGCGCCAGCGCGAGGGCGAGCAGCGGCGACAGGAAGCCGAACAGTTTCGAAGCCTGCGGGCGCCTTTCAAGTTCAATGCGCATGCATGGGCTCCGGATGCGTCTTTGATTCATGCAGGCCGCCCATTAGGAGACCGATCTTTTCCCGTGTCAGCTCGCCCGCCGGATAAGCCGGCGACAGCCGTCCTTCCGAAATGACGGCAATATCGGTGGCCACCTCGAATATTTCGTCGAGATCCTGGCTGATGACCAGCACGGCCGAGCCGTTGCGGGCAAGATCGACCAGCGCCTGACGAATATGGCTTGCGGCACCCGCGTCGACACCCCAGGTCGGCTGATTGACCACCAGCACCGTCGGCTGCCGGTCCAGCTCACGACCGACGATGAACTTTTGCAGGTTACCGCCAGAGAGCGAGCCCGCAGTCGGGTCCTCGCCGCTTTTGCGCACGTCCATGGCTTCGGAAATGCGCTTGGTCGCCTGTTTGACCGCCCCCCGACGGATCACGTGCAGGAAACCACCGCCGAGGAAGGCCCGGCGGTCCGATTTGCTGCGGGCCAGCACGAGATTGTCTGAAAGCTTCAGCCCCGACACCGCCGCATGGCCATGCCGCTCTTCCGGCACGAAACCGGCACCCAGCAGGCGGCGCGTGTTGATACCCTTGGTGCCGACCGCCTGGCCACACACCAGGATCAAATCGTCTGAAGGCACGGTATGTTCGCCGGAAACGACATCGAACAGCTCCCCCTGCCCGTTGCCGGCAACGCCGGCGATCGCCAGGATCTCGCCTGCGCGTACGCGCAGCGAAACATTCTTCAACGACATGGCAAAAGGCGTGCGCGCGGGCACAGAGAGACCGGCGACCTCGAGCTGGATATCGCCCTTCTTGCCAAGGCCTTCATGCTGCACGCTGGCAACATCGCTGCCGACCATCATGCGGGCGAGCGAGCCGGGCGTTTCCTGCCGTGGGTCACAGGCACCGGTTACCTTGCCATGGCGCAGCACCGTAGCGCGGGAGCAGATGCGTTGCACCTCCTCCAGGCGGTGGCTGATATAGAGCACCGAACGGCCTTCGTCCCGGAGCCGGAAGAGCGTTTCGAACAGGCGGTCGGCTTCCTGCGGCGTCAGCACCGAGGTCGGCTCATCGAGGATGATCAGCTTCGGATTCTGCAGCAGCGCACGGACGATTTCGATGCGCTGGCGCTCGCCGACGGAAAGGTCGGCGACGTGAGCATGGGGATCGAGCGGCAGGCCATAGGCTTGCGACAGGCTCGCAGCCTCTTCGGCGATCTTGCCGATCGGGATGCTGTCATCAAGGGAAAGGGCGATATTCTCAGCGACCGTCAGCGCCTCAAACAAGGAGAAATGCTGAAACACCATGCCGATGCCGAGCTTGCGCGCTTCGCCCGGCGAGCCAATCGAGACGAGTTGGTTTTGCCAGGCGATTTCGCCCTCGGTCGGCTCCAAAACGCCGAACAGCATCTTCACCAGAGTGGATTTGCCCGCGCCGTTCTCACCGAGCAGAGCGTGAATCTCGCCGGGCTGAATTTCCAGATCAATTCCATTGCAGGCAGCAAAGCTACCGAACAGCTTAGTCAGTTTGCGAACCGACAATAACGCACCGGTTGCCGGCACATCGAATGACGACACGTTCCCCTCATTTCCTTCCCACTGTCCTGCCCTTTCGGATCTATGGGATCAGCAGCGTAGTTCCACTCGTTTTTCTTGTTTCCAGATCCGTGTGCGCGCGCCCCGCATCGCTCAACGGATAGGTCTGGTTCACATTGATACGCACTTTGCTGCTTTGCACAACAGCAAATAATGCTTTCGCGCTGGCTCTCAGCTCCTCAGGCGTTGCGACATAGGCGAAAAGGCTTGGCCGCGTGGCGAAAAGCGAACCCTTCTGATTGAGGATGGCGAGATTGAAGTTCTCGATCGGGCCGGACGATTGACCGAAGGTCACCCACATGCCGCGCGGCTTCAGGCAATCGAGCGAATGTGGGAACGTGTCCTTGCCGACCGAGTCGTAAACGACGTCGACGCCCTTGCCGCCGGTAATCTCGCGGACACGATCGGCAAAGCTCTCCTTACTGTAATCGATGACGTGGTCATAGCCGTGCGCCAATGCCAGTTCGACCTTTTCCGCAGAACCGGCAGTGCCGATGACGGTGCCGGCTCCGAGAGCCTTGGCCCATTGGCCGGCGATCAAGCCGACGCCACCTGCGGCGGCATGAAACAGCAGCGTCGTCCCGGGGCCGACCTTGAAGGTGCGGTTCAAAAGATATTCGGCCGTCATTCCCTTCAGCATCATCGATGCCGCGGTTTCGAGTGGGATATCGTCAGGCACCTTCACCAGATGGCGGGTTTCTATGTTGCGCTCGATGCTATAGGCGCCGTCGCTGCCGACATAGGCGACACGATCGCCGACGGCGAAATCGGTCACGCCCGGCCCGACTTCCGTGATCGTGCCCGCGGCTTCCTTGCCGAGCGGCAGAGGAAAATAGGGTGCCTTGTAAAGGCCCGAACGGAAATAGACGTCTATGAAATTAAGGCCGATCGCAGCGTGACGGATCTGCACCTCGCCGGCGCCCGGAGACGGCAGATCGACCTCCTCGAACTTCATGACATCAGGACCGCCATTTTCGTGGATGCGAATGGCCTTAGTCTTCTTCATGATGCGCAATCCTCATTGACGCCCGAGGGACGGGAAAAACTGCAGCACGGCGCCGATGCAATAGAGATAGATGCCGCTGACGATAAACAAGACAACAGCCCATTGCGGCATGACGAAATACATCAGCAAAGAGTAAATGCCGAGGGCGGACCAAAGCAGGAATATGCCAAGATTGAGCGGCCGCAGCCGCCTGACGCGCACCGGATGCAAGAAATTGATCGGCAGGAAGGTCAGGACGACGGAGACGCCGACGAGGACCATGGCGGTTGTTGCACTGG
Organism: Rhizobium sp. CB3171; assembly: GCF_029714265.1. NCBI lineage: Bacteria > Pseudomonadati > Pseudomonadota > Alphaproteobacteria > Hyphomicrobiales > Rhizobiaceae > Rhizobium > Rhizobium sp. CB3171. Next base: position 1,312,434 of record NZ_CP121652.1, on the reverse strand, counting down.
CGTCGATGACGAAGAGCGTGAAGACCACCATGTTCCAGACGACCGGGAAACCGGAGAAGAAATATTCCTCCGTCTTCATGCCCATATCGGCATAATAAATGGCGCTGGAGACGACGATCATCCCCGCAGCGACGAAGGACCAGGGCTCGCCGATCATGCCTTTTTCGTAAAGCGCGAAAGCGGGCAGAAGCACATAGGTCACGTAGTCGATGATGTTATCCAGCGTATCGCCGGACCAATTCGGCAACACTTCCTTGACGCTGACCTTGCGGGCGATCGGTCCATCGATGCCATCGACAAGCAGAGCCAGGCCGAGCCACCAGAACATATCGACAAAGCGATGTTCCGCCGCCGCGACAACGCCGAGAAAGGCAAGGAACGAGCCGGATGCCGTCAATATATGTACGGAAAAGGCACGGATTTCCGCGTAAGGCACCCGCTTATAATTGAAGATTTTCATCCGCCCCGTTACTCGCCTGCTTATCTACCTGCCCCGGCAGGCGATTTTTCTTGCTAATATGCACCCTTTGCGCGGCGCTGCCAGCGCAAAAGCGTCCTTGTACCTCAGGCTAGCGCGAGTTCTTGTCATTTTCACCCGCTGCGATGTTTCATCCCATGGATTTCAACAGGCTAAGCGTCTATTTTCAGAAAGAAAGATAATTGAGGCATCGATATGAAGCAGGTTGAAGTGGCCGTCATCGGCGGCGGTCTGGCGGGCATGATCGCGGCGATCGCCTTGGCGCGCGGCGGGCGGGCCGTTGCTCTCGTGGCCCAGCCGCATAATAAGGCCGACCGGCGGACTACGGCGCTGATGGATCAATCGATTCGCTTCCTGGAGCGGCTGGCGCTGTGGGACAGGATTGCGCCTTCGACCGCACCCCTGACCACCATGCAGATCATCGACGGCACGACGCGATTGCTGCGTGCGCCGACCGTCGCCTTTCGCGCCTCCGAAATCGGCCTCGAAGCCTTCGGTTATAATATACCGAACGCCGCGCTGCTCAGTGCGCTCAGCGACGCCGTAAAAGTGGAGGGCAACATCACGCTTATCGAGACGGCGGCCTCCGAGGTGACTGTCCGCGATGATGGCGTCACCGTCACCCTCGAAGACGGCGAAACGCTCGACACTGCCTTTGTCGTCGGTGCGGATGGGCGCAATTCGATGGTGCGGGAAACGGTCGGGATCAAGGTCAAGACCTGGTCCTACCCGCAATCGGCCATGGTGCTGAACTTTGCGCATTCGCTGCCGCATCAGAACATCTCGACGGAGTTCCACACAGAAAGCGGGCCGTTCACCCAGGTCCCCCTGCCCGGCAATCGCTCCAGCCTCGTCTGGGTACAAAAGCCGGCGGAAGCCGCTGCCAATGCCGAAAAATCGCTGGAAGATCTCGGCCGCCTGATCGAGGACCGCATGCAATCGATGCTCGGCAAGGTTACGGTCGAGGACAGCGTGCAGGTTTGGCCGCTCTCCGGCATGACGGCCTATCGCTTCGGCAAGGGCCGCACCGCGCTGATCGGCGAAGCCGCGCATGTTTTCCCGCCGATCGGCGCCCAGGGGCTGAACCTCAGCCTGCGCGATATCCTGACGCTCGTCGAAATTCTGGCAAGCCCCACCGGACAGCCGATTTCGGCATCCGCCGGCGACAGTTTCGACCGCCGCCGCCGCGTCGATATCATCAGCCGTACGGCGAGCGTCGATCTCTTGAACCGCTCCCTGCTTTCGGATTTCCTCCCCGTCCAGATGTTGCGAGCCGCAGGACTGCACGTCCTTTCTGCCATTCCGCCGCTACGCAACATCGTCATGCGCGAAGGCATCGAGCCGGGCGGTGGCTTACGCGGCTTTCCGTCGATGTTACGGGAAAAGCTGCGCCGGTAGGGCACCGGACTTGATCAAATAAAGCACCAGCGAGACCGTCGCGACTGAACAAGCGGTGGTGATGAGGATCGTCGCGGAGGCCCGCTCCTGCCAGACGCCATATTGTTGGCCGATGACGAATACATTCGTCGCCGTTGGCAGGGCGGCGAGCAATACCGCTGATTCGATCCAGATCGGATCGAAGCCGCCGACTGCCTGCAGCGCGACATAAACGACCAGCGGATGCAGAATGAGCTTGGCCGGAACGATGTAGCCGATCTCGGTCGGGACACGCTTCAGCGGCCGCAGCGCCAACGTCACGCCCATGGCGAACAATGCGCAGGGTGCGGCAGCTTGCGCCAGATAGTCGACAAAGTGTTGGAAGGCGACCGGCTGCTGCACCGAAAAAGCAGCGGCGACGAAGCCGAGCGCGGTCGACACAATGAAGGGGTGCAGCAGCACTCTTCTGGCAATGTCGGCGACAAGCCGTCCGGACGATCGCTTGTCGCCGCCCTCGATCGCCATCAGCGCCGGCGCGACGATGAAATGCAGCGCATTTTCAAAGCAGACAATCAGGGCGACAGGAACGGCGGCCTTTTCGCCGAGCGCCAGCAGCGCCAAACCCGGCCCCATATAGCCGATGTTGCCGTAAGCGCCGGCGAAAGCCTGGATCGTGCTATCGGCCAGCGAATTGCGGCGCAGAAAGCATCCGACCAGGAACACTAGCAAAAAGATCAGATAGGTCGCCGCAATATCTGTGACGATGAAATCGGCGCGCGTCAATTGTTCGATCGGCGTTTGCGAGACGAGCTTGAAAAACAAGGCTGGCAGCGCCGCATAGATGATGAAGGTATTAAGCCAGCCAAGCGCCTCGGCCGACTGTTTCGTGATACGCGCGGCAATGTAACCGACCACGATCAGGCCGAAGAATGGCAGCAACAGACCGACAATGTCAGCCATCGGGCATATCCCATTTTGGGTGATTGGAAAGGGACCGGTGTTGCTTAGCCGATTTGCGTCAGGATTGGAAAGGTCTGCTGAAACCAGATCGCCATGTCGCTGACATAGCCGAATATGAACGCCAGACCGGTGAGCACCAGAAGCCCGCCCATGACCTTCTCCACCGTGCCGAGATGGCGGCGGAAGCGAACAAGGAAGGTCATGAAGGCACCGGAAAAACCGGCAGCGATCCAGAAGGGGATAGCAAGGCCGAGCGAATAGATGGCGAGCAGCCCCGCGCCCGCGCCGATCGTCTCACGCGAAGCCGCAACGCCGAGAATCGCGCCCAGCACCGGACCGATGCAGGGCGTCCAGCCGAAGGCGAAGGCAAGACCCATGATATAGGCGCCTGTCAGCGTCGCCGGTTTGCCGCCGCCCTGGAAACGCGCCTCGCGGGCGAGAATGCCGAGCCGGAAAACGCCGAGGAAATTCAGGCCCATGACGACGATGATCAGGCCGCCTATTTTCGCTAGGATATCGAGATGCTGGCGCAGCAGAATGCCGATCGAGGACGCGCCGGCGCCAAGCGCAATGAACACGGTCGCAAAGCCGAGCGTGAAGAACAGCGCCGAAAACAGGACATTGCCGCGAACGCTTGGCCCGGCCGCGACGGCCGCTCCGCCACCGCGAAATTGCTCGACGGAAATGCCGGCCATATAGCAGAGATAAGGCGGCACCAGCGGCAGCACGCAGGGCGAAAGAAACGAAAGCGCTCCGGCGAGCAAGGCGCTCAGAAGCGAGATATCGGCAAGCGACACGATAGACTCCGGCTATGTCATTCAGCCGTCTTACTAGCGTTGCGAGAGCCGGAAGGCCAATCACCTTTTCGAGGGGCGCGCGAGCGATGCCATTTCATTGATCCTCGGATGAAAAATCGGCCAGGAGGATCCCGCCTGAACCATGGCACTGTACAGCGGCATATACGGATGGCGGAAGCAGTTCACCAATTAGTGCCTTTTTCACATACTGCTAATATCCGAATTTACCTCGCTCGACATGGGCACCATTGTTCCTAATCGTCCCACGACTGCGAGGAGCGTGTTATGGCGTCTGTTGATATGCAGCATTTCGAAGCCTTAGGGATCGAAAATAGCGGTTCCCTTGGCATGATTCCGGTACACGATTCGTCTGCCGGTGCGATGAGGCATAAAGCCGAGTGCGTGTTGCGGCTAAAAGCCGAAGGAAAGTCGATGGATTGCATCGCCCGCGAGGCCGGCGTCAGTCGATCGACCGTGACCAGAATCATGCGTTATGTGGAGCGCGCATCCGCCGGATAATAAGCCGGCCACGGACCAAGTTGCGATTCTTCGGCGCAGCGAATCATATGTCCTGCCGTGCCCACACCTTAAGCTGCTAATTTTACTGAGTTTTTGGTGAGAGCGATGGGATTCGAACCCATGACCTACTGATTAAAAGTCAGTTGCTCTACCGGCTGAGCTACGCTCTCCCCGTCCGCGGATGATTGCACCCCGGCTGGAAGTGCGCGGAACATATGCAGACGCCCTATTGCGGTCAACCCATAAAATCGCGGTTACGACGACGTACAACGCTTTTCCGCATGTCGAAGTGGTGAAAGCTGCCTGTCTCGATGCGCAAATCGGGAAGATCAGCATTGGACGCCGCGTCTTTCTTCGCGAAAAAAGCAAGGATTGGTCGTTTTGATGATAAGAAACCGCAGAATTCCTCAATTTAAGGATTATCTTATAGGTTATACCTGCCTTTTCGGGAGATTTGCCGCACACCTTTAGAGTGGCAACTACGCTTTTCTCATTCAAATGACTGACTCGGCAATCACCGCCTCAGAATGTTACCACGGTATGATAGGATGATTTTTTTGAATGCTTGACGCCTGAATTCTTGAGACATCAGTTCAGAATCAGGTTGAGGCCGGCACTGGGTCGGGGACGCCAATGAAGCAGAAATCCGAACTCGATAAATGGTGCAAGGCACAGGAGCAATTTCTGCGTTTCCATCTGCACTGTTTGAAGCAGGGCCGCATTCGCGTACACGCCGTCGAAAACAACCGGTTCATCGACACGACCGATGAAGTCGCCGAGGAGCTGAGAAAACAGCTTGCCGATCTCAGAGCTTGCTTCGCCACGTCGGAACAACGGTAACATTCTTCCTTAATAACCGGGATCTGCACGCCAGCGACTCTGATCGCAACCCAGACGCAATTGTTTGCGGCCCGAATCGCTTTTGGTGTATATCGAAATTTATTGGCAACCCGCCGATTCCCTCAGGAGGATTTCTATGGAAGACGCACACGTCGGTTGGATCGCAGCAATCATCATTGGCGGCTTCGCAGGCTGGCTCGCCGAAAAGCTCATGGAAAGCAACATGGGTCTTATCATGAACATCATCCTCGGCATTGTCGGGGCGATTGTTGCTAGCTGGCTCCTGGGGATTCTGCACATCGCATTGCCGTTCAACGCATGGATCAACTATCTGATCACCGGCTTCATAGGCGCCTGCATCCTGATTTTCGTTGGTCGGTTGATCAGACGATAGGCGCCCGCTCAACGAGCAAAGTCCGTCAGGACAGAGATGGTCAAGGGGAAGACGGGGATATCTCGCCTTCCCTTTTTTATTGTATTTATGTGACATTTTGGCTTTCACAACCCTTTTCAACCTCGCCCGCAGCCCTAGCTTTTGTTGGTAGACGGAAGAGGAGGTTGGAAGCATGACCCAAAGCGCCAATCAGACGCCGGGCCGGAAGGTAATACGCGGTCGCCCCTACAGCATCGCCGAATTCGCACGAAAGTATCGCCTCGACGACAAGGAAGCCAAGCGGCTCTTCGACAAGTTCGGACCATCTGCTACGGAACTGGATTTGCTGATGGCTGCCAAGCGGAAGCCGCCCAGCCTTTCTTCCGCAATCGGCTATTGATCCCCTATCACGGCTAGAGAATGCCGGGCTCTCTCGCCCGGCCTTTTGACCGGTTGATTCCACCAAATCAGAACTTCGACAGGTCCGGCAAGCTCGCCAGCACCTTTCCGATACGGGAAAGACTTTGCTGTGGGTTTCGCCCGACGACGGCAGGCATTCCACGTGAGCGCGATCGTTCGATCGGAGTGCAAATAGGCTACGCCTGCATCGTCCTTTCCTGATATATCACAGTCGCTTGCCATCGCGGCAACGACATGCCAACTTTTGATATATCAATGGAATCATCCGGGAATGCAGAATTCGCAAAGCCACCGCGCCTATCTCGCCCTCGAGCATCGGATCGTTACGCTGGCGCTGAAACCGGGTGCACTGGTCACGGAAAAGCAACTGATCGAATTGGCCGGCCACGGGCGCACGCCGGTGCGCGAGGCTATCCAGAAGCTGGCATGGCAAGGGCTGATCCATGTACGGCCGCGCGTGGGATTGCAGATCGCGGAGATTCGGCTGGCAGACCATATGCATGTCATGCAGGTCAGGCGCGAACTCGAACCGATCGCCGCGTCGCTGGTCGCCAGCCATGCCACTGAGGAACAGCGGGAACAACTGCTCGAATGCGCTCGGCTGATGACCGAGTGCGCCGCAACGCGCGATCTGCCGGGCTTCTTTGCCGCCGACAAGACGTTTGATGAAATTCTCGAGGATGCCTGTCCGAACGGCTTCATCACGGCCGCACTTGGGCCAGTGCAGACCCATTCACGTCGGCTCTGGTATTCGACCGCGACGCCTGACGGCATGGACCGCTCGATCGCATTGCATGTCAGCGTCATCAGGGCGATCCATGGGGGCAACAGCGAAGATGCCCGCAAGACGATGGCGGCTCTGATCGATTATCTCAGCGACAGATGAAAAAGGCGGCCTCGCTGTCGAGACCGCCTTGCCTATTCCGATATCCGAAGGTTCAGAGAGTGGTTCAGCCTTTCATGGGAACGCAGAACCGCTTTATCTTTTTTGCAATCCCGGATGGAAAACTGCTTTAACCGACGAAGGCGCGTTCGATCACGAATTCAGCCGGCTTGCTGTTGGCGCCCTCGCTAAGACCTGCCTTCTCAAGCAGATCCTTGGTATCCTTCAGCATGGCGGAAGAGCCGCAGATCATGCCGCGGTCGATCGCGGGATCCAATGCGGGAACGCCGAGATCGGTGAAAAGCTTGCCGTTTTCGATGAGATCGGTAATGCGGCCCTTGAAGGGAAACTCTTCGCGGGTGACGGTCGCATAATGGCGCAGCTTGTCGCCGACGACTTCACTCAGGATTTCATCGTTGCAAATTTCCTCGACGAGGTCGAAGCCGTATTTCAGCTCGGCCACATCACGGGTCGTATGGGTGAGGATCACTTCCTCGAACTTCTCGTAGGTCTCAGGGTCGCGGATCAGGCTGGCGAAGGGCGCGATGCCGGTGCCGGTCGAGAACATATAGAGCCTTCTGCCAGGGGTCAGCGCGTCGAGCACGAGCGTACCCGTCGGCTTCTTGCGCATCAGCACCTCGTCGCCCGGCTTGATGTTCTGCAGATGCGAGGTCAGCGGACCGTCCGGAACCTTGATCGAGAAGAATTCAAGCTCGTCGGCCCAGGCGGGGCTCGCGATCGAATAGGCGCGATAAAGCGGCTTGCCGTCGACCATGAGGCCAATCATCGCAAATTCGCCCGAGCGGAAGCGGAAGCCCTGCGGCCGGGTCATCGTAAAGCGAAAGAGCCGGTCGGTATAATGTGTCACGCTCAGTACCTTCTCGGCAAAGACGCCGGCGGGCACTGCGGAAACAAACTCTTCGGTCTTGGCAGGGGCGTTCATTCGGTATCGGATCCCGTATTCGTCGTACACGTCATTCTTGGCAGGCTGCGTTTTGCGAGGCTGATATTATAATATAGCCCCGATTTAAAGGCATTCTATTCCATCCCACGGCGCCGGCATAAAATATGCGTGTTCCGGTCAGGATTCACGCATCATGTGAGCCGTATATACCAAGAATGCGGCAATCCGATGTATTTCGCATTGCCGGCATCCCTGGGCTAGAAGCCGAATTAGGCCGTTTTAGCCGCCTTACGGCGCCAACTAAAGGCTTGGCCATCTTCGGCTTGCCGGGCGGTCGGCTGATAGTGATGCGGAATGCCCGGAAGGCGCTGCTCCGAAAGCCTCTTCAGCGCCGTCTCGTTGGTAACCGCAAAACTGTCGATACCGACACGCAGCATCAACGGAATCTGGTCGATCAGCACATCGCCGACCGCACGCAGCTCATTGGCATAACCAAGGCGCTGACGCAGCAGCGAAGCATGGCTGAAGGCGCGGCCATCGTTGAAAGCCGGAAACGCTACGGCAACGATCTCCAAGCGAGAGAGATAGGGCTCCAGCCGCGTCACATCGTCAGCCGGCTTGATCAATACGCCGAGGCCGACATCGTTGCTTTCCTCGGCCTTGGCAATCAGGGCATCGAGGCCAAGCAGAGGCTTCTGCTCTTCGGTCGCCTTCAGCTCATCGGTCTCGATGATCCAGGGATCGTTTGTGACAAAACCGGTTTCCCGCCAAATCTTCGTCATGGCCATCTCCTTACGCCGCTTCAGCCGCAGCCGAGCCGTAGAGCGCGTCCTTGAAAGGCTGCGGTCCGACGCGGCGATAGGCGGCGAGGAAGGTTTCGGAGGGTTCCAGGCGCAGGCCGAGATAAGTATCAACGATCGTCTCGATCGCGTCGGTCACCTTGTCCGGCTCAAAGCCGCGGCCGATGATCTCACCGATCGAGGTATGCTCGTCGCCGGAACCGCCAAGCGTGATCTGATAGAGTTCCGCACCCTTCTTCTCGACGCCGAGCAGGCCGATATGGCCGACATGGTGGTGACCGCAGGCGTTGATGCAGCCAGAAATCTTGATCTTCAGCTCACCGATTTCGGCCTGACGCTCGGGCGAACCGAAGCGCTTGGAGATTTCCTGCGCGACCGGGATCGAACGGGCATTGGCGAGAGCGCAATAATCCAGCCCCGGACAGGCGATAATATCCGTGATCAGACCGGCATTAGCCGTTTCGAGACCGGCGGCGACCAGACCGCGATAGACGGCCTCGAGATCGGCCAGCGCCACATGCGGCAGGATCAGATTCTGCTCATGGCTGACGCGGATTTCGTCGAAAGCATATTCTTCGGCGATGTCGGCGACCACGTCCATCTGCGCATCCGAAGCATCGCCCGGAATACCGCCGATCGGCTTCAGCGAGATCGTCACCATGCCATAATCGGGGTTCTTGTGCGGCTGCACATTCTGCTGCACCCAGCGGGCAAAGTCCGGATCGGCTTTTTTCCAGCGGGCAAGGTTTTCCCAGCCTTCGGCACGCTCGGGCAGAGCCGGCGGCGCGAAATAGGTAGTGATCGCCTGAACGTCCGCTTCGGGAAGCTTCAGTTCCGTGTCCTTCAGCTTCGCAAACTCGGCCTCGACCTGGCGGGTCAATTCCTCAGCCCCGGTTTCGTGCACGAGAATCTTGATGCGGGCCTTGTATTTGTTGTCGCGGCGGCCGTGCAGATTGTACACGCGCACGATGGCGGTCGTGTAGGACAGCAGGTCTTCTTCCGGCAGGAAGTCGCGGATCAGCTTGGCGACCATCGGCGTACGGCCCTGCCCGCCACCGACGTAGACGGCAAAGCCGATTTCGCCCTTGTCGTTCTTCTTCAGATGCAGGCCGATGTCGTGCACCTGGATCGCGGCGCGGTCGCGCTCGGCGCCGGTGACGGCAATCTTGAACTTGCGCGGCAGGAAGGAGAACTCCGGGTGGACCGAGGACCACTGCCGCAGGATTTCCGCATAGGGACGCGGGTCGGCGACTTCGTCAGCGGCAGCACCGGCAAAATGGTCGGCCGTGACATTGCGAATGCAATTGCCCGACGTCTGGATGGCGTGCATCTCGACGGAAGCGAGGTCGGCAAGCACATCGGGTATATCGGACAGCTTCGGCCAGTTGAATTGCAGGTTCTGGCGGGTAGTGAAATGGCCATAACCGCGGTCATAGGTGCGCCCGATATGGGCGAGCATACGCATCTGGCGTGAGCTCAGCGTGCCATAGGGAACGGCGATGCGCAGCATGTAGGCATGGAGCTGCAGATAGACGCCATTCATCAGGCGCAGCGGCTTGAACGCATCTTCCGAGAGTTCACCCGAAAGGCGCCGCTGCACTTGATCGCGGAACTGCGCAACCCGTTCCGCAACAAAGGCGTGGTCAAATTCGTCGTAACGATACATGATTTCCTCAGACTGCAATAAATTCCGGATCGGCCGCGGCATAGCCCGGCGCGTATTCCATAGTGGGACCTTCGGCGCGGATGCGCTCGCGCAGGCGCAGCGGCCAGAGCTTGCCGCCGGTTTCCTGGATCTCGATCAGAGCGACATCGACAACCTTGTTGTCGGCATAGGCCTGCTTGCCGATCGCCTCGAGCGCGGCTTCCGCCTCGGCATGACGAGCGACCAGCGCCCCTTGCAGCGAGGTTGCCCACTCACCATTGGCATTCCACCAGACGGCAATGCCATCGGTCAGCCGGTTTGCGGTCAGAACCTTGTCGACCATGGATCAGCTCCTTGCAAATTCTTGAGCAGCGTCTCCTGACGGACCAGCGACTCGGACTGTTCGAAATTGGCGCCGGCGACGGCATCGCCGATGATGACCATGACCGGACCGCTCAGCTCATCGCGATGCTCCAGGTCCGGCAAATCTTTCAGTGTGCCGTGCATCAGGCGCCGGTCGCGGCGGCTGGCGTTCTCGATGACGGCAACAGTGGTCTCAGGCGGAAGCCCGGCGTCCATCAGGCGGCCAGCAACGGATGCGGCGACCGTACGGCCCATATAGACGGCGATGGTCGCGCCGGATACGGCGAGGCTTGCCCAATCCGGCAGCACGTCGCCGGTCAGGTCGTGACCAGTGGTGAAGACCAGCGATGAAGCGACGCCGCGCAGTGTCAACGGCAGCTCGAAATCGGCAGCCGCAGCAAAGGCCGAGGTGATGCCCGGAACGATCTCATAGGTAACGCCAGCGGCACGCAGGGCAGCCATCTCTTCGCCCGCCCGGCCATAGACCAGCGGATCGCCGGATTTCAGCCGCACAACGCGCTTGCCGTCGCGGCCAAGCTGCACCAGCAGATCGTTGATCTCTTCCTGGGATTTGGTATGGCAGCCCTTGCGCTTGCCGACGGAAAGACGCTCAGCGTCCCGGCGGCCCATATCAACAATGGCCTGCGGGACGAGCGCGTCATAGACGATGACATCAGCTTCCATCATCACGCGCTGGGCGCGCAGGGTCAGCAGATCTTCGGCGCCAGGACCGGCGCCAACCAGCCACACATGGCCCTCGACCTTATGCATCGAGTGCAGCAAACTGTCGGCTGCGCGTTCGGCCTGCAGCAAATGGCCGGCACTGACAGCATCGGCGACCGGACCGGAAAAGAAGCGGCGCCAGAAGACGCGGCGAGCGACGCCGCGCGGCACGAGACGATCGACGGATTTGCGATAGCTCGTCGCCAGTTCAGCGAGCTTGCCGAGCGAGGGCGAGAGTATCTGATCGATCTGCGCGCGGATCATCTGCGCCAGCACGGGGCCGGCGCCTTCGGTACCGATCGCAACGGCCACAGGGGCACGATTGACCAGCGCCGGGGTGTAAAAATCGCAATAGTCCGGCTGATCGACGGCGTTCGCCGGAATTCTTTCGGCGCGGGCGGCATCAACAATAGCGCGATCGGCTTCGGCATCGCCAGTGGCGGCGAACACGAGGGCAGCGCCCTGGACCTGATCCGGCGAAAAGGCTGCACGCACCGTCTCGATGCGGTTGGCAATCAGGAAGGAGTGATAATCGGCCTCCGGCGTCTGCGTATAGGCGACGATCTTCGCCTGCGTGTTCATCAGCAACCGCGTCTTGGCAAAGGCTTCATCACCATTGCCGAAGACAGCCGCGATCCTTCCTTCCACGCGAAAGAAGGCGGGAAACACCGAAAGCTGTTGAGTCCTGGGAGGCATTATCATTCCACTTCGAGATTGCCCGAATATCACCTTACCGGCCAGGAGATTGAAGAAACAGAAATTCTAATGCTCCGCCGAGTCCGTATTCTTTTGCTCGACATCTGTCCGATTTGAGCAAAACTCACCAGTCAGTCAGAATAGCATAAATACAGGAAATCCATAGACTTTTAGGACTTCTTGCTATCACGGATATTCCTATTGCCTGTGGCAAATGGAGTCCATACGTCATTTGCGCATTCCGCAGGGCCGACGATGCCGTTAAGATCGGGAAAAAGTTTCGGAGTGTGCCGCTTGTCCCCTAACACCATCGCCCCTCGCCTCCTCAGTGTGATGGAGCACGATATCCTGCCATTGACGCAAAGGGGCGTTGCTGCCGGAAACAAGGTGTTCGGCGCTGCGATCCTGCGCAAATCCGACCTGTCGCTGGTGATTGCCGAAACGAACAATGAACTCGAAAATCCGCTTTGGCATGGCGAAGTGCATGCGTTGAAGCGCTTCTACGAACTCGGCGAGAAGCCTGCGACCAAGGAGCTGATCTTCCTCTCCACGCACGAACCTTGCAGCATGTGCATGTCGGCAATCACCTGGGCCGGTTTCGATAATTTCTATTACTTCTTCAGCCATGAGGATTCCCGCGACGCCTTCGCGATCCCGCATGACCTGAAGATCCTGAAAGAAGTCTTCGGACTGGAACCGGGCGGCTATCGCCGGCAGAACGCCTTCTGGAACAGCTTTGCCGTCGCCGATCTCGTCGAAACCGAGGCGGACCCGCTGAAGGCGGCACTCAAGGAACAGACGGCGCGCATCAAGGCCGCCTATAACGCGCTCTCTGATAGCTATCAGGCGACCAAGAGAGACAACGACATTCCACTGAACTGAGATAGACAAGACTATAGAGGCCCCGATGCAAGCATCGAGAGACATATCCCGCCTGATCGAAATCATGGCGGCGCTGCGCAATCCCGAGACCGGTTGCCCCTGGGACATTGTCCAGACCTTCGAGACCATCAAGCCCTATACGATCGAGGAAGCCTACGAGGTTTCCGATGCGATCGAACGCAGGGATATGGACGATCTTTGCGAGGAGCTCGGCGATCTCCTGCTGCAGGTCGTTTTCCACGCTCGCATGGCCGAGGAAGCGGGCGAGTTCTCCTTTGGCGATGTGGTGGAAGCCATTACCCGCAAGATGATCCGCCGGCACCCGCATGTCTTTGCCGTCTCCGGCGCCGACACGCCCGACGCTGTGAAGCTGCAATGGGAGGAGATCAAGGCGGAAGAGAAGCGCGAGCGCGCCGAGCGGCGGGCGCGGCGGGGTATTGCCGAAGATTTCAAAACCGGTTTCCTCGGCTCGGTGCAGCGCACATTCCCCGCTTTGACCGAGGCCCTGAAATTGCAGGAACGCGCCGCCAAAGTCGGATTCGACTGGTCAGCACCCGAGCCGATCCTCGACAAGATCGAGGAGGAGATCGATGAATTGCGGGTGGCGCTTGCGAGCGGCGACAAGGCCAAGGTCAGCGACGAACTAGGCGACCTGATCTTCGCCGTCGTCAACATCGGGCGGCATGTGAAGGCAGACCCGGAGCAGTCATTGCGCGGCACCAACACGAAGTTCCGCCGCCGTTTCAATCACATCGAAACGACACTTGCCGCCGAAGGGGAAACCCTGGACGGCGCTTCTCTAGAACGGATGGAAGATATCTGGCAGGCGGCGAAGGCGATCGAGCGTCAGCTCGCCGAGTAGAGCAATCCAGTAAAAGTGCGAAGCGATTTTCCGTCCGGAATTGCGAAAAAACAAAAGGATAGAGCGGTTCTGCCATTCCGTGAAAAGCTGAACCGCTCGAGGACGCCTATTCCCAATCCTCACGCTGCGGCTTCGGGCCGTTGCCCATGCGTCGTTCCAGCTCCGCGGCCTCCGTCTCAGTCAAGCGCAGATCCAACGTGATCGTGCCATCCTCGTTGTCTTCCCGGTTATCGACGATGGCGTGATTGTAGAGCCAGGGCAACAATGCCAGCTTGTCGACGGGCAACGTGATCGTCGTCTCGGTCAGGACGCCGGAAAGCCGGCGGCTGATTTCGTTCATCAGGCGATCGACGCCCTCGCCGCTCCTTGCCGAGACCGCGATCACGTTTTCGGCGGTTGATGCCTTCTGGACGATGGCATCGTGCGCCTCCGGCTCCAGTCGATCGATCTTGTTCCAGACCTCGAGGATGCGCTCCGCCCCTTCCGCCTCGCCAATGCCGAGATCGCCGAGGATGCGCATGACATCGGCGCTCTGCGCTGGGTTGTCGTCATCCGAAAGATCGCGCACATGCAGGATCAGGTCGGCTTCCAGGACTTCTTCCAGCGTAGCGCGAAAAGCGGCCACCAGATGGGTCGGCAGGTCGGAAATGAAGCCGACGGTATCGGAGAGGATCACGGTGCGGCCATGCGGCAGCTTCATGCGCCGAAGCGTCGGATCGAGCGTCGCAAACAGCATGTCCTCGGCCAGGACGCCGGCGCCGGTAATTCGGTTGAACAGCGTCGATTTGCCGGCATTGGTATAGCCCACCAATGCCACGATCGGGTGCGGCACCTTCTTGCGCTTGGCACGGTGAAGCTGACGGGTGCGCACCACTTGTTCCAGTTCGCGCTCGAGCCGGATGATCCGCTCCTGCAGCATGCGCCGGTCGGCCTCGATCTGGGTTTCACCGGGGCCGCCCATGAAGCCCGCACCGCCGCGCTGGCGCTCAAGGTGGGTCCAGCTTCGAACCAGCCGGCCTTTTTGGTAATTCAAATGTGCGAGATCGACCTGCAGCGTGCCTTCCTTGGTGGAGGCGCGGCGGCCGAAGATTTCGAGAATGAGACCCGTGCGGTCGATGACCTTGGCGTTCCATTCCTTCTCGAGGTTGCGCTGCTGTACCGGCGTCAGCGGATGATCGACGATCACCAGGCCGGCGTTAAATTCATCGAGCAGCGCGCGGATTTCCTCGATCTTGCCTGTGCCGAGAAGCGTCGCTGGACGCGGATCGCTGATCGGCACGATCGAGCCATTGACAACGTCCAGGTCGATGGCAAGCGCCAGACCCTTGGCTTCTTCGAGCCGGCTTTCGGGGGAACGTGTAGTCGTCGTCGCACCATCTGCCTGCGCGGTGCGCGATGCGCGCGCCTGCTTCAGGACAGGCACAATGACGACAGCATGCGTATCATCCCGATGCTTTGCTGTTTCCGGGATGATGGAATCGTTTTTCGTATCGCGTGTCGTGATAACGGCAAATCCTAGTTAGGATGCGACTTCTTCGCTCTCGAACATCTGCATCGGTTGGCCAGGCATGATCGTCGAGATCGCATGCTTGTAGACGAGCTGAGAATGGCCGTCTCGGCGCAGCAGGACGCAGAAATTGTCAAAAGACGTAACAACGCCCGTGAGCTTTACGCCATTGATCAAAAAGATTGTGAGTGAAATCTTTTGCTTGCGAACAGTATTGAGAAATAGGTCCTGCAAGTTCTGAGAACGTTCCGCCATCGCGCCGCTTCTTTCTTTTTTGCCGGCCTAAGCCGGTGAAATATCAAGATATACTGAGACCCCGGACAGGAGATACCCTCATTCTCCCCTCTCCAGCGAATGTTGGTATCAAATCGCAGTCTTTTCCGCAACGTCGAAAAAGGCTTCGCGAATTTTCTGCGAAACGCTTCCCGGATGACCGTTGGCGATCGTCTCGCCATCGATGGCAACCACGGGAAAACAAATGCTTGTGGCCGCCGTGATGAACACTTCGCGCGCCGCCATCATCTCCTCGACGGAGAAAAACCGCTCGACGATGGGAAGCTCCAATTTCGCGGCAACGTCGATCAGCGTCGTGCGCGTGATGCCGCGCAGAATGCCGTGCTCGGCCGGACGCGTGACCAGGTTGCCATCGGAATCGACGATCCAGACGTTGGTCGCAGCCCCCTCCTTCACCATGCCGTTGTGATCGATATAGATGGCTTCCTGCGCGCCGGCTTCCTTGGCCTGCTGGCGAGCCAGCGCGTTCGACAGAAGCCCGACCGACTTGATGTCGACCCGATCCCAACGGTTGTCGCGCACGGTAATCGCCTTGATGCCATTGGCATTTTTCTTGGCGATGATGGACGGATCGGTGCTCTTGGCGGTGACGACGATCGAGGACGGCGTCCCTGGGGCCGGGAAAACATGATCACGCCGGGCAACACCGCGCGTGACCTGCAGATTGAAAAGGCCGTAGCGGACATGATTGCGGCGCAGAGTCTCGCGAATCACATGGATCAATGCCGCGCGGCTCATCGGCCAGGCGATGCGCAGCTCACCGAGGGAGCGGTTGAGACGGTCGAGATGCCGGGTCAGATCGACGATCAGGCCGTGACGGACCTCACAGACCTCGTAGACGCCGTCGGCGAATTGATAACCGCGATCCTCCACATGGACCATCGCGTCGCTGTGCTTGACGTAACGGCCGTTCACATAAGCTATTCTCGGCATGACGGACCCTGAGCGGAATTTTGTGAGGATATGAAGGATTTGCGTGGCAGATCGTCACTGCCGCGCAAATGATTTCAGACGCCGAGCGACTTCAGCTTGCGATGCAGCGCGGAACGCTCCATGCCGACGAACTCGGCCGTGCGCGAAATATTGCCGCCAAAGCGGTTGATCTGGGCAATCAGATAGTCGCGCTCGAACATTTCACGCGCTTCACGCAGCGGCAACGTCATGATGTGATAGTCGTTCTTGGCGGAGACCTTCGGCAGCATGTCGCCAAGATCGGTCGGCAACATCTCCGCCGTAATCGGCGTATCCGGGCCATCGGTGCGCGCCAGGATCATCAGGCGTTCGATATTGTTGCGAAGCTGGCGAATATTGCCCGGCCAATCATGCGCCTGCAGCACCGCCATGGCGTCGTCGCCGATCCGGCGCGAGCGGATGCCGGCCTGCTCGGAAATCTGCCGCATCAACTGGTCGACGAGGAATGGAATATCCTCGCGCCGCTCGGCGAGAGCAGGCACCCGCACCGGCACCACGGCCAGGCGATGGTAGAGATCTTCGCGGAACAGGCTTTCGGCGATCCGGCTCTCCAGATTGTAGGCCGTCGACGATATGATGCGCACATCGACTTTTACCCGCTTCGAGCCGCCGACGCGCTCGAATTGCTGATCGACCAGCACGCGCAGGATCTTGTTCTGCGTCTCGCGCGGCATCTCGCCGACTTCGTCGAGATAGAGGATGCCCCGATGCGCCTCTTCCAGCGCGCCGATCTTGCGTGGCTGGCCGGGCGAACCCTCGGTCCCGAACAGGGCGATCTCCATGCGTTCGGGCGTGATCGTTGCGGCATTCAAGGCGACGAAAGGACCATTGGCGCGCGACGACTTCTTGTGAATCATACGGGCCACCAGCTCCTTGCCGGAACCGGAGGGGCCGAAGATCATCACGCGGCTATTGGTGGGAGAGACCTTGTCGATGGTCTGGCGAAGCTGCGAAACGGCAACCGACGTGCCGATCAGCTCGACGGCATCACCGGTGCGGCGCTTGAGCTCCGAGACCTCGCGCTTCAGCTTGGAATTTTCCAGCGCCCGTTCGGCGATCAGGATCAGCCGGTCTGCCTTGAACGGCTTCTCGATGAAATCGAAGGCGCCGCGCTTGATGGCGGAGACGGCGGTTTCGATGTTGCCGTGGCCGGAGATCATCACGACAGGCAGCTCCGGATGCCGTGTCTTGATCTCATCCAGCAGCGACAGGCCGTCGAGCTTGCTGCCCTGCATCCAGATATCGAGGAAGATCAGCCGCGGCGCGCGGTCGGAGATCGCCGCCAAAGCGCTGTCACTATCAAACGCAGTGCGAGTCTCATGCCCCTCATCTGAAAGAATTCCCGAAACGATTTCGCGGATATCTTCCTCATCATCCACCACGAGAATATCAGATGCCATATACGCTTTCCTTGTCACTTGCTGTCTGGGCGACGGCGGCCTGCTCACGACGCGGCAAATGCACGCGGATCATGGCACCCCTGCCCTGGTCGAAATCGGCGGGAGCATCATGCAATTCGAGCTGCCCGCCATGGTCTTCAATGATCTTCTTGACGATCGCGAGACCGAGGCCCGTCCCCTTCTCGCGCATCGTCATGTAAGGTTCGAGAATGCTGTGCCGATTCTCGACCGGCAGGCCGCGGCCATTGTCGATGACGTCGACCGTAAAGCGATCGCGCTCAGCATCCAGGGATGAACGTACAAGGACCTTAGGCTCCTCGCGGGTCTCGCCGCTCGGCACGCCCTCGATCGCCTCGACGGCGTTCTTTATGAGATTGCCGAAAGCCTGACCCAGCATGCGCGTGTCAAACATGCCTTCCAGTCGCTCGTCCCCGAGTTCGCGCTCGAACTTGACGTGATTGTTGCCCATTTCGCGTAGGAACACCGCGTCGCGCAGGATGTCGCGCAGATCGCTCGGTTCCATCGTCGGTTTCGGCATGCGGGCAAATGACGAGAATTCATCGACCATGCGACCGATATCGCCCACCTGGCGGATGATCGTGTCGGTACATTGATCAAAGACCGGGCGATCGGCCTCGGCGATATTCTTGCCGAAGCGGCGGCGGATGCGCTCGGCGGAAAGCTGGATCGGCGTCAGCGGGTTCTTGATCTCATGCGCGATACGGCGGGCGACATCGGCCCAAGCGGTCGAGCGCTGGGCGATGACCAGATCGGTGATGTCGTCGAGCGTGATGACGTAGGATTCATTCGCGTCGCGCGACTCCTCGCGCGTCACCTGGACGCTCAGCGTCCGCACCGTGCCGCCGCGCACCAGGCTGATCTGCTTGCGGAAATCATTGCGATGCCGGGTCGTCGCTTCCGTCACCACCTGCTCGACCTCAGGGGCTATCTCCGCCAGGTTCTTGCCGACAAGCTCATCGCTCTTCAGGGTCAGCAGCTCTTCGGCAGATGTGTTGGCAATGGTGATGCGCCGGTCGTGTTCGACGCCGATCACGGCCGCAGTGACGCCGGAGAGCACCGCTTCGATGAAGCGGCGGCGGTCATCCACCTCGTCCTTGGCTTCAAGAATCTCGTCGCGTTGGGTGCGTATCTCCGCGATCATCTTGTTGAAGGTGCGCGACAGGCTGCCGACGTCGCCATCGGCCGCGCGCACCGGCACCAGCACATTCATGTTGCCGGAGGCGACATTGTCGGCTGCACTGATCAAAAGCCGGATCGGCCGAACGATGCGGTCGGCAACCGCGATCGCGGTCCAGATCGCCGCCAGAAGCACGATCAGCGCAAAGCCGATATAGAGCACGGCAAAGGCGATCTGCAGGGACATGCGTCCTGCTTCCATCGCCTTGTATTCGGCCGTGTTGTCTTCGACCATGCGCATGGCGTTCATGACGCGCGGATCGACGGCCCGGACGGTGTAGAGGAAGGAGCCGGGAATCTCGTCCAGTTTGAGGATGGCGCCGACGAGGTTGGTCACTCCGGGCGGTATGAGCGTCGGCTGGCCGTCGGCGGAGGCGTCGAGCGCATCCTTCGGAATTGCTGGCAGCGGACGCTCGGTCTTGATGTCGGCTTGAACGATCGCGCTGCCGTCACGGCGCACCAGGAAAGCCCCCAGTAAACCGCGGCCCTTGGCCTGACGGGTCATCAGATCGGCAAAACCGGTGCGGTCGAGGCTATAGAGCGTGCGATTGCGCTCCAGATCGTTCGCCATGGAAACGGTCTGGCCCTGCAGGTAGCTGGCGTTCTCCATCAGGTAGGCTTGGGCGACATTCTGCGAGGAACTGATGATCTGCTGCGTGCGCAGCGCAAACCAGCGGTCTAGGCCGACATTCAGCGTCAAGCTGGCGACAATGGCCACGAGGATCGCCGGGGTGATCGCAACGATGGAAAAGAGAACGACGATGCGGATATGCAGACGCGCCGCCGCGCGGCCGCGACTGCGCGCTTTCACAAGGCGCGCAACTTCGCGTGCGATCAGGGCGATCAGCCCCAGAACGAACAGGCCGTTGATCACAACGGAGGTGAAGACGACAGAGGATGTAGGGGCAATCGGTGTCAGCCCCAGAAGCATGAGAAGCGTCGCAATCGCGCACAAAAGCGCGCCGCCGGCCAAGATCAGGCCAGGGAGGGCGAAGGATGCTCGACGGTCCGTCACTTTGACGACCGCCTCGTCGCTCGCTTGCGGCGACACCGCGTCCTGCTTCATTCCCATCGTCTCCGGGCCCAGGCGGCGGTCGGCGCCTTGGCCAAAATTGCATCAGCACCGTTTTGGCAGCAGCAGGAGTGACAGGCAAAGGTGGGAACCGTCATCCGGCTTCGCGCTCGACGCAAAACCTCCGCTTCAAATCATTGGAACAATGAACTGAAACTGCTGAACAATTTCCCCTTGCGTGGGAACACACCCGACGAATCATTACCATAAAAACAGTGAACCGGCTGCGTGACCTTTAAGCAACGCATTGTGGCGAAAATGCAACGCATCCGATCACATTGTCAAGCCGTCCGGGAGCTTCGATAGACGGAAACACCCAGTTCTCTGATCTTTTTGCGCAGTGTATTGCGGTTGAGACCGAGCAGATCGGCGGCTTTGATCTGATTGCCGCGGGTTGCGGTCAATGCCGCAAGGATCAGCGGATATTCCATTTCGGTGAGGATGCGATCATAGAGCCCGGGCGGCGGCAGATTGTCGCCGAAGCTCGCGAAATAGGTGCGCATATTCTCCTCGACCGCCTGGGCGATGGTCATATTCCCCGTGCGGACCGGGCCTTTTTCGATCGGACTGTCGGGCACATCAGCCCGCAGTTCGGCATCGATGATCTCCTTGGTGATGACATCCTGCGGATAGAGCGCCATCAGCCGACGGATAAGATTTTCCAGCTCACGCACGTTGCCAGGCCAAGGATAGGCCTTCATCAGCTCTAGGGCTTCCTGGTCGAAACGCTTGGAGCCCAGCCCCTCTTTCTCAGCCTGCTGCACGAAATGGCGGACGAGATCGGGAATATCCTCGGCACGATCGCGCAGCGGCGGCAGGCGCAGCGGCACGACGTTGAGGCGGTAATAGAGGTCCTCGCGGAAGAGGCCCTGATTGATCGCCTGCTTCAAATCCTTGTTGGTGGCGGCAACGATACGGACGTCGGTGCGGATCGGCGTACGGCCGCCGACGGTCGTATATTCGCCCTGCTGCAGGACGCGCAGCAGACGGGTCTGAGCGTCCATCGGCATATCGCCGATTTCGTCGAGAAACAGCGTGCCGCCCTCGGCCTGCTCGAAGCGACCGGTCGAGCGCGTCTGCGCGCCGGTGAAGGCGCCCTTCTCATGGCCGAACAATTCCGATTCGATCAGGTCGCGCGGGATTGCCGCCATGTTGATGGCGACGAAGGGGCCATTGCGGCGCTTGCCGTAATCATGTAGCGCGCGGGCGACGAGCTCCTTGCCGGTGCCGGATTCGCCGGTGATCATCAGCGTCAGATCGGTCTGCATCAGACGCGCCAGCACACGGTAGATTTCCTGCATGGCGGCAGAGCGGCCGACCAGCGGCATTCCGTCCTGTATGTCGTCATCAAGCTTGGCGGGCTTGCGCTTCGGTTCGGACAAAGCGCGGCCGATAATGGCGATCAGCTCCGTCAGGTCGAAGGGCTTCGGCAGATAATCATAGGCGCCCTTTTCAGAGGCCTTGATCGCCGTCATGAAGGTATTCTGCGCACTCATGACCAGAACGGGCAGCTCCGGCCTCGCCTTCTTGATACGCGGCAGCAGGTCGAAGGCGTTTTCGTCAGGCATCACGACATCGGTTACAACGAGGTCGCCTTCGCCGGCGGAAACCCAACGCCAGAGCGTGGCGGCATTGGATGTGATGCGCACATCATAACCCGCGCGGCTCAAGGCTTGATTGAGCACGGTGCGGATGGCCGCATCGTCATCGGCGACAAGGATCGTAGCTGTCATCGAGTAGTCCCTGTGGAGTTCGGAAAAGGAGCGTCTTCAAGCGTAATGCCTTTGGAGGCCGGCATCAGGACGCGGAAAGTGGTGCGGTGATTCTGGCTATCGCATTCGACGATGCCGCCATGATCGCCGATGATCTTGGCGACCAGCGCGAGGCCGAGGCCGGTCCCGTTCGTCTTCGTCGTGATGAACGGATCGAAGAGATGCGGCAGAAGATCGGAGGGCACGCCCGGGCCGTTGTCGATCACACAAAATTCCAGCGGCAGCGAAATCTTTTCGCGCGTGCCGGCCACGGAAAGGCGGATGCCCGGGCGATAGGCCGTTGTCAGCATGATCTCGCCATCCGGCCGATCGCCGATGGCTTCGGCAGCATTCTTCACCAGATTGAGAAAGACCTGCACGAGCTGGTCTCTATTGGCATAAACAGCCGGCAATGACGGGTCATAATTCTCGGTGACTTTGATATTGCGCGCAAAACCGGCCTTGGCGACCGCCTTCACGTGATCGAGGACGGAATGGATGTTGACCGGCACACGGTCGATCGGACGCTCATCGGAAAAGACCTCCATGCGGTCGACCAGCGAGACGATGCGATCGGTCTCGTCGCAGATGAGGCGCGTCAACCCGCGATCATCATCCTCCACCGATTGTTCGAGCAATTGGGCCGCACCGCGGATGCCGGAAAGCGGGTTTTTGATCTCATGCGCCAGCATCGACGCAAGGCCGGTCACCGAACGGGCGGCAGCCCGGTGGGTCAATTGCCGGTCGATCTTGTCGGCCATCGACCGTTCCTGAAAGACGATCACCACAGAGCCGGGTTCGCTCGAAACCGGCGCGACATAAATGTCCACAAGCTTGTCCTGGCCGAGACGCGGCGAGCTGAGATCGACGCGGTATTCGTTGACCGGGCCACGGCGTTCGCGCACCTGATCGATCAGCGCCAGCAGCGGACTGCCGAAGGGAATGAAGGTGGAAATCTCATAGCGGGACAGATGCGAGGCGCTGGCGCCGAAAAAGGCTTCGGCCTCCCAGTTGGCAAAAGCGATCAGGCCGGCCTCGTTGACCATGACGACCGGGTTCTGGATCGCGTTGAGAACGGCCATGGCCACGCTGCCCATGTGATCCGCGGCTCCGGAATCGGATTTGGAACTCATGCGGCCTCCTGGACGCCTTGGGCGAGATCGGACGCGGTCCGCAGAGCCGCATGGAACAATGCCGCCACTTCCCGGCTGTCTTTCGAAGTCATGATCCCTGCCTTTTCAGCGCCTGTTATGGTGGGAGCGTAACGGTCCAGATACCAGCCGAGATGTTTACGGGCATGGCGAATGCCAACGGCTTCGCCATAGAACGCGAGCATCATCTGATAATGCTCCAAGGCGATATCGGCGATCTCGCTGCGGTCCGGGTGGCGATGGCCGGCAAGCACGCCCGCGTGCCACGGCCGCCCCTGACAGCCGCGACCGACCATGACCGCATCAGCGCCGGAGCGGCGAAGTATCTCAAGCGCATCCTCAGGCGTGTCGACATCGCCATTGGCCACCAGCGGAATGGAGACGACATCGCGAACGGCGCGGATCGCATCCCAATCCGCCCTGCCCTCGTAGAACTGCATGCGCGTGCGACCGTGGATGGTCACGAGCTGGATTCCAGCTTCCTCGGCTCGGCGGGCGATATGCGGCGCGTTGATGGTATTTTCGTCCCAGCCGAGCCGCATCTTCAGCGTCACAGGAATATCGACCGCCTTAACCGTCGCCTCGACTAGGCTCAGCGCGTGATCCGGATCGCGCATCAGCGCCGAGCCGGAATAGCCGCCGATGACCTTCTTGGCCGGGCATCCCATATTGATGTCGATGATGTCAGCGCCATTGTCGGCGGCAATTTTCGCCGCCTCGGCCATCCAATGCGCCTCGCGGCCGGCCAGTTGCACCATATGCGGCTTCAGGCCGGCACTTCTCAGGCGCGCCCAGGATTCCGCCGTGTCCTGCACCAATTCGCGGCTGGCGACCATTTCCGTCACGACCAGGCCGGCCCCATAGCGCAAAGCGAGCTGCCGGAAAGGCAAATCGGTCACACCCGACATCGGCGCGAGGATCACGCGATTGCGGATGGGCACCGGGCCGATGGAAAATGGGGCTGCAAGCTCGGACGGAAACAAATGATTATCTTTCAGGCACACCATATATTTGCACTATTTTTAGACAGTCTTGCGGAGCTTGCCAAGAGGTTTCGGAGAACGCCGATATTTTTTGGGCAGATGCTGGAAAATACCCATTCGAGGCGATAGACCCTGCTGGAGCGAGATCCCGCTTTGGCGATCTGCTTATCATGATCCCATCCAAGAACCGCTTCACACTTTTGGGGATCATGCTGGAGCGAAAGCCTTTCATCCCTGGGGGTTTATGACGCAAATGCACTCATTGCAACCGATGTCGATCGGAATCGTGATCGTTGCAGCCGGGCGTGGCGAGCGGGCGGGATCGCCCGAAGAAGGTCCGAAGCAATATCGCCCGATCGGCGGCCGGTCGGTTATTGCGCATACGCTTGAAAAATTCGTGACATGGCCGCAGGCGGCAAAGATCGTGATCGTCATTCATCGCGACGACGAGATATTGCTCCAAGCCGCGCTGCAACAGGTTGCCGATTCGTCCGAGGTCGAGATTGCTTTTGGCGGCGTGTCCCGTCAGCAATCGGTGCTTGCGGGGTTACGGAAACTGGAAAATGCCGACGTCACGCATGTCATGATCCATGATGCCGTACGCCCCTTCTTCGACCATGATCTGCTCGATCGCGTCGCCGCCGCGCTGGCTGCCGGTGCACCTGCCGTGCTGCCTGCCATGCCCGTGACAGATACGCTGAAACGAGCCGATGCGGCTGGACTGGTGATCGAAACCGTACCCCGCTCGGGCCTTTACGCCGCGCAGACACCGCAGTCCTTCCGCTACGCCGATATTCTGGCGGCGCATGAAAAAGCCGCCGCCGAGAATAAGACGGATTTCACCGACGATGCCGCGATCGCCGAATGGAGCGGCCTGCCGGTGACGCTCGTTGCCGGCAGTTCGGACAATATCAAATTGACGATCAAAAGGGATATCGCCATTGCCGATGAAAAGCTTTCCGCAGGCCTGCTGCCGGATGTGCGCACCGGCAACGGCTATGACGTCCACCAGCTTGAGCCGGGCGACGGGGTAACACTCTGCGGCGTCTTCATTCCGCACGATCAAAAGCTGAAGGGTCATTCCGACGCCGATGTCGCTCTGCATGCGCTGACGGACGCCCTGCTTGCCACCTGCGGCGCCGGCGATATAGGCGACCATTTTCCGCCCTCCGATCCGCAATGGAAGGGTGCCCCCTCCCGCATCTTCATCGAACATGCGGCAAAGATCGTCCGCGATCACGGCGGCACGATCATGAATGCCGATGTCTCGTTGATTGCCGAAGCGCCGAAGGTCGGACCGCACCGTGAGGCGATGCGCGCGAAACTCGCCGAGTTCCTGGGAATCAGCCTGGAGCGCTGCTCGGTGAAGGCGACCACAAACGAAAAGATCGGCTTCGTCGGCCGCCGCGAGGGCATCGCGGCTATCGCGACGGCAACGGTGGTCTATCGCGGAGGCAAGGCATGACGCATTTTCCCGACGATATTCTCGCGCTCGCCCAGGGCATCATCACCGATTTCGCCGCCAAAGGCTGGATGGTCGCCACGGCGGAATCCTGCACCGGCGGGCTGATCGCAGGCGCTTTAACGGAAATTCCCGGCTCGTCAGCCGTCGTCGACCGCGGCTTCGTGACCTATACGAATACGGCGAAGATGGACATGCTCGGCGTGCAGGAGCAGACGCTCGTGCAGTTCGGTGCTGTTTCCAGGGAGACGGCGCTGCAGATGGTGCATGGCGCCCTTTTCCGCTCCCGGGCTGACTTTGCCGTCGCAGTCACCGGTGTTGCCGGACCCGCTGGCGGCTCTGCGGAAAAGCCCGTGGGGCTGGTCCACCTCGCCGCCAAGGCGCGTAACGGCGCACTCATCCATTATGAAATGCGCTATGGCGATATCGGCCGCGACAAGGTTCGGCTCGCCACCTTGAAGACCGCATTGGAAATGCTGATCACTCTCGGCAAGTAATGCCTAACTCCCGCCTCAGGCGTAGATCTTCTTCGCGCGTGTCTCGAAGGCATCCGTGAACATACGGAAAGCGCGATCGAACATCGATCCCATCAGGGCGCCGAGGATGCGGCTCTTGAACTCATAGTCGATGAAGAAATCAATGCTGCAGCCGCCGTTTTCCGATGGCGTGAAGCGCCAGCGATTGTCGAGATATTTGAACGGCCCGTCGATATATTTCACGTCGATCGCCCGTTCCGGCTTGTTGAGCAGCACCTGCGTCGTAAAGGTCTCGCGGATCGCCTTGTAGCCGACAGTCATATCGGCAATCAGCAGGATCTTGCCGTCGCGCTCCTTGCGATTGCGGACAATCAGCGCCTCGCAAAGCGGCAGGAATTCCGGATAGCGCTCGACATCGGCGACGAGGTCGAACATCTGTTCAGGCGAGTGTGGGACGGGGCGGTGCGTTTCGAACTGAGGCATGAGCGGCAATTAAGCAGGACGGTTCAGAAGATCAAGAAGCTGACGCATTTCGCCGCGGGATTTTAGCTGCAGAACAGGCACATCGGGGCCGTGTTCGATGAGGCCCGCGAGCACTTTCGGCGCAAATTTCCGCTCCCAATCCCATATGTAACGCAGGAACTCCCAATCGATGCGCTCTGGACAACCCGGCGCCATATCGGGGCGCGACCGTCCCAGCCATCGCAACGCTCTCGATAGAGCCCCCCACATACATAGCCAGCGCGGCATACGCACCCAAAGAACAAGTTCGGTCCGCGGTAATCTCAGATCGAAGCTTGACGGCCCTGTCCCATCAATAAGCCAGCGATCCTCGGAGACTTTTCCCGCAATTAGACTCCGCTCTTCGGCCCTGTCTCTCTTTACCCAGCCTGGCAGCCAGAAAAACTCCCGATCCATTGAGAGGTAAGGTAAGTCCAGGCAAACAACGATCTTCTGCGCCAGCGTCGACTTGCCTCCACCGGAACAGCCGATGACGAGAATCCGGTTGGCACTTCTGAGAATAGACACTGCCGTCTCTATATCGACGGCATAAGGGAGCGCCTGCGGCGCGACGATCTGCTCCACGGTCCAGCTCCATAGTCGATTCTAAAGCGCCGAAACCGGTAACAAACGGCGGCGTGTCCCTTAGGCCGCTCCAATGACGAACAGATGACGGCACGAACAAAAACCGCGGCACAATCGCCGCGGTTCGTTCAAAAGGCAAGAGACTTGTATTTTACTCTGCGGCCAGCAGAATCTTCTTCTCGCGGGCGGCCCGCAGCCGGGCGAAATCGTCGCCGGCGTGGTGGGAGGAGCGGGTAAGCGGGCTGGAGGCGACCATGAGGAAGCCCTTGGTATAGGCAACCGTCTCGTAGGACTTGAATTCATCCGGCGTGACGAAGCTCATGACCTGATGATGCTTGCGTGTCGGCTGCAGATACTGACCGATGGTCAGGAAGTCGACATCGGCCGTCCTGAGATCATCCATCAACTGCAGCACTTCGTTGCGCTCTTCACCGAGACCGACCATGATGCCGGACTTGGTAAACATGGTCGGATCGAGTTCCTTGACTCGCTGCAGCAGGCGGATCGAGTGGAAATAGCGGGCGCCGGGACGTACGGTCAGATAGTTGCCGGCGACGGTTTCCATATTGTGATTGAAGACGTCCGGCTTGGCGGCGACGACGCGCTCCAAGGCGCCCGGCTTCTTCAGGAAGTCCGGCGTCAGGATTTCGATCGTCGTTGTCGGCGAAGCGGCGCGGATTGCCCAGATCACCTTTTCAAAGTGCTCGGCGCCGCCGTCTTCCAGATCATCGCGGTCGACGGAGGTAATGACGACATGGCTGAGGCCCATTTCCTTGACGGCCTTGGCGACGTTTTCAGGCTCGGCCATATCGAGCGCATTCGGCTTGCCGGTCGAGACGTTGCAGAAGGCGCAAGCGCGGGTACAGATCTCGCCCATGATCATGAAGGTGGCGTGCTTCTTGTCCCAACATTCGCCGATGTTCGGGCAGCCGGCCTCTTCGCAAACCGTGACGAGCTTGTGTTCCTTCACGATCGAGCGGGTCTCGGCATAGCCCTTCGATGTCGGCGCCTTGACACGGATCCAATCCGGCTTGCGCAGGACTTCCGTATCCGGCCGATGCGCCTTTTCCGGATGCCTGACCCGCTTTGCGTCTGGATTGATCGTGTCGAGAATCGTGACCATGAAATGTCTACTTTCCGCCGCTCAGTCGCGGCCCATTCATCGCCGGACGAGTTTGGCGAGAAATATCAGAATGCACGCACCAATGAAACCGGTGACGAAATAGCCGATCCGGCCGCCGGGCACGCCGACATGCAATTGCACCAAAATGGCAGCGGCAACGACCGAGCCGGCAATGCCAAGCACGATGTTGAGGATGATGCCGTAGCGCACCTCCATCAGCTTTCCCGCAAGCCAGCCCGCGAGACCGCCGATGATGACCAGACCCAGCCAGCCGACACTTTCCATCACATCCCCGATCTCAGGCGATTAATCTCGCCAATAGCACCACGATGATCGCACCGACGGTGGCATGGATGATTTCCACCACCAGTGCATTTTCAATGCCGAGCGAAATCCCAAAATAATGGAACAGGAAACCGCCCACGAAAGCACCAATCACGCCGCTCACCAGGCAACTGATGAGCCCGCCTCCACCGACGACCAGGCTCGCGAGAAAGCCCGCGACCAGACCGATAAGAAGAAAGACGACCCAACCTTCCGTAGTGATAGACATATTGATTTCCTTTCCTGTTTTCCACCCTCTGGATAAAGGGCGAGCCAGGAGATTATCAAGCGTTGAGCACGCGTCCGTAAGCGTCCAGCACGGCTTCCTTCATCGTTTCCGAAACGGTCGGATGCGGGAAGATCGTGTGCATCAGTTCCTCTTCCGTCGTCTCCAGGTTCATGGCGACGACGAAGCCCTGGATCAGTTCGGTGACTTCGGCGCCGACCATATGCGCGCCGAGCAGTTCGCCGGTCTTCTTGTCGAAGATGACCTTGCAGAGGCCCTGGTCCTCGCCAAGCGCGATCGCCTTGCCGTTGGCGGTGAACGGGAAGCGGCCGACGCGAATGTCGCGGCCGAGTTCTTTTGCCTTGGCTTCCGTCAGGCCGACAGAGGCGACCTGCGGCTGGCAATAGGTGCAGCCCGGCACCTTGCTCTTGTCGGTCGGATGCACGTTCGGCAGGCCGGCGATCTTCTCGATGCAGACCACGCCCTCATGCTCGGCCTTGTGCGCCAGCATCGGCGGACCGGCGACGTCGCCGATCGCATAGATGCCCGGCACATTGGTCTTGCCGTAGCCGTCGATGACGACGCAACCGCGATCGGTCTTCACGCCGAGCGCTTCCAGGCCAAGATTTTCGATGTTGCCCTGCACGCCGACGGCGGAGATCATGCGGTCAGCCGTGATCTGCTGCACCTTGCCGTCCTCGGTCTCGATATGCGCGGTGATGCTGTTCGCAGCCTTGTCGACCTTGGTGACCTTCGTCTTGGTGAAGATCTTTAGGCCGCGCTTTTCCAACTGCTTGCGGGCGATGCCGGAGACTTCGGCGTCTTCGACTGGCATGATGGTCGGCATGATTTCGACGACGGTGACATCGACACCCATAGAGCGATAGAAGCTCGCAAATTCGATGCCGATCGCGCCGGAACCCATGACCACCAGCGACTTCGGCAGGAAATCTGGCTTCAGTGCCTCAAAATAGGTCCAGATCAGCTTGCCATCCGGCTCGATACCGGGCAGCGCGCGCGGGCGGGCGCCCGTGGCGACGATGATGTGCTTGGCGGTATAGGTGCCCTCGCCCTTGACGTTCTTCGGCAGCGGATGCTGCGGCTCGACAACCGGCTTGGTCGACTTGCCGACGACGATTTCGCCGGGCTTGGTGATTTTGGCTTCGCCCCAGATCACATCGACTTTGTTCTTCTTCATCAGGAAGCCAACACCCGTGTTGAGGCGGGCGGAAACACCGCGCGAACGGGCGACGACCGCCTTGACATCCGGCGTTACCTTGCCTTCGAGGACAAGACCGTAGTCCTTCAGATGATTGGAATGATCGAGGATTTCGGCCGAACGCAGCAGCGCCTTGGTCGGAATGCAGCCCCAGTTCAGGCAGATGCCGCCCAGGTGCTCGCGTTCGACGATCGCCGTCTTCAGGCCAAGCTGGCCGGCGCGCACGGCGGCGACATAGCCGCCAGGGCCAGAGCCGATGATGATGACGTCGTAATTCTCAGCCATATGTTTCCTGCCTTTGGTTGGCGGCCGATCGAAGCGCAGCCTGCCTTAATTTTCCCGAAGCACGATGCCGAACCGAAGCGGCGAGCAAGATCGTGCTCAATCAAATAGTTAAAGTCCAAGCATCATTCGCACGATGGGCTCGAGGCCACGACCGAGCGCCCGGGTGTTTTCCGCATCGAGATGCACCCCGTCGAGCGGCGTCGTCACGGCAACCGTGCCTGCATCGAAAAAGCCGCAGCCAAGCTCGTCGGCCAGATCGCGGTAGAGCGTCGCAAGCTTCGCCGACTCCTTGATCGCGCCGAGGTAATGAGCGGCGAAAGCCGGATTGGCGGTCTCGGTGATGACGGGAGGCGCGACGATCAGAATGTCGGGGACATCATATTCGAACGCCCATGTATGATTGCGTATGAGCTGAATCAACCGGCTGATGCCCTGCAAGGCAGCAAAGGCCGAACCGGCGATCACCGGCTTCATGTCGTTGGTGCCCAGCATGATGATGACGAGATCGAGCGGCGCATGCGTCTGCAGGATCGTCGGCAATACCTTCGCGCCGTTACGGTCGCAATCGGCGAGATGGTCATCGAAAGCCGTGGTGCGGCCGTTCAGCCCTTCCGGAATCATCCGGACCTGATCGCCGAGCGCCTTTTGCAGCACGCTCGGCCACCGATCTTCGAAAGCATGACGACCAATCGTTTCGGCGCTATAGCCCCATGTCAGCGAGTCGCCATAACACAGAACGGTCTTGGTCATGCATGCCTCCGTTTGACGACAAGGCTCAGACGAGCATCCCCATCGGATTTTCGATGTAGCCCTTGAAGGCCGCCAGCAGCTCCGCACCAAGCGCACCGTCGACGGCGCGATGGTCGGTCGACAGCGTGACGGTCATCATGGTGGCGATGGCCATCTCGCCCTTCTTGACGATCACACGCTGCTCGCCCGCGCCAACGGCCAAGATGGTCGCATGCGGCGGGTTGACGACGGCGGCGAAGTTCTTGACGCCCATCATGCCCATGTTGGACACGGCCGTCGTACCGCCCTGATACTCCTCTGGCTTCAGCTTGCGTTCCTTGGCGCGCTTGCCGTAGTCCTTCATCTCGTTGGAGATGGCCGAGAGGGTCTTCAGTTCGGCGCTGCGGATGATCGGCGTGATCAGGCCGCCCGGAATGGAAACGGCAACGCCGACATCGGCATGCTTATGCTTGACCATGCTGCTGTCAGTCCAGGACACATTGGCATCCGGAACGTCACGCAGCGCCAGCGCCAGGGCCTTGATGACCATGTCGTTGACCGAGAGCTTGTAGGCCGGCGCACCGTCCTTCGACTTCGGTGCCGAATCGTTGAGCTGCGTGCGCAGCGCCAGCAGCGCGTCGAGTTCGCAATCGACCGAGACGTAGAAGTGCGGGATCGTCTGCTTGGATTCCTGCAGGCGCTTGGCGATCGTCTTGCGCATGCCATCATGCGGCACGAGCTCGTAGGAACCGGGCTCGAACAGCTTGAGGACGGCATCGTCCGACATGCCCTTCGGCGCGGCTGCGGCCGGAGCCTGTGCAGCAGCGGCCGGCTGGGCGGCGGGAGCAGCCGCCGGAGCGGCCTTGCCGACACCGCCGGAGACGGCGGCTTCGATGTCCTTCTTGACCACACGGCCATGCGGGCCGGAGCCGACGAGCGCAGTCAGATCGATGCCGGATTCCTTGGCAAGACGCCGAGCGAGCGGCGATGCGAAGGTGCGATGACCATCCGTCGAGAGAGCCGCAGGCGCGGCCGGCGCCGGCTGAGCGGCCGATGCGGACTGGGCTGGAGCCGTGTCTGCCTTCGGCGCAGGTGCAGGTGCCGCGGCGGCCGGCGCAGCGGCGCCCGAGGCAGCGGCAGAGACATCCTCGCCTTCGCCAGCCAGAACCGCGATCAGCGCATTGACCTTGACGCCTTCGGTGCCGGCGGGAACGACGATCTTGGCAACGGTGCCTTCATCGACGGCCTCGACTTCCATCGTCGCCTTATCGGTCTCGATCTCGGCGATGACGTCACCGGACTTGATCTTATCGCCTTCCTTGACCAGCCACTTGGCGAGGTTGCCCTCTTCCATGGTCGGCGAGAGGGCAGGCATGGTGATGTTGATAGGCATCGAAGAGCCCTCCCCTTATTTGTAGCAAACGGCTTTCACCGCATCGACCACTTCACCGACATTCGGAAGCGCCAGCTTCTCGAGGTTGGCGGCGTAGGGCATGGGCACATCCTTGCCAGCGATCGTCAGGATCGGCGCATCGAGATAGTCGAAGGCCTGCTGCATGACGCGGGTTGCGATTTCCGTGCCGACGGAGGACTGCGGATAGCCTTCCTCGACAGTCACCAGGCGACCGGTCTTCTTGACCGATTCGATGACGGTCGGCAGGTCCATCGGGCGGATGGTGCGAAGGTCGATTAGCTCGACATCGATGCCCTGGGCTTCGAGCTCGGCAACCGCCTTGGTGGCATAGGTCATGCCGATGCCGAAGGAGACGACCGTTGCGTCCTTGCCGGAGCGATGGATGCGGGCCTTGCCGATCGGCACAACGAAATTGTCGAGCTTCGGCACATCGAAGTGCTGACCGTAGAGAATTTCGTTTTCAAGGAAGATGACCGGGTTCGGATCGCGGATCGCGGCCTTCAGCAGGCCCTTGGCGTCGGCTGCCGTATAGGGCATGACGACCTTGAGGCCCGGAATTTGGCTGTACCAGGCGGCATAGTCCTGGCTGTGCTGAGCTGCGACGCGGGCTGCGGCACCGTTCGGGCCGCGGAAGACGATCGGAGCGCCCATCTGGCCGCCGGACATGTAGAGCGTCTTGGCAGCGGAATTGATGATGTGGTCGATCGCCTGCATGGCGAAGTTGAATGTCATGAACTCGACGATCGGGCGAAGGCCGGCCATGGCAGCACCGACGCCGACACCGGCAAAGCCGTGCTCGGTGATCGGGGTATCGACAACGCGGCGGGGGCCGAATTCCTGCAGCAGGCCCTGGGTCACCTTGTAGGCGCCCTGGTATTCGGCAACTTCTTCGCCCATGACGAAGACGTCCGGATCGGCGCGCATTTCTTCGGCCATGGCATCGCGCAGCGCTTCACGCACTGTCATCGACACCATTTCCGTGCCGGCCGGAATTTCCGGATCGGCAGGGGCGGCTTTCGGCTGTGCCGGAACGGGCGCCGGGGCAGCTGCGGCGGGCGCTTCGGTCTTGACCGGTTCGGCGGCCGGAGCGGCCTTCGCCGTCGAGATGTCCGAAGCGGATTCGCCGTCCTGCAACAGGATCGCGATCTTGGTGTTGACCTTGACGCCTTCGGTGCCGGCTTCGATCAGCAGCTTGCCGATCGTGCCTTCGTCGACGGCTTCCACTTCCATCGTGGCCTTGTCGGTCTCGATTTCGGCAATGACGTCGCCGGAGGTGACCTTGTCACCTTCCTGCTTGAGCCACTTGGAAAGGGTGCCCTCTTCCATCGTCGGAGAAAGGGCAGGCATGAGAATATCGATGGGCATGGATCGTCCCTCCCCGATTTAGAGCAGAATGTCGGTGTAGAGCTCGGAAGCATCCGGCTCCGGGTCGTTCTGGGCGAAATCGGCACTGTCGGCGACGATATCGCGGACATCCTTGTCGATCGCCTTCAGATCGTCTTCCGACGCCCAGCCCTTTTCCAGAAGGCGCGCGCGAACCTGCTCGATCGGGTCATGCTCGGAGCGCATCTTCTGCACTTCGTCCTTGGACCGATACTTGGCCGGGTCCGACATGGAATGGCCGCGATAGCGATAGGTCAGCATTTCCAGAATGATCGGGCCCTTGCCGGACCGGCAATATTCGACAGCTTCGTCGGCAGCGGCCTTGACGGCGCGGACGTCCATGCCGTCGACCTGAATGCCGGGAATGCCGAAGGAGGAGCCGCGCTTGGAGAAGTCTGCCTGCGCGGTGGCGCGCGCAGTCGACGTGCCCATGGCGTAACGGTTGTTCTCGATCACGTAGATCACCGGCAGCTTCCAGAGCTGCGCCATGTTGAAGCTTTCGGAGACCTGGCCCTGGTTGGCGGCGCCATCGCCGAAATAGGCGACGCTGACATTGTCATTGCCGCGGTACCAGTTGGCGAAGCCGAGGCCCGTGCCGAGCGCGACCTGCGCGCCGACGATGCCGTGGCCGCCGTAGAAGTTCTTTTCCTTGGAGAACATGTGCATGGAGCCACCCTTCCCTCGGGAATAGCCGCCCCGGCGTCCGGTAAGCTCGGCCATGACGCCGCGGGCGCTCATGCCGGTTGCCAGCATGTGACCGTGGTCGCGATAGCCGGTGATGACCTGATCACCTTCCTTCAGCGCCAGTTGCATGCCGACGACGACAGCTTCCTGGCCAATGTAAAGGTGACAGAAACCGCCGATGAAGCCCATGCCGTAGAGCTGGCCGGCCTTCTCTTCGAAGCGGCGGATCAGGAGCATCTCACGATAGGCCTTGAGCTCCTCATCGCGGTCGAAATCCGCGATCGCACCACCATTGGTGTCTTTGACAGGCTTGGATGTTGTCTTACGGCTGGAAACGGACGCGGTTTTTCGCGGCGCCATTCAACCCTCCCTATGTGAGTAGCCTCGTTTTGTAGTGCCGCGTAACATAGGGAAGATTGCTCGCCACAGCAATGCTATAATTGCATGGCTCATATTCTTTGCAAGCGATTGATATGCTTACAAAAAAGGCAATTAACCGAAATTCGGTTAATTGCGGCTATTTGTTGAAAATAACGATCTCGTCGGCTTTGGAATAGGTCAGTTGATAGCGCGCATATTGGTCGAGCATATCCTTGTCCAGCGAGCCATCGCTGAGCAAAGCTACTTCCTTTTCAAGGTGTTCGCGCCTGGCGACGAGATCGGCAAGCTCTTTGCCGCGGTCGATGCGCTGCTTCTCGAAAACCTCGGTTGCCTTCAGACCGTAGTCGCCGTGAACGCAGTGGTAGCCGAAATAGCTCACGAAGGCGACCGTGATAGCGGGGAGAACGAAACGGCCGAACTTTCTCTTCTTATGATATTTTGTCCACATACTCGCTTGCTCAAAAGGCTCTACCGAGAATGATCCCGACCTCAGGTCCGCACAACGGGTTTCCGGATAAGATCATGCTAAATCAAACATCTATGACAACACTAGCCGCCAGAGATTAACCATCCGTTGACTCTGCCATTTTTCCAACAAAAAACCGCGCCCGAAGGCGCGGTTCAAGAGCTGGAAATTATTGGCTTATAAGGCGACTCGGATTGTTACCCGACGCAGAATAGGCCTTTGCGAAAATCCCTTGGATTTTCAGGCATTATCAGCCGCGAAGGATGGAACGGCCGGCATATTGAGCCTGCGGGCCGAGCGCTTCTTCGATGCGGATGAGCTGGTTGTACTTGGCAAGACGATCCGAGCGCGACAGCGAGCCGGTCTTGATCTGACCGCAGTTGGTGGCAACGGCGAGATCGGCAATGGTCGAATCTTCGGTTTCGCCGGAACGGTGCGACATGACGGCCGTGTAGTTGGCCTTGTGCGCGGTTTCGACGGCGTCAAGCGTTTCCGTCAGCGAGCCAATCTGGTTGACCTTGACGAGGATCGAGTTGGCCACACCCATGCGGATACCATCGCGCAGACGAGCCGAGTTGGTGACGAACAGGTCGTCGCCGACGAGCTGCGTCTTCTTGCCGGTCAGTTCGGTCAGGATCTTCCAGCCTTCCCAATCGTCTTCGGCCATGCCGTCTTCGATCGAGATGATCGGATATTTGGCGGCGAGTTCGGCGAGGTACTCGGCCATGGCACCGGATTCCAGCGTGCGGCCTTCACCTTCCAGAACGTACTTGCCGTCCTTGAAGAATTCCGTCGAAGCGCAGTCGAGGCCGAGAGCGATTTCTTCGCCGGGCTTGTAGCCGGCCTTTTCGATGGACTTCATGATGAAGTCGAGCGCAGCCGGCGCGCTGGAAAGGCCAGGCGCGAAACCGCCTTCGTCGCCGACATTGGTGTTGTGGCCCTGCGATGCCAGTTCCTTCTTGAGGACGTGGAAGATTTCCGAGCCCATGCGGACGGCGTCGCGAAGGGTATCTGCGCCGACCGGCAGGATCATGAATTCCTGGAAGTCGATCGGGTTATCGGCATGAGCGCCGCCGTTGATGATGTTCATCATCGGAACCGGCAGCAGGCGGGCGTGAGCGCCGCCGACGTAACGGTAGAGCGGCAGGTTGGCGCTCTGGGCGGCAGCCTTGGCAGTTGCGAGCGATACGCCGAGGATGGCGTTGGCACCGAGGCGCGACTTATTCGGCGTGCCGTCGAGCTCGATCATGATGTTGTCGATCTGGATCTGGTTTTCCGCGTCAATGCCGCCGATCGCGTCGAAGATCTCGGTGTTGACGGCTTCGACGGCCTTCTCGACACCCTTGCCATGATAACGCTTGCCGCCGTCGCGAACTTCGACGGCTTCATGCGCGCCGGTCGAAGCGCCCGACGGAACCGCAGCGCGGCCCATGCTGCCGTCTTCCAGGTACACATCGACTTCGACGGTGGGATTGCCACGGCTGTCGAGAATCTCGCGGGCGATAATGTCGGTGATTGCGGTCATGATAGCTTCCTGCTCGCTGGGTTATAATCGATTGAAATCTGTCTAAGTCGAAGGTGCGGAAATTACAATGCCGCCCCGCATCCTCGATTGAAGCGCCTACAGGCCGCGTAGCGCAAATTCATGTCAGCCTGTTGAACGCCTCCCATTTCTCAGGCCTTGGCGATCGCGTCGAAGGCAAGCAGCTTTTCCAGAAGCCGCGGCATGTCCTTCAGATACACCATGTTCGGACCGTCCGAAGGGGCATTGTCCGGATCCTCATGCGTCTCGACGAAGAGGCCGGCGACGCCGACAGCGACCGCTGCACGCGCCAGGGTTTCGACGAATCGGCGGTCGCCGCCCGTCGAACCACCCTGTCCGCCCGGCTGCTGCACCGAATGCGTCGCATCGAAAATCACCGGCGCGCCCATCGCCGCCATGATCGGCAGCGAGCGCATGTCGGAAACGAGCGTATTGTAACCGAAAGACGCGCCGCGCTCGCACAGAAGCACATTGGGATTGCCGCTCTCATTCAGCTTGGCGAGCACGTTCTTCATGTCCCAGGGCGCGAGGAACTGGCCCTTCTTGACGTTGACGACGCGGCCGGTCTTTGCGGCTGCGACAAGAAGATCGGTCTGGCGCGACAGAAAGGCCGGGATTTGCAGAATATCGACCGTCTCGGCGACAATGGCGCACTGTTCTTCCGTATGGATGTCGGTCAAGACTGGAAAGCCATATTCCTTCTTGAGATCGGCAAAGACCTCCAATGCCTTTTCCAGGCCGATGCCGCGCTTGCCGGAGAGCGACGTGCGGTTCGCCTTGTCGAAGGACGACTTGTAGACAAGGCCGATACCGAGCTTGTCGCAGAGTTCCTTCAACACGCCGGCGATCATGAAGGCATGATCGCGGCTTTCCATCTGGCAGGGGCCGGCGATCAGCGACAGCTTGGCGCTATTGGAAAACAGAACCTTGGATGCGCCCTCGCCGACGATCACTTCGGAATTGGTGCTCATGCTATCTCCTCGAAGGCGAACAACGCGCCCTGTCCGGGGGCGGGCTTTGCCAAAATACGATTGTTCTTACGCGTATATGTGACGCCGTTAGCAGCCAAATGCGACGATGTCACGGAAAGATCGCGCGTCTTGAAAAGGATTGCCCGTCCGCGAAGGCCGGGATCGTCCCCCGACAAGGATAGATCGTAGAAGGCTTCCATGCCTTCTGGGGTCAGGACCTCGATCCCCGTATTGGCCGCGTGGATCGTCAGGCCGAAGGAATGATCCGATATCTTTGGCCTATCGACGACCTGCTCGAAAAAGCCACGGAACGCAGCCGGATTCGGCGCCGAGACGGCAACCCTTGCTATGCCGGTCACGCCATTGGCATGCCGCTCCAGGGCGCCGCGATCGGCCGGCAATGGATTGATGCGCTGGCAGCAGAAGGTGAAGAAATCCGGCGAACGCAAATCGGCTGCGAAAGCAAGACGGAAACCTGCCGTCACCTCCGAGCCATCCGGCATACGCATCGGCCGGGCAAAATCCAGCATGTTTCCGGCTGATATGGTGTTGACCCGGAATCGTTCGTCATCGGCGACCGCATCGTCCGTGCCGAAAACGACGGCCGAAAACCCCTCATCGCCGATGCGAAAACGGTAGGCTTGGTCGCGGGCGACGAAAACATTGCCCTCCCCCACGCTCGCCTCGCACTGCTCCTGCGATGCAACACCCAAGGGTTCCAGATAGGTCCTGTCAGCAAAGAAAACGCAGGCATTCTCCGTGCCGAAGGGATGTCGGGCATCGGACGCTACGGTGAAACCAAGCTTGCCCAGCCGCTCCCGCGCCAAGGCGATATTGACCGTCGGCAGAACGAGATGATCCAGCGGATGCGGCGATGAGGTCATGGTCTCCCCCTTCATTCGTCGGCAGGTTTGCGCCCATCTGCCGCTCAATTCAAGATCAAAGCGTCGGAGCAGACGACAGAAGAGCGCTCCCGCAAAAATCCGCACGCGAACTAGCCGAATTATATATGTGCTGGCACCAAACTCTCCCTTGTGAGAGGGCAATAATTCGAGCAATATCCGCATCATACTGCAATAAATGATCTGTAGCGCGGCAACAGGTAAGTGATACGGGTGAGGATAGCGCCGAAAAGTCCGTTTCCCGGCAGCAAGACAAAGACGCGCATTCTTCAGTTCGGATTGTCCAACGGCAACGCAATTCACCATCCGATCTCGGAAAGGCAGAAGAGCGGCCTGTCGTTACTTCTATCTTTGCAGCAGTACTCAATCTGATTGTCGGGTGCTTGGGGGAGACATGCGCTTGATGCTCGTCGAGGGGGCGCCCATACGCCCGGTCTTACATTTGACGGCTTCTCTTTGTCTGGCCCTGGTGGGCCACGTCCGAAGGTTCACGGATTCTGTCGCTCGCTTGATTTCCCTTATGCCCAGCGGCTTGGTCGCCGTTGCACTTATCCTTGTTTTCACGGCTATTGCGCCGCAACTGTGCCACGCGCAGACCCCCGAAACGGCCCCCACAGCACCGCCTGCAAAGCTATCGGAATTGCTGCGTCTGATGAATGATCCGGAGCTGCGCCAATGGCTGGAAAAGCGGCAAGCAGCCGAGCAACAGCCGGCACCTTCGGCGACGGCGACGCTGGTCGAAACCGGAGAGGCCCGCGCTCGCGCTCGATATAAGGCGCTGCGGTCGGCGATTCCCAATGTACCGGGGCAGCTCGCCGCTGCAGCGAGCAGGGTGCGTGAGCAGGCAAGGAACAACGGCTTTGCGCCTGCCGTCGTCATGTTCGCCGCATTGGTCTGCGTCGGTCTCGCTGCGGAATGGTTTTTCAAGAAAACCGTCCTGAAAGCCCAGTTTCCAAATCCTCTTGTCGCACATACGATCGGAGAATTAGGACCGTGGATCACTTTCACCCTCGTCAGCTCCGCCATTTTCCTAGCCATAGACTGGCCGCCGCTACTGCATGTGGTGATCCTGTTTTATCTGACGGCATTCATTGCTGCTCGCCTCGCATTTGCCGTCTGCAGACTATCGATGGACGCGGGCTCTCTGTCGGCCTTCGGCTATCGCAGGGCTTGTCTCTTCATTGCCGTTTTGGCGATAGCCGGCGCCACGACGTCGCTGACCAGACCGCTCTCCATCGACGGAGATGTCGGCACCGTCGTCTCCCACGGGTTCTCCATTCTCCTATTGCTGATTACGCTCGAAGCCGTGTGGCGGCGACCGGCCAAGGAAACCGCTGCCCGACAGTTAACGCTTATGAACATCCTTTATTCACTCTACGTTGCCTGCCTCTGGCTTCTTTGGGTGGCCAACTTCGTCGGCCTTTTCTGGCTTGGCATCTATGTCGTTGTTCTTCCGGGGCTATTGACTGCCGTCGGACGAACGGCCGAAGCATTTGCAAAGGGACGCTGGCCTGGTGACAACAAGAACAGTGCGCGCATGGTGCTGGCCATCCGCGGTGCGCGGGCGCTCGTCATCGTAGCCGCGGTCGCCTGGATTACCGTCGTCTGGCACTATGATCCCAACATCCTCGCACGAGAAAATCCGGCGATCGACGCCGCTGTTCGCGGTGCGCTGAAGAGCGTCGTCGTTCTGATTTTGGCCGATCTCTGCTGGCAATTGTCGAGGGCATTCATTGACGAGAAATTGAGCGCCGCCGATAGCAGTGCCTCCTCGCCATCGGCGGAAGCCGCGCGCGCGGGCCGCCTTCGCACCCTGTTGCCGATCTTCCGCAACGCACTGGCAGCCATCGTTATCGCAGCCGCCGTCCTCACCGTGCTGTCCGAAATGGGCGTGCAGATCGGGCCGTTGATTGCGGGGGCCGGCATATTCGGCGTGGCGATCGGCTTCGGCTCGCAAACGCTCGTCAAGGATATCGTCAGCGGCATTTTCTACCTGATGGACGATGCCTTCCGCGTCGGCGAATACGTTCAAAGCGGCAGCTACAAGGGAACCGTGGAATCCTTCAGCCTGCGTTCCGTCAGGCTTCGACATCATCATGGTCCGGTGTTCACAGTTCCCTTCGGCGAACTCGGCGCCGTTCAGAACATGAGCCGCGACTGGGCGATCGATAAATTCCTGCTACGGGTTCCGTTCAATACCGACGTCGCCAAGGCGAAAAGGATCGTCAAGCAAATCGGAGAGCAGTTGAAAGAAGATCCGGAAATCGGACCGCAGATTCTTGAGACCCTGAAAATGAAGGGGGTGGAGCAAATTGGCGACTTCGGTATCGAACTGAGTTTCGCTTTTACCGCCCTCCCCGGTCGGCAAACCTACATACGGCGCCAGGCCTATACCATGATCCGCGACGCCTTCATGGAAAACGGCATCGACTTCGCTCAGCCGACAGTGCAGGTGGGTGGCGAGGAAAAATCCGATGCCGCGATCGCAGCCATGACACTGCAGAGAAAGAAGATCGCTGAGCAAATGACGCAATCGGCGGCGCCGCCAACCTGAACGTTCGCGCGAGATCAGTCACCAGCCTCATCTCCGCGCCCTCTTTGGCAAGGCGACAACCCTGGAGCCGATACCGGATGACGTTGGACAGAAAGGAGATCCAATGTGCTGAACGACCATCTGACGTCTATTGCCGCGCACGTTATTCAAATAGCGCTGACACCGGTCTTTCTGCTGGCGGGCACCGCCGGGTGCCTCAATGTCTTTTCGGCTAGGCTCGCCCGCGTCTCCGACCGGGTCAACAGCCTTTTCGAACGGGTGACCTCTGAGGACCCGGATGAAACGCGGTTGCTGCAGCTCTATTATCTGCGGCGGCGAACATTGGCGCTGGAGATCGCAGTTCTGCTCGGCACGGCATCGGGCGTGTTCACATGCCTTGCGACGCTCGGCCTCATGGGCGGTGCAATTCGACAGCAATTTCGCGAGCAATTGCTGCTCTGGCTCTTTGGCCTTGCCGTCTTCGCACTCATGGGCGCCTTTGTGGCCTTTCTCGTCGAGATGATTCTGGCCGGGCGCAGCATGCTAAGGCAGATCGCCAACGACCGTACCTTGCTCGAGCACCGGCACGGGAGTTCGAGGAAAAGTTCAACCTATTGATATCCCATCGAATATTACTACGGATGGCACCAATCCCGGCCCCTCAGAAATCCGGATTCCCAGTCAGATCCATAGCTTGCTCTCCATGGTTCGGAGAGTGTCGTCCTCCAAAGAGCTTATAGAACGAAGAACATGGCTTTTCGCCGCCTTGGAGATAATCCGTTTTGGGATCGTCCGAAATTTTGCTTCGCCCGATTCCGCATATATTTCTGCTATTTAGTTTGAAGGTGCCGGGAAAAAAGTCATCTGCCCGGGACCTGTTATGTTCCCATTTATTTGATGCACCTACAAAATGTTCACCGAAATTTAAGGGCTTGCGGAACACATATGGAACATATAGTGTCCGTTCTGGATTTGTTTCACGACACCTTCTCAGTCCCGAGGTTCAAAACGATGTTGACGCGCAAGCAGCAGGAACTGCTTCTCTTCATTCACGAACGAATGAAGGAGTCCGGTGTTCCGCCATCTTTCGACGAGATGAAAGATGCGCTGGACCTTGCGTCCAAATCCGGTATTCACCGTCTCATCACGGCTTTGGAAGAACGCGGCTTCATCCGTCGCCTGCCGAACCGGGCCCGGGCGCTGGAGGTCATCAAGCTACCGGAGGCCTATAGCCCGAGCCTGCAGCCTCGCCGCGGCTTTTCGCCAAGCGTCATCGAGGGTAGCCTTGGCAAGCCGCAACTTGTGCCGCCGCCCGCACCCACCAAGCCGGTGAGTGAGGACAACAACAGTTCGGTTTCGGTACCCGTCATGGGCCGCATTGCCGCCGGCGTTCCGATCTCGGCCATCCAGAACAATACTCACGACATCACCGTTCCCGCCGACATGCTCGGCTCCGGCGAGCATTATGCGCTGGAGGTCAAGGGCGACTCCATGATCGATGCCGGCATCTTTGACGGCGATACCGTCATCATCCGCAACGCCACGACCGCCAATCCCGGCGACATCGTCGTCGCTCTCGTCGATGATGAAGAGGCGACATTGAAGCGCTTCCGCCGCAAGGGAGCCTCGATCGCGCTTGAAGCGGCAAACCCTGCTTACGAAACCCGCATCTTTGGGCCGGATCGAGTGAAGGTACAAGGCAAGCTCGTCGGTCTCATTCGCCGCTATCACTGACCGGTGACGCCGGCTTGAGCGGCGCGCCAAAAGTGTCTGTTCGCCAGTCGTAGGAGCGATGCAGGCTCCATGGCCGCGAAAGGTTTTCAAACGCTGCCGTCATTATCGGTTTATCGGTGCTAAGGCTCATTTCGATGGACCCTGTGCGGCGCAATGTTGCACCTGTGAAGAGCGTGGCGCCAGAGCGGCAGCGATCAAGACGCAGCCGTACGGAGGTGATGACGATATTGGCCGTGTCGCAGGCCGGAGCGAGATAGGCGGCATCTTCAATGGTGACAAGCATGTCGCCATTATCCAGCATTGCCACGCACCATGCACCTTTTTGGCAGGCGAAACCGCCCGGCCCGGCCGCGTCTAATGCCGCATCCATCGCCTTTCGAACGGTGCTCTGTTCTTCGGAATTCAGGCGACGATGCTTGTCTGATTTGCTGATTTTGGGGAGCTGACTATCCGGCGGAAGCATCGTTGGCGGTTGCTGCTCGGTGATCGCCAATGCTCTTTGCCACTGCTCGAAGATGAAATCCGGCGGTTTTTCGCGGTTTGTCGTCAGCGCACCGTTGCGCAACAAGGCGACCAGCGTGCCGTCCTCGGAGATCATGAGATCAGGCTTGAGGACACCGGGACTGAGTGCCACGACTGCAACCGAACCGATGATCAAGAGCGCACCTGCATGTCGCAGCCATGTTCTCAGCAAGGTCATCAACAAGAAGCCGGCTATGACCGTCGGGAACAGCCAGACCGGCAGCCGACCGAAGGGAATATTGCCGCCCCAGGCGGCAACCGTTTTGGCAATGACGATGACGACATCAAGTCCCCAGCCGGTTATCTGCCAGAAAGGGGCATCAACGCCAAATGGCATCAGTAGCGTCGCCGCCATGCCAAACGGCATGACGACAAAGGAGACGACCGGCATAGCCGCCAGATTGGCGATGAGACCATATGTCGCCAATCGGTGAAAATGCTCTATCGAGAAGATTGCCGTCGATGCGCCGCCTATAAAAGAGGTCGACAATATGCTTCCGAAGAAACGGGAAACGAAGAGCAGCGGACGCATGACCCGGAACCGGGAGAGAACGCTCTCCCGATGCGGCCTCCTCGCCCAGAGCGAATAGCCGGACACCAACGCCAGGGTCGCGGCGTAAGACATCTGAAAACTTGGTCCGAGCGCCTGCGAAGGCGACAGTATGAGAATGACTATCGCCGATAGCGCCACGTTGCGCAGGCTAATGGATGGTCGGTCGAAGAGCACGGCGATCAGTATGATAGCCATCATGATGAAGGCACGCTCCGCGGATACCCCGAAGCCGGAAATGAGATAATAAGCCGTCACTGTAACTAGCGCGCCGAAGGCCGCAATCTTCTTTGTTGGCCAAGCCTGTGCCACGCCGAAAAACAGACTGAGGGCGTAGCGTAAACCGACATAAAAGATGCCCGCGGAGAGCGCCATGTTCAGGCCGGAGATGGCGATGATATGCGCAAGACCCGAGGTCCGCAGCGCTTCCGTCGTATCGTCTGAGATCGCTCGTCTCTCATCGGTGACAAGCGAAGCCGCAAAGGCGCCGGTGTCTCCGGGCAAAAGCGTCCTGATTCTATCGCCGATATGGCTGCGCAAACCGGCAAGCCAGATATCCGCCTTGTCGAGGACCGACCCCTGAACTACATCACTAGTCGGCGACAATAATGTCTGCGTTCCATAGGCAAAACCATTCGCGCCGGTGCCATCGAAATAGGCGCTGAAGGCGAAATCGTTGAGGCCGGGCAAGGCAGGTCCGGCCGGCGGCGTCAA
This sequence comes from Rhizobium sp. CB3171, assembly GCF_029714265.1. Classification (NCBI taxonomy): domain Bacteria; kingdom Pseudomonadati; phylum Pseudomonadota; class Alphaproteobacteria; order Hyphomicrobiales; family Rhizobiaceae; genus Rhizobium; species Rhizobium sp. CB3171. Next base: position 1,267,858 of record NZ_CP121652.1, on the reverse strand, counting down.
CCGCGCTCTACCCTGAATGCGGTCGCCGAGTTCGAAGGGCTGGAGCTGTTTGCGCACGAAAATGGTGATCTGCGCCGGCGGCCGGCGAATGGTCGGTTTTTCCGTTGCCTCCAGGGCGACGACATAGCGCCAACGGCCCTTGTCGTCGGCTTCACGCCGTTCGATCCGCCCGGTGATGGTGGTCGTCACCGCAGAGTCGAGCATCACCGTCGATGCGCGCCAGGTTTCGCATTGCGCCAGAGCCATGCCGGAGCACACCAGCATGCCGGCAAACAATATGTGCCGTAGCACTCGCCCCGCCTGCTGCTGGCGGAAAAATGCGACAGCGAAGATAAGGAGGGCCGTAAAAACAGCTTGCGGCGGCGGATCGGCTCCGACCGAGAACCAGACGATCGCGCCGGCGCCGATGTAGACCGGCGCAAATAGCATCGCGCGACCGTGCGCCGCCTCTTCTTCGGCTAAATGGTAAATGCTGAGTCGGATGCTGCCTGCCGCGAGGCGAAGGCGGGCAATAAGCGCGGCGTGGTCCTGTGTCCGCTCTGGCCGCGACGCTTTGGCACGAGAAATAACCGCGCCCACGCTCTGCTCGCGCACGGCAACCGCAGCCAATTCCCGACTATCCACCTGCGGATCCGGTGCCTCTAAATTAGGCATATATTCCAGCGCCCACGCAAAACTACAGCTATAGCGGGAGTTTTGCCGTCACCGGCCAGTGATTTCAACTGAAATCGGCATCATCGCCGACAAAAGACGCTAATTCACGCTTGCGCAAAACGGTCCCTTCTACCGCAGTGCCCAAAAGTTGATACTGCAATGCACAAATAGGCGTAAGGATAACTTGGCATTAGGCTCTGGATCATATAGCTAATCGTTAGTCGCTTAACCCTTTGGCGCTTTTTAAGGCGCCAATCCCGCCAAATCTTGGAGGATCAGCATGACGGAACAAAGCGCGAAACTAACTTGGGGTGAAAAGACGGTGGATTTGCCGGTTAAGTCCGGAACCATCGGCCCAAGTGTCATTGATATTGGTGCCCTTTATAAGAACACCTCCACTTTCACCTACGATCCTGGCTTCACTTCGACTGCGTCGTGCGAATCCAGCATCACCTTTATTGATGGCGACGAAGGCGTTCTGCTGCATCGCGGTTATCCGATCGAACAGCTTGCCGAACACGGCGACTTCCTCGAAGTCTGTTACCTGCTGCTCTACGGCGAATTGCCGACCGCAGCCCAGAAGAAGGACTTCGATTACCGGGTCGTGCACCACACCATGGTGCATGAACAGATGTCTCGCTTCTTCACCGGCTTCCGTCGCGATGCGCATCCGATGGCCGTCATGTGCGGCTGCGTCGGCGCTCTGTCGGCCTTCTATCACGACTCCACCGACATCACCGATCCGCACCAGCGCATGGTCGCAAGCCTGCGCATGATCGCCAAGATGCCGACGCTTGCCGCCATGGCTTACAAGTACCATATCGGCCAGCCCTTCGTTTACCCGAAGAACGACCTCGATTATGCGTCGAACTTCCTGCGCATGTGCTTTGCCGTGCCCTGCGAGGAATATGTGGTCAACCCGGTGCTTGCCCGCGCCATGGACCGCATCTTCATCCTGCACGCCGATCACGAGCAGAATGCGTCGACATCGACGGTTCGCCTCGCGGGCTCTTCCGGCGCCAATCCCTTCGCTTGCGTCGCCGCCGGCATCGCCTGCCTCTGGGGTCCCGCTCACGGCGGCGCCAACGAAGCTGCGCTCAACATGCTGACGGAAATCGGCACGGTTGACCGCATTCCGGAATATATCGCCCGCGCCAAGGACAAGAACGATCCGTTCCGGCTGATGGGCTTCGGTCATCGCGTCTACAAGAACTACGATCCGCGCGCCAAGATCATGCAGAAGACGGCGCACGAGGTTCTCGGCGAACTCGGCATTAAGGACGATCCGCTGCTCGACATCGCGATCGAACTGGAGCGTATCGCGCTGACCGATGACTATTTCATCGAGAAGAAGCTTTACCCGAATGTCGACTTCTACTCCGGCATCACGCTGAAGGCTCTCGGCTTCCCCACGACCATGTTCACGGTGCTGTTTGCGCTTGCCCGCACCGTCGGCTGGATCGCCCAGTGGAACGAGATGATCGAAGATCCGGAACAGCGTATCGGCCGCCCGCGCCAGCTCTATACCGGCGAACCGCAGCGCGAATACGTTCCGGTTTCCAAGCGTTAAGCCGAAGAAGCGAGACAACAAAAAACCCGGTCAGAAATGGCCGGGTTTTTTCTTGGACAGGACATCGAGAACGATCGCCGCCGCCTTTTCGCCGGGCGGCTCCTCGGTCTGCATCCGCTGCCAGACCAGATCGTAACCCTGAAGCATGGCTGCACGCTCGGGCGTATCGCTCGATAGCCGCTCCATATAGCGCGCCAGCAGACCAGGGCGCAGCACATCGTTGATCAGTTCGGGCACGACGGCATAGTCGGCAATCAAATTCGGCAGAGCTGCCGTCCAGGTCTTGATGCGCGAGAGTACGAATCGGGCAAGCCACTCCGTCTTGTAGGCCGAGACGACGGGAACGCCCGCAAGGCCCAATTCCAGCACCACGGTGCCGGAAGCCGCCATCGCCGCATCCGCTTCCGCGAAAGCGTTCCATTTGGCATCCTGGCCGACGAAGACATCCGGCTTGAGGCGCCAGTTTTCAAGGAGGGAGCGCACCAATGCCTCCTGTCGCGGAACGGTCGGCAACACGTAACGAACGCGATCGTTTCGCCGGCTAATCTCCGTCACCGCCTGCTCGAAAACCGGCAGAAGCTGACGGATTTCCGAGGAACGCGAACCGGGAAGCAACAGGATCGTCTTCTCTCCGTCAGGCGCGCCGAGAGGGCGAAGCGCACGCCGGCGGCGGGTTTCGACCAGGCTCGAATCCACCGTCAGCCGATGGCCGACATAGGTCGTGGCCGGCCCCGCCAAGCGCTGCATCGCTGCCGGCTCGAACGGCAGGATGGCGAGGACATGATCGACATAGGCGAGCATTTTCTGCGCGCGATATTCTTTCCACGCCCACACGCTCGGGCAGACATAGTCGACGACCGGCAAGTCCGGCAGCGCCGCGCGCACCTTCTTGGCAACGCGATGGGTGAAATCCGGGCTATCGATGATCAGGAGCACGTCCGGCTTGGCTGCGATAATGGCGTCCGTCGTCTGGCGGATGCGGGCAAGCAGTTTCGGCAGTCGCTTGATGACCTGCGCAAAACCCATAATCGACAGTTCGGAATAATCGAAAAGCGAACGCAGACCCTGCGCTTCCAGGGCATCGCCACCAACGCCGATCAGTTCGACGGCGCCATCATAACGTTGCTTCAATGCCGCGACGAGATCGCCGCCGAGCAGATCGCCGGAGACCTCGCCGGCTACGACAGCAAGCTTTAACGGCACACCGCTCACATAAAGCCCTCCGCGCTAAGGCCGCGATCGATGCCGCAGACGAACAGCCCGGCTTCGTCGGCAGCCGCAATGACCGCTTCGCGCTCCAGCACCAGCGCCCTGCCCGCCTCGACGGCGACGCCGGCAAGGCCGGCCTTCTTTGCGTTGAACACGGTCGAAACCCCGATCGACGGAAGGTCGGCGCGCACGTCCTGCTGCGGCTTGCAGAGCTTCACCAATACGCCCCGGCGACGCGCCGATATGCGCCCTTCGGCCCGCAAACCGGCGACGCGCTCGATCATCTTGTCTGTGCCCTCGGCGCCCTCCAGCGCCACGACGCGGCCGCCGACGCTGACGGCACCCTGCCCGACATCCAGCAATCCAAGGGCAATGGCTGCCTTCGCTCCCTGCGCGATATCGCGCAGATCCTCTTCCGATGGCGAGAAACGGCCGAGCGGCCCGGTGGTCGCCAGCAGATCCGGCGCGATCTCATGCGCGCCGACGACGCGGACACCGCCGGCCTCGATCAAACGGATAACCATCTGCAGCACAGCATTGTCGCCACCGGAAAGAAGGGTGCGGATGGTCGACGGCAATTCCTTGATCACGCGCCAAGTCGGACGCACATCGCGCCAGGGCGGACGACGCGCGACAGCGCCGGACATGACGACCCGGTCGACTCCATAGCGGCGAAACATGGCCTCCAGGCCGGCAAAATTGCCGACGCCGAGATTGGCATGATCGAAAGCGGACCAGTCGCGATCCGCCTCATCCGTCAGCGCAATGATAACGGGATTTTCGCCTGCCTGCCGGGCGGCATCGGCAACATAGGCCGGCAAAAAGCCGCTGCCTGCGATGATCGCCAGCCTGCCCGCATGGTTTTGACCGCTCGCGGCCACCTCAGCCCTTACCGCGATTGGGCGACGACAATGCGCGATCGCTTTCGGCGGCGATGAAATCGAGGATCTCGATCACTTCCTTACAATCGGCATATTCTTCGCGGATCGCCGCCGCATTGTCGCGGATCGAGCCCTCGCCTTCGAAAATGCTCTTATAGGCGCGGCGAACCGTATGGATGACCGAACGCTCAATTCCGGCGCGCGTCATGCCGACAATATTGAGACCCGAGAGTACGCCTGGATTTCCGTTCAGCATGCCATATGGAATGACGTCATAGCTGGCGGCCGAAAGACCGCCGATGAAGGCTTGACGGCCGATGCGGGTGAATTGATGCACCGCGCAGCCGCCGCCGAGGATGGCGCGGTCTTCGACGGTGACATGCCCGGCCAGCATGACATTGTTCGACATGATGACGTTGTTGCCGACGCGGCAATCATGGGCGACGTGGGAATTGGCAAGGAACAGGTTGTTGTTGCCGATGATGGTCTTGCCGCCGTAGTCGGCGGTACCGGTATTGATCGTCACGCCTTCGCGAATCGTGCAATTCTCGCCGACGTCCAGCGTCGTCTCTTCGCCGCCGTGATGCACGCTCTGCGGATCGCCACCGACGACCGCCATCGGGAATATCTTCGTGCCCTTGCCGATCGTCGTCCGGCCGGTCACAACCACATGCGTCAAGAGCTGAACAGCATCATGCAACACGACCTTGGGGCCGACATGGCAGAACGGGCCGACGACGACATTCTCGCCGATGACCGCTCCATCCTCAACGACCGCGAGCTTATGAATGCGCGCGCTTTTTGCAATACTGCTCATGCCTGCTCTTGGTCCTTCCGTACGATCATCGCGCCGATATCGGCCTCGGCAACCAGCGAGCCATCGACCTTGGCGTCGCAATGGAACTTCCAGATCGTACCGCGCTGCTTCAGCTTGACAACGTGGAATTCAACACGATCGCCAGGTACGACCGGCTTGCGGAAGCGGGCATTGTCGATCGTCATGAAGTAGACGAGATTGCCGCCGATTCCGTCCTTGCGGGCGCAGATCGCGCCGGCCGTCTGCGCCATACCTTCGATGAGCAGAACGCCCGGCATGATTGGCGATCCCGGGAAGTGGCCGGTAAACTGCGGTTCGTTTGCGGTGACGTTCTTGATGCCGATCGCGGAATTATCGCTATCGATCTCGATGATCTTGTCGACCATCAGGAAGGGATAGCGATGCGGCAAAAGCTTCATGATCTCGATGACGTCTGCCGACGACAGCGACGTCTTGGCTTCTTCAGTCATGCTCCGCACTCCCGTCCTTCTTTTCTCTGGCTCCTGACCGTTTTGCGATCTCCGCCGACTCTCTTAGAAAATCCCACAATGGCCGTGCCGGAAGGCCCGCATAGCGCTCGCCCGCCGGAATGCTGTTCATCACGCCGCTTTTGGCACCGATCTGAACACCGTCGCCGATATGAATATGGCCGTTCAAGCCCGCCTGACCACCGATCTGCACACCGTCGCCGATCACCGTGCTGCCGGCAATGCCGACCTGGCTGACGATCGCGCAGTGGCGGCCGATGCGGACGTTATGTCCGATCTGCACCTGATTGTCGATCTTGGTGCCCTCGCCGATGACAGTGTCATCCATGGTGCCGCGATCGATCGTGGTATTGGCGCCGATCTCGACATTGTCCTGAATGATGACACGGCCGATCTGCACGATCTTCACCATACCACGCGGGCTCGGCGCATATCCAAAACCATCCTGGCCGATACGCGCGCCATTGTGAATGATGACGCCATTGCCGAGGTAGGAGCAAAGCACGCTGGCGCCGCCGCCGATCGTGCAATTGCGCCCGATCTTGACACCCGGCCCGATCATCGCGCCGGCTCCGATGCGCGTACCCTCCCCGATCTCAGCACCCGGTCCGATAACCGCGCACGGCTCAACGCCGACGTCAGCCTCAAGCTTGGCGGTCGGATCGATGAAAGCTGCCGGCGAAATCAGCGTTGGCGCAGAGGTCAGCGCAACCGGACGCATGGCTTGCGGATGCAGCAGAGCGCCCGCCAGCGCGAAATCCGTGTGCGGCTTTCTGGAAAGGAGAACCGGGATATGCGCGGGAACGAAAGACCTCAGCGCCGGCAAGCAAATGATCGCCGAAGCCCGACAGGTCTCCAGTTCCGCACGATTCTTCCGGGAGAGAATGTAGCAAACGTCGCCTTCGCCCGCCCGATAGACGGGAGCGATGGACTTGATGACGATGCCGGCAAAGGCCTCGTCAGCAAGTTCCGCCCCAAGATACTCAGCCAGCGCACGGAGGCTGACGCCATCATGGGACGGGAAAAAATCGATATGTTCCATAAGCACCAGCTCCAGAACGGTGTTAAGCCCGCAGTTCTGGGCTGCCGATATCAGAACTGGTTGGCGATGCCAAACCGGAAATTCTCAGTCTTGTCGTAGTCTTCCTTGAGAACCGGCACGGCATAGTCAACTCGGATGACGCCGAAGGGCGACGACCAGATCAGGCCCGCACCCAACGAAGCACGGATCGAGCTGTCGTTGTGCAATACGTCACCGAAGAGGTCAGCCTTGTTGCCGTAGAGCGTACCTGCATCGGCAAAGGCTGCGACGCGCAGACCGATATCCTGCGGAACGCCCGGCATAGGCATGCTTGCTTCAGCGGAAGCCGTGAAGTAGGTCGTGCCGCCCAGCGCATCGCCATGCGACGAACGCGGACCGATACCGGCATTCTCGAAGCCGCGGATTTCACGGCCACCGAGCGTGAACTGATCGAAGACGTTCAGGTGATCGCCTGTCGGCATGACATAACCGGCGCCAACCGTCAGCGAGCCGATGATGTCGGCTTCGTCGCTGATCATCTTGTAGTAACGCGCCTTGCCGCTCAGCTTGTAGAAGTCGGAGTCGCCGCCCAGACCCGCATATTCATGCGTGAACTTGGCGATGATACCTTCGCGCGGCAGATTCTGATCGTCGAGCGTGTTGTAGGTAAAGGTCTGCGAAATCGTCGACTGCACCCACGGGCTGTTGTTCACGAGATTCAGATACGGAGCCGACAGATTGTTCTCCCAATCGTCGGTGCCATCATACTGAAGACGCTTGTAGTTGTAGCGCAGGGTCGTCGCCAGGTTCTCGGTGATCGGCGCGGTGACGCGCAGCGAGAAGCCTTCTTCCGAATAATCGTAGAAATCGTCGCTCGAGGTCTGGTTCCTGAAGATGTCAAAGCCGGCAGCCAGACGATAGCCGAGGAAATAGGGCTCGGTGAACGAGATGTTATAGGTACGGTTGCCTTCCGTGCCGGCACCTGCGGCGATACGGATGTACTGGCCACGGCCGAGGAAGTTCTTTTCTTCGACCGAAGCTTCGAGCAGCAGACCGCCGTTGTTGCCGACGGCGTAACCAGCACCGATACCAAACGAACCGGTCGGCTGGTCTTCGACGTTGACGATCACGACGACGCGATCCGGAGCGCTGCCCTGGGCCGTGCTAATGTCAACCTTGGTGAAGTAGCCGAGGGCGTCGAGACGACGCTTGGCGCGGGTGATCATTTCCTGGTTGAAGGCATCGCCTTCATTGAGATCGAACTCACGGCGAATGACGTAATCGCGCGTGCGGGTGTTGCCGCGGATTTCGATGCGCTCGACATAGGCGCGTTCGCCCTGATCGACCAGATATTCAATACCGATCGTGTGGCCGGTGAGGTCACGATTGCCGCGCGGCGTGATGCGGGCGAACGGATAGCCGGCCGCAGCAACGCGCTTGGAAATGTTCTCGATCGAGGTCTGGATATCCTTGGCGCTGTAGACATCGCCCTTGTGGGTGATGACCAGGCTCTTCAGGTCGTCCGCATTGATGCCCTCGACCGTCGACACCACGTTGATGTCGCCATAGGTGTAGCGCGGACCTTCATCGACGTTGAAGTTCAGCGTGTATTCGTTGTTCTGCTCGTTCAGCGTCGCATCGGCACTGACGATGCGGAAGTCGGCATAACCGTGATTGTAGTAGAACTGACGCAGCGCATCCTGGTCCGCCTGTTGGCGCTCGGCGCTATAGACGTCCTTGCGGGTCAGGAACGACAGGAAGTTCGACTTCTTGGTGCTGATCACCGAAGCAAGACGGCCGCTGCTGTAAGCCTGGTTGCCCGAGAAATTGATCTTGTCGATCTTGGTGCGGTCACCTTCGTTGATGACGAAGGCCACGTTGATGCGGCCCTCAGCGACCGGAACGGTCTGCGTCGTCACCTGGACTTCATTACGGCCGATTGCGGCGTAAGCGTCCTTGATGGTCTTGATGTCGGCCTGGACCTGGGTTTCGCTGTAAGGACCGGCGGCATGGGTCTGAACGATGCCCTGGAGCTTATCGTCCTTGATCTTATGGTTGCCGTTGAAAACCACGGCATTGATCAACTGGTTTTCCTTGACGGCAATGACCAGCGTGCTGCCAGAGACAGTCATGTTTACATCGGAGAAGTATCCGGTGGCATAAAGTTGCTTTACCGAATTGTCGATGTCGGCTGGCGAAAAGCTCTTGCCGGGCTTGATCGTGATATTGTCGCGAACAGCCTCTGCACCAACGCGTCCAGCTCCCCTGACATCGACCCGCTGTATGACAGCGGCTTCTGCGACTGAGGCAGAAGCAAGGGTGATAACACCAGCGCCCGACGCAACAACACCTGCAGACAGCGCTACCGCCGACACTGCGTTCAATAATCTTGAACCAGCCTTCATTTTCACTTCTTACCTTTTTATCAGTCGTCCCCAGCCCCGAGCGAACCCGATTCCGGCCACGTGTGTCGTTTTACCCGCTTTTGACATACAAGCAAGGGAGCAAGTTAATTTCTGTTTACTTCATTTCAAACCGTGGCTCATTCGCCACTACAGCTTTGAAACATCGTAAATAAATCGTAATTTCCTCTCTAAATGCCCCATCAGCCTATCCTGGAGCTGATGTCATTCCATGTCGCAAACACCATGAGTGACAGCACCATCGCAAAACCAATTCGGAAAGCGATGTCTTGTGCCCGAGCACCCAATGGTTTTCCCCTCACGGCTTCAATCGCATAGAACATCAAGTGCCCGCCATCAAGTACCGGCACCGGCATCAAATTTAATAACCCAATGGAAACAGAAAGTATGGCGGCGAATTGGAGCACCGCCGAAAAGCCCAGGGTTGCCATTTGGCCGGAAAGCTGAGCCACCCGAATGGGGCCGCCGAGCTGATCCGCCTTCATGTAACCGCCGATGACATTGCCGAGATATTCGAAGGTGCCGGACACGATGCTGCCGGTCTGCCTGACGCCTTCGCCCAGCGCCTGAAACGGGCCATATGCCTCATAACGGAGCTTGAAGGGCTTCTGGCCGTCGGTAATCCCGATGCTGTTGATCTCCATCTCGTTGCCGAAGGCATCCGGCTCTTCGGTCTTCTTCGGAGTGACCTGGACGTCAAGTGTCCCGCCGCTACGCTTGACGGACAACGTCACGGGCTTGTCCTGACGGGACGCCACATAACGCTGCACTTCGCCGATGGAATCGATCACACGCCCATCCACGGAGAGGATACGGTCGCCAAGCGCGATGCCAGCCTCTTGCGCTGGGCTATCCGGTGCGATTGAAGCGACGAGCGGGTCAATCGGCGAAATGCCGATGCTGCCGACGTCCTTCTTCTTTCCGGAAGCGTCTGTCGCGGTCAATGTTTCCGGCACCATCGGAAAATCGCGCGTCTGGCCGTTGCGTTCGACCGTCAAAACGAGGTTTTTTCCAGCGCGATCGGTGACATAGCGGGCGATATCATAATAGGTCGCGACATTATTGCCGTCGACGGCGATCAGGCGATCGCCCGCCTGCACGCCCGCCTTCGCTGCCGGTCCGCCCGGCTCGATCGCCGTTACCAGCGGATCGACGAGCGCGATGCCGATGCGCCCCATTTCCATCTTGTTGCCGAACTGATCGGTGTCTTCCACGAGTTTCGGCACGATGCGGAAGTCGCGCTTCTGGCCGTCCCGTTCGACGGTCAGAACGATATTGCGACCGGGCCGCAGGCCGACATAACGCTGCACCTCGTCGAACGTCGTCACCTTGGTGCCGTCGATCGCGACGAGACGGTCGCCGCGTTCGATCCCCGCTTCAGCGGCGGCACCGCCGCGCATGACCACGGCCACGACCGGATCGGCGACGGTACGGCCATAGACGCCGAAGAGGACGGCGAAGATTGCGATGGCGAGAATGAAGTTGGCGATCGGACCCGCGGCAACGGTTGCGGCCCGCTTCCAGAGCTTGGCGCCGGCGAAGGACCGGGCGCGCTCCTCTTCCGTCATGGCCGAGAGCTGATCGACATCGGTCTTGCTGGAGGCATCCTCGTCGCCGAAGAAGCGGACATAGCCGCCGAGCGGAATGATCGATAGCTTCCAGCGCGTGCCATGGCGGTCAGTGAAGCCGGCAACTTCCGGACCGAAGCCGATCGAAAAGGCCATAATGCGGATGCCGGACCAGCGCCCGACCAGATAATGACCCATTTCGTGCACGAAGACGAGCAATGACAGAACGAAAACAAACGTGATGACGTTGTTCGTCAAGAAGCCGATGATGCCTGCCACGCTACCCATGCAACGATCCTGTTCGCGTTGATTTCAGACACCGAGCAGAACGCCGCCCAATGACATAGTCTCGCCGCTCATTGTCAGTGATATTACGATAGCCAACAAAAACGCCGCAAAACAAGCAAAAATTAGTCCATCGACCCTGTCCATGACGCCGCCATGGCCGGGAATCAGATGGCTGGAGTCCTTGACGCCGAAGCGGCGCTTGAGGAAAGACTCGAATAAATCGCCAATTTGACTGCAGATTGACAGAACCAGCGTAAGCGCAGGAATCCATAAACCATCTGCCGAGAAAAAGCTCCAGACGACCGCTGTTCCGGCCACCACCGCGGCGATGGCGCCGCCGATGGCGCCCGACCAGGTCTTCCCAGGCGAGATGCGTGGCGCAAGCTTCGCTCCACCGATGGCGCGGCCGACGAAATAGGCAAAAATATCCGTCGCCCAAACGGTGGCGAAAATGAACAGCATCAGCACGAAGCCGCGCAGATCGTCATCCCGAATCTCGGCAAGGGCGATCGCCGTCAGTCCGGCATAGAATATTCCACCGGGCAACCACCAGCTTTTATGGCGCACGGTGACCATGATCGCCGTGACCGCAACAAAGATGACCAAAACCTCGAGGGAATAGACGGATTCCGCCATCAGCGTCGCGCCGGCTATGAGCACCAGGCCCAGCCAGCCAAGCGCATTGCCCTGCGGATCACGGCCATGCAGGTCCGTTATCGTCGACCATTCGTAATAGACGAGCAGGCCGATCGCCGCCGCCAGGATACGAAAGCTCAGACCGCCATACCAGGTGGCAGCCAGAACGACTACGGCAAGAACGATGCCGGAAATGATGCGCAGCCTGAGTTCGCGGCTCATCAGGACCCCACGGCCGCCGCCTGTTTGGCGGAAAGACCGCCAAAGCGTCGATCACGCGCGGCGTATTTTTCCAGCGCGGAGAAGAACAGGTCGCGGCTGAAGTCCGGCCAATATTCCGGCATGAACATGAATTCCGAATAGGCGGCCTGCCAGAGCAGGAAATTCGACAGCCGTTCTTCGCCGCTGGTGCGGATGATGAGATCGGGATCGGGAATTCCGGCGGTATCCAGCCGTGCATCGATCAATTCGGGACGGATGTCCTGCGGGCGCAGGCGCCCGGTCTCGACATCCTTGGCGAGGCTGACGAAAGCACGGGTGATCTCATCGCGGGAGCCGTAATTGAAGGCGATTACCAGCGTCAGCGCCGTGTTGTCCTTGGTGGTCTCTTCCGCTTCGATCAACAACGGCAGGATATCGCTGCGCAGATTGTAGCGGTCGCCAATCACGCGGATGCGGACATTCTGGCGATGCAGTTCTGCAAGATCCCGGCGAATGAACGCCTTGAGCAGACCGAGGAGATCGCTCACCTCGGTTTCCGGACGACGCCAATTCTCCGAGGAAAAGGCAAAGAGCGTCAGATATTTTATACCGACATCGCCCGCCGCCCGTACGGTTTCGCGCACAGCCTCCACGCCCTTGCGGTGGCCCATGGTGCGCGGCAGACTGCGCGCGTTGGCCCAACGCCCGTTGCCATCCATAATAATGGCCACGTGATCAGGTATGGCAGAGAACGTGGGAACTGTCATATGGATCCGGTTTCGTTCGGCAGGAAAATGCTCTAGGGCTTCAAATCTAGCGCACCCTCGCCGCTTTCAATATTTCCCCATTGAAAGCGGGATGCTCTAGCGTGCAATCAGACCTGCATGATTTCCTTTTCTTTGTCGGCTAGCAAGCGGTCGATGTCGGAAATCGTATCGTCCGTCATCTTCTGTACACGCTCGGACTGGGCACGGCTTTCGTCCTGACCGATTACACCGTCCTTTTCGGCCTTTTTGAGACCGTCCATGCCATCACGGCGGACATGGCGAATCGCCACCTTCGCCTTCTCGGCATATTCATGGGCGACCTTGACCAGCGAGCGACGGCGCTCCTCGTTGAGTTCCGGCAACGGAATACGCAGATTTTGGCCATCGACGATCGGGTTGAGGCCGAGATTGGATTCGCGGATCGAGCGCTCGACGGCGCCGACCATCGACTTGTCCCAAACGGAGACGGTCAGCATGCGCGGCTCGGGCACGGTGATGTTGGCGACTTGGTTCAGCGGCATGCGCGAACCATAGGCTTCAACTGTGACCGGATCGAGAATGTTGGCGGACGCGCGCCCGGTGCGCAGCGAGGCGATATCGCTCTTGAATGCCGCGATGGCGCCGTCCATGCGGCGCTTCAGTTCCTTGAGGTCGGTGCCTTCACTCATGTTTTTATACTCCCGTGTAATAGGCGGCGCCGGGAAGGCCCGGTGCCACAGGAACGTCAATTGTCGGATACGATGGTCTTACGACCGCCGCCGGTCAAGATTTCTGCGAAACCGCCCTTTTCATGAATGGAAAAGACGATGATCGGAATTGAATTTTCCCGTGCAAGCGCCACGGCGGCCACATCCATGACGGCGAGGCCCTTTTCCAGCACTTGGCTGTGGGTCAAATGTTCGAAACGCTCGGCGTCCGGGAACTTCTTCGGATCGGCGGAATAGATGCCATCGACCTGCGTTCCCTTGAAGATCGCTTCCGCACCCATTTCGGCGGCACGCAGCGCTGCGGCGGAATCGGTGGTGAAGAAGGGATTGCCGGTGCCGCCAGCAAAGATCACCACGCGGCCGAGCGACAGATGATAGAGCGTCGCACGCTGCGAGAAACTCTCGCAGATCTCCGGCATGGAAATGGCTGAGAGCACCACCGTATCGATGTCCAGCTTGCGCAGCGAGGTGGCCAGCGCCAGAGCGTTGATGACGGTGCCGAGCATGCCCATGTGGTCGCCGGTCACGCGGTCTCCGCCCTTGGAGGCCACGGCAACGCCACGGAAGATATTGCCGCCGCCGACGACGACGCCGACCTCGACACCCATTTCGCGCGCTGCGGCAATATCGGATGCAATGCGGTCAGCGACGGTAACGTCGATACCGAACCCCTGGCTGCCCATCAGAGCTTCGCCGGAGGCCTTGAGCAATACGCGCTTGTAGATCGGCTGGGACATTGTCGCTCCTTGAAGTGATCGCGGGGTAATAATTGTGAATGCCGGATACACGAAGGGCACCGCGTTGTCACGCGATGCCCACGGGTTTCCCCTGATATGGTTTCACCTATCTGGGATATGGTTTCGTTTCGTCAACAGACGAAATGAATTCGTTGATCAGCCCTTGGCGGCAGCGGCGACTTCGGCAGCGAAGTCGGTCTCTTCCTTCTCGACGCCTTCGCCGAGAAGCAGACGAGCCATGCCGGTGATTTCGATCGGCGCGCCGGCGGTCTTTTCAGCTTCCTTGAGGGCAGCGGCGACGGTCAGGTCCGGATTAATGACGAAAGCCTGCGACAGAAGAGCGACTTCTTCGAAGAACTTGCGCATGCGGCCTTCGACCATCTTTTCGATGATGTTGTCCGGCTTGCCGGAGGCGCGGGACTGCTCGATGAAGACGTTACGTTCGCGTTCGGCGACGGCAGCGTCAACTTCTTCCGGACGGATGGCGAGCGGGTTCGTAGCAGCAATGTGCATGGCAACCTGGCGGCCGATCGACGTCAGAACGGCCTTGTCACCGACCGACTTCAGGGCAACCAGAACGCCCAGCTTGCCGATACCGTCGCCAGCAGCGTTGTGAATGTAGGTCGCCACGACGCCGTGCTCAACTTCCAACTTGACCGCACGACGAAGCGCCATGTTTTCGCCGATGGTTGCGATCGCGTCCTTGATGGTGTCGGCGACCGGCTTGCCGGACGCGGGATAGGTCGCAGCCGAAACGGCTTCGACAGTACCGTTGGTGGACAGCGCAACTTCGGCGATGCCACGAGCAAGATCCTGGAAGGCATCGTTACGGGCAACGAAGTCGGTTTCAGAGTTGAGCTCGACCACGACGGCCTTGTGGCCGGCGCCGGCAATGGCGACCAAGCCTTCAGCGGCGGTGCGGCCGGACTTCTTGTCGGCCTTGGAGATGCCCTTGGCGCGCAGCCAGTCGATCGCGGCTTCGATATCCCCGTTCGTCTCGGTCAGCGCCTTCTTGCAGTCCATCATGCCTGCGCCAGACTTTTCGCGCAGTTCTTTCACCAGTGCAGCCGTAATCTCGGTCATAAGCTTCCTCTTGTCGGTTCATACGGTGCGGCAAACGGCTTTAATCCGAAGCGGCACCGATTTGAGGGACGAAATGTACCCGTAAGTATGACAGCGTTATGAAGCAGCGTCATACTGTGGAATTCTGTTTGGAACATGCCTGGATTTTCCGCCCAGGCGAGGCGTTACCAAAAACGCGATAAGGCCGCTCGAACTCCTTGAAGTCGCAAACGGCCTTATCCCGGATATCAATACGCTCGGGCGGACAAGCTTTTGTCCGCCACAAGACGCGATCAGGCTTCGGTGCCGTCCGCCAGGGTCGGCTCGACAGGAGCTTCGACGGAAGCGCCGAGGTCGCGGCCGGATGCGCTCTGCTGGCGGGCGATGCCGTCGATGGCAGCGCGCGAGATCAGGTCACAGTAGAGAGCGATGGCGCGCGAGGCGTCGTCGTTGCCCGGGATCGGATAGTCGATCAGGTCCGGATCGCAGTTCGAGTCGATGATGGCGACGACCGGAATGCCGAGGCGCTTGGCTTCGTCGATCGCGATCTTTTCTTTGTTGGTGTCGATGATGAACATCAGGTCCGGAGTGCCGCCCATATCGCGGATACCGCCGAGAGCCTTGTCCAGCTTTTCGCGCTCGCGCTCAAGGTTCAGACGTTCCTTCTTGGTAAAGCCCTGGGCTTCGCCGTTGAGGATTTCGTCGAGCTTGCGCAGACGCTGAATGGAATTCGAAATCGTCTTCCAGTTGGTCATCATGCCGCCGAGCCAGCGGGCGTTGACGTAGTACTGAGCCGAGCGCTTGGCGCTGTCGGCGATCAGTTCGGACGCCTGGCGCTTGGTGCCGACGAACAGAACGCGGCCGCCACGGGCAACGGTGTCGCTGACGACCTGCAGAGCGCGGCTCAGCAGCGGAACCGTCTGGGCGAGGTCGATGATGTGGATGTTGTTACGATCGCCGAAGATATACGGCTTCATCTTCGGGTTCCAGCGATGCGTCTGGTGGCCGAAGTGAACACCAGCTTCCAGAAGCTGACGCATAGAAAAATCAGGCAATGCCATGCCTTTGACTCCTTTTCCGGTTGAACCTCCGCAAGGCGAACAGCCTCCTCTTCGAGGAAGCCACCGGGCGGAACGATCCGGATTTCTCCCGGACAATCCCATGCCTTACGTGTGGAATGCGGCTGCCCATACATTCGATTTACCGAGAATGCAAGGCTTGCGCAGAAAAAATGCGACAGACCCCTGCCCTCAGCTCGCGACCTTATTGAGTAGCGCCAGCATGACGTTGGCGTCCGGCATGGGCAAGACCGCGTCGATTTCGTCCGGCAGCAGGCCCGCAATGGCCTCATGTGCATTTCCGGTCGCCGTGCCCAATGGCCCACGGAAACCGTGCTTGGTCCAGGCAAGTTCCTGCAGCTTCGGGCTTGTCAGCGCATCCATCAGCCGGTTGGCGGTCTCGTCGACGACGATCAGAGGATGCGAGGAATAGACGGTCGGATGCGGGTAGAGGACGACGGGCTTTGCCGTCGAGCTCGCTTGAACGCGCTTCCAGCGTTCGGGATCGGCGATGATCCATTCGACCAACTGATTCTCGTAGCCGACGATCATCGGTTCGCCACCAAGACCGCCGGCCAGATATTGATCGAAAAGCTTGCCGGATGACGGCGACTTGAAGCCCATGTTGCGGAAGATCGTCTGCGCCTTGTCGCCGGACTGTGTGAGATCTGCGGCAGTCGCGACGTTGCCGGCAAACAGGCTCAGCACCAATCCGGCAAACATGAAGCCGGAATTGGAGCGATTCGGATCGGTCGAAACGATACGCGCCTGCCCGTAGAGCGAGGCGACCCCGAGCTTGGACCAGTTCGTTCCTGCAAGGACGGCATCGAGCAATGCCTTCAGATCAAGCTGATGCTGTCCCGTGGGTGTCACAGTAACCAGCCCGGATTTTATCAATCCGTCGACCACCGGCTGCCAGGTGTAGACAACCACCGGCGTATTCAGCACGACACGGTCGTTGCGGATCTTGATGCCGTTCTGCCGGGCGATATCGACCATGATCGAGGAGGATGGCCAGAGGAAAGCGGGGTTCTGCTGCAGAAGCGCCTGCTCGCGCACCATCTCGACGGAGCCGGCCACACGCGTATCTATATCCAGTCCGTAGCCCCGCAGGGCGCCGACGACATCCTCGTCAGCCAGAAAGGATTCTTTCTCCCCGCCGATGAAACCGAAGAGTTTCGTGCGGTTGCCGAGTAGCCCCTGGAACTCCGGCCTGTCCTTCGCGGCGAAATAGCCGCCGGTGCCGGCGACGCTGGCAGCAAGAAGTCCCACTCCAAAGGCGCGGCGAGAAATGGCCATCAGCGTCCGATATCCTCTTTGAGCGAAGCCTGTATGAGGCGCAGTTCCGTGTCCAACGTGTCGAGCCTGTCGTCGACGAGGCTATCCGAATAATGCACGAAGGCGTCCTCAAGCTTGGTGAGCACCAGCTCCACATCCTGCAATCGCTTCTGGTCGGGCACGCGTTTGGCCTCGAGAGTGGCAAAACCCTCGGCAACTTCAGCCGCGCGTGGCAGGTAGTAGCTGAGGAACCGCCGCACGGTGCCGGCGCTTTCCGGGCTCGCCTCCACCTTGGCGAAGACGTCGGCGGCGATTTCGGCCAGATGCCGTACGCGCTTTGCCGTCACCTTGTTGGTAATGTGGTCCGCCGAGGCTTCCAGCCTTTGCGCCGCCGGTGCAGCCGCATTCAAGAGATCACGCGCGAAATCGAGACGTCCCCTACCGATGGCTTTGGCATCCAGACCTTCGAAAAGCCGGCGCGGCGACAGGGTGAAGACAAGACCTGCAAAGACGAGCAGACCGATGACGGCCGCGATCCACAACGGCATCTTCGCAAAGAAGCTCAAGACGGGAACGACGATCGCAGCGGCAAGCCCCGCCACGATCCAATTCCAGTCATTGCCGAACCAGTTACGCATTGCTGTCCTAGTTGTAACCACGCACAGCGCGGAACGCGCTGACGAGATCGCCGCGGCCATCGAATACACGCCCCGATGTCGCCTTGGTCAAGGCATCAAGCTGCGACTTGTCGGCGTCGCCAAAGGTGATGCCGAAGACCGGCACATGCGGATTGGTTGCCGTCCACTCGCTCAGAAAATCGCGGCTTGCATCCTCGGACTTTCCATCGGTCATGATGACGATCGCCGGCAGATAGGACGACAGGTTTGGGGTATCCTTCATGCGATCAAGCGCTCGGCTTGCGCAGGCGTACATATCGGTACCGCCATCGGCATGCTGCAGCGACACCTTCTCGACAAGGCTCTTCTGTTGCGCCGGGTCGCCCGTCGCCAAAAGGGTCGTCCGCACGCGGCTGTCGAAAGGAATGACCATGATGCGATCCGCCGGCGTCCATTGCGCCAGCACCTTGCCAGTTTCATTTGGATTGAACAGAAACTGCATGGCCGCCTGCAATTGCTGTTCGCCCTTGCCTCCCATCGAGCCGGAGAAGTCGAGACAAAGAGCTGTTAGCGAAGGCTTACGCAAAGCGCCCTGATAGAGATCGAGCGCCTGGCGAATCACAGCCGGCTCCGGCATGCGGATCGCCGTTACCAACCGGGTCGGATCGAAATTCCAATTCGGGTCCGCTTTGGCCGCGACGTCTCCCAATGGGATGCGGCGGCCGGTATCGGCGATGCGCTTCTGCACAGGCGCGGAACGCAGATAGGCAACGAGTTCGTTGAAGAAGGTCTCGACCTCAGGACCGCGTCCATGATCGATAAAGCCGATCGGTGAATCCGCAATCGCCACACCGTCGGCCGGATAGATCGCATAGAGCGGCTCCTTGCCCATGCCGACAAGCTTGTCGTTGGTCTCCTTCAGCACCGCTTCGTAATTCCACATGGCATCGTAGAGCACGCCCTTGCCAGCGGAGTCCGTGTAGAGGTCCGCGAGCCAGCCGGAGGACCCGGACGAGCGTTCGACCCCAGCAAGCAACGCCCTGACGGTGCCTTGGAGGTCGGGCTTGTCGAGATCGCCCGGCTCGATGACGGGTTTATTGCCAAGCGCGCTGGAGAGCATAGCCAAATAGGCGCTCGCGCCTGAATTGGACTGGGTTGCCGAGGTCATGAGAAACTTCAGCGAGCCGCTGTTCACTGCCGCCAATATGTCCCTCATCAAAACCGGCTTGCCGATCCAGCCGAGCGCCTGTGCCTTGGATTTGCGCACGCCGAGGATGACCGGTGTCTGCGCAACCGAGGTCAGTGACTTCACGCGGCGTTTGGTGTCGAACATGTCAACCCAGACGCTCGATGCCGGCCAGACCGCGTCCTGCTCGACACCCTCATTGCTTTGCAGCGCAAGGCCGATATCCAGCGTGCCTTCGTAGGTGAAGCTGCAGGTCGCGCTCTTCTGCTTGCAGAATTCTTCGACGATCGGCTGGATGACGGTGTTTTCCGAGCCGGAGACGATCGAGAACTTCGGTCCCGCGCCGGAATTGCAGCCCGTCAGGGCAAGAGCAGCCGTCAGCGCCAAGCAGGTGAGGAATATGCGGATCATCATGCGGATCATCGCGCCTCGATCATCGCCTTCTTGAGATCGATGGTCATTTTCTCCATCTGCTGCTCAGCCTGAGCGCGCTTCCTGCGGCCCTCCTCCTGCACCTTCAGGACACCGTTGATCGTATCGATCAGGTCACGGTTGGCGGCAGCGAGCGTATCGATATCGACGATACCGCGCTGCGACTGCTGTTCGATGGCAATCGCCTGGTCCTTCATCATCTCGGACGCCTGTCGGATCATGTCGTTGGTGGCGTCGGTCACGGTCTTCTGCAGCTCAAGCGCTGATTTCTGCCTCGACAGCCCGAGCAGGATCACCATCTTCTGCTTCCAGGCCGGCACCGTCAGCGCCGACGTCGCCTGCAGGTTCTCGATCAGCGTCTCGTCACCGGCCTGCACGATGCGGATTTGCGGCAATTGCTGAATGCCGAGCTGGCGCGCCTGCTGCAGGTAGAACACCCGCTTCTCCAACCGATCGAGGGCCTGCAAGCTGTCCTGATAGGTCTGAGCCTCCAGCATACCGCCGCCGGGATTGGCAGCCGTGGCCTCGGCGGCACTTTTCAACTTCGGCAGTTCGACACTGCGAAAGCGCTCTGCGAAGGTCTTGCCGGCCTCCACATAGACGTCGAGTTGCAGGATGGACTGCTTCGTCTCCTCGTGAAGATCGTCGAGAAGTGCGATGTCGCGGCGCAGCGTATCCTTATGCCGGTCGAGCTCGAGGCCAATGCGGTCGATCTGGCCGGCCACATCCTCGAACTCCTCCTTGAAGCGCTCCAGGCGGGCCTTGAACGACGAGAATATTTTGGAAAGAAAGCCCTCATCCTTCAGCGATGCCGGGTCGAGCTTCTTCGACTTGATGATGATATCGGTCAGCAACTTGCCGACTTCGCCGAGATCCCGATTGCGGACCTCGCGGAGAATCCGGTCGGAATAGTCGGAGACGGACTGCTGGGCGCGGTCGCCGTAAACGGAAATGCCGGCGCGGTCGGTCAGATCGATGGTGTCGCCGATGCGGGCGATTTCCGCCGGATCAGCGGCAACGACCGGCAAAGTGGTGCTTGCGGTCGGGGCGAGATCAGTATTGGCCATAGCTCGTGCTTTCTCGTCTATCAACACGGACCTGGACTGCGGAACATCTGCCGATCATTCTTCAATAACCGGCGCGGCCCGCATGGCCCGCTACAATTTCAGATCGGCACTGCGGAACTGAGACTCACTCACGGGCGTGCCGAATGCTTCCCAGAATAGTGAAGCTTCGGACACAGTTTTATGACGAAGATTTTGCGTTGTGGCTGGGCCCTCCCAAAGCCTATTGGCAGGCCTTGGTGTCGAGTACTTCAAGCTTGGAGAGCTTGCCGGTCAGAACGAAATCACCATAGTCCATGGTGAGGTCGCGGGTGATGCCGTTTTCGTAGAGCTTGAACGACATACGGTAGACCGGGATGGCGTCACCCTTGGACTTGTCGTTGAAATAGGCGACGGTCACCGGCCAGAACGGTGTCTTGGCGAAGATGCCGGCCTTTTCGGCATCGGGGTCATCGGTTGCGGGCGTCGACTGCTTACCGACGACGGTTGTTGCGATCAACGACTTATCCCCATCATCGGAGCCGTCGAAAACCTCGGCCTCGAAGAAATTCCTGCCCAGCTTGGCATTATGGATGATGTCGAGCATATGCTCTGTCGGAAAGCGGCTCTGGATGAGTTCGATCTGCTTCGCTTTTGGCTGGGTCAGATCGACCTTAATGCCCTTCTGATCGTCGGCCGCCGCGCCGCGCACGTCCTTGTCGAGTTGATCGTCCGTATAGGATTTGGTCTCGAAGCGGAAAGTGCGCTTGACGAGATCCTCGAATGTGGTCGTCTGCTGGTCGCTGACGCGCGTTGAATCACCCGTGTCGATCTGTGTGACGAAACGGAAATTGGTAGTGAAACCGGTGCAATCGGAGCCGTCGAACTCATAGACCATACGGCCGAACATGCCGGCGATGCCCGATCGGTCTGATGCGTCCTTCAGTTCGAGATCGTAGACGGCGCGATGCGCGATCAACCCAGTCGGACCCGCCGCGGCGGCGGACACGCCCAGAGACGCGACGCCTAAACTCGAAACGATAACGGCGGCAAGACTCGAGCGGAACATTCATTATCTCCTATTGGACTCGCACGCGATGCTATAAGAACGCTTCGGCTAGAGTGAGGCGGCCCGTCATCAATTCGTCATCTCGCTCTGCCTTTTGATTTGGCGTTATCTCGTCCAAGATCGCCTCGCGCCCGGCAAAGGGAATCTAAGCTTGATGCCGGATTTTTGAAGATTTTACAACAAAACGGGAGATGAAAATGTCCGACGCTATCGAGAGCCGTCTGAAGGAGCTTGGCATCGTCCTGCCTCAGGCCGCTGCGCCGGCCGCAAACTATGTACCCTATGTCATCAGCGGCAATCTTCTTTATTTGTCCGGGCAGTTGCCGATGGAAAACGGCAAGCTCGGCGTCACCGGCCTTCTAGGCAAGGATGTCGACGTTGCCGGCGGCCAACGCGCCGCCGAGCTTTGCGCCATCAATATCCTCGCTCAGGCGAAGGCGGCCTTGGATGGCGATCTCGGCCGCATCAAGCGCATCATCAAGCTGAACGGTTTCGTCGCTTCAGTACCCGAATTCGTCGAACAACATCTTGTGATCAACGGCGCATCCAATCTTCTGGCAAATGTACTTGGCGACGCTGGCAAGCATGCGCGCGCCGCGGTCGGCATGGCGGCGCTGCCGCTGAACGCCGCCGTCGAGATCGATGCCATCATGGAAATTGCATAATGAGCAAGATTGCCTGGCTTACCGAACGTCCTGTCGCCCATCGCGGCTATCACGACATGAACAAGCAGGTTTGGGAAAACACGCTGTCGGCCTTTGGCCGGGCAATCGAGGCGGGTTTTTCCATTGAATGCGATCTGCACTATGCAGCCGACGGCGTTCCGGTCGTCTTTCATGACGACGACCTCCAGCGCGTCTGCAATCTCCCCGGCCAACTTCGTGACCGTACCTCTGCCGAACTCGGCCTGCTTTCGGTCGGCGGCACCAACGACAAGATCCCGACGCTGAAACAGCTCCTCAGGCTCTGCGACGGCAAGGTGCCTTTGGTGCTGGAGCTCAAGGGCCGCGAAGGCGACGATGAGGGCTTTGCGGAATCCGTGCTGGAGGTGCTGGAAGGCTACAAGGGTCATGTCGCGCTGATGAGCTTCGACCATTGGCTGCTCAAGGATCTGAAGGCGCTTAACGCGCCCTACCCTGTCGGCCTAACGGCGGATGGAAACGAGCCCGAGACATTTTTTAAGCATGACGAAGCCATGCAGCTTGGGCTAGACTTCATCTCGTATTTCTATGACCACCTGCCGAACCCCTTCATCACGGCGCAGCGCCAGCGCGGCATCCCGGTCATCACCTGGACCGTGCGCGACGAAGCGGCCCGTAAACACACATTCGCCAACGCAGACCAAATGACCTTCGAAGGGTTCGACCCAAGGGAGAGCCCTGCCCTTTCTTCGTAACAGACGAATTTGATGACAGACGAATTATCCATTCGAGTCGAGCGTTCCTTCAAAGACATTGCTCCGGAGGGCTGGTCCAAGTTCGCCGGGGCATCGAGAGCGGGTACGGTGCTGCCGTATAATCCGTTTGTCTCGCATGCTTTTCTGTCCTCACTGGAGGAGTCAGGCTCCGCCACCGACAAAACCGGATGGCTCGGCAATCACCTGCTGCTCGAAACCGATAGCGGCGAGTTGATCGGCGCCGTGCCCGGCTATCTCAAAAATCATAGCCAAGGCGAGTATGTCTTCGATCACGGCTGGGCCGACGCCTTCGAACGCGCGGGCGGCCGTTATTATCCGAAGCTGCAGTGCTCCATTCCCTTCACGCCGGCGACCGGTCCGCGCCTGCTTGTGGCCGAAGGCCAGGATCGCGATGTGATTCAGCCGGCGCTGGCCGAAAGCCTGAAGGAGGTGACCCGGCAGCTCGGCGTCTCCTCAGCCCACATTACCTTCCTGCCGGAAGAAGAGATTTCCGTCTTCGAAGGCGATGGCTATCTGCATCGTACCGACCAGCAGTTCCACTTCATCAACGATGGTTATGCCAATCATGATGCCTTCCTGGAAACGCTGGCGTCGCGCAAGCGCAAGGCGCTGAAAAAGGAGCGTCGCACCGCTCTCGAGGGCGGCATCAGCATCGACTGGCTGACCGGCAGCGATCTCACCGAGGGGATCTGGGACCAGTTCTTCACCTTCTATATGGACACCGGCAGCCGCAAATGGGGCCGGCCCTATCTTACCCGCAAGTTCTACTCGCTGATCGGCGAGCGGATGGCCGGCGATATCCTGCTGGTGATGGCCAAACGCGAGGGCCGCTATATCGCCGGGGCGATCAATTTCATCGGCGGCGAAACGCTCTATGGGCGGCATTGGGGCTGCATCGAAGATCATCCCTTCCTGCACTTTGAAGTCTGCTATCATCAGGCCATCGATTTCGCACTGTCAAAGGGGCTGAAGCGCGTCGAAGCCGGCGCGCAGGGCGAACACAAGCTCGCCCGCGGCTATCTGCCGGTCATCACGCATTCGGCGCATTATATCGGCCATCAAGGCTTGCGCCGCGCCGTTGCCGACTATCTCAAACACGAGCGCGAGCAAGTGGAGGAGATGAGTGAAATTCTGGCCGAGCACAGCCCCTTTCGCAAAGGCGAGCGGCAAGATATCTAGCTGCTCTGGACAATTGTAATCGAAAGACGAGGAGACCCTGGATGACCAGCCCCGCCTATGACGCCAACAATATTTTCGCGAAGATCCTGAAAGACGAGATCCCGTCCTATCGTGTCTACGAAGATGAACACACGGTCGCCTTCATGGATGTCATGCCACAGGCGCCCGGCCATACGCTGGTGCTGCCGAAGTCCCCTTCGCGCAATCTTCTCGACGCCGATCCGAGCACCCTGCCTCATCTGATAACCACGGTCCAGAAAGTCGCCGTCGCGATTCAGGAGGCTTTCGATGCGGATGGCGTCTACATCGCCCAGTTCAACGAGCCGGCCGCCGGTCAAACGGTGTTCCACCTGCATTTCCACATCATCCCGCGCCATGAGGGTATCGCCCTGAAGCCGCATTCCGGCAAGATGGAAGATGGTGCGGTTCTAGCGGAGAATGCCAAGAAGATCATCGAACTCCTGCGCTGATCGAAAGCGCCGATCTTCTTAAGTCTTTTTATGAGATATAGTTTATAAACATATGAAAATGGCTGCATTGTCGCCAATGCAGCCATTCTATTTTTTCAGTCAATTAATCGCCGGTTACTTGCGCGGCACCTTCGGCACCGTGCTGCCCTTGCGCAACGACTTGTTATCCGACTCGCCATCGCTGGCAGAGGACGGCGTCTTCGGCGAGCGGCGAGCGTCGGAAGCGCTGCCAGCCTTGCCGACGCGGCTTCTGGTCTTGACGGTGTCTCCGTCATCCTCTTCCACATCGACCACGGAGTCGACCACTTCGGCTTCCGGCTTCGGCCGGATCGGCGCGGTATCTGCGATGGAGTCGAGCAGGATGCCGGTCGTACCGTCTTCCTTCTTACCGACGGTGACCTTGACGACGCCGCCCTTCTTCAGCTTGCCGAAGAGGATTTCGTTCGCCAGCGGCTTCTTGATGTGTTCCTGGATGACGCGTGCCAGCGGGCGGGCACCCATCTTGTCGTCGTAACCCTTCTCGGACAGCCAGGCGATCGCGTCCTCGTGCAGATCGAAGGTAACGTTCCGTTCGGAAAGCTGAGCCTCGAGCTGCATGATGAACTTCTGCACGACCTTGTGGATGACCGTGGTCGGCAGCGCTGCAAACGGAATGGTCGCATCCAGACGGTTGCGGAATTCCGGGGTGAAGAGCCGGTTGAGAGCCTCTTCATCCTCGCCCGTACGCTTGGACGAACCGAAACCGATGGCGGACTTGGCCATTTCCGATGCGCCCGCATTGGTCGTCATGATCAGGATGACGTTGCGGAAGTCGATCTTCTTGCCGTTATGGTCGGTCAGCGCGCCATGGTCCATGACCTGCAGCAGGATATTGAAAATATCCGGATGCGCCTTCTCGATTTCATCGAGCAGGACGACACTGTGCGGATGCTGGTCGACGCCGTCGGTCAGCAAGCCACCCTGATCGAAGCCGACATAGCCGGGAGGTGCGCCGAGCAGACGGGAAACCGTGTGACGCTCCATATATTCCGACATGTCGAAGCGCAGCAGCTCGACGCCGAGCGAGGAAGCAAGCTGCTTGGCGACTTCCGTCTTGCCCACACCAGTCGGGCCGGAGAAGACGTAGCAGCCGATCGGCTTGTTCGGTTCGCGCAAGCCGGCACGGGCGAGCTTGATCGAGGTCGAAAGCGCTTCGATTGCAGTATCCTGACCGTAGACGACCGAACGCAGTTCCTGCTCGAGGTTGGCGAGAACCATCTCGTCATCCTTTGAAACCGTCTTCGGCGGAATGCGGGCCATGGTCGCGATCGTCGCTTCGATCTCCTTTTCGGTGATCAGCTTGCGGCGCTTCGACGGCGGCAGCAGCATTTGCGCAGCACCTGTTTCGTCGATCACGTCGATCGCCTTGTCCGGCAGCTTGCGGTCGGAGATATAGCGAGCCGACAGCTCGACCGCCGTCTTGATGGCGTCGTTCGAGTAGCGAAGGTGATGATACTCTTCGAAATAGGGCTTCAGGCCCTTCATGATTTCGATAGCATCCTCAATGGTCGGCTCGTTGACGTCGATCTTCTGGAAGCGGCGGACGAGTGCCCGGTCCTTTTCGAAGAACTGACGGTATTCCTTATAGGTGGTCGAACCGATGCAGCGGATCGCACCGGAAGACAGGGCCGGCTTCAGCAGGTTCGATGCATCCATAGCGCCGCCGGAGGTAGCACCGGCGCCGATGACGGTATGGATCTCATCGATGAACAGCACGGCGCCCGGATATTCTTCCAGCTCCTTGACCACCTGCTTCAGGCGCTCTTCGAAGTCACCGCGATAGCGGGTACCGGCAAGCAACGTGCCCATGTCGAGCGAGAAGATGGTCGCGTCGGCCAAAGCTTCCGGCACCTTGCCCTCGACGATGCGCTTGGCAAGACCTTCTGCGATCGCGGTCTTGCCGACGCCGGGGTCGCCGACGTAGAGCGGGTTGTTCTTCGAACGGCGGCACAGCACCTGGATGGTGCGGCTAACCTCGGAGTTGCGGCCGATCAGCGGGTCGATCTTGCCGCTTTTCGCCTTCTCGTTGAGATTGACGCAATAAGCCTTCAGAGCATCCTGCTGCTTCTTGTTGTTACCTTCCTCCTGCTCGCCGCGGGAGGTCGGCTTGCTTTCGGATTCGGTATCCTCGGCGCCGCGCGGTGTCCGGGTCTGGGAGGAACCCGGCCGCTTGCCGATGCCGTGGGAGATGTAGTTGACCGCATCGTAGCGGGTCATTTCCTGCTCCTGCAGGAAGAAGGCCGCATGGCTTTCCCGTTCCGCAAAGATCGCGACGAGAACGTTGGCACCCGTTACTTCCTCGCGGCCCGAGGATTGAACATGGATGACGGCGCGCTGGATGACGCGCTGGAAACCGGACGTCGGCTTCGAATCCTCGTCATAACCGGTGATCAAATTTGAAAGTTCATTATCGACGTATTCAGTCAGCGTCTTACGGAGCGCGTCGAGATCAACATTGCACGCGCCCATGACAGCCGCGGCATCGGCGTCGTCCACCAAAGCCAAAAGCAGATGTTCCAGCGTGGCATATTCGTGATGCCGCTCGTTCGCGTAGGTCAGTGCCTGATGCAGCGCCTTCTCAAGACTAGGCGAAAATGTTGGCACGTTCAGATCCTCACTTCTTTTCCATAACACATTGCAGCGGATGCTGGTGCTGCCGGGCAAAATCCATCACCTGGCTCACCTTCGTTTCAGCTACTTCATATGTATATATCCCGCATTCGCCGACGCCGTGATTGTGGACATGAAGCATGATGCGGGTGGCACTCTCTCGATCCTTTTGGAAGAAACGCTCCAGGATATGGATCACAAATTCCATGGGCGTGTAGTCGTCGTTCAGAAGCAGCACGCGGTACAGGTTGGGTTTCTTGGTTTTGGGCTTGGTGCGCGTGATCACCGAGGTCCCGCGATTTCCGTTGTCCCCGTTCCTTTCGCTGTCGTTTTGCATCCGGATCGGCTCAGCGATCATTTCATTCATTCCTCAAATCATCCGGCAGAAGCTATCGCATTCCGACTTGGCAAACTGGATTGGGTAACTGACTCTGTCGGGCCGGATATCCGAACCCCTAACTTAGTTCATATTGGTGCGATTTTAAGCCCCCTACCGGACACTGCAATCAGAATTCGTTGCCAAAGTGGGTCATGATCAAAAAAGTCGCGGCGACGATCGGGCCAAGATCGGAAATCGGCAACGCAAAAGACCGGCCGCGGGTTGCGCAGCCGGTCTTTCGTAAATTCACTGTGCTTAAGCGAGGTGCTTATGCAGCAGGTGCAACCGAAGCGGGGGTTTTGCCGGCAGCCTTGGTGGCGGCGGCAACCGGAGCTTCGTACGGCTTGTACACGGTCTTGGCGAGATCGGCGTACATTTCGCCCAGCTTGGTCGCTTCGGCAACGAAGTTTTCATAGGAAGACTTTACGAAGCCGGTCTGGAGTTCGAAAGCAGCCTCGAAGCTCTTGACGCCGGCCAGCGTTTCGAAATGCGCAACGCCGTCCTGGAAGGACTTCTTGGAGTATTCGGCGGCTTCAGCAGCAATCGCCTGGAAACCCTTGGTGACATCGGAATAGCTCTTCAGCGCCGTGTCCATGGCTTCCTTGCCCTTCTTGTTCGCTTCATCGAAATTGAACATACTTCTCCGTCCCTTTGTTGGTTTGGCCGACGGCCGGGTTACGGGAAAAAATCTAAATGCGACGCACAAATAGTCAAGTAGTCTTGTGCGGCGCAATATCGACTCAAGATTGCATTTCCAATGACAAAGCAATGACCGTAGGAGCGCGTGGAAGGCATCCTTCTGTTTTTGCTAATATATATCAAACGAGCTACAACTTAAGGCTTAGGCAGAAATATTCGATTTCGATGAAAAAAAGAATTTCGGCAGGCAATCGACTAAATTCGATCGCAAATGAGTAGCGTTTAGCCTACTGCAGGGTGATTTTTCAAAAAAAGAACCGCATTTCAGTGAAATGCGGTTCTCTGATACCAGCTTTGTTGGAAACCGCGGGATCGACCAGAGGTCGAGCGCGCCAAACGGCCACGCTGTCGATTAGAGATCGACGTCCAGGATGGCCATGGAAAAATTGTAGGAACGGTCGCCGTCTTCGTCGTCGATGTAGACAACGCCCAAGAACTCTTCGCCAAGATAGACTTCTGCGGAATCGTTCTTGCGCGGGCGGGCTTTGACCACCATCTGCGGATTGAACGTGCGTTTGAAGTAGGTGTCGAGCTTCTTGATTTCGTCAGGCTTCACAATTCATCTCCGTGAGGATTCTCAGCTTGGCCGCTTCTTGCATAGGAAAAGCGGCGGTGTAAAGACCGGAAGCGCGCCTTCAGCCTTTGCCGGCAGCGCAAAACCCTGACATTCAGGTGGGATTTCCGTTAGATTCCGGCACCCATGATTTGGTCGACCTGCTCGGCTAGGAGTTGATCCATGGAGCGGGATGGCTCCGAACAGCCGGCTTCACCGACCACCTTGGCCGGCACGCCGGCCACCGTCGTCTTCGGCGGCACTTCCTTCAGCACCACCGAGCCGGCAGCGATGCGTGAGCAATGGCCGATCTGGATATTGCCGAGGATCTTGGCGCCGGCGCCGATCAGCACGCCATGAGCGATCTTCGGATGACGGTCGCTGCCTTCCTTGCCGGTGCCACCGAGAGTGACGCCGTGCAGGATCGAGACGTTATCGCCGATAACGGCCGTTTCGCCGACCACCAGGCCGGTCGCATGATCAAGGAAGATGCCCTTGCCGATGCGCGCAGCCGGGTTGATATCGGTCTGGAAAACGCTGGAGGAGCGGCTCTGCAGATAGAGCGCAAAATCCCGGCGACCGCGATTGAGCAGCCAATGGGCCAGACGATGCGTCTGCAGGGCGTGGAAGCCCTTGAAATAGAGGACCGGCTCCATGAAGCGCAGGCAAGCCGGATCGCGGTCGTAGACGGCCTGAATATCGACGCGCAGGATCGAGCCCCATTCCGGCCAATCGGCCAGCATTTCCTCAAAGGTCTGGCGCAGCAGGATGCCCTGCATGTCCGGATGGTCGAGACGTTCGCAGATGCGATAGATGACGCATTCTTCAAGCGACCGGTGATTGATGATCGTGGAATAGAGGAAGGCGGCCAGAAGCGGATCCCGCTCGGCGGCCGCGCGTGCTTCCTCGCGCACGCTGCCCCAGATGGGATCGACGACCTTTACCGGCCCCACGCCTTCAACCTGGCGAATGTCCGTTGCTGCGACCATTGACGGTCTCCTGATTTCCTGTCGGTGAAACATTATATAGAGTAAAACTCCGGCAACATAAATGGGTTCGGCGCGCATGAGTTTTGAGCATGATTTTGCTGGCGGTTTCCTGCGCGCTACGTGCAGCGACGCCATTGGCACTCTCACCATCGATAATCCCGACCGCAAGAACGCCCTCACTGCGGCGATGTGGCGCGCCATACCCCAGGCCATTCGCCTTTTGACCGACAAGGCACATGCGCATGTGATCGTCATCCGCGGCGCGGCGCAGGATTTTTCGACCGGCGCCGATATCAGCGAATTCGACAGCCTGCGCAAGGATGCCGAAACTGCTGTCGCCTACGAGGCGCTGAACAGCGCCGCCTTCACCGCGATCCGCCATTGCCGAGTACCGACGATCGCGGCGATCCGCGGCATCTGTTACGGCGGCGGCTTTGGCATTGCCGCCGCCTGCGATCTGCGTGTCGCCGAGGAAGGCGCGCGTTTCTCGGTGCCAGCCGTGCGCCTCGGCATCGCCTACCCTGCGGACGCGGTGCAAGACATCGTCAACGCGCTCGGACCGCAGATGGCCAAGGTCACGCTTTTCACCGGCGCACCGATGTCGGCCGGCAAGATGGTCGCGGCCGGCTTTCTGTTGGAAGAGATCGCAGTCGACGCATTCGACGGCGAAGTTTCGGCTCTCGCCCGCGCGATTGCCGCCAATGCGCCGATCGCACTGCATGCCTCGAAGCTCGCGGTTCGTGCCGTGCTCGAACAGGATAGCGACCTGCTGCGCGAGGCGGAGGTGATCGGTGCCGAGACCTTCGACAGCGCCGACTATGCCGAGGGCCGCGCAGCCTTTGCCGCGCGGCGAAAACCGCATTTCACCGGGAAGTGACTTAATCCATCAATTCGCCAGGCGTTGGTAGAATTCCAGGACAGCCTGTTTGAATACCTTGTCGCCGACGGCGAGCATGTGGTCCCGGTTCGGGATATCCAGCGCCTCGGCATGCGGCATCAGCGCCGCGAGTTCCTGCGGCGAACCGGCAATGTCATCCTTGGTGCCGACGCCGATCAGGGTCGGCGCCTTAATCTTTGCCGCATCTTCCTTGGCGACCAGATCACGCGAACCTCTGATGCAGGCGGCGAGCGCCTCACGATCGCTCTTGTTCTGATCGGCGAAGGCGCGGAACATACGGCCGCGCAGATGCGTGACATCGTCAACCGATGGCGCCAATAGCGCATCGGCGATCGGATCCCAATCACCGACACCATCGATCATGCCTATGCCCAACCCGCCGAATACGAGCGAGCGGACACGATCGGGATGGGCGATCGCCAGAAAAGCCGAGATGCGCGCACCCATGGAATATCCCATGATATGGGCCGCCGGAATGCCGAGATGATCGAGCAGCGCAACCGCGTCTTCCGCCATGACCCAAGGACGATAGGCCTCGGCATCATAGGCTTTGTCGCTCAAGCCGTGGCCCCTGTTGTCGATGGCGATGACGCGGTAACCAGCCTCGCCCAGCGACTTCAGCCAGCCCGGATTGACCCAATTGGCAATCGCGGTCGAGGCAAAACCGTGAATCAACAGAACCGGCGCGCCGTTCGGATCGCCTTCGTCGAAATAGGCCAGCTTGAGCCCGTCATGAGTGAAATAGGAAAAGGCAGGACTATTCAAATTCATGGCAAGATCTTCGTGAACATCGTCTCTTTGCTGCGGACCTTATTTTATCGACAATATCAGGTGAACCCCGCGCTTGCGAAAATCTGTGCGCCGAGCCGGACTTTCGCACTACACAATCGGCGAGAAGGATTATAAAGAGGGGCAATCAAGTCTGGCGCAACATTCATGCCATCTAGGCAAGACGCATTCGGAGATCATCATGGCCGGCCACAACATTCCCCATTTCCAGAACGACGGCGGACACCGCGTTATCGAGATCGGCGTGAAGGAATTCATGTGCACCGGCGCCTCGGTCCCCTACGACCATCCGCATATCTTCATCGACATGGGCGATGAAAGCGAGAAGGTCTGCTCCTACTGCTCGACGCTCTATCGCTACAATCCGTCGCTGAAAGCGGACGAAACCAATCCGGCCGGCTGCGTCTTCCACTTCAGGGCCGCTTGATATCCCGAGAGCGGATCGGACATAGCTGAATGCCGATCAAGACCGCCGCGATCATCGGTGCCGGAATAGCCGGCCTTACCGCGGCGCTGGCGCTGGCGAGACACGGCATTCGCGCCGCAATTTTCGAACAGGCCGAAGCGCTGACCGAGGTCGGCGCAGGCCTGCAAATTTCTCCCAATGCATCCCGCATCCTCGACACGCTCGGCGTGTTCGATGCTCTCCAGCCTATCTGGCTGGAGCCGGCGGAAGTGCGGCTGGTCTCCGGCTCATCCTTGCGGTTGATCGCATCCGTACCCTGCGGCACCTTCGCCAGGAAACGCTGGGGCTCTCCCTATGGCGCCGTTCACCGCGCCACGCTGCAAAAGGCGCTTCTCGACGCGGTGACAGCCAATCCGCTTTGCACATTGCATCTCGGCCGCCCCATCGATGCAACGGACAGACAAGCGGTGGACGCCGCCACCGGTGGGGATGCGGATCTGATCGTCGGCGCCGATGGCGTCTGGTCGAAGGTGCGCGCATTGGTGCCCGATGGCCCCTCGCCGCATTTCTCCGGTAATATCGCCTGGCGTTTCATCATCCCCGAGGCATCCGCCCCAAGCGTACTCGACAGATCGAGCGTGACGGCGTTTCTCGGTCCTTCGGCACATCTCGTCTGCTATCCGATCAAGGAACATGCCGCCTTCAATATCGTGGCGAACATCTCCGGAAGCACTTCGAGCCATGATTGGAGCGCCGCCGGCACCAAGGCGCAACGCGAGCATCTTCTGCAGCGCTTCTCAGGCTGGAACGATGCCATCACGGCAATGCTCGAACGCCAGGAGCAAGCCACCTTCTGGCCGCTCTACGAAGCGAGCGTCGGTCGCTGGCACAATGGCAAGGATGTCATATTAATCGGCGATGCAGCGCATGCGATGATGCCCTTTGCAGCGCAAGGTGCAGCCATGGCAATCGAGGATGCCTTCGAACTGGCCGGCATGGTGGCCTCACGCCCCCTCGCCGAAGCGCTCGACCTCTTCGAAAAGCACCGTATGCCGCGCATTGCGCGCCTGCGCCAGCGCGCCGCCTTCAATCAATTCGCCTATCATGCTCGCGGACCGGTGCGACTGGCCCGTGATTTTGTTCTCTCCATGCGTCCGCCGCAAAGTCTCGCGGCGGACCTGGATTGGATCTACGGCTATCGCGCTATCGGCTGATCAGGCCTCTTTCGCTGCAGCGAGACCCTTTTCGATATCGGCCTTGATATCGGCGACGTCCTCAAGACCGATCTGCAGTCGCAGGACCGGCCCTTCCGGCGGCGCCTTGCTGATGCGCCGGTCGTTGAGATTGACGTGCAGTGCGAGGCTCTCGAAGCCGCCCCAGGAATAACCCAGACCGAAAATCCGCAGCGCGTCGAGGAAGGCGTGCGCCTTGGCCCTGAATTTCTCCGGACGGTCGACGGCCAACACAAAGGAGAAGATGCCGCTCGATCCCTTGAAGTCGCGCTTCCAAAGTTCATGACTTGGGAAGCTTGGCAATGCCGGATGCAGCACGCGCGCGATGTCCTCGCGGCTCTCGAGCCACTGCGCTATGGCGAGCGCGCTTTCCTGATGCCGTTCCAAGCGCACGCCCATGGTGCGCAGGCCCCGCAGCACTTGATAGGCATCGTCCGGCGCGCCGCAGATGCCGAGCTGGATATTGGCTTCCCTCAACTGGTCCCAATGGGCCGCATTGGCGGATACCGTTCCCAGCAGAATATCGGAGTGCCCAGCCGGATATTTCGTTGCCGCATGAATGGAGATATCGACCCCATGATCCAGCGGCTTGAAATAAAGGGGCGTTGCCCAGGTATTGTCCATGGTGACGACGCAGCCATGGCGATGAGCGACGGCCGAGATCGCGGGAATATCCTGCATTTCAAAGGTATTGGAGCCCGGCGCTTCGGTGTGCACCAGCCTGGTGTTCGGCTTGATCAGTTGCTCGATGCCGGCGCCGACCAACGGGTCGTAATATTGGACCTCGACGCCGAGACGCTTCAGCATGGTATCGCAGAAGATACGCGTCGGCCCATAAACCGAATCGACGATCAGGGCGTGGTCGCCTGCGGAGAGAAAGCCAAGGAAAGGCACGGTGATCGCCGCAAGCCCGGACGGCACCAGGATCGTTCCCGCCGATCCCTCCAGCGCATCGATAGCGTCGCAAAGCGCATCGGTCGTCGGCGTGCCGCGCGTGCCATAGGTATATTTCTGGTCGCGCGTCTCCATGGTTCGCGCATTCGGAAACAGTACCGTCGAGGCATGCACGACCGGCGGATTGACGAAACCATGGAAATCGGAGGGCGAATTGCCGATGTGGGACAAACGCGTGTTGATGCCGGCGTTTTGCAGCAATGTGTCTTTGTCTTTCATGTCTGGGTATGCCTTTGGCGCTGTGGGGACTTCGATTAGTGGCTGCCAAGCCCGGCGGGGTCAACCCCGAGCGATCCAGCGAATCCTAATATTAGGTATTAGCTAAAATACCGGAATGGCGGAATAAATACGTCATTTCCGCGCAGTTTTTTGGCAAAATGCTGCCCAAATAGAAGCCAACCGCTCGCTTTCGAGCCGAAACAGATGAAAACTCCGAATTATTTCTCAATAATTTAGGCGGCGTCTTGACCGGAAATGCATTTGCGACTGTGATAGCAGCACTCGCACCGGGAGAGTGAGGAACACGGTTCTCCGAGAGCCTGCTTCGGGAGCGATACGCTTTAACTATAATAGACAAAGGTTGGGAAAGATGAAAAAGATTGCTCTGTCCGTATTCCTCGGAGCGGCAGCCTTGGCATACACCGCTTCTGGCGCGTCGGCTTCGACGCTCAGCGATGTGAAGGCCAAGGGCTTTGTTCAATGCGGCGTAAATAGCGCCCTTCTTGGCTTCTCGCAGCCCGATGCCTCCGGCAACTATGCCGGTTTCGACGTCGATCTTTGCAAGGCCGTCGCTGCGGCTGTCTTTGGCGACGTAACCAAGGTAAAATACACCCCTCTTAGCGCGAAAGACCGCTTCACCGCACTGCAGTCCGGTGAAATCGACCTGCTTTCTCGCAACACGACCTGGACGATCAACCGCGATACCGCGCTCGGCCTCAACTTCCGTCCGGTTACCTACTATGACGGCCAGGGCTTCATGGTTCGCAAGGAACTTAACGTTAAGTCGGCTCTGGAACTCTCCGGCGCGGCCGTTTGCGTTCAGTCCGGTACGACGACCGAGCTCAACCTCGCCGACTACTTCAAGACCAACAATCTTCAGTACAATCCGGTGGTCTTCGACAAGCTCGAAGAAGTCAACGCGGCTTACGACTCCGGCCGTTGCGACGTTTACACCACCGACCAGTCCGGCCTCTATGCCCTGCGCCTGACCCTGAAGAACCCTGACGACAACGTCGTTCTGCCGGAAATCATTTCCAAGGAGCCGCTTGGACCGGCCGTTCGCCAGGGCGACGACCAGTGGTTCGATATCGTAAGCTGGACCGCTTATGCTCTGATCAATGCCGAGGAATTCGGCATTACGCAGAAGAACGTCGACGAGATGAAGAGCTCGGCCAATCCGGACATCAAGCGCTTCCTCGGCGTCGAGCAGGGCTCGACCATCGGCACCGACCTCGGCCTGACCAACGACTGGGCCTACAACGTCATCAAGGGCGTCGGCAACTATGGCGAAGTCTTCGACCGCAACATCGGCGCCGGCAGCCCGCTGAAGATTCAGCGTGGCCTGAACGCCCTCTGGAACAAAGGTGGCATTCAGTACGCACCGCCGATTCGCTGAACCGTGATCGTATGACATTGGGAAAGGCGGCTCGCCGCCTTTCCTCCCTTAAGAAAACAAGCCCGAAACGGGCATAGAGGGGAAAAAGTCTGCATGGCAATTACAATAAATTCGCCCGAAGGCGAACGCTCGTCCGGATCAGCGATCAATAATCCCAAAGTCCGAGGCCTGGTTTACCAGGTTCTTACCGTCATAATTCTGTTGGCACTCGTCGGGTTCATCATTCACAACACCGTCGAAAATCTGCGTGCGTCGAACCAGCCTTTTGGATTTGCTTTTCTCGGCGGACGCGCCGGTTTCAATCTCGGCCAAGCGCTGATTCCATTTTCGAGCGATTCCACCAACATCCAAGCGCTCATCGTCGGCCTGCTCAATACCGTTCTCATCGCAGTATCAGGTATCATTGCGGCGACAATCATCGGCTTCATCGTCGGCATCGGCCGGCTTTCGCACAACTGGCTGATCGCGAAGCTTTGCCAGGCCTATGTCGAGCTGTTCCGCAATATCCCGCCGCTGCTCGTCATCTTCTTCTGGTATAGCGGCGTTCTGGTGCTGCTGCCACAGGCGCGCGAGGCTGTGCATCTACCGTTCTCGAGCTATCTCAGCAATCGCGGCCTTGCCTTTCCGAGCCCGATTTTCGCTAGCGGCATGTGGGCTGTCGGCATCGCGATTGTGGTCGCCATCGTGGCCATATTCTTCATGGCCCGCTGGGCGCACAAGCGCCAGGCGGCGACTGGTCAACAGTTTCACACCATCTGGGTGTCTGTGGCCATATTCATCGCCTTGCCGCTCCTGACCTTCTTCGCAGCCGGCATGCCGCTGTCCTTTGACTATCCGGTCGCTGGCAAGTTCAATCTGACCGGCGGCTCTGTCATTGGGCCGGAATTCATCTCGCTGTTCCTCGCGCTTTCCTTCTACACCGCCTCCTACATCGCCGAAATCGTTCGCGGCGGCATTCGCGCCGTGGCCAAGGGGCAATCGGAAGCGGCCGGCGCGCTAGGGCTTCGCGCCCCAGCCATCACCCGGCTCATCGTCATTCCCCAGGCAATGCGCATCATCATTCCGCCGTTGACGAGCCAGTATCTCAACCTGACGAAGAACTCCTCGCTCGCGATTGCGATCGGCTATGCCGATCTGGTCGCCGTCGGTGGCGTCATTCTCAACCAGTCCGGCCGCGCGATCGAAGTCTTTGTGATCTGGATGGTCATCTACCTTGCGCTGAGCATAGCGACCTCCCTGTTCATGAATTGGTTCAACGCCAAGATGGCTTTGGTGGAGAGATAAGATGTCCAACGGAAGCCAAAGCTTTGTAAGCAAAACAATCCTTCCGCAACTGCCGGCTCCATCGAGCGAAAAAGGCGTCGTACACTGGCTCAGAAAAAATCTGCTGGCGACGCCGAAAGACGTGGTTCTGACCATCCTTGCGATAGCCTTCCTCGCTTGGGCCGTTCCGCATATTGTCAACTGGCTGTTCATCCAAGCCGCCTGGAGCGGTGCCGATCGCACCTTCTGTGCGACCACCGTGCAAGGCGGAACACAACCGGATGGCTGGAGCGGCGCTTGCTGGGCGTTCGTCCGGGCGAAGTTCACCATCTTCATGGTCGGTCTTTACCCGCCGGAAGAACGTTGGCGGCCGGCTCTCGTTGCGATTATCACCATCATCCTGTTTGTGCCGATGCTGATACCGTCGGTGCCGAGAAAAGGATTGAATGCCATCCTGGCATTCATCGTGCTGCCGATCGTCGCATTTTTCCTGCTTTACGGTGGCTTTGGTCTGGAGGTCGTGGAAACGCAGAAATGGGGCGGCCTCATGGTGACGCTGGTCCTTTCCTTTGTTGCGATCGTAGTCTCCTTTCCGCTCGGCATTATGCTTGCACTCGGACGGCGTTCGAAGATGCCCGTCATCCGAATGCTGTCAGTGCTCTACATCGAAATCATCCGTGGCATTCCGCTGATCACGGTATTGTTCATGGCCAGCGTCATGCTGCCGCTCTTCCTTCCGCAGGGCTGGACGGTGGACAAATTGCTGCG
Source organism: Rhizobium sp. CB3171 (assembly GCF_029714265.1). NCBI lineage: Bacteria > Pseudomonadati > Pseudomonadota > Alphaproteobacteria > Hyphomicrobiales > Rhizobiaceae > Rhizobium > Rhizobium sp. CB3171. Next base: position 1,229,886 of record NZ_CP121652.1, on the reverse strand, counting down.
CGCCGTGGTCGGTGTCTCGATGTTTACCTCGGCCTACATCGCCGAAGTTATCCGCGGCGGTCTTCAGGCTGTGCCGAAGGGCCAATTCGAAGGTGCCGATTCGCTTGGTCTCGGCTACTGGCAGAAGATGCGCTTGATTGTTCTGCCGCAGGCGATCAAGCTGGTGATACCCGGGATCGTCAACACCTACATCGGCATGTTCAAGGACACGTCGCTGGTGTCGATCATCAGCATGTTCGATCTGCTCGGTATCGTTCGTCAGAACTTTTCCGACCCGAACTGGGCAAGCGCCGTGACGCCGATTACGGGACTGGTGTTTGCCGGTTTCATATTTTGGCTGTTCTGCTTCAGCATGTCGCGCTATTCAGGCTTCATGGAACGCCATCTCGATACTGGCCACAAACGATAAAAACCGAGGGAAAAAATATGGCTGACGCCCAACCAAAAAAACTGACCATTTCCGACACGGAAGTCGCGGTTGAAATGATCAACATGAACAAGTGGTACGGCGATTTCCACGTACTGCGCGACATCAACCTGAAGGTCATGCGCGGCGAGCGCATCGTTATTGCCGGGCCTTCCGGCTCGGGCAAGTCGACGATGATCCGCTGCATCAACCGCCTTGAGGAGCATCAGAAGGGCCAGATCATCGTCGATGGCGTGGAACTCACCAACGATCTGAAGAAGATCGACGAAGTGCGCCGCGAAGTCGGCATGGTGTTCCAGCACTTCAACCTCTTTCCGCATCTAACGATCCTGGAAAACTGCACGCTGGCGCCGATCTGGGTGCGCAAGATGCCGAAGAAGCAGGCGGAAGAAATCGCCATGCACTTCCTCACCCGCGTCAAGATTCCGGAACAGGCAAAGAAATATCCTGGCCAGCTTTCCGGCGGTCAGCAGCAGCGTGTGGCGATCGCCCGTTCGCTCTGCATGAACCCGAAGATCATGCTGTTTGACGAGCCGACCTCGGCGCTCGACCCGGAAATGATCAAGGAAGTGCTGGATACCATGGTGGGTCTGGCCGAAGAAGGCATGACCATGCTCTGTGTCACCCACGAAATGGGCTTCGCCCGTCAGGTTGCGAACCGCGTGATCTTCATGGACCAGGGCCAGATCGTCGAACAGAACTCACCGAAGGAATTCTTCGAAAACCCGCAGCACGAACGTACCAAGCTGTTCCTGAGCCAGATCCTGCACTAAGCGGACCATGCGATGATCAAAAACCCGTCGGCTGTGACGCAGCCGGCGGGTTTTTCAATATGTAGGTCGGAATTGCGACGGCGGTTACGATTAACCATATTGACACTCCACGCAAACCAGAACATTGTGTGAACAAATCAGGGCGAGCACAATGGCATCCGGCGAAAAGTTTATTATCCTTCCCTATAAGAAGAACCGCGGAAATCTGGTGCCGGGAGAAATGCGGCAGGCGTCAAGCGCCGCCAGTGCCGAAAAGATCGCCCTTTCCATGGCCGCGCGTTTCGTCGGCGTTGCCGCCTATGCGGTCATGGTCGACGAAGAGACCGGCGACATGACGTCCCCTCGCCTCCTGGCACGGCACGGCGAGATCGCCGACCTGAACGCCGCCTGACCGAATCATCGTCCCGAAGGCGTCCTGTCTCAAGCGCGCTTAACGCAAAGGTCGGCGACCTGAATATAGCCGTAGCGCCCCACTATAAACCCGATATACTGCCGCCGGCTGCGTGGGGATGCAGTTTGTAGTCATTGGGGGGACGAGACGGGACGTGAAGAAAAGCGACAGGATAATCGCTGCGCTGGCGTTTCTCGGCGCGGCAATCATCGTCGTAAGAGTGATCGGTGCAGTGGCCGGTTATGACCTCATCGACATGGCAGTGAATGCAACCAGACCGGCGGATGCTGGCGGTTGGCCAATGGAGACGCGTTTCTAATCACGACCTGGCAGACCACTGTTAATCTTTATCTACCGTGTGCCTTACAGAACAGATTGTTACTCGTCTTAGCTCGCCGCCCGACATATTTTAGCATTCACTCCAATAGCAACCCTGTCGTTTGATTACGGATTGGCGCATATTGGTCATGAAAGTGATCTGTCGCGGGGGCGTACTGTGGATAGAAAGCTTGCAGCCATCCTTTCGGCTGACGTTGTCGGCTTCAGCCGTATGATGGCGTTTGACGAAGAGGGGACGATACGGGCGCTGGACAAGTGTCGCGAAAAGATCGACAGCCTTGTGAAAGAACACGGCGGCCGCATTTTCGGCTTGGCCGGTGACGGTATCATGGCCGAGTTTCCAAGTGCCGTTCAGGCGGTTCGCTGTTCGGTGGAAATTCAACGCAACCTCGCAGATCGAACTAACGATGTTGTAGATGACCGCCCGCTGGAATTCCGTATTGGCATCAATCTCGGCGATGTCGTGGTAGCGGGAGACGATCTGCTGGGTGACGGCGTCAATGTGGCTGCGCGATTGCAAGGGATCGCAGTCGCGTCAGGGATATACATTTCCGGATCAGTCCGAGAGCATATTGACGGCAAGGTGCCGTTTAGGCTGACTAGCCTCGGCAAGTATGCTTTGAAGAACCTTCCCAAGGCCATTCCCGTTTTTCAGGTGAATTGGGATACGGCGGGGTTGGCAAGGAGTGGCATTCCGTCTCGGTCGTCGGTCGCCAAAGATATCTCTGGGCCACCGATTATCGCCGTGCTCCCGTTCGACAATCTGAGTGCAGACGACCGATGGGAACGGCTTGCCGCCGGAATATCCGCTGACATCATTGCCGACCTCGCGCGATATCCCGACCTTGCGGTGATTTCCCGTCAAACCATGGCTTTGTACAAAGGGGGACAGAACGACTTCCGATCAATCAGGTGCGACCTGAAAGCTGACTACGTTCTTGAGGGAAACCTGCAAGCAGCCGGACAGCACGTCCGGATTTCAGTACAGCTTGTCGATGCCTGCAGTGGAGCTAGCCTCTGGACGGCTCGATACGATCAATCGGCCGATGACCTGTTTACGATGCAGGACATGGTCACCGAGAACGTGGTCAACGTTCTTGGTACCTGTTGCGGTAAACTTCTGGGATTTCGACGGGATGTTGTCCGGCGTAAGAAACCAGCCAGCCTGCAAGCATATGATTGCTACCTCCTCGGCCACGAACAACACGACCTGTTCACGCGCGCGTCTAACGCTGAAGCAATCCGTTTTCTGTCCCGCGCAGTCGAACTCGATCCAACACTCGCAAGAGCCTGGACCATCTTGGGGCTCGCATATTCCTCAGGGGTCTATAACGGTTTTGCTAGAGATAATTCAGCCTGGATACAACGCTTTGAAAGCTGCATCGAACAAGCCTTGGCGCTCGATCCGGATGACACCGCGGCTCGGCTTTGCCGCGCCAGCTTCCGAGCTTTGCAAGGGAACTTCGAAGCCGCGTTGGACGAGCATAGCCTCGTCTTACAGGCATACCCAAATGATGCCGACACCCTTGCGCTGCTGGCCGGAAACTTGGCCCTAGTGGCCGGTAGCCCGGAGCAGGCCTGCGAACTCTCGCGGAGAGCCATCCGCTTGAATCCCCACATTCCCTGGTATTACGGTATGCTCGGCCGCTGCTGCTTTATTGCCGGATTCTACAGGGAGAGTGTGGCGGCACTCCATCACGCTCCACCACAAGCGCCTGCCACACTCCTGTTTTTGTCTATGGCCTTCGCGATGTTGGAGCAGAAATCTGAATCGGCAAGGTTTTCCGCCTGTCTGCATGACAGCGCTCCCGGCTTTTCTGCCGAGATATTCATAGAGGGATATCCGGTCACCAATCCTCCGGCGCTTGCAGCAATCAGAAATGGTGCATTTCGCGCGGGATTAGCCATTCAGTAGCCGTGCCATATCGTCGCACACAGCGTCGTAAAATAGGTTGAAACCCACCAAAAATCACATAACGCATTGTTTAATAAAGGTTTTTGGCGACCCCTGCAGGATTCGAACCTGCGACCACCTGCTTAGAAGGCAGGTGCTCTATCCAGCTGAGCTAAGGGGCCTGAAAGCCAAGCCGCCGCGAACTGCCCGCGGCTGGCAACACATGCCTGAAACTTCCGTCAAACTCAATAGGTAGCGAATTCGACGTGTGCCGGATCAATGTGTCCAGGGCTGGATGCGGTTGAAACGGAAGTTATCGGTATAGGAAACCACCTGGCGGTTAGCGTCCTTGGGAGCGAGAACGCGGTATTCGATGCCATTACGCTGGGCATAGGCCTCGGCCTGTTCCTGCGTCTCGAACGTCAGCTTGAGCTGCTGGCGCGTATCGGCCGACGATGTGTAGCCCATGATCGGATCGATCTTGCGCGGGATTTCCTGGTCGAATTCCAGAACCCACAGATGGGTCTTGGCCTTGCCGGATTGCATGGCGGTTTTTGCGGGACGGTAAATCTTGGCAGGCATCGCTGCAGCGCCTCCGGATAAGCGGGACAGTCCCGCCTTTGCTTCTCTCGTCTTCGCCCGGCCCCATGAAGGCTGAGCATTGTGGGATTTGCTTAGCCGCGAATCCCTTTGTTTTCAAGCAAAAAGGCGGGCTGCCCAAGCTTCACTTAGGCGACACCGTCGCGTTCGACTTGTGACCGCGGACAATCCTGCTTGGAAGCGGAGATGGATCGGCATGCTGATATCAGCATGCCGATCCCAGTCTCTACAGATCTGATCAAACCGCGTGTCTCAGCGGAGATTCACGCGTCTGCTGTGTAGCGATTACGGAAGCCGAAGCGCCGGACATGTTCTCGAAGCAGAGATCAAAACCATACATGTATTCGATCTCGACCCCAGGCCACCAGATTCCACCGCCGTCAAAGGTGCTTATGATTAGAGTTCCCCCATTATCGAGATTGCACGTCAAGACGGGTTCGTCCCCCGGGGTCAGTTGCCAAGTTCCCGACTGAGACATGTTATTGCCGTCAAGTGGATACCCGGTCATCTTTATCGTGACCGAGCAAGTTACTGGCGTTAACGAGATCTGGATGTAAATGTCCCCCGTTCCAGACCCGATAACGGGGGCTTCCCACTGAAAGCCGCCCGAGAATGTCAAGGTATCGCTGCTTAGCGAAACTGTTGGGATCGATCCATTGTCACCTTCGTTGTTGAGACTGTGCCAGGCAACGTCCCTCCAGTCGAACCGGCCGGTAGCGCCGTTCGCTAACGTCGGCACCATCGGCGGCATGTAGACTTGGGTGTTTGACGTCCAGATCACGCCCTTGGACGTGTCATAGTAAACGAGGTTAGCGTCGGCCTGCACCGCAAGGTACGCTGGTGAGGAGCTCTGCGTGTTTGGACTCCACATCACTTGGCGCGGATTAACGGATTCGTTGTAGATCACGAGATTGCCGTCGGTCTGAATAGCGAAGACAAATGGGATGTCATCGTCTGTATTCGACGACCATATCGCGTAGCCCTGGAAAGTTGAATTTGGCTTCGGCGGCGCGCCATCGACCTGGTAAAGCACCAGATTGCCGTCGGTCTGCATTATCAACACGTACAGATTATTTGGGCTTATCGCCCATTGGTTCAATTGCATGGTGGTGCCGGCAGGTATCTCACCATTGGGAGCCGCGATCTGACCCGCGACTGGAACAGTCACTGCGTTCATCGAAATATCCTCCTTTAGATGCGCGAGTGAGGAATGCACCAACGCGTTCAATTTTGGCCGCACTCACGCGCCATCCCTGGCGACTGAGCGCTTCCTTCTCTCTCCTGATTGAATGGTTGGAATCATCATCTCGACCGAGGCCGAGCATTCAAAAACACGCCTGATAAGCACTATTCATTAGCAATGCGAATACAACATAATACTAATTAGCTATTTGACAACCCAGAGTTTTTAATTTTCTCGGTTGGCATCATATCTTCTGCGAAGATAACTCATTCGAGCACGCTATGTGGAAAGCTGTTATCATTTGGCATTTACCTACAAGAAATGCAGGAAAATGATTTTCAAGGATTCGCGTCAGCGCTCATTAAGAAGGGACGCAAATCTGGACGGCGCGCCGATGCACACGGGTCGACATACAAAGAATGTCGTGTAGAAAGTGCGCATTTCGTCCTTGTACTCTCATCCGCAACAGGCATGAGATCTTGCATCACAACGGAATCGAATTCGAACCGCTGCGGCTCGCCAAACAAAGAGGCACAGGTATTTCACAGGGAAAACATGGTCGGAGTGGAGAGATTCGAACTCCCGACCCTCTGGTCCCAAACCAGATGCGCTACCAGACTGCGCTACACTCCGTACCCTCACGCATAATCTCTTTGAGGAGACCGCGTCGTCCCGCTTTGCAGAACGAGTGCGGAGATACACGGTTCATCCTCGTGCTGCAACAGCTAAAATGGCGTTGAAGCTCCGATCCCCCGGGAAAATCTACTTGCCGAGTTTTGCGGAAATCGTAGCGCTCGTCACCTTGTCGCCGACGGCAAGGCCGAGTTTTCTTGCGATGCCGCCGTTCAGCTCGATGACGTAAAGCACTGACCCGCCGGAGCTGATGATCGTTTCAGAATAGGGTACGGCGTTTTCCTGAATGTGCGTGACGACGCCGCTCCTGTCCAGGAAAAGCATATCGAGCGGTAGCACGGTATTCTTCATCCACATCATGACCGGGCGCGGCGCACCGAAATCGAAAAGCATGCCGTGATCGTCCGGTATGCTCTTGCGATACATCAGGCCGAACTCGAGCTGCGGCTCGGTCAATGCCAATTCCACGGTGAACTTGTGCGTTACGCCCTTGGTCGTTTTGATCGATAGCGGCTCCGAATCGAACGCCATCGATTTTTCGCTGGCCGCTTGCGCGGCAAAGGCGGGAGCGGATGCCCCGACAAGAAAAAGCGCCACGATGGCGCTCTTCAAAACAGCAGAAAACATAACTCTGGTGGTCATATCAATGCGGCCGCGTCACCGGGCTTGGCGCATCCGGATGGATCTCTGCCGCCATCAGGCCCTTCTCACCCGGCCCGAAACGGACAAGGACTACCTGTCCCGGCCGCAACTCCGCCAGACCGAAACGACGCAGCGTTTCCATGTGCACGAAGATGTCCTCTGTGCCCTCACCGCGCGTCAGGAAACCAAAGCCCTTGGTGCGGTTGAACCACTTGACCAAGGCGCGCTCGAGGCCGCTTGTCGCAGTGACCTGGACATGGGTGCGCACCGGCGGCATCTGCGACGGGTGCACGGCGGTCGACTGGTCCATCGAGAGGATTTTGAAAGCCTGATAGCCACGTTCACGGCGCTGAATCAGCGCGACGATGCGCGTGCCCTCGAGAATGGTCTGATAACCGTCGCGGCGCAGGCATGTCACATGCAACAAAACGTCCTGCATGCCGTTATCCGGAACGATGAAGCCAAAACCCTTGGCGACATCGAACCATTTGACGACGCCGGAGATTTCGATGAGCTCGACGGCTTCGCCCGACATCTCTCCGAAGTCGACGATACCCTTCGATGAAATTCTGTCACCCATCTTAGCCAACCCTCGATTACGCGTCACACTGTTACAGTTAACTGATTCCTTGAAATCAAGATTAACATCTTGGTAACGGAAAAGCGCAAGTCCTAGTTTTCGTTTATTCCCATCCGTAGATTAGCGCGCCGAGTCTTGCCTGAAGCTGGTGTCTCGTTTCAGATCGTCTCAGCACAAACATTAGAGAGGAAACAGAATGCGTTATCTTCACACCATGGTCCGCGTTACCGATCTCGACGCCTCACTGCACTTTTATAGCACTCTCTTCGGCCTCACCGAAACCCGTCGCTACGAAAACGAGAAAGGCCGTTTCACTCTCGTTTTCCTTGCTGCCAGCGAGGACGTAGACGCATCCCGAAGCAGCGGCGCGCCCAGTCTGGAACTCACCTACAACTGGGACCCTGAAGAGTATACCGGAGGACGGAACTTCGGTCACCTCGCCTATGAGGTCGATGACATCTACGCAATCTGCCAGAAACTTATGGACAATGGCATTACTATCAACCGGCCGCCCCGCGATGGTCACATGGCTTTCGTGCGGTCTCCGGACGGCATTTCCATCGAGATCCTGCAGAAGGGTGCCGACCTTGCTTCGGCCGAGCCCTGGGCTTCGATGCCCAATACCGGCGCCTGGTGAGGCGCTAGCTTTCGCGAGGCTTACGGCGCGCGCGGAGCCACCGGTTTCGCGCTTGCCGGCCGTACCCGCTCTCCGGCATGCTTGGACGACTCGAAGCATCATGCATCGGATTTCGCGCGGTCATCGTTCCCAGTAGGAAGCCGCTCGACATCATCGTCCCTCGCAAGAGGCCGTTCCGGTGCCAACTTTTAAGCGGGGAACGTCCTTTGTGCGATCGGCAGATTCTATCCGGCAATAAAAAGCTCGCAAGCACTATTGCCATCGCCATGTCATTTTTGATGCTCGCCGGCTGCGCGACGACAGGCAGCAAGCCGAAACAGGCAGCCGAGGTCGAGCCGAAGCCCAGTGCTGCCGAAGAGCTCGCCGACGCTCTCAACACCAAAGCCGACGCGAAACGGCAAAAGGGCGACGCCTATCGCGATCCGCTGGTACATAGCGTTCACGGCACGCATCCGCAGATGGTGGCTGAAGTCACGGGCAATCAATCCTTCTTCCCGCCGGCACCCGCCGGGGCAGCGCCTGTGGCGACAGACGCGCCGGCCGGCATGGCCGGCCTGGTGACACAGCCGACGGCAGTCAACGCCAATAGAAGCAGCATCTATTCGACGCCCGCGCCGATTGCCGTCAATCCGGATGGAACGCTGGCCACCCAGCCGGGTGGCGGACAGCCGCAGGGACCTAGTCCGATCATGCGCAGCGTCTACAGCATGCCGCCCAGTGCGACGCAGAATGTCACGCCACAACAGGGCAATGGCGGCATGCCCGTCGACCAGACATCCGAGGCGGTCATCCCTCCGCCCGTCATCCGCAACGCCGCCAACGCGTCGGGAAGCCCGATGAAGCCGACAGCGGACGCCACGCCCTCGAAAATTTTGCCCGCCCGCGGCTCCAGCGCCCGCAGAATCGACAGCAAGGAAGCACTGATGCTGGCGCATATCGTTGCGTCGAAGGGCCAGGGACAGGATGGCAAACCGCTGATAACCCAGCCACAGAGCGGATCGGGGCTCTAAACCGGTCCCATCTGCAAACTCCCGCAACATGCTGTTAAGGCGAGCTTATTCAAGCTTTGATGCGCCGTTACGCTTCTGTCATTTTTTCCAAGAAAAAGCGAAATAGACGCTTGCGGGAATGAAATCACCCCGCTATAAGCGCGCCACACAACAGCACGCGCCCTTCGTCTATCGGTTAGGACGACAGATTTTCATTCTGTAAAGAGGGGTTCGACTCCCCTAGGGCGTGCCACTGTTCTTCCTCTCCTACAACAATGAGCTACCTTCCGCTTGCGGCGGCTTTGCGCTATTCCTATATGATCGCAAGCGCAGCCTGCGCCCTTCGTCTATCGGTTAGGACGACAGATTCTCATTCTGTAAAGAGGGGTTCGACTCCCCTAGGGCGTACCAATCGGACCCATGCGGAACTTTTCCACAAGTACCTCGAAAAATTCGCCCTTACCCGTAGATTTTTCTCGATTTTCCGCTTGCGGGAACAAAAGGTGCTGACTATAAGGGCGCCACAGCACGCGCCCTTCGTCTATCGGTTAGGACGACAGATTTTCATTCTGTAAAGAGGGGTTCGACTCCCCTAGGGCGTGCCACTGTCTCCCTTCCCTAAAGCTCTGATTCTTCATCATTAACGCGACAGTTTCCGTGCGCAGCTCATGGCGCCTTGGCGGCATCCATGACACGCAACTGGACACGCCTTGCGCCCTGCCAATGGTCGGCGCCGAGGGTGCCGGCGATGTGGATCTGGGATCCGCGGGAGGAGAGCAGCAGCTCGCCAAGGGGCGTTTCAACGGCGCGGAAGGCGATGCCGTCGAGGCGGCCACCGTCCTGGGCCTCCAGGGTGATCTTGATATGGGATTGGCCGACCAGGCGCGAATCGCGCAGGCGGTGGCTCGGAAGGGCGAAGATCGGCTGCGGATGGCCGGAACCGTAGGGGCCGGCAGTTTCAAGCTGGTCGACCAGCTCCACCGTCGCGCCGCCAGCACCGAGAGCACCGTCTATCTTCAGCGTTTCGTTGGCGACGAGGCCGGCGACTTGTCTCTCCGCCTTCTCCGTGAAGAAGGCGCGGAGTTTACCGAGATTGGCGCGTTCGACCGTCAGACCCGCCGCCATGGCATGACCGCCGCCCTTGGCGAGCAGGCCGGCATCGACGGCAGCGCGCACCATGCGCCCCATGTCGAAACCGTTGATCGAGCGACCGGAGCCAGTGCCTCGCCCCATCGAATCAAAGGCAATGGCAAAGGCGGGGCGGCGGAACTTATCCTTCAGCCGGGAGGCAATCAGGCCCACGATGCCGGGATGCCAGCTTTCCCGTGCCGTGACGATAACGGAGGCTCCGTCGCCGTTGCCGTATTCGGCCAGCGCTTCAGCTTCAGCCTCCTGCAACATGGCGGCTTCCATCGCCTGGCGTTCGCGATTGAGCTCGTCCAGCCTCTCCGCGATCGTCTCGGCCTCGGAGGCAACGTCGAGCGTCAGCAGCCGGGCGCCAAGCGCGGCATCACCGATACGCCCGCCGGCGTTGATGCGCGGGCCGATCATGAAACCAAAGTGATACGGGCTCACAGGGCCGCCGAGCCCAGCTTTTCGAAATAGGGCGGCCAGGCCGGGATTGCCCTGATGGCGCGCGGCGATCAGGCCCTTGACGACGTAAGCACGATTCAGCCCTTTCAGCGGCACGACATCGCAGACAGTTGCCAGCGCGACGATATCGAGCCAGGCAAGCAGGTCGATGGAGCGCACACGGGCATCGCCAGCCTCGCGCAACTGCCGCAGGGCCGCGACCAGAACCATAAAGACAACGCCGGCAGCACAGAGATGTCCCTGCCCCGATAGATCGTCCTCTCGATTCGGATTGACCAGCGCATGGCAAGGCGGCAGCTCATGCGCAACCTGGTGATGATCGATGACGACGACGTCGATATTGCGGGCCTTCGCCGCTTCCAGCGATTCGTAGCTGGTGGAACCGCAATCGACGGTAACGATCAGCGTTGCGCCATTATCGATGAGCTGGTTGATGGCAGTGGGATTCGGGCCGTAGCCTTCGAAGATGCGGTCTGGGATATAGATGCTGGCCGGCACGCCGAAATGGGCGAGAAAGCGGTAGAGCAGCGCCGAGGATGCCGCGCCGTCGACGTCGTAGTCACCAAAGATCGCAACCGTCTCGCCCGCCTTGACGGCGCGCAGGAGACGTTGTGCTGCCTTCTCGCAGTCGGTCAGCAGATGGGGGTCTGGCATCAGGCTGCGGATCGTGGGGTCGAGGAAGGCCATGGCCTCTTCGAGGTCGACGCCGCGGCCGGCGAGAACGCGGGCAATCAGATCCGGCAGCCCGTGCGTTTGCGCGATGGCCAGCGCCCGATTCTGGCCGGCCTGGTCGAGCCGGGAAATCCAGCGATTGCCGGAGACGGAGCGTTCGACGCCCAGAAATGCCCGCTGCACAGGATCTGCCGGCTGTTCCACCATCTCTCCCAGAATTGGAAGACCCGTTCCGATTTACCGGAGCGGGCCTTAGTCGTCGGAATTATTCCTTCGGCCGCTCGATGCGGATGACCTGCGGCTCGCCGACAAGATAGCCCTCGGTCCTGATCGCGGCGACAGCCTTGCGCACCGAATCCTCCGTCGTCGCATGGGTGACGAGGATGATCGTCTGATGATGGGCCGGCGCCAGATGCTGCGTCGCGCGCTGCACGATCGATTCCAGCGAAATGTGGTTTTCCGCCATGCGGGTCGCGACGCTGGCGAAAACGCCGGTGCGGTCGAGAACGGTCAGGCGGATGAAATAGCCGCCTTCGTGGCTCTGCATCTGCGCCTTGCGATAGGGTTCCAGCGCCTTGGCAGGGTGACCGAGCACCGGCACGCGCTGCGCACCCGGCTGGCTCTTGGCAATGTCGGCGATATCACCGAGTACGGAGGAAGCCGTCGCGTTGCCGCCGGCGCCGGGGCCGACCATCAGCAGTTCGCCGAGAATGTCCGATTCGATCGCGACGGCATTGGTGACGCCATCGACCTGGGCGATGACCGATTCGAGCGGCACCATGGTCGGGTGAACGCGCTGTTCGATGCCGGTCTCGGTGCGCTGGGCGACGCCGAGCAGCTTGATGCGGTAGCCGAGGTCGGCCGCGGCGCGGATGTCCTCGATGGAGATATTGGTGATCCCCTCGAGATAGATATCATCGGCCGCGATGCGGTTGCCGAAGGCAAGCGTCGTCAGGATGGCGAGCTTGTGTGCCGTGTCGTTGCCCTCGATGTCGAAGGCCGGATCAGCTTCGGCATAGCCGAGACGCTGGGCTTCCTTCAGGCAATCGGTAAAGGACAGGCCCTCCTTCTCCATCCGGGTCAGGATGTAGTTGCAGGTGCCGTTCATGATGCCGTAGACGCGCGAGATCGTGTTGCCGGTCAGGGATTCACGCAATGCCTTGATGACGGGAATGCCACCGGCGACGGCCGCTTCGAAGTTGAGCAGTGCGCCTTTCTCCTCGGCAATCTCGGCAAGTTCGACGCCGTGATAGGCGAGCAGCGCCTTATTGGCGGTGACGACATGCAGACCACGGGCAAGAGCCGCACGCACGGCGGCGTTGGCCGCGCCTTCGGCACCGCCGATCAGCTCGACGAAGACGTCGATGTCGGCCTTCTGCGCCAGGTCGACCGGGCCGCCGAACCATTCGATGCCGGTGAGGTCGATGCCGCGATCCTTGGTGCGATCGCGGGCGGTTACGGCGACGATCTTGACGGGGCGGCCGCAGGTAACGGCAAGCTCGTTGGCGCGGCTCTGTATGATGCGGACGAGCGAGGCACCAACGGTGCCCAAGCCCGCAATGCCGATTTTGAGGGCATCTGCCATGAACAATTCCTGATCAATGTCTTGGGACACGGCAGCCGCGGGAACGGCTGCCGTGAGAAATTAAGAGCGGTGAGCGTTCAGTGAAATCACGTTATGCATGGTCTCATCCGCTGTGGAGAGGAAGCGCTTCAGATTGCGCGCTGCCTGGCGGATGCGATGCTCGTTCTCGACCAGCGCGATGCGGACGTAGTCGTCGCCCTGCTCGCCGAAGCCGATGCCGGGCGCCACCGCGATGTCGGCCTTCTCGACGAGAAGCTTCGAGAACTCCAGCGAACCGAGATGACGGAATTTTTCCGGGATTTTCGCCCAGGCAAACATCGTCGCTGCCGGCGGCGGCACGTCGAAGCCGGCCTTGCCGAAGCTGTCGACCAGCACGTCACGGCGGCGCTTGTAGATGTTGCGAACTTCCGCAATATCGGAGCCGTCACCGTTCAGCGCATGCGTTGCCGCCACCTGGATCGGCGTGAAGGCACCGTAGTCGAGGTAGGACTTCACGCGTGTCAGCGCCGCGATCAGGCGCTCGTTGCCGACTGCAAAGCCCATGCGCCAGCCAGGCATGGAGAAGGTCTTCGACATCGAGGTGAACTCGACGGTGACATCCATCGCGCCCGGAACTTCCAGAACGGACGGCGGCGGATCGTCGTTGAAATAGATTTCCGAATAGGCCAGGTCCGAGAGCACGATGATGTCGTGCTTCTTGGCGAAAGCGATGACTTCTTTGTAGAAATCCAGCGTCGCGACATAGGCCGTCGGGTTCGACGGATAGTTGAGGATCAAGGCCAGCGGCTTCGGGATAGAGTGGCGCACGGCCCGTTCCAGCGGCGGGAAGAAGCTGTCGTCCGGCTCGACCTGCATCGAGCGGATGACGCCGCCTGCCATCAGGAAGCCGAAGGCATGGATCGGATAGGTCGGGTTCGGGCAAAGGATTACATCACCCGGCGCCGTAATCGCCTGCGCCATGTTGGCGAAGCCTTCCTTGGAGCCGAGGGTGGCGACCACCTGCGTATCCGGATTGAGCTTGACGCCGAAGCGACGGGCATAATAGGCAGCCTGCGCACGGCGCAGTCCCGGAATGCCCTTGGACGAGGAATAGCGATGCGTGCGCGGGTCCTGGACCACTTCGCACAGCTTATCGACGATGGCCTTGGGGGTCGGAAGGTCCGGATTGCCCATGCCGAGGTCGATGATGTCGGCCCCGCCCGCTCGCGCGCTGGCCTTCAAACGGTTGACCTGTTCGAAGACGTAGGGCGGCAAGCGCCGGACTTTATGAAACTCTTCCATTTCTTTCCCCATGGGACAGCGGCCCTCACAACCGCAATGAAGTTCGTCAATCTCCCGGTGAGCCGCGATACGAACTCCGGAATCGCGGCGCCGCAACTATACTGACGCGAAGGATACGGTGAATCTTTGGCGGTTATAGACGCAATGCACTATCAACCCAGGAAGAAACATCGAAATTCAGCCTAGCTGAACGCTTTGCGTCCAAATCGCCTGAAACGCAAGGCTAATTCTGCGTCGGCGCGGGCGTCTGGCTGGGCTCGGCGCTCTGCTGCTGGATTTGCGACAGCGTATCCTGGCCGTGTTCGGCCGCGAGCTTGCGCATCTCGGCGACACGTTTCTGATATTCCGCTTCCGAAATCGTGCCGGCCTTGCGCTGCGCACCGAGCGCCGTCAATTGCTTGCCGATATCGGCCGCCTGCTGGTCGTTGATCTGCACATTCGCCGCCGTCGGAGGAGCGTTGAAGGAGGGGTAACCGTCCTTGTAGTGCTGCTGCGTGTTGCCTTCATCGACCGGCTTGCCTTCAGCGGACTTGACGACCACAGCTTGCGGCGCCTGCTTGCTCTTGGCAAAGGCTGCCTTTTCCGCAGGCGTCGAGCAGCCGGCAAGCGCCAGCGCGAGACAGGCGCACAAAGCACCGCAGAGTACGGAATACCGGTTGAGTCTTGCCACCATGCCGCCGCCCATATTGTCCGTCCTGCTCTATTGCCTTGCCGTGGGTTGCGACTGTTAAATTTGTCGCAGCAGCAAAGCAAGAGCAGGGTTGCGTTTCATTCGACTTGTATTCCTTTTCCCGCAAGATGTACAAATGGAAAACAAAGAGAGCTGCCGCCGGGAGGATGATGCGTGACCGACAGCAAGCGGGACCATAGTGAAGGCAACGGCGCCTTTGCCGGCTTCGACCCTAAGTCAGTCGAGCCTTACATCGTTAGGGATCCCGAGGCGATGGCCGTCAACTTTGCCCGCGCGTTGGAAAATCTCGGCAAGGCCGCTTCCGCATGGCTTGCGCCGCGCGAGCGCGGCGAGAAGGTCGACACCGTCGCCGATCCGATGACCGATATCGTCAAGACGCTTTCCAAGGTCAGCGAATACTGGCTTTCCGATCCGCGCCGGACATTGGAGGCACAGACCTATCTGCTATCCGGCTATTTCGGCCTATGGACGAAAACCATGCAGCGCCTCAGCGGTGATTCGGCACCCGAGCCTGAACCGGTCAAAGACAGGCGCTTCGCCGACGAGGATTGGCAGAAAAATCCCTTCTTCGATTTCCTGCGTCAAACCTATCTGTTGACCGCCGGTTGGGCGGACAAGATGGTCACCGACGCCGAAGGGCTGGACGAACACACACGCCACAAGGCCTCCTTCTACACCAAGCAGATCACCGCGGCGCTATCGCCGGCCAATTTCGTCGCCACCAATCCGCAGCTTTATCGCGAGACTGTCGCTTCCAACGCTGAAAACCTCGTGCGCGGCATGAAAATGTTTGCCGAGGATATCAGCGCCGGTCGCGGCGAATTGCGGTTGCGCCAGACCGACATGACGAAATTCGCTGTTGGAAGAGACATGGCATTGACGCCCGGCAAGGTGATCGCGCAGAGCGATGTCTGCCAGGTCATTCAATATGAAGCGGCAACGGATAAAGTGTTGAAGCGGCCGCTGCTGATCTGCCCGCCCTGGATCAATAAATTCTACATTCTCGATCTCAACCCTCAGAAATCCTTCATCAAATGGTGCGTCGAACAGGGGCACACCGTCTTCGTCATCTCCTGGGTGAACCCGGATAAGCGCCACGCGGCGAAGGACTGGACGTCCTATGCGCGCGAAGGCATCGATTTCGCGCTCGATAAGATTGAGAAGGCAACCGGCGAGAAAGAGGTCAATGCCGTCGGTTATTGCGTCGGCGGTACGCTGCTGGCGGCAACGCTTGCTTTGCATGCCAAGGAAAAGAACAAACGCATCCGCACCGTCACCTTCCTGACCACGCAGGTCGATTTCACCTTTGCCGGCGATCTCAAGGTTTTCGTCGATGAAGAGCAGATCTCGGCGCTGGAAGAGCAGATGAAGGCGGTCGGCTATCTCGAGGGCTCGAAAATGGCGACAGCCTTCAACATGCTGCGCGCCTCGGAGCTGATCTGGCCCTACTTCGTCAACAGCTATCTGAAGGGCCAGGAACCCCTACCCTTCGATCTTCTGTTCTGGAACGCCGATTCCACGCGAATGGCGGCCGCCAACCATTCATTTTATCTGCGCAATTGCTATCTCGACAATGCTTTGAGCCAGGGCAAGATGGTGCTCGACGGCAAAAAGCTGTCGCTGAAGGACGTCAAGATACCCGTCTATAATCTGGCAACACGCGAGGATCACATCGCACCGGCCAAATCCGTCTTCATTGGCAGCCAGTTCTTCGGCGGGCCGGTGGAATTCGTGGTGACTGGCTCCGGTCATATCGCCGGTGTCGTCAACCCGCCGGACAAGCATAAATACCAGTTCTGGACGGGCGGCGCGGTCAAGGGTGATTATGATCAATGGCTCGGCGAAGCCAGGGAGACGCCAGGCTCCTGGTGGCCGCATTGGCTTGAATGGATCAAAGGCAACGACAGCCGCATGGTTCCCGCCCGCAAGCCAGGTGGCGCGGCGCTGAACGCCATTGAGGAAGCACCCGGCAGCTTCGTCATGGAACGCGCCTAAGCGGCGACCATTCATGCTGTTCGACCCGCCCCTCGTCCCCGCACGGCTGATCGCCCGCTATAAACGCTTCCTTTTCGATGCCGAACTGGAGAGCGGCGAGATCATCACCGGCTCCTGCCCAAACACCGGCTCGATGCAGGGCCTGACAACACCCGGTTCGCGCATCTGGCTTTCAGAACACGACAGTCCGAAGCGTAAATATCGGCACGTTTTCGAATTGATCGAAGCAGATGGCACCACGGTCGGCGTCAACACGGCCATGCCGAACCGGTTGGCGGCGGAGGCAATCGCGCTCAGGCAGATTTCCGATCTCGGCGACTACACGACCGTTCGGCGTGAGCAAAATTACGGCCGCAATTCCCGCATCGACCTGCTCTTGACCGATCCCTTGAGGACAACCACCTATGTCGAAGTCAAGAATGTGCATTTCATGCGCCAGCCGGGCCTTGCCGAATTTCCCGATACGGTGACAGCCCGCGGCGCCAAGCATCTCGAAGAACTCGGCGATATGGCGCAAGCGGGATACCGCGCCGTCATGCTATTCGTGATCCAGCGGCACGACTGCCGGCGTTTTCGTGTTTGTGGCGATCTCGATACCGTCTACACCGCGGCGTTTGAGCGAGCTTTGAAGCGCGGCGTCGAAGTCTATGCTGTCAAATGCAAGGTCTCGCCGACGGAAATAACGCCTGCAGGGTTGATCCCGATAGACGAACCCGGCATAGCTGCATTAAATACCAGTATAAAGATTTCTGCTGAAGGCTGATCATGGTGAATTACATCGAAGCGGCAACGGCGCCGTCGAAAAACACAGGCGCCATCCGCCTCTACGGCCCCGACGCTTTCGCAGGAATGCGCAAGGCATGCCAGTTGACCGCTCGTTGCCTCGACGAACTGGCCGCCATCGTCGGGCCTGGCGTACCGACTGATGTCATCGATCGCTTCGTCTTCGAATTCGGTATGGATCATGGCGCTTACCCGGCGACATTGAACTATCGCGGTTATATGAAATCCTCCTGCACGTCGATCAATCACGTCGTCTGCCACGGCATTCCCAACGACAAGCCGCTGCGCGACGGCGATATCGTCAATATCGACGTGACCTATGTGCTCGACGGCTGGCACGGCGATTCCAGCCGCATGTATCCCGTCGGCGAGATCAAGCGCTCGGCGGAGCGGCTGCTGGAAGTGACTTACGAATCGCTAATGCGCGGCATCGCCGCCGTGCGTCCCGGTGCTCGCACCGGCGCCATCGGCGAGGCGATCCAGGCCTATGCCGAAGCAGAGCGCTGCTCCGTCGTGCGCGATTTCTGCGGCCACGGCGTCGGCAGCCTCTTCCATGATTCCCCGAACATCCTGCATTACGGCCGCGCCAGCGAGGGCCCGGAACTGCGTGAAGGCATGATCTTCACCATCGAGCCGATGATCAATCTCGGACGACCGCATGTGAAAGTGCTTGGCGACGGCTGGACGGCGGTCACGCGCGACCGCTCCCTGTCGGCGCAGTATGAACACACCGTCGGTGTCACTGCCACCGGCTGCGAGATCTTCACCCTGTCGCCCGGCGGCCTCGACCGTCCCGGCCTGCCACCGCTGCAGGGGTAATGCATGGCGAAGCGCCCCGCTTCTTCCTCCGGACATGGCGACATGCCCATCGATAGCGGCGGCGCGACGGATAGCCTTGAAGAAGCTCCGCTTTTCGACGAGCGGCTGTTTTTCGCCCATCAATCCACCATAACCGCGCTGCGCGACAAACCGGCGAAGCCGCCGAGCGTGCCGGCCAATGCCGAGGCTCACTATCACGGTCACCGGGAACGCCTGCGCAATCGCTATCGCGATGGGGGCGATGCGGCGCTTGCCGATTACGAAATCCTCGAACTCCTGCTGTTTCGGCTGATTCCGCGCCGCGACACCAAGCCGATCGCCAAGGCGCTGCTTGCTCGCTTCGGCACGCTCGGCGGCGTCTTCGGCGCGCCGGCCAATCTGCTGCAGGAAATCAGCGGCGTCGGCGAAGCCGTGGCTCTCGATCTGAAGCTGGTGGCAAGCGTGGCGCAGCGCATGCTGAAAAGCGAGCTGACGGGCAAGCCGGTGCTCTCCTCCTGGAAGGCTCTGATCGACTATTGCCACACCGCAATGGCGCATGAGACGCGCGAACAGTTTCGAATCCTGTTTCTCGACAAGCGCAATGCCCTGATCGCGGATGAGGTGCAGGGTTTGGGAACGATCGACCATACGCCGGTCTATCCGCGCGAGGTGGTCAGACGTGCGCTCGAACTCTCGGCCACCGCCGTGATTCTCGTCCATAACCATCCTTCAGGCGACCCTACACCCTCGCGCGCCGATATCGACATGACGAAGACGATCATCGACACGGCCGGCCCTTTGGGTATCACCGTTCACGATCATATTATCATCGGCAAGAACGGCCATGTCAGCTTCAGGGCGTTGCGGCTGATCTGAATCGATACCTCTGGATAGATTGCAACATCAGAATACCCGCATAATAATTTGTTTTTATTATACTTTACGACATAAGCAAGACCGTTGAATTCTGATCTATCGATAGTTTCCTGCCTCAGCATCTCCCCTTGCGCTTTTCAGGTATTTGTCAGGATGTTCTGACACAAGGATAACGCCTCCAGATCGGTGCGTTTGCACACGGAAGCGATTGTTTTGTTTGCGCCTTATCCGCTCGAGCTGCGGCGTACCCCGGAGACTACATGCCGAAGACGTCATTGCTGCTTTCTGGTCGTCTGCGCCGCATCGGCCGTGGTGTCCTTCTTGCATTTTCTCCTTTTGCGCTGATTGCCGGCGGCTTCTACGCCCATATGCTGTGGACGACGAATTTCCATCCCGTCATCGCGGGCGAGGTCTACCGCTCTTCCCAGCCATCGCCGGCGACGATCGCGGAACTGCAGAAGCAATATGGTATCAAGACCATCATCAACCTGCGCGGCGACAATAGCGGCCGCACCTGGTACGACAACGAAGTCGCCCAGGCGAAGGAACTCAATATCAATCATATTGATTTTCGCATGTCCTCCGGCCACGAGCTGACCCAGGAGCAGGCAGCGCGGCTTGTGGAGATCATGCGCGATGCGCCGAAGCCGTTGTTGATCCATTGCCAGGCCGGCGCAGATCGCACGGGGCTTGCCTCGGCCCTCTATCTCGCTGCTATCGCCAAAGCCGGCGAGGCGGCCGCGGAAAACCAGATGTCGATCATCTACGGACATCTGCCGCTTTCCTTCACCCATGCCTATGCCATGGACCGGACTTTCGAAAAGCTGGAGCCTTGGCTCGGCCTTTCCAGCTCCTGATCATTTCCTGTTAGATAATCTGTAACATTGAGCCGCTACCGGTTGACGGACAGTATGTTGCGTTGCGACATTGATTCCATAAATCCAATCACCCGAGGCTTCCGATGGACCAATTCGATCTCATAGTCGTGGGCAGCGGCCCCGCAGGCCGCAGAGGCGCCATTCAGGCCGCCAAGCTCGGCAAGAGGGTGCTGGTGATCGAACAGGGCAAGCGTGTCGGCGGTGTCTCCGTCCATACTGGCACCATTCCGTCGAAGACGCTGCGCGAGACCGCGCTCAATCTCTCCGGCTGGCGCGAACGCGGCTTCTACGGCCGCGCCTATCGTGTGAAGCAGGAAATCAGCGCCGCGGATTTGCGTCGCCGCCTGTTGATCACTCTCGACCATGAAGTCGAAGTTCTGGAGCATCAATTCGCTCGCAACCGGGTACAGCATATACGCGGCAAGGCGAGCTTCGTCGATCCGCAGACCATGCAGGTGGTCAAGGACGACGGCGAAGTCGTCCATGTCACGGGCGCCAGCATTCTGCTCGCGGTCGGCACCAAGCCTTTCCGTCCGGACTATATGCCCTTCGATGGCAAGACCGTTCTCGACAGCGACGAATTGCTGGAGATCGAGGATTTGCCGCGTTCGATGGTCGTCATCGGCGCCGGCGTCATCGGTATCGAATATGCGACGATCTTTAGCGCGCTCGACACGCAGGTGACGCTGATCGATCCGAAATCGACGATGCTCGACTTCATCGACAAGGAAATCGTCGAGGATTTCATCTATCAGCTACGCGACCGCAACATGAAGCTGCTGCTGGGGCAAAAGGCCGAAAAGGTCACCCGCCAGGACGGCAAGGTGGAACTGTTGCTGGACAATGGTCGCCGCATCATCACCGACATGGTGCTGTTTGCAGCCGGCCGCATGGGTGCTACCGATACGCTCAATCTGGCTGCTGCCGGTCTCGAAGCGGACAATCGCGGGCGTCTCAGCGTCAATCCCGAAACCTTTGCCACCAACGTCCCGCATATCTTTGCGGCTGGCGACGTCGTCGGCTTTCCGAGCCTTGCTTCAACCTCGATGGAACAAGGCCGCATCGCCGCCCGCGTCGCCGTCGGTGCCATCGCCAAGGAGCCACCGAAATACTTCCCCTACGGCATCTATGCCGTGCCGGAAATCTCCACCTGCGGTCTTTCCGAAGAAGAGGTCAAGGAACGCCACATTCCCTACGAGTGCGGCATCGCCCGTTTCCGCGAGACGTCGCGCGGCCATATCATGGGCCTCGACACCGGCCTCCTGAAGATGATCTTCTCGCTGAAGACCCGCCGCCTTCTCGGCGTCCACATCGTCGGCGAAGGCGCGACCGAACTCGTCCATATCGGCCAGGCGGTATTGAACCTCAAAGGCACGGTGGAATATTTCGTCGAAAACACCTTCAACTACCCGACACTCGCCGAAGCCTACAAAATCGCCGGCCTGGATGCGTGGAACCGCATGGGCGATATCAAGTCGGAGCTTTGAGTAGAGGCTGTGCAAGCGCGACGGATCGAGAGGGAGTCCCTCTCCCCGCCTGCGAGGAGAGGGTTAGGGTGAGGGGCTTTCCGCGGGGACCGTCAATTGCGTGGCCCGAAATCTGAGATAACCCAACGTGCCCGTGTTCTGCGCCAATCGGACAATGACGCTGAAGCGTCTGACCTGCGCTTCGCGCCTGCTCCCAAATCCTAGATTTCAGTCTTCGCGGATAGTTTGTTGCCCCGCACCCCAGCCCCTCTCCCGTTTTGACGGGGAGAGGGAGTTTTTCCCTGATCTGCACAACAAAAAAGCCCCGCCGCGAACGGCAGGGCTGTGATCAGTTCCGGAGCAAATCCGAATTATTCGGCGCTGTCTTCAGCAGCCTTCTTCTTCGGAGCGGCCTTCTTCTTCGGAGCGGCGGCAACTTCTTCACCTTCGGCAGCGGCTTCGGTTGCTTCAGCCTTGGCAGCAGCCTTCTTCTTCGGAGCAGCCTTCTTGGCGGCCGGCTTGTCTTCCGTTTCAGCTTCGTCGTCAGCCAGCAGCGCTTCCTTGGAAACGGTCTTGTCGGTGACGTCGACTTCGGTCAGCAGGTGGTCGATGACCTTTTCTTCGAAGATCGGGGCACGCAGGTTGGCGGAAGCGCCGGGCGTGTTGCGGAAGAAGTTCAGGATTTCCTTTTCCTGGCCCGGGAACTGCTGGAGCTGCGCATAGAGCGCGCGCTGCATTTCGTCTTCGCTCACTTCGACGCCGGCCTTTTCGCCGATTTCGGAGAGAACGAGGCCAAGGCGGACACGGCGCTCGGCAAGCTTGCGATATTCTTCGCGTGCCTTTTCTTCGGTCGTGTCTTCGTCTTCGAAGGTCTTGCCCGATTCATCGAGATCGGTCTGGATCTGACGCCAGATGCTGGCGAATTCTGCTTCAACCAGCTTCTGAGGGGTGTCGAACTGGTACATCTCGTCGAGCTGGTCGAGGAGCTGACGCTTGACCTTCTGGCGGGTGACGGAGCCGTACTGGCTTTCGATCTGGCCGCGGACGATTTCCTTCAGGCGGTCGGCGGATTCGATGCCGAGCTTGGAGGCGAGTTCGTCGTTGATTTCGATATCGCCGGGAGCTGCGACTTCCTTCACCTTGATGTCGAAGGTGGCTTCCTTGCCGGCAAGGTTCTTGGCCGGGTAGTCGGCCGGGAACGTCACGGTAATGGTCTTTTCATCGTCCGCCTTGACGCCGACGAGCTGCTCTTCGAAGCCCGGGATGAAGCGGTTGGAGCCGAGGACGAGCTGAGCGTCTTCGTCCTTGCCGCCGTCGAAGGCTTCGCCGTCAACCTTGCCGAGGTAGTCGATGGTGACGCGGTCGCCGTTGGCCGCCTTGCCCTTCTTCGACTCGTAGCTGCGGGCGCTTTCAGCGATCTTCAGGATCTGCTCGGTAACTTCGTCCTCGCCGATTTCGGCGACTTCGCGGGTAACTTTGATGCCCTTGACCGACTTCAGCTCGATTGCCGGGATGACTTCATAAGAGAGCGTGAATTCGAAATCGGCCTGAGCGGCGAGGATCTTTTCAGCCTCGTCCTTGTCCTCGGTCATGGCAATTTCCGGCTGGGTTGCCGACTTTTCGCCGCGCTCGGTCAGGATTGCCGGGGGCTGATCACGAACGATCTCGTTGACGAGGTCGGCCATGATCGACTTGCCATAGACCTTCTTCAGATGCGCAACCGGCACCTTGCCCGGACGGAAACCGTTGATACGGACCTTGTCCTTGACCTCGGCCAGGCGCTCGTTCATGCGAACTTCCATGTCCTTGGCCGGGATGACCACCTTGATTTCGCGCTTCAGCCCTTCAGCGAGCGTTTCGATAACCTGCATTGTCCTACCTTCATTCATGGCGGCCGTGCCCAGACAGCCGTTCGTTTCGATGAGCACGACGCCGGAAAATCCCGAGCGTGGCTTGGATGCAATTCCTCATCATTTTGCTAGAGCGCCGCGCGTTCGAACGAATGCGCAAAGGTCGCTCTTCCTCTCGGAATCTAGGGCATCTTGTCCACTTTCCACTAGAAAGCGGGATGCTCTAGGCAAAATGGCGCGTCCACCGCGGGTCAGGAGACAGACCGTTAAGCCTCTCCCGTCCACAAGGCAGCCTTGGTGCGGGTAGAGAGACTTGAACTCCCACGCCTTGCGGCACCAGAACCTAAATCTGGCGTGTCTACCAATTTCACCATACCCGCGTTCCCAAAACCGCACGGCAATGCCTGCCCATGGGGCCTTCCGGAGCGCGGCGTCTCTATATCACCCGTTTTCAACCACGCAAAGGAAAAATGACGGTTCTACGACCGTCCATGAACCTTGTTTGGTTTTAGACGGAAACGCTGTCAGTAAAGGGGCTCTTCGTAGACGGGTTTGCCATCGAGAAGCAGGCTTCTGATATGCGCCGCGCCATCGGACGAAACGCGGGCGGCAATCGCGACGCGGTCGTGATTGCGCGCATCCTCGATGGTGCGACCGTCGCCTTCAGGCACATAATAGCGTTCGATACCGTAGGTGACCCAGATCGTCGCGTGCGACGGCGCACTATCGCTGTAAGCAAAATAGTCGAAAGGCAGGCTTTTGAGAACGACCGTGTCCGGTTTCGGCTCCAGTGCCCCGAAGGACGATTCGACGATGCCCCAATAGCCATCATCCTGCTTCTTAAGGCGGACGGACAAAATCTGGTTTTTCCGATTTTCCGTCGGAATCCCGCCGATCACGGTCGATACCGGCACCCGTGAAATATCGTAGTTCAGCGTCACATAGTCGCCGCGCAGCAAATCGCGCGGATCGATCGGGGCGGTTTTCAACAGAACCTCGACGCCGCTGCGCAGGCCCCAAGCCCGTTCGCCAACCATATAGCCGAGGATGGCTGTCTGAAGTACTGCGACAATGATAGCGGCAATCCACATGCGGCGGCTGACATTGCGTACAACGGTGCCTGGCTCGGCTGTCATCGTCATGCCCGCGCCCCCTGCCTGTCACTCTCAGCGGCGTCATGATGGGAAAATCGCCGCTCCAACCGGATGACCAGCCAGGCGGCGATCGCGACCAATACACCGCAGATCAGGAAGAATCCCGATGTGCCGATGATCGAACCGACCGTCTCGCCGGCGAGATAGAGGATTTCACCGGCAAAGACGACATAAGCGAGATAGCGCACAGCACCGTTATCGCGGCCGCTCAGAATGATGGCAACGATCGCACTTGCGAGCGTCGCGAAGGCGATCACGATGAGAGGCAGCTTGTTTGCAACCCATATATTATTCTCAAAAACCCCGTCGCTGATCTCTCCATGAATTGCGAAGAGACCGATGGCAGCAACGAGGAAGCTGTAGAAAGCCGGCGCTGCCCCGGCAGTTTGCGCGATCCGTGTCAAAGGCGAGATCGGAAGGCTGACGGCCAGGAAGGCAATCATGCCGGCGGTAGCAAGCAGGATAGCCGCATGCAGGCTCTCATACTGTGCGAAAATCCAAGTCAGCCAGCCGACAAGCATCAGATAGGCAAGATGCCGGGATCTTGGCGCATCGACGTATCGGACAAGGGCGATCAGCACGGCCGCCATAGCCGGCGGCGCCCAGGGCATGATGCCGTACCATGCGTCATAGTGCTCCCAAAGATAGAAGCCGCAAAAGCCCCAAGCGAGGAAGCCGGCAAGTGCCACCTGCCCGCTCGAGCGAAACAATACGGCAGCGACGGCGGCAACCGCGAACCAGACGATCATCATCGTCAGCTCGTCGCCGGATAGATTATACATCTGGCCGACAAGCGACATGGCGCCGCCGAAACTCATCGTACCGAGAATCAGCACCGCCGAGCCGAGAACCGGGTGGCCGCGGACGAATGAATAGGCGCCGCCAAGATAAAAGGCCCAGATCAGCGCTATAAGTCCAAAGAGCCTGACGATCCTTGGAATCGCCTCCCAATTCGAGGCGACGAACAACAGGATCGCGGCGCCAACCAACAGCGCCGCCATGACGGCGAGCACGCGGCCAAGGCTGAAGCTTGCCGGGCGGCTGTCATATTCATTGAGAATCGCTGCCGCTGCCGGCCCATCGACCAACCCCTTATTCACCCAGACCTTAAGATCACGCTCCAGCCTAGCCCGGTACATCGCGCGCCCCTGACAGCGATTCCAACATCCCTGAGTGTCTTATCACAAAATGGGTGCGATCGAGGTCGCTCTTTCGCGTTTCAAAACAGGCCGAGCTTCGCGCAAGGTCGCACCACGTTAATCCAGAGTTAAGGCTTACTTCGTACAATGGTCGTTTGCGGTATTGACGCATCTCAACGTATGCACATGAAGCATACCTCCTATGAAATTATTGCGCTGCACAAAAATCAAAAGTCATACTATTTTATGAGCATCGAAGGACGGCGTGGCGCGCCGCTTCGGCGAAAGCCGGAAAGAGCCTGAGGATGAATTCCTCATATAGAATTCGGAGCCGCACACTCCTCCTCCCAGTGCGCTCCGATGGATTGACGACACTCCTCCTCCCAGTCGTCAATCACCACAAATGACGCCCACCGCATCCTCCTCCCGCGGTGGGCGTTATTTTTTATCTCCCATTAAATCGGTTATTGCCCTACGAATCGGCGGAGATCGTTTGCGCGCCCCTTTTAGGCGGCTCAAGGATTTGGAAGAGCGCAAAGCATGCGGCAACGGGAATTTTCTCGTGCGCTCAATCTCTAGCGATCTACAATCCGTTACGGGCTCGCAGGATGATATGGATCCGACCGCGGATGGATAGCTTCCGGTCAATTGCTCATGTTTCGAGCTAAAGTTCGCGAATTCAACCAATTGCATGCCAAATGGCTGCTTTCGCGCAACTCCGTTATGCACAAAAAGCGGTCACCGCGTTAACCAAACATCCCCATTGGATTGCATCTTGCGCATAGGTGGCATGTAGCAATCGCTCTTTTTGATTTTCGCAGTGCAGCATATATTCGCATTCATCAGATCGAGGACGGAACCAATCGCGGAACCGACGAGATCTCCAAATCCTCGAAAGGGATATAAAATGAACCTGACCCGCTCTTTCAACAACTGGCGCAAGTACCGTCAGACCGTTACCGAACTCGGCCGCATGAGCACTCGCGAACTGCACGACCTCGGTATCGACCGTTCGGACATCCATCGCGTAGCTCGCGAAGCCACTGGCCGCTAACTAGCGGATTGGCTTCGCTAAATAGCGACAGCCTTCACAACGCCCGTTGCGGACAACCGCGGCGGGCGTTCTTTTTTGCGCGTCATTCGTGCACGCCGTTTGCCCTCGCAAGCAATCACTGCCACGTTTCAAGTCATACGCTCTAACATGTCATATAAAATTTGGGCAGTGATGGCTTTTTGGGCGTCATATTGCACAAATGCATAGCAGACGCTTTTTATTTGCACTGCAAAATATTCGTCCTCGCCCCTATATGAGTATCAAGCGCTGAGGCGGCAATCGTGCCGCTCGCAACTAGATGACTGAGGACAAGAAAATGAACCCGCTTCGTATTGCCAAGAACTGGATTAGCTATCGCCGCACCCTGAACGAGCTCGGCAACCTCTCCAGCCAGACCCTGTCGGATATCGGCGTTAGCCGCTACGAAATCCGCAACATCGCTTCCCGCTCTTTCCGTTAATCGCAACGGACTGAGTGGACTGCTTCAAAACGGCGCTCTTCGGCGCCGTTTTTGATTCCGGCTTACGCGTAAAGCAATTGGATCGCCGGCCTGCCCGTGGTAATGACGCGCGCATGACAAATACCAACTCCGTTTCTCCCATCCATGTCATCGGCGGCGGCCTTGCCGGCTCCGAAGCCGCTTGGCAGATCGCCAGCGCCGGCGTGCCCGTCATCCTGCATGAAATGCGTGGCGTACGCGGAACCGAGGCGCACAAGACCGACGGTCTGGCCGAACTCGTCTGCTCCAACTCCTTCCGCTCCGACGATGCGACCAGCAATGCGGTCGGTGTCATCCACGCGGAAATGCGCCTGGCCGGCTCGCTGATCATGGCTTGCGCCGATAAGCACCAGGTTCCCGCCGGCGGCGCGCTGGCGGTAGATCGCGATGGATTTTCGGAGGCGGTAACGCAGGCGATCGAAAACCACCCTCTGATCACAGTCGTTCGCGAGGAAGTCCAGGGCCTGCCCCCGAAGGAGTGGGGTCGGGCGATCATCGCCACCGGGCCTCTGACCGCGCCGGGGCTTGCCAGTGCCATCCAGGCAGAGACGGGCGCGGACGCACTTGCCTTTTTCGACGCCATCGCGCCGATCGTCTACCGCGACAGCATCAACATGGACATTTGCTGGCACCAATCCCGCTACGACAAGGTGGGACCGGGCGGCACGGGCAAGGACTACATCAACTGCCCGATGGACGAAGCCCAATATAACGCCTTCGTCGACGCGCTGATCGCCGGCGACGCCGTTGGTTTCAAGGAATGGGAAGGCACGCCCTATTTCGACGGCTGCCTGCCGATCGAGGTGATGGCCGAGCGCGGGCGCGAGACGCTACGCCACGGGCCGATGAAACCAATGGGCCTGACCAATGCCCATAACCCCGGCGTCAAGGCCTATGCGGTCGTACAGCTACGCCAGGACAATGCGCTCGGCACGCTCTACAACATGGTCGGCTTTCAGACGAAACTGAAATATGGCGCGCAGGCCGAGATTTTCCGGCTGATCCCAGGCCTGGAGAATGCCGAATTCGCACGGCTCGGCGGCCTGCATCGCAACACCTATATCAATTCGCCGACGCTGCTCGACCGCTCGCTCTCGCTGAAATCGCGGCCGGGCCTGCGTTTTGCCGGCCAGATCACCGGTTGTGAAGGTTATGTCGAAAGCGCCAGCATCGGTCTGCTGGCCGGTCGCTTCGCGGCAGCCGAGCACAGGGGCGAGTCGCCGTCCCTGCCGCCGGATACGACGGCGCTGGGCTCGCTGCTCAACCACATTACCGGCGGCCATATCGTTTCCGATGAAGAGCCGGGCAAACGCTCCT
This sequence comes from Rhizobium sp. CB3171, assembly GCF_029714265.1. Lineage (NCBI taxonomy): Bacteria > Pseudomonadati > Pseudomonadota > Alphaproteobacteria > Hyphomicrobiales > Rhizobiaceae > Rhizobium > Rhizobium sp. CB3171. The sequence goes on along the minus strand of NZ_CP121652.1, from coordinate 1,201,167 downwards.
TCCAGCCGATGAATATCAATTTCGGGCTGTTTCCGGAATTGGAACCGGGTTCGATCGTCAAGCCGGAAGGCGTCAAGCGCTTCCGTGGCAAGGACAAGACGATCATGAAACGGCAACTGATCGCCAAGCGGGCACTGGCCGATTGCGCTGCGTGGCTGGGGGTTCAGGCGCCCGCGATCATCAAAAGTGCCTGAGCCTCTCTAGGCCTCTGCCGCCGGCTTGGTAGCCGAGGACTTGGAATCATCGCTCGCAACATAGTTGCCGAGCAGCCAGAGCGAGACCTCAGCCGCCTCCGCGGGCGTCGCGAATTCGAATGTGCCGTTATGGTGCGGAGCATCCAGGAAATCGATGGTCAAGCCACGACCGCTTCCCGAATCCTTGGCACGCGCCCTGCCCGGCTCGATCAGATGAACGGCAAAGTGATTGCGCAGGCTCCGCATGAAGCCGGCCTTGTCATCATGCAGGCGCACGAAAACCGCTTGGCCGTTGGCCGTGGTCTGCAATTGCCGGATGGCCTCCGTCGGAAAAGCGCGGCCGAACTCCAGAATGGCAAGACCGGTATCGTGCAGACCATCTTCCTTGTTTTGCGACGCCATGCGCGTTGCGAAGAAGGCAAAGAAAACGACGATCGCAAAGAGTATGCACCAGACGATGATGCCCATAGCGGCTCTCCTGGGATGCGGGCAAATATTCGGCAATCTCTATAAGCTCTGAGACTTGCGCGAACGTGGTCAGTTTCAGATTTTCCTGGTCACCGAGGCCAGAGCCATGCGCATCTGCCGGCGCCATTGCGGCTGCAGGAACGATCGATCGAACAGGTCGGCGCCCAGCGCCTGCGCGCGTTTCAGCACCGGCTCTGCCAAAACCACCGGCAGGAAAGCCGGAAATACCGCCGGCGAAATATTGCCGGCAGCTCTCGCCTTCGCCAGATGCTCGCGGCCGAGGCCGGCGAAAGCTTCGATGGCGGCAGAAATGCGTGCCTTGTCCTCGCCAGCGAGAAAAGCATCTCGATCGAGACCGGTTGCCGTCAAGATTTCCAGCGGTAGATAGAGCTGTCCGCGATGGCGGTGCAGCGGCATCAGCAACAGCAGCCCGGCAATCGCCTGTGCCACGCCGGCATGGCCGGCAGCGTCGGCCGAGCGGCGGGCATCCTCCGGCGACAGCACGAGGCTCGCAAGCTGGATCAGCGCCGACGCCGTCTCGCCGGCATAGCCTTCCAGCGTGCCGCGCGTTTCCATCGGATCATCGTAGAGATCGAAGATGCGCGCATCGATCATATCGATCAGCGTTTGACGCGGCAGGCGATGCAGCTCGCTCGCGGCGAGCAGCTCGGCAGCCACGGGATTGGCCGCGCTCGACCCATGCGCCTGTCCCTCGAGCAGATCGCGCCAATATTGCATGCGCACTTCGCCCGGCAATGGCTCGTGGACCAAATCGCGGATGCGCGCCAGCTCCGCATTGAAGGCGTAGAGTGCGGCGAGAGCGCCGCGCTTATCCTCCGGCGCCAGAAGACAGGCAAGATAGCGGTCGCGATCGGTGTCGCGAAGCGTCGCCAGGCAAAGATCCTGGTTGCTACGGGGCGCAGCTAATGTCGTCATGCCCTGCCAGATCCTCGTCAAACGGCGATCAGCGCCGCGGCAACGGCGCGCGACTCGGCCAGCATGATGTTGAATGTGCGCACCGCCGCTCCCGTATTCATCGAATCGGAAGAAATCTGCCTGGCGCGGAAAGCCGCCCTCAGCTCCGATGGCAAAGGCCGCAGTTCCAGGCCGGTGCCGACCAACAACACCTCGATCTCGGCAGCCTCATCGAGCACTTTCTGGAAATGCGCCGGCGTCAACGCATCCTCCAGCGTCATGTCCCAGCCGTAAATGCCGGAGGGCAGGCAGAGCAGCGAGCCGCGATGCGACATGTCGGCAAATCGAAAACCGCCATTGCCATAAGCGTCGATCGGTGCGCGACCGGGAAAATGCGCGTTCCGTATTTCTATGCCTTTTGCCACTCTGTCACACCGCTGGTTTGCCTGATTGAACGTCGCCGCCTGCCTGTCCCTTGTTTTCGCCGCCAGCCTGGAATCTATCCGGGCGTAGCTTGAAGACGATCAGGACCGGGGCCGCAATATAGATCGAAGAGAAAGTGCCGACCGCGACGCCGAAGAGCAAGACGAAGGTGAAGGAGCGGATCACCTCGCCGCCGAATATACAGAGCGCGAGCAGCGCCAGCAAAGTCGTCGCCGAGGTCAGAACCGTGCGCGACAGCGTCTGATTAATGGAGGCATCAATCAGAATCGGCAACGGCATCTGCGAATAGCGTCTGAGATTCTCGCGCATCCGGTCATAGACGACGACGGTATCGTTCAGCGAATAGCCGACGATGGTCAAAAGTGCCGCAATGCCCGTCATGTTGAATTCCATGCCGGTCAGCACGAAGAGGCCCAGCGTCAGGATGACGTCATGCAGCGTGGCGACAATCGCGCCAACGGCAAACTGCCACTCGAAACGAAGCCAGATATAGATGAGGATCGCAGCCAGCGCCGCGAGAACCGCAAGCGACGCCGTCGCGCTGATTTCGCCGGAAACGGCAGGGCCGACGACCTCGACACGGGAGAAGTCGTATTCCCTGCCTAGTTCGTCGCGCACGAGGGTCACGGCGGATTGTTCGGCGTTCTCGCCACCCTGCTGCGCATGCACTCGGATCACCGCACTTAGCCGATCGTCGAGCCGCTCGACCTGTACATCGCCCGGAACGACGTCCTGCAGACGCGATTGAATATTGGCCGGATCGACAACGCCCTGCTTGGCGCGAACTTCGATGATCGACCCGCCGGTAAAATCGATACCGAGATGCATGCCGATCGTTGCGAAGGCAAGCAGGGTTGCGACCGAAAGCGCCGCCGACACCGTAAACGAATAGCGGCGGATACCCATGAAGCGAATATTGGCGCCGTCGAAGATGCCGCTTCGCACACCCGCCAGCAGCACGCGCGGCTTGCGATGCGAAATCCAGGCGTCGACGAGCGAACGCGTCACGAAGCAAGCGGTAAAGAAGGTGGTGAAAACGCCCGCTATCAATGTCGCGGCAAAGCCGCGCACCGCGCCGCTGCTGACGTAAAAGAGGATGGCCGCGACGATGAGCAGCGTGAGGTTGGCATCGGCTACGGTGGCAGCGGCTCGGTTGAAGCCGTGGCGCAACGCGTCGACGAGAAGATGGGTCTTCTTTTCTTCTTCCCGGACGCGCTCGTAGATCAACACATTGGCATCGAGCGCGATACCGATGATGAGAACGATGGCGGCAATCCCGGGTAGGGTCAGCGTGATGCCGAACAGCCCCATGATTGCCAGAACCATGATGATGTTGATGACAAGCGCAATCGTCGCCGCGACACCGAGCAGTCCGTAGAAGCCGATCATCAGCGCGGCAACGAAAATGGCGGCGACAATGCAGGCGGTTATGCCCGAGCGCATGGTTTCATTGCCCAAGCCGGGCTTGATGGTCCGCTCTTCGACCGTCGTCAGCGTTGCGGGCAACGGCCCGGACTTCAGCATGACGGCGAGATCCTGCGCGCCCTGCGCCGTGAAATCACCGGGTATATCGATATCGCCGGTGGTGATTGCGGTCTTCAAGGCGGCCGCCGAGATGACCTGGTCGTCAAGCACGACCACGACATTCTTGCCGAGATTGGCAGCCGTCGTCTGTGCAAAACGGGTGGTCGCTTCGGCCGTCAGTTTGACGGAAATATTGCCGTTATTGTTCTGGGTGTTGGACACCGCCACAGCATCGGCAAAGTCGATGTTGGAGAGGAGAGGCTGCTTCTGGACGAGATAGCCAACTGGAGGGTCATCTTCGGAAAACAGCACTTCCGAACCGGCGGGCGGGCGGCCATTGATGGCATCCTGCACCGGCATGGATTGATCGATCAGACGGAAGCTGAGCTGGGCTGGCTGGTTCAGGAGGTTCTTCAGGCGCTGCGGATCGGCAAGGCCCGGCACCTGAATGACGACACGATCCGCGCCTTGCCGGCGGATCAGTGGCTCACCGACGTCCAACTGAGCGATACGATTGCGGATGACTTTCAGCGAGCGCGTCATCGATGCAGAGACACGCTCATCGATGCCGGCATCGGTAATATCGACGGTCAGGGCACCATTGTCGCCCTGCGACAAGACCGCTCCCGTCTTGCCGCTGGTGATCGGCTTCAAGGCAGTTACAGCAGCCTGCACCTGCGCGGGATCGTTGATGCGGAGCTGGATCTTCTGGCCAGTGCCGGTAAGACCGGAATAGCTGATATTGACCGTGCGCAGCCTGGCGCTGATATCGCCAACAACAGTCTCCAGCCGATCCCGGACGACATCGCCACGCTCGATTTTGAGCATGATATGTGAACCGCCCTCAAGATCGAGCCCGAGTCCGACTTTGCTTCGCGCAAACCAGGCCGGAAAAGAGGAGAGCTGCTGATCGCTGAGCAGATTGGGCACGGCAAGGAGAACGCTCAAGAGAACGGCGAACCAGATCAGGACGGTCTTCCACCAGGAGACGTGCAGCATCGCTCTCTCGAGTTTTGGCTTCTCACTGCGCCCCCACACTCACCGGGACACGCAAAGGCGCAGTAACACTTTGAATTTGCGCACAGTTCTCTTCGAAAGTCGAATCCGATTTTCGAAACTGCACGCTGGCGTGGCAAGCTGCTCGGCCCCACCTGCCCGTCAAACCTTACGCAGCGTCAGCCTTGACCGGCTCGCCCTTGACGCGGACTTCCGTGATGGCGCTGCGCACAACGCGGATGCGGACGCCTTCGGCGATTTCGACTTCCAGTTCCTTGTCGTCGACGACCTTGGTGACCTTGCCGACGATGCCGCTCGTGACGATCTGGTCGCCGCGGCGGATATTCTTCAGGACTTCCTCACGCTTCTTCGCCTGTGCGCGTTGCGGGCGGATAAGAAGGAAATACCAAACCACCATCAGCGGCACAAACAGGATGATCATTTCAAAGCCGGAACCGCCAAAGGCGCTTGCGGCTGAATCTGTCGCGCTCTGCGCATATGCGTTGGTGATAAACATCGAGAACTCCCTTGAACTCCTTGCGGGAACGGGCCCCGCGTCAGGTGGCCGGAATATAGTTGTGATCATCGCGAATGCAACAAAAACAGCCGCGGACCGTACTGTTTTCCAGGCCTCTTAGCCTTTCGGGCCCGAAAGGAGCATGGTACCCGCCAAGACAGGGAGCATTTTACTCCTTTCCCGACTAACGTTCTGGAGGAAAAACGGTGACCGAAGATCAAAACACGCTGATCCTTGCGGAAGTCCGCCGCCTCGCCGACGCGCTTGAACGCCTCGCCGGCCCGGCACCGGCCGTCAACGATTGGGACGCTGCCGATTGCTTCGTCTGGGCCCCTACCCGGCTCTATCTGCAGCCCGTTGCCCGGCCGAACCGCGTGGCGCTGACCCTCATCCGGGGCGTCGACCATGTGCGCGACATTTTACACGAAAATACGCTGCGCTTCACCGAAGGCTTCGCCGCCAACAATGTCTTGCTCTGGGGTGCGCGCGGCATGGGCAAGTCGTCGCTCGTCAAGGCCGTGCATGAGGATGTGCGCCGCGCCACCGGCGTCTCGCTGAAGCTGGTCGAAGTGCATCGAGAGGATATTTCCTCCTTGCCGGTACTGCTCGATATCCTGAAAGCCACGCCGCATCGGGTCATCGTCTTCTGCGACGACCTTTCCTTCGATCACGACGACACCGCCTACAAATCGCTGAAGGCGGCGCTGGACGGCGGTGTCGAAGGCCGGCCGGACAATGTGCTGTTCTACGCCACATCGAACCGCCGCCACCTGCTGCCGCGGCATATGATGGAAAACGAGCAATCGACGGCCATCAACCCTTCGGAAGCGGTGGAGGAAAAGGTATCGCTCTCCGACCGTTTCGGTCTCTGGCTCGGCTTCCACAAGTGCAGTCAGGAAGATTATCTGCAGATGATCGACGGCTATGCCGATTATTTCAAACTCACGCTCGATCGTGCCCAGATGCATCACGAGGCGCTGGAATGGGCAACGACACGCGGCGCCCGCTCCGGACGAGTGGCATGGCAATATATCCAGGATCTTGCCGGTCGGCAGCGGATCGTGCTGGAGCGGGATTGACCATCGCCTTCCAAATCATGTCGCGCAGCGGCCGTGCGACAACGACATGCGCAAAATTAAGAACCTAAAGCGCAAAGAGCGGATCCCAGAGATCGCGATGCGCTTTAGAACGACAAAAAGCCCGGTGGTAGCCGGGCTTTTTGCAGACTCCTTGAGACGCACTACCTATTCAAGGAACGTCATTGGGTTGACCGGGGCCGAATTCTTGCGGACTTCGAAGTGAAGCTGCGGCTGCTTGACGTCACCGCTCATGCCGGACGTGGCGAGCGTCTGGCCGCGCTGAACCTTCTGGCCACGGGCGACGCTAAGTGCATCGGCATGGCCGTAGACCGTGACCGTGCCGTCGTCGTGACGGACGAGAACGGTGTTTCCGAGTTCCTTCAGGCCATTGCCGGCATAGATGACGACGCCGTTTTCAGCGGCCTTGATCGGGGTGCCTTCCGGAACCGAGATGTCGATACCGTCGTTGCGGCTGCCGTTGACGTTCGAGCCATAGCCGGCAATGACCGCGCCGCGGACCGGCCAGCGATATTTGCCGATCCCTGTCGCTTCCGGTGCGTCAGCCTGCACGTCGGCCTTGGCGGCGGCATCGCCGACGGACTGGCTCGGCGCCGCGGCCGCGACAGCCTGGGGCTTGGCCGTATCGGCGGCCGGCGCTGCGGCGACGGCCTTAGGCGCTGCCTTTGCTGCCGGCTCTGCGGCGGCAGTCTTAGTCGCGGCGGCTTTCGCAGCCGGTTTTACGGTCGGCTCAGCAGCCGCCTGCTTCGGCTCCATGGCCGGCACTGCAACAGACTTCACTGCGGACTTTTGCGGCTCGATCGAGGCGGTTTTTACCGGATCGGGCTTCACCGGTTCGGCCTCGGCAACTGCACCATGCGGCAGCTTCAGCGTCTGGCCGATGCGGACGCCGCCGCCCGACTGAATATGGTTTGCCTGCTTGAGCGCATCGACGCTGACGCCGGCGTTTTTCGCGATCCTGGCAAGCGAGTCACCCGGCTTGACGACATAGGTGCCATCGCCCTTCGGCTGCGGACCCTTGCCGTTGCCGGCAGCGAGCTTGCTGGGATCGGCGAGGCCGGCCTGCGACTTGCCACGCATCTGACCGTTGGATGGCAGCACGACAGCGTCCTGCTCCGGAGCCTTGACCGGCGCCGGCATCTTGCCGCCCTTGGAAAGGTCGGTCGCTTCCGAGGCCACTTTGGCCGGGCTCGGAGCGCCGGCGCCGTTCATGGTCGGGATGATGATTTGCTGGCCCGGCTGAGCACTGGCGCTGTTCTTCAGGCCATTGGCACGCAGGATTTCTTTTTCCGGAACGCCGTAGCGACGCGACAGCAGGCTTATGTTCTCGCCGGGACGCAGCGTGACGCTTGGCGCGTTGACTGCCGTCCAGCCGGAAGAAGGCGCTGCAGCCGTCGGCGCCTTGATCGTGCCGGTCGACATCGTATCCGGAGCCAGAGCCGGCTCTGCGCGGGACACCGCAGCTTTGCCACGCGATGCGGGGAACGGCTGGGCGAGCGCTTCGCTTTCTCCCCTGGAGGCGACATGCGAGCGAACCGGCGCTGCGGAAGCAGTCGGCGCTGCAAGCTCGGTCCGCTGGATCGCGACGGGAGCGCTTGATACGCGAGCACTCGAATAGGATGGATTATAACGGGCCGGAGAATTCGGATAGGGCCTCGTCACCGGTGCGTTCTGCTGCGAATAATCCTGCTGCTGATAACCGCCGCCCTGGGCGAGATCGGCACGCGGCACGGGATCGCCATCTGCCCCATTCAAGCCGCGACGATTGATCGAGCCGGTCGTCGTCTGATCCGGAGAGCCCGCAAAGAGCCCGCCGAAGCGCGTCGTGTCCGAACTACAAGCTGTCGCGGTACTCGCCAGGAGAACGGCCACCAAGACTTTCCCTGCCGATTTACCGAAGTTTGACGAAAGACTGAAACCCATGACTCGACCCACTTGAGACGCAACCGATTATGGGTCGATTAAAGCGCGTTAATCTTACCATGCGGTTAAAGCACTGGCGTCACATGTGTTTTTTTGAGGAATTGCTAACCATAGAAGATGAAACCCCGCGTTCGCGGGATACCCCCAAGGATTTCAATCTAAATTAGGCCTCAAAGATAAGAGGCGAGCATCGGCACGATCGGCTGATAAGGAACATCGAAGAGTTCCTCGCGCTCGAAGCGACTGCCGGTCTTGGTGAGACGCACCATGCGGCAGACATTGTCTGAAAGTATCAACGGCGCAATCATCGACCCGCCGGAAACCAATTGCTCGGCAAAGAAGCGCGGCATGGTGGTGAAGGCGGAGGTCACCAGGATGCGATCGAAAGTCCCCTCGCCCGGCAAACCGACGCTGCCGTCAGCCTGGCGGATGATGACATTGCGCAGGCCGAGCGTATCCATGCGCTGCTGCGCTGCCGTCGTCAGCGTCTTGTAGCGATCGACCGTCAGCACCCGCTCGACAATGCGGCCCATGACGGCAGCAGTGAAGCCGCTGCCGGTTCCGATTTCGAGAACGCGATGGCCTGGCTTGATCTTCAGGCTATGCAGAATGCGGACGACGAGATCGATGCCTTCCATGAAGGCACCGCATTCGATCGGGATCGTTCGGCTGGAATAGGCATCATCGGCAAATTGCAGCGGCACGAAGGGTAGGCGCGGCGTCTGTTCGACGGCCGTCATCAGATCGATGTCCAATATGCCTTCGGCCCGCAGCCGCAGCACGACGGCTGCAAAGCCTTCCTTCTCGACCAGACGAGATGTCAATCCGCTACTCCGTACCCGAGCGCCCGCGCCACGCGGTCTTGCGCCGAATAATCCGTTAAATCGAGTTTCAAAGGAGTTACCGAAATACGATTTTGTTTCAAGGCATGGATATCGGTGCCGGGGCGAAAGATGCCGCTGCGTTCGCCGAAGCGCAACCAGTAATATGGGAAACCACGACCATCGGCCCGTTCCTCGACCTGGAGATTGAAGGCGAGATTGCCCTGCGCGGTGACTTCTGTGCCCGAGACTTCGTCCGGTTGGCAGTTCGGGAAGTTCAAGTTGAGAAAGGTGCCGTCGGGCATGTCGACATCGATAAGCTTGCTGAGAAGCGCGGGCGCATGCGCCTCCACCACCTCCCAGGGAACGACGCGTGTCCCGTTCTCATGCACATAGGCTTGGCTCAGCGCGATGGAGCGAACGCCCTGCAGCGTACCCTCGATCGCGCCGGCGATCGTGCCCGAATAGGTGACATCGTCGGCAACGTTGGAGCCGGAATTGACGCCTGAGAGCACCAAGTCCGGCTTGATGTCCATGACCTGGCGGATGCCCATGATGACGCAATCGGTCGGCGTGCCGCGAAGCGCATAGTGCTTGTCAGAGACTTTGCGCAGACGCAACGGTTCGGAAAGGCTCAGCGAATGGGCAAGGCCGCTCTGATCCGTCTCCGGCGCCACGATCCAGACGTCATCGGACATGGTGCGGGCGATGCGCTCCAACACGGCCAGTCCTTCGGCATGAATGCCGTCGTCATTGGTCAGAAGTATCCGCATTGCCCCCACCGCTCAAAAACATGATCCCGAATAGCGCGAAGCGGTTTTCGGACAAAATCATGTCCTGTCAAATCAGGCTGCCCGCTCGATTCTCTTCAGACCACCCATATATGGCAGCAGTGCGTCCGGAACAGTGACTGAGCCGTCGTCATTCAGATAATTCTCGACAACGGCGATCAGGCAGCGGCCGACGGCAGTGCCGGAGCCGTTCAGCGTGTGGACGAACTTCGTCGCCTTATCGTCCTTGCCGCGATAGCGGGCATTCATGCGCCGCGCCTGGAAATCGCCACAGACCGAGCAGGAGGAGATTTCGCGATAGGTGTCCTGCCCCGGCAGCCATACTTCCAGGTCGTAGGTCTTGCGGGCGCCGAAGCCCATGTCGCCGGTCGACAGCGTCATGACACGATAATGCAGGCCAAGACGCTTCAGCACTTCCTCGGCGCAGGCGGTCATCCGCTCGTGCTCGGCAATCGAGCTTTCTGCGTCGGTGATGGAAACGAGTTCGCATTTCCAGAACTGGTGCTGGCGCAGCATGCCGCGCGTATCACGACCAGCCGAGCCCGCTTCCGACCGGAAAGACGGCGTCAGCGCCGTGAAGCGCAGCGGCAGCTTCTCCTGATCGAGGATTTCACCGGAGACGAGGTTGGTCAGCGTTACTTCGGCAGTCGGGATCAGCCAGCGGCCATCCGTGGTCTTGAACAGGTCCTCGGCGAATTTCGGCAATTGGCCGGTGCCGAACATGGCCTCGTCGCGCACCATCAGCGGAGAGCTGACTTCGGTATAGCCGTGTTCACCTGTATGAAGGTCCAGCATGAATTGGCCGAGCGCCCGTTCCAGGCGCGCAAGCTGCGAGGTCAGCACGGTAAAACGCGAGCCGGAGAGCTTGGCAGCGCGCTCGAAATCCATGTAGCCGAGTGCTTCGCCGATCTCGTAGTGCTCCTTCGGCGGATGGTTCCAAGTCGGCTTGGCGCCCCAGGCATGCTTGACGACATTGTCGTGCTCATCCTTGCCAACCGGCACGTCGTCGAGCGGAATATTGGGAATGCGCGACAGGGCGTCGTTGAGCTCGGCCGTCAGCACGCGCTCCTCTTCTTCCGCGGCCGGCAGCGACGTTTTGATCTCGGCGACTTCCGCCTTCAGCTTCTCGGCAAGCTCGGTGTTCTTCTGCGCCATGGCCGCGCCGATTTCCTTCGAAGCGGCGTTGCGGCGAGACTGCATATCCTGGACGGATTGGATGACGGAGCGGCGCTTCTCGTCGAGCGCAATGAGGCTTTGCGACAAAGGCTCGGCTCCGCGCTTAGCAAGCGCTGCATCCAAAGCCTCGGCATTCTCACGAATCCATCTGATATCAAGCATCGTCGTTCCAGGTCGTTGCACAAGATGATGACTCCGCCCGAGATTTCGGACGGAGATTAAACCGGCAGAACCTTATGGAAAGACGATGCGGACCTGCCGCTCAGACGCTATCCGTCTTGGCGACATCGGACGTCTCGTCACTCTCCTCGAGCGCTTGCCGGGCACGCTGGCGTTCCACGAGTCGCGCCGCGTAGATGGAAATCTCGTAGAGAAGGATCGTCGGCAGTGCAAGGCCGATCTGGGACATCGGATCCGGCGGCGTCAGCACGGCGGCGACGATGAAGGCGAAGACGATCGCGAACTTGCGCTTTTGCGCCAGCCAAGCCGATGTCAGCAGGCCGACGCGCGCCAGCAGCGTAGTGATGACCGGAAGCTGGAAGACGAGACCGAAGGAGAAGACCAGCGTCATGATGAGGCTGAGATATTCCGAGACCTTCGGCAGCAGCGCAATGCCCACCTGACCATCGGCCGGCGCCTGCTGCATCTTCAGGAAGAACCACATCACCATGGGCGTGAAGAAGAAGTAGACGAGTGCGGCGCCCATCAAAAACAGAATCGGCGATGCGATCAGGAACGGCAGGAAAGCAGAACGCTCGTTCTTGTAGAGCCCGGGCGCGACGAATTTATAGACCTGTGCAGCGATGATCGGGAAAGAGATCACCAGCGCACCGAACATGGCGACCTTCACCTGCGTGAAGAAAAACTCCTGCGGTGCGGTATAGATCAGCTCGGCCTTGGTAACATCGAGATGCGCCCAGACGACAGCCCATTTGTATGGGTAGACCAGATAGTTGAAGAGGTGCTTGGCAAAGGCGAAACAGCCGATGAAGGCAATGAAAAACGCCACCAGCGACCAGATCAGCCGCGTGCGCAATTCCATGAGGTGTTCGATAAGCGGCTGCGGCTTATCGTCGATGTCACCCGTCATGCCTCGTCCTTCTTCTTAGGCGTTGTTTTGCTCGCTGCAGGGCGCTTCCTGGGAGAGGCCGCGGCGGCTGGAGCATCGGCCGTGGCCGCTGCAACCTTGCGGGGCGCCCGCTTCGGCTTTTCCGCGACAACCGACGTATCGACCAGCGCAGCAGCGACCTCGTCCGTCTTGCCCGGTGCTTTTGCCCGAGGCTTGCGAATAGCTTTCGGCTTAGCAGGCGCTTCCCCAGCAACGGCGGCCGGCTGCGGCATAAGCGGCGCGGACGATACGGCCGGTGCGGCCTCGCTAGCTGCCGGAACGATTGGAGACATTTCCGGCAGCCCCATGGACGGCTCGGACACTGGTTCGGCCGGCGTCGATGTTGCCGCGACGGGCTGATCGGCGGTCGTCGAACGCTGCAAGTCGGCCTTGATCTCGTTGCCCATCTGCCGCAGCGGGTTCATTGCTTCTCGCAATGAATTGATCGGATTGAGCTTTTGCGCATCGGAGATCGTCTGGCGCACATCGTCCAGCTCCGCCTCGCGCATGGCCTCATCGAATTGCGCGCGGAACTCGCCCGCCACTTTTCGGGCCCGCGCCGTCATTTTGCCGATTGTCCGCAACGTTGCCGGCAGTTCCTTAGGGCCAATGACCACAAGCGCCACGACGGCGATAACCAGCAGCTCAGACCAGCCTACGTCGAACATGAAAAGGCTCCTGGGCCGACAGCGAGCGTCTCAACTCCCTGCGCACCCGACATGATTATTTCGATTCGTCGGCCTTGTGTTCAACCGTGCGGGACGCTGTCGTCTGAGACGGCGTCTCATCCTCGTCGCTCATGCCTTTTTTGAAGCTCTTGATGCCCTTGGCAACGTCACCCATCAGCTCCGGGATCTTTCCACGGCCGAACAACAACAGCGCGATGGCCAGGACGATAAGCCAGTGCCATATGCTTAGAGAACCCATTGCGATAACTCCCAATTTCAACGTCTTCCCGATGTAAGACGTTTACGGACGTTTTTCAAACACCAAAATGTGCTGCACCGGCACACTTGGGGATAGCGAGCGCCAAAGCCGCAGTCGAACATCTCCAAATGAGGAGAACGGCCTACATATTAGAAGCCGCTAATGGCAAAACCGAGACTTGCTGTCACTGTCTGGAAAAAAGCTTTGCGCGGCCAATCGGCCTGCAACGACCCGCTTATTCGTCCGAAGCGCCGCCTGGCGCCAGAAGGCCGAGTTCCTCCAGATCCAGTTGCGTGATCGGATCTTCGTCCTCGGTCAATTCGTCGCTCATCAGTGGCGACGGAATGTTGAAGTTGGCGGGAATACGGCCCGAAAGCAGCCCTGCCCCCTTCAATTCCTCGAGACCGGGAAGGTCTCGCAGCTCTTCCAGCCCGAAATGATCGAGAAAATCCCGCGTCGTACCCAGCGTCACCGGACGGCCGGGGGTGCGCCGGCGACCGCGAAACCGAACCCAGCCGGATTCCATCAGGACGTCCAACGTCCCCTTGGAGGTCTGCACGCCTCTGATATCTTCAATCTCGGCGCGCGTCACCGGCTGGTGATAGGCAATGATGGCCAGGACTTCGAGTGCTGCACGCGACAGTTTTCGCACCTCGTTGTCATCGCGGCGAATTACGAAGGAAAGATCGGCGGCCGTGCGAAAAGCCCAGGCGCCGTCGACCTGTATCAGATTGACGCCACGCGTCGCATAATCGGCCTTCAGACGCTGCATGATGGAGCGCACATCGATGCCGCGGGGAACGCGATCGGCGATAAAACCTTCGGACACCGGCTGAGCGGAGGCGAAGACCAAGGCCTCGGCGATGCGTTCGGCCTCGCGGATGAGGTGTTCGTCGACGGCCGGCTCTGTCGGCGCAGCCGCTTCATCGTCCATATGGTGGTCGTCGTCCGGGCCGGTCACGCTCACTCCTGCTCTATTCCGCCGCTTCGAGTTCTATATGGTTCGGCCCGCGACGCATATAGAGCGGCTGAAACGCGCCCTCCTGGCGGATTTCCAGCTTGCCCTCGCGCACGAGTTCCAGCGAGGCGGCAAAGGCGCTGGCGATGGCGGTGACACGCTCGCTCGCGCTGGTCATATAGCGCAGCAGATAGTGTTCCAGGGCCGTCCAGTCGGTGATCTCGCCGATCATACGGTTGAGAATCGTCCGGGCGTCGACCAGCGACCAAACGCGGCGACGCTCGATCGTTACCTGCGTGATCGCCTGGCGCTGACGCAGGCCGGCATAGGCAGTCAAGAGATCATAGAGGCTTGCGTCATAGGCCGATTGGCGCCGGTCGGGAATATGTTCGGGCGCGCCGCGGACGAAGACGTCGCGGCCGAGACGATTGCGGTTGACGAGGCCGGTCGCTGCGTCCCGCATGGCTTCCAGACGCTTCAGCCGGAAGGCAAGCGTTGCGGCCATTTCCTCGCCGGTCGGACCGTCTTCCTTGCTCTGCTGCGGGATGAGTAGCTTCGACTTAAGATAGGCGAGCCAGGCGGCCATGACTAGGTAATCGGCGGCAAGCTCGATACGGATCCGGCGGGCACGCTCAATGAACAACAAATATTGCTCGGCGAGCGCCAGCACGGAGATACGCGACAGATCGACTTTCTGGTTGCGGGCAAGATGCAGCAGAAGGTCGAGCGGGCCTTCGAAACCGGCGATGTCGACGACCAGGGCAGGCTCATGCATGCCGCGCTCGGCACTATTGTCTTGCCACAGTTTATCCATCGGCGCCGCCGCCTGCAGGCTGTTCTCCGTGCCGTCCACCTTGTTCACCTTTCAGATCCCTACTGCATAATTCCTTAAATCGGTACCGATTTAAGGAATTATGCAGCATTTCAAAGCGCTACAGCGTCCTTAGCGCGTCTTAAAAGACGCGCGGCGCTGTAGAGTTCGGTCTTACGCCACCGCAAATATCGCGTCGAATTCAGCGCGGATCGAAGCCTCGTCGGTACCGTCGTTGCGGCCGAAGGCTGCCTCGACCGCTTTCGCACGCACCAGAGAAGCTCCGGCCAGCACCGGAACATTACACACCACCTGCTGCATCTCATCCATGACGCCATTGCAGTGCAGCACGATATCGCATCCCCCCGCAACAATATTCGCCGCCCGCTCGCCGATTGTGCCGGCTAGAGCGTTCATCGAGGTATCGTCGGAAAGCAGCAGCCCCTGGAAGCCAATATGGCCGCGAATGATCTCGTCGATGACCTTGCGCGACGTCGTCGCCGGATTGGTGGGGTCGATGTCGGTAAAGACGACGTGGCAGGTCATTGCCATCAACTCGTCCTTGAGCGCCACGAAGGGCGGAAAATCATGCGCCTCCAGCTCCGCACGCGGAACCGTGACGACCGGCAATTCATGATGCGAATCGGCAAAGCCGCGGCCATGCCCGGGCATGTGCTTCATCACCGGCAGCACGCCGCCAGCCTTCAGACCTTCGGCGGCCGCGCGCCCCATCTCCGTCACCGTCGCGGGATCGCCGCCATAGGCGCGGTTGCCGATAACATTGCTCGAACCTTCGACGGGCACGTCGAGCACCGGCAGGCAATCGACGTTGATGCCGAACTTCAGGAGATGGAAGGCATGCAGCCGCGACATCAGCCAGGCGGCGCGGAGGCCCTGTTCGCGATCTTTGCGATAGATATCGCCCAGTGCTTGGCCGGACGGATAATGCGGCAGAATCGGCGGACGGATGCGCTGCACCCTGCCCCCCTCCTGATCGATCAATACCGGTGCATCACGGCCGACGCTATCGCGTAACGAAGCGACGAGATCGGCTATCTGCGCGGGCTCGGAAATGTTGCGTCCAAACAGGATAAAACCCCATGGCTGTTCCGACTGATAGAAGGAACGCTCTTCGGGCGTGATGGAATGGCCGCTACAGCCGAGGATCATGGATTTTGATTCGGTCATATTCGAATCATAAAGGCCACCTCGCGAAATGCGAATAACCTCAAACCGAGATACACAAAAGAAAACGGCGAGCCTCGGCCCGCCGTTTCAACAATCGTTGGGGCCTAGATCTCTTATTTAGAGATCAGGCAGGTGCCGCCTGCGGCGCGGTAACGCTGGCAGATGTCGGCAGCCTCATCCTTGGAGCCGGCGACGACGCGGACGCGATAGTAGGTGCCCTTGCCAGCGATATCGGCCTTGCGAATTTCGAGCGGGTGACCACCGATGACGCTGGCGAACTTGACCTTCAGATTGGCCTGCGACTTCTGCGCTTCCGCCTCGGAAGGCAGCGAAGCGATCTGTACGCCGTAAGCACCGCTTGCACTTGCCGACGCGGCCGGAGCAGCCTGGGCCGCAGCCGGGCTCGCCGACGCGACCTGCTGCGGTTTCGGCTGAGCGGGAGTCGGAGCCGGGTGAGAGGCAGCGGCGTTATTCGTGGCAGCGACGGCGGGGGCGGCCTTGGCCGGCTGCTGCGCCGGACGCGAGGTCGGAACCGGAGTCGTTTTCACGACACGGATCGGCGTGCTTTCGGCGCTGGCTGAGTCGCCATCGTCGGCCTGGTCAGCAGCCGGTTGCGAGGCCTGCGTCTCTGCCGTCGACGGGCGAAGATCGGCGGAGGCGACTTGGTTGCCGACCGGCGGTTTTGCAGCCGGCGTCTTCGGTGTCGAAGCCGGAGAGGCGGCCGTCGTGGTGTTGTCGACAGCCGGCTCCTCGCGGGCAACCAGCGAGCCATCTGGCTTGACGATCATCGTGCGCACCTTGCGCGGCGATACCGACGGAACCTGCGAATCATCGTTGGCGGCCGTATTGGCATTGTTGCCGTTCTGGTTCGGCAACAGCCGCGGATCCTCAGTTTCGCCGACCGGAGTCGGAGTGACCTGATCGTCGCTGCCGTCGTCAGGCGATACAGATTCGGGGATCAGCGTCTTCTGGACGACATCCACCGGCTGCTCATTGGAGGAAACCAGTTCCTTCTGCTTCGGCGCCGCGGTGCTGTCGCCGGCTACGCGGTCGTAGACTGCCTTGTCCTGGTTGGGAACAACCGTACCGCCCGGATTTTCCGGAGCGACCTTGACCGGATCGGCATCGGCCGTGATCACGCGCGGCTCTCCGGAGAAGGTCGAAATCGGCGAACCGTGACGAACCCAGCCGTAGATACCATAGGCGCCAAGACCCAGAACTGCGATGACGGCAGCGGCGGTCGCCATGCCACGGAACGAGCGTGCCGGACGACGGCTGGCCACAGCGGCCGGGTTCAGCGTCATGCGGGCGACGTTCTCGACCGGATTGGACGCTTCACGGTAGCTGCGGCGGAAATCCTCTTCCAACGCCCGTTCGAACTCGTCGAATTCCTCTGCAGGCTGTTTGGCCACAGCAGCAGGCTTTGCTGCCGCATTCTTGGACCAGGATGCGGCCATCGCGGCGCCGCCGAGGGCGGCTGCGGCAGCCGGCTTGATCGGCTCGGGGGCCGCTTCCTTGGCGGGCGTACCGAACAGGCTCGCCATCTCCGAGTCGATGTCGAAATCATATTCCGGCGGTACCACGATCGGCTCTTCCGGCTCGACCGGCGGCAGGTTTGGAACATGCGAGCCTTCGAAGTTCTCGACACGATCTTCAGTATCGGAGATTTCGGACGGATCGAATGGCAGAGCCTGATCGGCATCAAGAGCAGGCGCAGCCTTGCGGGCTATCGGTGCTGTGGCAACAGCGACGGGTTCAGTCGGACGCTGGGGAGCCGGCTCCTGACGCGGAGGCTGCATGACGCTGGGCGCAGGAGCTGCGGCTGTCATCGCTGCCGCAGTGACGACGGGAGCAGTCGGAGGCGGCGCTACCGGGGTTGCCCGAGAGACAATAGGAGCCGGATGCTGCGCAACCACCGGAGCGGGCGCAGGCTGCGGGATCGGTGCGGACTTGTTCGTTTCGGCGAAATCGAGCTCGGCAAGCTCCATCTCGATATCTGCGAGATCGAACTCGAAGTCCTGGCCGGCGAAGGGATCTTCGGCTTCCAGAGCGATCGGCTTCGGCTCTTCGCGCTGCGGAGGCACAGCAACGGGCGCAGTCACAGCAGCGACGGGGGCATCAACAGGTGCTGCCGGTGCCTTGGGCTCCAAGCCGAAAATATCGAAGCTCGGCTCGACCTTCGCCGTCGGCGCGGCACCCCTGGAGGGAACCGGATAGCGGTCAACATCGGCCAGCAGATCATCGATTTCGGCGGAAAGAGCCGCAGCGTCCATCTGGACGGGCTCCGGCACCCTGGCGACCGGCGCATCCGGTTGAGCCACGGCGGGCCGGGGCTGAGGCGTGTCCTGCATCATCGGCAGATCGAAATCGAGCGCCGTTTCGATAGGCGGCTGCGCCTGAACAACCGGCGGCGCGACCGGAGCTTGAGCCACGGGCTTTGCTTGCGTCGGAGCCGCAACGGTGAAATTGGCAAGCGGCAGCCGCACCGTGGCGGCGGCGGATTGCGGCAGTGGCGCAGGCTTCGGAGCCGAAGCTACCGCCTGCGGTGCCGGAACGGGCTGCGGAGCAGGAGCTGGCTGCAAGGCCGGCGCGATCGACATTTCCAGTTCGTCGATCAGATCGCGTGCGCCGACGGTTGGCTTGGCCGGAGCCACGGGCTGCGGCAACTCGGCAAACTGAGGTTCGCTGCGCACGGGCTCGACCGGATGCGAGAGCTGGGCCTCGCCGGCAAAAGGCTGATCTTCCGGCGAGACCGGAATGTCATCAGCAGGACTCAAACGAGGCGCATCATAACGCTCGAACTCCCGCAAAAGCTCATCTTCGAGATCGAAGGCCGGCTCTTGCCGCTGGGCTGCGGGCGCCGCCTGGGCGGCAGGCCGCGGCTCGAAACCGACGATGCGGGCGAGTTCGGCAAGCGGATCATCATCCGCAAAGAACTCGTCGTTTCCGCTTGCGCGATACGCCAACTGTTTTTCTGCCATCACCCAATCCACTCGCAAACGCTACAGATAAATGCCAGCGCAATGTGGGTAAATGGTGACGTTTATCGCATTTCATCCGGCGCTGCGGTCCCGGTTATACCAAGACCTGACTTCAAAACCGACGCGACAGCGTGCACCAGCCCAAGTCTGGCAATGCTTAATTCTCGGTTCTTATCGTTAACAAATCGTAATTCAGGTAAATCTTTACCTTTATTCCAATGTCCATGGAAGGAACTTGCCAGATCGTAAAGATAAAAAGCGATGCGGTGAGGCTCCTGCGACTGGGCTGCAGCCTCAATGATTCGCGGGAATTCCGCAATCTTTGCGATGAGCTGTAATTCGGTCGGATCGGAGATCGCGCCGCTGACCGCTTTTGCCAGATCGAGCGAGGCAATATCGAGATCGGGGAAGGCTTCCTTGGCCTGCCGGAAAACCGACATGCAGCGCGCATGCGCGTATTGCACGTAGAAGACAGGATTGTCCTTGGACTGCTCGGTCACCTTGGCGAAGTCGAAGTCCAGAGGTTCGGAATTCTTCCGGTACAGCATCATGAAGCGTACAGAATCGCGGCCGACTTCTTCGACCACGTCGCGCAGCGTGACGAAGTCGCCAGAGCGCTTCGACATCTTCACCGGCTCGCCATTACGGAACAACTTGACGAGCTGGCACAGCAGCACCGTCAGTTTCGCCTGACCGTCCGAAACACCACGCGCCACGGCTTCCAGCCGCTTGACGTAGCCGCCATGGTCGGCGCCGAGAATATAGATCATCTCGTTGAAGCCGCGGTCGAACTTGTTCTTGAAGTAGGCGACGTCGGCGGCGAAATAGGTATAGGAGCCATCCGACTTGATCAGCGGACGGTCGATGTCGTCACCCACTTCCGTCGAACGGAACAGGGTCTGCTCACGATCTTCCCAATCTTCCGGCAACTGTCCCTTCGGCGGCGGCAGCGCGCCCTTGTAGACGTATCCCTTGAAGGTCAGGTCGTTGATCGCGGTACGGATCAGGGCGGCACCATTGGCATGCAGCGTCCGCTCGGAGAAGAAGACGTCATGATGGACGTTCAACGCTTCCAGATCGGCACGGATCATCGCCATCATCGCGTCGATGGCGCGTTCCTTGATAATCGGCAGCCATTGATCTTCCGGCATGCCACGCAGCTTGGTGCCGAATTCCTTCGCCAGTGCCTCACCGACCGGAACGAGATAGTCGCCGGGATAGAGACCGGCCGGGATGTCGCCGACCTGCTCGCCAAGCGCCTCGCGGTAACGGAGGAAGACCGACCGCGCCAGCACATCGATCTGCGAGCCGGCGTCGTTGATGTAATATTCCTTGGTAACGTCATAGCCGGCAAAACCGAGCAGATTCGCCAGTGCATCGCCGACGACGGCGCCGCGGCAATGGCCGACATGCATCGGCCCCGTCGGATTGGCGGAGACATATTCGACGTTGACTTTCTGGCCTGCACCAAGGGTCGAGCGTCCGAATTTTTGGCCTTCGGAGATCATCGTCGCCAGCAGGCGCTGCCAATAGCCAACCGAAAGGCGAATATTGATGAAGCCGGGGCCAGCCACCGAAACCTCGGCAACATCGGCATCTTCCTTCAGCTTGCCGATGATGATCTCAGCGAGCGCGCGGGGATTGGTGCCGAGCGGCTTCGACAGCACCATGGCCGCATTGGTGGCGACATCGCCGTGGCTGGGATCTCGCGGCGGCTCCACGCCGATGCGTCCAAAGTCGAGTTCGGATCGCTTTTCCTTCACAATATCAATTTGTTCAAGAGCGTTCTTAATTCTGACTTCGAAATCGGTGAAAAGGTTCATCATAGTGTCCACGCATAGCTTGGGCGGGCCCTGTCGGCCCGACGCCGCCGCTGCCTATCGCAAATCGGGAGTCTGGTCAAACAAACGCCTGTGGGCGCTGATGGCGTAGGTATCGGTCATCCCCGCCAGATAGTCGCCAACATGGCGAGCCTTGGCGGCAACGGCGAGACCGGCGATATGGTCGACCCAATAATGGCTCTGCATCTCCTGGGGATTGTCCATATAGGCGCGGAACAGATCAGTGACGATCTGCGCGGCGCCGGCGCGGATGCGCATGATATCCGGATGGCGGTAGATGCGTTTGAAGAGCATCTGCTTGATCTGCTTGTCCGTCTCGGCCATTTCCGGAGAGAAGGTGGCGATGATGCGGCCAGCAGCGCGGATATCGGCAACGTTGCTCGGCCTGATCTCGCCCAGCGCTTTTTGCGCAACGGAGATCACATCCTCCACCATGCGGGTGATCTGCCGGCGCATGATCTCATGCGTGAAGCGACTCGGCTCCAGATGCGGATAAAGCGCCCTCACCTCGGCCATCAGCGCCGAAAGAAATGGAATCTCCTCCAGCATCTCGAAATTCAGATAGCCGGAGCGCAGGCCGTCATCGATGTCATGGGTATTGTAAGCGATGTCGTCGGCGATCGCCGCCACCTGCGCCTCAAGGCTCGCAAAGGTCGCAATCTCCAGATCGTGGATTTCGCAATAGTCGAGGATCGGCTGCGGCACCGGGCCGCGCGTGCCCTGCCCATCTGATGTCAGCAGCGGACCGTTGTGCTTGACCAGCCCCTCCAACGTTTCCCAGGTGAGATTCAAACCATCGAATTCGGCATAACGCCGCTCGAGCTTCGTCACGATGCGCAGCGATTGCGCGTTGTGATCGAAGCCGCCATAGGGCAGCAGCACCTCATGCAGCGCGTCTTCACCGGTGTGGCCGAAGGGGGTGTGGCCGAAATCGTGGACGAGCGCTACGCCTTCTGCAAGATCCTCGTCGAGCTTCAGAGCGCGCGCCAAGGCGCGGGCGATCTGCGCCACCTCGATCGTGTGCGTCAGGCGCGTACGATAGTGATCGCCATCCTGCGCGATAAAAACCTGCGTCTTGTGCTTCAGCCGTCGGAAAGCGGTGGTATGCACGATGCGATCGCGGTCGCGTTGGAAATCGGAGCGCGTCGGGCTCGATCCCTCTTCATAAAGCCGTCCACGCGATTCCCGGGGATCGGTCGCATAGATAGCCCGCTCACCATAACCGAAACCCAATGCATGCCTGTCGATCGTCATTATCCATCCATTCCGGCGTTAGAGCGCCCGCGCTTTCGATTGAACGCGTGAAAGTCGCCCCGTTCCTTCCAATCCAGAACATCTTCTCCGCATTTTGATGATGCCATTCAAACGCGGGATGCTCTGGCCCATTGACGCCGCTTCACGGCCTTCATACCTATATCAAAGGAAAACAGCAAAATGGCACATGGCTCAACCACGAAACCATAGCTGTCAACGGCCGCACTTTCATGATAAAGGCTATGGATATCAGCCGTTTGAAAGGCGGACGGCTCATTGGTTCTCTCCGGATCTTGACCCCGGCAGGAGGAAGGCATGACTGAGACGAGTGTAACCCTATCGGACGCAGCGGCAAAGCGAATCGCCGCCATCGTCAGCGCCGAAACCGGCAAGCGAGCGCTTCGCGTCGCCGTCGAAGGCGGCGGCTGCTCCGGCTTCTCCTACAAATTCGATCTTGCCGACGGACCGCAAGAAGATGATATCGTTGTCGAAAAGGGCAACGCTACGGTACTGATCGACCAATTGTCGCTTGTCTACATGGCCGGCTCCGAGATCGATTTCGTCGATAACCTGCTCGGTCAGTCCTTTCAGATCAAGAATCCGAATGCGGTCGCAAGCTGCGGCTGCGGCACGAGTTTTTCGATCTGACTCTCCTGATTTTTTCCACAGATTGATTGCCGGTCGGAAGCTGTTGCTTATGGCCGGTTTTCATTTGGACGGGTGGCCAAGGTCGTTTGCTGCGGATAAAAGAAAAACCGAAGCAGAGGAGCCGTCCCTTCATGAAGATCGCCACCTGGAACATCAACGGCGTCAAGGCGCGTATCGAGAACCTGTGCCAGTGGCTGAAGGACTCCGATCCCGATATCGTTTGCCTGCAGGAGATCAAGACGGTCGACGAAGGCTTTCCGCGCTTCGAGATCGAGGCGCTCGGCTATCATGCCGAGACGCATGGGCAGAAGGGTTTCAACGGCGTCGCGATCCTGTCCAAGATGAAGCCCGACGAAGTGACGCGCGGCCTGCCTGGCGATGACGCCGATGAGCAGTCCCGCTTCATCGAAGCGGTGTTCTCTGTGCCGGGGCATGGCGCGCTTCGTGTCTGCTGCCTGTACCTACCGAACGGCAATCCCATCGATACGGAAAAATATCCCTATAAGCTCGCCTGGATGGAACGCCTGCGGAAATTCGCCGTCGGTCGGCTGGAGCTTGAGGAGCCGATCATCCTCGCCGGCGACTACAACGTTATCCCGGAACCGCATGATTGTTTCGATCCGAAAGTCTGGGAAAACGATGCGCTGTTCCTGCCGCAGACCCGCCAGGCTTTCCGCCAGCTCGAGCATCTTGGCTTCACCGATGCGGTGCGCGCCACGACGGATGCGACCAAGCTTTATTCCTTCTGGGATTACCAGGCGGGCGCCTGGCCGAAGAACAACGGCATTCGCATCGATCACCTGATGCTTTCGCCGGAAGCGGCCGATCGCCTGACGTCGGCTGCAATCGAAAAGCACGTGCGTGCCTGGGAAAAGCCGTCGGACCACGTTCCCGTCATTGCGCATTTCGATTTTCAAGGCTGAGATCGGGGATTATTCGGCGCCGGCGACATCCAGTTGATGCGCCATGGAAACAGCAACGCGACGGTCGTCTTCGCTGGCTATCGAGAAGGCCTGCTCCTGCAGGTCTTGCATCCATGGACAATCCTTCGGCTTGCACTTTTCGAGCGCCGCCGTCATGAAGGCGAGGCCGCGCACTGACTGGCCTTCCTGGAAGAGAATATTGCCAAAGACGGACATTGCGCCGGGATGGCCGCTCTTACGGGCCTGGTTCAGCCACTTCTTGGCCTGCTGCACATTGGCCGAGCCGCCCTCACCTGCCAGCATCATCTGCGCGAGCTGAAACTGCGCCTCGGGAACGCCGAAGGTCGATGCGACCTGGAAATAGAGCTGGCGCGCCTGATTGAGGTCGACCTTGACCGGGCTGTTTGCAATGCCGGTCTTGTAGTAATTGGCGAGCGCAAGCAGTGCGTTGATGAAGAAGCCGGTATCTTCGGAGCCGGGCTCTACACCCTGCTGGGCGATCTCGCTATAGATCTTGAAGGCTTCGAAATCGTCCTGGGTAACGCCATCGCCGTCGGCATACATATTGGCCAGCGCCCAACGCGAGCCAGTGTGCCCCTTCTCGGCGGCGTAACGATAGGCTTCGACCGCCTCTTCCTTCTGGCCGTTCTTGTAGGCCCGGAAGCCGAATTTGAAGAGATCGAAAGGCCCCGATTCCTTCGTGACACCCGCATTGATATCAAATGCCAGGGCCTGGCCTGCGAGTGCCACCGAAGTGGCAAGCGACAGGCCGAGCATTATCATTCTCGCTGATATGAACTCGGACTTAAACATAACAGTCGATTTCTTTCGCTCCATTCGCATCCGCTACGGTGATCCCATCTGCACCGTAAGGCCTGCGAATGTATTCCCTACCGGCGCGCAAACCAGCGAGATCCCCTTTTGAGGAGGTCTGCAGGACACCAGCCCAACGCCGTTCGCCACATTTCCGAGCGTAGTCTGAAATTATGTCCAAACGAGCATCCACGCTGACGCGGTCACATGTCGCCCTTGAAACAGCCCGCCGCTTCGCTGTCCAAAGAGAGAGATTTACGATCGAACGGGTGTATGATTCCTTCGGGAAATAATGCGTTTCCGGCTGCGTCGTGAACGTCACCGTTCCGATCCCGAATTGCTCTTTTTTCCGAAGTGTAAACTGACCCATCAACCGTTTACGCACTTTCTACTAAGGCCTTCCCCTGTGCCCATATAATCGCTGCTCCCCATTTGTGGCGGGAAATGGACAAATTGGGCGCCGGATACACGCCCGTAATCTGTTGAAATAAAGTGTTGCTGATTCGTCACAAAGAGTTTGTCGATCTTGAGGTTTCGTTAACCACGAAACGCTAGGCGAGACGGTTTTGCCGGTCGGATCTGAAAACGGCTTGGCGCCAAACTTGGAATTAAAACGCCGCGAGACCAAAAAGGGCTCGCGGCGCGGGAATCGCTTGAAGCGGCGAGGACGAGACCTCGAAAGCTGCTTCAGTTCAATGATTTATGCTTAGAATCTAACCTTCATCGACGTCGACAATGCCGCGACGAGATCATTGCCGTAGCTGTAGGTCGCGTCATTGCCGTAGGTGATGCCGTTGGAGGTGATGGTGCCGGATTTGCCGCTGGTCAGCAGGCCCAGCGCGCCGGCGAAGGTGAACTCGACATGTTCGGTCGGCTTGTAGGAAAGACCAGCACCGAGCGTCCAAGTATCCGAGCTCAAGCCATAACCCTGGCTTGTGCCGCGATCCCAGCTCAAGCTGAGCGCGCCGCTCCATTGGTCATTGAACTTATGACCAATGCCGCCGGTGACCGTCCAGCCATCCTGGTAAAGCAGATCGAGCGAGGTGAGCTCGGTCGCGCCGCCCGTATGGCAGGATATGCCACGCGTGGAGGTCGGGCAAAGCGCGATGCTCTGCAGAACGCTCCAGTTGGTCCACTTGACCGAACCGAAGGCCAGCCAGTCCGGCGCGATGCCGCTCTGCACCTTCCATTCCAAGGAGTCCGGTGCATCGGCCGAACCGAAGACGGACGTGGCTTTGCCGAAGAACGCGCGGACCGGCGGCAGTTCCGTCAGATCGACGGTGCCCTTGAGGTTATCGTATTTGACCCGGCTGTTGTAAACGAGGCTGGTACGGAGGGCATATTCGGGGATCTCATAGGCAAGACCGGCGCGCCAGCCCCAGCCATGACCGTCGACATCCAGCGAGCCGACACCGTCATAGACGGCGGAAAACGGAGCGGGAACGACGGAGACCAGACGGGACTTGTAGCCGCTGACTTCCTGATAGAAACCGCCGCCGATCAGGCGTAGCTGACCCGGACCCGCATCGAACTTGTAAGAGCAGGTCGCCGCATAATTGTGCGTACGCACCTTGGTCTCGATTTCATTGTTGGCGCCGGCCCAGTTCAGACCCGGATTGGTGTGTGCGCCGAACGGCTCGGAGTAATCGGCCATGCAGTCGATGTCATCGGTAATGCCGATCTTGAAGCCGATATAAGGCACCGCAAAATTCTCGCCGGCATCGACCGAATGCGGACGGCCATTGAGGTTGCCATCGGTCGGATCGATGTCCTTTGCATTCTTCAGCTTACGGTCGGGCATCACATAGGTCACGCCGGACTCGAAAACGTAACGTCCCTTATCGAAAAGTAAGTCAATATCGTAGCCGGCGCGATCAAGCCCGCCCGCAAAAGCGGCGCTGGCGAATGACGAGCCGATAATGAATGCAAATGCGCCCCTCAGCGCAATACGAAATGCCATTGTGTCTCCCCCGATTTCGTATTCATTAATCCGATTGTTGCGACGATCACCCGAATTGGCAATGCGGCGCCGGCAATCCACAATGTTGTGAGATATTGATTGACTTACGTAAGAAAGTGATCTGCACGCCCAATCATAGCCAAGTTTAGGCATTTTTTGCTTCTCTAATCTCTATAATGGGCCCCGGTTAGATTTTCATTCCACACTGCAACAATTCTGTTACAATCTGACAACAGTCCGGCTTTTCAATAAACCCTACCAATTTAGGGGTAACCTTTCTTGCCTGTGCGAAGCTGGAGTGTCTTGAAAAGCGACACATTTTTCTGACGCTTGCCATCGAATCAGCCGCGCAAAGAAAAAGGGCACGCTGCCTTCGCTGCGTACCCTTACATTCAGATTGTTACAGCTTCTTCAGCCGGCTTCGCTGACCCGGTCAAGCGCAACCTTGAGGCTCGAAAGTTGGCCTTCGAGTTCGCCCAAGCGCTCGCGCTCGGCGGCGACGACATCCGGGTTAGCATTGGCGACGAACTTCTCGTTCGAGAGCTTGCCGACGATGCGGGCCATTTCCTGTTCGTTTTTGGCGATCCCCTTTTCGAGACGCGCCTTTTCGGCAGCGAGGTCGATGAGGTTACCGAGCGGCAGGCAGGCTGTCGCTTCGCCGACGATGATCTGCGCCGCACCCTTCGGCGCGGTGTCGGAGAGCGAAATCTTCTCGACACGCGCCAGCCGCTTGATCGCCGCGTCATGGCGGAACAGGCGTTCGCGCGTCAGGCTGTTGGCGCCGACGAGCACCAGCGGCGCGGTGGCGGCCGGCGGCACGTTCATTTCCGAGCGTACGGAGCGCAAACCTGAGACGAGATCGATCAACCAGTTGATCTCATCGGCAGCGACATCGTCGGCATAGGAGGGCGCCGGCCAGTCCGCATGGCAGATCAGGCCATGGCGTTCCCTGCCCTCGCCTGCCGTATGCGCCCACAGCTCTTCGGTCATGAAGGGCATGAAGGGATGCAGCAGCTTATAGGTCTCTTCCAGAACGTAGGCGGCGCAGGATTGCGCCTCCGCCTTGGCGTTCTCGTCGTCACCGCTGAACACGGGCTTCAAGAGTTCGAGATACCAGTCGCAGAACTGGTTCCAGATGAAGCGATAGAGCGAGCCGGCGGCATCATTGAAACGATAGGCCTCCAACGCTTCGGTAACATCACGCTCAGTGCGGGCAAGCTCCGTCAGGATCCAGCGGTTGACGGTGAGTTCGGCTGCTTCCGGGACAAAATGCGGATCACTCTTCGCGCCGTTCATCTCGGCAAAGCGCGTAGCGTTCCAAAGCTTGGTGCCGAAATTACGGTAGCCGGCGATGCGGGCCGGATCGAGCTTCACGTCGCGACCCTGCGCCGCCATGATCGCCAGCGTAAAGCGCAGGGAATCGGCACCGTACTGGTCGATCAGTTCGAGCGGATCGATGACGTTGCCCTTGGACTTCGACATCTTCTGCCCGTTCTTGTCGCGCACCAGGGCGTGAACATAGACCGTGTGGAAAGGCTCGACGGGCTCGCCGTTTTCGTCCTGCATGAAATGCAGGCCCATCATCATCATGCGGGCAACCCAGAAGAAGATGATGTCGAAGCCGGTAACGAGCACATTGGTTGGATAGTAGCGCTCCAACTCCGGCGTCTGATCCGGCCACCCAAGCGTCGAGAACGGCCAGAGCGCCGAGGAGAACCAGGTATCGAGCACGTCTTCGTCGCGCGTCAGGATTTCGCCCGGCCTGAAGTTTTCCAGCAAGTCCTCGACATAGGCCTTCATGGGCCCTTCATGCGAAAGATAATGCTGGATGGCGGCCTGCAGCGCCTCTTCTTCCGTCTTCTCGACGAAGACCTGACCGTCCGGACCATACCATGCCGGGATCTGGTGGCCCCACCAGAGCTGTCGGGAAATACACCAGGGCTGAATGTTCTCCATCCAGTCGTAATAGGTCTTGTCCCAGCTCTTCGGGACGAGCTTGGTGCGGCCTTCGCGAACGGAGGCGATTGCCGGTTCGGCAAGCGTCTTGGCATCGACATACCATTGTTCAGTCAAGCGCGGTTCGATCGGTACACCACCACGGTCACCATGCGGGATGGTATGCTTGTGCGGCTCGATCTTATCGAGCAGACCAGCCTCTTCGAAGATGCGGACGATGATCTTGCGGGCTTCGAAACGATCCTTACCCTCAAGCTCATCCCAGGCGCCATGCAACGCCGCCGGATTGTCGACACCTTCGAGGAAATCCTCGTTATCCTTGATGGTGATATGGGCATCGGCTGTCAGGATATTGACGACGCGCAGGCCGCGACGCCGGCCGACGTCGAAGTCGTTAAAATCATGCGCCGGCGTCATCTTGACGGCGCCGGTACCCGCGGTCGGATCCGGATATTCGTCGGCAACGATCGGAATGCGCCGGCCGACGATCGGCAGGATAACATGCTTGCCGACGATCGCCTTGTAGCGTTCGTCACTCGGATGAACGGCGACGCCGGTATCGCCGAGCATGGTCTCCGGGCGGGTGGTGGCGACAACGAGATAGTCGCGCGTTTCCCATTCCGTCGGCTTGCCACTTTCATCGAAAGCGATCGGATGCTGATAGGTGACGCCTTCTTCGAGCGGATAGCGCAGATGCCAGAGATGGCCATTGACCTCATGCTGCTCGACTTCGATATCCGAAATCGCCGTCAGCATTTTTGGATCCCAGTTGACCAGCCGCTTGTCGCGATAGATCAGGCCTTCCTTGTAGAGCGTGACGAAGACTTCGAGAACAGCCTTGGACAAGCCCTCGTCCATGGTGAAGCGTTCGCGCGACCAATCGCAGGAAGCGCCCAGGCGCTTCAACTGGTTGAAGATCAGGCCGCCCGATTCCGCCTTCCATTCCCAGACTTTTTCGATGAAGGCGTCACGACCCATGTCGCGGCGGCCGGGCTGCTGCCTCTCCATCAACTGGCGTTCGACAACCATCTGCGTGGCAATGCCGGCATGGTCCATGCCCGGCTGCCAGAGCACATCCTTGCCGCGCATGCGCTCGAACCGCACCATGATGTCCTGCAGCGTGTTGTTCAGCGCATGGCCCATATGCAGCGAACCGGTGACGTTCGGCGGCGGGATGACGATGGTGAAGCTTTCCGCGCCGGGCTTGGCGTTCGCACCAGCGCGAAAGGCGTCGGCCTCATCCCATTTCTGGGCGATCTTCGGTTCGACGGCGGCGGAATCATAGGTCTTGTCGAGCATTGGGGGACCGGATCTGGAGGGTTCGGTGATGCGGGTTGTAAATAGGATGGTCGCGGGCAAGTCAATAAAAAAGCCGCCCCGGAAGCCGGAGCGGCGGATCGTCTACCCGGGGCTCAGGCTGTCAGCGACGCGGGCCGCGAGCCACTCGTTCGATTTCCTCGCGCACGAGACGCTCGACCAGAGTCGGCAGATTATCGTCCAGCCATTCCTGCAGCATCGGCCGCAGCATCTCCTGGGCGATTTCGTCAAGCGACCGGCGCTCGCTGCCATCAATGGCAGCCGCGAGCTCGCCGAAGGAACGGGCAACCTGCGCACCGGCCGCTTCCGACATCAACGAGGATGTAAGCTCAGCCTGCACTTGCGGCAGGTAGCGATCCGCGGCTGTCGTAGATGGCGGCTGATTGAAAACCGGCATCTCAACTGAAGCGGCCGCAGTAGGAGCAATGGCAGCAGCCTTGCGCTCTTCGATCGACTCAGGCTGTGGTTCGATCTTGGCTGGTGCAACCACAGCTTCGGCGAGAAGGGCAGCGGCGGGCGGGGCCACGACCGGCGAGGTTACTGCCGGTGCAGGCGCTTCGGCGATCGCGCGACGCAAGGGCACATCGGCGACCGGATCGACACGCGGCTCGGCAAGACGCGCGGCCATGGCCGGCGGCAATTCGCGCGGTTGCGGCGTTTCGCGCGCCGAATTCAGTTGTGCGGCATTGCGCTCGGAAGCGGCACGAACGCGCGCGGCGACATCGGCGAGCGACATGGTACGGGCGGGCGCTTCCGGCTCGCGCATCGGAATCTGCGAATTGGCGGCGACAAAACGCGGCTCGGGGACAGCGGCTGCGGCCGACGGCACGTCATCCATTTCGGCAGCAGCAAATTGATCATCGACCGTCAGGTGGATATCGTCATCCTGCTCATCATCGGCAAGGGTATAAACAGCAGGCAGAGACGGCGAAATGGATTTGCCGGCGCCGGGCTCGTTGTTCTCGATGATCCGGCGGATCGACGCCAGAATCTCTTCCATGGACGGTTCACGCACTACACTTGGCTGAGCCATATTCATCCCCGTTTTCCCAGACAACGACCGGATTCCCGCCAAAGCAGCGCCCGAATCAGCGCCAGCGTAGAATACTACCCTTGGGAAAAAAATCACCGCGATAGCACTAAGCCACCTGATGCACAGTTTTGTTACGGTGGCTGCGAATCACCTGATATTGTGGACTTCTCTCTCCAAATGCCCAACGAAAAACGGGCGCCCGAAGCGCCCGTCTCAAAAGGATGGTTCAACCGCTTAAGCGGTCAGAATACGAATGCCTTGGCCTTGGCAAAGCCCGGCAGCGGTTTGACCGAAGCGTTGAAGAAGACGTTTTCGGAAAGGGCGCCACGCTCGCGTATGAAGACGGTGGCGCGCGCGGCGTGGCCATAGCCGAGGACGACGATCAACCGGCCACCTTCGCCAAGCTGGTCAAGAAGCACCTGCGGCACTTCTTCGACCGAACCATCGACGAAAATCACGTCATAGGGACCGCTGCCGGCATGGCCTTTTTCCAACTCGCCGGTGATGACGGTCACGTTTGCCTGACCGAGCGCGGCGAGATTGGCCTTGGCTTCTGCCGCCAGCGCCTCATCGGATTCGAGCGCGACAACGCTGCCTGCAAGGATCGACAGGAGTGCCGAGACGTAACCCGTGCCGCAGCCGACATCGATAACCTTGTCTTCCTTGGTGATTTCACCGAGCTGCAGCAGCTTTGCCAGCGGCGAGGCTTCCATCAGGAAACGCGCCGGCTTGCCGGAAGCTGCGGGGCTGACCTCAATGTCATTGTCGATATAGGCCAGGAGCTTCGACTTCTCCGGCACGAAATTCTCGCGCGGTACCGTCAAAAACGCGTTCAACACGGAATGGGAGGTGACATCCGTCGTGCGGATCTGGTTCTCGACCATTTTCACGCGTGCTGCTTCGAAATCCATCATATCCTCTCGCGCCCAAAGGCAAAGCCGGGGTTGCTGTATGCTCAGCGTGTCTTAATCGCGTGCGGCTACGCTTTCAAGGCATCGCAGCGTCGGGCGCAGAGATTCATGGCGATGCGTCGCGGCGCGACAACAGGCGTTCCCTTTTCGGCGGCATCCGAAGACTCGGCGCCATCGGCACCGGTTGCCATGCATCAAGCTCAATAAGAGGGAGTTTGGAGGCCTCGCCCGGAATCGAACCGGGATTCAAGGATTTGCAGTCCTCTGCGTAACCACTCCGCCACGAGGCCATCCGATTTGTAAAGGCGAGTGATGGCGGGCGTTTAGAACGAATCTTATTGGAGCGCAAGACCTATCGCGGCTGATGATCAAATAACTTGATTTCCACTCTATAAACTCCGGCAAGGCGTGGCAAAGCTTAACGATTTATTAAGCGCCACCTAAGCCTCGAACGCCGCCATTTGGCGGATTGCGTCATTTTTGCAACAAGATTCTTTTTCGAGTAGCGTGCGAATAGTTCGTCAGTCTTAGTATCTTGTCAAATCATTGAGACGGGTCCAGGAAATAGTTCGCGAAGCTTATTACTTCGCACCTACTGATAGGGAACATGAACGGGATGGGGTTGGGCACGTCGTCTTTTCGGCGCGATATCTCATGCCCAATCAGGAAAAGATTGGAGTTATTATGAACATCAAGAGCCTTCTTCTCGGCTCCGCTGCCGCGCTTGCAGCAGCATCCGGCGCTCACGCGGCCGACGCCATTGTCGCCGCCGAGCCGGAGCCCCTCGAATACGTACGTATCTGCGACGCATACGGTGCAGGCTACTTCTTCATTCCGGGCACCGAAACCTGCCTCAAGGTTGGCGGCAAGGTTCGTACGGAAGGTGAGTGGTACAACGCATACAACCGCGACAGCCACCAGGGCACGCTCTGGCACACCCGCGCCGAGCTGAACGTCGATACCGCGACCGACACCGAATACGGTCCATTGAAGACAGAAACCATCGTTCGCTGGGACTGGAACGACGGCAACTCCACCAGCACCAACCTGCTGTGGTCCTACATCAGCCTCGGTGGCTTCACCGTCGGTAAGAAGGACTCGGCCTACAACCTCTACATCGGTTACGCCGGCGACGTCATCAACGACGACGTGATCTATGACGGTCCGTACGAACTCAACCAGTTGACCTACAACTACGACGCCGGCAACGGCTTCACGGCGGTCATCTCGCTCGAAGATTCCAACTCCAGCGGCTCCGGCGCTTCTTACGGCGCAAGCTGGTGGACGGATGACAAGGCCGATCACTACGCGCCGGACGTCGTGGCCGGCGCTGGTTACAAGGCCGGTGCATGGTCCTTCAAGGTTGTCGGCGGTTATGACTCGATCGTCGAAGAAGGTGCTGTCAAGGCCCGCGTCGATGCGGACTTCGGTGCATTTTCGGCTTTCTTGATGGGCGGCTGGAACACCGACGGCGACAAGCTCAACAAGTATGCCGGTACCAACCAGGATATCTCCGCTTGCACGGCGCCGAACGGCACTGTGAACGAATCCAAATGCGGTTGGGGTGATTGGGCTGTTTGGGGTGGCGTTGGCGTTCCGATCAACGACAAGCTGAAGTGGAACGTGCAGCTTGCCTACACTGACTCGAAAATCTTCGAAGCGACCTCGAACCTCAAGTTCAATCCGGTCAAGGATCTGCTGATCGAGCCGGAAGTGACTTACGTTCACTATGATTATGCCAAGGACGATACCGTCTCCGGCATCCTCCGCTTCGAGCGCAACTTCTGACCTGATCTGAATTGACCTCCGATCAGAGAAGAGAGGGGCCTAGCTTTCCCTGCTAGGCCCCTTTTCTATGCCGATCGCCTCCCGAGCATATAGCCTCGGCCGCACCTGATCCCCCACCGGGACAGCGGAAGACGCTACTTTCGGCAGGCGGCATTCTTATTGCCACCACTATACCACACGTTGCAATTGACACTCAGGTAACTTAAAGGGGAACTTTGCGGCCATCGCAGCGTTAAGTCCTGAAGGGACGTTGGTCCAAACAAGGAGTCGATGCTTTGAGACACTTCGCTTCGATAGCCCTGGCAGCCTCACTTACCATGGGAACAGTGCTGGCCGCCGCGGTTCCGGCAACGGCAATGCCGTTGACAAGCTCGCCCTCGCCTAGCCTTTCCAGCGTCATTCTGGTTCAGGAGCGCGGATCCCGACGAAACCAAGATTGGTACGATGGGCGATATTGGCGTGATCGCCACTACCATCACCGCTACTGGCGCGATAGCCGCTGGGATCGTCGCCGTTACTATGATGATGATGACTGGCGATATCGCCGCTACCATCACCGGCACCACGGAGGCATCTACTTCGAATTCCGGTAATCCATAGCGACAAGTGCCGAATTCGTTACGCGTCAAAGCGGCGGATGCGATTGCCGCAAAGAGCGGATGCTTGTGCCCATATCCCAAAAACATTCCGGCCGTTGCCGACGATATATGCGGCAACGGCCGGGCCTATTTTTCTGGCGCTAACGGCCGGCAGTTCGAAGCAGCGACAGGATCAACGGCAGACGCGTTCCTTGCGGACAACCCAGTGGCCATGAACATGGTGCCGTACGGTCTTCACAACGCAATGATGGTGATGATGATCGTCGACATGCACGATCGTGGCCGCCTCAGACTGCGTGCTGATGCCGACGAAGGAAGCCAGGGCAACGACGGAAGCAAGAATCAGGTTTTTCATTTCGAACCTCTAAAGCATTTGGGGGAATATGCTGCGCGATAGGCGCACGACGTTTTTGCGCCCGTTCAGATTAACGCTACATGAATGTATCCTCACATTTTCGAGAGCAGCCGAACCTGCGGGAAGAGTGCGTGAGAACGCCACGCTGGGCGCGAAGAGAAAGCCGCGACAGCCCGTTTCAGCCCAGGCTATCACCAGCCACGCGCCGCATGATTTCTTCTGATCGATGATCCTGTTCCGTCGCCTGCTTCATGGCTTCGCTACGCTGGTGATCAAGCGGTTTGGCGACAGATTGGGCGGTCGAACCCGAGAGGCCGCGCTCCGTCAAAACAGAAAGGCCGAGCGATGCCTCGCGCCGGCCTTTCATGCTCCAGTTCGACACTGCCGGTACCTCCGCGGTCAGCGATCGAAATGGTCCATGAACTAGAATATGGCGCGGCTGCAAAATTCTGCAATAGGTAAATCGGAGTAGGACAACCGTCCGACCGCTCGGCCAATACGCCTAGATCGAAAGCGATCCAGCTAAACCAGGCCGGACCTCGCTCCGCTCGCTCGTGGCATATTCGCGTGCAGGCGCCGCAAAGCAGCGCCGCGATTTTTATTCGCCAATGTGTAGCAGGCGAATGGCCGCCTCCGTTACCTCGGATGTCCGGCATATCTGTGAAGCCAACGCTTTGCCCGATAGCTCCGCTCGCCAACGTCAACGTGCGGGATAACACCGCTTGGTGATCCCAGCCGAATAATAGACAACCTCTGCGCCTTATGGCACATCTAGCACCACAAGCTCAGGAGGAAAAAATGAAGTGTCCGCATTGCGGTGTAGAGTTTCACGATCAGTGGACTGTCGCGCAAATCAACTGGGGAAGATTTTATACACATCGCCGCGTTCAAGCGACACGGTGCCCCTCAGAAGAATGCGGCAAATACATAGTTAGCTTCGGTATTATCGATTCTGACGACGGATCCGAAGAATGGCGAATAATTGACCCCACGACTGCGACCAGGGGACCTGTTCCGAAAGAGGTGCCGGGTACAATCGCCAATGACTACATCGAAGCGTGCAACGTCCTCCCAATCAGCCCCAAGGCATCAGCCGCACTTTCGCGCCGCTGCCTGCAAGCCATGTTGCGCGCCCATGGTTACATGGCAAAGGATCTAGCGAAAGAAATAGATCTTTTGTTGAATGAAACAGACACTACCAAGGCGATTCCCTCATCCTTGCGCACGATGATTGACGCGATTCGGAATTTCGGAAACTTCTCCGCACATCCCATCACAGACGTTACGACGCTCCAGATCATCGATGTTGAGCCCGAAGAGGCGGAATGGTGCCTCGAGGTTTTGGAGGAGTGCTTCGAGCACTTCTATGTGCGACCTGCACAGGCAGCAGCCCGAAAGGCTGTGCTGGACGCCAAATTAGCTCAAGCAGGTAAGCCAGCGTCGAAAGGGTGAACGAGCCTGATCAATTGCAGAGACACACGGGACTCCAGAATACATAAGAATACCACCTGCTAGAGCAGCAGATTCCTGACGGTTATATGCCGCGATGGCTTGCGCCTGTCGAACCTAAGAACTTCATGAGTTCGCGCTTGCCGACAGCAGCCCGGGCTTGGCGTCGGTATCCGCAGGTTCCTGCGCTGGTCGTGGTGACGTACTTCAATACACTTAGGGCCCCTTCAAGTACCTTGCTTAGTACCTGAAGGAGCCCCAAAATCTGGAAATGCAGGCGTTTCCGCGCATCTCGTAATAAACTGGCTCCCCGGGCCGGATTCGAACCGGCGACCTGTCGATTAACAGTCGAATGCTCTACCGCTGAGCTACCAGGGAATACCGCTTGGCGCGGTGTGAGCGGGGTAATACAAATGCTTTCCCGATTTGCCAAGCGGTTTTTTCAAAAAAATCCATTTCCCTTGTATTATTTCGTCGCCTTACCATTTCCTGTGGATGACCGATCAAGCCAGAACTAAAGAAAAGACCGATCGCAACGGCAACGGAAAGGCGCGGCGTTTCGGAATAGATCATACCACACATGAGCTCGTCCTTGGCTCAATTCGTATTCCGCTTCCGCAATCGAGGCTTGCTCGTCTTGGCATCGGCCTTGCGTTGATCCTCGGCGGTCTTCTCGGCTTCCTACCCATCCTTGGCTTCTGGATGCTGCCGCTTGGCTTCATCCTGTTGTCACATGATCTGCCGCTCGTACGGCGCTGGCGACGACGCCTTGCCGTGTGGTGGACAAAACGGCGGCGCCCGACGGAGTGATGTCCGTCGCCTATTTGGCGAGCAAAGCCCTGGCGGGATTGCCTATCGCGGTCGTACCCGCCACGACATCCTTGGTAACGACCGCGCCTGCTCCGACGATCGCTCCATCGCCGATGGTTACCCCGCCGAGGATGATGGCGCCGCCGCCGATCCAGACATCCCGGCCGATCTCAACCGGCCGCGTGATTTCCAGCCCCGCGCGCCGCTGCACCGGATCCTTGTGGTGCTCGGCGCAATATATGTGAACACCCGGCCCCAGCATACTGCCGCCGCCGATGCGCACCGGGGCATTATCGAGAATGGTGCATCCGGCATTGAAATAGACGCGCGGGCCGAGCGAGATGTTCATGCCATAGGAGCAATGAAACGGCGCTTCGATGAATACGCCCTCGCCCACATCGGCAAACAGCATGGACAGCGCGGGACCAATACCGCCGCGCTCACCCGGCGGCATCGTGTTATGCTGATGCACAGCCTCCCGGGCAAGTGCGCGCAGGGCATCAAGTTCCGGATCGAGGCAGCGATACCATTCTCCCGCCGCCATCTTCTGTCGCTCGCTTCTGCCCATTGATCCGCTCCCCCGACGCCTCCGTCACCATATCGGGGTGATCATGCACACGATCCGGGCGGGCGGCGAGGAGAGCTCACGGCTCAGTCTGCGCCCCTCAATACCCTGCAATCAGCAGCGTCAAAGGGCCGAGCGCCATCAGGGTGAGCGCCGCCATGATCAGAAGCAGCTCCCTCATTATATATCGTTCCATTCTGATGAGGCGCGGGGATCTGCGACCCATGCGCGACTCCTCTCCATATCAAAATATTAGATGCACCTTATGCGATACATAAGACGCCGTCTTCCCCTCCTAAAGGATTAATCCGCGATAGCCCTTTAAAAGCGTTCGCAAAGGCGCAAAACTGCCGGCGGACGAGAGGTTTCCGCCCACAACAAACTGTCACACAGCTTGTCTATAACGCCGCTGCCGCGAACTTGCGCAAGGCCCACCGGTTCCGCGCTTTCAAAAGGAAATAGGGATATGTCCAAATTTTATAACTGCATTTCGGCGGCTGCCGCCGGCGTCATGAGCTTAGCGCTGGCCCTGCCGGCTGCTGCTGCTCCGATCAAGTTCGATTTCTGGTTCGGCCTGTCCGGCGACCTGGAGCGTGTTGTTCAGACCCTGTGCACGAACTTCAACAATTCGCAGACCGATTATCAGGTCGTCTGCACCGGCCAGGGCAACTACGACGCCGCTCTGCAAAACACCATTGCCGCCTTCCGTGCTGGCAAGCAGCCGGCCATCGTGCAGGTTTATGACGTCGGCACCGCAACCATGATGCTTTCCGGCGCCTATTATCCGGTCGGCAAGCTGATGTCGGAAAACGGCTACAAGGTTAAGTGGGACGACTATTTCCCCGGCATCGCTCGCTACTACGCCACCTCGAAGGGCGAGCTGCTTTCCTTCCCGTTCAACTCTTCGACCGCCCTGCTCTACTGGAACAAGGACGCCTTCGCAAAGATCGGCAAGACCGCCGCTCCGAAGACCTGGGAAGAAGCCGCCGACGACATGAAGGCGCTGAAGGGCGCTGGCTATGATTGCCCGATGGCCATCAACATCTCCGGCAACGAGAGCTGGCAGTTGATGGAACAGTTCTCGGCCATCCACAACGAGCCGGTCGCTACCCAGAACAACGGCTATGACGGCCTCGACGCCCGCCTGACCGTCAACAAGACAAAGTTCGTCAAGTACGTCACCGACCTCAAGAGCTGGTACGACGCCGGCCTCATCAAGATCAAGTCGAAGGATCTCGGCCAGGATATGGTCCAGGCCTTTGCAGCGGGCGATTGCCAGATGATCATGACCTCGGTCGGCGACCATGGCACGGTCGGCAAGACGCAGAAGGCCGGCATGAACTGGGATGTTGCCGAGCTTCCGGTTTACGCCGGTACTGAGCGCAAGAATTCGCTCGTCGGCGGCGCTTCGCTCTGGGTTCTCTCCGGCAAGTCGTCTGACGAATACAAGGGCGCTGCAGCGTTCCTCGACTTCATCGGCAAGCCCGAAACCGCTCTGTTCTGGTCCACCAACACCGGCTACATCCCGGTCAAGAAGTCTGGCTTCGACTTCATGAAGTCCTCCGGCTTCTACGACAAGGCTCCCTATAAGGGCCGCGAAGTCGCCATCGCCAGCTTGACCGCTTCCGAGCCGACCCCGATCACCCGCGGCGTCCGCCTCGGCAACTTCACGCAGATCCGTGCTGAATTCGGCAACCAGATGCAGGCCATCTTCGCCAACAAGGTCAGCGTCCAGGAAGGCATCGACAATCTCGTCAAGAACGGCAATGCT
This sequence comes from Rhizobium sp. CB3171, assembly GCF_029714265.1. Taxonomy (NCBI): domain Bacteria; kingdom Pseudomonadati; phylum Pseudomonadota; class Alphaproteobacteria; order Hyphomicrobiales; family Rhizobiaceae; genus Rhizobium; species Rhizobium sp. CB3171. Next base: position 1,162,335 of record NZ_CP121652.1, on the reverse strand, counting down.
GTTCTCGATCGCTTCGAAGCCACCTACAAGGGCAAGCAACTGCCGTAAGCAGTTCGCCCGTGAATAGACGACGTCCGCCGGGCTTTCCCGGCGGACGTTCGTTATGACCGCGAATGGCATTAGAATATCCCGCTTTCAGTTGGAATCATCTGAAACGGACGAGGTATTCTCGATTCAAACGGTAGAGCGTCCTGTGTGCGTTCAGACGACCGCACGGCGCTCGGGGGTTCAAGCCGGAAGAAGCAATGGAAAAGCGTACGACTTTCAGCAAGTGGAGCGTCGGCATCCTGTTCGCAGTGCCGCAACTCCTCCTCATCTTCACCTTCTTCTATTGGCCCGCTGGCCAGGCGATCTTCTGGTCGCTGACGCTGCAGCAGCCCTGGGGCGGCGGCAATATCTGGGTCGGGCTCGACAACTTCAAATCCATTCTTGCCAATGCCGATTACTGGAATTCGGTGACGATCAGCATCATCTTCGCGGCGATCAGCACCAGCATTTCCATGGGGGTCGCGCTGATACTGGCCGCTCTCACGGATCGGCAGCTCAAAGGTTCGAAATTCTACCGCGTCGTACTTATCTGGCCCTATGGCATCGCGGCTCCCGCTTCGGCGATGGCCTTTCGCTTCATCTTGGCGCCCGAAGCCGGCTTCATGTCCGTTGTCAACCATTATTGGCCGGGCTTTTGGGACCCGGGCCTCGACGGCACTGCCGCCATGGCCTCTATCATTGCCGCCTTCTCGTGGAAATATACCGGCTACAGCTTCATCTTCTTCCTTGCCGCCTTCCAGGCCATTCCGCGCTCATTGATCGAGGCAGCGGCAATGGACGGCTCGGGCGTGATCCGGCGCTTCTGGGACATTCAGTTCCCCATGATCACGCCGACGATCTTCTTCCTGCTGGTGATCAACATCACCGAAAGTTTCCAGGACTCCTACGGCATCGTCGACATCATGACATCCGGCGGCCCGCACAATTCCACGAACCTCATGGTCTACAAAATCGTCTTCGACGGCTTCAGAGGTCTCGACTATTCCGGCGCGGCGGCGCAGAGCATCATCCTGATGCTGCTGATCATCGTGCTCACCATCTTCCAATTCCGCTTCATCGAGCGGCGCGTGCATTACCGTTGAGGCTGACATGGTCGAGCGCACCCCAATTCTCAATTTCTTCACCCATGTGATCCTGTTCATCGGCTTCATAGTGGCTGTGGGACCGCTGGCTATCGTAGCGATTGCCGCATCTCACAACCTTTCCGAGGTTAACCAGGTGCCGATGTCGTTGGTCCCCGGCACCGATTTCTGGATCAATATCAAGACGGCGTGGACCACAGCCAATCTCGGCCCCAAGCTGCTGAACAGCCTGATCTTCGCGGGCGGCGTCGCGGCGGGCAAGGTGATCGTTTCGGCGCTGACAGCTTTTTCGCTTGTCTATTTCCGGTATCCTGGTCGCGGCTTCATCTTCTGGTTGATTTTCGTCACGCTGATGCTGCCGCTCGAAGTGCGTATCGTACCGACGTATGCGGTCGCCGCCAACGTATTGTCGCCCTACCAGGCGATCCTCGACGTTACCGGCATCACGTGGCTCATCGAAAGGATTTCTGGCATTCAGGTCTCGCTGGATCTGGGGCTGCTCAATTCCTACCCCGGCTTGATCCTGCCGCTGGTCGCGACGGCGACCGGTACTTTCCTCTACCGTCAGTTCTTCCTGACGATACCTGACGAGCTGACCGAGGCCGCGCGCATGGACGGCGCCGGATCGCTACGCTTCTTCATCGACATCCTGCTGCCACTGTCGCGCACCAACATGGCCGCGCTCGGCACCATCATGTTCCTCTGGGCCTGGAACCAATACCTGTGGCCGCTGCTCGTCACCACAGATCCGTCGCATGCGACCGCGGTGACGGAACTCAAGCAGCTCATCCCGAACGTAGGCGGTCTTCCCGAGTGGCACATCGCCATGGCCGGCACGCTGATCGTCATGGTGCCGCCTCTCGCCGTCGTCGTGCTGATGCAGCGCTGGGTCGTTCGCGGAGTGATCGCCACCGAGAAGTGATTGGATTTCCTGCCGCGTTTCCTCGGGGAATGCGGCAGGCTTTCGAGGCCGGATCATTGCGGCGATAGTGGCGCATGACAGAACCGAACGTCGTCGCGATATTGCGACGTCGATGGAATGTGCTCCCGCCGATCAGGACAGAGCCAGCTTCGGGCCACAGCAACTGCCTTTGGACCAGGCAATAAAAAGCCCGGAAATCGGTAGGGATTTCCGGGCGTCCTTGCTGAAAATTGATGTCTGAAAATTAGTTTGCGGCAACCTTGAGGGGTGTGACGGAGGCAATGGTATCGAGCCGCAGGCCGGTGTCCTGGGCAAAGAGATGCGTATGCTGCTGAGGAAGCTCCAGGCCGACGCTGTCGCCCGTCTGTCCCGTGGTGTGGTCCGCAACGGCAACGGCGAAGTTGGAGCCGTTGATGTCGCAATGGATGACGCGGCCGGCGCCGAGTTCTTCGACGAAATCCACCGTGGCGGGAACGGCGCCCGGCGTGCCGGCCGGCACGAGACGCGCATGTTCCGGGCGGATGCCGAGCGTGACCGGCTGGCCGGCATGACGCTTGCCTATATTGGCGTCGACAGCGATCGGCAGGCCATCAAAGATAAATTGCTCGCCATTTGCCGCGAAGGAGCCCTCAAGGAAATTCATTGCCGGCGAACCGATGAAGGAACCGACGAAACGGGTGCGCGGCGTATTGTAGACCTCGAGCGGCGTGCCGACCTGCTCGACATTGCCCTTGTACATGACCACCAGCTTGTCAGCGAGCGTCATGGCCTCAACCTGATCGTGGGTGACGAAAACCGAGGTGGCCGCCAGGCGCTTGTGCAGGCGGCGAATTTCGACACGCATCTGCACGCGCAGCTTGGCATCGAGATTGGAGAGCGGTTCGTCGAAGAGGAAGACTTTCGGTTCGCGGATGATGGCGCGGCCCATGGCGACGCGCTGGCGCTGGCCGCCTGAAAGCTCTGATGGTTTGCGGGCGAGGAAATCTTCGAGACCGACGATGCGGGCCGTTTCCTTGATGCGACGGTCACGTTCCTCGCGCGGTACACCGGCCACCTTGAGCGCGTAGCCCATGTTGGCGGCGACATCCATGTGCGGATAAAGCGCGTAGTTCTGGAAGACCATGGCGCAGCCGCGCTCGCGGGGCTCGAGCTGATTGACGACCTTGCCGTCGATGATGATTTCGCCCGAGGTGATATCCTCAAGGCCGGCGATCATGCGCAGCAGGGTGGATTTGCCGCAGCCGGAAGGGCCGAGAATGACGACGAATTCGCCGGAGCGGAAGTTCAGATCGACGCCATGCACGACCTGATTGCGTCCATAGGCCTTGCGAACTTGCTCGATCCGGATCTCTGCCATCTTGCGCTTTCCTGCCTGTCAATTCTGGGGCCTTAAGTTCGCTGGACTGCTAACGAACTTGCATTACAAAAAGGTGACAAGGGCCCCGTTATATCACAGGCGGCATCGAGATTCCCTCACAAGAGTTATGTGCGCTATTCACCATGAAATGTGCGGGTGGCGGAACTATTGTGCTGACGGCTTCGTATATTGGTTCCGGCAGCGAAGAAGCATGTAAGGAAGAGGAAGCCTGGTCAAAGGCAAGGACGATGACGACCACGAAAAATGAGCCCAATCCCGTGCTGCTGTGGTTTCGCAAGGATCTCCGCCTCGACGACAATCACGCCCTGCAAGCCGCCGCAACATCCGACCGTCCGGTCATTCCGGTCTACATTCGTGAGCGCGGAGAAAAGGCTAGCGGGCCGCTGGGCGCAGCGCAGGAGTGGTGGCTGCATCATTCGCTGGTCGCACTACAGAAAGCTCTGCATGCCCTTGGCAGCAAGCTCATCCTCCGACAAGGCGATGCGCAGACAGTACTTGAAAAACTTCTTGCGGAGACCGGGGCTGAAGCCGTCGTCTGGAACCGGCGGTATGATCCCGCCGGCATAGCGGTCGACACGCAAGTTAAACGGGCGCTGCGAGACAACGGCATCGAGGCCAATAGTTTTGCGGGCCAGTTGCTCCATGAGCCAACGCGCCTGCGCTCGGGCACCGGCAATCACTACAAGAGCTATACGCCGTTCTGGCGCGCACTGGAGCAGTCCGGCGAGCAGCCGTTTCCTATCGTGGCTCCCGAACAGCTCCCGGCTCCCGGCCATTGGCCTCATTCGAATTCGCTCGACTCCTGGTCGCTACTTCCCAGCAAGCCGAACTGGGCGTCGGATTTTCCCGACATATGGACACCGGGCGAAGCTGCCGCGCATGAGAAGCTGGAGAATTTCGTGGAGACCGCGCTCGACGGCTACGCGGTCGATCGCGATTTCCCGGACAAGCCGGCAACTTCCCTGCTTTCGCCACATCTGGCAGTCGGAGAAATCTCGCCTGCCCGCATTTGGCATGCGACGCGAGCGCTGGCCGGTAAGGTGCGCACGGACGACATCGTTCGCTTTCGAAAGGAGCTTGTCTGGCGAGAATTCTGCTATCACCAGCTCTTCCACTTTCCGAAGCTGAACTCAGTCAACTGGAACGAGCGTTACGACGATTTTCCCTGGCATGCGGATGTCAAGCTTTTCGATAGCTGGCGTCGCGGCCAAACAGGATATCCGATCGTCGATGCCGGTATGCGGCAGCTTTGGCGTCACGGCTGGATGCACAATCGCGTCCGCATGATCACGGCCTCGTTCCTGATCAAGGATCTGTTGATCGACTGGCGGGAGGGCGAAGCCTGGTTTCGCGATACGCTCGTCGACGCCGATCCAGCGGCCAATGCTGCGAACTGGCAATGGGTCGCGGGCTCCGGCGCCGATGCCTCACCTTTCTTCCGCATCTTCAACCCGGTGTTACAGGGCGAGAAATTCGATCCGGATGGCGGCTATATCAGGGCGTTCGTACCCGAGCTGGCCGATCTCGACAGCCAATATACCCATCGCCCATTCGAAGCGCCGGCCGACGTGCTAAAACGTGCAGGCATACAACTCGGCAAGGACTATCCTCTCCCGATCGTCGATCATGCCGCCGCGCGGCAACGCGCGCTCGACGCGCACGCATCGCTGAAAAATGATGGATAAGACCTTATTCGGCAGGGTGCGGAGTCGCACGCGTCCCCATCGACCGGCCGTTGCGGCCGCTTCCGAGAAAATATCTGAGAACGCGGAAATAGAGGCTGTAGGGCAAAAACTTCAAAAGCTTTGCCCGGAAGACCAGGCGCTTCGGGAAGCTGATCTCGAAAGCCGATGATTTCAATCCGGCTGATATCGCGTCAGCCGCCTGCTGTGCCGACACCATATCCGGCATCTCGAATTTGTTTTGCGCAGTCATTGGCGTATCGACATAACCGGGGGTGACGAGCTGGATGTGAATTCCCATGCGCTCGAGCTCGAAGTTCAGGCTTTCGGCCATGTTGATAAGGGCAGCCTTGCTCGCGCCATATGCGGCGCCACCAGGCAGGCCGCCATAGCCAGCAACGGACGACACGAAGGCAACCTGGCCATATCCCCGGGCGCGCATATGCCGGACCGCCGGCACGAGGCAGTTGACGACGCCATGGAGATTGACGGCAAAACTGCGCTCGAACACCTCATGATTGAGATCTTCGCCTCGCGCCGGCAAATAGATGCCGGCGTTCAGAACCGCCAAGGCGACGGGGCCGTGTTGATATTCGATTGCAGCAACCGTGTGCTCCATATCCTCGGCATCGGTCACGTCGCCGTCCAGCACCACGATGCTGCCGGCAAGAGCGCCTGCCTCGGCCTGTAGAGCCAAGAGTTTTTCGTGGCTGCGCGCCGTAACGGCCACCTTGTATCCTTCTTCCGCCAGTTTCAGCGCGAGAGCGCGGCCGACGCCGGAACTGGCGCCGGTGATCCAGACGACTCCATGTTCAGGACGTGCGATGAACGGGCTCATGGTTCTTCTCCTTGGCTGGCGGTCGTCTACATCAAACGCTTAGCCGCGACCGACCGTGGCATTTTAGCAATAGCGTATCATTGTGGCCGCTTTCGGCCGGTTTAGCGGCTCCGCGCGGAAAACAATGTCACCAATTGGAGACTAGGCACCCCATGAAAGACTTAGGCAAACGAATGCTGCCAAGTCGAATTTTGCGGCTTGAACAAGCAGCAAGGAACAGAATTTCTTGCCTATGCCGCCTTGTGAAGGGAAAAGACCGTTCTTACAGTAGTCCTGAACAGAAGGCAGAGATTCCATGACCGTCCATCCCTCCGTCCTAGAAGCGATCGGCAACACGCCACTGATCAAACTCAAGGGTGCCTCCGAGGCGACGGGCTCGACCATCCTCGGCAAGGCGGAGTTCCTGAACCCCGGCCAGTCGGTCAAGGATCGCGCCGCGCTCTACATCATCCGCGATGCCGAAAAGAAAGGCCTGCTGAAGCCCGGCGGCGTCATCGTCGAGGGGACTGCGGGCAATACCGGCATCGGCCTGACGGTGGTCGCCAAAGCGCTCGGCTACCGCACCGTCATCGTCATTCCCGAAACGCAGAGCCAGGAAAAGAAGGATGCCCTGAGGCTGCTCGGCGCCGAGCTCGTGGAAGTGCCGGCCGTCCCCTACAAAAATCCCAACAACTACGTGAAGGTTTCCGGCCGGCTTGCTGCGGAGTTGGCGAAGACCGATCCGAACGGAGCGATCTGGGCCAACCAGTTCGACAACGTCGCCAACCGTCAGGCGCATATTGAAACCACCGCCAAGGAAATCTGGGCCGATACCAACGGCAAGATCGACGGTTTTATCTGCTCCGTTGGTTCCGGAGGCACGCTGGCGGGTGTCGCCATGGGCCTGCATGCCTTCAACAAGGACATCAAGATCGGCATCGCTGATCCGGAAGGGGCGGCACTTTACGAATTCTACAAGAACGGCGAACTGAAATCCTCTGGCTCTTCGATCACCGAAGGTATCGGCCAGGGCCGCGTGACGGCGAACCTGGAAGGGTTTACGCCCGATTTTGCCTATCAGATCAGCGATGCCGAAGCCCTGCCCTATGTCTTCGATCTGGTCGAACACGAAGGTCTCTGCCTCGGCGGCTCGACGGCCATCAACATTGCGGGCGCCGTGCGCCTTGCTAGGGATCTCGGCCCCGGCCATACGATCGTGACCATCCTCGCCGACTATGGCAACCGCTATCAATCAAAGCTTTTCAATCCGGATTTCCTGAAGTCGAAGGGTCTGCCGCTGCCGGCATATCTGACGACGAATTCCGATATTCCTATTCCTTACGAAAACCTCGCGTGATCTTATGTCGGTGAATGCCCTTTATCGTGACGATTTCTATCTCTCGACCGCCGAGGCTGTCGTAACCGCAATTCACGAGGACGGGGGCATCGAGCTCAATCAAACCTGCTTCTACGCGACCTCCGGCGGGCAGCCGGGGGATACCGGTTTCTTCGAGCGCGCGGACGGTTCGAAAATCACGCTTGGCCAAACCAAGCATGGAGCGACGAAGGACATCATCGTCCATGTGCCGCTTGAGGCAGAAGCAAAGCCTGCCGTCGGTGAAAAACTGGTGCTGCATGTCGACTGGCCGCGCCGCTACAGGCTGATGCGCATGCACACGGCCTGTCATCTGCTCTCGGTCGTCTGCCAATATCCGATCACGGGTGCGGCAGTCGGCGAGGATGAAAGCCGCGTCGATTTCGACATGGGCGAGACGATTGACAAGGACGAGGTGACGGCGAAAATGATGGCGCTCGTCAATGAGAACCATCCCGTTTTCGTCCAGTGGATTACGGATGAGGAGCTTGCAGCCAATCCGGGTATCGTCAAATCGAAGAACGTGCGTCCGCCGATCGGACTCGGCCGCGTCAGCCTTGTCTGCATCGGCGAAAACTCCGCCATTGACAGCCAACCCTGCGGCGGCACACATGTGTCGGAAACGCAGGAAGTCGGGGCAATCTACATCGCCAAGATCGAGAAGAAGGGCAAGGAGAACCGCCGCTTCCGCATCCGTTTCGGCACGCCCGCCGACGAAGTTTGACCCGGCGGTTCCTGGATTAAACAAGGCCCGATATAAATCAGGGAGAGATCATCATGACAGCGGAGAAGAGCCGTTTCGTCGTATCCGCCGACTGGCTGCAGAACGAATTGGGCGCCAAGGACCTGCGTATCCTCGACGCATCCTTCTACCTGCCGGCGCAGAAGCGCGATGCTGATGCCGAATATGCCAGCGGCCACATTCCCGGCGCCATCCGCTTCGATCAGGACAAGATCGCCGATCACTCCACCGACTTGCCGCATATGGTGCCTTCGCCGGAATTCTTCGCGGCCGAGGTCGGCAAGCTCGGGATCAGCGAGACCGATCGCATCGTGGTCTATGATGGTCCCGGCGTCTTCGCATCGCCGCGGGTCTGGTGGCTGTTTCATGTCGTCATGGGCGCCGCGAATGTCTTCGTGCTCGACGGCGGCCTGGATGGCTGGAAGGCCGAAGGACGGCCGCTGGAAACCGCCCTGCCCGCATTTGCACCGGCCACCTTCAAGCCGAATTTCAACGCAGCCCGTGTTGTCCCCTTCGAAGAGATGCGCGAGATCGTCGACAGCGGCTCGCTGCAGATCGCCGATGCCCGCAGTGCCGGTCGTTTCGCCGCCACCGAACCGGAGCCGCGCGAAGGCATGCGCTCCGGCCATATGCCGGGCGCAAAAAGCCTTCCGTCCGGCAGCTTCGCGGTGAACGGCAAGTTCAAGTCCCTGCCGGAACTGCGCGAAACGATCGAGAAGGCCGGCATCGATCTTGAAAAGCCTGTGGTGACCACCTGCGGCTCCGGGATCACTGCCGCCATTATCACGCTGGCGCTGGAATCGCTCGGCCATGGCGCTAATCGTCTCTATGACGGCTCCTGGTCGGAATGGGGCAGCCGGCCGGATACGCGCATCGTCACCGGTAAAGATTGAGCGGCGCAGACCCCGTGAAAACGCCATCGTCTCTCAAAGTCCATATCACCCGGTTGGAAATGACCGCGCCTCCCAAGGCGAGCCTGCCCGTGCCTGTCAATATCCAGACGGCAATCATGCGCTCGCCCGGCATTCCCCTGCCGTTTTACCGCTATCTCTATCGCCAGGTCGGTGCCCGCTGGCATTGGGTCGACCGGCTTCGCTTGCGTGACGAGGAACTGACGGCCGTCCTGCACGACCAGCGCAACGACATCAGCGTGCTCTATGTCAACGGCGCGCCGGCCGGCTTCTTCGAATATTTCCGCGAGGATGAGGAGACGATCGAGCTAAGCCATTTCGGCCTGATCGAGCACGCTCTCGGGCTCGGCATCGGCAAATGGTTCCTGTTGCAGGCGCTCTACGCCATGTGGACGCTGAGCCCGCAACGCATCACCACGACCACCAACAATCTCGACCATCCGCGGGCGCTTCAGCTCTACCAGATGTTCGGCTTCTCCCCCGTTTCAACCGGCGAAGGCATCGTCAGGCCGCTGAGCGACAAGGAACTGCTGGAGCTGGCGAAGAAAAGCTAGCCGCAGGAATCGGGTGGCTTCTCCCTCTATCGGGGCGCATCACATGACAAACCCTAAAAAGGAGATTTGCCATGTCTGCGATTGCTTTTGCCGCCATGCCCACGTCCGATGCCGAAGCTCTCTGGAACGGCGGCGTGGACGCCTATAGTCACCGGCCGGAGACAATGATCTCGGATGGTCCCGGCCATCCCTGTCGCCACTGCCTGCGGAATATCGATGCGGGCGAAGAGCTCTATGTCTTCGCCTATCGGCCGTTTCCGGATCTGCAGCCCTACGCCGAGACCGGGCCGGTTTTCCTGCATAAGGTGCCTTGCCGGCGTTACGAAGCCGAGGAAGTCCTGCCGCCCGTGCTGACCACCAGTCCGGATTTCATCGTGCGCGGCTATGGCGAAAACAACCGCATCGTCTACGGCACCGGTGCCGTGACACCGATCGGCGACATCGAGGCCTATGCTGGCGAACTCCTGAGCCGCGAAGGCATCGCCTATGTGCATGTCCGCTCGGCGCGCAATAATTGCTATCAGTGCCGGATCAATAAAAAAGAAGCGCCGGCATACGGTGACGCCGGCGCTTCCGTCTGACGTGAGCGCGATGGGATTTACGCCACGTTCAAGACGCTTTCCGGGGCGAAGGCCTCGTAGCCGAGCGCTTCGGCGACGGGTCTGTTGGTGACACGGCCCTTGTGGATGTTGAGGCCGTTGCGCAGGTGCTTGTCCTCGGCAATGGCGCGCAGGCCGCGATCTGCGAGCGCGAGGCCGTGATAGATGGTGGCATTGTTCAACGCTTGCGCCGAGGTGACCGGAACCGCCCCCGGCATATTGGCGACGCAATAGTGCACGATTCCGTCGACCTCATAGGTCGGTTCGGAATGGGTGGTTGCATGGGAGGTTTCGAAGCAACCGCCCTGGTCGATGGCGACATCGACGATAACGGCGCCCTTCTTCATGCCAGACAGCATTTCGCGGGTAACAAGCTTTGGCGCTGCTGCGCCGGGGATCAGCACCGCGCCAATCACGAGATCAGCAACGAAGACCTCGTCCTCCAGCGCCTGGATGCTGGAATAGCGCGTGTGGACACGGCCGTTGAAGATATCGTCCAACTGGCGCAGACGCGGCAGCGAACGATCGAGAATGCTGACATCGGCACCGAGGCCGGCCGCCATCTTGGCGGCATGCAGGCCGACGACGCCGCCACCGATGATGGCAACCTTGGCCGGCAGAACGCCGGGCACACCGCCAAGCAGGATGCCAAGACCACCATTGGCCTTCTGCAGCGCGGTGGCGCCCGCCTGGATCGAGAGGCGTCCCGCAACTTCCGACATCGGCGCGAGCAGCGGCAGGCCGCCACGCTCATCGGTGACGGTTTCATAAGCGATGGCGGTGACGCCGGAGGCGATCAAGCCCTTGGTCTGCTCCGGATCGGGCGCGAGATGCAGATAGGTATAGAGAAGCTGGCCATCGCGCAGTTGCGACCATTCGGAAGGCTGCGGCTCCTTGACCTTTACGATCATGTCGCACTTTTCGAAAATGTCCTTCGCAGTGGCGGCGATCTTGGCGCCGGCGGCGATATAGGCGTGATCATCGGCCCCGATACCGGCGCCCGCTTTGGTCTCAACCCAGACCTCATGACCATGGGCCACATATTCGCGAACGGATGCAGGCGTCAGACCGACGCGATATTCATGATTCTTGATCTCTTTCGGACAACCTACGCGCATTTGCTCCTCCTGAATGCTTTTCCGGTTTGCAACTGTTCCGGTACGGATGAGACCACTTTCGCCCTGAAATGTCCTTGCAAAGACAATTTGCCGAACAAGCATTTTTCGTGGATTATTGCGTTTAAGCCAATTTTTTCGAAAGATCTTCGAATGCCGGATATAGACACCATCGATCGTGCGATTTTGGGAGTACTGCAACAGAACGCCAGGATCACCAATGCCGAACTTGCGGAAAAGGTCGGCCTGTCACCCTCCGCCTGCTCGCGCCGGCTCGACATTCTGGAGAAAGATGGCGTTATCGGCGGTTATCATGCCCGGCTGTCGCACAAGGCGCTGGACTACAAGATGATCGCCATCGTCCATATCTCGCTGTCCGGCCAGTTCGCCAAGACGCTGTCGGAGTTCGAAACGGCGGTGAAACGCTGCCCGAACGTGCTCGTCTGCTACCTTATGTCCGGCGAATACGACTATATCCTGCGCGTCGCGGCGCGCGATCTCGAAGATTACGAACGCATCCACCGCGACTGGCTCTCCGCTTTGCCCCATGTGGTGAAGATCAATTCCAGCTTCGCGCTGCGCGAGATCATCGACCGGCCGAATGTCGGGCTCTGAGCTGCGGCTGGTCGAACTATCGTAGATTCAGCAGCAAGGCGCGGTGATCGGAGACTTCCGGTTCGGCGACGGGGTCGAATTCGATCACCTCCACCGCGGATGTCACCAGCATATAGTCGGCGAAACGCGGCTCCTTGCGGTAATAGGAAGTCCGTGTATCGCGATGACCGCGCGAGGTGACGAGGTCGGAAAGCCCCAATGCGCCGAGGGAATCGAAGGTTACGCTTCCCGGCAGGACGTTGAAGTCACCGCAGACGACCAGCTTCTCATTGCCCTGGCGAACGTGCCGGATGAGCTCCACCAATGCGTCCGCCTGATGACGGCGAGCCGGTGTGTCGCCCTTGCCGTCCATATCGCGCAGGCCATGCATATGGGCGATGGTGACGGGGAAACCGCCCTCGTAATCGAAGATGCGGATGCAATGGGCGTTGCGCGACCGCGGGTGCGGACCCCAGCCGTCGGCCGAAAATTCCCCATGTACGAAGCCCGACGCCTGGCCGATGACCGGATAGGACTTACGGACAAAGGTTGCCAGGCCGAATTCGGAGGCTATCCGCCGATCACCGTCAAAGACATCGCCTCGCGCTGTCGGACTGAAGAAGGCGTCGTGCATGGGCAGGGCGGCGGCGATCTCCTCAAAAAGATTGGCTCGTTGCGGAAGTTCGACGCCGTGGTCGCGATAGACCAGCCATTCGGAGGGTGCATCCTTGGTGCGCGTGACCTCCTGCAGGCACAGAACATCCGCGTCGACATCGACTAGGTACTGCATGAGCGGTTCATGCAATAGGCCACCCCACACATTCAGCGAAACGATGCGCAACGCCATTTCTTCTTTCTCCAAAACTCCCGCTCGACCTCCATAAGAAAGTCCGGAGTTGAAACATTAAAAGCAACAGGTCCCGATTCGGAACGGATCCTGTCAATTTTACCGATCGTCCTAAGCACCTTTCAACGCCTACCTGCTATCCGGAATTGTCAGACACAGGCATCGAGGTCAGTTATGCAGCCGATTTCAAAACCGCTTACTGAAAACAACCTGAAAATCAAAGCAAGGCGTTCGCCGCGCAAGTATGCCCGTCTGATGGGTCGGGTTCGATATTTCGCCAAGGCGGTTACCGGCCGTGTGGTCAATATTTCCACCGGCGGCATCGCGCTCGACCTGCAATCGCCGATCCATGCCGCCGCCGGCAGCAAGGTCCGGGTCGAATGCGACGACATCGGCGTATTGGACGGCATCGTGCGCTGGACCCATAGCGGCCGGATCGGTATCGAGTTCGACCCCTCCTCCAATGCGTCGGCGCAGGTTGCTTCCTATTTCCGCTTTTTCCACAAGGACATACAGCCGGTTCTCAAACGCTGACGGCTTCTTCGCTCCTTGGCGCCGAAGCCACAATAAGTCTGTCATATTACTAGTGCACACCTTCAAAAATCGTCTTAATCTCCCTCGCCCCGAAAGGTGATCGAGGGATCATGGATTCATTGTTGAAGGAGTGTTTCATGTCTTCCATTCTGGAATTGCCCAGCATGTCGCGCCGTTCTTTGCTGCAGGGCCTCAGCGCCACCGCCGCGCTGATCGTGCTGCATCCATTTGCCGCCCGCGCCGCCGGCAATCAGGCGCACCTGCGTCTCATGGAAACGACGGACATTCACGTCAACGTCTTCCCCTACGACTATTACGCCGACAAGCCGAACGACACGATGGGTCTGTCGCGCACGGCAACGATCATCGACAACATCCGTGCCGAGGCCACCAATTCGCTGCTGATCGACAATGGTGACGTGCTTCAGGGCAATCCGATGGGCGACTACATGGCCTATCAGCACGGCATGAAGGACGGCGACGTCCATCCCGTCATCAAGGCAATGAACACGCTCGGCTATGAGGTCGGCACGCTCGGAAATCACGAGTTCAACTATGGCCTCGACTTCATGTTCAAGGTTCTGGGCGGAGCGAATTTCCCCTTCGTCTGCGCCAATCTGACCAAGGGCCAGCTTGCCTCCGACCCGAAGAAGGACGACCTGTTCTTCAAGCCCTATCTGATCCTCGACAAGAAGATCAAAGATGGCGCCGGCAATGAGAACACGATCAAGATCGGCTTCATCGGCTTCGTGCCGCCGCAGATCATGCTCTGGGACATCAAGAACCTTGAAGGCAAGGCACAGACGCGCGACATCGTCGAGGCTGCCAAGGCCTGGGTACCCGTCATGAAGGAAGAAGGCGCCGACATCATCATCGCCCTCTCGCATTCCGGCATCGACGGCAGCGGCCCGAGCGACAAGATGGAAAACGCCTCGCTCTACGTTGCGGCAGTTGACGGCATCGATGCCGTCTTCACCGGCCACCAGCATCTCGTCTTCCCTGGCCCGAAGACCTGGGACGGTATCAAGGGCGCCGATCCGGTGAAGGGCACGCTGCACGGCAAGCCCGCCGTCATGGCCGGCTTCTGGGGCTCGCATCTCGGTCTGATCGACCTGCTGCTCGAAAAGGACGGCAAGAGCTGGAAGATCGTCGATTTCACCTCCGAGGCACGGCCGATCTATCACCGCGACGACAAGAAGAAAGTCATCGCCGATGTCGCCGACAAGAAGGAAGTGGTGGAAGCGGCAAAGGCCGAGCATGAGGCGACGCTGACCTATGTCCGCACGCCCGTCGGCAAGACCTCTGCGCCGCTCTATTCGTATTTTGCTCTCGTCGCCGACGATCCGTCGGTGCAGATCGTGAGCCAGGCGCAGGTCTGGTACATCAAGAACATGCTGAAGGAGACGCAGTATAAGGATCTCCCGGTGCTTTCGGCGGCTGCGCCCTTCAAATGCGGCGGCCGCAACGGCGCCGACTATTATACCGACGTCCCCGCCGGCAATATCGCCATCAAAAACGTCGCCGACCTCTATCTCTATCCGAATACGGTGCAGGCGGTCGTCATCAACGGCGCGCAGGTCAAGAACTGGCTGGAAATGTCCGCAGCGATGTTCAATCAGGTCCAACCGGGCGCCAAGGATGCGGATCTGATCAACAACAGTTTCCCGTCCTATAACTTCGACGTCATCGACGGTGTCACCTATCAGATCGACCTCTCGCAGCCGCGCCGCTTCGGCGATGACGGCAAGGTCTTGAATGCCGACGCAAATCGCATCCAGAACCTGCAGTTCGACGGAAAACCGATCGATCCGGCTCAGAAATTCCTGGTCGTCAGCAACAACTACCGCGCCGGCGGTGGTGGCAACTTCCCGGAAATCGCTTCGGATAAGGTCGTCTATCAGGCTCCGGATACTAACCGCGACGTTATCGTCCGCTATGTCCATGACCAGGGCACGATCAATCCGACCGCTGACGGCAACTGGACCTTCAAGCCGCTGCCGGGCACGACCGTTCTGTTCCAAAGCTCACCGAAGGCCAAGGATTTCCTCGCTGATGTGAAGAGCGTGAAGATCGAGGACGCCGGCGAAGGTGTCGACGGCTTCCGCAATTACCGGCTGATACTCTGATTCCGTTGACCCTCCCCCCGCGCGGGGGAGGGTTTTCATTCCGCCGCCAACGGCTTCTCGTTCGGATGAAACATTTCGACGGCCGCCTTGAAATCCGCCTGGTTCGGGCATCGCGAAAGGCGCGAGCTGAAGGCTTCGATCATCCAGGCAGCGGCGGGACCGGGAGGACTGGCAAGCTTGTGGACGGCGTAGATCGGATATTCGCTCTGGTCGTACGCATCGAGGGCCAGAGGCACCAACCGTCCCTTCTGTAGGTCTTCCATAATGAGCGAAGCCGGCAGCCCGCCCCAGCCGAGGCCGCCACGCATCAATTGATGCTTGGTCGCGATATCGCTGACATGCCAGATCTTGTAGGAGAGGACGTTGAAATCTTTGCCACTCGTGAGACCGGAGGCATCGGTAACGACCAATTGCACCTCCTCCCGCACATCGGCAAGCGTCAACGGCCTCCCAATCTGAGCGAGTGGATGATGGGGCGACGCGACCGGAAGCATGAAGGAGTGGCCGATACGCTCGACGACCAGCGAATCATCCTTCTTGAACACCGCGCCACCAATACCGATCGTAGACTTACCGCTGGCGACGAGTTCCATCATCGTGCCGAGTTCGCCGGTGTCGAGCCGAAGCGAGACGAGCGGGAAGCGCTCGCGAAACTCGCTCAACACGTCGACGGTGGCATGTATCGGCACCATGACGCTGATGGCCACCGCCACTTCCGATTCAAGTCCCGCCTTCAAACCTTTGACGCGCGCACGCATCACTTCGAGATCGCCGAGAATACGACGCGCATCTTCCAGCATAGCTTTGCCCGCGTCCGTCAATGTTGGCTGACGGGAGCCGGAACGCTCGAATAGCGGTACCTCGAGCTGGGCCTCGAGATTGGCAATCGTGTAGCTGATGACCGATTGCGCACGGTTTAAGGTTCGCGATGCGGCGGAAAAGCTGCCGGATTCGGCAACGGTGAGAAAGACCTGCAACTGGTCGAGGGTCGGATTGGGAAGCATGGGCCATCCATTCTATCGATAATTCCAATCCATATTATCACAGTTTTTTCGATGGCACTGCAGACTTATTTCTTTTCTCGAACGATGGCTGGCCTCCCTGCCTGGCTCTCGCAACTCATTGAAAAGGAACATGACCATGTCCTCTATTCTGCTTTTGACGTCCAGCCCGCGCAGCGACTCGCTTTCCACCAAGATCGCCAGCGAGCTTGCCGACAAGATCAAGGCCCAGAACCCGGGCAAGACGATCGTCCATCGCAATCTGGCCGCTGCGCCGCTGCCGCATATCGATGAACTCTTCACCGCCGCCATCCGCACCCCGGCCGAGGCTCGCACGCCCGAGCAAGCCGAAGCCGTCAAGGTTTCCGACCAACTGGTGGACGAGCTGCTTGCCGCCGATACCGTCGTCATCGGCACCGGCCTCATCAACTTCAACATCTATTCGTCGCTGAAGGCCTGGATCGACAACATCGCCCGCGCCGGCCGCACCTTCACCTACACCGAAACCGGCCCGAAGGGTCTGGTGACCGGCAAGAAGGCTTATATTGTGCTCGCTTCCGGCGGCGTCTATTCCGAAGGTCCGGCTGCCCCGCTCAATCACGCCGTTCCCTACCTGAAGTCGGTTCTCGGCTTCATCGGCATTACCGAAGTCGAGACGGTCTATGTCGAAGGCCTTGCCTTCGGTCCGGAAGCCGCTGAAAAGGCGATCGGCGCTGCCCAAGCCCGCGCAACCGAACTGGCACTTGCCGCCTAAGCTTTCAAAACAATCGCAATTCCCTGCGAGCGGCCGGTCCCCCACCGGCCGCATTTTTTATTTCCGGCCGTCTGTCGCCAGTTCCTTCAAGAAGCTCTTCGCAGCCTCCAGAATTTCACGGGAGAGCTCTTCGTCGTTTGCGATGCGCGCAAGGCCGACCGCGCCGCTCATCAAGCATGAGGCGACAATGGCATTGCGCCGCATCTCCGTGGCATCCTGGTGCGGCAGGCGCGCGGCCATCGTTTCGAAGTTTTTCCGTATCCCTTCCGTTGCAATGGTTCGCACGGCATCGCCGCTGCGCGCGATATCGGCCGTCAACGCTGCATAGGCACAGCCTTCGCCGCGGTGGTCGCGATGTAGCGTGCTGAGATAATCGTCGGCATAGTCCTCCAGAGAAATATCCGCCGGATCGATCCCCTTCCCCTCCAATTGCCGCCGCCACGATTCCACCGCCACCTGGACGGCTTCAGCGACGAGTTCGTCACGGGAGGCGAAATGCTTGTAGAATCCGCCGACCGTCAGGCCGGCTTCCTTCATCAGATCGGCAACGCCAATACCCTCCAGCCCCTCCTCCCGCAGGCGCTTGGCGGCAAGTGTCACGATGCGCTCATGCGTCTTCTGCTTCTCCAACTGAGAATGACCCATCGAAAAATCTCCTCGATCTACCTTGACGAATGTAGATTATGATCATAATCCTTATAGAGAACGATCATAATCCAGATCGTGATCAAAGCCAATAGGAGCTACGAACATGCGTCTCAAGAACAAGGTTGCCATCATCACAGGTGGGAACAGCGGCATCGGGCTGGCCACCGCCCGCCTCTTCCTCGCCGAAGGCGCCAAGGTCGCCATCACCGGCCGCAATCCACAGACCCTTGCCGCCGCCGTTGAAGAGCTTGGCGGCGATGTGCTGGCACTGCAGGTCGATGTCACCGACGTTGCAGCCACCGAGAAAGCTTTCGCCGACGCGGCTCAGAAGCTCGGCAATTTCGACATCGTCTTCGCCAATGCGGGGATTGCCGGCGAAACCGCCGTTGGAAGGACCACGCTTGAGCAGTTCGAGACGGTGGTGCGCACCAACTTCACCGCCGTCTTCTTTACGGTGCAGGCTGCGTTGCCGCATCTGAACGACGGCGCCTCGGTGATCCTGAACGGTTCCGTGCACGCTGTTCTCGGCATCCCCGGCTACTCCGCCTATGCCGGCACCAAGAGTGCCGTCCGCGCCATGACCCGCAACCTGGCATCCGAACTCGCCCCGCGCGGCATCCGCGTCAACCAGGTCACGCCCGGCGCCACCAAGACGCCGATCTGGAACACACGGGCGATGACGGAAGATGCCAAGGATGCCCTCGAAGCCCGTTTCGGTAGCCTGAGCCCGCTTGGCCGCATGAGCGAAGCCGACGAGATCGCCAACGCTGCCCTCTATTTCGCATCGGACGATTCCCGGAACGTCACGGCGATCGAAATCACCGTCGACGGCGGCGCGACCAGCGCTCCCTCGGGTGCCAAGCTTTTCCGCACGGCGTAAACGGATCGGAGAAAGCAAGGCCTATATTCGGCCACTGGTAATTGCTGTCGCAGAAAATCGGTCGCGGAACTCAAAGTTATGCGACCGACTTTTTTGACAAAAGCCCTTCCGTGCTTCGAGCGTGCGACAGGCACTTCCTCCAACTGAGCCTCGCCCAAGCCTTTGGAACCCCCAACCGGGCGGACTTCAATTTTTATTCGAAGACGGCGCCGTTTTGCTTGAAGTCGCTTTGCCTTTCGGGAGGGAGCGCGGGTTCTCCAAAAGGCGCAAAAGCACATTCGGTCTTCTTGCCCGCTGGACAAGATCGATATCACTCACAAGCTTTGCGCCGCCCTCGCGCCGCTCCAACGTGATCTTGCGGCTATGGAAGACTTCCAGCTCGGCGCGGTGCGCCACGCTGATGATGGTGACCTTCGGCAATTCCTCGATCACCGTCTCCATCATCTTGTCCTGACTCTTCTCATCGAGTGCTGACGTTGCTTCATCCAGCACGATGATATCGGGATTGTGCAGCAGGAGACGCGCAAAGGCGAGCCGCTGCTTTTCGCCGCCCGACAACGTCTGGTCCCATGGCGCTTCTTCCTCGATCTTCTCGTTCAGATAATCGAGTCCCACCTTGTCGAGGGCCGCCTTGATCTCATCCAGCGTCCAGCTATCGGCGGCGCTGGGATAGGCAACTGCGCGGCGAAGTGTCCCGGAAGGGATGTAAGGCCGCTGCGGCAACATGAACAGCCGCCTGTCGGCGTGGAAATCGACGCTGCCGTCACCCCACGGCCAGAGACCTGCGATGGCCCGCACCAGCGTGCTCTTGCCTGAGCCGGATTCTCCGGCCACCAGCACCCGCTCGCCCGGTTCGATCACGACCTGTGTTTCCTTGACCACGGCGGTGCCGTCGTCAAGCGACACGGAGAGATCGTTCAGGCTGACCATCGCATCGCCCTCAGTTTCGCCGTGCTTGATGCGTCCCAAAGCGTCGCTCTGCTCCGCGCGCTCGAGCCCGTCAAGCGACACCATCAGCGAAGCGACGCGCCGTGCGCAGGCGTTCCAATCGGCGAGACGGGGGTAGTTGTCGACCAGCCATCCGAACGCGCTCTGAACAATGGCGAAGGCAGAGGCAGCCTGCATGACCTGCCCAAGGGTCATGCTGCCTTCAAGAAACTTTGGAGCGCAAAGCAAAATCGGCACGACGGGCGCAAACAGGCTCGACCCCTGCGACACAAGCGTCGTACGCATGTGCTGGCGGGCAAGGAGCGCCCATTGCCCGAGCACATTGGCGAAGGTCTTGTCGAGGTCGCTACGCTCCTCCTCCTCACCGCCGAGTAATGCGATGCTCTCGCCGTTTTCCCGCACATGTGTCAGCGTGTAGCGAAATTCGGCTTCCGCCTGATTTTTGACCTCGGAAACGTGGACGAAATGGCGGCCGATGATCGCCATAGAGCTGGACGTGATCGCGGCGTAGAGGACCGCGGTGACGACGAGAAAGCCGGGAATAGTGACCGTCGTAGCGGCGATCGTCAGGGTCAGGGCACCGCCGATCGTCCAAAGCACCACAATGAAGGTCGAGGCCGACAGAAATGCGGAAATGACGCCGGCAATGAAATCGACGGGGGATTCGGTAGCAATCCGCAAGTCCTCCGAAATGCGCGCTTCGGGGTTCTTGTGGTCGCCGCCGATGAGGTTCAACTGATAGTAGCGGCCGTTTGCGAGCCAGCGCGCGATGACTGCGGTCGTCAGCCAGGAACGCCAGCGGCGCTGAATCGCCATCCGAAGGAAGACTTGCGTAACGACGAGGGTCATGCTTCCCAACGCGAGTGGCAGGAATACGGCGCTCAAAAAATAGACGGTGCTGGCATTGCGTTGCTCTATGGCGTCGAAAATTGCGCGATTCCAGATATTAATTCCATACTGGAAGCCGACATTCATGCCGATCAGGGCCAATAGCACGATCGTGCACGGCCAAGAGAGCCGGTCGCCGCCGCGACCCCAGTAGCCACGCGCGCTGATCCAGAAGCGCCTCAGCAAATACCGCTTGCGCGCCTGCTCGGCCTCCTCAGGCGTGAGCTCTGGATCTGGTTCGATCACATCTGGCGGCGGCGCGACCTCGACGGTCGATCCCTCCCCTTGGCGCGACTTCTCGGCACCGTGCGGTTGAGTGCCGTCGACCGATTTCGGATTGATTTTGGCGTCGGTCATAGCGCAACAACGGCTTAAAAATCGAAAGGTTTCATGGTGCCGGTGTCGAAGACGAATGGCGGTCGCGGGGGGCTTGTCGAGAAAATCAGTCCGTCGCCACTCGAACGCTTGAGAATGCCGTCAGTCGAATGGAAAAACCGCCCGCAGTGTCTGTGCTGCAAGCGGTTCGACATCAATATCTGCTTTAGTTCCGCATTTCCGAGAGGCTAGGCCACCCGGCCTTTGTCGTTCGAGCCAGTTCCCCGAACTCAGACCTGGCGAACCTTTTCGCCGTCGCCGAACAGAGAGGGGCCGTTCTGGTCGATGATCTGCTGCGCCTTGCGGAAGGTCGATTCAAGCGCATCGTCCGACGAGGTGAAAACATCGGCGCGGATGAAATTGCGCACCAGCACCTCGCCGTTCACTTCCTTCTCGATCCGGCCCATCAGGCGGAACTGATTGCCTTCGCGCTGCGGCGTCGCATAGATCGTGCAGCCGTTGTGCTCCTGCGGCTCCGCGGTGACGGAGGGACCGCCGGTCTTTTCGGCGCTCGTCGTCGAAGCGCCGCCGGTGAAGATCGAGAAAATATTCGACAAGATCGAAGCCATGAATCGCCTTTAGCATGAAGGACGTGGGGTGGCAAAGTTAAATAATCAGGTTCGCCAGAATGTCGTTCTCGGTGATGTCCTGATAGCCCATGCCGGCACGCTCGAAATTCTCGACCAGTTGCTTGAAATTGTCGGGATGCTTGGTTTCGATACCGATCAGGATGGAACCGAAATTGCGGGCGCTCTTCTTCAAATATTCGAAGCGGGCGATATCGTCGTCCGGACCGAGCAAATTGAGGAAATCGCGTAGCGCACCGGGGCGTTGAGCCAGCCGCAGGATGAAGTATTTCTTCAGCCCCGCATGGCGCATGGCGCGCTCCTTGACATCGGGCAGGCGCTCGAAATCGAAATTGCCGCCGGAGACGACCGCAACGATCGTCTTGCCGCGGATGCTCTCACGATCCATTTGCTCAAGCGCGGTGATCGCCAGCGCGCCAGCCGGCTCCAGCACGACGCCTTCGACATTCAGCATATCGGTGATCGTCACGCAGATGGCATTTTCCGCAATCAGCATGACCTGCTCCGGCGCAAAACTTCTCAGGGCCGCGAAATTCAGGTCGCCGATACGACCGACCGCTGCGCCGTCGACGAAATTGTCGACCTTCGCCAGCGTCACCACCTGCCCCGCCTCCATGCTGCGCCTGAGGCTCGGCGCTCCCGCCGGCTCGGCAAAGACGAATGCCTCCTTGGCGAGGCGATCGGCAAAAAAGCCGGTGATACCAGCCGCCAATCCACCGCCGCCGACGGGCAGCACGATGCGGTCGGGCAAGACGCCCTCCGGCAATTGCTCGGCGATTTCGGCACCAACCGTCGCCTGCCCCTCGATGATATCGGCATGATCGAACGGCGGCACCATGACGCCGTCAATTTGCTGCACATGCTCGCGCGCCGCCTGGTAGCACTGGTCGAAGAAATCGCCGAACAGCTTGATGGTGATGAATTCACCGCCGAACATACGGGTCTTGTCGATCTTCTGCTGCGGCGTCGTCACCGGCATGTAGACCACGCCCGGCACTCCGAAATGGCGGCAAACGAAGGCAAAACCCTGCGCATGATTGCCGGCCGAAGCGCAGACGAATGTCTTGCCGGTACCACCTTCGGCAATCACCTTGCGGAAGAAATTGAAGGCGCCGCGGATCTTGTAGGAGCGCACCGGCGTCAGATCCTCGCGCTTTAGCCAGATCTCCGCACCGTAGCGAGCGGAAAGATGCTCGTTCAGTTGCAGCGGCGTTGCGGAAAAAAGGCCACGCATGGCCTCGGTGGCGTCGAGAACATCCTGCTTGTCCACGGTCTTGGTCCGTTCCTGTTCAATCCACCTTCGCTATGACACAGGAAAGATGAGTAAAGAAAGCCTCTTTGTTGCGCTTTCCGACCTGCCCAGGCGACATTGCGACACCACAAATCGACGGCTACGACCATCCAACGCGCAACTGCTACATTTCGCGCCACCGTGTTACATCCGGTCGCAACGCAAAATCTTCGAATTGACAGGAAGCAAAGGCCCGCCTCCAATGCAAGCCAGCCATCATGATGATGGTCAGAGGCCCGCTCCAATCCGGTTTCCCCGGTGCCGGCGGGCTTCGCTTGTGAGCCACACTCTCAGATATAGGGCGGATGCTGACGCCAGTCCTCATCAAGGTATTCGGCTGATGGGATGCGTTCGCGCTCAGAATTCAAAAATCTGTGTTCCGAAGCTTCCCAAATCAGACCTTGCAAGATATTGAAATCGCGAAAACGCGGACGTGGCGAAATTGGTAGACGCAAGGGACTTAAAATCCCTCGGCCTTAGGCTATACGGGTTCGACCCCCGTCGTCCGCACCAAAGGCCAAATTCCAATAGGCCCCGACGAAAAAAGGCGCAGCTCTCGCCGCGCCTCGATTCCATGCAATGTCGAAGATCAAATTAGGCGACGAGCTTGGCCGCGATCCTGGCGACGTGGGCGCCCTGGTATTTTGCGGCTTCCAGTTCGATTTCCGAAGGCTGGCGGGAGCCGTCGCCGTTGGTGATCGTGGAAGCGCCGTAGGGCGAGCCGCCCTTGACTTCTTCCGTGCCCATCTGGCCCTGGAAAGCATAGGGAAGGCCGACGACGGCCATGCCGTGGTGCAGCAGGGTCGGGATGAAGCCGAGGATGGTGGATTCCTGGCCGCCGTGCTGGGTCGCGGAGGAGGTGAACACCGAGCCGACCTTTCCGACGAGCTTGCCGCCGAACCACAGGCTGCCGGTCTGGTCCCAGAAATTGCGCATTTGCGATGTCACCGTGCCGAAGCGGGTGCCGGAGCCGACGATGATGGCGTCGTAGTTGGCCAGTTCTTCCGGCGATGCGATGGGAGCTTCCTGATTGAGCTTGAAGTAGGAAGCCCTGGCCACCTCTTCCGGCACCAGTTCCGGTACGCGCTTGACGGTTACGTCGGCGCCGGCGGACTTTGCGCCTTCGGCGACGGCATAGGCCATCTTCTCGATATGACCATAGGAGGAATAATAGAGAACCAGCACCTTAGCCATGAACGTCTCCTAGTTGTTGGACGCGTTGATTTTCGGGCTGATTTCTATCAGCGCTAAAACGAAGGCGCAGCCCCAGCAACTAGAACGCACTGTTCACCCGATGAAGACGAAATTTCACTTGCAGTTGCTTTTTCGACCGTCGCCAAGCAAACGAAAACGTCAGTTTGCATTCGCCGCAAACGGCGCTACCTATTTCAAACGTTTTTTCGAACGCGTTACTGCGCAATTCCACGGATATTTCCATGACCAATGAAACCATTGTCACCGCCGCCATGCTGGCTATCGGCGACGAACTGCTCTCGGGCCGGACGAAAGACAAGAATATCGGCCATCTCGCCGATGTCATGCTGCTGTCCGGCATCGATCTGAAGGAAGTCCGTATTGTCGCCGACGACGAAGACGCCATCGTCTCCGCACTGAACGCGTTGCGCGGGCAATATGATTACGTCTTCACCTCCGGCGGGATCGGCCCGACGCATGACGACATCACCGCCGATGCCATCGCCAAGGCTTTCGGCGTGGCCTGCGAACATGAGGCCGAAGCGATGCGGCTGATGGCGGAGATGTATGCACGGCGCGAGATGGAATTCACCGAGGCCCGCCAGCGGATGGCGCGCATGCCGGTCGGCTCCAAACATATTGCCAATCCGGTTTCGACCGCGCCGGGCTTCAACATCGGCAATGTCTACGTCATGGCCGGCGTGCCGCAGGTCTTTCAGGCGATGCTCGACAACGTCGTCCCGACGCTGCGCACCGGCACCCGCATGCTTTCGACGGCGATTTCCTGCCCTTACGGCGAAGGCGAGATCGGCACGCCGCTCGGCGCCATCCAGAAAGCTCATCCTGATACCAGCATCGGATCCTACCCGCGCTATGTCGGCCAATCCTTCTCGACTGAGATCGTCGTGCGGGGCCGCTCGGCCGAATTGGTTGAAACTGTCGCGGCCGAGGTGCGCGCCATGATCGAAATGATCAGACAGGCAAAAGCAAAGGAAAATCAGTCTGCTGAGGCATGACGTTCAGCAAATGCTTTTAACCCGTTGGGGAACCGCGGTCATATCAGCGCATTATTATCGGACGGAACACTGATATAATGCAGCGATAAGGACCTTTCCTCATGGGAGATCACGTCATGCCCTATAAAACCATCCTGGTCATACTCGATACCCCCGACAATACGCGGGTGGCGGTCGATTTCGCCGCCGCGTTCGCTCAGGAGCATGGCGCGCATATCGTGGGTCTGCATGCGGAAATCGTCTCGGCCGTACCGCTGGTGGCGCCGATGGAGATCCCCGATCCGGTCGCCGTGCAGGCTCTGCAGGACATGGCGCACAGCCAAGCCGTGGAGATCGAGCGGCTGTTCCGCGCGAAAATGGAGCGCGAAGGACTTGCCTATGAATGGCGCAACTTTGCAAGCACCGTCGGCTATGGTTCGGAGCCGCTGATGGAAAGTGCGCGCAGCGCCGATCTGCTGATCGCCGTGCAGCCCGATCCGGCCAAATCTTCGGACTCGCATGTCGATGTCGAAAGCTTCCTGTTCGAAAGCGGCCGTCCCGTGCTGCTCATTCCCTACATCTTTACCGAGCCGAAGCCGATCCATCGCGTACTGATTGCCTGGAACGGATCGAAGGAAGCCGCCCGTGCGACCTTCGACGCCCTGCCGTTCCTGCGGACTGCCGATTCCGTCGAGGTTTTTTCCGTCGACACCTCTGACAGCTCGACGCATTCGCCGAAGGAGACCGGCGTGGAGATTACGGCCACGCTTGTCCGCCATGGCATTCGCGCCAGATTGGAAACGGCGACTTGCGGCGGCAAGACGCCATCGCAGGTCATCGAAAATCGCCTCGCCGACGATAGCATCGATCTGCTCGTCATGGGTGCCTATACACATTCCTGGCTCTGGCAGTTGATTTTCGGCGGCACGACGCGGACGCTGCTGCAATCGATGACAGCGATGACGCTGCTTGCGCGCTGATGCCGGATGTGCGGCGCAGCGGCAGCTCTTGCCTTTTGAGCGCAAATCCAGCAGAAAGCAGCGACCGATGAGAGAATTCCCGCCAGGGAACCCATTCGCGTGGTCCACGGAGCGTGATCCCTAAAGTCCAAAATGGATTGGGTGGGATCATCTTCGATCGGAGAGCCGGCGAATCGCGTTTCAGGATTTGGTCCGTGGTCCGCGCCCGTCGCGGGGTCTGCTCAGGGTCGCCGGCAGCGCCGGTGCGTTGTCATCCTCTGCCTCCCGGAGCCTTAGAGCCATGTCCCTGCCCGATAAAGCCTTTCCCGTATCCTGGGATCAGTTCCATCGCGATGCCCGCGCCCTTGCCTGGCGACTTGCCGGACTCAATCGCGAGTTCAAGGCGATCGTCTGCATCACCCGCGGCGGCCTCGTGCCGGCCGCGATCATTTCGCGGGAACTCAATATCCGCCTGATCGATACCGTCTGCGTCGCCTCTTACCACGACTATGCCAACCAGGGCGAAATGAACCTGCTCAAAGGCATCACGCCGGAGTTGACGGCCGATGGCGGCGAAGGTGTGCTTGTCGTCGACGATCTGACGGATACTGGCAAGACTGCCGCTGAAGTGCGCACCCTGCTGCCGAAGGCACATTTCGCTTGTCTCTATGCCAAGCCGAAGGGCGTGCCGACCATCGACACCTTCATCACCGAAGTTAGCCAGGACACCTGGATCTATTTCCCCTGGGATATGGGTTTCACCTATCAGGAGCCGATCGCCAAGGGTCATCGCGGCTGACCGTTAGGAGACTCACCCGAATCAGTTGTGATTCTGTGCGGTGTGCCAAAATCGGACATAGGCATCAGCAATAGATGTGGGCGCGTTAGCGCCCACTATATTTAGTGGTTATCGAGATACCAGGATTACGTGGGATTCAAGGGCTTCGGCGCGAATCATAAGGGGTTGCTGCATGCTTTTGCCCCTCTGCCAATGGTTTCAAGGCCACGGTCACAATATTGTCGCTTTTAATTCCGCCGTCGGTGGTATTCGGCTCATAAGCGGTCGCGCGGAGAACGAACAATTTCCGCCAAGCGCTTGAATCTTTGGGACTCCTGGCGTTTCCCCAATTTCCACAGGCAAGCCCACAAGATATTGTGGTTAAAAATCCGTCGCAAACCACCCCTTGACGGAATCGGGTCTTTCAAAGTTAATGAATGACGTTGCGGCGGCGACTGGACCGGACGGAATAACGGGGGCTGGTCCTTAACTCGAAATCGGATTTGGATTCACGGCGATCATCATGATCGATGGCGCCAGGGAGGCCTTTTGTGCCGAGATCGGTGCTGCCAAAAAAAGACATGCGGGGACTGGCGGCAATAAGCTGTTAATACTATATTTAGTGTTTGCAGCCACCATCACCACAAGATACGGGAAAGACATCTCCGGATGACACCTCCTGTCAGGAAGCGGATTGAACACTGGCTGCGCGCTGAAACCGCGAAGCCGGATCAGGAATTTTGCGCCTTCGTTTCGAGGACGGGCGCCAACGAATTGAGGTAAGGGATCATGCGCATCGAACGTCGATTTACGAAGGCCGGCCAGTCACCTTATGCGGAGATCGAATTCCGCAAGGCGACGAGCGAGATCAAGAACCCTGACGGTTCGATCGTGTTCCGCCTCGAAAACATCGACGTGCCGGCGCAGTTCTCGCAGGTCGCCGCCGACATTCTGGCGCAGAAATATTTCCGCAAGGCCGGCGTGCCCGCCAAACTGAAGAAGGTTGAGGAAAACGACGTTCCTTCCTTCCTGTGGCGCTCCGTGGCCGATGATGCGGCGCTGAAGGATCTGCCGAAGGAAAGCCAGACCGGCTCCGAAACCGATGCGCGCCAGGTCTTCGACCGCCTCGCCGGCACCTGGACCTATTGGGGCTGGAAGGGCGGCTATTTCTCCTCCGAAGAGGATGCATCGGCATTCCGCGACGAACTCGCCTATATGCTCGCCACCCAGCGCGTCGCACCGAATTCGCCGCAATGGTTCAACACGGGCATGCACTGGGCCTATGGCATCGACGGCCCCGGCCAGGGCCATTTCTATGTCGACCCTTTCACCGGCAAGATCACCAAGTCCAAGTCAGCCTACGAACATCCGCAGCCGCATGCCTGCTTCATCCAGTCGGTCGAGGACGATCTCGTCAACGAAGGCGGCATCATGGACCTCTGGGTTCGTGAAGCGCGTCTCTTCAAGTATGGCTCCGGCACGGGCTCCAACTTCTCGCTGCTGCGCGGCGAAGGCGAAAAGCTCTCCGGCGGCGGCCGCTCCTCCGGCCTGATGAGCTTCCTGAAGATCGGCGACCGCGCTGCCGGCGCCATCAAGTCGGGCGGCACGACCCGCCGCGCCGCCAAGATGGTCGTCGTCGACATCGACCATCCGGATATCGAGGAATACATCAACTGGAAGGTCAAGGAAGAGCAGAAGGTTGCTGCCCTCGTCACCGGCTCCAAGATCGTCGCCAAGCACCTGAAGGCGATCATGAAGGCTGCCGTCAATTGCGAAGGCGACAATGACGATTGCTTCGATCCGGCCAAGAACCCTGCCTTGAAGCGCGAAATCCGCGCCGCCAAGAAGGATCAGGTTCCGGAAAACTACGTTCAGCGCGTCATCCAGTTCGCTCGCCAGGGCTACAAGGATCTCGAGTTCAAGACCTATGACACGGACTGGGATTCGGAAGCCTATCTCACCGTTTCCGGCCAGAACTCCAACAATTCCGTGTCGATCAAGGACGACTTCCTGCGCGCCGTCGAGAACGACGCCGATTGGCATCTGACCGCCCGCAAGGACGGCAAGGTCGTCAAGACGGTGAAGGCGCGCGAGCTCTGGGAATCCATCTCCTATGCCGCCTGGGCATCGGCCGATCCGGGCCTGCACTTCAACACGACGATGAACGACTGGCACACCAGCCCGGCCGCTGGCCCGATCCGTGCGTCCAATCCGTGCTCGGAGTACATGTTCCTCGACGACACGGCCTGCAACCTCGCTTCGCTGAACCTGATGACCTTCAAGGATGCGGCGACGAAGCGCATCAACATCGGCGACTACGAGCATGCCGTTCGCCTCTGGACCGTCGTCCTCGAAATCTCCGTCATGATGGCGCAGTTCCCCTCGCGCCGCATTGCCGAACTCTCCTACGAATACCGTACCCTCGGCCTCGGCTATGCCAATATCGGCGGTCTGCTGATGTCATCCGGCATTCCCTATGACTCGGATGAAGCCCGTGCGATCGCCGGCTCGCTGACCGCAATCATGACCGGTATCGCCTATGCGACCTCGGCCGAAATGGCTTCCGAACTCGGGACCTTCCCGATGTTCAAGCCGAACCGCGAGCATATGCTGCGCGTCATCCGCAACCACCGCCGCGCCGCTTATGGCGAGACCTCGGGCTATGAGGGCCTGTCGGTCAATCCGGTGGCGCTGATCCACGCCGAAAATCCGGACCAGGATCTCGTTGCCCATGCGAAGGCTGCCTGGGACAAAGCCCTGAGCCTCGGTGAACAGCATGGCTACCGCAATGCCCAGGCCACCGTCATCGCGCCGACCGGCACGATCGGCCTCGTCATGGATTGCGACACGACCGGCATCGAGCCTGATTTCGCGCTGGTGAAGTTCAAGAAGCTCGCCGGCGGCGGTTACTTCAAGATCATCAACCGCGCCGTTCCGGAAGCGCTGCGTGCGCTCGGCTACTCCGAAAGCCAGATCGCCGAGATCGAGGCCTATGCCGTCGGCCACGGCAACCTGAACCAGGCGCCGGCCATCAATCCTTCGACGCTGAAGGCCAAGGGCTTCACCAACGAGAAGGTGGAGGCCGTCAACGCCGCGCTGAAGAGCGCCTTCGACATCAAGTTCGTCTTCAACCAGTGGACGCTCGGTGCCGACTTCCTCAAGGGCACGCTGAAGGTTTCCGACGAGCAACTGACCGACATCAGCTTCAACCTGCTCGACCATCTCGGCTTCTCCAAGAAGGACATTGAAGCTGCCAACATCCATGTCTGCGGCGCGATGACGCTGGAAGGCGCACCGTTCCTGAAGAACGAGCACCTCGCCGTCTTCGATTGCGCCAACCCCTGCGGCAAGATCGGCAAGCGCTACCTTTCGGTCGAAAGCCACATCCGCATGATGGCCGCCGCCCAGCCCTTCATCTCGGGTGCCATTTCCAAGACGATCAACATGGCGAACGAAGCAACCGTCGAGGATTGCAAGAACGCCTACATGCTCTCCTGGAAGCTCGGCCTGAAGGCGAATGCTCTTTATCGCGACGGCTCCAAGCTCAGCCAACCGCTGAACGCCTCGCTGATCGACGACGAGGGCGATGAGGATGCAGTGGAAGAACTGCTGCAGGCCCCGGCTGCCGCCCAGGCAGTCACCGTCACCGAAAAGATCATCGAACGCGTCATCGAAAAGGTTGTCCGCAGCCAGGAAAAGCTTCCCGGTCGCCGCAAGGGCTACACCCAGAAGGCCAAGATCGGCGGACACACCATCTTCCTGCGCACCGGCGAATACGACGACGGTCGTCTCGGCGAAATCTTCCTCGATATGAACAAGGAAGGTTCGGCGCTGCGCGCCTTCATCAACAACTTCGCCATCTCCGTCTCGCTCGGCCTGCAATATGGCGTGCCGCTCGAAGAGTATGTCGATGCCTTCACCTTCACCAAGTTCGAGCCGGCCGGCATCGTCACCGGCAACGACGCGATCAAGAACGCCACGTCGATCCTCGACTATGTGTTCCGTGAACTCGCCATCTCCTATCTCGGCCGTCACGATCTCGCCCACGTCGATACGTCGGACTTCAACAACACGGCGCTCGGACGCGGCGTGTCGGAAGGCAAGGCCGATGTCGTCTCCAAGGGCCTGACCCGCGGCTACAAGCCGACGCTGGTGCCGACATCGGGTGAGCGCCAGGCAGCCGAGGTCAAGGGTTCGTCGACGGCAGCCCCTGCCCGCGCCTCTTCGGGTGCGACGATCACCTCCATCGCTGGCAATACCGCGCGCAAGCTCGAACCGACCAGCGCCGTCTCGACCTCGGAAGTCGTCGCCTTCAAGCGCGATTACGAG
The DNA here is from genome assembly GCF_029714265.1 of Rhizobium sp. CB3171. NCBI lineage: Bacteria > Pseudomonadati > Pseudomonadota > Alphaproteobacteria > Hyphomicrobiales > Rhizobiaceae > Rhizobium > Rhizobium sp. CB3171. The sequence goes on along the minus strand of NZ_CP121652.1, from coordinate 1,131,382 downwards.
GAACGCGCCAAGGAACTGGCTGAAGAGATCGTAGAGGAACTGGCAAACGAAGAAGCCTCCACTGCCCTCTTCACCGACAAGGCAGCGGATGAGGCGGCAACGGCGAAGTCGGAAGCCAAGAAACTGGAATCCGAACGCCGCGCCCGCTCCATCATGCAGGGCTACACCGGCAACATGTGCACGGAATGCCAAAACTTCACGATGGTTCGGAATGGCACTTGCGAGAAGTGCGACACGTGCGGCGCGACGAGCGGGTGCAGCTAAGCATTCGCCTGACCGCGATTGAAACTGTAGACATTGGAAAGCCCCGAAGCTCTCGCTTTCGGGGCTTTTAATTCGACTGAATTAGATCCATTCCGAGGGGAAATCGATAATCCAAGAAGAGGAGTTACGGTAACGCTCCCGATCCTTTTGCCGTCCCGTCGATGACCGGGCAAGATGGCGGCATCGGTCGATCAAACAATACCGCGATGCCGCAATCCGATGTGAACATCGCTTCCTCGTCATGTCCGACGCCGGGCACCTCTACGACCTTCTGGTTTAGGTCGGACGGATGCCGCTTTTCCATATAGTCGAAATAGGTCAGCCCGCGTGCAAGCCGGTAAGGGCCTTGCGCCATCGCGGCGCAGGAGCGGTCGATGAAATGGGTGTACGGGTTGGTGTCGGCCTCACCCAGCAGGTAGATAACGTTCCGCGCGGCATATGCGGCCTCCATATCCCTGGGATTTTGCGAGGACACATATTGCGGTGCGGACGTCAGCCCGTATCGCCATTGCGTCGCCTTCGGGCATGAAGCCAAACCGTCGGATTGATCCGGTGCGGCCGGCCGCTCGTTGTCGAAATACAAATAGCTCGATGGATTGGCGACCAGGTAGCGAACGGAGACGCCGTCGCTCGCCAAGGTTTCCGCCTCCCGTCCGACCACCGCATAGCGCTGTACCAGTTGAGCTCCGGCCGAATGCCCCATCACGACGACAGTCTTCAGTGAAGGGTACAGGCGGCGATCCGCAAAATGCTGAAGCAGGCCGTCGAGCGCAGCAAAGGAGCTAATCGGCGCGGCTTGGCGTGCCGGCTCACCGCTCTTCCAGCCGCTCTGCGTCCAGGCCAGGGTCTGGGCGGACAGCGAGAAAGCTTTGGCATCGGATCTTATCAGGAACTGAGGTGCGACAACCATGGTTCCCTTCGCCAAATCACCTGCTTTTGCGAGCAGCCTCTGGCCGGCGGCATAGTAGGCATCGGCGTTTCGAAGCGTGCCGTGGATCACGATCAGCACTTTCGTCACGTCGGGTGCTGCCGCATCAATCGCATGATCCGCGTAGAGGGGCATTTCCCCTTTCCCCTCCGCTGTATCGATCAGCAGGCGTTGATCCGCGACCTGCTTGACCGGTTCATGGAGCCGCGCATGTTGAGAGGCTGCGTTGGCAGGCCATGCCTCACTCGATATGCCGGTTGCAAACAATGCTGCCATTGACAGTAGGATACAGGCCCTAGCGCGGGTGCTTCCCAGAATGTCCATTTGCAAAAACTCGGCTGAGGAAATTGCACGATCGACTATCTCGACTTTTCGTCGGCCTGAAGACGGTCGGCCCTTCAATCAAGCACCTGTGAATGGCTGCTCCGGACCTCAGAAATCGCCAGCCATGAACACCGATCTGCAACGGATATCATTCTCCTTCCCAAAAAGCTGCGACAGAGCGCACGACCCGTGGCATAAGGCGCCAAAACTTTCTTCGGGCCTCGCGTAGACATGATTCGTATCGAAAACATCAGCAAGCAGAACAGCCATCGCATCCTCTTCATCGAGGCGTCCGCGGCGCTCAACAGGGGTGAAAGCGTCGGGCTCGTCGGTCCCAACGGGGCCGGCAAGACGACGCTTTTCCGGATGATCACGGGACAGGAGCTGCCCGATGAGGGGCAGGTTTCCGTCGATAAGGGCGTCACCATCGGCTACTTCAATCAGGACGTTGGCGAAATGGCGGGCCGCAGCGCCGTCTCCGAAGTGATGGAAGGCGCCGGACCCGTCAGTGCGGTTGCTGCCGAGCTACGCGAGCTGGAAGCGGCCATGGTCGATCCGGACCAGGCCGACAAGATGGACGAAATCATCGAGCGCTATGGCGAAGTGCAGGCTCGCTACGAGGAGCTGGACGGCTATGCGCTCGAAGGACGCGCTCGCGAAGTCCTGGCGGGCCTCAGCTTCAGCCAGGAGATGATGGACGGCGACGTCGGCGCGCTGTCGGGCGGCTGGAAGATGCGCGTGGCGCTCGCCCGCATTCTCCTGATGCGCCCCGATGTCATGCTTCTCGACGAGCCAAGCAACCATCTGGATCTGGAAAGCCTCATCTGGCTGGAAGAATTCCTGAAGGGCTATGAGGGCGCTTTGCTGATGACCTCGCACGATCGCGAGTTCATGAACCGCATCGTCACCAAGATCATCGAGATCGACGCCGGCTCATTGAGCAGCTATTCGGGCGACTACGCATTCTACGAACAGCAGCGGGCGCAAAACGAAAAGCAGCAGCAGGCGCAATTCGAGCGCCAGCAGGCGATGCTTGCCAAGGAAATCAAATTCATCGAACGCTTCAAGGCACGCGCCTCGCATGCCTCGCAGGTTCAGAGCCGCGTGAAAAAGCTGGAGAAGATCGATCGTGTCGAGCCGCCGAAACGGCGTCAGACCGTCGCCTTCGAATTCCAGCCGGCACCGCGCTCTGGCGAAGACGTGGTCAACCTGAAGAGCGTTCACAAGAAGTACGGCGGTCGCGTCATCTATGAAGGACTGGACTTCATGGTGCGGCGCAGGGAGCGCTGGTGCATCATGGGCATCAACGGCGCGGGTAAATCTACCCTACTGAAGCTGGTGGCCGGCTCGACGCAGCCGGACGAAGGCAGCGTCGCTTTGGGCGCCAGTGTGAAGATGGGATATTTTGCCCAGCACGCCATGGACTTGCTGGACGGCGAACGCACCGTCTTCCAGCAGCTCGAACACGAGTTCCCGCAGGCGGGACAGGGCTCCTTGCGCGCGCTGGCGGGATGCTTCGGTTTCTCCGGCGATGATGTCGAGAAGAAGTGCCGGGTATTGTCAGGCGGCGAGAAGGCGCGGCTTGTCATGGCCATGATGCTCTTCGACCCGCCGAATTTCCTCGTGCTGGACGAGCCCACGAACCATCTGGACCTCGATACGAAGGAAATGCTGATCCAGGCCCTGTCGCAATATGAAGGCACCATGCTGTTCGTCTCGCACGACCGGCATTTCCTGGCCGCTTTGTCCAACCGCGTGCTGGAATTGACGCCCGAGGGCATTCACCAATATGGCGGCGGCTACACCGAATATGTGGCGCGCACGGGCCATGAGGCTCCGGGCCTGCGGAGTTAAGCCGCGTCTGGCTGGGAAACGTAGCTAGCGTATGCTGATGGGGACCGCCGTTGCGTCATTGATCACGGCAACGGGCGTGGTCCTGCCGCGCACCCGGATTTCGATGCGCCGGCGGGATTCCACGGAACCCGCCTGCCCTGCCGTGATCGTATCGCCGGGCAGGATCAGTTGCGCGGCCGACATCGGCAGGATGGTGACGTTCTTCAGCTTCGGATTGGCCTTGAGGACATTGACCACAGCGATGGCGCGCGCAAGTCCCAGCCCGGCATTATCAGCCGGCTCGACCGCCGATATCGGCAATTTGCCATCCATCGCCCCGATCAGCGTATCGTCGAGATTCGAGCTTCCCCGCGATACCCGCTGCTCGTCCGTGTGGCCGATCACCTCGACAATGTCGGCGTCATAGAGGCTCAAGTTGCTGGCAATCTCATTCGAGATCGTGGTGTCGAGCATCCGTTCAAAAGTCTTGGTCAATTCGGCGCTGCCCGACTGGAAATAATTCTTCTTAGCGTCGTCGAGATTGATGATCGGCGGCCAGTCATGGGCGCCCTTTCCAGAACGCTCGCCTGCCAAAAGCTTGGCTACCGCGTCGGGCGCCTTGGAAAGATCGACGCCATGCTGCTTCAGCACTTCCGCGAGTTTGGCAAGCTCCTGCAGATCCTCCGGCTTCGTGCCATCAGCGCCCATGCTGTCCAGCGTGTCGCGCGCGACCACCAATTCACGCCATTCCTTTTCCAGCGTTGCGCGGTCCGCCGCCGAGAGATCGCCGGAAATCAGCTTCGATTGCAATTGCACGATGCGCGCCGCCTGTTCGGACTGCCTCTTTTCCAGAAGCACGAGCCGTTGCTCGGCGTCTTTCAGTTTCCGCTCGGTCTCGTAGCGATGATTCCTCTCCGCCGAAATCATCGCCGCTGCCACCAGAAGCAGGCAGAAGACCAGCAGCAGCATGGATTCGGCCATGGTCAGGCCGAGGATGAGGCCACGATTATAGCCCTTATGTTCCAGCTTCGGCGTGGTGTCCGAGACGCGCATCACCATAGATACCACCGGCGTTTGCGTCGCACCTTATCGGCCGGCGGTTCGTTTTCATTGGCCGAGAGGACCGTGACAGGCTCGGAGAGCACTTCATGGCCCACGGATGCAACCGGGTGATCTGACGGTTTTTCCGCCTGCAGATCGAGCGGTTCGGGCTCAGGCGGCAGCGATCGGCCCGGCATATCCGCCATGCGGCTCAGCGTCTGTTCGATATTCTTCAGTGGCTGCAGTTGCGCCTCGGCCATCTCCTTGATGGCAGCGATCGCCGGCGCCAACTGGGCGCGGACGACATCCTCAGGCGAGTGGATTTCCTCAAGTTTCTTGCCGACGGTTTCGACCGCCGTGCCGAATTTGTCGATGATCTCGGAGAGTTGCGACGTCGTTTCCGTCAGTTGCGCCGCCGCCTCGTTGATGGGTTTGACCGCCTGCTTCGCCAGGACCTCCAGGATCTTCTGAATTTCCTCGCCGTTGCGTTCCGCCTGGCGCGCGATCTCTTCGAAACCTTCCGACAGCATCTGATTGCTGACACGCCGGTAGTGAGAAAATTCACGCGACGACGAGTCCAGTTCCGTGCGCACGCGCCGCGTCATTTCGGCCAGTTCGTGGCGGACGCTGCGCTCGATGTCGATCGGATCGCGCCGCATCTGGTTGAAGAGAATACGCAGCGTCACGCCGGCGATGGTCGAGGTGACGGCGATGCCAAAATTGCGGACGATCGTCTCGATCGAGGTCTCGCCGGCAAAGAGGTAGAGCGATACGCCGAGGCTCGACAGGGTGAACAGAAATCCCATGTAGTAGAGATTGTCGCCCGCCTGCTCGTTGTGCAGGCGAAATCCGGCGAAAGCCAGCGAGACCACGAAATAGACCGCCATCAACAGCAGCGGCACGCCGGTGACGATCGGCAGCGGCCAGCCCAGAAGCTTGGACGTCCAGATGAAGATCATGCCGCCGACGGTGACCAGCGCGAAGAGGACCATCGGCCCGTAGTCGCGCATGGCTAGCCTCGCCTCAACATCGGCCATCAGCGTATCCCCTCCAATCGGACGAAGCCGTCGAAATCGCCATTATTGCCCTTGATCCACTGCGCCCAGAAATTTGCCAGATCCTCCATACTGAACTTCATGTTCGGCCTTTGAAAGGCGAGGATCCTGATCATGACACCATCCAGTGACGTCCGGAATTTATTCCGCGCCGGGCTCTGCTGGAATTTCTGATAGGAGGCGCCGTCGCGGTAGTTCGAGAACGTGTCGGTATGCTCGATCATGTCGGAGGCGATGTAGAGATGCTTCGGAATGCCTCCGGCAGCGCTCGCAAAGACCTCCAGATTGATCTTCTGAATGCCGGCCATGATCGGCGATTGCTTGCCGGCCTCGCCGACGCTCAACTTGCCGGCGATATCGGCAAGCGGCTTTGCGAAGCCTTTTTCCCAACGCGCCTGCGCCAGGCGCGGATTGCTGGTCCACTCGTCGACATTGGCGCCGCTTCCAGGGTTGCAGCCATGGAAGGTCTGGATAAGCTCGCCCTCCTTCTCCGTCAGCGCATAAATGTCGATTGCGCCGCCGACGGGCACATCGGCCACGATCTTCTGGAACTGATTGCGCAGGTCGAGCGCCGTCGTGTCCGAGATCGGATCGGTGACATCGAGCAGGATCGCCGTTTCCGCCTTCGGTCCATCCACCGGGCAGAGCGAAGCCTGGTCGACCGCTACATTGCCGCTCGCCTTATAGCGCAGCCAGCCATAGGCGCCGACAATACCGAGGGACAAAACGGCGAGGCAAACCGTCGCGATGATAAGTCCGGCCGAGCTGCCACCTCGGCTACGCCGCTTGCGTCGTGCCAATGATGCTCTCCGGGAAAAGATTATCGAGCTTGTGATATTTCTCGATGGCGCTTTCGAATTCGTCGCCGATCCGCTTGATCTGCTGGGTCAGCTCGGCCTGCGCGCTCTGAATGCGCTCGCCCAGCACCTTGTCGTCCCATTCCTCTCCGGTCTGCAGAACGGGCATCAGGCGCTCAAGCTGATAACCGGATGAAAAATAGGCCGGCTCCGGCTCCGCGCGCGTGCCTCGGTTGGCCTCGCGATAGACGGTCAGAAGCGTGTTGGCGGTGCGCTCGAGATGATTTTGATGTTCGATGAAGAGGCCGGCCGTTCGGGCGCGATGGGCGATGATGGCGGCGGTCTCCTGCCGGCGCATGCTGAGATCGCGGATGATCTCTTCGATCTTGCCATTGTGTTCGTCGCGGATATCCCGAAGATCGTCGATCAGATCGAGCTTGCGGTCGATGTAATTGCTTCTCGCCGCATCGAGGCGTTTCTGCACGCCGGCAAAGCCTGGATAGGGATCTGTCAGGTAACAGCCGTCTATGAAGGCGAAGAGCGAGAACATCAGGCCGACGGCAAACAGCATCCAGGAATTCAGCTCCTGCAGACCCAGCGGCGCGGCCTTCAGCCGTTGCATTACCTCGGCTCCGGCACCGGTCAGAATGGTTGCCGACACTTCGCGGTAATGCGCCAGTGCGATGTTGATCGCGAGCGCTACGGCGACATAGGCGACCAGGCCGAACAGACCGAGCAGCTTCAGGAAAAACGAGCGGTGCACGAGGAAGCGAACGCAGAAGAAGGAAAACATCAATGCCGAGCCGATGTTCAGAAAGGCGAAGGCCGCCGCTTCCGTAACGCCGCCGACAATCCCCTGCTCGCTTCCCTTGGCAAGGAAGCTGCCGTTCATCACCATCTCGATGAGAATGAGGAAGACGATCAGCGCAACCTTGAAGCCCCAAGCCGCCTTGCTGGAGACCTTCGCCGCGCGCTGCAGCCTGTGCCGGGACTTGAAGTCCACCATCTCGTCCTCGGCAGTCTTCAAATTGCGGCGCAGGCCATGCAGCTCGTCGACGCCGCTTGCGACCTCCGCCTTGAAATCTGAAACGCTGGACGCATTCGCCTGCCGGATCAGTCCGAATTGGCCTTCGAAATCGAGATTGCGCAAGCGGCTGTCGAAGGTCTGGAACTGATCTTCGAGGACCTGATAGGAGCTCTTCTTCTCCGCCTCGACCCAAGCGATGATACGCTGCTCGGTTTCATCGAGGGACTGAGCGCTTTGCCCCGGCCGGTTGAGACTGCCGTTGGCCGCGCCCTGCTCCTTCAGGCTAAGCGTCGTGCCCAGCTTCTCGACATCGACAACGGGAAACACATCGGTAGAGGCCCGAAAATCATGGCTGGTCTCCCGAGCAGTCTCCCAGATGCGGTTTAAGGCTTCGAAACGCAATGATCTTCCTCGGCGACATGATCAACTTTAAAAGGACCACCGACAAACCGATACCGCACTGGTTGTTTCTGGTCCAGCATTCCCGCCGACGTTAAAATGCGATTGTGGTAAAGAATAGCCCGAACAGACAATGCCGGGCTTGAAGACGATATTGGTTTCATCAGGATATGGTATTGGGCTGATCCAGGTTGGCTCTTTGCCGGCTGAGCTGCGGTGCAAGGCCGCAGAATTGCGATTACCTCAATAGACCGCTCGCCAAATCATGGCGGTGACCTAACTTGCTCCGATCGGTATAGCCCCGGAGATCAAGGCCATGGCATCCCCTTCCCTCAAAACTATCTGCGTCTATGGCGCAGGCGCGCTCGGCGGTGCAATTGCGGCGAAACTGGCTTTAGGATTGAGGGGGCAGGCAACTGTTTCGGTCGTGGCGCGCGGCGGGCATTTGGAAGGCATTCGTGCGGACGGCTTGCGGGTCTGGGAGGCCCAGGCAGAGAGCCCGCTCGTGGCACAGGTGACCGCAACCGACGATCCGGCGGAACTGCCGCCACAGGACCTGGTGATAACGGGGCTGAAGGGCCACCAGCTCGGCGCGGCAGCCCCCGGTCTTGCCAGGCTCCTGCATGCCGGGACGCGCGTCGTAATGGTCCTGAACGGCATACCCTGGTGGTATTTTCATCGGGATCGGCTAAGCGGTCATGCCGAGCGGCAGATGGAGGAGCTCGATCCGAATGGCGATCTCTGGCGGTTGATCGGGCCTGAGCGCGTTATCGGCTGCGTCGCCTATCAAGGCGCCGAGGTCATCAATCCCGGCGAGATCAAGCTCAGCAACAACGGCCATTTTGTTCTCGGAGAGCCCTCTGGCGAGGCGACTGGCGACATCGAAGCGATCGCAGCTCTCTTGAAGCAAGGCGGGATCAATGCATCGGTCTCGCCGCGCATTCGCGACGAGATCTGGAGCAAGCTGATGGGCAATGCCGCCTTCAATCCGATCAGCGCCCTGACACGGGCGCTGATGTCCGACATCATGGGCAATCCGGCTCTGTCGGTCATGGTCGGCCAGGTGATGAACGAGGTGCAGGCGGTTGCGGAAGCCCTGGGTGCGCATCTGGCGATTTCCGTCGAAGAACGTCTCGAACGCTCCCGCCAGATCGGCCCGGTACGCACGTCTATGTTGCAGGATCTACTGGCCGGCAAGGCGCTGGAAATCACGCCGCTGGTCGGCATGGTCGTCTCGCTTGGCAAGCTCACCGGTGTCGCGACGCCGACCTCGGCGACAATCCTGGCGCTGGTGACGGAGTTGGAGCGGCAGAACTTGCGGGCGGCGGGATAAGCCTGCCACTCCCTCCGCGCGGTTCGGTGCATTGCTCCCGCCATTTAGAACGGTGGCGCGGTTCGCACCCACGTCAGCGTCTTTATATCTCGCCTATATCTTCGCCTTCTGCCTCGAATGGATTTCCTATGCCGCTCGGCGCTACCCTCGGGATCGAATGCAGAGGTAGACGCTATGCTCGATACACATTCCCCCAATCTCACCGAGGCCATCCGTTCTCTTGTGCGCGACAGCCGCGAAAGACGCCATCCCATCACTGCTTCTGCCCCCGTCGGCAAAGCCCAACCGAAGCGGCGGCTTCGCAACCGGCAGGTTCGCGAAAGGCGCACTTTCTATGCGATGTTCGCCTTCGGGCTATTGCTAAGCGGCCTCGAGCTTTTCATCGTGCTGCATGCTCTCTGAGCGGCCAAAGAGATGATGAGACCGGCCTTGCAAAGGCGCATCGGCGGCGCGATCACAGCACTCGTCACGCCATTTCGCGGCGGTGCGATCGATACCGTCAGCCTGATGGCGCATGTGGAATGGCAATTGCTGAGCGGCATCGACGGTTTGCTTGCCTGCTCTTTGACCGGTGAAGGACCTGCGCTAACCGAAGCAGAGCGGGTGCGGATCATCGAGATCTGCGTCGAGCTGGCGGAGGGCAAGGTCCCCGTCATCGTCGCCACCGGTACCAATGACACAGCAACGACAATCAAGGAGACGCGGCAAGCCCAGAAACTCGGCGCCGATGCCGCCTTCGTTACTCTTCCCTATTATTCCAAGCCAAGCCAGAAAGGCGTAGTCCATCACTTCGAGCAGTTGGCGGGTAGCACCGATCTGCCGCTGATCATCCATAACCTGCCTACCCATACCGCCATCGACCTGATGCCGGCGACGATCGCTCGGTTGGCGGAAATCCCGACCATCATCGGCATTGCCGACGGCAGCGGCGACGTCGCCCGCATCGGCGCTTGGCGTCCTTTGCTGCCGGAAAGGATCGCGCTCTATTCGGCCCATGATGCGAGCGCCCTCGCCTTCACCATGGCCGGCGGACGCGGTGCGTTTTCGAGCGCCGCCAACATCGCGCCGCAGCTTTTCCATTCCATGCAGCTATCGGCCGGATGCGACCATATGGCGGCGGCACGGCTGCTCGACGATCGGATTCGGCTGTTGTTCAAGGCGCTTGCGCGCGAACCCGAACCGGCGACGGTAAAGCATGCCCTTTCTCTGATGCGGCACATGAGCCCGGACGTGCGCCTGCCGCTAACCGGCGTCGAGACTGAGACGGATACGGTGATCCAGGCGACGATGGCGTTGCTTCAAGCTGCTGCCATAGACACGCGCCCTCGCCGCTGACTTTCCGCCTGGCATTATAAAAACGCTCTATCCCTATGAGATTTTTATATTTTAGCCTTTCCTGCAAAATGGAAATCATACCCGATCACTCATAGTTTATTTGCATGGCGCTTGCGTCGCTCAAAACCGACCCTAGCGCCGGTGACACTTGGAAAGGAACTATGATGTCACGCTACATGCAATACGGCGCTGCTGCCGACCCGCTCCAACGCCCTCGTACCGCTGCCTTCGGAGGCGCCAAGCGTCCGACCCCTTCGCATGCGCTGCTAAACGGCCTGCGCGCCATCGCGCCGCGCCTCGCGTTCGTCTTCTTCGCCGCTGCCATCATCCAGATGCTGGTGCACTGGGCCGGCAATTGAGCACACGAAGCCATCTACGAGGGAAAACACATGGCAGACACACAGCATATTCAACGCCGCACGGCTCACATCGCAGCCTCGCCGGCCCCCGCCCGCTTCACAGTCGGCCGCGACCGGCGCGGCACCTGGATCGTCCAGGACCGGCAAGGTCTCGTCGGCGGGCTTTTCACCAACGAAGCGGCGGCACTGCACTTCGCAGCCGAGGAGTGCAATCATAATCCCGCCGATATCTGCCTCGCGCCCGAAGGCTCGGTGCTCGATCTCGACGGCTTCGCAACGCCATTTCCAAACCTGCATTAAGGCGTAGCAATTCGAACAGCCTTCGACCGCCCCCGCTGCACCCGGCCCAACGCTTCCTTAACCCACGCTTGGGTAGAATATCGGCCGGGTGTCACCAGAGTAAAAGAGCAATGTCGAAGCCTGCCTTCCGTTACAGCCACTATGATCTCAACGAGCAGCGCGCCGGAACCGTGATCGAAATCACGCTGTCGGCCATCGCCAATGTCCGGTTGATGAACAGCTCGAATTTCGAGCGCTTTACGGAAACTCTGAAGCACCAGTTCCTTGGCGGCGTCGCCAAGAAATCGCCCATCCGGCTGTCCATTCCCGAGTCGGGCCATTGGCATCTGGTGGTCGATATGGAAGGCCATAACGGCATGGCGGAATCGAGCGTCAAGATGATCGACAAGGCCCCCGCGCCGCGCATACAGAAGGCCGCCTCGGAAAACATCACCGCTCGGTGATATCGGATCTACTCTTCACCACGCTCCTTGCGCAGCTTTGCCCACCAATCCAGCCGCTTGCGGATTTCGCGCTCGAAACCACGCTCGGGCGGATCATAGAAGGTCTGACGGCCCATTTTCTCCGGAAAATAATTCTGGCCTGAAAAGGCATCGGGCTCGTCGTGATCATAGCGATAACCGTCGCCGTAACCCTCCGTGCGCATCAGCTTCGTCGGCGCATTGAGGATATGCTTGGGCGGCAGCAGCGAGCCGTTCTGCTTGGCAGCCTGTGTGGCAGCCTTGAAGGCGGTATAGACGGCGTTCGACTTCGGGGCGGTGGCGAGATAGACGCAGGCTTCCGCCAGCGCCAATTCACCTTCCGGCGACCCCAGATAATCATAGGCGTCCTTGGCGGCGTTGCAGATGACCAGCGCCTGCGGATCGGCAAGGCCGATATCCTCCACCGCCATGCGCACCAGCCGCCTTCCAAGATAAAGCGGGTCTTCGCCGGCATCGAACATGCGAGCGAGATAGTAGAGCGCCGCGTCGGGGTCAGAGCCGCGCACCGACTTATGCAGAGCCGAAATCAGATTGTAGTGGCCGTCCTGCGCCTTGTCGTAGACCGGCGCACGGCGTTGCACGATTTTGACCAGCGCATCGGGATCGAAGAGCTCGTCCTTGCGCGCGGCGCGCCAGACTTCTTCGGCAAGCGTCAGCACCGAGCGGCCATCGCCATCGGCCATGCGGATGAGGCTGGCGCGAGCATCCTCGGTCAAGGGCAGCGGCCGGCCCTCCGCCGTCTCGGCGCGGCGTAGCAACTCCTCCAGGCTTTCCTCGTCATGCGGGCGAAATGTCAGGACGCGCGCGCGGGACAGGAGAGCGGCATTGAGCTCGAAAGACGGGTTCTCGGTGGTGGCGCCGACCAGAATGACGGTACCGTCCTCCATGACGGGCAGGAAGCTATCCTGCTGGGCGCGGTTGAAGCGATGGATCTCATCGACGAAGAGCAGCGTCTGGCGGCCATCCATGCGGCGCAGACGCGCGGTTTCGAACACCTTCTTCAGATCGGCAACGCCGGAGAAGATTGCCGAGATCTGCTCGAAGGCAAGGCCCGCCTCGCCCGATAGCAGCCGCGCCACTGTCGTCTTGCCGGTGCCGGGCGGCCCCCAGAAGATCATCGAGCCGAGCGAGCCGGAGTCGATCATCCGCCGCAGCGCGCCGTCCTCGCTGGTCAGATGTGGCTGGCCGGTGACATCGGCCAAGGTTTGCGGCCGCAGACGATCGGCAAGAGGCCGCCTCTTGGCGACCTCCTCCGGTATCCTTGGTGCAAACAGATCGTCACTCATCGGAAGAACTGCCGGATGCGTTGGCCGTCACGCTCGATTTCGACGCGCCAGAAGCTCGGACTGCCAGTAACGGCCTGCTGCAGCACGTCCGTCGAGGTGATCGCGACACCATTGACGGATACGACGATATCCTTCGGTGCAAAGCCAAGGCGCTCGGCCGGCGAATCCGCCTTCAGGTTCTCGACGACGACACCGTTCGTATCCGCCGGCAGGTGCAGTTCATCGGCGACGCGCGGCGAGAGGTTGGCGACGGTCGCACCCGAGAAAGGATTGTTGCCCTGGATCAGCTTCTCGTTCCGCGGCGTGGATTCCGGTGCAGCCGCAAGCGTCATGCTCTCCTGATGTTCTTTGCCATTGTCGAGAACGGTCAAAGCAACGGTGGCGCCGAGGCCGGCCGTCGTCAGGCGATAGCCAAGCGCGTCCGGATGCTCGACCGGGATATTGTTGATAGCCGTGACGACCTCGCCGGCCTTCAGGCCAGCCTTCGCTGCAGGCCCACCATCGACCACCTTGGTCACCAGCGCGCCGCGCACCTTGTCGAGGCCGAGCGCTTCGGCAACGTCTGACGTCACCGGTTCGAAGGAAGCGCCGATATAGGGGCGATCGAAGGTCTTGTCGCCACGATCGGCGGCTGCGAGGAAAACCTTGACCAGATTGGCGGGGATGGCAAAGCCGATGCCATTCGAGCCCCCGCCCTGGGAAAAGATTGCGGTGTTGAGGCCGATCAGCTCGCCCGTCATGTTCGTCAAAGCGCCGCCGGAATTGCCGGGATTGATCGAAGCGTCAGTCTGGATGAAGAAACCGACTTGGTTCTTCACTTGGTTGCGGGCAAGCGCCGACACGATGCCGCTCGTCACCGTCTGGCCGACGCCGAAGGGATTGCCGATCGCCAGCACGAGATCGCCCACTTCGACGGCATCGGAATTGCCGATCGGCAGGACGGGGAAGTTCTGGTTCTTGGATTTGATCTTCAGAACGGCGAGATCGACCCGATCATCCTTCAGCACGACGTCGCAGGGAAATTCGCGGCCGTCCGACAGCGCGATCTTGATATCGTCAGCGCCGTCGACGACGTGATTGTTGGTGATGACCGTGCCATTCGCCTCGACGATCACGCCGGACCCGAGCGAAGACTGCTTCTCGGTGCGATTCGGCATGCGTTGGCCGAAGAACTGTTCGAAGAAGGGATCGCCAGCAAAGGGCGACTGCCGCTGCACCATCCGCTCGGCATAGACATTGACCACGGCGCCGGCCGTCTGCTTGACAAGCGGCGCAAACGAAAGCTGCATTTGCATCTGGCTCTGCGGCACAGACTTCGCAGTCTGCGCCTCGGCGGAAAGCGGCATCGTCATGATGAGGGCGATCATCGAAACGGCGGTGCGCTTCAGCAGGACCTGCATGGAATTTTCCTTCTTTAATGCTCTTGAAACAACGTTGTAGCGTCCGACGCTAGAAAGGAAAGAGGGCGGAAGCATGAAGTATAATTGGTCGCTTGCGCGCATGAAGAACAGGCGTTGTGAACAAAAACGCGTGATCGCGCATTTCGTTTCGGAAACCGGCAGATGGAGCAAAAGCATGCGATCAACCAGCCTTGCGGCAATCTTTCTCGTTACCTCTCTCACCGCGGCCAACACATCCCAGGCCGCGAGCTTCAATTGCGAGTCGCAGAACCTTCAGCCGGACGAGAAGACGATCTGCGATAACAGGGCGCTCAACGATGCCGACGTGAAGATGGTGACGACCTTCGACCTGCTCTCCGGCCTGCTTGCCATGGGCTCGCGCGGCACATTGCAGGACGAGCAGACAGCCTGGCTGAAGAAGCGGCAGGCCTGTGGCGCGGATGCCGCCTGCATCAAGGGCGCTTATGACGAGCGGCTGAAAGCGCTGGAGGAGACGTATAAGCGGATCAATCGGCCGCTATAAAGCATATGCCGATGAGCGTGGCGATGCAGGATCTATCTCGCCCGCCAAGGGCGAGATAGATCCTGCGCTACAGCCACCTTCTCCCCATCCCTTCGACAAGCTCATGACGGGGCGAAGGGGTTTGATTACTTCCCGCCGAGATCTCTAACAGCACCCCGGTCAGCGCTGGTCGCGAAAGCAGCATAGGCCTTCAGCGCCGTGGTGACATTGCGCTTGCGTGCTTCGACCGGATGCCAACCGCTGGCGTTCTGCGCTTCGCGGCGAGCGGCAAGTTCCTTGTCGTCGACGCGCAGGCTGATGGTACGGCTCGGGATGTCGATATCGATCATGTCGCCTTCGCGCACCAGGCCGATCATGCCGCCGTTTGCCGCTTCAGGCGAAACATGGCCGATGGAGAGGCCAGAGGTGCCGCCGGAGAAGCGGCCGTCGGTGATCAACGCGCAGGCTTTGCCCAGGCCCTTCGACTTCAGATAGCTCGTCGGATAAAGCATTTCCTGCATGCCGGGGCCGCCCTTCGGACCTTCATAGCGGATGACGACAACGTCGCCGGCCTTGATCTCGTTGCTGAGGATGGCCTTGACGGATGCGTCCTGGCTTTCGAAGACCCTGGCCGGGCCGGAAAATTTCAGGATCGATTCATCGACGCCGGCCGTCTTCACGATGCAGCCGTCCAGCGCCAAATTGCCCTTGAGAACGGCGAGACCGCCATCCTTGGAGAAGGGATGCTCAACGGAGCGGATAACACCGTTCTGACGATCGGTGTCGAGTTCTTCCCAACGGGCGTTTTGGCTGAAGGCAACCTGGGTCGGAATGCCGCCCGGTGCGGCGCGGAAGAATTCACGCACGCTTTCGCTGTTGGTGCGGGTGATGTCCCAGCGGTCGATGGCGTCCCCGAGAGTTTCGGCGTGAACGGTCGGGCAATCGCGGTTGATGAGGCCGCCCTTGTCGAGTTCGCCGAGGATCGACATGATGCCGCCGGCTCGGTGCACATCTTCCATGTGAACGTCGCTCTTGGCCGGTGCGACCTTCGACAGGCAGGGCACGCGGCGCGACAGCGCATCGATGTCGGCCATGGTGAAATCGACTTCGCCTTCATGCGCAGCCGCGAGAATATGCAGAACCGTGTTGGTGGAGCCGCCCATGGCAATATCGAGCGCCATGGCGTTCTCGAAGGCCTGCTTCGAAGCGACGGTGCGCGGCAGAACGGAAGCATCCTCCTGCTCGTAATAGCGCCGGGCGAGATCGACGATCAGATGGCCGGCCTCGACGAAGAGACGCTTGCGGTCGGCATGGGTGGCGAGCGTCGAGCCGTTGCCGGGCAGAGACAGACCGAGAGCCTCGGTCAGGCAGTTCATCGAATTGGCGGTAAACATGCCGGAGCAGGAGCCGCAGGTCGGACAGGCCGAGCGTTCGATAACCTGCACATCTTCGTCGCTGATCTTGTCATCGGCAGCGGCAACCATGGCATCGACCAGATCAAGCGCATGCTTCTTGCCGTGCAGGACGACCTTACCGGCTTCCATCGGGCCGCCGGAGACGAACACGGTCGGGATGTTGAGGCGCAGCGAGGCCATCAGCATGCCGGGGGTGATCTTATCGCAATTGGAGATGCAGACCATGGCGTCGGCGCAATGGGCATTGACCATATATTCGACGCTGTCGGCGATCAGCTCGCGCGAGGGCAGCGAATAGAGCATGCCGTCATGGCCCATGGCGATACCGTCATCGACGGCGATCGTGTTGAATTCCTTGGCGACACCGCCGGCAGCTTCGATTTCGCGCGCGACGAGCTGGCCGAGATCCTTGAGGTGAACGTGGCCCGGCACGAACTGGGTGAAGGAGTTCACCACCGCAATGATGGGCTTGCCGAAATCGCTGTCCTTCATACCCGTCGCGCGCCAAAGGCCGCGCGCACCCGCCATATTGCGGCCATGGGTCGTGGTTCTGGAACGATAAGCTGGCATGGTGTCTTCCTCGTCGTCTTGGAAATGTGAGGCGTCGGCCGGCCTGGGCTTTGCGCCGAAGGGAGCGCCGACATTCCTGCTTTTTGGAATTGTCCTAATCCAATCGCACTGGACTGTCACTATCAACTCGATCGAATCCGGTACGCCGGAGGGCGAACATAGCCTCGAGCTCAATCATCAGCCAGATGATACGGACAACGCAGAAGGCCGTTTATTCCATCACGAACCAACACAAAAAGTTGGTTTCCGTTCAAAAGAAATAACGTCGTAAGACGGTAACAAACCGTGCTTCTCCCGCGTAGAGATCGTATCATCTCTACGATCGTAGAAAGGAATATCGTAATGCCTTCCTATCGCCCGCCGAAGATCGCCTCTTCCGAGATCACGCCGCGCTCGGTGTATCTCAAGCGCCGCGAATTCCTGACGGCAGCGGCCGCCGGTATCGGCATGGCGGCCATCGGCAGCAAGACCGCAATGGCCGAGGCGCTGACAGCGACCAAAAGCAACTATACGGTCGACGAGAAGCTGACTCCAATCAAGGATGTCACCACCTACAACAATTTTTACGAATTCGGCCTCGACAAGTCCGACCCGGCCAACCTCTCCGGCAAGTTCAAGCCACGGCCCTGGACCGTCAAGGTCGATGGCATGGTCGGCAAGCCCGGCACCTTCGATATCGACGCGCTGATCAAGGAATTTCCGCCGGAAGAACGTGTCTACCGCATGCGCTGCGTCGAGGCATGGTCGATGGTCATTCCCTGGGACGGCTTTCCTCTTTCCGCACTGCTCGACAAAGTCGAGCCGCTCGGCAGCGCCAAATTCGTCGCCTTCGAGACGGTTGTGCGGCCGGAAGAGATGCCGGGGCAGTCAGGCGTTTTCCAGTCTCTCAACTGGCCCTATGTCGAAGGCCTGCGGCTCGATGAAGCACGCAATCCGCTGACGCTGCTCGCCGTCGGTCTCTATGGCGAGACACTGCCGAACCAGAACGGAGCTCCGATCCGGTTGGTCGTGCCATGGAAATACGGCTTCAAGGGCATTAAGTCGATCGTCCGCATCACGCTCACCGACAAGCAGCCGCTGAACACCTGGCAGGCGACCAACAGCCAGGAATATGGCTTCTATGCCAACGTCAATCCGGCGGTTGATCATCCGCGTTGGAGCCAGGCAACCGAACGCCGCATCGGCGAAGGCGGCTTCTTCGGCGCCAACCGTCACCCCACCCTGCCCTTCAACGGCTATGCCGATCAGGTCGCAAGCCTTTATGCCGGCATGGACTTAAGGGCGAATTTCTGATGGCTCTTTCCCTCGCCTTGCCCAAACGCTGGCAACCTGCTTCCGTCTGGGCGCTTTACGCCGTTGGCCTGATACCGGCCGCATGGGAATTCTATCTCGGCGCAACCGACCAGCTCGGCGCCGATGCGGTCAAGACCTTCGAGCTCTTCCTCGGGCTCTGGGCGATCCGCTTCCTGCTCCTGACGCTCGCCGTCACTCCGGCGCGCGATCTGTTCGGCTGGAACTACCTGCGCTACCGCCGGGCGCTCGGCCTGCTCTGTTTCTACTACGTGCTGATGCATCTGGCGGTCTACATGGTCCTCGACCAGGCGCTCGACGTGCAGGCCGTCATCGACGACGTGCTGAAGCGGCCTTTCATCATGTTCGGCATGGCCGGGCTGGTGATGCTGCTGGCGCTGGCCGTGACTTCCAACAATTTTTCCATCAAGCGTTTGGGCAAAAAATGGATCTGGCTGCACCGGCTGGTCTATATCATCGCCGCCTGCGGCGCCCTGCATTTCGCGCTGTCGACCAAGGTGCTGTCGCTGGAGCAATACATCTATATCGGCCTGCTGATGGCGATGATCCTCTATCGGTCGTATCGCCCGATCATGATGGAGAAGCGCAGAGCGGCGCGGACACCGGCCGCGCTTTCCCGCTCCAAAGCAGCTTAAGATTGGAGTTGAAGCCGGATGGTGAGCGGCAGCCATCCGGGGCATCCATTCGTTATTCGATGGCCGACCCGAGGGCGACCTTGCTTTGCTGCTGCGAAACCTCCACCGTCGCCGTCAGGCCAGCGATCAGCTTCGTGCCGTCAGGCACCTTGTCGAGAGCGATGCGCACTGGCACGCGCTGCGCCAGGCGAACCCAACTGAAGGTCGGGGTAATATTGGCAAGAAGACTGCCGGAAGTGCGTTCGCGATCCTCGATGCCATAAGCGATGCTATCGACATGGCCTGTCAGCTTCTCGACCTGTCCCATCAGATGAATGGAAACTTCGTCGCCGACATGGATGCGCGGCAGCTTGGTTTCTTCGAAATAGCCTTCGACGCGCAGGGAATCGGTGTCGATCAACGCTACCTTGGCGGTGCCGGCAGAGACATAGTCACCCGGGCGCAGGGTGAGGTTCGAGATCGTACCATTGACGGTGGCGCGGACCTCGGAGCGGTCGAGATTCAACTGAGCGAGTTCGCGATTGGCGGTTGCCTCACGGAGAGAGGCTTCGGCCTGCTGCTCCGAGGTCTGCGCCTGCTCCTTCTGCTGCAGGGAAGCGGCTTCGCCGAGGCGTTCTTGGCGCTGACTTTCGCGGCGAGCCTGATCGAGAGCCGCTTTGCTGCTGGCGAGCGCGGCATCCGCCTGCTCGAGAGCGATAGCGAAACGATCGCGATCGACACGGAAAAGGACATCGCCCTTCTTGACGGTCTGGTTGTCCTTGACGAGCACATCGCTCACCAAGCCGGAAACATCGGGCGCAATACCGACGACATCAGCCCTCAGGCGCGCATCGCGCGTCCAGGGTTCGTCCATGTAATGGCCCCAGAGCTGGCGGCCGACATAGACGGCGGCAACGACGAAGATGAGAGTGACGGCCACACGGCCGATGAGTTTGAACGCGTTCATGTAAAATACCAACGAGAGACAGAGGAGACGGCGCCGAGCAGCAAGACGTAAAGCGCGAGATCGAAAAGACCGCGATGCCAGACCAGGGTGTAGGCTCCGATCCATGCGAGCAGGCGCCTAAGAATGATGACGGCAAACAGCGTCACGAGCATGAGAACGAGAAGGCGTGGGATGTAGACGCCATAGAGATCGAATTCTGCGGGCATGATATTACTCGGCGGCAATGGGAAGAGGTTGAGTTGTATCCGATAGGGGCGGCCGCCAGCTCGCCGGCGGCTCGGCATGGGGGAAAAGCGCCCTGCGAAGGCCGACGAGCGCATCGAGGCTCGCCCGGCCGGAATGCCGCTTTTCCTGCGCGACCGCTTCGAGACTATGGTCGATCGACACGCGCAATTCGTTGGAGGGATCCACCGCACGCTTGGCCTTTAGCCTCGAGCGATAGAAATCCGAAACGCCGATCAGGACTTCACTGACGGATGCGGCGGCAGCAGCGCTCAGTTGCCCACGCTCCTTCTGCAGCATCAGCACGTTGAAGCCGAGGCGGACATCGGCGTAACCGTCGACCTTCTTCAATTCGCGATCTTCGATGCCTGCAAGGCGGGGCACAAGTTGACCGAGGCGATCCAGAATGCGGCCGGAAAGCCGCTCGTGATCCGCGCGGCGGATGCCAGCCGCGGTTTCGGCGAGATCCGTCCAGCCGGCCCTAACCAACCGCCAAGCGGCCAGTTCGGCGCCGAATGGACGGGTGAGCAAGGTCCAGACCAGGGCAAAGCCGACACCCGCCAGAGCCGCGATCGCGCTGTTGGCGAAGCTGGCGAATTCGGCCGTATAGCGGTCCTGCAGTGCGATGAAGGTCGCGCCATTCACCGCCAGCAGCATGGCGAGCATGTTGGTTTGCGGGCGCGGGATCAACAGGCCCATCACTAGGAAAGGCGGCGCGAAGACCAGCACCAACATTTCGAAACCGGAGATCGACGGCAAGATGCCGAAGATATAGACGCAGGCGATGAGCAGGCTCATGGCGCACCAGATGAACATCGAGGTGATGAAGGGTGCAGGCCGATCAAGCGAGGCGAAAAACGAACAGGCGACGGCCGCCATGGTGACGAAGCCGGCGCCGTCTTGCCATCCGGAATAGATCCAGAAGAAGCAGGCGACGGCGATACCGACGACGACTGCACCGGCCGAGAAAGCAAGCAAGGCATAGTCATAGTGCCGGCTGCGCCCAACGACATTGCGGTGACGAAAGGCGGGCCGCCATGTGCCCACCTGCCGGCCGGACACGATCTGGTCGCGCAGCGTCAGGCAATCCTGCCAGAGATCGACGATTTCTTTGAGGCGATCGAGCGCACTCGACCGGACGAGATCGTCCCAACCGAGATTCAGATCGTCCTGTTGCAAGTCGCCAATCTTTTTGAGCAAGCTATCGGCGGTATCGTCGGCCTTGCCGCGACCGCCCTGCCCTAGCCAATCGGCCACTTCATTGAGCACCGTGACCAGTTCCTGCGGCAGCGGCTTTCCACCGGCTTTCAGCGCATGCAGGCGATCGGCAAGAGACGAGAAGAGCGGCAACAGCATCAACAGACGGCCGCGCAGCTCGCGCGAATGCCTGATAATATCGCGGCTGCCCGCGTCATAGCGCAACTGGCTGATGACGAGATCAAGGCCGGAGACGTCGGCGGCGAGCTTCTGCCGCTTCAGGGGCGTTGCGGGAGAAGCCCCCTCGCCGCGCAGTATCTCATCCGCCCAGATGCCGGCATCATCCAGCCAGGAGCTGATGCGCTGGCCGAGTACGGTGCCAACGCTGCTCGGGAAGACGATAGCGCTGACAACGCTCGCGCAGACGATGCCGATGATGATCTCCTCTGAGCGGGCAAGCGCCACATCGAAGACGGTTTCGGGCGCGCCGACGGTCGGCAGCGCGATCAGCGGCAGCGAATAGCCGGCCAGCATGAAGACATAGCTGCGCGAGGTGCGGTCGAGCATGGAAATGAACAGCAAGGTGCCGGTCCAGAGCGCGACGACGACGGACAGCAATTCCGGCGCATTGACGAAGAGCGGGACAAGGATCACCGACGCGGTGGCGCCGAGGAGCGTACCCAAGGCACGATAGAGCCCCTTGGAGCTGGTTGCCCCGGCAAGGGGATTGGCGACGACATAAACGGCGGCCATCGCCCAATAGGGGCGCGGCAAATCCAGCGACAGCGCTATGAACAGCGCCATGATTGCCGCAATGAAGGCTTTGACCGAAAACAGCCAGTCGCGCCAGGAGGGAATGCTCATAAGACCTTCTCCCGTTCCTGCTCGGCGTCAGCCGCCTTCGGCGGCTCGAATTCCTCAAAAGCCTTCAGGACGCGAATGGCAGCTTCGATATCGGCCGGGTCCACATTGGCCAGAATGTTGCCGCGCAGCTCGTCGAGCGCATCTTCCATACGGGAAGCCAGCTTTTCGCCCTCCGGCGTCAGCCACAGACTTTTAGCACGCCGATCTGTCGGATCATCCTTGCGGATGACGAGATCCATGCTTTCGAGCTGATCGAGCAACCGGACGAGAGACGGGCCTTCGATGCCGACATAGGTAGCGAGAGCCACCTGCCGCACGCCTCCCCCCAGACGGCCGATCCAAAGCAGCGGCGCGGCCGCGGCCTCCGATATGCCATAGGAGCTCAGCGCAAGATCGACGACCCGGCGCCATTGGCGGCCGGTCGTCAGCAGATTGGCGGTGAATATGCGTTGCAGAGCGTTTAGCGATTTCATGAAATTCCATTAGCACTAAACTAATTAGAATTCAAATTATTATGATCCGAAGTGGTATTTGAAATGCGAAATGCAGCCATGCGAATAGCGAGGAGAGACTGTATTCCCGCTAGGTAGCGGGGCCGCCTCGTCGCTCGAATCACTTCCTATCGATCGACGCCGCCAAGATAAGTGCAGATCATCTTGATTAGTTCCTGCTTCAACTCCGGCGAATCCAATGTGCCCTTTCTGGCTCCATTATGGATCACGCCTTCGACGACGCCGGATAGAAGCTGTGCAAGGACATCGTTGGAAGGCCCGGCATCGGCACTTCGATGTGCTGCAACAAAAGCCCTGTAATGATTTTGATAATCTGCCAGGAAGGCATCATGGGCCGACCTCGACCCCTCAAGCCCCGGCACCTCATCCAGCAACACCCTATGAAGGTCGGGATTGACGCTGTGCGCAGCGATCATCCCCTGGACAAGAGCTTCGACACTCTGCCGCAGCGGCAAATCGCTGGCGACCGCCTGGCGCAGGACGGCGAGGACCTCGTCGAAATGGCGGCGCCTTATGGCTTCGACCAAAGAGAGCTTGTCCGGAAAATACTGATAGAGCGAACCGATGCTGATGCCGGCGACGGCCGCGACGGTATTCGTCGTGAACCCGGCCCATCCGCGATCACCCAAAATGCGAGCACCCGACTCGATAATCGCATCGACCGTTGCCCGCGAACGCGCCTGGCTCGGCTCTTTGCGCATCGGTAAACGCGACTTTTGAATGCGAGTAGACACGCGCTCCCCACTCCATAAAATGTGAACATTCTACTCGCATTTTTCCGCCGACGAAAAGGGCAACGTCATTATGAGCGAATCGTCATTACTGCAGACTCTTTTCCGCTATCAGGCCTGGGCGAATGAGGAACTGCTCGACAGCATCGGTCATCTCGATCCCGTAGAGCTTGGCAAGGAGCGCCATGTCTCCATACGCCTGATGAATCATTCGCTGGTCGTCGCGCGGATATTTGCGGCGCATCTCACCGGACAGGAGCATGGCTATGCGGACGACAATACGCCCGAGACACCTTCCCTTGCGGATCTTCATGCGGCGCTGACGGCCTCAGATCAATGGTATCTGCAATATCTCGAAACCATCAGCCCGGAACTTCTGTCCGAAGCTTTGCCATTTGTCTTCACCGACGGAGACAGAGGCTGCATGACGCGCCAGGAGATGCTGCTCCACGTCGTCACGCATGGAGGCTATCACAGGGGCGAGATTGGCCGCATTCTGGCGCAACTTTCCATCAGGCCGCCCTGGGACACGCTTGCGGTCTATCTTCACCGCAGCGAACCCTCGCGCCGGCTGGCCGCAGCCGCCGAATAAGACGCTAGGATTCAAACCGAGGCTGTGGCCTCGACAGCGCGCAATCAAGCACCAGTGCCGCCGCGATACCGGCGGCATAGGCCAGGATATTCCAGAGCGAAAAGACTCGTCCCAGCAACAGGGCTCCAGCGGTGGTCAGCCGAAATGCATCTAGCGTCGGCGTGTGCCAAAGCCTGAAAAGCTCGACAAGGACAGCGACGATCAGCGCCGCCGCGGCGATCCTGAAACGCCCTATCGCAACGAAGAGGGTAGCCAAAAGCCAGTAGACCATCGCTCCCCACAATAATGAGCCACCATATTTGACTGCGACGAAAGGCAGATGCATCGCATAGCCATAGCGCCGGAGCGCGAGGCCGCTGGCTATCGTCAGCAACAAGGCTGAGCACAGCAGGATTCTTTTCCCTCCATATGGTGTCAAAGCTTTCAATGCGGCTCCATCCCGCGAAGACGGATATGAGTTTCAGCGCACGTTTGCCGCGGCAGCCGGGAAAAGCAATGCCCTTCGCCGATTTTCAACGGAAGAGATAGATCGCGCCAATACAAGGTTAAGCTGTAATTTTGCCATGCTCCTCGTGTCAGCAATCAATCCGGCGATTTCACCGGCGCCGCGGGGGAGCATTTGATGGCCAAAATCGTTTCATGGGAAAATCGCACGCCGGACGGCGATAGCTGCCTTGATCCAAATCCGCGCCCTTCCGACCTGACAGGCCTTCATCGCTTTGCAATCGAATTCCTTTTCTTCGGGCTGAAAGAGGCCCGCGCCTGTCTCTTCGCCGGATTGTTCTTTCTGGCGGTCTTTACCGTTCCACGCGCTGGGCTTCTTCATATCCCGCGCTACGATGTGTTGCTGATCATTGCGCTGGCCATCCAGATTTGGATGGTTTGGGCAAAGCTTGAAAGCTTTGACGAACTGAAAGCCGTTTGTCTCTTTCATGTCGTTGGCTTTGCACTCGAAGTCTTCAAAACCTCCGGCAACATACAATCCTGGGCCTATCCGGATCATGCCTACACGAAGCTGCTTGGTGTTCCGTTGTTCTCGGGCTTCATGTACGCCGCGGTTGGCAGCTACATCATTCAAGCTTGGCGGCTCTTCGATCTTCGCATCAAACATCACCCGCCCTATTGGATGGCCGGCGCGTCGGCCTTGGTGATCTACGCAAATTTCTTCACGCATCACTATATTGGTGACTATCGCTGGTATATTGCCGCTTGCCTCATGGGCCTTTACGCGCGATCGACGGTGATATTCCGCCCTTATGATCGTGACCGGCGGATGCCGCTCTTACTGTCATTCGTCCTGATCGGCTTCTTCATCTGGCTGGCGGAAAATATCAGCACCTTTCTCGGCATATGGAAATATCCAAACCAGCTCGGTGCTTGGTCGATGGTACACATCGGCAAGTGGAGTTCATGGTGCCTTCTCGTCATCATGACCTTCACCATTGTCGCCAATCTGAAGCACATCAAACGGCACGTCCATATTCCGGAGTAAGGGCGCGCATCAAAGCTGGCATTTCAAAGTCGTAAACGACAAAAGGCCGGATGATCGCTCATCCGGCCTTTTAATCTTGTATGCGAAGCTGGCCTTAAGCGGCGGCAGCTTCTTCTTCAGCAGCAACGCGAGCCTTGTCGGCTGCGCCCTTGGCATTGATATCGCGATCAACGAATTCGACAACTGCGAGGGCGGCATTGTCGCCTTGGCGGAAGCCTGCCTTCATGATGCGCAGGTAGCCGCCGTTGCGGGTGGCATAACGCGTTGCAATCGCATCGAAGAGCTTCGAGACGACAGCGGCGTCGCGGATCTGCGAGATGGCCTGACGACGAGCGTGCAGGTCGCCGCGCTTGCCGAGGGTAACCAGCTTCTCGACGATCGGACGAATTTCCTTCGCCTTCGGGAGCGTGGTGACGATCTGCTCATGGGTGATGAGCGAAGCCGCCATGTTGGCGAACATCGCCTTACGGTGGCTAGCGGTTCTATTCAGCTTGCGGCCGGCTTTACCGTGGCGCATGGCTATTCTCCTTCACTTGCAGGCATCGCTCGCCTGCAGTTTGTTGGTTAGTATTGGTCTTCGTAACGCTTAGCGAGATCTTCGATGTTCTCGGGCGGCCATGCCGGCACTTCCATGCCGAGGTGCAGGCCCATGGAAGCGAGAACTTCCTTGATTTCGTTCAGCGACTTGCGACCAAAATTCGGCGTGCGGAGCATTTCTGCTTCGGTCTTCTGAATGAGGTCGCCGATATAGACGATGTTGTCGTTCTTCAGGCAGTTTGCCGAGCGAACAGACAGTTCCAGTTCGTCCACCTTCTTGAGGAGCGCCGGGTTGAAAGCAAGTTCGGTGACTGCTTCTTCTTCGGCTTCCTTCTGCGGCTCGTCGAAGTTGACGAAGACGCCAAGCTGATCCTGGAGGATACGAGCCGCGAAAGCGACGGCATCTTCGCCGGTGATCGAGCCATCGGTTTCGATCGACATGCTCAGCTTGTCGTAGTCGAGAACCTGTCCTTCGCGGGTGTTTTCAACCTTGTAGGACACCTTCTTGACCGGCGAATAGAGGCTGTCGACCGGGATGAGGCCGATCGGAGCATCTTCCGCACGATTGCGCTCGGCCGGGACGTAGCCCTTGCCGTTGTTGACGGTGAATTCCATGCGGATTTCGGCGCCCTCGTCGAGCGTGCAGATGACATGCTCGGGATTGAGGATTTCGATGTCGCCGACCGTCTGGATGTCGCCAGCCGTTACTACGCCTGGGCCCTGCTTGCGGACGACCATGCGCTTGCTGTCATCGCCATCCATCTTGATGGCGATTTCCTTGATGTTCAGCACGATGTCCGTCACGTCTTCCCGAACACCCGGGATAGAGGAGAACTCATGCAGCACGCCGTCGATCTGCACGGCCGTCACAGCGGCGCCGCGCAGAGAGGACAGCAGAACGCGGCGCAGCGCGTTGCCGAGGGTGAGACCGAAGCCACGCTCCAGCGGTTCTGCCACGAGCGTAGCCTTGGTGCGGCCGCTCGAGGAAAACTCGACCTTGTTTGGCTTGATCAGTTCCTGCCAGTTTTTCTGAATCATGTTCTTGCCTTCCGTTCGTTGCCACCATCCAATCGTGACAACCGAGCTTGAGAAGCACCAAGCCGGACACATATGCGCCGGCCGGTGTCGTGAGTGGCGATGATCAGACGCGGCGCTTCTTGCGCGGGCGGCAACCATTGTGCGGGATCGGGGTCACGTCGCGGATGGACGTGATCATGAAACCGGCAGCCTGGAGCGCGCGCAGAGCGGATTCACGGCCGGAGCCCGGGCCGCAAACTTCGACTTCCAGCGACTTCATGCCATGTTCCTGGGCCTTCTTGGCGCAGTCTTCAGCAGCGATCTGAGCAGCGAACGGGGTCGACTTGCGCGAACCCTTGAAGCCCTTGGCACCAGCGGACGACCAGGCAATCGCGTTGCCCTGTGCGTCAGTGATGGTGATCATCGTGTTGTTGAAGGTCGAATTGACGTGCGCAACGCCCGACGTGATATTCTTGCGCTCGCGACGGCGAACGCGGACGGCTTCCTTGGCCATGGTAGTCCTTTCTTGGATCTCTTCACCGCCGTAATGCCAGCGGCTACACCGGAACGGCACCTACATGGTCCCGCTCCAAACTCAAAAGAGGCCGGCGCAGACCGCCAGCCTCCCAAATCCGGTTTCCCGGAAATTACTTCTTCTTACCAGCAATAGCCTTTGCCGGACCCTTGCGGGTGCGGGCATTGGTATGGGTGCGCTGGCCGCGAACCGGGAGGCCGCGACGATGACGCAGGCCGCGGTAGCTGCCAAGGTCCATCAGACGCTTGATGTTCATCGCGGTTTCGCGACGAAGGTCGCCTTCGACCTGATAGTCGCGGTCGATGGTTTCGCGGATCTGCAGAACTTCAGCATCCGTCAACTGGTTGACGCGACGCTCGGCCGGGATACCGACCTTCTCGCAGATTTCCTGTGCAAACTTAGGTCCGATCCCGTGAATGTAGCGAAGCGCAATTACAACGCGCTTTGCAGTCGGGATGTTGACGCCAGCGATACGAGCCACGCCTGTTCTCCTTGCATTCCCTCTGCCTGAGCAAAAGGTTTTGTTATGCAGCCCTGGAGCTGCTTGTTCAAACTTGGGTCCGTAACACGTCAAAACGACCGTACCCGGACCTCCCTACGGAAATCCGCGCCGATCGCATGGCATGTCGCGAGTTGGCGCGGTGTTTAGCGGAATCAGCGCAAAAAAGCAACCGCCCCGGCAAGTTTATTTTAGGCCATCCAAAGCTTGGACAGGATGGCATCGATATCGGTGGTCACATGCTCGATATCGGCCATTCCGTCGACCGACTGAAGCTTGCCCTTGGCGTAGTAGTAACCGATGAGCGGCGAGGTTTCCTTGTAGTAGACCTGCAGGCGCTCGACCACCGTTTCCCTGTTGTCGTCGGCACGGCGCTTGAAGTGCGTGGAACCGCAACGGTCACATACGCCTTCCACCTTCGGCTTCAGGTTTTCGTCGTGATAGCCGGCGCCGCAGTTGGCGCAGGTATAACGGCCCGAAATACGATCGGCGAGCACGGCGTCATCAACCTTGATCTCGATCACGACGGACAAGTTGAGGCCTTTCGCCTTCAACATTTCCTCGGTCGCGTCGGCCTGAATGAGCGTGCGCGGATAACCGTCAAGAATGAAGCCCTTGGCGCAATCCGGTTGATCGATGCGCTCGGACACGATGGCATTGACGATTTCGTCTGAAACAAGCTTGCCGGCATCCATGACGGCCTTGGCGCGCTTGCCCACTTCAGTCCCGGCCGCCACCGCAGCCCTCAGCATATCGCCCGTGGAAAGCTGCGGAATGCCGTACTTTTCCACGATACGCTGGGCCTGGGTCCCCTTACCTGCGCCCGGCGGCCCCAAAAGTATTAATCTCATCGCCCCCTCTTTCCTCCACGCAGCTTCGATTTCTTGATCAGGCCTTCATATTGCTGTGCAATCAGGTGACCCTGAATCTGCGCCACCGTATCCAGCGTTACGCTAACCACGATCAGAAGCGAAGTGCCACCCAGAGACAGCGGAATACCGGTCTGGGACACGAGAATTTCGGGCAGAATGCAGACGAAGACAAGATAGATCGCGCCAATCACCGTGATTCGGGTCAGCACATAATCGATATATTCGGCAGTGCGCTCACCCGGGCGGATGCCCGGAATGAAGCCGCCATGCTTCTTCAGATTGTCGGCCGTATCTTTCGGATTGAAGACCAGCGCCGTGTAGAAGAAAGCGAAGAAGGCGATCAAGGCACCGTAGAGCACCATGTAGATCGGCTGACCATGGCCAAGGGCCGCGACGATGGAGGTAACCCAGGTCGGCAGGGCCGTGTTGTTGCCGAGACCGGCGACGGTCGCAGGCAGCAGCAGCAGCGAAGATGCGAAGATCGCCGGAATAACGCCTGATGTGTTGAGCTTCAGCGGCAGGTGCGAGGTATCGCCCTGGAACATGCGGGTGCCAACCTGGCGCTTCGGATACTGGATCAAGAGGCGGCGCTGGGCGCGCTCAACGAAGACGATAAGCCCGATGACCAGGACAGCAACGACAAGCACAGCCAGAATGAGGCCGGTCGACAGAGCGCCCGTGCGGCCGAGTTCCAGCGTACCGGCAAGCGCGGTCGGCAGACCGGCTGCGATGCCTGCGAAGATGATCAGCGAAATACCGTTGCCGATGCCGCGCGAGGTAACCTGTTCACCAAGCCACATCAGGAACATCGTGCCGCCGAGCAGCGTGACGACCGTCGAAAGGCGGAAAAACCAGCCTGGGTCGAGAACCACGCCATTACCGTGCTCAAGGCCGATCGCAATGCCATAGGCCTGCAAGGCGCCGAGCAACACCGTGCCGTAACGGGTGTACTGGTTGATGATCTTGCGCCCCTGCTCGCCTTCCTTCTTCAGGTTTTCGAGCGCCGGCACGACCGAGGTCATGAGCTGCACGATGATCGAAGCGGAAATATAGGGCATGATGCCGAGCGCGAAAATCGCCATGCGCTGCACGGCGCCGCCGGAAAACATATTGAAAAGGCCGAGGATGCCGCCGGACTGATTCTGAAAGGCCTGGGCATAGGCCGCCGGATTGAGGCCCGGAAGCGGGATGTGGGTACCCAGACGGTAGACGAGGAGAGCGCCGAGCGTGAACCACAGTCGCTTCTTGAGATCCTCGGCTTTGGCAAAGGTCGAAAAATTGAGATTGGATGCCAATTGTTCCGCTGCAGAAGCCATGCAAATCTCCGCATTACCAATTCCGGCATAATCGGCCGGGTCCGGAATCAGTCTTTAATTGTTTAAAAGCCGGGTTTTGGACGGATTGCACTGCAATCGGATGCCTCACCCTTGGTTCCCGTTATTCCCTGAAAAGACGCTACTGCATCGCTCAGGTTCGTGAGGCTCACATATGGGAGCAAAATCGCCCGGTGTGAAGCACCCCGGGCGATTTATTGATAAGATTATTCTGCGACAGAAGCGAGCAGCTTGATGGAACCGCCAGCCTTTTCGATCTTTTCGACCGCCGGCTTGGAGGCGCCTGCAACTTCCAGCGAAAGCTTCGCCTTCAGTTCGCCGTCCGAGAGAACACGAACGCCGTCCTTGACGCGGCGAATCACGCCCGCAGCCTTCAGGGCTGCTGCATCGACGGTTGCCTTGGCATCGAGCTTGCCGGCATCGACGGCAGCCTGGATGCGAGCCAGCGACACAACGACGTAGTCGGCAGCGAAGATGTTGGTGAAGCCGCGCTTCGGCAGGCGACGGTAGATGGGCATCTGACCGCCTTCGAAGCCGTTGATGGCAACGCCCGAACGGGACTTCTGACCCTTCACACCACGGCCGCCGGTCTTGCCGGAGCCGGAGCCGATGCCGCGGCCGAGGCGCTTGCGGCTATGGGTCGAGCCTTCGTTATCCTTGATCTCATTCAGTTTCATAGCGAATACCTCCGGCTCACTTCTCGTCGACAACGCGAACGAGATGCTGGACAGCACGGATCATGCCACGAACAGCCGGAGTGTCTTCCAGCGTGCGGCGACGGTGCATCTTGTTCAGTCCGAGACCGATCAGCGTCTTCTGCTGAACATCCGGACGGCGGATCGGGCTGCCAATCTGCTCGACCGTAACGGTCGCCTTGGCTTCAGCCTTCTTGGTCGTCTTGGCCATAGGTCAAACTCCCTTATTCTTCGGAGGCGTTGCCCGAGGACGCGCGGCGAGCCTGCAGGGTGGCATACTTGATGCCGCGCTGAGCTGCGATGTCCTTCGGGTGAATCTGGTGCTTCAGGGCGTCGAACGTGGCGCGAACCATGTTGTACGGGTTCGACGAACCGGTCGACTTGGCAACGACGTCATGAACGCCGAGCGTTTCGAAAACGGCGCGCATCGGGCCACCTGCGATGATACCGGTACCGACCTTGGCCGAGCGCAGCAGAACCTTGCCAGCGCCATGGCGGCCATGAACGTCGTGATGCAGCGTACGGCCGTCACGCAGCGGTACGAAGATCATGTCGCGCTTGGCGCTTTCGGTTGCCTTGCGGATCGCTTCCGGCACTTCGCGTGCCTTGCCGTGACCGAAGCCTACGCGGCCCTTCTGGTCACCGACGACGACGAGAGCGGCGAAACCGAAACGGCGGCCACCCTTTACAACCTTGGCGACGCGGTTGATCGCGACCAGCTTGTCGACGAATTCGCTATCGCGCTCTTCACGGCTCTGGCGGTCTTCCCGCGGAGCCCTCTTTTCCTGTGCCATTGTCCTCTTCCTTTTTCTTTTCCGGGTGCAATCGGCAAACAAAACGAAGACCGCATCGACCTCCCGAAGGAGATCAGCGGTCCGGTGATATCCGGCCGGCGCTCGAAAGCTGCCGGCCGGAAACTTGATCAGAAGGTCAGGCCGCCTTCGCGGGCTGCATCGGCCAGGGCCTTGATGCGGCCGTGGTAGATGAAGGCGCCGCGGTCGAACACGACTTCCTTGACGCCGGCCTTGGAGGCACGCTCGGCGACGAGCTTACCTACGAGAGCAGCGGCTGCGGTGTCGGCACCGGTCTTCAGAGAACCGCGAAGATCCTTGTCGAGGGTGGAGGCAGACGCAAGCGTCTTACCAGCCACATCATCGATGACCTGGGCGTAGATGTTCTTCGACGAGCGATGAACCGACAGGCGCGGACGGCCATTGGCCACCGACTTGAGTTGACGGCGCACGCGGTTGGCACGACGTGCAAGTGCTTCTTTCCTGCTAGCCATTTCGCGTGATCCTTACTTCTTCTTGCCTTCTTTGCGGACGATCCGCTCGTCGGCATACTTCACACCCTTGCCCTTGTAGGGCTCAGGACCGCGATATTCGCGGATTTCAGCGGCAACCTGGCCGACCTGCTGCTTATTGATACCGGAGACGACGATTTCCGTCGGCTTCGGAACAGCGATCGTGATGCCGACCGGCGGCTCATAAACGACGTCGTGGCTGAAGCCGAGCGCGAGCTGCAGGTTCTTGCCCTGCATGGAGGCACGGTAGCCGACGCCGTTGATTTCGAGCTTGCGCTCGTAGCCGTCCTTAACACCCTTCAGGATGTTCTCGATCATCGTGCGGGACATGCCCCACTTTGCGCGAGCATCCTTGGAGTCGTTGAGCGGCGTCACGACAATTGCATTATCTTCCAGCTTGAGACCGATTTCGTCGTTAGCGACGAAAACCAGTTCGCCCTTGGGGCCCTTAGCAGTCACCTTCTGGCCATCAACCGAGGCCGTGATTCCTGCAGGCACCTGAACGGGCTTCTTACCGATACGAGACATTTTTTCAAACCTGTCTGTTTCGAGGGAGATCTCTGTTCGATCTTAGAAGACCGAGCAGAGAACCTCGCCACCAACATTCTGTTCGCGAGCCTGGTGATCGGCCATCACACCCTTCGGAGTCGAAAGGATGGTGATGCCGAGGCCGTTCGCGACCTGCGGAATGGACTTGACCGAGACATAAACTCGGCGGCCCGGCTTGGACACACGGCCGATCTCACGGATCACCGAAGAGCCTTCATAGTACTTGAGCTCGATGTTGAGCTCAGACTTGCCGTTGCCGAAATCGACGACGGAGTAGCCACGGATGTAGCCTTCAGCCTGCAGAACATCGAGAACACGCGCACGAAGCTTGGACGCAGGCGTCGAAACCGACGACTTGCGGCGGGAAGCGCCGTTGCGGATGCGGGTGAGCATATCACCCAAAGGATCAGTCATAGTCATCTAATCTGCTCCTTACCAGCTCGACTTGACAATACCCGGCACCTTGCCGAGATTGCCGAGTTCACGCAGCGCGATACGCGACATGCGCAGTTTGCGGTAATAGGCGCGCGGACGGCCCGATACTTCGCAACGATTGCGAATGCGGGTCTTCGATCCATCGCGCGGGAGCGATGCCAGCTTCAGAGTGGCCTTGAACCGGTCTTCGATCGGAAGAGACTGGTTCATGATGATTGCCTTCAGAGCAGCCCGCTTCGCGGACTGGTTGGCAACCGTATTGCGGCGGCGCTTGTTCTTTTCGACTGCGCTTGTCTTCGCCATATCAGGGTTCCTTTTCTACGCTCGTCGTTACGGTTATTGACGGAACGGGAAGTTGAACTCTTTCAGAAGAGCCCGTGCTTCGTCGTCGGTCGTCGCCGTCGTGCAAACGATGATGTCCATGCCCCACATCTGATCAACCTTGTCGTAGTTGATCTCAGGGAACACAATGTGCTCCTTGATGCCCATGGCGAAGTTGCCACGACCGTCAAAGCTTTTCGGGTTCAGGCCGCGGAAGTCGCGAACGCGCGGGAGCGCGATGTTGACCAGACGATCCAGGAACTCATACATGCGGGCGCCGCGCAGCGTCACCTTGGCGCCGATCGGCATGTTTTCGCGGACCTTGAAGCCAGCGATGGAGTTGCGCGCGCGGGTGATAACCGGCTTCTGGCCGGCGATCGCTGCGAGGTCGGCAGCAGCAACGGTCGGCTTCTTCGAATCAGCCGTTGCTTCACCAACGCCCATGTTGATCACGATCTTGTCCAGCTTCGGGATCTGCATCTCGTTGGCGTAGGAGAACTTCTCCTGCATCGCTGCGCGAATGCGGGCGACATATTCCTTCTTGAGCCGCGGCTCGTACTTTGCCTCAGCCATCGATCACTTCTCCCGAGGTCTTGGCCACACGGACCTTCTTGCCATCTACAACCTTGAAACCGACGCGGGTCGGCTTGCCGTCCTTGTCGACGATCGCAATGTTGGACAGGTGAAGCGGGGCTTCCTTGCTGATGATGCCGGCTTCCTGGGTCTGCGTCTGGCGCTGGTGGCGCTTGATGACGTTGACGCCACGGACGACCGCGCGGTCTTCCTTCGGCAGCACTTGAATGACTTCGCCGGTACGGCCCTTGTCCTTGCCGGCCAATACGACAACCTTGTCGCCTTTACGGATCTTTTGCATCGCTCCGCTCCTTACAGTACTTCTGGAGCCAGCGAGATGATCTTCATGTGGTTCTTGGCGCGAAGTTCGCGCGGAACCGGTCCGAAGATACGGGTGCCGATCGGCTCTTTCTTGTTGTCGATGAGGACTGCTGCGTTGGTATCGAAGCGGATGACGCTGCCATCCGGACGACGGATGTCCTTGGCGGTGCGAACGACAACCGCCTTCATCACGTCACCCTTCTTCACGCGGCCGCGCGGAATGGCTTCCTTGATCGAAACGACGATGACGTCGCCGATCGAGGCATACTTGCGCTTCGAGCCGCCCAGCACCTTGATGCACATGACACGACGTGCGCCGGAATTATCCGCCACGTCGAGGTTTGTTTGCATCTGAATCATGTCAGGTCGCCTTCTTGTTGTTACCGGAATGGTTGGGCTAAACAGCCCCCTACCCCGGCTTATGGACTAGTGTCTTGTCTGATTTCTCCGGCAGTCAGGACCACCTGGGTCACCTTCGCCGGCCATCAATAAAGCAAAAGAACGCCCGTTCTCGAGCGTCCTGCTTCCAAGCTCGTGCTTCATA
This sequence comes from Rhizobium sp. CB3171, assembly GCF_029714265.1. Taxonomy (NCBI): domain Bacteria; kingdom Pseudomonadati; phylum Pseudomonadota; class Alphaproteobacteria; order Hyphomicrobiales; family Rhizobiaceae; genus Rhizobium; species Rhizobium sp. CB3171. The sequence continues at coordinate 1,096,695 of NZ_CP121652.1, read as the reverse complement.
CAGATATTTCGCCCAAGCGCAAGGGCCTGAGCGAAATTCTGTTACTTGGCCTGGGCGGAAACGACCGTCCAGGTCTTGTCCTTGGAAATCGGCGCGCATTCCTCGATGGAAACGACGTCGCCGACCTTGTACTGATTGTTTTCGTCGTGAGCCTTGTACTTCTTGGAACGACGAACGGTCTTCTGAAGCAGCGGGTGAGCGAAACGACGCTCCACGCGGACAACTACCGTCTTCTCGTTCTTGTCGCTGACCACGACGCCCTGCAGAATGCGCTTCGGCATGTTATTCTTCCTTTAGGCCTTTGCTTCTGCCGCCTTCTGGCGGGCAATGGTTTTCACGCGGGCGATGTCCTTGCGGACTTCGTTGATGCGCGAGGACTTCTCAAGCTGGCCGGTCGCCTTCTGAAAGCGCAGGTTGAACTGCTCCTTCTTCAGCTTGGCAAGCTCGTCCTTGAGTTGGTCGGCGCTCAGGGCGCGAACATCTGCGGCTTTCATGAGCTTCTTCCTTACTCTGCAATGCGCTGCACGAAGCGCGTCTTGACCGAGAGCTTGGCGGCGCCGAGGCGCAGAGCCTCACGAGCGATTTCCTCGCTCACACCATCGATCTCGAACATCATACGGCCGGGCTTGACCTTGCATGCCCAGTATTCGACAGAGCCTTTACCTTTACCCATGCGGACTTCGGTCGGCTTTGCGGTTACCGGAACATCCGGGAACACGCGGATCCATACACGGCCGGCACGCTTCATATAACGCGTGATCGCGCGGCGAGCCGCTTCGATCTCACGAGCGTTGACGCGGTTGGGCTCCTGCGACTTCAGACCGAATTCGCCGAATGCGAGGTCAGAACCACCCTTGGCAACGCCCTTGATGCGGCCCTTAAATTGCTTGCGGTACTTCGTACGCTTTGGCTGCAACATTTTCTTATTCTCCGAACTTATCTGCCACGAACGCTATCAAGCGTTTTCGCGGCGGCGGTCTCTATCGCGATCGCGGCTAGCCGGACCCTGGGCGTCGCCTTCCAGCGCGCGGCGTTCGGAGGCCATCGGATCGTGCTCAAGGATTTCGCCCTTGAAGATCCAGACCTTGATGCCGCAGATACCGAAAGCGGTTTCTGCTTCAGCCGTACCGTAGTCGATGTCGGCGCGCAGCGTATGCAGCGGCACGCGACCTTCACGGTACCATTCCGTACGAGCGATTTCTGCACCGCCGAGACGGCCGGCGCAGGTGATCTTGATGCCTTCGGCGCCAAGACGCATCGCGGACTGAACGGCGCGCTTCATGGCGCGACGGAAAGCTACACGGCGCTCGAGCTGCTGAGCGATCGACTGGGCAACCAGCGTCGCGTCGATTTCCGGCTTGCGAACTTCAACAATGTTGAGGTGCGTTTCGGAATTCGTCATGTCCGACAGCTTCTTGCGGAGCTTGTCGATATCAGCGCCCTTCTTGCCGATGATCAGGCCCGGACGAGCCGAGTGGATCGTGACGCGGCACTTCTTGTGCGGGCGCTCGATGACCACCTTGGAGATACCGGCTTGCTTCAGTTCGTTCATGACGAACTTGCGCATCTTCAGGTCTTCGTGGAGGAGCTGGCCATACTCGGCATTGTCCGCAAACCAGCGGCTATCCCAAGTACGGTTGATGCCAAGACGAAAACCGATTGGATTGATTTTCTGACCCATTATGCGGCCTCCCCTTGAGCTTCCACTTCACGAACGACGATCGTCAGGTGCGCAAACGGGCGCTCGATACGAGACGCGCGTCCACGGCCACGAGCGTGGAAACGCTTCATGACGATCGACTTGCCGACGTAGGCTTCCGCCACAACCAGCGAGTCAACGTCGAGATCATGGTTGTTCTCAGCGTTGGCGATCGCAGATTCGAGCGTCTTCTTCACGGCGCCAGCAATACGCTTGCGCGAGAATTCCAGCTCTGCGAGCGCGCGGTCAACCTTCTTGCCGCGGATCGAAGCCGCGACTAGGTTGAGCTTCTGCGGGCTGACACGGAGCGTGCGCGCAACTGCCTGCGCCTCATTGTCCTTCAGCCGGCGTTCGGTTTTTGCCTTGCCCATTGTTACTTCCTCTTCGCCTTCTTGTCCGCACCGTGACCATAATAGGTACGGGTCGGGGCGAACTCGCCGAACTTGTGACCGACCATGTCTTCGTTGACGCTGACCGGAATGTGCTTGCTGCCGTTGTAGACGCCGAAGGTGAGACCAACGAACTGCGGCATGATCGTGGAGCGACGGCTCCACATCTTGATTACTTCGCTACGTCCGCCTTCGCGCACCTTCTCAGCCTTCTTGAGAAGATAGCCGTCAACAAACGGACCTTTCCATACTGAACGAGCCACTTGAGACTTCCTCTCTTACTTCTTGCGCTGATGGCGCGAGCGCATGATCATCTTGTCGGTCGACTTGTTCGACCGCGTACGCTTGCCCTTGGTCGGCTTACCCCATGGGGTCACCGGATGGCGACCACCGGAGGTGCGGCCTTCACCACCGCCGTGCGGATGGTCAACCGGGTTCATGACAACGCCGCGGTTATGCGGCTTCTTGCCACGCCAACGCGAACGACCGGCCTTACCGTCGTTGATGTTGGCATGATCCGGGTTCGAAACCGCACCGATCGTAGCAAGGCAATTGCCATGTACGAGGCGCTGTTCGCCCGAATTCAGGCGAAGGATCGCCATGCCCTGGTCACGACCGACGAGCTGAGCGTAGGAGCCAGCCGAACGAGCGATCTGACCGCCCTTGCCCGGCTTCATTTCCACGTTATGGATGATGGAGCCGACCGGGATGAACTGAAGCGGCATGGTGTTGCCCGGCTTCACGTCCACTGCCTTTTCCGAAGCGACGACCTTGTCGCCGGCAGCGAGGCGCTGCGGAGCGAGGATGTAGGCCAGTTCGCCGTCCGTGTACTTCACCAGAGCGATGTAAGCGGTACGGTTCGGGTCGTATTCGATGCGCTCGACCGATGCTTCGACGTCGAACTTGCGACGCTTGAAGTCGACCAGACGATAGCTGCGCTTGTGACCGCCACCCTGGAAACGCACGGTGATGCGGCCGGTGTTGTTGCGGCCACCCTTGGAGGTCAGGCCTTCCGTCAGCGTCTTGACCGGCTTGCCCTTGTAGAGCGAGGAGCGATCGACGATGACCAGCTGACGCTGGCTCGGGGTCGTCGGATTGAATGTTTTCAATGCCATTTTCTTATTCCTCAGAGACCGGTGGAGACGTCGATCGACTGGCCTTCGGCGAGCGTCACAACAGCCTTCTTCACGTCCTTCTGCTTGCCGACGAGACCCTTGAACCGCTTGGTCTTGCCGAGGCGCAGCAGAGTGTTAACGGCCGTCACCTTGACGCCGAAGAGCGCTTCGACGGCAGCCTTGATTTCAGGCTTCGTCGCGGTCTTGGCAACGTTGAAAACAACCTGGTTATTGTCCGAAAGCAGCGTGGACTTTTCGGTGATCGCAGGAGACACGATCACATCATAATGGCGAAGATCCGTCACTTGAATCGCTCCTCTAGAGCTTCAACTGCAGCCTTGGACAGCACGAGCTTGCCGCGGCGCAGGATGTCGTAAACGTTGATGCCCTGGATCGGCAGAACATCGATGTTCGGGATGTTCTGAGCCGCGAGCTTGAAGTTGCTGTCGAGCTCAGCGCCACCGATGAAGAGTGCATTGGTCAGGCCGAGCGTCTCGAAAGTGCTGGCCAGAGCCTTGGTCTTTGCATCGGCTGCAACCAGGCTGTCGATGACGATGACGTCTTCGGACTTCAGCTTGGCGGACAGAGCATGACGCAGGCCGAGGGCGCGAACCTTCTTCGGCAGATCGTGCTCATGGCTGCGAGCGACCGGGCCGTGAGCCTTACCACCGCCGCGGAACTGCGGAGCGCGAGCCGAATGGTGACGAGCGCGGCCCGTACCCTTCTGCTTGTACATCTTGGCACCGGTGCGCGCTACGTCTGCGCGGCCCTTTGCCTGATGCGTGCCCTGCTGCTTCTTGGCGAGCTGCCAGCGAATGACGCGTGCGAGGATGTCCTCACGCGGCTCGAGGCCGAAAATCGCATCAGAAAGGGAAACCTTCCCAGCGTCTTTTCCCTCGAGGGTCTTGACGTTCAATTCCATTGGTTTGGCTCCCCTTACTTCGCAGCCGACTTGACGGCATCGCGTACGATGATCCAGGCACCCTTGGAGCCGGGAACCGCACCCTTGACGAGGATCAGACCGCGATCTTCATCGGTCGATACCACTTCGAGGTTCTGCGTCGTGACGCGGGTCTGGCCCATGTGACCAGCCATCTTCTTGTTCTTGAACACCTTGCCCGGATCCTGGCGCGAGCCGGTCGAACCGTGCGAGCGGTGCGAAACCGACACACCATGCGTGGCGCGCAGACCGCCGAAGCCGTGGCGCTTAATGGCGCCGGCAAAGCCCTTACCGATCGTCGTGCCGGTCACGTCGACGAGCTGGCCCGCCGTGAAGTGAGCGGCCTTGAGCTCAGTACCAACTTCGAGCAGGTTGTCGTCCGTAACACGGAATTCAACAAGCTTGGCCTTCGGCTCAACGCTGGCAACGGCGAAATGACCGCGCAGGGCCTTCGTCGTGTTCTTAACTTTTGCCTGGCCAGCACCGAGCTGAACTGCGGTGTAGCCATTCTTTTCTACTGTGCGCTGGGCCACGACCTGGCAGCCATCCAAACGCAATACGGTTACCGGGACGTGCTCGCCGGCGTCGTTATAGACGCGGGTCATTCCCACCTTCTGTGCAATCACACCTGAACGCATCGGTTCAATCCTTCTCACTCAGCTCGAGGACCAGAGGTCTCAGAGCTTGATCTCAACATCGACACCGGCGGCGAGATCGAGCTTCATCAGCGCGTCTACCGTCTGCGGGGTCGGGTCAACGATGTCGAGAAGGCGCTTATGCGTGCGCATCTCGAACTGCTCGCGGCTCTTCTTGTCGATGTGCGGGGACCGGTTTACCGTGAACTTCTCGATACGAGTCGGAAGCGGAACGGGGCCCCGGACGCTAGCGCCGGTGCGCTTCGCCGTCGACACGATCTCGCGCGTGGAAGCATCGAGAATCCGGTGATCGAACGCCTTCAGGCGAATGCGGATATTTTGGCCGTTCATTCGACGTTATCCTTGTGTTTTGTTATCTCGCGTGCCGCTCAAAAAGGGCACGGATTTTTCTTTTTCCTAAGGCGGACCACCGGTTTCAAAGATCGAGAGGGACGCCGGCGACGGCATCCCCATCCACTTTTTTAGACCTTTCGGCCCACCTTATCGTTAATCTCATTGGCCGCTTCGTTATCCGAAGCAGGGCGCAAATCGCGCTCGCGCGCCATTTGCAACATTTCCATGTCATAAGCAAGCGGCTACTGCCGCTTGCATCATATTATTGTCATCGAATCGGCCACTCGGATGGAGTGGCCGACTTCGAATTACTCGACGATGGAGGCGACGATGCCGGCGCCGACGGTACGGCCGCCTTCGCGGATAGCGAAGCGCAGCTTTTCTTCCATCGCGATCGGAACGATCAGCTCAACGGCAACCGTGACGTTGTCGCCTGGCATAACCATTTCCGTGCCTTCCGGAAGCGTCACGATGCCCGTCACGTCCGTCGTGCGGAAGTAGAACTGCGGACGGTAGTTCGTGAAGAACGGCGTATGACGGCCGCCCTCTTCCTTCGTCAGGATGTAGGCTTCGGCCATGAACTTCTTGTGCGGCTTCACAGAACCCGGCTTGCACAGGATCTGACCACGCTCGACGCCGTCACGGTTCACACCGCGGACCAGCGCGCCGATGTTGTCGCCGGCCTGGCCCTGGTCGAGCAGCTTGCGGAACATTTCAACGCCGGTAACCGTCGTCTTCGACGTCGGACGAATGCCGACGATTTCGACTTCTTCACCAACCTTGACGATACCACGCTCGACGCGGCCCGTCACAACCGTACCACGGCCGGAGATCGAGAACACGTCTTCGATCGGCATCAGGAACGGCTGGTCGATCGGACGCTCTGGCGTCGGGATGTAGGCGTCAACCTGGGCCATCAGCTCGCGGATCGCGTTTTCGCCGATTTCCTTGTTGCTGTCTTCCAGGGCAGCAAGCGCCGAACCCTTGACAACCGGAATGTCGTCGCCCGGGAAGTCGTAGGACGACAGCAGTTCGCGAACTTCAAGCTCAACAAGCTCTAGAAGCTCGGCGTCGTCAACCTGGTCGACCTTGTTCAGGAACACTACGATCGCCGGAACGCCAACCTGGCGGGCGAGCAGGATGTGCTCGCGCGTCTGCGGCATCGGGCCGTCGGCAGCCGAGCAAACCAGGATCGCGCCGTCCATCTGCGCAGCACCCGTGATCATGTTCTTCACATAGTCAGCGTGGCCGGGGCAGTCGACGTGCGCATAGTGACGAGCAGCCGTTTCATATTCAACGTGTGCCGTCGAGATCGTGATACCACGCGCCTTTTCTTCCGGTGCCGCGTCGATCTGGTCATACGCCTTGAACTCACCGAAGAACTTCGTGATCGCTGCCGTCAGAGACGTCTTGCCGTGGTCAACGTGGCCGATCGTGCCGATGTTAACGTGCGGCTTATTGCGCTCAAACTTACTCTTTGCCATTTTCGGCTCTCCGTTTTTCCTGTCCCCGAGGGGATCAATTCTTGTTATCGGTCAATTGGTATTCCAGTCACTTCTGACCGGAATACTTTGCCTGGATTTCCTGTGCGACGTTCGACGGGACCGGCGAATAATGATCGAAGGTCATGGTGTACTGCGCACGGCCCTGAGACATCGAGCGCAGGTTGTCGACGTACTTGAACATGTTTGCCAGCGGGACGTTCGCGTTGATGACAACGGCGATACCGCGGCTTTCCTGGCCCTGGATCTGGCCACGACGCGAGTTCAGGTCGCCGATGACGTCGCCGACGTAATCTTCCGGCGTCACGACTTCGACCTTCATCATCGGCTCGAGGAGCTGGGCGCCAGCTTCGCGAGCTGCTTCACGGAAGCAGGCACGTGCAGCGATTTCGAAGGCTAGAACCGACGAGTCGACGTCGTGGAAGGCACCGTCGATGAGCGTCGCCTTGACGCCTAGCATCGGGAAGCCAGCCAGCGGACCCGAAGACAGGACGCTTTCGATGCCCTTCTGGACGCCCGGGATGTATTCCTTCGGAACAGCACCACCGACGATCTTGGACTCGAACTTGAAATCGTCGCCTTCCGGGTTCGGTTCGAACACGATCTTCACGCGAGCGAACTGACCGGTACCACCCGACTGCTTCTTGTGGGTGTAGTCTTTTTCGGTCTGACGCGTGATGGTTTCGCGGTAAGCAACCTGCGGCGCGCCGACGGTGGCTTCAACCTTGAATTCACGACGCATGCGGTCGACGATGATGTCGAGGTGAAGTTCACCCATGCCGGCAATGATCGTCTGGCCCGATTCCTGGTCGGTCTTCACGCGGAAGGACGGATCTTCGGCAGCCAGGCGGTTGAGCGCGAGGCCCATCTTTTCCTGGTCGCCCTTGGTCTTCGGCTCGATCGCGATCTGGATGACGGGCTCCGGGAATTCCATGCGCTCGAGGATAACCGGCTTCAGCGGATCGCAGAGCGTATCGCCAGTGGTGGTTTCCTTGAGGCCGGCCAGAGCAACGATGTCGCCAGCGAAGGCTTCTTCGATGTCTTCACGCGAGTTGGAGTGCATCTGCAGCATGCGGCCGACGCGCTCGCGCTTATCCTTGACCGTGTTCATGACCGACGCGCCCTTTTCGAGCTTGCCGGAGTAGATGCGGGCGAAGGTCAGCGAACCGACGAAGGGGTCGTTCATGATCTTGAACGCCAGCATGGACAGCGGCTCAGCGTCGTCAGCATGACGGTGGATTTCAGCTTCCGTCTTGACATCAATGCCCTTGATCGCCGGAATGTCGATCGGAGACGGCAGGTAATCGACGACGGCGTCGAGCAACGGCTGAACGCCCTTGTTCTTGAAGGCGGTGCCGCAGAACATCGGATGGAACTTGACGTCGATCGTGCCGCGACGGACGAGCGCACGGATCTGGTCGTTGTCCGGCAGATTGCCTTCGAGGTAGGCTTCGGTCGCAGCTTCGTCGATCTCGACAACCGTCTCGATCAGCTTTTCGCGATATTCTTCAGCCTTGGCCTTCATGTCTTCCGGGATTTCGACAACGTCCCACTGTGCGCCGAGCGACTCGTCGCGCCAGATGAGGGCGTTCATCTCGATCAGGTCGATAACGCCCTTGAAGTCGCTTTCAGCGCCGATCGGGAGCTGCATGACGACAGCGGTCGCGCCGAGGCGGGACTTGATCATCTCGACCGAGCGATAGAAGTCAGCACCGGTCTTGTCCATCTTGTTGCAGAAGATCATGCGCGGAACATGATACTTCTCAGCCTGACGCCAGACGGTTTCCGTCTGCGGCTCAACACCTGCGTTAGCGTCGAGCAGCGCGATGGCGCCGTCGAGAACGCGCAGCGAACGCTCGACTTCGATGGTGAAGTCGACGTGGCCAGGGGTGTCGATGATGTTGAAGCGGCGCATCTTGCCGTCACGGCCCTTCCAGAAGGTCGTGGTGGCAGCAGAGGTGATCGTGATGCCACGCTCCTGCTCCTGCTCCATCCAGTCCATGGTGGCTGCGCCGTCGTGAACTTCGCCGATCTTGTGCGACTTGCCGGTGTAGTAAAGAATACGCTCGGTGGTCGTGGTCTTGCCGGCGTCGATGTGCGCCATGATACCGAAATTGCGGTAGTCTTCGATTTTATATTCGCGAGCCATAGTGGACTGCCTTTCGGAAACCGTTCGGGATTACCAGCGATAATGCGAGAACGCACGGTTGGCATCAGCCATCTTGTGCGTGTCTTCGCGCTTCTTGACGGCAGAGCCGCGGTTGTTGGAGGCATCAAGAAGTTCGCCGCAGAGACGGTCGACCATGGTGGTTTCGTTGCGCTTGCGGGCAGCAGCGATCAGCCAGCGAATAGCAAGAGCCTGACGACGCTCGGGACGAACATCGACCGGAACCTGATACGTAGCACCACCAACGCGGCGCGAACGGACTTCAACGTGCGGAGCGATGTTATCCAAAGCCTGATGGAACACGCCGAGCGGCTCCTGCTTTGCCTTGCCCTGCACGGCGTCGAATGCGCCGTATACGATGTTTTCAGCTACGGACTTCTTGCCGTCCAGCATGATGGCATTCATGAACTTCGTGACGACCAGATCGCCGAACTTCGGGTCCGGATTGATCTCGCGCTTTTCTGCTCTGTGACGTCGGGACATACTTCTCGTCTCTCAACTGTTAGCGGCGCTTTACAACGCGGAGAACCTCGCGCAGCGCCGGATTATCTGAAATCGAATTACTTCGGACGCTTTGCACCGTACTTGGAACGGCGCTGCTTGCGGTTCTTGACACCCTGGGTATCGAGAACGCCGCGGATGATGTGGTAGCGAACACCCGGAAGGTCCTTCACGCGGCCGCCACGGATCATGACGACAGAGTGCTCCTGAAGGTTGTGACCTTCACCCGGGATGTAACCAATGACTTCGAAGCCGTTGGTCAGGCGGATCTTTGCGACCTTACGCAGAGCCGAGTTCGGCTTCTTCGGCGTCGTCGTGTAGACGCGGGTGCAAACACCACGCTTCTGCGGGTTCTCCTGAAGAGCGGGAACCTTATTACGCTTTACCTGCGCCTGGCGAGGCTTGCGGATTAGCTGGTTTACGGTAGGCATTCAACCATCCCTTGTAAATCTGTCTCGACACCCTTGCGGGCTTAACTCTCGCCGTCTCCGGCAACGACACACGTTCGCCTCAATGCGCAAAACGTGGCCCGATCCGCTTTCGCAGATGGACCACAAAAAAGCAGAGGACGCATTGAATTGCGTCTTGCGTGCAGCATTCGTGTCTTCAACGTGCGTTTAGAACCTTGTTTGAGGTGAACTCCAGAGCGCGTCGCTCCGAACAGCCATGCCTCACATGGGTCCTGATGGCGGCGGTACTACTGGTTTCCCGCAGGTTCGTCAAGGCCGGTTAAGAATTATCTTTGTCACAAACCCCGAAAAGACGGGCCAAACCAGCCGTTTGGCGCCCCAGATGACGAAATGGCATCGCTTCAGCAAGATGGACTTGGGTATTTCGTTAAAATCCCTATAAGGAATCACAGAAAGCCAATTTCACCGGACGGCAAAGAGCCTCAGAGAATCGCTCGGCCGAATCGATACCACCGAAGGAAGACTTATGATCACTGCGCCAGACAACGACAACAATTTCGACGGCCCCATGGTCTTCATCATCATCGGCAAGGGATATGAAACCGACGGCGGCGAAGGCGTCGACCTGCATGTCATGCTAAAGGCGCCGGATGACGACACCGCCGTGCGCGAAGCGCTGAACGCCCTTGCGGAGGAAGGCTTCATCGAGGCTGATCTCGATCAGATCGGCATGCTGACCGACGTGCCGGATGAGGAGCCTCATGCCTCGGCCTATCAGGGAGCACTGGAAGGCGAAGTGGCGATCATCCGCTTCCGCTAGACGGGACCCTGCTGTCCCGCCCTCGCCGGCTCTTCACAACATAGATGCAAAAAGAAACCGCCCGGATCGCTCCGGGCGGTTTTGATTTTGTTCGAACTCCAGCCGCTTATTCAGCGGCCGGGGCGTTCTCGTTGGCCATGTCCTGCAGCATCGGCGTGGCGACGGCGGCACCTGTGCCCTTGCGGCGCTCTTCCAGGATCAGCTCGTCGCGAGCCGTCGCGATGCGGCGGATCTGCGTCATGGTGCCACCGGTACCGGCCGGGATGAGACGGCCGACGATGACGTTTTCCTTCAGGCCCTGCAGACCATCGGTCTTGCCAGCGATCGCAGCTTCCGTCAGCACCTTCGTCGTTTCCTGGAAGGATGCGGCGGAGATGAAGGACGGCGTCTGCAGCGACGCCTTGGTGATGCCGAGCAGAACCGGATCGCCGTAAGCGGGCTTCTTGCCTTCTTCGATCAGGCGGTCGTTGGCGTCTTCCAGTTCGATACGGTCGACATTGTCGCCGACGATGTACTGGCTGTCGCCTGCGTCGGTGATTTCCACCTTCTGCAGCATCTGACGGACAATCACTTCGATGTGCTTGTCGTTAATGACAACGCCCTGGAGGCGGTAGACTTCCTGGATTTCGTTGACGAGGTAGGAAGCCAGAGCCTCCACGCCCTTGATCGCCAGGATATCGTGCGGAGCCGGGTTACCGTCGAGGATGTAGTCACCCTTTTCGATATAGTCGCCTTCCTGAAGGTGGAAGGGCTTGCCCTTCGGGATCAGGTATTCGACCGGCTCGACACCGTCTTCTGCCGGCTCGATGATGACGCGACGCTTGTTCTTGTAGTCGCGGCCGAGGCGGATCGTACCATCGATCTCTGCGATGATGGCGTGGTCCTTCGGACGACGGGCTTCGAACAGTTCGGCAACGCGCGGCAGACCACCGGTGATGTCCTTGGTCTTTGCGCTTTCCAGCGGCGAACGAGCAAGAACGTCGCCCTGCGACACCTTCGTGCCCGGCTCGACGGACAGGATCGCGTCAACCGAGAGCAGGAAGCGGGCTTCACCGCCACGCGACAGCTTGGCGACATTGCCGCTGGCGTCCTTGACGACGATCGCCGGCTTCAGATCCGAACCGCGCGGTGTCGAACGCCAGTCGATAACCTGACGCTTGGTGATGCCGGTCGACTCGTCGGTCGCTTCGAGAACCGAGAGGCCGTCGACGACATCTTCGAAGTGAACCGTACCGGCCACTTCCGTCATCATCGGACGGGTATACGGATCCCATTCTGCGAGACGCTGACCGCGCTTCACCTTGTCGCCGTCGTCGACATAGAGCTTGGAGCCGTAGGCAACGCGCTGCGAAGAGCGTTCAACGCCGCGTTCATCCAAGATCTGAACCGTCATGTTGCGGCCCATGGCAACCAGGTTGCCTTCGGAGTTGCGCAGCATGTTGCGGTTCTTGATCTGAACCGTGCCTTCATACGAGGCTTCCAGGAACGACTGGTCGACCACGGTCGCCGTGCCGCCCAAGTGGAAGGTACGCATGGTGAGCTGCGTGCCCGGCTCACCGATCGACTGAGCGGCGATAACGCCGACAGCTTCACCGATGTTGACCGGCGTACCGCGAGCAAGGTCGCGGCCGTAGCAGACAGAGCAGACCCCCGTCTGGATTTCGCAGGTCAGCGCCGAACGGATGCGGATCGACTGGATACCAGCCTTTTCGATCTCGATGACATCCGGCTCGAGGATCATCTTGCCGGCGTCGACAATGCGCTCACCCGTGACCGGATGATCGATATCATCCAGCGCCGTACGGCCGAGGATGCGGGCGCCGAGCGAGGCAACGACCTGACCGGCATCGACGATGGCAGTCATGGTGAGGCCAGTTTCGGTGCCGCAATCGACGTGCGTCACGATGCAATCCTGCGCGACGTCGACGAGACGGCGGGTCAGGTAGCCGGAGTTCGCGGTCTTCAAGGCGGTGTCTGCCAGACCCTTACGGGCACCGTGCGTCGAGTTGAAGTACTCGTTCACGGTCAGGCCTTCCTTGAAGTTCGAGATGATCGGCGTCTCGATGATTTCGCCCGACGGCTTGGCCATGAGGCCGCGCATGCCGCCCAACTGACGCATCTGGTTCGGAGAACCGCGGGCGCCCGAATGGCTCATCATATAGATCGAGTTCATCGGCTTCTGGCGACCGGTCTTCTCGTCGAATTCGACGGCCTTAATGCGGGCCATCATTTCTTCGGCGACCTTTTCCGTGGCCTTGCCCCAGGCGTCGACGACCTTGTTGTACTTTTCGCCCTGGGTGATCAGACCGTCATTGTACTGCTGCTCGTATTCCTTCACGAGCGCTTCGGTATCGCCGACGATCTTCGCCTTGGTGTTCGGGATGACCATGTCGTCCTTGCCGAACGAAATGCCAGCGCGGCAGGCATGGGCGAAGCCGAGCTGCATGATGCGGTCGCAGAAAATGACCGTGTCCTTCTGGCCGCAGTGACGGTAGACCGTGTCGATCATCTTGGAGATGTTCTTCTTGGTCATTTCCTGGTTGCAGATGTCGAAGGTCACCTTGCCGTGCTTCGGCAGCAGTTCGCCGATCAGCAGGCGGCCAGGGGTCGTTTCATAGATCTTCGAATAGGGCTTACCCTCTTCGTCGATCGACTTGAAGCGGCCGCGGATCTTCGAGTGCAGCGTCACGACCTTGTTTTCCAGAGCGTGATGCAGCTCGCCGAGATCGGAGAAGGCCATGCCTTCGCCCGGCTCGTTCTGGTTCAGGATCGAGAGATAATAGAGACCGAGAACCATGTCCTGCGACGGAACGATGATCGGCGCGCCGTTTGCCGGATGAAGGATGTTGTTGGTCGACATCATCAGCACGCGGGCTTCGAGCTGGGCTTCGAGAGACAGCGGCACGTGAACGGCCATCTGGTCACCGTCGAAGTCGGCGTTGAAGGCCGTGCAGACGAGCGGGTGCAACTGGATCGCCTTGCCTTCAACCAGCATGGGTTCGAAGGCCTGGATGCCCAGGCGGTGCAGCGTCGGCGCGCGGTTCAGGAGAACCGGATGCTCGCGGATGACCTCGTCGAGGATATCCCAAACTTCCGGCTTTTCCTTTTCAACCAGCTTCTTGGCCTGCTTGACGGTCGAGGAATAACCCTTCGCGTCGAGACGGGCGTAGATGAACGGCTTGAACAGTTCGAGCGCCATCTTCTTCGGCAGGCCGCACTGATGCAGCTTCAGCTCCGGACCGGTCACAATGACCGAACGGCCGGAATAGTCGACGCGCTTGCCGAGGAGGTTCTGACGGAAGCGGCCCTGCTTGCCCTTGAGCATGTCGGACAGCGACTTCAGCGGACGCTTGTTGGCGCCGGTGATGACGCGGCCGCGACGGCCGTTGTCAAACAGCGCATCGACAGATTCCTGCAGCATGCGCTTTTCGTTGCGGATGATGATGCCCGGAGCGCGCAGTTCGATCAGGCGCTTCAGACGATTGTTACGGTTGATGACGCGGCGGTACAGATCGTTCAGATCCGACGTTGCGAAACGGCCGCCGTCGAGCGGCACCAGCGGGCGCAGGTCCGGCGGGATGACCGGGACGACCTTCATGATCATCCATTCCGGACGGTTGCCGGATTCCATGAAGTTCTCGACGATCTTCAGGCGCTTCATCAGCTTCTTCTGCTTGAGATCCGACGTGGTGTCGGCAAGCTCGGAGCGCAGGTCGCCGGCGATCTTTTCGAGATTCATGCTGGCCAGCATCTCGTAGATCGCTTCAGCGCCGATCATGGCGGTGAACTGGTCTTCGCCATATTCGTCGACGGCGAGCATGTACTCTTCTTCCGTCAGGAGCTGATGCTCCTTGAGCGCGGTCAGGCCCGGCTCGGTGACGATGTAGTTTTCGAAATAGAGAACGCGCTCGACATCCTTCAGCGTCATGTCGAGCAGCGTGGAAATGCGGCTCGGCAGCGACTTCAGGAACCAGATGTGGGCAACGGGAGCGGCGAGCTCGATATGGCCCATGCGCTCACGGCGAACGCGCGACAGCGTTACTTCGACGCCGCACTTTTCGCAGATGATGCCCTTGTACTTCATGCGCTTGTACTTGCCGCACAGGCACTCGTAATCCTTGATCGGCCCGAAGATTCGCGCGCAGAAGAGACCATCGCGTTCCGGCTTGAACGTACGATAGTTGATCGTCTCCGGCTTCTTGATCTCACCATAAGACCAGGAAAGAATCTTCTCCGGCGATGCGATCGAAATCCGGATGGAATCGAAATTCTGTGCAGGCACCTGCGGATTGAAAAGATTCATGACCTCTTGGTTCATGCCTGTCTCCTTTAGGGGCGAAACGCCCTCGAATTGCAATCAGTGCCGGCAAATTCCCGGGAACCGGACTGACGCCTTAAAACGACAATAACCGCAGAATGCGGCGAAATCGTCCCTGCCTAGAGCCACACGAATTCGGGCGCCGGCGGGAACGGTGCGCGCTGACGGACAGCGCGCACCCTATCGGCTATTACTCGGCTGCGTCCGGAAGCTGGCCCGCTGCCTGCAGATCGTCGACCTTGGAGTTTTCCAATTCGACGCTGAGGCCCAGCGACCGCATTTCCTTGACGAGAACGTTGAAGCTCTCCGGAATGCCCGCTTCGAAGGTGTCGTCGCCACGGACGATGGCTTCGTAGACCTTGGTGCGGCCGGCCACGTCGTCCGACTTGACCGTGAGCATTTCCTGCAGCGTGTAAGCTGCACCGTAAGCTTCGAGCGCCCAGACTTCCATTTCGCCGAAGCGCTGACCGCCGAACTGCGCCTTACCGCCCAGCGGCTGCTGGGTGACGAGCGAGTACGGGCCGATCGAGCGGGCGTGGATCTTGTCGTCGACCAAGTGGTTCAGCTTCAGCATGTAGATGTAGCCAACCGTGACCTGGCGGTCGAACTGTTCGCCGGTACGACCATCATAGAGCGTCGACTGACCGGTCTGCTTCAGACCTGCCATTGCGAGCATCTCGTTGACATCGACTTCGCCGGCGCCGTCGAAGACCGGGGTCGCGATGGACACGCCACGCTTCCACTGATCGGCCAGACGCAGAACCGACGCGTCGTCATACTCGTGAACGTCGTCGCTCTTCGGACCGTCGCCGACGACCATGTCGATCGTCTGGCGCAGAGGCTCGATGTTGCCGCTTGCCTTATAGGCTTCGATCAGCTCGCCGATCTGACGACCCATACCGGCGCACGCCCAGCCGAGGTGCGTCTCAAGGATCTGACCGACGTTCATGCGCGACGGCACGCCGAGCGGATTGAGCACGATGTCGACATGCGTGCCGTCTTCGAGGAACGGCATGTCTTCGACCGGCACGATACGCGATACGACACCCTTGTTGCCATGACGGCCGGCCATCTTGTCGCCCGGCTGAATCTTGCGCTTCACAGCGACGAAGACCTTGACCATCTTCATGACGCCCGGAGGCATTTCATCGCCGCGCTGGACCTTTTCGACCTTGTCCATGAAGCGCTGTTCGAGGCGCGACTTGGATTCGTCGTACTGGCCACGCAGAGCTTCGAGCTCGCCCTGAACCTTTTCGTCCTCGACGGCGAACATCCACCACTGCGAGCGCGGATATTCGGAGACGACGGCGTTGGACAGTTCCGTGCCCTTCTTGAAGCTCTTCGGACCGGCAAGCGCTACCTGGCCACGGAGCATTTCGATCAGGCGGCCGTAGACGTTACGGTCGAGGATCGCCTGCTCGTCGTCGCGGTCCTTCGCGAGACGTTCGATCTCTTCGCGCTCGATCGCCATGGCGCGTTCGTCCTTCTCGACGCCGTGGCGGTTGAAGACGCGAACTTCGACGACCGTACCGTAGGTGCCGGGCGGCATGCGCATGGAGGTGTCGCGAACGTCGGACGCCTTTTCACCGAAGATGGCGCGCAGAAGCTTTTCTTCCGGCGTCATCGGGCTTTCGCCCTTCGGCGTGATCTTGCCGACGAGGATATCGCCCGGCTGAACTTCAGCGCCGATATAAACGATGCCGGCTTCGTCCAGGTTCTTCAGCGCTTCTTCCGAAACGTTCGGAATATCGCGGGTGATTTCTTCCGGACCGAGCTTGGTGTCGCGCGCCATCACTTCGAATTCTTCGATGTGAATGGAGGTGAACACGTCGTCGGCAACGATACGCTCGGAGAGCAGGATCGAGTCTTCGTAGTTGTAGCCGTTCCACGGCATGAACGCGACGAGCACGTTACGGCCGAGCGCCAGATCGCCGAGGTCGGTCGACGGACCGTCGGCCAGGATGTCGCCCTTGTTGACCACGTCACCAACGGTGACCAGCGGACGCTGGTTGACGCAGGTGTTCTGGTTCGAACGCTGGAACTTCATCAGGCGGTAGATATCGACGCCGGACTTCGACGGATCGAGGTCTTCGGTAGCGCGGATAACGATACGCGTTGCGTCGACCTGGTCGACCACGCCGCCGCGGCGGGCACCGATAGCAGCGCCGGAGTCACGGGCGACAACCGGCTCCATGCCGGTGCCGACGAACGGGGCTTCGGCGCGCAGAAGCGGCACGGCCTGACGCTGCATGTTCGAGCCCATGAGAGCGCGGTTGGCGTCGTCGTTTTCCAGGAACGGGATCAGAGCGGCAGCGACCGAAACCAGCTGCTTCGGCGAGACGTCCATCAGGTTGATGTTGTCGCGCGGAGCGAGCATAACTTCGCCGGCGTGACGGCAAACAACGAATTCCTCGATGAAGGAGCCGTCGGCGTCGAGTTCGGCGTTGGCCTGAGCAACGTAGTACTTCGCCTCTTCCATGGCGGAAAGGTAGAGCACGTCGTTGGTTACCTTACCGTCGATGATGCGGCGGTAGGGGCTTTCGATGAAGCCGTACTTGTTGACGCGGGCAAAGGTTGCCAGCGAGTTGATCAGACCGATGTTCGGACCTTCCGGCGTTTCGATCGGGCAAATACGACCGTAGTGGGTCGGATGCACGTCGCGGACTTCGAAGCCGGCGCGTTCGCGGGTCAGACCGCCCGGGCCAAGAGCCGAAAGACGGCGCTTGTGGGTAATTTCCGAGAGCGGGTTCACCTGGTCCATGAACTGCGAGAGCTGCGAGGAGCCGAAGAATTCGCGAACGGCGGCAGCGGCCGGCTTCGCGTTGATCAGGTCCTGCGGCATGACAGTGTCGATTTCGATCGAGGACATGCGTTCCTTGATCGCGCGCTCCATGCGCAGCAGGCCGAGACGGTACTGGTTTTCCATCAGCTCGCCGACCGAGCGGACGCGGCGGTTGCCGAGGTTGTCGATGTCGTCGATTTCGCCCTTGCCGTCGCGCAGTTCGACCAGCATCTTGACCACGGCCAGGATGTCGTCCTTGCGCAGGATACGAACGGTGTCTTCGACGTCAAGGTCGAGACGCATATTCATCTTCACGCGGCCGACGGCGGAGAGATCGTAGCGCTCCGCATCGAAGAACAGCGAGTTGAACATGGCTTCGGCCGATTCCATGGTCGGCGGTTCACCCGGACGCATGACGCGGTAGATGTCGAACAGAGCGTCCTGACGGTTCTCGTTCTTGTCGGCGGACAGCGTGTTGCGGATGTAGGCGCCGACATTGATATGGTCGATGCCGAGAACCGGGATTTCGTCGAAACCGGCCTTGAGGATGATCGGCAGTGTCTTCTCGTCGATTTCGTCACCGGCTTCGAGATAGATCTCACCGGTCTGGAAGTTGACGATGTCCTCCGCCAGGAAGAGGCCGTACAGCTCTTCGTCGGTGGCCTTCAAAGCCTTGAGGCCCTTTTCCTGCAACTGGCGCAGCAGGCGCGGGGTCAGCTTCTTGCCGCCTTCGACAACGACTTCGCCGGTATCGGCGTCGATCATGTCGGAAACGGTCTTGGCGCCCTTCAGCGTTTCCGCCTTGAACGGAATACGCCAGCCCTGGCCGTCGCGCTGGTAGAGCGACTTGGTGTAGAACGTCGACAGGATTTCTTCGCCGTCCATGCCGAGCGCCATCAGAAGCGACGTCACCGGAATCTTGCGGCGGCGGTCGATACGGGCGTACACGATGTCCTTGGCGTCGAATTC
This sequence comes from Rhizobium sp. CB3171, assembly GCF_029714265.1. NCBI lineage: Bacteria > Pseudomonadati > Pseudomonadota > Alphaproteobacteria > Hyphomicrobiales > Rhizobiaceae > Rhizobium > Rhizobium sp. CB3171. Next base: position 1,078,094 of record NZ_CP121652.1, on the reverse strand, counting down.
GATGTCGAGCCAGGAGCCGCGATACGGAATGACGCGAGCAGCGAAGAGCAGCTTGCCGGAGGAGTGGCTCTTGCCCTTGTCGTGGTCGAAGAAGACACCCGGCGAACGGTGCATCTGGGACACGATAACGCGTTCGGTGCCGTTCACGATGAAGGTACCGTTGTTCGTCATGAGCGGCATGTCGCCCATGTAAACGCTCTGTTCCTTGATGTCCTTGATGGACTTCGCGCCGGTGTCCTCATCGATATCGAACACGATCAGACGGAGAGTGACCTTCAGCGGCGCGGCATAGGTCAGGTCGCGCTGGCGGCACTCGTCGACGTCGAACTTCGGCGGTTCGAACTCATAGGACACGAACTCCAGCATGGAAGCGCCGGAGAAATCGGTGATCGGGAAAACCGACTTGAAAACGGCCTGGAGACCCTCGTCAGGGCGGCCGCCCTTGGGCTCTTCGACCATGAGGAACTGATCGTAGGACGCCTTCTGAACCTCGATGAGGTTCGGCATCTCTGCGACTTCGGGAATCTTACCAAAAAACTTGCGTACGCGCCTGCGACCGTTGAACGAAAGGGTCTGAGCCATCGTCGCTCCTTTAAAATCCTGCACCCGGGCCTGCAACGGATGGGAACCGCTGGCCAGGCGATCCCATCAATCAATGAGTAGTTCAATCTCGTCTAACTGACCGAAAACCGCTCGGCACGGATTGCGTCGCGGTTCAGTCTCAGACCATCCTCTTGAAGAACCCATTACCCAAAAGCCGTTTTAGCCGCGGCTTTTGGGTAATTTGTTCAGAAAAACGGCAAATGGGAGGCGGCAAAATGCCACCTCCCAAAGCAGTTTCAAGCTTACTTGACGTCGGCCTTTGCGCCAGCGTCTTCGAGCTTCTTCTTGATGTCAGCGGCTTCAGCCTTGGAAACGCCTTCCTTGACAGCCTTCGGAGCAGCCTCGACGAGGTCCTTGGCTTCCTTGAGGCCGAGACCGGTGATGGCGCGGACTTCCTTGATGACGTTGATCTTGTTCGCGCCGGCATCCGCGAGGATGACGTCGAACTCGGTCTTTTCTTCTTCAACAGCAGCAGCAGCGCCGCCAGCACCACCGGCAACGGCAGCAACAGCTACCGGAGCAGCGGCGGAAACGCCCCACTTTTCTTCGAGAAGCTTGGACAGTTCTGCAGCTTCGAGAACGGTCAGCGAGGAGAGGTCTTCAACGATCTTTGCGAGATCAGCCATTTTTGTAGTTCCTTTTGTTCGGTTCGAACTGGTTGATTATGAACAGCGAAAAACCGCCTTACGCGGCTTCGTCCTTCTTGGCGTAGGCCGAGAACACGCGAGCAAGCTGGCTTGCCGGTGCTGCAACCACACCTGCGATGCGGGTAGCCGGCGTCTGGATCATGCCCAGCAGCTTCGCACGCAGCTCGTCCAGCGAAGGCAGGGTCGCGAGCGACTTAACACCTTCGGGGTTGAGCGTGGTTGTTCCCATGGCGCCGCCCAGAACAACGATCTTATCGTTGGTCTTGGCGAAATCCACGACGACCTTCGGAGCGGTAATCGGATCAGTGCTGTATGCGATCAGCGTCTGACCGGTGAAGAGATTGGAAATCCCTTCCGCATCCGTGCCCTGAAGAGCAATCTTGGCCAGGCGGTTCTTCGCGACTTTGACGGTGCCGCCAGCAGCGCGCATCTTGGAACGAAAATCGTTCATCTGTGCGACTGTGGCACCAGCATAGTGGGCCACGACAACCGAGCCCGAAGCCTTGAAGACTTCGTTCAGTTCCGTGACGAATTCGCGTTTTTCCGCTCTTTCCACTGCTTTTCTCCAGTTGACAGGACCGCGATAAACGGACCTGCCGGGTTGCCTTTTGCCTCCTGGGATCAGCTAAGAGATCCCAAGCGACGCTTGAGGATCCTGTCCCCTCGCGCTCGAGCCCTAAGGCTCCAAGGCACAAGGCATCCAAGGCTCGAACCGAGTTTATCGAAGCAGAACTTCTTCAAAATTCGGGTCTTACCCGTCTCATGCAGGCAAAGTGATTAAGGTCTCAACCACCTGCAATCTCGGACAGGAATTCCGGATTTCTCCGGTATCCTGGCCCCGAAGGGCCAGGAATTCTTAAATGCCGGGCAGCAGGCCCGACAGAACCATTAGGCGCTCGGCGCCGTAACCGTCGACGGCTCGATCTTGACGCCCGGGCCCATGGTCGAAGAGATGGCTACGCGCTTGACGTAGTTGCCCTTTGCACCGGCCGGCTTCGCCTTGATGACGGCGTCAGCGAAGGCGCGGATGTTTTCTTCCAGAGCCTTGGCATCGAAGGAGGCCTTGCCGATACCGGCATGGACGATACCAGCCTTCTCGACCCGGAACTCAACTGCGCCGCCCTTGGAGGCTTCGACAGCACCCTTGACGTCCATGGTGACGGTGCCGACCTTCGGGTTCGGCATCATGCCGCGCGGGCCGAGAACCTTACCGAGACGGCCGACGAGCGGCATCATGTCCGGGGTAGCGATGCAACGATCGAAGTCGATCTTGCCGCCCTGAACGATTTCAACCAGGTCTTCCGCGCCAACGACGTCAGCACCGGCAGCCTTGGCTTCGTCAGCCTTGGCGCCACGAGCGAAAACGGCAACGCGAACCGTACGGCCGGTGCCGTTCGGCAGGTTGACGACGCCGCGGACCATCTGGTCAGCGTGACGCGGGTCAACGCCGAGGTTCATGGCGATTTCGACGGTTTCGTCGAACTTGGCGACGGCCCGTTCCTTGACCATGCCGATAGCCTGGGTCAGAGCATAGAGCTTGGTGGGATCAACGCCTTCGCGGATCTTCTGAATACGCTTTGCAACCATGGTCTTAACCTACCACTTCCAGGCCCATGGCGCGGGCGGAGCCCTCGATCATGGCCATTGCGCCTTCGATATCGGCGGCGTTCAGATCCTTCATCTTGGCTTCGGCAATCGACTTGACCTGAGCCTTGGTGAGCGTGCCAGCCTTGGCACCCTTGCCCGGGGTCTTCGAGCCGGACTGGATCTTCGCTTCCTTCTTGAGGAAGTAGCTGACCGGCGGCTGCTTCATTGCGAAGGTGAAGGACTTGTCCTGGTAGTAGGTGATGACGACCGGGATCGGCATGCCCTTTTCCATTTCCTGCGTGGCGGCATTGAACGCCTTGCAGAATTCCATGATGTTAATGCCACGCTGACCAAGCGCAGGACCGATCGGCGGCGACGGATTCGCCGAGCCGGCCTTAACCTGCAGCTTGAGCTGGCCTGCAACTTTCTTAGCCATTTCTCTCTGCCTTTCTACACGACCGGTTGCCCGGTCTACTATGCCGGATCGCTCCGGCGGCTGCGGTTGCGTGGTGCGGATCAAAAGGTCCGGCTAAGACCCCTGCCCTTCCACGCGGATTGCGGCACTGCCGCGAGATGCAAGCAAACACTTGCTTGCATCCAAACTCAAACGAAGATCAGACCTTCTCGACCTGACTGTATTCCAGCTCGACCGGCGTAGCGCGGCCGAAGATCGACACTTCCACCTTCAGGCGCGAACGCTCCTCGTCCACATCCTGAACCGTGCCGTTGAACGATGCGAACGGGCCGTCGGAAACGCGGACCTGCTCACCAATCTCGAAGGATACAGAAGCCTTCGGCCGCTCGACGCCTTCCTGGACCTGACCGAGAATGCGCTCGGCTTCATAATCCGGAATCGGAACGGGCTTATTGTCGGAGCCGAGAAAGCCAGTGACCTTCGGCGTATTCTTGATCAGGTGATAGGCTTCATCCGTCAGATTGGCGCGCACCAGCACGTAACCCGGGAAGAACTTGCGCTCGCTGTCAACCTTACGGCCGCGGCGCACTTCAACCACCTTCTCGGTCGGCACAAGGATCTTCTCGAACAGATGATCGAGACCCTTCTGCTTGGCCTTCTCCTCGATGGATTCAGCCACCTTCTTTTCGAAATTAGAATAAGCGTGGACGATGTACCAACGTGCCGCCATGTTCATCTCCACCCGATATCAATTGCCGGTATTCAGCACGTAGCCGAGAATCCAGCCGATGAGCTGGTCAGCAGCAAAGAAAAACAACGAGGCGAAAATGACCATAACAAGCACCATCACCGTCGAGATCATCGTCTCGCGGCGGGACGGCCAAGTGATTTTCGACGTCTCGGAGCGGACCTGCTGCAGAAACGCAAGTGGATTCGTTTTGGATGCCATTGACTGCCCACGCAATTACGGCGCGTAAAGCTGAACATATCAGCCCCACGCACCGCGTGTCTGTTGAACCCTACATAAACATCGATTCCCAATTTAACAAGAGGGAATTCGGTGCCTTCGAAAATTTGCCTGCCATTCCGGCATAATCCCTAACCCAAGAAGCAGCGAAACCGACGCGCCAGTTAAATCAAGGAAAATGGCAGGGGCAGCAGGGCTCGAACCTACGACCTGCGGTTTTGGAGACCGCCGCTCTACCAACTGAGCTATACCCCTTTATGCTTCGATCATCCGCGCCGTGCGGTTGCCCGCCAGCGCCTTCCGAAAACATGGCGCTCCTTTAAGACGGGACGAAACGATTGGCAAGTGCGTTTTTTGTTTTTTCCCAAGAGAGTCCGCAGCTTCGAGCGCCCCGGGCAATTGACGAGACCGCCGACCACAGGGATTGCGGGCTTCGCAGCGCCTCCCGAATGCATCACGCCGGCGCTTCTCAGCCTTCCTTCGGCTCCCCCGGCGTTCCCTTGGGCTTCCGTTTGAGGAATTTCGGTTTGAGACGACGCAGGAAATTGTCTGTCGAGCGAATCACATTGGTCAAGGAGATCAGCTTGTCCACTTCGGCGTCGGCATTGCCGAGCCGCTCGGACAATACCTCTGCCGCAGCCAGCGCGATTTCGGCCGGGGGAACCTCAGAGAAGCGCTCGGCGAGCCTGATGTAAGGATTCAACGACACGCCGCCATGGATGGTGATCTTCCCCAAGCGGGCGAAGAGGCGCAGGAAAGTCTGCTCGAAGGTCCAGTCGTGAACCGACACCACCCTCCATTTTTCGCTGCGCTTGGCAGAGAAGCCGGCAAGCACGATGGCGCCCGGTAATTTCAGATCGCTCAGCCAAAGCGCCATGGCAAAGCCGCTGGTCGGCGTCTTGGCCTCCGTGTAGAAATCGCCGCAGAAGCCGACGAGATCGAGATGGCCGGTCGGCGCGCCCTGGAAATCGGCGGCCGGATTCAGTTTTTCCTCAGATCCAAGGCGGATGTTCATGATCCCGAGGAAATGGTCCTTCGGAAAGAACTTGACGACGTCGCCCACCTCGCCCCGATAGACGATGTTGGCGCCGCGCGGCTGTCCGCGCGAAATCAGTAGCGAATGGCCCTGGAACGGGCGATCCAGGACCTTGTAGACCTTATTGAAGAAGATGAAGAGCGCGGTAGACGGAAACTGCGCCTGCAGGCTGGCGATATCGACCGCATCGCTGTTTGCGACAAGAACGATATGGGAGAAGACCGCCAGTATGGACCGCCATTCTTCGGCCGTCGTCAAACCTGCGGCGGCCCCTGCAGCCGGAAAGCCAATCTTGCCGGTTCCTGTTTCGGAAGCCACGCTCTGATCCAGCCCGGTCACTTCTGCTGGACGTGCAACATGCGATCACGCATAGCGAACCATTCCTCGGCGTAGTCGTCGTTGCGATATTCATCGAAATACGGGCCGCCATCGGTGAAATGCACGAGTTGCGCATCCGGGCGGTAGTCATATTCGTTGACGAGGTAATTCCAGGTCACCGGGATCTCACCGATCTGATCGTCGCCCTCCAACCACTTGAACTGGTGAAGCTGCAGGCCCGTGGCGGTGTTGACGTAATCCTTCGTCAATGCCCGGCATTTGGCATTGTTGAAGAGGATCATGCTCGACCAATTCTTCTTTTCATATTTGGTCTGGGTCTGGCCGAGGAACTTCGTCTCGATCTTCGGCTGGTAGTCGTGCTTGACGCACATTGCGGCATAACGGTCGTCGCGCAGTTTCCAGAGCTCGGCAATATCGGCGCGGGCGAGCATGTCGCAATCCATGAAGATGCTCCAGCCCTCGTAATCGCTGAGGTAGGGAACCAGAAAGCGGGAGAAGGAAAATTCGGTCGATTGCAGCGGATTGCGCTCGCGCGTGAAAACGCCGTCGAGATTGCTGAGAACGATCGGCGAAAACACCACCGGGATCGAAGAGCGCTCGATTATGCTTTGTGCGAGAACGTGATAGGCGACGACTTCCTTGGAATCGAAGCCGACAAAAATACGTGCAACACCGTCGTTCATAGTCCCTCCGAAGCGGCTGACCCTCAAGAGATCAGCCGGTTGAATAGCTTTCTATTGCAACGCAAATTACGCTGCCGAACATCCCGCCGGCTCGTAGGCGATATGATGCTCATTCCAAAATGAATCCCGACTGTATCGTGGAAAGCGACTGCAATTTCCATGATACGCCTCGCGAAACGCAAGCCTACTTACTTCAACCCTGATATTTGTCGAGTGTTTGCGGAAGCATTTTTGGTTTTCTTCCGTAACAAATGGAGAGGCATCCCTGCTCTTGGCAGGGTTTCGGCCGGGCGTCGCGACGGCGCCCAGCTTTCAGTTCTTTTGGCAGCGCAGCCTCAAACCTTCACATAACGGCGCCAGTTATGCTCTTCCTTGAAGCCCAGGACTTCGCGAATCTTCCGGTTGGAGAGCAGGCCTTCATACTCGCCGATCTCGCGGGTGAAGGGCACGTTCGGGTAGTATTTGGCGGCAAGTTCCCGGGACGGCGTGTTGGCCGATACCGTGTCGTTGGCCGCGTTGAAGACCTGAAAACCGAGACCGCCTTTTTCGATGCAGAGATGGACGATCTGGCCGAGATCGCGGGCATCGATATAGCTCCAGGCTATGCGCTTACGGATGTCGGTGTCAGCGAAATATTCCGGGAAGCGCTCATATTCGTAAGGCTCGATGACGTTGCCGATGCGCAGCGCATAGACGTCGATGCCGAAACGCTCGGCGAAGGCGCGCGCCGTCTTCTCGTTCAGGACCTTGGAGAGGCCGTAGGAATCCATGGGATTGACATCGTAATCTTCCTCCAGCGGAAACTGATGAAAATCGCGATGGCCCTCGGCGAAGCAGACGCCATAGGTCGTTTCGCTGGAGGCGACGATGATCTTCTTGACGCCGAGCTTTGCCGCCGCTTCGATGACATTGTAGGTGCTCATCGTATTGATGCGGAAGGTCTCGTTATCAGGCTTGATCAGGATGCGCGGAATGGCAGCGAAATGCACGACGGCGTCGTAAGGCTGCACGCCCTTCCCTTGATCGAGATCCGGGAAATCCCGATGCATGGTCAGCACGTTGTAGACTTGTCCCGCATCAGTGACATCGGCCACCAAATTGGTGACGCCGGGGCTGTCCAGCGGCACCAGATCGACATTGTGGACCTCATAGCCGGCATTGATCAGCCAGGGAACGGTATGACGCCCGGCCTTGCCGCTGCCACCCGTGAACAATATGCGCTTTTTCATGCAATCTCCTCCTGGTAAAATCGAGCGATAGATAGACCCTTTCCTCAGTTCCGCAAGGCGGTCGACAGGGACGGATTGCCTCAGTCGGCCGATAAGCCATGTCCTATGGCTGGCTTTCCAGCCACGATTTTGTGATCTGGCGCTCGCCTGTCATTACCGCGTGAACCGCTTGATTATAGAGATGCGCTCTCCCCACGGCGCTAATCGAACTGAGAAAGCGCAAAGACGTCACCGACCGGAGACTCGGACGATTGTGTGTTTGGCTGCTATTTGCGCAAACGCTCCAATACATGCGCAACGCATTGGCCGAGCGAAAGCTGGCTGGTATCGAAGATCTCGCAACCGTGCTGAACGGCCTCCCCGCGCAGATAGGCCGCCCAATCCATCATATTTTGATCCGCGAGCTCCGGCTGGCGTCTTCCGACCGTCAAGCGCCGCGCCCTCGTTGTGTCGTTGCAATCGACCAACAGCAGCCTGTAGCTATCGACATTTGCCGCCGCGGCCGCTTCAGCGATGAAGGAAATCCGCATCTGCCCTTCGAACAGGACCGGCTTTCCATTGTGCGCAACTTTTGCAAGACGCGCCATCCATTCGATGGTCTTGTCCCGCTGCCAGGCCTCCGGCGAACCGTGATCCCTGATCATCGCATCCATCGTCGGCACGCCGATGCTATCGAACCTATAGATCGCGAATTCGTCCGGATATCTCTCGGCGATGGCGTCGGCGATTGCCGTTTTTCCAGAGCCGGATGCGCCTGTCAGAATGATCAGATCCACTCAGTCTCCTCCGTGCCGAAATGCGAAAGGCCCCGCTGTTTCCAGCGGGGCCTTCGTAACCAACGAATAATCCGGGGATTACTCGACGATGGAGGCGACGATGCCGGCGCCGACGGTACGGCCGCCTTCGCGGATAGCGAAGCGCAGCTTTTCTTCCATCGCGATCGGGACGATCAGCTCAACGGCAACCGTGACGTTGTCGCCTGGCATAACCATTTCCGTGCCTTCCGGAAGCGTCACGATGCCCGTTACGTCCGTCGTGCGGAAGTAGAACTGCGGACGGTAGTTCGTGAAGAACGGCGTATGACGGCCACCCTCTTCCTTCGTCAGGATGTAGGCTTCGGCCATGAACTTCTTGTGCGGCTTCACAGAACCTGGCTTGCACAGGATCTGACCACGCTCGACGCCGTCACGGTTCACACCGCGGACCAGCGCGCCGATGTTGTCGCCGGCCTGGCCCTGGTCGAGCAGCTTGCGGAACATTTCAACGCCGGTAACCGTCGTCTTCGACGTCGGACGAATGCCGACGATTTCGACTTCTTCACCAACCTTGACGATACCACGCTCGACGCGGCCCGTCACAACCGTACCACGGCCGGAGATCGAGAACACGTCTTCGATCGGCATCAGGAACGGCTGGTCGATCGGACGCTCTGGCGTCGGGATGTAGGCGTCAACCTGGGCCATCAGCTCGCGGATCGCGTTTTCGCCGATTTCCTTGTTGCTGTCTTCCAGAGCAGCAAGCGCCGAACCCTTGACAACCGGAATGTCGTCGCCCGGGAAGTCGTAGGACGACAGCAGTTCGCGAACTTCAAGCTCAACAAGCTCCAGAAGCTCGGCGTCGTCAACCTGGTCGACCTTGTTCAGGAACACTACGATCGCCGGAACGCCAACCTGGCGGGCGAGCAGGATGTGCTCGCGCGTCTGCGGCATCGGGCCGTCGGCAGCCGAGCAAACCAGGATCGCGCCGTCCATCTGCGCAGCACCCGTGATCATGTTCTTCACATAGTCAGCGTGGCCGGGGCAGTCGACGTGCGCATAGTGACGAGCAGCCGTCTCATATTCAACGTGTGCCGTCGAGATCGTGATACCACGCGCCTTTTCTTCCGGTGCCGCGTCGATCTGGTCATACGCCTTGAACTCACCGAAGAACTTCGTGATCGCTGCCGTCAGAGACGTCTTGCCGTGGTCAACGTGGCCGATCGTGCCGATGTTAACGTGCGGCTTATTGCGCTCAAACTTACTCTTTGCCATTTGAATGCTTCCTGTGAACGTAAATGGTGGCCCCGGCGAACCGGTTTAGTGCCGCCGTTTAAGGCTTTCGTCGCATTTGCGCAAGACTTAATTGCAGGCCCTATTCTTGGCGAAGTGTAGCCGATGACGGACAATGCGCGCCGTCGGCTTTGATTCGCCCAGCAGGTTTCGCCGGCCGATCCGGAAAGATGTAAAAGCATTTGCCGGTTCAGACGCTTAGATAGGCACGCTGAGGAAATAATCCAGGTGTCCGAAGCCGCTTCTCGGAATTGACTAGGTCTGCAGAGACCGATCTTGCAGAGGTTCGCGAACAGATATGTATCGCCCGCCAAAATATAAGCCATTCCTCACGCGGAGGATGTGAATCGAATATGGGGGAGAGGAAACGGCAGCAGGTCTACGCAAGACCTGCCTGACGAAAATTAAGTGCCTGAAAATCTTGGAGCGGGTAGCGGGAATCGAACCCGCGTATTCAGCTTGGAAGGCTGCTGCTCTACCATTGAGCTATACCCGCGGGTGGCCAAGATCCTGTGCGGAATGGTGGAGGGAGTTGGATTTGAACCAACGTAGGCTGAGCCAACGGATTTACAGTCCGTCCCCTTTAACCACTCGGGCATCCCTCCAGTTTTCCGACTGGATCTTGCGACCAAGCTTGCTAGACCGGACGTCGCCGCCGCGATCTGCGCCGCGTATATGACCGGACCGTTTCCTTCTGTCAACATGAGGTCCGGGCAAAAATGACGAAAAAATTTCAACTTGCTGCAAAAGCCCACTGACGAAAGAGGACTATGCGCTCAAGGGCGCTCTCGCTATAAAGCCGCATGAGCAAAGACAGAACATCCGGCCGTTCCGGCCCTGACAACACCGTCGGCGACAAGTCGGCCAAAGACACGCATTACGCCACCTTGCGGCGCGCGCATCGCGACGCCAAGCGCGAGCGCGGCGAAATCCCGACGCCGCCGCCACAGAAGCGCAAGCGGGCCGGCGCGGACGATTGGAAGCCGCCGGCACTCGCTCCCGACCAGGTCTATCTATATGGCTTGCATACGGTGCGCGCAGCCCTTGCCAATCCCGAGCGGAAGAACATCAAGCTGTCGGCGACGCAGAATGCGTTGGTGCGGCTGGAAATCGGACCGGCGGCCGAACTCGGCATTCCCGTCGAGATGGTCTCGCCGCAGGATATTGACAAAGTGCTGGGTCCGGAAGCGATCCATCAGGGCGTCATGCTGGAGACGCGTCCCCTGCCCGTGCGCCGGCTGGAGGCCCTGAAGGACAGCCCGCTGCTGCTGGTTCTCGATCAGGTGACCGATCCGCACAATGTCGGCGCGATCATGCGCTCAGCCGTCGCCTTCGACGCCGGCGCCGTCATCACCACACAGCGTCATAGCCCGACCGAATCGGGCGTGCTCGCCAAATCCGCCTCCGGTGCACTGGAGCTGATACCCTATATACAGATCACCAATCTCGCCGACGCGCTCGGCGAGCTGCACCGCCTCGGCTTCGTCACCATCGGTCTTGATTCCGAAGGGCCGGCGCCGCTCGAAGGCACGTTTTCGGGCGAGAAGGTCGCCCTCGTCCTTGGCTCCGAGGGCAAGGGGCTGCGCCAGAAGACACGGGAAACGGTGAACGCGCTGGCGCGGCTCGACATGCCGGGCGCGATCAAATCACTCAACGTCTCGAACGCCGCCGCGATCGCTCTCTATGCAGCGCGGTCTTATCTGAAAATCTAGCGGCACGGGGGTGCCGCAGCAGATTTGGGGGGAACTGCCTTGATCCGCACTTTTTGTCTCGCGGCGGCTTCTGCCGCCTTCATTCTCGCCGCCGGGCAACCGGCTGGTGCCGCCGACGAGGAACTCATCAAGTCGCAGGCGGGCACATGGCTGCTGGCGCCGGAAGGTGGTGCCAAGGGCTGCCGCCTCACCTTTCAAACCAGTCCGGTGACCGGCGGCTACGCGGTTAGTGGCGCGGATGCCTGCGCGACCGCCTTGCCCGCCTACGCCAAGGCGGCCGCCTGGAATTTCAGCGAGGACGGCTCGCTCGCCCTTATGGACGCGATGCAGAAGGTGGTGGCCCGTTTCCAGGAAGAAGAGGGGTCGCCCTGGGAAAGCGAAGAAGGCGATCCGACGTGGCTGCTGCCGGCGCTCGGAGACGTCGATCATGTTCCAACCGTCGCAAGCCTCGCCGGCACCTGGCAAGTCGAGCAGCCCAACGGCAAACTCATCTGCAACATCACGCTGTCCAGCGATACCGACGAGGATGGCACGCCGAAAATGTCACCGGGCAGCGACTGCCCGGCCGACGTTGCTGACCTCAAGCTTTCCCTCTGGGTCGTTGAGGGCTTTGGCCTGGTGATGATGGGCACTGACGGCTCTTCGCTCTCCTTCGATATGCGGCCGGACGGCAGCTTTCAGAAATCCGAGGAGGAAGAGGGACAGCCGATGGTGCTTGTCCGCAAACAGGGCGGCTAAAGGGGCCGATATCCCGCCTATGGCTTGACGTCCGAGAAATGTGACTATGTTAGCTTGGGCCGGTCCGAACCCGGCCCTTATTGTCACATATTGGGAAATATAGGTACAGGGCGCATGATCTTATCGAATATCCGCAAATTCATCTTCCACGAATTGCGAAGTGTAGAAGGATATATCGACCCGCCGGATGCCCTTGTTTACCTTTCTATTCTGGAACGCCAGAGGGGACATGGATTGGGCGGCGGAATTGCTGAAATCGGGGTCTATTTCGGTCGTTCTTATTTTCTCCTGAAAAAGATCACATCGCCGGAAGATCGTGTGCTTGGCATCGATCTCTTCGACATCGGAGAGATGTCGAATGGCGTTTCCGAGCAATACCGAACATTTATCGAGAATGGCGAGCGGCTCGGCCTGCCTGTCGACGAGGACCTGCTGTTCGTCGGCGATAGCGCGGAGCTGTCGCCGAAAGACGTAGCGAGCAAGGTCGGCAAGGTGCGCTTCTTCAGCATCGATGGCGGACACACCTTGTCGAACCTGAAAGCCGACATCCACCTGGCGAAGGAGACGATCGCCGACCATGGCGTCATCGTCTTCGACGACACGTTCAATCCTGCTTGGCCGGAAGTCACCGTCGGCGTCGCGGATTTCCTCCGCGACAATGATGAGATCTTCTCGGCTTTCTGCATGACGAAATACAAGACCTATGTCTGCCGGCGTGAATTCCACGATTTCTACCGTGCGGCTATTCTGCGCGCGCGCCATCTCAGAGCCTTCGAACTGGCGGAAACGCATTTTCTTGGGTCCGACGCCGTCCGCCTGCACAATCCATTCGGCCGGCGCATACTCTACGAACTCATGACCCGCTCCGGCATGAGCGCCATTTCGGAGCGCGCATACCGCTGCCACTAGAGTAATTCGAGGAAAAGTGCGCAGCGGTCTTCCGTCCGGAATTGCGGCAAAAACAAAGGGACAGAAAAACGGATCAGCGAACTGCAATCGGCTGCGGACGCCAGGCCGATTGCAGCGTGGGCGACCGCTCCGTGATCGGGCATCCATCCTGCAGCTTCAGCCATGAGGTGACATTCAGGTTCATCTCGCATTGCGCGAGATAGCTCTTGCCGTTCACGGTCATGCAGGCGACTTCGCCGATCGCATGCTGCTTTCCGTCTACGTTTTTGCAGTAGCAATCCTGTCCGGCCAACGCCGGCGCATCTGCCATCACAGCAAACGGCAATCCCAGGACAATAAGCTTCAAAACCTCGCGCATGGACGTTCCCTCGCCCGCCGTGGATGGGAAAGTGTATGCCTATTTCAGACGTTGTAAATGCGCGAGGCCGAAGCGCGCCGGCGCAGCCTAGTGAATCGCAGGATCCGATTCGTCGAAGAAAGTCCTGATACCATCGCGCGCGATCGTCGCCAGGAACTCATCGAAGGCCTCGCGGTCAGTCGCGAAGGGCTCTTCCCATTCGATAAGATCCTCCTCCGGCGTGATGACCTCCATCCGCCAGTCTTGCTGGGTGCCTGCCGGGCGAAAGATATCGACGAGCACGGTCACGCCATCCTCGGTAAATTCACCGGATAGTTCGGAGTGTTCGAGTTTGGGCTTCTTGGGCTTAACGGTCATATCTTCCCACATGCAGCAATGACGAGAATCGTAACTTAGTGATCGTTACGACCATTTCAAAGTGCAGCGGCGTTACAATTGAATGAAGCAGCCGCCGATTTCCTGCATCGAGGGCTGCAGGGAAAACAACTCGGTTAAGCCGCTGAATGAGCGTGTCTATTGCCGAAGCAGGTCGAACGTCACTGCATGGCGTCACCTCGGCCGCAAGCGTGTCACGCCGACCGCGACCACGCTCGAAACCATAAAGAGGATAGCGCTGTACGCGAACGGGCTCCACCAGCCGGCACTGTCGAAGAGCATGCCGCCTGTGAAGGCACCAAATGTTATGGCGAACTGGATGAGCGCAACCTGAAGCCCGCCTCCCGCTTCAAGCTCTGACGGTATGATGCGCGTCAACCAGGTACCCCAAGCCACTGGAATAGGAGTGGCAAACAGGCCGAAAAGAGCAAGGAGCGCCGCTATTGTCAGGGCAGATGGGCCAAGCGGTATCAACAACACCGCGATGAGCATCAGCACGGCGGGGAAACCCACCAGAACCGTGCTCAGATGCGAGCGCAGCAGGAAGCCGATCAACGAGGTTCCCAGAAGGCCTGCCAGGCCGATCCCAAGGAGAACGAGCGAAAGGCCGTTGACGTCAAGGCCGGTCACATCCCCAAGGAACGGCCGCAAATAGGTGGACAGTGCAAACTGTCCCATGAAGAAGAAGGTCATGGCCGCCATACCAATGGCGAAGGTACGATTGCGCAGCAGCCCGAATGTACTGCGAACCGAACCGGCACCATAATAAAGAATGCGCCTCGCCAGCCGATCAACCCGCCGAGGAAACTCCCCAATGGTTGAGCGACAACACTTGCAAGGGCGCTTCCTCCTTGCAGCATGGCAAGAGCCTTGGGTAGGTCCGGGCCGGATACAATACGCGCCATGATAGCCGTGGACAGCGACCAGAAGCCGCCAATCGACACGCCGATCAGCGCGCGGCCGACCATGAACACGAGGTAGTTGGGCGCGAATGTGATTGCCAGACCGGAAAGCACGAGAACGCCTGTGTAGGAAAGCACCACTGCGCGTCGGTCAAGGCGTGCCAGTAACGCATTGCTGAATAGGCTGGTGACGACGGCAAAGAAACCCGAAACGGAAATCGCTTGACCGGCCTGTCCCACCGTGATGCTCAGCTCGTCGGCGATTGGTGTCAGCAGGCTGACAGGCAGGAACTCCGAGGCAACGAGCGTGAATGTCATCAGCGTCATGCAGATGACAATACCCCACGGACTTGCCGTGCTTTCGATCTGGTTGTCGTAGGTGGTTTCCATATTGTTTTTCCGTCAATGGCTTGGAGCGGATCATTCAGGACTTGTTGCAGTGTCTGAGCCTGCTGAGGGAACGACAGGGATCGTGCCGGCGCGCCGGCCTCACCCAGCTTGAGTCTCATGCGATCAGGTTTTCGAAGATGCGCGCGGGCCGCGCCGCCTAGTTCTCGTTCTTGCCCGTCAGTCCGTTGCTGACCTCGATGGTTACCGGTGCACCGTCCGGGATCGCGCGAACTTCGTCCACGCTCGCGTGAATGCGTCCCAGCGGGACTTTTCCTGGCCAGTAGCCGATGTAACCATAATAAAGCGCAATCCATTGACCGGGCTCGTAATAGCCCACTTCCGGGATCTCAGGCTCGTCGCCACGAGGCGCCCCCTTCATTGAAAGCCCGTCTTTCAGCCGGATGACCTTCTCGTCATAGCCAGGATAATTGCCGGCTTTTAAGGTGAGCGGCAGTTTGGTGATCAGGTCTTTGGCCGTCTCGTTGTCGTAGAGATCGACAGCAAACGTCTTTTCACCGATGCGTATCGCGATTGTCTTGTCGCTCGGCTTTCTCAAATTGCTGTGCATGGCGCTGTCTTCTGTCGTGTAACTCGATTTGGCTTGAATGATGCCCGCTAGTCCCAGGCATCCCAATGCAAGCACAGCCGCCAACGTCGTAGATCGCTTCAGGGTCATGACGTCCTCACATCCGAAGGAGCGTCTTGATGGCACTGCGTTCGTCCATGGCCTTGTAGCCTTGCGCAACATCGGTAAGCGGCACTTCGAGATCGAAGACTTTGCCGGGGTTGATCTGCCGGGTCATGATGAGATCAATGAGGTGCGGCAGGAAGCGACGCACCGGTGCCGGACCGCCCAGCAGGTTCTTCTGTTGAAAAAACAGCATCTGCCCGTCCAGCTCAACGCCATGCGGCACGCCGACATAGCCGATCGAGCCGCCTGGACGGGCGCAGTTGATCGCCTGCAGCATCGATTCCTGGGTGCCGACGCACTCAAGGACGGAATCGGCGCCAACGCCTCCGGTCAATTCCTTCACTCTTGCAACGCCCGCGTCGCCCCGCTCTGTGATGATGTCGGTGGCGCCATATTCGAGGGCGAGTTCCTGGCGCTGCTTATGGCGGCTCATGGCAATGATGCGCCCGGCGCCAAGCTGTTTTGCCGACAGCACGCCCATGAGGCCGACGGCGCCGTCGCCCACCACAACCGCCGTGCAGCCCGGCGTCACGCGCGCGGCATCAGCGGCATACCAGCCCGTGCCGAGCACGTCGGATGCGGCGAGCAGGCTCGGGATCAGGTCTTCGGACGGCATGGTGTCGGTCGCAACCAACGTACCGTCAGCCAGTGCGATACGCGCGTATGGCGCCTGCGCGCCGGACATGAATTCGCGGTGTTCGCAGGAGGACTGGAAACCGTACCGGCAGTGCGGGCAGGTATTGTCCGAGAGGCAGAACGAGCCGACGACGAACTGGCCGGGCCGGATAGTCTTCACGTCGCTTCCAACCTCGACCACGACGCCGCAGTATTCATGGCCCATATGCTGCGGCGCGGTCACGGCCTGAATTCCGCGATACGGCCAGAGATCGGAGCCGCAGACGCAGGACGCCGAAAGCTTGATGATGGCGTCGGTGGGCCTCAGGATTTTGGGTTCTGCGACTTCCTCGCAGCGGATGTCGCCGGGGGCGTGAAGGACTGTTCCGAGCATGGATTTCTCCGGTTCTTTGGCCATCGGGGCGAAGTGCCCTTGTTCAAACTTGATGGGAGAAACAGATAGCACCGATCGATAGCCTGCATTAGCCGCGCCAATTTGCATGGACTTATCGAAATTCGCTTGTAATAGATATCGATCGGATCAGGCGGAGGACCTGTTGTGGCGCGGGAAAACTTCAACGAATTACTCTTATTCCTCGCGGTTGCCGAAGAACGCAGCTTCACCAAAGCCGCGGCAAAGTTGGGAATTGCCCAATCCACCCTCAGCTATGCCGTCAAGCAACTCGAAGCACGAATGGGGCTTCGGCTTCTGACCCGCACGACGCGAAGTGTGGGAACGACGGAGGCCGGCGAACGTCTCCGGCAATCCCTGGCGCCGCGCATTTCTGAAATAGAAGCCGACATAGAGGCGTTGATGGCCTATCGGGACAAGCCGGCCGGTACCGTCAGAATCACATTGTCCCATCACGCCATGGAAAGCGTCGTTTGGCCCAAACTATCCCCCATGCTCGCGGACTATCCGGACATCAAGCTGGAACTCAGCGTCGATAGCAGCTTCCGCAACATCGTTGAGGATGGCTTCGACGCTGGTGTGAGACTCGGCGAAAGTCTTGAGAAAGACATGGTGGCGGTGCGGATCGGACCGGATTGGAGATTGGTGGCTGTTGGGTCTCCCGGTTATTTCATGACGCGAGCCGTGCCAAGGACGCCGCAGGAACTCATGCGCCATAATTGCATCAACAGGCGTATTGACAGGATCGGAGCGCTCTATGCCTGGGAGTTCGAGAAGGATGGCGAGGAGGTTCGCGTCAGGGTCGAAGGGCAGCTTACTTTCAACACGGATGCCGAGATGGTCGATGCCGCTCTTCGAGGCTATGGCATAGCCTACGTACCGGAAAGCTTCGTCGAGCAGCATCTGGCAGAAGGGCGGCTGCAGCTCGTGCTCGACGACTGGTCACCGAAATTTGCCGGATATTACCTCTACTATCCCAGCAGGCGCCAGAATTTGCCGGCATTTTCTGTGATCGTGGACGCGCTTCGGCAAAGGAGCTGGTAGCCTGTGAGGCATTTTCCAGAAAGTCTCGAGCCGCAAAATAGGTCGCAAATTTCAGAAGATTGGGGAAAGCATAGTGATCTCTGGATCATGATGGTGCCCCCGGCAGGGTTCGAACCCGCGACCCCCTGATTACAAATCAGGTGCTCTACCAACTGAGCTACAAGGGCACATCGGCATGCCAAGTAGCAGATTTTGATTTCCTGTAAAGGGAAAATCGGCAGTTTGGCTTTGATGGAGCGGATCGAAGCGCCTGCCTATTCACCAGTCTTTGCAAAACGTCTTGTCGCGTAAGGGGAATATCATTACCTAGTACGATTATTCAAAGGACATTGCATGTCACGCGCTTTTCAGTCTGTTTGTTTTCTCGCATCAACCGCGCCGGAAGCCCAAAGCGCGCGGGAGGAGTTGATTCGCCTTTACGGCCAGACGCCGCAGGAAGATGCGGATATCGTCGTTGCGCTCGGCGGCGATGGCTTCATGCTGCAGACGCTGCACAATACGATGAATTCCGGCAAGCGCGTCTATGGCATGAATCGCGGCTCCATCGGCTTCCTGATGAACGATTATCGTACCGAATGCCTAGCCGAACGCATCGAAGCGGCTGTCGAAAATGCCTTTCATCCGCTGCAGATGAGCACGCGCAACGCAGACGGCAGCACATCCGTCGCGCTTGCCATCAACGAGGTGTCATTGTTTCGCCAGTCCTATCAGGCGGCCAAGCTGAAGGTCGAGATCGACGGCCATGTCCGTCTGCCGGAACTGATCTGCGACGGGCTGATGGTGACGACGCCGGCCGGTTCCACCGCCTATAATCTCTCCGCTCACGGCCCCATCCTGCCGCTCGAGGCACCGCTGCTCGCCATCACCCCAGTCAGCGCTTTCCGCCCTCGCCGCTGGCGCGGCGCCCTCCTGCCCAACAAGGTGACGATCGACATCACCGTGCTGGAGGCAGAAAAACGCCCGGTCAATGCGGTTGCCGACAACACCGAAGTCAAATCGGTCGTGGGCGTCAAGATCGCCCAGACCGAAGACACGACGGCGCGTATTCTTTCTGATCCAGACAGGTCGTGGTCGGAGCGGATATTGGCGGAGCAGTTTTCGGATTAAGAATTACTTGCGCATCGTAAGAGCGGCATTCCAGCCAACAAAAAAGCCCCGTCTCCGGGGCTTTTCTTCGATCAAATAGATCCTGCTCTTAATCCACGTCGTCCACGACCGCGTCGGCGGCGCCGCTGATGCGGTGCGCGAGGGCAGCTTCCATGAACTCGTTGAGATCGCCGTCGAGCACGTCATCTGGGGCCGTGCTGGCGACGCCGGTGCGCAAGTCCTTGACGAGCTGATAAGGCTGCAGAACGTAGGAGCGGATCTGGTGGCCCCAGCCGATATCGGTCTTCGAGGCGGCTTCGGCGTTGGCGGCCTCTTCCCGCTTCATCAATTCCGCTTCGTACATGCGGGCGCGCAGCATGTCCCAGGCCTTGGCGCGGTTCTTGTGCTGCGAGCGTTCCTGCTGGCATTGCACGACGATGCCGGTCGGGATGTGCGTGATACGCACCGCCGAGTCGGTCGTGTTGACGTGCTGGCCGCCGGCGCCGGACGAACGATAAGTATCGATGCGGCAGTCGCCCTCGTTGATCTCGATCTGGATCGAGTCGTCCACGACCGGATAGACCCAGATCGACGAGAAGGAGGTGTGACGGCGGGCATTGCTGTCATAGGGCGAGATGCGCACCAGGCGGTGAACGCCCGATTCGGTCTTCAGCCAACCATAGGCATTATGGCCCTTGACCAGCAGCGTCGCCGATTTGATACCGGCTTCTTCGCCGTCATGGACTTCGAGCAGTTCCACCTTGAAGCGCTGACGCTCTGCCCAGCGGGTGTACATGCGCAGCAGCATGTTCGCCCAGTCCTGGCTCTCGGTGCCGCCGGCGCCGGAATGGACTTCGAGGTAGGTGTCGTTGGAATCGGCCTCGCCCGAAAGCATGGCTTCCACCTGCCGGCGCGCAGCTTCCGTCTTCAAGCTCTTGAGGGCCTCTTCGGCCTCGCGAACGACGTCGGCATCGCCCTCTTCCTCGCCAAGCTCGATCAGTTCGACATTGTCGGCAAGCTGCTGCTCAAGCGCACGCACGCCGTTGATGCCGTCATCGAGCTGCTGGCGCTCGCGCATCAGCTTCTGCGCTTCGGAGGCATCGTTCCAGAGGGTCGGGTCCTCTGCCTTGTTGTTCAACCAGTCCAGTCGTCTTATCGCCTGATCCCAGTCAAAGATGCCTCCTCAGCAGGCTTATGGCCTGCTTGGTTTCGTCGACTACATTCTCGATTTCCGCTCGCATATTCCTGCTTCTTTATTCGGCCGTTCGATGTGAACTGCTGTTCAATTCAAAGAGTGCTGGTGACATAAATACACATGCCGCGACTGTAAAGCCCCGCGGCACGCTCATTGGACAAATCGACCAGGATCAGAAGAGACCGCCCGCACCTGATGTGACTGCCTGATTGGCCTGCGGCGAGGTCTTCAGAATTTCCTCGGGCGCGACCTGCGCCGAAGCATCGCCGCCGCCGATGACCGTATAGGTGGTCGCCGGGCCGGTGCCGGGCTTGAAGGCTTCCATGATGGCATCGGGATCGCCGGGCTGCGCGGCCATGCCGGTCGCGCGGTTGACGGCCATCATATTCATGCCCGCCGGAACCTGGAATTTCTCCGGCTGCTCATCCTTGGTGGCGGCCTGCATGAACTCGTTAAAGATCGGCGCGGCGATCGAGCCACCGGTCGCGCCGCGGCCGAGTGTGCTCGGCGTGTCGTAGCCGACATAAAGGCCGGCAACGAGGCTCGGCGTAAAGCCGACGAACCAGGCGTCCTTTTCATCGTTGGTCGTACCGGTCTTGCCGGCGACATCGGTGTTCAGCTTGATCTTGCCGGCGGCCGTGCCGCGGATGACGACGCCCTGCATCATCGAAGTGACCTGATAGGCAGTCATCGGATCGAGCACCTGCTCGCGGTTGTCGGCGATGACTGGCTCATCCTGATTCTGCCAATCGCTGACATTGCAGGCGTCGCAGACGCGCTCTTCGTGCTTGAAGATGGTCGCGCCATAGCGGTCCTGAATGCGGTCGATCAATGTCGGCTTGATCTGCTTACCGCCATTGGCGATGACCGAATAGGCGGAAACCATGCGCAGCACCGTCGTCTCGCCGGCGCCAAGCGCCATGGCAAGAACCGGGTTCATGCGGTCATAGATGCCGAAGCGGTCGGCATATTCGGCGACCAGCGGCATGCCCATATCGGCAGCGAGACGCACGGTCATCAGGTTGCGCGAATGCTCGATGGCAAAGCGAAGCGTATGGGCGCCGCCGCCCTCGCCTTCGTAGTTTTCCGGCTTCCACACCTGTCCGTTGCTGAGCGTGATCTGGAGCGGATCGTCAAGAATGACCGACGCCGGTGTATAGCCATTGTCCATGGCCGCCGCGTAAACGAAGGGCTTGAAGGACGAGCCGGGCTGGCGTTTAGCCTGGGTAGCGCGGTTGAACTCCGACTGCGCATAGGAGAAACCGCCGACCATGGCGAGCACGCGGCCGGTATGCGGGTCCATCACGACGAGGCCGCCCTGCACTTTCGGAGGCTGGCGCAGGCGATAGGCGCTCGAATCGGCATCGCCGCTCTTCTGGACATAGATCACGTCACCGGGGTTCAACACGCCGGTCGGCGATTTCGCCGTCTTGCTGCCACCCGCCGAGCGGAAAGCCCAACGCATGTCGGCTACGGCGATCGTACCACGCTTGCGATCGTTCGCGACCTTACCCGCGGCGTCGACACTTGGCTGCAGGCCGATATCGACCGTTTGATCGGACACGGAAAGCACGACGGCGAGCTGCCATTCCGGCACATCACTCAAGGCCGGGATCTTGGCAAGCTCCGGACCCCAATCCTGCGATGTCGCGATCTGCTTGATCGGGCCATGGAAGCCGCGGCGCTCGTCGTAGTCGACCAGTCCGTCCTGCAACGCCTTGCGTGCTTCGATCTGGATCTGCGGATCCAGCGAGGTACGGACCGAAAGCCCGCCCTCGAGGAGGGTTTTCTCGCCATATTGGTCGATCAACTGGCGGCGGACTTCTTCGGCAAAATAATCGGAGGCGAAGAGCGACGGGCCACTCTTTGGCGGCGCAACGCCGAGCGGCTGCTTCTTGGCTTCTTCGCCATCGCTCTGGCTGACATAGCCATTCTCGACCATGCGGTCGATAACCCAGTTGCGGCGGGTCATCGCAGCGTCGGGGTGGCGGAACGGATTGTAGTTGGACGGGCCCTTGGGCAGCGAAGCGAGATAAGCCGATTCGGCAATCGTCAGCTCGTTGACCGACTTGTCGAAATAGGTCAGCGCCGCACCGGCGATGCCATAGGAATTGAGGCCGAAATAGATCTCGTTCAGATAGAGTTCGAGGATCTTGTCCTTGCTGTAGGCCTGTTCGATGCGGAAGGAGAGGATCGCTTCCTTGATCTTGCGGTCGAAGGTCTGGTCGGCCGAAAGCAGGAAGTTCTTGGCGACCTGCTGGGTGATGGTCGATGCGCCAACGAAACGGCGGCCGGAACCGATATTCTGAAGGTTTACGGCGACGGCGCGCATCAGGCCGCCGACATCGACGCCCGGATGATTGTAGAAGTTCTTGTCTTCTGCCGAGAGGAAAGCGGCCTTGACGCGATCGGGAATGGCCTGGATCGGCAGGAAAAGCCGGTTCTCGCGCGAATATTCCTTCATCAAGGCACCGTTGCCCGCATGAATGCGGGTCGTCACCGGCGGCGCGTATTTGGCGAGCACCTCATAATCCGGCAGATCCTTGGAAACGACGCTCAGATAAATAGCCGCCGCCGCCGCCGCACCCAGGAACAGGAGGCAGCCCAGCCCAAAGAAATATCCAATCAGTCTGACCATATTATGCTACCGGTGCTTCTTCTTCATGCGGCGCATGCGCGAGACCATCGCACATTCACGGGCGTTTTGCACGCTCGGGGCGTGAATGCAAGACGGCAACGGCATAAAGCCGTGCGTGCCGACCGCGGCAAACAATACTTTGGTGTAACGGCGGGAATGTGAGCAAAATAGGGCTCACCGCTGGTATTCCTCACTTCATCCCAGCCCATTAGCAACGGCTGTTACATGGAAGACACGAACGGCGCCGCTATTCTACCGTCTCAGCCGCCATTCGCGATGGTCGAAACGCGGTACTGCTGTACCGCATCAGTCAGCCGATCCGCCAATTTCTGCCGCCAATCGGGATCGAGTAAAAGTTTCTCATCATCCTTGTTCGAGAGGAAGCCAAGCTCGAGGAGAATGGAGGGAACATCCGGCGCCTGCAGCACGCGGAAGCCGGCATGGCGATGCGGGTTGTTGATCATCGAGATCTGGCCATTGAACGAGGTGAGCACATCCTGCGCCAGCGAGATGGAAAAAGCCTGCGTCTCACGCCGGGTCAGGTCCATTAGAATATCCGCGACGGCGGCAGGCTGGGCCTGCGTCTCGGCGCCGGCAAGCTGGTCGGAATTGTTTTCGCGGTCGGCGACTTCGCTGGCGAGCTTGTCGGAGGCCTTGTCGGAGATCGTATAGACCGTGGCGCCGCGGATATCCTTCTGCTTCAGCGTGTCGGCATGCAGCGAGATAAACAGTGAGGCGTGATTCTGCCGGGCGATGGTCACGCGCTGCGACAGCGACAGATATTCATCATTGTCGCGCGTCAGGAAAGCCTTGATGCCGGGCTTGGCGTTCAGCTTGTCGGCCAGGAGCTTGGCAAAGGCGAGTGTGATGTCCTTCTCCTGGGTGACGCCATCGCTGGCCGTTGCGCCGGCGTCGATCCCGCCATGACCGGCGTCGACCGCCACGAGGAAGCTGCTCGGATCGGCCCTTTCGATCGGCGCCACCGGACCGACATCCTTTGCAGTGTCATCGTTGGTCCAGCTCTGCTGCTTGATAAGATCCGCAAATTGGCCGGCGGGCAGCATCTCGGCATCGAGCACGAGGCGATGCCCCTTGCCGCTTTCGTCGGGCTGCACCTTAGCCATGACCAGCTTCACCGGCTTGGCCGCCGTCAGCACGATGCGGGCGCTGTCCTCATCCATGGTGCCGTAGCGGATATCCTTGAAGAGGCCGATCGGCTTCAGATCGGCTGCGGGGAAACCGAAGGCGGTTGCCGGAAGGTCGACGATGACGCGTACGGGGTTGTCAAGATAATGGACCGTGAAGGTCGGCTCGCGATCCATATCGATGACGATACGGGTGCGGGCATCGTCGCCGGCGATGCGTGCGCCATAGGCGAGCAATGGATCGGCGGCGGCCATGGCCGTCGCAAGCGGTGAGAGAATCGGAAGAGCCGTCACTGCGAGGGCCACCGCTGCAATTCGCAAAGCCCTCACGCCATTCTCCGTCGCATGCCGCAATCCCTTTAACTATCGCCCACCGCGCCCCATATTGATTTCGACGTTGTTTTTGAAGTCCAAAAATAACGGGAAAACCACGGATGACGCGATAGTGCCGATGTGATGGCGTGCCGGGAGAAGAATCGGAAACGCCGTCCCCGCACCTTCATCATCCGACGAATCCATCAATATTATGGCATACTTGGCTTTCCCCTTGCTATTGTGACAGATAAAACATACAACGCATATTAGGGTAGAAGTGTTGACGGGATAGAGTCGCCGCAAAGGCAGCCGCCTCGAGTACTAGGCGCCATAAGCGGCCGTCATCCGCCGTCTACAGTGCTTCTGCTCCCATACTGGATATCTGAATTTCCGGTTTTGCGCGGGAAATTCATCGGTGGAGAGCCACCAAACGCTCTTTAAAGAGAGCACATTCATCGGACCCGTTTGTTGGGTCTAAGGCATTGTCGATCTCGCTTGGTTACGGATGGTACCGCAGCAGCTTTTTCAAGAAGTGAACAGACCCCGGGGAACTGATGTCCCGGCCGCTGTCTGGCTACTGTCATCGTCATCGCAAAACAACCAATCGCGACTTTCATTATCCGGTGCAGCAATAGTGGAGTGCAACCAGCCTGTCCTAGCGACCGGCCGGCGCCTTTCCGCATGCCGGCGCCGAGGAGCACAGCTTACATGGCAGACAAAATGCTTATCGATGCGTCTCACGAGGAAGAGACGCGTGTTGTTGTCGTTCGCGGGAACCGCATAGAAGAATTTGACTTCGAGTCGCAGCACAAGAAGCAAATCCGCGGCAATATCTATCTCGCCAAGGTGACGAGGGTTGAGCCCTCGCTGCAAGCCGCTTTCGTGGATTACGGCGGCAACCGGCATGGCTTCCTGGCCTTTGCCGAAATCCATCCCGACTACTACCAGATCCCGCTCGCCGACCGGCAGGCGCTCCTGAAGGCGGAAGCCGAAGAGCATCGCCGCGACGACGATGTCGAGCATGTCGAAACGGCGCTCGATCTTTCCCAGCAGGAACAGCCCGACATCGGCATCGTCCAGAAGGACGAGGCGGAAGTCGCGGTGACGGAAGAAGCCCTTGCCCCTGAGGTAGCGGCTGCTCCCGTCGAGGAAGCTCCGGCGAAGAAGGCCAAGCCACGCCGCAGCCGCAAGAAGGTGGTCGCTGAAGCTGCCGCCGAGGAGGCTCCTGCAGCCGAAGCGATCGCAACAGTCGACGCGCCGAGCGAAGACGAAGAAGGCGGACCGTCGGGCGAGATGGCCGCGATGGTCGAAACCGATTCGATTTCCGAGGATGTCGATGTTTCCAAGCGCCGTCACGACGATGACGACGACGATGATCACGACCAGGAAGAAGAAGTAATCGAATCCGTCGGCGCCGAAGACGCGATGGAAGAGGTTCCGGACCGCACGCAGCGCAAGCCGCGCAAGCAGTATCGCATTCAGGAAGTCATCAAGCGTCGGCAGATCCTGCTGGTGCAGGTTGCCAAGGAAGAGCGCGGCAACAAGGGTGCAGCACTTACCACCTATCTTTCGCTCGCAGGCCGCTACTCGGTTCTGATGCCGAACACGGCGCGCGGCGGTGGTATCTCCCGCAAGATCACCAATCCGCAGGACCGCAAGCGCCTGAAGGAAATCGCCAAGATGCTCGAAGTGCCGCAGGGCATGGGCGTCATCCTGCGTACCGCCGGCGCCAACCGCACCAAGGTCGAGGTCAAGCGTGACTTCGAATATCTGATGCGCCTTTGGGAAAACGTCCGTACGCTGACGCTCGCTTCGACAGCGCCTTGCCTCGTCTACGAAGAAGGCAGCCTGATCAAGCGCTCAATCCGCGACCTTTACAACAAGGATATCGGCGAGATCATCGTTGCCGGCGAAGAAGGCTATCGTGAAGCGAAAGACTTCATGAAGATGCTGATGCCGAGCCATGCCAAGGTGGTTCAGCCCTATCGCGACATCCATCCGATCTTCTCGCGCTCCGGCATCGAGGCGCAGCTCGACCGCATGCTGCAGCCGCAGGTGACTTTGCGCTCGGGCGGCTACCTGATCATGAACCAGACGGAAGCGCTGGTTTCGATCGACGTCAACTCCGGCCGCTCGACGCGCGAACACTCGATCGAGGACACCGCGCTCCAGACCAATCTGGAGGCTGCCGAGGAAATTGCCCGCCAGCTTCGCCTGCGCGACCTTGCCGGCCTGATCGTCATCGACTTCATCGACATGGAAGAAAAGCGCAACAACCGCGCCGTCGAGAAGAAGCTGAAGGAATGCCTGAAGAACGACCGCGCCCGCATCCAGGTCGGCCGTATCTCGCATTTCGGCCTTCTGGAAATGTCGCGCCAGCGCATCCGCGCTTCGGTTCTCGAAAGCACGACGCAGATTTGCTCGCATTGCGGCGGCACCGGTCACGTTCGCTCGCAGTCCTCCGTTGCGCTGCATGTTCTGCGCGGCATCGAGGAATACCTGCTGAAGAACACGACGCACGATATCACCGTGCGTACGACGCCGGACATTGCGCTCTATCTGCTCAATCACAAGCGTCAGACGATCGTCGATTACGAAAACCGCTTCGGCGTCGCCATCGTCATCGGCGCGGACAATGCCGTCGGCACGCAGCATTTCGCGATCGACCGCGGCGAGCCGGTGGAAAATCCGGTGAAGATCGAATCCCTGTTCAACTTCGCCGCCATTCCGGAGGATGATGACGACGATATCGTCATCGAGGCAGATGAGGACGAAGACGAAGAGCTCGAAGAAAAGGCCGCTAGCGTCGAACAGCAGCCCGCAGCGCGCTCCGAAAACAATGATGGTGGCCGCAAGCGCAAGCGCCGCCGCCGCCGTCGCGGTCGTGGCGGTGACGCCCAGGTCGCTTCTGAGTCGGCCGATGCATCCCGCGAGGAAGGCGATGACGAAGCGGACGAAGGCGACGAGGACGATACCGGCAGCAGCGGCGAAGTCGCGGCCGTGTCCAGCGATGATGGCCAGCAGAAGCGCAAGCGCCGCCGCCGCGGCAAGCGTGGCGGGCGTCGCAATCGCGACGGCGAAGGCAACGAATTAGCCGCCGGCGGTGAAGCCGGTTCGGACGAAGGCGCTGACGATGAGGATGACGGCGAAAGCGATGTCGCTGTAACCGTTGCCGATATCGCGGTCGCCGAAGGCGAAGCCGCCGTCGAAAGCCAGCCGGCAATGGCGGCTGTCGAAACCGCGGCCGTCGTCGTTGAAGACGTGAAGCCCGCCAAGAGCCGCAGCCGCCGCAAGCCGAAGGCGGAAGCATCGCCTGTCGAGGTACCGGTCGCTGAAGAAGTGTCCGTGATCGACGCCGAGGCTGAAACGGTTGCCGAAGTTGCCGGCGATCTCGACAAGGCCGCCGAACCGGTCGCCGCTGAGGAGCCCGAAGTGATCGAGGCCGCGGCCAAGCCAGCTCGCGCCAACCGCGAGTCGAACGTCTCCTCCTCCGAGCCGGTGGTCAAGTCCACCCGCACCAGCGAGGGCGGCGACGGCGATGGCGAGCCGACCAAGCCGAAGAAAGCCGGCTGGTGGCAGCGCCGTGGCTTCTTCTGAACGCTGCTGTTCGGAACGAAATAAACAAATCCGGCCGTGGCAACGCGGCCGGATTTTTGTTTTGGAAGACGGCAAGCAACCGCGGCCGATGATCGGCATTTCCGCGAATTGAGGCGCATTTCAGCGGATAGGGTGGAATTGCCGCGGAGGACGGAGTGATCTCCGTTCGGTGCAAATCTTCAAAACTCGCCGTAAACCTCTGATCGAAGAGCCTATTTCAGCCACGCCGCCATGCGTTCTGCCGCTTCCTCGATCTCCGCCTTCGAGCCGGCATAGGAGATGCGCATCGCGCGGTGCCCCTCGATCGGATCGAAATCGAGGCCTGGTGTGGCGGCGACGTTGATTTCGGCCAGCATCTTGCGGGCGAAGGCCATGCTGTCGTTGGTAAAGCGGCTGACATCGACATAGGCGTAGAAGGCGCCGTCCATCGGCGACGCGATGGAAAAGCCGATTTCGGGCAAACGGCGCATCAGGAAATCGCGGTTATGGCGGTAGCTTTCGCGGTAGACGTCCAATTCGGCCCCTGCCCCGAGTGCTGCGGCGGCGGCGATCTGCGAGAGCTCCGGCGCCGAAATGTAAAGGCTCTGAGCAACGCGCTCGATCGGGCGCACCAGGCGCTCCGGCAGCACCATCCAGCCGATGCGCCAGCCGGTCATGCAATAATATTTCGAGAAGGAATTGATGATGATGGCCTGATCGGTCAGTTCCAGCGCGCTCGTCTCTTCGCCGACGAAGGTCAGTCCATGATAGATTTCGTCGGAAATGAAAGCGATCGAACGGTCGGCACAATAATCGGCAAGCGCCTTCAGCGCCGCCCTGCCCGTCACCGTGCCGGTGGGATTGGCGGGGCTTGCAAGCAGTACGCCCTTCAGCCGCTTGCCGCTGGCCGCTTGCGCCGCCTCCAGGCTTTCCGGCGTCAACGTGAATTGCGTTTCGGCGGTGACGGGCACTTCGACGACATCGAGCCCGAGAGCAGCAAGAATATTGCGATAGGCTGGATAGCCGGGCCTTGCGATGGCGACGCTGTCGCCAGGATCGAACAGCGTCAGAAAGGCAAGATTGAAGCCCGCCGATGAGCCGGTGGTGATCGCGATCCGCATGGGATCGATGCTCAGCCCATGGCGAACCTGGTAATGACCGGCTAGCGCCTGTTTCAGCGCCAGCGTGCCCAGTGCGTCCGTGTAGCCGATGCGTCCGTGCCCGAGTGCCACGCGTGCTGCCTCAAGTGCTGCCTTGGGCGTCGGATGCGACGGCTGGCCGACGGCCATCGAAATGACGGCATGCCCCGCCTGACGCCGACGGGTCGCCTCCGCCAGCACATCCATGGCGTGGAAGGGTTCGACATCGCTGCGTTTGGATAGGGAAAACAAGGTCAATTCTTTCTCGGATCGGATTAAAGCCAGACAATTGCCGCAATATTAGCCTGTTCACAATCCCGCGATTGCGGCTTTGTCGTGAAAATTCCTGTTTCTGGAAATAAGCATGCACCGTAAATTGCCGATACAAATTTCGGGATTTTAACCTGGTGGTGATATCCCGAACCGGACGATGAGTCTCAGCACCTACTCAAACGAGGACCCAATGACCCTGCTTTCCAAAACCCTGCTGGCCGCCTCAGCGATCGCCATTGCCGCGTCGCTTGCAGTGGTTCAGCCCGCGGCCGCGCTGGATGACCAGCAGAAGAAGGAATTCGGGGAGTTCATCAAGGAATACCTCGTCGAGCACCCGGAAGTGCTGTTGGACGCGCAAGCGGCGCTTGAAAAGAAACAGGACGAGGCGCGCCTCGCTCAGTCGGCCCAGGCTGTTACCCAAAATAAGGATGCCATCTTCAATTCCAAGGATGACGTTACGATTGGCAATCCGAAGGGTGACGTCACCGTGGTCGAGTTCTTCGACTATAATTGCACCTATTGCCGCCATGCGCTCCCCGACATGGACGCGCTGCTCAAGCAAGACCCGAATGTGCGTTTCGTGCTGAAGGAATTCCCGATCCTCGGACCGGATTCGGTTGCCGCGGCACGGGTTTCCGATGCGTTCCGCAAGCTTGCGCCGGAAAAATATGCTGAATTCCACCATGCGCTGCTTGGAAGCGACGGCCGCGCATCGGAAGACAGCGCCATCGAAGTTGCGACCTCGCTCGGCGTCACTGACGCGGCAATTCGCGCTGAAATGGCCAAGAGCCCCAATAGCGATTCGATCAAGGCCACGTACCAGCTCGCCACCGATCTCAACGTCACCGGCACGCCGGCCTATGTCATCGGCAATGAGGCGATCTCCGGCGCGATCGGCATCGACGCCATTCAGCAGAAGATCGCCAATGTCCGCAGTTGCGGCAAGACGAGCTGCTGAACCGTGGCAATGTCTGCGCCGCGCATCTTTCAGGATGCATAAAGGACACAGTGGCGCCTCAGAAGATGTATGAGCCTTTCCGAAGTCGAGCCGATTTCAGGCCTATGCGTAAAATCGCCAAAATCGGGGCGTTTCCACACCTAGACACGCGCAACCTACGTCCTGGGGGCTTTCCTACGCGCCCTCGGGAGTCTATAGGTTGCGCTGCACTTTGACGGAACCTCTGATGGCGCAAACCATTTTCGTCCTAAACGGACCCAATTTGAATGCCCTCGGCAAGCGCGAGCCGGGCATCTATGGCGGCAAGACGCTCAAGGATATCGAAGCCGACTGCAAATCTGTGGGCGAAAGCCTTGGCTTTGTCGTCGACTTTCGCCAGAGCAACCATGAAGGCGTGCTAGTCGACTGGATGCACGAAGCCGGCGACGTCGCCGCCGGCGTCGCCATCAACCCCGGCGCCTATGGCCACACGTCGATCGCGCTTCATGATGCGATCCGCGCCATTTCCATTCCGGTGGTGGAGGTTCATATCTCCAACATCCACGCACGCGAAGAATTCCGGCACAAATCGATGATCGCGCCCGCCGCCAAGGGCATGATCTGCGGTTTTGGGCCCCACAGCTACATCCTGGCGCTGCATGCGCTGAAATCCATCACGCAATAACAAGAATACAGGGCTAAACATCCATGGCTGACAAGAAATTGGGTATCGACCAGGCGCTGATCCGCGACCTCGCCAATATTCTCAATGAGACCGATCTGACCGAGATCGAAGTCGAGCAGGAAGATCTGCGCATCCGCGTATCGCGCGCCGGCACGACTCAATATGTTCAGGCACCGATCGCAGCACCCGCCTATGCCGCAGCAGCTCCTGCCGCCGCTCCCGTTGCAGCGGCCGCACCTGCCGGCAAGTCGCGCAATCCGGACAACGTCGTCAGCGCGCCGATGGTAGGCACGGTCTACATGGCACCCGCGCCAGGCGCTGCCGCTTTCATCGAGGTCGGCGCCTCCGTCAAGGAAGGCCAGACGCTGCTGATCATCGAAGCAATGAAGACGATGAACCAGATCCCCGCGCCCAAATCCGGTATTGTGACCGAAATCCTCATTCAGGATGGACGCCCGGTCGAATACGGCGAAGCCCTGGTCGTCATCGAGTAGGCCCCATGCCCATGATTTCGAAGATTCTCATAGCCAATCGCGGAGAGATCGCCCTTCGTGTGCTGCGCGCCTGCAAGGAGCTCGGCATTGCGAGCGTCGCCGTGCATTCGACCGCCGACGCCGACGCGATGCATGTGCGCCTGGCGGATGAAAGCGTGTGCATTGGCCCGCCGCCGTCGCGCGAGAGCTATCTCAACATCCACCAGATCGTCGCGGCCTGCGAGATCACCGGTGCCGACGCCGTTCATCCGGGCTATGGGTTCTTGTCGGAGAACGCCAAGTTCGCCGATATTCTCGAAGCACATGGCATCACCTTCATCGGCCCGACGGCGGATCACATCCGCATCATGGGCGATAAGATCACCGCCAAGACGACGGCGCAGCAGCTCGGCATTCCCGTCGTTCCCGGTTCGGACGGCGAAGTGAAGACCGAAGCGGATGCGCTGAGGACCGCGAAGGAAATCGGCTATCCCGTGCTGATCAAGGCGACCGCCGGTGGCGGCGGACGCGGCATGAAGGTGGCGCGCACGGAAGCCGATGTACTCGAAGCCTGGTCGACGGCGCGCACCGAGGCGGCAGCCGCCTTCGGCAATGAATCCGTCTACATGGAAAAATATCTCGGCAAGCCGCGCCATATTGAAATCCAGGTATTCGGCGATGGCGAAGGCAATGCCGTGCATCTCGGAGAGCGCGACTGCTCGCTGCAGCGCCGCCACCAGAAGGTCTGGGAAGAAGCCAATTCACCGGCGCTCAACGTCGAGCAGCGGATGAAGATCGGCCAGATCTGCGCCGACGCCATGAAGAAGCTGAAATATCGGGGCGCCGGCACGATCGAATTCCTCTATGAAAACGGCGAGTTCTATTTCATCGAAATGAACACCCGCCTGCAGGTCGAGCATCCGGTTACCGAAGCGATCACCGGTATCGATCTCGTGCACGAACAGATCCGTGTGGCCTCGGGCGGCGGTCTTTCCGTGACGCAGGAAGACGTGCATTTCCACGGCCACGCCATCGAATGCCGCATCAATGCCGAGGACGCGCGCACCTTCGTGCCCTCGCCCGGCACGATCACGCATTTCCACGCACCGGGCGGCCTTGGCGTTCGCATCGATTCGGGCGCCTACCAGGGCTACAGAATCCCGCCCTATTACGACAGCCTGATCGGCAAGCTGATCGTGCATGGCCGCACCCGCGTCGAATGCATGATGCGCCTGCGCCGCGCGCTGGACGAATTCGTGGTCGATGGCATCAAGACCACGCTGCCTCTGTTCCAGGATCTGGTTTCCAACCAGGATATCGCCAATGGCGATTACGATATCCATTGGCTGGAAGACTATCTGGCGAAAGGTTCGGCTTAACCTATGGCAGGGCCGCGCGGCAGAAATCCTGGCATTACTCCGGAAATTCTGCTGCGCGCCTATTCCATCGGTCTCTTCCCCATGGCGGAATCGGCTGACGATCCGGAAATCTTCTGGGTCGAACCCGAACTGCGGGGCGTGCTGCCGCTCGACACTTTCCACATTTCGAAAAGCCTGACGAAAACGATCCGTCGCAAGCCCTTCGATATTCGTTTCAACACGGATTTCGATGCCGTTATCGCCGCCTGCGCTGAGCAGACCAGCGGCCGGCCAAGCACCTGGATCAACAAGACCATCAAGTCGCTCTATTCGACCCTCAACCATATCGGCCATGCGCACTCCGTTGAGGCTTGGGAGGGCAGCAAACTGGTCGGTGGGCTCTATGGCGTATCGCTAGGCTCGGCCTTCTTCGGGGAGAGCATGTTTTCACGCCGCACCGACGCCTCGAAGATCTGTCTTGTCTATCTGGTCGAGCGGCTCAAGCAGCGCGGCTTCACCCTCCTCGATACTCAATTCACCACCGAGCATCTGAGGACATTCGGCGCGATCGACGTGCCAAAGGATCAATATACAAGGATGCTCGAGAAAGCGATGGAATCGCCCAATCTGAGCTTCTCCAACGGTTGAGAACCCACGTACATACGTTGATCTAAACCAGAAATCCGCTACGTTCGGCACAACAGCCGGGGGTAGTATCTTGAAAACATATCTTGCAATCGCCTTTCTCGCCGCACTGGTCGCAACGCAGGCCGAGGCCAAATCCTTTCACGACATGTTCGGCACTGACGCGCCCGAGGGCGGCGCAGGAGCCATACTGAAGACCATCGACTTCCAGCAGGGACCGATCAAATTGCCCGGCGCCAATGCGACGCTGAACGTTTCCGATCAGTTCTACTATCTCAATCCGGCCGATACACGAAAAGTACTGGTTCAGCTTTGGGGCAATCCGGGCAATGCCGCCGAAGGTACGCTCGGCATGATCTTCCCGGCGAAATATGCGCCGACGGATCAGCGTACCTGGGGTGCGGTCGTCGAATATGACAATGGCGGCCATGTCTCCGACGATGACGCCGCGTCGACAGACTACAACGCGTTGCTGAAACAAATCCAGGACGCGATCAAAGGAGACAATCCCGAACGCGAGAAGCAAGGCTACCCTTCGATCACTCTGGTCGGCTGGGCTGAACCACCGCACTATGACAAGGCAACCCATGCACTCCACTGGGCGCGCGACCTGGTCTTCGGCAAGGACCCCAGTGGTCCGCATACGTTGAACTATTCGGTGCGCGTGCTCGGTCGCGAAGGCGTCATGGAGCTCGATTTCGTAGCCGGCCTCAACCAATTGCAGGAAATCAACAATGCCATCCTGAATGTTATCAACACCGTGCAATATGACAGCGGCAAGCGCTATGCCGACTTTGTCAACGGCGACAAGATCGCCGCCTACAGCATGGCGGGAATGATCGCGGCCGGTGCCGGCGTGAAGATTGCAGCAAAACTCGGCTTTCTGGCCGTCGTCCTCGGCTTTTTCAAAAGCTTCGGCGTTGCGCTCCTGGCACTGAAGAAAGGGCTGATCGTCGTCATCGCCGGCATCGCCGCCCTGGGGCGCAAGATTCTTGGCCTGTTTCGCCGGGATAAAAGCACCGACGCTTGAGCGCGGTCCGGCCGGCTGGTGTAGCGAAAGGCCGTTGGCCTTTCCCGTGCGTCAACGGCTTCAAATCCGCGTTTTAATCTGCTAACGCTCGTTTGAAGAGCGTTGGTGCATTGAGGTTCCACTTTGCCGTCGTAAATACCGGTCTCATCCAATTTCACCCCGTATGTCAGGGCAGCGTCATCGCCGCCGGATGTATGATCATGTTCATCGGGTGGTGGCCTGAGACCGGTTTGGCATTGTTGAAATGCGCCATGCGCAGCCATTGCTGTCTCAGCTCTTCAGCCGTCCGAAACATCGCCACGCCGCGCCCGTAATGGGCTTGTCTTACCGCCAACTTGGTGAACTTCCGAACGGAAGACCAAGACGGTATGTGCAACAGTCTCAAGGTCCGATGGACCATCAATCCTCGAACTGCCCCTCAGCCATGGATCGCCTGCAGCGGATGCGGCTGCCCCAAGCCCTTCAAGTCCAGCGGCAAGATCAGGCTCAACGCCAACGGCAAGAAACTCGACGCCTGGCTCGTCTATAAATGCGTGGACTGCGACAAGACATGGAACCGGACGCTCTTCGAGCGCCAGACCATTCGTGATCTTGATCCGCTTGTTCTGGAAGCGCTGCAAGGCAACGATTCCGACTGGATACGAGCCAGAGAATTCGATCTCGATGCGCTGCGGCGCAAGACCCAACGCATCGACGAGTTTGCCGATGCAGATGTTGAAAAAGAGATGCTGAGCGAACCGGATCGCTGGACGATGCTGGAAATCGATCTGGCGGTTACGCTTCCTTTCAACGTCCGTCTCGATCGCCTGCTTGCCTCTGAACTCAACGTCTCACGCTCCCGGCTTCAGGCTCTGCACGAAGACGCGAAACTTCGGGTGCATACGGATCGCGCCGATGCGATGCGGCGTAGGATCAAGAATGGCTCATGCATCGTCATCGATCTCTCCGACGAGGCCGATCGACATTTGATCTGGAAAGCCGCCGTTTTGGGCAAAGAAATCGGCTGACCGGATGCCGCAGGATTGCTCGCGACGGACTGACCTTCGCGCGCCAATCTTGCGGCATTGCCTATGTCTGAAGAGGAATATGTTACTTGGCGCCGGCGCTATCCGGCGGCGGGATGTCCGACTTCTGCTTGCACTCTTTCAGCCAGACGTCATAGATCGGATGTTCAACGGCGTTGAGGCCCGGGCTGTCGGCGAACATCCAGCCGGTGAAGATGCGGCGGATGCGGCGGTCGAGGGTGATCTCGTCCACCTCGACAAAGCCGTCGACCTTCTGCTGCTCGGTATCGTCACGGGAATAGCAAGCCTTCGGCGTCACCTGCAGCGCGCCGAACTGCACGGTCTCGTTGATGTAGACATCAAACGTGGTGATGCGGCCGGTGATCTTGTCGAGTCCGGAGAAGACGGCGACGGGGTTGGAGATGCGGGCAGCCTCGGCGGACGGCGGCAAAAAGACGCCCGCAGCAAAGGCAAGCGCCACTCCCGATATCGCACGCAAAGAAGCGCTCCGCGTGAAAAACGTCATATCCGCCAATCTCCGCTTGGTCTCGGTCAAAGCGCCGAGCACGAGCCGGCAAGTTCTGCGCCTAAAGGCCAATTGTGGCCAAAGGACGGGCCGGCCCTCTAGGCTCAGTTGCCGGGCGTCCAGGCGTCGTAATCGCCGGTCACGCGCGGACGTTCGCCGGCAACGGACAGCGAGCCGGGCGGACGATAGGCCTGCGGCGAACCGGTCGGATTGGCGCGGTGCGCCTTCTGCCATTCCTTGGCGACGTAATTGTCCTTGGTCGGCGGAACGTCGGTGCGGTGATGCATCCAGCCGTGCCAGCCCGGAGGAATAGCGGACGCCTCGGCATAACCCTTGTAGATCACCCAGCGCTTCGGAAGGCCGTAGGAGGACATGCCGCCCTCGTAGTAGACATTGCCGAATTCATCCTCGCCGACGCGCTTGCCGAACCGCCAGGTCGCAAAGCGGGTGCCCATCGTCTGACCATTCCACCAAGTGAAGGTTTGCACGAGTAAATTCCACATGTCTTTATCCTTGTGCCCGTTGGGAGCAGGCGAAACCAGAATTCGATCGTTTGCTTATGCCGTCTGACAAACGGATTGTCCAGAGATTCGCATGGGAAACGCGCTTCATTTCAAGGCCATCTTGAAGCCGAGATGGCTCGGCTTGAAACCCAATCTCTCATAGAAACGATGGGCATCCTTGCGAAGGGCGTTCGAGGTTAGTTGCACGAGCCGCACGCCGCGGCCTTTTGCCTCGGCAATGCAAAAATTGATCATCATGGCACCGATCCCCTGCCCGCGCAGATCGCTCCGCGTCTGGACGGCCTCGATGATCATCGACGAGGAGCCGCGGCCGGTCAGCGATGTCGTGATCATGGTCTGGAACGTGCCGACGACCTCGCCCGCCAGCTCGGCGACATAGAGCGCCTGATCCGGCGAGGATTGGATGGTCCGGAAGGCGCGGAGGTAATCGTCATAGGCGGCGGGATCGGTGGTATCGCCGTGACCGCCGAGAGCATCGGCGGCGAAGAGGGCGATTAAGAAGCCAAGATCCGTCTCTCGGGCTTCGCGGATCAGCAGGTCAGTTCCAGTCATCGCCAACATCTTCTGATCCACTTTAGTGGCTTGCCAGCCGCTTCTCAAACACCAGCGCCGGAATACCCGACTGCCCCGGGCCAGCATTCTCGTTGCGGCCGACCTCGGTGAAGCCGTGGGCTTTGTAGAAGGCGATCGCTTCGGCATTTTCTGGCTCGACGTCGAGGCGCATGACCTCGGCGTTCGGAAAGCAGGTTTCCAGCTCGGCGAAGATGTCGCGGCCGATGCCGTTGCGTTGCAACGAGGGACGGACATAGAGCATGTGCAGGAGAACGGTCTTGGTCATCTGCTCGGACATGACGGCATAACCCATGCCGCCAATATCCTCGCCATTATCAGCGACTAGGAACTCGGATTGCCGCTTCGCCAACCGCGCTTTCAGCTTGGCCGGCGAAAGCAGAAACTCGATCAGTTCATTGACCTTCGCCGCGCCGTAGTGCCGATCATAGGCGGCATGCCAGGTTTCTACGAGAAGGTCACGGACCTTCCCGAGATCCTGTTCGCCGGCCGTGCGGACGAAATACACGGCGCCTATTCCTCTTCGATGCCGAGCTTGGCCTTGACGAGGGCTTGTACCGCCTGCGGATTGGCCTTGCCGCCGGTCGACTTCATCACCTGGCCGACGAACCAGCCGGCAAGCGTCGGCTTGGCCTTGACCTTGGCGACCTGATCCGGATTGGCGGCGATGATCTCGTCAACCGCCTTCTCGATGGCGCCGGTGTCGGTGACCTGCTTCATACCGCGAGCTTCGACGATCTCCATGGGATCGCCGCCTTCGGTAAGCACGATCTCGAACAGGTCCTTGGCGATCTTGCCAGAGATGGTTTCGGCCTTGATCAGGTCGATGATGGCGCCGAGCTGGGCGGGCGAAACCGGAGTCTCCTCAATGGTTTTGCCGGTTTTGTTCAAGGCGCCCAGCAAGTCGTTGATCACCCAGTTTGCTGCGATCTTGCCATCGCGACCGGCAGCGACGGCCTCGAAATAATCGGCAATCGCCTTTTCCGAGACAAGCACGGAGGCATCGTAGATCGAGAGACCGAGCTCGCGGACGAAACGCTCCTTCTTGTCGTCAGGCAGCTCCGGCAGATCGGCTGCGAGTTCCTCGACGAAAGCGTCGTCGAATTCGAGCGGCAGCAGGTCCGGATCGGGGAAATAACGGTAGTCGTGTGCATCCTCCTTGGAGCGCATGGAGCGGGTTTCACCCTTGTTCGGGTCGAAGAGGCGCGTTTCCTGCTCGATCACCCCACCGTCTTCCAAAATACGGATCTGCCGGACCGCCTCGGCCTCGATCGCCTGTCCAATGAAGCGGATGGAGTTGACGTTCTTGATTTCGCAGCGTGTGCCGAACTCGCCGCCCGGACGACGGACAGAGACATTGACGTCGGCGCGCATGGAACCTTCATCCATATTGCCGTCGCAGGTGCCGAGATAGCGCACGATCGAACGCAGCTTGGTCATATAGGCTTTCGCCTCGTCGGCCGAGCGCATGTCCGGCTTGGAGACAATTTCCATCAGCGCCACGCCGGAACGGTTGAGGTCGACATAGGACATGGTGTTGTGCTGATCGTGAAGCGACTTGCCGGCGTCCTGCTCCAGGTGCAGGCGCTCGATGCCAATCTCGATATTCTCGAACTGGCCCTGGCGATCCGGACCGAGCGAGATGACGATCTTGCCTTCGCCGACGATCGGGTCCTTGTACTGCGAGATCTGATAGCCCTGCGGCAGGTCCGGATAGAAATAGTTCTTGCGGTCGAAGACCGAGCGCTTGTTGATCTGAGCCTTCAGGCCGAGGCCGGTGCGCACGGCCTGCCTGACGCATTCCTCATTGATGACCGGCAGCATGCCGGGCATGGCGGCATCGACCAGCGAGACATTGGAATTCTGCGGCTTGCCGAACTCGGTCGAAGCACCGGAGAAGAGCTTGGATTTGCTCAGCACCTGGGCATGGACTTCCATTCCGACAATAACTTCCCAATCGCCGGTGGCACCGGGAATGAAGCGCTTCGGATCTGGCGTACGAACGTCGACAATGGTCATGAGAGGCTCTTGAAATGCTGTTCTTCTGAACTTTGTGAGGTAGAGCAATTGGCGGTGCGGCGCAAGACTTTCAGCACCTATAAGCCCGCGCCATACGTCCCGTCATCGCTATCGAGCAGTGCTTTCGAAAGTCCGACCGTCGGTACGTCGCGATCGAGCTTCGGAGAATAGTCGACGGAGAGCCAATGAATGGCATAGCCATGCGCCTTGAAGAATTCGATCGCATTGCTGTTTTCGGCGTGGGTCTGCACCGCGATCTTCTCCAACCCCTGCTCCCGAACATCCTTTTCGATCTGCGCCAGCAGCGCCGAACCAAGTCCCTGCCGCAGATGATCGGGATCGATCCAGAAATCGGAGATATTCTCGTCCAAGGCTTCACGGGCTGCCCAACCGGCAACCACTCCGTTCAGCTCCACGACCGTGATCGTCAGCCAGGCGCCGCGGGTGAAGTTCGAGAAGGCTTCGCTGGCACTTTCGAGCAGCGCGTCCGTGCCGCCGATCGACCCCATGGCCGCCTGCCATGAGCGCAGGCCGATATTGGCCAATATCTCCATCTCTCCTTCGTGCGCGTTGCGAATGTGGATCATCAGGCCCCCGCCGTTTTCAGCAGTAAAACACCGGAAAAGGGCTTTTTCCAGCCACCAAATGAGAACGGGCGCTGGATGGCGGCCTATGTTTAACGAGGGTGAAACTTGACCGGCGGGTACAACCTGCTTTAGATATGGCGCATCAATGGAGTCTTGATGTCCACCTTTTCTCAGACCCGGTAAAGGCCCCGCCCGCAAGTCTTCTTGCGCGCTGGGCCCGAAACGAAGCCCCGACTTTCCGCAAGGGAATGTCGGATCGTTTTGTCGCGCCTTACGGCGCTTTCCGGATCTTGAAAACCATGGATATTTCGCGCGCCGAACAGCGCATCCTGCATTTGCTCGCTCAAGGCGGGCGCATTGAAATCAACCGCGCCGAAAACAAGAAGATCGAGACGGTCCGCTGCTTCACACGCGACGGCTGGCTCTATCCCGGCTTCGGCCTCGATCTCTTCCGCAAACTCAAACGCCTAAGAGCCATCAAATCCTCGGGCGGTCATCCTTATCAGATTACCGAACAGGGACTGAGGCTAGTGAGGGCGCAGTTGGATAATAGGTAAAACTGACGAAAGTGGAGCCCTTGTCAGGCTCCACTTTATCCTTTGCCGCTTTGATGTTGGGCGCTAATCGCTGCTTACCACCACTTCGCCGGCGTGAACTTGCCGGCAGCCTGTTCGATGACGTGGGCGGTCTTGAACAGGGTTTCCTCGTCGAATGGCTTGCCGATGAGTTGCAGGCCGAGCGGCAGGCCCTTCGGGTCGAGGCCGGCGGGGACGGCGATGCCGGGGAGACCGGCCATGTTGACCGTCACCGTGAAGATGTCGTTGAGGTACATCTTGACCGGATCGGAAGCCAAGTTTTCGTCGGCGATGCCGAAGGCCGAAGACGGCGTGGCGGGCGTCAGGATGGCGTCGACGCCGGCGTGGAAGGCGAGTTCGAAATCGCGCTTGATCAGCGTGCGGACCTTCTGGGCACGCAGATAATAGGCGTCGTAATAGCCGGCCGAGAGCACGTAGGTGCCGATCATGATGCGGCGCTTGACTTCCTGGCCGAAGCCGGCAGCGCGCGTCTTCTCGTACATGTCGACGATATTCTCGCCGTCGACGCGCAGGCCATAGCGCACGCCGTCGTAACGGGCGAGGTTCGACGAGGCTTCAGCCGGCGCGACGATGTAATAGGCCGGCAGGGCGTATTTCGTATGCGGCAGCGAGATGTTGACGATTTCGGCGCCTGCATCCTTTAGCCAGGCGATGCCCTGCTGCCAAAGTGTCTCGATCTCTTCCGGCATGCCGTCGACACGGTATTCGTTCGGGATGCCGATCTTCATGCCCTTGAGCGATTTACCCAGCGAGGCTTCGTAATCCGGCACGGGCAGATCGACGGAGGTCGTATCTTTGGCGTCAACGCTCGCCATCGACTTCAGCAGGATGGCAGCGTCGCGAACATCGCGAGCGATCGGGCCAGCCTGGTCGAGCGACGAGGCGAAGGCGACGATGCCCCAGCGCGAGCAGCGGCCATAGGTCGGCTTGATGCCGACCGTGCCGGTGAAGGCGGCGGGCTGGCGAATGGAGCCGCCGGTGTCAGTAGCGGTGGCGCCCGCGCAGAGATGCGCGGCAACGGCAGCGGCCGAACCGCCCGAGGAGCCCCCGGGAACGAGCTGCTGGTTGGAGCCTGCGGCGCGCCAGGGGTTGATCACGGGGCCGTAATAGGAGGTCTCGTTGGAGGAGCCCATGGCGAACTCATCCATGTTGAGCTTGCCCAGCATGACAGCACCGTCGTTCCAGAGGTTCTGCGTGACAGTCGATTCATAGTGCGGCTCGAAGCCGTCCAGGATGTGGCTGCAGGCCTGCGTATGAATGCCTTCGGTGCCGAACAGGTCCTTGATGCCGAGCGGAATGCCTTCCAGCGCGCCGGCTTTGCCTTCAGCAAGGCGGGCGTCCGAGACCTTGGCCATTGCAAGCGCCTTTTGCGGCGTCACCTTCACATAGGCATTGAACTGAGCATTGGCCGCCTCGATCGCCGAAAGATAGGCCTCGGTCAATTCGGTGGCGGTGATGTCCTTGGCGCGCAGTTTGTCGCGAGCTTCGGCGATGGTCAGGCTGGTCAGTTCACTCATCTTGTTTCGCTTCAGGTCTAATGAGGGCAATGGGTCGGAACAGGCTCGTGCGGCCGTTATTCAACAACTTTGGGAACCAGGAAGAAATTCTGATCGGTATTCGGCGCATTGGCGACGATGTCGGAGGCCTTGCTGCCATCGGTGACACCATCCATCCGCTTCTTCATCGCCATCGGCGTGACGGAGGTCATGGCTTCTACACCATCGACATTCACTTCGGAAAGCTGCTCGACGAAGCCCAGAATGCCGTTCAACTCGCCCATCATCCGCTGCGCTTCGTCCTCATTGACGGCGATGCGGGCAAGATGGGCGACGCGTTTCACGGTAGCAAGATCGACGGACATGGCATTCTCCGGATAGGATTTTTCCTATCGCTATAAAGACCATGTCCGCCATACGCAACGTACTTTTGTCAGGCGGAAACGCTGCCGCCCGGCTTCGGTGCCGCGACGGCCGTCTTCGAACCTTCCAGGCCGGCGATGAACTTTTCCGGCGTCTGGTCGATGATCGGGAAAGTGCCGTAGTGGCAGGGAATGGCGGTCTTGAAGTTGAAGTAGCGCTGACAGGCGAGCGCGGCAACGGCGCCGCCCATGGTAAAGCGATCACCAATCGGCACGATGCCGATATCAGGCTGATGCAGTTCGGTGATCAGGCCCATGTCGGAGAAGATGTCCGTATCGCCCATGTGGAACAGCGTCGGCTCGTCGTCGAAATGCAGCATCAGGCCGTTCGCGTTGCCGAGAGAATGCGAAACACCGTCCTCAGTGAGTTGGGCAGAGGAGTGCAGCGCGTTGGTGAAGGTCGCCGAGAAGCTACCCAAAGAGATGGTGCCGCCGGTATTGCCCATTTCCAGCTTCTCGACACCCTTGCTGCCGAGCCAGGCGGCGAGATCGGCATTGGCGAGAACGACGGCGCCGGTGTCCTTGGCGATCTGAATAGTGTCGCCGACGTGATCGCCATGACCATGGGTCAAGAGGATGTGGGTGATGCCCGCGGTGGCCTCCTTCATATCGAGGCCGGCAAAGGACGAATTATAGGTCAGGAACGGATCGATAAGGATTTTGGCCTTGGCCGTTTCGATGCGAAAGGCGGAGTGGCCGAGCCAAGTGATCTTCATGGATTTCTCCTTAATACTTGATTTCTAATGCAAGACTGGTGTCTTAGGACATATCCGAAACCGTCACAAAGAAAAGCGGTGCGGACTTCAATTTGTTTTGACGGGGGACGATAGCCTGATGACGACGCTGACCATCGAAGACCTCGCCGTGATGCTCCTGCCCGGCCAGCCGATCGCCGGGCTCGATCTCGGCACCAAGACCATCGGGCTCGCCATGTCCGATCTCGGCCGGCGGTTTGCCACGCCGCGCCCGGTGATCAAGCGTGTGAAGTTCACCCAGGATGCGCAGGTGCTGCTTTCCTTCGCTGAAAAGGAGAAAGTCGCGGCTTTCGTGATCGGCCTGCCGATGAACATGGACGGTTCGGCAGGGCCGCGCGTGCAGGCGACACGGGCCTTCGTGCGCAGCATGGCCGACAAGACCGACCTGCCCTTCGTCTTCTGGGATGAGCGGTTATCGACGGTCGCCGCCGAGCGGGCGCTGCTGGAAATGGACGTCTCGCGCGCCAAACGTGCCGAGCGCATCGACTCGGCGGCCGCAAGCTTCATTCTTCAGGGCGCCTTGGACAGGCTTTCGGCACTCGGCAGGCCGGTTTTTCCCGATCTCGAGACCTGACGGCTCTTCCACCATTCCAGGATAGCAGCACGCTTGCGGAAGCCTATGATGGAGAAGACCAGCAGGCTGTCGAAGGCGATGGCGCGGGCGACCAACGGCGGAATGGTTTCGGGCGGGATGCCGAGGATCTTGCCGTAGATATCAAAAACGAGATCGTGCATCTGCCGCGTGAACATGAAGACGCCGAAACTCATGTCGTAGTAGGAAAGATAGTACCACGCCCCGAGAAACGAGACGGGTGCGGCCCAGCATATCAGCAACCACTTCATGCGGTTCCCCTTCGACGCGGGTATTGCGTCGCTTCAGTCGAAAGGACCAGCCAGTTCGACAGTGCCATGGCGCTCAAAACCAGTGCCGGTACCGCTATATCGAGTGCCAGAACGGCGAAGAACATCATCGCCGCGACAAGGAACACGATTTTTGCGGGTCTCGACCCCATGGCTGCACGCTCGGTGGTTAACAATTTATCCACCTACAGTGGCCAGTTAACCGTTGCGGCGCAATGTAAACCAATTGTTAAGGTTAACGCCCAGGCGCGGCTGTGGATATCTCCTGCGCGGCTGAAATGTCAGCCGTAAACGCCGCGCACGATCCGCTTCAGGGCGGTAGCGGCCTTCTCCCAGTCCTTCGACGTTTTCAGGGCAAGACCGGCGCATTGGCCGCTGACGGTCGCCGAAAGCACGAGATGCTGGATGGCGGCGAAGATCATGGCATTGACGCCGATCGCATCGATCCCCTTCGGCGGTGTAAGCGAGCCGCGCATGCGCTCTATCCAGCCAGCCAGCGCTTTCGAGCGGGCTTCCGACAGCCGCCGCACCTGCTCGGTATTTTCGGACACCTCCCACGCGACGATGCGGCGCATCAGCGGATCGGCGCGCAATGCATCGAGGAAAAGCAGGGCCAATCGTTCCATCAGGTCGCCATAGGTCAGCAGGAACATGCCGCCGGTATCGTCGGGAATGCGATCCGTCACCCAGCTTCCGAGATCGGTGCCGATCGCCTCCACCAGGCCATCGAGACCGCCATAGTAGCGATAGATCAATTGCTTGTCGCAGCCGGCGCCGCGGGCAACCGCGTTGATGCCGAAATTCTGGAAGCCTTCCTCCGCCAGCAGCCGTTTCGCAGCATCCAGGATCGCCTGCTCGGTGGCGGCGCGGTTGCGCACCCGCTTCTCCGGCTCGGCGGGTGTTTCGATCGGTTTTCTCAAAACGGCGT
Organism: Rhizobium sp. CB3171; assembly: GCF_029714265.1. NCBI lineage: Bacteria > Pseudomonadati > Pseudomonadota > Alphaproteobacteria > Hyphomicrobiales > Rhizobiaceae > Rhizobium > Rhizobium sp. CB3171. Next base: position 1,033,611 of record NZ_CP121652.1, on the reverse strand, counting down.
TTGCGCTTGGCATTATCTCGGCCCCAACCTGTCACCAGACGGTGAATAACAAGCCGCACAGAAGGGAACAACGAGCCGATGAACTTCGACAGAGTTAAAGCTGTGCAATCCACAGATTAGAGAGATTGGCCGAACCAGACGGTGGTCTGCGATGTCAATTCTGGCGGCAGTTCCAGCCGGGAAAATCCGCGCGATGCCCAGAAGCGCATGCCATTGTGGTTACCGATATTTGCCCCCAGATGCACGCCCTTGACGCCTTGGGTGCGGGCATTGGAAAGCCATCTGTCGAGAAGCGCGCTACCAATGCCCTGCCCCTGCGTGCGCGGTAAAAGATTCATATGAATATGCGCCGGGAACGGATCGGTGAGAGCAGCGGGCGCTCGCTTCGGATGGTGGATCGTAAAGCTTCTCTGCTGATCCGCATCCCAGGTCGAAGCATCGCCGGATGGCTCCGCATAGCGTTTGCGCAGCGCCGGCCACCACTCACGTTCCAGCCTTTCCTCGAAAGCAACCGTATCGAAGACCCCGGCAATATAGCCGCAGACACCCTCCCCATCTTCGGCGACGAAAACGGTTTCCGGGCTAAGGGTCGCATAGGGCACCGAATAAATATGCCCTATCAGCCGTCCATCACGATGGAGCGCCGTGGCATCCATGCCAGCATCGCCGGTGACCAGGGAGATGATATAGAGCTGATCGATGTCATCGGGTTGGACCGGGCGGAGATTGATCATGGATACCCTCAATAACTGTTTTCGCGTTTGCGATCCCAAGGATCGATGTGTATAATTCTTTATTGGCATACACACGAGATTGCAAATGCGAACAAATATAGAAATTGATGACGCGCTAATCGCAGAAGCAATGGCTGCGACAGGACAGTCGACAAAAAAAGCGACCGTTGAGGAAGCTCTGCGGAGTGTCGTTCGTTGGCATCGCCAGAAACGAGCGCTCGAGGACCTTGCAGGGCTTGGATGGGAAGGCGATCTGGAAGAGATGCGAAGAGATCGACAACAGTGATCGTCGTTGATAGCTCTGTTTGGATTTCCCTTTTGCGCGACGCAGAGACGGAAGCCGTGCGTCGTCTCCGAAATATGATAGCAGCAGGACCTCCCGATATTTTGGTTGGAGATCTTATACTTCTCGAAGTTCTTCAGGGTGCCCGTGGTGATCGGCATGCGGCTCTAATAGAAAGAAGTCTTCGCCAATTTACGGTTCGACCGATGCTGAACGATGCATTTGCAGTCAAAGCGGCGCGCAACTATCGTTTTCTACGAGAGCGTGGAATTACTGTACGAAAAACCATAGGCGTCATCATCGGCACGTTCTGCATCGAGGAAGGGCACGTGCTTCTTCACGATGATCGGGATTTCGATCCAATGTCTGAGCATCTCGGTCTACAAATAGCTGGATAAATCCGAGCCGGGGCAATCAAGTCGCCGGCGGATACAACAAATCGACGATGTAGCTCGCATCGAAGCGGGCATCCAGCATGCCGTAGGTGGCGCGCCAGCCGCCCGCAAGGCGGGTTTCTATGAAAGCATCGGCGATCTTGCCTGCGCCCAGGCGATAGAGTTCGGCGGCGCCGGCGGCCAGTGCCATCTGCTCGATCAAGAGGCGGGCTGCTCCTTCGTCCTGTTCGCAAAGCGCCATGGCGGCGCGTAAAACATCGATGGTTTTCTTGCCGGCCGGGCCGAGGTCGCGGGCAAGGCCGGCAAAGACGGTTTCGAACAGATCCCTGCCCCGGTTCAGAACGCGCAGCACGTCGAGCGCCATGACGTTGCCGGAGCCTTCCCAGATCGCATTGACCGGCGCCTCGCGGTAATGCCGGGCGATCGGGCGTTCTTCGATATAGCCGCTGCCGCCGATGCACTCCATTGCTTCGTAGATAAGCGCGGGCGCGATCTTGCAGCACCAATATTTAGCAACCGGCGTCATGACGCGGGCATAGGCGGCATCTTCGCTGCTGCTGCTTGCCTTGTCGAAGGCTTCCGCCAGGCGGAAGGCGAGTGCGGTCGCCGCGGCGACATCGAGCGCCATATCGGCAAGTACGCGCGTCATGATCGGCTGATGGACCAGCATCTTGCCGAAGACGCTGCGGCCGCGGGCATGATGCACAGCTTCAGCGAGCGAGGCACGCATGATGCCGGCGGATGCTAGTGCACAATCGAGGCGCGTCAACGTCACCATATCGAGAATGGTGCGAATGCCGCCATCCGGCGCCCCAAGCAGGAAGCCGAAGGTATCGCTGAATTCGACTTCGGAGGACGCGTTCGAGCGATTGCCGAGCTTGTCCTTCAACCGCTGAAACTGCAGGCCGTTGGCCGAACCGTCTTCGAGGAGGCGCGGCACCAGGAAGCAGCCCATGCCGTCCTTGGTCTGCGCCAGCATGATGAAAGCATCGCTCATCGGGGCCGACATGAACCATTTGTGGCCCGAGAGCCGATAGATGCCGTCGCTGACCTTATCGGCGCTCGTCTTGTTGGCGCGCACATCCGTGCCGCCCTGCTTTTCCGTCATGCCCATGCCGATGGTGACGGCGCTTTTCTGCATGGCCGGTTTGTTGGACGAATCATATTTGCGCGAGAGAATCTTCGGCGCCCAATCCTTCTGCACGGCCGGAGATGCCATCATTGCCGCGACCGAGGCGCTGGTCATGGTCAGCGGGCAGAGATGGCCGCATTCCAATTGTGCGGTCAGATAGAAGCGCGCGGCGCGGACCTTGTGCGACTGGCCCTTGGCCTCCGGGTCTGCCTGCGGATCCCAGATCGAGGAATGCAGGCCCGACGCCATGGAGCGGCGCATCAGCGCATGCCAGGCCGGATGAAACTCGACCACATCCAGCCGTTCGCCACGCGGGCCGTGGGTGCGCAGTTGCGGCGCGCCCTGGTTCGCCATGCGCGCCAGTTCCTGCGCCTCATGCGAGGTGACATAACGGCCCATCTGCTCCAGATCTTCGCGCGTCGAGCGCGGCAGACCGGACGTCAAATCGACGATCAGCGGATCGGAACGATAGGCATTGATGCCGGACCAGAGGCTCGGCTGGTTCAGTTCGGCAAATGTGTCGTCAGTCCGGGTCGGTTGGGTCATGGATCGCTTGTAGAGCAAGAGGGTTGCAAAAGGAAACTGGAACTTTCGTCTCCCAACAGCATAGCTGCTGTAGCGGGATTCGAGCGAAATTGCATGGGGAACAAGCGGGCGTAACGAAAGCCCGCGCTTGCCCCTGAGGCGCTCCCTCTTTATAGACCCCCTGACGAAATCCGGAGGGCAGCGTCATGTTCTTCTTCCCCCACCGCCACCTCATCGGCATCAAGGGCCTCACCGAACAAGATATCACCTATCTTCTCGACAAGGCCGACGAGGCAGTGAAGATCAGCCGGCAGCGCGAAAAGAAGACATCGACGCTTCGCGGGCTGACGCAGATCAATCTCTTTTTCGAAGCCTCGACCCGCACGCAAGCATCCTTCGAACTGGCCGGCAAGCGGCTCGGCGCCGACGTCATGAACATGTCGGTCGGCAATTCCTCCGTAAAGAAGGGCGAAACGCTGATCGACACGGCGATGACACTGAACGCCATGCGTCCCGATGTCCTCGTCATCCGCCACTCCAGCGCCGGTGCTGCCTCGCTGCTGGCGCAAAAGGTCTCCTGCTCCGTCGTCAATGCTGGCGACGGCCAGCATGAGCATCCGACGCAGGCGCTGCTCGACGCACTGACCATTCGCCGCGCCAAGGGCAAGCTTTCGCGCATCATCGTCGCGATCTGCGGCGACGTGCTGCATTCGCGTGTCGCACGCTCCAATATCCTGCTGCTGAATGCCATGGGTGCGCGTATCCGGGTCGTGGCTCCCGCCACGCTGCTGCCCGCCGGGATCGCCGACATGGGCGTCGAGATCTTCCATTCGATGAAGGAAGGACTGAAGGACGCCGATGTGGTGATGATGCTGCGGCTGCAACGCGAGCGCATGTCCGGTGCCTTCGTGCCGTCGGTGCGGGAATACTATCATTTCTATGGGCTCGATGCCGAGACATTGAAGGCGGCCAAGGAGGATGCACTTGTCATGCATCCCGGTCCGATGAACCGCGGTGTCGAGATTGCCTCCGAGGTGGCCGACGGACCGCAAAGCGTCATCGCCGAACAGGTGGAAATGGGTGTCGCGGTGCGCATGGCGGTCATGGAGGCGCTGCTGATCTCGCAAAACCAGGGACCGCGCACCGAGGGAGCTGGCGCATGAGCAACTCTATCGTCCTCCAGAACGTCCGCATCATCGATCCCTCGCGCAATCTTGACGAAGTCGGCACGATCATCGTCGAAAACGGCGACATCCTCGCCGCCGGCAAGGATGCACTCGGACATGCCGCGCCGAAGGGCGCTGAAGTACGGGACTGCACCGGCCTCGTCGCCGTGCCCGGCCTTGTCGATGCCCGTGTCCATGTCGGCGAGCCCGGCGGCGAACATCGCGAGACCATCGCTTCGGCGAGCCGCGCGGCGGCAGCCGGCGGCGTGACCTCCTTCATCATGATGCCGGACACTGATCCCGTCATCGACGACATCGCCCTCGTCGAATTCGTCAAGAAGACGGCGCGCGATACGGCCGTCGTCAATGTCTATCCGGCAGCGGCGATTACCAAGGGGCTTGCCGGCGAAGAGATGACGGAAATCGGTCTCCTCAGGGAAGCCGGCGCCGTGGTCTTCACCGATGCGCATTCCGGCGTCTACGACACGCAGGTCCTGCGCCGCATCATGACCTATGCGCGCGAATTCGGCGCGGTCGTCTCCTGCGAGACCCGCGACAAATATCTCGGCGCCAACGGTGTAATGCATGAGGGGCTGCTGGCAAGCTGGCTCGGGCTATCCGGTATTCCGAGGGAAACCGAGCTTATCCCGCTCGAGCGCGATCTCAGGATCGCGACGCTGACCCGCAGCCATTATCACGCAGCGATGATCTCCGTGCCGGAATCGGCAGAGGCCATCCGTCTTGCACGCTCGCGCGGCGCGAAGGTCACCTGCGGCATCTCGATCAACAATCTGGCGCTCAACGAAAACGACATCGGCGAATACCGCACCTTCTTCAAACTCTACCCGCCGCTACGCTCCGAGGACGATCGCACGGCCATGATCGAGGCGCTTGCGGACGGCACCATCGACATTATCGTCTCGGCGCACGACCCGCAGGATGTGGATACCAAGCGCCTGCCTTTCGGCGAGGCCGAGGATGGCGCAATCGGGTTGGAGACGCTGCTTGCGGCCGCACTTCGCCTGCATCACAGCGGCGAAGTCAGCCTCATGCGGCTGATCGACGCCCTTTCAACCCGGCCGGCGCAGATCTTCGGTCTCGATGCCGGCACGCTGAAGCCGGGTGCAAAGGCGGATATCACCTTGATCGATCTCGACGAGCCTTGGCTTGTTGCCAAAGACATGCTTCTGTCGCGCTCGAAGAATACACCGTTCGAAGACGCAAGAATGACCGGCAGGGCGGTCGCGACCTATGTCGCGGGCAAGTTGGTTCACAGTCTCTAGGCAAAGCTGAGGCTTATGGGGAATAGAAAGTGATGGCGGATTTCTGGACATGGCAGTTGACCCTGCCAACGGCGCTGGCAGCTATTGTCATCGGCTACCTGCTCGGCTCTATCCCCTTCGGCCTGGTTCTGACACGCATGGCCGGTCTCGGCGACGTCCGCAAGATCGGTTCCGGCAATATCGGAGCGACCAATGTGCTGCGCACCGGCAATAAGCCGTTGGCGGCAGCAACGCTGCTGCTCGACGCCTTCAAGGGAACGGTCGCAGTGTTGATCGTCTCGCATTTCTTCGGTGAGGATGCGAGCGTGCTCGCCGGTTTTGCCGCCTTCATCGGCCACATCTTTCCGGTCTGGATCGGCTTCAAGGGCGGTAAGGGCGTCGCGACATATCTCGGTATCCTGCTTGGCCTGGCGCCGTTGATGGCGTTGATCTTCGCCATCATCTGGCTGGTCATCGCCTTTACCACGCGCTACTCCTCCCTCTCCGCATTGGTTGCAACCCTTGTCATTCCGGTTGCATTATGGATATTGGGTGCCGATAAGATCGCCGCGGCCATGGCGTTGATGACCGTTATCGCCTGGTACAAGCACAGAGCCAATATTGCCCGGCTGACTGCCGGCACGGAAACCAAGATCGGAGCGAAGGGGTAATGGGAAGAGGCAGCGCAGGACGAACCGGAATTGCGCTGACGGAAAAACAAAGGATAGCCTGGCTCCGTCTGATCCGTTCCGACAATGTCGGCCCCTCCACCTTTCGCGACCTTATCCGTCACTACGGCTCAGCCGAAGCCGCACTCGCCGCGTTGCCGGAGCTGTCACAGCGCGGCGGCTCGACACGTGCTATCCGTATTGCCAGCGAGCAGGATGCACTGCGCGAACTGGAAGCGGCGGATCGTTTCGGCGCGCGTTTCGTCGGTATCGGCGAACCGGATTATCCGCAGGCGCTGAGGGAGATCGATGGTGCGCCGCCGCTTCTTGCCGTCAAAGGCAGCTTGCCGACGGCAACTCGCCCGGCGATCGGCATCGTCGGCTCGCGCAATGCCTCGATCAGCGGCGCCAAATTCACTGCGATGATCGCCCGCGCTTGTGGCCAGGCCGGCTATGCCGTGGTCTCGGGCCTTGCCCGCGGCATCGACACGGCAGCTCACCGCGCCAGCCTGGAAACCGGTACGATCGCCGCCATGGCCGGCGGGCTCGACCAGCCTTACCCGCCCGAAAATGTCGGCCTCTTGCATGAAATATGGGACGGCAATGGACTCGCCGTCAGCGAAATGCCGTTCGGCTGGGAACCGCGCGCACGCGATTTCCCACGCCGCAATCGGCTGATAGCAGGCATCTCACTGGGCGTCGTCGTGGTCGAGGCGGCAACGCGCTCCGGCTCGCTGATCACCGCGCGGCTCGCGGGCGAATTCGGCCGGCTGGTATTTGCCGTGCCGGGCTCTCCGCTCGATCCACGCTGCGAGGGCACCAATGGTTTGCTGAAGGATGGCGCGATGATCGTGACCAGCCCGGATGACGTCATCGAGGCGCTGAGGCCTCTCGCCGAGCCCGATCTTTTCCGCCCGCAGCTTGCCGAAGCGCCCGCTGAAAAGAACGACAAACCGCTGTCCTTGCCACCGGACGATACGGAGCGCTGGGAGATCATCGACGCACTCGGGCCGACGCCGGTGGAAATCGACGATATCATCCGGCATACCGGCCAGTCGGTGTCCTCCGTTCATTCCGTGCTTCTCGAACTCGACATGGCCGGCCGGTTGCATCGGCATCCCGGCGGACTGGTGTCGATCTCGATGCTGGATTGAAAGTGTTGCCGGCTGTTCCGATATGATGACCAGAACCTACGGGGAGCGTCCAAAGGCGCTTATTCAGGATTGTAGCATAGATGCCATCTTGCAAGGATCGCATCGCCGCGCTGACCGCAAAAATCGACTTCGCCTCTTGACCGCGGCGAATTCCCTGTCCATGTCGGAAGGCCGGGGAAACGAAATACCCCGTCTCTCCCGCGCCTTTTTCCGGCGCGACCTCGCATTCAGAGATTGATGATGAACGTTGTAGTGGTGGAATCGCCTGCCAAGGCCAAGACAATCAATAAATATCTGGGACCCGGATATAAGGTTCTTGCTTCCTTCGGCCATGTGCGCGACCTGCCTGCCAAGGACGGCTCGGTCCTTCCCGAGCAAGACTTCGAGATGCTCTGGGAAGTCGATGGCGCTTCGCAAAAGCGCATCAAGGACATTGCCGACGCAGTGAAATCCTCCGACGGCTTGATTCTCGCGACCGACCCGGATCGCGAAGGCGAAGCGATTTCCTGGCACGTGCTCGACCTATTAAACAAGAAGCGCGTCATCAACGGCAAGCCCGTAAAGCGCGTCGTCTTCAACGCCATCACTAAGAAGGCCGTGCTCGACGCGATGGCCGAGCCGCGCGATATCGACGTGCCGCTGGTCGACGCCTATCTTGCCCGCCGTGCCCTCGACTATCTCGTCGGCTTCAATCTGTCGCCGGTGCTGTGGCGCAAGCTGCCGGGCGCCCGCTCGGCCGGCCGCGTGCAGTCGGTGGCCTTGCGCCTCGTCTGCGACCGCGAGTCGGAGATCGAACGTTTTATCTCCGAGGAATACTGGAATCTCTCGGCGATCTTGAAGACACCGCGCGGTGACGAATTCGAAGCGCGGCTCGTCGCCGCCAACGGCAAGCGCCTGCAGCCGCGCTCGATCGGCAATGGCGAAGAGGCCGGCAACCTGAAGGCGCTGCTGGAAGGCGCCGCCTATGTCGTCGACACGGTCGAGGCAAAGCCGGTCAAGCGCAATCCGAGCCCGCCATTCACCACGTCCACCCTGCAGCAGGCCGCCTCCTCCAAGCTCGGTTTCTCGGCATCCCGCACGATGCAGATCGCGCAGAAGCTCTATGAGGGGGTCGATATCGGCGGCGAGACTGTCGGTCTCATCACCTATATGCGTACGGACGGCGTTCAGATGGCGCCGGAAGCGATTGACGCGGCACGGCGCTCCATCGCCGATCAGTTTGGCAATCGCTACCTACCGGAAAAGGCACGCTTCTACTCGACCAAGGCGAAGAATGCCCAGGAAGCGCACGAGGCGATCCGTCCGACCGATTTCGATCGTTCGCCGGATCGCGTGCGCAAATTCCTCGATGCCGATCAGATCAGGCTCTATGATCTCATTTGGAAGCGCGGCATCGCCAGCCAGATGGCCTCGGCCGAGATCGAGCGGACCACCGTGGAAATCCTGGCTGACAATGCCGGCCAGAAGGCAGGCTTGCGCGCTGTCGGTTCGGTGATCCGCTTCGACGGCTTCATCGCCGCCTATACCGACCAGAAGGAGGACGGCGAGCAGAGCGACGATGCCGACGACGAGGATGGCCGCCTGCCGGAGATCAATGCGCGCGAAAATCTCGCCAAGCAGAAGATCAATTCGACGCAGCATTTTACCGAGCCGCCGCCGCGCTATTCGGAAGCATCGCTGATCAAGAAGATGGAAGAACTCGGCATTGGGCGCCCATCGACCTATGCGGCAACACTGGCGACGCTGCGCGACCGCGACTATGTCACGATCGACAAGCGCAAGCTGGTACCGCAGGCCAAGGGCCGGCTCGTCACCGCCTTCCTCGAAAGCTTCTTCACGAAATACGTCGAATACGACTTCACCGCCGATCTCGAAGAAAAGCTCGATCGTATCTCCGCTGGCGAATTGAACTGGAAGGATGTATTGCGCGATTTCTGGCGCGATTTCTTCGCCCAGATCGAGGATACAAAGGAACTGCGCGTCACCAATGTGCTCGACGCGCTGAACGAAGCGCTTGCTCCACTGGTCTTCCCGAAGCGGGAAGATGGCAGCGATCCGCGTATCTGCCAGGTCTGCGGCACGGGCAACCTGTCGCTGAAGCTCGGCAAATACGGCGCCTTCATCGGCTGCTCGAACTATCCGGAATGCAACTACACGCGCCAACTCTCCTCGGAAGGCGGCGCGGAGGCTGAAGCCAGCGGGTTGAACGAACCGAAGGCGCTCGGCACCGATCCGGTCACCGGCGAAGAGCTGACGCTGCGCTCCGGTCGCTTCGGGCCCTATATCCAGCGCGGCGACGGCAAGGAAGCCAAGCGTGCGTCGCTGCCGAGGGGCTGGAAGCCCGAGGATATCGACTATGAAAAGGCCATGGCGCTGATCTCGCTTCCGCGCGATATCGGCAAGCATCCGGAAAGCGGCAAGATGATCTCGTCCGGCATCGGCCGCTACGGGCCGTTTCTGCTGCATGATGGCAGCTACGCCAATCTCGAGTCCGTCGAGGACGTTTTCACCGTCGGCCTCAACCGCGCCGTGACCGTTCTTGCTGAAAAGCAGAGCAAGGCCGGCGGCGGAGGAAGCCGCGGCGGCACGCCAGCAGCATTGAAGGACCTCGGCGAACATCCCGACGGCGGCTCGATCACCGTTCGCGACGGCAAATACGGACCCTATGTGAACTGGGGCAAAGTCAATGCGACCTTGCCGAAAGGCAAGGATCCGCAGGCAATCACGGTTGAAGAGGCGCTGGAGCTGATCGCGGCGAAAGCCGGTAAATCCGGCGGCGGGAAGTCGGCCAGAGCGCCGGCCAAGGCCAAGACCGCGGCTGCCGCCACCAAGACGACGAAGACTGCCGCCAAACCGAAGGCAAAGGCGGCTGCAAAGGCTCCGGCCAAGGCGAAAACAACCAAGACGACAAAGAAGAGCGCAGAGTGAGCAGAGAACCGCGCGGCAGGAATTCATCGTCGGAGCGACGCCCCGGCAAGACTGGTCGTGCGGCGAAAAACAGCGGCGATGCGGAACCGATGATGGCGATCGTGCACGGCGTTTTGCCGCCGCGCGAAGTCCTCCTGCGCTTCATCGCCGATCACCCGCAACAGGCTTCCAAGCGCGAGCTTGCCAAGGCCTTTGGATTAAAGGGCGAGAGCCGCGTCGAGCTCAAGAACCTCCTGCGCGAGCTTGAAGAAGACGGCATGGTGCAGAAGAGCCGCAAGTCGCTCATCCGCCCGGGAGCGCTGCCGCCGATCGCCGTCCTCGATATCACCACGCGCGACAAGGATGGCGAGCTGATCGGCCGTCCGACCGAATGGCCGGAGGAAAACGGCGTCGCGCCGGCCGTGATGATCAAGCAGTCCTCTTCCCCCGCCGGTCGCAACGGCAAGGGCAAGGCTCCGGTTGCCGGCATGGGCGACCGCATCCTCGCTAAGATATTTCCGGCTGTCGATCGCGGCGGGCCGGCTTATACCGCGCGCATCATCAGGGTCATCGACAAGCGTCTGGCCGCAACCATGGGCGTCTTTCGCGAGACGCCGGGCGGCGGCGGGCGGCTGCTGCCGATCGAGCGGCGCGGCGAGGAAATGGTCATCGATCCGGATTATACCGGCGACGCCAAGGAAGGCGATCTGGTCGAGGTCGAAGTTGCCCGTCTCGGCCGTTTCGGGCTACCTCGCGCCAAGGTGCTGTCGATCGTGGGCTCCGTCGCTTCGGAAAAGGCGATTTCGATGATCGCCATCCATGCGCATGGCATCCCGCATGTCTTCCCGCAGGCCGCCATCGCCGAGGCGGACGCCGCCAAGCCCGCCACCATGTCGCATCGCGAAGATTGGCGCAGCCTGCCGCTGATCACCATTGATCCGGCCGACGCCAAGGACCATGACGATGCGGTCTATGCCGAGCTGGACCCCTCGCCCGACAATCCCGGCGGCGTGATCGTCACTGTCGCCATCGCGGATGTCTCCTGGTATGTCCGCCCCGGCTCCGCGCTGGATCGGGAGGCGCTGAAGCGCGGCAATTCGGTTTATTTTCCTGATCGCGTCGTGCCGATGCTCCCGGAGCGCATCTCCAACGATCTCTGCTCCCTCAAGGAAGGCGTCGACCGCCCTGCGCTTGCCGTGCGGATGATCTTTTCCAAGGAAGGCCGCAAGGCGGGCCACACCTTCCATCGCATCATGATGAAGAGTGCCGCCAAGCTTTCCTACCAACAGGCCCAGGCGGCGATCGACGGCAAGCCGGACGACAAGACCGGACCGATGCTGGAGCCGATCCTGAAGCCGCTCTGGCATGCCTATGAGGTTATGAGGCGCGGCCGCGACCGGCGTCAGCCGCTCGAACTCGACATGCCCGAACGCAAGATCCTGCTGAAGCCGGACGGCACGGTCGATCGGGTCTTCGTGCCGCCGCGTCTCGATGCCCACAAGCTCATCGAAGAAATGATGATCCAGGCGAATGTCGCCGCTGCCGAAACGCTGGAAAAGAAGCGGCAGGTGCTGATCTACCGCATCCATGACGGCCCGACGCTTGCCAAGCAGGAAGTGCTGCGCGAATTCCTCGCAACGCTCGGCATCTCGCTCGTCAAGGGCGGCAATGTCCGCGCCAACAGCTTCAACGGCATCCTGGCGAAGGCCGAGGGTACGGCGCATCAGACCATGGTCAACGAGATGGTGCTGCGCTCGCAGAGCCAGGCGATCTACAGCCCCGACAATATCGGGCATTTCGGCCTGAACCTGATGAAATATGCGCATTTCACCTCGCCGATCCGCCGCTATGCGGATCTGATCGTGCATCGCGCCCTCGTCGGCTCGCTCGGTTTCGGCGAAGGCGGCATTACGCCGGACGAGGAAGCAACGCTCGATGATATCGCCGCCGAGATTTCCACTTTCGAACGCCGCGCCATGGCTGCCGAACGCGAGACGGTCGACCGGCTGATCGCGCATCATCTTGTCGGGCGTATCGGCGAGGAATTCGAGGCCCGGGTCGGCGGTGTCACCAAGTCGGGACTTTTTGTCACCCTGCCCGACTATGGCGCTGACGGCTTCATCCCTATATCTACGCTCGGCTCCGACTATTTCATCTATGACGAGGCGCATCAGGCGCTGACGGGTGAAAAGACGGGGCTCGGCTTCCGCCTCGGCGACAGCGTCACGGTGCGCCTTGCGGAAGCGATCCCGCTGGCGGGTGCCCTGCGCTTCGAAATGTTAAGCGACGGCCGCGCCATGCCAACGGCGGTGCGTTCCTTCCACAAGGCGACGCGACGCAACAAGACCCCGGCACGCAAGGCGCCGGGAACGAGACCGCCACGCGGGCGCCGATAAACGGCGGCTGCCGGCAGGAAGGAAAGGTTCATGACGAGCAGCCCGTCCGATCCAATCATCCGCTTTGGCGGCCCCGACGAGGCTGAACGTCCGCTCGGACGCTCGATTGTCCGCGGCTTACTGAACCGCTGTCCGCATTGCGGCTCGGGAAAGCTCTTCAAGGCGTTCCTGAAACCAGCAGACCGTTGCGCCGTCTGCGAGGAGGAGCTGTTCCACCAGCGTGCCGACGACCTGCCGCCCTACTTGGTCATCCTGGTACTCGGCCATGTGGTGGTCGGCGGCTACATGCTGACGGATATGGCCTTTCATCTGCCGATCTGGGCGCATCTCGCCATCTGGGCGCCGATTACGGTGCTCACCGCCTTGGCGGCAATTCAACCAATCAAGGGCGGCGTCATCGGCCTGCAATGGGCGCTGCGGATGCATGGCTTCGGCGGCCATGACGACAGTCCCGAAGAATGGGATCGGGGAAACGGCCGGTCGTGAACCATGTGCTCGAGCTGATATCACCAGCCTTGCCGGCCGGCGGGAGCGGGCATACGCCGTTACTCCCTTCGGACGGAACCAGTATCGATCCGCCCTATATTCATGATTCGCGGGAATTGCTTGATCTCCAATGGCTTGACATCGGCGACATTTCTTGTCTGAACATGCCGGGCGTCGAAAGGATCATTGCGGAGGATATGATCGATCCCATGAAAGCCGACCCGTCACCTGGATTTGGCCGTGCCGTGCCTTTCTATCTCCCGCGTTGCGAACGATTCGTTCGCCACATGCTCTAAGGATCAATTCATGTTTGAACCGACGAACGGCAAGGCCGGCCATGTCGAAGAAATTCATTGGCCTTCGCTCGTCGCCGCCATTTCGTCCGTTTCCGCTGTCGGCATCGCCATCGGCCTCGGCCTTCCGCTTCTCAGCATCATCCTCGAAAAACGCGGCATTCCCTCAAGCCTGATCGGGCTCAACACGGCAATGATGGGGATCGCCGCGATGATAGCGGCGCTGATCACCACGAAGCTCGCCCACCGATTCGGTGTGGTGCAGACGATGATCTGGGCTGTCGTGCTCTCCGCGCTGAGCTCGCTCGGGTTCTATTACGCGGAAAGCCTGTTGCTGTGGTTCCCGCTGCGCCTGATCTTCCATGGAGCGACCACCACCCTCTTCATCCTGTCGGAATTCTGGATCAACGCCGCCTCCCCGCCCTCCAAGCGCGGCTTCGTGCTCGGCCTCTATTCCACGGTTTTCTCGCTCGGCTTTGCAGCCGGCCCCCTGCTTTTCTCGCTGGTCGGCAGCGAAGGGCTGATGCCCTTCGTCATCGGCGCCTGCATTATTCTGGCGGCGACAATCCCGATCTTCATCGCCCGCAACGAGAGCCCGATCGTCGACGAAAAGCCCGAGCTGCACTTTATCCGCTACGTTTTCCTGGTGCCAACGGCGACCGCCGCCGTGTTCGTGTTCGGCGCTGTGACCGTCGGCGGCGGATCATTGTTTACCAGCTATGCGACTCGGCTTGGTTTCAACGAATCACAAGCCGCGCTGCTGCTGACCGTGATGGGCGTCGGCAACTTCGTCTTCCAGATTCCCCTGGGGCTGCTTGCCGACCGCCTACGCGACAAACGGCCGCTTTTGTCGATCATGGCAGCCATCGGACTGGTCGGTGCGCTTCTATTGCCCTCGCTGGCTTCGAATTGGATACTTCTGGCGGTTATCCTGCTGTTCTGGGGCGGCTGCGTTTCCGGGATGTATACGGTCGGCCTCAGCCACCTCGGAACCCGGCTGACGGGCGCGGATCTTGTCGCCGCCAATGCGGCATTCGTTTTCTGTTACGCAGTCGGCATGGTCCTCGGTCCGCCGACGATCGGAACAGCCATGGATATCGCCAATCCCAGCGGTTTTGCCTGGGCAATCGCCTTTTTCTTTGGACTTTACGTCCTGCTTTCGGCGATACGGCTGCTTTTCATGGGCAGCAGGGGTTGACTTTTCGGGCGCGATTTGTAGTTTCGCGCCAGAATATGCCGTGGACCTCCGCACTGGCCGTCCACGGCTTTCATTTTTCTTAAAGGCAGGACGACCATGGCCAAGGCTACCACCATCAAGATCAAGCTGCTGTCGACGGCCGACACCGGTTTCTTCTACGTCACGACGAAGAACAGCCGTACGATGACGGACAAGATGACGAAGACGAAGTACGACCCGATTGCTAAGAAGCATGTCGAGTTCAAGGAAACGAAGATCAAGTAAGTTTCCTAAACTTCTGATTACAAAAGGGCGCAACCGTAAGGTTAGCGCCTTTTTTATTTTTGCTGCCTTCTTTTTCTGTGCAAAACCTTATGCAGGCACCGGAAAAACAGAAAAGCCTAAAACTCAACTTTCTGATATTAACAAAGAAAAACGCCGCGCTTCCTTTGGAAGGCGGCGTTTCGAATTGGGGGTCGGCTAGCCTGCAAAACGGCACGAGGAACCGCTTAAATTTGCTTGCCAGCCGACCGACCCCACGACCCAGGAGATGCGGCGGACCTGAGCATCATGGGGTATTCCCACGCCCTTGCGGGCCTGTGCTTGTACGGGACTAAATTTGCGCGAAATCGAAAGAAAATCAACAAATTCTTAATGATAAAAAATTCTTGTCTGCCCGAATGGTTAAAATTCCTGCCGTCATTCAGCTTTGTTGGCCTGAAAAAATGACAATCGGAAAGCGAGTAGATCTTAAAATTAAAGAGGTAATGATCGCATGCATAGCAGATTCTGATTACAGATATTTGAGCCCATTTGCATACCATAGTGAGAACCACGTTATGCATGGAATACTCATAGCTTTTCTCCATTTCAACTTCATTTATGGCAAAAATATCACAACAAATACATGCTATACATCAGTCTTCTACAAAATATAATAAGTATATTCTGCGAACTTACTGGTGTAGAATAACGGCTTATTCTCCTGTGGAAATCTGCAGTCATTGCTGTGGAGCAAAGATTACAAATTTTTAATCCTTGTTCAAAACTACCAAAATCCCATGAATATTAAGGGACCGAGACGGCACCCTTGCTCAAGCAGCCGCCGCGACGACCCGGTTGCGGCCGGCGTTTTTGGCCTCATACAGGGCGCGGTCGGCCTGCTTCATCAACTGCTCGGGGCTTTCGACCGTCTCCAAACGGGACGAGATGCCGAAAGAGGCGGTGACATTGAGAACGGCTCCTGTTTCTCGCAGCGTAACCGGCGTGGTTTCCACGGCAGCACGCAGCCGCTCGGCAACGGCGGCAGCGACTTCGGGGGACGTATCCGGCATGACCACCACAAATTCCTCTCCGCCATAGCGGCAGGCCAGATCGGCGCCGCGTACGGTGGAGCGGATACGGGCGGCAAACTCCTTCAGCACTTCATCACCGGCGTCGTGGCCATAGGTGTCGTTCACCTGCTTGAAGCGATCGATATCGGTGATCAGCACCGAGAGCGGCCGTCCACGCGTCAAGGAGCGATTGAAGAGGATCTTCAAGTGATTGTCGAGATAACGCCTGTTGTTGAGCCCGGTGAGCGCGTCGGTGACGGCGAGTTCGATCGTATGCTGCACACTGGCGCGCAGACGGTCGTTGTAACGCTTGCGGCGGATCTGCGTCAGGCAGCGCGCTACCAGCTCGTTCGGATCGAGCGGGCGGACGATATAGTCGTTGATACCGAGATCGAGCGCGCGGACGATCATCTCGTCAGCCCCCTGCTCCGTCACCAGCAGCACCGGCAGGAAGCGCGTGCGCTCTAGCGAGCGGAGCTGCGAGCAAAGCCGCAGCGGGTCGTAATTATCGAAATTCGAATTGACGACGACGAGTTCGAACGGCTTTTCCGCAGCTTCGAATAGGGCCGCCTGCGGATCGGATGTTGCGGTCACCTCGGCGATCGGCTTCAGGGCGCGGATGATACGCTCCTGCGAATTGGCGCGGCCGTCGACCAGCAACACATGGCCATTGTCGTCGGCGCGGCCTTCGCCGATGCGCAGAAGGTCGTCGATGCCGAAGTTGCGCGCCGTCTCGTTGCGCATGCGCAGCTCGTCGCTGAGTGTCTTCAGGCGCAGCAGGCTTTTGACCCGCGAAATGAGCTGCAGATCGTTTACCGGCTTGGTCAGAAAATCGTCGGCACCGGCCTTAAGGCCGCGCACGCGGTCGGCGGGCTGATCCAGCGCCGTGACCATGACCACGGGAATATGCGCGGTGCGCGGATCGGACTTCAGCCGCTCGCAGACCTCGAACCCATCCATGCCGGGCATCATGATATCGAGCAGGATGAGATCGACCTGGGTGCTGTCGCAGATCGCCAGCGCCTTCAGGCCGTCCTCCGCCGTCAGCACGTCGAAATACTCGGCCAGCAGCCTTGCTTCGAGCAGCTTTACGTTAGCGGGTACATCGTCAACCACCAATATGCGCGCGGTCATCAGTCTTCCCCGCGCTCAGGCGTCGCCCAGATAGGTTTTAATGGTCTCGATGAATTTCGGCACGGAGATCGGCTTGGAAACATAGGCTTCGCAGCCGCCCTGACGGATTCGCTCCTCGTCGCCCTTCATCGCAAAGGCGGTCACCGCGATCACCGGAATGACGTGCAGATCGTCATCCTCTTTCAGCCACTTCGTCACCTCAAGGCCCGAAACCTCAGGAAGCTGGATGTCCATCAGGATCAGATCCGGGCGATATTTGCGAGCAAGATCAAGCGCTTCCATGCCATTTCGGGTCTGGATCGTCGTATAGCCGGACGCCTCGATAAGATCGCGAAAGAGCTTCATATTGAGCTCGTTGTCTTCTACAATCATCACCTGCTTAGGCATGGAGAGCTGTCCCTGCATCCGGTATTGCATCCATTCTATGAAAATATAACGTCGCGAGAAATCGATTCCAGAAATACTTGAATCCGACGCTAGCGGCATTTGGTTGAAAAATAGGTAACTCACCGCTCAAAATGCAAAGTAACTTCAAGAACCCGAAGAAGGCGGCCGCCGATCCACAGGAAACCGCGATCGCCGTACTTGGCTGGCTGGCCAATGAGCCGGATATGTTCGGCCGCTTCCTGGCCTTGACCGGTGTCGAACCGGCACAGGTGCGCAACGCCATCAACGAACCCGCTTTTCTTGCCGGCATGCTGGATTTTTTGATGAACCATGAGCCGACATTGCTTGCATTCTGCCAGGCCAGCGGCATCGCGCCAGAAACGGTTGCCGCCGCATCCGCGCACTTCTCGCCACCCGGCCTTTCTTCAGGGGAATATTGACGATGGATGCCCCGATCGAATTGGACACATCGCATGTCCGCCTTGGCGACCGGCCGCTCATCGTCTGCGACGTTGACGATGTCGTGCTGCACTTCTTTGCGCCCTTCCTGCTCTTTCTCGATGGAGAAGGCCATGAATTCCTGCCGCGGTCCTTCCGGCTGACCGGCAACGTCATTTCGAAGGCAAGCGGCGAGGCGCTGGAAGAAATGGAGGTCCGTCGTCTGATCGACGCGTTTTTCGAGGCGCAGGAACAATGGCAGACACCGTTGGATCGCGTCGTCGACACCCTTGATGGCTTTTCCAAAGACGCCGATGTCGTCTTCCTCACCGCCATGCCGCCGCAGTTCTGGGCGCAGCGCCGCCGTCTTCTCGACAGGCTGGGCCTTTCCCATCCGCTGCTCGCCTCGCTGCAGCCGAAGGGACCGATCGTGCAGGCATTGCACGGCACGCGCACCCTGCCCGTCGCCTTCGTCGACGATATGGCGCACAATCTGCATTCGGTCCGCGACCATCTCGCAAGCTGCCTTCTCATCAACCTGAAGCCGGACTCGATCGTCCATCGCATGGCGCCGGCTGCAGCGGCCGACATTCCCCAGGCGAACGATTGGGCTCAGGCAGCGCCATTGATCCGCGCCCATATCGCCCGCTAGGTTCGCCCGCGCCGGCATTAGAGAACAAGGCGCATCAAGGGACGCCCGTCCTTTCGTTTGGCGACTTCGGAAAAGCCAGCCGCCTCGAATATGCGGAGCGAACCGACACAGAGGCCGACGGATTTCGATTGCTTCGTCCGTTCGATCGGACAGCCCTCGAGAATGCGTGCACCAGAGGCCTTGGCGAAGTTCACCGCCTCGGACAGCATGCGATGGCTGTATCCTTTACCGCGATCGCGCGAATTCATGAAAAAGCAACTGACGGCCCAGACCGAGCTGTCTTCGGCATCCTCCGGATCGAGCGGCCGTGAGACGGTTTTCGGAGAATTCCACTGCGGCAGTTCCGATCGCGGTCCAACCTGCGTCCAGGCAACCGGGCGCTCACCGATATAGCCGAGAAGGCCGGGGGGCGGGCCTGCTGAGACGCGGGCCTGCATGAATTTTTTCTTCGCCCCGCCATCCATCGTTTTGCGCTCGGATGTCGGAACGCGCAAATAGGTGCACCAGCAGCCATAACAGGCGCCGCGTGGCCCGAAGAGTGTTTCGAAATCGCCCCAGCGATCCGCCGTCACCGCTTTCAATTCCTCCAACATCTCCTCCCCGCTCTTTTCCGTCTTGAGACTCACAAGCTTAAAACATAAGGTGGCGATGTTCAATTTTTGTTCTATTTTCATGACCAGCGCGCCCGACAAAGTTTCCGGTTTTTGCCGCGATTGCCTGAGCGAGCAATCGGCAGAACGCGCGCGCTGTCGGGCCTGCGGCAGCCCACGGCTTGTCTATCATCGCGAACTCTATGGCCTGACGCTGGCGCATATTGATTGCGATGCCTTCTATGCCTCGATCGAGAAGCGCGACAATCCGGAACTGGCCGATAAGCCGGTCATCATCGGCGGCGGCAAGCGCGGCGTCGTGTCCACGGCCTGCTATATCGCCCGCATTCACGGCGTCCGATCGGCCATGCCGATGTTCAAGGCGCTGGAGGCCTGCCCGCAGGCGGTCGTCATCCGCCCGAACATGGAGAAATATGTCCGGGTCGGCCGCGAAGTGCGCGGACTCATGCAGGAGCTGACGCCGCTGGTGCAGCCACTTTCGATCGACGAGGCCTTTCTGGAGCTTGAGGGCACGCAGCGCCTGCACCATGATCCGCCGGCCCGTATCCTGGCGAAATTCGCCAAGCGCATCGAAAGCGAGATCGGCATCACCATTTCGGTCGGCCTTTCCTATTGCAAGTTCCTCGCCAAGGTCGCTTCCGACCTGCAGAAACCACGCGGCTTTTCCGTCATCGGGAGGCAAGAGGCGCTATCGTTTCTGGAGCCGCGCCCTGTGACCACCATCTGGGGCGTCGGCAAGGCCTTTGCGGCGACTTTGGAAAGTGACGGCATCCGCACCATCGGCCAGTTGCAGACCATGGAGGAAGGCGATCTGATGCGCCGCTATGGAGTCATCGGCCAGCGGCTCTTCCGCCTGTCGCGCGGCATCGACGATCGCACGGTCCATCCGAACGAAGCGGCAAAAAGCGTGTCATCGGAGACGACCTTCTTCGACGATATTTCTCGTCATGACGATCTGGTGCCGATCCTGCGCGATCTCGCGGAGAAGGTATCGCGCCGCCTGAAACGCAGCGGCATTGCCGGGCAGACTGTCGTGTTGAAGCTGAAAACGGCCGATTTCAAAAGCCGCACCCGCAACCGCCGTCTGGAAGACCCCACCCAGCTTGCCGATCGCATTTTCCGTACCGGCCTGCGATTGCTCGAGCACGAGACCGATGGGACCAAGTTCCGCTTGATCGGCATCGGCGTCACCGATCTCTGCGACGCCGCCCGCGCCGACCCCCCCGACCTGATCGACGAACAGGCAACCCGCCGCGCCGCAGCGGAAGCAGCGATGGACAAGCTCAGGGAAAAATTCGGCAACAAGACGGTCGAAACCGGCTACACATTCGGCGGCAAGCGCGAGAGCTGAATCACGGCCGGCAGCATGTCCGTCTCTTCGTCGAAAAGGGCTGCGCGATTGGCAATCGCCTGCTCGTAACTCGGCCTGATCGCAATCGCCTTTTCATAGCTCGCCAGCGCCTCGTCGGCACGACCCAGGCGGCGCAATGCGTTGCCCTTGTTGTTATAGGCAATCGCATGGCCTGGCTCCAGGGCGATCGCGCGGTCATAGCGGACGACAGCGCCTTCGAAATCCCTAGTCGCGGCGAGGATATTGCCATAGGTGCAATGGGCGGCAGCGGAGTCAGGACGCAGCTCCAACGCCCGTTCAATCTCCGCCTCCGCCTCCCTGGCCTCGCCCCGCAGCAGCAGCAATATGCTCAACCGGTGCACGGCGTCGAAATCTCCCGGGGTTTCGGCAATGGTGGCGCGACATTGCTTTTCCGTCTCGGCGCGGCCGACGACTTCTTGCTCGTCCGAGCCGATATTTGGAGCTTCATCGGGCGAGATCGCCTGCCAGAGAATGCGTGACGCCACGACTTCGCGATAGAGTGCCAGCGCCTCACCATTTGCGGGTTCGATAGCAAGAACCTGTCGGCAGCCGATTTCGGCATCGACCAAATCACCTGCGGCATACAGCTTCCTGATACGGGCAAGCACGAAACGGAGGCAATGCGGGTCCAGCCGGTCACCGAGGTTCCGGCCCGTCCTTGTGTCGATCCGGAAGCGCTCGATGCGCCGGCTGACGGAGCCGAAAATATACTTGTGCTCATAATTGCCGGCACCAAGATCATAGATTCGAAAGCCGTTCTCTATCGCCCAGCGGATCGTATAGGCATGCAGGGTCAAGCCTGGGGACAGATCTCGGATCGAGACATCACGTGCGCTGAGGAAACAGATCAGGCTCTTCCTGGGACGATCCAGAAGGACGGCGGATGCGGCGATCGCTACGCCGTCTTGCCAGAGAACCGGTAGAAAGAGATCGCCGCTGCGAAAGCAATCCGGCAGAACCGATCGCGAATTATCGAGAACATAACGCATATAGCCGGGATTGCGCCATCCCCATTGTTTCTCCCAAAGACGCAGCAGCGTCGCCAGATCCTCTTCGATGGTTGCGGCGTCGCCATGCGTTATCCGCAGTGCCGCCGAACCCTCCAGCTTGTGCAAGCAATGGCGGATATTGCGGCGTGCACGCCAATGCAGTTTCTCACGAAGGAACGAATCGAAATCGGCAGGCAGCGTCACATGGACGTAGATCTCCGGATCAATCCTTTCGGCCGCATCCGAAATCTGTGCCGGGCGCTTGACTCTGTCGCCGACAAAATCCGCCGGCGGGAAACGCTCGAGGAAGGCCCCGATGCGCGCAGACGATCGATCGATGTCGTCGAGATGCAGGCTGCGCCAATGAAAGGCGCGAATCCGATCGCCAAAGGCTGAGACAGCGGCATTGGCATAGGCCGGATCGCAGAGAATACCCGTATAGGAGGCAAAATAGGAGCCGCCCATGACGACGGTATTGTAGAAACCGTTGCTCCGGTCGAGCCCGGTACCGAGCTGGATCGGGAAGAAAGCCACATAGGCGCCGCCCTCATCTTGCTTTGCCGCCAGCACGAGCCAAGGGAGCGCACGAGAGGCGAACCAGCTCGACATCCAGGTCCAGGATAAAAAACAATGCGCCTCCGGGTCGATCTCATAGATCCGATCCCAGTCGTCTTTCAGCCCCTGCAGATCTTCCAGCTTTTCGATCACGTCCACATGCATGTCGACGCCCGCCCGGCTCCGCATCCTACAATTTAAGATTTACATAAAATACTTCCGGTCGCAATTGCGCCTATCGGACAAGCCTTTGAAGCGGGAAAAAAGCAATTCCGGTGGGCGGCTCCGCTTCAAGTCTTCCTTAAACTTCGAAGTCTAACCTGTGGCCATACGAGTATTGCGTTTTGGTATGTGTATATGAAGTCGCGTTTCTTTTTCGGGCTTGGCCTGCTGTCGGCCACGGCCCTTGTTCATCCCGCCTTCGCGGAGGATGCCCGCACATTACAGATCGTCGTATCGAAGGACCGGCAATCGCTTGCCGTCTATGACGGCGACCAGGTGGTGGCGACATCGAAGGTTTCGACCGGCAAGCGCGGCCATACGACACCGAGCGGCATCTTCTCCATTCTGGAGAAGGAGGTCTATCACGAGTCCAATCTCTATTCGGCGTCGCCGATGCCCTTCATGCAGCGGCTGACCTGGTCTGGTATCGCCCTGCACGAATCCAATTCGGTGCCGATTTATCCGGCCTCACACGGCTGCGTGCGCATGCCCAAGGCCTTCGCCAAGATGCTCTACCAGATGACCGAACGCGGCGTGCATGTCGTTATCGCCGACCGGCCGCTGGTGCCGCAGCCTTTCCAACATACCATGTTGTTTCAACCTGAAGCCGCACCCGCCGCCGCTCTGTTCTCCGATCTCGAACTGCGCCCGACGACGACCGGCTTTCTGCCGCAGGCGGAGCCGGTGCAAGTCGCCACGAACGATGTCGCCGCTCTGCCCATACCAGAGGCCGTACGGGCAGTGCCCACCGCCGATCAGGCGCCGCTTGGCATTCTCCTCACCCGCCGAGGTCTGCGGGAAAATGTCCGCGATCTGCAGGGCATCTTGAACGATATGGGCTTTGTTACCGGCACGCCGGACGGCATGCTTGGACCGGCGACGGTACAGGCGATCGCGGATTTCAAGAAAGCCCACAACATCACGACATCGGGCGGACTGGTGAGCCCGGCGCTGATGAAGGCGGTCTATGAGGTCGCCGGTAAGGGCGTACCGCCGAACGGCGAAATCATGGTTCGGCAGAATTTCAAACCGCTGTTCGAAGCTCCCGCCATCATCGCCGAGCCACAGGAAGCCCTTGGCACGCATTTCTTCACCGCCCATACGATCGACAAGGTGAACGGCAAGGCC
The DNA here is from genome assembly GCF_029714265.1 of Rhizobium sp. CB3171. Lineage (NCBI taxonomy): Bacteria > Pseudomonadati > Pseudomonadota > Alphaproteobacteria > Hyphomicrobiales > Rhizobiaceae > Rhizobium > Rhizobium sp. CB3171. Next base: position 1,010,211 of record NZ_CP121652.1, on the reverse strand, counting down.
GACTGGTTCGGCGTGACGCTGGAAGACGATCTTTCCAAGGAGGCGAAGAAGCGCTTCGGCATCACCAGCGAGGCGCAGGCAGAATCGCTCGACGCCGCCGACCGCGCGCTCGACCGCATCACCATACCCGATGACGTCAGGCGCAAGATCGAGGATCTGCTGACGGCAGGTTCGTCGCTGACGATTTCCGACACCGGCATCGGCCCGGAAACCGGCGACGGGACCGATTTCATCACCATCACCAATCGCGGCGCCCTTGGGAAAAACGGCTAGAGCGGCTAGCGTTTCACGGAATCTCAGAACCGCTCTGTCCTTTTGTTCTCTCGCAATTCCGGACGGAAAACCGCTGCGCACTTTTCCTGGAATTACTTTAGACCAGCTCGACGTCGATCACGCCGGGCGCGGTGCGTAGCGCGGCTGCAATCTCCGGCGTGATGCGGTATTTCTCCGGCAGCGCCACCTCCACCTCGCGCTTGCCCTCCTCCTTGATGACGATGAAGGAGACCAGGCCGTCGCCCTTGGCATTGAGGTGCGCGGCGACTGCTTTCAGCGGGCCGGAATCGCGGACATAGACACGCAGCGCCTTCTGCATCTGCAGCGACTTTTCCTCCAGCGACTGCGCCGTCTGTAGGCGCAGACTGATGCCTTCCGGCCGCTCGTCCGCCTGTGCGGTGATGACGAAGGATTTGCCGACTTCCAGCACGTCGCGATACTGATTGAGCACTTCCGAAAACAGCACGGCTTCGAACTGGCCGGAGGCATCGGAGAAGACGAAGATGCCCATCTTGTTGCCGGTGCGCGTCTTGCGCTCCTGCTTGGAAATCACGGTGCCAGCCAAGCGACCGTTGCTGGCCCCCTGCTTCACCGCCGCCGAAAAATCGGCAAAGGTCTGCACGCGCATCTTGTTCAGGACGTTCTTGTAAGTGTCGAGCGGATGGGCCGTGAGGTAGAAGCCGAGCACCTGGAATTCGCGTAGCAGCCGCTCCGAGGCGAGCCAGGGGGTGAAAGGCGGGAATGAGATCTTCTCAGGTCCCGAGGCAGCGCTTCCGAACATATCGGACTGACCACTTCGCTTGTTTTCCTGCGCGACCTGCGCATAGCCCATGACCCGGTCCAGTCCACCGATCAGTTGCGCGCGGTCGATATCGAAGCAATCGAAGGCGCCCGCGGAGATCAGGCTTTCCAGCACCCGGCGATTGATCTGCTTCGGATCGATGCGCAGGCAGAAATCCTCGATGCCGGCAAAAGGCTGGTCGCCGCGCACCTCGACAATATGGTCGACGGCGGATTCGCCAACGCCCTTGATGGCGGCCAGCGCATAGTAGATCCGGTTGTCGCCCGTTTCGAAATGGCGGAACGAGGTCTGGATCGATGGCGCGATGACTTCGATGCCGAGGCGCTTGGCGTCCTGGCGGAAGTCGTTGACCTTTTCGGTATTCGCCATATCGAGTGTCATCGAGGCGGCGAGGAACTCCACCGGATAATGCGCCTTCATATAGGCGGTCTGGTAGGAGACGATGGCATAGGCCGCGGCGTGCGACTTGTTGAAGCCGTAGTTCGCGAACTTGGCGAGCAGGTCGAAAATAACGTCCGCCTGCCCCTTCGATACGCCGTTCTTGACAGCGCCATCGACGAAGCGTTCGCGCTGCTGGTCCATCTCGGCCTTGATCTTCTTGCCCATGGCACGGCGCAGAAGATCGGCCTCGCCGAGCGAGTAACCAGACAGGACCTGGGCGATCTGCATCACCTGCTCCTGATAGACGATAACGCCCTGCGTCTCCTTCAGCAGATAATCGATCGTCGGATGGATCGATTCGATCTCTTCCTCGCCGTGTTTGCGGGCATTGTAGACCGGTATGTTTTCCATCGGGCCCGGACGATAGAGGGCGACCAGCGCGATGATGTCCTCGATGCAGTCCGGGCGCATGCCGATCAGCGCCTTGCGCATGCCCGCACTTTCCACCTGGAACACGCCGACCGTCTCACCGCGCGAGAGCATGTCGTAAGTCTTCTTGTCGTCGAGCGGAATGCTGGCGAGATCAAGTGTAATGCCGCGCTTGGCGACGAAATCGACGGCTGTCTTTAGAACCGTCAGCGTCTTCAGGCCGAGGAAGTCGAACTTGACCAGGCCGGCCTGTTCCACCCACTTCATGTTGAACTGGGTGACCGGCATGTCGGAGCGCGGGTCTCGATACATCGGCACCAGCTTCGACAGCGGCCGATCGCCGATGACGATGCCGGCGGCGTGTGTCGAGGCATGGCGATAAAGGCCCTCGATCTTCTGGGCGATATCGAGCAGACGGGCAACGACCGGTTCCTTGTCGGCCTCCTCCTGCAGACGTGGTTCCTCCTCGATCGCCTTGCTGAGCGGGGTCGGATTGGCGGGGTTGTTCGGCACCAGCTTGCAGATCTTGTCCACCTGGCCGTAGGGCATTTCCAGCACGCGCCCAACGTCGCGAAGGGCGGCGCGCGCCTGAAGCGAACCGAAGGTGATGATCTGCGCCACCTGCTCACGGCCGTATTTGGCCTGGACATAGCGGATCACCTCTTCGCGACGATCCTGGCAGAAGTCGATGTCGAAGTCCGGCATCGAGACGCGCGACGGATTGAGGAAGCGCTCGAACAGCAGCGAGAAACGCAGCGGATCGACGTCGGTAATCGTCAGCGCATAGGCAACGAGTGAGCCCGCGCCCGAACCGCGGCCCGGGCCGACCGGAATATCATGCTGTTTGGCCCATTTGATGAAGTCCGCGACGATCAGAAAGTAGCCGGGGAATTTCATGCGCTCGATGACGCTGAGCTCGAACTCCAGCCGCTCGCGATAGTCCTTCTCCGCATAGCCGGCCGCCATGCCGAGCGAGGAGAGACGCCGATCGAGACCTTCGACCGCCTGGGCGCGCAGCTCCGCCGCCTCGGCGCGTTCGGCCTCCTCCGGATCGTCAGTGGCGCCGGTGAAGCGCGGCAGGATCGGCTTGCGTGTCTTCAGGACGAAGGAACAGCGCCGGGCGATCTCGACGGTGTTCTCCAAGGCTTCCGGCAGATTGGCGAACAGCTTCGCCATATCGGCGCGGCTCTTCAAATAGTGATCCGGTGTCAGGCGAAAACGAGTGTCGTCCGAAACGATGGCATTGTGGGCGACCGCCATGAGGGCGTCGTGGGCCTCATAATCCTCACGCGTCGGGAAGAAGGCCTCGTTGGTCGCGACCAGCGGCAATTCATGCTCATAGGCGAGCGCGATCATCTTCTGTTCGTGGCGACGATCATACGTGCCGTGACGTTGCAATTCGACATAAAGCCGATCACCGAACAGGTCCTTGAGCGTCAGCAGACGCGACAGCGCCTGCGGCGCGTGGCCTTCCTTCAACGCCATATCGACCGGACCGCCAAGCGAACCGGTCAGCGCGATCATACCGTCCGTGCCGATTTCCTTCAGCCAGGAGGCTGTGATATGGACAGCCTGATTGCCTTCGCCGCCCAGATAGGCGCGGCTCACGAGATCGACCAGCCGCTCATAGCCCCGCTCCGTAGCGGCGAGCAACACGATGGACGGCAGCTTGGCGAGCGCCTGTTGCGGGCCGCGCTTTTCGCCCTCGACACTATCTTCCATGTCGATCGACACCTGGCAGCCGATGATCGGCTGCAGGCCCTCATCCATCGCCTTCTGGGAAAACTCCAGCGCGATGAAAAGGTTGTTGGTATCGGTGATGGCGATGGCCGGCTGATTGTCGCCCGCCGCCTTGGCGAGGATCTTCTTTAGCGGCAATGCGCCTTCGAGCAGAGAATATGCGGAATGGACGCGAAGATGCACGAATTCCGGCGTATCTCCGACCGGCGCACCCGCTGCGCCGCTGTTCATCATATCCGCCATCATATGCCTTTCCGCATGCCCAAATGAATCGGCTGCATTTTCGGCATAGCGGACGATAAAGTCCATAAGTTGACTTCATGATTCACGGGCGCATCGCGACACCCGTGAGGATAAGTTTCACATCGCCATCATGATGAGGGAAAAGCTGGCGACAAACATGACGATGGAGGTGAATGCTGCAACGTCTCGAATGATATCGGTCATTTACGCGCTCCTTACTCGTTATGTTTCTTTTTTGTTCTATTTATGTTCGAGAGTCAATAGCTGCATCAATAATTTTCATCATCAGTATTTTGAAGAGTATCAATGGACGGGATCACAACCCTAAGCTATGAAAACGCGAAGGGAGGGATCACGATGAAACCACTTGCCTGCGCTCTCATTCTGCTTTCGGTTACATCCGCGGCTCACGCTGACGATACCATTGCGCCCGACCGCATCATCGACGCGGCGGTCGGCGATTGGAACAAGGACGGTAAGCCGGACCTTGCTTTGCTGGCGTTGGCCGCGCCAGACGACGAGACCACGATCGGCATCTATATTTATCTCCGCGACAAAGAACATCAGTTGCTCAAGCTGGCGGCCGCCGCACCCGACAAAGTATGGGGCCGAGGCGAGCCGGGCGGTATCTTCGGTCAGGAGCCTTCGATCACGGCGCTGCCCAATGGTTCGATCGCCGTCATGTCCCAGAATGACGCGATCGGGCGCGACCGCTGGCATCAGACGCTCACCCTCGCCTTCCGCAACAACGCCTTCGTCGTCGCCGGCTACACCTTTGATTACCGGGACAATCTCGACGCCGATAGAAGCTATAGCTGCGACTACAATGTCCTGACGGGCAAGGCGACGAAGAGTGGCAGGGAACTCCAGACTGAAGCCAAAACCATCAAGATCCAGGACTGGAAAGACGATATCGGCCGGAAAGCTTGTGGGGAAAACACGTAGCGGCTTTTCATTTGTTCACTGTATGTTCTTTACTTGCTATCGAGCGCGTGGCATTCTGTGCCCTCACCAAGAATGGAGAGGGTAATGGAGAGGGTCATGCCGGATCTTGCCGCGCTGAACGATTTTATTGTTGCCGCGAAGGCGGAGACCTATGTCGGCGATGGCGAGAGGCTGCCGTCCTGCCGGAGCGGCTCGCATGACATCGGCTATGCCAGCGGCCGCTGGCGCTATCTCGATAGCTACTTCGGCGGCACGGATTTCGCCGGACAGGAAGTCGTCTGGTACGATGACGAGCCGGTCTGGGCGATGAATTATTTTGGACGAATCGTCGAGCCCGATCTGATCGATGGCAGGGCTGCAGGGATGGTCATCAAGGCGGCGCTCATGCGGCTCTACCTCGATGAAAAACGCTTTCTCGGCGGTTTCGAATTCGCCCATTCATTTGGCCAGTATGTCGATCGCAGTACCGGCGGCTGCGATCATTTTATCGGCCATGAGGTCATCCTCGTAAACGGACGCAAGGCCTATGAGCTGGATTACCGCGGCGGACTGATCGTCCCTTGATGGGCACCGTCAGAATTCGACGACCTTACCGTCATGGATAGTCACGCGGCGGTCCATACGAGCCGCCAGTTCGTGATTGTGCGTGGCGATCAGCGCGGCAAGCCCGGACTGGCGCACCAGCGCCTCCAGCGCGTCGAAGACATAATGCGCCGTATCGGGATCGAGGTTGCCGGTCGGCTCGTCGGCCAAAAGCACCAGCGGTGCGTTGGCAACGGCGCGGGCAATCGCGACGCGCTGTTGCTCACCGCCGGAAAGCTCCGCCGGGCGGTGATCGGCGCGATGACCAATGCGCATATAGTCGAGGAGCTGGGCAGCGCGAGCGCTCGCCTCTTTCCGGGAGAGACCGGAAATCAACTGCGGCATCATGATGTTTTCCAGCGCGGAAAACTCGGGCAGCAGATGGTGGAACTGATAGACGAAGCCAATCTCGCTGCGACGGACGGCCGTGCGCTTTTCATCGGACAGTCCCCCGCAGGCCTGGCCATTGATCGTCACCTCGCCGCCATCGGGATGTTCGAGCAGGCCGGCAACGTGCAGAAGCGTCGATTTCCCCGTTCCCGACGGCGCGACCAGGGCAACGATCTCGCCGCTGGTCAAGGCGAAATCGGCGCCCTTCAGGATCGACAGCCGCGTTTCGCCCTGCCCGTAATGACGCTCCACGCCCGTAAGCTGGAGAACGACGTTGCGTTTGATCAAATGTGGAATTCCTTATTCGTACCGTAGCGCCTGCACCGGATCGAGCCGCGAGGCGCGCCAGGCCGGAAAGATCGTGGCGAGGAAGGAGAGCGTCAGCGCCATCACGACCACGGAGAGGGTCTCGCCGAGATTCATTTCCGCCGGCAACTTGCTGAGGAAATAGACCTCGGGATTGAAGATCACCGTGCCGGATATCCAGGAGAAGAACTGACGGATCGATTCGATATTGAGGCAGACGACGACACCGAGCGCGACGCCGGCGACGGTGCCGACGACGCCGATCGCCGCGCCCGTCATGAAGAAGATGCGCATGATCGCCCCCGACGTCGCGCCCATGGTGCGCAAAATGGCAATATCGCTTCCCTTGTCCTTCACCAGCATGATTAGACCGGAAATGATGTTGAGCGCAGCGACGATGACGATCAGCGTCAGGATCATGAACATGGTGTTGCGTTCGACCTGCAGCGCCGAGAAGAAGGTCTCGTTCACCTGCCGCCAGTCGGTCAGAAAGACCTGCCGCCCCGCCGCCGCTTCGATCTTCGGCCTCAGCGCGTCGACATCATCCGGGTTGCTGACGAAAAGCTCGATCTTCTCGACGATCCCCTCGGCATTGAAAAAGATCTGCGATTCCTCCAGCGGCATGAAGACGACGGAGGAATCGTATTCCGACATGCCGACTTCGAAGATGCCGGAGATCGTATAGGCTTTGACGCGCGGATTGACCCCGAAGGGCGTCACGTCGCCGTCCGGCGCAGTCAGCGTAATCTGGTCGCCGACCGTCAGCCCCAGTTGCCGCGCCAAGCGCGAACCCACCATGACGCCCTGGCCGGCGGTGAAGCCGACCATGTCGCCATCGACGATGTGGTCCGAAACAGTCTTGAGCTTGGTGAGGTCCTCAGCACGGATGCCGCGCACGAGCGCGCCGGTGCCGGAACCGCCGCGGCCGGAAGCCAGCGTCTCGCCTTCGACCAGCGGCAGAGCCATGGTAACGCCCGGGACGGCAGCGAGCCTCTGTGCCAGCGCGGCATAATCATTCAGCGGCGAATCTACGGGCTGAACAACGACATGGCCGTTGAAACCGAGAATCTGCTTGAAGAGCTCGGCGCGAAAACCGTTCATGACCGCCATGACGATGATCAATGCCGCAACGCCCAGCATGATACCGACCAGCGAGAAGCCGGCGATGACCGAGATCGACGCCTCCTTGCGCCGGGCGCGCAGATAGCGCCAGGCGACAAGCCGCTCGAAGCCGGAGAACGGACGCGATGACGGGCCGGTTTTGAAGGCCTTCTCCTGCTGCTTCACTGCCTCGCCTACCGCCATTCGCTTCTCATCCTATCGTTTATCAGCCTGCCAGCCGATTGATCGCCGCTTCGACGGTGATCGTTTCGCGGGCGCCGGTCTTGCGATCCTTGACTTCCACTTCGCCGTTCGCGATCGAACGCGGCCCGACGATGATCTGCATGGGCACGCCGATCAGGTCGGCAGTGGCGAACTTCGTTCCGGCACGATCGTCCGTATCGTCAAGCAGAACGTCCTTGCCGGCCTTCGAGAGCGCCGCGTAGATCGTCTCGCAAGCCGCGTCGCAGGCCTGATCGCCGGCCTTCATGTTGATCACGACGGCATCAAAGGGCGCGATCGACGCCGGCCAGATGATTCCGTTCTCATCATGCGATGCTTCGATGATGGCGGGAACAAGGCGTGTCGGGCCAATACCGTAAGAACCCATATGGACGGCATGCTCCTTGCCGTCAGGACCCTGCACTTTCGCGCCCATCGGTTCGGAATATTTCGTGCCGAAATAAAAGATATGGCCGACCTCGATGCCACGGGCCGACAGGCGCTCGCCTTCCGGAATGGCGTTGAAGGCCGCCTCGTCATGCATCTCGGAGGTCGCCGCATAGACCGACGTCCATTTGTCGAAGATGGCTTTCAGGCCAGCGACGTCATCAAAATTCGTGTCGTCTGCGGGGATGTCGAAATTGACGAAATCCTTGTGGCAGAAGACCTCCGATTCGCCGGTGTCGGCGAGGATGATGAATTCATGGCTGAGGTCGCCGCCGATGGGGCCGGTGTCGGCGCGCATCGGAATTGCCCTGAGACCCAGTCGAGTGAAGGTGCGCAGATAGGCAGCGAACATCTTGTTATAGGAGTGCACCGCGCCTTCGAGCGTCAGATCGAAGGAATAGGCATCCTTCATCATGAATTCGCGCGAGCGCATGGTGCCGAAGCGCGGGCGGATCTCGTCGCGAAACTTCAGTTGGATATGATAGAGGTTCAACGGCAGGTCCTTGTAGGACTTGACGTAGGAACGGAAGATGTCGGTGACCACCTCCTCATTGGTCGGGCCGTAGAGCATGGGGCGCTCCTGGCGGTCCTGGATGCGCAGCATCTCCTTGCCATAGGCGTCATAGCGGCCGCTTTCCTGCCAGAGCTCGGCCGACTGCAGCGTCGGCATCAGCAGCTCGATGGCGCCGGCACGGTTCTGTTCCTCGCGGATGATATTGTTGACCTTGTCGAGGACGCGCTTGCCCAGCGGCAGCCAGGAGTAAATGCCTTGCGACTGCTGGCGGATCATGCCGGCGCGCAGCATCAGCCGATGGGAAACAATTTCAGCCTCTTTGGGATTTTCCTTCAGAATGGGCATGAAGTAACGAGACAGGCGCATGGGCTGATTCCAGATGGTTTGACGTTCCGCATTTGGCGGAATCGTTAGAAATTTAACTGCTGGAGGAGTTCATAACTGCTTCGGCGCAGGAAAGAAACCCGCATTTAGCGCGAGTAAAGCGGACGAACACCCGCAAATGTTGGGCAACGTCATATATTTTTGGAAATTCGAAAAAATGCACGTTTATAAGGATTTGGGAGAGAAATGTGTCAACAGAAAAATTCTGCGCGACTGTAGCAAAAATGCAAAAAAACAGATGACAACGGCCAATCTTTGAGCTAATTTTAGCTCACAAAAGAGGCAAGAAGGCTAAATTCTTGTCGTTTCGCGGTCAAGTCTTGGGAGGATCAGATCTTAGGCGCGCTCGCTCGCAGCCCCGGCAACGGATAAGGATCACGCGATACTTAAAAACAAGGCTTACAGCCTTGTTTTTTTTTGCTTTTCTGCGGCCCTGATCACGACCCTTTCGAGCCGGCAGACTTTGGAAACGTTCCCAACCGCAGTCAAGTCAACGCGACGGCATCATCGCCGTTGCGCAGCCTCTTTGCCTCAAACTGATGACAAGGGTATGACGGATTGCTGGCTATTCGGTGGCGAAGGATTTCAGCCGCAAATTGCAAAGAATTTCAAGGATAAACGTCAGCCGTCGTAGCGTGGAATGATCGGTGGGATCGAGTTGAAGCCGATGCCCAGATAGTGGGAGCTGATGTACCAGGCGCCGTAGATCAGGCCGGATACCAGCGTCGTGATCAGCACCACTCTCAAACCACGGAATTTCGTCGGCGCACTTTCGATGGTGCCGAGGACCACATGATTGTCTTCGGCCTGGGTGCGCAAACCAAACGGCAGGATGGCGAAGAGCGTGATCCACCAGACAACGAAATAGACAGCGCATGTCGAAAAAATCTGCTGGACCATTATGCTTCCTCAAGACAGGCTTCAAACCGGCCCGCACTCTCATCATCCCAACCAGCTTATAGAGCCAAAGCTTCCTTGTTTCAAAGCGCAGTTCAGCGCTCTAATGTCACACTGCTGTGTCGAACGCCGATCTAAGGGGTCGCGCTCTGCTCAAGCTCGATGAGAGTCCCAAAAAAATCCTTGGGGTGCAGGAAGAGCACCGGCTTGCCGTGGGCGCCGATCTTCGGCTCGCCATTGCCGAGCACACGGGCGCCGGCGTCGAGAAGCCGATCACGTGCGGCCAGAAGATCATCCACCTCGTAGCAGATATGGTGCATGCCCCCATCGGGGTTCTTCGCCAGGAAGGCCGATATCGGCGAGGCGTCGCCGAGCGGTTCCAATAGCTCGACCTTGCCGTTCGGCAGATCTATGAAAACGACGGTGACACCGTGTTCCGGCAAGGGCTGCGGCGCCGAGACCTTGGCGCCGAGCGTATCGCGATAGGTGGCGGAAGCGGCGGCGATATCAGGAACGGCAATCGCGATGTGATTGATGCGTCCGAGCATGGCTGCCCCTCCCCCCCGACCAGATAGAAACGCTATTAACCGGGCACGCGCGTGACGAACACCGTCACGACCGGCTTCTTGCCCCAGCCATGGTTGGCAGCGGCGCGTACGGCGCGACGCACAGCTTCCTGCAGCATGTCGATATCCTTGCGGCGGGCGCGCGGGATGCTTTCGATGGCGCTGACGATGGCATCGAAGAGCGTGTCTTCCATATCCTCGCCTTCGTCGTCATAGGCCGGCAAGCCGATCGCGACGAGATCGGGATCGCCGACGATCTCATAACGGGCATCGAGCAGGACATTCACGGCGACATGGCCGACATAGGCGAGCTTCTTGCGCTCGCCTATGCCCATCTCGTCAAAATCGCCGATCAGCGTGCCATCCTTGAAGATGCGGCCATGCGGCGCCTCGCCGATCACCTCGACCGGGCCTGGAGCCAGCCGCAATATGTCGCCGTTGCGAACCCGTGGCACGATGGAAATGCCGGATTGTTCGGCCAATTCCTTATGTGCGGTCAGATGCGTCGCCTCGCCATGCACCGGCACGACGATCTTCGGCCGCGTCCATTCATACATCCTCTGCAGCTCGTTGCGGCGCGGGTGGCCGGAGACGTGGACCAGCGCTTCAGCATCCGTCACCACATGCACGCCCTGCTCGGTGAGCCCGTTCTTGATATCCTGGATGGCCTTCTCATTGCCGGGAATGGCGCGCGAGGAGAAAACGACGATATCGCCGGCGGCGAGCGCGACGTTGCGCATTTCGTCGCGCGAAAGTTTGGCAAGAGCAGCGCGCGGCTCGCCTTGGCTGCCGGTCAGGATGACGACCACCTTGTCGCGCGGGATATAGCCATATTCATCTTCGGCGATGAACGGCTTGATGCCCTCCATGATGCCGATGTCACGGGCAACATCGACAACGCGCTTCAGCGAACTGCCAAGCAGCAAAATCTCGCGGCCTGCGGCCTCGGCGGCCTCGGCAATGGTGCGGATGCGGCCGACATTCGAGGAGAAGGTGGTGATCGCAACCCGGCCCTCGGCATCCTCGATGATCTTGCGCAGGCTTTCGGAAACATCCTTTTCCGAGGGAGATACGCCGTCTCGCAACGCATTGGTGGAATCGCACATCAATGCCAGCACGCCTTCATCACCGAGTTGGCGGAAACGCGCCTCATCGGTCAGCGGTCCAAGCGATGGCTCGTGATCGATCTTCCAGTCGCCGGTGTGAATGACATTGCCAACCGGCGTGCGGATCACCAGCGACATAGGCTCGGGAATGGAGTGATTGACGCCGACGCCTTCGATGCTGAAGGGGCCGACATTGATACGATCGCCGGCCTTGAACGGCGTGATCGGGATTTCGCCCATCGCCTTCTCATAGTCGCGCTTGGCTTCCAGCAGGCCGGCTGTGAAGGCCGACGCATAGACGGGAACGTTCAGGCCCGGCCAGAGATCATTCAATGCGCCATAGTGATCCTCATGCGCATGCGTGATGATGATGCCTTTGAGATTCTTGCGTTCCTTGGCGAGGAAACGGATATCGGGGAGCACGAGATCGACGCCGGGCAGGTCCGGCCCCGGAAAGGTGACGCCGCAATCGACCATGATCCACTGGCGATGCTCCGGCGCGCCATAGCCGTAAAGCGCGAGATTCATGCCAATCTCGCCGACGCCGCCGAGTGGCAAAAACACCAGTTCGTCTTGGTTTGCCATATCTATCTTTTACCTACGATCTGAAAAAAACATCGCCCGCAGCAATCGGCAAAATCTTGCCGCCGCCAGTATCGAGCATCAACAAGCCATTATCATCGATTCCGGCAAAATGGCCGGAAATCGAACGATCCGGCAGATTCACGGTGATCTTTTCCCCGATGCCGCAGGCGACCTCGCGCCAGCGCGCGGTCACTTCGCGAACACCTTTGCCGCTATTCCAGACCGCCAAGGCTTCGGCCATGGACGCATAGAGATGCGCAAACAGTTCTTCCGGCGATACGGTCGAGCCATGCTCATGCAAGCAGGTGACCGGATAGAGCGGGTTTTCCGGCTTGACGGCAATGTTGATGCCGATGCCGATCACCAGCGCATAGCGTCCATCGGGAAGAGCCTCTCCCTCGATCAGAATGCCGCAAGTCTTCTTGCGGCCGATCAGGATATCGTTCGGCCATTTGACCTCGACCGGTTCCGCGGCCAGAGGCAGCACGCTGCGCACCGCTTGGTGCACGCCAACGGCGACAGCCAGCGGCAGGGAGCCAAGGCGGTCCATCGGAGCCGGATCGATCAGAAGGAGGGAAGCATAAAGATTGCCGGGTTCGGACACCCAGGCGCGTCCGCGGCGTCCGCGGCCACCCGTCTGGCGGCCCGCCGTTACCCAGAGATTGCCGGCATCGCCTGCCCTCGCCCGCTCCAGGCATTCGCTATTGGTGGATGCAGTCTCTGAAAGGGCATCATGCCGGAAGTCGGCGAGCGACTTCCGGCTATTCATGTCAGACGCCATCAAAACAACGTCGCGGCAGCGAGATCGGCCGCACCGCCGATTGCACCGCCGAAGAAGACGTAGGTGACGACGAAGAGACCGGAAAGGCCGAAGACCAGACGCAGCGAACCGGCCGTGCGTGTGAACTCGTCCTTGGCTTCATCGAACCACATCACCTTGATGACGCGCAGATAATAGTAGGCTCCAACGACCGATGCGAGAACGCCGATGATGGCGAGCGCATAGAGATGGGCCTGGATGGCGGCAACGAAGACGAAGTACTTCCCGAAGAAGCCTGCGAGCGGCGGGATACCAGCCAGCGAGAACATCAGCGCCGTCAACACGACCGCCATGAAGGGATTGGTCGTGGAAAGGCCGGCAAGATCGTCGACGTTCTCAACCTGGCGGCCGTCGTTGCGGCGCATCGCCATGATGATGGCAAAGGAGCCGAGCGTCATGGCCATGTAGATGACCATGTAAAGCATGACACCAGAGACGCCGGTCTTGCTGCCGGCGGCAAGACCAACAAGCGCATAGCCCATGTGACCGATGGAGGAATAGGCCATCAGTCGCTTGAAGTTGCGCTGACCAATTGCGGCGAAGGAACCGAGCAGCATCGAAGCGATCGAGATGAAGACGATGATCTGCTGCCAGTCGGCAAGCACCGGATGAAAAGCGGTGACGACGATACGGGTCAGGATCGCCATAGCCGCCACTTTCGGGGCACCGGCAAAGAAGGCGGTGACCGGGGTCGGCGCACCTTCATAAACGTCCGGCGTCCACATGTGGAACGGCACGGCGGAGATCTTGAAGGCAAGGCCCGCGAGAACGAAGACCAGACCAAAGACGAGGCCGAGCGAACGGGTCTCGGAGCTGAGCGCCGTGGCGATCGCATCGAAGGTGGTGTGGCCGGTGAAGCCATAGACAAGCGACATGCCGTAGAGCAGCATGCCCGACGACAGTGCGCCGAGCACGAAATACTTCAGACCGGCTTCCGTCGACTTGACGCTATCGCGGTTGATGGCGGCAACGACGTAGAGCGCCAGGGACTGGAGCTCCAGCGATAGATAGAGCGAGATCAGGTCATGCGCCGAGATCATCAGCAGGATGCCGAGGGTCGCCAGCAGCAGCAGCACGGGGAATTCGAAACGATCGAGCTGCTGCTCGCGCGCATGTCCCATGCTCATGAACATGGCGACGATCGAGCCCACGAGGGCGACGATCTTCATGAAGCGCGAAAAGCCATCGGCGAGATAAGCGCCGCCGTAAGCCAGGCCTTCGCCCGGCACGAAGATGATCCAGAGACCGGCCACTGCGAGAACTGCAATGGCAAGGCCGGTGACCGTCGGTCCCGACCGTTCGCCCGCGAAGACGCCGATCATGAGCAGCACAAGCGCACCGACCGCGAGGATAAGCTCCGGGATGGAAAGATGCAGGCTTGCAAGAATTGTGTCAGCAGTCATGTCGAATAAGTCCCGTCATCAATTCATCGACAGCGCAACATTCTGCGCGGCGTGCAGGGCTGCGGTGTAGTTGTTCACAAGCAGATCCACCGAAGCGGCCGTCGCATCGAAGATCGGAGCCGGATAGACACCGAAGAAGATCGTCATCGCGATCAGCGGATAAAGGATGAGCTGTTCGCGCGGCGACAGATCCAGCAGCTTCTTGAGGTTTTCCTTTTCCAGCGCGCCGAAGATAACGCGGCGGTAGAGCCAGAGCGCGTAAGCGGCTGAAAGAATAACGCCGGTCGCGGCGAACAGTGCAACCCAGGTGTTGGCGCGGAAGACGCCGATCAGGGTCAGGAATTCACCGATGAAGCCGGAGGTGCCGGGCAGACCGACATTGGCCATGGTGAAGACCATCATCGCAACGGCATATTTCGGCATGTTGTTGACGAGACCGCCATAGGCCGCAATCTCGCGGGTATGGGTGCGGTCGTAGACCACGCCGACGCAAAGGAAGAGTGCGCCGGAGACGATACCGTGCGACAGCATCTGGAAAATCGCGCCCTGAACACCCTGCTGGTTGGCAGCAAAGATGCCCATGGTGACATAGCCCATGTGCGCGACCGAGGAATAGGCGATCAGCTTCTTGATGTCTTCCTGCATCATCGCCACCAGCGAAGTGTAGATGATGGCGATGACGGACAGAGCGTAGACGAGCGGCGCGAAATATTCCGACGCGTTCGGGAACATGCCGATCGAGAAGCGGATGAGACCATAACCGCCGAGCTTCAGAAGAATGCCGGCCAGAATAACCGAGCCTGCCGTCGGCGCCTGAACGTGCGCGTCGGGCAACCAGGTGTGAACCGGCCACATCGGCATCTTCACCGCGAAGGAGGCGAAGAAAGCCAGCCATAGCCACGTCTGCATCTGCGGCGGGAACTTGTAGGCGAGCAACGCCGGGATATCCGTCGTGCCGGCCTGCCAGTACATCGCCATGATGGCAAGCAGCATCAGCACCGAGCCGAGCAGCGTATAGAGGAAGAATTTGTAGCTGGCATAGACGCGATCCTTGCCGCCCCAGACGCCGATGATCAGGAACATCGGGATGAGACCGGCTTCGAAGAAGACGTAGAACAGCACGATATCCAGCGACGTGAAAACGCCGACCATCATCGTCTCGAGGACGAGGAAGGCGATCATGTAGTCCTTTAGGCGCTTCTCGATCGAGAGCCAGCTCGCCAGCACGCAGAAGGGCATCAGGAAGGTGGTCAGGATGACGAACAGCATGGAGATGCCGTCGACGCCCATGTGATAGCTGATGCCGGAGCTCAGCCAGTCATGCTTCTCGATCATCTGGAAGCCCGGATTGGCATTGTCGAAGCCAATCCAGACGAACAGCGACACGACGAACGTGAAGACCGTGGTCAGCAGCGATACGTTGAGGATGTTGCGGCGGCCGTTGGGTCCGTCATCCCGCATGAACAACAGGAGAAGGACGCCCACCAGCGGCAGGAAGGTGACCGTTGAAAGAATAGGCCAATCGGTCATCAGAGGGAACTCCCGAGCATCATCCAGGTAACGAGGGCCGCAATACCGAGCAGCATCGCGAAGGCATAGTGATAGAGGTAACCGGTCTGCAGGCGAACAACGCGGTTGGTGACATCGACGACGCGGGCGGCGACACCGTTCGGGCCGAACGTGTCGATGACCCCGATATCGCCCTTCTGCCACAGGAAGCGACCAAGCGCCTTGGCAGTGCGAACGAAGAGGAAGTCATAGAGCTCATCGAAGTACCACTTGTTCAGCAGGAATTCGTAGAGCACGCGATGCTGCTGCGCGAGGATGCGCGGCGTCTGCGGCGACCTGATGTACATGTACCAGGCCAGAACGAAGCCGAGCAGCATAGCGATGAACGGGCTGATGCTCACCCAAGCTGGAACATGTTCCATCTCTTCGAAGATGTGGTTGGTCGGCAGTGTGAACAGCGCAGTCTTCCAGAACTCGCCATAGGCCTCGCCAACGAAATCGTTTCTGAAGACCATGCCCGCGGCGACAGCCCCGAGCCCCAGCAGATAGAGCGGGATCAGCATGACGTTCGGCGATTCATGCACGTGATGCATGACCTCATGCGAAGCGCGTGGCTTGCCGTAGAAGGTCATGAAGATCAGACGCCAGGAATAGAAGCTCGTGAACAGGGCGGCAATAACCAGCAGCGTAAAGGCAAAGCCTGCAGCCGGACCTTGCGAGGCAAACGCAGCTTCGATGATCGCGTCCTTCGAAATGAAGCCCGCGAAGCCGAAATGCGTGAAGGGGATGCCGACGCCGGTAATCGCCACCGTGCCGGTGATCATCATCCAGAAAGTGTTCGGAATATGCTTACGCAGACCGCCCATGTGGCGCATGTCCTGCTCGCCGTCGACGGCGTGAATCACCGAACCGGCACCGAGGAAGAGCAGCGCTTTGAAGAAGGCATGCGTGAACAGGTGGAAGATGGCTGCGCCATAGGCGCCGACGCCGAGAGCGACGAACATGTAGCCGAGCTGCGAACAGGTCGAATAGGCGATGACGCGCTTGATATCGTTCTGCACCAGACCGACGGTTGCCGCAAAGAACGCCGTGATCGCACCGATGATGGTGACGAAGGTCAGGGCGTCCGGCGACAGTTCGAAGATCGGCGACATGCGAGCGACGAGGAAGACGCCGGCGGTGACCATGGTCGCGGCATGGATGAGCGCCGACACCGGGGTCGGGCCTTCCATGGCGTCCGGCAGCCAGGTGTGCAGCAGGAACTGCGCCGACTTACCCATGGCGCCCATGAAGAGCAGCAGGCAGACGCCGGTCAGTGCATGCGCACGATCAAGATGCATGCCGAAGAGATTGAGCACGATATCGCCCGGCTGACCGCCCTGCCCCGCGGCAAAGCTCTGGGCGTTGCCGAAGATGACGTCGAAATTGATCGAGCCGAAGAGAACGAAGACACCGGCGATGCCGAGCACGAAACCGAAGTCGCCGACGCGGTTGACGATGAAGGCCTTGATCGCGGCCGCGGATGCCGACGGCTTCTTGAACCAGAAACCGATGAGCAGATAGGAGGCCAGACCGACGCCTTCCCAGCCGAAGAACATCTGGGCGAGGTTGTCGGAGGTCACCAGCATCAGCATGGCGAAGGTGAAGAGCGAGAGATAGGCGAAGAAGCGCGGACGATGCGGATCGTGATGCATGTATCCGATCGAATAGATGTGAACGAGGGTCGAAACCGTGTTCACGACGATCAGCATCACCGAGGTCAGCGTATCGATGCGCAGCATCCAGGAGACATCGATGCCGCCGGACTGGATCCAGCGCAGCACTTCCACCTTGATCGGGCCCTCGGCGTGACCAAGCGCGACCGTGAAGAAGACGATCCATGACAGAACCGCGGCGACGATCATCAAGCCGCTGGTAACGTATTCCGAAGCCTTGGCGCCGATCCCGCGGCCAAACAGGCCGGCGATGATCGCGCCGATCAGGGGGAGAAAGACGATAGCCTTATATAAAAACATAGCTGTATCAGCCCTTCATCACGTTGACGTCTTCGACCGCGATGGAACCGCGGTTACGGTAGAAGACGACGAGAATTGCAAGACCGATGGCCGCTTCGGCAGCAGCGACGGTCAGAATGAACAAAGCGAAGACCTGGCCGACGATATCGTTGAGGAACGACGAGAAGGCGACCATGTTGATGTTGACAGCAAGCAGGATGAGCTCGATCGACATCAAGATGATGATGACGTTCTTGCGGTTCAGGAAAATGCCGAAAACGCCGAGCACGAAAAGGATGGCGCTGACCGTCAGGTAGTGGGAAAGTCCGATGACCATATTCTTGTTCCTTTGACCCTCGTGCCGCGCCTTAGACGCCCTGCCCCGGCTTGACCTTGACCACCTCGACGGCGGTCGCAGGCGTGCGGGCGACCTGTTGCGGAATGCTCTGGCGTCTGACGTGGGTGCGATGCCGCAGCGTCAGCACGATCGCGCCGATCATCGCGACCAGAAGCACAAGACCGGCGATCTCGAAGAAATAAACGTAGTTGGTATAAAGCACGTCGCCGAGTGCTGCGGTGTTCGTGCGGGTCGTCACCGCCGGGATCGGCATAGCGACCGACTTAGCGACAACAGGTGAAATCACGCTGCCGCCGATGACGACGATCAGCTCGGCGGCGAGAATGATGCCGATCAGCGCGCCGATCGGTGCATATTCCAGAATGCCTGCCCTGAGCTCGGAGAAGTCGATGTCGAGCATCATGACGACGAAGAGGAAGAGGACTGCGACGGCGCCGACATAGACGACCAGCAGGATCATCGCCAGGAATTCCGCCCCCATCAGCAGGAAGAGGCCGGCGGCATTAAAGAATACCAGGATGAGGAACAGGACCGAATGGACCGGATTCCGCGCCGAGATAACCATGAACGCCGACGCCACCGCGACAAAGGCGAAGATATAGAAAAAAAGAGCCTGCAGACCCATGTTGGTGCCTTTTTCGTCTTCCCCCGGGCAGCCGGGAGTGTCCCTGCCCGATGGGACTTGGCTGGACGTGCGTCCGGCAAAGCCCCGGTCTCTATTCCACCGCGACGGCGACAATCTCAGCCGCCCGTCACGGCATATTCAAAATTCCGCTTAGCGGTACGGCGAGTCCATCGCGATGTTGCGCGCGATTTCGCGTTCCCAGCGGTCGCCATTTTCGAGAAGCCGCGCCTTGTCGAAATAAAGCTCTTCGCGGGTTTCCGTGGCAAATTCGAAGTTCGGCCCTTCGACGATGGCGTCGACCGGGCAAGCCTCCTGGCAGAAGCCGCAATAGATGCACTTCACCATATCGATGTCATAGCGCACCGTGCGGCGGGTGCCGTCATTGCGGCGCGGCCCGGCTTCGATGGTGATGGCCTGAGCAGGACAGATCGCTTCGCAGAGCTTGCAGGCGATGCAGCGCTCTTCACCATTCGGATAGCGGCGCAGCGCATGTTCGCCGCGGAAGCGCGGGCTGACCGGCCCCTTTTCGAAGGGATAATTGATCGTCGCCTTCTGCTTGAAGAAATAACGCATCGACAAAAAGAATGCGCCGACGAATTCCTTGAGGAACAGTGAGCTGACGGCGTTGGAAAGTCCGGCCATCTTCAACCTCCAAATCTGCTTGAAGCGAGGATCGACATCATCATGCCCATCCCGTCAGCTTCAGCACGAATGCAACGATAATGACCATAGCGAGCGACAGCGGCAGGAACACCTTCCAGCCAAGGCGCATGAGCTGGTCGTAGCGGTAGCGCGGCACGAACGCCTTGACCATCGCGAACATGAAGAAGACGAGGCACGACTTCAGCAGGAACCAGATGACGCCGGGGACCCAGTTCAAGATCCAGATATCGACCGGCGGCAGCCAGCCACCGAGGAAGAGGATCGTGGTCAGCGAGCACATCAAAACGACGGCGGCATATTCGCCGAGCATGAACATCATGTAGGGCGAAGAGCCATATTCGACCATGAAGCCGGCAACCAGCTCCGATTCCGCTTCCGGAAGATCGAATGGCGGACGGTTCGTTTCAGCGAGCGCCGAAATGAAGAACACGATGAACATCGGGAACAACGACAGCCAATGCCAGTCGAGGAACGACGCCGGCAGGCCGAGCTTGGTACCGAGGCCGGTCTGCTGCGACATGACGATATCGGTCAGGTTCAACGAACCAACGCAGAGCAGCACGGTAACGATGACGAAGCCGATCGAGACTTCGTAGGACACCATCTGCGCGGCGGAACGCAGCGCGCCGAGGAACGGATACTTCGAGTTCGAAGCCCAGCCGCCCATGATGATGCCGTACACTTCCAGCGACGAAATCGCCAGAATGTAGAGGATGCCGACATTGATGTCGGCGATGACCCAGCCATGCGCCAGCGGCACGACGGCCCAGGTGGAGAGCGCCAGGACCACGGAGACGAGCGGCGCCAGCAGGAAGACGGTCTTGTTGGCGCCGGCCGGGATGATCGGCTCCTTGACCATGAACTTCAAAAGGTCGGCGAAGGACTGGAACAGGCCAAAGGGACCGACGACGTTCGGGCCGCGGCGCAACTGAACCGCCGCCCAGATCTTGCGGTCGGCAAGAAGGATATAGGCGATGAAGATCAGCAGGCAGACCAGGAGCAGCAGGGACTGACCGATGATAATCAGCGCCGGCCAAAGATAGGTCGAAACGAATGAATCCATAGTCCCCTGCCCTTACTCTGCCGCAGCCTGGAAATTGTTGCGGGCCAATGCCGAGCACTCGGCCATGACGGCCGAGGCGCGCGCTATCGGGTTCGTCAAATAGAAGTCTTTGATCGGCGAAGCAAATGCGGATTTGCCCATCGCGCCGGCTTTTTTCGCAAGTGCGACAATTTGGGCGCTATCGCCTTCAGCGATCTCGTCGATGCCGGCGAAATGCGGGAACGCAGCATAGAGCTTGGCGCGCAATTCTCTCAGCGAATCAAAGGGAAGCTTCTTGCCGAGCACGTCGGAAAGGGCGCGGATGATGGCCCAGTCCTCGCGAGCGTCGCCCGGTGCGAAACCGGCACGATTGCCCATCTGAACGCGGCCTTCTGTGTTGACCCAGGTGCCCGACTTTTCGGTGTAGGTAGCGGCCGGCAGAATGACGTCCGCATTGTGCGCGCCATTGTCGCCGTGCGAGCCGATGTAGACAGTGAACTTCGCACCCTTGCGGGTGAAGTCGAGCTCGTCAGCGCCCAGCAGGAAGAGGACGTCCATCGACGACAGCATCGCCGCAGCGTTGACGCCCTTTGCACCCGGCACGAAGCCGAGGTCGAGGCCGCCGACGCGAGAAGCTGCGGTATGCAGCACGGCAAAGCCATTCCAGCCGTCCTTCACGACGCCGACAGAGGCAGCGAGCTTGGCGGCATTCGCCAGCACTTCGGCGCCGTCTTCGCGGATGAGCGCGCCCTGACCGATGATGATCATCGGCTTCTGCGCATTCTTCAGGACATCGGCGAAGCTGTGCGAACCGCTGACGACATCAGCCAGCGTATCCGGACCAGCGCCGAGATAGTCATAGGAGTAACGCAGGTCGGCGTGTTCGCCGATCACACCGATCGGGAACTTACCCTTGCGCCAGCGTTTGCGGATGCGCGAGTTCAACACGGCCGCTTCGAAGCGCGGAGTGGCGCCGATGATCAGCAGCGCATCGGCTGCTTCGATGCCCTCGATGGTCGGGTTGAAGATGTAGCTTGCACGGCCAAGCGACGGATCAAGCGCCGTCCCGTCCTGGCGACAGTCGAGATTTTCCGATCCCAGCGACTTCAGCAGTTCGGAGAGCGCGTACATTTCCTCGACGGAAGCAAGATCGCCGGCGATCGCGCCGATCTTGTCGCCGCTGGTGGCGGCAACCGCGGACTTGATGGCGGCGAAGGCATCACCCCAGGTCGAAGCCTGCAGGCGGCCATCCTTGCGGACATAGGGCTTGTCGAGACGCTGCGTCTTCAGACCGTCCCAGATGAAGCGGGTCTTGTCGGAGATCCACTCTTCGTTGATCTGCTCGTTGACGCGCGGAAGCACGCGCATGACTTCGCGGCCGCGGGTGTCGACGCGGATGGCCGAGCCGAGCGCGTCCATGACGTCGATCGATTCGGTCTTGTTCAGTTCCCACGGACGAGCCGTGAAGGCGAAGGGCTTCGAGGTCAGCGCGCCAACCGGGCAGAGGTCAACGACGTTGCCCTGCAGCTCGGAGGTCATTGCCTGCTCGAGATAGGTGGTGATTTCGGCATCTTCGCCACGGCCAATCAGGCCGAGTTCGGAAATGCCGGCGACTTCCGTGGTGAAGCGGACGCAACGCGTGCAGTGGATGCAGCGGTTCATCACCGTCTTGACGAGCGGGCCGATGTACTTGTCCTCAACGGCACGCTTGTCTTCCTGATAGCGCGAACTATCGATACCGAAGGCCATGGCCTGGTCCTGCAGGTCGCATTCGCC
Source organism: Rhizobium sp. CB3171 (assembly GCF_029714265.1). Classification (NCBI taxonomy): domain Bacteria; kingdom Pseudomonadati; phylum Pseudomonadota; class Alphaproteobacteria; order Hyphomicrobiales; family Rhizobiaceae; genus Rhizobium; species Rhizobium sp. CB3171. The sequence continues at coordinate 988,108 of NZ_CP121652.1, read as the reverse complement.
GCCCTGGTCGCAGATCGGGCAATCCAGCGGGTGGTTGATCAGCAGGAATTCCATCACGCCTTCGCGGGCCTTCTTGACCATCGGCGTGTTGGTGAAGACTTCCGGAAGCTCGCCGTTCGGGCCGCCGCGGATATCGCGCACACCCATAGCGCAGGAGGCCTGCGGCTTCGGCGGACCGCCCTTCACCTCGACGAGGCACATGCGGCAATTGCCGGCTACCGACAGTCTTTCATGGAAGCAGAAGCGCGGGACTTCGGCGCCGGCTTCCTCGCACGCCTGGATAAGCGTGTAGTGATCCGGAACTTCGATCTCTTTACCGTCAATCTTCAGTTTTGCCATCGTCCACTCAGTCCTATGTCACGTCTGCCGCCGAACCTGGCCGCAGACAATTTCATGATCGCAACACCGTCTCGCCACCGGCGCGGCATTTTGAGCCGCATGGCACCGGTCTTGCTCACAATCACCTTTGCCGAACCTTGCCCCCACAAGATCAGCGTCCCGGCTGAAACATCGCGAGACCCCGCCCGCAACATGCCCACCGCCCTATTCACACTCTTCGGCCGCTTGGGGCATCGCCGAAGAAAACTCTCAACCCCGACCTCTTGGCTGGAGCGCTTTTGCCTGGCCAATCCAATCGTCGCGCCGGATACGGCCGTCGAAACCGAGTTCCGCATCGATCCGCTCGACATCCGCCTCGTTCCAAGCGGCGATATCGGCAAAGCGTAGAACGCCGCGTTCGTTCAGAACCTGCTCCAGCTTCGGACCGATACCCGAAATCCGCTTCAGGTCGTCGGTCTTCACGACGGCCTTGCGGTTGCGCGCTGGCGCCGCTGCAGGCTTTGCCGCAACTGGCTCGGGAGCAACAACCGCAGCCTTGGCGCGGGCTTTGGAGGGCGTCTTTACCGGCGCCGCTTTCGCCGAGACTGGCTTCGGTTCGGCCTTCCTCACCTCAACCGGTGTTGCTTGAACGGGCTTTGCTTCGACCGGCTTGGCAACGGGCGATGCCTTCACGACCTTCGCTTCCCCTGCCCCGTCAGTCTTTGCGCTCGGCTTCTCCTCGACCGCGGTATCGTCCGTCTCGTCAAGCGCGACAGAGAGCTTGTTGGTCGCCTCGACCGCGCCCTGCAGCGCGCCGAAGAATGCGCCGGCCATCTGCGACGAGAAGCCGAACCCGATCGCGGTCGCGGCGGCAAAGGCTGCCGCCGGATGCGCCATAAAAGGGTGGATCGGCAAAATGGGCGAATTCCGCAGCATATCCGCTGCAATACGGCCGAGATCGGCCGATGCATCGGCTGCCCTGCTGTTCTGCGTGGTATCTGTGCTCTTCGCCATCATCGTCCTTACTCGGCCGCTTCCAGCACCGCTCCGTGGCTCGTTGCATTGGCCGTGTATTGGTCAATGCGCTTTTCGATTTCCGGGCGGAAGTTGCGGATCAGGCCCTGTACCGGCCATGCGGCGGCGTCGCCGAGCGCACAGATGGTATGGCCTTCGATCTGCTTCGTCACCTGGAACAGCATGTCGATTTCGCGCTTCTGCGCATTGCCCCTGGCCATGCGCTCCAGCACGCGCCACATCCAGCCGGTACCTTCACGGCACGGCGTACACTGGCCGCAGCTTTCATGCTTGAAGAAGGCCGAGATGCGAGCAATCGCCTTGATGATGTCGGTCGACTTGTCCATGACGATCGCAGCCGCCGTACCGAAGGACGACTTGACTTCGCGCAGACCGTCAAAATCCATCGGGCAATCGATAATGTCGGCCGCCGGAACGACCGGGCACGATGCGCCGCCGGGGATGACAGCAAGCAAATTGTCCCAGCCGCCACGAATGCCGCCGCCATGCTTCTCGACGAGCTCGCGGAAAGTGATGCCCATCGTTTCTTCGACCGTGCATGGACGATTGACGTGACCGGAAAGCATGAACAGCTTCGTGCCGACATTGTTCGGACGGCCGAAAGACGAGAACCAACCGGCGCCGCGACGCAGGATCGTCGGGGCAACGGCGATCGATTCGACGTTGTTGACGGTCGTCGGGCATCCATAGAGACCCATGTTGGCCGGGAACGGCGGCTTCAGCCGCGGCTGACCCTTTTTGCCTTCCAGGCTTTCGAGCAGCGCGGTTTCTTCGCCGCAGATATAGGCGCCGGCACCGTGATGAACGAAAACATCAAAATCCCAGCCGAGCTTATTGTTTTTTCCCAACAATCCGGCGTCATAGCATTCGTCGATCGCAGCCTGCAGGGCTTCGCGTTCGCGCATGTATTCGCCGCGGACATAGATATAAGCCGTGTTCGCACCCATGGCGAAACCGGCGATGACGCAGCCTTCGATCAGCGTATGCGGATCGTGGCGCATGATATCGCGGTCTTTGCAGGTGCCCGGTTCGGACTCATCGGCATTGACGACGAGATAATGCGGGCGGCCATCGCTTTCCTTCGGCATGAAGGACCACTTGAGGCCGGTCGGGAAGCCAGCGCCGCCGCGGCCGCGCAGACCGGATGCCTTCATCTCGTTGACGATCCAGTCCCGACCCTTTTCGAGGATCTGCTTGGTGCCGTCCCAGTGGCCGCGGCTCATCGCGCCTTTCAGGGACTTGTCCTTGAGACCGTAGATATTGGTAAAGATGCGATCCTGATCCTGTAACATACCTTACCTCTTACTCAGCCTTGTCGCCGACAGCCGTATTGTCTTCTTTGGCCGGAGCAGTCTTCGGATGCTCGGCGGGCAGCGCCGTCTTGCCATCAGCCGGGCTCTTCAGCGCCGGATTGGTCTCGGCATCGCTGCTAACGGGCTTGGCTGCCTCGGATGGCGGCAGAGCAACCGTTTCGGCGGCAACCTTAGCACCGGCCTTCTTCTTCGTCTTCGTCGCCGGCGAATCCAGAAGCGACGTCAAACCACCTTCCGGTGCGGAGAAAATGCGATCGATCTGCGGACCGGTCGGAACTTCGCTGCCCTTGCCTGCGACGAATGCATCGATGATCTCTTCGAGACGTTCCGGCGTCAGATCCTCATAGGTATCCTTGCCGATCACGACCATCGGTGCGTTGACGCAGGCGCCCTGACATTCGACTTCTTCCCAGGAGAGCGTGCCTTCGGCGTTGCGCTCCAGCGCGTGGGCGGCGATCTTGCTCTTGCAGACCTTCACCAGGCCTTCAGCGCCGCGCAACATGCAGGGCGTCGTGCCGCAGACCTGAATATGAGCGCGGCTGCCGACCGGATGCAGTTGGAACTGCGTGTAGAAGGTGGCGACTTCGAGCGCCCGGATATAGGCCATATCAAGCATATCGGCGATCTTTTCGATGGCCGCCTTGGTGACCCAGCCATCCTGCTCCTGCGCGCGCATCATCAGCGGGATGATCGCGGATTGCTGGCGGCCCTCGGGATATTTCTTGATCGTCTTTTCAGCCCAAGCCGCGTTCTCCTGGTTAAAGGCGAATGCGGCAGGCTGGAATTGATCTTCGGCTAGTCGACGAACGGACATCTTTCACGCCTTATCTCAGTTTAAGGACCCACACCGCGTATCCGTCAGGGACGAAAATTCGCAGGCATAGGCCGACTGGTCTTTCTGCATAAACACAACGAATTTGCCGCCGTTCGGCACGGCGGCCTTTATTTCATAGCCACGTGACACGAGATCGGCCATGGTCGATACCGCGCTCTGCGAAGCCGTATTTCCGCTCTTTGCAACATTCGAGCTTTTCGCATTCGAACCTTGCACGGAGATGCTGGGCAACGCCTGCGCCTTGCCGGCCTGCTGAGCCGAAGCTCCGGAAGCAGCGAGAAGCGCAGTAGCGATGACCGGCCAAAGCTTCATCAGCGATCCACCTCACCGAACACGATGTCGAGCGAACCGAGCACGGCCGCGACGTCGGCAAGCAGATGGCCGCGGCACATGAAATCCATGGCCTGCAGATGCGCATAGCCCGGAGCGCGGATCTTGCAACGATACGGCTTGTTCGAACCGTCGGAGACGAGGTAGACGCCGAACTCGCCCTTCGGCGCTTCGACAGCGGCGTAAACCTCACCGGCCGGCACGTGATAGCCTTCGGTGTAGAGCTTGAAGTGGTGGATCAACGCTTCCATCGAGCGCTTCATCTCACCGCGCTTCGGCGGCACGACCTTGCCGTCCAGCGAGGAGACCGGGCCGGTCTTGGCATCGCCAAGCAGGCGGTTGACGCACTGCTTCATGATGCGGACCGACTGGCGCATTTCGATCATGCGGATCAGGTAACGGTCGTAGCAGTCGCCGTTCTTGCCGATCGGAATGTCGAATTCGAGATCGGAATAGCATTCGTAGGGCTGCGCGCGGCGCAGGTCCCATGCGGCGCCCGAGCCGCGGACCATGACGCCCGAGAAGCCCCAGGCCCAACAGTCTTCCAGCGACACGACGCCGATATCGACGTTGCGCTGCTTGAAGATACGGTTGCCGGTGAGCAGCTCGTCAATGTCGTCGAGCGCCTTCAGGAAGGGATCGCACCAGTCGCCGATATCCTGCACCAGCTTTTCCGGCAGATCCTGGTGAACGCCGCCCGGACGGACATAAGCGGCATGCATGCGCGAGCCCGAGGCGCGCTCATAAAACACCATCAGCTTTTCGCGCTCTTCAAAGCCCCAGAGCGGCGGCGTCAGCGCACCAACGTCCATGGCCTGCGTCGTCACGTTCAGCAGATGCGACAGGATGCGGCCGATTTCGGAATAGAGCACGCGGATCAACTGACCGCGGATCGGGATCTCGATGCCGAGCAGCTTTTCGACGGCCAGCGCGTAGGCGTGCTCCTGGTTCATCGGCGCCACGTAATCGAGGCGGTCGAAATAAGGAACGGCCTGCAGGTAGGTCTTCGTCTCGATCAGCTTTTCCGTGCCGCGATGCAGCAGGCCGATATGCGGATCGACGCGTTCCACAATTTCGCCGTCCAATTCGAGGACAAGACGCAAAACGCCGTGCGCAGCCGGGTGCTGCGGACCGAAATTGATGTTGAAGTTGCGAACGTTGTGTTCAGTCATTGCAATGCGCTCCGCTTATTGCAGGCATTAGCCAGTAGGCAATAGGCAATAGTGTAACCGTTAACTCTCATATCCATGTCGTTCGTCCTGCAATCGGCGAATAAGCGATCGCAGCATCTTGCCGATTTCATCACCCAAGGACATCGTCGCCTTAATTCGCTCAAAAGCGACGATCTCTACTCGCGTGACAATATCAGATGCGTTTCCAATTCCTTCAGCGACCCTTGTGCGATCTTTAGGTGATGAACGTAAGCCCCTGTAGCTTCTCGCCCATAGCCTTCCGCGATGTTTGCCGCGATAGATACAGATGCGCGCCGTATCTGTGAAACCAAGCCGTAAATCTCTTCCTTCGGAAATTCCTTGGTAAGAGCATAACATTCAACAGCAAGGTCCATCGAGCGCTGCCACACAGTAAGGTCCTGGTAGGAATTAATCGCCGTTTGCCATTCTCCTATTGCCTATTGGCTACTGCCTATTGCCTCTTACTGCTTCGCCTTCTCGTCACCCGGGAGCACGTAGTCTGTGCCCTCCCACGGCGAGAGGAAGTCGAAGTTACGGAATTCCTGCTTCAGTTCGACCGGCTCGTAGACGACACGCTTGGCGGCGTCGTCATAACGAACTTCGACGAAACCGGTCGTCGGGAAATCCTTGCGCAGGGGATGGCCTTCGAAGCCGTAGTCGGTCAGGAGGCGACGTAGATCCGGATGGCCGGTGAAGAGAACACCGTACATATCCCAGGTCTCGCGCTCGAACCAATCGGCGCCGGGATAGACGCTGCAAGCCGACGGCACCGGCTGATCTTCGGCGACCGGAACCTTGATGCGGATGCGCAGGTTCTTCTTCGGCGACAGTAGGTGGTAGACGACGTCGAAACGATCGGGACGCTGCGGCCAGTCGACGCCGCAAATATCCGTCAGGTTGACGAAGCCACACTTGGCATCATCACGCAGGAACGTCAGCAGCGCGACCACGTTTGCGGCCGTCGTCGTCACGTTCAGCTCGCCATACTTGATCTCGGACGACGAAATCAGCGTGCCGCGAACTTCCGTGAGATAGGTGGCGAGTTCGTTCAGGGCTTCACTCATATTGCCTTGTCCCCTGCCTTACCGTTCGATCGTGCCAGTGCGCCGGATTTTCTTCTGCAGCAGAAGCACGCCGTAAAGCAGCGCCTCCGCCGTGGGAGGACAGCCCGGCACATAGATGTCGATCGGCACCACGCGGTCGCAACCGCGCACGACGGAATAGGAATAATGATAGTAGCCGCCGCCGTTGGCGCAGGAGCCCATTGAGATGACGTAGCGCGGTTCCGGCATCTGGTCGTAGACCTTGCGCAGAGCGGGTGCCATCTTGTTGGTCAGCGTGCCGGCGACGATCATGACGTCAGACTGGCGCGGCGAGGCGCGCGGTGCGAAACCGAAGCGCTCGACGTCATAACGCGGCATGGAAACCTGCATCATTTCGACGGCGCAGCAGGCGAGACCGAAGGTCATCCACATCAGCGAGCCGGTACGGGCCCAGTTGATCAGCTCGTCTGTCGAAGTGACCAGAAAGCCCTTGTCGGCGAGTTCATTGTTGATCTCGCCAAAATACGGATCATTGCTGCCAACGGGCTTGCCGGTTGCGGGATCGATGATCCCCTTCGGCTGCGGCGCAACGAGCGTCGTGTTGCTTTGGACTACTCCCATTCGAGCGCCCCCTTCTTCCATTCATAAATAAAGCCGATGGTCAGCACCGCCAGGAATACCATCATCGACCAGAACCCGAACCAGCCGATCGCACCAAAGGATACGGCCCAGGGGAAAAGGAAGGCGACTTCCAGGTCAAAGATGATGAAGAGAATCGACACAAGATAGAAGCGGATGTCGAACTTCATGCGGGCGTCGTCGAATGCGTTGAAGCCGCACTCATAGGCCGACAGCTTTTCCGAATCAGGCGCCTTGAAGGCGACGGCAAACGGCGTGATCAACAACGCCAGGCCGATCACCACGGCAATACCAATGAAAATAGCTATCGGAATATAGGAACTGAGCAGTCCAGTCATCATGTCCATCCCTGCTTGCCATGTGCGCCGGGGCGGCGCCTCTGGGCAAATGCCCAAGCCAAGCGAAAGAGCGTTGCAACAGAGCCGTGGTTAGCGCAGCCGGAGCGCGGGCGCAAGCCTTTTGAATATGTCGTTTCAAGCACTACCGAACCGGACTTACCAACAGGCTGTAACGATATCGCGACAAATCCGCGCAAAGGCAAAACGGCTTTTTCGCAGTCGCAGCAAATTGATGATTGATTGTAATGGCTTGAAACAAATGGCGCGAGTGACGGGGCTCGAACCCGCGACCTCCGGCGTGACAGGCCGGCACTCTAACCGACTGAGCTACACCCGCGCATCGTTTGACCTTTCGGTCATGCGAAATCCGGCAATCATGCTTTAAAATGGCGCGAGTGACGGGGCTCGAACCCGCGACCTCCGGCGTGACAGGCCGGCACTCTAACCGACTGAGCTACACCCGCACTTCATTTCAAGCATTCCGGATGCTTTCGCATCCATCAAAGCGGCCTCGCCGTTCGATGAGCGGCTAACTACGGGGTTCGCGTTTGGGTGTCAAGCAGGTTTAAATACAAATCCATGACAGAGCACGAATTGTTTTCGCGACCGCCGCCGGCACGTTTCGGCTCCGTCGATTTGGCATGGCAGGTTCGCGCCTCACGCATTTCAAAAACGGCTCATAAACCCGCCCCAACCAAGCCGGGCTTCCCCAGCAGTCGCATGTGGCGATATCGTCCACTGATGCCGCGCCATCAAAAAAATCAAAAAATCTTCACAAACACTCTTGCGGTTTTTTGTCGTTCCGCATAGATCACGGCCACCGAACGCGGCGGGCCAATGACCCGCTTGCTGCAAGGGCGATTAGCTCAGTTGGTAGAGCGCCTCGTTTACACCGAGGATGTCGGGAGTTCCTCTATACCGACGAACTGGTTGTCGACGATAGGCTGAAACCCAAGGGCTTGATGTTGAAGCCGGCCTATGACCCCGTTCTTCTGACGGGCGTCAACTACATCAACCATTTCTCCATCTACCGCCGCAGCCGGCTTCACGAGATCGGCTATCTCCGCACCGGATACGACGGTTCGCAGGACTATGATCTCCTGCTGCGCTATCTGGAAGGGCTGCCCGACAATACCGTCCTTCACCTGCCCTACCCCGCCTATTGGTGGCGGCGCAACGGCCACACCTATTCCCGGAAATTCATGGATGCCGCGACCGCCAATGCCAGGAAGGCGATCGTGGAACGATTTGAGCGTCAAAAGCAGCCCATTCGGGTCGAGGAGGCTTTGACGAATACCCTGCATCGCGTGGTGTTCGAACGTTCGGAGACTTCATGGCAGAAGATCTCCATCATTATTCCCAGCAAGGATAGTTTCGAGCTGATTTCCCGCGTTCTGAAGGATATCTTCGAGCAAACGGACTATCCCAATTTCGAAGTATTGGTCATCGATAACGGTTCTTCGGACAAGGCCGTGCTGGACCTTTACGAGCAATACCGCAAAACGCAGCCGACGTTTTCCGCGACGATCACGCCCGAACCCTTCAATTTCTCCCGTTCGATCAATCGAGGTTTGCGCGCCGCCAAAGGCGAGCACTATCTGATCCTCAACAATGACGTCGAGATTATCGAGCCGGGCTGGCTGAAGGAGATGGTGGCCTGTCTCGCCTTCGAGGGGACCGGCATCGTCGGCGCCAAGCTTCTCTATCCGAACGACAAGATCCAGCATGCCGGCGTCCTCGTCGGCTTTGGCGGGCTGGCGGGTCATTGGTACATGAACAAGCCCAAGGACTTCGGCGGTCCCATGAACAGGCTGCATGTCCGCAATTCGATGAGCTGTGTGACCGGGGCGGTGATGCTGATTTCCAGCGACTGTGCCGAAGCAATCGGCACGTTCGACGAAGAAAATTTCGCCGTCGCCTACAACGACGTCGACTATTGCCTGCGCGCCCACAAGGCCGGTTTTCGCATCATATGGACGCCATTCGCCTGCCTTTACCACCATGAATCGGTTTCACGGGGATCGGACAAATCGGGAGAACGGAAGAAACGATTTGAACGGGAGAAAGACAATCTCCGCCGGCTGCATGGGACGCAGACGTTTGAAGACCGCGCGATCAATCCAGCCTACAGCCGCGATAAATCGGACCCGAAGATCTTGATGCCAACGAAGCTGCGCATTCCATCGATGTAAGGTCTCGGCTGCCATCCCATCCAAACCGCCGCGAGCCGGTTTTATCCGCGATATTGCTCTTCGGTTACATATTCCATCCAGTCGGCGGCCTTGCCGTCCTGCATTTCCTGAATGGCGATATGCGTCAGCGCGGTGTCCAGCCCGGCGCCGTGCCAATGCTTTTCGCCCGGGGCAAACCAGAGCACATCGCCGGCATTGATCTCGCGGATTTCGCCGCCCCAGCTTTGCGCCAGTCCCTTGCCGGAGGTCACCACCAGTGTCTGCCCGAAGGGATGTGTATGCCAGGCTGTGCGGGCGCCCGGGTCGAAGCTGACATTGACCACCTGGACACGGGCCGGTGCCTGCGCCTGCATCAATGGTTCCTGGCGTACGCTGCCGGTAAAATACTCGGCCGGCGCATTGAAGGACGGACGCGATCCATTGGGCTTGATCTCCACGGCGTTTCTCCTGCTTCCACCAGCGCAGCGCCTGCCGCGCCTCGTTCTCTGCCGCAAGCCTATGCCATTCGATGACGTCATCCAAGCGACAACGCCGATGTCGGCGCTTTACAGTTGGATCAGGTCCAAGTCCTTGCCGATCTCCCGTTTGGCAATCTCGACCAGGCTCATTTCATGGGTGAAGAGAATAGTCTGGAAACGCTCCGCCGTGCCGGCGAGCGCCTTCAGGCCGGCGCTGGCGCGGTCATCGTCGAAGGTCTGGAAGATGTCGTCGACGATCAACGGCGCGGGCTCGTTGCGGGAGGAATAATCTTCGAGGAAGGCGAGCCGCAGCGCCAGATAAAGCTGATCGCCGGTCCCCTCGCTCAAGCCATCCAGCGGCACGCGCTCGCCACCTGAGCGCTCCGCCAGCAGTTGCAGCGCATCCCTCTCGTCATGTTCCTCGACCAGTCGCGCGAAGCGGTGGCCGGTCAGCAAGGAGAACAAATCCCCTGCCCGCTTGATGACCGGATCGGCCTGCCGCTCGCGATAGGCCTCCATCGAGCTTGCCAGCATCCGTGCCGCGAGTTTCAGCACCACCCATTGCCGCGCAAGGTCCTTGGCCTCCTGCTCGGCGGAGAGCTTCTCGAAGACGGCATGTTCGGCGCTGACACCGGTTTCCAGCGCACGCTGCTGGCGCTGGTTTTCCGCGTGGCGCGCCACCAGCTCGCCATGGGCGGTGAATTGCCGGAGATCTTCGGCGGTCAGCCGCTCGATTTCCAGCTCCGCGGCGATGCGCTCGAAGCCGGCGAGCTGCGCGCGGCTCTCATCCTCGCTGCCGCCATCGGCCTGCTGGCGGAAACGGTCGCGGCTTTCCATCAGCCTCGTGTTCAGCCGGGCACGTTCGCGCAGGCGCGACAGCAATGCCGGCAGATCGGCATCCTCGGGCAGATCGGCAGTCAGACGAGCAAGATCAGCCACCACCGTTGCAAGCGCGTCACTGCAGCGGAGGGCCTGTGCCTCGGCGCGCTGACGCTCCTCATCGAGCTGGTCGCGCTTCTTCTGCTCACCGCGCGCCGCATTGGCACGAGCGTGCAGCGCCTCGGCCGCGGCGTCCGGCGGCAGGTGGTCGAGTTCATAGCCGGCGGTTGCGGCAAGTGTTGCAAGCCGACGCTCGAAATCGGCCATGTCGCGGCGCATGCCGCTGACACGGCGTTGACGATTGTCATGCTCCGCCAAGACATCCGGCAGTTCCATCCATGCCTTCAAGGCAGCGGCAGCCATCTCCAGCGTCGCATCTGCGGGAAGACCGAACGGGAGGACAGCTTTACCAAACGCGTCGCGCCAACCGGCCTGCCGCCGCTCGATATCTTGGCTCTGTTCACCAAGACGCGTCAGCCGGTCGCGTGCCGAGGCGATCTCGCCTTCGCGCGTGCGACTTTCATTCCAACGCTCCGAAAGCAGGCGAAGATGTTTTCGCAACCCTTCCGCCATGGCGCCTGACGGTAGCCGGCCGCTCTTATAGCCGGTGGCGTCGGCGATATCTTTTAGCGCCGGAGACACACGCGCTTCGGCACGCGCAGCTTCATCCCGCTCGTCCACCAGATCGCGCAGAGCCCGACGCTCGCGGAACAACCCTTCAACCGCGCGCCGCCATTCCAGCATGGCCGCTGGATCGAGCGCGGCGATACCGCAGGGCTCGAAGAGCGCGGCAAAGGTGGCGAGCGCTTTTGCGGATTTCTCTTCGCACTGTTGCAGTCGCTTTGCGGCCGCCTCACGCTCCTGCTGCAGCCGCGCGCGGCGCAATAGATTATCCGCATGGCGAGAAACACGGTCCGCATCACTCAGCGCCGCATCGGCCAGCCGATCCGCTTCCGCAAGGCTCGTCGTGAACCTGGCGATGGCTTTTCCATCGGGAGCCGGTCCACCATCCGCCAGCCCGTCGCGGATCGATTGCCATAGGCCATCGCGAGCATTGCGTGCGCCGGCGATCTGTTCACGTGTGACGATCGGACCCGTGCGCTCAGCATCCTCCAGCGCCTGCTCGATCTCAGCCAACTGCTCATCATGGAGGCGCACCTTGTCGGACGCCTCGCGCAGGCTGCCGCGGGCAGCATCGATAGCCTCGCGATGCGTGGCGATCTCGGCACTGTCCGGCAGCGGCGCGGAAAATAACGCCTCGACATCGGCAACAGGAGGACGCAGGCGGGCAGCGGCCTCGCCAAGGTCTGCCTCGGCACGGCGGATATGCGTCTCCAACGCGTCGAGACGGGCAAGAGCGGTTAGATCACCGGTCAGTGACTCCAGTTGATCGAGATGAGGCCGGGGATCGATCAAACGGCCGGCAAGACCATCCCTCTCCAGCGCCACGAGCTGCCCGCGCTCGCTGTCCAATTGCTCTGCAATTGCCTGGGCACGGAGCAGCAACCGCCTGCCCTCTTCCACCAGTTCCGAGAGGCGGGCGCGGTCGACATCGCTCGGTTGCCGTTTTTCCAATTGCGCAACATCTGAAAGGCCGAGGCGGCGGGCAAGCTGTGCGAGCTCCGCATCATAGCTCGCCAACTCCTGATCGACACGCGGCAGGTCATGACGCTGGCTGCGATAATTGCCGCTATCGGCAAAAAGCTGCGTGATGTCGTTCGATATCCGCAGCAGCGTTTCGTCTATCTCAATCAGCGACAGCTCTTCGCCGGTGCGTTCGGCCAATTGCTGGGCACGGCGCAACTCGTCCTCGGCGGCGCGCTTGTCGCTCAGGCTCTGCTCCAGCCGATCCGCAAAATTGTCCGGTAAAACCGAGAGATCGGCGAGGCGGTCAAGCGCGGCGATCTCGCCATCGATTTCGGCCAGCAGCGGCTGCAGCGTCTTCAATCTTTGCAGTCGGTCTAGCGCCTGACGCGTCTGGCGACGCTGGTCCTGCAGGCGCTCCAATTCGCCTTCCAATTCGACGGCTTCCGCCAGCAACTTCTTCCAGTCACCGGATTTGAGCTCATTGTCGCGTTCGGCCCTGCGGGCCTCGTCATGGCGGTCCAGAGCGCGGTAGAAACTGCGATCCTTCGACCGCCGCTGGGCATAGATGCCGTCCGCTTCACCATCGAGAGACTGCCGCAGCCGCGACAGGCCCGTTAGGCCCGAGGCGGCGGAAAACAACAGGCTGCCGATCTCGCCGCCGCTGCGCAGCATGGCCGTCGCGCCTTGCCGCAATCGGAGAGAATCGAGCCCGAAAGCACGCTCGAAGACATCGCGACTCAAATGGCCGAGGAACGGCGCCAAGGCATCTTCCGCAAGCGGCCCCTCCTTGTCGTCGGGAGCGAGCAGAGTGTTCTTGCGCCCGCGGCGGCGGCGGAAAGCCAACGACGCACCATACCGCGCGCTGATTGCAGCGCCGACACGAAGGCTCGTCGGCTCATGCAGGAAGCTTTGTTCGGCGGCAACGGGAAAGCCGAAAAGCAGATCCGAAATGGCACTGAGCGCCGAGGATTTCCCCGCCTCGTTCGGCCCATAAATGACATGAAGTTTCGCACCTGCACGAAAATCGAGCGTGCGGTCGGTCAGTGCACCGTAGCGGAGAATGTCGAGCCGATCGAAGCGCATGGGTCAGTCTGCCCCCTGCCCTCGCGCCAGCAGCAATTGCCGCGCCTCCTCGATCAGCATCTCGATGGTGTCGTCAAGCGGCAACTCCGCTGCGCCGAGGCCGGAGGGCAAGCGCATCGCGATTTCGCCAACGAGCCTTTCCGCTTCCGCGACGATATCCGCATCACCGGCATGTTCGGCCAGCAATTGGCCGAGATCGAGCGTGCCGTTAGCCTCGACAGCGCTTGCGACAGGTGGCTCCAGGCGCAGCTCCAGCTTCTCCAGCCAGATATCCTCATGCACGCGATGGCAGGCGGCCTCGACCTCGTCGCGCCATTGCTGGCGATTGGCGGCAATGGCGCCCTGCAACGGCGTGATGCCCGATAGCCGAACGCGCAGCGCCGTCATGCGTCCCGCCATGTCACCGGCAAGTGACTGCACCGCCTGCTCGACGCGGCACAGGATTGCGGCCTGATCGTCCTCGGGATCGACGGCAATATCGGCCTGCGCAAACCGCGCCTCGTCAACGATCAAGCGTTCGTGGCTGACGCGGCCTTCCTCGACCGTGACCAGCACGGCGCCCTTCGCCCCGCGCTCGCGAATGCTGCGGCCCTGCAGGTTGCCCGGAAAAACCACCAGCGGGTCGTTTGCCACCACCTCATAGTCGTGCACGTGGCCGAGCGCCCAGTAATCGTAGCCACGCGAACGCAGATCATCGACCGAACACGGCGCGTAAGGCGCGTGCGGCTCGCGGCCGGTGAGCGAGGTATGGAGAATGCCGATATTGAACCAGCCGGACACGGGCGCCGGATAGGCAAGCGCCAGATTATCGTTGGCAGAGCGCTCGGCAAAGCCCTGCCCGTGCAGCGCTACCTGCAACCCATCCAGCCTGACGGAGCCGGGCTTGTTGGTCGGGAATTCATGGACATTGGCTGGCAGGGTAATGGTCTTGGTGATGACGCTCGCCGCGTCGTGATTGCCGCGTAGCAGATAGACCCGGATGCCGGCCCGCTCCAGCCGCGCCATTTCCCGATTGAAGAACAGGCCGATCTTGTTGTCCTTCCAATCGCCGTCATAGACATCGCCAGCGATAAGGAAGAAATCGACCGCTTTCTCGATCGCCAGCCCCACCAGCGTCGAAAAGGCCTTGCGGCTCGCTTCCACGAAGACGGCGGCGATAGCAGCATCTTTCAACGCCAGCCCCTGAAAAGGACTGCCGAGATGCAGATCGGCGGCGTGGATGAAACTGAAAGAGGGCATAAGCTCCGGTCATCGTCAGATATCTGGCACCTTCTTTTTACGGAAATACGGGGCCGATGAACACCATGCGGGAGAGGTCATCCAACGCTTTCATCTATTGCCGGGTCCTGTCATGCTCCTATGTCACGCGATTGCGATCTTGCAATGTCGCCCCAGGCTTGTCCGCACTCTGAGCGGCTGGTAGTGCCCTGGCATTTCATCACGAACGGAGACAATTCCATGAAACACGATGCTTTTGGCCGCACGCCCTTTATCGTTACGAATGTCGGCTTCGGCGCCTGGCAAATCGGCGGCGCCTGGGGTGATGTCAGCGAGGCGGACGGCCGCGCCGCCTTGAATGCTGCGCTCGACGCCGGCATGACCTTCATCGATACTGCCGACGTTTATGGCGACGGCCGCTCAGAAAAGATCATCGCAGACGTGTTGAAGGCGCGCGGCGGCACGCGCCCGATGGTCGCGACCAAAGCCGGCCGTCGGCTCAACCCGCACGTCGCCGACGGCTACAACAAGGCCAATCTCGAAGGCTTCATCGACCGCAGCCTGAAAAACCTCGGCGTCGACAGCCTCGACCTCGTGCAGTTGCATTGCCCGCCGACAGAAGTGCTCTACCGCCCCGAAGTTTTCGCCGGCCTTGACGAACTGCAGAAGGCCGGAAAGATCAAGGGCTACGGCGTCAGCGTCGAGAAAGTCGAGGAGGCGCTGAAGGCGATCGAATATCCGGGCGTGCTCAGCATCCAGATCATCTACAACATCTTCCGCCAACGCCCGGACCACCTGTTCTTCAAGGAAGCCAGGCGCAAGAACGTTGCGGTCATTGCCCGTGTGCCGTTGGCCTCCGGCCTGCTTTCCGGCAAGATCACCCGCGATACCCAGTTCGCCAGCGACGATCATCGCAACTTCAACCGCCACGGCGAGGCCTTCGATGTCGGTGAGACCTTTGCCGGCGTTCCCTTTGAGGTCGGCCTGCAGGCGGTCGAAGAAGTGCGCAAGCTGGTTCCGGCGGGCGCCAGCATGGCAGCGTTCGCACTGCGCTGGATTCTGATGAGCGAAGCAGTCACCGTCGTCATCCCCGGTGCGCGCAATGCCGAGCAGGCCAGAGCCAATGCGGCAGCCGCCAATCTTGCGCCGCTTTCGGCCAATGTCATGGCGGCAACGCGCGAGATCTACGAACGCCTGATTGCCCCGCACGTTCATCACCGCTGGTAACGACAGGAGTTTCTGGGAAAACGCATGGCCGGGTGCAGATCCGGCCACAGATTTTTTGTCCGGACGCTTCTTTGATCGCCCTCTGGAATTTCGAGCCTCCACTACGCCAGCAATTGAGATTGCCGGGCAACGAAAGCAGTGCATAAATCACGATCGGACATCGGGAAATGGGGGCTACAAGCACCTCCAGGCGGGATAGGGAATTGATATGATCGTTCGTTCTTGGCGGGCCGTCGCTGGCTCCGATGAGGTGCTGGCGACTTATGCGAAGCATCTTGAGACGACCACCTTTGTTGAAATGGCGCAGCTTCCCGGCCATCTTGGGGCGACCCTCGCCCGCAGGGTTCGTGGCGAGAACAATGAGCTGGTGGTTATGAGCTTTTGGGCCGATATGGCCTCTGCCGGTCACTTTGGCAAAGGTGATTTTGACGATGCGGTGGTGAAGGCAAGTACCCAGAAGCTTTTGCGCTCCTTCGATCTGAAGGTCGAGTATTTTGAGACCGTGGTTTCGACCGGGCTGGTCTCCGGTCATGATCGCCCCCGCGGCGGCGAGTAGAGTTGGCACACCTGACCAAAAGTAGTCATTGGTGCATCGCTACAAAAAAGGGGGTCCGAAATGCTTCGAACCCCCTATATCCTCCACCATGGAGCAAAAGCCCCAATAGGCGGGTGAAAACGGATCAGCCGTTGACGGCGTCCTTCAGGCCCTTGCCGGGCGTGAACTTCGGCACGTTACGAGCCGCGATATCAACTTCAGCGCCGGTGGACGGGTTACGGCCCTTCGTAGCTGCACGGTGGGAAACGGTGAAGCTGCCGAAACCTGCGAGACGAATGTCGCCGCCCTTCTTCAGTTCAGACTGGACGGTATCGAAAACAGCGTCAACAGCGGAAGCAGCGTCAGCCTTCGTAATACCGGCCTTCTCGGCCACTGCGGACACGAGCTCATTCTTATTCATGTTTCCACCCCTTTCTACTGGTATGAAACGACTCATCTTGTAAGCGGGGCGCAGAATACGAGTGCTCTAGCCCGCCGCAACCCCCAAAAGCCCTGCAAATCAAGGAAAAGCAAGCGCTGTCAAAAGCTTTTCACAAAAAAGACCGGCATTTTGCCGGTCTTTTCTGGTTTCATGTCAATTCGGCGCAAATGAGGCTCAACCACGCCTAGTGCGCGATGGCAGCACCCACATCGTCGACGCCTTCAACCGTTGCGATCACGGGCGTTTCAACGGTGCCATCCCACTCGATCGGCTCCGGTCTGCGGATCAGCGCATGCTTGATCACCTCGCCCATGCGCGATACCGGGACGATCTCCATGTTGTTCTTCATGTTGTCCGGAATCTCCGCCAAATCCTTGGCGTTTTCCTCCGGAATCAGCACCTTCTTGATGCCGCCGCGAAGCGCTGCAAGCAGCTTTTCCTTCAGGCCGCCGATCGGCAGCACGCGGCCACGCAGCGTGATTTCACCGGTCATGGCGACATCCTTGGAAACCGGGATGCCGGTCATGATCGAGACGATGGCGGTCGCCATGGCGACACCAGCCGAGGGACCATCCTTCGGCGTCGCACCTTCCGGCACGTGCACGTGGATGTCGCTCTTGTCGAAGAGCGGCGGCTGGACGCCGAAATCGACAGCGCGCGAGCGGACATACGAGGCCGCCGCGGAAATCGATTCCTTCATGACTTCCTTCAGGTTGCCGGTGACCGTCATGCGGCCCTTGCCCGGCATCATCACGCCTTCGATCGTCAGCAATTCGCCGCCGACTTCCGTCCAGGCGAGACCGGTGACAACACCGACCTGATCGTCGCGTTCGGCTTCGCCATGGCGGAAGCGCGGAACGCCGAGATATTCGTCGATATTCGCAGCGGTGACCGCGACAGACTTGGCCTTGCCCTTGATGATCTCGGTGACCGCTTTACGGGCGAGCTTCATCAATTCGCGCTCGAAGTTACGCACGCCGGCTTCGCGGGTGTACTGCTGGCTGATCGCCATCAGGGCGTCGTCGCTGACCGAAAATTCATTCGGCTGCAGCGCATGTTCCTTGATGGCCTTCGGCAGCAGGTGCCGCTTGGCGATTTCGCGCTTCTCGTCTTCGGTGTAGCCGGCGATACGAATGATTTCCATGCGGTCCATCAGCGGCGCAGGGATGTTCAGCGTGTTCGCCGTCGTGATGAACATCACGTCAGACAGATCGTATTCGACTTCCAGGTAGTGATCCATGAAGGTCGAGTTCTGCGCCGGGTCCAGCACTTCCAGCAGGGCCGAAGACGGATCGCCGCGGAAATCCATGCCCATCTTGTCGATTTCGTCGAGCAGGAAGAGCGGGTTGGACTTCTTGGCCTTCTTCATCGACTGGATGACCTTGCCGGGCATCGAGCCGATATAGGTGCGGCGGTGACCGCGGATTTCGGCTTCGTCACGAACGCCGCCAAGCGCCATGCGGACATACTCACGGCCGGTCGCCTTGGCGATCGACTGGGCGAGCGAGGTCTTGCCGACGCCCGGAGGGCCGACGAGGCAAAGGATCGGGCCCTTGATCTTCGTCGCGCGCGCCTGGACGGCCAGATATTCGACGATGCGCTCCTTGACCTTGTCGAGACCGAAATGATCCGCTTCAAGGATCTTCTCGGCATTGTTCAGATCGGTCTTGATCTTCGACTTCTTGTGCCAGGGGATGCCCAGCAGCCAGTCGAGATAGTTGCGCACGACGGTGGCTTCCGCCGACATCGGGCTCATCTGACGCAGCTTCTTCAGCTCCGCATCGGCCTTTTCCTTGGCTTCCTTGGAGAGCTTCGTCTTGGAGATGCGCTCTTCCAGTTCGGCCATCTCGTCGCGGCCTTCTTCGCCGTCGCCGAGTTCCTTCTGGATCGCCTTCATCTGCTCATTCAGGTAGTATTCGCGCTGGGTCTTCTCCATCTGGCGCTTGACGCGCGAGCGGATACGCTTTTCGACCTGCAGAACCGAAATCTCGCCTTCCATGAAGCCGAGCGCCTTTTCGAGGCGGCCCTTGACGCTGGTGGTTTCCAGCATTTCCTGCTTCTCGGTGATCTTGATCGACAGATGCGAAGCGACGGTGTCGGCGAGCTTCGAGTAGTCGTCGATCTGGCTGGCGGCGCCAACCACTTCCGGCGAGATCTTCTTGTTGAGCTTCACGTAGCTTTCGAATTCCGAAACGACCGAGCGGCTCAGCGCTTCCAGTTCGACCGGATCTTCATTCGGCTCATTCAGGACATGGCCGAGGGCCTCGTAAAAATCCTCGCGACCCGTATAAGTGTCGATCTCTGCGCGTGCCCGGCCCTCGACCAGCACCTTGACGGTGCCGTCTGGGAGCTTCAGGAGCTGCAGCACATTGGCTACCGTGCCGACCCTGTGGATTGCGTCCGGGGCGGGATCATCGTCGCTGGCATTGATCTGGGTGACGAGCATGATCTGCTTGTCGGACCCCATGACCTCTTCCAGCGCGCGGATGGACTTCTCCCGTCCGACGAACAGCGGCACGA
Source organism: Rhizobium sp. CB3171 (assembly GCF_029714265.1). Lineage (NCBI taxonomy): Bacteria > Pseudomonadati > Pseudomonadota > Alphaproteobacteria > Hyphomicrobiales > Rhizobiaceae > Rhizobium > Rhizobium sp. CB3171. The sequence continues at coordinate 968,923 of NZ_CP121652.1, read as the reverse complement.
TCATGTGGGGGAAAACCACGATGTCGCGCAATGGCAATACCGGATAGGCAATGCTCTCATTTGCCGCAGACGTTTTCTTAGTCATGTCATTTCCTTTCCGTCGTCCCGTTCCCGGGCTCTTCTGCCGGCATGGGGGAATTAGCCGGCTCTCTCACTTGGGTTGGAAGTGGAGCTTCACATCATTCATTTCAAGTCGTGCAAAACGCGCTGCAGGGTGGCGAAACGCGCATGTCACGAGGAGGAACGCAACAACAAATACCGGGCCACGGCTACTCGAACATTGCCGGCAACACGGGCCCCACAAGGACCGAAGCCGGACGCAAAATCATATCCGCCGAGGATTCCCAGAATCACGCCATCATGGCCGCGGCAAGCGCTCTTCACAACCGGTTTCGTCGGCGTTCCAATAAGCTTATCCCGGACTTTATCAGGAAACTGTACGATTTTTCAAATAGAAAGGGGCCCGTCAACGACGAGCCCCTGATTTCAACCGCAAATCCGGCAATTAGGCAGTGGCGTTTGCCTTTTCTTCCTGCCGGTCGGCATAGATGTAGAGCGGGCGGGCGGAGCCGCGAACGACCTCTTCGGAGATGACCACTTCGCGAACACCTTCCAGCGCCGGCAGATCGAACATGGTGTCGAGCAGGATCTTTTCCATGATCGAGCGCAGGCCGCGAGCGCCGGTCTTGCGCACGATCGCCTTGCGGGCGATTTCGCGCAGCGCGTCCTCGTGGAAGGTCAACTCGACGTCTTCCATCTCGAACAGGCGCTGGTACTGCTTGACGAGCGCGTTCTTCGGTTCCGACAGGATCTGGATCAGCGCATCCTCGTCGAGGTCTTCCAGCGTCGCCAGAACCGGCAGACGGCCAATGAACTCCGGGATCAGGCCGAACTTGACCAAGTCTTCCGGCTCCAGTTCACGCAGCACTTCGCCGACGCGACGGTCATCCGGTGCCTTGACAGCGGCGCTGAAGCCGATCGAGGTCTTTTCGCCGCGGGCGGAGATGATCTTGTCGAGACCGGCGAAAGCGCCGCCGCAGATGAACAGGATGTTCGTGGTGTCGACCTGCAGGAATTCCTGCTGCGGATGCTTGCGGCCACCCTGGGGAGGAACCGAAGCGACCGTGCCTTCCATGATCTTCAGCAGCGCCTGCTGCACGCCTTCGCCCGAAACGTCGCGGGTGATCGACGGATTGTCCGACTTGCGCGAGATCTTGTCGACTTCGTCGATGTAGACGATGCCGCGCTGGGCGCGCTCAACATTGTAGTCGGCAGCCTGCAGCAGCTTCAGGATGATGTTTTCGACATCTTCGCCGACGTAACCGGCTTCGGTTAGCGTCGTGGCGTCAGCCATGGTGAAAGGCACGTCGATGATACGGGCCAGCGTCTGAGCGAGGTAGGTTTTGCCGCAGCCGGTCGGGCCGACGAGCATGATGTTCGACTTCGCCAGTTCGACATCACCGTTCTTCGACGCATGCGCGAGACGCTTGTAGTGGTTATGAACTGCCACTGACAGGATCTTCTTCGCCTGCCTCTGGCCGATGACGTATTCGTCGAGAACCTTGATGATATCCTGCGGTGTCGGCACGCCGTCACGGGATTTCACCATCGAGGACTTGTTCTCTTCGCGGATGATATCCATGCAGAGCTCGACGCATTCATCGCAGATGAAGACGGTCGGTCCGGCAATAAGCTTCCGGACTTCATGCTGGCTCTTGCCGCAGAATGAACAATACAGGGTATTCTTGGAGTCGCCGCCGTTGCTGCCGCTGACTTTGCTCATATCATTTTCCTTCCAGCACGCCGCTGATTCCCAGATTGAAATCGCGGTCCACTCAATGCGCCCACCGGACCTGCCCCTCGTTTATCAGCAGATCGCGGCGCTCTTCGGGGTACTGAACGTAGCCCAGACAACATATCCGGGCTGCGGTGGCAACGAATCCCCCTTCGAATGCCGAATGCTATGTCATAAAATCGCTACATAGCATTAATGCTTACTATTACCGTGTTCTACACCACATTAAACCCCTATTCGATCACAAATGGGATAGAACTGTGGCGTAGAAGACACTGCCCGTGGATAACTCAGGCGGGGGTTTCACCTTCCATTTCAGTACGAGACGTCAGCACCTTGTCGATCAGACCCCATTCCTTCGCCTCATCGGAGGACATGAAATGGTCACGATCGAGCGTCTGTTCAACCTCTTCGTAAGTCCGGCCGCAATGCTTGACGTAGACTTCGTTCAGGCGGCGCTTCATCTTGATGATGTCGCGGGCGTGACGCTCGATGTCCGAAGCCTGCCCCTGGAAGCCGCCGGAAGGCTGGTGAACCATGATGCGGGAATTCGGCGTGGCGAAACGCATGTCCTTGTCGCCGGCCGCGAGCAGCAGCGAGCCCATGGACGCAGCCTGGCCGATGCAAAGCGTGGATACGGCCGGCTTGATGAACTGCATGGTGTCATAGATTGCCATGCCGGCGGTGACAACGCCGCCCGGGGAATTGATGTAGAGCGCGATTTCTTTCTTCGGGTTTTCCGCCTCGAGGAAGAGAAGCTGGGCGCAGACCAGCGTCGCCATTTGATCTTCGACCGGGCCCGTCAGGAAGATGATGCGTTCCTTCAGCAGGCGAGAATAGATGTCGTAAGACCGTTCCCCGCGGTTGGTCTGCTCAACAACCATCGGCACCAGAGCCATAGCTGTATCGACTGGATTTCTCATGTGCGTCCTTTACCAAGCTTGCCCCGGCGGCGAAAACGCCGGGAATCGAATAAAATCCCTTACCCTACATAGAGTGTCACTGCCCTGCACTTCAAGACGCGCGAAAGGATAACGTCAAAAAGGCCTAATGGCCCAGGAGATGTTGAGGAAGCGTTTCTAACCGCTGATTTCCTCATGCCAATAGCTCCGATGACGCTCTTCGCGCGGTCCACCGCTTTTCCCAACTGCAGGGTGAAGGAAGGATGAAGCGCAGACGAGCTTGGCACAGCCTAATCCCATGCGCAGGTAAAATTTACCAAGCGACTTAAGGAACTCACCATCTTATTCGGCGATGATGCCTCCATTGCAAGCGTTACCGTGTCCTTTGCGCCGACGAAATCCGCGCCACGGTAAAGGAGAAACGCATATCGTGCTCAATATCACAACGGGCCTCACCATCTGGTGTTCGGAAGCGATTACGCTCGCAACCGTGCTTTTCTTTGCCTGGCGGCATGATCGCCAGACGCCTGCCTATTTGATGTGGTCGCTGGGCTTCACCGTCAGCGCCGTCGGGTTCGCCCTCGTGGCAGCGCGCGGCTTCATTCCGGATTTCCTGTCGATCGAAGTCGGCAACGGCATCGCTCTGCTCGGCGAAAGCGCCTGGATCGCCGGCTTTTGCTGGATGGACAATCGCCGGCTGGACTGGCGGGCGCTGTTCCCGCCGGCCATCTGGTTTGCCGGCGTCGAACTGCCTTGGATTCACGAGAGTTTCGTCAATCGCGTCATCCTCTACGATCTCGCCGGCGCGGTCGGCGCGACGCTGCTTGCCGCCGCGGTCCGCCCGGCGGAAGGCCGGCGCGAAGGGGTGCGCGGTCTGCTCGGCTTCGTTTTCATGGCGCTCGCCTGCCTTTGCTTTGTTTCCGCCATGTCGATGACGCTTCTGCAGCTCAACCTTGAGGAAGCGCAGAGCTATCGCAGCTACTCCGCCCTTGGCAGCGCGTTGCTGATCACCACGGCAATCGCACTCACTGGCAAGCTGATGATGGAGCGGTCCGAACGACGCTGGCGGGCGATATCGGTCACGGATACGCTGACGGGCGTGCTGAACCGACGCGGCCTGCAGGATTATTTCGAGCTTGTCGCCGGAAAGACGACCAAAGACTCGCAGAAGATTGCCACGCTGCTGTTCGATCTCGATCACTTCAAGGCGATCAACGACCGTTATGGCCACCAGACGGGCGATATCGTGCTTGCCGAATTCGCCCGCATCGGGCGACAGTTCGTGCCACGCAACGGCGCATTCGGCCGCATGGGTGGCGAGGAATTCACCGCCTTCATCCTCGTCGACGACCAAGCGGAGGCCGAGGCGATCGCCGAGACGATCCGCCTGGACTTCTGCCGCGTGCCGCTGCTTGCCGGCCGCTCGTTAGTGCCAGCGACCGTCAGCATCGGTCTGGCGATCATGCCATGCGAAACTGCCAATTGGGACCGGTTGGTTTCCGCTGCAGATCGGGCGCTTTATGCCGCCAAGCGCGGCGGCCGCAATTGCACGATCGTCTTCAGCGAGGCGGAAGCGGCAATGGCCACCGATACCCCGCCCGATCCGAACGGCGGCGAGCTTGTGCCGACACTCGATGATCAGATTCATGCGCTGCGCCGCCTCGGTACGCTGGCGCGGATGTAACGGCCTTTTCCCATCCGCTTTATTCCGATAATCCTTTCGTCATGACCACATCCTCCGTTTTCTCCATCGATCCCGTGGCGCGTCGCGTGTCCCTCAATGCGCGCGATCCCGCCTTCTACAACAATCCGAACGCCGTCTATGCCGCCCTGCATGCCGAATGTCCCTCCTTCTATTGGGAACAGCAGAAGCAATGGTATTTCACCGGCTATGACCATGTGAACGGCCTGCTGCGCGACCGCCGCTTCGGCCGGCAGATCCTGCATATCGCCAGCCGCGAAGAACTCGGCCTGCCCGCGCCGCAGCCGCATCTCAAAAATTTCGATCTTGCCGAACAACATTCACTGCTCGAAATCGAGCCGCCCGAGCACACGCGGCTGAGAACCCTCGTCAACCGCGCCTTCGTCTCCCGTCACGTCGAGAAGATGAAGCCGGAGCTGGCGGAGCTCGCCAACCGGCTGATCGATAATTTCGAAGAAAAAAGCGAAGTCGAACTGCTGTCGGCCTTTGCCGATATCATTCCCGTCACCATGATCGCGCGGATGATCGGCATTCCGGAAGAGATGGGGCCGCAATTGCTGAAGTGGTCGCATGCCTATGTACGCATGTACATATTCGGCCGCACGCCCGAAGACGAGCTTGCCGCCGATCAGGCAGCCAAGGAATTTGCCGACTACGTGAAAACGGTCATTCGCGAGCGCCGCGCCAATCCGCAGGACGATCTCCTCACGCATATGATCACAACCGAGCACAAGGGCCAGTATCTGACCGAGGACGAGCTGGTCTCAACGACGATCGTGCTGCTCAATGCCGGCCACGAGGCGACGGTGCATCAGATCGGCAATTCCGTCCGTGTCATTCTGGAGAACGGCTACGCACCTGCCGCGCTTTTCAAGGATGAGGCGACGACGGAGCGTACTGTCGAGGAAACGCTGCGAATCTGCGCGCCCGTGCATGTCTTCCAGCGCTGGTGCCTGGAGCCGGCAGAAATCGACGGCGTGTCCTTCCAGCGTGGCGATAAGGTGGCGTTGATTCTCGCCGCCGCCAATCTCGACCCCACGAAGTTCTCCGATCCCCTCACCTTCAAGCCCGACCGCAACGAAGCACCCAATCTCTCCTTCGGCGCCGGTATCCATTTCTGCATCGGCGCGCCGCTGGCGCGGCTGGAATTGAACGTGGTGCTGCCGATCCTGTTCGAACGCCTGCCCGGCCTGACGCTCAAGAAGACGCCGGAGGTCAAGGATCTCTATCAATTCCACGGCCTCGACAAGCTGGAACTGAGCTGGTGAGTTAAGTATTGCCTTTGGCCGAGAGCCCGCCAATCCCGATTGCGCGTTACGCCTTGATTGCAGGACTATCCGCTAGGTTCATTGATCGCCTAAAACGCAAAATGGCGCGCCGGGCGGGCGCGCCATTGCAAAACCCTTGGCAGCGGGCGGCATGCGCCCGCCTCTGCCATATCAGCCGTAACGGCCGGTGATGTAGTCTTCCGTGCGCTTGACCTTCGGCGCCTGGAAAATCTGCTCGGTCGCGCCGTATTCGATCAACTCACCTAGATACATGAAGGCGGTGTTGTCGGAGATACGGCTCGCCTGCTGCATGTTGTGCGTCACGATGACGACCGTGAACTCGCCCTTAAGCTGCGAGACCAATTCCTCGACCTTGGCGGTCGAGATAGGATCGAGAGCCGAAGTCGGCTCGTCGAGAAGCAACACGGATGGCTTCACCGCGATGGCGCGGGCGATGCAGAGACGCTGCTGCTGGCCGCCGGAAAGGCCAAGTCCGCTCTGGTGCAGCTTTTCCTTCACTTCGCTCCAAAGCGCAGTTTCCGTCAGCGCGGCTTCGACGCGGGCGTCCATTTCCGCCTTGGAAATCTTCTCATAGAGCCGGATGCCGAAAGCGACGTTTTCATAGATCGACATCGGGAACGGCGTGGGCTTCTGGAACACCATGCCGACCTTGGCACGCAAATCGTTCAGATCGACGTCCTTGGCGAGGATATTGCGGCCATCCAACAGGATCTCGCCGCCAACCGTCTGGCCCGGATAGAGATCATACATCCGGTTGAAGGTGCGCAGCAGCGTGGACTTGCCGCAACCCGAAGGGCCGATGAAGGCGGTGACCGCATTTTTGCGGATGTTCATGTTCACACCCTTCAGAACGCGATGGCCGTTCTGATAGGTGAAATCGAGGTTCTTCACCTCAAGTTTCGCGAGCATGCCGGGACCCGACTGCGAAACGGCGTCCTTCCCCGACTGTGCGTTGACGCTCTGGAAATTGCTGTCGCTCATGTTCATGGTTTCATTCCTATCGTTCGGCGGCTGCGTCACTGGCGGCGCCCACTCAAGACACGGGCAAGGATGTTAAGGGCTAGGATGGCAACGGTGATGATCAGCGCGCCGGCCCAGGCCAGTTGTTTGAGATCCTCACCGGCATCGGCGGCGAGCGTGTTGATGGCAACCGGCAGCGTGGCGATTGGACCGGTCACGCCCGCATTCATAAATTTGCTGTAACCGGCGGTGAAGAGAAGCGGCGCGGTTTCGCCGCTGATACGGGCGACGGCCAGCAGGATGCCGGTGAGGATGCCGGTCCAGGCGGAACGGTAGATCACCATCATCATGGACTTCCAGCGCGGCGCGCCGAGCGCGGCGGTCGCCTCACGAAGCGCATTTGGCACCAGCAACAGCATATCCTGCGTCGTGCGGTTGACGACCGGAAGGGCGATCAGCGCCAGCGCGAGGATGCCGGCGATGGCGGAGTTGCCGTGCATGGGCACGACCACGAGGCCGTAGACGAACACGCCGATGATGATCGAGGGTGCGGACAGCAAGATGTCGTTGATGAACTTGGCAGCCTCGGCAAGCTTGGTGCCGTTGGCATATTCCACCAGATAGGTGCCGGCGAGAATGCCGATCGGCGCGGCGATCAGGATGGCGCAGCCCGTGACCAGCACGGTGCCATAGATCGCGTTGATCAGACCACCGCGCGAGCCCTGCGCCGGGATCGACATCGTGAAGACGTCGAGGCTGAGTGCCGATACGCCGCGATAAAGCAGGGTCACAAGGATCACGCTGAGAAAGAATATGCCGAGGATGGCCGCGAGGAAGCACAAGGCCATCATCACCCGGTTCTTCCCATAGCGCCTCGACACGAGATTCTGACGAATTGCATTTTCCATGGGTGTTTTCCTCAATGCGCGTCGCCGCGGCCGATCATCCATCTCGCCGCTGCTAGCACGCAGAAGGAAAGGACGAACAGGAGCAGGCCGAGCGCGATCAGGCTCGACAATTGTAGACCGTCGGCATCGCCGAAGTTGTTCGCGATCTGGGCGGAAATGGTGGTGGACGGCGAAATGATCGACGATTGCAGACGGCTCACCGAGCCTACAACGAAGGTGACGGCCATGGTTTCGCCGAGCGCGCGGCCGAGGCCGAGCATGATGCCGCCGACGAGGCCGCGACGTGTATAGGGGATCAGGATGTGGCGGGCCACCTCCCATGTGGTCATGCCCATGCCGTAAGCGGATTCACGCAACATCGGCGGCACGGTGCTGAACACGTCGCGGGCGATCGCGGTGATGAACGGCAGGATCATGACAGCCAGCACGAGGCTTGCCGTCAACAGGCCGACGCCCGGGGCCGGCGGCTGGAACAGCAGGCCGATCAACGGCACTTGGCCGATCGTCATCATAAGGAAGGGCAGGATATAGTTCTGCATCAGCGGCACGAGAATGAACAGACCGACGATACCGTAGATAATGGAGGGCACACCGGCCAAAAGCTCGATGGCCGTGCTGATCGGACGTCGCAGGCTGCCGGGGCAAAGTTCCGTGAGGAAGATGGCAATGCCGATGCCGAGGGGAACGGCAATCAGCATGGCGATGAACGAACTCACCAGCGTACCGACCACGGCAGGCACTGCACCGTAGATGTCAACGGGAGCGCTCCACTTTGTGCCAAAGAGGAACGACAAGCCGAAGGTCTGGAAGGTTGGCAAGGCATCGATGACAAGAACCACCAGGATTGCCAGCAGCAGAAGCACGACAAGAGTAGCCGAGCCAAGCGTCATAAAATAGAAAATCCGATCCTGCATCCGGAATTTTCTGGTGCTGGCGGTGGTATCTATAGCCTGGAAGGCAGCCGTCTGAGTCGCGTCAGCCATCGATTTCCCCTTGTCCGTGACGAAAGGCGGACAGGGCTATACCCTGTCCGCCGCAACTTCTCACCCAGCACAAATTACTTCGTGCCGAAGTCCTTCTGCCAGGACTTCTCGACAATCTCGACGACATTGTCCGGGACTGCCAGATAAGACAGGGCGGTCGCGTCCTTCTGACCGTTCTGATAGGACCACTTGAAGAACTTCAGGGCCTCTTCGTTCTTAGCGGCATCGGCCGGCTTCTTGTAGAGCATAACCCAGGTCGAAGCGGCAATCGGCCAGCTCTTTTCGCCCGGCTGATTGGTGATGATCAGGTTGAAGTTCTTGGCATGAGCCCAATCGGCGTTGGAAGCAGCAGCCTTGAATGTATCGAGGCTAGGCTCGACAACCTTGCCGGCAGCGTTCTTCATCTTCGCGAAACCAATGTGGTTGGCGACGACGTAGGAATATTCAACGTAAGAGATCGAACCAGCCGTCTGGTTGACAGTGGTGGAAACGCCTTCGGAACCCTTGGCGCCAAAGCCGACCGGCCATTCAACTGCCGTGTTCGAACCAACCTTTTCTTTCCACTCCGGCGAAACCTTCGACAGGAAATCGGTGAAGTTGAAGGTCGTGCCCGAGCTGTCGGCGCGATAAACGACGGAGATCGCGGTGGAAGGCAGCTTCACGTCGGGGTTCAGGGCCTTGATGGCTGCATCGTCCCACTTGGCGACCTTGCCGAGGAAGATGTCGGCCAGCGTCTTGCCGTCGAGAACGAGTTCGCCCGGCTTTACGCCTTCAACGTTATAGGAAACGACGATACCGCCGGAGATCATCGGGAACTGGGCAATGCCGTTCTTCTCGAGGTCAGCGTCGCTCATCGGCTTATCCGAAGCGCCGAATACGATCGTCTTGTCGAGGAGCTGCTTGATGCCGGCGCCCGAACCGACCGACTGGTAGTTGACGACGTTGTTCGTCGCAGCCTTATAGCCTTCAGCCCACTTGGACATAACCGGCGCGATAAAGCTCGAGCCGGCGCCCGTGATGTCGGCAGCCGAGGCCGACACGGACATAGCCGCGATGAAGCCTGCAGTCAGGCAAAGCGAACGAAATTTCTGATTCAACATGATTGAACTCACTTCCTCAAGTGATGAATGGATGGCGAGCAGGATCTGAGCACGGAACGTCCCCATCGGTTCGTAACCCCCACCTCAATCTCCTGGCGACAGTGATGGCTCTAATCTCGCAGTGTTTCAGTTTGATGACAGTTTGGTGAAAGGCCAGTGACACAACTTGCGGCAATGAAAACGGCTATTTGCGCTGGCCGGCTAACAAATGCCTGCGCGCGTCCGAACGGCGCTGGCCGTCCTGATTTGATTCGACCGGCTTTGCGGCGCCGTCAGAGACGGATCACATAATCCTTTCGGGTGGTTTCAATGACTTCCCACGTCCCCTTAAAGCCGGGTCTCAGAATCATGCGATCGCCGGCACGCAGGTGAAAAGCCTCGCCATTTTCGGCAGTTACCACCGAGTAGCCGGAAAGGATATGGAAATACTCCCACTCGTCATAGACGATTCGCCATTTTCCGGGCGTTGCCTCCCATATGCCCGCGTAGAGGCCGCCATCAGCTTCCTCGACATTCCAGGTGCGGAACTTTGGCGCCCCGGAAACGATGCGATCGTCGGCGGGAGCACCGGTTTCCGGCTCGACGCCTTCGGGGTCCAATCGTAAATACGTTGTCATAAATCTTCCGTCCCGATCTGGAAACGCTCCGTGTCACACCTTCGCCAGCGCCTGCTCAAGGTCGGCGATGATGTCCTTGACGTCCTCGATGCCGATCGACAGGCGCACCACGTCCGGACCGGCGCCGGCTGCGATTTTCTGCTCGTCGGTGAGCTGCTTGTGCGTCGTCGAGGCAGGGTGGATGACCAGGGAGCGCGTGTCGCCGATATTGGCGAGATGGGAAAAGAGCTCCAGGCCTTCCACAAATCCCTTGCCCGCTTCATACCCGCCCTTCAATCCGAAGGTGAAGACGGAACCCGCCCCCTTGGGCGAATAGCGCTGTTGCAGCGGATGGTTCGGGTCGTCCTCAAGGCCGGCATAGTTCACCCAGGCCACCTTGTCCTGTCCTTTCAGCCAGCGGGCGACGGCGATCGCATTGTCGGAATGGCGCTGCATGCGCAGCGGCAACGTCTCGATGCCCGTAAGGATCAAGAAGGCATTGAAGGGGGAGATGGCAGGGCCGAGATCGCGCAGGCCGAGGACGCGGCAGGCGATGGCGAAAGCGAAATTGCCGAAGGTGGCGTGCAGCACGATGCCGTTATATTCCGGCCTCGGCGTCGACAGCATCGGATAATTGCCTGACGCGGACCAGTCGAAGGTGCCGCCATCGATGATCATGCCACCCATGGAATTGCCGTGGCCGCCCATGAATTTGGTCAGCGAATGGATGACGATGTCGGCGCCATGCTCCAACGGCCGGATGAGATAGGGGCTGGCCATGGTATTGTCGACGATCAGCGGCAGGCCGTGCCGGCGGGCAACGGCGGCGATCGCCTCGATGTCGACGAAGGTACCGCCGGGATTGGCGAGGCTTTCAATGTAGATGCCGCGGGTGCGGCTGTCGATCTGTGTCTCGAACGTGGCCGGATCGGCGGAGTCGGCCCAGCGCACATGCCAATCGAAATTCTGGAAGGAGTGGCCGAACTGATTGATCGAGCCACCGTAGAGCTGCCTAGCGGCGACGAAATTGTCGCCCGGCTGCATGATGGTGTGAAAGACGAGCATCTGAGCGGCATGACCGGAGGCGACGGCGAGGCCGGCCGTGCCTCCTTCGAGGGCGGCCACCCGTTCCTCGAGTACGGCCTGGGTCGGGTTCATGATGCGCGTGTAGATATTGCCGAACTGCTGCAGCCCGAAGAGTGCGGCGGCGTGGTCCGCATCCTGAAAGACGAAGGAGGTCGTCTGATAGATCGGTGTCGCGCGGGCGCCCGTCGTCGGGTCCGGCTGCGCGCCCGCATGAATCGCCAGCGTGTCGAAACCTGGATTGTTGGTCGGCATGCCCTCTCCTTCCGCCCATACTATTATAACGGGAGGATCATAGCGTCTCAGGCCTTAAAGTTAACCGCGAACTTTGCCGAGCTTTTCCGCTCACGGAAAAAACCTGCCATCTTTCGGCGATATCGCGCGACAAAATGGTCAGCTTTTCGCAGTAGTCAGGCGCAGGCTGTCGGGGTCAGGCGACCAGGCGCGGATATTCGATGGCCGGGCAGCGATCCATGACGACCTTGACACCGGCCGCTTCCGCTCTCGCAGCGGCGGCATCGTCTCTGACGCCGAGCTGGCCCCAAATGACCGGCGGCCTCGGCTCGATCATGATCGTCTCCTCGACCACCGAGCGCAGATATTCCGGTGCACGGAAGACATCAACCATGTCGACCGGCTCGGGAATATCGGCCAGATGACCAAAGACCCATTGTCCGAGGATCTCCTTGCCGGCCTGCCCGGGATTGACGGGAATGACGCGATAGCCTCGCGCCATCAGGTAGGCCATGACGCCGTTGCTAGGCCGCGCGGGATTGGGCGATGCGCCAACAAGCGCAATGGTCCGTACGGATAAAAGGATATCGGCGATATAAGAATCCTCGTAGCGGTCATGGTTCATCACGGAGCCTCCCTTTGGATCACACTTGCGTTTTGCCACAAATCCGGAAACCACGGCCGCGGCTTTCGCGTATATATAGGTATTATAACAATTTCAGGGAGAATTGCTCCGATGAAAAAAATCATCCTGCTGAGCCTGCTGATTGCCTCCGCCGCCAGCCCGGCCTTGGCGATCTCACGGTACAACTCCATGTCCTTCACCTGTGGCCAGGCTAAGGCGATCATAGACCGCGAACGGGCGGTAATCATGCGCTATCCGTCCACCAGGGTGCGCAACATGACGCTCTATGATCGTGTCGTTTCTGACAGCAATGCCTGCGATCCCGGCTACTATGCCTATCAGGACTATATTCCGACCAAGGACAGGCCCAACTGCCCCGTCTACACATGTCGGCCGTCGACCGATTTCGACGACGATGATTTGCTCATCCCGCATCGATAGCAGCACGGCAAAGCAGGTTGCTAGCCTCTCTCGATCTCGATTTGCGCATGGGATTGTGGTTCAGCCTGCATCGCGTTGATCGCGATGCGGTGCAGTTTTGCCCCGCGGCCGCAATTTGGTTACTCCCCAAAACGTGCCGTTCCTTAATCATGATAGCACGATAACATCCTCATAGCGCTTTGGATGTTATCGGAATAACCCCAGACAATGCGTTCACCCGGCATGCAATTTTTGTTCTCTCTTCATTCCCCTGTAAATTAGAAACACCTCATGGTTGCGCGAATAAATAGAACAAATAGCGAACGCTCAACCGCACTTTTCTATGGATTTATTGAGGAAAGCAACAGCCAGAAGCATGTAAACCCACACATGTTGTTGCTTTTGGAGTATTGAGCGTCAATGGCATCCCGTATACCCACAAATCATCAAACTCTCGCCCGTTGCCGGGTAATTTCGAGGTCTCCGTGTCCGCTGACGTTATCGTTCTCGTCCTCTTCGGCGCCCTGCTGCACGCAACGTGGAATGCAATCATCAAGGCGGGAACGGAGAAGTCCCTGGATGCCGCAATGGTTGCAGCCGGCGGCGCGGTCACTGCCCTGCCCTTTCTGCCGTTTCTGCCGTTGCCGGCTTCGGCCGCCTGGCCCTTCATCGGCGCCTCGGCGATCCTGCAATTTGCTTATTTTCAGTTGGTAGCCGCGGCCTACCGCGCCGGCGACATCGGTCTCGTCTATCCGCTGATGCGCGGGGTGGCGCCACTGATCATCGTTGCGACCAGCGGATTCATCCTTCGGGAGACGCTGTCCAGCGGTGCTCTGCTCGGTACGATGACGATCTGCGCCGGAATATTGACGCTTGCCTTCGAAGCCCGGAAGGGCGGCCGGCAGTCCATCGTGCTTGCTTTGTCGAACGCGGTGGTCATCGCCACCTATACCTATGTCGATGGTATCGGCGCACGCCTTTCCGGCAATTCCATATCCTATACGCTGTGGATGTCGCTCCTGCCGCCGGTGCTACTGTTTGCCTGGGCAATCTCGCAGCGCGGCTTTTCCGTTGTCGCCGCCCATGTCCGCTACAATTGGTGGCGCGGCCTAATCGGCGGCGGCGGTTCGCTGACGTCCTATGGCCTGGCATTGTGGGCGATGACCAAGGCGCCCGTCGCCATGGTGGCGGCGCTACGCGAGACATCGATCCTATTTGCACTGGTGATTTCGGTGGTCATCCTGAAGGAGCGATCGAGCATCTGGCGTTATGTCGCCGGTGCCATTATTGCAGGCGGCGTGTTGGTTCTAAGACTGGCCTAAAGATGAGAAATATGGGGTATTGAAATACCGTATATTTAACCTATTGATTCTGTTCACGAATTTTTCAGACAGCCAAATCCTGTCTTATTGACCTCAACAGCTATTCCCTTTATAAGCCGCGCCAGATCGCAGCCTTTCCGGGCTGCTTTCTTTTTGGCGCGCGTTTCGCTCGCCAAACCAAGCAACAAGAAACGCCCTGATGCCTTCGGGTCCAGGGTCCCAAAAGAGAGTATTCAACATGGCAACCTTCTCCCAGAAGCCTGCAGAGGTGGAGAAGAAGTGGGTTCTCATCGACGCCGAAGGGCTCGTCGTTGGCCGTCTCGCTTCTCTCATCGCAATGCGTCTGCGTGGCAAGCATAAGGCTACCTTCACACCGCACGTCGACGACGGCGACAACGTCATCGTCATCAATGCCGACAAGGTCGTCTTCACCGGCAAGAAGTACGAAGACAAGGTTTACTACTGGCACACCGGTTACGCCGGCGGCATCAAGGAGCGCACCGCTCGCCAGATCATCGAAGGCCGCTTCCCGGAGCGCGTTCTCGAGAAGGCTGTCGAACGCATGGTTCCGCGCGGCCCGCTCGGCCGTCGCCAGATGAAGAACCTGCGCGTCTACGCCGGCTCCAACCATCCCCATGAAGCCCAGCAGCCGGTCGTTCTCGACGTGGCCAAGCTGAACAAGAAGAACGTAAGGAGCGCCTGATAATGGCTGATCTCTCTTCCCTGAAGGATCTCGGCACGGCATCGGAAGCTGCTGCTCCGGTTCACGTCCGCAAGGTCGACTCGCTTGGCCGTTCCTACGCGACCGGCAAGCGCAAGGACGCCGTCGCCCGCGTTTGGGTCAAGGCCGGCTCCGGCAAGATCATCGTCAACGGCAAGGACTACACGGCATATTTCGCCCGTCCGGTTCTGCAGATGATCCTGCGCCAGCCGATCGTCGCTGCTGCCCGTGACGGCCAGTTCGACATCGTTGCCACCGTCGCCGGCGGCGGTCTTTCCGGCCAGGCCGGTGCCGTTCGTCACGGCCTGTCCAAGGCGCTCACCTACTTCGAACCGGGCCTGCGCTCGGTCCTGAAGAAGGGCGGCTTCCTGACCCGCGACAGCCGCGTCGTCGAACGCAAGAAGTACGGCCGTGCCAAGGCACGTCGTTCGTTCCAGTTCTCCAAGCGTTAATCGCTTATCCGAGATTGGATTTTGGAAAGGCCGGGTTCGCCCGGCCTTTTTGTTTATGTGGAGTGCCGCCCCCGCTTAGGTCTTCCGGTCGTTCAGCCCGCCCAGCCAATACCGGGATGGGTCAGCGCTTTTTTTGCTTCCTGATCGTATGATCGACTATAGAGGAGCGGGACAGGAACCGTACGGGGACGGAAATGAGATCTGACGGGCTAAGCTTGATCTCTTCGCTGGCGCTTGCGGTTCTCTGCGCAACCGCGGCTTTTTCAGCGGATACCGTAACGACGATCGAGGCAACGCCGGTACCCATGGAAAGCATGCGGGATTTCCTGCAAGCCAATCCGGACTGTCAGCAATTTACCGATCAATGTTCGATCTGCACCGTTGCCAACGGAAAGGCCGAATGCTCCACGCCGCAAATCGCATGCGTGAAAAAGGCGTATCAATGCACTGCACGCGCAAAGCAGTAGCTGGGAAAGCCGCCTGCTTGCAATTAGCGCCGATGTCTCCTAACTCGAGTCAGCCGAAGGCACATCACGACCCGGGCCTAGTTTCCACGCAAGGAGAATCCCATGCCGAGCACGTCGATCGATCACGCCTTTTCAGCCACCAGCCTGACGTCGGCGGCCAGCGATCCGACTTTTGCGGGCGCGCTCTCCTTCATGCGCCGGCGATTCACCAAGTCGCTTGAGGGCGTCGACGCCGTCGTCTGGGGCATTCCCTTCGATGCGGCCACATCCAACCGCCCCGGAACGCGTTTCGGGCCGCAGGCGATCCGTCGCGCGTCGGCAATCTTCGACAATGATCCGCAATATCCTTTCCATCGCGACCTCTTCGCCGAAATGGCCGTCATCGATTACGGCGATTGCCTGCTCGACTACGGCAACCACCAGGAGACGCCGGCGGCGATCGAGCGGCAGGCCAACACGATCCTCGATAGCGGCGCATTTTTGCTGACGCTCGGCGGCGACCATTTCGTCACCTGGCCTTTGCTGAAGGCGCACGCAGCCAAACATGGCCCCTTGGCGCTGGTGCAGTTCGATGCGCATCAGGACACGTGGTTCGACGACGGCAAGCGCATCGACCACGGCTCCTTCGTCGCACGCGCTGCCCGTGACGGCTTGATCGATGCCGACCGGTCCATCCAGATCGGCATCCGCACGCATGCGCCGGAGGATTATGGCATTCGGGTTCTCTACGGCCATGAAGCCGAGGATATGAGCGCTGCCGATATCGCGTCGGCGATCATCTCCCATACCAAAGGCGCGCCCGTCTACCTGACCTTCGATATAGACTGCCTCGATCCGGCCTATGCGCCCGGCACAGGCACACCGGTCGCTGGTGGTCCGTCGAGTGCGAAAATCCTCTCGGTACTGCAGCGCCTGCGTCAGCTCGACATCAGGGGCGCCGATGTCGTCGAAGTCTCCCCTGCCTATGACCATGCCGACATCACTGCCATTGCCGGAGCAACGGTGGCGATGTATATGCTCGGTCTCCACGCCGAAAGGCGTGCGATCAGCCGCTGACCGCGACTGTTATCATTTTGAATCAACTCCATGGCAAACTGAGTCCGGAAACACTCTGAACCTATTGAAAGAGCAGGATTAAAATGGCACCGAAAATCTTCATCGACGGCGAACACGGAACCACGGGCTTGCAGATCCGCACGCGCATGGCCGACCGCCGCGATGTCGAGCTTCTGTCTATTCCGGAAGCCGAGCGGCGCAATGCCGCGATGCGCGAAGACATGCTGAACAACGCCGATATCGCCATTCTCTGCCTGCCCGACGATGCGTCGAAGGAAGCGGTGAAGATGGTTTCGGCCAACAACAATGTCCGCGTCATCGACACCTCCACCGCCCATCGCGTCAATCCCGGCTGGGCCTATGGTTTTGCCGAAATGGACAAGGATCAGGGCGACAAGATCAAGGCCGCCCGTTTCGTCGCCAACCCCGGCTGCTATCCGACCGGCGCCATCGGCCTCATCCGGCCGCTGCGTGCTGCCGGCATCCTGCCCGACGGCTATCCCGTCACCATCAATGCCGTTTCCGGCTATACCGGCGGCGGCAAGCAGATGATCGCGCAGATGGAAAATGCCGATCATCCCGATGCGATCACCGCACCGCACTTCCTCTATGGCCTGCCGCTGACCCACAAGCATGTGCCGGAGATGACGACGCATGGCCTGCTTGACCGCGCGCCGATCTTCTCGCCGTCGGTCGGCAAGTTCCCGCAGGGCATGATCGTGCAGGTGCCGTTGCATCTCGACGATCTCGCTGAAGGCGCGACGCTGGAAAGCATCCATGCTGCGCTGGCCGCCCATTATGCCGGTCAGGATATCGTGCAGGTCATCTCGCTGGCGGAGAGCCGCGCGTTGCCGCGCGTCAACGCCATCGAACTGGCCGGCCAGGATACGATGAAGCTGTTCGTATTCGGCACGCCAGGCACCACACAGGTCAACCTCGTCGCCCTGCTCGACAACCTCGGCAAGGGTGCTTCGGGAGCTGCGGTCCAGAACATGGACCTGATGCTGAGCGCCTGAACTTCCCACCCTAATCAACATCCAAAATTAAGAGAGCCCCAGCCAATCACCTCATGCAGGTCGATCGGCTGGGCTCGATCTATTCCAGACTGAAGTCACCTTCGGTGCGCCTGCCATTTGGAATCATCCCGGGTCACTGACGGCAACGATTTGCAATGCGCAGCGATGTCGATCCGGCCGATCGTTGGCTTTCTGATATATTTGAACGCACTTTATTAGCCTCTCGCCACAAATCAGCCCCGATCACCTGTTCGGGCTTTCGCCGCCGCAATAGTCGCGGTCATGGCAACAGACAATTCCAAGATCGGGTCGGCGTAAAGGAATTGGTTACCATAATTCGGCATGCTTTCCGACAGTCGGCAATGTCACGACCGGACGCAGGTTTTGTGTCCCGGCGTAGGCACTTTTGTGAGCCGGCATGGTGCGTATGTAGTTTGGATAACGAGTATCATGGCGTTTGCGACCGAGACGTTCGGTAACTTCAATTCCCGTTCCGGGTATGCTCTGCGCCGGAAAAAATCCCGAGGGATCAGTCCGGGTACGGCCATCACCGGCGTCGCGGTGGTGGTGTTCGCATGGGTGGCCGCCACTTTGATGACCACGCAATCGATGGTTCTGTCTCTGCCCGGTGCCGATATTTCGTCGGAGACTTCGCTGACGCCGAGAGCATCCGCCTTCATCGTGCCACAGGGGAACATCCCACATGCGGCGCGCCTTGCCAGTCAGACCGTGCCCATGGGCGGAAGAATACGGGTAGGAGGTATGTCCGCCGACGAGAAGCGAGAAGCCATTGCACACTCCAAAGCGATCCTGGCGCGCGCACTGATCAAGCAGCAATTGGCGAGCGCGCTATCGCAGCAGGCCTCAGATCTCGCACGGGCTCAAACCGCGTCGGCCGTTGCCAAGAACGACGCACCGACCTCGCCGGAAACGGTCGTGCATCTGCGCGATGCCGAGGTTGCGCTGGGCAAACCCGCAATCCAGGCCGTAGGGCCAAATACGGCTGCTCTGGATCATCCGGGCAAGGACGGTCTGCCGGTCGCAGCGCCCGCAAGCGATGCACCGCCCACCGAGATGGCGTCGGCCGCCGGAACGATCGACCGCGCGGTTGCGGAGAGCCTCGCGACGACGGCTTCCAGCGATCTTGCATCGCAGCCTTTCAACATCATCCCGATGCCACGTCCGGACCTGGTGCCCGCCACAGATGGCGCATCATCGGACGCCGGAACCATCGATCTTGCGGAAGCGGAAGACATGTCGGCTGTCGAGGACTTACCTTCCGTCGTGCCGCTGCCGCGCCCGGCCCATGTTGTTGCAAGGGCCACCGCCTCGGACGCTGCCGACGAAGCTGACACGTCGCCGACGCAAGAGTTGGCCTATGCCAAGCCGGAAGAAGAGGTGAAGCGGTCGCGGCCGTTCCTCAACCCGTTCGCCGCCCTTACCCCGCGGGGCGGCACCGCCATCTACGATATTTCGGCCGGAACCGTCTACCTGCCGAGCGGCGAACGCCTCGAAGCGCATTCCGGCCTCGGCCACATGCGCGACAATCCTCGCTATGTCGACCGCAAAAACACCGGCCCGACGCCGCCTGAAACTTATAACCTGACCTATAGGGAAAGCCTGTTCCACGGCGTGCAGGCGCTGCGCCTGACGCCCGCAAACGGCGCCCGCGTCTATGGCCGCGTCGGCTTGCTGGCTCACACGTACATGCTCAGAAGCGGCCGTGGCGAATCGAATGGCTGCGTGGTCTTCAAGGATTACAGCCGCTTCCTGGCTGCCTTCAAGCGCGGCGAAATCAAGCGTATACAAGTGGTGGCGCGTCTGTCGTCGGCACCCAGCAATATTGCATCGCGCTGAGTTTTGCGAAACGGGAGCGAGGCGATTGTCCGCCTCAGTTCCTCACAGCGATGACTGTCTGATGCGGATATTCGCCATAGAAACCGCGCCAATTGGCGATGGCAAAGCCGAAGACGATGAGGGCGCCGGCCTGATGAGCCAATGCCAGGTGTAGCGGCACCTGCAGGAGCAACGTCGAAATGCCGAGGATCGCCTGGATCAACACTAGAACGAACAGCACGACCGAACGGCGGGCATGCGTCGTCTGCGCCGCAGCAAGCAGCGAGATGATCATGTTGATGGCAACCACGGTAAAAAGCGCATAGGCGCCGAGACGGTGGACATATTGCACCATCTTCGGGTTTTCGAAGAAATTGATCCAGCCCGGAGATTGCGCGAACAGCCCGCCCGGCACCACAGCGCCATCCATCAGCGGCCAGGTATTATAGGAGAGACCGGCGTCGAGGCCGGCAACCAGCGCGCCGAGATAGATCTGGAATAGCGCCATGAAGGTGATGAGGCCGGCAAGCTTTGCCGAATAACGCGTCGGCGCCGGGTCGTTGGAATGCGGCGACAGCGCGCGCATGAACCACATGCAGGCGGCAAAGATCAGGCAAGCGGTAACGAGATGAGTGGCGAGGCGATACTGGCTGACGTCGGTGCGCGCTTCGAGGCCGGACGAGACCATCCACCAGCCAATCGCCCCCTGCAGGCCGCCGAGCACGAAAATACCACCGAGCGGCAGCCATAGCTTGCGCTCAACGCGGCCGGTCAGAACGAAGAACAGCAACGGCAGGCCGAAGATGACACCCATGGCGCGGGCGAGCAGCCGATGGGCCCATTCCCACCAGAAGATGCCTTTGAACTCATCGACCGTCATATCCTTGTTCAACTGCTCGAACTGCGGGATGCGTTTATAGAGGTCGAATTCCTCCTGCCATTCCTGCGCATTGAGCGGCGGGATGACACCATGGATCGGCTGCCATTCGGTGATCGACAGGCCAGAATTGGTCAAACGCGTCGCTCCGCCGACGAGCACCAGGGCAAAGAGCGCCAAAAGCACACAGGCAAGCCAGATGCGGATAGCGCGGCGATTGCGGTCCTGGCGGGCCACTTCGTTCAAAACGGCCTGTTCCGACGTGAAATTAGCGACAACCATGGGATCTCCCTTCAATCCGGCTGTTGATTTGCCTGATAGGGGCGTGCAAAACAAGTCCCGAGACTTTGCGGCATGCCGTCGCGGCACGCCGTCGAGAGAGGAGAGACCAACCTTGCCCCTTCGCCTGCGCAAATTCATCGGCATGATCCTGCTCGTTCTGCTGGTCGTCATCTATGCGATCGTGGCGATGATCGTGGCGGTGCGCACGCTTGGCGACCAACCCGGCTGGGTACATTTCCTCTATTTCCTCATCAGCGGCATCATCTGGGTGCTACCGGCGATGGGCATCATCAAATGGATGGCCGGGCCTCGTCCACAATAGGCCCCACCTTATTCAAGCGATTTCGGATTTACTTAGGGATAACCGTGATCAACGGGAAACCTGTCTGATCATCTCGCCTTAAACCAAAAATAAGTCGCCTGCGCTGAAGACTGCGTGCAAATGCCGTCCGATTGGAGACGCCCAAATGCAGGCGCAGAAGATGCAAACGCAGAAGCTCGATATCGGAGCCATGCCCGTTGCGGCTGCGATAGGCGACGGCATGCGCCTCGACGTCTTCGACAGCATGGCACCGCTTGAGGCCGAATGGCGGGCGCTGGAACAAGACGATCTTGCCTCGCTACATCAGAGCTACGATTGGTGCGCCGCCTGGGTCGAGACCTTTGGGTATCCGCTGGCAATCATCCACGGCTCTTTCAACGACCGCACCGCCTTTATCCTGCCGCTCGAAATCATCCGCACCCAGGGTATCCGCCGTGCCGAATTCATCGGCGCGCGTCACAGCAACATCAATACCGGCCTGTTCTCCGGCGAATTTCTGGAAACAGCGGAGAATGGCCTGTCGGCAGCGCAGCAGGCAGAGATCGCGCAGGCATTGCGAGGCAAGGCCGACCTGATGGTTCTGCGCAACGTGCCGCTGGAATGGCGCGGCCGCAAAAGCCCCCTCGCCTCGATGCCGGCTATCGAGAACCAGAACCATGCCTTTCAATTGCCGTTCCTCGGCACTTTCGAAGCGTCGCTGAAGCAGGTCAATGCCAAGCGACGGCGCAAGAAATTCAAACATCAGACCCGCATTCTCAATGAAAAAGGCGGCTACGACTATGTGATCGCGGCCCCTGATGAGCGGGATGCCCTGCTCGATCTGTTCTTTCGGCAGAAAGCGGTGCGCTTCGAAGCGGCGGGCCTGCCGGATGTGTTTCAGGATGCGCCGACCCAAACAGTGCTGCACAGGCTGCTAGAGCTTGATAACAAGGAGCGATCCTATGCTGCGCTGGAAATGCACGCGCTGCGGCTGAAGGGTGAGCATGAGGGGCATATCCCTGCGGTCGCCGCTCTGTCACGCAAGGGCGATCATGTCATCTGCCAGTTTGCCTCGATCGACGAGACGCTGGTTGCCGAGGCGAGCCCTGGCGAACTGCTGTTCTGGCTGATGATCGAGCGGTTTCACCGCGAAGGTGTCAGCCTCTTCGATTTTGGCATCGGCGACCAGATCTACAAGCGCTCCTGGTGCCCGACAGAAACGACACAGCACGACCTGATCCTGCCGGTTTCGGGGATCGGCCATGCGGCGGCTTTCGCGCAACGGGGAGTGACGCGCGCCAAGGCGGCCATCAAGGCCAATCCGCAGCTCTATGGATTCATCCAGCGGCTGCGAGCGCGGCAAGGCGGCAGAGACGCCCCTGCGGCGGAGGCTGAGAAGGACTGATCAGGCGGCGTGCTGGCGCGCGTCAGGGCCATGTTCCTGACGCCAGCCGGACATCAGGATGATGTGCTCATAGCCGGCCTTCTGGAATTCCGTCATTGCCGTCATGAATTGGTTCTCGTCCGGCTCCGGCATGGAGAGGATGATTTCGGTATCCTTGCTGCGCGTCAGCCGGGCGACGCCCGAGACGTCCGCGGCGCCACACTCGACCAAGACGATATCATAGGCCGAGCCGAGTGCATCGAGGATGAGGGACAGGCGGTCGGCGCCGCGCATGGCCCGCCCGAGATCGCTGGTGCCTTGGGGCACGAGATGGGCATCGGAAAGACGGTCGGGATGAATGGTATCGGCAAAGGCGGCCTCGCCGCAAAGCAGATCGGTTACCCCGGAAAGGCCGGCAGTTTCGGCCATCAATCGCGACGGGCAGCCCGTTCCAGTCATATCGACCAGCACGATGCGGCGTCCGGCATCCGATATGGTGCGGGCCAGCATCACGGTCGCCGTGGATCCATTGTCGCCGGTCGGCGATATGGCGATGGCGAGGCGGGAGTCGCGTTCGATCAGATAATCGGCAACCGACTGGATGGAAAAATCCTCTTCGTCTTCCACCTCGTCGATGATCTCTTGTGGCCGATGACCAAGATCGACCGCTGCTTCCATCTCCCGCGCCAGTGCCTCGTCGGCAACGACGGAGAGCATGCTGGCGGGCACGTCTCCTCGACGGGATGCGGGAACGACTTTGGCGGGGACGCCGTCGATTACGGTTTCCGCAAGAGCGGCAGGTTCCTTCCGGGCCACGACTTCGGGCTCGAGCGGGCCAACCGGACGCAACGCACGGCCGCTGAAGAGTTCGGCCAGCATGATGACGATTGAGGTCAGAATGAAGGTTGCAAGCGTCGCGACGACGACGATCGGACCGATCTTCGGGAAATAGGGATCGACCGGTTCGACGGCCTGGGAGACCACGCGGGCATCCGCCGGGCTCGAATTCTTGTCGACGCGGGAAGCGGCTTCACGGTAGCGGGCGAGATAGGTTTCCAGCAATTGCCGCTCAGCGGTCGCTTCGCGTTCCAGTGCGTTGAGGCCGACTTCATCTTCCCCTGCCCTGGCGCTATCAGCCTTCAACGTGTTCGACTGGCCGACGAGCTGCTGCTCGCGCAGTTGCGCCACCTTGGCTTCATTCTCGATGCTGGCAAGGATCTTCTTAGTTTCACGGTCGATCTGCTGGCGGATGTCGGCGAGCTGAGCGCGCAGGCTTCTCAGCCGCGGGTGGCCATCCATCAGCGTCGTCGAGAGATCCGAGATCTGCGATTCCAGATTGGACTCCGTCGCCTTCAGCCGCTGAATGGTCTGCGAGCCCGAAACATCGGCGAGCGTATCGGTGGAACGGCCGGTGGCCAGTGCGCTGCGAACGGCCTGGGCCCGCGCCTCGGCATTGGCCCTTTCGCCGCGCACCTGCGCCAGTTGGCCGGAAATATCGGCAAGCTGCTGCGTCGCGAAGGTATTGTTATCGCTGGTTTGCAAGAGACCGTTGGCGGAGCGATAGTCGGCGACCTTCTTCTCGGCTTCGTTGACCTTGTTGCGCAGATTGGCGATCTCGGGCTCCAGCCAGCGGGTCGCCTCGGTATTGGAATCAAGCTTGGCACCGCTTTGCATCGACAGGTAGACCTGCGCCATAGCGTTCGGAACGCTGGCCGCCAAATCCGGAGCGCGGGAGGTGAAGCTGATACCAATGACGCGCGAGCTGTTGATCTGATAGACCTGAAGCTTACTGGTGAAGGCGTCGAGCATCCGCTCTTCCGGCGCCTTGTCGAGCGGGCTCTTTTTCAGGTGCAACATGACAAGAATGTCGGAAAACGCCGAGCTCTTGGTGGCGGCATCGAACTCCGGGCGCTCGTAGAGCTTCAGGTTGGTAATCACCTGCTTGATGAGATCGGCCGATTGCAAGATCTGCACCTGGCTGGCGATGTTGAGTTCATCGAGCAGCGGACCGGAGCTGGCATCATTGTTCTGCGCCGTGGTCGCAAAGGCCGGCGCACGCTGTTCGATCAGAATGCGCGTTTCGCTGCGATATTCCGGCGAGACGATCTTGGCAACGGCAAATGCCAGACAAGCGCCGACCAGAGTGATGGCGATGACGCGTACCCGGCGCTGCCAAACGGCGCGAAAAAGCTGCGCTAGGTCAATATCGACATCCTGCTGGCTGCTGTTGACGCCGGGCATACACAAGAACTCCGTAATATAAAGCCGATTGAAGTGTAAACGACTATGGTAACCCAAGCGTTAATTGTATTTTTCATGTATTATTTTCGAGTTACCTAATAAAGAATGTAGAATTTTTCTTGCCCTTTACCGACCGTTAACCCTAACGGATCGATAACGGCGCTAGTGATTTTCCTCTCCTGAGAGCGCGAAATGCCCTTCGCAACGCCAAAGATTGTCCTAGCACTCGGCATGGCTGCCGTGAGCGCTGCGCTCAGTGGCTGCAATACCTATCAGCCGGCGCCGAAAGCCTTCAGTGAAGCAACGATTCAGCCTTATACGCTTGACAGCGGCGACCGCCTGCGCGTCACCGTGTTCGACCAGGAAGGCTTGACGAATACCTATACAGTCGATCAGGCCGGTTATATCGCCTTCCCGCTGATCGGCCAGGTCCCTGCCCGCGGCCGTACGCTGCAGCAGCTTTCCGGCCAGATCGCGCAGAAACTTCGCCAGGGCTATATCCGCGATCCCGATGTCACCATCGACATCGATCGCTATCGCTCCGTCTATATCATGGGTGAAGTCGGCCAGCCCGGTCAGTATTCCTACGTGCCCGGCATGACGATACAGAATGCCATCGCTGTTGCCGGCGGCTTTACCAGCCGCGCGAACCAGTCAAATGCCGACGTTACCCGCAAGATCAATGGTCATGTCATGACCGGACGGGTCGGCATCTCCGATCCGGTGCTGGCAGGCGACACGATCTACGTCCGCGAACGGCTATTCTGACCGCCCCGATCATGGCTAGACCGCTCCGCATCCTTCATTGCTTCAGATCTCCGGTCGGCGGGATATTCCGCCATGTCCGCGATCTGGCGGAGGAACAGAGCAAAGCAGGACATGCGGTCGGCATTCTCTGCGACAGCCTTACCGGCGGAGCGCATGAGGACCGGCTGTTCGAAGATGTCAGACCTTTCCTGTCGCTCGGCGTGACGCGCCTGCCGATCCGACGCCAGATTAGCCTGTCGGACGCCACGACGCTCTGGGACAGCTACAACAAAGTCAAAAGTTTGCGGCCGGATGTGCTGCATGGGCATGGCGCCAAGGGCGGCCTGCTTGCGCGCATCATCGGCTCAGCCTTGCGGGTGAACAGGTATCGCGTTGCCCGCCTCTATACCGCGCATGGCGGCAGCCTGCATTTCTCGCGCGCCTCGCCCCAAGGCATGCTGGTACACAGCTTGGAGCGGATGCTGGAGTTTCTGACCGACGGACTGATTTTCATCTGCGAATTCGAGCGCCGAAGTTACGAAAGCAAGATCGGCAAGCCACGGACGCGCACCGCAATGATCTACAACGGCATCAGCGGGCGCGATTTCCGGAACATACCCACACGATCGGACTCGGTGCACTTTGTCTATATCGGCATGCTGCGGGACCTGAAGGGTCCCGATCTGTTTGTGGAAGCCTTCGCCAAGACCGAACGGCGGATCGGCCGGCCTTTGTCCGCATTGATGATCGGCGACGGACCGGACAAGGACAAATACCGTACTATGATGATACAGCGCGGCCTTGGTCACCGCATCGGCATGCTGCCCGCCATGCGCGTGCATGAGGCCTTCGCCATGTCGCAGAATGTCGTCGTCCCCTCACGCGCCGAAGCCATGCCCTATATCGTGCTAGAGGCTCTCGCTGCCGAGAAGACGGTGATCGCCTCGCGCGTCGGCGGCATTGCCGAAGCGCTTGGCGAGCAAAGCCCTGCGCTTGCCGAAGCAGGCGATGCCGACGATCTCTCCCGTGTCATGGCGGCGGCGATCAGCGAGCCGCAATGGCGTCAGCACACCATGCCCAAAATCGAGACGATCCGGTCGGCATTTTCGGCGTCCGTCATGGCGAGGGAAACTATAGACCTATATTATGATATACTTGAATTGGGCGGCAAACATTAGAATACAATCAAGTGTTGTAAACGTTTATTAGCTCATATCTGCTAGGCCATCTCCGGTAACGACCGGATGAATTGCCATGAACCATATTGAAGAGTCCTCGCAATTTAACTTGGACAATATTCGCAAGCAGGTCTCGGAAATTCGCACTCGCGGCACTGAGGAACAGAGCGACGATCATCAGGCCGGCGACATCAACGCCTATGCCCGCCAGATCGCCGAGCAATTTCGCGAGAGCAATCAGACGCCGGCCATCATCATCGGGCAATACCGGCTTTTCGAATTCCTGTCGTTGCTTGCCGTGGGGCTGGCGGTTCTCTTCTTCCAGACCACGCCCGGCGCCCATCCCTTCCTGTCGCAGGCGGCGGTGACGGTCGCGCTTTGCGGTCTCGCCATCGTCTTCCTGCAGGTGGCCGACGCCTATCAGATCCCGATACTGCGCGCGCCGCATCGTTTCCCGCAGCGTATCCTGGTGTCATGGGTGGCCGCATTTGCTGTGATGGTTCTTGCCCTCCTGCCCTTCGACGTCAACCATATCTATTCGATCCGCGCTCTCGGGATCTGGCTTGCCGCCGGCACAGTCTTCCTCGTCGCCGCACGCGCCGTGTTCGCCTATGGCATCCGCAACTGGGCCCGCAACGGCCTCATGGAAAGACGCGCCGTCATCGTTGGCGGCGGTGAGCCGGCCAAGGAGTTGATCCGCGCGCTGGAGCATCAGTCTGACAACGATATCCGGATCTGCGGCATCTTTGATGATCGCGGCGAGAAACGCTCGCCGGTGATGGTCGCCGGTTACCCGAAACTCGGCACTGTCGCCGAGCTGGTCGAATTCGCCCGGCTGACGCGCATCGACATGCTGATCATCGCGCTGCCGATCAGCGCCGAGGATCGCATTCTGCAGCTTCTCAGGAAGCTTTGGGTGCTGCCCGTCGACATTCGCCTGGCGGCGCATGCCAATAAGTTGCGCTTCCGCCCGCGCTCTTATTCCCATGTCGGCGCGGTGCCGATGCTCGATATCTTCAACAAGCCGATCCGTGATTGGGACGGCGTCGCCAAGCGCATTTTCGATGTCTTCTTCAGCCTGCTCGCGCTCTGCCTGCTCTGGCCGATAATGCTCGGAGCCGCAATTGCTGTGAAGGCGACATCGAAGGGACCGGTCTTCTTCATGCAGAAGCGCCACGGCTTCAACAACGAGATCATCAACGTCTTCAAGTTCCGCTCGATGTACACCAACATGAGCGACCCGACGGCCCGTATTGCCGTGACGAAGAACGATCCCCGGGTGACACCGGTCGGACGTTTCATCCGCAAGACCTCGATCGACGAATTGCCGCAGCTCTTCAACGTGCTGCTCGGCAATCTGTCGCTCGTCGGCCCGCGCCCGCATGCCGTATTGGCGGCGAGCCACAATCGCATTTATGCCGATGTGGTCGAAGGCTATTTCGCCCGCCATCGCGTCAAGCCCGGCGTCACGGGCTGGGCACAGATCAACGGCTGGCGCGGCGAGATCGACAGCGATGACAAGATCAAGTTCCGCACGGCTTACGATCTCTATTATATCGAGAACTGGTCGCTGTATTTCGATCTGAAAATCCTGTGGCTGACTCCCTTCCGCCTCCTCAACACGGAAAACGCCTATTGACCGCGATCGATCTCCCCTATCGGCGCGTCGACCGACCTCAGCTCGCAGCATTGCGGCTGGTCGGCACGGCTTGCGTTGCTTTCGGGGTCTTTCTATCGGGCTTCGTCATCGCCGAACCGGCGCCCTATGAGCTATGGGTCGCCTTTCTCATCGGCACCTGGTTCATCCTTGGGCTGAAGATCTCACGCAATGTCGCGCCGCTTCTGGCGCTGTTCCTGACGTTCAACGTCGGCGGCATGCTGTCACTGACGCAGATGCGCGACCTCGGGGCAAACTCCCATCTCGACGGACCGATCTATGTGGCCGTTTCCACCTTCCTGGCGCTGAGCTCGGTCTTCTATGCCGCGATTATCGAAGACAGCGAAAAGCGGTTGAAGCTGATCTTCAACACCTGGGTGGTCGCCGCGCTGATTACGGCAAGCCTCGGCATTCTCGGCTATTTCCACGCCTTTCCAGGTGCTGAAATCTTCACCCGCTATGACCGCGCCATGGGCGTATTCCAGGACCCCAATGTCTTCGGTCCCTACCTGGTGACACCGAGCATCTATCTCATGCACGGCATTCTGATCGGCGACCTGAAGAAGGCGCCGATCAAGGCGCTCTGCCTGTTCGTGCTGGCCTTCGGCATTTTTCTCTCCTTCTCTCGCGCCGCATGGGGCTTATTCTCCTTCGCGTCGGCGATGCTGATCTTTTGCATGCTGCTGCAGCACCGCAGCAATGCCTTCCGGTTGCGCATTCTGGTGATGTCTTTGGCGGCTATTATTTTCATGGTCCTGCTCCTGGTCGTCGCGCTGCAGTTCCATCAGGTGAGCGACCTGTTCTCGACGCGCACCCAGCTCGTGCAGGATTATGATGGCGGTCATCTCGGTCGTTTCGAGCGCCATCGCATCGGATTCATGCTGTCGATGGAAAGGCCGCTCGGCATCGGCCCGCTCGTCTTTTCCACCCTGTTTCGCGAGGACGAGCACAATATCTGGCTGAAGACGCTGACCACCTATGGCTGGCTCGGCTTCTTCTGCTGGGTCAGCATGATCTGCTGGACCATCTATATCGGCTTCCGCAACTTTTTGAAGGACCGGCCCTGGCAGCCCCACTTGACGATCGCCTGGATCGTCATTCTCGGCCATGTCGGCATCGGCAATGTCATCGACACCGATCATTGGCGCCATCTCTACATGCTGATTGGCATCGTCTGGGGCTGCGGGGCACTCGAGCAACAGTATCAGCGTAGCTTGGCCCGAAGGGAAGCAGCATCGTGAACATGAATGTCGGCATCAAACGCCTGTCGCTGCTGCAAGTTCTCGAACCAAGCGGCGGCGGTTCCGGGCGGCACTTCCTCGATCTCTGCCGCGCCATGCAGCGCCGCGGCCATTCGGTGACGGCGATCTATTCGCCTTTGCGCGCCGAAGCAGCTTTCGTCGCCGAATTGGAGGGGATGGGCCTCGACAGCGTCATCTCTCTTGCCATGCGGCGCGCGCCGGGACCTTGGGATATCACCGCTTGGTGGCAAATTCGGAAAATCGTCGCACAGCACGGGCCGTTTCATCTCATTCATGGCCACAGCTCTAAAGCTGGAGCGCTGACGCGGCTGAGATTGCCAGGCCCGCATATTCCGGTGATCTATACGCCGCACGCCTTCCGCACCATGGACCCGACACTCGGAAGCCGAGGCCGGATGATCTATGGCGGCATCGAGAGGCTGCTCGGCAACTGGCTGTCCGACCGCCTGATCTGCGTGTCCCGCGATGAATATAATCATGCGCTGTCGATCGGTATTCCGGAGGGGCGACTGCGGATCGTCGTCAACGGCGTCAGCGCCCCACCATCCGGTCAGCGCGCCGCCATCCGTGCGCATTATGGAATACCGCAGGACGCCCTGCTCTTCGGTTTCGTCGGCCGGCTGACCCCACAGAAAGCGCCGGAGCGATTGGTCGAGGCCTTTGCCCGCGTCGCCAAAGACTTACCACAGGCGCGCCTATTGATGATCGGCATCGGCGAACTGGCCGAGACCGTCGGCAGCATGATCAAGGCTGCCGGCCTCGAAGATCGCGCCCATCTCGATAGCTCTATTCCCGGCGCCACCGCCGTCGACGCCTTCGATGTCGTCGTCATGCCGAGCCGCTACGAGGCCATGTCCTATGTCATGCTGGAAGCTGCCGCCGGCGGTAAGCCCCTGCTGCTGACCGATGTCGGCGGCGCACGCACGGTGATCGAGCCCGGCAAGAATGGCTATATCGTCGCCAACAGCGACGACCCCGCAGAACTGGCCGCGGCGATGATGCGCTTTGCCGATCCGAAATTGCTGCGCAGCTTCACAGCCGAGGCCCGGCGGCGCAAGGACGGCTATACGCTCGCCGGCATGGCGGATGCGACGGAAGAAATCTACTTCGAATTGCTCGGCCATCGCGTCCCTAACTTCCTGAGAACGCCGGAAAAAGTGGCGCTGCGCAGCGCGTCCTGAAGCAAGCGACGGGAATGCAACCACATCTCAAGTTTGCGCATGATCCGATCCGAAAATCGGTTCCGATTTTCAGATTTATGCGCTAAATTTCAGTCATGATCACATCAGCGCAACTACGCGGCGCACGCGCCATGCTCGGACTGACAATAGAAACGCTTGCCGTCGAGAGCAAATTGTCCGTAACGACGATTGAAACGCTGGAAGAGGACGTCAGTTCGGGGGATGCCAAGGCGTTGGTCGCCTTGCGTACCGCCCTCGAAGCCCGCGGCATATCGTTCATCGCCAGCGGGAGCGACGAAGCCGGCGGTGCCGGCATCCGCTTCAAGCATTGGGCGGAAGATGGCGGCATCCGGCCGGAAAACCTGAACGCCACCAACGACGATTGAGGCTTACGCCAGGCCCCAGTTCCGAACCAGTTGCTCTGGCGCGGAGAGAGCAGCGCGCAAGATGAAGCGTTCGGTATCGTTGGCCGGCTCCCCGCCCTCGGCGATGGGACCAATCGGCAAGCCATGGCCGAAATCGTTCAAAGTCACCAGTTCCAGCACGATATCGCCATAGTCGTTACGCCATTCGCGCCGCTCGCCGCCTTCGAACAGGCGCAACCGGCCCTTGGTCTGCGGCCGCCCATGCACGGCCAGCCACTGCGCCACCGACGCTTCGGCATTGCCGAACGAAACGACGCCGTCATCGGTCCCATGCCAGATGGAGACCGCCGGAAAACGGGTGGCATCCGGCGAGGCTTCGCGGACGAGTTCGGCCCATTTTTCGGCCGGGCGCGCGGCGGCTCTCTTCATCACATCCAGCGCAGACATGGCATCGCGGGCGGCACCGAAAGGTAAGCCGCCGATGACGGCGCCGGCAGCAAACAGCTCCGGATAGGTGGCGAGCAGCGCCGACGCCATGGCGCCGCCGGCCGACAGGCCCATGACGAAGATCTTGCTGTCGTCGATATCATGCAGCCGGCGGCTGAAATCGATCATCTCGCGGATCGAACCCAGCTCGCCGCGATCGCGCGTCACCAGGCTCGGGCGGAACCAATTGAAACAGAGATTGGCATTGTTGGCCGGCTTCTGCCCGGCATAAAGCACGGCGAAACCGTGCTGGCGCGCCAGGGCCGTCCAGCCGCTGGCGCGATCGAAATCCTCGGCATTCTGGTGACAGCCATGTAAGACGACGACCAGCGGCATCGGACCTTGGACACCTGCCGGCACATATTCCAGCATGCGCAGATCGCCAGGGTTGCGCCCAAACCACAGGACCTCCGTCAGACGCTGCGGCACTAGCTGCGTGGAGACGCGCCGGCGTGCCGGCTGCGATCGCGGCCGCGTCACGGGGAATTTGAGCTGAGGCAGCTCAACCGAATCAACGAGCAAACGGCGAAGCCGGCTCGGAACTTTGAAATTCATCATGGACCTTTCAAATTATCCGCGCCCACCGTAGTTGATTTCATTTGGCGGGCGGGCCGCACATCGACCCCGCGGGGCAACGAGATCGAGCAATCGACTCTCCTTGTGCGATGCAGCAAATATAAGGCAGCGACGCAGGTTCGAGCAGGCACAATGCGTCATTGCTGCTATGTGAAATCGGCTTAAAGCGGTCAGATGATTGAAGAAAAGCGCGTCAGAGATAGGCTTTCGCAAGCGCAAGAAGCTTTGCATCTTCTTTCACGCCCTGGCGATAGAGCTGAATCATCAGGGCACCCAGGCGTTCGCCCTCCTGGCTGCGGGGACTAATGCCGCGATCCATGCAGACGGCATCCAACACCTTTTCCAAACGATCCAGATCGTCGGAAAACAGGGGTAGATCCTGCGGGTGAATGGAGGTTTCTAACATGGCGCCGCCTCGTCCGTCGGGCCGCACGCAAATACGGTCGCCGGTGCCCGTTTGTTTAACCGACGATACAGAAAGTGACTATGCGCCCTGCCCGGAGGCTTGGCAAGCAAGGTTTTGTGGGAGCGGCTCTTTATCTCGAAGCACGTCTGATTCGGAGGAATATGCTCCGCAATTCTCACAAGACTACAATTTTAAGTTACGCCATCACCAAGCCTTCACCGATGCCTGACATAAAGGACAAGAAACGGAGGCTTCCTGATGAACAAACGTCTGATCTCGGCGACACTTTGCATGCTTCTGCTCGGCGCCGCGGCGCCGGCCTCTTCGCAGTCCCTTTCGGCGTTGCCGCTGCGCAATCCGCGCCAGGTTCCCGATGGCTATATCTCCGTGCAATCCGGGATATCGCTTTCCGTCCCGATCACGGATGGCAGCGATGAAAAACAGCAGCAGGATGCGATCAAATCCTTCTATCGCATCGCTGCCAGCAATTGCACCGTGCTGCTCGATACCATTGCCGACGATTGCCAGATCAACGCGCTTTCCAGCAACACCGATGTCACCAATATGGACGGTCGCGGGCCGAAGCTGACAGTGCGCGGCCAGATCACGATGGCTGTCAAGCTGAAGCCTACCGCCGGCGCCGCGAAGTGAATAAAGGTTCCGCTTAGGCATCCGGCAGCAGGGAAGCCAACGGATCGGTAAGAAATCTTGGCGATAATTTCCTCGCAATTGAGGAATGAAGCCATGGCAAAAACGAAACGACGCACGCGGCGCAAGCCGCAAGCTAAAGCGGGCAATTCGATGTGGCTGTGGGGCACGGTCGGTCTGGCCGCCATAGCAGGCATTTTCGCCTATGAGCATCGCCGGGATATGCCTTCGTTGCAGGGCTATGCCGGCGCCGCCGCCGTTCGGCACGTGCCGCAGGACGCGCCGTTGCCGACGGCCAAGCCGAAGCCCAAAATGGTTGCCGTCGTTCCCGAACACCCGACCTCGGCGCTGCCGGTCCCGCCAAACGTTATTCCCGTTGCCGTGCCGGCGGATCGGACGCTGGCCGCTGCCCCGCCTGAAGCCGCCGGACGATTCGGCCTGTGCGGCGGCGAAACCGGCATCAACTGCGTCGTCGACGGCAACACCTTCTGGCAGAATGGAATCAAAATCCGCCTGGCGGATATCGATGTCCCTGACATCGAGCCCTCGCATTGCGCCGGCGAGCGGCAAAAAGCCACCGCCGCGAAGCTGCGACTGCAAGCCCTTCTCAACCGCGACACCTTCGTGCTCTCCGCCAGCGGGCGGGGTGACGATCAACAGGGTAGCAAATTCCGCATCGCCATGCGGGCCGGCCGATCCATCGGCGATCAAATGGTTGCGGAAGGACTGGCCCGCCGCTGGACGGGGCAGACAACATCGTGGTGCAGCTAAATCAATGAAAATTTGATTGGGAGTTCAAGGAGATAAATGGTCGGGGCGACTGGACTCGAACCAGCGACCCCTTGACCCCCAGTCAAGTGCGCTACCGGGCTGCGCTACGCCCCGACCTGCCGAAAAGGCTTGATTGCATTAGTCTGTCGGGCATGGCAGCGCAAGAGGTAAAATCGCACGTCGGGATAAAAACGGCATCAAGAGCGAGAAAAGTTCTCGCTCTGCCGATCACCTGCATACGCGCCGAGGCCCGTGGCTAGGTTGGTAGGTGTTGTCCGAGGCGCGGTAGGACGGGTAGCGGTCGGCGCAGGCTTGGGCATGGCTATCGTAGTAGCTTTCCGAGCGCTGCCTGTTGAAAAGCGTGCCGGTCACGAAGGACTTAAACAGCAGGCCGCTGTCGGAATCATCGTCATAGTAACCGTCGAAACCATGGTGCTTATGGCCCCCGCTCCAATGGTTGTGGCTGTGGCCATGGTCGTGGACCTGGATGATATCGGATTGCTCCGGCACCGAGAGCGTGGGCATGGTGACGGCGCCGGCGGGTACAACGGCGCTTGCTGCCAATAACAGACCAAAACCCAAGGCCGCTGCCGATCTTTTGATCGTACGCATGTGCAACTCCTTCGAATTCCAGCAGCAGCAAGCTCAACTTCGTGAGAGCCTTGCCGCCGACCACTCCGGCATTAGCTTTATATAGTGGCTTTGAACCGAGCTCACAGATGCCTTGCCGTCTTCCAGGCGGATTTTTCATTGAATAAGAAGTGATTAGAAAGTTACGGCGATGAAGCTCCTGATTGCCTTGCTGCTGTGCGGACCTTTGCTTGCCGCATGCACGACGACCAACCAATCCCTGCAGCCGATTCCCGGCAGCATCACCTATGGCGGCCAGCCGCATTTGAAGCTGACGCTATCGCCTCCGGGCACCCGATTGCCGCACCATTTTGTCAATCAGTGGGGCCAGGATGTGTATGAAACCTACATCATCCAGCCCGATCGCAGCCTGAAGCTCGTTAGTAGGGAAGAGATAACCCGGCCGTTCTAGCAGCGGCGGCACCCATCAACAAAAAACTCCGCCGGCGCAACACCGGCAGAGTTTTCATTTTTCGGCGAGATGATAGCCGTGGTGGTAGTGATTGTCGCTGACCGCAGCGCCGACGAGGATGTCGCCCGCTTTCGGTCGAAGATCGCTTCCGCTTAGAAATTCCGTTCGAAACGGAGGATGCCGGCGACCGTATCATCATTGATGAAGTCATAGTGCATGTAGGTCAGTTCCGGCTCGATGAGCAGATCCTTGACCGGATTGAACTTGACGTTGGTGGTGGCCTCGAAAATCTTCGACTCGGTGTAGGCAAGCTGCAGGTTCCACTTCAGCTTTTCGTTGATGGGCACGCCCACGCCGCCCCATACGGCCCAGTCACCCCAGCCGCACTTTGCCCCGTGAACGACACCATCTGACGTCGTGCAGGCCGATTCATCCTGATAGGAGCCGGCATACTAGTTGAGCTTGTCACCATCCGTATTCCAACCGCCCATCAGGAATGCTTCCACGCCGCCGAACTTGGCATCGATGCGGGCCTTGATGGCACCCTCCTCGACGATTGAGTCATATCCGCCGACGATTTTGAAGCCGAGGTTGCCAGTCGTGTAGCCCAAACCTGCAACAACGTCCGGCAAATAATGATCGGCCTTGGAGGTTACCCAAGCACCGCCATAGCTATCGGAATCCGATGTCGAGTTGCTGTCTTCCAGCGAAATGACGCCGGTGAAGCCGTTGCCGGCGTCATAGTTATACGTCAACTGGTTGAGCTCATAGGGGCCGTCATAGATCGCATCGTCGTTGATGACGTCGCCGGCGTAACCGGCATAGAGGTTATACTGCGAATCGAGCTTGCCGACGGTGAAGCCGCCAAGGCTGATATTGGCAAACAGCAGCTTCGACGCGGTATCGCCTCCATCGTTCCATTCCCATCGCAGGATAAGATTTGTCTTCAGAGGACCGTATTCCGTGTCCGTCGCCGTATCGACCTTGAGCTCCGCGCGGTCATGCCAGAGCGTGCCGACCCTGCTGTTCGGATTATAGGCATCGTACCATTGGCCTTCCGTACGAACTTTGCCGCCGATCTTGAGGCAGGTTTCCGTGCCTGGAATGAAGAAATAGCCGGTGCCGTAGGCGTCGCAAATGCGCACATATTCCAGCGGCTCGGGTTCTGCCGCGACAACGGCGTCTGCCGCATGGGCACCGCTCACCGATGCCAATGCGGCGGCGGAGCCGAGAAGAAGGCTCTTGATGTTCATGGTGTCTCCATTCGAATATCCACCAGGATGGCTTTGCGGCTGATGGTATCGGGCCGTGCCATAACCTGATTTAAGTCCCCTCATATCGAGGGCGAAGCAACGAAGCTTCATCGCCGAAGCTGGACCCGGTATCGGGAGCTTGCAAGTTAATAAGCAGAGCAAACCAATCGTCACATTAATGTCGAATTCCATACGTGACAAAAATAACACTTACATTTGCTCAGTCGCCTGGCAAATGCTCGACATCCACATCTAAGAACTGACCCGGTTCAGCCAGCACGTATTTTAGCTGTATTGAATGACAGCAATAAATAATTACAATCCGCCGGTCGGGATTACCATCGTCTGCTGCAACCGGAACGGTGCAGATGACCAGATCAGCGGGAAAAGCCCATGTTTCTCAGAGTGCTCAGCATATCTCTCCTCACTGTCGGCATGGTCACGACAGCTATGGCAGCGTCAAGCGGTCATGGAGCTGGCGGCGATCGCGGTGGCTGGGGCGACAGTCCGGGCGCGGACGACCCTGGCAATTATCGCAACACCATTGTCGGTGATCGCGACACGAGCGACACGGTGGAAAAGGACCCGAACGCATGCTGGACGCTCCCTCGCTCCGCCGATGGAAAATCCATCGTTGCGCCGAGCCAGGCTAATCCCACTGTTCCACGCAGGTGCAACTGACCTCTGAAAATCATAACAGAAACTCAAACATTGCAGGTTGTCAGCTTTTCCGGCGTGGCCTCTGTCTTACCGCACTTGATCGAGCAACCGCTTGCATTCCAGCAGGTCATAAAGCGTTTCCTGCAGCAGCGCCCGATCTTCCTTGCCGACGCTCGACTTGCCGATGGAAACATCGGGAGCCTCGTCTTCACCGCTGACGAAGTTGAAGAAGCGACGGCTGATCGGCGCCTTGGGGCGGCCGACGATTTGGTCGTCGTCCGGAGAGCCGACGCGCGGCTCGGCCACGACCGGCTCCTGCGCAGTGGCCAGCGCCTCGACGCTCGCAAGATCGCCATGGCCGACGGCGATGACGAATTTGTTGCCATTGGTCTTCAGAAGCTTCTGAACGCCCTTGATCGTATAGCCATGGTCATAGAGCAGATGACGGATGCCGTTCAGCAGATCGACGTCTTCCGGACGATAGTAGCGCCGGCCGCCGCCGCGCTTCATCGGCTTGATCTGCGGAAAACGGGTCTCCCAGAAACGCAGGACATGCTGCGGCAGATCAAGGTCTTCCGCGACTTCGCTGATCGTGCGAAATGCATCCGGGCTCTTGTCCATCGTCATACCCCCACAGCATGGCTCCGGCGCCATTCAGGCCGGATCATGCGAAACCCGATATCCGCACCGCGCCTTATCGCGATACGACTCATCATATTTCAACGGTTTGCCGGGAGAAATTCAAGTCGCCTCTTCAGCTCTTTCACAAGCAAGCCGAAAAATAAGCGCGAACAGCCTGGAAAACTGCGTGCCAGAGCACATGCCCCTGCACAGCCAATATCGGTTTTGATGGATCAGGAAACGGGATTTGCCGGCCGGACTTTCGCCTTGCGGCTGGCATGGGCCTTCAGGATACGCGTCTTGAGGACGTTGGACGCCTTGAACGTCATGACACGGCGCGGAGAGATGGGCACCTCTTCGCCGGTCTTCGGGTTTCGACCAATGCGTTCGTTCTTGTCGCGCACCTGAAACGTCGCGAAGGAGGAGAGTTTTACCGTCTCGCCACGCACGATGGCGTTGCAAATTTCATCAATCACCGTTTCGACCAGTTCCGCCGACTCAGTCCGGGAGAGGCCGACTTTCCGGAATACCGACTCCGCCAAGTCCGCGCGCGTCACTGTCTTGCCCGTCATAGTTCCCCGCCCATATTGCTACGTAATTTTATCTAAGCTGCAAGAGACTATTGCCCTTGCACCAAACGGTCAAGCTCTTGTTAGGAATCGGATTTTAGAGATGCGGCCTACCAGCGCAGAAGAACGGCGCCCCAGGTAAAACCGCCGCCCATGGCTTCCAGCATCACCAGATCGCCCTTCTTGATCCGGCCGTCGCCTGCCGCTACGGCAAGCGCGAGCGGGATCGACGCCGCTGACGTATTGCCATGGAGATCCACGGTAACCACAACCTTCTCGGGAGCAATTCCGAGCTTCTTGGCTGAGCCGTCGATGATGCGGCGGTTTGCCTGATGCGGCACCAGCCAGTCGAGATCGTCCGCTGTCACTTCCGCCGCTTCGAAGGTGGCCTGGATGACATCGGTGATCATGCCGACGGCATGTTTGAACACTTCCCGGCCTGCCATATGCAGCACGCCAACCGTTCCTGTCGAGGAAGGGCCGCCATCGACGTAGAGCTTGTCCTTGTGGGCACCGTCTGAACGCAGGCTCGCTGTCAGC
This sequence comes from Rhizobium sp. CB3171, assembly GCF_029714265.1. Classification (NCBI taxonomy): domain Bacteria; kingdom Pseudomonadati; phylum Pseudomonadota; class Alphaproteobacteria; order Hyphomicrobiales; family Rhizobiaceae; genus Rhizobium; species Rhizobium sp. CB3171. Next base: position 930,409 of record NZ_CP121652.1, on the reverse strand, counting down.
ACGCCACGATCAGTGCTGGCGCCGGTCCCCTCGCCTGCTTCGAGGATCAGCGCGCCGGCACCGTCGCCGAAGAGGACGCAGGTCGTGCGGTCCGTCCAGTCGAGAATGCGGGAGAATGTTTCGGCGCCGATGACGAGCACGCGCTTGGCAACGCCGCCACGAATATAGGCGTCGGCGGTCGTCACCGCATAGACGAAGCCCGAACAGACAGCCTGGACATCGAAGGCAAAGCCATGATGCATGCCGAGGCGGTTCTGGATGTTCACCGCGGTGGCGGGAAAGGTGTTATCCGGCGTCGAGGTGGCGACAATGATCAGATCGAGATCGTCGGCCGTCAGGCCGGCATTGGCAAGGGCTGCCCGCGCCGCCTGCTCACCGAGCGAGGCGGTGGTTTCGCCTTCGCCGGCAATGTAACGCTGGCGGATGCCGGTGCGCTGGATAATCCAATCGTCGCTGGTGTCGACGACTTGCTCCATCTCGCGATTGGTCATGACGCGCTTGGGGAGCGCCGAGCCAAATCCGCGAACAACTGAACGGATCATTCTTGTTATACCCCGTCGCTCATGCCGCTTCCGGTCCGATCGGCGGCTGCCGTTTGGCATGATATTTTTTCAGATCGTTTTCTATCTTTTGAGTGAGGCCATTCTTGGCCATGTCATAGCCGACATCGATGGCCGCCGCAAAAGCCTCGGCATTGGCGCCGCCATGGCTCTTGATGACGATACCGTTGAGGCCGAGGAAGACGCCGCCATTGACCTTGCTCGGATCGAGCTTCTCGCGCAGCAGGTCGAAGGCACCCTTGGCGAAGATATAGCCGATGCGGGCCAGCAGCGTGCGCGTCATGGCCGCGCGCAGATAAGCGCCGATCTGCTTTGCCGTGCCCTCAGCCGCCTTCAATGCGATATTGCCGGAGAAACCCTCCGTCACCACCACATCGACGGTGCCCTTGCCGATATCGTCGCCCTCGACGAAGCCGAAATATTCGAGCGATTCGAGATTGGCTTCGCGGATTAGGCGGCCGGCTTCCTTGACGTCTTCCTGGCCCTTGATTTCTTCAACGCCGACATTCAGCAGGCCGATGGTCGGTCGCTCGATCTCAAAGAGCGCGCGCGCCATGGCGCCACCCATCAAGGCGAAATCCAGCAATTGCTGCGAATCGGCGCCGATGGTCGCGCCGACATCGAGCACGATGCTTTCGCCCCGCAGCGTCGGCCAGATTGCGGCGATCGCGGGACGTTCGATGTTGGCCATCGTGCGCAGGCAGAATTTTGCCATAGCCATCAGCGCACCGGTATTGCCGGCGGAAACGACGACATCGGCGTCGCCGACCTTCACTGCCTCGATCGAGCGCCACATGCTGGAAATATAGCGGCCGCGGCGCAGGGCCTGGCTCGGCTTTTCATCCATGCTGATGGCGACATCGCATTCATGAAAGACGGATTTTTCCCGAAGTTTCGGATATTTGCCGAGGACCGCTTCGCAACGATCCTTCTGGCCATACATGACGAACGTAATGTCGGGATGCCTATCCAGCGCCTTGGCCGCGCCAGGAATGACAACCTCAGGGCCGAAGTCGCCACCCATTAGGTCAAGAGAAATTCTGATCACGCGTCCCTAGTCCTTTTTGTCCGCCGGGCCCGGCGAATTTGGCGTCAAAATACCGGTTTCTCCTCGCGTTACAACTGAATTGTGTTCAATTGCCAGAGGGGTCTATTCCTTTTTCCAGTCTTTCAGGACAGCGAAAGGCGACGGTTTCTTGTCATCTTCACCACTGTCCTCGATATGACCTTCGAACTCGATGCCGGGCTTGCGCGGATAGGGATCAATGGCGAGCGCGGCAAATTCGGTAACGACTGCCCCGGCATCGATCGTATCGCCGATGAAGGTTTCCGGAAGATCCGGGCCGTCGGGGTCGAGCACCATTTCGCCTGCATCCATGGACGGCGCCCGCGCGAGCTTCGAATCCTCGGGGATGAAAATATGCTCGAAATCCTCGTCGATCTCCGATTCGACCGGCTCCAGCGTCACCACACAGGCCTGGACGATCTTTGCGCGAACATTGCCCTTGAGGCGGATGCCGTCGCGCTTCCAGCGGGAAATCTTCAGATCTGCCGAGAGGCTCTCCACGGAAAGCACATCCCAAAGCGCAGCCAAGCCAACAAGCTCCCTCTTGTCGGCTTCGAGATGCACGTCCACCGGGTTGGCGGAGATATGACCGACCTTCACCGGATAGGAAAAGGGCGTTTCGTCGGAGTTGGTTCTTTTCATTTTTGTCTCCTAAGGTGCGTCTTTGCCGATTTCAGGCGGCTGCGGCAGCGTTGCGGAGCCGGTGGCGATCTCGGTTTCTGCGATCCCTGACAGATGCGCCTCGGCGGTCATCATCCAATCCGCAAGAGCAATCATCGAGGGAGCTCCCTCGCCTGCCTTGGGATAGATATTGCGCCGGAGGGCAGCAGCCAGCGCGACACGGTCGCTCCCGTCCATCGCGGCGGCATAGCTCTCCAGCCGCCCGTAAAACATGCCGGCCAGTTTCTTCATCCGCTTCGGCACGCTGTTGTCGCCGATTCCGAGTTCGCGGATCGAATAGTCGATATCCTCAAAAAAGGCATCGACGATTTCCTGGGCAAGCTCCTGGCCGCTGGTTTCAGACGAACGTGTACGGCGGAAAAACAGGATCATCACCGCCGACAGCAGCTCGAAACGACCCATCACCGTGTCCGGCACCTCATAATCCGTATAGAAAACCGGCAGGCGCGCCATCGCGGTCAGGGTGTCATATTGCCTGACGACGATGAGCTGGTTGTGATTTCTTTTGCGGAAGAGCCCAAAAATCATGAAAATTCCCGGAATTGGCTCATTCAGAGCGCCCCGTTGCGCTCGGCCTTGTTGCATCCACTTGAAAGCTGGTTTACCGAAGCAGGCGCGAATTGCAATGCCGTTTGTGCCCGCTTCAAGGTCCCGCCCCAGCCGTCGTCACTCTCCGTGCATGATTGGTGATGAAGAGTGCCGAACAACATCGTTGAGCCTTCCGCAATCGCGGAATGGCCACAATGATGTGCACAGCAAGGTCATATCGGCCGTTCGGCCATCGGTTTGATTCATTAGGGGAGATGAGATGTCGTTGACGAGACGGTATTTCAAGTCTGACAGAACTTTCATCAGTAGTGCCGCTATCGCTCTGGTGATTGCCACCGCGGGGCTCGCGGGCTGCCAGACCAGCGAGGTCATGAACAACGGCTACATCTTCGACCAGCAAGCGCTCAATCTCGTGCCCGTCGGCTCGAGCCGCGAGCAGGTGCTGCTTTCGCTCGGCACGCCGTCGACGACGGCGACCTTCGATGGCGAAGTCTTCTATTACATCTCCCAGAAACGCACGCGCGCCGTGGCCTTCATGAAGCCGAAGCTGGTCGACCAAAACATTCTGGCGATCTATTTCGACAAGGACGGCGTGGTGAAGCAGGAAGCCAACTACACGCTGAAGGACGGCCGGGTCTTCGACATGATCAGCCGCACGACGCCGACCGGCGGTCGCGACATGACCTTCCTGCAACAGATCCTGCAGGGCGGCGGCAACGGCATCAACGGCGCGAAGAACTTCCTCAACAACCTCAACGCCGGCCAATAAGCTGGCGATACCCCATCAAAAAACCCGCGAAGCGCAGGCTTCGCGGGTTTTTCATTTGTTCAGCCCTCGCTCTTATCCGGCGAGAACGGCAAGCAGCAGCAGCGCGACGATATTGGTGATCTTGATTGCCGGGTTGACGGCGGGACCGGCTGTGTCCTTGTAGGGATCCCCGACAGTGTCGCCCGTGACGGAAGCCTTGTGCGCCTCCGAGCCCTTCAGGTGACGCGCACCATCCTTATCGACGAAACCGTCTTCGAAGCTCTTCTTGGCATTGTCCCAGGCACCGCCGCCCGACGTCATGGAAATGGCGACGAACAGGCCGTTGATGATGACGCCCAGCAGCGAGGCGCCGAGCGCGGCAAAGGCCGAGGCTTTCGAGCCGGAGATCAGCAGCACGCCGAAATAGACGACGATCGGCGCCAGTACCGGCAGCAGGGACGGAATGATCATCTCGCGAATGGCAGCCTTGGTCAGAAGGTCGACAGCGCGGCCATAATCGGGGCGTTCGGTGCCCTTCATGATGCCCGGCTTTTCACGGAACTGCTTACGCACTTCTTCGACGATCGCGCCAGCCGCACGGCCGACGGCGGTCATGGCGATGCCGCCGAAAAGATAGGGAATCAGGCCGCCAAACAACAGGCCGGCGACGACATAAGGGTTGGAGAGATCGAAGGATATCGTGCCCACATTCGTGAAATAGGGGAACTGATCGCCATGGGCTGCGAAATATTTCAAGTCGTTCGAATAGGCGGCAAAGAGCACCAGAGCGCCGAGGCCGGCCGAGCCGATGGCATAACCCTTCGTCACCGCCTTGGTGGTGTTACCGACTGCGTCTAGCGCGTCGGTCGATTTGCGCACTTCCGGCGGAAGATGCGACATTTCGGCGATGCCGCCGGCATTGTCGGTGACCGGACCGAAGGCGTCGAGCGCAACGATCATGCCGGCGAGGCCGAGCATGGCGGTGACCGCGATGCCGGTGCCGAACAGGCCGCCGAGCTGATAGGTGGCAAGGATACCGCCGACGATGACGATTGCCGGCAGTGCCGTCGATTCGAGTGAAACAGCGAGGCCCTGGATCACGTTGGTGCCATGGCCCGTGACCGATGCTTGGGCGATGGAATTGACCGGACGCTTGTTGGTGCCGGTATAATATTCAGTGATGACGACGATCAGCGCCGTGACGATCAGGCCGACGATACCGCAAAAGAACAGCCTCGTGCCGGTGACTTCGAAACCTGCGGTAGCGCCGATCGAACCCCAGCCGACGGTCACAGACGTGGCGGCCGCAAGACCAATGATCGACAAAACGCCCGTGGCAATCAGGCCCTTGTAGAGCGCGCCCATGATCGAGCCGTTTACGCCGAGCTTGACGAAGAAAGTGCCAATGATCGAGGTGATGATGCAGGCGCCGCAGACCGCCAGCGGATAGATCATCGCGGAGGCGAGAATTGGCGTGCCGGCGAAGAAGATCGCGGCGAGAACCATGGTCGCCACGACGGAGACCGCATAGGTTTCGAAGAGGTCGGCGGCCATGCCGGCGCAGTCTCCGACGTTGTCGCCAACATTGTCAGCGATGGTGGCGGGATTGCGCGGGTCATCCTCGGGAATGCCGGCTTCCACCTTGCCGACGAGGTCGCCGCCGACATCGGCGCCCTTGGTGAAGATACCGCCGCCGAGACGGGCGAAGATCGAAATCAGCGAGGCGCCGAAGCCGAGCGCCACCAGCGCATCGATGACGTCGCGCGAGCCCGGCTCATGGCCGAGAACACCCGTCAGCACATAGAAATAGATGGAGACGCCGAGCAGAGCGAGGCCGGCGACCAGCATGCCGGTGATGGCGCCCGACTTGAAGGCGATGTCGAGACCGGCCGACAGGCTGTGCGAGGAGGCCTGTGCGGTGCGGACATTGGCGCGCACGGAGACATGCATGCCGATGAAACCGGCGGCACCCGACAGGATAGCGCCGATCAGGAAACCGATGGCGGCTTCGCCCGACAGGAGCAGCCAGGCCAGGATGAAAACGATGACGCCGACAATGGCAATGGTTCTGTATTGACGCGCCAGATAGGCTTGCGCGCCTTCTCGAATATAGCCTGCAATCTCCTGCATGCGTGCATTGCCCTGATCGGCTGACAGCACCGACCGGGTTGCCCAGACGGCGTAGATCACCGAGAGCAGTCCGCACGCGATAACACCTAACAGAATCGACATTTCGCTTTTTCCCTCCAAAAAAGCCGGCGGTTCACTCCCCCTCCGGCCGCCCGCGACAATGGCCTGCCCCCTCCTCCCAAGGGGGTCGGCAAATGTGCAAGGGGAGATTGCGTTTGGGAAAACGTCGCGTCAAGACCGCCCGCGGGTAAAACACCCGATGGAAGTTCAAAAGAATGTCGCTTGGTGAAATCAGGCGCGAGCGAAAGAAACGAAACCGGCAGGGATCAAGCGCCGGCCTGACGTCGGGCCTTATTTCTTGGCTTCGCTGCGAACCTGCTTGGCGATTCGGTCGAGCACGGCGTTGACGAGCTTCGGCTCATCCTCTTCAAAAAAGGCGTGAGCGATCTCGACATATTCGGTGACGATGACCGGGACCGGCACGTCCTTGCGGTCGAGAAGCTCGAAGGTGCCGGCACGCAGGATGGCACGCACGGTGCTGTCGAGACGCGACAGCGCCCAATCGTCCTGCAGGGCGGAGCCGATCAGCGGATCGAGCCGGGTCTGCTCGCGCACGACACCGGCGACGATGGAACGGAACCAGGATGCGTCGGCCTTCAGATAGGTCTCGCCGTCCAGCTCCTGTCCGAGACGGTGTGCCTCGTATTCGGCTACCACCTCCAACACGCCGGTACCGCCGATATCCATCTGATAGAGCGCCTGAACGGCGGCAAGGCGTGCTGCCCCCCGCTGGTTCGCGGTCTTTGCCGGTCGCTCGTTATCCTGATTGCTCATGAACTTATGCACCCAACTTTTGTTTCAGCGCGATCATCGTCAGCGCTGCGCGGGCGGCGAAGCCACCCTTGTCCTTGTCCGAACGGCGCGCGCGCACCCAGGCCTGATCGTCGTTTTCGACCGTCAGGATCCCGTTGCCGATCGCCAGAGATTCGCTGACGGCCAGATCCATCAGCGCACGCGAAGATTCGTTGGAGACGATGTCGAAATGATAGGTCTCGCCGCGGATGACCATACCGAGGGCGACATAGCCGTCATATTCGGTGCCCCCGTTGTCGGCGCCGTCAAGTGCCATGGCGATGGCGGCCGGAATCTCCAGGGCGCCGGGCACGGTGACGACGTCATAGGTCGCGCCGGCTTCTTCGAGCGCGGTCTTGGCGCCGTCGAGAAGAGCGTCGGCCATGTCATCGTAGAAGCGGGCTTCAACGATGAGGATGTGGGCATTGGTAGAGCTGGACATACGTCACCTGCTAAATGAGAGGGCGGGCAGCACCTTGATAAGGGCGGGTCAAACCACGGCGGGCCGCGCTTGGCAAGTGTTTTTCGGATGCCTGCGCCAATTCTAATCCGGATTTGAGGAACATTGATCCGTGCCAGAAATTGTATCTTCCGCCAGCTCACTCGCTTCGCTAATAATTTGCTACTGGCAGGGAGGAACCTGATGACAGAAAAAACCAGATGCGCTGTCAACCTCGGCGAGCTACACCTCGATCATTGGCAGCAGGGAGATTTTTTTGCCGGCAGCGATGTCTCCTTCGGCGCACTGCTCGGGCTGAAGGATCTTGGCATCAGCTACAATGAAGTGCCGCCCGGCAAATCCGGCTGTCCATTTCACAATCATCACGTCGAGGAAGAGCTCTTCGTCATTTTAGAGGGCGAAGGCGAATATCGCTTCGGGAGCGAACGTTTCCTGGTTGCGAAAGGCGATGTCCTCGGAGCGCCCGCCGGCGGCCAGGAAACTGCCCATCAGCTCATCAATATCGGCCCGAGCGTGCTGATCTATCTCGTCATCTCAACCAAAGCCAGGACGGAGATCGTCGAATATCCCGACTCCGGCAAGTTCATGGCGAAAACCAATCGCCCCGGCGAGGCGCCGCGGCGCTTCAGCTTCATCGGGCGCGAAGACGGCGCCGTGGATTATTGGGACGGCGAGCCGGGAGCATAAACAGATGCATATGAACGCAGAATCGGCAGACAGGAAGGAAGCCGCTCCCGCCATGACCATAATTCCGACGCTGATGACCGAACGCCTCATCCTCCGCTCGCACCGGCTGGAGGATTTCGAAGAATATACCGCCTTCTGGACGCAGGAAGATCTTGTCCGCTACATCGGCGGCGAGACGTCGACGCGCGAACAGGCCTGGTCGCGCCTGCTGCGTTATGCCGGCATGTGGCACCATCTGGGCTTCGGTTTCTTCGCCGTCGAAGAACGTCAGAGCGGCCGCTTTATCGGCGAAGTCGGCTTCCTCGACCTCCATCGCGACATGTACCCGACCACCACCGAAGGGACGCTGGAATCCGGCTGGGGGATCACACCGGCGCTGCAGGGCAGAGGTTATGCAACGGAAGCCGTCAAGGCGGCGATCGCCTGGGCTGACGACACCTTCCCCGGCCGACGCATGACCTGCATCGTCGATCCAGAAAACAGGCCGTCACTGCGCGTCGCCGAAAAGGTAGGATTCCGCCGGATCGGCGAAGTCTTCTATAAGGACAAGCCCAACGTCATGTTCGAGCGGTAGTGGCGGGATAAGCAGCTCTGGCGCACAATGCTCCCGGCTCAGTGCGGGGGTCGCGCAGAATCTCACGATTTTTCTGCCACTTCTCTACGGCTCGCCTCAAGCGACGTTTCTGCTCCTGTCGGGACTCGTTCTCGATTCCAGGAAACAGGGACTGCCACGCGGTCGGATCTGCATTGGGGCTCATGTGTTTTGGGTTGGTCGCGTACCACCAGATCTGAAATACCTGGGCCTCAACAGGTAGACGTTTCGTCAGGAGCAGATAGTCAAGCCATCCCATGAACAGCACGGCGTCATTCGCCGCATCCGTGAATTCCGCCATCAGGGCCTCGTCGTCGCGGGTGGTCTTTCCGTCCCGCTGATAGAAATGCTTGATGGCATTCCAGAACTGGTTCCGGAGATGTTTGAGCTTCCGATAATCCGTATCGGGGAAAGTTTTCAGGATATGTGTCGAAAGCGTAGGGATGTCTGCCTGCTCGGCTAGCCCCTCTATAATCTCGCTGCCTCCGCATGCGAGGGCATGGACCGCAATTGGATCTCGGTCGCGGATGAATATATCCAGCGCGCTTCCGAGCTGCGCCCTTGCGATCATGACCTTCACGCTCATCTCTGCCGTCTCGCTATTTCCATACGGAATTCTCAATCAGAGCTAGACCACATAGCAGAGCGTTGCACGGTCAACGCCGAGAAGATGAGCAATATATAGTTTTGCGTCCGTTCGCCGGAAAACGCCATCGAAGCGATGACGGCGAACCGCGATTGGGAGCCTGCAATCAGCTTTCCCGCGCCACCGGGAATTCCGCCAGCCTTGCGGCATAGCGGGCCATGGTGTCGACTTCGAAATTGACGAAATCGCCGGCCTTGCGTTCGCCCCAGGTGGTGACCTCCAGAGTGTGGCGGATCAGGAGCACGTCGAAATCCGTGCCGTCGACGGCGTTTACCGTGAGCGACGTGCCGTCGAGAGCGATCGAGCCCTTAGGGGCGACGAATTTTGCGAGATGCGCCGGGGCGCGCAGGCGAAAGCGGGTGGCGTCGCCCTCCGCCGTCACCGACAGGATTTCGGCCTTACCGTCGACGTGGCCGGAGACGATGTGGCCGCCGAGCTCATCGCCGATCTTCAGCGAGCGCTCGAGATTGATATGGCTGCCAGCCTGCCAGGTGGCAATGGTGGTCAGCCGCAGGGCCTCTTCCCAGGCCTCCACTTCGAACCAGCGGCCGTTGCTGCCGGCTTCCGGCAGGCCCGTCACTGTCAGGCAGACGCCGGAATGGGAAATCGAGGCACCCATATCGATTGTTGCCGGATCGTAATTGGTGGCGACCCGCAGCTTGATGCCTTTCTTGAGAGGGGAAATAGATTCGATCTTGCCGATATCGGTGACAATTCCGGTAAACATCAAAAACCTCTTTCAAATTCGTCGCAGCGATCATCGCCAAACCGGCTCGCGCGGATATGCCTGAAACTGGGTGGGATATTGGTCTTCGTGATCGGCGATTCAATACCGCCCTCGCCGATCGTAGCCGGCCCCTGGAACAGAAGGATGCGGTCGACGAGGTCGGCATCAAGGAAGCGTTGCGCTGTCCTTGCCCCGCCTTCGACCAGCAAAGAAGAGATGCCGCGCGTACCCAACGCTTCAACCAACTCCCCCAGCTCGCCGGAATTGGATTGCAGCACTTCAGCGCCGGCGGCATCAAGCGCGGCGCGGCGGCCCATGAAGGCCTTGTCGGTGTTTTCATCGAATGGCGGCGGATCGCCGGCGACGATCATCAACCCATATTGCTCAGCGGTCTTCACGAGCTTGCTGCCAAGCGGAAGCTGAAGCTGGTCGTCGATGACGATACGCAACGGCGTACGGCTTTCCAGCCCCGGCAGGCGGCAGGTCAATTCCGGATCGTCTGCCACAGCCGTGCCTATCCCGACAAGAATCGCGTCGCTTTCGGCGCGCAGGACCTGCACCTGGGCACGGGCGATATCGCCGGTGATGCGCACCTGCCCCTCGCCGGTTTTGCCAATCATCCCGTCTGCCGAAACAGCAAGTTTGAGAGTCACATACGGCCGTTTTCTCGTCTGGCGCATGAGGTAGCCGGCAAGCGCGCGCCTGCCCTCCTCCTCGAGAATACCGGCATCGACCTCGATCCCCGCCTCCCGCAGCAGCGCGATGCCGCGGCCGGAAACACGCTGATCGGGATCGGTGACGCTGATGACGACGCGGGCGACGCCGTAGGCGATGAGCGCCTCGGCACAGGGCGGCGTCTTGCCGTGGTGCGAACAGGGTTCGAGGGTGACGTAGGCCGTGGCGCCCCTCGCCGCTTCGCCGGCCTCGGCCAAAGCTTGCGGCTCGGCATGCGGCCTACCGCCAAGCGCGGTAACGGCGCGGCCGATGACAGCACCATCCTTGACAATCAGACATCCGACGGACGGGTTGGTGGAGGTAAGCCCCAGATGCGTGCGCGACAGACGGATCGCCGCGGCCATGAAACGCTCGTCCTCAGGCCGCAGCGCCATGGTCAGGGATCCAGCGGATCGCGGGCGATCTTGGCGTTGATCTCGGTGATCACCTGCTCGAAATCCTCCGCATGCGAGAAATCACGATAAACGGAAGCATAGCGCACGAAGGCGACATCATCGAGGCTCTTCAAGGCTTCAAGCACCTGCAGGCCGATCTGCTCCGAACTGATTTCCGTCTCGCCGGAGCTTTCCAGGCGGCGGACGATACCGGAGACGGCACGCTCAATGCGATCGCGGTCGACCGGGCGTTTGCGCAGTGCGATTTCGAAGGACCGCACCAGCTTGTCCCGATCGAAAGGCACCTTGCGGCCGGTCTTCTTGATGACCATCAGCTCGCGCAGTTGTACGCGCTCGAAGGTGGTGAAACGGCCGCCGCAATCCGGACAAATACGCCGCCGGCGGATGGACGTATTGTCCTCCGCCGGACGCGAATCCTTGACCTGCGTATCTTCCGAACCGCAATAAGGGCAGCGCATGCGCTCTCCTTAGCCCATGTAGCCGTACATGGGGAAGCGGCCGGTGAGGTTGACCACCTTCTCGCGCACTGCGGCCTCGACGGCGGCATTGCCTTCATCGGAGTTGGCGACCTTCAGGCCATCGAGCACTTCGATGATGAGATTGCCGATTTCGCGGAACTCAGCTTCCTTGAAGCCGCGCGTCGTGCCGGCCGGCGTGCCGAGGCGGACACCAGAGGTGACGAAAGGCTTTTCCGGGTCGAAGGGGATGCCGTTCTTGTTGCAGGTCACGTAAGCGCGGCCGAGGGCAGCTTCGGCGCGCTTGCCGGTGGCGTTCTTCTTGCGCAGGTCGACCAGCATCAGGTGGTTGTCCGTGCCGCCGGAGACGACATCGACACCGCCGGAAATCAGCGTTTCGGCAAGAGCCTTGGCGTTCTTGACGATCTGCGCCGTATAGTCCTTGAACTCCGGCTGCAGTGCTTCGCCGAGCGCTACGGCCTTAGCGGCGATGACGTGCATCAGCGGGCCACCCTGGAGACCGGGGAAAACGGCCGAGTTGAACTTCTTCGCCAGATCCTCTTCATTGGTGAGGATCATGCCGCCGCGCGGGCCGCGCAGAGACTTGTGGGTCGTGGTCGTTGCAACGTGGCAATGCGGGAACGGCGACGGATGCTGGCCGCCGGCAACGAGGCCGGCAATATGGGCCATGTCGACCATCAGGTAAGCACCAACGCTATCGGCGATCTCGCGGAAGCGCTTCCAGTCCCAGATGCGGGAATAGGCGGTGCCGCCGGCGATGATCAGCTTCGGCTTGTGCTGCTCGGCCTTGCGCTGCACTTCATCCATGTCGAGAAGGTTGTCGCCTTCGCGCACGCCGTAGGAAACGACGTTGAACCACTTGCCGGACATGTTGACCGGCGAACCATGCGTCAGGTGACCGCCCGAATTGAGGTCGAGGCCCATGAAGGTGTCGCCCGGCTGCAGCAGCGCGAGGAAGACGGCCTGGTTCATCTGGGAACCGGAATTCGGCTGAACGTTGGCGAAGTTGACGCCGAACAGCTTCTTGGCGCGCTCAATGGCGAGCTCTTCAGCGATATCGACGAACTGGCAGCCGCCATAGTAGCGCTTGCCCGGATAGCCCTCAGCATATTTGTTCGTCATGATCGAACCCTGCGCTTCGAGTACGGCGCGCGAGACGATGTTTTCCGAGGCGATCAATTCGATTTCGTGCCGCTGACGACCCAACTCCTTGCCGATCGCGCCAAAGATTTCCGGATCGGTATCGGCGAGCGAGCGATTGAAGAAAGGTTCGGTGGAAGCATTGGTCATCGTGGAAGCTCCTGAACAGGCCGGAACGGCAATGGAGACGGTATTAGCGTCAGGGTAGCCCGAGAGCAATACGATCAGCGACATTTGCTGAGCATTCTACGATGGAGGTCCCCAGCAAAGAAAAAAGCCGCATCCGAGGACGCGGCTTTCTGAGACTGTCGTCGCTATGGCGCCGGATTATTGAACCGGCTGCTCCATGCCCTGTGTCGTATCCAGCGCTAGCTGAGAATTGCCGTCGAGCTGATAGATATCGTCGCGGAACTGAACGATGCCGTTGCCAGCCCCCCATGCGGAGATATAGACGAAATAGACCGGAACTTCCGTCGCCAGTGTGATTGGCGTGTTGACGCGAGTGGAAATGACCTGCTCGATATGCTGGCGCGGCCAGCCCGGCGTTTCGGCAAGCAGCCAGTTCGTCAGATCGCGCACGTTCTGCACGCGCACGCAGCCCGAGCTGTCAAAGCGCATCAGCTTGTTGAACAGACCCTGTTCGGGGGTGTCGTGCATATATTCGTTGTTGGGGTTGTGGAAGTTGATCTTCGTAGATGCCATGGCGTTGTTCTTGCCCGGATCCTGGCGGAACATCAGGTCCGGCGCCTTGTCCGAATTCCAGTCGATCGTCTCAGGCGCAACTTCCTGGCCCTTGCCGTCGAGCAGGCGGATATTGTTCTTCGTCAGGTAGGTCGGATCCTTGCGCATCAGCGGCACGATGTCCTTGACGACGATCGAGCGCGGCGCCGTCCAGTACGGGTTGAGAATGACCTCGTAGATCTTGGAATTGATGAGGTGCGTCGGGCGTGAGATGCGGCCGACGATCGCCTCGTGACGCAGCGCCACCTGACCGTCCTCAACGGCTTCGATATAGGTCGCCGGAACGTTGACCATGACGTGACGTCGACCGAGGTCGGACGGGAACGTCTGCAGGCGAACGAGGTTGGTGTTCAATTGCTGCAGGCGGACCTCGGCGGGGATGTTCATCGCCTTCAGCGTGAACTCGCCGATAACGCCGTCCGGCGGCAGGCCGTGGCGGGCTTGGAAGCGCTTGACGGCGCCATCGACGTAGGAATCGAATGCCGAGGACATGCCGGCTTCCTTCGGCAGGTCGCCGGTGACCATCAGGCGCTGGCGGAGCGCCTGTACGGAACCGTCGGTGACGCCGAGCTGAAGCTGCTGCTCGCCAGGATTGATCTGCGGCCAGCCGCCACCGGCAGCGATGCTCTGATACTGGGCGATCGCCTGCTGGATGTTCGGTACGGAATCGGGCCCGAGGATCGGCGTGTTGGAAACAACCGCTGCGGCAGTGCGCGCGGCGGCCTTCGCATCAAACTGATCGTCCCAGTTGCCGCGGGCGCGATTGTTGATCAGCGCATCGAGAGGCGTCTGGTCCTGTGCGAAAGCCGGGGCTGCCAAAGCGGCCACGCCAAAAGTTGCCGCAGACCGCAGGAAGGAGCGGCGCGAGAAGGGTTCAATTCCGGTTTTCTTCGACATATCCCACCGTTCGACGCTGCGGCCCAATTATCCGCAGCCAAGAGAGAAAGCAGTAAATCACTGCAGCTCGCGCCAAGTAACGCAGCTCTGTGTCAATCCGTTGCCTTAGCGCACACTAAAACTTCGCTCCGGACCATCACAATATTGCGAGCCCAAAGCGCTAAGGCATGAAGATCAAGACTTGAAAAGCGCCGTTTGCCGTTCGTTTCCGCTGTCATAGCAATATGGCCAATTCGTGTCGCCCGGCATGAAACTTGCGTTCGCCTGCCGTAGCGGAAGAAACTCCATTTTGCGTTGCTAAAATACCACCAAATGATTGTGGTTCATAGCGCGTGCTAATCCGGCGTCAATGGCGCAGATGCAGCATACATGGTGTGCATCGCAACGTCACGGCGGGGGCGTGGCAAAAAGCGCACAGCCGATGTGGGATCTTTTGCTCGGAACGAGCACAGCCGGATACGCAGGGAACGTATCCGGTCTGTTTGCTGGAGGTTCCGCGGCAACTCCGCCGCGGTGACTTACAGGCGATACAAAATCTGATCGTTCCAGAAGCGGTCGAGGCGCTGCAGGAGCTTGTTCATCTGGGTGAACTCGTCCGTGCCGATGCCGCCGACCTTGTCGATGGAGGCGATGTGGCGCTCGTAGAGCTTGGCGACGGTTTCGGCGATGTCCTGGCCGGTTTCCGTCAGGCTGATGCGGACCGAGCGGCGGTCGATGCGCGAGCGCTGGTGGTTGATGAAACCGAGGTCGACCAGCTTCTTGACGTTATAGGAAACGTTGGAGCCGAGGTAGAAACCGCGAGAGCGCAGTTCGCCGGCGGTCAGTTCGGAATTGCCGATGTTGAAGAGGAGCAGCGCCTGGACGGCGTTGACGTCGTCGCGGCCTTGGCGGTCGAACTCGTCCTTGATAACATCGAGGAGACGGCGGTGGAGACGCTCCACCAAGTGGAGCGATTCCATATACAGACCACGGATATCTTCGATCTGCTGGTCCCGAGCATTCGCAACTGCCTGCGGCTTGATTTTCGTGTTCATCATGACTTGGCCTCACTGTTTTGTTTGGCGGTGTCGTTTTCTTCCCGCCTTGAGTGAGACCCTATCGAATACACATAAAATTCTACTTAAACTGCAGGCTTAACAGCACCTTACCAGGAAGTCTTGGTGTCTCAGGGTAAATCAACCATTACCTGCTGTTCACGCCGGCGCTTCTCCAGCCAGAGCAAAATACGGAAAATACAGTAGAGCACGGCGACGCCGGCATGCAGGATGACGATCAATGGATTGGAGCCGAAAATCTGTGGCCAGAGGCCATACATCAGCGCCTGACTGCCAGCCGCCAGCACCCAGATAACCGGCCCCCAGGAGACCGTCAGCCATAGGCCGAGGGCGGCGACCGGGAAGACGACGGCCAGCCCGGCACCCGCCACCTTCCAGGGCAGATTGAGGAGATCGAAACGCGCCTGGCCGTCCAGCGAATAGCCGACCAGCATCGACCAATATTGCAGGCCAAGCCAGAAACAGGCGATCGCAATCAGCCGCAGGAACAATACGAACAGAATGTCGGTCAGCGTATTCTTGGGTATGGTCGGAGAATCGGGTTCCATGCGCAGACAATAAGTAGAAGGCCAAAGGCTCGCCAGCGCTATAATAGCTGCGGCCTTTCGCCGGGTTTTGTTTCCGGGGGACAGCGTGATAGGTACGCTGCTCACCAATTGAGGCCATAGATAGACTAAAAAGGATGGCGGCACCATGCAGGACAAGACGCATCTTGTTGACGAGATTACCGGGCACCGGCGCATGCGGCGCAACCGCAAGGCCGACTGGACGCGCCGCCTGGTGCAGGAAAACCGCCTGACCGTCGACGACCTGATCTGGCCGATCTTTCTCATCCCCGGCAGCGGCATCGCCGAACCGATCCCCGCCATGCCCGGCGTCTTCAGGCTGACGGTCGACAAGGCCGTAGAAGCGGCAAAGGAAGCAGCCGATCTCGGCATCCCCGCGCTCGCCACCTTTCCGAACATCGAAATGGAGCTGCGCGACGAGACCGGCTCGAACAGTCTGGAAAAGAACAACCTCATCAATCTCGCCACCGCCGCCATCAAGAAGGCCGTGCCGAATATCGGCGTCATCACCGATGTTGCCCTCGACCCATTCACTAGCCACGGCCATGACGGCATTTTGCGCGGCAACGAAATCGTCAATGACGAGACCGTGGAACAGGTGGCGCGCGCCGCCGTCTATCAGGCCGATGCCGGCGCCGATATCATTGCGCCCTCGGAAATGATGGACGGGCGCATCGGTTTCATCCGCCGCGCGCTCGACGCCGCCGGTCACCAGAGCGTCGGCATCATGAGCTATGCCACCAAGTTTAGCTCCGCGTTCTACGGCCCCTATCGCGAGGCGATCTCGACGGGCGGCCTGCTGAAGGGCGATAAGAAAACCTATTATATCGACCCGGCCAACGGCACAGAGGCGGTGCGCGATGCCGCGCTCGACGTCGACGAGGGCGCAGACATGCTGATGGTCAAGCCCGGCCTGCCCTATCTCGACATCTGTTGGCGGCTGAAAGAGGCTTTCGGCCTGCCGACCTTCGCCTACCAGGTCTCCGGTGAATATTCGATGGTCAAGGCCGCCGCAGCCAATGGCTGGATCGACGGCGAAAGGGTGATGCTGGAAACGCTGCTCGCCTTCAAGCGCGCCGGCTGCGACGGCATTCTCACCTATTTCGCACCGGAAGTGGCAAGACTGCTGGCAAAGAGGTAACTCCCGGCCACAAAGCTTATTGCATTTGCCGGACCTCACACCATATGTTCGGCAAATGTTTCCCTGCTACCTGCGCACCCTATCGAACGCGCAAGGAATGCAGTGGGATCTTTAGGCTGCGCATAAAGCCTTTTCATCGGAGCGATAGAAAAGGTTATGCGCGAAGGAGAAAGACAATGAGCCTCAATCCAACCCCGCTTTATGCAGCACCGGACGACTGGCGCGCCTATAGTGGTGTGCTGAGCCGGCGCATCTTCGCCTTCATTCTCGACTATGTCATCGTCGGCTTGCTGTGCATCCCGGCAGCGGTGGTATTGTTCTTTGTCTCCATCCTCACGCTTGGGTTGGGCTTCGTGCTCTATCCTGCCCTCTTCCTCATCGTTGCGGGTCTCTATTTCGGCTGGACGCTCGGCGGACCGCATCAGGCCTCGCTCGGTATGCGCGCCATGGGCATCGCCATGGTGCGGATCGATGGCCGGCCGATGGATTTTCTCACCGCGATCGTACACTTGGCACTGTTCTGGATCCTGAACTCCGTGCTAACACCCCTCATCCTGCTTGCAGGCCTATTCATCGAACGCAGCCGCCTGGTGCACGATCTCCTGCTCGGCACGGTCATCGTCCGAACGGCGTAAACCAAGGTTATTCTACTCAACCTCATACCCAACGGTTTGGTCGTCCCCATCATCATAAGAAAGCCCGCTTGCTTCTGAAGAAGCTGGGAAACTATGGCCTTGGACAAAGGACATAGTTGACGTTTTCTAAACTTGGGCCATGCTTGTGAGGAGTCGAATGCCGAACGGAAGGTTAATCAACGGCAGATGAACACGCAGTCGACGCCATCCCCGCAGTTTTATCTGACGGCACCGGCTGCCTGCCCGTACCTGCCGCGGGAGATGGAGCGCAAGGTCTTCACCCATCTCGTCGGGCCGCGCGCGGCGGAGATGAACGACATCTTGACTCAAGGCGGCTTTCGTCGCTCGCAGAACATCGCCTACCGCCCCGCTTGCGAATCCTGCCGCGCCTGTATTTCCGTTCGCATTCTCGCTCAAGAATTCGAACCCAGCCGGTCGATGAAGCGCGTCCTGTCGTCGAATAGCGATATCATCGCCACCGAATTCCCGGCGCAGCCGTCCAGCGAGCAATATTCCCTCTTCCGCCGCTATCTCGATTATCGTCATCAGCAGGGCGGCATGTCCGACATGACAGTGCTCGACTATGCGATCATGGTCGAAGACACCCACGTCAACACCCGCATCATCGAATATCGTCGGCGCGAGGAAGGCTCCGGGCTGGAGCAGCGGCCCAAAGGCGAGCTGCTGGCGGCAGCATTGACCGACGTGATGAGCGACGGGCTGTCGATGGTCTATTCCTATTTCAATCCCGATCTCGACCAACGCTCGCTCGGCACCTTCATGATCCTCGATCATATCAAGCGGACCAAGGCGCTCGGGCTGCCGCATGTCTATCTCGGCTATTGGGTCAAGGGCTCCCGCAAGATGGACTACAAGACGCGGTTTCAGCCGCAAGAACATCTGACGCCGCGCGGTTGGGAGCGCTTCAATCCCGCCGACGCCTGCCAAGATCCCCCTCGCTGAATGGTCTCCCATCTCTCGGATCACCGAAAAGGCTTGCTGCTGACCACGATCGGCGGCCTTGCGTTGTCGATGGACATTCCGCTGATCCGACTTTCGAGCGGCGACGTCTGGTCTGTCCTGTCGGTGCGCAGCCTTGCGACGATTGTCGTGGCGCTTGCCGCTCTGATCGTCATCCGCCGCTTTACGGGATCGTTGCGCACCACGCTGCCGGGCTGGATCGGGCTTCCCGTCGGCCTTTTCTACGGCCTGACGACCATCACCTTTCTCCTCGCCATCTACTATACGACGGCGGCGAATGTGGTGTTCATCATCGCTCTCAACCCGATGTTCGCTGCGCTCCTTTCCTGGATTTTCCTAAGGGAACGCCCCGCTCTTTCCACCATCGTCGCCATGATCGCGATGATCTTCGGCGTCGGCCTGATCGTGTGGGACGGCATGGAGGGCGGCCATTTCCTCGGTGACGCACTGTCGGTTCTAGCGTCTTTCTTCATCGCCTGCGCCATTACCATCGGCCGCGCCTCGCGAAGGGATATGGGCTTCGCCTCTCTCTTGTCCGCCATCGTCCCTGCCGCAGTCGGACTCTATCATGTCATGCCTTCGGGCATCGCCATCGATCATCCCGGCTGGATCCTGCTCGACGGCGCAGTTCTGATGCCCCTCTCCTTCTGGTGCCTCGCCACCGGCACACGCTTTCTCTCGGCGCCGGAAGTGGCGATGTTCTATCTTCTGGAAACGATCCTGGCGCCGATCTGGGTCTGGCTGATCTTCGCCGAAGCGCCAAGCGACATGACGCTTGCGGGTGGGCTGGTGCTGATCGTGGCGCTTGCGGCGCATTCGTTGTGGCGGGCACGGGTGAGAGCGAGAGTGATGGCGGCGGGGTGAGCCGCGTTGCGACCGCGATGGCCCTATGTTATAACAACGTTATTACATAGGGAGCAGACACCATGAACGTCGTGATCCGCAAGATTGGCAATTCCGAAGGGGTGATTATTCCGAAGGAAGTTCTTCAAAGACTCGGCTTGAAAAATGGCGACGTTTTGGAAATTCGCGAAGTAAACGGCAACATCGAATTGGTTCCCGAGCGCGCCGACCTTGCTGAGCAATTGCGGGCAGCAAGGCTCGGGATGCAAAAATATCGTGCCGCTCTGCGCGAGCTCGCAAAATGAATGAATACAAATGGCTATCACGCGAAGCCATTGAGATCATTCATCACGAGCAGCTCGCCGAGCATGGCGGATTGCCGGGATTAAAAGACGAAAACGCATTGGAAGCCGCCGTCACCCGTCCACTGAACAAAGCTGCATATGGCGAGGATGATCTATTCGTTCTTGCTGCGGCCTACCTTTATGGCCTCGTGCGGAACCACCCATTTTCCGATGGGAACAAACGAACGGGTTATCTGGCCGCTTTCACGTTTCTCTACATCAACGGCTATTTGATTGAAGCAGACGATGGGATGATCGTAACCTTTGTACTAGGCGTCGCTGCCGGAGAAATCGACGAAAAGGGAGCGACGCACTTCCTCAGAGACTTCTCCGTGCCACTGGCTGACTGACCACAAGTTCTTCCGCCCTCACTCGGCCCTTCGCTGAGGCTCCGGCGTTCGTCCCTCGAAACGCCCCACCGGGCGTTTCGTCGGTTACGCCGACCGCTCCTCACCCCGAAAACTTGCCGCTTCTCGGGAAGCCTTTCGGCACCGTGCGCCCGGCCGAGGCGCGTTCGGCAAGCCATTCTGTCAGTTCGTCCCTGGTCTTGGTGAAGGTGCGGCCGGCGCTGTCTTCCCAGGTCAGGCCATCGGCTATGGCGAAGCACTTGATATCGCCGACGCCGCCGTCCTTGTAGCGTTGCAGGCGCACGCCTTTGCCGCGCGACATTTCCGGGATCTGGGACAGCGGAAACACCACCATCTTGCGGTTCTCGCCGACGACAGCGGCGTGATCGCCCGAGATCGGCACGAGCAGTTTCGTCTCATCCGGCGTCGTCAGGTTCATGATCTGCTTGCCCTTGCGGGTATTGGCGACCAGTTCCACTTCCGGCACGATAAAGCCGTTGCCGGCGGTCGAGACGACCAGTTGCTTGCGCTGCGGATCGTGGACGAAGGCGGTCAGCACGTCCTGGTCGTTTTCCATGTCGACCATGATGCGCAGCGGCTCGCCGTGACCACGGCCGCCGGGCAGCTTGTCGCCGCCAAGCGTATAGGCCTTGCCGCCGGTCGTGACGATCAGGATCTTGTCGGTCGTCTGCGCCGGGAATGCCACCTTCAGCCCGTCGCCCTCTTTGAAGGTGAGCGTCGATGTATCGGAGATGTGGCCCTTCAGCGCGCGAATCCAGCCCTTTTCTGAAACGACGACTGTGATCGGTTCCTTCTCGATCATCGCCTGCTGGATAGCAGCGTCGTCGGCCTCAGGCGCTTCGGCGAACTGCGTGCGGCGGCGGCCGATCTCGGTCGCTTTCGCAAATTTCTTCTTCACCTCGCCAATTTCCCAGGCGACTGTCTGCCACTGCTTGTCGTCGGAGGCGAGCAAGGCCTCGATATCGGCCTTCTCCTTGGTCAGGCCGTCGAATTCCTTGCGGATCTCGAATTCTTCGAGCTTGCGCAGAGAGCGCAGCCGCATGTTGAGGATCGCTTCGACCTGATTGTCCGTTAGGCCGAACCGCTCCATCATCACGGGTTTCGGCTCATCCTCCTCGCGGATGATGGCAATGACCTCATCGATGTTGAGGTAGGCGATCAGGAAGCCGCCGAGGATTTCCAGGCGTTTTTCGATGGCCGCGAGCCGGAAGCGCGAACGGCGCAACAACACTTCACGCCGATGATCCAGCCATTCCTTCAGCACATCGTTCAGCGCCATGACCTTCGGGATGCGGCCCATGGAGAGAACGTTCATGTTCAGCGGAAAGCGGCTTTCCAGCTCCGTCAGCTTGAACATCGATTCCATCAGGATCATCGGGTCGACGGTGCGGCTCTTCGGCGTCAGGACGACGCGGATGTCCTCGGCGGATTCATCGCGCACGTCCTCAAGCAGCGGCAGTTTCCGCGCCAGAAGCAGCTCGGCGATCTTTTCGATCAACCGCGATTTCTGCACCTGGAACGGGATTTCGGTAATGACGATCTGATAGCCGCCGCGGCCGAGATCTTCCGTTTCCCACTTGGCACGGACGCGGAAGCCGCCGCGGCCGGTCCTGTAGCTTTCGATGATGCTGTCGCGATCGTCGATGATAATGCCGCCGGTCGGGAAATCCGGGCCGGGGATGAACTCCACCAGCTTTTCGACGGTCGCGTCGCGATCACGGATCAGATGCAGCGCCGCGTCACAGAGTTCGTGGGCATTGTGCGGCGGGATCGAGGTCGCCATGCCGACAGCGATGCCCGAGGAGCCGTTGGCGAGCAGGTTCGGGAAAGCACCGGGCAGGACGACCGGCTCCGAATTCGACTCGTCGTAGGTGTCACGGAAATCCACGGCATCCTGGTCGATGCCTTCGAGCAGCAGTTCCGAGACTGCCGTCATCTTGGATTCGGTGTAGCGCATCGCGGCGGGGCTATCGCCGTCGATATTGCCGAAATTGCCCTGGCCGTTGACCAGCGTGTAGCGTTGCGAGAAATCCTGGGCCAGGCGGGCCAATGCGTCATAGATCGACTGGTCGCCATGCGGGTGATAGTTACCCATCACCTCGCCGACGATCTTGGCGCATTTGCGGAAAGCGGCGGTGGGGCGCAGGCCCATCTCGCTCATCGCATAAACGATACGGCGATGGACCGGCTTCAGGCCGTCGCGAACATCCGGCAGAGCGCGATGCATGATCGTCGACAAGGCATAGGCCAGGTAGCGCTCTTCGAGCGCCGCCTTGAGATCGACCGGAAGGATGCTGTCGTCGTCGCCGCCACCGGGCGGTAAAAGATTTTGTCCCATGGCCCTTGACTAGCCGAGAAGCCGATTCCCGGCAAGAAATCAGTGAAAGGCACTTGTGGATGACGCCTCAGTTCAAGCACGATCTGACGTAAGGTCAGACATAATTCTCGTGCATATATTTGCCATGATCATGGCATTGGAATTTTAGACGAACGCGAATATAAATCGCGCACTACACGCAAAATATGTACACCCGCCTACACCAGCTCAATGAGGAAAAGCCATATGACTTTTTATCGGACAACACGGCTGATGCTGTCCAGCGCCGCCATACTGTCTTTCGCCAGCTCCGCCTTCGCGCTCGACGGTAACGATCTTCTGAAGAAGATCAACGACGTCTACGGGCTGCAGGGCGCTTCGATTGCCGCCACGGGCATCGATATTGACGGTAGCACGGTGACGCTGAAGGGCGCCAGCTTCAAGGCAGCCGGAATGGACGACGGCCTCCCGCTCGGCGACATCACGATGGACGGTGTCGAAGAGAATGACGGCGGTTACACGATTGACGAAATCGCTTTTGCTGATGTCGACCTCAAAAAGGATGGCGCTGCCATTTCCGCCACCGACCTCACGCTGAGCGGCGTCGAAATTCCAGCCGACGCGACCAAGGGCGATCTCAGTTCGCTGCTCTATTACAAGAGCGCTCATGCCGGCGCCGTATCCGTCACCAAGGACGGCACCAAGGTATTTTCGATCGACGATGCCGACGCCACAATGGATAGGCGCGAAGACAAGTCGGGCATCGACTTCGACGCCAAGATCAACGGAGTCAAAGCCGATCTCAGCAAAGTCGACGACGCGAAGACCAAGGACGCGATCGAGGCGCTCAAGCTGCAGCAGATCAATGGCGCAATCGCCATGAAGGGTAGCTGGGAAATCGGACCCGGCACGATCGACATCACCGAATACTCCTTGAACTTCAATGACATCGGCAAACTGAACCTCGCCTTCAGCATTTCCGGCTACACGCCTGCTTTCGCGAAATCATTGCAGGAAGCGCTCAAGACGGTTCGTTCCAATCCGAACCAGCAGGAAGCTCAGCAGTCGGCTGGCCTCGCCATGCTGGGCCTCCTCCAGCAGCTAACTTTCAACAGCGCCCAGATCCGTTTCGACGACGCTTCGATCACAGCACGTGCGCTCGATTTCGCCGGCAAGCAGCAGGGCGTTTCCGGCAAGCAGCTCGCCGACACGCTGAAGGCTATGACGCCGATCATGATGGCGCAGCTCAACATTCCGGAGCTGCAGAATGCCGTTTCCACTGCCGTCAGCGCCTATCTCGACAATCCGAAGAGCCTGACGGTCAAGGCTACGCCAGACAAGCCGGTGCCGGTGCCGATGATCATCGGCGCTGCCATGGGAGCCCCGCAGTCGATCCCGCAGGTCATCGGCCTCAAGGTTTCCTCGAACGACTAAGCTGCCGTTCTCCAAGCTATTCAGAAACCCGGCGATCTCGGTCGCCGGGTTTTTCTTTGCCGCTGGTCAGATCTCCGGCCGAAGCTGATACTTCTTCAGTTCGCTCAGAGCATGAGACAACAGAGCAAACAATTCATCCGTGGTCGCACCGTCGCGCGCCTGGACGGACATGCCCTGCACGATTGCGCCCAGAAAGCGCGCAAGCGATCTGGCGTCGGCATCCGGCCGCATGTCACCCTCGGCGATACCGCGCTCGATTCGTGCCGTGAAAATAGCCAGCGCCTGCAGGCGCATCGATGCGACGTGATGGGCGATCGGCTCGTTTTCCTCTGCGCAGTTCAGCACCGCCGTCGATATCATGCAGCCTTTTGGATGCTCCGGCGCCGTGAAGATCTTGGCGGAATTCGTCAAAAAGCGCTCGAAGGCGGCTACCGTATCCACCTCGTCCGTAAACGGGTTCCCGGGCTCCGGTCGTGGCATGCGTCGATACTGCTCGAGCGCTTCCCGGTATAGCTCGGCCTTGGAGCTGAAGGCGGCATAGAGGCTTTGCGGCGTGATCCCCATGGCCGCCGTCAGATCGGCGATGGAGGAACCATCATAGCCATGCTTCCAGAACGTGTTGCGCGCGGCGGCAAGGACCGTCTCGCGATCGAAGGCGGGCGGACGTCCACGCTTCCGAGGCGCAGAATTTTCGGCCTCTTCGTTATTTTTCATAATGGTCACTCTAGAAATAATCTCCGATCTGATTTATTCAGGAATGGTCATTGTGATTATAGAAGGTTTTGCCCCATGAGTCTTCCCCTGGAAAATTCCGCATACCGGGGCGGCAGCCTTGCTGAAGGCGTCGATACTGCGATTGATTCCGCCCTGGCGGATGAGAGGCTGGTCGGCACCGTAGTTGTCATTGCCCGGGACGGAGAACTGATCTACGGCCGCGCTGCCGGCCTGGCGGATCGCGAGAACCAGGTGGTGATGCGGCGGGATGCCATCTTCCGTCTGGCCTCCATCACCAAACCGATCGTCGCTATTGCCGTCATGCGCCTCGTCGAACAGGGCCGTATTGGGCTGGACGATCCGATCACCAAATGGCTGCCGGACTTCCGGCCGCGGCTGCCCGACGGAGGCGAGGCCGTTATCCGTATCCGGCACCTTCTCACGCACACATCCGGACTGAGTTACACATTCGCCGATGAGCAGGACGGTCCGTATCATCGCGCCGGCGTATCCGACGGCCTGGACATACCGGGCCGGTCGCTGGCCGATAACCTCACGCGTCTCGCCAGCGCTCCCCTTCTCTTTTCGCCCGGCGAAGCCTGGCATTATTCGCTGGCAATGGATGTGCTCGGCGGCATCATCGAAAAGGAAACCGGCGGTGCTCTCGGCGATGCCGTTGCGGAATTGGTGATGAAGCCGCTCGGCCTTTCCGACACGGCCTTTTCGGTCCGTGACCGCAGCCGCCTGGCGGCCGCCTATATGAATGGTGCATCGGGGCTGCAGCGGATGCGAGATGAGACGCTCGTTCCGATACTTGACGGCATGATCCGCTTCGCGCCGGACAGAATATTCAATCCCGGCTCCTATCACTCCGGCGGCGCGGGCATGGCCGGAACGGCAAGCGACATCCTCGCCATTCTGGAAACGGTGCGCAAGGGCGGTGCGCCGCTGCTGTCAGCCGATACGGTGAAGACGATGATGGCCGATCAGGCGGGCGGCCATATGCAGACGCTGCAAGCCGGCTTCGGTTTCGGCTATGGCTGGTCCGTCGTCACCGACCCCGTTGCGGCGCAGGCTCCATTCTCCAAGGGCACGATCAAATGGGGCGGAGTCTACGGCCATAGCTGGTTCGTCGACCCCGAGAAAAAGCTGACGGTCGTGGCGCTCACCAACACCGCTCTCGAAGGCATGTGGGGACAGTTCACGATCGATCTTCGCGATGCGATCTATGCGGCTCTCTAGGTTCTAACAAAGCACGAAAAACCCGGCGATTTCGGTCGCCGGGTTTTGTATTTCATTAAGCTTGAAAGAACTCAGTCCTTCTTGACCGGCGGTACCGGACGGATTGCCAGTTCGCGCAGTTGCGTCGGCGTTGCGGTCGAGGGAGCGCCCATTAGCAGATCCTGCGCCTGCTGGTTCATCGGGAACAGTGAGATCTCGCGCAGGTTCTTGGCACCGACCAGCAGCATGACGATGCGGTCGATACCGAAGGCAGCGCCGCCGTGCGGAGGCGCGCCGTACTGGAAGGCGCGGTAGAGGCCGCCGAAGCGCTCCTCGACATCCGCCTGGCTGAGGCCGACCTTTTCGAAGGCAGCAACCATGGTTTCCGGCGACTGGTTACGGATCGAGCCCGAAGCGATCTCGAAGCCGTTGCAGACAGCGTCGTACTGGAAGGCCTTGATCGTTAGCGGATCCTGGCTCTGCAGCGCCTCAAGGCCGCCCTGCGGCATGGAGAACGGGTTGTGTGCGAAATCGACCTTCTTCTCTTCCTCGCTCCATTCGAAGAACGGGAAGTCGACAATCCAGCAAAGCTCGAAACGGTCGCGGTCGACCAGGTTCAGCTCCTCGCCGGCCCTGGTGCGGGCCTCGCCGGCAAACTTGTAGAACTTGTCCGGATCGCCGGCGACGAAGAAGCAGGCGTCGCCATCATCGAGACCGAGCTGGGTGCGGATCGCATCCGTGCGCTCCTCGCCGATGTTCTTGGCAAGCGGGCCGGCGCCTTCGAGCTTCTCGCCTTCCTTGCGCCAGAAGATATAGCCGAGACCCGGCTGGCCCTGGCTCTGCGCCCAGGCGTTCATCCGGTCGCAGAAAGCGCGCGAACCACCGGTCTTGGCCGGGATCGCCCAGACCTGAACCTTCGGGTTCGAGGCGATCATGTTGGCGAAAACCTTGAAACCGGAGCCGGCGAAATGGTCTGTAACCGCTTCCATGACGATCGGGTTGCGCAGGTCCGGCTTGTCCGAGCCGTATTTGCGGATCGCTTCGTCATAGGGAATGCGCGGCCATTCCTTGGTGACGGGCTTGCCTTCGGCAAACTCTTCGAACACCTGGGTCATCAGCGGGCCCATGGTGTTCCAGACGTCTTCCTGCGTGACGAAGCTCATCTCGAGGTCGAGCTGATAGAATTCGCCCGGCAGACGGTCGGCGCGCGGATCTTCGTCACGGAAGCACGGCGCGATCTGGAAGTAGCGGTCGAAGCCGGCAACCATCAGGAGCTGCTTATACTGCTGCGGTGCCTGCGGCAGGGCGTAGAAGGTGCCGGGATGAATACGGCTCGGCACGAGGAAGTCGCGCGCGCCTTCCGGCGACGAGGCCGTCAGGATCGGCGTGGTATATTCGGTGAAGCCCACTTCGCCCATATGGCGGCGCATGGAGGAGATAACCTGCGTGCGCTTGACGATGTTCCGGTGCAGCGTTTCGCGGCGCAGGTCGAGGAAGCGATACTTCAGGCGAACGTCTTCCGGATATTCCGGCTCGCCGAAAACCGGCAGCGGCAATTCCTTGGCAGCGGAGAGCACTTCGATCTCCTGCGCATAAAGCTCGATCTCGCCGGTCGGCATGTTCTTGTTGATCGTGTCTTCGGTACGGGCCTTCACCAGGCCGTCGATGCGGATGACCCATTCGCCGCGCACGGTCTCGGCAAGCTTAAAGGCCGGAGAATCCGGGTCGGCGACAACCTGGGTGATGCCGTAGTGATCGCGCAGATCGATGAACAACACGCCACCATGATCTCGGACGCGATGAACCCAGCCGGAGATGCGGACGGTCGAACCGACGTCGGACTTGCGCAGGGCGGCGCATGTGTGGCTGCGATAGCGATGCATAGTATATATCCTGGACTTGGCGGACGGCGGCGAATGAGGACAAAAGCCCCTCGCCTGCCGACGAGAAAATCGGGCGGAAAAGCGCATGGTGCGCCTGATTTGTCAAGGCTCGAACGGCGCTTCTATCTCGCCCCCGGCGGGCGAGATAGCAAAAAACTTAGGCTTAGATGAGGGCTCGTCCCTCGTCTAAGTCTTAGTTTTTGCAAGAGAGGGGGTAGGCGGGGATGCGCAGAACTCTTGAACAAGGTTGAGCAAGAAGCGGACCCCCGCTCTTGCAATTTCAATGACTTAGAAATTGCGCCAAGCTTATGAGAGTGTGGAACCTTCCTGTTGCGCAATTCCTAAACCAGTGAAATTGCTTTCTCGCCCGCCAAGGGCGAGATAGGCTTCGAGCTTGCCTAAAGCTCCGGCTCATTCTCCGGTATTTTTCAGCTCTGCCAAGATCGTCAAACAGACTCCATCGAGATTCATGACGACCTCGTAGTTCCAGACCCGCAATATGCGAAATCGCTGACTTCTAAAGTGCTCGTCTCGTCTGAGATCCCGTTTACTTTCAGCGTGTTGCGCACCATCGACCTCAACGATCAACCGCGCTTCAAAACACACAAAGTCTACGATATAGCCATCGATCGGAACCTGTCGCTTGAATTTGAATCCCTCAAGCTGACTGCGACGCAAAGACTGCCAGAGCATGTTCTCAGCCTTGGTGGCATCACCGCGCATTGCTCTGGCAAATTGCCGATGTCGATCAGGAACGTTGCGATGCAAGAGTTCTCTCGTTTCCATTATCGTTATTGCGAAAAGCATCCGGTCAAATAGATTTCTACTATTACGAGAACTACGCGCCAACGGCAATCACTACTATCAGTGGCCGATGCGGCAATTCAGCTACCCCAGCCCCATTGCTGAACACCACAGTCAACTTTAAACAGACTTACCTACCCCGCGTCCCCGGAGCCTCGCATGCCTATCCTTACCCGCCGCAATCTTTTGAAAGCCTCGGCCGTTGCCGGTGCCTATGGCGTGGGGCTTGGCATCGCCAGCAGGTTTGGCGGCAGCGCGGTAGCAGCGCCGGAGCCGCAGGTGCTGAAGGTTGCGAAGATCCAAGCCAGTTTGATGGACGTCGGAGCCACCAAGGATGTCCTGACCTATGGCGACGCCGGCATGCCGCCCGTCCTGCGCATGAAAAAGGGCGAGCCCTTCGCCGCACGCCTGATCAACGGCATCGATGACCCGACGACGATCCACTGGCATGGTATCCGCCTCCCGAACAAGATGGACGGGGTGCCCTTCCTGACGCAGCCCTACGTCTACATGGGCGACCATTTCGATTATGCCTTCACGCCGCCCGACGCCGGCACCTTCTGGTATCATCCGCATTGCAACACGCTGATCCAGATGGGACACGGCATGACAGGCGTCATCATCGTAGAAAATCCGAAGGATCCGGCATTCGATTCGGAAATAGTTCTCAATCTTCGCGACTGGCGGCTCGGCGGCGACGGCCAGTTCATCGCTCCGTTCCGCCCGCGCGATTCCGCCAAGTCCGGCACTTATGGGACGGTGCGGACGGCCAACTGGCAGCAGCAGCCGCAATATGACGCACCCTCCGGCGGGCTGGTGCGGCTGCGGCTCGCCATCACCGACGTCACGCGCATCTATTCTTTCCGCTTGGATGGAGCCGAGGCAACGGTGATCGCCGTCGACGGCAATCCGGTGCCGCAGCGCTTCCCGCTCGATCTGCTGCAGCTCGGACCCGGTCAGCGGCTGGAATTGGCCGTGCGCATGCCCGATAACGAAGGTGCAATCGTCAAGCTCGAGGATATCAAGGGCACCGATCCCAAGGTGCTCGCAACGCTGCGATCAGTCGGCAGCTCGCTGAAGCGCGACGTTCGCGATCTGGCGCCCCTCGAAGACAATCCGGTCGCAAAAGCCGATATCGGCTCGGCGGAGCACATTCCGCTGATCCTCAGCGCCACGGCGGAAAATACCGCCGACAACAGCATTTGCGGCTCGCTTGGCTACAGCTTCTGGGCCATCAACAAGGTGCCGTGGCCGGGCGATACGCCCGATCCGACCGCACCGCTCGCCGAACTGAAACTCGGCAAGAGCTATGTCATCGACATGGAAAACGTGACGCCGCATTCGCATCCGATTCATCTGCACGGCATGAGCTTCACGGTGCTCTCCTCTTCGACGCGCCAGGTGCGGCCCTTCGTCTCCGACACCTACCTGATCCAGCCCAATGAAAAGGTGCAGCTCGGCGTCGTCGCCGACAATCCCGGCGACTGGGTGTTGCATTGCCACATTATCGAACATCAGAAAACGGGCATGACCAGCTATGTGCGCGTGGCTTAGGCACGATCCCGAAACGGGCTTCATGCTCGCTCAGGACGACCCCAAGTACTTTCCGCAATTCCACTTAAAAGCGGCGACCGTACCGGGCTTGCCCTTTCGACGTATTGACATCTCCCATCGAAAGGGGAAGGAAGGTTAACGGACTATTTTACCGATGAATGTGTTGATATGATCGAAACTACCGCCCAATTGGAGGCGGCCTGCCAAGAGCTGGCCAAGTCAGAATTCATTACCATCGACACCGAATTCCTGCGCGAGACGACCTTCTGGCCGGAGCTTTGCCTGATCCAGATGGCGAGCCCCACGACCGAAGTGCTGGTTGATCCGCTGGCCAAGGGCCTGGACCTGAAACCCTTTTTTGAGCTGATGGCCAATCCCGCTGTCATGAAGGTGTTCCACGCAGCACGCCAGGACATCGAAATCATCTTCAATCGCGGCAACCTCATACCGCATCCGATCTTCGACACGCAGGTGGCCGCCATGGTCTGCGGCTTCGGCGATTCGGTCTCCTACGATCAGCTCGTCAGCCGCACCAAGAACGTTCACATCGACAAGTCTTCGCGCTTCACCGACTGGAGCCGCCGGCCGCTGTCGGAGAAACAGCTCGACTATGCGCTCGCCGACGTTACACATCTGCGCGACGTCTATCTTTCGTTGAAAGAGCAGCTCGAACGTGAAGGCCGCGCCTCCTGGCTGCTCGAAGAAATGGCGATCCTCGAAGCGCGCGAGACCTACGACCTGCATCCGGACGATGCCTGGCAGCGGCTGAAGATGCGGCTGCGCAAGCCGCAGGAACTGGCCGTTTTGAAATACGTCGCCGCCTGGCGCGAACGCGAGGCGCGCGCCCGCAATGTGCCGCGCGCCCGTGTGCTGAAGGACGATGCAATTTACGAAATCGCCCAGCAGCAGCCGAAGGACATGGAAGCGCTCGGCCGCCTGCGCACGATCCCGAAAGGTTGGGAGCGATCCGCCTCCGGCACGGCCGTATTGGAGGCAATCAATCAGGCCCTGGCCTTGCCCAAGGCCGAAATGCCGCATGTACCGCGCCACCAGCAAGCGCCGGAAGGCACAGCCGCAGCGGCTGAACTGCTGAAGGTTCTCCTGAAGCTCATCGCTGAAAAACACGGCGTCGCCCCGAAAGTCATCGCCAACAGCGAGGATCTGGACAAGATTGCCGCCGAAGGCGAGAAAGCCGAAGTGGCCGCCCTCACCGGCTGGCGACGCGATCTTTTCGGCGAGACGGCGCTGCAGCTCATCCAGGGCCAGGTGGCCTTACGCTTCGTCGGCAAGCGGGTCGAGACGGTCAGTTTGTAGTCACGTGACCTTTGCCGATCGGTCGGCGATGCCGAACATTTGGCGGTTGCGCGCCATTTAAAAATAGAGATGCTGGTTGCGGACGCGATTGTGCCGCACATCCGCCAGGATGGGCGCTTAGCGCAATCACATAATTGATGGCGCACAGGCCTTTTCCCGAACCAATCCCGGTTTGGAGGCGCGCCGGCTCTTGGCGGATCGGCAGCATGGGAAGATTCCCCTCAGCGCTCAACTGGATTTTGACCGCGGCCGTCGTCGCCGCAAGCGGCGTCCTCTATGGCAAGCTGTTTTTCCATGCGTCACCGCTGTATATCGGCGCAATCTACGCATTGTTCTGCGGCATGCCGGCGCTGGCCTTCGAACGCCGCATGATTCTGCCGCGCTTGAACCATTGGATGCATAGCCTGCCTACGCCGGCCTTCATCCTATCAGCCTTGATTATCGATTTCGCCTTGATCGCCATCGGTTTTGCAATGGCCGGCGGCCTGATGAAATCGCTGAACCTGATCAACGACACCTGGGCCAACGTCATGCTGCTGCAGGTCGATGTCTATATCTATGCCGTCCTGGTGACCGCGATGATCATTTTCGTCGGGCGCGTGCGGGAGCTGCTTGGCCGCGACGTCTTCCTCAGCCTGTTGACCGGCCGTTATCGCAATCCGATGCAGGAAGAGCGCGTGTTTCTCTTCATCGATCTCGTCGGTTCGACGGCCTTCGCCGAGGAGCATGGCGACCTCAGGACACAGCAATTTCTAGGCTCGGTATTCAGCGCGTTCGCCGAGCCGGTGAGGCGATATAAGGGTGCGATCGACGACTATATCGGCGATGCCGCCATCATCACCTGGCCTCTTCGGCGTGGCGTGAAGAATGCCCGTTGCATTCGCTGTGTCTTCGACATCCTTGCCGATATCGAGGCGAATGCGGAGACATGGCTGAAATCCTACGGCAGGGTGCCGCGGCTGAGGGCCGCCTTGCACGGCGGCAGCATCGTCACTGCCGAAATCGGCATCGACCATCACAAGATCGCCTATTTCGGCGACACGGTGAATACCACCGCGAGGCTGGAATCGCTCTGCAAGACGCTGGAGCGACAGGTGCTGATCTCAGCCGATCTTGCAAGACGGATCGAGCTTCCCGACGATATCGCCAGGGAAGACCTTGGCGACCATGCCGTTCGCGGTCGCGACCAGACACTCGGGGTGATTGCCCTGCATAGGGCGAGGAGGCCAGAGCGGAAGGCGATAGGTGGGAGGTCGTAGGCAGGGAGTTATTATCTTCCTTGCCTATTGCCTATTGCCTATTGCCTAGTCCCCAAGACCCTACACCCTATCGGTTGTCCACAGTCACCAAAGCTTCACCTAAGCGTTAATTCGCCGACATAGCTCGCCTGTTAAGCGGGAGTTGTTTGCCAATCCCCGCCAACAAGGTGACATGATGACCCGAATTCTTTTCGCTTCCACGGCACTTTTTGTTCTGATTGCCGCCTCGGCCCAGGCCGATGAAACGCAGTTTCCCGCAAAGCTGACCTCGCAGGCCATCCTGCCCGCCAACACGATTGTCGCGGCACCGGTCGACGCGCCGGAATTTCTGAAGACCTCCGGCAAGTTCACGACGCCGGATCGCAAGCGCACGGAGGCCCTCGGCACGGTTCCGGGCAAAGACGGCGCCCGCGTGACCGATCTGAAGCTGCCCTTCAATGGCCAGGCGATCCAGGGCTTTTCCGGGATCAAGACCATGCCGGACGGCACCTTCTGGACGCTGACCGACAACGGCTTCGGCTCCAAGCAGAATTCGAGCGACTCCATGCTGTTCCTGCACCAAATCAAATTCGACTGGGACAATGGCAAGGTTGATGTCGTCAAGAACCTGTTCCTGTCCGACCCGAACAAGAAGGCTCCCTTCCCAATCGTCCTCGAAGGCGCCGACAAGCGCTATCTGACCGGCGCCGATTTCGATATCGAATCAATCCAGCCGGTTGCCGACGGCTTCTGGATCGGCGACGAATTCGGTCCCTATCTGCTGAAGTTCGATATGAACGGCGCGCTGACCGACGTTTTCCCGACGACACTCAACGGCAAGCCCGTCATGTCTCCGGACAATCCGCTGCTGCAACTGCCGGCCAACCCGACGCAGAAGATGCCGGCCTTCAACCTGAGACGCTCGGGTGGCTTCGAAGGCCTCGCCATGTCGAAGGACGGCAGCAAGCTCTATGGCCTGCTGGAAGGCGCGATCTATCAAGACGACGGCAAGATGGAAAGCGTCGACGGCCACACCGCGATCCGCGTCATCGAATTCGACGTCGCCTCGAAGAGCTGGACCGGTCGTAGCTGGCTCTACCCCTTCGCAGACAAGGGCACCTCGATCGGCGATTTCAACATGCTGGACGACAGCACCGCTCTGGTGATCGAGCGCGACAACGGCGCCGGCACGAAGGACAAGGCTTGCGCCGATCCGAAGCAACCGAAGCCGGATTGCTTCGAAGCGCCGGCCGAATTGAAGCGCGTCTATAAGATCGAATTCAACGACGCCAATGTCGGCAAGGCCGTCCGCAAGATCGGTTACATCGATCTGCTGCATATCGAAGATCCCGACCACAAGCGTCGCCAGGGCGGCGGCGAAGGCTTCTACGACATGCCCTTCGTCACCATCGAAAACGTCGACCGCGTCGATGCCACCCACATCATCATCGGCAACGACAATAACCTGCCCTTCTCGGCCGGCCGAGCTGTCGACAAGGCAGACGACAACGAGTTCAGCATTCTCGAAGTCGGCGATTTCCTCAACGCTAAGTGAGCGATACCCTACCTTCTCCCCATCGGGGAGAAGGTTTTTTACTCAAACCGGAATGCAAGCCGTCTATTCGTCAGCTTGCCCAGTTGTTGCAGCCGGCCTTCCAGCCGCTCGCCGGCGAAATCGTGGTATTCGGCTGGAACGACGAATTCGAGATCCAGCTCCGGGCTCGGCGAACGTCGAAATGTCAGATTGCGGACGACGCCTGGCATGGAAGCCGAAAAGAGATAGACGACGCGCAATAGGCCGCCGAGCAGTTTGGCGCGTTCGACGAATTGCGGCGTGGCGATCGCTGCCAGCGGTTCGGTGGCGCCGTCATCGTGAAGGCCCTCGAAACGGTAGTAATTGGCGAGAGCGATAAAGGCGCGGCCGGCGTGGGTGATGCCGACGAAGGACGTGTGGGCGATGATGTTCAGCGCCTGCAGGCCGCGATAGTCGGGATGGGCACGCCAACTGATGTCGGCAAGCAAGCAAGCGGCCTGGCGATAGCGGCTCTCCTCCTCCGTCTCGGTAACGCCGAAGAAGGGCATCATGCGACCGGTCCACTCGGCAAGTTCCCGCGCATGCTCCGGCGAACGGGCGCGCAGGATCGCAAGTTCGCCGGCGGCGACCAGCAACGGGTCGCTATGGCGTTCCGCCTCGGTCAGCAGCGAATAGAGGTAGCCTTCACGCACGCCCTGGGCCGAGAAGGATATGACGGAGGGCTTCATTTCCGCCAGCACCTCGCGCATCGCCACCGCGCCGAAGGGCAGCAGCGAACGGCGATGCTTGGAGATGGCCATCAGCGCCGGCTCTTTCGATTCCTTCGCCTCGCTGATCTGATCGAGGAAACGCATCATCTCGTCCAGCGGCACTTCATAGCCCTGCATCATATGCAGCGCATATTTACGCATTTCCATGTGCAGCTTGGCGATGTTTCGCCAGGTGCCGCCGACCGCATAAAAGGTGCGTCCCTCGCCCTTGCTCAGCAGTTTCGCTGTTTTCACATGCTTGCGGGCAAAGCTGCGCGCCCTGGCGAGCGAACCGTTGGCATATTCGGAAAGCCTGAGGCCGCCGAGCGGCAGGGTGATGCCCTTGCCGATCTCCTTGCCCTTGATGTCGATGAGCTCGAGCGAACCGCCACCGAGGTCGCCGGCGATGCCATCCGGGTGGAAAAAGCCGCTGATGATGCCAAGCGCGGAAAAACGCGCCTCTTCCTCGCCTGAAAGCACACGCACCTTGCGCTGCAGGATCGATTCTGCCTGATGGATGAATTCCGGACCGTTGCTTGCCTCGCGGGCAGCCGCCGTCGCCAGAACGTAGATGGTCGATGCGCGCGCCTGGTCGGACAGCGCCTTGAACCGGTGCAGGGATGCGAGCGCGCGCGCGACGCTCTCCTCATCCATCTTTCCGGTCAGCGCTATGCCCCTGCCAAGGCCGCAAAGCACTTTCTCGTTGAAAAGGATGGTCGGCGACCGCGAATGGCCTTCATAGACGACGAGACGAACCGAGTTCGACCCGATATCGACAACGGAGACCGGGGCAATACCGGGAAGGCGCCCCTGGGCTTCTGATTCAACCATGCAGGTCCAGTTATTTCTTGCGGCCCGACAACAGCCCGGCGATCAGTTTCGGCGCACTGGATTTCAGAGCTTCACCACGGCCGGAAAGGCTGGGATTAGTCATGAAATACTGCTGCGCGTTGAATGGCTCTTCCCCCTTGCGCACCTCCATGCGCCGCGAAGTACCGTCCGGCAATATCTCGTAGCTCTGCTGATTGTCAATGATGTTGCCCAGCATGATCTGCGAAAGAACCTGCTCGTGCACGGTCTTGTTGGTCAGCGGAACAAGGGTTTCGACGCGGCGGTCGAGGTTTCTCGGCATCATGTCGGCGGAGCCGATATAGACCAGCGCCTTCTCCGACGGCAGGCCCTGGCCATTGCCGAAGCAGAAGATGCGGCTGTGTTCGAGGAAGCGGCCGACGATGGACTTGACGCGGATATTTTCGGAGAGACCCGGCACCTGCGGACGCAGGCAGCAGATGCCGCGCACGACGAGATCGATCTCCACGCCGGCATTGCTTGCGCGGTAGAGCGCATCGATGATGTCGGGGTCGACCAGCGAATTCATCTTCATCCAGATCGCCGCCGGCTGGCCGTTTTTGGCGTGCTCGATCTCCTCCTCGATATGCTGGAGGATGCGCGAGCGCAGCGTATAGGGCGAAACTGCGATCTTCATGCCGTCTTCCGGCTCACCGTAACCGGTGATGAAGTTGAAAATGTTCGCCATGTCATGGGCGATCTTCGGATCGCAGGTGAAGTAGGAAAGGTCGGTATAGATCTTGGCGGTGATCGGGTGGTAGTTGCCTGTGCCGAGGTGGCAATAAGTGCGCAGCTTGCCGTCCTCACGGCGCACGACCATCGACATCTTCGCATGCGTCTTGAGCTCGATAAAGCCGAAGACGACCTGCACGCCGGCGCGTTCGAGGTCGCGCGCCCAGCGGATATTGGCCTCTTCGTCAAAGCGGGCCTTGAGCTCGACCAGCGCCGTGACCGATTTGCCGGTATCGGCGGCATCGATCAGCGCCCGGACGATCGGGCTGTCGTTGGAGGTACGATAGAGCGTCTGCTTTATCGCCAGAACGTCAGGATCGCGCGCAGCCTGGAGAAGAAACTGGACGACCACGTCGAAGGATTCGTAGGGGTGGTGGACCACCATGTCCTTTTCGCGGATCGCGGCGAAGCAATCGCCGGCATGTTCGCGGACGCGCTCAGGAAATCGGGCATTGTAGGGCTCGAAGCGCAGATCGTCGCGCGGCGCCTTGGCGATTTCGGACAACGTGTTGAGGGCCAAAAGGCCCGGCAGAACGGCGATGCGGTTTTCAGGGACGTTCAGCGATTCCACAACGAACTGGCGCAGCTCGAGCGGCATTTCCGAATCGGTCTCGATGCGGATCACCGAACCGCGGCGGCGGCGCTTCAGCGCCGTTTCGAAGAAGCGCACCAGATCTTCGGCTTCTTCCTCGACTTCGATATCGCTGTCTCGGATGATGCGGAACGTACCCGAACCTTGCACCTCATAGCCGGGATAGAGCCGGTGAATGAAGATGTTCACTACGTCTTCCAGCGTGATGTAGCGGATGACGTTGCTCGCGTCCGGCAGGCGGACGAAGCGGTCGAGCGCCGGCGGCAGACGCAGCAGCGCCGTCATCGGCTCGCGGCCGTTCATGCTGTTCAGTTGCAGCGCGATCGAGAAGCCGAGGTTCGGAATGAACGGGAACGGATGCGCCGGATCGATAGAAAGCGGCGTCAGGACCGGGAAGATCGCCTGATCGAATTCATTGGCAAGCCATTGCCGGTCGACCTCGGAAAGTGCCGGCGGGCGCACGATCAGAATGTCTTCCTTGGCGAGATACTGCTGCAGCACGGCAAGCGAGGCCTGCTGTTCCATCTGCAGATTGTCGATCTCGCGCAGGATGTCGTCGAGCTGTTCGGCGGGCGTCTTGCCGTCCGGAGTGCGCATGAGGATCTTCTGGCGGACCTGGCCTTCGAGGCCGGCGACGCGCACCATGAAGAATTCATCGAGGTTGGCGGCGGAAATGGAGAGGAAACGGATGCGTTCCAGAAGCGGATGCGCCGTGTTCAGCGTTTCCTCCAGAACGCGGCGGTTGAACTGCAGCCAGGAAAATTCACGGTTGATGAAGCGTTCGGGGCTGGTCAGCAGCTCATTGATCGGCGGCGCGGTCTCCGGCGCTTGCTGGTTGGATTCCTGATGTTCCGTTAATGCCGAGTCCATGTTCCACCTGCCTCATCTTATAAGCTTGCGCCACGTATAGCAGTTTGACGACGGAACTGTGACAGTTCAACGATCGTTCAATCAGCGGGGGCGGAATTACCCAATTCATTCAATACTTCAGCGGCCAGAATGCGTGTGATCCTGGTGCCGCGGCCGAGCGCAAGGCGGTCCAGCCGATCGACGATCAACTGGGCGGCATTCAGGGACCGTTCCATGCGGTTGACGATATAGAGGACAAGTTTGTCATCGATATAAAGCTGACGGTCCGCAAAGAGCTTTACGATCACCTGCGACAACAATTCCTCGTCCGGCTCGCCGATCTCAACCACCGTCGCCGCCTTCAGCCGCGAGCGCAGATCGGGCAGCGTCACCGGCCAGGACATCGGCCAGAGCCTGCTGGTCATCAGCAGGCCCGTGCCGTTTTCCCTGACGCTGTTGATGACATGGAAAAGCTCAGTGTCGTCAAAGCCCAGGCGATCGACATCCTCGAAGATGACCGGGCCGTTCGCCGCCGCCACGGCTGCGCCGGAGCCGGTTTTCGGATGAATAGCGATCGCGCCGCTTCTCTCGCGCCAGATATTGGCAAGGTGCGATTTTCCCGAACCGACCGGCCCGGCGAGAATGACCACGGGCGACGGCCAAGATGGCCATGAATCGACGATCTTCACCGCCGCGCTCAAGGGATGGGCGACCAGCAGGTCGTCGCGGCCGCTCGCGGCGTCGTGCGCAAAAGCCAGGGGTAGCTGTTCGGCGGGCTTGCGCCTCAAATCAGCATTCTTCGCGTCGGTCATGCTATTTGTTCTCAGGATTGCCGGCCTTGGCTTTGCGCGCCTTGCCGGCTTCCGAGCGTCCATAATAGAGGTCGCTTTGAAGGTACCGCGAAAGGGCAAAACGGACAAGGACGCCACAGGCGGCTGCGGCCGGAACCGCAACCAGCAGACCGACGAAACCGAAGAGCGCGCCGAAGGCAAAAAGGGCGAACATCAGCCAGACCGGATGCAGGCCGACGCTTTCGCCGACCAGCTTCGGCTGCAGCACATTGCCCTCCAGGAACTGGCCGGTGAAAAAGACGGCGAGCGTGAGGCCGACCCATAGATAATCGGGCCAAAACTGCACCAGGGCGACGCTCAGTGCCATAAACAGGCCGACGAGCGAACCGACATAGGGGATGAAGCTGATCATTCCGGCGAACAGGCCGATCAACAGGCCGAAGTTCAGACCCACAAGCGACAGGCCGACGCCGTAATAGACACCGAGGATAATGCAGAGCGAGCCCTGCCCGCGGATGAAGCCGGCGATCGCCTGATCCACTTCCCGGGCGATCTCGCGCACGGTCGAGACGTGATCGCGCGGCACCCAGGCATCGACCTTGGCGATCATGCGATCCCAGTCGAGCAATATATAGAAGGCGACGACCGGCGTGACGATCATCAGCGAGATGATGTTGACCAGCGCCTTGCCGGAGCTCCATATTTGCGCGAACAGGCCGCCGACAAAGCTCAGCCCATCCGACAATATGCTGGAGAAATTATCCTTGATGGCACCGAGCTGATCGCGAATCCAAATCGGCAGCATCGTCGTCTGCGTATGGGAGATGAACTTCTGGAATTGCTGGACGTAGCCCGGTATATGTTGAATGAAATCATTGAACTGATTGATGATGATCGGGATGAAGATCGTCAGTGCCAGCGCAAAGACCAGCACGAAGGCCACGAGGATCACCACCGTCGCCATGAAGCGGCTGAGGCCGATCCTTTCCAGCCGGTCTGCGACCGGATCGAGGAAATAGGCGACCGACATGCCGGCGATGAAGGGCAAGAGGATCGAGCTGAAGAGATAGAGAAAGACAATGAAGAGGACGAGCACGATCACCCAGAAGGTGACCTGGCGCTTGAGGCTCGCCCCGCTGACTTGTTGCTCCATCGACTTCCCCATTCTTCGCCGCCCGTTGCCGCCCGCTTAGGACATAGGATGACGCCGCAATTATGGTCAAGCCTGCGGCCGGAAATCGGCCTTGGAGCGCTGTGAAGCGGGGAAAATCGAGGGTTTGCCTGCGCTAGCGCCTTGCATAAAGGTTCCTGTCATGCAATGGCGACCCGATTAAAATTATTCCAATTGGAATGATGGCCACCGGAGGCGAAAGCATGAGCCAGTCTGGAAAAAACGGTCTGACCTATAGCGACGCGGGCGTCGATATCGATGCCGGCAATCTGCTGGTCGAAAAGATCAAGCCGGCGGTTCGTTCGACCCGCCGCCCCGGCGCCGATGGCGAAATCGGCGGTTTCGGTGGCCTCTTCGACCTGAAGGCCGCCGGCTTCACCGATCCGGTGCTGGTGGCCGCCAATGACGGCGTTGGCACAAAGCTGAAGATCGCGATCGACGCGAACTATCACGACACCGTCGGCATCGACCTCGTCGCCATGTGCGTCAACGATCTTGTCGTCCAAGGCGCCGAACCGCTGTTCTTCCTCGATTATTTCGCGACCGGCAAGCTCGATCCCAACCAGGGTGCCGCGATCGTCGGCGGTATTGCAGCCGGCTGCCGCGAGGCGGGTTGCGCGCTGATCGGCGGCGAGACGGCGGAAATGCCGGGCATGTATTCCGATGGCGATTACGATCTCGCCGGCTTTGCCGTGGGTGCGGCCGAACGCGGGCAGCTTCTCCCCTCCGGCGATATCGCCGAGGGTGACGTCATTCTCGGTCTTGCCTCCTCCGGCGTTCATTCCAACGGGTTTTCGCTGGTACGCAAGATCGTCGGCATCTCCGGTCTTGGCTGGGACGCGCCGGCTCCCTTTGCCGAGGGCAAGGCGCTCGGCGAAGCCCTGCTGACGCCGACACGCATCTATGTGAAGCCGCTTTTGAAGGTGATCCGCGAGACGCATGCCATCAAGGCGCTCGCCCATATCACCGGCGGCGGTTTCCCGGAGAATATTCCGCGGGTGCTGCCGAAGCATCTTGCTGCCGAGATCGATCTGGCCGCCGTCCAAGTGCCG
This sequence comes from Rhizobium sp. CB3171, assembly GCF_029714265.1. Lineage (NCBI taxonomy): Bacteria > Pseudomonadati > Pseudomonadota > Alphaproteobacteria > Hyphomicrobiales > Rhizobiaceae > Rhizobium > Rhizobium sp. CB3171. The sequence goes on along the minus strand of NZ_CP121652.1, from coordinate 889,596 downwards.
CCGGTCTTCTCCTGGCTCGCCAAGACAGGCGGCGTCGAGGCCAAGGAAATGCTGCGCACCTTCAATTGCGGCATCGGCATGATCGCTGTCGTGGCGGCCGAGAATGTAGCGGCCGTCAAGGCAGCGCTTGAAGCCGAGGGCGAAAGCATCGTCACGCTCGGCCGCATGATCGCCCGCGACGAAGGCGCTGCCGGCACCGTCTACAAGGGCACGCTGGCAATATGAGTTCGAGCCGCAAACGCGTCGTCGTCTTCATCTCGGGCAGCGGCTCCAATATGATGGCGCTGGTCAAGGCTGCGGCGGCTTCGGATTATCCAGCCGAAATTGTCGGTGTGATCTCCGATAAGGCGGATGCCGGCGGTTTGGCGAAAGCCGCAGCCGAGGGCATTGCTACCTTCGCCTTCGTCCGTAAGGATTTTGCCAGCAAGGAGGCCCATGAGGAGGCAATCCTTGCGCAGCTCGAGGCGCTGTCACCCGATATCATCTGCCTCGCCGGCTATATGCGTCTTCTCTCCGGGCGCTTCATTCAGCGCCACGAAGGCCGGATCATCAATATCCACCCTTCGCTGCTGCCACTTTTCCCCGGGTTGCACACGCATCAACGCGCCATCGACGCCGGCCAGCGGATCGCCGGCTGCACGGTGCATTTCGTCACCGAGGGCATGGACGAAGGCCCGGCGATCGGCCAGGCAGCCGTGCCGGTGCTGACCGACGACACAGCCGAAACGCTTGCCGCCCGCGTACTCACGATCGAGCACCAGCTTTATCCGCAGTCGCTTCGGTTGCTGGCTGAGGGCAAGGTGCGCATGGAAGACGGCAAGGCAATTGCTGCCACCAAGACGCCCGTTGCCCGTGCCCCGCAGATCATTTCACTGCTCGGTGATATCGATCAGATCTAGCCGTTTTCCCCTTAGGCAGCCATTGCCATCAGGGGATGAAGCGTACCGTCGCTGTAGACGACACGGCCGTTGCGGAAGGTGGCGCGGATGCGGTGAACAGCACCGTGCTCGACGGCAACCAGATCGGCCTTCTGGCCGACGGCGATCTCGCCGCGATCCGTGAGCCCCGCAGCGCGCGCGGCACCAGCCGTCGCCATGGCCACGGCTGCCGGTAGACCACCACTGGCGACCTCGGCGATCTTGAAAATGGCCGGCACGAAAGCGGCCGGGTGATAATCGGCAGCGATGATGCCGAGAAGGCCAGCGCCGGCCGCATCGAGCGCACTCAGATTCCCGGACATGGACTGGCCGCGCAGCGCATTCGGCGCGCCCATCAGCGTCCAGAGGCCGCGACGGCGCGCCTCTTCAGCGGCCGGTAGCGTCACCGGGAATTCGCTGATCGTGACACCGAGATCGAACATTTCGGCCACCTTTTCGGCGCTGTCATCGTCATGCGAGGCGAGCGACAGCTTGTGCTTCAAGGTTAGGCCGATGATATCGCGCAGTTTCAGCTCGATATCCGGATCCTGTCGCAGGGCGATGCGCCGGGCCAGCACTTCCTCGGCCGCTTCACGGGTGATGCCGCGGCGCTCCGACATGCTGAGAAGATAGGCTTCAATATTGTTATATTGCCCCTGCCCTGGCGTATGGTCCGTCAGCGAGACCATATCGACGACACCATCTTCCAGGAGCCGCTCCAACGTGGGCGCCGCGCCGACATTGGTGATCTCGTAGCGAGCATGAACGCGGTGGTCGATCAGCAGGTGATCACGCAGGCTGTTGATGCCCTTGATCACCGCCGAGGTGGTCTCCAGCGAGCGGACATGGCCATAGACACTTTCTGTGGCGAAGGAGACGGCGGCATAGGCGGTGGTGACCCCGGCGGCGGCGAGTTTCTTGTCGAGTTCATGGATACCGAAATCGATCGGCATCGTCGCATTCGGCCGCGGAGCGATTTCGCGCTCGATCATATCGCCATGCAGATCCACAAAGCCCGGCATCAGCAGCCGTCCGCCGCCATCGAATGTCGCAGCTTCCACCGGTTCGGACCGGATCTCGGCGATCACGCCATCTTCGATGCGGATAGCCCCCTGATCGACGACTTCATCGGGAAGAACGAGCGTGAAATTGCTGAGCCACATCGGCTTTCTCCTGAAATAGCGTCAATCGTTTTGAAGGTATGGCTGTGGACCGGACCTTTCCGGCGAGCGCCCCTCGGTAGTCGCGATTCGTGACATCATAATGAAAGCTGCGACGCTGATTTTGGCAGCCATTAAGCACCGCCGAACGGTCTTATTTCAGGCTATTTCAGGCTTGCCTTGTTCAACATCGCCCATTGCAACAGCATGATCGTCTTGGCGTCGTAGATCTCGCCGGCTTCGATCATCGCCATGGTTTCGGCGAGCGGCACTTCGAGCACCTCGATATCCTCATGTTCGTGGGCAAGCCCGCCGCCGTTGCCGATGCGGTCCGTCGTATCGACCACAGCAGCAAAGAAATGAATGATCTCGGTAACAGCGCCCGGCGAGGTGAATGCCTTGAACAGGAAGCGGACATCACGGACGCGGAAGCCGGTTTCCTCCATTGCCTCGCGGCGGATCGCCTCTTCCGGATGATCACCGTCGAGCAAGCCGGCGGGTACCTCGATCATCCAGGCTGGAAAGCCGGTGAGATGGGCCGGCAGGCGGAATTGCCGCACGAGGATGACCGTTTCGCGCTTGGGGTCGTAGAGCAGAATGCAGGCGGCAGGCGTGCGGTGATAGATTTCCCGCTTCACCCGATGCGTCTCGCCCGTCGAATCCGTGTAGTCGATGTCGAAGCTGCTGAGCCGCGTCCATTGGTCCGAAAGCGTCTTCTCGCTGACGATCTCGGCCTTCGCCTCGTCGAACTTGTTCATGCTCTATCCTTGCGCAGCCAGACCTTGTTGTCGTGAACAGCCGCGCCGCCATAGGGGGCAACAGGATCGGCGCCGGTCAGAACATTGATCCCCTCACCGTCCACATGCGCCTTGTTCGGCCATAGGCCTTCGGCGATCAGCACGCCCGGCTTCACCTCGGCCGTGATGCGCGCATGAATGCGGATATCGCCCCTGAGATTGCCGAGCTGAACGAGGTCGCCATGAGCGATGTCCAGCGCTGCGGCATCCGCGGGATTGATCATGACTTCCGGGCGACCTTCCTTCTGGCGAGAGGTCTTCGTTTCCGCGAAGCTCGAGTTCAAGAAATTGCGCGACGGCGATGTGGCAAGCCGGAATGGATGATCGGGATCGGCAACTTCGATGACGTCAACCTGATCCGGAAACTCCGGCAGCGCGACATGAGGGCCGAGCAGGCCGACAGCTTCCGGCGGCCGGTTCGGAGCCGGCTGGTTGATCCAATCGGGACGGAAGCGGAACTTGCCGTCGGGATGGGCGAAGCCATTGAGGAAATGCGCATCCTCGAAAGCCGGCTGACGATCGAACCATTTGTGTTCGAGGAAATGATCGTAATCGGGCAGACCGCTTCGCTCCAGAATGCGGTCGATCATCTCGCGGGCCGAAAATCCGAAGCCGGGACGATCGGCGACGCCGAGGCGCTTCGCCAGTTCCTCGATGACGAAGAGATTGCTACGCACCGTCGGCGGCGGCTCGACCAGCTTCGGGCCAAGCAAGATGTGGTTTTGCCCGCCGGCGCGGTAGATGTCGTCATGCTCGACGAACATGGTGGCCGGGATGACGATATCGGCCATCTCGGCAGTATCGGTCATGAATTGTTCGTGCACGGCGACGAAGAGATCGTCGCGCGCAAAGCCGCGCTTCACCAGCCGCTGTTCCGGCGCGATGTTCACCGGATTGGTGTTTTGGATCAGCATCGCCGTCACGGGGCCGCGATGGCGCAAAGCGACGGCATCGCCGGTCAGTGCCCGGCCGATCTGCGACTGGTCGATCGTGCGGATATCCGGGTCCAGCATCGACCGGCCGGTCAGCTCGCTCGCGTCCATGCGGAAGATATCGCTGTTGGAATGAAAGGCGCCGCCGCCCTCATATTGCCAGGAGCCGAGCACGGTGGCGACGGAAGCTGCCGCGTGCATCGCGACCGCGCCGTTGCGCTGGCGGGTGAAGCCGTAGCCGAGGCGGAAATAGGTCTTCTTCGTCGTGCCGACCAGCTTGGCAAAGGCTTCGATCTCATCGACGGATAAGCCGGTGATCGCAGCCGCCCATTCCGGCGTCTTCGTCTTGAGATGCGCTTCGAGACCTGCCGGATCGTCGGCAAATTTGGCCATATAGGCATGATCGGCATAACCGTCGCGGAAGGCGATGTGCATGACGGCGCAGGCGAGCGCAGCATCCGTGCCCGGCTTGACAATGAGCGCCAGGTCGGCCTGTTTCATCGTCGGATTGTCGTAGATATCGATGACGACGATCTTGGCACCGCGCTCCTTGCGCGACTTCACGGCATGGGTCATCACATTGACCTGGGTCGCGACCGCGTTTGTCCCCCAGATAACCACGCAATCGGTACGGCCCATCTCGCGCGGATCAGGACCACGCAGCGTGCCCGTCGCCATGGTGAAGCCGGTCCAGGCGGGGTTTGTGCAGATCGAGGAAAAGAAACCGGAATAGCGCTTGGCATGGCGCAGCCGATTGATGGAATCGCGCTGCACCCAGCCCATGGTGCCGGCATAGTAATAGGGCCAGATCGCTTCGCTGCCGTCTTTAGCCTCAGCCTTGACGAAAGCATCGGCAATTTCGTCCAGCGCGTCGTCCCAGGAGAGTTCCTGCCACTGGCCCTCTCCCTTCGCCCCGGCGCGGCGCAAGGGCTTCATCAGCCGGTCCGGATGGTAAAGCCGTTCGGCATAACGGGCGACTTTGGCGCAGATGACGCCCGCGGTATAGGAATGATCGCCCGCGCCACGCACGCGGCCGATCCTGCCGTCCTCCGTCAGATCGATCTCCAACGCACAGGTGGAGGGACAGTCGTGCGGACAGGCCGTGTGGCCGACCGGGGATTTGGCGTGAATGGGGGTCGCAATGTTCATGCCGTTTGTATATTTCATGCCTTGTCCGGCCAAAAGGCATAATCTGGCCCATCGCAACAATTCATGCGGACTTCACCGACAATGAACTATCGGCATATCTACCACGCGGGCAATTTCGCCGATGTGCTGAAGCACGCGGTACTAGCCCGTCTCATCCGCTACATGCAGAACAAGGACAAGGCTTTCCGTGTTCTCGACACCCATGCAGGCATCGGGCTCTACGATCTCTCTTCGGAGGAGGCGCAGAAGACCGGCGAATGGCTGGATGGTATCGGCCGGCTGCTGAAAGCCGAACTTGTGCCGCAAGTGGCCAATCTGCTGGAGCCTTATCTGACCGCCGTCCGCGAACTCAATCCCGAGGGCGGCCTGCGGTTCTATCCGGGCTCGCCGAAGCTTGCCCGCATGCTGTTCCGCCCACAGGACAGGCTATCGGCGATGGAGCTGCATCCGGAGGATTTCCAGCGGCTGCATCGGTTATTCGAGGGCGACCACCATGCGCGCATCACCGAGCTCGACGGCTGGCTGGCGCTCGGCGCGCATCTGCCGCCGAAGGAGAAGCGCGGCATCGTGCTGGTCGATCCGCCGTTCGAAGAAGACGGCGAATATGAGCGGCTGGCGGACGGACTTGCGAAAGCCTGGCGCCGCTTTCCCGGCGGCACCTATTGCCTCTGGTATCCGCTCAAGAAGGATGCACCGATCAAGGCTTTTCATGAGGCATTGCAGGCTTTGGAGATTCCGAAGATGCTCTGCGCCGAGCTGACGGTCAAAAGCGATCGCGGCTTCACCGGACTAACCGGCTCCGGCCTCATTATCGTCAATCCGCCATTTACGCTGAAGGACGAGCTGCATGCCTTGCTGCCGGCCCTGAAGGATATGCTGGCGCAGGACCGCTTCGCCTCGCAGCGCGCCTTCTGGCTGCGCGGCGAACAATGATATTTCTTTCGCCCAGGTGATCCCATGAAGCTTCTCTGCTCGCCCGCTTCCCCCTTCTCCAGCAAGGTGCGGATGGCAGCCCGCCATCTCGGCATCGAGTTCACCGAAATCCATGTCGACACCAATGCCGGTCCGGCCCTGCTGGTCGACAACAATCCGCTCGGCAAGATTCCGACGCTGCTGACGGAAGACGGCGTGTCGATCTTCGACAGCCGCGCGATCATGCATTATTTCCATCGGCTGAAGGGCAAGACGCTTTATCCTGCCAAGGAGAGCAAACGCATAGACGCCGAGGTGCTGGAAGCGCTTTGCGACGGCACCAATGACTGCCTCCTGTCGATCGTCTACGAGCGGCGCTTGCGCGATCAGGACAAGCAGCATCAGCCATGGATCGACCGGCAGTGGACGAAAGTGAGCCGCGCGCTCGCCCACCTCAACGCCGAACCGCCGAAGATCGGCAAGAAACTGCATGGCGGGCATTTCGCTCTAGCGTCCATGATAGGCTATCTGCAACTGCGCTTCGAGGGACAGTGGGAAGCGGACCATGCTGACCTTATCGATTGGGCACGCAAGTTCGAAAAGCACTTTCCGGACTATCAGGCTATGAAGCCGCGGGCCTGACGGCGTCCCTCTTAGCCCTGGCGCGAACTGTCGATTTTGATGAAATCGACGAAGGCGCGCAAGGCGGTCGGCAACTGCCGGCGGCTTGGATAATAGAGAAAGAAGCCGGGATAATAGGGGCACCAGTCCTCCAGCACACGGATCAGCCGGCCATCCTTCAAAGCCGGCAGCGCGAGATCCTCGAACATGAAAGCAAGACCGGAGCCGTTGACGGCGGCTTCGAACATCATGTCGAGGTCGCCGAGCGTCAGCGGCCCCTGTACCTCAATCTCCAGCTCAATGCCGCCGCGTTCGAATTCCCAACGATAGTAGGTGCCGCTCGGGAAACGATAGCGGATGCACGGGTGATCCTTCAGATCATGCGGCGTGACCGGTTTGGCGAAACGCTGAAAATGTTCGGGCGAACCGACGATCGCAGTCCGCTGGCGGGGGCCGATGGCGATGGCGATCATGTCGGCGGCGATGCTTTCGCCGAACCGCACGCCGGCATCGAAGCCGCCGGAAACCGTGTCCACGAGCGCATCGTCCGCCACGATTTCCATTTCGACAGCGGGATAAGCCCTCAGGAACCGCGATACGATCGGCAACAACACCATCTTGGCGGCAGGGCGCGGGGCGTTGATACGCAGCTTGCCATAGGGCTGGCCGCGAAATTTATCGAGATCCTCGAGCGCGTCGTCGATATCGAGGAAGGCCGGGCGGATACGCTCGAACAGGCGCTCGCCGGCCTCCGTCAAGCCGACGCCGCGGGTGGTGCGATTGACCAACCGCACGTCCAGCCGTTCCTCGATCGCCCGCAGCGAATGGCTGAGCGCTGAAGCCGTCACGCCGAGTTCAACCGCAGCCTTGCGAAAGCTGCGGTGTTGGGCAATCGCCAGGAAAATTGCCAGATCGGTTGAACGGATGCGCCGCATTGATGAGATTTTCTCAGCACTTCAAGGAGGAGAAGATAGATTACCTCATCAGAGCCATCAAGCTATCTTTCCCCTGCAAGCAAATTCCACGCACGGAATTGCAACCCCACGAAAGGAGAAAGTCATGCGCGTTTGGTTCATTACGGGTGCATCCCGCGGCTTCGGCGCCCTCATAGCTCAGGAAGCCCTCAAAGCCGGCGACGCCGTTGTCGCCACGGCCCGCAACCCCGCAGGCCTTGCGGAAAAGTTCGGCAATCATCCGAACCTCCTGCCCGTTGCCCTCGACGTTTCGAACGAGGCACAGGCCCATGAAGCGGCTGCAGAAGCCGTCAAGCGCTTCGGCCGGATCGACATTCTTCTCAACAATGCCGGCTACGGCCTGCTGGGTGCAGTTGAAGAGGCTACAGCCGAAGAAATCGAGAAGATCTATGCCACCAACGTCTTCGGCCTGCTGAAGGTCACGCGCGCCATCCTTCCGCACATGCGCCGCCAACGTTCCGGCCATGTGATCAACATGTCGTCGGTCGGTGGCTACCAGAGCTTTGCCGGTTGGGGCGTCTATTGCTCAACGAAATTCGCAGTCGAAGCTCTGTCCGAGGCAATGGCGTCGGAACTGCAGCCGCTGGGGATCAAGGTCACGGTTGTCGAACCCGGCTTCTTCCGGACCGACTTCCTTGACGAAAGCTCGCTCGCCGTCAGCCCGAGCTCGATTGGCGACTACAAGGACACGCCTGCCGGTGCGATGCGCGATTTCGCCGCCGGTCACAACCACGGCCAGCCCGGCGATCCGGCACGGCTTGCAAAGTCGATGATCACGCTTGCACATTCGGCCAACCCGCCGCTGCGCATGCCCTTCGGCTCCGATACGGTCGGCGTGATCGAGACCAAGAATGAATACGTCGTCAAGGAACTAGCCAACTGGCGCGAACTGGCCGTCTCGACGGACTTCCCGAAGGACGCCGCGTAAATATCAGAACCACGAAACGGAAAAAGCCGGGGCGATAACCCCGGCTTTTGTCAGATTATGCCATCAAATTATTAGAACTTGACGCCGATACCGACCTTGACGCTCTGCTCGTCGTAGCCACGCGAGAAGCTGCCGGAGTCGAGGTTGAAGTCCTTCTTGCCGTAGTCGGTGTAACGGTACTCAAGACGAGCCGTGATGTTGTTGGTGATGAAGGTTTCAGCACCTGCACCGACCGTGTAGCCAACAGCCGTCTTGCTTTCAGACGAGGTAGCGTCCTCGAGCTTGTTCTGGCCGATTGCCAGACCGGCAGTGCCGTACAGCATGAACGGGTTGAAGTCGTAACCGATACGGCCGCGAACCGAGCCGTTTACGCCGTTCTTGGCGGTAAGGCCATTGCGGGTCGAGTCGGAGTCGGCGTAGCCGAGGTCGCCTTCAACGCCATATACGATCTGGCCCTGCTGCCAGTTGTAGCCGGTGAAAGCCTCACCGCCGAAAGCGTAGGAGTTGCCGTTGTGGTTGAAGTGACCGGCATTCCAGTCGCCAGCACCACCGATGTAGAAACCGGCCCAGTTGTTGACAACCGGCGGAGCCTCCTGGGCGACGGGCGGCTGCGGAACCTGCTCCACAGCGTCGGCTGCATGAGCCGCGGTGAAGCCGCCGAGAGCGAAACCAGAGACCATGAGGGTCGTGATGAGAGTACGCATACTTTTCTCCTTTCAGTCCCGTGTTCTTCGTCTACTGATGACCTCGAAGCACCACGAGCAATTACAAGATGTCCCTCCCGGATCGGGACTGAAATTGGAATGCAAATGAGGAATTCGAAGAGCTAAAATATGATATCATTGTGGCACAGAGGTGGCTGAATTTCGATGTTGCTTGAGCGCAACAGAGGAATTGTTAACCATAATGATTGGTTAAAGCATGTATACTTATTTTAATCGAAATATAACTGAAGTTTTACATAGGTCGCCGCTGCCGATCTCCGTGCAGAAGCATCTTTTCATATGGTGTATCGACGACCTATATGAGTGCCAGTTGGGTAATGGCGACGAAAAGGCAGCATCTTGAGCCAGGAAAAACTACGCACAGCGCTTATATCAGGTGCATCAAAAAGAATAGGCCGGGCAATCGCAGAGGATTTGTCGGCTAACGGCTTTGCGGTGGCGCTGCATGCCAATCAATCGTTCGCCGAGGCAACCGAAGTCGTGGCGAAATTGCGGCAACAGGGCAGAAAGGCAATTGCGATCAAGGCCGACCTGCAAAATTCGGCGGAAACATCGACGCTGATCGAAAGGGCCGTTTCGGAGCTTGGACCGCTGGATCTGCTGGTCAACAACGCCTCCGTTTTCCAGGGTGATTCCGCCGACAACTTCGACGCCGAAGCCTTCGACGCGCATTTTGCCGTGCATGTCCGCGCGCCCTCCATCCTCGCCGCGGATTTCGTGCGGCAGCTTCCGGACGGCATCCCGGGGTTGATCGTCAACATTGTCGATCAGCGCGTCTGGGCGCTGAACCCACGCTTCTATTCCTATACCTTGTCGAAGGCCGCCCTGTGGACGGCGACCCAGACGATGGCGCAGACCTTTGCGCCGCGCATCCGCGTCAACGCCATCGGCCCCGGTCCGACGGTGCGCAGCGTCCGACAGACGGAAGAGGACTTCCAAGCGCAGATCGATGGTCTCATATTGAAGGCTGCGCCCGGCCTCGAGGAATTCGGTCGCACCGTCCGCTTTCTTTTTGACACGCCTTCGATCACGGGCCAAATGATAGCGCTCGATGGCGGCCAGCATCTTGCCTGGGAAACGCCTGATGTGTCGGAGAGCATGGAATGAACGGACGAAAGCTGCCCGACGGCGGCATTCTCTATGACGAATCAGAGGACATTGAAGACGACATCGAGGTAGAAGGCGATGCTGGCGCCTCCCCCGTCGCGCCCGTCGACTGGAACGAAGGCGGCAAGAACGAAACCGGCCTTCAGGGCGCTGAACTGATCGCCGAATTCGTCAAGCGCCTGCCGAACAATCCCGGCGTCTATCGCATGTTCAACGAAGCCGGCGACGTTCTCTACGTCGGCAAGGCGCGCAGCCTGAAGAAGCGTGTCGCCAATTATGCGATGGGCCGCGTGCATTCCAACCGCATCGCCCGCATGGTGCGCGAAACCGCCAATATGGAGTTCGTCACCACCCGCACCGAGACCGAAGCGCTGTTGCTGGAAGCGAATCTGATCAAGCGCTTACGGCCGCGCTTCAACGTATTGCTGCGGGACGACAAGTCCTTTCCCTATATTCTCATCACCGGCGATCACCGGGCACCGGCGATCTTCAAGCATCGCGGCGCGCGTGCCCGCAAGGGTGAGTATTTCGGCCCCTTCGCGTCAGCGGGCGCCGTCGGCCGCACCATCAATTCGCTGCAACGCGCCTTCCTGATCCGCACCTGCACCGACAGCGTTTTCGAGACCCGGACCCGACCCTGCCTGCTCTATCAGATCAAGCGCTGCTCAGGGCCTTGCACCCGCGAGATCAGCGATGAGGGCTATGCGGAGCTGGTGCAGGAGGCGAAGGACTTTCTCTCCGGCAAGAGCCAGAACGTGAAAGCCCATATGGCGGAGGCGATGAACGCTGCCGCTGAGGATCTCGATTTCGAGCGCGCCGCCGTCTATCGCGACCGGCTGGCGGCGCTGTCGCATGTGCAAAGCCATCAGGGCATCAATCCCGCCGGCGTCGAAGAAGCCGACGTCTTTGCCATCCATCACGAGGGCGGCATTTCCTGCATCCAGGTCTTCTTCTTCCGCACCGGGCAGAACTGGGGCAACCGCGCCTATTTCCCGAAGGCTGACCCGTCGCTTTCCGGCGCCGAAGTGCTGAATGCGTTTCTGGCGCAATTCTACGACGACAAGCCGGTGCCGAGGCAGATCCTGCTATCGGAGACGGTCGAGGAAATCGAGCTGCTGGCAGCAGCGCTCGGCGAAAAGGCCGGGCACAAGGTCACGATCCTGGTGCCGCAGCGCGGCGAGAAGCGCGACCTCGTCGATCACGTCGTTGCCAATGCCCGCGAAGCGCATGGCCGCAAGCTTGCCGAGACCGCCTCACAATCGCGGCTGCTCGAAGGCTTCAAGGAGACATTCCAGCTTCCCTATGTGCCGCAACGCATCGAGATCTATGACAACTCGCACATCATGGGCACGAATGCGGTTGGCGGTATGGTGGTGGCTGGGCCGGAAGGGTTCGTCAAAGGCCAATACCGCAAGTTCAACATCAAATCGACCGACATCACGCCCGGCGACGATTTCGGCATGATGCGCGAAGTCATGACCCGGCGCTTTTCTCGCCTGCTGAAGGAAGAGGGCAAGCCGGACCGCAGCCCGAATACGGAGAGCGCAGCCGTTGACGCTGCGGATCAGCCCTTCCCCGCTTGGCCGGACGTCATCCTCATCGATGGCGGCCAAGGACAGATGACAGCGGTGCGCGCCATTCTCGAGGAGCTCGGAATTACCGACAGCGTCATCGCCATCGGCGTCGCCAAGGGTGTCGACCGCGATGCCGGACGCGAGCGCTTCTTTGCGCCCGCCCGCGAGAGCTTCACCCTGCCGCCCCGTGATCCCGTGCTCTACTTCATCCAGCGCCTGCGCGACGAGGCCCATCGTTTTGCCATCGGCTCGCATCGAGCACGCCGCAAGAAGGAAATGGTGAAAAACCCGCTGGACGAAATCGGCGGCATCGGCCCTTCGCGCAAGCGGGCGCTGCTGCAGCATTTCGGCACCGCAAAAGCCGTGTCGCGCGCGGCCCTATCCGACCTGATGGCCGTCGAAGGCATATCCGAAGCCGTGGCGCGGCAGGTCTATAACCATTTTCACGAGGACGCCGCGAAATAAGAAAAGCTGGTCGCAAATTCCACGCAATGACGGTGAAAAAACAGAAACAATATTGACGGCAAGCTCCTCAAACCGCCATCTAAGGCATGATCTCAAGAGGTGCGGGACGGTTTTTGGATAAGATCATGCTAAATCAAATAGCTGGAACGAGATGACGCCTTGGGGGAAGGCCATTTTAGTCCAGCGAAACAACTGAAACGAAACGATTTCCATGGCTTCGCGCGCATATAGCATTCCCAATCTGCTCACCTATGGCCGCATTCTCTGCGTGCCGTTGATCGTCCTGTGCTTCTTCGTCGAAGGCAAACTGGAAGGGTCCGATTTCGCGCGCTGGGTGGCGCTGTGGATTTTCATCATCGCCTCGATCACCGACTTTCTGGACGGCTATCTCGCGCGCATCTGGAATCAGACGTCGAATATCGGCCGTATGCTCGATCCGATCGCCGACAAGCTGCTGGTTTCGGCGATCCTGCTGCTGGTCGCTGCCGACGGCACGATCGCCGGCTGGTCGCTCTGGGCTGCCATCATCATCCTTTGCCGCGAAATTCTCGTCTCGGGCCTGCGCGAATATCTGGCGGCGCTGAAGGTCAGCGTGCCGGTGACGCGCATCGCCAAATGGAAGACGACCGCGCAGCTCGTCGCCATCGCCTTCCTGCTGGCTGGGCCGGCCGGCGACAAGGTGATACCCTATACGACGGAGATGGGCATCGTCCTGCTCTGGGTCGCAGCGCTGCTGACCATCTACACCGGCTACGATTATTTCCGCGCCGGCTTGAAGCATGTGGTGGATGAGGAATGATGACGAAGCTCGTCTATTTCGCCTGGGTACGTGAGCGGATTGGCAAGGGTGAAGAAGAGATTTCGCTCCCCGCCGAAGTGATCACCGTCGGCGATCTCCTGAATCATTTGAAGAGCTTGGGCGAGGAATACGAGACGGCGCTTCAATTTCCCGAGGCGATCCGCGTCGCCATCGATATGGAACATGCCGATCATGACGAACCGATTGCCGGAGCGCGCGAGATTGGGTTGTTCCCGCCAATGACGGGTGGGTGACGACCATGGCTGCCGGGCCGTTTGTCAGGGTTCAAAGCGACGATTTCGACCTTCAGGCCGAGGTCGACCGCCTGACCGAAGGACAGCATAATATCGGCGCTGTCGTGACCTTTTCCGGCCTCTGCCGCGACGAAGGCGGCATGCTGGGTGCTCTCGAGCTCGAACATTATCCCGGCATGGCGGAGGCGGAGATCACCCGCATCGCGACGCTCGCCATCGAACGCTTCGAGCTTCGCGGCCTGACGGCCATCCATCGCTACGGCAAAATTGCTCCGGGAGAAAACATCGTCCTCGTCATCGCCGCCGCCTCGCATCGGCAAGCTGCCTTTGACGGTGCCAATTTCGTCATGGACTTTTTGAAGACCTCGGCGCCCTTCTGGAAGAAGGAGCATGCAAAAGACGGCAGGCAAGGCGATTGGGTTTCGGCCAAGGATGCGGACGATGCCGCGCGGGCCAAATGGGCCGATAAAGAATAGGCTTTAGAGCGCAATTGCTCTACGGGGCCACACGCTCCCGCCGACTCAATACCAGCAGCAGGACGAGCAGCGAGAAGATCACGAAATCGCGCCAGAGGAACGGTCCGTAGGCGCCCCACATGGTCTCGAACAGGCCGAGCAATGCCGCTCCACCCGCCGATTTCAGCGGATCGGAATAACCGCCGACAGCGGCAATCATCAGCACCTTCAGCCCGAACATCAGCCCGGCGCCGAAATCCATCGTGCCGTAATAGCAAGTCGCCAGCAGGCCGCAGGCGGTTGCGACCAATGCTGAGGCCATATACGCCAGGAGAAAGACGCGGTTGGCACTTGTGCCGCAAAGCTCGGCCGCCAGCGCATCATCCGTCACCGCCCGCCAGATGCGCCCCCATCCGGTATATCTCAGCACATAGGTCCCGCCGAGGATCACCACGATCATCAGCGCCGTATTGAGGAGCTGGATTTCGGTCAGCGTGACCCGGAAACCGCCGCTGTCCCAAAAGACGATCATCTCGTTCAAAAAAGGTGGCAGCCAGATGCCGCGCGTATTGGAAGCCAGCCGCGCCGTCTCCATCAATATGATCATCATGCCAAGCGCTGCGACGATGATCGTGTTGGGCGATTTGCGCGACAGCGGCAGCATGACCGAACGACCGATGAGGAAGCTCGTCCCCAGCGTATAGGCGAGCGCAATGGCAGTGCCGAAGGCGAGCGCGGCCGGCAGAATGAGAAACATCCTCGTGTAGCCGACGTCGGTGAACAGGACCAGCATCTGGCCGGCAAAGGCGAAAAGCGCGCCATAGGTAATATCGGCCCGCTTCATCACACCGAAAGCAACGGCATAGCCGAAAGCCAGCGCCGCATAGAGCGCGGCAAGCGGAACGGCATTTGCCAATTGCTGCAGGAGATAGGCCATGGAACCTCCGGATATCGACGAATAGTAACTAGTAAAATCCATTTTACTAGTTATAATTTTGAGCATGAGCTTTTCCTGGACCCCACATCGGTTTTCCGGCGGCGCACTGGCGCTGGACGTCGCCAACAGCGTCATAATGCGCCACGACGATGAGCGGCGCACCGATCGTTTCGAGGCGCCGGGGCAGATGGAAAGCTTTCCGAAAGCGGCGATGAATTTCTGCGCCGAGCGGGCCTTGTTCGGCGATATCCTGCCGGTGAGGCAGGAGAATAGATCCGGCTTTCTCGATCTGCGTGAAGCGATCGATCGCTATTTTCGCGCCCGCATCCTCGACCGTGACGCCGACGCGCTGTTGGCCGATCTGCTGGAGGCGCTGTCGAAGGTGCTGCGTCGGGCCACCTCGCCCGATGGGCTCGACGCCGCGACGGTGCATTCGACGCTGCGGCTCATTGCCATGCCTGATCCGGACCGCATGAAAATCTGCCGCAACTGCGGCTGGCTGTTCATCGACCGCAGCAAGAACAAAAGCCGGGCCTGGTGCGACATGGCGGTCTGCGGCAACCGCGCCAAGGCGAACCGGCACTATCGCCGCAAGAAGGAGGAGAGTGCGCCATGAGAACCCAGGCGATCGTCTTGATGGCCGCAATTGCGGGCCTTGCGCTTGCCGGCTGTCAGCGGCAGGCAGAAAACGGTCCGACCGAACTCAGCGGCAGGCTCTTCGTCTTCAACTATCGCGTCGCGAGCGCGAGCTACATGATTACGCTGAAGAAGATCGCGCCGATCCCGGAGGGCACGACGGCGGTCGCGGAATTCGAAAACCCGGCGGGCGGCGATCCCCTGGTAGTGCGCGAGAAGATCTATACGTTCTGGGACAAGATCACGCTCGAAAGCCCCGATCTGCGCTGCGTGCGCAAGGACCACCCCTATTCCGTCTCGATCAAGCTCGTCGATGCCAGCGACAAGACGATCCAGACAATCAAGACCGAGGTGAAAT
Source organism: Rhizobium sp. CB3171 (assembly GCF_029714265.1). NCBI lineage: Bacteria > Pseudomonadati > Pseudomonadota > Alphaproteobacteria > Hyphomicrobiales > Rhizobiaceae > Rhizobium > Rhizobium sp. CB3171. The sequence goes on along the minus strand of NZ_CP121652.1, from coordinate 873,896 downwards.
CCGATCTCGACCAGACCGTGCTGCCGACGAGGCCGCTCGTGGTCGGCCCGAGCTATACAAAGAACCCGGATGTCTTCAAAGCCGATGGCAGCATAGACTATGGCCACGATGAGGCCTGCCCGGCATGAAAAAGCCGGAGCGCAAGACCCCGGCTTTCTTCTATGAATTCAATTGCTTCAGCGCGCAGGCTGAATGACTGATTCAGCCGACGATTTCGGTTTCGGAGAACCAGTAGGCGATTTCGATCGCGGCGGTTTCCGGAGCGTCCGAGCCGTGAACGGAGTTTTCGCCGATCGACAGAGCATGGATCTTGCGGATCGTGCCTTCGGCAGCGTTGGCCGGGTTGGTCGCGCCCATGATTTCGCGGTTCTTCAGGATGGCGCCTTCGCCTTCCAGAACCTGAACGACGGTCGGGCCGGAGGTCATGCCTTCGACGAGCTCGCCGAAGAAAGGACGGTCCTTATGAACGGCGTAGAAGCCTTCGGCTTCGCGCTTGCTCATCCAAACGCGCTTGGAAGCGATGACGCGCAGGCCATTGTCCTCAAAAATCTTGGTGATGGCGCCGGTCAGGTTACGCTTGGTTGCGTCCGGCTTGATCATCGAAAAAGTGCGTTCAATCGCCATGGGTCACGTCCTTGTCGTCAGAGAAAAGTGGGCGGTCTTTACCCGCCCCACAGCCTGAAAACAAGGGGGACGCGCCAATTTCACGCTGCTGTCACACTCAGAATGCCCGATTCGGAGCGAGACTGACGGCCAGTTGACAACCCATCAGCAAATTTCGTGGGCGCCATCAGCCCCATTTACTCCTTTCCATTTTATGCTTGCTTCATTGCTTTTGGAGGAAGGCCGGGATGCTGAGACATTACAGAATGTTCGCCGATTACAACCGCTGGGCCAACGCCCTGCTTTACGATGCCGCCGCTGAGCTCAGCGATGCCGAGTATCGCGAGGACCGAGGCGCCTTTTTCGGCTCGCTGCACGGCACGCTCAATCACATTCTGGTCGGCGATCGCGCCTGGATGCATCGCTTCACCGGCATCGGCGAAATGCCGGCAGCCTTGGATATCATATTGCACGACAATCTTACGGATCTTCGTGCGGCTCGCGAGGCTGAGGACCGGCGCATCATCGATTGGATGGACAACGCTCGATGATGAGGCGCTTGCTGCCGACATCACCTACACGCCGATTACTCGGCCAGGTGTCATCACCCATCCGTTGATGCCGGCGCTCACTCATTTCTTCAACCATCAGACCCACCACCGCGGCCAATGCCACATGATACTGACGGCAATGGGCAAACCGTCGCTAAGTCTCGATCTGATTTATTTCGTGCGCACGGACGGAAAGCGCTGGATGTGAAGCAGGGCGCGAGCCAGCATTCCCCAATACAGTTTGGCGTTGTTCGACTGTCTAATTTTATTGCAATATCCCGCCAGTATGACGTTCTGTTCATGTTGCCTTAACCTGCGCACCTGCAATTTGCGAAATATATCAGGTAGCGGATCATCAGAGAGCAGGCATGAAGAGTTCGCAGGCAGGTGTTTCAGCATATCCCATCGGCAATGACGACAGCGAGGCAGCGACCGACCTCGAGATGATCGGCCGCCATATGGCCAAGCTGAAAGTCAAAGCCCTGCCGCGCAATTACCAGCTTTTCCATGAAGCGCTCCACGGTTCGGATCGCAAGATCGCCAGCGAGATCGCAGCGCTTGGCCCCGCCCCCTCGCAAGCCAGCCTCGACGATATCGGCTTGAAACATCGCCTCGTCAGCCATTGCGGCCTGGTCGCGCGGAAATCCGAGGCGGATGCGGCCGAGATGCTGCGCGAAGTGGCCGCGCAACTGGCTGAGGGGCTGATGAAGAAACAGGGCTTTGCCCGCGAGATCGAAACAGCGCCGCATGTCGCCGCCGCCATGGACAGTCTCAACGCGTCACTGAGCAACCTGCTGCTTTACGAAACCGAGCTGACGGAGCGGCTGAGAGACTGCGCCCGCCTGCCGTCGCGAGCGGGCGGCACCCGCGCCTAAGCGCTCCGGCTCTTGCCTTCGGCGCGGAGTTCGGCCAAAACCGCGCCATGATTTCGATTTCCGACCTTTCCGCCCGCATTGCCGGCCGCCTCCTCATCGACCATGCCAGCGTGACGCTTCCGGCGGGCACGAAGGCGGGGCTTGTCGGCAAGAATGGCGCCGGCAAGTCGACATTGTTCCGTGTGATCACCGGCGATCTTGCCGCCGAAAGCGGCTCGGTCTCCATTCCGCGCAATGCCCGCATCGGCCAGGTGGCGCAGGAAGCGCCGGGTACTGAGGAGCCGCTGATCGAGATCGTTCTGAAGGCCGACAAGGAACGCACCGCCCTGCTCGCGGAAGCCGAAACGGCGACCGATCCGCATCGCATCGCCGACATCCAGACGCGCCTTGCCGATATCGGCGCCCATTCGGCCGAAGCGCGCGCCGCCAGCATTCTCGCCGGCCTCGGCTTTGACCATGAGGCACAGCACCGACCCGCCTCCTCCTTTTCCGGCGGCTGGCGCATGCGCGTGGCGCTCGCAGCGGTACTTTTCTCCGAGCCGGACCTGCTGCTGCTCGACGAGCCGACCAACTATCTCGACCTCGAAGGCACGCTCTGGCTGGAAGATTACATCCGCCGCTATCCGCACACGGTCATCATCATCTCGCATGACCGCGATCTTCTGAACACGGCCGTCAATTCCATCGTCCATCTCGATCAAAAGAAGCTCACCTTCTATCGCGGCTCCTACGACCAGTTCGAGCGGCAAAAGGCGGAGGCCGACGAGCTGCAGATGAAGGCGAAGGCGAAGAATGAGGCGGCGCGCAAGCACCTGCAGAGTTTCATCGATCGCTTCAAGGCCAAGGCAACCAAGGCCCGGCAGGCGCAATCGCGTGTCAAGGCGCTGGAACGCATGGGCACGGTCGCCGCCGTCATCGAAGATCATGTGATGGGCTTCAGCTTTCCGGAACCGGAAAAGCAGGCAGCGTCGCCGATCATCGCCGTCACTGGCGGCGCGGTCGGCTACGAGCCCGGCAAGCCGATCCTGAAACGCCTCAACCTGCGCATCGACGCCGACGACCGCATCGCCCTGCTCGGCTCCAACGGCAACGGCAAGTCCACCTTCGCGAAATTCGTCTCCGGCCGCCTCGATGCCGAAAGCGGCGATGTGAAGCTGGCGCCGAACCTGAAGATCGGCTTCTTTGCCCAGCATCAACTCGACGATCTCGTGCCCAACCAGACCGCCGTCGAGCATGTGCGCCGCCGCATGCCCGATGCACCGGAAGCGAAGGTGCGCGCCCGCGTCGCCCAGATGGGCCTTGCGACCGAGAAGATGGACACACAGGTGAAGGATCTCTCCGGCGGCGAGAAAGCGCGGCTGCTGATGGGCCTTGCCGCCTTCGATGCACCGAATCTTCTGATCCTCGACGAGCCGACCAACCACCTTGATATCGACAGCCGCAATGCATTGATTCAGGCGCTGAACGATTATTCCGGCGCTGTCATCCTGATTTCGCATGACCGCCATCTCATCGAGGCAACTGTCGACCAGCTGTGGCTCGTGCGCGACGGCACGGTTTCCACCTTCGACGGCGACCTGGAAGATTACCGCAGCCTCGTCGTCGCCAGCCCTAAGCCGAGGGACGACAAGGGCAAGACCAATGGCGCCGACGATTCCGTCTCCAAGGCAGATCAGCGCAAGCTCAATGCCGACCGCCGCGCCTCGCTGGCGCCGCTCAAGAAAAAGATCAACGATATCGAATCCTTGACCGGCAAGCTGGAGAAACTGATTCAGGCACTTGATGCGGAACTTGCAGATCCCGCCCTCTATGAGAAGGCACCTGCAAAGGCGGCCGAGAAAGCCAAGCAACGCTCCGACGCGGCGGAAAAGCTTGCAGCCGCGGAAGAGCAATGGCTTGAGCTTTCGTCTGAATATGAAAGCGGGATGGCCGGCTAGAGCATCCCGCATCACCAACAAACGGATGCCTTATATCCAAAATATCGGAGCGGTCTTGCTCGTTCGGAAGGACGTGCAGCCCTCTTCAAATGGTTAATTCCCTCGGCATCCGTGCGTCAATCCTAACCGATCATTAACCATAATCGGAAAAAATACGCCCAACATTCATTGACCTATATTGTTGAGCGATTCCCATGACCTTCCGTCTTCTCTTGGCCGGCCTTGCCGTATCCCTATCCCTTGCCGGCTGCGCCACAAAACCGGGCAACGAAGCTTCACTGAAGACGAGTTTTGCAGCGGAAGAGCCGCGTCATAAGCCGCTGAAAGCCAACGACCCAGTCGAAATGGAGCCGACCAAATGGGCCAGCGCCGAGCTTGAAACCAGGGAGACGGTCGATAACGGCGGTCCGCATCACCTCGCCGGGCGCACACTGGAAGTTTCCTCGCTGCACGACCTCAAGCTGGACGACAAGGAAGTCATTCTCAGCTTCGACGACGGTCCGGCTCCGGGCAAGACGGAGCGCATCCTCTCCACGCTCGACAAATTCGGCGTCAAGGCGGCCTTCATGATGGTTGGCCAGATGGCGGAGGCGCACCCGGCCACCGCCCGGAAGGTCTTTGCCGACGGAGACACCATCGGCAGCCACACCTTCCGCCATCCCGATCTCGACAAGATGAGCTTCGACATGGCGATGGCCGAGATCACCCGCGGCGAACACGCCGTCGCCAAGGTCATCGGTACGGATGTTTCCTTCTTCCGCTTCCCCTATCTCGCTGATTCCAAGCGCCTGCGCACCGCCGTCGCCATGCGGGATCTCGTCGTCATGGATGTGGATATCGACAGCAAGGACTATTTCAACTCGACGCCCTCAGCCGTCGTAACCCGCACCATGAACCAACTGTACAAGCGCGGTCGCGGCATCATCCTGATGCACGACATCCACCAGCGCACGGCCACCATGCTGCCGACTCTTCTGTCGCGTCTCGAAAGAGAGGGCTACAAGGTCGTGACGCTGAAGTACAAGGGCACCTCCGCACCTGCAACCAACCTGATCGCTCAGGCCAGCGTCACGGTTGTGCGCTGAAGGCGGGATAGGCCTCGGAAAACTGTAAGATGAAACACATTCGGGGAAGCACTGTTGCTTCCCCGAATGTATTTTGATTTGATTATATATGACTCACTTCATCAATGGCATATCAGGTCCCTTATGAATCTCCATCTCGAGCATGACGACGATCCACTGACACTGCAATTCGTCGCTGAAAGGGATGCACAGTCTGAACAGGCGCTGATGACGCCTGAGTTCGAGGTGGACCGGGCGGCGATCAAGGCTCTGATCGAGCGTAAGGACCGGCTGATCCAGGTGGTACGCCGCGGCAAGTGGTTGTTCGACTTCCACCGCAGCGCAGATCACCCCCTCGGCATGTGGTTCCGATTGCCCGCCAATCTCGCCCCTTTGCCCGACGCACCCTGGGAGCCGATCTTCGATCTCGACGCTTTCTGCGCATCGGAAAACAAGCTTTGGCTCTGGCGTGGCGCAATCACCTGCCCTTGGGAACCGACGCGGGTATTGCTTTGCCTTTCCGACGGCGGCTCCGATCTTGGACGCCTGCTGGAGTTCGATTGCGAAGCCAAGAGCATCGTCGAAGGCGGATTCGACACGCCGCCGACGCGTTGCCACGCCACCTGGCTCAACCGCGACGAGATCGCCTATTTCGGCTCGATTGACCGCCTCTCCTCGACGCGCTCCGGCTGGCCCCGCGTCGGTCGCCGTCTGAAGCGTGGCCAGGCGCCGGCAAAGGCACCCTTGCTTTACGCAACCGCCGACACCGACGTCTATGGCTCCTGCCTGGTCTTCGATCCGGTGCTTGCCGGCATCGCAAAGAAAGGTACGGCCAAGCCGATCCGGCTGTTCATCACCGGCCACGAAATCGGCAATTCCAGCGTCTTCGTCAAAGAGCAGGATTTTTCTCTGCGGCGGATCGATCTGCCGAGGGACATCGACGTCCAGCTCAACTATTCCTATTGCCTCTGGCTCGCCAAGACCGACGAGCGCATACCGGCCGGCAGCCTGGCGCTGCAACCCTTGCCGCGGGAGGCCACCGATGCCGGCGCCGAGGCGATGCGCGTGTTATTTTCGCCCGGCGAGCGGCAGTCGGTGTCTCAGTTCCTGCTGATGCGCGAATGGTGCGTCTTCGTCGTCTCCGACAAACTGCAGCCCCGCCTTTTCGTCTTCGACCTGACCAAGGCCGATGCGGCGATCGAGGAAATCACGCTGCCGGCCGATGTTCAGACTGTAACAGTCTGGCCGCTCTATTCCGACCTCCATCTCGGCGACGACACGCTGCAGGTCTATGGCGAAGGCTTCCTGCAGCCGCCCTCCTGCTATCGCCTGGAGCTTGCCGACCGCAAGAAGCCGCTTGAACTCATTCACGCCGCGAGCTCGCCGGCCTATTTCGACACCGACGGCATGACCTCCGAATTGCTCGAGGCCACGTCAGAAGATGGTACGAAAGTGCCGTACCGCCTGGTATTGCCGAAGACATGGACCCACGGTGAACTGCCGGTCTTGATGTATGGCTATGGCGGCTTCGATTTTTCGGTTCGTCCGCAATATTCGGCAGTCATCGGCCGCTGGCTGGAACAGGGCGGCGCGTATGTGCAAGCCTATATCCGCGGCGGCGGCGAGCTCGGTCCGAACTGGCATCGTTCCGCCAAGGGGCATGGCCGCCACAGAGCTTTTGCCGATTTTGTCGCCGTCGCCCGCGATCTCGTCAACCGCGGCTACACCAAACCACAGCGCATAGCCGTCAATGGCGGCAGCAATGGCGGGCTGCTGACCGGCGTGATGCTGACACGCTATCCGCACGACTTCGGCGCGGCCTGGTGTCAGGTGCCGGTGCTCGATATGTCCCGCTTCCACGTCTTCCCGGCCGGCAAGGCCTGGATCGACGAATATGGCAATCCCGACGACCAGGCGGACCGGGACTATCTGCTTTCCTATTCGCCACTGCACAATCTCAAGCCGGCTTCGGAGATCACCTATCCGCCCATCTACATCGAGAGTTCCAGCAATGACGACCGGGTTCATCCCTCCCATGCGCGGCGGTTTGCTGCGCGCATGGAGGAACTCGGCCATCATCCGCTGTTCCACGAATTCCACTCGGGCGGCCATGGCGGCGACGGCGCATCGACGCAGCTCGCGGCGCGTATCGCGCTGGGTTACAGCTTCCTTCGCGAGACGATCGCGAAGCCGCGTGAGAATTGAAATCAGTCCTTTAGACATCAAACGAAAATCGGCAGTTGTAAGATTATTCGACGCGCTTGAAACGCGCTTGACGACATGATTAGTTGCGGCGTGATCACGAAGAGCGGGCCAAACCGCCCGCTCACCTCTGGGGGAGTAGATAGATGGATCGTCGTTCATTTCTGAGGAAAGCCGGTGTTGCCGGCGCAGGCTCGGTTGCTGCCGCAGCCCTGGCGGCTCCGGCCATTGCTCAGAGCAATCCGAAGATCAACTGGCGTTTGACCTCGTCGTTTCCGAAATCGCTCGACACGATCTATGGCGGCGCCGAGGTGCTGTCCAAATTTGTCTCGGAAGCGACCGACGGCAACTTCACCATCCAGGTCTTCGCCGCCGGCGAAATCGTGCCCGGCCTGCAGGCTGCCGACGCAACATCCGCAGGCACGGTCGAGGCCTGCCACACGGTCTCCTACTATTATTGGGGCAAGGATCCGGTTTGGGCGCTGGGCGCGGCCGTTCCTTTCGCGCTCAATGCCCGCGGCATGAACGCCTGGCAGTACCATGGCGGCGGCATCGACATGTTCAACGAATTCCTGGCGACGCAAGGGCTGATTGGTTTTCCGAGCGGCAATACCGGCGTGCAGATGGGTGGTTGGTTCCGTAAGGAAATCAATACCGTAGCCGACCTCAAGGGTCTGAAGATGCGTATCGGCGGCTTTGCCGGCAAAGTGGTGGAGCGCCTCGGCGTTGTGCCGCAGCAGATCGCCGGCGGCGATATCTATCCGGCGCTGGAAAAAGGCACGATCGATGCGGCCGAATGGGTAGGCCCCTATGACGACGAAAAGCTCGGGTTCTACAAGGTCGCTCCCTACTACTACTACCCCGGCTGGTGGGAAGGCGGTCCGACCGTACACGTCATGTTCAACAAGGCGGCCTATGAAGGCCTGCCGAAGGCCTATCAGTCGCTGCTGCGCACCGCCGCCCAGGCAACCGATGCCGACATGCTGCAGAAATACGACTATCTCAATCCGGCAGCCATCAAGCGTGTCGTGGCCGAAGGCGCGAAGCTGCGTCCGTTCAGCACCGACATCCTGAACGCCTGCTTCGACAAGTCAAACGAAGTCTACGCCGAGATGGAAGCATCGAACCCGACCTTCAAAAAGATCTGGGAATCGATCAAGGCGTTCCGCGGCGGCCACTATCTTTACGCGCAGGTCGCCGAATACAGCTACGACGTGTACATGATGACGCAGCAACGCGCCGGAAAGCTCTGATCATTGGATTCGAAACAAGAAACCCCGGAGCGATGCTCCGGGGTTTCTCTTTGGAATGCGGCAGCCGCTTCGTCCCCTGCTCAATTGAATGACGGCGGCTGACTGAGATCATTCGCAGGCGGGTTCTTCTTTTCGCCGCCCTGATCTGCCGGCTTGTTGTCGAGCGGATTGGCACCCGGGAGCTGCAGGCCGCCCGGCAAACCGAGACCGCCGCCATTATCCTGGCCGGGCGCACCAAAGCCGGGCACTTCGATCTTGATGGTATTGGGATCAATTCCGGCGCCTGCTCCCTTGTAGTGCATGACCATCTGCGGAAACATGATCGTCAGTGAAACCATCAGGATCTGAATGCCGACGAAGGGCACTGCACCCCAATAGATCTGGCCGGTCGTCACCGGCGCCGTCTTCTTGCCGGTGACCTTGTCGAGGTAAGGCACCTTCGCAGCCACCGAGCGCAAATAGAACAACGCAAAGCCGAAGGGCGGGTGCATGAAACTCGTCTGCATGTTGACGCCGAGCAGGACGCCGAACCAGATCAGGTCGATCCCGAGCTTGTCGGCGGCGGGCGCCAGCAGCGGCACGATGATGAAGGCGAGCTCGAAGAAATCGAGGAAGAAGGCCAGCACGAAAACCAAAAGGTTGACGGCGATCAAGAAACCGACCTGCCCACCCGGCAGCGACACCAGCAAATGCTCCACCCAGACATGACCGTTGACGCCGTAGAAGGTCAGCGAAAATACGCGCGAGCCGATCAGGATGAACAGCACGAAGGAGGAGAGCCGTGTCGTCGATGCGAGTGCCGAGCGAACTACATCCATGTTCAGCCGCCCCTTCGCTGCCGCCATCACCAGCGCGCCGGTTGCGCCCATCGCGCCGCCCTCCGTCGGTGTTGCGATGCCGAGGAAGATGGTGCCGAGCACGAGGAAGATCAGCGCCAAGGGCGGGATCAGCACGATGATCACCTGCTGGGCCAGCCGCGACATCAGGTTGAGCTTCAACGTCTTATCGATGACAGCGACGACATAGATGAAAGCGACGCCGACGGTTGCACCAAGAATATCGGCATTCTCACCGTAGATCGGTGTCAGGTAGACATGAGCCGCATAGGCAACGCCGCCGCCGACCAAAAGCGCGATGAAAAGCGAGGTCACCCCGGAGCCGAGCGAGCGCGCCTCCTTCGGCAGCGCCGGCATCGAATTCGGCCGGACGATCGACATGATCAGCACGTAGAGCATGTAAATGCCGGTCAGCACCAGACCGGGGATCAGCGCGCCAGCATACATGTCGCCCACCGAACGGCCGAGTTGGTCAGCCAGCACGATCAGCACAAGCGACGGTGGAATGATCTGCGCAAGCGTTCCAGACGCGGCGATGACACCGGACGCAAGGCTGCGGTCATAACCATAGCGCAGCATGATCGGCAGCGAGATCAGGCCCATGGCGATGACCGAGGCCGCGACGACGCCGGTGGTGGCAGCGAGCAGCGCGCCGACGAAGATCACCGCGTAAGCAAGACCGCCACGGATCGGGCCGAAGAGCTGACCGACGGTATCGAGCAGGTCCTCCGCCATCCCCGAGCGTTCCAGCACGATGCCCATGAATGTGAAGAACGGGATCGCCAGCAGCGTGTCGTTGGACATCACACCCCAGAACCGATCCGGCAGCGCGTTGAGCAAGGGCCAGGAGAGATGGATGGAACCGCCCGAATAAGGCGCCAGCTCGACGCCGATCCAGAAGAACAGCAGTCCGTTGGCGGCGAGCGCGAAGGCGACAGGATATCCGATCAGTAGGAAGATGATCAGCGAAGCGAACATGATCGGGGCCATGTTCACGGCAATGAATTCAATCATCAGCGCGCCTCCCCGGCAGGCGTTTCGGCATCAAGGGGCGCGTGCGTCGGCACGTATGGTGTCGGGTCCTCCATATCGCCGCGCATGACGGCGATCTTCTTGATGATTTCGGAAACACCTTGCACCGCCAATAAAAGGAAGCCTACCAACAATAGCGCCTTGCCCGGCCAGATAATCAGGCCACCAGCACTGGACGAAACCTCGCCCGATAGGAAGGACGTGCGAACATAGGGCACGAGGTCATAGACCATCAGAAGCACGAAGGGCATGAGGAACAGGCAATGACCGAGCAGATCGATCCAGTGCTGAACGCGCCGCGGTAAGGCGCCGTAGACGATATCGATGCGGATGTGCTCGTTCTGCCTGAGCGTATAGGCGGCGGCGAGCATGAAGGCGGCGCCGAACAAATACCATTGCGCTTCCAGCCAGGCGTTGGACGAGGTGTTGAACACCTTGCGGACGATCGCGTTTCCGGCGCTGACAAGCACGGCGACCAGAATGAGCCAAGAAACCGATTTGCCAATGAATTCGGTGACAGCATCCACGAGCCGGCTGAAGCCGAGCAATGCTTTCATCATTTTTCTCCCCCGCAGCGGTCTTCCCCGAGATCTCCTTGCCGCGTACAGGCAGAGTGCCGATTTTACGCTGTGAATCAAGAGTGTAAGCTGGTTTTCCAAATGTGACAGCGCAGCAGCAAGAAATGCCAGGCGTCCACCTGATTGCCAGCAATTGCGCTTGCCGGCCTTGCCCGCCCGCTGCATTCTGATAAAAGATCATGCAAATAATCATACTAATCGAGAGACACCCATGTCCCCCATCAACCTCGCCATCGTCGGCGTCGGCAAGATCGTCCGCGACCAGCACCTTCCTTCCATCGCGAACAATTCGGATTTCAAACTGATCGCCACGGCGAGCCGCCACGGCACCGTCGACGGCATTCCGGCCTTCACCAGCATCGAGGCCATGCTGGACGCCGTTGCCGGGATCGATGCCGTCTCGCTTTGCATGCCGCCGCAATATCGCTATGAGGCTGCCTACAAGGCTCTTCAGGCCGGCAAGCATGTCTTCCTGGAAAAACCGCCGGGCGCCACGCTGAGCGAAGTTGCCGATCTCGAGGCGCTTGCCAAGGCAAAGGGCGTTTCTCTCTTTGCGAGCTGGCATTCGCGTTATGCGCCTGCTGTCGAGGCCGCGAAGGCTTTTCTCGACGCGACGACGATCAACAGCGTCCATGTCATTTGGAAGGAAGACGTGCGCCACTGGCATCCGAATCAGGAATGGATCTGGCAGGCCGGCGGCCTCGGCGTCTTCGATCCGGGCATCAATGCTCTATCGATCGTCACCCACATCCTGCCGCCGCTATTTCTGACGGGCGCAGTGCTGGAATTCCCCGAAAACCGCGATTCGCCGATTGCGGCCGACCTGCAGTTCAAGAGTGGCCAGGGACTTGCCGTCCATGCCGAATTCGACTGGCGCCAGACCGGCAAGCAGAGCTGGGATATCGTCGCTGAAACCGAAGCCGGCCAGATGGTGCTCTCCGAGGGCGGCTCGAAGCTTTCGGTGAACGGCGAATTGAAGTTCACCGCCCCAGAGGCGGAATATCCTTCGCTCTACCGCCGCTTCGCCGAGATCGTCAAAGCCGGCACGTCTGATGTCGATTTGGCACCGCTTCGCCATGTCGCCGACGCCTTCATGCTCGGCAAGCGCAAGTTCGTCGAGGCTTTCCACGACTAAGCTCCATTGACCGATGAGATGCGCCGCGCAGAATGCTAAAGTGGCGCATCTTCATGGGTTGGGGAGATTGCGATGTCTGAAAGCGGGGAAAGCTTCGGGCTGGGCGTGAAACACAAATTCGTCACGCTGGCAGAGCCGAATGCCAGGTGGCGGGAAGCCTATGCGCTGGAAGAGACCGCCATCCGCAAAGCCCTCGGCGATCTCGCATCGACATCCAGCATTTCGGCAGTACGTCGATACCGGCGATCAAGGCCAAGCCAATCATCGATATCGCCGTTGGTGTCAGGCGTTTCGACGAAGGATTCCGTTGCATCAAGCCAATGGAAGAGATCGGTTATGAGTATGCCGGCAACGACATCGTCCCCGACGATCATATTTTCGGCCGCGGCATCAAAGGCGAAACGCGCACCCATCTCGTTCACATCGTCGAACATGGCGGCGCCCAATGGAACCGGTTTATCCTGTTCCGCGACAGGCTCCGCGCAAATCCCGCTCTCGCCCAAGCCTATGAGGCACTGAAAATCGGGCTAGCCGACGAATATGCCGACAATCGTGCCGCATATACGGAAGCGAAGAAGGTCTTTATTGGCAAGATTGTTGCAGCGACTGGTGACTAAGCCTTCTCCCAACGGGGAAAAGAAGAATGATCACGCCTTCTTCTCCCAGCGCCCATCCTGGGTCTGCTGCCAATAGGTGAGGTTATGCCCCTCGCCCTTCAGCTTCTTCCACTGCGCCCGGGCGCCTTCCAACTGCTCCTGGTCGTAGCCATCGAACATGAAAACAACGCGCTGATAATTCTCGATATCCGAGGCTTCGGCGCCGTCGACGAAGAAGCGGACCGTGGCGTTGTTCGCATTGTCGGGCGAGACGGTCAGCAGCACCGGCTGCTTGTCCGGCATGTCTCCATCATCCGTGCCATGCGGCAGAAAACTGTCCTCGCGATAGGTCCAGAGATGCACGTCAAGAGCATCCCGCCGCGCCGCTTCGCGTGCCTGGATGGCAACCTGCCAACCGCGCTCGACACTTTTGTCGATCAGCGGAGGAAGGGCGTCTTCCAGCTTCGATTCGGTCAGGTGATAGAAGAGAACGTCGGTCATGCCGTTCCTTCTATCTCAAACACCTTCGAAGGTCACGATTCGTAATTCTGGCGGACCAGCTCGTCGAGCAGGCGCACGCCGAAACCCGAGCCCCAGGACTGGTTGATCTCGTCCTGGATCGAGCCCATGGCCGTGCCGGCAATATCGAGATGTGCCCAAGGCGTTTCCTGGACGAAACGCTTGAGGAACTGCGCGGCGGTGATCGAACCGGCATGGCGGCCGCCGGTATTTTTCATGTCGGCGAACTTGCTGTCGATCATCTTGTCATAGTCCTTGCCGAGCGGCATGCGCCACAGGCGCTCGTTGGTGGCAAGACCGGCAGCGGTCAGTTCATTCGCCAACTTGTCGTCATTGCAGAACAGGCCGGCATGCAGATTGCCGAGCGCGATGAGAATGGCGCCGGTCAGCGTCGCGAGGTTGATCATGAACTGCGGCTTGAAGCGGTCGTTGGTATACCAGAGCGCATCGCAGAGCACGAGCCGACCTTCCGCATCCGTATTGATCACTTCGATCGTCTGGCCCGACATGGAGGTGACGATATCGCCGGGACGCTGGGCATTGCCGTCCGGCATGTTTTCGACCAAGCCGATGACGCCGATGGCGTTGACCTTGGCGCCGCGCGCCGCGAGCGCGTGCATCAGGCCGGTGACGGCGGCAGCCCCGCCCATGTCGCCTTTCATGTCCTCCATGCCGGCAGCCGGCTTGATGGAAATGCCGCCGGTGTCGAACACCACGCCCTTGCCGATGAAGGCAATCGGCTTGTCTTTCGGTTTGCCGCCCTTCCACTGCATGATCACCAGGCGTGGCGGACGCACGGAACCCTGCGCCACGCCAAGCAGCGCCCCCATGCCGAGCCGGCGCATTTCACGCTCCGTCAGGATCTCCACCTCGACACCAAGCTTTTCCAACCCCTTGGCTTTGGCGGCAAACTCGACCGGGCCGAGAGCGTTCGGCGGCTCGTTGACGAGATCGCGGGCCAGAATCACGCCGTCGGCGATCGCTTCCGATGCCGCGAGGAGCTTCTTCGCCGCAGCGGCATTCGAGGTAACGATCGTCACCTTGACGGACTTCGGCGTGCCGTTCTTGTCCTCGTCGTCGTTCTTCTTCGTCTTGTAGGTATCGAAGCTATAGGCGCGCAACAGCATGCCGAGGGCGAAATCGGCCGCTGCCGTGGCCTCGGTCTCACCGTCATGTGCATCGATGAAGATCGCAGCCTTTTCCACATTGCGGATTTTCGCGGCCGCGCCGCCGCCGAGCTTCAGCCAATCATGCGCATTCAGCTCCTTCGCCTTGCCGGTGCCGATAACGATGATACGGTCGACCGGCGAGCCTTCGGGCGCGACGATATCGAGGCTGCTCAAGCCTTTGGCGGTGAACCGGGCAATCCGTGCGGCCTTGGCGAAAACATTTGCCGGATCGGCACTTTCTGCCCCTGCCGGCAACTCGCTGTCCGTGTCTTTCAGGAGAATGGCCAGACCGCCAGTCAGCCGAACCGATTTGGCAAAGGAAATCTCGAATTTCACAGACATTTCTGCTCCGATAATACGTGTCGTGCAAAATAGAATTACACACTCCGGATCATTCAAGGTTTCCATATCAAATACAAGCTTTTGGCGAGGCATTCCGCGAAGAAACACCTTGAGACATTCAAATCCCTGTCATCTACCGCCGCTAGTTTGCCGGAGCATCTATTGGGTCTCGCCGCCTGCGCGACGCGATCATCTATCGGAACGCCGCCTTGATCATAGACTCCGCCAGCTTCGATCATCGGGATCGTTTCCCCGAAATCCTGCGGCCGCGCACGGCGGGCGATGCCTTCGTCGTTCTCTTTTGTCTTTGGTGGATGCTGCTCGGGCTGTTTTCGATTCTTCCACAGATCGATCTTGCTGTGGCCAATATGTTCTTCCTGCAGGAACAATGCGCCACTCCCGTCAGGCCCGGCCAGATCTGCGGCATTTTCCCTTATAATGACGATGCGCACATGCGTCTGCTCAGGGAAGTTTTCTTTCAGGTTCCCTATATCGTCGCGATTGCTCTCTGTTGGATGCTGGTCGAATGCTGGCAGCAACACGGCGCAACCTTCCGGACGCTGCGGGCCCGCAATTTGAAAATCGCGCTCGGTTCGTTGTTTCTCGGCCCCGTGCTGATCGTCAATCTCTGGCTCAAATCCTTCTCGGGCCGTCCTCGGCCACGGCAGACCGATCTCTTCGGCGGCATGCTCGATTTCGTTCATGCCGGCTCTTTTGCCGGGAAATGTGTGAGCAACTGTTCCTTCATTTCCGGAGAATCCGCCGCTGCCGGCTGGCTGTTCTGCCTGATCTTCATCATCCCGCAGCCGGCGCGGACGGCCCTCTCCTTGCCGATCGCAGCCATCTCGATTCTTATTCCAGCTTTAAGAGTTGCTTTCGGCGGCCACTACCTCTCGGATGCCGTTTTGGGTTGGCTTTCCTCGCTTGTCATATTCTCCGCTCTCATGGCGTTATCCCAAACGACACACAGCAGAAGAAATTCAGAAAATTAACGAATTTTTTGCGAGTGGGCTGTCGCCAAAAAAACGCAAACGGCGTAGAGGAGGATGAATCTCTGCCGGCTCGCACGGCGGAGTGTTGCGTTTAAGGGCCGGCATGAAGTTATTCGAAACATATATCGTACGGCGTGTCGGCATGATGTTCCTGGTAGCGCTGCTGCCGGTGCTCGCCATCATCTGGACGACCCAGGTGCTGCAGCGCATCAACCTCGTGACCGACAGCGGCCAGTCGATCGGCTCGTTTGCTAAGCTTGCGACTCTCATCCTGCCGACGATCATTCCCGTGGTTCTGCCTTTCGCTCTGGTGATCGGCATCACGCAGACGCTGACGGCGATGAACAGCGATTCGGAACTGACGGTTATGGAGGCGGCGGGTGCGCGGCGCAGCATCATCGTCCGCCCGATCATGATTCTCGCGATAGCTATCAGCGTTTTCTCATTTGTGGTCGACAATATGGTTGAGCCGAAAGCGCGTGTAGCCGCCCGCGAGATGGTCGCCGAAGCCTATGCCGACCTGCTCTCGACCGTTATCGAAGAGAAGAATTTCCGCCGTATCGAAGACGGGCTTTATGTGCAGATCACCCAGCGCCTGTCGGGACGAATCCTGAAGGGCCTGTTCGTGGTGGATTCGCGCGATCCCACTTTCGATCTCATCTATTATGCCAAGGAAGGCGCCGTCGATCCGAGCGGCACGTCGCTGCTGATGAAGGACGGTGAAGTTCATCGCAAGACGCCTGACGGCAACGTCTCCGTCATCAATTTCGACTCCTATTCCTTCGATCTTTCCGACATGACGCAGAGCCGCGGCCAGGCAACGCTGCGCGCCGGCGACCGCGGTCTCGGCTTCCTGCTGAACCCGGATCCGAACGATCCGGATTATAAAGCAAAACCAGGCGGCTACCGCGCGGAGCTACATCGGCGTCTCACCGACTGGGCGTTACCGGCAATCTTTGCCCTGATATCGCTGGTGATCGCCGGCGATGCGCGATCCCATCGCGAAGCGCGGCTGCATCCGATGGTGTCGGCGCTTACCATTGCTTTTGCCTTGCGCTGGGCGGATTTTTATGCGGCAAACCAGATCGAGAATGCTCCCTATTTCATCGGCGTTCTCTATGCGGCCAACATCTGCGCGGCTTTGATTGCGATCGCCCTGCTGTTCAGGAACCGGAAGATGTCGGTGCCCAGGTCCATCCGCAACCGCTTCGCCAATCTGCGGCAGAAGATCCAGGATCGCATGCCGGCGCCCGGCGGCTCGAATGGGGGCGGCGCATGATCTTCAATACGCTCGGCCGCTACTTCTTCATGCGCTACGTCGTGACAACCTTCTGGTTTTTCCTCGGCGTTGTCTCGATCGTCTATCTCGTCGACTTCAGCGAGACCGCCGGCCGGCTTGCCGGCCTTCCCGGGTACACGGTCAGCCTCGGCTTGCTGATGACGGCCGTCAGGCTGCCGTTCATCCTGCAGCAGACGGTGCCGTTCATCGCCCTGTTCGTCGGCATGACGGTGCTGATCGCGCTCAATCGGCGTCGTGAGCTCGTGATTGCGCGTGCGGCCGGCATCTCCGTCTGGCAGTTCATGACGCCGTTCGTGATCGGCGCATTCTTTGTCGGCCTGCTGACCATGTTTGCCCTCAATCCTGTTGCGGCGTGGGGACAACGGCAGGCGGAAACGATGGAAGCCGACCTGCGCGGCGATCCGTCCTATCACAATAAGCTCTCGATTCCGTGGCTGCGTCAGTCGAACGGCAAAGACGACGTCATCATTGGCGCCAAGGCCGTTCTCGACAACGGAACGACGCTGATGAACGTCGTGTTTATCCACTTCGATTCACAGGGGAATATCGTTCTCAGGCAGGACGCGCAGTCGGCAAAGTTGCAAGATGGTTACTGGCTTCTTAACAGTGTCGTCGAGCGCAGACCGGGCGAAATTCCGGATCATAAGAGTACGGTACAGGTTCGTACGAATCTGAAACAGGATTTCGTCTCCGAGCGTTTGGCGCAGCCGGAAACCATTGCTTTTTATGATCTTTCTAATCGAATAAAGATTGCAAAGTCTTTTGGCATCTCAACCAAAGCTCTTGAGACCCAATTTCACTCGCTGCTATCGCAGCCATTCCTTCTGGTGGCAATGACGCTGATCGCGGCCACCGTCTCGTTAAAATTCAGTAGATTCAACCAATCGCGCTCCGTGATTCTGGGTGGAATCCTCTCAGGCTTCGTGCTTTATGTTGTCACCGTGCTGGTTAAGGCATTCGGGAGCAGCGGAGTGGTTCCTCCTTTCGTGGCGACATGGATACCCGTGATCGTCGCTTTGGCATTCGGAGCAACGATCCTGCTTCATCAGGAGGACGGCTAAGTGGCGGCAGGCAACCGCAAGAGTATCAAGGAATTTGTCGCTGCCCTCGTCATGGGCGCGGCTGCGTATGCATTTGTCATGAGCCCGGTCGTAGCTTACGCCCAGGACAACAATAATAACGGCGGCGCCGGCGCTGCGACCTCTCCCGTTAAGGTCAAAGTGCCGGAAGGCTCCAAGCTGATCCTTTCGTCAAACGAACTGGTCTATAACAAGGATACTCAAATCGTTACCGCCAGCGGTGCGGTTCAGATCAACTATGGCGGCTACAAGATGGTCGCGCAAAAGGTTGAATATAATCAAAAAAGCGGACGGATGACGGCGATTGGCAATGTCGAGCTGATCAGCCCGGACGGCAACCGGATGTACGGTGACAAAATGGATGTCACCGACAGCTTCTCCGACGGTTTCGTCAACGCTCTGCGTATCGAAATGCCAGACAATACCCGCATGGCCGCCGAAAAGGGCGAACGTGTGGGCGGCAACCAATTGATCCTGACGAAGGGCGTCTATACCGCCTGTTTGCCGTGCTCCGAGCAGGGCCGCGCGCCGCTATGGCAGGTCAAGGCTCAGCGCGTGGTGCAGAACGGCGTGACGCATACCGTCCGTCTCGAGCATGCCCGCTTCGAACTGTTCGGCCAGCCGATCGCTTATGTTCCCTGGATCGAAGTTCCCGACAATACGGTGAAGCGCAAATCAGGCTTCCTGTTTCCGTCGATGAGCTATTCGGAGAACCTCGGCTTTGGCGTGAAGGTTCCCTACTACTACGTCATCTCGCCGAGCATGGACGCGACGATCAGCGCCACCGGCTATACAAGCCAGGGCTTGCTGCTCGAAGGCGAATTCCGGCAACGCTTTGAAAACGGTACGCATATTCTGCGCGTCGCCGGTATCAATCAGATGAGCCCGGACCAGTTCACCGCCAATACCAGTGACGCCGAGCACAAGACCCGCGGCGTGATCTCGTCGAAGGCCGATTTTAGGATCAATCCTCGCTGGACGTTTGGCTGGGATGTCATGGCGCAAAGCGATAACAACTTTTCGCGCACCTATGGCTTGCAAGGTCTCAGCCAGAGCACCCACACGAACGACATCTATTTGACGGGTCTCGGCAAGCGCAATTATTTCGATATGCGCGCCTTCTACTACGACATTCAGGATGCTGACGACAACAGCACCGCCGAAAAGCAGCAGGCGGTCGTCTATCCGAGCGTCGACTATCATTATGTCGATCCGAACTCGGTCTATGGCGGCGAATTGTCCGCGACGATGAACTTCACGCATTTGTCGCGTGACAAGGCGTCGGTGCTCGACAACGTCAACAATCTCGGCGACGCTAGCCTGAACGACCGCTTCCTCGGTCTTTCCGGCAGCTATACGCGTCTTACCACCGAGCTACAGTGGCAGCGCACCTTCACGACCGATCAGGGTCTGGTCTTGACGCCGCTTGCCGCAGCTCGCGGCGACATCTATGGCCTCGGTATGGATGCGCCTAACGGCGACTATTCCGGCAACTATGACACCAGCGATTACGCGACGCGCGGTATGGTAACGGGAGGCCTCGAAGCCAAGTACCCGTTCCTCATCACCACCAGCAACAGCACGCATGTGTTCGAGCCGATCGCACAAATCTATGTGCGTCCTGACGAGCAACTTGCAGGACGGCTGCCGAATGAAGACGCCCAGAGCTTTGTTTTCGATGCGACCAATCTGTTCGATCGCGACAAATTCTCCGGCTTCGACCGTGTAGAAGGCGGCACGCGCGCCAACGTGGGTTGGCGCTATACGGGCAGCTTCGATAGCGGCTACAAGTTGCAGCACATCTTCGGCCAATCGTACCAGCTTGCTGGACGAAACTCGTTCGCAACCGACGATCTGGTAGGTGCCGGTTCGGATTCCGGGCTTGAAACCACCCGCTCCGACTATGTGACGATGTTTGGCCTCACGACGCCGCAAGGCATCTCGCTTTCGCAGTCCTACCGCTTCGACGAAAAGGACTTCGCGTTCCGTCGCGGCGATACGCAGGTCGGCTTTGCAAACGACGACTTCCAGACCTCGGTGACCTACACCCATATCGCCGCTCAGCCGCAATATGGCTTCACCTCGGACCAGGACGAAATCCAAACCCGCGCCCAGATCAAATTCAAGAATTATTGGTCTGTCTTCGGCACGGTCAGCTATGATCTCAACGACAGCGAGATCACGCGCCAGGGCATCGGTCTTTCCTATGAGGACGAATGCACGATCTTCAGCGTCTCCTTCCTCGACAAGAAGGATTCGACGAACCAGTCGGGAAGCGACTGGTCGATCGGCGCCCGCATAACGTTCCGTACGCTCGGCGACGTCAATCTGGGCAATGTCCAGGACGCGACGTTCTGATCACTCAAATCCAAAAGGGCCGGCTCCAAAGCCGGCCCTTTTGCTTTGAAGCGATCGCCATGTCTCTCCGCGTCATTCTTTCGCCGCAAGGATTTTGCAATTCGTCGTGCTTGTTGTAGATATTGGCGCGAATTTGCCGTATTGCGCCAATGGCGTTCCAATGTGACGCAGTGCAGACAAGGACCTTTGGGAAGGGGTTAGTTGATGTTCTCTGGAAAGACACCGATGCGCGCTGTGCTATTCGGCGCCGTAGCGTTGGTTATGGCTTCTTTTGCCGTGCCAAGCAGCGATGTTGCCTTCGCGGCAAGTGAGGTGAAGGTCGTCGTCAACAATACGGTGATCACATCAGGCGATGTCGCCAAGCGCATCAACTTCCTGAAATTGCAGCACGCGAAAGGCGACCTCAACAAGCTGGCGCAACAGCAGCTCGTCGATGAGACCCTGAAGCGCTCGGAAATCTCCCGCGTGCGCATGTCGGTATCGACGACGGACGTCGACAACGCATTTGCCCGCTTCGCCGCCAGCAACAAAATGTCGCCGCAGCAGCTTGGACAGATCCTGGACAAGATGGGCGTCACCGTCGACCATTTCAAATCCTATATCGCCATTTCCATGAGCTGGCCGCGCGTCGTCAATGCCCGCTTCGGCTCGAGCGGCGGCCGTATGTCGAATGATGCCCTCGTGACGCGCATGACGGAAAACAAGACAAAGCCGGTCACGACGGAATATTTCCTGAAGCAGATGGTCTTCGTCGTCCCGTCTGCCAAGCGCAACGCAATTCTCGGTAAACGCAAGGCCGAAGCGGAAGCCTCGCGGGCCAAGTTCCCCGGTTGCGACCAGGCGAAAGTCTTTGCCGCGACGATGCACGACGTTTCCGTCCAGGATCTTGGCCGTGTGCTTGCTCCCGATCTTCCTGAAGCCTGGAAGCCGCTGCTGGAGAAGGCAAAGGGCAACACGACAGATGCGATCGTGACCGATCGCGGTGTTGAATATGTTGCCATCTGCTCGCAGCGCCAGGTGAACGACGACATCGCCGCCGCGGCCGTTTTCCGCGCCGAAGATCTCGGCAAGGCGAATGCCCAGGGCGTCAGCGCCAACGACAAGAAGTATATGGATGAACTGCGCTCCAAGGCGCAGATCCTCTATCGCTGATCGTTCCGATGCCCTCCCGCCCTTCCCGCCCCCTTGCCCTTACGCAAGGGGACCCAGCAGGTATCGGACCTGACATTACGCTCGCCGCCTGGCTTCGCCGCGGCGAGCTTGGTTTGTCTCCCTTCCTGTTTCTCGGTGACCCGAACGTTCTTTCGGCGCGAGCGCGCCAGTTGAACCTGACCGTGCCGCTTCAGGAAGCCGACGCATCGACGGCCTCCGGCGTCTTTGCCGATGCCTTGCCGGTGCTGCCGATTGCCGCCGGCATGGATGTGGTTGCAGGCGAAGCGCATGTCGTGACGGCGAAAGCCACGATTGCGGCTATCGAGATGGCGGTCTTGCTCAGCATGAAGGGAGATACCTGCGCGGTCGTGACCAACCCAATCGCCAAGTCAGTCCTTTACGACGCCGGCTTCGGCTTTCCCGGCCATACCGAATTCCTCGCCGATCTTGCGACACGCGCGACAGGCAAGCCGGTAATGCCGGTAATGCTGCTCGCCGGACCGAAGCTGCGGGCGATTCCCGTCACCATCCATATTCCGCTGAAGGATGTGCCGCAGGCGCTGACCTCGGATTTGATTGTCGAGACCTGCCGGATCACCGACCACGACCTCAGGACTCGTTTCGGCATCGCAAAACCGCGGCTGGCCGTTGCCGGCCTCAATCCGCATGCCGGCGAGAACGGTGCGATCGGCAAGGAAGATGAGGCCATCATCCGTCCGGCGATCGACGCGCTACGCAATGAAGGCATCGATGCCTTTGGTCCCCTGCCCGCCGACACGATGTTCCACGACGATGCGCGCCGTCGCTACGATGTCGCCGTCTGCATGTATCACGATCAGGCTTTGATTCCGGCCAAGGCGCTCGGCTTCGACGATTCCGTCAATGTCACACTCGGCCTCCCCTTTGTCCGCACTTCGCCGGACCATGGCACCGCCTTCGGCATCGCCGGCAAGGGTATCGCCAAAGAGGACAGTCTCGTGGCGGCGCTCAAGCTGGCGAGCGAGCTCAGCCGCGCGACGGGAAGCAATCGCTGATGGCCGCACTCGACGGTCTGCCGCCGCTTCGCGACGTAATCCAGCGCCACGGCCTCGACGCGCGCAAGGCGCTCGGCCAAAACTTTCTGCTGGATCTTAATCTGACCCAAAAGGTTGCCCGCACCGCCGGATCGCTGGAGGGCGCCACCGTCTTCGAAGTCGGCCCGGGGCCAGGTGGGCTGACGCGCGCCATCCTCGCGCTCGGCGCCGCCAAGGTCGTCGCCGTGGAGCGCGACTCACGCTGCCTGCCGGCGCTCGCCGAGATCGCCGATCACTATCCCGGCCGGCTCGAGGTCATCGAAGGCGATGCGCTGAAGACGGATTTCGCGGCACTGGCACCAGAGGGACCGGTCAAGATCATCGCCAACCTGCCCTATAATGTTGGCACACAGTTGCTGGTAAACTGGCTGCTGCCCGGCCATTGGCCGCCCTTCTGGCAGTCCCTGACGCTGATGTTCCAGAAAGAGGTCGGCCAGCGGATCGTTGCCGACGAGGATGACGATCATTACGGCCGCCTCGGCGTCCTCTGCGGCTGGCGCACCAATGCGCATATGGCCTTCGATGTGCCACCACAGGCCTTCACGCCGCCGCCGAAGGTGACCTCGACGGTCGTGCATCTGACGCCCAAGGAAAACCCGATCCCCTGCTCCGTCGACAATCTGGAAAAGGTGACGCAGGCCGCCTTTGGTCAGCGGCGTAAGATGCTGCGCCAAAGTCTGAAATCGCTTGGCGGCGAAGCACTGTTGCGGAAAGCCGACATCGACCCTCAGCGACGCGCCGAAACGCTCTCCGTCGAAGAGTTCTGCCGGTTGGCAAACTCGCTTTGATCGCGATTACAGCTTCGGCGTTTCTTCCAGCAGACCACGAACGAAGTCGAACATGCCGTGGCGGCGATCGCGACGCAGGCGTTCGGCCTTGACGATCGACTGAACCGCGTCGAAAGCGGCGTTCAGATCATCGTTGATGATGACATAGTCATACTCGCGCCAATGGGCGATCTCGGCTCTGGAATTGGCAAGCCGCGTGGCAATCACCTCTTCGGAATCTTCGGCGCGGCGGTGCAGGCGCGATTGCAGCTCCGTCATGGTGGGCGGCAGCACGAAGATCGATACGACGTCGGCCGGCATCTTCTCCTGCAGTTGCTGCGCCCCCTGCCAGTCGATATCGAAGAGCATATCGCGGCCCTCGGCCATCGCCGTCTCTACCGGCTCGCGCGGCGTGCCGTAGAAATTGCCGTGTACCTCCGCCCATTCGAGCAGAGAGTCGGAATCGCGCAGCCGCTCAAATTCCCGCAACGAGACAAAATGATAATGCACGCCGGCAATCTCGCTCGGCCGCCGTTGCCGCGTCGTAACGCTGACGGAAAGACCGATCTGCTTATCGGTCTCCAGCAAGGTGCGCGCTATTGTCGATTTGCCCGCACCGGATGGCGAGGAAATGGCAAGCATCAGCCCCCGGCGCGCAATCGGAATGGATGTGGATATCGCCGGCTTCATGGCTTACTCCAAATTCTGGACCTGTTCGCGGAACTGGTCGATGACCACTTTCAACTCGATGCCGGCGGCGGTGACCGCTGCGGCATTCGACTTCGAACAGATAGTATTTGATTCCCGGTTAAATTCCTGTGCAAGGAAATCGAGTTTGCGTCCGACCGGTCCACCCTTGGCGATAAGGTCGCGAGCTGCCACCACATGCGCCTTCAGCCGGTCGATCTCCTCGCGCAGATCCGCTCTGGTGGCGATGAGAGCGGCCTCGGCATGCAGCCGGTCACGATCCAGGCCGGAGGTTCCGTCCAGAAGCATGGCAATCTGCGTCGCAAGCCTCGCGGCAATCTCCTGCGGCGAGCGGGACGGATCGCTCTCAACCGTTGTCGTCGGCGTCGCGTGCGGCAAGCGCATCGTCGCTCTCTTCAGCTTCCTTGAACTCTACGATGCCGCGGATTGCGAGCAGCGTGTCCAGCCGCAGCGGCGCAGGATCGATGACGCCTGAGAGCTGACCGCGTAAGGCCAGCACTGTCGCCAGCGCGTCCTGATTGACGACCGCCTCGACGCGGCTTTCATCGACGGACAATGAAAGACCGACCTGCAGGTTGCCGCGCGCAAACCTGTCGGTGATGAGCTTGCGTATATCGGTTTCCAGCCGCTCCAGCCCCTGCGGCAGGCGCAGGCGGAAATCGAGACCCTTGCCATTGACCGATCGCAATTCCCATGCCCAACGAGAGCGCCCACTCGTTCCCTCACGCCGGGCGAAACCGGTCATGGACTGCAATACCATGCAAGCCTCCGATAATTCTCGTCCACAATCGCTCAACAATCATGGACCAATGCAAGGTGAGACTACGCCGTCCGTTCGATCGAAAGCACAGCGCAGCAGAGATCAGTTCGTCTTCTTTTTTTGCTGTGTGCCGGAAGGGGCCGTACCGGCTGCGGCACCGCTATCGTCCGGCTGACCGTCAACGGCGATCGCGCTGGGATCCTCGCCCTTTTCGGCGACGAGCTTGCGCCAGCGCTTGACGTTGGCATTGTGATCTTCCAGCGTCGCGGCGAAGACGTGGCCGCCCGAGCCATCCGCAACGAAATAGAGGTCCTGCGTCTTCCAGGGGTTGGCAACGGCATCGAGCGCGTCCTTGCCCGGATTGGCGATCGGCGTCGGCGGCAGGCCCTTGATCATGTAGGTATTGTAAGCCGTTTCTTTTTTGAGATCCGACTGGAAGATCGGGCGATCGGCCGGCTTGCCGTCGCCACCGAAGAGCCCATAGATCACCGTCGGGTCGGATTGCAGACGCATGCCCTTGCCGAGACGGTTGAGGAAGACCGACGCCACATGAGCGCGCTCATCCGCAAGCCCGGTTTCCTTTTCAACGATCGACGCCAGAGTGACCAGATCCTGTTTATTGGTCAGCGGCATCGACGGATCGCGCTTGTCCCATATCTGGTCGACGAGCTTTTCCTGCGCTGCCTTCATCTGATCGATGATTTCCGTACGCTTGGCGCCACGCGTGAATTTATAGGTATTGGGCTCCAGGCTACCCTCCGGTGGCAGCGCCGATGGCAGTTCGCCTTCCAGCACCGGATCGGCCTGCAGCTTGTTGAAGATCTGCCGCACGGTCAGGCCTTCCGGCAAGGTAACCGAATAGAGGATCGATTTGCCGGATTTCAACAGCTCCATGATGTCCTTCATGGAGGCGCCGGCCTTGATCTCATATTCGCCGGACCGCAGCGTCTCGCCATTGTGCAGATAGGTGGCCGTCAGATAGCGGAAGATGCGGGCATCGGAGATGATGTTGTTGGCTTCGAGCCGGCCCGAAATCTCGGCAAGTCCCCAGCCGTTGCGCACGATGAAATTGGTGTTGGTCGCCAGCGGTCCGGGGCTCTGGTAGGCGGAGATGGCGTAATAGGTGCCGACGATCGCGAGAACGATCACGAAGACGACCAGCGTCATCAGAAAGTTCAGGAAAATCACCATCTGGCTGCGGGCTTTGCGGGAGCGCTTCGGCGGATCCGGAACACGCTCCGGACGCAGAGCTTCGTTGGCCGATTTCGGGATAATCGGCCCCTTCTGCCCGTTCGGAGTTCCGCTGTTCTGGTTCGTATCGCTCACCGGCAATCCCTTCATTTGTCATTGCCTGCTCTTTGACCAAGCAATGCGGCAAAAAACAGGTTCAGAAGATAAAGCGGAGCCTGGTGAAGATCCGCTTTCGACCGATCAGACATTGCTGCGGCGCATCCATGGGACACGCAAGAAACACAGCAACATTCAAGGATCGCGCATAGTTTTGCCGAAAAACGCTACCGCTTTCCGGAGTTATGCGCTGTTATTATGCCTCATAGCGACGCAGGACAAGTGATGCGTTCGTACCGCCGAATCCGAAGGAGTTCGACAGCGCGACATTGATGTCCCGCTTACGGGCCTTATGCGGCACGAGATCGATGGCCGTCTCCCGCTCCGGATTGTCGAGGTTCAGCGTCGGCGGCGCGATATTGTCGCGAATGGCAAGCGTCGAGAAGATCGCCTCGATCGCACCGGCCGCGCCCAGGAGATGGCCGGTCGCCGACTTCGTCGACGACATCGAAATCTTGGAAGCAGCATTGCCGACCAGCCGCTCGACAGCGCCGAGCTCGATCGTATCAGCCATGGTCGAGGTGCCATGGGCATTGATGTAGTCCACATCAGCCGGCGTCAAGCCGGCACGCTTCAGGGCCGACGTCATGCAGCGGAACGCGCCCTCGCCATCCTCGGACGGGGCAGTAATGTGATGGGCGTCGCCGGAAAGGCCGTAGCCGACCACCTCGGCGTAAATCTTCGCGCCGCGTGCCTTGGCATGTTCCAGCTCTTCGAGAACAACGATGCCGGCGCCCTCGCCCATGACGAAGCCGTCACGGTCACGATCGTAAGGACGCGAAGCCTTCTGCGGATTGTCGTTATAATCGGTCGACAGAGCCTTGCAGGCGGCAAAGCCGGCGAGCGAGATGCGGCAAACCGGAGCTTCGGCGCCGCCGGCGACCATGACGTCGGCATCGCCGAGCATGATCAGACGGGCCGCATCGCCGATCGCATGCGCGCCGGTGGAGCAAGCCGTGACGACGGCATGGTTCGGGCCGCGCAGCTTGTGGCGGATCGAGACCTGGCCGGAAACGAGATTGATGAGACGGCCCGGAATGAAGAAGGGCGAGATGCGGCGCGGACCCTTGTCGCGCAGCGTATATCCTGCCTCGACAATGCCCTCCAGGCCGCCGATGCCGGAGCCGATCATGACGCCAGTTGCGATCTGGTCTTCGTCGGAGGTCGGATGCCAGCCAGCATCGTTCAGCGCCATATCGGCCGCTGCCATGCCGTAGATGATGAAAGGATCGACCTTTCGCTGTTCCTTCGGCTCCATCCAGTCGTCGGCATTGAAAGTGCCGTCGCTGCCATCACCGACCGGAACGCGGCAAGCAATCTTTGCGGCGAGATCTTCGACCTCGAATTCCGTGACAAGACGCGCGCCGTTGCGCCCGGCAATCAAACGCGACCAGGACACCTCGGTGCCGCAGCCCAAAGGTGATACCATGCCGGTACCCGTGATAACGACACGTCTCATCGCCCGCAGACCCCCGTCTTTTTATTATGCCATGCGTATGAATATGATCCGTCCGACCTCGCCGGACGAAATAGGGCGGACTCAGAGAGCCCGCCCGTGACAAAGCGCAAAAGATTAGGCCTGGGCCTTTTCAATGAACTTTACCGCATCGCCGACCGTCAGGATCGAGTCGGCAGCGTCATCAGGAATTTCAACGCCGAATTCTTCTTCGAAGGCCATGACCAGTTCGACGGTGTCGAGCGAGTCCGCGCCCAGGTCGTCGATGAAGCTTGCGCTTTCAACAACCTTGTCGGCGTCGACGCCAAGATGATCAATAACAATTTTCTTTACGCGTTCTGCGATATCGCTCATGTCGGTTTCCTCGACCTTATTTATGTCCTGATCAGAATGCCGTGTGACATCCCTACCCTGTTCAAGCCTGCAGCACCTGCATGGCGCCGCTGGCAAACCCGTTCAACCCGGCCTTCACATCCGGTCCCGGCCGCCGTACACGCGGCCCGGTCCATCTGCATTTTCGGGACGACTGATCACAGTCATGGCCCGCTTAACACGGTTTAAGTCTGTCGCAAAGCCAGAAAATCGCCGCTTCCAGGTTGCTCAACATGCTATTGGAGGGGAAAGCTCCCCCCAACAGACTTTTCCTTTTTCAGATCATTGCCATGCCACCGTTGACGTGGATCGTCTGACCGGTGACGTAGCTGGCTTCGGAGGAAGCGAGATAGGCGACAGCGGATGCGACTTCTGCACCGCTACCCATGCGCTTCATGGGAATGGCGCCCATGATCGCCTCTTTCTGCTTGTCGTTCAGCTTGCCGGTCATGGCGCTCTCGATGAAACCGGGAGCGACGCAATTGACCGTGACGTTGCGCGTTGCGATCTCCTGTGCCAGCGACTTGGTGAAGCCGATCATGCCGGCTTTGGAGGCGCAGTAGTTGGCTTGGCCGGGATTGCCGGTGACGCCGACTACGGAGGTGATGTTGATGATGCGGCCATAGCGGCGGCGCATCATCGGATGCGTCAGCTCGCGCGTCAGGCGGAAGACGGCCGTCAGGTTCACTTCCAGTACGGCGTCCCAGTCCTCGTCGCTCATGCGCACGAACAGGCCGTCCTTGGTGATGCCGGCATTGTTGACGAGGATGTCGACGCCACCGAGTTCGTCTTCAGCCTTGGCGCCGAGCGCCTTTACCTCGTCGCGATCGGAAAGGTTGGCCGGAAAGATCTTGACGCGGTCGCCAAGTTCGGCAGCCAGTGCCTCGAGCTTCTCGACGCGCGTGCCGTGCAGGCCGACGATAGCGCCCTGCTTATGCAGCAGCCTTGCGATTTCTTCGCCGATACCACCGGAAGAACCGGTTACAAGGGCCTTGCGGCCGGTCAAATCGAGCATGTGGTGTCCCTCGTTCGTTAATTTATGTATCAGCCAAGCAGGCCTGCGAGAGCTGCGTCGATGTCGGCCGCCGTGTTGACGGCGATGCCGTTCACCGATTTGTCGATGCGCCGGGCAAGACCCGTCAGCACCTTGCCAGCGCCGATTTCATACAATGTTGTCACATTGTTGGCGGCGAACCATTCCACCGTCTCGCGCCAGCGCACTTGCCCCGTAACCTGCGCAACCAGCAGATCGGCGATCTCGCCGGCGCCCTGCACCGGAGCGGCGCGGACATTGGCTACGACCGGCACGATGGGATCGGATTTTGCCACTTCCGCCAAAGCGGCGCGCATCGCCTCGGCGGCGGGCGCCATCAGCGACGAATGGAAGGGTGCGGATACCGGCAGCAGAATGGCGCGCTTGGCGCCCTTTTCAGCCGCAAGCTCGGCAGCCTTTTCGACCGGAGCCTTCTCACCGGAGATAACGATCTGACCGCCGCCATTGTCATTGGCGATCTGACAGGCGCCGATGGCCGAAGCCTCCGTGCAAACCGCGACGACGTCGGCATGTTCCAGGCCGATGATCGCCGCCATGGCGCCGACGCCGACCGGAACCGCCGCCTGCATGGCATTGCCGCGGATGCGTAGCAGCCGCGCCGTATCGGCGAGCGAAAAGGTGCCGGCGGCACAAAGCGCCGAATATTCGCCAAGCGAATGACCGGCAACATAAGCAACCTTGCTCTTCAGATCGAGGCCGCGCGCCTGCAGAACGCGCATGACAGCGATCGACACAGCCATCAGCGCGGGCTGCGCATTTGCCGTCAGCGTCAGCCTATCATCCGGGCCATTGAAGATGATGTCGGAAAGCTTTTCACCGAGCGCTTCATCGACTTCCTCGAAGACGGCGCGCGCTTCGGCGAAATTATCAGCAAGATCCTTGCCCATGCCGACGGTCTGGCTACCCTGGCCGGGAAATGTGAAAGCAACAGTCATTATATCGGGCTTCCTTAGGGGTCGTTTCGCTTCCCAATGACATTGTTTGCGGTGGAGTCAATAGCGCAGCCCCTGCAGTCACTGCCTTTTGCGTTTGCGAGGAGTTTCTATTTTCTTCTTGCGCTTGCTCATTTCCCACCTAGATTTACGCGATCCTTCCCCAGACCTTTTCCGCAAGCATCAAGGTTTTCCCATGAACTATAAGAATTTAGGCCGCACCGATATTTCGGTTTCGCAGATTTGCCTGGGCACGATGACCTGGGGCACACAGAACAGCGAGGCAGAGGCACACGAGCAGATGGACTATGCCCTTCACAAGGGCGTCAATTTCTTCGACACGGCTGAGATGTATCCGACGACCCCGGTCGGCGCGGAGACCCAAGGCCGCACCGAGGAATATATCGGCACCTGGTTCGAAAAGACTGGCAAGCGCAGGGATATCGTGCTTGCCACCAAGGTCGCCGGCCCCGGCCGCGACTATCTGCGCGGCGGCCAGGGTGCCGATGCCGCCAATATCCGCGCGGCCATCGACGACAGCCTGAAGCGGCTGAAAACCGATTATATCGATCTCTATCAGGTGCATTGGCCGAACCGCGGCCATTTCCACTTCCGCCAGAACTGGCGCTACAACCCCTTCACCCAGGATCGCGAAAAGGTTGTCGCTAACATCACCGAGATCCTGGAAACGATGGGCGAATTGGTGAAGGCCGGCAAGATCCGTGCCATCGGCCTCTCCAACGAGACGACCTGGGGCATCCAGAAATATCTGACGATCGCAGAGCAGAAGGGCCTGCCGCGCGTTGCCACCACGCAGAACGAATACAATCTGCTTTACCGCCACTTCGACCTCGATCTCGCCGAGTTGTCGCACCATGAGGATGTCGGCCTGCTCGCCTATTCGCCGCTCGCCGGCGGCATTCTCAGCGGCAAATATGTCGGCGGCGCACGCCCGGCCGGTTCGCGCGGCTCGATCAATACCGACATCGGCGGCCGTCTGCAGCCGCTGCAGGAGCCGCCGGTCAAGGCCTATCTGGAGATCGCCGCCAAATATCATCTCGATCCGGCCAAACTGGCGCTTGCCTACTGCCTGACGAAGCCCTTCATGACCTCCGTCATCATCGGCGCGACCTCGATGGCCCAGCTCGAAACCGACATCGCCTCGGCCTATATCACGCTGCCGGACGAAGCGATTGCCGAGATCGAAAAGGTACACCGGCAGTATCCGATGCCGATGTGATCAGTGGAAGCGCCTTGCCGCGGTGGCTAGGCGCAACCTGGCAATCGGCACAATGGCGGCCAAACAAGCCGCGAAAATATGACCTCTGATGTAATTGAGGCGCGTCATACCCACGCGTAATTTTGGGACATCTCCACAAGAGATAGGCACCGAACCGGTGCCGCTAAGAGACCATACCTCAAGCGCCGGCGGCTTCGCTCCGGCAGCTCCGGTCTCTTCGTGCCCCAAGCAAATACGTCAGGAGACATACTATGAATAAGATGATTTTCACGAAGCGCGAAACACCGGACTGGCTGTTGGCCTTCTGGAGGGAAATTGACGACAAGACCTTCGGCTCCGGCTTCGACTGCTTCGCAGAAGACGCCACCGCCAATTTGGGTATTGCCGAATGGAAGGGCCGCGAGATTATCCGCGAAAGTCTGCGCGCTTTCATCGACACCGGATTTACCGCCCTTCATGATGTGACCGAATATTGGGACGGCGGGTTCCTCAAGGTCTTCCGCGGCTTCGTCACGATGACCCCGGACGATCCGAACCATCCTGTCGTCAGGCCCGTCATGACGCACTTCTTCTACATGGACGAGGCTGATCACACTAAGGTGCGCCACTGGTTCGGTTCCGTCGGGCCGGTGCAATTCTGATCTTGCCGAACCAGGCATAAGATGCCACAGGCATAGCCCACAAAGAGGCCCTCCATGACGAACAGCAACACAGCGATATCGGTCTCGAAACAGCTTGGCCCGTTGCTGCGCCACTGGCGGGAGGTGCGCGGCAAGAGCCAGCTCGACCTTTCGATGGAGACGGGCGTTTCGCAGCGTCACATCAGCTTCGTTGAAAGCGGCCGCAGCGTTCCCAGCCGCCAGAGGCTGCTGACCGTTGCCGAGGCGCTCGATGTGCCATTCCGTGAACGCAACACGCTGCTGCTCGCCGCAGGCTACGCGCCGATCTATTCGGACGATTCCTGGGACGCACCGGAAATGCAACCCGTCGCGGATGCTCTGCGGCGGATGTTGCGTCAGCATGAACCTTTCCCCGCGGTTGTCATGGACCGCTATTGGAACGTTCTGCTGTCCAATACCGCCGTGCCCCGCTTCTTCAATTGCTTCGTCGATATGGCGGCGCACAAATCGCCACGCAACCTGCTGCATCTGATGTTCGATCCTGTCGGGATGCGCCCCTTCATTCGCGACTGGCCGGAGACATCGAGAAGCTTGCTGGCGCGCGTCCATCGGGAGTCCATCGGTCGGGTGGTCGACGATAAGACCCGGGAGCTGCTGAAAGCGCTGCTTGCCTATCCGGATGTCGATGTCGACTGGAAAGCACTCACCGCGCCCAGCAGCACACCCGTCATTCCTCTGGTCTTTGTGAAGGACGGCAAGAACCTTGGCTTCTTCTCACTGATAACGACAGTCGGCACTCCGATGACCATCGCATCGCAGGAACTGAGGCTCGAATGCATGTTCCCGACGGATCAGCAAACCGAACGGCTTTACGCCGAAATGATGGAGGATGCGCCGATGCCGATATTTCCTGCGGATCATTATTAGAATTGCCCAGGATAGTGTCGCTTTCCACCCGTTGCGAAGATTGAAGATCGAGCGCACAGCGCGGCAACACCATCGCAGACAACGCCCCTGTTGCAGGGGCTTGCGCCTACATGCTGTCGCGCGAGGACGTTCCGCGATAGGATGCGCCTGTCCATTCTCCGCCTCCGGTGAGGCAGGCCATGCAACCAAAGGAGAGACCGATGCCAGAGCCCCTTGTCGTCCGCCAAGAAAAGCGCATCCCGGCGCCACCAGCCGCGGTATTCGCCCTCCTGACCGATCCGGAGAAGATATTGCGCTGGATGGGAACGGAGGCACAGGTCGAGCCTCAGCCCGAGGGGCTCTATCTCGTCAACGTCACCGGCGCTCGCTTCGCTCGCGGTTCCTTTCGCGAGGTGGTACCGGTACACCGCCTGGCCTACAGTTTCGGCTGGGATGGCAGCGAGGTGGTGCCGCCGGGATCGAGCCTGGTCGAAATCGACCTGATCGAGCAGCCGGACGGAACGCTGCTACGCCTGACCCACACCGGCCTGCCCAATGCCGAACAATGCGCCGGCCATGCTGAAGGCTGGGCTCACTATCTCGGACGGCTGGCCGAAGCTGCGGCCGGGCGTGACCCGGGTCCGGATCCCATGGCTGGCAGGAAATGACCGTTTTCCGTTCCCGAACTCACTAGTCTCGAGCGGCAGTCCCGTGGACTTGCGTCACACGCAGGAGCACCGCCGCAACGGCGGATGACAGCCTGCGGCTGCCGT
Source organism: Rhizobium sp. CB3171 (assembly GCF_029714265.1). Lineage (NCBI taxonomy): Bacteria > Pseudomonadati > Pseudomonadota > Alphaproteobacteria > Hyphomicrobiales > Rhizobiaceae > Rhizobium > Rhizobium sp. CB3171. The sequence goes on along the minus strand of NZ_CP121652.1, from coordinate 840,315 downwards.
GGCATGATCGACAGATGGATCTGCCCACCCCTCTTGCCTGGCTGGTTGATGAGGCCGATGCCTCTCCCGGCCCTGAACGGTTTCTGGCCGAGCTCGGCGGCCGGCTGTTGGCTGACGGGCTGCCGCTTGCCGGAGGAGCCCTGACGCTCGCCGTGCCGCATCCGATCATCGCCCGGCGCATCTGGCTATGGCGGGCGGAAACCGGGGCTGTGATCGAGGCTCTCGGTTTCGCCGGCGGCCCATCCAGCCAAGCCGGACACGAGTGGCTGGCCGGGCTTGGCCCCGTGCATGAAGATACGGTCGGTACGGCTGCGGATAGTCCGGTGCTCGGCTGGGCCGGGCTCCGGCCATTCGATCCTGCCGAGGCCGACCGTCTGCGGCAGGCCGCACGCTTCGCGGCTGCGCCCTTGAGCGCCCTCGCCGCGCGGGCGGCGCTGGCAGCGCTGCTCGAGGCCTATCTCGGCCGGCGCAGTGCGGCGCGGGTACAGGCCGGCGCACTGCAGCGCGGCACCGGCGAAACCATCCGGGCCGCTTTGCTCTGCGCCGATCTGCGCGATTTCACCGCTTTGTCCGAGGCGACGGAACCAGCGGCGATGATTGCTTCTCTCGACGCCTGGTTCGACCGCGTTGCAGGAGCGGTGCACGCCTTCGGAGGCGAGGTGCTGAAATTCATCGGCGACGGCGCGCTGGCAATTTTCCCGGTCACCGGCACGCCAGGCGATGCCTGCGAGGCGGCGCTGCGCGCAGTCGTCGCCGCTCGCGCCGGCATGGCTCATCTCGATGCCGTGCGGCAAGCGCAAGGGCTGCCGCCGCTGCCCTTTGGTGCCGCATTGCATTTCGGCGAGATGCTCTGGGGCAATATCGGCGCGGCCGACCGGCTGGATTTCACCGCCATAGGCCCGGCGGTAAACCTGGTGAGCCGGCTCGAAGGCCTGTGCAAGCCTCTTGGCCGCAGTGTACTCGTCTCGGGCGCGGTTGCGGCAGAGACGAAAACCGACTTGATCCCCTTGGGCGAATATTCCTTGCGGGGCATCGCCGACCCCTGTGCCGTCTTCACCTTGCCGGACGATTGAAGCCGCCTACCTCGGCCTGGGCAAGGGCGTCCGCTGTCGGACGGCGCAATTTCGCCCCTTGCCTTTCCCGCAAAAATCCGTATAAGCCGCCCTGTTCGCAACCCGGTCTTCTGGCTGGTGGCTGAACGGAGGGCCGGTTTTCTTCGCTGAAAATCGTTCGGAACGGAAGTGTTCCAGCCTCCCGTGTCTCCGCTCTCGACCGTCTCGGAAACGCTTTTCTTGCTTGGGGTCTTCCCTCTCAGGAGCAGTCGTTGAGGCTTAGCCGCCGAATATCGGGTTCAGACCAACGCAAGAAAGGCAAAGCTATCATGGCTCTTTACGAACATGTATTCCTTGCCCGGCAGGATATTTCCGCTCAGCAGGTCGACGCCCTCGTAGAACAGTACAAGGGTGTTATCGAAGCTAACGGCGGTAAAGTCGGGCGTATCGAAAACTGGGGCCTCAAGTCCCTCACCTACCGCATCAAGAAGAACCGCAAGGCTCACTACGCCCTGATGGACATCGATGCACCGGCCGCTGCGATCCAGGAAATGGAACGCCAGATGCGCATCAGCGAAGACGTCCTGCGCTACATGACGATCGCTGTCGAGAAGCACGAAGAAGGCCCGTCGGCCATGATGCAGAAGCGCGACCGTGACGACCGTCCGCGCCGCGATGGCGACCGTCCGGAGCGCAGCTTCGGCGATCGTGGTCCGCGCCCGGATCGTGGTGACCGCGAAGACCGTCCGCGCCGTCCGCGCGAAGACCGCGTTTAAGGAGATTTGAGAATGTCTGAAGTTTCCTCCGCACCGGTCCGTCGTCCGTTCCATCGCCGCCGCAAGACCTGCCCGTTCTCGGGCGCCAATGCGCCGCGCATCGACTACAAGGACGTCCGTCTCCTGCAGCGCTACATTTCCGAGCGTGGCAAGATCGTTCCGTCCCGCATCACGGCCGTTTCCCAGAAGAAGCAGCGCGAACTCGCCCAGGCGATCAAGCGCGCCCGTTTCCTCGGCCTGCTGCCCTACGTCGTCGCTTAATCGCGCCGGCGCTGCACGAATGAATTGAGGGAAGGCAGCTATGCCTTCCCTTCTCCCTTTCGCGATGGGCGCGGATCGGAACTTAAAAACCCATGTTGGGGACGGCTTTCAGACCGGAGTGTCGGAAGCATCCTCTAACTGCTCGATGCGAAGCAGGACAGCGACGTGAAACAAATGAACCCGAAAGTGCTGGCCATCGGCGCCCTCGCCGGTCTTACCGCCGTCCTACTTGTGTATGGCGCGACGACTCAGCCGTTGCTGTTCATTCTCTTCGGCGCTCTTTCCGCGCTCCCGATCCTGATTGTCGGTCTTGGCTGGGGTAACGCGGCCGTCATCACCGCCGTTGTGGTGGCGAGTGTCATCGGCGCCATCTGGCAGTCGGTATATTTCGGCATATTTACGCTCGTCATGACGCTGATACCGGCCTGGCTCAGCCATCTCGCCAATTTGGCGCGTCCGGCTTCCGAACTCGGCGGCCCAGACCACCTGATGGCTTGGTATCCGCTCTCCGACATCATGCTGCATCTCTGCGGCCTCACGGCGGCGACCGTCGTCATCGTCGGCGCGATCATGGGCTACAATGCCGATCTGGTCGGCCAGGTTGTCGACGCCTATGTCGGCGCGGTGAACCAACAGTCCCCCGATCTTCAGCTCGATCCGATTGCGATCGCAAAGATGAAGTCGCTGATGCTTTACACGATCCCGATCGCGTGGGGCATGATCTGGGTCATGATGCTACTTGCCGCCTATTATGTGGCGATCCGCATCGTTGCAGCTTCAAAGCATAATCTGCGCCCGCGGGAGGATATACCCTCATCATTGCGCATGAATCGCAACGCGATCTTTGTCTTTCTCGTAGCGATCGTCGCGATATTCTTCGGCGGCGTGATTGGCCTGATCGCCGCCGCCATCCTCGGTGCTTTCGGTGCTGGCTTCCTCATTTCCGGCTTCGCATCATTGCATTTTCGCACGCGCGGCAAGGACTGGCGCATACCCGTGCTCTTCCTCTGCTATCTGGCGTCATTCCTGCTGACGCTACCGCTCTTCATCATCCTTGTTCTCGGCCTCTACGATACTCGCAAGGCGATATCGCTGACCCCGAACAAGAATGCCGATACATCCAAACCAACAAACACGAAAATCTGACATCAGAAAGGAACAACAAAATGGAAGTCATTCTCCTCGAGCGCATCTCCAAGCTCGGCCAGATGGGCGAAGTGGTCAAGGTTCGCGACGGCTTTGCCCGTAACTACCTGTTGCCGCTCGGCAAGGCGCTGCGCGCCAACCCCGCCAACAAGGCTCGCTTCGAAGCCGAACGCGCAACCCTGGAAGCCCGCAACTTGGAGCGCCGCAGCGAAGCCCAGAAGGTTGCCGACGTTCTCGGCGGCAAGTCCTTCATCGTAGTTCGCTCGGCTGGTGAAACCGGCCAGCTGTACGGTTCGGTCGCCGCTCGTGACGTCGTTGAAATCCTGGCCGCCGAAGGCTTCAACATCGGTCGCAACCAGGTTCACCTGAACACGCCGATCAAGGCTATCGGTCTGCACAATGTTGCCATCGCGCTTCACGCCGAAGTCGAAATCACCGTCGAGTTCAACGTTGCCCGTTCCGCTGAAGAAGCCGAGCGTCAGGCCAAGGGCGAAACCCTCACCTCCGCTGATGCCATCTACGGCGTCGACGAAGATGCCCTGCGTCCGGAAGACTTCTTCGATCCGGAAGCTGACGGCAACGCCGAAGACGAAGCTTGATTCAAGCCGTCGCATCGACTGCGAACATGAGAAAGCCTGGGTCTCGCGACCCAGGCTTTTTATTTGACCACAAGGCTTAGCGACGCATCTGCCGTCTCAATTCGCCGCAGTATCCTGCAACGGTGCCGAATCCTTGTCGACGGAGACGACCACCGACATGCCGGGCGCAAGATCTTGCGCTTCCTGCTGATTTTCGTCGATCTTGACCCGTACGCCGACGCGCTGCGCCACTTTGGTGAAATTGCCCGTGGCATTGTCGGGTCTGATGACGGCGAATTCCGAGCCCGCCGCCGGCGAGAAGCGCTGGATATGACCCTTGAGCTCGCGGTGACCGAGCGCGTCGACGGAGATCGTCACGGGCTGGCCGACCTTCATGCCGTCGAGCTGCGTTTCCTTGAAATTGGCGATGACCCAAACGTCCTTGGGGACCAGACCCATGAGCTGGGTTCCGGGCGTCACATATTGGCCAAGGCGGACCCCGACTTCGCCGATACGGCCATCGCGCGGCGCGGTGATCGTTGCATTTTCCAGATCGATATCGGCAAGCTGCACGGCCGCTTCCGCGCCGCTGACGCCGGCCTCCAGCGAGGCCCGGTTGACGATGATCGTCGTCAGGTTTTGCTGCGATACGTCGAGGCCGGCCTTCGCCTGATTAACCGCAGCCTTTGCCTGTTCCAACGTCGCCTGCGCCTGCTCGGAATCGCTGGTGGTCGACACGCCCTTGGCGACCAGGGTCGCCACACGATCCCAGGCAAGCTGGGCGCGCTTCAGCGCAGCGTTGGCGCTGTCGATCTGCGCTTCGCTAGAGGCGATGCCGGCACGGGCCGCCTGTTCCTGCTGTCGCGAATTGGCAAGTGCTGCCTTTTGACCGTCCAGCGTCGCCCGCGCCTGCGCCACCTTCTGCTGATAGATGCGATCGTCGATCTTGGTCAGCACGTCGCCTTGCTTAACGAGCTTATAGTCCCTGACCGGCACGTCGGTAATGTAGCCGCTGACCTGCGGGCTGATGGTCGTGACATAGCCTCTGACATAGGCATCGTCCGTCGTCTCGACGGAACTTTGGAAAGGCGGCAGGTGCCAGGCATAAAGCACGAGCATGACACCGCCGACACCTGAGAGGACGGCGATAACTTCGATGGGGGAGCGAACGAGCTTCGACATGGAGCTATTTCATATCCTCACGGGTTGGAAGCCATGGTCTGCGGCCGATCGTCGACGAGCCGCGCCTTGATGAAACGGTAGAATACATGCAGCGAAAGTCCAGCAAGCGACACGACCGCGATGACACCGGCAACGAAGAAGGCATCGCTATAGGCGAGCGTATTGGCCTCGCGGGTGACCTGTGCGCCAAGTAGCGCCAACCCCTCGCCCTTCAAAAGCGCGCTGTCGCCAATCACCCTGCCGTAAGATGAAGAGAGCTGGCCGACACGGTGAGCAACATCGGGGTTGGTCAACAGCACATGTTCGGTCAGGACGGCGGAATGGAATTTTTCGCGGATGGTGATCAGCGTGCCGTAAAAGGCAGAGCCGATCAGGCCGCCGATGCTTTGGGTGAAGGTGAAAACCACGAAGAACGTCACCAGATAGGGTGCGCCCTTCGAAAAGGCGGCCTTGAACCCCTGGGACATGGAAGGCGGCAGGAAAAGAGCGGCGCCGGCCGCCACCAGCGCCTGGCTGAGATACATCTGTTCCGGCCGGGTCAGCGTGGTGACCTGCGAATCCATGAAGGAACCCGCCCCCATCATGACGAGGGCGACAAACTGGATCTGCCAACTCAGGCCATAGCTCATCAGTACCGTGCAGATGAGGCCGCCGATGACCGAAAAAGCCAAGATGATCCAATAGAGCATCGCAAGCTGATCGTAGAGCAGGCCGACGGCATTCTGATAGAAGGTCATGATGACCGAGGTCTGTTCGGCGGCGATCATGCGGAAGACCAGGAGAATGCCGGTCAGGTGCAATATCTCCGGACAGAGTAGCCAGCGGACATCGATCAGAGGCGTTGGCCGACGCAATTCGATGACGATGGCGAGCGTCAATGTGGCGATGCTGACGGACAGCAACACGCCGAGCCAAGGCACTTCCAGCCACCAATAAAGCCGCCCGACGGAAAGAACGATGGCCAGTGAGCCAAAGGCGACCGCAACCAGCAGATAACTGATGATGTCCCCAAAGACGATCACTTTCATCCGCGGCGGCGGCGTCAGCGGCAGCAGATAGATGATCGGCATCACCAGCAGCGCCAGTGCCATTTCCAGCGTGTAGAGCCCGCGCCATTCGCCGTAATCGAGGAGCGACGGCGAGACGAGACGAGTGATGGGTGCTGCCAGAAGCGTATTCGTCATCGCCAGGCTGACGCCGATCGTCAGCTTCTTGGCCGGTTCGAAAGCCTCCAGCATATAGAGAAAGCCGAGCGTCGAGAGCGGCGCGCCGGCAATGCCGCTCAGAAAGCGGACGACGATGGCCGAATGCAGGTCGGAGACGAAGAGATTGAGCAGCGAGGCGACGACGAAGCCGAGAATGCTGACCTCGGCGAAATTGCGCACGCCGTATTGCAGACGGATCTTCACCAACGCGATGGCGAGGCTGACATTCGGCGCCATATAGGCCGCCGACAACCACGCGGATTCGGTGGTCGTGGCGGCAATGGTCCCTTGGATCTGCGTGAGATTGGCGAAGGCGAGATTGAGACCGAGGCCCTGCGTCAGGAAGAACATGACGGAAGCGCCGATATAAAGCGGCACCTTCCAGCGCGGCACGGGCGGTGGGGCAGCAGGCGCGGCGGTGTTGGCTTCCGCATTGATCGGGCCTGGGTCACCGCTCATACACTACCTCATGACTTACCCACATTCTGCAGATTGGCGGTCATGGCGCGGATGACCTTGAGGGCCATGCCGACATCATCGTCCGAAATCCCCTGAAGGATATCCGCACGTACGCTGGTGGCAAGAGCTTCAACTTCGGCCGCCACCACTTTTCCGGATTCGGTCATGAATATCTGCTTGGCGCGGCGGTCCGACTGCACCGCACGGCGCTCGATGAAGCTCTGCGCCTCCATGGCGTCGAGGATACGCACCAAGGTTGGAGTCTCAAGCTCCAGCTCATCGGCGAGTTCGCGCTGATTGATGCCATCGCGCTTGGAAAGCTTATGGAAAACCCGGGCGCGGGCCAATGTCATCCCGTGCTCGCGCACCAGGCTGTCGAACGCCGCCCTCAGCTTTCGATTGAAAGCAGAAAGCTCGTCGAATAGTTCTCGGCGTGATGGCGCACCAGACATTATTGCTACTTTATACTATTAGTATCCTACCCTATTTCAACGAAATAGCGGGGTTCTCACAGCTTTTCAAGCACGATTGCCGCCTGCCGGATGTCAGCCGGGACAGATCGGGCTAAAATCACCCATGGACGTTTTTGTATGTGATTCGCGTGTCGGACATTGCGTTGCAAAGCGGCGACAACGGGTTTTTTTAGTGCGGAGCGTTTGTCCCTGTGGATGAGTGGAACAACGTGAATAGCTCGGACGAACCAGCGCCCCGCGACATGTCACTACCCTTCCGCAATTGACCGTGACGCCGGATCGTCGCAAACCAGTCGGCACTCAAGAATACGAAGAGACGGAAAATGAACGAAGCCGCGCGCAAGATCGCCGCCATTGCTCCTGCCGAACCGCATTACCGCGAAGCGCCCAACAATATCGAGGCGGAACAGGCGCTGCTCGGCGCGATCCTCGTCAACAATGACGCCTATTACCGTGTCTCCGACTTCCTGAAACCCATTCATCTCTACGAGCCGCTGCACCGGAAGATCTTCGAGGTGGCGGGCGACATCATTCGCATGGGCAAGACCGCCAATCCGGTGACGATCAAGACCTTCCTTCCGGCCGAAGAGAAGGTCGGCGACATGACGGTGGCGCAATATCTCGCCCGTCTCGCGACCGAAGCCGTCTCGATCATCAATGCCGAGGACTATGGCCGCGCCATCTACGATCTGGCGCTGCGCCGCGCGCTGATCACTATCGGCGAGGATATGGTCAACATCGCCTTTGACGCCCCGCTCGATATGCCGCCGCAGACGCAGATCGAGGATACGGAGCGCCGGCTGTTCGAACTTGCGGAAAACGGCCGCTACGACGGCGGCTTCCAGGCCTTCAACGATGCCGTTGCGCTGGCGATCGACATGGCGGCCGTCGCCAAGGAGCGCGACGGGGGTCTATCCGGCATTTCCACCGGCATTCACTCGCTCGACAGCAAGATGGGCGGCCTGCAGCGTTCGGACTTGATCATCCTCGCCGGTCGTCCCGGCATGGGCAAGACCTCGCTCGCCACCAATATCGCCTATAATATCGCCGCCGCCTATGAAGGCGAAGTGCAGTCGGATGGCTCCACCAAGGCGAAGAACGGCGGCGTCGTCGGCTTTTATTCGCTGGAAATGTCGTCCGAACAGCTCGCCACCCGTATCATTTCCGAGCAGACGGAAGTCTCCTCATCGAAGATCCGTCGCGGCGACATCAACGATGCCGATTTCGAAAAGCTGGTTGCCTGCTCGATGATGATGCAGAAGGTGCCGCTCTATATCGACCAGACCGGCGGCATCTCCATTGCTCAGCTTTCCGCGCGTGCACGGCGCCTGAAGCGCCAGCGCGGCCTCGACGTTCTGGTGGTGGACTACGTTCAGCTCATGACCGGCTCCGGCAAATCGAACGAGAACCGCGTCCAGGAAATCACCCAGATCACCACCGGCCTGAAGGCGCTCGGCAAGGAGCTGAACGTTCCGATCATCGCGCTCTCCCAGCTCTCGCGTGCCGTCGAAAGCCGTGACGACAAGCGTCCGCAGCTCTCGGACCTGCGCGAATCCGGCTCGATCGAGCAGGACGCCGACGTGGTGCTCTTCGTGTTCCGTGAGGAATATTACGTCAAGAACTCCGAACCGCGCGATCCGGCCGATCCGAAATACGCGGAATGGGAAGCCCTGTTCGACAAGGTGAAAGGCACGGCCGACGTCATCATCGCCAAGCAGCGTCACGGGCCGACCGGCACTGTGAAACTCGCCTTCCAGTCGGAATTCACGCGTTTCGCCGACCTCGCGGACTCGTCCTTCCTGCAATATGAGGAGCACTGATGAAGGCTGCCTGCGGCGCATATGTGCACTGCAGCACTTTCTCTTTCCATCGATGATCACTATTCTGGCCGGAGCAGCATCCCTCCGGCCCTTTTTTAGGCGGCTCCATGACAGATAATTTCGAAGACATTGACGCTTTCGCCTCCGCCGGCCTTCGGCTGACGGTCGATTTGGGCGCCCTCGTCGAGAACTGGCGTGACATGGCCCGCCGTTCCGGCAGGGCCCGCACCGGTGCCGCGGTGAAGGCCGACGCTTATGGTCTGGGGATCGAAGATGTCGGCGAGGCACTTTATCTCGCCGGCGCCCGTGATTTCTTCGTCGCCACCGCCGAGGAAGGCGCCACACTCCGGCTCTATGCCCCGGATGCCCGGATTTTCGTGCTCAGCGGTATCTGGCCGGGGACAGAGCGGCAGTTTTTCGAAAACGATCTTGTGCCCGTCATTGCTTCCGAAGAGCAATTGACCTTCTGGATGTCGGTGCTGGCCGACCATGGCGATCACCCTTGCGCGCTGCAGGTCGATACCGGCTTCAACCGGCTGGGACTGCAGGCAGAGGATGCGATCGCGCTCGCCAACGACGTCTCTCGCCCGGCCAGTTTTGCGCCTGTTCTGGTGATGAGCCACCTCGCCTGCGGCGACGACCCGGCACACGCGATGAACAGGCAGCAGCTCGAAGCGTTCCGCAAGGTCAGCACCGCCTTCGAAGGCATCGAGGCGAGCCTCGCCAATTCCGCCGGTATCTTCCTCGGCTCCGAATATCATTTCGACCTTACCCGTCCCGGCATTGCCATCTATGGCGGCCAGGCGGTCGGCAATATGGCCAATCCGATGCGACCGGTCGCCACGGCAGAGGCGAGAATCATCCAGACCCGCTCCGCCAAGGCCGGCGAGACCGTCAGCTACGGCGGGGCGTTGAAGCTGACGCGCGACAGCCGCCTCGCCATTGTTTCGGCCGGCTATGCAGATGGTTACATGCGCAGCCAGTCGAACAACGGCGTGCCGCTGCGCCAGACCGGAATTGCCGGCGGCCAGGGCTTCATCGCCGGCTACAAGGTGCCTGTTGCCGGTCGCATCACCATGGATCTGACAATCTTCGACGTGACCGACGTCCCCGAAAAACTGGTCCGCGCCGGTGACTATATGGAGCTCTTCGGCAAGAATATCCCCGTTGACGACGCTGCCCGCGCGGCCGGGACGATCAGCTACGAGATGCTGACCGGCCTGGGATTGCGACATGAGCGGCGCTACATCTTTGACGAGGCCGACGAGTAGGAGCGCATCACCACCGCCTAACGCGCGCTGACCGCCAAGCGGACCCCCAGCGCTACAAACAATGTTCCAAGCCCCCGGTCCAGCCACAGGCCCGCGTTTCGATTGCGCCGTAGTGCCTCGGCAAGACGACCTCCAAGAAGAATGAGGGGCGGTTCGATGAAGGCGGCGACTACTATGATGAGGCTGCCGTGGAGCAAGAGCTGCGCCCAGACCGGGCCTGCCCCTTCAACGACGAACTGCGGCAGGAAAGCGAGAAAGAAGATGGCCACCTTCGGATTGAGCAGCGACACCAGGATGCCTTGCCGATAGATGCGGCTCCAGGGCAATGCCCTTCCGGCCTCCTTGATCCAGGCGCCTTCGCCCTTCGAGCGCAGCGCCTGTATCCCAAGCCAGATGAGATAGGCCGCGCCGGCCCATTTTACCGCCGAAAACGCGATGGCCGAGGCCGCCAATATCGCCGATAGCCCGGCTGCGGCCATCAGAACATGGACGCAGGCGCCGCTCCATATGCCGAACAGCGCGGCAAAGCCGGAACGTATGCCGCTTCTGATCGTGTGACCGAGAATGAAGGCAATATCCGGCCCCGGCGACAGATTAAGCAGGACGGCGGCCGAAAGAAACGCGACCCAATGTGCAAGCGTATAGTCGAACATCCGTCACCATCGATCGAAAACCCAGCATAAAGGCTGACACAATCGCCGTTGATGCGGAAATCATTAGTTTTGATCTGACGCGAAAGACATTATCTGACAGCCAGCCGCGATTCGCTTCGCACTGCGAAGCACAGGACATTGAGAACAGCATCTGATGGCAAAAGCCCGTACACAATTCATCTGCCAGAACTGCGGCACGGTCCATAACCGCTGGGCAGGCAAATGCGATGGTTGTGGCGAATGGAACACCATCGTCGAGGAAGACCCGATGGGCGGCATCGGCGGCGGCCCCGCCAAGGTGCCGAAGAAGGGGCGTCCGGTAACGCTGACAGCGCTCTCGGGCGAGATCGAGGAAGCACCGCGCATTCACACCGGCATCTCCGAACTCGATCGGGCGACCGGCGGCGGTTTCGTGCGCGGCTCGGCAGTGCTCGTCGGCGGCGATCCCGGCATCGGCAAGTCGACGCTCTTGATGCAGGCGGCCGCGGCCCTTTCCCGAAGAGGCCACAAGATCGTCTACGTCTCCGGCGAAGAGGCGGTGGCGCAGGTTCGGCTTCGCGCCCAGCGGCTGAGCGCCGCCAATACGGATGTAATGCTCGCCGCCGAAACCAATGTCGAGGACATCCTCGCGACGCTCGCCGAAGGCAAGCGGCCGGACCTCGTCATCATCGATTCCATCCAGACGCTGTGGAGCGAGCTTGCCGAATCGGCGCCCGGTACGGTGACGCAGGTGCGCACCGGCGTGCAGGCGATGATCCGCTTCGCCAAGCAGACGGGCGCGGCAATGGTGCTGGTCGGCCACGTCACCAAGGACGGCCAGATCGCCGGCCCGCGCGTCGTCGAACATATGGTCGACGCCGTTCTCTATTTCGAGGGAGATCGCGGCCATCACTACCGCATCCTGCGCACGGTGAAGAATCGCTTCGGCCCGACCGACGAGATCGGCGTCTTCGAAATGTCCGACAAGGGCCTGCGGGAAGTGGCCAATCCGTCCGAACTCTTCCTCGGCGAGCGCAATTCCAAGTCGCCGGGCGCGGCCGTCTTTGCCGGCATGGAAGGCACCCGGCCTGTGCTGGTCGAAGTGCAGGCGCTCGTTGCCCCGACATCGCTCGGCACGCCGCGTCGCGCTGTGGTCGGCTGGGATTCGGCGAGGCTGTCGATGATTCTCGCGGTTCTGGAAGCGCATTGCGGTGTTCGGCTCGGTCAGCACGACGTTTATCTCAATATTGCCGGCGGTTATCGCATTTCCGAGCCGGCTGCGGACCTTGCGGTCGCCTCTGCACTGGTTTCATCCCTGGCTGGTCTTGCCCTTCCGGCAGATTGCGTCTATTTCGGCGAAGTCAGCCTGTCGGGCGCCGTCCGGCCGGTTGCGCACACCACTCAGCGCCTCAAGGAAGCCGAGAAGCTGGGATTTTCTGCAGCGCTTCTCCCCACCGCCTCCTCCGACCTGCCGAAAGGCAATGGCGGGCGCTGGAACGAGATCGAAAGCCTGCCGGATCTGGTGGCGCGCATAGCCGGATCGAGGGGCGCGCTCAAGCGCGCGGAAGACGAAGACTGAGCCTTCCTTAAACCGTTCTTGACGGGGAGAGAGGCACATATTTGAGGCCGATGGCAGCCATGCTTGGCATGGCAAGTCTTGGAGTGGATTATACATGCCCATTACGATTTTTGACGGTATTGTTATCGGCGTTATTTTGTTCTCCGCCGTTCTGGCCATGGTCCGCGGCTTTTCCCGCGAAATTCTGTCGATCGTCAGTTGGGGCGGCTCGGCCGTTGCCGCCTATTATCTCTATTCGCTGCTCGTACCCTATGCGCTGCACTATACGGCGGACACCCGCATCGCGACCGTTGCGTCTGCTGCCGTCATCTTCCTGATCGCGCTGATCATCATTTCCTTCATCACCATCAGGATCGCCGACTTCATCATCGACAGCCGCATCGGCGCGCTCGATCGTACGCTCGGGTTCCTCTTCGGCGCTGCCCGCGGCCTGCTGCTGATGGTCGTCGTCGTGGCCTTCTGGAACTGGTTGGTTGCGCCGGCCGCACGTCCGGATTGGGTCAACAACGCCAAGTCGAAGCCTTTCCTCGATTCGATGGTCGAAAAGCTCAAATCGGCGCTTCCGGAAAACATTCAGGCGATGCTTCCCGCCGAGATCATCAACAAGATCGCGCCGAACCAGCAGCAGCAACAATCGCAGCCGCAGGATGGCTCAACGAACGATACAGCGCCGTCCGATGACGCGCCTGCGCCGCAGACGAACAATTAACAGTGCGTTTACAGGCTTGACCCGCAGAGCGATAATCGCCATGTGAGCGGCACGAAATCCGAAAATCCGGCCGGATATTCTTTCCGGCCGGATTTTCAGTTATTTTTGCATTCAGTCGCGACGCCGCCCTGACCCGTCCCATGTTGAGAGCAAAGGCCTGCAGCCATGAACCATTCCCTTTCCATCGAGGATGATATCGACGGCGACACCCTGCATGAGGAGTGCGGTGTATTCGGCATTCTCGGCCATCCCGACGCCGCGACGCTGACGGCGCTCGGCCTGCATGCCTTACAGCATCGCGGTCAGGAAGCGGCCGGTATCGTCTCCTTCGATGGTCAGCGCTTTCATTCCGAGCGGCGCATGGGCCTTGTCGGCGACCATTATACCGATCCCGCCACCCTCGCCCGCCTGCCCGGCGACCGTTCGATCGGACATGTGCGTTATTCGACGACGGGCGAGACGATCCTGCGCAACGTGCAGCCGCTATTTGCCGAACTTGAAGTCGGCGGTATTGCCATCGCTCACAACGGCAATTTCACCAACGGCCTGACGATGCGCCGGCAATTGATCGCCGATGGCGCCATCTGTCAGTCGACGTCGGACACGGAAGTCGTGCTCCATCTCATCGCGCGCTCCAAGCACCCCTCCTCCTCCGATCGCTTCATCGACGCGATCCGCCAGATGGAAGGCGGCTATTCGATGCTCGCCATGACGCGCACCAAGCTGATTGCGGCGCGCGACCCGATCGGCATCCGGCCGCTGGTGATGGGCGAACTCGACGGCAAGCCGATCTTCTGCTCCGAAACCTGCGCGCTCGATATTATCGGCGCCAAATACGTTCGCGACGTGGAAAATGGCGAAGTCATCATCTGCGAGATCCAGTCGGACGGATCGATCACCATCGATGCCCGCAAGCCCGACGTTTCTCAGCCTGAACGCCTCTGCCTGTTCGAATATGTCTATTTCGCCCGCCCCGATTCCGTGGTCGGTGGCCGCAACGTTTACGTCGCCCGCAAGAATATGGGCATCAATCTCGCCAAGGAAGCGCCCATCGAGGCCGATGTCGTCGTGCCGGTGCCGGATGGCGGCACGCCGGCGGCGATCGGCTATGCTCAGGCAAGCGGCATCCCCTTCGAGCTCGGCATCATCCGCAACCACTATGTCGGCCGCACCTTCATCGAGCCGACGCAGCAGATTCGTGCCTTCGGCGTCAAGCTGAAGCACTCCGCCAACCGCGCCATCATCGAAGGCAAGCGCGTCGTGCTGGTGGATGACTCCATCGTGCGCGGCACGACATCGGTCAAGATCGTGCAGATGATCCGCGATGCCGGCGCCCGCGAAGTGCATATCCGCGTCGCCAGCCCGATGATCTACCATCCGGATTTCTACGGCATTGATACGCCGGACGCCGACAAGCTGCTCGCTAATCAGTACACCAGCCTGAAGGCGATGTGCGATTTCATCGGTGCCGATTCGCTGGAATTCCTGTCGATCGACGGTCTCTACCGCGCCGTCGGCGGCGCGCCGCGCGACAATGCGCAGCCGCAGTTCACCGACCACTATTTCACCGGCGATTATCCCACACGCCTGCTCGACAAGGAAAGCACCAGCAATGTGCGCAAGCTTTCCGTGCTCGCCAGCAACGGCTGACACGGGGCTTTTCACCGCTCTCCTTCTCCAGCGCATTCGGACCAAGACAGCATGAGCATAGACCTCAAGGACAAAATCGCCCTGGTGACCGGCGCGTCACGCGGTATTGGTTATTTCACCGCGCTGGAGCTGGCCAAGGCTGGCGCGCATGTGATCGCCTGCGCCCGCACGGTCGGCGGACTTGAGGAGCTGGACGACGCCATCAAGGCTGTCGGCGGTTCGGCAACGCTGGTGCCCTTCGATCTTGCCGACATGAACGCGATCGATGCGCTCGGCGGCTCCATCTTCGAGCGCTGGGGCAAGCTCGATATCCTCGTCGCCAATGCTGGCGTACTCGGCGTCATCTCGCCGATCGGCCACGTCGAGGCGAAGGTGTTCGAAAAGGTGATGACCATCAACGTCACCGCGACCTGGCGGCTGATCCGCTCGGTCGAACCGCTGCTGATGCGCGCCGACGCGGGCCGCGCCATCATCCTCTCATCGGCCGCAGCCCATCGCTGCCGGCCCTTCTGGGGTCCCTACTCGGCATCCAAGGCGGCCGTCGAGGCGCTTACCCGCACTTGGGCGGGCGAAACCCAAAGCACGGCGCTACGGATCACCAGCGTCGACCCCGGCGCCACCCGCACCGCGATGCGCGCCCAGGCAATGCCCGGCGAAGATCCGGACACGCTGCCGCACCCGCGCGACGTCGCGCAAGCCATCCTGCCGCTCGCGGGTCCGGATGTCACCGAAACCGGCAAACTCTTTGTCGTGCGCGAAAACAAGCTCGTCGACTACCGGATGCCGGAATAATACGATCTTCGGCCCGCCGGGGGAGAAGGTCGCGCGCAGCGCGGTTGAAGGCGTGATACACCGCCGGGAACCTTTCGCTTGCCGCTTTTCTTTGCTCCTCGCGCCCTCCTCATCCACCCCTTGGAGCCACCTTCTGCCCACGCGGAGAAGGCGACATCCCCCCTTGACCAAATCCCCTACTCGCGCGATAAAGCCGCCCATGAAAACGGTTATCTGCATTATCTGCCGGAAGATTATTCGCTAGCATTTCGCTGGCCTGGCCGTTTTCGTCTCCCAAAATTCAAGATGATAAACGTCCGGCCTGCCGGTGACGATATTTTTCGGATTTATGCCTTTGGGAGAGTGAAATGGGCACCGAGCCGCACCTTAAATTTTACAACACGCTGACGCGCGAAAAGGTCGACTTCCAGCCGATCGACCGCGAGAACGTCCGCCTGTATGTCTGCGGCCCGACGGTTTATGACTTCGCCCATATCGGCAATGCTCGGCCCGCGATCGTCTTCGACGTGCTCTTCCGACTGTTGCGGGAGGTCTATGGCGAAAATCATGTCACCTATGCGCGCAACATCACCGACGTCGACGACAAGATCAACGCGCGGGCACTGCGCGATCATCCCGGACTGCCGCTGAACGACGCGATCCGCCTGGTCACCGAAAAGACCGAGACGCAGTATCGCCAGGACGCGATCGCGCTCGGCTGCCTTGAGCCGACGATGCAACCGCGGGCGACGGAAAACATCGCGCAGATGATCGAGATCATCGAGAAGCTGATCGCCAAAGGCCATGCCTATCAGGCCGCTGGAGAAGTGCTGTTCGACACCAAATCCATGGCGGATTACGGCCAGCTCTCAAAACGCAATCTCGAGGAGCAGCAGGCCGGCGCTCGCGTTGCTGTCGACGCGCATAAGAAAAGCCCGGGTGACTTCGTGCTCTGGAAGCTCTCGGACGAGAGCGAGCCCGGCTGGGAAAGCCCCTGGGGCCGCGGCCGTCCTGGCTGGCATATCGAATGCTCCGCCATGAGCGGGCGCTATCTCGGCGACGTCTTTGACATTCATGGCGGCGGACTGGACCTGATCTTCCCGCACCATGAAAACGAGATCGCCCAATCGCGTTGCGCCCATGGTACCGAGGTGATGGCAAATGTCTGGATGCATAACGGCTTCCTGCAGGTCGAAGGCCGCAAGATGTCGAAATCCGAGGGCAATTTCGTCACCATCTACGAACTGCTGCATACCGAAAAACTCGGCGGACGGGTATGGCCGGGTGCGGTGCTGCGGCTTGCCATGCTGATGACGCACTACCGCGAGCCGATCGACTTTTCCGTGAAGCGGCTGGAAGAGGCTGAACGGCTTCTGGCGAAATGGCCGGCGGCGGATGTCGGCGATGCCGCGCCGGATGCTGCCATCGTGGCGGCCCTGGCCGACGACCTCAACACCGTTGCCGCCATCCAGGCGCTGCATGCTCTGGCGCAAGCCGCCAATGCCGATGCGAGCGTCCTGCCCACCTTCGCCGCAAGCGCGGCACTTCTCGGCCTGTTGCCCGAGAAGGTGGAGATGGACGACGCCGTTGTTGCGGAAATCAACAGGCGCGTGCGGGAGCGGCTGGAATTGCTAAAGGCGAAGAACTTTGCCGAAGCTGACAAGATCCGCGAGGTGCTTTTGGCTGAAGGTATTCAGTTGAAGGACGGCAAGGACCCGGCGACTGGTGAGCGTAAGACGACCTGGGAGGTGAAGAGATGACTGAAACCTTCACCGGCGGCTGTCAATGCGGCGCGGTTCGCTTCCGTATACGAGGCGAGCTCAAGGATGCGTCGATCTGTCATTGCCGCATGTGCCAGAAAGCCTTTGGTGCCTATTATGCGCCGCTCGTCTCTGCCCGCGGCGCCGAGCTCGTCTGGACACGGGGGGAGCGCAAAAAGTTTCGGTCGTCGAATTTCGTCGAGCGCGGCTTTTGCGGTGATTGCGGTACGCCGTTGACCTATGAGGCGCCCGATGGCGTGGCGGTCGCGGCTGGCGCATTCGATGATCCGTCGCTATTGCCGCCGGTGGTGCAGTTCGGCGTGGAAGGCAAGATAGACTTCGTCGACAGGCTGCATCTGCTGCCGGGGCACCGGACGGAAGAGGATGCGGAGCAGGCGCCCTTCGTGTTGGAGATCGTGTCTTACCAGCATCCGGACCACGACACGGCAACATGGCCACCGGAAACAGGCAAATGACGATGGCGATGGGATATAGCGGTGGATGCCAGTGCGGCGCGGTCCGGTATCGTGCCGCCGGCGCGATCGGCTATCCCCATCTCTGCCATTGCCGCATGTGCCAGAAGGCTTCAGGCAATTACGCTCTGCCGCTCGGCAGCGCCCAACGCTCCGATTTCGAGCTGACGCGCGGCGAGCCCTCGTGGTTTCACTCGTCCGATCTCGTGCGCCGCGGCTTTTGCAGTGCCTGCGGCACGCCGTTGTTCTACGACATTCCGGGCACGGATTTCATCAATCTGACGCTCGGTTCCCTCGACGAGCCGATGGCGGTGCAGCCGGTCGCCCAATCGAATCTTGCGGGAAAAATGCCATGGTTCCATGCGCTCGATGCGCTGCCAGTGGAACCGGATGGCGATGGTTCGGATCGTGATCTGGCGATCCGGTCATCCAACCACCAGCACCCCGATCACGATACCCAAACCTGGCCACAGGAGAAGAGCCATGACTGAAGCCATCAGAAGCGGAGGATGCCAATGCGGTGCCGTGCGGTTTCGCATCCACGGTGAGCTCGGCCGCCCCTCGATCTGCCATTGCCGCATGTGTCAGAAGCAGTTCGGCAACTTCTTCTCCGCCCTGGTCACGGCGCCGGATGATGGCCTCGAATGGACGCGGGGCGAGCCCACCTATTTCCAGTCTTCCGTCAACATCGACCGCGGCTTCTGCAAGAATTGCGGCACGCCGTTGACCTACCGCCATCCCGGCGGGCTGGAGATCGCCGTCGGCGCCTTCGACGAGCGCGACGATTTGGCGCCGCAGATCCAGGTGAACTACGCCTCGCGCCTGCCCTGGGTCGACACCATATTTGAGCAGCCGGTCCATCAGGATCCGGATTTTTACGCGCGGCAGGAGCAGATCATCTCCTTCCAGCACCCTGATCACGATACCGACGTCTGGCCCGCCGAGGGATTAAAAATATGACGGAAATACTGCGTACGCTTTATCCTGAGATCGAGCCCTACGCCTCCGGCCATCTCGATGTCGGTGACGGCCATGTCGTCTATTGGGAGCGCGTTGGCACGCCTGGGGCCAAGCCTGCCGTTTTCCTGCATGGCGGCCCGGGCGGCGGCATCTCGCCGACGCATCGCCGCCAATTCGATCCGGCGCTTTATGACGTCACGCTGTTCGATCAGCGCGGCTGCGGCAAGTCGACGCCGCACGCGGGGCTGAACGCCAATACGACCTGGCATCTGGTCGCCGATATCGAGCGCTTGCGCGAAATGGCCGGTGTGGACAAGTGGCTGGTATTCGGCGGCTCCTGGGGCTCGACGCTGGCGCTTGCCTATGCGGAAAAGCATCCCGAACGGGTTTCCGAACTGGTCGTGCGGGGCATCTACACGCTGACCAAGGCCGAGCTTGACTGGTATTATCAATTCGGCGTCTCGGAAATGTTCCCGGACAAGTGGGAGCGCTTCATCGCGCCGATCCCACTGGAAGAGCGTCACGAGATGATGCTTGCGTATCACCGCCGGCTGACCCACGAGGACAAGGCCATGCGCCTGAAGGCCGCCAAGGCCTGGGCGATCTGGGAGGGTGAGACGATTACCCTGTTGCCGGATCCTTCGACCAGCGGAAAGTTCGAGGAAGCCGAATATGCGCATGCCTTCGCGCGCATCGAAAACCACTTCTTCGTCAATGCCGGCTGGATGGAGGAAGGCCAGCTCCTGCGCGATGCCCACAGACTGAAGGACATTCCCGGGGTCATCGTCCACGGCCGCTACGACATGCCCTGCCCGGCGAAATACGCCTGGGCTTTGCACAAGGCATGGCCAAAGGCGGAATTCCATCTGATCGAAGGGGCCGGCCACGCTTTTTCCGAACCGGGCATTCTCGATCAGCTCATCCGCGCGACGGATAAGTTCGCAGGGAAAATTTGAACCCTTCCCCGCTTCGCTAGGCCGAGGCGGGAGAGGAAGCGACTAGATAAGAGGAAACCGGTTCGCCGGAGGAAACCGAATGACACGCGAAAAAATCTATCTCTTCGACACGACCTTGCGCGACGGGCAGCAGACGCCCGGCATCGACTTTTCGGTCGAGGACAAGATTTCCATCGCCAACATGCTGGACGAATTCGGCCTCGATTATGTCGAGGGTGGCTATCCCGGCGCCAATCCGACCGACACCGCCTTCTTCAATGAAAAGCGGACGCAGACTGCCTCCTTCGTCGCCTTCGGCATGACCAAGCGCGCCGGCGTTTCCGCCTCCAACGATCCCGGTCTTGCCAGCCTCCTGCAGGCAAAGTCCGATGCTATCTGTTTCGTCGCCAAGAGCTGGGACTATCACGTCAAGGTCGCCCTTGGCTGCACCAATGAGGAAAATCTCGAATGCATCGCCGAAAGCGTCAAGGCGGCCATCGCAGCAGGCAAGGAAGCGCTTGTTGACTGCGAGCATTTCTTCGACGGCTACAAGGCCAATCCGAGCTATGCGCTCGCCTGCGCCAAGACGGCTTATGAAGCCGGTGCGCGCTGGGTCGTGCTCTGCGACACCAATGGCGGCACGCAGCCTCCGGAAGTCCGCGCCATCGTTGAAGCCGTGATCGCCGAGGGCGTCCCCGGCGACTGTCTTGGCATCCATGCCCATAACGACACGGGCCAGGCGGTCGCCAATTCGCTCGCCGCGGTCGAAGCCGGGGTGCGGCAGATCCAAGGCACGTTGAACGGCGTCGGCGAACGCTGCGGCAATGCCAACCTGATCACGCTGATCCCGACGCTGGCGCTGAAAAGGGCCTATAGCGAGCGCTTCGAAACGGCAATCGATGGCGAACGGCTCTTGGGCCTGACCGGCCTATCGCATGCTTTCGACGAGCTGCTGAATCGCTCGCCCGATCATCAGGCGCCCTATGTCGGCGCCTCGGCCTTCGCGACCAAGGCCGGTATCCATGCGTCTGCATTGCTGAAGGACCCGCGCACCTACGAGCATGTGCCGCCGGAAAGCGTCGGCAATTTCCGTAAGGTCATGGTATCAGACCAGGGCGGCAAGTCGAACTTCATCAACGCGCTGAAGCGGCGCGGCATCGAGGTCGGCAAGGACGACCCGAAGCTCGATCGGCTGATCCAGATCGTCAAGGAGCGCGAAGCGTCCGGTTACGCTTACGAGGGCGCCGATGCCAGCTTCGAGCTTCTGGCGCGCCGCACCCTTGGCACCATTCCGGAATTCTTTGCGATCGACGGTTTCCGCGTGATGGTCGAGCGCCGGTTCGATTCTCACGGCCGGGTAAAGATCGTCTCGGAAGCGGTGGTCAAGATGATCATCGACGGCCAGACTATCATGTCGGTTGCCGAAGGCGATGGCCCGGTCAACGCGCTCGACCTGGCACTGCGCAAGGACTTCGGCAAATACCAGCATGAGATCGACGATCTGGTGCTCGCTGACTTCAAAGTGCGCATCCTCAACGGCGGCACGGAGGCCATAACCCGGGTCCTGATCGAATCCACCGACAGCAGCGGCGTGCGCTGGTGGACGGTCGGGGTTTCGGAAAACATCATCGACGCCTCTTTCCAGGCGCTGATGGATTCCGTCATCTACAAGCTGATGAAAAACCGGCACATGGCGGGCAAGATCGCGGCGGAGTGATCCGCCGCCTATCAAAAACCTTGACGATGCCGTCAAGGAAATGAATTGGCCCCACAAGGCGCATTGGAGTAAGCCCGTCGTAAAAGAAAATATTACGGCGGGAAATACCAATGGCTACCGATACGGTCGCACCTGATATCAAGAACGAGGAAAGCCCACGCGGGTTCGGTTTCGTGCTGACGGCCTATCTGATCTGGGGCGTCCTGCCGCTCTACATGAAGGCCTTGGCACATATTCCGGCGACAGAGGTCATTGCCCACCGCATCCTATGGTCCGTTCCGGTCGCCGGCGCCGTGCTTCTGGCGCTCGGCCGCACGGGCGATGTGAAGGCGGCGCTGACGAACCCGCGCACGCTCGCCATGGCGTCGCTGACGGCGGTGTTGATTACCATCAACTGGGGCACCTATGTCTGGGCCATCGGCGCAGGACATTCGCTCGATGCAGCCCTCGGCTATTTCGTCAATCCGCTGTTCAGCATCGCGCTTGGCGCCTTGCTGCTGAAGGAGAGGCTTGCGCCGGCACAGATCGTTGCGATCGGCCTGGCGGCCGCAGCGGTCGTCATCCTGACTGTCCAAGCCGGCACCCTGCCCTGGGTGGCGTTGTCGCTGACCTTCTCCTGGGGCTTCTACGCCTTTTTCCGCAAGACGCTGCCGGTCGGGCCGAATCAAGGTTTCTTTATCGAGGTGTTGCTGCTCTGCATCCCCGCGCTGCTTTACATCGTCTATCTGGAGGCGCGCGGCGAAGGCCATCTTTATCGCACGGGCGTCTCGGATATGGCGCTTCTGCTCGGTTGCGGGTTTGTGACCGCCCTGCCGCTGATGATCTTCGCCAATGGAGCGAAACTGCTGAAGCTCTCCACCATCGGCATCATGCAGTATATCGTGCCGACCATGGTCTTCCTGATCGCCGTCTTCCTGTTCAAGGAGCCTTTCGGCACGACCCAATTGATCGCCTTCTCGCTGATTTGGGCGGGGCTGGCGCTTTATAGCTGGTCTATGCTGCGTCAGAGCCGGGGGCGCTGAGACTCAGCGTGGCTGCTGAGCCACACGTCAACCATGCATTAAGCAGTTTCGCCAACATTCGGAGTCGGAGCGTAAGAGGCTTTCCCGCCTATTTCGCGATAGTGCCGCGCGAATTCGATGCATTCGTTCAAGCTGTCGCGGATCCTGATGGCCGTCTCAATATCGAAGTTGATATAGTTTTTGACGTCACCTTCAGGACCTGCGTAGCTATCAGGGCGCATCTTTACGCCTATTAGGACATCGGACTTGTCGAGTAATTCTTTGACGCGCCATTCGAAAAACGAAAATCGGGATGTTCCGCTTTCCCATGCCGTCGCAAAGATGACATCGCCAGCCATCACGTTGAATGGTTTAATACCCGACAATAATGCCTTGAAAACCGACCACATATTTAATCGCCCATGTCCAATCAAGACTGAGCCGCACAATATCCTATTGCCACAATCCGACAAGCTGTCAGGTGGATCCAAAATTACAGCTTCGAGATAACGGCCTCTTCGCCACCGCGGTCGCCATGCGCCTCGGCCGCATGCTTGCGAATTGCGGGAATGATGTCGGCGACCTTGTCGATGACCAGCGGCTGCACACGATGAGCAGTGTGGACGAAGCCCTCCTCCGTCATATGGCGGATCAGCTCCATCATCGGGTCCCAGAAACCGTTGATATTGGCGAAGACCATCGGCTTTTCATGGCGGCCGAGCTGGCCCCAGGTCATGATCTCGACGATCTCCTCCAGCGTACCGATGCCGCCCGGCAGCGCTACGAAAGCGTCGGCGCGCTCGAACATGGTGTGTTTGCGCGTATGCATGTCCGGGGTTATGATCAGCTCGTCCAATTGACCGAGCGAATGGCGCGTCGCTTCCATATCGACGAGGAACTCCGGAATGATGCCGGTAACCTGACCACCATGCGACAGGACGCCGCTCGCGACAGCGCCCATGATGCCTTTCGTGCCGCCGCCATAGACTAGGCGCAACCCGCTCTCGGCGATGTTCTTGCCCAGCTCGCGGCCCGCAGCCATGTGGGAAGGATCGCGACCCGGCCTGGAGCCGCAATAGACGCAGATGGATCGAATTGGCACAGAATCGTCAGTCATGAATGCAAACAACTATGCTGCAAGTGCTCAGTCAAGAATTTTCAAAAGAAAACTTGTGCCAGAGCACGCTGAAATGACTGAGAAAGCTTGTAAAAGCAGGCGAAATCGTTAGCAATTTCAAGAGTGGAGATGACTCCGCCGCTTGGAGAGAAATGATGATGAAGAACCGTGCCGGCTTGCTGGCTCTGTTGGTACTGGTAGTTGCGACCGTCCTGATGGTCTTCTTTGTGATGCCGCGCATCAACGGCGATAAGAAGTCAATCGGTGACGCCATCAATCAGGCGAGCGACGCGGTGAAGAACACCATCACGGAAAATGGCCAAAAAACAGGCGACGCCGTGAAAAAGGCCGGTGAAGCAACGCAGGGTGCCGCCACGACCGCAATCAACGCCGCTGATGTCACCAAGAAGCTCACCGATCTCAGCGGCACGGCCATCACCTCTCTTGCCGATCTCAAAGCGCTCTTCAAGGACGGCAAGGGGCCGACCGAGGACGTCTTCACCACAGCCAAGACGAAGACGGTCACTGCGCTGCAGGCGATCGTCGATTTTACCGCGCCCCAAGGCACCGATGCCACGACGACCGCCCTGGTCAACAAGGCACATGACGGCGCCGGCAAGGCACTTGCCATCATCCAGTCTCTTCCGGAGAACATCGCCGATGCCGCCGCCGCGATCGACAAGGCGCGGGCAGCACTCACTGGCGAGGCCGCGCCGCAGACGCAAGCGGCGGGACCGGTAACCCCGTCCTTCGACGTGCTGCGCGTCGAGCCGGATGGTTCCACCGTCATCGCGGGCTCGGCCGAGCCCAATTCCAAGCTGGAAATCGTCGACGGCGACAAGGTGGTGACGACGACCGAGGTCGGGCCGAGCGGCGATTTCGCCGCCGTGCTCGACAACCCGCTGCCGCCCGGCGATCATGAACTGGTGCTGCGCGCAACGGGCAAGGACGGCAAGGCCGTCACTTCAGAGGAAGTTGCTACCGTATCGGTTCCGAAGGACGATAAGAGCCAGCTTCTCGCCATGGTTTCCAAACCCGGCACGGCAAGCCGCATCATTACCGCGCCGTCAGCCAAGCAAGGGCGCGTCGCGACCGACCAGCAGGCGTCGGCAGCCGATACAGCCGCGAATGGCACAGGCGGGGCGACCGCCAATGACACCACCGGCACCAAGCCACAGGACAACACCGCCGCTGCCACCAGCACCGGCGACTCGGCAACCGCGCCTGCAGCGACGACCGCCAGCGCACCTGAAGTTATGGTCAATGCAGTCGAGATCGAAAACAACCATATCTTCGTTGCTGGCACGACGAAGCCGAACGCCAAGGTTCGCGCCTATGCCGACGACAAGCTAATCGGCGAGATCGTGGCGGGAGCCGACGGGCATTTCGTCGTCGACGGCACGATGCCGCTGACGGTCGGCGACCACAAGATCCGTGTCGACGTCCTCGACGGCTCCGGCAAGGTCACGGTGCGCACCAGCGTCAATTTCGCTCGCCCCGAGGGCAACCAGGTGACGGTCGCGGCGCAAACACCGGCGGCTTCCGGCAGCAACGGCAACGCTGCCGCCACCACCATGGTGCCACTCGACGAAGGTGAGCTTGGCAAGCTGAGGGGGGACGCCGGCAAGGCTTTCATCCTGCTGAAGGACCTTTTTGCGGATGGTAAGCAGCCGAATGCGGAACAGCTCGCCGCTGCCCGCTCGGGCACGGAAATTGCGCTGAAGTCGCTTTCGGAATTCCGTCCGGCGATCGATGCCAGTGCGACGCTGAAACAGGCCGCCACCGATGCCGCAAACGCGGCTGGCCGGGCGCTGACCGTGCTGCAGGCTCTACCGAAGGATCCGAAGTCGGTCGGCGATGCCCTGCCCAAGCTCGGAGAGATGATGGCCGCCGTTACCAAGCCCGAGAATGCAGCCCCTGCGCCGACGAGCGTCGAAACCTCCTCCAACGGCGGCGGCCCCAAGACCCTCCAGCAAGCACCGCTCTCGCAGGATACCAATGCCGTCATCATCCGCCGCGGCGATACGCTCTGGCAGATTTCCCGTCGCACCTACGGCGCTGGCGTGCGCTATACAACGATCTATCTCGCCAATGAGGACAAGATCAACAATCCGGACCGTATCCTGCCCGGCCAGGTCTTCGGCCTGCCGAAGGATGCGCTGCCCAATTCGGAAGAGCTGCACCGCAAGCGGCTTTCAGGTGGGCATCTATAGGGCATAGCCCCTCACAATAAGACCGATGCAATATGGCCAGGCGCAATCAACGCCTGGCCGCTGCTTTTACCCGACATAAAAATAGTATAATCGTGCCGCCGACCCCCATTGCTCCGCTCATTACCTGACGGGGCCCTCCAGCCAGGCTGCGCAACTACGCCATTGCCCCGGCTGGCTCAGATATTCGCCGGAGACGGACATGGCAGACCGCAAGAAGACCATATCGGCGGATTCCAGCAATCCATTGAATACGATCGTCAATCTCTGGCCCTACATGTGGCCGGCAGGACGGATGGACCTGAAGATGCGGGTCGTCTGGGCGACCGTCTATCTGTTGATCTCGAAATTCTTCCTGCTGCTGGTTCCCTATTTCTTCAAATGGTCCGTCGATGCCCTGAACGGCAAGCTGGACATGCAGGGCATCCTGCCGGCCTTCATGGTGGGCGCCATCGCACTGATCGTCGCCACCAATGTTACGCGCCTCATTCAGCTCGGCCTCAACCAGTTGCGCGACTCGCTCTTTGCCAGCGTCGGCCAATATGCCGTGCGCCAGCTCGCCTACCGGACTTTCGTGCACATGCACGAGCTATCGCTGCGCTTTCATCTCGAGCGCAAGACCGGCGGCCTGTCGCGCATCATCGAACGCGGCACCAAGGGCATCGAGACGATCGTCCGCTTCACCATTCTCAATACCGTTCCGACCTTTGTCGAATTCCTGCTGACTGCGGTTATCTTCTGGCGCGGCTACGGTTTTTCCTATCTCGCCATCACGGCGATCACGGTCTGGCTCTACATCTGGTTCACCGTCCGCGCGAGCGACTGGCGCATCTCCATCCGCCGCTCGATGAACGAGAGCGACACCGACGCCAATACCAAGGCGATCGATTCGCTCCTGAACTTCGAAACGGTCAAATATTTCGGCAATGAGGAAATGGAGGCCCGGCGCTTCGACCAGTCGATGTCGCGCTATGAGAAGGCCGCCACCGATGTCTGGACATCGCTCGGCTGGCTGAACTTCGGCCAAGGCTTGATCTTTGGCCTCGGTACCACGGTCATGCTGATATTCTCCGGCTGGGCCGTTCTTAACGGGCACCAAACGGTCGGCGATTTCGTCTTCATCAACTCCATGCTGCTGCAGCTTTCGGTGCCGTTGAACTTCATCGGCTTCGTCTATCGCGAAATCCGCCAGGGCCTGACCGACATCGAGGAGATGTTCGATCTATTGGAAGTCAAGCCGGAGGTGACGGACGCTCCCGACGCCCGGGAGCTGGTCATCGGCCACGGCGCCATCTCCTTCAAGGATGTGCATTTCGCCTATGAGTCTGCGCGGCCGATCCTGAAGGGTATTTCCTTCGAAGTGCCAGCCGGCAAAACGGTCGCGGTTGTCGGCCCTTCGGGCGCCGGCAAATCGACCCTGTCGCGGCTTCTCTACCGCTTTTATGACGTACAGAGCGGCACGATCACCATCGACGGCCAAGATCTGCGCAAGGTGACGCAGAAGAGCCTGCGCAAGGTGATCGGCATGGTCCCCCAGGACACGGTGCTCTTCAACGATACTATCGCCTACAATATCCGCTATGGTCGACCGGGTGCGAGCGAGAACGAGGTGACGGCCGCTGCGGAGATCGCTCAGATCAGTGACTTCATCCGTCATTTGCCAGAGGGCTTCGACACCAAGGTCGGGGAGCGCGGCCTGAAACTGTCCGGCGGCGAAAAGCAGCGCGTCGCCATTGCCCGTACCATCCTCAAGGCGCCGCCCGTGCTGATCCTCGACGAGGCCACCTCGGCGCTGGATACGACGACCGAACGGGAAATTCAGGCAGCACTGGACGTCGTCTCCAAGAACCGCACGACGCTGGTCATCGCCCACCGGCTCTCAACCGTCATTGGCGCCGATGAGATCATCGTGTTGAAAAGCGGCGAAATCGCCGAACGCGGCACGCATGCCGCCCTCTTGGAGCAGAACGGCCTCTATGCGTCGATGTGGAACCGCCAGCGCGAGGCTACTCAGGCGGAAGAACATCTGAAGCAGGTGCGCGAGAGCGACGATCTCGGCGTGGTCAACCGGCTGGCGCCTGCAAGCTGAAGAATGGCGTCGCCGCGACGTTGCGCGATCGTTGTGGGCAAGTGCGGCGCAGCGATGTTGCGGACTTCGCTTGTCACGTAGTTGAGATAACAGCTTGATAGGTACGGGTCTCACATCAAGGGAGCCCCCAAATGCGTAATTTTGCCAAGGCCTTGACGCTGTTGCTCGTCGTCGGCGTCGCTTCGCCGGTTTTTGCCGAAGATGCCAAGCCGTTTGCGGATGCCAAGGAGATCAACCTCCTCAACCTGCTGCCGCCGCCGCCGGCTAATGATTCGGCGCAGATGAAGGCCGAACTCGGCGAAATCCTGACAATCCAGGTTACCCGCACGCCGGAAATGGCGGCTCGTGCCGTTGCCGATGCGGAAGAGAACGTCTGGCGCTTCTCCGATGTCATCGACAATCCGAAATTCACCAAGGAAAATCTGCCGAAGTTCTCGGCATTCTTCGATCGTGTCGTCGAGACCGAAGGCGCCGTCGTCGATCCGGCGAAGGATGTCTGGAAGCGCCCGCGTCCGCATCTCTACAGCGATCTCGTAAAGCCGATCGTACCGCTCTCCAAGTCCGGCTCCTATCCATCCGGCCACGCCACGGTCGGCACGCTGATGGGCATTGTGCTCGCGAATATGGTGCCGGAGAAGCGCGCCGCCATCATGGCCCGGGCCTGGGAATACGGCCATAACCGCGTCGTCGGCGGCATTCATTACGCCTCCGACATCGAAGCCGCCCACATCGCAGGCACCGTCATCGCCGAAACCATCATGACGCATGACGACTACAAGAGCGAATATGAAGGCGCCAAGGCCGAGTTGCGCGCCGCTCTCGGCCTCTAAATTCCGCCTGTCATCACAGGTCATGAAAGGCCGCCGCTTCCCGTCAGCGGTCTTTCTTTACGCCCGGCACGAGTTTCCACAGGCAACGCTTTTCAACGCTACGGATCGTTGGCATCTTGGCCCCGCGCGGATTGCGCTGGGGGCGAGCGTGCGAAAGCATTGCCCATGACAGAGTTTGCCTGTAGTCACGCTCAACTAGTAATCAGAGCAAGACCGCTTATCTTGCTTTCATTCTTTTGACTGGCATGATCTCGTCCGACAACCGGACCCCGGTTTTCGGTGAGGGTGCCCTAACGGAGTAGGCCGTAGATGAGCTTGTTGAACAGTGTACGCAACGTCATCGTCCCGGTGCATAAGGAAGGTTATCCCTTTGTCGCGGGTTTCTTTGTTGCGTCGCTGGTTCTCGGCTGGATCTTCAAGCCGCTCTTTTGGATCGGCTTGATCTTCACGCTCTGGTGCGCCTATTTCTTTCGCGATCCCGAGCGCATGACGCCGCAGGACGACGATCTCGTGGTATCGCCCGCCGACGGCAGGGTTTCCGGCGTGCAGATGGTGACGCCGCCGGCCGAGCTCAATCTCGGCCACGAGCCGATGCTGCGCGTTTCGATTTTCATGAACGTCTTCGATTGCCATGTGAACCGCTCGCCGATGCGCGGCCGCATCACTACTGTCGCCTATCGTCAGGGCAGCTTCCTCAATGCGGAACTGGACAAGGCAAGCGAACAGAACGAGCGCAACGGCCTCGTCGTCGAGACGAAGCATGGCGAGATCGGCGTCGTGCAGATTGCCGGCCTCGTCGCCCGCCGCATCCTCTGCTTCGTCAATGAGAACGAGCCGGTCGACGCTGGCGAGCGCATCGGGCTCATTCGCTTCGGCTCGCGCCTCGATGTCTTCCTGCCGGCAGAAGCGGCGGCGCGCGTCGCAGTCGGCCAAAGGGCAATCGCCGGCGAAACCGTGATTGCCGAATTCGGCTCGTTGAAGGGCCCCATCCTTAGCCGCCGTAGCTGAGCCCGGAGAAAACGAGCGAGATGAAGACGCCTTTTCCGCCCTTCGAGCCGCATGGTCCCAACGACGAGGCGCGCGGGCCGCGCCTGCGGGAAATCCCGCTACGGCTGATGGTGCCGAACATGATCACCGTGCTGGCGATCTGCGCGGGCCTGACCGGCATCCGTCTCGCCTTCGAAAATCGTTACGAGCTCGCGGTCGTGGCCGTGCTTGTCGCCGCTTTCCTCGATGGCATCGACGGACGCGTGGCACGGCTGATGAAAGCCACCTCCAAGTTCGGCGCGCAGATGGATTCGCTTGCCGACATTGTCAACTTCGGTGTCGCGCCGGCGCTCGTGGTCTACGTCTTCCTGCTCGATCAAGCCCGCTCGCTCGGCTGGATCGCGGCGCTGATCTACACCATCGCGGCCGGCCTGCGCCTTGCACGCTTCAACGTCATGGCGGAACGGGAGAACAAGGCGTCCTGGCAGTCTGAATATTTTGTCGGCGTACCGGCGCCAGCCGGGGCGATGCTGGTGTTGCTGCCGGTCTATCTCGGTTTTCTAGGGCTGGCACCCACCAGGACCTTTGCCTATTGGGGCGCCGCTTACACCGTGTTGATTGGCTTCCTGCTGGTCAGCCGCCTGCCCGTCTGGTCCGGAAAAACGGAAGGCAGCCGCATTCGCCGCGATCTCGTGCTGCCGATCATGCTTGCCCTCGTCGTCTATGTGGCGCTGCTGATGAGCTATACCTGGCATGTCATGGTGGTCACCGTCGTTGCCTATCTCCTGTCGTTGCCCTTGGGCGCCCGTTCCTGGACACGCAAATACGGCACCTTCACCATCAACGGCCCCGCCGATCCTGATGTGGATGATTCAAACGACGATATCGGCCGGCATATCTAGCCTAAATCCAGGCCCGATCTGATGCTCGCAATCGGTCATCGTTCTATTGCAGCAAGAATTGGGAGGGCCAATCGTGATAAAATCGCGGTCGCCAATCACTCTCTCCGGCCAAATTCCGTTGTGGTTAACGCAACTCATTAACGAAAAATAAATAACTAAATTAGATATATTTTGCGTTAAATTTCGCGTCCCCCTCGCGAAATATGGTCGGTGTTTACAAAAGCTGATTGGCGAATGCCTTTGATTTGTCATGATTTATGACAAAACAACGTCGCACGGCAGAATCAAAAAACACCCTGGGAATACGTTGAGGAGGTAACACATGACCACGAAAAAAGACGAATCAACACAACCGCAAGTTAAGATCGATCCTACTATGCTCTATCGCCCGCTTGGCCTCAAGGCTGTCCTGGCAGCGCATCTGATGCTGAAGACCCAGCCGCTGAAGAAGAAGATCGCTTAAAGCCTGCAGCATCCGATCGAATGCAAGCCGTTCAGAGAAGGCTCAACTGGCCATCGCCGGGATCTAGCTTTTTCGACGGCTTGGCAGGAGGTTCGATCGCAACGGGTACCTGCAGCTCCGGTCCCATATTGGCGACCTTGTTGACGCGATCCGAAACCGGAATCGCCTCGAAAAAATCCTCCTGAACCGGCCCCATCAGATCGAGGACTTCACGCGGCTCCTGCGTCTTGCAATCGAGCCAGCGCGTGAAATCTTCCGGCTTGACGACAACAGGCATGCGGTCGTGAATCGGACGCATCGCTCGGTTTGCCGATGTCGTCAGGATCGCGCCGGTATCGACCTCGGAACCATCGGCTGACGACCAGGTCTCCATCAGGCCGGCAAAGGCGATGACGCCGCCGTGGCGTGGACGGATCCAATAGGCCTGCGATTTCTCGCCGCTCTCCTTCGACGGACGATGCCATTCGTAAAAGCCCGATGCCGGGATCAGGATGCGCCGATGGCGCATGGCGGCGCGGAACGATGCCTTGCCGATCGCGGTTTCTGCGCGGGCATTGATCAGCAACGGAAATTCCTTGGGGTCTTTCACCCAGGCCGGCGTGAAACCCCAGCGCACCAGCAGCGCGCGGCGATCCGGCAAATTGCTGCCCCGCTCCTGCCGATCGCCTGAAACGACGACCAGAATCGGTTGTGTCGGGGCAATGTTGAAGCGCGCGGGAAAGTCTTCATGCTCGAGATAACCGAGCAATTCCCGTACCTTCTTCTCGGTTTCGGTCAACGCAAATCGTCCGCACATGCAGCTTGTTTTGCACCCGCAAAGCCTCGGGTCAAGAACAAGGTCAGTTGCGAGGGCCGAAGAGAATGATGGTCGCGCCCGCGAGGCAAACGGCAGCGCCGGAGAGATCCCAGCGATCCGGCGAACGCCCCTCGACAAGCCAGAGCCAGAGTAGGGAAGCAACGATATAGACGCCACCATAAGCGGCAAAGGTGCGCCCCGCCGCATCGCTAGGCACCAATGTCAGCAACCAAGCAAACAGCGCCAGCGACACCAGACCGGGCGCAAGCCACCAGATCGGCTTTGCTAGCCGCAGCCACGCCCAGAAGGCGAAACAGCCGGCAATTTCGGCCAGCGCCGCGAGCGCATAAAGTCCATATGTCATCATGATTTTCGCCAGCCTGGCTGGCGGATCCGAATCGCCGCCATTCTCATTTGCGAGTAAAAGGGCTTTTATTTCGGACGACAAGCACCGTATCCTTTGCCGCCGATATCTTCATCAGAACCCGAATCGACCCATGACCTCCACCCCTCGCCCCGCCTCCTCCGCCATCCTCGAACGTGACGGCCGGTTCCTGCTGGTGTTGCGGCGCAATCCGCCATCCGCAGACATGTATGCCTTTCCCGGCGGGCGGGCCGAAGACGGCGAAACGCCGTCGGAAACGGCATTGCGGGAATTCAGGGAAGAGACCGGAATAACTGCTCGAAACCCCCGCCTCTACGAGACCTACGATCTCAGGAGCCATGCAGCAGACGGGAGGCTCGTCAGCCATTTCGTTCTGTCGGTCTTTCTGGTTGATGCCGACGACGATGCGATTGCCGAAGCTGCCGACGATGCCGCGGCGATCGGCTGGTATTCGCTGGAAGAGATCCGCGTCCTGCCCGTTCCGGCGAGCGTGCTCGAATGCGCCGAACGGCTGACGGCTGCTCGGGTCTAACAAGATATTCGAAGCCCCAGCGTTAACGATGCGTAACAATAACGGCGTGGAAAGTGAGGCTTTCGCCTTGCTCCGGTCATGCTTGGCATATCAACTGTGTGTATGAATCACCGTCGCCTCATCAACCTGTTCCCGGTCTGCGCCGCGTTTGTGGCCGCATTTCCGGCCTTTGCGCAGCCTCCGGCGAGCGTTCCGGAGGCGCAGGTGCCGGGCAACTCCGATAATGCTGAGCGGCCGACGCCCTATGACGATCAGTTGTCACGGCTCGCCGAAATTCTCGGCTCGATCCACTATCTGCGCAATCTCTGCAACACCGGAAAAGAAGATTCCTGGCGGGCAGATATGCAGCGATTGCTGGACGCAGAGACGAAAGACGAGCCGAAACGCAAGGAAAAACTGACTGCCTCGTTCAACCGAGGATATAGATCCTTTGCATCGGTTTACACGGATTGCACGCCGCAGGCTATCGTGGCTGAGGAGCGCTACCGTAACGAAGGTGCAACACTTGCCACAGAAATAACCGCTCGCTTTGGAAATTGACGATTTATTAACCCCTTTTCATGCCGAGCCGTGTCGTTTTAGGAAAAGGCTGATAAAGTCGTTAATCAAGCGGTAAGGACATGGACGTCTCGAGGAACGAAACAATGGAACCAAGCCTGAACGACATCGACGACATGATTGTCCACGAAAAAAGGCAGGCAGCGCTGGAATACCAGAACGAGGCCTGGGCTGACGGGATGGCTGACGGCATCGAGCCGGAAATCATCGCCGACGCTGCAATTGCCCATGCCATCCGCGAGACTATTCGCATTCAGGGAGAACAGGGCGCAGAAGCCTTGCTCGAATCACTTAGGGACCGCATGCTTGCTGGTGAATTCTCTCCGAACCGCACCCTGCAATAACAGCCAGAGATCCCTATGCACACCGTACCGGGCAATGAGTTTCGACGTTCCATTGCCTCGCTTGCCGTAGCGACCATGTTTTTCGGCAGCCTCGCCCTCCCTTTGCCGGCCTTTGCCTTCTCCCAGCTCAATCCGCCCGCCGCCCAGCCGGGCGTTGCCGGGAAATCACCGCAGCAGCGCAATGACAAGCCGGTCGAAGAGGCGCTGGAGGCACCCTCAAAAACAATTCCCGCACCCGATCCGCTGGTCAACAATCAGGCCGGACAGAGCAATGGTACCGCATCGAGCAGTGCGCCGAACGGCGGCAAGCAGGCGGAGATTCTCTTCGATATCAGCAAGGCGCCCGAGCCGGTGCGCAAGCTGCGGGAAGCGATCGTCGAGGCGGCCGCCTCCGGCGATCTCGAGCGTCTGCGTCCGCTGATGAACGTTGGCGGCGGCCTCAAGCAGACGCAGGTAACGGCGGACGATCCGACCGAAGACCCGATCAAGACACTGCATGATCTTTCCGGCGATCCCGATGGTATCGAGATACTCTCCATTCTCCTTGACATCATGTCGTCCGGCTTTGCGCATGTCGGCCAGGGCACACCGGATGAAATGTATGTCTGGCCCTATTTCGCGGAGAAGGACATCAAGTCCCTGACTGCGCCGGAAAAGGTCGATTTGATGCGCATCGTTACCGCCGGCGATTTCTCCGACATGCTGGAATTCGGCGGCTATAATTTCTACCGCGTCGGCATCACGCCCGATGGCAAGTGGAAATTCTTCACGTCGGGCGAATGATCCCTGCTCAGAACTTGCGGTTCCCGACCGGAGGCCTTACCTCTGAGCGATAGGCCAAATTAGCGGGTCCACAATGCCAGCCGTATTCCTCAGAGATCGCTCCTTTCTTCGCGTCACCGGCGCGGAGGCGGAAGCCTTCCTGCACAATCTCATCACCACCGATCTTGCCTCGCTCGGCACGGACGAGGCCCGTCCCGGCGCACTGCTCACACCGCAAGGCAAGATCCTGTTCGATTTCATGATCTGGCGGGATGGCCCCGGCTTTCTGTTGGAGACCGATGCAGCGCAGAGAGACGGACTTCTGAAGCGGCTCACCATGTACCGCCTGCGCGCACCGGTCGATTTTGCTGCAATGGAAATGGAAGGCGTCACGGTCGCCTGGGGCGAGAATGCGGCTGAAACCCGGAAGGACAGCCGTTTCGCCAAGGCAGGGATCACGCTGACGCGCACGCCCGGCCAGGACGGCGATGATGCGGAGGCGCTCTACCAGACGCTGCGCATTGCCAATGGCATTGCACTTTCCGGCCAGGATTTCGCCCTGCAGGATGCTTTTCCGCATGACGTGCTGATGGATCTGAACGGCGGCCTCGGCTTCCGCAAGGGCTGCTATGTGGGCCAAGAAGTGGTGTCCCGCATGCAGCATCGCGGCACGGCGCGCCGACGGGTCGTCATCGTCAGCGGCAGCACCGATCTGCCCGCCACCGGTACCGAGTTGACTGCTGACGGCAAGCCGATCGGCACGCTTGGTTCAACTGATGGCGCCAAGGGCCTTGCCATCGTCCGCATTGACCGCGCCGGCGAAGCCATCGCAGCCGACACGCCCATCCTTACGGCAGATCGCGAAGTTTCGCTCGCGCTGCCCGCCTGGTCCGGCCTCTCCTTCCCCACGCAGAGCGATGAGGCTTCGGCATGACAGCGGGTAATATCCCGCGCGCCTGGCAGCGCATGTTGTCCGGCCGCAGGCTGGATCTGCTGGACCCTTCGCCGCTCGACGTCGAGATCAGCGATATTGCCCACGGGCTTGCCCGCGTGGCGCGCTGGAACGGCCAGACCTCCGGGGATCACGCTTTCTCGGTGGCGCAACACAGCCTCGTTGTGGAGACGATCTTCCGGCATCTCAACCAGCCGACGCCGGACGAGCAGTTGGCGGCGCTGCTGCACGATGCGCCCGAATATGTCATCGGCGACATGATCTCGCCGTTCAAATCCGTGGTCGGCGGCGACTACAAGGTGGTGGAGAAGCGCCTGGAAGCCGCGATCTACCGACGCTTTACCCTGCCGCCGCATTGCGGGCCGGCATTGAAGGAAAAGATCAAGAAGGCCGATACAGTTTCTGCCTATTTCGAGGCGACGCTGCTTGCCGGTTTCACGCCGCAGGAAGCGCGCAAGTTCTTCGGCCAGCCTCGCGGCATTACGCAGGAGATGTTGCCGATGGAACCGATGCCGGCGATCGAAGCACAACGCCTCTTTCTGGCGCGGTTCGCGGCGATCGAGGCCGAACGCGCCACCGTGAGAACCGACGCATGACCGCGATCGTCGTATCGCCGCTGGTACGCATCGCCGAGATGGCCGTTCGTCACGGCGCATCCGAAATGATCAGCTTGATGGCCAAGGAACAGACGTTTCACCGGCCGGCCGTGATCAAAGCGGAACGGCACCTGCTTCTTGGCATGAACGACATCAGCTTTCCCGGCACCGGCGACCTCGTGGCACCGCAGGAAACGCATGTCCGCGATATCATCGATTTTGCCAGAAACTGGGATCGCACGGCACCGCTGCTGATCCACTGCTGGATGGGCGTGTCGCGTTCCCCCGCGGCCGCGCTGATCGCAGCGCTTGCCGTCCATCCCGAGCAGGACGATCTGGCGCTTGCCCATCGGCTGCGCACCGCCTCGCCCTATGCGACGCCGAATGCACGGCTGATCATGATCGGTGACCAGATGCTTGACCGCAAAGGCCGGCTCGTCGACGCCGTCAAGGCGATCGGCCGCGGCGCGGATGCGGACGGCAACGCGCCCTTTGTCCTATCGCTACAAGCGGAAATCGGCGTCATATAAAAACGGAGACTGCGCTTGCGCAATCTCCGTCCATTTTCAGCTTTTACGAGAACGGCCGATCAGGCGGCAACGCTATCCGACGGATCGGGATCGTACTGACCGTAGGTATTCTGATAGACATTCATCGAGGCCTCCATCTCTTTGATGAAGACTTCCAAAGCATTCTGGCTGGTATTGTCGCTAGTGGCCGTGCCGCCGCTGCTGTTGTTGGACGTCTTTTCCACGGATGAGGTGTCGGCGGCAGACGAATCAGTGCTGGTCTCGCCACTGCCGCTGCTCTGCTGCATCTGCAGCAGCATGGACGCCAGATTGCCCGAGAAAGCGCCCGTGGCGCTCTGATCGCTGTTGTCGTCACCGTCCTCGTCGGCAAGAACGCTTGCAGACAGGAGGCCGGATTGTGCTGCTTCCTGCAGCTCCTGGGCGTCCACAACGCCATCGTGATTCTTATCAAGGGGATTGTACGAGGCAGCGCTCATGCTGCTTCCAACTGAAGAAATACCACTCACCCAAATCTCCTGAAGTAAACGCTGTCAGGCGTTTTCGGTGGGACGCAGTACGCTCGTTGAAATGCCGATTGGCATAGGCCGATTTTCGGAGACGGTCAAAGATAGGTGTTAATTGATTATTAACCCCAATTGACAGGCAGCGAATCATATTGGCGGTGGGCCTCTACGAGCGAGAGACAACCGCTGCTTGGCGCAGATCACGACAATCGAGCGAATCACCCTTGGCGCAGGGCTATTCGATAACGGCGCAAGCCAGCCGTTTACCGGCGCCGCCGACAGGTTGGCTGCGGTAGTCATCCGACTCCGCATGGATCATCAGCGTTCGGCCGCGAATGCCGTTTTTGCCGTCCAGCAAGACCATGCCGTTGAAGACTTGCGCCCTGAGCTTGCCGTCCTGATCGACATATTGATTAGGCATGTCGCCGGCATGCGGGCCATTGGCCGCAAGCAGGCCGTGTTCGGCATTTGCGGGATTGAAATGGCCGCCGGCGGATTCGAAGCCGTGCGTGTGGTCACAATGATTGTTCTCGTGAATATGGAAGGCGACCCATCGATTGGCAGGCAGGCCGGACACGTCGAGTTCGATCAGCACGCCCGTCTTCGCCTCGGTCAGGACCGCCCGTCCCGCCTGTTTGCCGTCGACACCGATAAAATTGGCAATTGCCGTCTGCTTGTCCTGCGCAGTCGCGGGCAGAGCTGCCGTCAAGGCCAGGGCCGCAGCAATAATGATCGTCCTCATGGAACATTCTCCCGTTTGAGTCGTGAAGGCAACGCATCACAGGGTCGGGTGTTCCCGCGAGAAGAGAAATGGGCAGGTCTTGGACGCAGAAAGGCCCGCCACTGTCCGGCGGGCCTTTATGATGGCATGGCCAAGGCGACCGCTCAGGCCGCCATGCTGCTGTCCACGTCGTATTGGCCGTAAGTGCTGTTGTAAGCATCCATCGGCGTCAACAGATCGAGGTCGTAAGCATTACTGGCCGCGGACATTTTGCCCGTCGTCGCGCTACCGGTGGACATTTGCATCAGCTTTGCCATCAGGCTACCCAATGCGCCATTCGCGCTACCGTTATCGACCGCATCGGTCTCGAGAATGCCCGGACGCTCGTCGGCTTCGCGCTCTTCACGACTCAAAACACCGTCGTCATTCGCATCGAGCCGCGAAAGCGTACCGCGATAAGGATAGGTACTATTGGATGTGGAAGATACATGGGACATACAAACCTCCTTGGGTGAGGAGCCGCCTCATGCGACGTCGTTTGTACGCAATACGTTCTGGTTAACTATGAGTGTTGATAGGCTGATTTGCCGCCCGGGTAAAGACGAATTGTTAATGAGTATTAACAATAGTTTTCAAGTTATAAATCGCTATTTCCTAATAAGTCTATGATGGCCGACCGCGCAGTGCGTCCCGCTCCCTATCTGGTAATTCCCTGTAATCATAGGGAAAATCGGCCGACTGGCCCTTCCTGTCCTGGTCTTTTCGTATAATGTAACGATGGAAGCCCATGGAGTGGATATGACCGAACTGCTGCTGATCGTGATTGTGGTCGTGGGTATTTTGATACTGCGCAGCTACAACCAACGGCTACAACGGCTGGAAAGCCGCGTTTCAGAGCTGCAAAATGCGCTTGCTGGCCATGTGTTGTCGGTCGATTCGAGCGAATCAGCCGCGGCGGCAGAGTCTGTTGAAGAGGTAATCGAAGCGTCCGAAACCGCGGCGCAGCCGTTGACCGAAGCCGCCGCAGAGACAACGTCAGACATGGAGGAAGCCGCCTTTTCCGATGGCGGCACGCCAGAGCAACAAGAGGACATGGTCGCGGCCGCCCTTCAGCAGAAAGACGAAAGTCTGGAGAGCACGATTGGCGCCCGCTGGGCCGTCTGGGTGGGCGGTATTGCGCTGGCGCTCGGCGGCATCTTCCTGGTCAAATATTCGATCGAAAGCGGCCTGCTCAGTCCTGCCGTGCGGCTGGTGCTTGCCGCCATCTTCGGCTTGGTCCTTATCGCTGCTGGTGAAGTCATCCGGCGCCGATCCGAGCCTATGCTGGCCAATACCTTCCAGAACGCGATGATCCCCGGCGTGCTGACGGCGGCGGGTGTCGTCGCGCTGTTCGGCTCGACCTATGCTGCCCATGGCATTTACGGCTTCATCGGACCGGCGGCCGCCTTCGTCCTTCTGGGGCTGATTTCGCTCGCCACGCTTGGCCTGTCGCTGCTGCATGGCCAGGCGCTTGCGGGGCTTGGGCTCCTCGCTTCCATGATCACCCCGGTGCTCATTGCCTCGACGGCGCCAAGACCGTGGACGCTGTTCGGCTATCTCGTCTTCACGTGGCTCGCCACCATTGCGGCATCGCGCCTGCGCCGTTGGCACACTGTACCGTCCTTCGCCAATGCCCTCCTCAGCATCTGGCCGCTGCTTTACATCTTCAATAGCGATGTCGTCGATCTGACCCCGGTTACTCTGGCCATGCTGGCGATGATCGCCGGCACGATTTTTATTTGGCCCGGACGCTATGGAGCAGCCGCAACGATCGAGAAAGATATAGATTCGGTCAAAACCGAGGGGTTATCGGTCGCACCACCGGCCAGCCATTGGGCCGCGTTCCTGGCGCGCGCACCGCTTGGAATGACGCTGACGGCATCGATCGGCAGCGCCGCGGTCGCCCTGGCCTTCCTCGTTTACAGTCTTCTGTACGGATACCCGCTCCCGGACGCATCGCTTCTCTTCGCTGTGATCGTCGCCACCCTTGCGGCCCTCGGAGCCAGCCGCGTGTATGCGGCCTGGGCGGCAATCCTGTCGGCCATAGCGGCCGGCTTTGGCATGTTCATCGCCCTGATGCAGCCGGAGATCGGTGCGGAGCTGAACATAGCGCAGATCGTTCCGGCACTTTCCCATCTTGTCGTCTATGACGGTCTCGGCCTTGGCGCGATCTTTGTCATCGTCGGCTTCTTCTTTCTCAAGCGTTTTGGCGAAAGCGAGAAGCCCTTTGCCGCGCTATGGAGCGCGATCATGGTCGCCACGCCGCTGACGATCGCCGTGATCAGCTATGTCACCTTCGGCAACTGGATGCGTGACTGGCTGCACGGGCTCTATGGCATCGTGCTTGCCGCGGTCCTGATGGCGCTCGCCGAATTGCAGCACCGCCGTTCCCCGGAAGCCAACGGGGCCTTGCCGACCAATATCCTCGCGGCAGGCTCCTTCGCTGCCCTGGTCTTCGCTCTTCACACGCTGACCCATGACGCCATCCCGACGATGCTGCTGCCGGTGCTTGGCATGGCATTTATGCTGGCGGGGCGCGCCCGCTCCTGGCCGGCCCTGCCATGGACGATGGTTGCGGCGCTGCTCATCACCCTCGGGCGCATCGCCTGGCAGCCGACCATCGTCGACCCGGATGAACTCGGCACGACGCCGATCCTCAACATGCTGCTTGCTGGTTACGGCATCCCCGCGGCCCTCGCCGTCTGGGCCGCCTTTGAGCTCAGGCATTCGCAGGACCTCCGGCTGCGCAACACGCTGCAGGCACTTGCGAGTTTCCTGGTGCTGCTGACCATCGCCATCCTGGTGCGCCATGCGATGAACGGCGGCGTCTTGAATGCGAACGTTCCGACGCTCGGCGAACAATCGAT
The DNA here is from genome assembly GCF_029714265.1 of Rhizobium sp. CB3171. NCBI lineage: Bacteria > Pseudomonadati > Pseudomonadota > Alphaproteobacteria > Hyphomicrobiales > Rhizobiaceae > Rhizobium > Rhizobium sp. CB3171. The sequence goes on along the minus strand of NZ_CP121652.1, from coordinate 799,722 downwards.
CTACACATTGCTGGCGATCGGCGCCTCGGCGACGCTGATGGCGCTTGATCTCAGCGCATCGAGCCTCGTCTTCCGTTATGGCGGAATGGCGCTAGGTGTACTCTCCGTCATCCTGATCCTGTCGCTGCATCTGCTCGGACTCAACCCTTTCATGACAGGCGAAAGCACCGGCCGGATTCCTTTCTTCAACCTGCTTCTACTCGGCTATCTGCTGCCGGCGATCGCCTATGGCGGCTTGGCGCTCTATGCGCGGGGCAGACGGCCACGGCCTTATGTGATGATGCTGGCCGTCGCCGGCGCGGTCATGGCCTTTGCCTGGGCGACGCTGTCGGTGCGCCGTTTCTGGCAAGGCGAATACATCCCGTTCTGGAATGACTTCATCCAGGGGGAGGTCTATTCCTATTCCGCCGTCTGGCTACTGATCGGCATCGCCCTTCTCTGGCTCGGGGCACGTTTCAATGCTCGCAGCCTGCGTATCGCGTCGGCTGCGCTGGTGTTCGTCGCGGTCGTGAAGGTCTTTCTGATCGACATGGCAAATCTCGAAGGCTTCCTGCGAGCACTATCCTTCATCGGCCTCGGCGCGGTGCTGATCGGCATCGGCCTGTTCTATCAGAAGGTCCTGACGGGCAGGAACGCGACGGAATGATTGCGGCGAATCTCTGCGCCCGGTAGGAACGCACGAGATCATTCCGACAGATCACTCCGACATGGGGCCGAAGATGGATACCAACAGCATGGCGCGGGCTTTTGCCCCATTCGAGACGCTCGCCGCGCAGCTTATTCCACATGCGGCCGATGGCGACGACGGCTCGCACGACGTCGCCCACATCCTGCGCGTCTTCAAGAGCGCCATGTCGATCCAGGCCGAAGAAGGCGGCGATGCCCGCATCCTCGCCGCCGCCGTATTGCTGCATGACTGCGTCTCGGTGGAGAAAAATTCGCCGCATCGCGCCCAGGCATCGCGGCTGGCAGCCGAGAAGGCCTCGGGCATCCTGAGGGAGCTTGGATGGGCTGGCGAGGATATCGCCGCCGTATCGCACGCGATCACTACGCACAGCTTTTCCGCCAATATTCCGCCGGAAACGCTAGAGGCGAAAATGCTGCAGGATGCCGACCGGCTGGATGCGATCGGCATGGTCGGCGCTGCCCGTTGTTTCTATATTGCGGGGCGCCTGGGCTCGGGCCTCTACGATCCGTTCGACCCGCTCGCGACAGAGCGACCGCTGGACGACAAGCGCTTCGCCATTGACCATTTCGAGACAAAGCTGTTCAAACTGGCGGATGGGTTTCAGACCGAAACCGGCCGCAGGTTTGCCGGCGAGCGGCACGAGCGGTTGAAGACGGTGCTGGCAATGTTCATCGACGAAATCTGAGGGCTATTCATGCGGATCAGCGATCTCTTCATTTATCCGCTCAAGAGCGCGCGCGGCATTGCCATTCCATCCGCCTCCGTCGACGCCTTCGGCCTGGTCGGCGATCGTCGCGCCATGCTGGTCGAACCATCAGGCCAATTCATCACGCAACGCGAATTGCAGGATCTTGCCCGCATCGACATCCAGCCTGGCCCCTCCTATCTGCGTCTGAAAATGGAGGGCAAGGCCGACATCATCGTGCCTCCGCCGCACCCGGACAACCGCATGGATGTCGTCGTCTGGAAATCGGATGTCAGCGCTTCTGTTGCCGACGAGGAAACCAACAAGGCCCTGTCGGCGTGGCTCTGTCGCGACGTCAAAATGGTCTTCTTCGACAGGCTCGCCAAGCGCGTCGCCAATCCGGAATGGGCCGGCGGTGACGCGCCGGTTACCTTCGTCGACGGATACCAGATCCTGATCACCACCACCGGCTCGCTGAAGGCGCTAAATGCCGATCTTGCCACCCATGGCGAGGGTTCGGTCGGCATGGAGCGTTTTCGCCCCAACATCGTCATCGACTGCGATGAGGAGTGGCCCGAGGACCGCTGGGCTGCGATCGAGATCGGCGGCATTCGGCTCGATCTCGTCAAGCCATGCGCCCGCTGCATTATGACGACGCAGGACCAGAAAACCGGCTCGCGCGACGTTCCGAACCCGATGCCCGCCATGGGCCGCGTCCGCATGTCTGCCGACCGCCGCGTTCCCGGTCCGCTCTTCGGCTGGAATGCCTCACCGCGCGGCGAAGGCACGGTGAAGATCGGCGATACGGTGACCGTGATCGAGGGGCGGCCGGAGGGCTGGTCATTCAAACGGCGATAGTCGTTCTACCACTTGTTTAGTGCTTGCGGGCCTGAGGCAGCAGGTTCATGTTTATCGCCATATTGAAGACCGTTGGTTGCGGCTGAAGGAGCCGTGGCGCACCGGGCTTTTTCGAGGTGCGTCCGATGGAATGTGCGGGCTGCGGTTTCGATATTCAGAGCGGCTTTGCTTTCTGTCCGCGATGCGGCGCAAAGCAACCTATCTCCTGCGCTGCGTGCGGCTTTCCCTGCCAGCCTGATTTTGCCTTCTGCCCCCGATGCGGCGCCGCGATTTCCGACAAAGCCCCATCCGCCGCCAAGCCGATCATCGAGGCTCCGCCGGCAAAATCCGGGGACGATGCCGACCGGCGACCGGTAACCGTGCTTTTTGCCGATCTCTGCGGCTTCACGACACTGAGCGAGCAGATCGACCCGGAAGTGATGCGGGTGCTGCAGAACGAATTGTTCGAAGAGATGACCCAGGCGGTCGAGGCCTATGGCGGCTTTGTCGACAAGTTCGTCGGCGATGCGCTGCTGGCTCTGTTCGGCGCGCCGGTTGCCCATGAGGACGATCCGATGCGGGCACTGAATGCAGCGCTCAACATGATCGATCGGGCAACACAGGTCGGCGAGCGCTGGCAATCGCGCGCCGGCGTACCGCTGCGTCTGCATATCGGCATCAACAGCGGCCCAGTCGTCACCGGCGGCTTCGGCGCCGTTAGCACAAAATCCTATTCCGTCACCGGCGACACGGTGAATACCGCCCAACGCCTGCAATCCATGGCCGGCGAAAACGATATCCTCGTCGGGCCGCTGACCTATCGTCTCACCCGCCATGCCTTCGCTTTCGACAGCCTCGGCGCCCAAGCCTTGCGCGGCAAAAGCGGCAACGTGCTTGTCCATCGGCTGACAGGACCTTTGGAGGCACCGCATACGGCGCGCGGGCTAGAGAGTTTCGGCCTGCGGGCCCCGATGATCGGACGGGATACCGAATTGTCGCGGCTATTGACCTGTCTCGACCTTGCCTGCGGCGGTGCGGCGCAACTTGTCCGCCTCATCGGCGAAGCCGGCATCGGCAAGTCGCGGCTGGTCAATGAATTCATCGGGATCGCCGGCAATGCAGCGCGCTTTCAAGGCCTCGCCATCCGCAAGGCGACCTGCTCCCCTCTCGGCGAACAGTCCTATGGCACGCTTGCCGCGGTCGTGCGCAGTGCCTACGGCATCGGCGAGCGGGACAATCTCGACAGGACGCGACAATTGCTGGCGACGGGTTTCCGCGCGCTGGATCTCACGCAGGAGGATGTTGAGGGACTTTCGCCGCTCTTTCTGCATGTCCTCGGCCTCGGTGACCCCAGTGGAGCGCTGCGGCACATCGAGCCTGAACAGTTGCGGCGGCAGATCTTCTATGCGGTCCGCACGGTGTTCGAGCGGCGGCTGGCGCAAGGTCCCCTACTGCTTGTCATCGAGGATCTGCATTGGGCGGACGCGGCCTCGCTGGAAGTGCTTCGCTTCATGCTGGATCGGCTGGAGCGCAGCCGGCTGATGCTGCTTGCGATCTACCGGCCGACATCGCAGATCGACCCGCTGGACTCCAATCGCGTCAGCGTTACCGTCCAACGTCTTGGCCCACTCAACGCAACCGACGGGCAGAAGCTGCTCGCCGCGTTTTTCGGCGAGAGCCATAGCAAGCTGCCGGTCGCGATGCGCAAGCGCATCCTTGATCGCGCCGGCGGCAATCCGCTCTTCATCGAAGAGATCCTGCGGGGATTGATCGATATGGGCAGGCTGCACAATGACGGTCAACGCTGGCAAGTTGCGGCGGAAGAGACGGATGTCGATATTCCAGTCAATCTGCAGGCTCTCTTGCTTGCCCGCGTCGATCGTCTGCCGCAGGAGATTAGACGGTTGGCGCAGGAGGCGGCGGTGGTCGGCCCGAAGTTCGACACTGCCCTGCTCCGCTCCGTCGCCACCGACCCGACTGCCATCGATGCTGCGTTGGACTATCTCTGCGATGCAAATATCATCGAGGAATTGCGCGGGCCTGATGCCGGTGTTTCTCCCGCCTATCGCTTCAGCCAATCCCTGCTGCATGACGTCATCTACCATAATCTCCTGCTGCAACGGCGCATGGAGCTTCATCACCGGATCGGACGGGTTCTGGAGCGCCAATATGGCTCAGCGCCCGACCGGCCGGAGCATCTGTCACAGCTCGGTCATCATTTCAGCCTGACCACCGAGAAGGCAAAGGGGGCCAGCTACCTGATGGCTGCCGGCGATCTGGCGCGCAAGACCTACGCCAATGACGACGCGATGCGCCTCTACCGCCAGGCGCTCGCCGCCTTTGCAAACGAGCTGGAGGTGGCGCCGGAACAATTGGCGCTCCTGGAGCGTCTCGCCGATCTCTGCGGCCCTGCCGGTCGCCGCGACGCCGCCTTTAATCACTATCAGCAGGCGCTTGCGATCCATCGCACCGGAGACGATCGGATCGCTGCGGCGAGGATATTGCGCAAGATCGGCCGACTGCATCTCGAGGCGGGCCGCCGCGATCAAGCGGAGGCACATTGCGCGGAGGCCGAAGTCATGATCGCGACAATAGATGCGCCGATCGAACATGCGCATCTCCTGCAGGAGCGCGGCCATCTGGCGTTCCGCATGGGCGATCAGGCCGCTGCCGCCGAATGGGCGACACAGGCCCTGCAGCGGCTGCAAACGCTACCGATCGACGGAACGACCGAGGCCGGACGGGAGGCAGCGCGAGCGATGGCGGAGGCGCTGAACACCAAGGGCGCGGCACTCGCACGGCTCGGTCGCCGCCGCGATGCCGTGCAGGAAGTGGAGCGCAGCCTCACCGTTGCCGAAAAGGCCGATCTGCAAAGTGCCGCCTGTCGGGCCTATTCCAATCTCGGCGTGCTCTACACAATTGTCGATCCGGCCAACGCCATCAAAGTTTGCCGGCGCGGGCTGGAGGTCGCAACCCGGATCGGCGATCTCGGCTTCCAGGCACGCCTTCTCGCCAACCTCGCCGTTTCCTGCTGCACCTTCACGGATCGTTGCGCCGCCGAAGGTGTGCCGGCGGCGGAGAAGGCAGTGGAGATCGATCGCGCACTCGATCAGCGTGACCATCTCTCCGTACCACTGATCGTCCTCGGGCAGATCCATCAATGCCATGGGCAACCGAAGCTAGCTCGTAAGTATTACGAGGAAGCCCTTGAGGTCGCGAAGGAAATTGACGAACCGCAACTGCTTTTTCCGTGCTATGATGGCCTGGCGACACTGAGCCTTGAGCATGACGACATGGATGAGGCGGAACGGTATTTCTCGCTGGCACAGGATGTGTGCATCCGCCACAACCTCGATCCAGGCACACTCGTCGTATTGCCGTTTCTCGACTGATTGTCCTCGTCATGATGGTCGTCGGAGATCCATTGGGAGAATCGATTCAAGCACTTAAAGGGAGGAACGAACCATGCAGGAGAACCACGCCGGAAGACCATTGCAGCCTGGAGATCGCGCACCGAACGTCGTGCTGGATGCGATCACGCGGCAGGGCAAGGTCGCCATCGACGATTTTCGCGGCCAGAAGCCGGTGTTTGTCGGATTGTTCCGCGGGCTGCATTGCCCCTTCTGTCGCCGGCAGATCGCCGCCATGGCCGAGCTCACCGATGCATTGCAGGAAAAAGGCATAGACAGCCTGACCGTCGTCAACACGCCGATCGAGCGCGCCCGCCTCTACTTCCGATACCATCCGCTTCCCAATCTGCTGGCGGCCTCAGACCCGGAACGGGTATCGCACAAGGCCTTCGGCCTGCCGAATCTTCAGTTTACCGAGGCTGAGAATGACTGGCCGCACAAGGTCAGCATGGATGCGGTGATGTCGATGCGCATCGATATGCCGGGCGAGCTTCCAGAGCCCATGAACCCGATGGCAGCGATGGAATTCCTCGACAAGGCGGACGGCTATGAAGTCAACGAGGATGACAAGCGGATGATCGCCACCGGCGAAGGCCAGCTTGTCGGCGAATTCCTGCTCGATCGGGATGGTGTCATCCGCTGGTCGTTCACGGAGGTCGAAGAGGCTGGCCGCCATATGTTTGGCATTCCCGCCCCACGGGAAGTCATGTCGGCAGCATCAAATATGGCTGTTTGAAGCGCTTTTTCAGCTCTGAATTACGCCTTAGAGCATGATCCTTTCGGATTATGCTCTATCTTTTTGCGGCAATGCTCGGCCGCTCCTGTGCTTCCAAGGACGCCGCATTTAGCGCTTTCAACGCCGCCTGGACGAAGCCGTCGCGCGCTGCGGCGATTTCTATGCCACGCGGTTCGTAGACATGGCGATGCAGGAAAAAGCCGGTCAGGCGGAAGGCTGCAGCGAGACTGCCGGCATCCGCTGCTTCGACGGCGCCGGCGGCGAGGAAAGGCGGCAGCACCAGCATCTTGTCGGCCCAGGGCAGGCCTGCGGCACGGCAGACGGCTCGCCCGGTCTTCGGCGAAACAAAGGCAAGATCGTCGTGCGTACCCGTCGCCGCGCACTCCGTCAGATCGAGGCCGAAACCCAGGTCATTGAGGACCGCCAGCTCGAAGCGGACGAAAAGTTCGCCGGCATCCATGGGGTTCTGCAGGTTTTCGAGAATCACATTCAGCGCATCATAGAGATGCGGATGCGGGTCACGCTCAGGCAGCAGGCGCAGCAGAGCGCCCATGGCCTGCACGCCATAGACGGCGGTCGCCGTCTCCATCAGCCTCGCCGCCCGCAATCGCACCGGCTCCATGCGGAACTCGCCGAGATGCTCATGCAGCCGTGCCCGCCAGGTCACTTCGACCAGATTGCCAGCCTGCAGCACCGGCTGCATGGTGCGGGACCGGCCGGAGCGCACCAACCCCATGTGCCGGCCGCGATCACGCGTCATCACCTCGGCGACGACACTCGTCTCGCCAAGGCGTTTGACGCCCAAGATGATCGCCTGATCCTGCCACTGCATCGGCCGGTTCGTCCTATAGAATGTCGTGATTCGAGTTTAGGACAAACGGCAGGCGCTGTCACATGTCAGACGATCCGCTTGGTAGCGGGCTGCTTGATGGCTCTGCCGGTGCCAGCCTGTCGACGAACGCCCACATGGCGGCCTCGTCGAAAGGCTTGTTGAGCAACGGCACATGCCGCAAATCGGGTGGAAAATCGAGTGTATCGGGATAGCCGCTGACGAAGCCGAAGGCGATGCCGCGCTCCCTCAGCAACCGGGCAAAGCCGAAACTCATCGACTCCCCCAGATTGACGTCCAACATCGCAAAATCATAACGCTCGGTATGAATGGCGTTGACTGCCTGCTCCAGGTTCGAGGCGATTTCCACCTCCTTGACCCCAATGAGACGAAGGATTTCCTCCGCCTCCATGGCAATGATCAGATTGTCTTCCAAAATGAGAACGCGCTGAACCGTCATATCAGCGCCGTCCCCGCATCCCTGCGCCAAGCGGCGCCGTGCCCCGTAAACATTCCCACATCTATCCCTCCGGCGCCAATCATCGGCCCGTGTTGAATGGATGGCATTCCCCCATCCGTATTGGCTAGATCTCATGTGACATGACCTTGCCCTGACCCGCTTCGCACTTTTTGTCCCGCCGGACTATGGGCTCGTCATCATGCTCCAAACGCATTTGCCGCCGCGGTTAGTAAAAGGTGAAACTGGTCGAAAAGTGACGAAAATGTAGTCTATGCTGATACACTCGTCATGAACATTTAAAAAAGACATGTGGCGGCCACATCATTGCCACCACGTCAGATGAACGGTCGCACGCCCGCATCCAGCCCGTCCCACTCAGCGAGCGCGGCGAGTCCTTGACCATTCAACACGTCGCAGCCGCGTTCATGCCAGCGAATCAAGCCGCGTTCCGACAGCTTTTTCAATGTCTTGTTCGTATGAACGATGGAGAGACCGAGGGTGTCGGCGATGTGCTGCTGCGTGATAGGAATGACCTTGCTGCCGTCGAAGAGATGCAGGGCCTTAGCCCGTTGATGCAGGTAGGCGAGCAGATAGGCGGCTCTTTCCAGCGCGGACCTGCGACCGATGCTTAAGAGGTGTTCATCCAAAATGCGTTCTTCGCGCGCGGCGATCCACGTGAGATCGAAGGCGAGCGACGGATGCTTGTTGTAGAGCGCCATCAGTTCCGCACGCTCGAAAACACAGAGCGAGACCGGCGATAAAGCCTCGGTCGAATGCTGCATCTCGCCCATGATCGAGCCTTGCAGGCCGATGAGGTCGCCGGGCATCACATAGTTGAGGATCTGCCTGCGTCCGTCTTCGAGGGTTTTATAGCGAAAGCCCCAGCCGGAAAGGATCGTGAAAAGGTGGGCGCTGTGGGCACCCTCCAGAAAGATCGTCGCACCGGCGTCGACGACAAGCTCACCCTTCTTGAAATCCGAGACGAAACTCAGCTCATCGCGACTGAATTCGCGAAAATGCGGCAATCGCCGCAGCGGACAGAGCTGGCACGGCGTTTTTTTCCTGTGCATCGTCGTGGTCTTGACCATTCACGCCTCTTAGATCGCTTCGGTTGAAGCGATCTGTCCGATGGCAGTCGTGAGGTAAGACACTCAACGGGGAATTGTTCCCTCAGCGCGGAAACTCAAGTCCCATTTCGCGGAAGCGTTCCGGATCGTCGCCCCAATTCTCACGCACCTTGACGAAAAGGAAAAGGTGCACCGGCTGTTCGAGAATTTCGGACAGTTCCTTGCGAGAGGCCGTTGAGATCGCCTTGATCGTTTCGCCTGATTTGCCCAGCGCAATCTTCTTCTGGCTTTCGCGCTCGACATAGATCACTTGCTCGATCCGAACCGAACCGTCCTTGCGCTCTTCCCATTTTTCCGTTTCGACGTGCGAGGAATAGGGAAGCTCCTGATGCAGGCGCAGGAACAGCTTTTCGCGGGTTATTTCGGCGGCGAGCTGACGCATCGGCAGGTCTGAAATTTGGTCTTCGGGATAATACCAAGGACCCTCCGGCAGGGTCTTTGCCAGATAGTCCATAACATCGTCGCAGCCCGAACCGTTTTCGGCCGAAATCATGAAGGTCTGCTCGAAGGCGATCTTCTCGTTGGCGGCGGCGGCGAGCGCCAGCAGGTCCTCGCGACGGACGCGGTCGATCTTGTTCAAAACAAGGATCTTTGGCTGGGAAACTTCCTTCAATCCTTCGAGAATGGCTTCGGCATCGCCGCGTATTCCGCGCTCGCTGTCGATCAGGAGCATGATGAGATCCGCATCCTTGGCGCCGCCCCAGGCTGATGTCACCATGGCGCGATCGAGGCGCCGGCGCGGCTTGAAGATGCCGGGCGTATCCATGAAGACGATCTGCGCATTGTTGTGGATGGCGATGCCACGCACGATGGCGCGCGTCGTCTGCACCTTATGGCTGACGATCGATACTTTGGCGCCGACGAGCCGGTTGACGAGCGTCGACTTGCCCGCATTGGTCGGGCCGATGAGGGCCACGAAACCCGAATGCGTAGGGCCGATATTTTCAGCCGCACCTTCGCCGGCCAGGTCTTCCTGATTGGTCATTTTTTCCGTCATTTCTAGGCAGTCATTTTCATTTTTGAAGAGACTGGGGCTGCCATACACCTTCGCGCTCCAAAATCCGTGTCGCAGCCACCTGCTCGGCGGCGCGCTTGGAGCGTTCTATCCCGGTCTCGGGCGCCGTTCCCGCCACTTCCACCGTTACCGTGAAGCGGGGATCATGATCCGGTCCGCTGCGGTCATCAACCCTGTAAACGGGCGTGACGCCGAATTTCGCATGCGCCCATTCCTGCAATTCCGTCTTGGCATCGCGTCTGGCACCGTCCGCACGGATAGCCCGGCGCTCCCAGTAGCGCAGGATGAATTTGCGCGCCACCTCGAGGCCACCATCGAGATAGAGCGCCGCAATAAGGCTTTCCACCACATCGGCGCGCACGTTCAGCATGCGCTTGCCGGTCAACTTCTTTACATCGGCGCCCGTGCGGATGAAGAGATGCAGTTGCATCTCATCGGCGACTTCGGCGCAGGTCTCGGCGCTGACAAGCTGGTTGAGGCGCACCGAGAGCTCGCCCTCGGTCGCCGTGCCAAAGGTCTGAAAAAGGAGCTCTGCGATGCAAAGGCCGAGAACCCGGTCGCCGAGAAATTCCAGCCGCTCATAGTTGCCGGCCTTATGCGTTCGGGCGCTGGCATGCGTCAGAGCCCAGTCGAGGCGCCCCTTCTCAGCGAATTCGTGGCCTATGACGGCTTCAAGCCTGACACGATCCGCCTGCGGGAGCGTCTGGGTCTTCGTCATTCGACAACCTTGAAGATGCGGTCCCAACGCATGTTGGTCGGCCATTTCCAGATTTCGCGGAACGAGGTGTCGTGGCCGAGCGAGAAGAAAATAACGCTGGCACGGCCGATCAGGTTCTCAGCCGGCACGTAACCGACGTCGAAACGGCTGTCGTCGGAATTGTCGCGGTTGTCGCCCATCATGAAATAGTTGCCCGGCGGCACGACATATTCCTGGGTGTTGTCACCACGCGACGTCTGCGACAGATCGAGCGTGTCGTAGACCTTGCCGGTATCCGGCAGGCGCTCGCTGTAAACAGGGATGTCGTCGCCCGGCTCCTGGCTGTAATCCGAGGCGAAGGTTCCGTGCGGCTCCCGCGGGACAGCCTGGCCGTTGATGTAGAGGATATCGTTCTTCACCTGAATACGGTCACCCGGCAGGCCGATGACGCGCTTGATGTAATCGACATCCGGATTCGGCGGGAAGCGGAAGACCACGACATCGCCGCGCTTGGGTTCGCTGCCGAAAATGCGGCCGCTGAACAGATCCGGCGAGAAGGGCAGAGAATATTTCGAATAACCGTAAGCGAACTTATTGACGAAGATATAGTCGCCAACAAGAAGCGTAGGCATCATCGAGCCGGACGGAATGGTGAAGGGTTGAAATAGTACCGTGCGGATGATCATGGCCAGGACTAGAGCCTGTACGATGACCTTGATGTTTTCCCACAGGACATTCTGCTGTTTTTCGGCTTTCTCGGACACGCAGTCTTATTCCTTTTTCGCACCCCACCGGCGCACTTCACTTTCAGGCACTCTCTATCCGCTTCATACCACGGCGGCAATGGCGCAGGTATTAAAAGCGACACACGGTCGTCATTCAGCCCGCAATCGGCAGTGCTTCGATGATCACAAAGGCCTGAGCGAGAGGGAAATCATCGGTTATCGTCAAATGAATGGCGGCGCGATGATTTTCCGGCAGTATCGCCGCCAGCCTTTTGGCCGCACCGCCCGTCAACTGCATGGTCGGCTTGCCGCTCGGCAGGTTGACGACGCCCATGTCGCGCCAGAAAACGCCCTGCGCCAGACCTGTACCAAGTGCCTTGGAGCAGGCTTCCTTGGCAGCGAAGCGCTTGGCGTATGACGCAGCCTTGTTCTTGCGCCCTTCGGATTTGGCGCGCTCGATATCGGTGAAGCAGCGTTCGGTGAACCGTGTGCCGAAGCGTTCGATCGACTTTTCCACGCGGCGGATGTCGATAAGGTCGCTGCCTATCCCGATAATCATGAGAAGGCCCTCCAGCCAGCCGCTACGGCGCCGCGTTCCGTCAGACGCTCGACGCGTTCTCGGCAAGGGCCAGGCGTTCGCGCGCCCGCTCCATCAGCCGGGCCTTGCGGCGGCTCTTGAAGCTCTTCACGCCATAATAGGTCAGCGCATAGACGACGACGCCCGTGACGATTGCCGGCGGAATGCCGCCGATCAGCATCGGCTTCAGGATCGGGTCCCAAATCTGCAGCAGATCGCCCTTATGCCACAGCGCCGGCAGATCGACGCCACCGCCCTGACCGCCGCTATCGCGCGCCAGGATCAGATGGCCGATTTCCCAGGTGAGGCCCCAGATGAAAGGATAGGTGATGGGATTGCCGGCCGCCAGACAGCCGAGCGCGGCCGCGATCACGTTACCGCCGACGACATAGGCGATGATGATCGCCATGATGAAATGCACGCCGATAAACGGTGTCCAGGATACGACAATGCCGGCGGCAAAGCCCGCGGCCACCGAATGTGGCGACGCGGCAAGGCGCACCAGGCGTTTCCCAAAATATTGGAACGAGCGAATGAAACCCTTGCGGGGCCAAAGATGCTCCCGCAATTTTTCACTCAGCGTCAGTGGTTTTCGGCGGCGAAATAACATGCGGCTTATCTAGTGCAGGGAGGGCCGTCATGACAAGAGCGGCAAAGCGTATCTTGCGTCGATTATCCGGCCGCAGCGCCTGTACTCCTCAGAGTGCCACATGTTCAAGGAACATCAACGGGCCACTCCAGCTTTATTTGAGACTGAACATCCTGTCTGCTTTCGGCGGGATGCCCCAAAGGCGCAACAACAGGTACGCCCCTTCCCATTTTGCAAGTATTGTCAGCGATTAACGCTGGCGGAAGATACCGCGATCGACCTGACGCTGACGATATTCAAGGTCAAAACGGTCGTGCGAACCATTCAGATAGGCCATTTCACGTTCTTCAGCACTCGGAACGCGCAGGGCGCGGGCGAATTTCTTGATAGGACCAAACATTGTCTTACTCATCTCTGTTTCGTTTCTTCGATGACCAGAAGATAGGCGTGACAAAAGTTAATTACCACAGCTCGAAAATAGAAGCAGCCATGCGTCAGGCGCATGTCTTAGGCCGAACTTAGGCAAATATGATCATTAAATGATCACAAACTATGCAATCGGCTTTCAATCGAGCCATCGCGAAAGATAATTATTCGTAAAGCCGCTTCACGGTGGCAATGCAATCCAGCTCCTTGAGCTGCACCAGGAGCTGATTGAGCTGGCGCAGATCCCAGACTTCGACATCCAGCGCCATCTCGGTAAAGTCGGCGGCAACGCGCACCGTGTTGAGAAGGCGGATGTTAACGTCGATGTCGGCGACCGTCTGCGCGACCTTGGCTAGTGTTCCCGGCTCGTTCAGCGCATTGATCAGAATGCGCGCGGTGAAGCGGGACTTGTTGGCCTCATCCAGATCCCAGCGTACGTCGATCCATCGCTCCGGCTGGTCGTCGAAACGCTGCAGGACCGGTGACTGGATAGGATAGATGGTGATGCCCTTGCCCTTTTCCATGATGCCGACGATACGGTCACCGGGAACGGCACCGGTCGGAGCGAAATGCACGTCGACATCCGCTGCTAGGCCGCGGATCGGCAGGGCATCCACGCCTTCGACGCTGGCGGCGAGATCGGCCTTGGTCTTGCCGGGGATCTTGAAGATCATGCCGGAGGCGCTGCGGACATTGAACCAGCCTTCGTCGCCGGCGGGCTTGATCGTGACGCGCTCATCCTGATGATCCGGATAGACGGCCCGCAACACATCGAGCGATGACATCTCCCCTCGCCCGACAGCAGCAATCGCGTCCTCGACATCCTTCTGGCCGAGGCGGTGTAGCGCCGGCTTCAGAGCTTCACGCGAAAAGACCTTGCCGGCGCGCTCGAAGGTGCGCTCCAGAATGCGGTGGCCGAGGCCGGCATATTGCTTGCGGATGGCAAGGCGCGTTGCGCGGCGAATGGCGGCGCGCGCCTTGCCGGTCACGACGATCTCTTCCCAGGCAGCCGGCGGCACCTGCACGCCAGAGCGGATGATCTCAACTTCATCGCCATTGGAGAGGCGCGTCACCAGCGGCATGATCCGGCCGTTGATCTTGGCGCCAACGGTGGTGTCGCCGATATTGGTGTGGACGGCATAGGCAAAATCGATCGGCGTCGCGCCGCGCGGCAGGGCGATCAACTTGCCCTTCGGCGTGAAGCAGAAAACCTGATCCTGGAACAGTTCCAGCTTGGTATGCTCCAGGAATTCTTCGGGGCTGTCGCCTTCGGCCAACGCCTCGATGGTGTGGCGCAGCCAGGAATAGGCATTGCTTTCGCGCGATAGCAGTTCACCATCGCCATTATTGTTGGTGCCGTCCTTATAGAGCGTATGGGCAGCGATGCCGAATTCGGCGATCTCATGCATGCGCTTGGTGCGGATCTGCAGCTCGATGCGCTGGCTGGACGGGCCGACGATAGTCGTGTGCAGCGAACGGTAGTCGTTCTGCTTCGGCGTGGAGATATAATCTTTGAACCGCCCGGGCACGACGCGCCAGCGCGTATGCACGATGCCGAGCGCGCGATAGCAGGAGGGAACATCATCGACGAGCAGGCGGAAGCCATAGACATCGGAGAGCTGTTCGAAGGAAAGCGATTTCGACTGCATCTTGCGGAAGACCGAATAGGGCTTCTTCTGCCGGCCCTTGACCATGGCGTTGGCGAGGCCGTTGGCAACCAGCAGGTCGCGCAGTTCCGTCTCGATCTTCTTCACCAAACCTTCGTTGCGCCGCGACAGCTCCTCGAGGCGCTTGGTGACCGTGTCGTGCGCCTCCGGATTGATATGGCGGAACGAAAGCTCCTCCAACTCTTCGCGCATATCCTGCATACCCATGCGGCCGGCAAGCGGCGCATAGATATCCATCGTCTCTTCGGAAATGCGGGCACGCTTTTCCGGCGACATGTGGTCGAGCGTGCGCATATTGTGCAGGCGGTCGGCCAGTTTTACCAGGAGCACGCGGACATCGTCGGAAATTGCGAGCAGCAGCTTACGCAGATTCTCGGCCTGCTTCGCCTTCTTGGTGACGAGATCAAGCTTCTTGATCTTGGTTAGCCCTTCGACAAGACGACCAATATCCTCACCGAACAGTTCGTCGATTTCGGCACGCGTCGCGGTCGTATCCTCGATCGTATCATGCAGGAGCGCAACGGCGATGGTCGATTCATCCAGACGCATGTCGGTCAGGATGGCGGCAACTTCGAGGGGATGGGAAATATAGGGGTCGCCGCTGGCACGCTTCTGTTGCCCATGCTTCTGCATCGCATAAACATAGGCCTTATTGAGAAGCGCTTCATTGGCATCGGGCTTGTATTTCTGCACACGCTCGACAAGCTCGTATTGCCGCATCATTCCCAAGCTACTCCCGCAAAATAAAAGCGCGCCAGTCATACGACCGGCGCACGCATTACTTCATCATATCGCTCTTGGTTAGAGCATCAAGCTCGACGATCAGTAATCGTCGCTTTTTTCTGGCGGAACAAGGCCTTCGATACCGGCAAGAAGCTCTTCTTCCGACATCTGATCGAAAGTAACGGCTTCCGGCTGATCTTCTTCCTCATCGCCCGAAGCAGAAGCGACAGCGCCAGCGGCCAGGAGGCTTGCCGGATCGGGCTCTGGCTCGTCGACTTCAACGTGCTTCTGCAGCGAGTGGATCAGGTCTTCCTTCAGGTCATCGGGAGACAGCGTCTCGTCGGCGATTTCGCGCAGCGCAACGACCGGGTTCTTGTCATTGTCGCGGTCGATGGTGATCGAGGAACCCTGCGAAATCAGGCGAGCGCGATGGCTGGCAAGCAGCACGAGCTCGAACCGGTTTTCTACTTTATCAATGCAATCTTCTACTGTGACACGGGCCATTGCCTGTCCTTTGCGGTCGTGATGTCGTCATCATGTCTCGGAGTAGCACGCCCGATACAAGCAAACGATGGCAAATTCAAGTTTTTCCTGCTTCGGGGCTGCCAATCCCTCCACATTGGGCTAAAATTCATTAGACAAATCGCGCATTCAACCTACGATTGCTTGGAATATCATAAATCGTGCCCTAAATCTCGGATATATGAATAATTCATAAAGTAATACGAATTATTCTTGGGCGTCATACAAGACATTGTTTTGACTGCATTTTGGGTAAAAGTAATTGCGTTTTGGTAACAATGGATATGTAAGCGATGTTCGACCCACGCGAAAAAATTGCACTTTTTATAGACGGCGCCAATCTTTACGCTGCGTCGAAAAGCCTTGGTTTTGATATCGACTATCGTAAGCTGCTGAAGGCCTTCCAGAAGCGCGGATATCTGCTTCGCGCTTATTACTATACGGCACTTATCGAAGACCAAGAATATTCCTCGATCCGCCCGCTCATCGATTGGCTGGACTATAACGGCTACAAGGTCATTACCAAGCCGGCGAAGGAATTCACCGACTCCATGGGCCGCCGCAAGATCAAGGGCAACATGGATATCGAGCTGGCAATCGACGCCATGGAGCAGTCGGAAACCGTCGATCACCTGGTCATCTTTTCCGGTGACGGGGATTTCACCACCTTGGTGGAAGCATTGCAGCGCCGTGGCCGCAAGGTGTCCGTGATCTCCACGATGTCCACCCAGCCGCCGATGATCGCCGACGACCTGCGCCGCCAGGCCGATCACTTCATCGATCTTGTATCGCTGAAGGCCGAAATCGGCCGCGACCCCTCCGAGCGTCCACAGCGCCCGGTCGAACCGGCGCCTGCCGCGGCAGAGGCCGAAGAGTAATCCGGGATCGGCGGGAGCGTTCGGTGTTGGCCGTGAAAACCGGCCTTCGCTTTGGCTCAGGGCTGCAATCGATTGACTACTGGCTCTGATTGTCGGCGAGGAATTGCATAGACGGTGCAGCTTTCCGCGTTTGCCGCGGCAGCCGGCCCTTCGCTTTGGCTCAGGGCGTTCGTCGCTGCAATCGATTCACTGCTGGCTCTGATTGTCGGCGAGGAATTTCATAGACGGTGGAGCTTTCCGCGTTTGCCGCGGCGGCCGGCCCTTCGCTTTGGCTCAGGGCGTTCGTCGCTGCAATCGATTCACTGGATCGATTGCTCGGGCTTTGCCCGACCGCTCCTCACCCTCACCCATTATCCTTGAGAAGCCGGTTCTTCTGCCGGTTCCAGTCGCGTTCCTTCTCGGATTCGCGCTTGTCGTGGATCTTCTTACCCTTGGCGAGCGCCAACTCCAGCTTGGCACGACCGCTATCGTTGAAATAAATCTTCAGCGGGATCAGCGTCATGCCTTCACGATTGACAGCGGAGCGCAGCCGGCCGATCTCGCGGCCGGAAAGCAAGAGTTTGCGGCGGCGGCGCGGCTCGTGATTGAAGCGGTTCGCCTGCAGATATTCCGGCAGATAGGAATTGATCAACCAGATCTCGCCGTCCTCATCGGAGGCATAGGATTCGGCGATATTGGCCTTGCCTTCACGCAACGACTTGACCTCGGTGCCTTTCAGCACGAGCCCCGCCTCATAGGTGTCGATGATCTCGTAGTTGAAGCGCGCCTTGCGGTTTTCCGCGACAATCTTCTTCACCACGCGTTGGCTGCCTTTGGGTGCCATGGTTCTTCTTCTTTTCGTGCGTCAATTCCGGCAGCGGCCACCGGCGCGCCAAGGTTTCACCCCTTAAATAAGCGAGACCGCCCTCCTTGTGAAGAGAGCGGTCTTGCTAGAGGATTTCGTGAGAGCGTTGGCTACCCGTCAGTTCAGGAGGCCAGCGTGGCGCATGGCGGCATCGATGGCCGCTTCCGTGCCCGGCTCCAGTGTCGAGAGCAGCGGCGAGCGCACATTGCGGCTCATCCGGCCAAGGCGGGAAAGGCCGTATTTCGCGCCACAGAGCCCCGGCTCCAGGAAAATCGCCTTATGCAGCGGCATCAGTCGATCCTGATAGTCCAGCGCCTTGGCATAGTCGCCGGCAAGGGTCGCCGCCTGGAATTCGGCACAGAGGCGCGGCGCGACATTGGCCGTCACCGAGATACAGCCGACGCCGCCATGGGCGTTGAAGCCAAGCGCCGTCGCATCTTCGCCGGAAAGCTGGCGGAAGTCGTGGCCGCAGGTGATGCGCTGTTCGGAGACGCGCTCGATCTTGCCGGTCGCATCCTTGACGCCGACGATGTTGCCATGCGCCTTGACAAGCGCACCCATCGTCTCCGGCGTCATGTCGACCACCGAGCGGCCGGGAATATTGTAGATATAGATCGGCAGCTTCACCGCTTCGGCAATGGCCGAAAAATGGGCGTAGAGCCCCTTCTGCGTCGGCTTATTATAGTAAGGCGTCACGACCAGAACTGCGTTCGCGCCAACCTTCTCGGCGTGCTGGGCAAGCTCGATTGCCTCGCGGGTATTGTTGGAGCCGGCGCCGGCCATGACCGGGACGCGCTTGCCAGCCACCTCGATGCAAAGCTCGACGACGCGCTTGTGCTCATCATGTGACAGGGTCGGCGATTCACCCGTCGTGCCGACGGGAACGAGCCCGCTGCTGCCCTCTTTGATCTGCCAATCGACATGGGAAGCGAAGGATGCTTCATCCACCTTACCGGCGTCAGTGAAGGGCGTAACGAGTGCGGGAATGGACCCCTGGAACATGCAAGTCTCCTCGCGGCGCCGCTTTCATGCTTCAGCCGCAATCCATGGTTATGAATCCGCGCACCATAGAGCGCTGCCTTGACGGCGACAAGCGCGCTTTCGATGGTAAAGGGCAGTTTCCGATATCATAATTGATTGAAATTCGGGCCAACGCTAAGGTTTCGTTAATATAAACTTCGGCAAATGGAGGGGGCCTGTTTTTTGTCGTGAGTAGCCGGATGAAAAGACCTGTGATGATCTTGACCGCTATGGGCGTGGCGGTCGCATGGAGCACTTTTGCCTCACAGCTTCCCGGCGAGCAGACATCGGCCCCCGAGACGACCGATGTAGCGATGACCATGCCGGATCCGTTGAATACCGGATCAATCCCGCGCGGCTCTGCAATAGCACCCGTCAGCGGCGACCTGAAAGCCGGTCTCGATGCCCTCTCCAGCAAGAACCCGATGCAGGCGCTCGCCATCCGCAACAGCATGAGCCAGGGTACGCTCGACCGTCACATTCTGACCTGGGCGATCGCTACCTCGGGCCAGCCCGGCGTTCCCTCCGGCGAAATCGCCGCGGCGGCGCGTGAGCTTACCGGTTGGCCGGGTCTCGCCAGCCTGCGTGGCAATTCCGAACGCGCGCTTTACGCTGAAAACCCGCCGGCCGACCAAGTGCTTGCCGCCTTTGGCAATACGCAGCCGGAAACACCGGAAGGCGCTGTCATCCTGTCGCGCGCGCTGGTTTCGCGCGGTGCGTCAGTGCAAGCGGCCAAACTCATCCGCAAGATCTGGCGCAATGAGGGGCTCGATAAGTCCTTCGAAGACAAGATCCTTGCCGAATTCTCGAGCCTCCTGTCGCCGGCCGATCATAAGGCGCGCATGGACTATCTGCTTTATCGCGGCCACACAGCACAGGCCAAGCGTTTCGGCGATCTCGGCAGGGCGCAATCACTCTACAAGACCTGGGCGGCAATCAACAATCGTTCCGCCAATGCCGGAACTTTGCTTGCCACTATCGATCCGCAATGGCGCAAGGACCCCGCCTATCTCTTCATGCAGGTCGAGAACCTGCGTCGCCAGGACAAATATGACGATGCCGCCAATCTGCTGATGCAGATGCCGCGTGACCGCAGCGTACTCGTCAATACCAGCCAATGGTGGGATGAGCAGCGCATCGTCAGCCGCGGCCTGGTGGATCAAGGTAAATTCAAAGCCGCCTATCGCATCGTCGACGCCAGCGTCGCGGAGAGTGCGCAGGATGTCGGCGAGGCGGAATTCCATGCCGGCTGGTATGCGCTGCGCGGATTGCAGGACGGCGCGACGGCCGCAACGCATTTCCGAAAAATTCTGCAGATATCGAACGGTCCGATCTCGCTATCGCGCGCCTGGTATTGGCTCGGTCGCTCCGCCGAAGCCGGCGGTCCCGGCAAGGCGGCTGATTTCTATGCCAAGGCCGCCTCTTATCCCAGCACATTCTATGGCCAGCTCGCGGCTGAAAAATTGGGGCGCCGGACGCTGAACGTCACCTACCCCTCGCCGACGACCGAGGACCGGGAGCGCTTCCAATCCCGCGAAGCCGTTCAGGCCATCGCGCATCTCGAAGCGGCAGGTCACGGCTGGCGGGCTGACGCCCTTTACCGGGCACTGGCGAAACAATTGCAGAGCCCCGGCGAGATCGCCATGCTGGCGGCACGCGCCGAGCGCTCCGGCAATCATCAGCTTTCCTTGCAGGTCGGCAAGATCGCCTATGGTCGCGGCGTCGACGTCGCCGCGCTCGCCTTCCCGATCGGCGTCATTCCGGACAATGCCAATATTTCCGGCTCCGGCAAGGCACTCGCCTATGCCATCGCCCGGCAGGAGAGTGCCTTCAACCCGGCAGCAGTCTCCTCCGCCAATGCGCGCGGTCTGCTGCAGCTTCTGCCGAAAACGGCCAAGGCCGTCGCCGGCCGTCACGGCATAGCCTATTCCGCGGACAAGCTGACGCAGGATGCCGGCTACAACGCGACGCTTGGGGCCCATTATCTCGGCGAGCAGATCGACACCTTCGGCGGCTCCTACATCCTGACCTTCATTGCCTACAATGCCGGGCCAAACAAGGTTCCCGAGTGGATCAGCCGATACGGCGATCCGCGTGGCAAATCGATCGACGATGTCGTCGACTGGATCGAGCGCATCCCCTTCCCCGAAACGCGCAACTATGTCCAGCGCGTCATGGAGAATTATCAGGTCTACAAGGCCCGCCTTGGACAGAAGACCGATATCGAGCACGATCTGATCTACGGACGCGGCTAAACTCCGCGACGGCGCCAGCATCATTGTTCAAGACGACAAAATCGCGTTACATCCCTCGTGAAACGCCATCCACGAGGGCTATCCATGCGCAATGACGATGAGAGCGGCTTTGTTATCAGAACAATCACAGCACCGGACGGGCTGAGGCTTTCCGCGCGCGATTACGGCGGCGATTCGCCGGCCTCAAGCCTGCCGCCGATCGTCTGTTTGCCGGGTCTGACCCGCAACTCCCGGGATTTCCACGAGTTGGCGCTGCTTTTGTCGCGGGATCCGGTGGCACCGCGCAGGGTGATTACGCTCGATGCCCGTGGACGCGGTTTATCGGCCTGGGACGACGACAAGAGCCACTATAATCTCGCGGTCGAGGCCCAGGACGTGCTCGCAACCTGTGCCGCGCTGAATATACCAAAGGCCGTCTTCATCGGCACCTCGCGCGGCGGTCTTGTCTTGCATCTGCTGGCGGCAGGCCATCCCGATATCCTGAGGGCCGTCATTCTCAACGACATCGGTCCCGTTCTTGAAAAGGAAGGGCTTGTCGATATCCGCGACTATCTGAACCGCAACAGGAAGCCAGCCAATTGGGACGATGCTGTCGAGATTCTGCGGGAGAATCACGGTCGCGCTTTCACGGCACTTACAGATGACGATTGGCGCGACATGGCTCAGGCGATCTATACGCTCAAGGATGGTAACGTCGTAGCGGATTTCGATCCCGCTATTGCCGTCCAGATGAAGTCGCTCGATTTCGAAACGCCGCTACCGGATCTCTGGCCACAGTTCGAGGCGTTTCAGAACATCCCCTTGATGGTGATTCGCGGGGAAAACTCCAAGCTGCTGACGACAGCCAGCCTAGAGGAGATGGCACGGCGTCATCCCGGCATGACGGCAAAGATTGCTATCGGGCAAGGACACGCTCCGATTCTGCACCTCGGGGAGATTCCGGCCGCGATTCGGCGTTTTCTGGCAACGATCTGAGCTTGCGCACAGCACCAGCGGCACGCATTGCGCAGAATAGAAAAGGCCCGGTTGGGAAAACCGGGCCAATCCTCTTCTGATCGGAGGTCAGATCAGAGTGTATGCTAATTCGGTTTTTGATAACCGAATTAGAAGCTGCGCTGGAAGCGGAGGATACCAGCCCACTGATCCTGGTTTACAGAATCGAAGTTGGTGTAGGTAACTTCCGGCTCGATGAGCAGGTTCTTAACCGGGTTGAACTTGAGGTTCGTCGTGGCTTCGAAGATCTTCGAGTCGGTGTAAGCGAGCTGCACGTTCCACTTCAGCTTGTCGCTGATCTTATAGCCAACGCCACCCCAAACAGCCCAGTCACCCCAGCCGCAGAGGTCGCCACGGCCAACCGGGCAGGCAGATGCGTTCAGGTTCGAACCGGCATACTGGTTCAGCTTGTCGCCGTCGGTGTTCCAGCCGCCCATCAAGAAGGCCGTAAACGCGCCGAAGTCGGCGTCGATACGAGCCTTGATAGCGCCTTCTTCGACGATCGAGTCATAGCCACCGACAACCTTGAAGCCGAAGTTGCCAGCCTTGTAGCCAACGCCGGCAACGACGTTCGGGGCATAGTGGTCAGCCTTGGACTGAACCCAAGCGCCGCCGTAGGAAGACGTATCCGAACCGGAGTTGGAGTCTTCAAGCGAGACGACAGCCTTGAAGCCGTTGCCTGCATCGTAGTTGTAGGTGATCTGGTTCAGTTCGTACGGGCCGTCATAGACCACGTCGTCGTTGATGACGTCGCCGGCATAACCTGCGAACAGGTTGTACTGCGAGTCCTGCTTACCAACCAGGAAACCGCCGAGGCTGATGTTAGCCCAGAGCAGCTTGGTGGTCGTAGCGTTGCCGTCGTTCCAGTCGAAACGATAAACGGTGTTGGTCTTCAGCGGACCGTATTCGGTGTCCGTTGCGGTGTCGACGCTGAGCTGAGCGCGGGTGTGCCAGTAGGTGCCGCGATCGCCGCCCGGACCCGGGTTGTAGGCGTTGTACCAGCCGCCTTCGGTACGGACCATGCCGCCGATCTTGAGGCAGGTTTCGGTACCCGGGATGAAGAAGTAGCCAGCGCCATAAGCGTCGCAGATGCGAACGTATTCAAGCGGCTCCGGCTCGGCAGCAACGACGGCATCGGCTGCGTGAGCACCGGAGACTGCTGCCAGCGCAGCAGCGGAGCCGAGAAGAAGGCTCTTGATGTTCATAATAACTCCAGTTCTAAATATCGATTAGGTATGAGAATTCGCGCCGAGAAATCGACGGGCCCTACCCCACCCCTGTGTTCAAAGTTGACCCCTGATCTGGGAGAACCAAGACGATAAGTCTTGCTTCCGAGTTGGACCCTACAGATCGAATTTTTCAGAGCAATATCAGAGACAAACTATAATCATATGTGACGTTCGTTTCGAATTTCGCGTTGCACAAAAATCACGTCGCAAAACTGTCACATAGTTTCCATGTTCAGAAATTGAACTCTACTAGGCAATACTCTCCGAGAACACTCAAGTTATAAAATCTATACTTAGTTAGTATATTATAAAACAATAAAATACTGAAGCACCGCTTCTCCGGTATCCAAAGCAGCGAAGATCGGACTGTCCGAAATACAAAAAGCCCGGCTCAAAAGCCGGGCTTTTCGTCACCAATGTGACAATCAGATTATGACCGAGGTCAAACCAGATTAGAAGGTACGCTCGAAGCGGAGGATACCAGCCCACTGATCTTCGTTGATCGAATCCCAGTTGGTGTAGGAAACTTCCGGCTCGATGAGCAGGTTCTTAACCGGGTTCCACTTGATGTTCGTCGTAGCGGCGAAGATCTTGGAGTCGGTGTAAGCGAGCTGCAGGTTCCACTTCAGCTTTTCGTTGATCGGAACGCCAACGCCGCCCCAAACTGCCCAATCGCCCCAGCCGATGTCAGCAGCGTCGCCGCCACCGTTCGAGCCAGCGTACTTGTTCAGCTTGTCGCCGTCGGTGTTCCAGCCGCCCATGATGAAGGCAGAGAGAACGCCGAAGTCAGCGTCGATACGAGCCTTGATGGCACCTTCTTCGACGATGGAGTCATAACCACCAACGACCTTGAAGGACCATGCGCCAGCCTTGTAGCCAGCACCGGCAACGACGTCCGGAGCGTAGTGATCCGAGCTGTCTTCGCCGTTAGAGCCATGTGCGCCAACGCCAGAGTTGCTGTCTTCCAACGAGATCACAGCCGTGAAGCCGTTGCCGGCGTCGTAGTTGTAGGTGATCTGGTTGAGTTCGTACGGGCCGTCATAGACCACGTCGTCGTTGATGACGTCGCCGGCATAACCGGTGAACTGGTTGAACCAGGAGTCCGTCTTACCAACGGTAAAGCCGCCGAGGCTGATGTATGCCCAGAGAAGGTTGGTGCTCGTGGAGCCGCCTTCCTGCCAATCCCAACGCAGGATGGTGTTGGTCTTCAGCGGACCGTATTCGGTGTCGGTCGCGGTGTCGATGTTGAGCTCGGCGCGGGTGTGCCAGAGCGTGCCACGAACGTTGTTCGGGTTGTAAGCGTCGTACCATTCACCTTCGGTACGAACCTTGCCGCCGATCTTGAGGCAGGTTTCGGTGCCCGGAATGAAGAAGTAGCCAGCGCCGTATGCGTCGCAGATGCGAACGTATTCGAGCGGCTCCGGCTCAGCGGCAACAACAGCGTCAGCCGCGTGAGCACCGGAAACTGCTACGAGCGCAGCAGCGGAGCCGAGAAGAAGGCTCTTGATGTTCATTATTGACCTCCAGTCAAAGTTTCAATCGAGAATGAGAACTACCCGAAGGCATTCCCTGCCCCATCCTCGTGTTTCAAGAAGTGGACGATCAATCGCCCTCGCTTCCGAGATTGAAAATACAAGACGCGAACTGTCACGCAATCTACATCTTACCGGAAAGGGGGATTTGCGTGAGCCTTCCGTAATTCCTGTTGCCGAAAGGACACAAGTCCGCCACACGGGCCTCGGATTTGTTTATAGTTTGTTAAGAAAGCCCTTACGGTACCGGCACTTACAGGCTGCTTTTAAATGAGGACGTAGACGCGTGGCCGGCCGTCACAATGGCCGATCCAAGGCAAAACCATGGCTGCCGCGACGTCGTGTTCGCTGTTTTCGACATTTGCCGGGATAGTCATCAACAGTGCGAAGCAAGCAAAATCACCTTCGCCATCTCAGCATAGCATCGAGAGCCAGTGATTCTGCCACGACCGATTCGATCGAGAATCGGTTTTATCGATCATGTGCCAGCAAGATTGCAGCGAAATGACAAAAAGAGAATCGGCAACGACTGACGTGAGAGGTCGTTTGATATCAACGATGAAGGGGGAAAATAGCTGTCCTGCAAAATGCAAAAGCAGGATGGCGGAGAAGATGGGATTCGAACCCACGATACGCTTTTGACGTATACTCCCTTAGCAGGGGAGCGCCTTCGACCACTCGGCCACCTCTCCGGTGCGGCCCTGATACGGCCAATCATTTATCGACGCAAGCGCTTTTTCGCCTCCCTGCACGTTCTCCCTGCATTCGGCGGTGCGCGCATCCTGCAGGGAGAACTAGATAGCCGGCGTGCGGGTCCCTCTTAACGCAGCAACTCCTTAAGGTCCGCGGCCGAATCGGCCAGGATAGCCTTTGCCGGGTTGACGCCGCTTTCCAGTAGCTTCTTGCCAGTCACATAGGCCTTTGCGTCGTTGATAGCATCGACGGCGATGAAGCGGCCCTCCTTGAAATACCAGACCGAAGCCGATCCTTCGCGAGCGCCGGCGCGCAAAAGGGTTTCGTCATAGCCGACGTTGAAACCGGCGATCTGCAATTTTACGTCATATTGATCCGACCAGAACCATGGCTTCGGATCGTAGGGCTCGTTGCCGCCTGCAATGATTCCGGCTGCGGCTTCGGCCTGGTCGACGGCATTCTGTACCGATTCGAGACGGATGCGGCCGCCGTTCCAAGGCAGTTCCGCGCAATCACCCGCAGCGAAGATCGCGGGGTCGGAGGTGCGGGCAAACGAATCGACGATGATACCGTTGCCGACTTCCAGCCCCGCTTCCTTGGCCAGCCGGTCATTCGGGGCAACGCCGATGCCGACGATGACGAAATCGACATCTATGGTGGACCCGTCCGACAGCTCGGCGGCGACGACATGGCCGTTCTTGCCAACCAGTTGCTTCAGGCCCGTCTTTTCGCGGATGACGACATCATGTCCACGATGAATAGTCCGCATGATGTCAGCCGTCTCCTTGGCGGCGACGCGCTGCAGGATCCTGTCTGCCATTTCTATAAGCGTGACTTCGAGGCCGCGATGGCGGGCAACCGCCGCCGCTTCGAGGCCGATATAGCCGCCGCCGATGATGAGAACACGGCGGCCCGCGCGCATTTCGGCAGCGAGCTGATCGGCATCGCGTTTGTCGCGGGCGAGATAGACGCCTTCAAGCGCGCCCCCGACGGAGGGCGGCAACTCGCGCGGCGTTGCGCCGGTCGCCAGCGCCAGCGTGTCATAGCCCAGCGCCGAACCGTCCTGCATGACCACTTGTTTTGCCGCGCGATCAATCTGCTCGACCCAGGTGGACAAACGGATCTCGACATTGTTGTCGGCATACCAATGCTCAGGGCGGAACAAGAGCCGGTCGAAGGCCATCTCGCCGAGAAGATATTTTTTTGTCAGCGGCGGTCGCTGATAGGGAAGGTTTTCCTCCGCGCCGATGATAGTGATCGGCCTCGAATCTCCAAGCGCCCGCAATTTGGCGGCAAGCGCGAAACCGGCCTGCCCGGCCCCGACAATGACCAATCTGCCCGTCACGATCCTTACTCCATTATATATGGTTATGGCGGCTCGTTACCTTGATATAGGCGTCGCCCTCGCGGTTTTCAGGGGTAACGCCTACCCTTGCAAGCGTCAATCATAGCTGACCTTGCGCCAGAGATCGGGGGAAAATTGGGGCAGGACTTCAGGCCAGTATCTCGACCCAGCGGCGCTCATGGAATGATCGGGCCATGGCGTGCACCGACTTTTCGATGCGCAAACCGTCCAAGAAGCTTACGACGGACGCCGCGTCGCCGGAAATGGCGCGGATCAGCTCCCGGCATTCGATGATCTTCAGATCATTGAAACCGAGTCCGTGGCCAGGCGCAGGGATGAACCGGTCATAGGGTCGGTGCGCCGGCGCCGCAAGAATTCTGCGGAAGCCCTGTTCGGTTTGCCTGCCGTCCGCCTGATAAAGCTCGAATTCGTTCATGCGCTCCTGGTCGTAGACGATCGAGCCTTTCGAGCCGTAGATCTGCAGCGCAATGCGGCCCTTGCGCCCCCAGGCGGAGCGATTCGCCATCAGCACCGCAGAAATACCGCCCCCGAGCCGCATCAGCACATTGGCGAGATCGTGATTCTCAACGGCGCGGCGCCCGCCGTCCTTCAACGGCCGTTCGGCATAGGGCTTCACCATATCGGTGATGACAGCTTCGACATGGCCGAACAGAAACCAGAGCAGCGACAGCGGATGCACTGCGAAATCGTCAAGCGCGCCATAGCCGCCGGCAAGCTCGCTCTTCCAATAGAAGAGGCCCTCCGGATCGGCCATGAAGTCTTCATCCATTTCGACACGGACGTGATTGACCTCGCCGATCGCGCCTTCGCCGATCAGCGCCTTGATATGCCGCATCACGGGATTCTGAATATAGTTGTAGCCGAGGACGGCGACCTTGCCCGAGGCCTTGGCGGCGCTCAGCATGCGTTCGGCGTCGGTATAGGCCGGCGCCATCGGCTTTTCGCACCAGACATGCTTGCCGGCTTCCAGCGCCGCGATCGCCATTTCCGGATGGAATTGATTGGGCGTGGTGACGGAGACGACATCGACCTCGGGATCGGCGATCAGCTCACGCCAATCGGCGGTCGCCTTTTCGAAGCCGAATTCATCGCCACGCATTTTTGCCAGGTCGGGATTGGCTTCGGCAAGATGCACGAGACGCGGTCGCTCAACATCGCCGAAGACTGTCTTGACCGCATTCCACGCCAGCGCATGGCATTTGCCCATATAGCCGGTTCCGATCAATCCGACGCCAAGCGACTTCATATCCATTTCCTCCACCGGCTTCCTCCTGAAGCCCGCGGCGATTTTTGGAATATTTGGACCGTTTTGACAAGCCGGCGCATCGGCCAATTGCGCCACATCGTCAGCGGAATGGAATTTATTGAAGTAAATTCATACACTTAAAAATAATCGTGCCGAGTTATCCAAAATCCGTTATCGTGCAAAATATGGAATATTTGTTTCATTGACGGGTATGACGTCGAGAAGGGTGAGGCATGGACAACGAAATCGAAACGCGAACCAAGGTGCCGCGGGATTTTGAAAGCCTTCGCAGCATCATCATCGAGCGTAAGAATTCCATGCCGAAACGTCTGGCGCAAGTCGCGGCTTTCGCACTCGGCAATCCGGATGAAATCGCCTTCGGTACCACCGCAAGCATTGCCACCGCCGCGGATGTCCAGCCTTCGACGCTGGTGCGTCTTGCCCATCATCTCGGTTACGGCGGCTTCTCCGACCTGCAGAGCATTTTCCGCGAGCGGCTGCGCGACCGGACGCTGAGCTACGAAGAGCGGCTGATCACGCTCGAGCAATCCGGCATCGAGGACGAAGAGGCCGGGATTCTCTCAGGCTTTCTCTCTGCCGCCAGCCAGTCGGTCAACAAGCTCGCCGCCACGATCGAGACGGATACGTTTGCCAAGGCGGTGGATGTGCTCGCCGCTGCCGAGACGATCTATCTTATCGCCAAGCGCCGTTCCTATCCGCTGACGGCGCATATGACCTACGCCTTTTCCAAACTGAACATCCGCCATCAGATCGTCGCTTCGCCGAACGGCATCGACGGCGAGCTTGCCCGCTTTGCCACGGAAAGGGACGCGGCGATTGCCGCAAGCTTCTCTCCCTACGCTGCCGACAGCCTCGCCCAAGCGCAGGACCTCGCCGCACGCAATGTCCCGGTCATCGCCATCACCGATTCGGCCTTTTCACCGCTTACCGGCTGCGCCACCCACTGGTTCGAGGTGGCGGAGGCCGATTTTGCCGGCTTCCGCTCGCTGTCGGCATCCATGGCGCTGATCATGGCCTTCCCTGTCGCCATCGCCGAACGGCGGAGGAAAGAAGCGGTTGCAAAATTCCACAAAACCAAAATGGAATAAACATTCCGAATTGACAAAATTACGGAACCAATGTTTCATTACATCCATGAACGCGGCTGCGGGAGATGGCCGCAAAATAGACCAGAGCCCGGACGAAAACGAAGACGGACGGACCGGCACATTCAATAATGCGTGACCCCATAGAAAACTGAAGAGTTATCGGGATCATGCCTGGACGGGAGGACATTATGGCACACGACAATCCTGGCGCCCAGCCGGAGCCGACACTCGACGTGATCACCATCGGACGCTCCTCCGTCGATCTTTATGGACAGCAGATCGGCTCGCGGCTGGAGGATATTGCATCTTTTGCGAAATCCGTCGGCGGCTGCCCGGCCAATATCGCGATCGGCACGGCTCGCCTTGGCTTGAAATCCGGCTTGATCACCCGCGTTGGTGACGAGCAGATGGGCCGCTTTATCCGTGAACAGACGGCACGCGAAGGCGTCGCGACGGAAGGGATTGCCACCGACAAGGAGCGGCTGACGGCACTGGTGTTGCTTGCTGTCGAGGCCGAGGGCGTCTCGCCGATGATCTTTTATCGTTCCGACTGCGCCGACATGGCGCTCGACGAGGGTAATATCGATGAGAATTTCATTCGATCATCCCGCGCCGTCCTCGTCTCTGGCACGCATTTTTCCAAGCCGAACACGGAAGCCGCGCAACGCAAGGCGATTCGCATCGCCAAGGCGAACGGCCGCAAGGTGATCTTCGACATCGACTACCGGCCGAATCTCTGGGGCCTCGCCGGCCACGCCGAGGGCTTCGAACGTTATGTAAAGTCGGATCGCGTGTCCTCGAAGATGAAAGAGACGCTGCCGGATTGCGACCTGATCATCGGGACCGAAGAGGAGATCATGATTGCCTCGGGCGCAGATGATGTGCTCGGCGCTCTCAAGGAAATCCGCCGCCTTTCCTCGGCAACCATCGTGCTGAAGCGCGGCGCCATGGGCTGCATCGTTTATGATGGCCCTATCTCGGATGACCTCGAAGACGGCATTGTCGGCCAGGGCTTTCCGATCGAGGTGTTCAACGTTCTCGGCGCCGGCGATGCCTTCATGTCCGGCTTCTTGCGCGGCTTCCTGCGCGACGAACCGCTGAAGACCTGCGCCACCTGGGCCAATGCCTGTGGTGCCTTTGCGGTCTCCCGCCTGCTCTGCTCGCCGGAATATCCGACCTGGGCCGAGCTCGATTTCTTCCTGAAGACGGGCAGCAAACACCGGGCACTGCGCAAGGACGAGGCGATCAACCATATTCATTGGGCGACGACCCGACGCGGTGAGATCCCGCTGCTGATGGCGCTTGCCATCGATCATCGCTCGCAACTCGTCAGCGTCGCCGACGAGCTGGGCATCGGCCATGACAGGATCATTGCCTTCAAACGGCTTGCGGTCGAGGCGGCTGCGCGTGTTTCGGGCGGTCGGTCCGGCTATGGCATGCTCATCGACGAGCGCTTCGGCCGCGACGCCTTCTTCGACGCAGCCACGAAGAATTTCTCCTGGATCGGCCGTCCCGTTGAATTGCCGGGCTCGAAGCCGCTGAAATTCGAGTTCAGCCAGGATATCGGTTCGCAGCTCACCGAATGGCCCCTCAATCATTGCATCAAATGCCTCTGCTTCTATCATCCCGACGATCCCGCGGAGTTGAAGGCGGAGCAGCAGGAGAAACTACGCACCCTGTTCGAAGCGGCGCGTAAGGTCGGCCGCGAGCTGTTGGTCGAGATCATCGCCGGCAAGAACGGGCCGCTGACTGACGATACGATCCCAACGGCAATGGAAGAGCTCTATGCGCTCGGCATCAAGCCGGACTGGTGGAAGCTGGAACCGCAGGAATCGACCGCGGCCTGGAAAAAAATCGATGCCGTGATCGCCAAAAATGATCCATTGTGCAGGGGTATCGTGCTGCTTGGCCTGGAAGCGCCGGCGGAGGAATTGATCCGCAGCTTCGAGGCGACGCTGGCCGCGCCCTCAGTCAAGGGTTTTGCCGTCGGACGGACGATCTTTTCCGATGCGGCACGCGCCTGGATGTCGGGCGGCATGAACGACGAGGAAGCGATCGCCGACATGGCTGGCCGCTTCCGACAATTGACCCAGGCGTGGCTGAAAACCCGCGGCCTGGAATAGAAGGCGCATTGCTCCGAAAAGTTTCGGGGAAAGCGATGCGCAAACAATGGACTAAAATGCATTTGGGAGGCGCCCCATGGGCAAGACGATCCGATTGACGATGGCACAGGCTGTCGCGCATTTCCTCAAAAAGCAGATGACGGTAGTCGACGGCCAGAAGCAGCCGATCTTCGGCGGCGTCTGGGCGATCTTCGGCCATGGCAACGTTGCCGGCATGGGGGAAGCGCTCTACCAGGTGCGCGACGAGTTGCCGACTTTCCGTGCCCATAACGAACAGGGCATGGCGCATGCCGCCATCGCCTATGCGAAGGCCGGTTTCCGTCAGCGCTTCATGGCCTGCACGACATCGATCGGTCCCGGTGCGCTGAACATGGTGACTGCCGCCGGCGTCGCGCATGTCAACCGCATCCCCGTGCTGTTCCTCCCCGGCGATGTCTTCGCCAACCGCGCCCCCGATCCGGTGCTGCAGCAGATCGAGGATTTTGGCGATGGCACGGTGTCAGCCAACGATGCCTTCCGTCCGGTTTCGCGCTATTTCGACCGCATCACCCGGCCCGAGCAGATCATCACGGCGCTGAAGCGCGCCATGCAGGTGCTGACCGACCCGCTCGATTGCGGTCCGGTGACATTGTCGCTTTGCCAGGACGTGCAGGCTGAAGCCTTCGACTATCCGGAGAGCTTCTTCGAGGAACATGTCTGGACGCAGCGCCGCCCACAGCCGGATGCGGACGAACTGGCAAACGCCATCGCGCTGATCCGCACATCCGAAAAGCCCGTGATCGTCGCCGGCGGCGGCGTGCTCTATTCACAGGCAACGAAGGAGCTTGCCGCTTTCGCGGAAGCGCACGGCATTCCGGTCGTCGTGACGCAGGCGGGTAAATCGGCGATCGACGAGACGCATCCGTTGGCGCTTGGCTCGGTCGGCGTTACCGGCACATCGGCCGCCAACGCGATTGCCGAGGAAACCGATCTGGTGATCGCGGTGGGCACCCGCTGCCAGGATTTCACCACCGGTTCCTGGGCGCTCTTCAAGAACGAAAAACTGACGATGATCGGCCTCAACATCGCGGCCTATGATGCGTTCAAGCACAATGGCCACCCCTTGGTGACGGATGCGCGCGAAGGACTAAAGGCCCTGTCCGCCGGCCTTTCCGGCTGGAAAGCTCCGGCAGTGCTTGTCGAGAAGGCTACACAGGAAAAGAAGATCTGGATCGAGGCTGCCGCCAAGGCCATGGCGACGACGAATAGCGCCCTGCCCTCCGACGCCCAGGTGATCGGCGCCGTCACTCGCACGATCGGCGACGAGAAAAGCATCCTCCTGTGCGCGGCCGGCGGCCTGCCCGGCGAATTGCACAAGCTCTGGCCGGCGACCGCGCCCGGCAGCTACCATATGGAATACGGCTTCTCCTGCATGGGCTATGAGATCGCCGGCGGCCTTGGCGCGAAGATGGCGCGGCCGGACAAGGAAGTCATCGTCATGGTCGGCGACGGCTCCTACATGATGCTGAATTCGGAGCTGGCGACCTCGGTCATGCTCGGCCTGAAACTCACGATCGTCCTTCTCGACAACAGGGGCTACGGCTGCATCAACCGGCTGCAAATGGCAACCGGTGGCGCCAACTTCAACAATCTGCTCAAGGACTCGCGCCACGAGATCATGCCGGAGATCGATTTCCGGGCGCATGCCGAGAGCATGGGGGCCGTTGCGGTCAAGGTCGCTTCCATCGCCGAGCTGGAACAGGCGCTCGAAGCAACGAAAAAGAACGACCGCACCTCGGTCATCGTCATCGACACCGACCCGCTGATCACCACAGACGAAGGCGGCCACTGGTGGGATGTCGCCGTTCCCGAGGTCAGCCCGCGCGCCGAGGTCAACAAGGCCCGCGCCGCCTACGAGCAAGCTCGCGCCTCCCAGCGTATCGGCTGATCGCTTTACGTCCTATTTCTGGAGGAGCGTTTCAGCTCCTCCGGCATTATTTTCAAGGAGACCATTGATGAAGGCCAAACTCGGCATGTCGCCCATCGCCTGGTGGAACGACGATCTTCCTGAGCTCAGCGACGACGTATCCCTTGAGGAATGCCTGCGGCAATCGCGCAGTGCGGGCTTCACCGGCATGGAACAGGGCCGGCGTTTCCCCAGCAATCCGGATGAAATGCTGCCCATCCTGCGCGCCGCCGACGTGACGCTCTGCGGCGGCTGGTTCTCCGGCACGCTTGTCAATGAGGAGCTGGCCGCCAACAAGGACCGCATCGCGCCGATGATCGCGCTGTTCAAGGCCGTCAATGCGCCCTGCATCGTCTATGGCGAAGTCGGCCGTTCCATACAGGGCGACCGCTCCAAGCCGCTCGCCACCAAGCCGCGCCTTTCCGATGACGAGATGAAGGCCTATGCCCGCCGCGTCACCGAATTCGGCGAATGGTGCGCCGAGCAGGGCATGCCGCTCTCCTACCATCATCACATGGCCGCAGTCGTCGAAACCGAACCGGAACTCGACGCCTTCATGCGCAATTCCGGCGCAGGCATTCCGCTTCTGCTCGATGCCGGTCACCTAGCCTTTGCCGGCGGCGACGTTCTGCGTGCCATCGACAACCACCACGCCCGCATCAACCACGTTCACGTCAAGGATATCCGCAAGCCCGTTGTGGATGGTCTGGATCGCAGCCGCCAATCCTTCCTCGACGCAGTGGCGCTCGGTGCGTTCACGGTGCCGGGCGACGGCTCGCTTGATTTCGGCGCCATCGTCCAGCGTCTGGCCGATTACGGCTATGAAGGCTGGTTCGTGGTCGAGGCCGAACAGGACCCGCGCAAGGCGCCGCCGCAGAAGATGGCCGAGATCGGTCATGCCGAGCTGATGCGCGTCATGACAGCGGCGGGCTATACGGTGGAAACCGAAGGCTTTCCCAAGGGGTAAAGACGAGCGCCCCTCCTCGCCCGCTATCCAGGGGTTGGCGAGGAGGCTCCCAAGCAATAGAGGACGAACACCCATGCCAAATCTCAAGGTCAAACCTGATGGCTCCCATGGTCGTGTCAGCCATGTCACGCCCGAAAGCGCCGGCTGGACGTATGTCGGCTTCGACCTTTACCGGCTGAAACCCGGCGAGACCGCCTCCGCCGAGACGGGCAATCGCGAGGTCTGCCTGGTCTGGGTCAGCGGCAAGGCGAGCGCCAAGGCTGGCGCGAAGGATTTCGGCTCGCTTGGCGGACGCATGAGCCCCTTCGAAGGCGCGCCGCATGCGCTTTATATTCCGGCCGGCTCCAACTGGTCCGTCGTCGCCGAGACCGACCTCGAACTGGCCGTCTGCTCCGCTCCTGGCGGCGGCTCGTATGAAGCCCGCGCCATTCCGCCCGGCACGCATCCGGCGGTAACGCGCGGCAAGGGCACCAATGTCCGCTATGTCAACAACATCATGCCGGAGGATGACGGCGCGGCGCATTCGCTGCTCGTGGTCGAAGTCATCACGCCGGGCGGTCACACCTCCTCCTATCCGCCGCACAAACATGATCAGGACAGTCTGCCGAACGAAAGCTTCCTCGAGGAGACCTATTATCACCGCCTGAACCCGCCTCAGGGGTTCGGCTTCCAGCGGGTTTATACCGACGATCGTTCACTGGACGAGGTCATGGCGCTGGAGGACGGCGATGTGACGCTTGTGCCCAAGGGATATCACCCATGCGCGGCCTGCCATGGCTACGACCTTTATTATCTCAACGTCATGGCCGGCCCGAAACGCGTCTGGAAGTTCCACAACGCGCCGGAACATGAGTGGCTCCTCAAGGCCTGAATGCCGCTAAAGGCCGCGCCTCAAGGACGCGGCCTTTTGCTCATACCGGTAGCAGACCGTATCGCCAGCCGCGGTCCCTGGCGTTGCGCGACAGTACCAACCACGTAAGCAGAAGCATTCCCGTTTCGGCGAAGACCGGCACCATCCAGATTCCGGTTTCGCCGAAGGCGAAAGGCAGCAGGAATGTCAGGGGCAGCGTAAAGAGATAGGGTCGCGCCAGGCCGAAGATCGCCGCTCGCTTCGCATCGCCGATCGACTGGAAATAGGACGACAGCACGATCATCTGCCCGAAGAGGAAATAGGCGCCGACCGTCCAGGGCAAAATCCGTCCCACCTCCGCAACGATGACGGCATCGCCGACAAAGACGCCACCAAGCCTGCCCGCCAGCATTTCGACGGCCAATTCCACCGCGCTGCAATAAATCAGCGCCGACACCATCGCGATCTGCAGGCTCCGGCCGACGCGGGCGGGAAGCGCGGCGCCGTGGTTGTGACCGGATATCGTCTGCAGGGCGATGCTGAGGCCGAGGAGCGGCAGATAGGCGAAGGTCATCACGCGGGTGATGATTCCGTATGCCCCGACCGTCGCGACATAATCCCCCTGGTGCCAGATCGCCAGATTGAAGAGGATTGCTGCGGAACTCAGGGATATGCCGATGAAACCGAGGCTCATCGGCGCGCCGAAGGCTATGATCCCGCGCCATTCGGCAACCGGAAACGATATCGAGGGCCTCAGTGCGCCTGGCTGCCGCCAGCGGTAGAGCAGGATGATCGCCAGGCATATGAATTGCGCCGCGATCGACCCTGCGGCTGAGCCGATGACGCCCCAATGCAGTATCGCCATCAGCAGCCAGTTGGCGAGGATATTGAGCAGGGTGGAGGCAAGCGTCACCAGCGTCATGAAGCCAATCTTGCCTTCGCAACGCAGAGCGTCGACATGCACCGACAACAGGAAGCTCACCGGAGCAAAGCCGATCATGATGCCCATGAACGCGCCGGCATTGGCGGCGATAGCGGCATTATCAGCCGCAGCCGTCACGATGATCTGCCGCCCGATCGTCCAATAGAGCGCATTGACAAGGATCACCACAGCCAAGGCCAGGCCATGGGCGGCGCTGAAAGCCTGCCTCGCCCCAGGGCGATCTCCTGCCCCCAGGCGGCGCGCCAGGATGCTCGCCATGCCGTTGGAGACCAGCGATTGTAGCGCGATCAGCAGCATCAGTGCCGGAAAAATGAGGCTGACCGCCGAAAGGGCATCGGCACCCACATAGGCACCGAGGAAATAAGCATCGACGACGGCAAACAGGCCGTTGACGGTCGTGATCATGATGATCGGCGCAGCCGTGCGGGCAAAGACGCCCGGCAGCCAGCCGCTCAGGAACATGTTGCGTTCGGAATGATTCGTCATGGAAAAAATCCAGGCAGCATCGCGCGTCGACAAATGCCGGCCGCGATCGAATGATGAAGGGGTGAATGCTAGATGTCCAAAACCAGATGCGGCACGCCGTCGGAGGTCTTGCGCGGCGAAATGCCGTTGACGTCGATCTGGGCGTTGATGCGCTGGCGGAAGGCCGAGAAGCTCTCGAAGGTCACGACATCCACCGGAGCGTCGAAATGGATGGTGATCCTGTAAAGCCCGCCGGACTGCTCCGAGAGCGTCAGGACCTTGCCGGTGAAGGGCTGGTTCAGGTAGCGGCCGCGAACTGCGGTCCCGACGGCAACCGGTGCGCTCGGCGGCGTATTCGGTTTTGCGGCAAGCGCCGAAAGCGTGTTCCAGTCACGCAGCCCGTATTGCTTGGCGACCAATTCAAGGGCCGCGCTATGGGCCACGTCGCCACCGCGCTCGGCCATGGCTTGGCGTAAACGTTTGGCCTGCGCTTTCAATTCATCGATGGACGGATAGATCGTCGTCACGGAGTCAGCCTCTTAAAAGGCATGCATTTACGACTGCAGATCGGAGCTCGCATTACCGCCAGTCAGCATGCGCCAGATGGCTGTGACCAAATTCGCGAGGCTTCACCATGGATTTTCATCCGCGGGCGGCCGGTGCCTCGAACCGGATTTTCCGTATGATCGAAGCTAATGCCGCTGTCAAGATGAGGCTATGCAGGCGCATTCACCGAAACAGGGCGATATTTCGCCCCTTTCCAACTTCTCAGGCGACAAGATGACGCTCGATCTGATCGACGGGAAAATTCGTCAGGTCCTTGCCGACTTCTGCCACGATAACCGCCTGCGAATGCGCCCCGAGATGGGGCCTCAGGACGCCGAGTGCGCGCGGGGGCGCCACGAGGATGAGGCGGTTGATACCTTTCTGCTGCACGAGCGCATCGACCTTTGCCGCGACATTTTTCAAAAATTCCGCCGCCGCCTGCTCGTGCCATTCCGTTTCTTCCACGGCGCTGCCTGCAAACCCGTCGGCCTGGTGCGTGCGTCCTGGTTTGTCCGCGCCGAGTTCCCGATCCGGTTCATGCGGCTGCTCCATGGTTTCGCAGGTTTTCAAATCTGGATGGGGGCCGCCATTCGAACTCTTCAGGATCAGCGCCTTGGCACCGTCGCAAACGACAACCCACGTTCCTCGGGAAATTTTGATATCGACCATCGTTCCTGTCCTTGCGCTTTGTGATACGGCCAAAAAACCGTCGATAAAAAAAGAACGTCTCGTAACGCGAAGGGTTCAAAAACTGCCTGTGGAGGATGCGATATCGCCCAACCGGCTGAAAAACCGCCGATTCGTTAAAATTCGATTGGCCCTGTTGACGCTTACGCAAAATCTCCGTGCAAGGTTCATGCTATAAACCGAGATGAATTCGGTGGCCTCC
This sequence comes from Rhizobium sp. CB3171, assembly GCF_029714265.1. Classification (NCBI taxonomy): domain Bacteria; kingdom Pseudomonadati; phylum Pseudomonadota; class Alphaproteobacteria; order Hyphomicrobiales; family Rhizobiaceae; genus Rhizobium; species Rhizobium sp. CB3171. The sequence goes on along the minus strand of NZ_CP121652.1, from coordinate 762,116 downwards.
AACGGGGAATGACAATGCTTCGCGCAACGCATCTGGCGAAAGTCAAATCCGAAGTCTACGAGCACAGGTGGGAACGGTTCTTCGTTCAACGCCCGGCGCGTATCATTGCCGTGCGCCCATGCCTGACAGGCATTTCGGTGCGCAGCGCCGAGATCATCGACATCTCGCAGGGCGGCGCCAGTTTCATCGTCGGCACGACCGTAGGCCTGCCAAGACATTATTATCTGAACATCCTTGGCCTTGCCTATCGCATCGGTTGCGCCGAAATCAGCCGGATAGACAATCGGGTCAACGTTCGCTTCATCAACCTGATCGAACCGGAAACATTGAGACGCGTCGTGCGCGCCGATTTCATGATCGGCAACACGGAGGCACTCGCTGCCCGAGGCCAACGCCAGCGGCAATAGCCGTCGGCACCAGGCTTTTCCGCCCTTGCAACGGCTCGCCAAGCGCCTATTGTGCTGCGCCTTGCAACAGAATTCGGGAAGATAAGCCAGAATGTCCGCCTTTTCGCGCTTCACCCCGCTGATCAGCGCCCTCCCCTCCACCGTGCCCTTCGTTGGCCCGGAAGCATTGGAACGTCAGCGCGGCCTGACCGTCCAGGCGCGTATCGGCGCCAATGAAAACGGCTTCGGCCCTGCCCCTTCCGTCATCGAGACCATGCGCGAGCAGGCAGGCGATATCTGGAAATACAACGATCCGGAAAATTTCGCATTGAAGGCAGCGCTCGCCGCGCATCTCGGCATCACGTCCGCGAACATCGCCATCGGCGAAGGCATCGACAGCCTGCTCGGTCTCATCGTGCGCATGGTGGTCGAGCCGGGAGCACCCGTCGTCACGTCGCTCGGTGGCTATCCGACCTTCAATTTCCATGTCGCCGGTTTCGGCGGCCGGCTGGTAACGGTGCCCTATGTCAACGATCGCGAGGATCTCGATGGGCTGCTGGAGGCGGTGAAGCGCGAAAACGCGCCGCTCGTCTATTTCGCCAACCCCGACAATCCGATGGGAAGCTGGTGGGACGCCGACAAGATCGTCGACTTTGCCCGCGCCTTGCCGGAAAGCTGCCTGTTCATCCTCGACGAGGCCTATAGCGAAACCGGCCCCGCCGGCTCCTTGCCCGATATTTCCGCGCTGATCGATCTGCCGAATGTGCTGCGCACCCGCACCTTCTCCAAGGCTTATGGCCTTGCGGGCGCGCGTGTCGGCTATGCCATTGGCGTGCCGGAGACAGTGTTGGCTTTCGACAAGATCCGCAATCACTTCGGCATGAACCGGCTGGCGACCGCAGCCGCGCTCGCGGCGCTGAAGGATCAGGCCTATCTCGCCGAAGTCGTCGGCAAAATCCACGCCGCGCGGGAACATATCGGCGTGATCGCCCGCAACAACGGGCTTTCGCCGCTTGCCTCCGCCACCAATTTCGTTGCTGTCGATTGCGGCCGCGATGGTGCCTATGCGCGCGCCATCGTCGATGGGCTGATCCAACATGGCGTCTTCATCCGCATGCCCGGCGTGGCGCCCCTCAATCGCTGCATTCGCATCAGCGTCGGCCCGAAGCACGATCTCGACCTTCTGGCCGAAGCACTGCCGAAGGTGTTGAAGGCGATCGGCTGACACCGAAAATATCAAAAAACCGCGCCGGCCTTGTTTCCTGCCGGTCGCGGTTTTCCTGATTGTGGCAGCGCGCCTCTCCGCCCGCTGCCGGTCCCCTCTTTCGAGGCTATTGTCGTATTCTTTGTGGCGCGCTTCAGTGCGTTGTCATCCACTCGCGGGCGGCGCGGAGCGCTGCGGCGAGCTGCATCTTGGTCAACGTTGCTGCGACGTCGGCGCGGAGCTCGGCGGCGCGGTCGCTGCCCTTGATGGCGGCGATGTTCAACCATTTATGGGCGGCAACGAGGTCTGCCTGGCAGCCCCTGCCGGTCGCATAGATTATGCCCAGCTCGCAAAGGGCCTCAGCGCTGTTGCCACCCATCATGGCCATTTCGGATGTCGGTATTTCGAAGCGTGCCATCGGTTCAATCCCTGTTTCAGTTTATTCGTTATCGACCCTGTTTTTCCTTCCAGACCTTGCCGTCTATCGCGGCTTGATGATCCTTCCGGTCGGCGGGTTTGCCCCGCTCGTTTGATGACTTCACTATCGCAGACGGCTTTCAAAAAACGGCTAAAATGCATGCTTAATTCGATGCAAACAAAGTACAAATGCTTGGTAAACTTGGGATTTTGTTAAACATCGCTTCCCTTGCAAATTAAGGATTGTTGGGCGAGCTTTACACCTCGTTAAGATTTGGATCTAAACCCTTCGTTCACCACGAAAACAGCCGCTGAAACAAGGTGCGTTATTTTTTCGATGTGACAGGGCGGCTGATCTGCGGCGAAAATCGCGCCGGAAAGTGTATTTGCCTTTGCGTTCGTATTGGATAACGTCACCACGTCCGGGCTGGGGCCGAAGGACATTCGGGGAGGAAAGATTATGATCCGTGCCACCATTCTCACCGCCGCGCTGTTCCTTAGCGCAGGCGTAGCCTTGGCCGACGAGCCGATCGTCGGCAATTGGAAGACCAAGGAGGGTGATACCGCCGCCATCACGCCTTGCGCCGAGAGCTACTGCGTAACGCTGAAGACCGGCAAATATGCCGGCCGCCAGATCGGCAAGATGCAGGGCAAGGACGGAACCTACACGGGCGAACTTACAGATCCCGAGGACAACAAGACCTATAGCGGCTCCGGCACTGTCAGCGGTAAAACCGTGAAGATGCAGGGCTGCGTGCTCAAGATCTTCTGCAAGTCGCAAACCTGGACGAGGCTTTAGAGAATACTTCGCCCGAGCGAAGGCGGGGCCGATCAATACGTGCTTCGCTCAGGAAAGACCTTTAGTTCAAGGTTATGCACCTGCTAATATTTCTGAACACTGGATGAACCAGTGTCTCAGCACCTGTTCAGCCTGACCATGGCAAAACAGTGTCCAGGATAGGGCACGGGTAGGCCAGGACAATGAACACGATCATCATGGCGCGGCGTTTCGGCATCATCATGCTGTTTGCCGCCATCTTTGCGATTACATTTTCGGTGGCGGTGGAGCATACCGGCCGCAGCGGTGCGCAATCGCATTTCGGCGCAAGCTTCACTTGCCTGCAGACAGGCAGCCCCTATTGCACGACGGTACAATAGAGCAAGCCACTGACTTCGAGAATCGGACGCCGAAGCGGCATTAAAAATAGCTGCGAAAATCGGAGATCGCGCGTTGCAACGTCGTTTGCTTGTTAAAAACGACTCTCTATAATAGCGCATGAGCAACCGAATCTCTCCTTTTTCACCCCTCGATATTTCTTCACCCAGCCCGTTTCAGCCGCAGAGCTTCGACGATCCAGCCAAGGCCGTCGATGCTCTGACTGAGCTTTACGAGCGCAACACCGCGTTTCTGATCGACAGCTTCACGAAGCTGGCCAAGGGTGCGCCGATCACGGCGCGCTACCGCGCCTTCTATCCACAGGTCAGCATCGAGACGACAAGCTTCGGCCATGTCGACTCGCGTCTTTCCTATGGCCACGTCACCGCACCCGGCGTCTACACGACCACCATCACCCGTCCGCAGCTATTCCGCCATTATCTGAAAGAACAACTAGCCCTGTTGATGCGCAGCCATAATGTGCCGGTCGTGGTGTCGGAATCGACGACGCCGATCCCGCTGCATTTCGCCTTCGGCGAAGGCGCGCACGTCGAAGCTTCGGCCGCCGCTTTCGACGATATTCCGCTGCGCGATATCTTCGATACGCCGGACCTGAACACCACCGACGACGAGATCGCCAATGGCGAATATATTCCGCCACCCGGCGAACCCTCACCCCTTGCGCCGTTTACCGCGCAACGCATCGACTATTCGCTCGCCCGCCTCGCCCACTACACCGCGACCAGCGCGACCCATTTCCAGAACTTCGTGCTCTTTACGAACTATCAGTTCTATATCGACGAATTCTGCCACTGGGCGCGCGATCTGATGGCCAAGGGCGGCGGCGACGGCTACACCGCCTTCGTCGAGCCGGGCAATATCATCACGCTGGCTGGCGCCAGCCAACCGGAGGGCACCACGACCGCGCCACGGTTGCCGCAGATGCCGGCCTACCATCTGAAAAAGAAGGGCCATGCCGGCATCACCATGATCAATATCGGCGTCGGCCCGTCCAACGCCAAAACGATCACCGACCATGTCGCGGTGCTTCGTCCGCATGCCTGGCTGATGCTCGGCCACTGCGCCGGCCTGCGCAACAGCCAGCGGCTCGGCGACTATGTGTTGGCGCATGCCTATATGCGCGAGGATCACGTTCTCGACGACGACCTGCCGGTGTGGGTGCCGATCCCGGCGCTTGCCGAAGTGCAGGTGGCGCTGGAAGCAGCCGTGGCCGAAATCACGGGCTACGAAGGCTTCGAGCTGAAGCGCATCATGCGCACGGGCACGGTCGGCACGATCGACAATCGCAACTGGGAACTGCGCGATCAGGCAGGGCCGGTGAAACGCCTGTCGCAGGCCCGCGCCGTGGCGCTGGACATGGAATCGGCAACGATCGCCGCCAACGGTTTCCGTTTCCGCGTTCCCTACGGCACGCTGCTCTGCGTCTCCGACAAGCCGCTGCACGGTGAGCTGAAACTGCCAGGCATGGCGACCGCCTTCTACCGCACGCAGGTGAACCAGCATCTGCAGATCGGCATCCGCGCCATCCAGAAGCTGGCGGCGATGCCACCGGAAGCGCTGCATTCACGCAAGCTGCGCAGTTTCTTCGAAACGGCGTTTCAGTGACCTATCGATAACGCGGCAATCGCAGTTGACAGAGGAAATGCAGTGCCGTGGATGAGCTTTGACGGTGGTTCGACGGTCGGCCGTCAGGGTTCAGAAGGTGGCGTCATTGTTTTGGACGAAGAACATAGCGCCGGCGCGCGCATCACACTTGAGAGGTGTGATCGCGTGCCATTTGCCATTACCTGCGGCCTCTACGGCAATATGGTCCACACCGTTTTTATCGGCAGTGAGCAGGAGGGCTGGACACCTTCCATGTGATCAAGACGAATCTTGAAGAACTAATCGCGATCTGGCCGGAAAACGATGCACCGGCCGATCAAGTGTCCAGATTTTATGTTGCGATCTCGGATTTTGTGCAGCGCTTTTAACGCAGCCCTATTTCCTAAGTGGGGGTCTGGAGTAGCTTGAATTGTTCCGCTCTCCATTGCTGCCACTTACGACGGAGTTCACCGGCGCGCAGGCCAATGGTTTCGTCGCACAGAATTGCCGTAGTGATCCTGTCGCAGCGGAAGTGTCTGAAATCCTGGCGTAATTCGCACCAGGCCACCAGCATACGATGGCTCTCCGCGTAGCCGAGGATAACCGGCCACACAATACGGTCTGTTATCTCGCCGTTCTCTGCCCGATAGCACAACGCCAATTTACGCCTCTGACGGATCGCTTCCCGGATGTCGGCAATGTCAATGATTTCCGTTGGTGGGCGCGAGCCTGGTTTCACACCCATGCTTGGCTCGGCGATAAACGGCCGCAAGTTTTCAGGAACGGCGGCCGCAATTTTGACGATGACATCACGGGCGGCGTTGGCGATGAGAGTGTCGGAATGGCCAGCGACCCATTGCGCGCCCAATATCACAGCCTCGATTTCATCGGGCGTAAGCATAAGCGGCGGCATGTCGTAGGCGGAATCGAGCAAATAGCCGAAGCCGGCTTCACCTGAAATCGGCACCCTCTGGCCAACGAGATCGCTAATGTCGCGGTAAACGGTGCGTTTCGAAACCTCAAGTTCTTCCGCAATGTTAGCGGCAGTCACCGGCCGGGTATTCCGACGCAGAATTTGAATGATCTGAAACAGGCGATCTGCTCGACGCATGTGCTGACTCCTGCTGCCATAATGGTGGCAACAGGGCTGTGCGACAAGCTCCATCATGTCAAAAGGAGCCCACAATGAAATTTGCATCGACACGCATCATCACCGCGGACATCAAGCAACTGGTCGCTTTCTACGAGATGATCGCCAACGTGAAAGCGCAGTGGCTAGCGCCGGTCTTTGCCGAAATAGTCTTGCCCGGCGCTGTACTAGCGATTGGTTCATCGGAAACGGTTGCGCTCTGGAAGGAAGGCAGCGCTGAACCTTGCGCCAATCGCAGTCTCATCCTGGAGTTTCAGGTCGACGATATCGACGCCGAATATGCTCGTCTCAAAGACAAAGTGCCCCTCGTGCATGAACTCAAGACAATGCCCTGGGGCAACACAACGTTTCAGTTTCGGGACCCTGATGGAAATGCCGTTTCGCTTTATATGCCGAGTACCGACGAAGCAAAGAAGCGATTTGCCACCAGATAAAGTGACAGCCGCGATCGCAAAAAGTCGGAGTTTTGCGGCACATATCCCGCACTTCAGTTAGGGCGGGCATCTCGCCCTTTATTCTTTCGCCGCCGGCATCAGCCTTATTTGATCGACGGTCGCGACCTGCGGCCGGTCGATCGTCGGCGTTGCCATCCAATTGAGGCAGAGGATCAGAACCGCAAAGGCTGCAAAGCCGGCCATGGTGCGAAGAACGACCTTGCCGAGATCGGGCGTCTCCATCAGATCCTTCTCCGACAACGTCTTTCTGGTCCAGTAATTCACCAACGCCGTTTCCAAGGTGTGCATGTCCGTCTCTCCTTTGGTGATGACGGAACCTTGTCGAGTGGCCTCGGGCGTTTTCGACAGCGAAGAAATTTTTTGTCATGCTGCTGATGGGGATGTCGATTTGCTTGCGGACCACTCGTCTATGGCTGTCAGCAAATGGAAAGAGGAGACGCTGCGATGAAATATCTTTGCCAGGTCTGGTTCGACGGCACGAAGCTCGATGCCATGACGCAGGAGGAAAAGCACAGGCTCGATTCGGATTCGCTCGGCTATGACCGCGATCTGATGGCAAGCGGCCACATGATCCACGCCGAGGCCCTGCAATCACCAAGCTCAGCCGTGACCGTACGGGTCCGCAACGGCGAGACATCCGTCACGGATGGCCCCTTCATCGAAACCAAGGAATATCTCGGCGGCTTCATCCTGATCGATGCCAAGGACCTGAACGACGCGATCCGCGTCGCCGCAGGCATTCCGCTGGCAAAGCTCGGCAGCATCGAAGTGCGGCCGATCTATTCCTTCGGTCCTGAGGCTTGAGGAGGCGACGATGAAATTTCTCTGCCAGGTTTGGTTCGAAACTGCCGAGATCATGTCCCTCACCGAGGAAGAAGGCCGGCGGCTGACGCAGGAATCCATCGACAACGACAACAGGCTGCGCGACAGCGGCCATATCGTCGTGGCAAACGCATTGCGCGCGCCTGAGACCGCGAGAACGGTGCGGGTACGCAAGGGCGAGAGCACCGTCACTGACGGCCCCTTTGCCGAAATAAAGGAGCATCTTGGCGGCTTCGTATTGATCGAGGCGAAGGATATGGAGGAGGCAACCCGCATTGCCGCCACGTTCCCCGTCGCCAAGTATGGCATGATCGAGGTCCGCGCGGCCTATGACATCAGGTTTCCGAATGAATAGGCATAAGGTGGGAGGACATGGATATGCGGTTTCTATGCTTGATCTACACGTCCGCCGACGTGGACGGCACGTTGACCTCCAGCGAGGTCGACAGCTTGATCGCCGAGCACTTTGCCTATGACGAGAGCCTGCGGAAGAAGGGCACGCTGATCCTTTCGGATGCTCTGGCTACGCCCGACAAGGCCATTGTCATCCGCCCACGCGGATCGGCACTTTCTACAACGGATGGCCCTTTCGTCGAGACGAAGGAGCATCTGGCCGGCTTCTATCTCGTCGAGGCTGCCAATATGGCCGACGCAATGGAGATTGCCCGACGCATCCCCTCCGGCCGCCACGGCGCCATCGAAATCCGCCCGATCCGGATACTCACCCTTCCCGGCACCTGACAGGAGAGCAAGAGACCGCCCGTGTCGCTGAACGAAACCATCGACGAGATCTACCGCAGCCAATCGCGCCGCGTGTTTGCGACGCTGATCCGTCTGCTCGGCGATTTCGACCGGGCGGAAGAGGCCCTTCACGATGCCTTTGCGGCAGCGGCACAACAATGGACGGAAGAGACGTTGCCGGCCAATCCCTATGCCTGGCTGGTTTCGACCGGCCGCTTTCGAGCGATCGACCACATCCGGCGGCGAGCGCGCTTCGATGCCTCACAGGCCGACATCGTCGACAGCCTGTATCCGGAGGGCGAAATGCTCGAGATGGCCGAAAGCGAAGAAATCGAAGACGATATGCTCAGGCTGATTTTCACCTGCTGCCATCCGCTCATCCCGGCGGAGGCGCAGATGGCGATGGCGCTGCGCGAAGTCTGCGGCCTGACGACGGAAGAGATCGCCCATGCTTTCCTCATTTCCGCGCCGACGATTGCCCAGCGTATCGTTCGCGCCAAGAACCGCATTCGCACAGCCCGAATTCCCTATGAAGTTCCGGCAAAGACGGAGCTGCCGGAGCGGTTGGCGCAGGTGTTGCATGTCATCTATCTCGTCTTCAACGAAGGCTATTCCGCCTCGTCTGGCACAACAATCATCCGCGCCGACCTTGCCGCCGAAGCCATCCGTCTCGGTCGCCTGCTCCTAAAGCTCCTGCCAGATCCGGAGGTTGCCGGATTGCTGGCGATGATGCTCCTGCAGGATTCGCGGCGGCTCGCACGGGCGAGCGCTTCCGGCGATCTCATCCTGCTGGCGGATCAGGATCGCAGGCTCTGGGACCACAGGAGAATCCGAGAGGGACTGGCCTTTGCGGCCGAGGCGATGGCGGGCGAAAGCGTCGGCAGCTATGCGCTGCAGGCTGCAATTGCCGCCGAGCATGCACGCGCGGCAACCACGGAGCGGACGGACTGGCGGCGGATCGTGGCGCTTTACGATCTGTTGCTGGTGGCGCATCCGTCGCCCGTGATCGAACTCAATCGGGCAGTCGCGGTTTCAATGTGCGATGGGCCGGCGGCCGCGCTTGATATCGTCAATGGCCTGCTGAGCGAAGACCGGTTGGCCCGATATCATCTGGCCCATGCGGCGAAGGCCGATTTTCTGCGCCAACTCAACCGCAAAGACGAAGCGCGACGGTCCTACGAGATGGCGCTTTCGTTTTGCCATCAGGCGCCCGAACAGGCGTTCCTGCGCAAGCGGCTGGCGGAGCTTGGCGACAGAACCGAACGATAGGCCTATCCGTGGCGCTTCCTTGAGATCAGCAAGGCGAGTGCCGTCCCGGTCAGAGCCGAAACGACGATCAGGAGATGCGCGCTGATGCTTGCCTGGGCCAGATTGTCGAGCGCGGCCTTTTGTCCGGGAGCTCCGAAAGCGATCGCGCCGGCGGTGATACCGGCCGGATAGGTGCCGACACCGCCGGGCGCATGCACCGGCAGCACAGAGGAAAGCTCGCCCCCTACGGCACCACCGAAACTCGCCGACAGCGGTGTGACATTCATCAGGCGGAGCGCCCAGGCGAGCACCACGACCTTCACCAGCCAATTGACGACCGTTGTCAGCCAGGCGCGGGCAAAGGCAGTGCCATTAGCCGGCAGGCCGCGTTCCAGTTCATGCACCAGTCCCTGCGCCTTCTTCGGCAATGCCTTGCCGGCGAATTTGATCAGCGGGCGGCGCAGGACAAAAACGGCGACCGGTACAAGCAGGAAAGCAAGCCATAGAACCCAGGCGAGAGCATGATAGGGCGAAGCGAGCGCCAGGCCGACACCTGCTGCGGCAAGCAACGCATGCAGGTCGAGCAGCCGCATGACGAGCAGCGCCGAGGTGCCGCGCGCCAGCGGAATGCCAAATTCGGAGCGCATCAGCACTGGAAAGCTGGTTTCGCCGGTGCGGAAGGGCATCATGATGTTGAGGAGATTATGGACCTGCGTCACACGGAAGAGTGCGGTAAAATGACCGCCGGTCTCCTTCGGGAAATAATCGTAGATGCGCCAGGTGCGAAGGAAGTAGGTGCTGGTCAGGAGCGCCATTGCCAGAAGAATGGGCAGGGCACCCACATTGCCCCATTGCGCCAGGATCGAACTCCAGCCCCAGAACCACTCGATAAAGGCGGCATAGGCGAGGACGACGGCCAATGTCAGCAGCGTCATGCGGTTGCGAATAAACCAGTTCTGTCGGCTGGCAACCATCGGAGTCTTCATGTAGTTAAGGCACCAAATGCGAGCGGAGGCTGACGCCGGACATGTCGCTCGTTCCGTCCGGCCGGTTCTGCCGGTCTTTTAGGAGAAAGAAGAGTTGCAGACAACGGCAGAGTCGATCCGCCCCCTGACCGACACGGTAAGTGCCATTGAGCTTTCGCTGGTCGTGCCCGTCTTTAACGAGGAAGAAAGCGTCGGACCGCTGATCGAGCGGATCTGTTCCGCCATGGCGGGCTTCACCAAGCCCTGGGAACTGATCCTGATCGACGACGGCAGCACCGATGCAACGCTTGCCAATGCACGCCGCTCGATCGGACGCGAGGGACTGACGCTGCGCATCGTCGAGCTTCAGCGCAATTTCGGCCAGACTGCCGCAATGCAGGCCGGCATCGACACCGCCACCGGCCGGCTGATCGCCACCATGGACGGCGACCTGCAGAACGACCCGAAGGATATCCCCGCGATGGTCGAGGAATTGGAGCGGCGGCAGCTCGACCTGCTCGTCGGCTGGCGCAAGAACCGTCAGGACGGGCTTTTGCTGCGCAAGATTCCCTCCTGGTGCGCCAACTACCTCATCGGCCGCATCACCGGCGTCAAATTGCACGACTATGGCTGCAGCCTGAAAATCTACCGCGCCTCGATCATCAAGCAAGTGAAGCTGATGGGTGAGATGCACCGCTTCATCCCGGCCTGGGTCGCGGGTGTCGTGCCGAGCTCGCGTATCGGCGAAATGGTGGTTACCCATCATGCGCGCCAGCACGGCATATCGAAATATGGGATTTCGCGCACATTCCGCGTCATCCTTGACCTGTTGTCCGTGATGTTCTTCATGCGCTACAAGGCGCGGCCGGGGCACTTCTTCGGCTCTCTCGGCCTTGGCCTCGGGGCGCTCGCTGGCCTGATCCTGCTGTGGCTCTTCATCGCCAAGTTCATCTTCGGCGACGATATCGGCAACAGGCCGCTGTTGCTGGTCGGCGTCGTGCTCCTGCTGTCGTCGGTGCAGATGATCACCACGGGCATCCTGGCCGAGATGATCGCGCGCATCTATTATCGCGACGACCTGTCGCCGAACTATATCGTCCGCAAGATATTCGATCGGGATAGTCAGGATGCATAGGCTTCTGGTCCGCCGACCGGATACCATCATCCTTCTGCTTGCCGGTTACTTCGCTCTGGAATTTCTGGTGCGGCTCGCCATGCCGCATGGCATGCGCTACGACGAGTCTCAGCAGGCGCTGTTCTCACAATGGCTGACACTCGGCTACGATTCCCAGCCGCCGCTCTATAATTGGGTGCAGGCGCTGGTGGTGTCCGTCTTCGGACTGTCGCTGGCGGCGATTTCCATCGTCAAGAACATCGTGCTGTTTCTGGTCTTCTTCAGCTACTACAAGCTGGCGAAGCTGGTGTTGTCCGATAAGGTTTTCGCGGCGATCGCCACACTATCGTTGCTGACGATCCCGCAGCTCTTCTGGGAGGCGCAGCGCGACCTGACGCATACGGTCGCCCAGCTCCTGACCATCAATCTCTTCCTCTATGGTGCAATTCGCACGCTGAAGGCGCCGAGCCTGGGCTCCTATGTGTTCACCGGCGTCGCGCTCGGTCTCGGCATGCTGTCGAAATATAATTTCGCCCTGCTTGCCGCCGCCGCAGTCATTGCCGTCCTGATGCATCCGCAGGGGCGCGCGCGCCTCTTCGATAAGCGATTTCTGCTGACCCTGCTGATCTCCCTATTGATCTTCCTGCCGCACGGGCTCTGGCTGATCCACAATCTCGACCTTGCCTCGGGACGGACCCTGGGGATCATGGAGCAGGATGCGCCGGAAAGCGCCTTTGCCAAGCTGGTGAAGGGGCCGCTGGAATTCGTGAAATTGGTCGTCGTCATCTGCGCGCCGACGCTCGTCATCTATTCATTGGTCTTTGGCAAGAGCCTCTTCAAGAATCTGGGGCGGTCGAACGAATGGACCCGCTTTTTCGAGATCCTGTTTGCTGCCATCGCCGTGCTGGTGCTGATCCTGATCGTCGGCATCGGCATGACGGCGCTGCGGGACCGCTGGCTGCTGCCCTTCCTGTTCCTGCTGCCGATCTATCTGTGCCTGAAGATGGAAGTGGCTGGCATCAAGGCGTCGGATTTCGGCAAGCGCTTCTTCTATATACCGCTGGCGATGATGCTGATCATCCCGGCGCTGTTGTTGATCCGCGTGATCTTTCCGACGCTCTTCGGCTCCTATGACCACTACAACACGCCCTACCCCGCCTTCGTCAGCCAAGCCGTGGCGACGGAGGGAAAAAAGCCGGGACTGGTACTGACAGACAATTGGCTGCCGGCTGGCAATCTGCATTTGCAACTGCCCGATGTGCCGGCCATGTCGCTGTTTTTCGGAAATCTGAAGGCAGATTACGAATGGAATGCCGACAAGCCGATCCTCGTCGTTTGGCGGCCGGGAAAGAACGATGCCGGCGTGCCGGCACCCTTGGCAAACTGGCTGCACGATACGCTTGGCGCCCAATATGCGACGCCGGACATCAAGCTCGCGGACGTGCAGTACATTCACGGCAAACCCGGCGACCTGGCGTCTTTCGCCTATTCCTGGATCTATCCGAAATAAGGGCCAATCACCCGATCTGCGGGGATCACCGCCCATCTTTTGATTTTCAACGCGGGAGCCGCTCATGGACCAGACCGACACGCGCACGAGCATCTTGCCCGATCCCGATGATCTGCCGCCATGGCAAGTCAAAAGCTCCATCCATCTGCTTCACGACCGATGGCTGAAAGTCAGAGCCGACGCCTGTGTGACCGCGGAGGGCGTGGAGATTGCCCCCTATTACGTGCTGGAATATCCCGATTGGGTCGAGGTGGTGGCGCTCGATGCGGAGGATAATATCTACCTGCTCCAACAGTATCGGCATGCTCTCGGTGTCGTCTCATTGGAAGTGCCGGGAGGTGCAATGGATGCCAGCGATGCCAACCCGATCGAGGCTGCTGCGCGCGAGCTGAGGGAAGAAACCGGCCTCTCTGCTTCCGAATGGGAGTATGTCGGCGCCCTTGCACCCAATCCGGCCACACACTCGAACCTTTCCCATATCGTGCTCGCCCGCAATGTCGAAATCGCCACGAAACCCGCGGACGATCCGACGGAACGCACGCGGCTTATCCGCATGCCGATCCGGCAAGCCATCGGACTGGCCCTGGAGGGTAAGATGATCCAGAGCATTCACGTCGCGGGGCTAACGCTAGCCTTGCACAAGGTGGGCAAATGGGATCCGCCATCCCTAGCGGATAAGAGCTGACTAGAGCGGTTCAGCATTTCACGGAATCGCTTTCCCGCTCTATCTCTTTGTTTTTACGCATTCCAGACGGAAAACCGCTGCGCACTTTTCCTGGAATTGCTCTACGGCTTCATCTCCGCCCACATCGCGTCGAGCGCCAGCCGCGTGATGCGCACCATTGCATCCACTTCCTCATGGCTGATGATCAGCGGCGGCGAGGCCAGCATTCGGTCGGCTGTCGCGCGCAGCACGAGACCGTTGGTCAGAGCATGATTGCGCACGGCGGAGCCGATCGCATCCGGCTTCTCGAAGCGACGGCGCGTGGATTTGTCGGCGGCAAGTTGCAGCGCGCCCATCAGCCCGATGCTGACAGCTTCGCCGACCATATCGTGATCCGCCAGGCTGCCCCACGCCTTGGCGAAATAGGGCCCGATGTCGTCGCGAACGCGCTCGACCAACCCCTCGTCCTCGATGATCCTTAGATTTTCCAGCGCAGCGGCGGCGCAGACCGGATGGCCGGAATAGGTGAAGCCGTGGTTGAACTCGCCCACCTGGTTGATCAGGACATCGGCGATGGGATCGCTGACCAGCACGCCGCCGATCGGCAGGTAGCCGGAAGACAGGCCCTTGGCGATCGGCGCGAGATCGGGCTCGACGCCGAAATGCTGATAACCGAACCATGAACCGAGCCTTCCGAAGCCGCAGATCACCTCGTCGCAGACGAGCAGGATATTCCTCGCCTTGCAGATGCGGGCGATCTCCGGCCAATAGGTCGAGGGTGGAATGATGACGCCGCCTGCCCCTTGGACCGGCTCGGCGATGAAGGCGGCGACATTGTCCTCGCCCAGCTCATCGATCTTTTCTTCCAGCTCGCGAGCGGCCTTGAGGCCGAACACCTCTGGAGAGAGGTCGCCGCCCTCGACATACCAATAGGGCTGGCCGATATGGACAACGCCGGGGATCGGCAGGTCGCCCTGCTCATGCATGTATTTCATGCCACCCATGCTGGCGCCGGCAACGGTGGAACCGTGATAGCCATTGCGGCGGGCGATAACGGTCTTCTTTGTCGGCTTGCCCACCGCACTCCAATAGACACGCGCCATGCGGAACCAAGTGTCATTGGCTTCGGAGCCGGAATTGGTGAAGAAGACATGATTGAAATGCGGCCCGGCATAGGCGCAGACCTTCTCGGACAGAAGCGTGGCCGGCGTGGTCGTGGTGCCGAAGAAGGTGTTGTAATAGGGCAGCTCGTTCATCTGGCGTATCGCGGCATCGGCGATTTCCGTTCGTCCATAGCCGATATTGACGCACCAGAGGCCGGCAAAGCCGTCGAGATATTTCTTGCCGTTGCTGTCGAAGATATAGACGCCCTCGCCGCGCTGGATGATCCGGGCGCCGTCGGCATTCAACTTCTTCATGTCCGCAAAGGGATGGAGATGGTGAGCGGCATCGACGGCGGCGAGATTGGAACGGCTGGAAGTGTCGGACATGGTTTGCAGAATCCCTGTCGGATTGAAAGGCTGACCTCGATCGTTTACGACCATGCCGTGAGCATTGGGGATTTACAAGAGCATGGCGGCCGACAACGCAACCGAAGGTAACGCGCGCATCGAGGTGCTGATCTCGGACATGAACGGCCGGCTGCGCGGCAAGCAGATCCCGATGGCGGCAGAAAAGAAGGTCTGGTCCGGTGCGGTGCGCCTGCCAACCTCGACACAATCCCTGGACATCTGGGGCGACGACAATGACGACCTCACCGGGCTGTCGCTGACGATCGGCGATCCCGATGGCACCTGCGTCGCCGATCCGCGCACTCTTGCAGATATGCCCTGGGCGGCGCCGGGATCGAAGCAGGTGCTGGCCACCATGCATGAACTCGACGGCAGCCCAAGTTTCCAGGACCCGCGCGCCATTCTTACCGCCGTTGTCGACCGCTATAAAGCGCTGGGTTTAACGCCGGTCGTTGCCACCGAGCTGGAATTCTATCTTCTCGCCGGCGACTGGCGCGAGCGCGGCGTCCCCTCGCCGCCGCCGGCACTGTTGTATCGTGGCGCGCCGAACGGCTATCAGCTTTACGACATGGATGCCGTCGATCTGCTCGGCGATTATCTCGAAACTCTGCGCGCCTATGCGAAAGCGCAGGGCCTGCCGGCAGACGCGACGACGGCGGAATTCGGCCCCGGCCAGTTCGAGGTCAATCTGCTGCATCGCCCCGACGCGCTCGCCGCCGCCGATGATTGCGTGGCCTTGAAGCGACTGGCCGAGCAGGCGGCGCGCAAGCACGGTCTCAAATCGACCTGCATGGCAAAACCCTATACCGATCACGCTGGCTCAGGGCTGCATGTGCACGCCAGCATCGTCGACGAAGACGGCCGCAATATTCTCGACGCAGCCGGCGGCGAGCCATTGCGGCTAAAATCGATCTGCGCCGGTCTGCTGCAGACCCTGCAGGATGCGCAACTGGTCTTTGCGCCCTATGCCAATTCCTATCGCCGCTTCCAGCCGGGCTCGTTCGCGCCCGTGGACCTCACCTGGGGCTACGGTCATCGTGGAACTGCGGTCCGCATCCCCGAAAAGGACGGCCCGGGTGCCCGCGTCGAGCACCGCGTCGCCGGCGCCGATGCCAATCCATATCTCATGCTGGCGGCAATCCTCGGGGGCATGTTGCTTGGATTGCAGAACGAACTCGACCCCGGCGAAGAGACAACGCCAAGCCATGTGCCGGCAAATGCACCGCGCCTGACGCATGATTTTCTGACCGCCGTCGAGCGCTTCCGCGCCTCCCCTTTCACCGCCGATATTTTCGGGGAGCGATACCAGAAGCTCTACGGCGATACGAAGCACAAGGAAGCGGTCCGCTACCTGCGCACCGTATCCGATTTTGACTACCGGACATATCTGCCGCGCCTTTGACGGATGTCAGACGACCGCACGGCTGATCGAGTCTTCGTCGGCAACCCGCGCGGCCGTGCCCTGCTTGACCATCACCTTCAGCTCGCCGGCATGAAGTTTGAGCGCAATGTCGCGTTCCAGCGGCCGCAGCTCGCCATCCAAGACGCAATTCGCCCGGTTGCGCAGCTTCGGGAAATGCAGGTGCACTTCGCGCGCATGCATGACCATGACGTCGGCGTTCTCGCGAAACCTGCCCCGCAGCATATCGATGGCGAGCCGTGCAACGCCGAGCGGCCGCAATGGCCGCGCCGTATAAAAGCCCAGTTCGCCGCCGCGCAGGTCGTCGGCATACAGCAGCGTGTTTGGGCCAAAAGGGTTGTTGGACACGGAAATCGCCGACACGTGCCGGCGCTCGCGAACGCCCTCGGCTTCGAAATCGACATCGAATTCCGGCGGGTTGAAGACGACACCCAAGGCAGCGCGAATGCTGGCCGTCATCTTGCCGAAACGCGAACGATAGGTATAGGCGTTGCGATAACGCACCATGCGCGCATGCATTCCGGCGGAAAACTGGTGAATGAAGGGTCGGCTGTTGGCGCTGCCGATATCCACTTGATCGACCTCGCCTGTCGCCAGCACGTCCAATACCTGCCAGATATCGAGTGGCAGTCGGAGCGAGCGCGCAAAGAGGTTCATGGTGCCGGCGGGTATGACACCGAGGGCGACGCCGTTTTTCCAAGCGACCGCGGCGGCCGCCGAAATCGTGCCGTCACCGCCGCCGGCAACGATGCCGTCGATATCGTCGCGCCGCGCCGCGCGCTCCATGGCCGCAACAACTTCGCTGCCCGACACGACCAGGCCTTCGAAATCGTGGCCGGCATCCCTGAAAACCTGCTCCGCCTTCATTTCGTAGGCATCCATGTCCGTCGTCTTGAACGTGCCGCCGTCGCGATTGAAAAAGCCGATCAGTTTCATCGAGGCTCCCGGTTTTCTCGTTGAATCTGTCTCAAGAAAAATCTGCTCCCTGCACCTGTTAGTCCAGAAATGGTTTCGACCAAGGCGATTTCAAGCATTTTCGGGCCCGGCTACGACAGTCGATGCGTATACTAGATCGCGCGATAACCTCGCGAGGACTTATGCGCAGGGCGACATGCTGCGCTGCAAAAAATGCACGCGACAGCGTCATCCCCCTGATTCATAGTATTAATTGAGGCATATTCATGCCTTTCCCGTCTTTCATTCCGCATCGTGTGTCCGAGGCCGAACCCCGGTTTTCCCTGCCCGTTGCCCGCTTCGCGGCACTTTCTGCATCGCCGCCAAGGAGTTTTCGTGAGCGATATCGCTGTCGACCTCATCGATTCGCCATCCAGCCTCGAAGCCCCGTCACGCACGGCGATCGCCCTTGTGACGCTGGCGCTCGCGGTCGGAAGCTTCGGCATCGGCACGGGCGAATTCGTCATCATGGGCCTGTTGCCAGAGGTCGCCGATACCTTTGGCGTTACGACTCCGGAAGCAGGCCACGTCATCAGTGCCTATGCGCTCGGCGTCGTTGTCGGCGCACCGATCATCGCCGTTCTCGCCGCTAAGATGGCGCGGCGTACTCTGCTTCTGCTGATGATGGCGATCTTCGCAGCCGGCAATATTTCCAGCGCTCTGGCTCCGACCTTCGAAAGCTTCACGGCTCTGCGTTTCATCACCGGCCTGCCGCATGGCGCCTATTTCGGCGTTGCGGCGCTTGTGGCCGCCTCGATGGTACCGGTCCATCGCCGCGTACGTGCCGTCGGTCAGGTCATGCTCGGGCTCACCATCGCCACCCTGATCGGCACGCCGATCGCCACTTTCCTCGGCCAGCTTCTGAACTGGCGGGCAGCCTTCATGATGGTCGGCGGCGTCGGCCTCGTGACCATGCTGCTCATTGCCCTGTTCCTGCCCAAGGACAAGGTCGAGGAGGGCGCGAGCATCGCCCGCGAGCTGGGTGCTCTTCGCCGCATCCAGGTGTGGCTGACGCTCGGTATCGCCGCAGTCGGTTTTGGCGGCATGTTCTCGATCTTCAGCTATGTCGCGACGACGACGACGCAGGTTGCCGGCTTGGGAACGGGCATGGTGCCGGTCGTGCTGGCGCTCTTCGGCATCGGCATGAATGTCGGCAATGTTGTCGGCTCGCGCCTCGGCGATCTGTCGCTCAAGGGCACGATCGGCGGCATGATGGTCTTCAACGTCGTCATCATGACGCTGTTTTCGCTGACGGCTGCAAATCCTGTGATGCTCTGCCTCTGCGTTTTCCTCATCGGCTGCGGTTTTGCCGCCTGCCCAGCGGTGCAGACACGTCTTATGGATGTCGCGGCCGATGCGCAGACGCTGGCCGCCGCCTCCAACCATTCGGCCTTCAACATCGCCAATGCGCTCGGCGCCTGGCTTGGCGGCCTGGTGATCTCCTGGGGCTTCACCGCAGCGTCGACAGGCTATGTCGGCGCGGTGCTTTCTGTCTTCGGTCTGATCGTTTTCGGAATATCAGTCGCTTTGGAGCGCAACGGCCGTAACGCCTAAGACAGGCGACATGGAAAGCAAGGGTCGTTCTGACCGGCTTCTGAACCCACTCATTCCCATCGATCGGCCGGGTGCACACCACCCGGCCGTCTACTTTTTTGACATTTTTGCAATAGCGATTGCTGCAACGCACAAGCCTTTAGCCGCCAAACGAAAAATTGCATGCGACATTATGGCATTAGCCGTCGGCGCCCCTTGACTTTTCGGCTCTTCGGAGCGACTTCTCCCGTGTGGGGAACCCGTGTTTTCCATACCGATTAACCGGAGCCATCTTACGATGCCTAGCGACAGTAGTAGTCGATTGCCTTTGCCGTCAGTGGCATTCGTGCTGTAACCGACTCCTGTCGGCTCGCCACGATCTGCCACGACGGCGGATCGACCGGAAAGGCGAGCTATAATGAATATCAACAGCTTCCCCATGCGGGCTGGCAATGCCGCTCGTGCATTTATTAATAATAATCGCGCCCTTACCATTGCAGAACGCGTTGAGTCGCTGAACGCGCTCGAGGCCAGCGAAGCCGCACGCATTCTGGTCAAGATGCCGGAGGAGCGGGCCGTTCGCATTCTCGATCGGCCGGAACTGCGTAACGCCGCTGCCATTCTCGAGGTCATGACCAATGCGGATGCCGCACGGCTGCTGCACGGCATGTCCAATGACCGCGTGGCCGACATTCTTCTCGAACTGGACGGCGACGCGCGCGCCCGGCTGTTTGCCACTCTTGACGAGCCGGTTCGTGTCGCAATCCAGGGCTTGATGGGTTATCCGCCGCGCACAGCCGGCGGCATCATGACGACGGAATTCGTTAGCGTGTTCGCCACCTGGACGGTTGCGCAGACGCTCGACCACGTGCGCCAGGTCGAGCGCTCCCGCGAAACGGTCTATGCGATCTATGTGCTCGATGACGACACCCACGTGCTGCTGCATGTCGTGACGCTGCGCCGTCTCATCACCGGCCAGCCCGATGCCTGCATTCTGACCGTGGCACAGAAGGGTACGCCGGTCACCGCGCCTGCGCTGATGAAGCAGGAGGATGTCGCCCGGCTGATCCGCCGACACGACCTGCTCGCTCTGCCGGTCGTCGACGAAAACGGCCTGATGCTCGGCATTGTGACGGTCGACGATGTCATCGATACGATGATCGCCGATACGACCGAAGCCGCACAGAAATTCGGCGGTATGGAAGCCCTCGGTCAGCCCTATATGAAGATCAGCTTCGCGGGCATGATCCGCAAGCGCGCCGGCTGGCTGGCCGCCCTCTTCCTCGGCGAAATGCTGACGGCCAGCGCCATGCAGCATTTCGAAGGCGAGTTGGAGAAGGCTGTCGTGCTGACGCTGTTCATCCCGCTGATCATGAGCTCGGGCGGCAATTCCGGCTCGCAGGCGACCTCGCTGATCATCCGGGCACTGGCGCTCGGCGAACTCAAGCTGTCCGATTGGTGGCGTGTCGCCTTGCGCGAACTGCCGACCGGCATCGTGCTTGGCTCCATTCTGGGCCTCGTCGGCTTTGCCCGCATCGTGCTTTGGCAGACCATCGGTCTTTTCGACTATGGTCCGCATTGGCAGTTGGTCGGCGTTACCGTGTTCGCCGCCTTGATCGGCATCGTCATGTTCGGTTCGCTGGCCGGCTCCATGTTGCCCTTCGCGCTACAGAAGCTGCGCCTCGACCCGGCCAGTGCATCGGCGCCATTCGTCGCAACGCTGGTCGACGTCACCGGGCTGGTGATCTATTTCTCGGTCGCACTGCTGATCCTCAGCGGCACGATGCTTTGAGGACAATAAAATCTTGACTACGAAAGGGCCGGCGACGGCCCTTTTCATTTTCAATCCGGCTGCGGCAGCTTGAGGGCGCCGTTGGTCTTGATGCTGCGGATCGCGAAATTCGAGCGCAGGTCGGAGACGCCGGGGAGCGTCAGAAGCTTTTCCGACATCACCTTCTCATAGGCGGCCAGATCCGCGACGACAACTTCCGCCAGAAAATCCGCTGCTCCCGAAATCAAGTGGCAGGAGACGATTTCGGGAATAGCGAGCAGCGCTGCCTGCTGCGCCTCCGAATTTTCCTTGGAGTGATGCCCAACCTTGAGCTCGACGAAAACCGTCAGCCCGAGGCCAGCCTCCTTGCGGTCGATATCGGCGCGATAGCCACGCAGCAGACCCGATTTTTCCAGATTGCGAATGCGCCTCAAACAGGGTGATGGCGAGAGATTCACGCGCTCGGCAATCTCGACATTGGTGGCGCGCGCATCCTCCTGCAGGCAGTTGAGGATGGCAATATCAAATTTGTCCAGTTTTGGCATTTTTGCGAAGCTTTATATTCCAGATTGGCAGATTATTGCTCATAGCATGTTCTGTGAGCCATAACTAGCAAGGACATGCCTCGGCTTTCGGCGCTATCTTTTCTTCAACCGGATGATGATCCGGACGGTTCGAAAGGATACGTCGATGACTGCTTTGACACTCTCCTCCCGCAAAACGATGCCTGCCACAATCGGTTATGCAGGCGCCATCGTTACGGTCTTGATCTGGGCTAACTGGATTCTTGCCACCCGCCACACCGCGGAAACGCAGATGGGCACGATCGACCTCGGCCTGATCCGCTATGGTATTCCGGCATTGGTGCTTTCTCCCGTCTGGCTGCGGACCGGGCTGCTGCCCAAGGGCGTGTCGCTGAAGCTATTGGCACTGATGGTCTGCGGCGCCGGCGCGCTCTTCTTCCAGTTGACGACCTTCGCAATCCACTCCACGCCCGCCGCTTCGGCCGGTATTCTGCTTGGCGGCTCCATGCCGCTGGCGGCTGCGCTTATTGGCGTGTTGCTGTTTCGCGAGCGGCCCGACATCACCCGCTGGCTCGGCCTCGGCGGTATTGTCGCCGGCGTCGTCATCCTCCTGGCGCGCAGTCTTTCCGGCGTGGAGATGTCCTGGATCAGCTTCACACTTCTGCCGCTCGGCGCTTTGCTCTGGGCCGGCTACACCCACGCGTTCCGCCGCTCTGGCCTGAACGCCATCCAGGCAAGCGCCATCATCGCCATCTGGTCGTTCCTTATTCATGTCGGCCTGGCTCTGATCTTCGGCAGCTCGCTCGCCTCTATCCCGCTGCCGGAAATCGGCCTGCAGGTCGTCAGCCAAGGCCTGCTTTCCGGCCTCGCCGCCACGCTCGCCTACGGTCTCGCCGTCCAGGCTCTTGGCGGCACACAAGCTGCAGCCTTCACCGCCATCACGCCCGTTCTCGCCACCTTCGGCGGCGGCCTGCTGCTTGCCGAGCCGATCGGTGCTGCCGAAATTGCAGCGGCGGTTGTCACGGGCATGGGGGTCGCGCTTTCGACGGGAGTCTTGTCGAGGAAGTGAATACGGCGATCAGTACGATGAATTGAAGGCTGCCCTCGGGCAGCCTTCCGCGTTGATAGCGGCATCATCTGATGCTAATTTTGATGACAAAGGAGCATGTTAATGCGGACCACAGTAACCATTGATGACAAATTGCTCGCGGACGCGCGCGAAGTCACGGAATTGGCTGAGACCTCAGCGATCGTGCGCGAGGCGTTGAAAGCGCTTATCGAGCGAGAAGCTGCCAGAACGCTTATACGCCTTGGCGGCACGGAACCAGATATTGCGGCCCCTCCTCGTCGTCGGTTTGGTGTCGAATGATCTTGGTCGATACGTCGATTTGGATCGATCATTTTCATTCGCTGGACGCTAAACTTCAGTCTTTATTGGAGCAGAAACAGGTTCTCATCCATCCCGTCGTGATCGGTGAGATCAGCCTCGGAAACCTGAGGCAATATGATCTTGTTATGAGAAGTCTGAGCCGGTTGTATCAGATTTCAAAGGCGCCAGATGATGACGTTCTTTATTTTATCCGGAGCAATAGATTACAAGGTATGGGCATTGGCTATGTCGATGCTCACCTGGCGGCGGCGGCAATATTGACACCTGGCACCTATCTCTGGACGCGCGACAAGCGGCTACAGCGCGTTGCCGAAAATCTCAGAATTGCCGCGTTGTTGTAGCCGGAAAAGCCCTGCTCAGAACCACAGCGCCATGGCGACCCGCCTTTCGAGATCGCCGCCATGGTCGATCTCGAATTTTAGAATCTCAAAAAGCCCCGCCGGCATTTCAGGCTCATCCAGCACTCGAAATCCAAGCGAGGTGTAAAACGGCGCGTTGAACGGCACATAACGATCTGTCGTCAGTGTGACACCTGATGCGCCCTGCATCCGCGCCGCCTCGATCATGCCCAGCATCAGGCGCCGCCCAACGCCCTTTCGCTGCCAACGCTGCATGACGTCGATCTCCATGACATAGACTGTGTCATAAAGCTCGGCCCCGGCGGCGAAGGCGAAGGGTTGGTCCAGATGGTCCACCGCCACGAACAGCAGCTTCGCATCGAGCGACGTCTCCAGCTTCTGGCGCGGCACGGTCCTGCCATCATCCTCCCTGCCGAGCGCCCGGCCGAGAGTTGCGAAGGCATCGATCTCGATTTCCGCCATACACTCCAGGTCAGCAGAGCGGGCAAGGCGGATTGCGTATGCGTCTCGCCCGATCTCTCCCATGGTCATCACATATTCGGATAGACCGGCCCCTCGCCGCCCTGCGGCGGCACCCAGTTGATGTTCTGGTTGGGGTCCTTGATGTCGCAGGTCTTGCAGTGCACGCAGTTCTGGGCGTTGATGACGAAGGTGTCCTTGCCGTCCTTTTCCACCCACTCATAGACGCCAGCCGGACAGTAGCGCGTCGACGGGCCGGCATAGATGTCGTGCTCGGAAAGCTTCTGCAGGTCCATGTCCTTGACCTTGAGATGCACCGGCTGGTCTTCCTCATGATTGGTGTTCGACAGGAACACCGACGAGAGACGATCGAAGGTCAGAGCGCCGTCCGGCTTCGGATAGGAAATCGGCTTGTGCTGGGCGGCCGGCTCCAGTGACTGGGCATCGGTCTTACCGTGTTTCAGCGTGCCGAAGAAGGAGAAGCCGAACAGCGTGTTCGTCCACATGTCGAGACCGCCGAGCGCCACCCCGACCGCCGTGCCGAACTTCGACCATAGCGGCTTGACGTTGCGGACCTTCTTCAGGTCGCGGCCGATGTCGGTGCTGCGCCATTCGTTCTCGATCTCGATCACTTCGTCATTGGCGCGGCCGGCGGCGATCGCCGCGGCGATCTTGTCGGCCGCCAGCATGCCCGACAGCACCGCATTGTGGCTGCCCTTGATGCGCGGCACGTTGACGAAACCGGCCGAACAGCCGATCAGCGCCCCGCCGGGGAAGGAAAGCTTCGGCACCGACTGCCAGCCGCCTTCGGTGATGGCGCGCGCCCCATAGGAGAGGCGCTTGCCGCCCTCGAAGGTGGAGCGGATCGCCGGGTGCGTCTTGAAGCGCTGGAACTCCTCGAAGGGATAGAGATAGGGGTTCTTGTAATTCAGGTGCACGACGAAGCCGACGGCGACGAGATTGTCTTCGAGGTGATAGAGGAACGAACCGCCGCCGGTCTTCATGCCCAAAGGCCAGCCGAAGGAATGCTGCACCAGGCCCTGTTTGTGGTGCTCGGGCTTCACCTGCCAGAGTTCCTTGAGGCCGATGCCGAACTTCGGTACGTCACGTCCCTCATCGAGCTTGAACCGGGCAATCAGCTGCTTGGCAAGCGAACCGCGCACGCCTTCGCCGATGAGGGTATATCTGCCGAGCAGCGCCATGCCGCGGGTATAGTTCGGGCCGGGCTCGCCGTTCTTGTCGATACCCATGTCGCCGGTGGCAACACCGATGACGGCACCTTCGTCATTGTAAAGCACTTCGGTGGCGGCAAAGCCGGGATAGATCTCGACACCGAGGGCCTCCGCCTTTTCGGCGAGCCAGCGACAGACGTTGCCGAGCGAGACGATATAATTGCCGTGATTGTTCATCAGCGGCGGCATCAGCGCATTCGGCAGGCGGACGGAGCCGGCCGGTCCGAGCACCAGGAAGTGATCGTCCGTCACCTTGGTCTTGAAAGGATGGCCGTCTTCTTGGCGCCAGCCGGGCAGCAGCCGGTCGATGCCAATGGGATCGACGACGGCACCCGACAGGATATGGGCGCCGACTTCCGCGCCCTTCTCGAGCACGACGACGGTCAGATCGGGATTGACCTGCTTCAGACGGATCGCGGCCGCAAGACCAGCCGGCCCCGCACCGACGATCACCACGTCGAATTCCATGCTTTCGCGTTCTGGCAGCTCGCTAGCGTCGGTCATTCACTCTGTCTCCCATTGGCCAGGCTCCGATTGGTGGCGCGCGGCCTTGTCCCTTTTTGGACGTCTTCCCGTTTCGGCTATCTCTTGTCAAAACGGGAGAGGATTGTCGAGCCGGGAAGCGACAGCCGATCCTCCAATTCGCACAACCGGCCCGGAAATTATATTCCTCTTACGTCAACATCAATATCTAGCTGCTTTCGCCTGCTGTTTATCGGCTTTCAAAAAGCGCTCGCGGCATTCTATAAAACCCATGGAAATATCCGGGCAGCGTAAAGGATGAACAATATGGATCTCGGCATCAAAGGAAAGCGGGCACTGGTTCTGGCTTCGTCCAAGGGACTTGGCCACGGCATTGCCGTGGCGCTGGCACGCGAGGGGGCGAATGTCCTGCTTTGCGGCCGCAGCGGCGAGAGGCTGGAGAGCAATTGCAAGGCCATCAACGCCGAAGGGAAAGGTCGGGCCGATTGGATCTGGGCCGATCTCAACGACGAGATGTTCGTCGAGACCGTCAGCAAGGCCGTGACCGACAAGCTCGGCGGCCTCGACATCCTCGTCAACAATACCGGCGGGCCAACCCCGGGAACGTCGGAAGATATGACCGCCGACCGGCTGGAAACCTATTTCCTATCGATGGTGGCGCGGGTCATCACACTGACCAATGCGCTGCTTCCCGGCATGAAGGCACAAGGTTGGGGACGCATCCTGACCGTTGCCTCCTCCGGCATCATCGAACCGATCCCTAATCTGGCACTTTCAAATACGCTGCGTCCCGCGCTTGCCGGTTGGAGCAAGACATTGGCCGCCGAGGTGGCGGCGCATGGCATTACCGTGAATATGCTGTTGCCGGGTAGCATCGCCACCGACCGGCTGGCCGACCTTGACAGCGCAGCGGCCAAACGTACCGGCAAAAACCTGGAGGACATCCAAGCCGAGCGGCAACAACGCATTCCCGCCGGCCGCTACGGCTCGATCGAAGAATTCGCGGCGACGGCCGCCTTTCTTTGCAGCGAACCTGCAAGCTATGTCACGGGTTCGATGATCCGCTGCGACGGCGGCGCGGCGCGCTCGCTCTGAGGACAAAAGCGGCGAACGAGGGACTTCGCCTTTGGAGGCGCGATCCGCCCGAACACAATTACGTGAGAAACAGATAGGCTAATATTGGGCTTCAACCCTCCCGTTTCCGGGTGGGTAAGGGCAAAAGATCAGCATTGCCGCGCTTTTATTACAGAACGGCAATCAAAAAATAGTCATTTCGGCCATTTATTGCACTGCAAACGGAAGCATACCGGCAAAGCTTTCCAACTGTTAATTTTTCACCCTGTCGAACCGGTGGTAGGTTACTGCGAACTAGCGTTCATCAATACACGTTATAGGGACAGAATACCGAACGTTAGCGGTAACGGCGATGTGATGGGTGATGGCAGAACGCGTCTTTTGTGCGTTGCAACAAACCCACCTCGAGGTCACCGCATTTTCCTGCAACTCGCCTCGACCGGTTTTTAAATATGAAGAAATTTTGGCTCTCTCTCGGCCTTCTCGTTGTCGCAGCTCTTGCAGTCTGGAGCTACCGTGACCGTATCCCCTTTATGTCCGCTTTGGTCGATAAAGCATCCGCCAAGACCGAGGATAGCAGCAAGGCAGCGGATGCCGGCGGCCACGGCAAGCGTCAGATCGCGCCCCAGGTGGTCAAGACCGTAGCAGTCACGAAAACGACGCTCCCCAACGACGTAACCGCCACCGGCTGGGCTGATGCGCAAGATACGACGACGATTGCCGCGCAGGAATCCGGCATTATCACCTCGATTGAAGCTCAGGATGGCGCCATGATCAAGGCCGGTGACCTGATCGCAAAGCTCGATCCGCGCACGGCCCAGGCCTCCGTCGATAAGGACCAGGCAAACCTTATCAAGGACCAGGCGACGCTCACGGAAGCCGAAGCGGCCCTGACGCGGGCCAAGACCCTTCTCAACGGAGCCGGCACGCAGCAGACGGTAGACCAGGCCGTCGCGGCACGCGACACCGCCGCCGCAACGGTCAATGGCGACAAGGCACAGCTCGCATCCGATCAGGTGCTGCTCGAGCACACCGAAATCCGCGCGCCCTATGATGGCCGTCTCGGCGATGTCGCCCTCAGCGTCGGTGCTTACGTGAGCCCCGGCACGGCCATCGTATCGATCGCCCAATACGATCCGATCTACGTCAAGTTCCACCTGCAGGAGAGCCATTTGCGCGAACTGGAGGAAGCGATGAAGGCCGGGACCGTTCCCGTCAGCACCGTGCCCCGGTCGGCTGAGGGCAAGTCGCGCCAAGGCGCCATGAGCTTCTATGACAACCAGGTCGATGCCGCATCCGGCACGATCCTCGCCAAGGCGAAGTTCAACAATGCCAACGGCGCCATCTGGCCCGGCCAGTCGGTCAACATCGTCGTACACTTCAACGACAACCAGCCTGTTCTCGTCACGCCGACGGTTGCGATCAGCCCCGGCCCCGATGGCTTCTTTGCCTTTGTCGTCAAGGACAACAAGGTGCACATGACGCCGGTCACCGTCGCGCGCCAGAACGGCGGGTACACTGCGATCGCCAAGGGCCTTTCGGAAGGCGACCATGTCGTGACCGAGGGACAGGTGCAGTTGAACGATGGCCAGAGCGTGAACGAGCAATTCAGCGATGCCACGCCGCAGAAAGTCGCCTCGGCTGACGATCAGTCGGGTCAGAAAACCGAAACGATCTCTGTCGGAGCGCAGCAATGATCCCCAGCTTCTGCATCAGCCGGCCGGTCGCGACGACGCTTCTGGCCTTGGGGGTGGTCATGGCAGGCTGGGCGGGCTATCGCCTCGTGCCCGTTGCCGCCTTGCCGCAGGTCGACTTTCCGACCATCAACGTCACTGCGCAGCTAACAGGCGCTTCGCCGCAGACCATGGCGACTTCGGTTTCGACGCCGCTGATCAAGCAGTTCGAGACCATCCCGGGCATCAGCGAAATCTCCTCGACGAACTCGCTCGGCAACACCAGCATCGTGCTGCAATTCGACCTGAACCGCGATATCGACGCCGCTGCGGCTGACGTCCAGGCGGCAATCTCGCACGCGACTCGGCAATTGCCCGATAACCTGACGGTGCCGCCGAGCTATCGCAAGACTAACCCGGCCGATGCGCCGGTCATGCTGCTGGCGGTGCAGAGCGATACGATGCCGCGCAGCAAGCTTGATGAAATCGCCGAAGACATCATCTCGCCGTCGCTGTCCACTCTTCCCGGCGTGGCGGAAGTGACGGTGTTCGGCGCCCAAACCTATGCCGTGCGCGTCGAAGTCGATCCCGCCAAGCTGCAGGACCGCAGCATCGGCATCGATACTGTCAACAATGCGCTGGTCAACGCCAACAGCCAGGTTCCGGTGGGCACTCTGCAGAACAATTCGCAGAGCATGACCATCAACTCCGATACGCAGCGCACCAATGCTGCGGAGTTCCGTTCGCTTGTCATCGCCAACCCGAACGGCGCGCCGATCCATCTCAGCGATGTCGCGGACGTTCAGGACAGCGTGGAAAATACCAATGCCGGCTCCTGGTATGACGGCAAGCGGGCGATCATTCTTGCCATCCAGCGCCAGCCGGATGCCAATACGGTCGATGTGGTCGACGCCATCAACGCCAAACTGCCGCAACTACACGCGGAAATCCCGGCCTCGGTGAAGACGACCGTTATGAACGATTCGGCGCAGCCGATCCGCGACGCGATTTCAGACGTCAAATTCACGCTGATGCTGACGATCGGCCTCGTCGTGCTGGTCATCTATCTCTTCACCGGTCACGTTACGGCAACGATCATCCCCGGCCTCGCCGTGCCGCTGTCGCTGATCGCGACCTTCGGCATGATGTATATTCTCGGATACAGCATCGATAATATCTCGCTGCTCGGATTGACACTCGCGGTCGGTCTCGTGGTGGACGACGCCATCGTCATGCTTGAGAACATATTGCGACATGTCGAAGAGGGCATGCCTGTGCTGCAGGCGGCGCTCAAGGGCTCGGCGGAAGTCAGCTATACCATCATATCGATGTCGATTTCGCTAATCGCCGTGTTCATTCCGATCCTGCTGATGGGCGGCGTCGTCGGCCGTATCTTCAACGAGTTCGGCATGGTCGTCGCCATCGCCATCGTGTCTTCCGCGATCGTATCGCTCACCGTCACCCCCATGCTCAGCTCGCGCCTGTCGGCGGGCCATGGAGAGCCTCCCTATCCGGTGCGTCTCTTCAACGCCGGCTTCGACTGGACCCAGCGCGGCTACGACAAGGGCGTCGCCTGGTGTCTTCGCCACCGCGGCACGGTGCTCCTGAGCTTCCTCGGCTCGGTTGCCCTCTCGGCATACCTCTTCATGGTCCTGCCGGCGAGCTTCTTCCCGACGGAAGATATTGGCCGCCTGACGATCTCGACGCAGGCTCGCCAGGATATTTCCTATCCGGCGATGCAGGACCTGCAGAACCAGGCTGCAGCACTCGTAAAACAGAATCCGGCCGTCGCCCATGTCATGTCCATCGTCGGCGGCAATGCACGTCAGCCGCTTAATAACGGCACGATGTATGTGGAACTCAAGGCAAAGGATCAGCGGGAGCCGCTGGACAATACCCTGCGGGAGCTGCGCGCCAGCATCAGCAAGATTGCCGGCCTGAAGGCCTATATCACGCCCCAGCAAAGCCTCCGCTTCGGTGGCCGTCAGACCGCCAGCCAGTATCAGCTCGTCGTCCAGGCGCTCAGCGCCGACCAGACCAATCTCTGGGCCAATAAGATCGAGGATGCGATGCGCCGCGACCCGCGCTTCACGGACGTCGCCTCGGACGAGCAGAACAATGCATTGCAGGCCAATATCGTCGTCGATACCGAAAAGGCAGCGCAATACGGGATCAACAACAATCAGTTGCGCACCTCGCTGGAAGAAGGCTTCGGCGGTTATACCGCGGCACAGATCCAGTCGACCGGCGACAGCTATGACGTGATTGTCGAGTTCGATACCAGCAAGCCCTGGGACGACCAGAAGCTACAGGAAATCCAGATTGCTTCCGCAAGCGGAGCCCTGGTGCCCCTATCGAACTTCGCCCATGTCCAGCGCACGACCGGCCCCGTCACCATCAACCAGACCGGCCAGCTCGTTTCGACCACCGTTTCCTTCAACCTGCCAGCCGGCGAAGCACTCGGCGACGCAACGGCGCAGATCGAGCAGATCAAGAAGGATCTCAACATGCCGGCGGACGTCTTCACGTCCTACGGCGGTACCGCCCAGATCTTCCAGCAGTCGCAGGGCAGCACGCCTTACCTGATCCTTGCCGCCGTGCTGACGATCTATGTGGTTCTCGGCGTTCTCTACGAGAGCTTCATCCATCCGCTGACCATTCTTTCCGGCCTGCCGGCCGCCGCTCTCGGCGCACTGCTTGCCCTGAAGGTCTTCGGCTTCGACCTGTCGATCATCGCGCTCATCGGTCTGCTGATGCTGATCGGTATCGTCAAGAAAAACGCGATCATGATGATCGACGTGGCGCTGGAGACGCTTCGATCGACCCCCGGCATATCGCCTGCGGAAGCGATCCATGAAGCCTGTGTGCGCCGTTTCCGTCCGATCATGATGACGACCTTCTGCGCCCTGCTCGGCGCGCTGCCGATCGCCGTCGGTGGCGGCGCCAGCTCGGAACTGCGCCAACCGCTCGGTATTGCCGTCGTCGGCGGCCTTGTCGTCTCGCAGATCCTGACGCTGTTCATCACGCCGGTCATCTTCCTCGAGATGAACCGTCTGAACGACTTCGTCGGTCGTCTTGGCAAGCGCAAGGAAAAGCATCAGCACGAAGAAGAAACGCCGACCGCAATCGCGGCCGAATGATACCAGACGGGCGCCTCGCGGCGCCCGTTTTACTTTGGCGTGATCCAAAACCCGAGACCGCGCGGCGAAAACTGCAAAGCGATTTTCGGACAAGGTCATTGCGAAACAAATGCTCTCTCACGTCTTGCGCTTACAGTTCAGCCATGCCATGACGCGCCCTCTTTACGACAAGGGCGCGTCTCGCGTTCCATAAGGGGCATCGCCCCATTCCAAAAAATTTCAGCAGAAGGGAGTGCGGGCATGGCTCGGGCGCTTGGTTTCGACTTCGGCACAACGAACACAGTTTTGGCGCTGGCCGATGGCCCGGCGACACAATCGGTCGCCTTCACAAGCGTTGCCGGTACAGCCGACAGCATGCGCACGGCCCTGTCCTTCATGAAGGATCCGGGACTGGGTGCTGCGGCGCTGAAGGTCGAGGCCGGGCATGCCGCCATCCGGCAGTTCATCGACAATCCCGGCGATTGCCGCTTTCTGCAATCCATCAAAACCTTTGCGGCCAGTGCGCTTTTCCAGGGCACGCTGGTCTTTGCCAAGCGCCACACCTTCGAGGATCTGATGGAGATCTTCGTGCGCCGGCTGCGCGCCTATGCCGGCGATGCTTGGCCGACGGATGTCGGCCGCATCGTCACAGGACGGCCGGTGCATTTTGCTGGCGCCAACCCGGATGCATCCCTCGCCACTGCCCGATATAACGCGGCACTGGCGCGCTTCGGCTTTCCTGAAATCCATTACGTCTACGAACCTGTGGCCGCGGCTTTCTATTTCGCCCAGCATCTGAAAACGGATGCGACCGTGCTGGTGGCCGATTTCGGTGGCGGCACCACCGACTATTCGCTGATCCGCTTCGAGACCCATGGCGGAAAGCTGACGGCGACCCCGATCGGCCATTCCGGCGTCGGCATTGCCGGCGATCACTTCGACTTCCGGATGATCGACAACATCGTTTCGCCGGCGATCGGCAAGGGCAGCCTGTTCAAAAGCTTCGACAAGCTGCTGGAAGTGCCCACCTCCTACTATGCCAATTTCGGCCGCTGGAACCAGCTATCGATCTTCAAGACCTCGCGCGAATATGCCGATCTGAAGACGCTGGTGCGCAGCAGCCTGGAGCCGGAAAAGCTCGAAACCTTTATCGAGCTCGTCGAACACGATGAGGGCTATCCGCTCTATCAGGCCGTGTCGGCGACGAAGATGGCGCTTTCGGCGGAAGAGGAAGCGGAATTCAACTTCCCGCCGCTCGGTAAGGCCGGCCGCAGGACCGTGCGCCGCAGCGATTTCGAAAGCTGGATCGCCGACGATCTCGCCCGCATCGAAGGCGCATTGGATGACGTGCTGGCGACCACCAACACGTTGCCGGGGAGCATCGACAAGGTGTTCCTCACCGGCGGCACCTCTTTCGTGCCCGCGGTGCGCCGCATCTTTACCGAACGCTTCGGTCAGGAACGGATCGAAACCGGCGGCGAGCTGCTGTCGATCGCCCACGGCCTTGCCTTGATCGGCGAGCGCGATGACATCAGCCAGTGGACGGCGTGAGGGTAGAGAACACCCTCCCCTTTCGTTCTTCCGCCGCTTTGGTTAGAGTTCGTCCATGATCTCCGCCAACGACCTCACTCCGGCTGAACTTGCCGCCCTTCTGCATTTTCATGCGGATGCTGGCGTCGAATGGCTGCTCGAAGAGGAGGCCGTTGATCGCTTTGCCGAATTCGCGGCGATGAAGGCCGCTCGCCAAGGCACCCGGCCAGCAGCCCAGCCGCGTGCCGAGACACCACCGCCTGCGACACGACCCGCGGCGCAGCCGGAACGTCGCCAGGCCGCGCAGCCTGTCGCTGCACCGATGTCGCCGCGAAGCGCACCCGCCATCCCCGACGAGCAGGCCGTCGAACAGGCCCGGTTCGCCGCCGAAAGCGCCCGGTCATTGAACGAACTCAAGACCGCGCTGGAAGCGTTCAATAGCTGCAATCTGAAAAACAGCGCACGCTCGACCATCTTCGCCAGCGGCAGTGCCGAAGGCCGGGTCATGGTGATCGGCCCGATGCCCAGCGCCGACGACGACCGCGAAGGCCTGCCCTTTGCCGGACGAACCGGACAATTGCTTGACAAGATGCTGGGCGCCATCGGTCTGCAGCGCGACGGCATCCTGCTCACCAATGTCATTCCGTGGCGGCCGCCAGGCAACCGTGCGCCGTCGGCGCCGGAAGTCGAGATATGCCGCCCCTTCATCGAGCGGCAGATCGCGCTCGCGGAGCCAAAAGCCCTGCTGCTGCTCGGCAATTTCACCGCCCGTCATTTCTTCGAAAGCAACGAAACTATTCACGGCCTGCGCGGACAATGGCGGGAAGTGACGATAGCCGGCCGGACGATACCGGCAATCGCCAGCCTCCACCCCCAGGAACTGTTGACTGCGCCAATCAATAAGCGCTTGGCTTGGAACGATCTTTTGACCTTCAAAAGTCGGATCGACGCCGGAGATTCGGACTAATTTTTCACCAATATTAACGGAAGATGAAACTTGTTATGCATTCTTTGCATGGCAGTCTTCCGGTCGCGTGCATTGCGGAATCAATGCTGCACTGCAATATATCCGGTGTGTCTTGGGAGGAAATTTGAAAGGAACCAAGGCCATGACTGCTCGTTTCCGTCCTATCCATAGCGGGTTTGATACCCTGCGCCGCGTCATCGTACCCGTGCGCGCCACCAATGGTCATCGCAGCCTCGGCATTGCCGCCAATGAGCAGATGACTGCTCGCGGCACCGGCATCTCCGCTCGGGTTGCTCGTCCGACCGCTATATTCGCCGATTTCCGCGAGTGCTAACCAATGAAAAGCTGAGGCAAATCAAGGCTTCGCATTGTAGTTTGCAGATGCTTGATATTCCGAAGCGAGTATGAAGTTCCGCGAAATTCGCGACAGCATCGTGTATGATTTTGTTTCAGGGGTGACATCGTGTCTTTAGGTTTGCGTTCTTTTTTCACTCTTCTCGATTCCGTGGGACATATCGGCTCCGCGGTGCGCGCAGCAGAGGAATTCGAGCGCTCCCGCAGCCTGCGCAAGGCCGATCAGCGCGAGCTGAGCCCCGCACGTACAGTGGCTGCAAGCATCCCCCTATAGGTTTGGAAAGAGCGAGGTCGATGATCCCGCTCTTTTTTCGGATTTTCATAATAGATTTTCATGAAGAGCAGCGCCGGGCCTAGCCCGGCGTTTTTTTTGCGGTTCATTGTTCAGAAACCGCCTGCGCCGCCATCGATTGCGCCCACGCAAAAGCTTCATCCACGGCAGCCAGTTTCACTGCCTGCCAGCGGCAATATTCGTCCAGGAAGTCGCGAGACATCCAAAGGCGCGTCTTTTTCGGTTCGTCATACCAGCCCAGACTGCCGCCATCGGCAGCCTTGCGCAAAAGGCGCTGCAAATGGGTGCGCGACATCATGAACTGTGCAGCGATTGCCCGCGTATCGATGCGGCCGAGATTGACGCGTCCGTCTACTTCCGTACCCAGGTCCACCCGAGAGACGAGATGGTCCATCACCAGCCCCCCTGCTTCCGTCCAGAGAAACAAGCCGACACGCTCTGGCGGCTCGCGCCAGGCGGTCGTCTCTAGAC
The DNA here is from genome assembly GCF_029714265.1 of Rhizobium sp. CB3171. Classification (NCBI taxonomy): domain Bacteria; kingdom Pseudomonadati; phylum Pseudomonadota; class Alphaproteobacteria; order Hyphomicrobiales; family Rhizobiaceae; genus Rhizobium; species Rhizobium sp. CB3171. The sequence continues at coordinate 727,563 of NZ_CP121652.1, read as the reverse complement.
AGCGGCGCGCCATGCGCGGCTGCGCCACGTCGACCAGTACCGGATGGGCGGCAAGCGTCGCGGCGCGGTTCTCATTGTCCAGCAGGTCAAGCGCGGCGAGATTGGCGAGATACCAACTGATCATTGCGGTGTGGCTAACCTCGGCCGGTGCGTAACGGCGCGGACGCCGGACAACGCCAGGGGCGGGCACGAGGAAGCGATAGGTCAGCAGTTCCTCGATATAGCTCAGCACGGTGTTGCGGCTTGCGACGCGGTATTGCGTGATGACATCGCGAAGCTTGACGACGGTCAGACCAGAGCCGGGTATGGCCGGATCATATTCGAGATGAAGAGCGTAGGCCGTCTGGGTCAAAAGCCAGCGCTGATGCGAGGCCAACAGGCGTGCGATCCGCGGGCCGCTGTCGTAGCGATCCCGCAAAGCCTGCGCCAGGAAACGCAGGGAGGGGACGAATTCGGGATGGCAAGCAAGTTGCTCGACGGAAAAGCTCAATCGGGCCTCCTTATGGCGCCCTTCTAAAATACAAAACGGAAGGAATAGTTCTCATATTTTTTGATTAAACCTGCCGTCACAGATCGAAGCCCCAGATATCCGATAGCATGCTATAGTTATCTGAAAACACTGATATCGCAAGAAGTTAAACAAATAATTTAAGTTTAAAACCATTCTTTCGCCATCATCTTTTTCAATGACCATTCAAGACGAGGGCCACAGATCAACCACCCGCGTCATATGCCGTCGCGATTGATCGCGCATCATTGCTGGGATAGAGCAAGATGCGTTTTTTGCGATGCGCATCTGCTTCAACCAATCGACCGGAATCCCGCTCCAATGCTGGCCAGCCTCGTCTCGATCGCCAGTCTGATGTTGTCAACGCTGTTGATGATGTTCGGCTATGGCTTGATGAACTTCGTCGTGCCGATCCGCTCCGTGGCGGAAGGCTGGTCGACCTTCACCATTTCGGTGATCGCCACCGGCTACACTTTCGGCTTCACCATATCCTGCATCATCACACCGCGTTTCGTGCAGCGGGTCGGACATGTGCGCGTATTCGGCGCCTTGATCTCGCTGCTCAGCATCGGCATTCTGCTGTGCGCATTGATGGTCGATTGGCGCGCCTGGCTGGCCTTCCGCTGCATCAGCGGCTTCGGCATCGCCGGCGCCTATCTCATCATCGAAAGCTGGTTGAACGAGCGGGTCACCAACGATAACCGCGCGACCATCTTCTCGGTCTATATGATCACCTGCCTGGTCGGCTCGATCGGCGGACAATATCTGGTACCGCTCGGCGATCCCAGCAATACCTCCCTCTTCATCCTGTGCGGCGTCATCTTCGCGCTGGCGATGCTGCCGACGGCGCTATCGACCGCGAAATCGCCGACGCCGATCCATCAGGCCAAGTTCGACCTGCCGAAACTTTACCGGCTGTCGCCGATCGCCTTCGTCGGCTCGCTGCTGTCGGGCGCCCTCTCCGGCACCTGGAGCAGCCTTGGCGGCGTCTATACCCAGAATGTCGGCATGAACACGGCCGAGGGCGCGACGTTGCTCGCCTGCGTGCTCGCCGGCGGTGCCGTGTCGCAAATGCCGATCGGCCGCATATCAGACCAGATGGACCGCCGCTACGTAATGATCGTCTGCGGTGTTATCGGCATCCTTGCCTGCGTCACCATGACGTTGTTCAACGCGCATGGGCAATTGACGCTCTATGTCGCCGGCTTCTTCATCGGCACCGTGCTCTATCCGATCTACGCACTCAATGTCGCTCATGCCAACGACCGCGCGGCGCCGGATGAATATGTCACCATTTCCAGCGGTATCATGCTGCTCTACGGACTGGGCACGGTCTCCGGACCGCTGGTCGGCGGCGCGATGATGCAACTCGCCGGCCCATCCGGCCTTCTCTGGTTCCTGGCCCTCGCCTTTGCGCTATATGCCGGCTATGCGGGGTGGCGCATCGCCATGCGCAAGCCGAACGAAGGACGCATCGAAAAGACGGACTTCCAGTCCATACCCCTGCCCGTCCGGGGCGGCGAACCGACGGGGCGCCGGATGCAGTCTACAGCCGACTGAGCGCGTTGAAGCTGCCCGTCGGGACCTTTTTTGGGCCAAAAACGGTATAGTTTCCGAACTGACGGCCGCATTAACCTTTTAAAAACCATAAGCACTTCAATTTAATTTCACCGCGGTCAATAATGCCTGCGGCGGCGGCATGTATTTTCAAACGCCTACTTCAGCCTTTACTATTTCCGAGGTTTTCATTCGATGACAGCAGCCCAATCGATGGAGCGGCGTCCTGAGCAGCGTGCGGTAACACCGCGCTCGATGCGGGTCGTCACCGAAGGCATCGGCAAGGATCTGGAGCGATTCAGCAGCGACAACACCAATGTCGTCAAGCAGATCAAGCTTCTCGCGATCAACGCGCTCATCGAGGCGGCCCGCGCCGGCGAAACCGGCAAGGGCTTCGCGGTGGTCGCCAACGAGGTTCAGCGCCTGGCGCAGATCGCAACCGACATCGCGAGTAAATTTGAAGATAACGTTCTCGGCCGTATCGGTGTCACCCGCGGCATGGCCGAAGCGCTGGTCGGGGAGATGGAAGGCGTTCGGTTGACCGATCTTGCCCAGACGCTGGTGCAGCTCATCGTCCGCAATCTCTTCGAGCGCACCGCCGACGTCCGCTGGTGGGCGACCGACATTGCGCTGTGGGAGGCGCTTCAGGACCCGCAGCCGCAACGCCTGGCCTTCGCCGCCGAACGTCTGGGTGTCATCAACCGCTTCTATACGGTCTATCTCGATCTGGTCGTGACCGACATGAAGGGACATGTCATCGCCTCGGCCAATCCCGCCTACCAGCGCAAGCTCGCGGGCGCCAATCTCGCCGCGGATCCCTGGTTCAGGGCAGCCGTCGCCTGCCAATCGGGTGACGACTATATCGTCGACGAAGTCAAACCCAGCGAGTTGCACGACCGGCGCAATGTGCTCGTCTACGCTACCGGCATTCGGGAAGGCGGACGAACAGATGGCCGACAGATCGGCACGCTGGGCGTCTATTTCGACTGGCAGAACCAGGGACAGGCGATTGTCGACAAGGAGGCCAGCCTACCGCCACAGGTCGCCGAAAAGACCGTGGTGATGCTGCTCGACGGCAAGAAACGCGTCATCGCCTGCAGCGATCCGAAATTGATGTTCTCGCATTTCGCGCTCGCCAATCCCGAGGGCATGGCGCGGGGCAGCTATTACGACAATAACGGCGCCATCGTCGCTTACGCAAAGACGCTCGGCTATGAAGACTATGATGGACTTGGATGGTATGGTGTCGTCGTGCAGCAAACGGAAGCCGACGATGCGATCAAGGCGGCCTTCAATCTGAAATGAGATGTGGCCTTCCTGATCAAATACTTCCCTCGCCATCACAAATCGTAGTGGCGCGGTGATATGACTTTAACTTTGGTTCAGATTTCGATGTAATGATGCGCGCGGATTTGCCTCCGAAGCGCTGCTTCGGATCAACGCCGCCCGCCGCAGTATGAGCCTGATCAGGATAGACCATGCGAACAGACACCGGCCAGATCGTCCATCTGGCAGATTACCGTCCCACCGACTTCGTTCTGGAACGCGTGGACCTCACCTTCGATCTGCACCCGACCGAAACCAAGGTCGAAGCGCGGCTGATCTTTCATCGCCGCGAAGGCACCGACACCAAGGCGCCGTTAGTGCTCGACGGCGACGAGCTCACCCTTTCGGGACTGCTGCTCGACCAGATCGAAGTTCCGGCCGGGCAATTCGAGGCGACGGCGGAAAGCCTGACCGTCCGCGACCTGCCGGAAAGCGTGCCTTTCGAGCTGACGATCACGACGGTCATCAACCCCGAAGCCAACACGCAGTTGATGGGACTTTACCGCACAGGCGGCATCTATTGCACCCAATGCGAGGCCGAGGGCTTCCGCCGCATCACCTATTTCCCGGATCGCCCCGACGTACTTGCTCCCTATACGGTCAACATCATCGCGGATAAAGCGGCCAATCCGCTGCTGTTGTCGAACGGCAATTTTCTCGGCGGGGCCGGTTATGGCGAAGGCAAGCACTTCGCCGCCTGGTTTGATCCGCATCCGAAGCCCAGCTATCTCTTCGCGCTTGTCGCCGGCAATCTCGGCGTAGTCGAGGATACGTTCGTCACGATGTCCGGCCGTGAAGTGGCGCTGAAGATCTATGTCGAGCATGGCAAAGAGCCCCGCGCAGCCTATGCCATGGATGCGCTGAAGCGCTCGATGAAATGGGATGAGGAGCGGTTCGGTCGCGAATACGATCTCGACATTTTCATGATCGTCGCCGTCTCCGATTTCAACATGGGGGCGATGGAGAACAAGGGCCTCAACGTCTTCAACGACAAATACGTGCTGGCCGATCCGGAAATCGCCACCGATGCCGACTATGCCAATATCGAGGCGATCATCGCGCATGAATATTTCCACAATTGGACCGGCAATCGCATCACCTGCCGCGACTGGTTCCAGCTCTGCCTCAAGGAAGGCCTGACGGTCTATCGCGATCACGAATATTCCGCCGATCAGCGCTCGCGGCCGGTCAAGCGCATCGCCGAAGTCCGTCATCTGAAATCGGAGCAGTTTCCGGAGGACAGCGGCCCGCTTGCCCATCCGGTTCGCCCGACCAAATATCGTGAGATCAACAACTTCTACACGACGACAGTCTACGAGAAGGGCAGCGAAGTCACCCGCATGATCGCCACCCTCCTCGGCCGCGATCTATTCAAGAAGGGCATGGACCTCTATTTCGACCGTCACGACGGCCAGGCGGTGACGATCGAGGATTTCATCAAATGTTTCGAAGATGCGAGCGGCCGCGACCTGACGCAGTTCTCGCTCTGGTACCATCAGGCCGGCACGCCGCTGGTAACCGCCTCCGGCACCTATGACGCCGGCGCCAAGACCTTCGCGCTGTCGCTTGAACAGATGGTGCCGGCCACTCCCGGCCAGCCGAACAAGGAACCCATGCATATCCCGCTGCGCACGGCGCTTTTCGCTGCGGATGGAACGTTGTTAACGCCGACATCGGTGACCGGCGCGGAACTGACCGACGACGTCCTGCACCTGACTACGCGGGCGCAGACGGCAGTCTTCCACGGCATTCCCTCGCGGCCGGTGCTGTCGTTGAACCGCAGCTTCTCGACACCGATCAATCTGCAATTCAGCCAGAGCGCCAAGGACTTGGCGCTGATCGCTCATTATGAAACCGACCATTTCGCACGCTGGCAGGCGCTGATCGACCTTGGCCTGCCGAACCTGCTGCAGGCCGCCCGCGACGCGCGCCAGGGCATCCCTGTCACTTGTGACGCCGCATTCATCGATGCGCTTCTGGCGGCGGCAAGCGACGAGAGCCTGGAGCCAGCCTTCCGCGCCCAGGCGCTGGCTTTGCCGAGCGAAGCCGACATTGCCCGCGAACTTGGCGGCAATAACGATCCGGACGCAATCCATGCCGGCCGTCAGGCGATCCTCGCGCTGGTCGCCGAAGCCGGAAAAGAGATCTTCGCTTCACTCTATGACAACATGCAGACACCCGGACCCTTCAGCCCGGATGCCGCAAGCGCCGGACGCAGAGCATTGCGGAATGCCGCGCTCACCTATCTGTCGCAGTCGGACAATGCGCCGGCTCGCGCCAAAGCGGCCTTTGATGCGGCGAACAACATGACCGATCTCAGTGCCGCCCTGACGATCCTCGCCCACCGGTTTCCGGAGACGGCGGAGGCCAAGGCGGCGCTCGAGACCTTCCATGATCGCTTCACCGGAAACGCGCTGGTCATCGACAAATGGTTCGCCATCCAGGCGGCTATTCCGGGCGCGGCGACCTTGGAGCGCATCCAGGGCCTGATGGAAACGCCGCTTTTCAAGCGCACCAACCCCAACCGCATGCGCGCGCTCGTCGGCACCTTCGCCTTTGCCAATCCGACCGGCTTCGGTCGTGCGGATGGAGCCGGCTATCGCTTCCTCGCAGAGCAAATCCTCGACATCGACCAGCGCAACCCGCAGTTGGCGGCACGCATTCTGACCTCCATGCGTTCCTGGCGCTTGCTGGAACCCGTTCGTGCCGATCACGCCCGCTCCGCTCTGATGCAAATCGAACGCGCCGCCAACCTTTCGACGGATGTTCGCGATATTGTGGATCGCATCCTCAAGGAGTGAATTTCACTTGCTTGTCCGAGATCAAAGCGGGTGATTTGAGCCCGCTTTTTTCAGCCGGAACGAGTCCCGCGCGCCGTCGCCTTACCATTGCGAGTGCAAAAAGCCTCGAAATCGCATATGGTTAAGAAAGTTTTACCCTCCCCTCTGGACAAGGCGAATCACGAGTGATTCATTAAGGCAGATTCGGGCGAGCGGCGCAGCGAATCACACGAGGGACAAGGCTAGAGCGATGGTGGACGTGCGGCGGGCAACCGCGGCCGATGGGCGGCTGCGTGTTAATTTCGACGGTCTGAAATCCTGGCATAGCGGTGTTACCGATCGAGCGGGCGTACGGGCGGAAACGGTTTCGCGCCGTTTTCCGAAGGCCGAACATATCCTGAAACGGGTAATTCCCGTCCTCATCGTCTCCTTTCTGATGGTGGTCGCCGCCTCGCATTTCTTCGGCATGATGATGGAGCATGGGCGGATGACCGCGGCTGCGCGCCGGGCGACATCGCTTTCCATCGCCGCCGCTTCCGCGGCCTTTTCCAACGATGCCAGCCTGTTCCAGATCGGCGACCGAAGCGGCGCGGAAAAGAAACTTGCGACTTACCTTCCGCAGGACCGGCTCGACACCGGCGCCTTCGTCCTTCTCGTGCAGGCGAGCGGCCGTGTCTTCGGGTCGTCTGCCGCCGGCTCCGCCTATATCGGCTTGACCATCTCCGATTTCTTCCCCGAAGTGTCAGCCATCCGAAGTTTCGGCGACCATGCCGGCGTGATCGAGACAATGATCGACGGCGCGCCCTTCTACGCGGCGATTTCCTTGATCGGAGACAAGGGCGATTTCGTCCTGTCGGCCGCCTCGATGGAGCAGATCGACAAGCTCTGGCGCGATGAGCTGACGCTGAATGTCACGCTTTTTGCCGGCATTTCCTCCATCCTTCTCGTCATCCTCTATGCCTATTACACCCAGGTGAAACGGGCGCGCGATGCCGACGAGATCTTCCTCGAATCCAATCTGCGCGTCGAGACCGCACTGTCACGCGGGCGCTGCGGTCTCTGGGATTTCGATTTCGCCAGCCGCGAATTCTTCTGGTCGCGGTCGATGTACGACATGCTCGGCCTGCCGGCCGCCGACCGGCCGCTCTCCTTCACCGACGCGGCCCGGATGATGCACCCCGATGATAACAGCCTGCATGTGCTGGCCCGATCGGTCACCCGCGGCACCGCCGGCCAGGTGGATCAGATCCTGCGCATTCGTCATGCCAAAGGACATTATGTCTGGATGCGTGCCCGCGCCCAGGTCATCCGTACCAATTCCGGTCATGTCCACATGATCGGCATCGCCATGGACGTCACCGAACAACATCGGCTGGCTCAGCGCTATGCCGAGGCCGACCAACGTCTGGCCGATGCGATCGAATGCACTTCGGAAGCTTTCGTGCTTTGGGACAAGAATGACCGCCTGGTCATGTGCAACGCCCATTTCCAGCAAGCTTACGGCCTGCCGGACAATGTGCTGGTGCCGGGCACCGAACGCGCCGTGGTCAACGCCGCCGCGGCCCGCCCGGTCATCGAGCGGCGCATTGTCGATCCCGGCCGCTCCAGCCACTCGCAAACGACGGAAGTGCAGCTTGCCGACGAGCGCTGGCTGCAGATCAACGAACGCCGCACCCGCGACGGCGGCCTCGTTTCCGTCGGCACCGACATCACCCAGTTGAAGCGCAACCAGGAACGCCTGCGCGATTCCGAACGCCGGTTGATGGCGACGATCAACGATCTTTCCGCCTCGCGACAGATCCTCGAGCGGCAAAAGGCGGAGCTTTCGACCGCCAACACCAATTACCTCGCAGAAAAGGAACGCGCCGAAGCTGCCAATAAGGCCAAATCGGAATTCCTCGCCAACATGTCGCACGAACTGCGCACGCCGCTCAACGCCATTCTCGGCTTCTCCGAAATCCTGCAGGATCAGATGTTCGGTCCGCTGGGCTCGGCGAAATACAATGAATATGCCAAGGATATCCACGACAGCGGCAAGCATCTGCTGAACGTCATCAACGACATTCTCGACATGTCGAAGATCGAGGCGGGCCACCTCAAGCTCTCCTGCGAGCGGATCGATCTTGCGCCGTTGATAGAGGAGTGCCTGCGCTTCACCTCCATTCCGGCCGCCTACAAGAACATCCTCGTCGAACAGCGCATTTCCTCCGGTATCAAACTGACGGCGGATCGCCGCGCCATGAAGCAAATCCTGCTCAATCTCCTTTCCAATGCCGTCAAGTTCACCAATGACGGCGGCCGCATCGCGGTGCGCACGCGCAAGGTCGGGGACGCGGTGATGTTAACGATCGCCGACACCGGCATCGGCATCCCGAAGTCGGCGCTCAGCAAGATCGGCCAGCCGTTCGAGCAAGTGCAGAACCAATATGCCAAGAGCAAGGGAGGCTCGGGCCTTGGCCTCGCCATTTCCCGGTCGTTGACGACACTGCATCACGGCCGCATGCGCATCCGCTCGCGCGAAGGCATCGGCACCTTGATTGCCATTCGCATTCCCGATCACGGCTGAGCTAAAGCGTATCGCGATCTCTGGGATTCGCTCCTTGCACTTTAAGCCTTGATTTTGCGCATGTCGTTAGCGCAAAATCGCTGCGCGCTTTTGCGCGACATGCTTTAGGCTCTCACTACCGACTGGAAGACTTTCCGCACCGCTTTCGAAAGTCGCTTCAGTTCCGCTTCCAGCGTCTTGATGTCAGGGCAATCGCCGGCGCGGCAAACCAGCTCGATCAGGCCGGAAGGCGCCTTGTCCGGATCGAACGGGCCATCGACACAAAGCCGGATCAACTGCGACAATTCGGTATAAAGATGCAACGCCTCCAGGCAGAGGTCGAGATCGTTGCGGTCCATCAGGCTGCCGCCGAGCAATTTTAGCGCCTCGCCGGTGCTGAGGCCATTGGCGTCGATCCCGACGCCCCGGGCGGGTGCGATCAGCCGAAGATACTGCGCGATGAATTCGATATCGATCAGGCCGCCGGGTATGAGCTTCAGGTGCCAGATGCTCACGGGCGGCTTTTCCTGTTCGATCAGCCCCCGCATCTCGGCGACATCCTTGGCGATCTTGGGAATATCGCGCCTTGCCGAAAGCACCTCGCCGATGATCCGCTCCGCATTCAGCACGAGATCCGCGTCGCCGCAGATCAGGCGCGCACGGGAGAGCGCCATATGCTCCCAGGTCCAGGCCTCTCCGCGCTGATATTTCTCGAAGGAATTGATGCGCGTTGCGACCGGGCCCTTGTTGCCGGACGGACGCAGGCGCATGTCGACTTCATAGAGCACGCCCTCCGCCGTCGGCGCGGAGAGCGCAGCCATCAGCCGTTGGGTGATGCGAGTGAAATAGCGCGTCGCATCGAGCGGCTTCGGCCCGGTGGATTCGCCGGCTTCATCGTCATAGTCGTAAAGCAGGATGATATCGATGTCTGAACCGGCGGTGAGCTCGAAACTGCCGAGCTTGCCCATGCCGACGATGGCAACGCGACCGCCTGGATAATCGCCATAGGCCGCCTGGATTTCCTTCATCACCGCGTTCAATGCCGCTTCCACGATCAGATCGGCAAGATAGGTAAAGGCACGGGCGGCCATGGCGCCAGCGATCGCGCCTGTCAGGAGACGGATGCCGATCAGGAAGCGCTGTTCCGAGGCGAAGATGCGCAGCCGGTCCAGCACCTCCTCGTAGTGTACCGCAGGCGCCAGAAAGCTTTTGATCCGCTCGGCCAGATAGTCGCGCGTTGGCAGCTCCGCCATCAGGCCGGGATCCAACATGCCATCGAAGACATGCGGCTTGGCGGCGATGATTTCGGCAAGCCGCGGCGCCGACGACATGATATTGACGATGAGCGAAAGCAGCGCCGGATTTGTGCTGAGCAGCGAGAAAAGCTGGATGCCTGCCGGCAGGCCGGAGATGAAACTGTCGAAACGCAGCAGCGCCTCATCTGCCCGCTTGCTCTCACCGAACACGCGCAGCAATTCCGGCGTCAATTCAGTCAATCGCTCGCGCGCCTCGACCGATTGCGTGGCGCGATAGCGGCCATAGTGCCATGTCCGGATGACATGGGAGATATCGGAGGAGCGCTCGAAGCCGAGGCGATGCAATGTCTTCAGCGTATCGGGATCGTCGCCCTGACCGGTGAACACGAGGTTGCCGGTTTCGGTCGAAAGCTTGGTCTCCTGCTCGAATAGACGGGCATAACGCCGCTCCACCGTCTTCAGCGTGGCAACCAGCGCCTCGGAAAAACCGGACAGATCGGAAAAGCCCATCATGAAGGCGATACGCTTCAACTCGACATCCGTTTCGGGAAGCAGATGCGTCTGCTCGTCGCGCACCATCTGGATGCGATGCTCGACATCGCGCAGAAACCAATAGGCTTCCGTCAGTTCGTCGCGCGTTTCCGCATCTATCCATTTCGCCTTGGTCAATTCCCCCAATGTTTCCTCGGTGGCGCGGCAGCGCAGTGCCGGCATGCGGCCGCCGGCGATCAACTGCTGCGTCTGCACGAAGAACTCGATCTCGCGGATGCCGCCGCGGCCAAGCTTGACATTGTGACCCTTGACCGCAATCGCCCCATGACCCTTGTGCGCATGGATCTGCCGCTTGATGGAGTGGATGTCCGATATCGCCGCGTAATCGAGATATTTGCGGAAGACGAAGGGCACGAGGTCGCGGATGAAGGCCTGGCCGGCGGCAATGTCGCCGCCGACGGCACGCGCCTTGATGAAGGCGGCGCGCTCCCAGTTCTGTCCCCTGCCCTCGTAGTAGATCATTGCTGCATCGACGGGGATGGCAAGCGGCGTAGACCCCGGATCGGGACGCAGGCGGAGATCGGTGCGAAAGACGTAGCCGTCGGCAGTGCGCTCCTGCAGGATACGCACCAGGCGGCGCATCAGCCGCGGGAAAATGTCGATCGCATCGTCGGGATTGGCAACGATACCCGCCATTTCGTCGAAGAAAATAACGAGGTCTATATCGGAGGAATAATTCAGCTCCTCGGCGCCGAGCTTGCCCATGCCGAGCACAATGAGGCCGGAGCCACGGCTCGGCGTGGAAGGATCGCGAACCGTGATCTTGCCGGCTTCGTGCGACGATAAGAGCAGATGATCGATCGCTGCCGAAATCGAGGCTTCGGCAAGGGCGGTCAGCCAGCGCGTCGTCGCTCTTCCGTCGAAAATGCGGGCGAGATCGGCAAGCGCGATCAGGAATGAGGCACGGCGTTTGGCGATGCGCAGGCGGCTCATGACCTCGGATTCCGAAGGCGACGGTGCGCCATCTTGCGCCGGCAGCCAGGCGCGGCGAGCCTCGGCTACCAGGGCCTCGATCTGCGGCGACAACGGCTTGCTGATGGCTGCGACGAGGAGCGCCGGGTCGAGATTGGCCATTTCGCGGAGATGGGGCGAGAGCGTCAACGCGGCGAAGATGAAGTCGCGCAACGGGCTGTCACTCCCGAGAAGAGCGGCGATGGCAGGTTCCGATGTGGCGATATCTTTGAGGTCGGCGAGCGTCGCTTTCAGCTCCGTCTGGTTGAGCGGGCGAAGCCGCCCGGGCGGAACATCCTGCAGAAAATCGCTTTCCGTCATCGTCATGCAGCTCTCCTCCTACTGCGCCGCGCGTCCGAGCGGACGTGCTAGGCACGCAGTAACATCTTGAATCCTGCGTGATCTCCAGGATCGGAAGCCGATATGGAGACCCTGTATGAAGCAATCCGGTAGGGCAGGATTAATCTATTGTTCCTGCGTGGGGAAGATCATGGTTACCGTCAGACCGCGCGCGTTTGTACTGGCCGGGTCGGTATCGGAAAGTTCGAGCCGTCCACCATGCAGCTCCATCACCGCTTCCACCAGAGCAAGACCAAGGCCGGTGCCAGGCTTGGAGCGGCTCTCGTCCAGACGGAAGAAGCGTTTGACCACATCCGCCCGCTGATGGGCAGGAATGCCCGGACCATGATCCGCGACGGCGAGGTTTACGGCACCCGGCGTACGCGAGAGTTTCAACACGACCGTCTGTTTGCCCGGACAGCCCGAGGCATATTTGACGGCGTTGTCGATCAGATTGAAAATCGCCTGGCCGATCAGCTCGCGATTGCCCTGCACCTCGACATCGGGCTCGATCTCGGTCGTCAGCGCCAGACCCGCTTCTTCGGCTACCGGCTCATAAAGCTCGGCCGTGTCCGCAACGATGGAGGAAAGGTCGATGCCGGTCATCTCGGCGGCCACGGAACCGGCCTCGACGCGAGAGATCATCAGCAGCGCATTGAAGGTGCGGATCAATTGGTCGGACTCGCCGATAATGCCCTCAAGCGCGACACGGCGCCCTTCGCTGTCGGCATTGTCGAGCGCGCCCGCGGCCTTGTTGCGCAGCCGTGTCAGCGGCGTCTTCAAATCATGGGCGATGTTGTCGGAGACCTGCCGCAAGCCTTCGTTCAGTTTCTCGATGCGCTCCAGCATGGCGTTCAGCGATGCCGACATGCGGTCGAATTCATCGCCGGAGCCGCCGACCGGCAGCCGCTGTGAGAGATCGCCGGCCATGATCTTGCGGCTGGCATCGGTCATGCGGTCGATGCGCTTCAGCGCGTTGCGGCCGATACCGAACCAGATGACCAGCGCGCCGAGGCCCATGATCGCCAGCGCCAGCATCAAGGCTTGCCGCACCAGCACCCGGAACCGCTCCGGTTCACCAAGGTCGCGACCGATCAGAATGCGCAGGCCGTTGTCGAGAAGGAAGATATTGGCGATCGCCAGGTGCCGTCGTTCAGGGTCGGTGCCGGTGTCGGTATAGCGCTCATAGATGAAGGGCAATTCCGTCCAGCCGGCTTCGCCGAGGACGCCTGGCTGCACCGAGGCGACATTGCCGGCCAGGATATCGCCGGAGGGGCTGGCGATGACATAGAGATTGGCGCCCGGCTGGCGCGCGCGACGCTCCATCGTGCGCAGCAACAGGTTCAGCCCGCCGACATCGTAGGCGCGCTTGACCTGATTGACCTCCTGCTGCACGGCGTCGCGGATTTGCCCGGTCAGCAACCGCTCCGACATGGCCGTTACGTAGAAGACGAGCGTGGCGGCGCAGAGCGCAAAAAGAAGGATGTAAAGGGCGGACAGGCGGACTGCGGTAGACTTGAAGAGAACGCGAAAGCGGCTCATCCCTCGTCCTTGATCATGTAGCCGGCGCCGCGGATCGTCTTCAGCAGCGGCTGGCTGAAGTCCTTTTCGATCTTCGAACGCAGGCGCGAGACGTGTACGTCGATCACGTTCGTCTGGGGATCGAAATGGTAATCCCAGACGTTTTCGAGCAGCATGGTGCGCGTCACTACCTGGCCGGCATTCTTCATCAGATATTCGAGCAGGCGGAACTCGCGCGGCTGGAGAAGGATCTCCTTGCCGCCGCGGCGAACTTCATGCGACAGCCGGTCGAGCTCCAGATCGCCGACACGGTAGAGAACATCCTGTTCCGGCGTGCCCTTGCGGCGGCCGAGGACTTCGACGCGGGCGAGCAATTCGCTGAAGGCGTATGGCTTCGGCAGGTAGTCATCGCCGCCGGCACGAAGGCCGGTTACGCGGTCGTCGACCTGGCCGAGAGCGGAGAGAATGAGAACAGGCGTATGCACGCCTTTGCGACGCAGCTCGCTGATGACGGAAAGGCCATCGCGGCGCGGCAGCATGCGATCGATGATGGCGACATCGTAAGCGTTCTCCGTGCCCATGAACAGGCCGCTCTCACCGTCGCTCGCATGGTCGGCGACAATGCCGGCCTCGCGAAACGCCTTGGTGAGATAGGCGGCAGCCTCGAGATCGTCTTCGATAATCAAAATCTTCATGTGGGCAACATTACCCGCCGGCGATGCCTCAGCACAACCGGAATCGGAAAAGTTCACAGTATGTTGGCCAGCGGTTGTCATCTTCTACCTGCCCTGAAAGCCGTTCGTCGATAAGCCATGGTCCTGCACGAAAACTATTGCGCCTGTTTGGAAACCACGCCCTGGAAACAAAGGAGCCGCGCAAGCCGTGGCCTGCGCGGCTCCCAATGCATTCAATTGGCCGAAAATCAGCCCGCAGTGATCGGCAGAGCGACGAAGCGGCTGCCGTCGTTGGACTGGATCTGGAACAGCGCGCGGGTGCGGCCGTCCTTCTTCGCCTGATCGATGACCTTGGCAATGTCTCCGGCATTGGAGACCTGCTGGTTGTTGACCGAGGTGATCTTCTCGCCTTCCTTCACGCCCTTGTCGGCGGCGTCGGAGTCCGGATCGACGCCGGTGATCGCGACACCCTTACCGTCATCGGACGGACCGACGGTGAGGCCGAGATCGGCAAGCGCCTTCTCCGAAGACGGCTGCTGCGGCTGGGGCTGCTGCGAATTGTCGTCGTTCGAAGCCTGGTTCTGGTCGGCCGGCAGCGTGCCGAGTTCGACGGTGACCGACTGAGCCTTGCCGTTACGCCATAGCGAAACATCGACCTTGGAGCCCGGCTGCATCGCGCCGATACGGCGGGCGAGATCGCGCGGATCCTTGACCGGGTCGCCGTTAACGGCCGTTACGACGTCGCCGTTCTTGATGCCTGCCTTCTGGCCCGGAGAGCCATCCTGCGGGGATACGACGAGCGCGCCGTTCGGCTCGGACAGGCCGAGGGATTCGGCGATATCCTTGGTTACCGGCTGGATCTGCACGCCAAGCCAGCCACGCGATACGGTACCGCTCTTGATCAGATCGGTGACAACGTTCTTTGCGGTATCGGCGGGGATTGCGAAGGCGATGCCGACGCTGCCGCCTGACGGCGAGAAGATGGCGGTGTTGATACCGACGACCTGGCCGTTGAGGTTGAAGGTCGGGCCGCCCGAGTTGCCACGGTTTACGGCTGCGTCGACCTGGATGAAGTCATCATAGGGACCGGAGCCGATATCGCGGCCGCGGGCCGAGACGATGCCGGCTGTGACCGTGCCGCCAAGACCGAAGGGGTTGCCGACGGCAACGACCCAATCGCCGACGCGAACCTTGTTGTCATCGGCCCAGTTGACATAGGTAAACTTCTTGCCCTTGCCATCGACCTTCAGCACCGCGAGGTCGGTGCGCGGGTCCTTGCCGATCAGCTTGGCATCGAGTTCGGTGCCGTCATTGAGAACGACGACGAAGGCCGCGCCGTCGGAAACAACGTGGTTGTTGGTGACGAGATATCCGTCTTCGGAAATGAAGAAGCCGGAGCCCTGGGCAACCGGGCGCAGGCGGCCCTTATTGTCCGGCTGGCCTTTCTGCTGGCCCTGTTGCTGGTTATGCCCCTGCTGCTGTTCGAACTGCTTGAAGAACTTCTTCAGCGGATGATCATCCGGCAGTTCGTCGAAGCCACGGCCGAGGCCGAAGGAATCGTCTTCATCAGCGACCGGATTGACGCGGGATTCGACGCGAACGGAAACGACTGCCGGAGATACGGCGTCGACGACATTGGCGAAGCTCGGGACCTGCGGGGCCTGGACATTGACGGCATCGGCATAGGAGCGGCTGATTTCAGCGGGAACGCCAGTGGCGAGAGCAGCGACAGCGAGGCCGGCGACGACAGAAGCTTTCATAGCCGTGCTACGGGACAAAGCGTCCTTGATATTCCTGAACATATGCGAGTTACCTTTTCTTCTCTCGTCCGATTTCTCTTTGCCGATGGAACCGGCGGTGATGGGTCATGGGCAAGATATAGGCCTTCCGACCTTACAGCGAACTGTCCGACCAATGAAAAATTCGTAATGTAGCGAAATGTTTTCGATGGGGTAAAGACAACTTGTCGTGCAATGTCACTTGCCGAGGATCTCGTTGAGACGTGCTTCTTCCTCTGCCGTTAGCTGCGTGCCCGTCGGCTTACCCACGCGGCGCCGGGCATAGATGACAAGAGCGATCCCACCGAGAATAAAGAGAGCGGCCGGTGCGCCCCAGAGCAACAGGGTCTTTTCGCTGAGGCGCGGCTTCAGCAGCACGAACTCGCCATAGCGGGAAACGATATAGTCGAGCACCTGCTTGTCGCTGTCGCCAGCAACGAGGCGCTTGCGCACCAGGAGACGCAGGTCGCGGGCAAGATCGGCATTGGAATCGTCGATCGACTGGTTCTGGCAGACCATGCAGCGCAATTCGGCCGAAATCGTCCGCGCCCGGGCCTCAAGGGCCGGATCGGGAAGAACTTCGTCGGGATTGACTGCAAAGGCGGCGGTGGGAGCAAGAAGTAGAACAATAAGGAGCAGACGCATAAGCGCTTTTACCTTCTCCCCCACGGGGAGAAGCGGAATTAGCCGCACGCGCCTCATTCCGCCGGCTCCATCGCCGGACGGACCGGCTTTGCCTTGCGGCTCGGCGCGCCGACGCGCAGGCGGCGGTCGCTTAGGGAAACGAAGCCGCCGAGCGCCATGACGATGGCGCCGCCCCAGATGCAGATGATGAAGGGCTTCCACCAGATGCGCACGACCATGCCACCATCATTGGTCGGATCACCGAGCGAGACATAAAGCTGGCTGAGGCCAAGCGTCAGAATGCCGGCCTCGGTCGTGGCGGTGCGGCCGGCGGTGAAAAGTCGTTTGGAGGACGAGACGTTGGCGATGGCGACGCCGCCGCGGCTGACCGTAAACCGGGCACGATCCTCGGTGTAGTTCGGGCCGACGCCGGGCTGGATGCCGTCGAAGTGCAGCGTATAGCCGCCAAGCTCGGCCGTGCCGCCCGGCTTCATCTCGGTGATGTTTTCGGACTGGAATGTCGTCACCGCGACGATGCCAAGCACGGTGATGCCGAGCCCGGCATGGGCGAGCGCCGTTCCGAAGGCCGAACGCGGCAGACCGACCAGACGCCGCCACGCGATATTCCCCGCCATCTTGCCGATACCGGCGCGGTACCAGAGATCAGCCACTGCGCCGAAAACCAGAAAGAAACCGGCGGCCAGGCCGAAAACGGCAAGCACCGGTCCGCCATGGCGGACGTAGAACAGGGCGAGACCCGTGATGAGGGCAAGGCCTGCGGCGACATAGAGCCGCTGCAGCACGCCGAGCAGATCACCGCGTTTCCAAGCAAGCAGCGGCCCGAAAGGAACCGCGATCAGGATCGGCGTCATCAGCAGGCCGAAGGTCATGTTGAAGAAGGGCGGGCCGACGGAAATCTTGTCGCCGGTGAGTGTTTCCAGCGCCAGCGGATAAAGCGTACCCGTCAGCACCGTGCCGCAGGCAACCGTCAGAATGAGGTTGTTCAACACCAGCGATCCCTCACGCGAGATCGGGGCGAACAGGCCGCCGGCGGCAAGCTTCGGGGCGCGCAGGGCGAAAAGCGACAACGCCCCGCCGATGAAGATCAAGAGGATGCACAGAATGAAGATGCCACGCGTCGGATCGCTGGCGAAGGAATGCACCGAGGTCAACACGCCGGACCGCACCAGGAAGGTGCCGAGCAGCGACAGCGAGAATGTCAGGATCGCCAGGAGTATCGTCCAGATCTTCAGCGCATCGCGCTTCTCCATGACGAGCGCTGAATGCAGGAGCGCGGTGCCGGCGAGCCAAGGCATGAAGGAGGCGTTCTCCACCGGGTCCCAGAACCACCAGCCGCCCCAGCCAAGCTCGTAATAGGCCCAATAGGAGCCCATGGCGATGCCGAGCGTCAGAAAGGTCCAGGCAGCCAACGTCCAGGGGCGAACCCAGCGCGCCCAGGCAGCGTCGATACGGCCTTCGAGCAGAGCGGCAACGGCGAAGGAGAAGCAGACGGAGAAGCCGACATAGCCAAGGTAAAGCAGCGGCGGATGAACGGCCAGGCCGATATCCTGCAGCACCGGATTGAGGTCCTTGCCCTCAGCCGGGGCCGGATTGAGACGGAGAAACGGGTTGGAGGTCAAAAGGATGAAGATCAAAAAGGCGGCCGAGATCCAGGACTGCACGGCAAGCACATTGGCGCGCAGCGTGTCCGGCAGGTTGCGCCCGAACAGCGCCACCAGGGCGCTGAACAGTGCCAGGATCAGCAACCAGAGCATCATCGATCCTTCGTGATTGCCCCAGACGCCGGAGATCTTGAAGATCAGCGGCATCAGCGAATGGGAATTTTCCCAGACGTTCAGTACCGAAAAATCGGAGGCGACATAGGCATAAGTCAAAACGCCGAAGGAAAAGGCGACCAGTGCGAACAAGACGACGGCGCCGACCGGCGCAATGTCCATCATCGACAAGTCGCCTCGCCGTGCGCCGATGACCGGGATGATCGAGAGGATGATCGCGGTCGCAAGCGCCAACACCAGCGCATAGTGTCCGAGCTCAATGATCATTGGCTGGCTTCCTCGCCCTTCCAGACGCCGTCCGCCTTCAGCTTGTCGGCGACTTCTTTCGGCATATAGCGCTCATCATGCTTGGCAAGCACGCTGTCGGCAACGAAGATGTCGCTGCCCGGCTCGAACCTGCCTTCCGTGACCACACCCTGCCCTTCGCGGAAGAGATCCGGCAGGATACCATTATATTTGACCTTGATCGCATCCGTACCGTCGGTGACGGAAAACTGCACCTGCGTTCCGTCGCCGCGCACCACGCTGCCCTGGCCCACGAGACCGCCGAGGCGGATCAGCGTACCGGCGTTGACCGGGTTCTTGGCGAGGTCGGCCGGCATATAGAAATAGGCGACGGACTGGCTGAAGGCGAAGAGAACGAGCAGCACTGCGGCGGCGATGAAGCCCATGCCGCCGGCAATGACAGCCAGACGTTTCTGCTTGCGGGTCATTGCTGCGTCACCTCCGTCGGCAGTCCGAGCTCCTTCGCCAATGCCAGAAGCTGCTTGCCTTCGCCGCCGTCGGCCGGGAAAGTCTTCAGGCTCCGCTTCAGCGCATCCACCGCGCGGTCCTTGTCCTTCAGCACGGCATAGGAGCGGATCAGCCGCATCCAGCCTTCGAAATTCCTGGGATCATCCTTGAGCTTGGCGTCGAGGCTCTCGACCATGCCGCGGATCATCTGCTGACGGTCGCCGCTGTTCATCGCATCTGCGGCGGCAACCTGCTCGCTGGTCGGGTTTCCGGGCGCATTGGCATTTGCCGAATCTGCCGTGGCGGTATCGGCCGCGCCGCCATTCTTGACGATATGGTCGTTGACGGCAGCCATCCAGGGCGCGCCGGGCGGCGATTGTTTCGCCAGCGCCTCGAAGGCCGTCTTTGCTTGCTCCGCCTTGCCATACTGCTCCAGCGCCAAAGCGAGATAGAAGAGCGCTCGGGGATTGTCGGCATCAAGCGCAAGGGATTGCTGCAACGAGCTGCGCGCCTCCGCCGTCACGATGCCATCGGCCTTCATGATCAGAACTTCGCCCAGATTGCCAAGCCGCTCGGCATTGGGACCGAGCAGACGGATGACATTGCGATAGGCGAGTTCCGCGTCGCCGATGCGGCCGGTCTTGAGGTAGATCGGCGCGAGCACTTCCCAACCCTTGCCGTCATCCGGTTGCTGCGCCAGATGCTGCTCGACCTTGACGATCGAGATGGCGAGATCGTTGCCGGGATGTTCGAGGCGCGCTTGCAGCGGCTGCGACGGCAGGCCGGGATTGCCCTTCACAAGATAGAGACAGAGACAGACGACCGGCAGCAGGACGATGATGAAGGCCTGGGAAAGGTAATGGCCGCGGGCTGGCACCTTCGCGGCACTCGGTCCGGCGCCTGAAACGGCAAGTAGACGGCGGCCGATTTCAGCGCGGGCATAGCCGGCCTCTTCCTGCGAAATCAGGCCGCCCGCAAGATCGCGGTCCAGCTCGCGAAGTTGATCGCGATAGACGGCAGCCTCGCCGGCACGACCGTCATCAGCCACCTTTGCTCCACGCAAAAGGGGGGAGAGCAGGATGGCACCGACAACAGCCGTCAGAACGGCCACGAGAATCCAGAACAGCATAGACGCCCAATACTTTAACAGGCCGCTTATTCCAACCGTCAAAGCCGCATTGACGAAGATTTGAGGCGTTTAGCCGCGATTTTCAGGCGGGGGATCTAATTCAGCGGCGTCCACGTACCGTCGTCGTTGCGGCAGGCAGCTCCCCTCGCCTGGGTCGGCTTGTCGTCGACCGTGATCGTATGGGTGTATTGGCGGCAATTTTGCGAGCCGACCTGATAGGGAGCGGCGGCCACGACCTCGCCACGGACGTTCTTGCCCGTCCAGGCGACAGGCTGACCGAGCGGCGCGGTTTCCAGCGCCCGATATTCCGCTTCCAGCGCCCGTTGCTTGTCATTGTCGCTGAGCTTGATGCCCGTGCGGCCGACGATGCCGCCCTCCAAGGCCGAGATATAGCGCGCCGAGGAGGCTGGTTTAGCGGAGGAAGATAGAAAGCCCGTCACGCCGCCTTTGCCGCTCGTGGTCGAGCAGCCGGAAAGGGCGATAAGGGCAAGAAGGGACGGGGCAATCAGAAAAAAAGTGCGAAGCTTCATACAACCGAACCAGTATCAACGAGCAAAACTAGAGGTACTGCGATGCGGCATCACTATGGCGCACCGCGTCTTTCTGGCATCATGCCGCGCGTCACGCAACATCCTTTGTTACCCCCGGTAGAATTAGGCTGGCGCGAAGTCCGCCCCAGGAACCACGGGACAGCTCGAACCGCCCCTGATATTCGTTGGTGATCTCGCTGACGATCGACAGGCCGAGACCGGTGCCGGGCTTGCTTTCATCCAGCCGGCGGCCACGCTTCATCGCCTCGCGGATCTGATCCGGCTCCAGGCCCGGCCCATCGTCCTCGACCACCAGCTCTACCCAGTGCTGTCGCGCCGGATCGATGCCCTTTACCTCGGCTGGCGCTTCGTTGGCGGCGACGCGCACCTTGCGTTCGGCAAAACGCGCGGCGTTTTCCAGGAGATTGCCGACCGTCTCCTCCAGATCCTGCTGCTCCATGGCAAGCGACAGGTGCGGCGAAACGGAAAGCTCGAATTCCTTATCGGCATTGAGCCGCCGCATGACGCGCACCAGCCGCTCCAGCGCCGGCTCCGCGTCGGTGCGGGCCAGCACGGATTCGCGCTGGGCGGCGATGCGGGCACGGTTGAGGTAGGATTGCACCTGCCCCTGCATGACCTCGGCCTGGTTCTTGACGAGATCGCCGTGCGAGCGTTCCAGCACGCGGGACTCGTTCAACAAAACCGCGATCGGCGTCTTCAGCGAATGGGCGAGGTTGCCGACCTGCATGCGCGCTCGCTCCACAATGCGGCGGTTGCTGTCGATGAGGGCATTGACCTCGTTGGCGAGCGGCAGGATCTCACGCGGGAAATCCCCATGCAATCGCTCGCTCTCGCCGGCGCGGATGCGCTCCAGCGCCCCGCGCGCCTTATCGAGCGGCATCAGGCCATAGAGAATGGCGAGAGCGTTGACGACGAGACTGCCAACGCCGAAGCCGACGAGTGCGAAATAGAGGCTATGAGAAAAATTGCGGACATCGTCCTCCACCACCGCGACATTGCCGGTGACGCGAAAGCGCGCGGCGCGGCCATCGGTATCGAGCACGACTTCGGTCTCGGCAACCTGTACCTGGTTTCCAAAGGCGTCGGTGACGATGTAGTAGCGCTCGTAATTCTTATCGAAAGGCGCTTCCAGGACCGAGAGAACGGGCAAGCTCGACGCACCGAGCGAGGGCGAAACCAATGGCGTCGCCGTATAGGTGCCGAGCGGTTCGACCATCCAGTACCAGCCTGTCTTCGGCTGAGCGAAACGCAGGTCGCCGAGCTGAGGGCTGCCCGACAACGCCCCTTGGTCACCGATCGTCACGGAGTTGATGACGTTATAGAGCTGCGCTCTCAGCAGGTCCTGAAAACCGCGTTCGGCGCTCTTGCGATAGATATTGGAAATGACGAGGCCGATCACCACCAGCGCCACGGCGGACCAGAGTGTGGTCAACAGCAGAACGCGGGCGGTGAGTGACTTAATTCGCATTGGTCGGCGCTTGGATACGATAGCCGAGACCCCGCACTGTTTCGATCAGGTCGACACCCATCTTCTTGCGCAGACGGCCGACGAAAACTTCGATCGTATTGGAATCGCGGTCGAAATCCTGGTCGTACATATGCTCGACCAGCTCCGTGCGCGAAACGACTTCGCCCTTGTGATGCATGAGATAGGCAAGCAGCCTGTACTCGTGCGAGGTGAGTTTCAGCGGCTTGCCGTCGACCGTGGCCTTCGAGCTCTTGGTGTCGAGACGCACCGGGCCGCAGATGATTTCCGATGACGAATGGCCGGCGGCGCGGCGGATCAGCGCCCGGATTCGGGCCAGTACCTCTTCTACGTGAAAAGGCTTGGCGACATAATCGTCGGCGCCCGCATCGATGCCGGCGACCTTGTCGCTCCAGCGATCGCGAGCCGTCAGGATCAATACGGGCGTCCCCCGCCCCGCACCGCGCCACTTCTCCAGTACCGTGATCCCGTCCATTTCCGGCAGGCCGATATCGAGGATGATGGCGTCGTAGGGCTCGGTCTCACCCAGGAAATGCCCCTCCTCGCCGTCGAAGGCGGTATCGACCACATAGCCCGCCTCTTTCAAGGCTTCGGCAAGCTGCCGATTCAAGTTGATATCATCTTCGACTATAAGAATGCGCATCTTCCGACCCAATTTCCCTGGTTTGAGAAATAGTACTGCAAATGAGGCTCGCGTGGAATCACTCGGCCATTAAAGATTTTTCCTGAGATTCAAAGCGTTAGAGAGTCCTTTACGCGGCGGCGTGAAAGTGTTTCCACCTACATCGGCACCTTCATGGTTACCTTGCGCGGCCGCTGGCCATTACCCTGGACGAGAACGGTGATGACACAGCTATCGCCTGACGGCTGTGCAGAAAGGAGCTGTCCCCCCGTCTTTGCAACCACCTCGGCGGCAGCCTCGCTGCAGTCGCTGTTCGCACGCGCCACCAGGGTCGGCGTCGGCGTCGGCAGAACAGCCGAGCCGGCCATGATGGCGGCCGCTGCTGCTATGCTCAGAAATGATGCCATGCTCCAGACTTCCCACGGGGACATTAACTTGAGCAAATATTTACCCAAACGCGTCTGAATGGCAAATGAATGGGGCGTAATTTTCCACGCGCAGAACGTGCGGTCGGACGTCCATCCCATCTAGGATCTTGCGCCAATTCGACCCGACAGTGGCGATATCAACGATGGGAAGGCGGCGGCCCACCAAACGCTCCAAATCTCTGCCGCCGCCCCTCTACCGATGACGCACACGGCAAATTGCGCGTGCAGCATATCGGCATCGCAATTGCTCGCGGCACCGGTTTCCGCCGTAAACCGCAAAAGTCAGTCATTTTTAATCTATCTTGATTATCATCAACGCATAAGCACGCCCGTGATCGGCGGTGCCGAGGTGGCCGATACGACCGGCCTTCAAGTGTTTTACCCACGTAAAACACTTGGGTTTCCTTGAGTCTTTTGAATCGCTTCGCGCCATGTTTTCGAGCATTGCTTCCAAGGCGTGAGAAGTTGAGTCAAAAGCTTCGCGCGATGCATGCGAATGCGGCGAACTTGATTCCGCGAGACTATCCAGGCTTTTGAAAAGATTGGCGAATAGCTGTCTCTTCAGCGAAGGACCATACTAAACCGGCTTCCGCACCGCCGTCGTGCTCTCATAGTCCGCCGCGATCCGCATTTCGCGCAACGGGCGGACGCGTTCGATGGAAAGCTGATAGTTCGGATGCGCCTTGTAGGCTGCCAAAGCCGCTTCGTCGTCGAATTCGCCGTAGACCACAAGATCGACATCGGTGCCGAGCTGATCGGTCTTCACATTGGTGCCGATCTCCAGCAAGCGCGCATGCGGAATAGCCGTCAGGATCGACAGGCCGGACCGTACGGCTTCAAGACTGGCGCGATCGGGAACGGTGAAGAAGACGATATGACGGATCACGCGGAGGCTCCCTATGCATTTGCGAAGGCACCGCGCGATATCACGCGTATTCGGTTATTTCAACGAGAAGCCGGCTCGGTGAGGCGGCCCTTTCGTCGCACGAGGCGGAGAAAGGCGGATAGCTGCGGCGCATTGTGCTTCCATGCTAATCTTTCGCTCATGATCGACGATGACCTCATTTCCTTTGCGCATGGCCTACCGGAAACGGTGGAGAGCTCGCATTTTGGGAACCGGGATTTTCGCGTTCGCGGGAAAATTTATCTGACGCTTCCGCACCCTGAATTCTGTGTTGTCAAGCTGACGCCCGATCAGCAGCAGATGGTGCTGGCAACCGTCTCGGAACACGTCCTCGCCGTGCCGGGCGCCTGGGGGCTCAAGGGTTGGACGCGGCTTTTCCATCATGTCCTGGACGACGACACGATACACGCGCTCGTGCGGCAGGCATGGCGCAATGTGGCGCCGAAATCTATGGCCTTGCCGGAGGACTAGCCTCCATGTCGTCTTCCACCGTCAACGGCCAATCGACGATGTAGTCTTCGAAATCGTCGAGATCGACATCGCTTTCGCTGACCGTGCGACCGCGGGCGGAGACGCCGGCTATGTGAACCGTTTCCGGATCGCCCGATATCAGCGGATGCCACCAGTAGAGGTCGCGCCCCTCGTTGACGAGGCGATAGGCACAGGTAGGCGGCAACCATTCCAGCTCCGGAACTTTCTCCGGCGTCAGTTGCACGCAATCAGGCACGAAATCCCAGCGGTTCGGGTAGCTGGTGCAGCGACAGCTTTCGCCGTCCATCAACTTGCAGCGGATCGAGGTGAAATAGACGTCGCCCGTATCCCACTCCTCGATCTTGTTGAGACAACAGAGGCCGCAGCCGTCACACAGGCTTTCCCATTCGGGTGTGCTCATCTCCGTCAGCGTCTTGCTCTTCCAAAAAGGTATGTCGTCCATCGTCGTCTTCCTCGCCGCTCGCGAGGGAAATGCGGGCTGCGGCATGCATGTCTCTTGTTCTTTTCCCTAAATCAACCAATTATTCAATTCACCGGTCTATGAGAGGTAGGCTTTGCGTGCCCCAAGGGAATACGCACTGAGGCATTGTGGTCGGGAAGTAGAGCGTGGAAGACCCATCCAACCCAGAAAACGGGCCTGAGACCAAGCCCGATGCACAGCCGGAGGGCCAAGCGGAGCAGCGGCCACGCCGGAAGCGGCATTTTTTCCTGCGTATCGATTCATGGATCGACTCTACCCTGTGGAATGCCGGATTCCGCCTCGCCGAACTCTGGGAAGATATTACCATTTTCTTCCGCCGTTTTCGCGCCCGCGGCTGGAAGCGCATCCTGTTCGAACTGCTAGGCGAAGGGCTGACGCTCGGCACCGCCGGTTCCATCGTCATGCTCATGCTCGCCATGCCTGCCTTCGAAGCCACGCAAGGAGACTGGCGCAACCGTGGCAACTTCGCCGTCACCTTCCTCGATCGTTACGGCAGCGTCATCGGTCATCGCGGCATCATTCATGAGAATTCCGTGCCGGTGGACCAATTGCCGGACTATTTCATCAAGGCGGTATTGGCGACGGAGGACCGCCGCTTCTTCGACCATTTCGGCATTGATGTCTTCGGCCTGTTCCGGGCGCTGACCGTCAATGCGCAGGCTGGCGGCGTCGTCCAAGGCGGCTCGACGCTGACGCAACAGCTTGCCAAGAATATCTTCCTCAGTAACGAGCGCTCGATCGACCGCAAGATCAAGGAGGCCTTCCTGGCGATCTGGCTGGAGGCCAATCTTTCCAAGAAAGAGATCCTGAGCCTCTATCTCGACCGCACCTATATGGGCGGCGGAACCTTCGGTGCCGCTGCGGCGGCGCAGTTCTATTTTGGCAAGAGCATCAGTGACGTCAACCTGGCCGAGGCGGCGATGCTGGCGGGTCTCTTCAAGGCGCCGGCGAAATATGCGCCGCATGTGAACTTGCCGGCAGCACGCGCCCGTGCCAACGATGTCCTCACCAACCTCGTGCAAAGCGGTCTGATGACCGAAGGGCAAGTCATTGCCGCCAGGCGCAATCCCGCCTCGGTCGTCGATCGCGCCCAGATCGAATCACCGGATTTCTTCCTCGATTGGGCCTTCGACGAGGTGCAGCGACTGGCTGTCCACTTCCCCGAGCGTTCGCTGATCGTCCGCACGACGATCGACATGGGCCTGCAGAAGGCAGCGGAGGATTCCATCGAGTCCAGCCTGATGGAATATGGCGAACGCTATCACGCCTCGCAGGGTGCGAGCGTCATGATCGAAAACGGCGGGGCGGTACGCGCCATGGTGGGCGGCCGGGATTATGGCGAAAGCCAGTTCAACCGCGCCACCAAAGCCCTGCGCCAGCCAGGCTCGTCCTTTAAGATCTACACTTATTCCGTTGCCATGGAGAACGGCATGACGCCGACGTCGACCATCGTCGACGCGCCGATCAGTTGGGGCAATTGGAGCCCGCACAATTATGAAAACCGCTATGAAGGCAAGGTGACACTGACGCAGGCGATCGCGCAGTCCATCAACACCATTCCAGTTCGTCTCGCCAAGGAGAAATTCGGCATCCAGCCGATCCGCGACATGGCCAAGGCCTTGGGCGTGGAGACACCGATCCGCAACGACAAGACCATTCCGATCGGCACGTCGGAAGTGACCGTACTCGACCAGGCGACGGCCTATTCGGTTTTCCCGGCCGACGGCATGCAGTCACGCCGGCACGGCATTGCGCAGATCATGGGCTATGACGGCAAGGTGCTCTACGATTTCGCGCGTGACGAGCCGCCGGCCAAACGCGTGCTTTCCGAAAAAGCCAATTCCTACATGAACCAGATGCTGACCCAGATTCCGATCATCGGTACCGGGCGCAAGGCAGCGCTCGACCACGGCATCCTCGTCGGCGGCAAGACGGGTACGACGCAGGCCTATCGCGATGCCTGGTTCATCGGCTTCACCGGCAACTACACCTGCGCCGTCTGGTTCGGCAACGACGACTACACCTCGACCAACAACATGACGGGCGGCACGCTGCCGGCCATGACCTTCAAGAAGATCATGGACTATGCCCACCAGGGCATCGTGCTGAAGCCGATCCCCGGCATCGACAATCCCTTCCCGGTGCAAAAGCCGCAGACCGTGGCTGCCAAGAAAGCTCAGGCGCCCGATGACAACGCCCTGCCCCCGCTCGTTCGGCCGCGCTCGCTGTCGGTGGATTCCACGAAAATCCTGCGCGATATCGGCGAGAAGCTGAAGGCGGCAGCGCCGCTCGCCGCGCAGAAGGTGGCCCAGGCGGAGTGAAATCGGGCTGCCCGCAATTTCATGCTTGCCACCCCCGAACCGACCTGTTGCCGCCGCTCCTTTTGGCGAGGCAAGATCGGCAAGCAACCGCCCGCACTTCCCCCACCCCTTCGAATCAGGGATAAATCAGGCCTCTAGTTGGTCACGAGGACGATCTCAGAGTGTTCCGGGTTCCCCTTCTTGTTGCACTTTCGCTGGTAATCGCCTTTGGCGGGGGAATCCTATTCACGCTTTTTGCGCTGGATGCGACCTCCGGTTTCGGCGCGATCAAGCTCGGCACCTGGCAGGCATTTCCGGAAATGCACACGGTCGACGCCGATCCTTACGCGAAATCGCATCGCGCCCGTGCGGGACGATTGCTCTACGGCACGGCAGAGGGGCTGACGTTCACCGCCTCCGATGACGATGCCGGCGCGCGGCTGACGGCGGGCTGCAGCTATCGCATCAGCGGCCAGACGCCGCCGGCGCGGCTATGGACGCTGTTCATCGCGGGCAATGACGGCGAGCCGCTTGGCGGATCTCCTGGCCGGCCGACCGCGCTCAATTCGTGGATCGTGCTGCGCAATCCGGATTCGAGCTTCGCCATCACCGTTTCGCCGGACGCACAGGCGGGAAATTGGCTGTCGCTGCCCGTTTCCGGCAACTTCCGTCTGGTGTGGACGCTGCTGGATTCGCCTGCGGCAGGCAATTCCGGTCTTATCGATCTGTCCATGCCGAAGCTCGAGAAAATCAGGTGCGGTCATGTTTAGGGTCGTCTTCGCCATTCTGACTGGCCTGCTTGGCGCCACGCTCCTGCATGTCATCATCATCCTCTCCCTGCCGCATTTTTCCGATCGCGACGCCTATACCCGTGTCGAGGATGAGGGCGATGAAAACCACTTCTATACGCTGGACGACAAGGATGACGATTCAGGGCTTTCCAATAGCGACCCCTACATTCGTACGGCCGTTTGTGCCTTCGACATCGGAACTCAGCCAATCCGGCTGACGGCCAAGGGAAAGGTGCCGTTCTGGTCGCTGTCCGTTTATGACGCCGCATCGAACGAGGTCTTCAGCATGAGCGACCGCACTTCGGTCGGCGGCGTGCTGGATTTGCTGCTTGCCTCGCCGATCCAGCTCACGGGGATCCGCAAGGCATTGCCGCCGTCGCTCGCACAATCGATCCTGGTCGAAGCGCCGCGCGCGCAGGGCTATGTCGTGCTGCGCACAATGGCGCCACAAGCAAGCTTTGACGACGCCGCCCGGAACTTCCTCTCGGAAGCCGGCTGCGACGTGTTTGATGGACGGTAAGATCTAATCGCGAAGCTGGATGCCGTTTCAGTTAAGAACCGGCGAGTGGATTGCATCCGTATCGTGGCTCACGGGCCACGATATCGAAGTCGCCCCGAAGGGGTCGTGCCGGCGCATCTCGCCGGCATAGTGCCGAACTACTTGCCCTTCGCCCGCTTTGGTCCCGTTCCGGGACGATGGGAGCTGACGTCGAGGCGCTCGTAGCGGACGCCGGTGAACAGAAGAATCTTCGCCTCCACCGGCTCCTTCTGAGCCCGCAGCGGCAACCGCGATCTTCGATCCAAAAGGGATATGATCTCTGCCATTCTCGTCTCCATTTACGGCCCGAGACGGATGAACTTGCGATTAATTTCATCCTGCCCGCTATTCCCAAGCGGGCTGGCGCTCCCCAAAATCTTCGCCGCCTCCTGCGGCTCTGACAACAGGGCATTCACGCCATTCTCACGGCATTCCCCAGACACCGTGACATGGACGCCCAACTGTGGCGGCCATGCGAATAATCATGCGACTAAACTCTGCAAATCGCCGTTATCACCCGAATTGAGACATACTGTAGTTAACAGAATGCTAATCATTGCCGCGGCTTGCTTTGGCACTCCCTCGGCTTTCGCGGCGCCGTGATCTTCTAACGCCGAGAGGGCGGATTTGGTTTCATATACGATGTAAAAATCTCTAAAATCATTTGAGCAGTAAAATATTGTAAAATCATGCTCTTAGGCCAAAAATATCTTATATTCGCGGTAGCCGGTCGGATGCGAGCGTTGCAGAAAAGTGTCATGCAAATATTATTTGCGGCAACGAAAATTTGACGTATTGTAAAGGGGGCAACCTGAGGGCGGGCAATGTCAGCGACGACCAATTCGTTCTTCTCCCCGGAGGACATTATCGTGCTGCGCGGCGCGTTGGATAAATGGTGCCTGGAGAAGCGGATAGATATCAAAAGCACCGAGGCCCAGTTCGCGGCAACGGCGGCGCTCGGCCTGTTTCAATCCGGCTATAATACTTCCGAAAGACTACTGGCCGCCTTGCGGGAGCATAAGACGCTCTGAGCCCTTGATGCTGCGAGCTTCTCCCGGGCAACTTTCCCAAGCGGGCAGGTTAATCCTCGAAACCCTTATAAGTTGAACACGCTAGTCAGCGCGTCACGGCGAGATAGCTTTCGTAAAGGTTGAGCGCCCGCTGACGGAGCCGATCAGGCCAAAATTCGACTTCCATCCCCACGCAAGCTTAACGCGCAATTTTTATTTGGATTTTAATAAAGTTTTCACGAACCATTAACCCTGCGCCCCTTACTCTTCCGAAAAAGCCAGATCAGGACGACCGTGTCCACGCCCATTTCGATAGCCATCGCCGATAGCGCCCGCAAAAACCAAAGCGCGATCCGGCTCGGCCAGAGAAAAACACAGCGGCGCGCAGGTTTGCCGATCCGGTTCCCGTCTTTTTTGTTTTGCGTATCAGTATGGGTGTTGGCGTGCGTGACCGGTTTCGAGACCTCGAAGAGCCTGCGACAGTCCGCAAGAAAGATGTGGTCCTGATGGCGACGGTGACCAGTTTCGAAGGTTTGAATCATCCATCGAAATCGGAGCTTCGCCAGTTTGCCGAGCTCTTTACTCCCCTCTTCCAGGCCTCATCCGACGAAGCGAAACGCCAGGCCGTCGCCGCACTCTCGCAATGCCCAACCGTGCCGCCGGCCGTCTCCCTTTTCATCGGCTGCCAGCCGATCGCCATCGCCGCCCCCTTTCTGGCGAGTTCGCAAGCGATCGACGACGATACGCTGATCACCATCGCCCGCACGCAGGGCGCCGCGCATGCGAAAGCGATCGTCCGCCGACCCTCGCTATCGCCTAAAGTCATCGACACCCTTGTCAGCCTGCATCAGGCCGAGCCGGAACGCGGCATGACAATATCGGCGACCCCGCCGGCCGCCCCTGCTCCGGCCTTGGTGCCGGAACCGAGCGCTGCGGACATCGAGGCCGAGCGCCTTGCCCGTGAGGAAGCCCTGCGGCAGAAGATCAAACAGGTCGCCCGCCATCTCGGCCGTGACGATAGGGATCGTCTGGGCCTGCGCAGCCTTTCCGATGTGCAGGAAGCATTGCTGGTGCGTTTCGCCCGCGAGCGCGAGGCGCAGCAATTTGCCGCCACGCTTGCCGACGCACTTTCCTCGAGCCGTTGGCTTGCCGAGCGCATCATGATCGACACGTCCGGCCAGCAACTGGCAGTGACGCTGACGAGCCTCGGCATGGGCTTTGCCGATGCCGTCTATGCGCTGGAGCGCTTCTATCCGCATCTGACCGAACAGCATGGCAGTGTCAGCCGCGCCTGGCTGGTGCTCGACAGCATCGATGCAGAGGAAAGTCAGGCTCGTGTCGAAGCCTGGCGCCGCGCCGACCGGTACACTTATCTGCCGCCCGAACAGAAGCCTGCGGTCCGCCCGGGCACGCCGCTTTTCGGCCCTAAGGCGAGTCCGATCCGCGAATTGCGTGTCGTCAGCCGCTCGCGTTGATTTAGCCCGTAAGTTCTTCGCGTGTCGCCTCCAGCTATTGCATGGTAGGATCGCGGGCCTGCCGACCTCCACACGCGGACAGCGACATGAACCATGATGCGACTGCCCATCCGTTGACCGGCGGCTGCCAATGCGGCGCCATTCGCTTTGCCTGCGACCTTCCCCCTCAAAACGTGCATGTGTGCCATTGCCGAATGTGCCAGAAAGCGGTCGGCGGGCCGTTTGCGGTCATCTGCCCTGTCATGAAGAGCGCGTTTCGGGTGACGCGGGGTGCGTTTTCCTGGTTTCAGAGTTCTGCCCTGGCGCGACGCGGTTTTTGCAAGGATTGCGGCACGCCGATGATTTTCGAATATCCGGAGTTCGAAGACATAGGCATTCTTCCGGGAACCTTCGACCAGCCCAATCAGGTGCCGCCAGTTGTTCAATATGGCAATGAGAGCAGGGTCTCCTGGTATGCCAGCCTGCATGAGCTCCCGGGAAATCATCCGACATACGCGGTTGATCCAAATGGATACCTGCCCCGCATCATCGCGTCGAACCGGCAGCACCCCGACCATGACACCAGCGAGTGGCCGCTGGAAACAGGCTCAAAGGACCGCCTGCCCTAACAACGAGGGGACTAGCTCTTCGTCAGAGAGGATTGCTGCGTTGCTCGACCAGCGGCACGATATCGGCAATATCGTCGGTCTCCAGCTCGATGATCCAGAGATCGGGATCGAATTTCAGCTCACGGTCAAGCGTCTGCCTGATATCTTCGGGTTCCCTACGATCCAAACGGACTTCGAACAGGCGCGTCCCGCTTTCCTCTTCATCGAAGAAGCTTTGTGGAGCTGGAGCATAAAGCGTTTCCAGCCCATCGCGAAAACGCTGGCGGATGAAGATAGCCCCCGCCTCCTCCGACCCCTTGTGTTCGACAGCGGCAAAATCGCCGCGGGCAAAAAGACGGCGGGTCAAGGCGGAAACGAAAATGTCGCTGCGCAATCTCATGGCTGAGCTATACCGGCCGGTCGGGCACAAAGCAATCAAGGGGGAAGATTAAAGCGCGCCGATGTCCTGCAGTTTCTTCAAGACCGCCATATCGGGCTCGCCGGTTTCCGGCAGCCGGTAGTGCTTCTGAAACCGGCGGATGGCGGCCTTGGTCTGTTCGCCGGCTACGCCGTCGACGCTGACATTGGTATAGGCGATGTTGCTCAGGCCCTTCTGGATCTGCATCACCATGTTGACGGTGTTGACGGCGTCGCTTGGCCCGCTCCGGGGGGCGGCGCTCGTCTTGATATCCTTCTCCGCGCTCTGAATGGCGGCGGCGATGGGATCGATGGTGGAAGCACTGGCCGAGACATTGATGGGCCGCTCCGACGGGACGGCCGCAACGCTCGTCTTGGAGCTGGCGTGGGTGCCGGGATCCTTCAGCGCGGCCAGCAGTTCCGGAGTTGCGACCCCAGTTTGCACCAGGCCGGACGCTTCCTGGAAGAACAGGATAGCGGCTGTCGTGCGCGAGCCGATGACACCGTCTGCGGTGCCGTCATAGAGGCCGCGGCGGATCAGTTCGCTCTGCACGTCGGCAACCAGTTTCGATGGTGTCGTGGTCGCCGCTGCCGGTGTTTGCGTCGCCGGCAGGCTGGCGGTCCGAACCTGTGCGGAGGGTGCTGCGGCATTCGCCGTTGTGTCCTGCCGCTCGATGCGGAACGTGGTGACGTTGCCGGTATCGGTCTGCTGCGCATGCAGGAAGGGCTTGCGGCCGGGGATCTGATAGGGAGAGTTGGGATCCCGCGTGCGCAGCAGTGGCGACGGGTGTGTGCCCGCCTGATACCAGAGCGCATTGGCCGTCACGAAACCAAAGACCGCGAAGAAGATTGCGACTCCGGCGGCGGCGGCCGGATGCCGGCCGACAACGCCGCCGCATAAAGTGGCCAAGGCACCGACGCCACGCACACCGAGGCCGCCCAGCGCGCCGGCACCGCGCAGGCCGAGGCTACCGACGGCAACCGCCCCCCGGGAAGCAAAGCCGGGCTGCTTTCGCCTGGCCCTGCCCTTTCCCTTAGGCGATTTTCGCTTTTGCGGGGCCATTCACCTCTTCCTCTTTTCGCTTCTCGTTCATCTCCAGACTATGTTTCAGACGTGGCGGAAAATCGACCGTGCGACCGACATCCACAGCCGGCTGCACCGCTACAGCGCCGGAACCGTCAAACGGGATAAGGATCGTGATGACCGTGCCCTCACCTGGCGCACTGGCAATGGCGAAGCTGCCACCATGCAGCGCCACCAGGCCCTTGACCAGCGACAGGCCCAGCCCGGTGCCGGCATAGCGGCGGGTATAATCATTCTGGATCTGCACGAAAGGCTGGCCCAGCGAAGCGAGACGCTCGCTGGCGATGCCGATGCCGGTGTCGCTTACCGACAGCTTCAGCATTCCGTCGGTCATGGCCGCATCGATGGTGACGGCGCCGCCCGCATCGGTGAACTTGATGGCATTGCCGACGAGATTGATGAGTATCTGCTGGATGGCGCGCTGGTCGGCGACGATATCGCCGAGGCCCCGCTGCACCCGGCTCGTCAATGTCAGCCCCTTCTCCTTGGCCTGCAGAGCCAGCATGGCCTCGCAAGCACCGATGGAGGCTTCGATGGGGAAAGGCTCGAGCAGAAGTTCGTAGCGGCCCGCCTCGATCTTGCTCATGTCGAGCATGGTGTTGACGACGGAGAGCAGATGCGCGCCGGACTGGCGGATCAGGCCGACATATTCGCGCTGGCGGTTGTTCTCGAGCTTGCCGAAATATTCGCCGCTGAGGATATCGGAAAAGCCGAGGATGGCGTTGAGCGGCGTGCGCAGCTCGTGGCTGACCGCGGCGAGGAAGCGCGACTTGGCGTCATTGGCGGATTCCGCCTCCGCCGCCTTGCGTGCGGCCTGGTCGCGAAGCTGCTGATCGTAGGAAATATCACGCGACTGGCTGACGATCCCCGTCAACCGGCCTTCGCCGTCGCGTCGCGCAGTCATTTCCATGCGGATATAGACGAACTGGTCGTTGCCCTCGACGACGGCCGAACGTTCCAGGCGCAAATCGACGCCGAGGGCTTCACGGCCCTGGCGAAGCCTGTCGACCGCCTGCAGAAAGAGGATGCGGTCGGAGACATGCACCTGTTCGACAAAGCCGCGACCGGAGGGATCGCGCATCCAGTTCAGGAATTCGGCACGATCGCGGCCGCCGACAGCGGTAACGCTGCCCTGCGGATCGAACAGGAGAACAAGACCACTCGCTGCTTCCAGCATCAGATCGCGATGCTCGACGACGACGGCTTCGACCAGCCCGGAGGCAGGACGCTGGCGCGACAGAGCAATGCTGCCGACGGCAGAAAACAGGAAACCAGCGCAGACGGTGGCAACGCCGACCGGCAACGCCACGGCAGGGCTGGTGATAAAAGAGAGCCCTGTTGGAACGACGAAAAGAGCCGCAGAGGAGGCGAGCGCGAGCCGGCGCAGGATCGCCAGTTCCTGTTCACGGACTTCACCATTCCCGCTTGTCCGGGAGAGCCAGCTTCCGCCTGCCCGGTCCACGAGGGCTCCAGCCCTGCCAGCAATGTTACTCAATACGCGCACACCAAAACCCGCACAAACGGTCAGTTATTCAACCGCACAATAGGCCTTCGCGACTTAAGGAAAGAATAAAGAACGGGCGCGTGGATCGGTCGAAAAAGCTCGAAAATCTCGTTTTGGCGCACATGGCGAGACCTTTGGTTTTTGTGGTTAACAGCGGGTAAGCAGCGGATTTTATTTAGATTTCCGTCACACGTTAACCTTTGCGTCGACGTCGACGCCCGCAAGCCCCGGGATATCAGGCAGATCGGCCGAGACATACTTAACAGCAATCGCTACAATTCGACACAAATGAGCTTGAAATGCCGATTGCTACAATTTGAATCAAATTTGCCGAAAATACATCCAAGTTTTGAAAAGGGGTGTTGTCCTCTGTCGAATAGGGTCTGAGCAACATCAGATAAACGACTTCGATCGGCGACAAGACCGAACGAAATAAAGGATGGGCAAGGCAATGTGGTTTCTCATTAGAGCGGGGTTCTGGTTTTCACTGGTTCTCATGTTCCTGCCGATCTTCGCCAAGCCCGACGGCGCTCCGCGGTCGGCTGACGAACCGAAGGTACAGGTTTCCGATGCGCTGTCGGCCGCGAGCGGCGTCATGCAATATGTCGGCGCCATGTGCGCGGAAAAACCCGATGTCTGCCAGAAAGGCGGCGAGACGCTGACCGCGCTCGGCTATCAGGCCCGTGACGGCGCCCGCGTCGCTTACGATCTCCTCGGCCAGCACTTCAAGGACGACAAGTCCGGCGAGCAGGCGGCCGCCAACCAGGCTGCGCCTGCCCCCGTCGTCAACCGTGAGCAGGTCGCCGCCGAGGCACAGCCAATGCCCGCCAAGCGCGCGATCATCGTCGAGACGGCCGACGCGGTCGTTACCGGCACTGTCAAGCTGCCCTCTTATATTCCGGTGCCGCTGCCGAAGCCGCGAACCTGATCTCCGTTTCCATCGATGCCTCCCCCTTATGCGCCGTGAGCTTGCCATCGCTCACGGCGTTCTTTTTTGTCATGGGTTCAAATCATCGACCTTTTCACCTATATCCAAGCAAGTGGATAATTGGACCGGCATGATGGCGACGCTTGAACAGATCATAGAGGATTTCACCTTCCTGGACGACTGGGAGGACCGTTATCGCTATGTGATCGAGCTCGGCAAAGCGCTGCCGGATTTGCCGGAAGAGAAGCGGACGCTGGAAAACAAGGTGCAGGGCTGCGCCAGCCAGGTCTGGCTGGTAACGCACACTGCGGGCCATCCGGAAAATCCAATACTGACCTTCGAAGGTGATTCGGATGCGCATATCGTGCGCGGGCTGGTGGCGATCGTGCTCGCCACTTATTCCGGTAAACCGGCCTCAGAGATCGCCGCGCTCGATGCTCTCGACGTCTTCGGTAAGATCGGCCTGGTCGAACACCTTTCCTCGCAGCGCGCCAACGGATTGCGCTCGATGATCAAGCGTATCCGCGAAGAGGCGATAGTACGCGCCGCCGCATAGAATCTGCCACGCTGGTGAAACGACAAAACCCGGCTCGAAAGCCGGGTTTTTTGATGGTGTCGTCGATTTGGGAATTTAGCGGCTACCGCGCTTGCGGCGCTGGCCAAGACCCATCTCCTTCGCGAGACGCGAACGAGCTTCGGCATAGGCGGGCGCAACCATCGGGTAGTCGGCTGCCAAATCCCACTTCTCACGATATTCTTCAGGCGAAAGACTATGATGGGTCATCAGGTGGCGCTTCAACGACTTGAAGCTGCCGCCGCATTCCAGGCAGGTGATCTGATCGTCCTGTACCGATTTACGAACGGATACGGCCGGCTTCTGCTTTTCAACCACGGTAACGGCGGGGGCCGGAGCCGAGGTGTTGCTCAAGGCGGAATGTACGTCGGAAATCAGATTCGGAAGGTCGCTGACCGGGACTACATGATTGCTGACATACGCCGCCACGATGTCGGCGGTTAGCTCAACCAGCAAATCCTGGCCATTGCCAAGGGCCGTATCTGTCATTTTGTTCTCCTGTTCATCGGCTTGCCTACTGCGCTACGCCTCCAACGGAACACGTAAAACACAGCATTACTTTAGACGTTGCGCATAATCATTTCGATTTTCGAAATGTATGAGCTGGACATACCGCGAACGGCATTGCCCGTATTCGTAGCAGCAATCAGCAAAAAAACGGGGCATTTCATGCCAAATTGCCCGCAATACGAAATCCACCCCTAGACTTCGTGCAACGAAACCCGTTTTTATACCGCCTGACGATAGAATCAGTGATGACGGAGGTAGGTCCGTCAATCCTTAACCGGAAGAAAGTTTTGCCCGCCGTTGTTTGAAAGAAAGATCAAAGCATCGGGCACTTAAAGCCGGTTGAGACTAACTCAACATCAGAACTCTACTTGAATCTGGATTACCACTCTTTCTCCAAATGTCCAGTTTTTAATTCTATCATTTCTTTGCAAATTTCTCATCTATTAAAAATAGGTAACTAACGACGAGAATTTGTATTCACTTTTCTGGCAATCCAAGCGTTTGTTAGCTTTTCATTTTGTAAGAACGCCCCTCTACTCGGCCTTTCGAAAGATCATCGCGCACCGACGGTGGCATCAGCCGGTGGCCCGCCTTGTGAGCGGCACGGGCGAGAAGATGGGCAGAAATCGGCGCAGTCAAGATGAAGAACACGAAACCGGCCAGTGCCCGCGCCAATATCGGCAGATCCTGCGAGTGAAAACCGACTGCAAGTAGCAACAGGCCGGAACCAACCGTGCCAGCCTTCGAAGCGGCGTGCATGCGGCTATAGAGATCCGGCAGGCGGACGATACCGATCGACGCGACCAGCGAAAACAATGCGCCAGCCAGCAGCAGGAAGGCGACAACGATGGCGGCGACCAATTCCATTACCGCTTTCCCTTCTTGCGACGGCCATTCTTGCGAACCGGTTTCCTCCCGGCCGCAATCGGCGCCGATGGTTGCCGTTCGGCCTGTTCCGATGCTCCGTGGGTCAGGATGAACCGGGCAAAAGCGACGGTGGCGAGGAAACCGACAAGTCCGAGAGAGATGGCGATGTCGATATAGAGTGTGAAGCCCGTCTTGATGGCGATGACGGCAATGAAGCCGATGGCGACGGCCACCAGCATATCGAGCGCCAGCACCCGATCGGGCAAAGTCGGACCGATTACCACGCGAAAGACGGTGAACAGGAACGCCAGGCTGAGAATAACAAGCGACACCATGGCGGCGGCGGACACGATGGAAGCGGCGATCATCGGAAAGCCTCCATGATTCGGCGCTCGAAGCCATCGGCTATGCCGCGCTTCAACATTTCGGGGTCGGAGCAGTCGAGCGCATGCACATAGAGAGTCTTGCGGTCGTCGGAAACGTCGACGGAGAGCGTACCGGGCGTCAACGTGATGAGATTAGCGAGCAGGGTGATCTCGAAATCGCGGTCGACAGTCAGCGGAAAAGCGAAGATGCCGGGCTTCACATCCATTTTGGGGCTCATGACGGTTACCGCAACGGCCCATGCGGATTTGGCGAGTTCACGCAGGAACAGCAGCAACAGCGCCAGAATCCGCCTGAGGCGCTCGAGATAGAGGACGCCGCCATGGGATTCCCGAATCATTGCCAGGGCGAGTGCCGAGAGGACAAAACCAAGGACAAGATTGAGGAAGGAGGCGCTGCCGGTGATGGCGACCCAGACAATGGCGAGCAGCAGGTTGAAGACGAGCAGGATCATTGTGCGCCTCCAGCCCCCGCAAAGACGGAGTGCAGATAGGCGGAAGGATCTTCGAGACCGCCGGCGGCAAGCTGCGTCAGATGCAGCAACCGCTCGGGAAACAGACCAAACCCTATGACCAAGGCTGCGAGGGCGACCAGCGGCAAGCCGGCCTGCCAGGCGATCGGCTGCGGCACAGCAGCATCCTGCGCCGATCTTGGACGCCAATAGGCGAGGAGAAAGACGCGGCCGAAGACGATGGTGGTGAGAAAGCCCGTCAACAGGATCGCTGCCGCGATCCACCAGGCGCCCGCATCGAGCGCCGCCTTCACCAAGACGACCTTGGGCCAGAAGCCCGAAAATGGCGGCAGGCCGCAAGCGGCGAAAAACAGCACCAGTGACAGACCTGCGAACCAGCCGCTTTGCCGGTAAAGCCCGCCGAGGGTAGCAAGCGAAAAGCTGCCGCCGAGCCGGGCCGCTTGGCCTGCCAGCAGATAGAGCGCCGTCATCAGCACCATCGAATGTAGTGCATAGAAGATCGCCCCGCTGAGGCCGCTGGCGCTGCCAATCGCGACGCCGGCCAGCATCGTGCCGATGCCGGAAATGACGACATAGCCGAACAGGCGGCGGATATCGCTTTCGCCGAGCGCGCCGAGTACGCCGGTCAGCATCGTCGCAATGGCAATGACCGTGGTGACCGGGCCGAGCCCAGCGCGTTCGACCGGCAGCAGCATGACCAGCACCCTGATCAGCGCATAGATGCCGACCTTGGTGAGCAGGCCGGCGAAAAGCGCCGAGACGGTGATGCGTGGCGTATGATAGGACGCGGGCAGCCAGAAATTGACCGGGAAGGCCGCGGCCTTCATGCCGAAAGCGAGGAGAAAGAGGCCGGCGAGCGTCATCAGCGGCGCCTCGTTGCCGGGCGCCCTCGCCTTCATCGCGATATCGGCCATGTTGAGCGTGCCGAAGATGGCGTAGACATAGCCGACGGACACGAGAAACAGCGTGGTGGCGATGAGGTTCAGCACCGCATATTTCAAAGCGCCATCGATCTGCTCACGCTCCGAGCCGAGGATCAGCAGGCCGAAAGAGGAAATCAGCAGCACTTCGAACCAGACGTAGAGATTGAAGACGTCGCCGGTCAGAAATGCGCCGCTCACGCCCGCAAGCAGCAGCATGAGGAACGGAAAGAAGCCGTAGCGGCGGCCGCTGACCGTAATCTCGCCGAGCGCATAAAGGCTCGCTGCAAGCACCACGACCGCCGCCGCCAGCGCCATCACCGCGCCGAGAAGATCGACGCTGAAAGCAATGCCGAAAGGCGGCAGCCAGCGGCCCATGACCATGGTCACTGGCCCTTCGTTAGCGACCCTATAAAGCAGAGCCGCGTCGATCAGCACCAGCAGTACCAGGCCGGGAATGGCGATCCAGCCGTGCATGGCAGTGCGGTCGCGAAACATCATCAAAATCGCGCCGAGGCCAATACACAGGGCCACCGGCAGGATCACCAGCCAATGACCGGCCTGCACTGGCACCGACACCAGCGCAGCGGAAAAATCGACAGCGATGCTGGTCGGGGCCGCCATGCTGCTAATACCCCAGGGGCGGCAGCGGCCGCTTTTTCGGTTCTGCCACACGCATCTCGCCGGTATTGTCGGTCTTCAGGTCCTGATAGGCCCGATAGGTCAGCACCAGCAGGAAGGCGAGGAAAGAGAACGATATGACGATTGCCGTCAGGATCAGGGCCTGCGGCAGCGGGTTGGCGGCATCCGCATTGAGCGTGTCAGCGCCCGACGGGATGATCGGCGGCACTTCGCGCGTTACCCGGCCGGCGGTGAAAAGCAGCAGGTTGACGGCGTTTCCGAGGATGGCGATGCCGAGCATGATGCGGATCGAAAACTTCGACAGCATCAGATAGATCGCAGCGGCGAAGAACAGGCCGACGAGCATTGCGAAGACCACCTCCATCACTCCGCCTCCCGCTCTTCGAGCGCCAGCGCGATCGAGGTGATGGCGCCGACGACGACCAGATAGACGCCGGCATCGAACAGCATGACGCTCGAGAGCGGCACCTCGACGCCAAAGAGATGCGGATAGATCCAGAGCCCGGTCATGAAGGGCACGCGAGAGAAGACCGACAGCAACCCGGCAACCGTCGAGGCCAGCAGGCCGAAACTGGCAATCGTCAACGGATGGAAGATAATGGCCCGGCGCACCGCCGTCACACCGCAGGCAATGCCATAAATCGCCAGCGCGGAGGCCGCGATCAATCCGCCGATGAAGCCTCCGCCGGGCTCATTGTGGCCGCGCAGCAGCACGAAGACGGAGAAGAGCAGCATCAAGGCGGTCAGGAAAGGCGCGGCGGTACGGAAGATGACGGTGTTCATGGACGCTCGGCCTCCATTACCTCTTCCACGTCGGGGTTGTTGGCCGCAAGCTTGCGCTCACCGCCGGCGCGGATGCGGATCAGCGCCAGGATGGCGAGGCCGGTGATGGTGACGACGGCGATTTCGCCGAGCGTGTCCGTGCCGCGGAAATCGACGATGATCACGTTGACGACGTTGGCACCATGGGCGATCAGCTTTGAATAATGATTGAAAAATGCCGTCAGCGTCAGATCGAAGGGTGCTTGCGTGGCCTTCAAGAGCAGCAATCCGAAGCCGAGGCCACAGGCGATGGCGAGCGCCGCATGCAATAGCCTCTGCAACGGCGGACGGCGATCGGCGGGCGACAGGCGCAGTCGCGTCATTACCAGCGCCAGGATGACGACGGAGAGCGTCTCGACCATGAACTGCGTGAAGGACAGATCCGGCGCGCCGAAGAGCAGGAAGATGACGGCGACGGCAAAGCCCTGAATGCCGAGCGAAACAATTGCCGTCAGCCGGTCGCGCGCCGAGACGACGGCCGCAAGACCAATGACGGCGATGAGGAAAATCGCCGCCTCATGCCACTGCATATCGGGCCATGAGGGGACGACCGGCAACTCGCCATGGAGCACCGGCGGCACCAGCAGCATTGCGGCAAGGCAAAGGAAGGTGACGGTGACGTAGATCTCCAGCCGGCCCGGCTGCAGAAAATGGGAGACGGCGTGCGACAGGCGCACCAGCCCCGAGATGAGGGCATCGAAGCCGCGATCGGGTCCCGGCCCGAGCCCGCGCAGCACCATCGCCATCAGGAAACGGGCGCGATCGAGCTTCCAATAGATGAAGGCACCGATCAGCACGGTCAGAGCGGACAGAGCCAAGGGTGCACCAAGATGCGGAGCGAGCGAGACCGATATCTCCATTGCCTTGCCACCGACGGCACTTGCCATCGGCGAGGAGATGTAGACGTGCCAAAAGCCGGAGACCATGGCTGCGGCTAGTCCGAGAACGGCAAGGACAAACGGGCCAAGCAGGAGCAGCGGCGGCGCCTCGTGCGGATGTTTCGGCGTTTCGACCCGCGCGCCGATAAACGGCTTCAGCGCCACGGCGAAGGCGATAGAGAACATTAGCGCGTTACCGACAATCGCAACGACTGCCAGAAGGATCGGCCAGGGGAAAACTTGGGCCAACGCGGCATAGATCTCCTCCTTAGCTAGAAAGCCGAAGGCGGGCGGCAGGCCGCCCATGGAAAATGCAGCCGCCAGCGCCATAGCAAAGGTCAACGGCATGGCGTTGCGCAAACCGCCGAGATGGGTAATGTCGCGCGTGCCCGTCTCGTGATCGACGATGCCGGCGACCATGAAGAGCGCGCCTTTAAACAGCGAATGCGCCACCAGATAGAGCGCGGCGGCCTCGACGGCATAATCGGAACCGAAACCGGTGAGCAATACCAGCAAGCCGAGAGAAGAGACCGTCGTGTAGGCGAGCTTCAGCTTCAAATCGGTCTGGCGGATGGCGAGCAGCGTTCCCACCAGCAGGGTCATGCCGCCGAAAACCGGCAGGATCGTCTCCCAGGCTGTTGTGTCACCCATTACGGGGTTGAGTCGCATCACGAGGTAGACACCGGCCTTCACCATCGTTGCCGAATGCAGATAGGCAGACACCGGCGTCGGCGCCTCCATGGCGTTCGGCAGCCAGAAATGGAAGGGGAATTGCGCGGATTTCGTAAAGGCGCCGCCGAGTACTAAGATCAGCGCCGCAAGATAAAGCGGGCTTTCGCGCAGCATCCCACCGGTCTTCAACAGGCCGGACATGTCCGCTGCACCGGTGATCTGCCAGATCAACAACAGGCCCGCGAGCAGCAGAAGCCCTCCCCCGCCGGTGACCACCAGCGCCTGCAAGGCAGCCCGCCGCGCAGCCTCGCGCTGATGATCGAAGCCGATCAGCAGGAAGGAGGTGATCGAGGTCAGCTCCCAGAAAACGAACAGCGTCAGGAAACTGTCCGACACGACGAGGCCAAGCATCGAACCCATGAACAGGAAGATAAAGGAGAAGAAGCGGCCTTGATCTTCGTGTCCTTTCAGGTAGCCGCCGGCATAAAGCACGATCAGCGTGCCGATGCCGGTGATCAGCAGCGCGAATGTCAGCGAAAGGCCGTCGAGCAGCCAGGAAAAGCGCAAGCCGAGGCTCGGCACCCACTCGAAACCGCCCTGGGCATTATGGGCGGCGGCAACATCGGGAAGAAAACCCGCGAAATGCAGAAAGGCGAGTGCGGGGAAAAGCGCCAGCGGCCAGGCCGCGTTGTGGCCGAGATAACGGACGGCAGCAGGCGCAATGATCGCACCGAGAAAGGGCAGACACAAAGCCAGGAATGTCAGGCCGGTGACACTGGCCATGTCTTCTCCCTGCTGAACGATCACGGAGTCCGGCAAAGCCGAAAGTCTTCATTGGGATAGGCTAAAGGCTGGATTGCCTCAAGCCCCGCGCGAGAAAAACCGAGGGGTAAACCACTGGAATCGGCTTTGGCATCATGGCTGAATAGTTGAAGACGGGACGGGCTGCACCACATTGCGACAACGGGGCTCGCCTAATAGATTGGGTGATGGGAAAGGGATGACACTCATGTCTGCTACGATGACAGGGCCTAAAATCGAGAAGACCGATGCCGAATGGCGGGAACAACTGACGCCGGAGCAATATCGCATCACCCGGCAGCATGGCACCGAGCGCGCCTTTACCGGACCCTACTGGGACTCAT
Organism: Rhizobium sp. CB3171; assembly: GCF_029714265.1. Lineage (NCBI taxonomy): Bacteria > Pseudomonadati > Pseudomonadota > Alphaproteobacteria > Hyphomicrobiales > Rhizobiaceae > Rhizobium > Rhizobium sp. CB3171. The sequence goes on along the minus strand of NZ_CP121652.1, from coordinate 684,011 downwards.
TCGAAACCGGCCTCTACCGCTGCGTCTGCTGCAACGCACCACTTTTCCGCTCGGACACGAAATTCGATGCCGGCTGCGGCTGGCCGAGCTATTTCGAAACGGTTTCGCCGGAGGCGGTGAAGGAATATCGCGACGAGTCCTATGGCATGGTGCGCACGGAAATCCGCTGCGGCGCCTGCGAAGCCCATCTCGGGCATGTCTTCCCCGACGGCCCGCCGCCGACCGGACTGCGCTATTGCATCAACGGTCACGCCATGGTGTTCGAGGCGGAGACGTAAGCCGCCAGAATTAGCTGGCGGGAAAAGCTGCCACGTTGAACCCGGGCACCAGCGTCGACCGCTGTCCCTCCATGACCTCCTCCATCGTCAACCGGCCGAGCAAGGGTGCTAAAATGACGCCGGGATGGGCGACGGCGACATAGGCGCCATCGACGCCCGGCAAGAAGCCGAGCCTCGGAAACCCATCGGCGAAGACCGGGCGGTAGCCAACGGCTGCCTGCCGCAGTTCGACACCATCGGGCAGAGCGAGCTTTCGTCTCATCACGTCGAGCACCCGATGTCCGATCGCCCGCGGCGCCTCCTCTTCGGCGGCGCTCCTGCAGCTTGCGGCGGAGACCAGCGAATGGTCAGGCCGCTGACGAATTTCCAAACCCGGCCCGCGAAGAATACGATTGAGGAAGGGCCGGTCAGCGGAAAATTGCATCAGCACGGCGGGCGAGCTTTCGACGCCGATCGCCAGTCCCAAGGGCGAAATCAGCGCATTGACCGATGTGCCGGCAGCCAGCACGACGACATCCGCCGAAACGACCTGCCCTGCCGTCCGAACACCGGTGATCCGGCTGTCAGATGTTTCGAGCGCGACGATCTTCTGATCGAAATCCGCCTTAGCGCCGAAAGCGATCGCGGCGTCTACAAATGTCCGCGCGAGCTGTGCCGGATCCAGCGCGAGATCGTCGGGAGAAAAGGCGGCGCATTCCGGCACTTCGCGAAGCTCCGGCTCCCACCAGGCGATCGTCTTGGCATCCACCAGTTCGACCGTTGCACCCGCAGCCTGATGCTCCCGTACCAACGCCTCCGTCTCCGCCGCCGTCCGATGCCACATCAGCGAACCCGTCCGCGCATGCTGCAGGGCCTTCGGAAGGGCGGCCTTCAAACGTTGATATTCGCTGATCGCCTCGCGCCAGATGCGATAGTTCGCGTAATTTGCCGTCGGGTCGCCATTGATGAGGTTGACCCAGCCGAAGGCCTTGCCGGTGACGCCCGCGGCTGGTGCCGGGCCCTCGTCAAACAAATGCACTCGCGCCCCGCGGCGTGCCAGGTGATAGGCTATGGATGCCCCAACAATCCCTGCGCCGACGACGGCTATCTGCATTTTCGGAGGATGCAACGAAGGATACCCGCGATGAAAATCACGATTCAGATCTGCCGTTGCTTGGATAGCGTCAAGCTATGACGCGGGAATGACTGCGAGCTAGGCGTGGCCGTCCCAGCCGGGTCCGGCAACCCTTTTACTCTCTGACTAGGGATGCCGGCGGGCGGGCTGAGGTTATCGGATCGGCGTGACGAAGGACGATCCTCCATGCGCCTTCTTCCCGCCGGAATATGGTGGTGACCCGAAGCGCGATCGGCACCAGTTTGTCGCCGCCACCGACCTTGGACCGGAACCGCTCGACCTCAATGATGTACCCCAAGTCCGCCGTCGCGTACTCGGAGATGCGCTCAAAGCCGGTGGCCTCGCCGTCCCGGTAATTGGTTGCAGCCCGTTCCATGGTCGCGGCGGCCTTTTCCCACCCCTTCGCCGGTGGCCCGAACGGATTAGCGATAATGACGTCATCCCGTCGCGAGTAGAGATCTTTCAGAGGTTCAGGATCGCCCTTCACGAAAGCATCTAAAGCCAGATGATCCTGCTCGATAAAATTCGTTAAGTCAGAGGCCAACATCTTAGCGCCCTCAGATGATCAGAAAGAGAACTTTATCCGAAAAGTCGGCCCTCCGCTCGCGCTGTCTCACTTCCCGGTCTGTCAGCCGCTAATGAGTTCACGCCCTAGACCGTTATGCGCAGCTCCATGCAGGTCAGATCCAGCCAGCGGCCGAACTTGGTGCCGACTTCTGAAAACTGACCGACGATGCGGAAGCCGAGTTTTTCATGCAGGCGGATGGAGGTGGTATTGCCGGTTTCGATGGCGGCGATCATGACGTGGATATTGCCTTCGGCGGCACGGGCGACGAGTTCGCGCAGCAAACCTTCGCCGATGCCGAGGCCGCGGTGATCCTTGTCGACATAAACGGAATTTTCGACCGTGTGCCGGTAACCGTCGAAGGCGCGCCAATCGCCGTATGACGCATAGCCGGCGACGTTCCCGTCCTTCTCGGCGACAATGACCGGAAAGCCCCTCGCCTTGCGCGCTTTGAGCCATTCAATACGGTTATCGACGTCGACCAACGTGTCGTTCCAGATCGCGGTCGTGTGCAGGACCGCGTGGTTGTAGATCTCGCAAATCGCGGGCAGATCAGCCTCGGTGGCGTCGCGAAGCAGCACGGCTTGGTCCATAGTCGAATTGTCCAATCGTTTAAGGCATCGATGGCGGCATACTCCGCGATATTGACGAAGTAAATCCGCCATTCCTGCATGGCTCGCAATGAAACCGTAACGAATTGAAGCTATTTTCTGATCATTCTTAGAATCACTATGGAATTTCTGCTGAAAAATGCGCTATTCATAGCTGGTTTGCAGATCCCGCCTCCCGGAAACCGCAATGCTCGCGCGCCTGACCGCCCTCCTTTTCTTTTCTGCTGTGCCGGCACTGGCTGCCGACTGGTGGTCCTATGACAATGCGCGGTTTGGCTATGAAATCGAACTACCCTCGGAATTCCGCCTTTCGACCCGTTCGGACAATGGCGACGGACTGACCTTGACGCCGACCGATCAGTCGGCACGGCTGCTTGTTTTCGGCACCAATATCCTCGATGGCGACTTTTCGGCGGAAGCGAATGTCCGCGTCGCAATCGCCAAGGACGAAGGCTGGCAGATTTCCTATTCGAAATCGACCTCGCGCGGCATCAGCTTCTCGGGCACGAGGCAGGGCCGCATCGTCTATGTGCGCGGCGTAGCACTCTGCGATGGCGGCGCCGCCTTCTTCCAGATGGATTATCCGAAGACGGACATGCAGCGCTTCGACGCCATCGTCATGCGCCTGGTGCGCAGCCTGCAGCCGACGAGGAAATGCACGCCGACGACGCAGATCTCAAGAGTTTTCCGGTGACAGGCTGAAACAGGTCAGCACCGCCGAATAATGCACTGCGGTGGCAGCGAGCACGAAGCCGTGCCAGATGGCGTTCTGAAAGCGCAACTTCTCCCAGACATGGAAAATTACGCCTAGCGAATAGATGACGCCGCCGATGACGATCAGTAGCATCGACGCGTAGGGTATATGCATGGAAACGGACCTTGCCACCAGCACACCGCTCCAGCCCATGGCGAGATAAAGCAGGATCGCCAGCCGGTCATACCGCCCCGGGAAAACGCATTTCAGCGCGATGCCGAAGCCGGCAAAAATCCAGATGGCAATCAGCATGGCAAACAACAGCGGATCCTCGGCGCCGCGCTCCAGGAACGGCGTATAGGTGGCGGCGATCAAGACGAAGATGGCCGAGTGATCGAAACGCCGCAGGACCCACTTCGTCTGCGACACCGGCCACAGATTGTAGGTAAAGGACATGGCCAGCGTCAGAACAAGGCCGACGCCATAGATCCAAGCGGCAGCGATCTCGCGATAGGAGCTCCACACCGTCGCATAGAAGATCAACACGGTCGCGCCGATCAAAGCAAAGACGACCCCAATCCCGTTGACGATACTGTCAACGATCACTTCATATCGGTCATAGGCCCAACGAATGCCTTTGATTTCGGGCATGCATGCGTGTTCCAATTGCTCGACGTCGCCTTTGATCGTTGCACCTCAAGGGGTTGGAGACAAGCGGGTGAAACGGACATATAAGTAAATCTTGGTAAATGGCAGGTGAGCTGATCGCGCGGCTGTCAACAACCAGCGAACGCTCAATCTGCAATTTCGGGCCTTCTGTGAACAATCGGAATCGGCCATATCTAGGTCAAGTACAGCGGGCTTGAATTCTGAAGAGGCACATCAACCGGCGAAAGCTCTCAAGCCCTGCTATTGGCGACGTCTTCTCCGCCGCGCCGGTTGCTCTCTTGCAGAACATTGAGGTTGGAACACTCGCATGACCGAAACTGCCCTTTCCTATGCGCTTACGCGTCCCGCCTATGTCGGCCAGTCGCACCTGATCGTCACCGATCTGGCGGTGGTGTCGCGCTTCTACCAGCAGATGCTTGGCCTCAGGGTCATTGAAAAGACGGCCAGCGGCGAGGTGTTGGGCGTTGCCGGCCAGCCGCTTTTGGTTCTGACAACGGATCGTGCGGCCAAACGAGCGCCGCAAACCGCCGCGGGCTTGTTCCACACCGCCTTTCTGATGCCCGATCGCATCGAGCTTGCTCGCTGGCTGCGGCACGCCGCACATAATGGCGTCAGTCTCGAAGGCGCGTCCGACCACATCGTCAGCGAGGCGATCTATCTTTCCGACCCTGAGGGCAACGGCATCGAGATTTATGCGGACCGGCCGCATGAACAGTGGAAATTCCACAGCGATGGCACGGTCGAGATGGCGACGCTCAGGCTCGATTTGCAGAAGCTTTACGAAAGCGCGCCGCAGGATCGCTGGGATGGCATGGCCGAGGGTTCGGCGATCGGCCATATCCATTTGCAGGTCGGCGACGTTGCGGAGGCGAATGCCTTTTACCGCGATGTGCTGGGCATGAACGTCATGGCGGCGCGCTATCCCGGCGCGACCTTCCTCGCAACCGGCGGCTATCACCACCATCTCGGCGCCAATACCTGGAACAGCCGCGGCGCCGGCGTCCGGTCCAAGGATATGACCGGCCTTTCCGATTACACCCTGCGTTTCAACGACAAGGACGCGCTCGACAAGGCGGTCGCCGCGCTCGATGTGCATGAGATCAAGACGGAAAAACGCGACAGCGGGATTTCGCTGCGCGATCCCTGGGGCATCGGGCTCAATCTAATCGCCTGATCGCGAATCCGCTGACCCATGATGTCAAAGGCCCGCCCCGGAACCAGGGCGGGCCTTTCGCGTTTGCATACCGAAGCAATGGGGTTTCGGGGACATGTCCGGAATGGATATCGCCAACGGCATACGCAAACAGGCGCGCAGATTGGGAGCGACGAGCGAAAGGCGTTCCAGCGCCTGGGTGGATGCGTTGCGAGCGGACACCGAGCAGTTGGACAATGGCTCGTCAGCACCCGTCGAGAAGGACGCGCTGGATATTGCCTCCGCCTGGGCTCTCATCGGCATCTTCCTTGTGCTGGCGTTGGCGGGCGTCTACATGATGTCGATCATCCTCATCCCTGTAACCCTGGCCGTCGTCGTCGGCATGATCCTCGGGCTGGCTGCGGAAAAGCTCAGCAAACTCGGCGTACCGCGCGTCCTCAACGCTGTTCTGTTGTCATCGGCGGTGGCGCTGGTCATCTTCCTGATCATCAATTCACTCGCCGGGCCGATGGCGACGCTCGCCCAGGAAGGGCCTAACGTTTTCCAGCGTACCGTCGATCGGCTGATGCCCTATCTCGAACAGATCAAATGGTTGCACATCACACCGCAAACCTTTGAAAGCGGACCGATGTCCATCAATGTGCTGCTCGAAAATACCGGCAATGTGCTGCATCTTCTCGCCGCCAGCCTCACGCCTGCCATCGTCCAGGGCCTGCTCTTTTTTGCGGCGCTGCTGTTGTTCCTTGCCGGCCGCATCAGCCTGCGCAAGACGATCATCATGACCTTCTCCACCCGGGCATCACGGCTGACGGCAATCCGCATCATCAATGCGGTGGAGCAGGTGCTCGGCTTCTACTTTGCTACGGCGTCGCTGATCTATGTGGGTCTCGGCGTCGTGATGACGGTCATCGCCTATGTCGGCGGCATGGGCACGCCGATCCTCTGGGGCATATTCGCCTTTCTTTCCAGCTTCGTCCCGTTCGTCGGCATCACGACGATAACGACCGCGCTGGCGATCGCCGGCATCATCACCCATGACGATATCATCTTCGGTCTCCTCCCCGCCGCCGCGTTCTTCTCCGTCCATCTCACCGTGGAAAATCTGGTTTTTCCGGCGGTGATGGGCCGACAATGGGAACTCAATCCCTTCATCGTCTTCCTTGCCATCATCTTCTGGACGTGGATGTGGGGCGCCGTCGGCGCGATGCTCGCCCTGCCGCTGTCGCTGATCGTCATGACAGTGGTCAACGAGTTGTTCTTCGAGGAAAAGGTGCAGCCGCAACTACCGCAGTGAAGGCGTCAGCTATCGGCGTCGACGCCGAACCGCCTCAGTTCGTCGTATCGTCATCCCCCTGCTCGGGGATATCCTGCAGGCGGACGAACTGCACGCCTTTGGCCTTCAGCGCCAGGATGCTCGCGGCAACGCCTTCGCCGGCGGTATGGGTCGGCTGGTTGATGTGCGAGATGATGACGTCGCCATCCTTGGCGGAGGCATATTGTTTTTCCACCATCTTGGCCGGCAGCAGCGAGCCGCTGTCGCCGTTGACGGAATAGCCTGCGATGCGATAGCCCATGCCGCGAATCTGAGCGATAGCCGAGAGGCTATATTTCGCCGTCGCGCCCCGGAACCAATGCGGCTGAGGAATGCCAGCGGCCATCATGGCATCAGCGCCGCCTTTGACCTCCTGCGCGACCGCCTGCGGCGAGCCGGCAGCGGGAATGCCATAGACCGTCGTTGGGATATCGACCGCGGGAATATGGTTCTGACCGTGATCCTCAAGCTCGAAAATATCGGGATGAGCGAGGAAGACGGCAAGCGCTTCGGGATTGCTGCGCAGCCATCGAGCGGTGACGAAGATCGTCGCCGGGATATGCTGATCGACTAGTGTGCTGAGGATGCGCGGATCGGTCTTGCCCATGCAGGCATCGAAGGTCAGGGCGATGCGCGGCGCGCCCTTGCCTGCGCGGTTGACGTGTAGATGGGGCTCGACCAACTTGACGTTCGACACCGCCGCCTTCGGCGGGAGCTGCGGCCAGACAACGGGCTTTTCCGAAGGCTCGGCGGCAAAGGCGGCCGAAGCGGCGAGCACGAATGCGGACGTCAGCACAAAACGGTTCATCAGGCAGCCACCGGTTGGATCGAATGAAATGAAGTCTGTCGGAAAAGGCGCATGATTGCCATAGACTCCTTTGCCGCTGCGCCCGCCATCGTCCGGCAAGGCGACGGAAATATGGCGGCTTGCCCGCAAAGCCGCCTGTTCCCCATCACAAATGCGCCAATGGTTCATTCTGCCGGGTCGCGGCTAGAGGCGCTATCATTTATGATACGATTGATACCACGCCTGCCGATCACTATCTGCGTCTTTTCCTATGCTCCCAAAGGGAAACATCCATGAGCCGTGATCCCTATGATATTCTGGGCGTAAAACGGGACGCCCCGCAAAAAGACATTCAAAGCGCCTATCGCAAGCTTGCGAAAAAGCTGCATCCCGATCTGAACCCCGGCGATAAGCAAGCCGAGGATAAATTCAAGGAAGTCTCCGCGGCTTACGGCATCCTCGGCGACGAGGACAAGCGCGCGCGCTTTGACCGCGGCGAGATCGACAATACCGGCGCGGAGCAGCCGCCACGTAGCTATTATCGCGATTACGCGACGAGCGAGGGCCAGCGCGGCCCCTATCGCAACACGGGTGGTTTCGCCGATTTCGGCGATGCCGACGATATACTTTCCAGTTTCTTCTCACGTCGCAGCCGAGGCCAATCGGGAATGCAGGGTCAGGATCGCCACTACTCCATGGAGGTCGACTTTCTCGACGCCATCAACGGCGCGAAAAAGCAGATCAGCCTGCCGGACGGACCGGCGCTCGACGTGCAGATACCGCCGGGAACCCGCGACGGGCAGACGCTGCGCCTGCGCGGCAAGGGCGATCCCGGTTTTGGCGGCGGCGCCTCCGGGGATGCGCTGATCGAGGTGCATGTACGCCCGCATCGTTTCTTCGTTCGCGACGGCAACGATATCAGACTTGAATTGCCGATTTCGCTTGCGGAGGCGGTGCTTGGCGGCAAAATCCGTGTGCCCACGCCTTCCGGGCCGGTCACGGTGACCCTTCAGCCGAACTCCAACACGGGCAAGGTTCTGCGGCTGAAGGGTAAAGGTGCGCCGGTGCCTGGCAAGGAAAACGGCGACGCCTATGTTTCGTTGAAGATCGTCCTGCCGGATGCGCCGGATGCGGACCTTGCGGCCTTTGTTTCCGAATGGCAGGCCGGCAAGACGCATGATCCCAGAAAGACCATGGGAGGCTGAGCCATGAACGAGAGCGAGTTTCGTTTGCGCCTCGAGATCGACAATACGGTGCTGGACGTTTGGATCGAACAGGGTTGGCTCATTCCCGAAACGACCGGGGAAGGCCGGCATTTCCGCGAAGCCGACCTGGCGCGCGGGCAGTTGATCCTCGACCTCATCAACGCGATGGGCGTCAACGAGCCTGGAGTCGATCTGGTCATGGATCTGGTAGATCAGCTTCATGCGCTGAGGGGAACGCTACGCGACCTGACGGACGCCGTCTGTCATCAGGATGCCGATGTGCAGGAGCATGTTCTCTCCGAACTCTACCGGCTAGAGCGCCAAAGACGGCGCTGAAGGCATCAATCGTAGAGATAATATTTTTGCCAGCTATCGCGCGGCACCTTCTCGCCGATTGCGTAGTTCATATCCCGAACATGAATATGCTGCGGGCCGGTCGTGCACTGATAGGAGAGATGATACCAATCCCCCTTGCTGCGAAAGACCGCGCCGGGAGCATTCATCGAGTCCGGGGCCATATCAGGGTCGCTGAAGGTGTAGGCGATGACCTTGTCGGGCTTGAAGCCGGTCTGCTCGGTGCCGATCCGTTTCATGGCCTCAGCATCGCAGGTCTGCTCCATCCGCTCGGAGGGATCGAGCTTCTCCAGTTCCTTCTTCATGGTCGCGTCCACGGCAAAAGCGGACGTCGCAATGGCGGCCAACGGCATGAGAATGGCGATGAATTTCAGCATGAAGACCGATCCCTTGCTTGACTGCGGGCTGGGAAGCGTCTCTTCGACCAGGCGGTTCAAGCCGCCTTATTATCGACGCAACATAAGCGGACTTCGTTAAAGAATGTGGTCACATCAAGGCAGCTCTGAACGAGTTCTTTTGCCGCCGTCAGCTAGATTTAAAGCCTGTTATCATCCCCTTACGTGAGGCTTGAGCAGGCAAATGCCGCTTGAACCTCACGCAAGCGCCCTCTATCTCTTCCTCACCTCATATCCGACATTGATCCCGGAGAAAGCCTGCCCGTGTCTTCATTCAAGAGCCTCCCCACCCCGCCCGCCGCTGCGAAAAAACCGGTCACGGACACGCGCCACGGCATCAGCCGCAGCGACGATTACGCCTGGCTGCGCGCCGACAATTGGCAGGCGATGTTCAAGGACACGTCTATCCTCGATCCGGAAATCCGCGCGCATCTGGAGGCTGAGAACGCCTATATGAACGCCGCCATGGCGGATACGAAAGAGCTGCAGAAGGCGTTGTTTGCCGAAATGAAGGGCCGTATCAAGGAGGATGACAGCTCCGTGCCGGTCAAGGACGGGCCTTATGCCTATGGCACGCTCTACGTCACCGGCGGCGAACAGCCGCACTATTTCCGCGAGGCGCGCAATGGCGGCGAGCGCAAGCTGCTCCTCAACGGTGACAAGGAAAACGAAGGAAAGTCCTATTTCCGCCTCTCCGGCATCGATCATTCCACGGATCACAGCCATGGCATCTGGGGCTATGACGACAAGGGCTCGGAATATTTCACGCTGAAGGTCCGCAATCTGGAAACCGGCGAAGACCTTGCCGACGTGATCGAAAACACCGGCGGCGGCGGTGTCTGGGCGCCTGACGGCAAGAGCTTCTTCTATACGCTGCAGGACGAGAACCATCGTCCCTCAAAGATCTTCCACCACATTGTCGGCACACCGCAATCGGACGACCGGCTGGTTTATGAAGAGGAGGATTCCGGCTTCTTCATGGGCGTCGGCGGCTCATTGCTGGATGACTACGTCTTCATCGACATCCACGATCACGAGACCAGCGAATACCGCATCATCCCGACCTCCGATCTGACGGCCGAACCGAGACTGGTGGCCGCGCGCGACACCGGCATCGAGTATGAAATGGCGGAAGGCGGCGATGTCTTCTACATCCTCACCAATGACGGCGATGCCAAGGATTTCAAGATCATGGAAACGCCGGTCGACAAACCGGCCAAGGAAAACTGGCGCGATGTCGTGGCTCATAAGCCGGGCACGCTGATCCTCAATCACATGGCCTATGCCCGCCATCTCATCTGGCTGGAGCGCAAGGACGGCCTGCCGCGGATCATCGTCCGTGACCGGCGCAGCGGCGAAGAACATGCCATTGCCTTCGACGAGGAGGCCTATTCGCTCGGCCTGCAGGGCGCCGCCGAATACGACACCGACGTCATCCGTTTCTCCTACTCCTCGATGACGACGCCGAGCCAGCTTTATGACTACAACATGGTGACGCGCGAGCGCACTTTGCTGAAGACACAGGAGGTTCCCTCAGGCCACAATCCGGACGACTACGTCACGCGTCGCGTCTTCGCCCCTGCCTGGGACGGCGAACGGGTGCCGGTGACCCTGCTCTATCGTAAGGATACGCCGCTCGACGGATCCGCGCCCTGCCTCCTTTACGGCTATGGCGCCTACGGCATCACCATCCCCGCCGGCTTCAACACCAATTGCCTGTCGCTTGCCGACCGTGGCTTCGTCTATGCCATCGCCCATATCCGTGGCGGCAAGGACAAGGGCTTCGCATGGTACGAAGACGGCAAGATGGACAAGAAGACCAATACCTTCAAGGACTTCATTGCTGCGGCCGACTATTTGAATGAGCAGAAGTTCACCTCCTACGCGAAGATCATCGCCGAGGGCGGCTCGGCCGGCGGCATGCTGATGGGCGCCATCGCCAACATGGCGCCGGAGAAATTCGCCGGCATCATCGCTGCCGTACCCTTCGTCGATGTGCTTAACACCATGCTGGACGACACGCTGCCGCTGACGCCGCCGGAATGGCCGGAATGGGGCAATCCGATCGACAGCAAGGAAGAGTACGAGCAGATCGCAGCCTACAGCCCCTATGACAATGTCGGTGAGAAGCCTTACCCGCCAATTCTGGCGCTCGGCGGCCTGACCGATCCGCGCGTCACCTATTGGGAACCTGCAAAATGGGTGGCCAAGCTGCGTGAAAAGACCACGGGCGAGGCGCCAATCCTCCTGAAAACCAACATGGATGCCGGCCATGGCGGTGCCTCGGGCCGCTTCCAGCGCCTGGAGGAAATCGCGTTCGAATACGGCTTTGCCATCAAGGTCGCCGGGAAGATCTAGCAAATCTCGGGAGGAGCCCATGCCGGTCTATGTCGCCTTGCTGCGTGCCGTCAATGTCGGCGGCACCGGCGCTCTGCCGATGGCGGATTTGAAAGCGCTCTGCGAGGAGATCGGCTTTACCGACGTGAAGACCTATATCCAGAGCGGCAATGTGCTTTTCCACTCTGACAAGGCCGAGGCGACAGTCCAGAAGGATCTGGAAGAGGCGCTGGGGCTGAAAATGGGCAAATCGCCGGGCGTACTGCTGCGCAGCCGCCAGGAATTGGAGGCCGCAGCGGAAGGCTCACCCTTTCCGCACGCCAAACCGAACTACCTGCTCGTCAACTTCCTTCCGGAACCCGCACCTGACGATGCCCTGGACAAGCTGGTGGCACCCGACGGCGAAGAAGTGCATATCGCCGGCAGGGAAATCTATGTCCACTATCCCGATGGCTCCGGTCGCTCGAAACTGAAGTTGCCGGCGCTGAAGGCGGGCACGTCGCGGAACCTCAATACGGTGAGGAAACTGGCGGAGATGGCGCGGGAGATGGAGGGCTAGCTGAAACGCGGCCGGAACAGCATCTTGATGAAGCTGCGGAAGACCAGGATCTGATCCGCCAGGCTGTTCGGTTCTTTCAACGCCTTGGATAGCACGATGCCGCCTTCGAGCACGGTCGACACCATATCGGCGAGTTGATCGACATCCAGCGGCTCGCGGGGCTCGTAGACCACCATGATCTCCTCGAACATGCGGCGAAATCTCCGCCGCCATGTCAGGGCCGCCTCGCGGTTGATCTCCTGAACCTCGCGATCAAATAGCCGTTCGTAGTAGCAGAAGCCTGCCACCAGGCATCCTGGATGACCATTCGGCAGATCGGACAACAATTCCGACAGCAATTTCAGGCCAAGCAGGAAAGATTGCAGCGGATCGTCCATCAGCTCACGGGCACGCCCGAAAATCTCGTCGTAAATCCGGTTGTCGTTTTCGATGTAGCGCTGGATAAGGGCCTTGGCGAGTTCGTTCTTGTCGCGGAAGTGATAGAAGAAGCCGCTCTTGGTAATGCCGGTTTCGGCGATCAATTCATCGATGGAGGTACCGCCGAAACCCTTCGCCAGCACCGCGGCTTCGGCAACCTCCAGCAGCCGGCTGCGCGTTTCCTCACCCTTTCGCATGATCCCCTCCTGTACCGACGGTACAGTATTGTTGCACAAACGCCGCGCCGCGCCTCCGGATCAATGCGGGGCTGAGGCCGTAAGCCATTGAATAGAAAAGAAAATGCTTGCTCGCATCGATAGTATACCGCAAATCGCCTATTTTAGCAGACGGCGATAAAAGAAAATCGCCACCACTGCGATGCCAACGAACGGCTGGGGATATCAACGGGTGGAGATCACAATGGCCAAATATCGAAACGATTTGCCGCAACAGAAAGGCGGTATATTCCTGACAGATGGTGGCATGGAAACGGTGTTGATCTTTCATGAGGGCGTCGAGCTGCCGCATTTCGCTTCCTTTGTCCTTCTGGCAACACCGGAGGGACGGGAGAAAATCAAGGATTACTATCGACGCTATCTCGACATCGCCAGTCGTCGCGGCACCTGCTTCGTGCTTGAAACCGCCACATGGCGCGCCAACGCCGATTGGGGCGAGAAACTCGGCTATGATGCCCAAGCGTTGAAAGCGGTGAATGAGGATGCGGTGACGCTGCTTTGCGAGCTGCGTGCGGAGTATGAGCGTCCTGCGGCCCCAATCACTATTAGCGGAAACATCGGCCCTCGCGGCGACGGCTACAAGGCGGGCAGGATGAATGCGGCGGAAGCCGAGGATTATCACACGCCGCAGATCGCGAGCTTCGCCGGCACGGAGGCCGACATGGTGACCGCACTCACGATCAATACCATCAATGAGGCGATCGGTATTGCTCGCGCCGCGAAGGCGCAAGGCATGCCATGCGCTATCTCGTTCACGGTCGAGACTGACGGCAGGCTTGCGACCGGAAGAACGATACAAGAAGCGATCGAAAGTACCGATGCTGCAACCGGCTGCGCACCCGCCTACTACATGATCAATTGCGCCCATCCGAGCCATTTTGAAAACACGCTTGACGAGGCCAGCGCTTGGGTCAAACGCATCTGGGGGCTACGCGCCAACGCCTCGATGATGAGCCATGCCGAACTCGACGAGAGCGAGACGCTGGATGACGGCGACCCTGCCGATCTCGGCCGTCGCTATCGGCAGCTTACCCGCCGCATGCCGCAGTTGCGTGTGCTCGGCGGCTGCTGCGGTACCGACCATCGCCACGTTGCGGCAATCTGCGAAGCCTGCCTGCCGCGAACGGCAGCGAGCGCTTGAGGTGACGGAGAAAAGAAGCAGCGTGGCGAGACTGCAAAATCGCGAATCTACTGTTGTGATCGCAACAGAGTTTCGTAGTCCTGCCCACCGGCAATTATGTTCGTGATACGCACTCGATCGCCCTCGGCGATATAGAGAATCACGACGCTTCGTTCAAAAACGGCCATGCGAATGCCAGGTCCCAGATCGTCTCGCGCGACCCCGCCGAAGGGAGCATCGCCAATCTTTTCGCAGCGCCTGTAGATGCGATTGAGGTATCCTTCGCTCGTCTTGATATTCTGGCTTTGCTCCAACACGTAAGCGGCGATGTCGATAAGGTTTTCAACAGCTTCCGGACGGTATTCGACCGTAAATCGCTCCATAGGTTAGCGGCGTTTGTCAAAAAAGGCATCAAGACGCTGCTTGACTTCGTGTCCACTCAAATTCGATCTCGGATCATCCAAGGATGCCTCGACCCTGTGGCGGATCGCCGCGATCCGTTGTTGATATTCCTCCTCTTCCCGCAACCACACCCGAACAGCAGCACGCAGCACCTCGCTCGTTGAGGCGTAAACTCCGGCGTCGACACGGCTTTTTATGGCGGCAACCATCTCACTGGGAAGCGAGATGCTCAATTTCTCGTTCATAGCGAACTCCTCACGTTCAGTGGGATAAAGTAGGATAATCTCCTACTTTGGGCAAGCGCCTTGCACCGTACCCTCCCCAGCCCTACCTTAGGTGCATGAGCTCATCTCTTCACGACAATGCAGTGCTCGAAGCGCGGCCGATACCGTTCGACAATAGCTATGCGCGTCTCCCGCCGCAGTTTTTTGCGAACCAGGCGCCGACGCCGGTGGCGGCGCCGCGGCTGGTCAAGTTCAATAGGGCATTGGCCGGCGATCTCGGGTTGGACGCCGATGTACTGGAACGGGATGGGGCGGCGATCTTTTCCGGGAATAAGCTCCTGCCGGGTTCCGAGCCGATTGCGATGGCCTATGCCGGCCACCAGTTCGGCGGCTTCGTGCCGCAGCTCGGGGATGGCCGGGCAATCCTGCTTGGCGAAGTCATCAGTCGTAGCGGCAGACGCCGCGATATCCAGCTCAAGGGCGCCGGACCGACGCTCTTTTCGCGGCGCGGTGACGGCCGGGCAGCGGTCGGGCCGGTCTTGCGCGAATATATCGTCAGCGAAGCCATGCATGCGCTTGGCATTCCGACGACACGGGCGCTGGCGGCGGTTACCACCGGCGAGCGCGTCTATCGTGAGAAAGTACTGCCCGGTGCGATTTTCACCCGGGTTGCGGCAAGCCATATCCGTGTCGGCACATTCCAGTTTTTCGCCGCCCGCGGCGATACGGACAGCCTGCGTATCCTCGCCGATTATGTCATCGACCGACATTATCCGGAGATCAAGGACAGAGAAAATCGCTATCTGGCGCTATTGGAGGCCGTTTCCGAACGACAGGCGGCCTTGATCGCGCGCTGGCTGCATGTCGGCTTCATCCATGGCGTGATGAATACCGACAATATGACCATCTCCGGCGAGACGATCGATTATGGTCCCTGCGCCTTCATGGACAGTTATAATTCGGCAATGGTCTTTTCTTCGATCGATCACCAGGGCCGTTATGCCTATGCCAATCAGCCCGCGATCGGCCAATGGAATATCGCTCGGCTCGGTGAAACCCTACTGTCGTTGATCGATCCATCGCTGGACGCAGCGGTCGACCTGGCAAATGCAGTGCTCAAAGCCTACGGCGAACGCTTCCAGGCGCCTTGGCTTGCCGGCATGCGCGCCAAGATCGGCCTTGCAGCCGAGGAAGACGGCGATCTCGATCTGATCCAGGCGCTGCTAACGCTGATGCAACAACAGGAAGCGGATTTCACGTTGACGTTCCGCCGACTTGGCGCGCTGGCCGATAGCGCGGACAACGAAACGGCCTTTGCCACCGGTTTCAAGGATCCGGAAGCTACCAAGCCGTGGCTGACACGCTGGCGCGAACGGCTGAACCGCGATCCGCAAGCACCGGCCGAGCGAGCACGGGCGATGCGAAGCGTGAACCCCGCATTCATTCCGCGCAACCATCGAATCGAACAGGCGATCGAAGCTGCGGTCGAGGATGAGGATTTTTCATTGTTCGAAGCGCTGCTGACGGTGCTTGCAAAGCCCTATGAGGACCAGCCGGCCTTCGCGCCCTATGCCGAACCGCCGCAGCCGGCGGAGCGGGTGCTGCAGACTTTCTGCGGAACGTAAGGGAGCCTTAGCACACAAGCCCCGGACATGTTTGCGGAGGCATCGTCGCGTCAACCACAGGGAGACATGACGATGAAAGTTCATCATAGCACCCAGAGCATTTTCAGCAGCCCGATCAAGAGCCAGCAGGATACGGATACTGACGACAGCACGCCATTCATGCTGCCCGACGACAGCGACCAGCAGCAGACGCAGGCGCCTTCGATCACGTCCAGCGGCGTCCCCTCCTCCATCTCCTCCGGCTTCTGGCTCGGCCAGACTGGACAGACGGCCCCATCGACATCAGATGCCGACGCCGATGAGAGCGACAGCGCGGCTCCCAGCATCAATGGTTCGGATTCGTCGAGCGATACGTCCAGCCAGGATATTCTGGACGAATTTACCAAGTGGGCGCACATGACCCCTGCGGAAAAAATCCGCGCCCAATATCTGGAAAAACACAATCTGACGGAAGATTCTCTCAAGCAACTGCCACCCGATGAGCAGAAGGCAATCAACGATCAGATCGCCGCTGAAATCAAAAAGCAGCTCGGCGGCGATAATCAGGCCGACGACAGCGATGAAACGGATAGCGCCGCTGCCTTATCCGTCGCTTGAGCTTCCTCGAAACGACATCAAGGCGATACGATCCTGATTCACATCGAGATCGTATCGCCTTGATTTTATTGCCCACATTTCAAGACGCTACTATTTTAGCCCTACCATGCCCGCGATGATCTTTCCGACTTCGGCGAAGACGGCCTCGATGTCCTTTGCGGGGGCGGTTGCCTCGCCGACATAGGTGGTGACGAGGATGGGGCCGCGGTCGGTAGGCCAGATCACGGCGACGTCGGCGTAGGAGCCGTTCTGACCCGTGCCGGTCTTGTCGCCCACCTTCCATTCCTTCGGCAAGCCGGCACGCAGGCGGGCATTGCCGGTGGTGTTGTTGGCCAGCCAGTTTGTCAACTGGTCGCGCGAAGTTTCGGACAGCGTATTGCCGAGCGTCAGGAGGCCGATCGTATCCAGCATGGAATCTGGCGTCGTCGTGTCGCGCGGATCGTCCTTGATCGCCTGGTTGACGTCGGGCTCCTTGCGGTC
Source organism: Rhizobium sp. CB3171 (assembly GCF_029714265.1). NCBI lineage: Bacteria > Pseudomonadati > Pseudomonadota > Alphaproteobacteria > Hyphomicrobiales > Rhizobiaceae > Rhizobium > Rhizobium sp. CB3171. Next base: position 666,877 of record NZ_CP121652.1, on the reverse strand, counting down.
GAGGCGGGTTTCGGTGTCGCCGGTCGTGCGCAGCCATGCGGTCAGCGCCGCCGGACCACCGAAGCTGTCTAGCAGCAGATTGCCGGCGGTGTTGTCGCTCAGCGTGATCGCCGCGCCGCAGAGTTCGGCGATCGTCATGCCATCGGTGCCGGCGTGCTTTTCTGTCTCCGGCGAATAGGTAACGACAACATCCTTGCCATAAGTGACACGACGATCGAGCTTCTCTACGCCCTGATCGACGCGCGCGAGCACGAAACCGACCGCAAGCGCCTTATAGGTGCTGCACAATGCAAACCGCTCGGCTTCGCGATAGCCGAGCGAAATATTGGTTTCCGTATCCAGCACGGAAACACCAAGACGACCGCCCGTCTTCTTTTCCAGATCCGCCAACTGCTTGTCGGCATCATCCGTGAACTGAGAATTATCGGGACCCTGGTCGTCTTCCATGTCCTGACCGCTGTCGGGTGCCGCGGAATTCTCCTGAGTATCGGATGCATCGGGCGCGGGAGCTGTCGCGTCGGGGCTCTTGTTGGCGCTGGCATTCTGCGCAAAGAGGGTTTCGGGGCCAAATGTCAGGGCGGGGAAAAGCAGCGCCGAGCCTGCCAAAAGGCGGCGGCGGGTAAGCGGTGTGGACATGCGGAAGCCTCCAGCGGAATCAGCCGAATTCTGAGCTAAGCGAGGAATATGGCAACCCTCTGACAGGGCCAGTTTCCCTCAGGGCTTATGCTGCTTTTTTGACCACGACTTCAACGGTGACATGCGACAGTTCGTGAATATCGGCCAGCCGTGCCTTGTAGAAGGCAGGATCGCGCGGCTCCGGCGTTACAACAGCGACGATCGCCGCATGGTGGCCGGGTCCGACCTGCCAGACATGCAGATCGGTAATGCGGTCATCGCCCGTTTCAATGAGCACCCGGATCTCATCCGGCAGGTTCTCGCCCTGCGGAATGAAGTCGAGCAGAATTGAACCCGAGGCACGCGCTAGGCTCAAGGACCACTGCAGGATCACCAGGCCGCCGACGATGCCCATCAAGGGATCGAGAAAGGTCCAGCCGAAACGGCTGCCGAGCAGAAGGGCGATGATGGCCAAAACCGAGGTCATGGCGTCGGCAATGACGTGGACATAGGCCGAGCGCAGATTGTTGTCCTTGCCGTGATTATGACCGTGATGATGGTCATGATCATGGTGGTGATGATGATCATGTCCATGCGCATGGGAGTGCCCATGATGGTGGTCGTGGTCGTCGCGCAGCAGCCAGGCGCTGACGAGATTGACGAGGAGGCCGACAACGGCAATGGCGATCGCCTCGCGAAAATTGATCGCCACTGGATTCTGCAGTCGCAGCAGGCTTTCCCAAGCCATCAAGAGCGCGATCATCGCGAGGATGATGGCGCTGGCGAAGCCGGCGAGATCGCCGAGCTTTCCGGTGCCGAAGGTGAAGCGAGAATTATGGGCATGGCGACGGGCATAGAGATAGGCCAGTGCCGAAATCAGCATGGCGCTGGCATGCGTCGACATGTGCCAGCCATCGGCAACCAGCGCCATCGAGCCGTACAACGTCCCGGCGGCGATTTCGACCACCATCATCACTGTCGTCAGCGCAATGACCAGCCAGACGCGGCGCTCGTTGCGACGGTGAGCGGAGCCCAGAAACACATGGCTATGCGTCAACGCATCCGAAGAAGTACTCATGACATCAGTCTCCCGTTGGATATCCCAAAGACTCTGATCAGCGCAGATAGGTCTTCAGCACATCGGATATTTCATCGACCGCCTGACGGCGGGCCGGCTCGCTTTCGGCTTCGAGCACGTGCTCCCGCAAATGATCTTCCAATATCTCGCCGGTCAGTCCTGTCAGGGCGCCGCGGATGGACGCGAGAAGCTGCAAGACCTCCCCGCAGGGCCGCTCAGCCTCCAACGCCCGCTCCACCGCCTCCATCTGCCCCTTGAGGCGGCGGACGCGGGAAAGAAGCTTGGCTTGCTCACGGACAGTATGGGACATGTCGGCCTCATCTATAATATAGGGGGGTATACTATAATTCCCACTGGAAGAAAACCCACCCTTAGCGATGCGCGGGGTGCGATAGACTGACGCGTACGATCTTAATGCCAACGAGCCGAACCCCCGGGAGCATTGCCGCCGCGCCTTGTCCGATCGTGCCTGCGGGAAGGAGCGTTAACTCTCCCCATTGACAAATCCGCCATTCCAGATCATCTATGCGCCCATGATCACGCACGCGCTCCACAATCGCTCGTATTTTTGGCTGTACCTGTAAGGGGCGGCCGGGACAGATCATATTGTCAACAAGCCGCCGTCAGGCGGCTTTGTTGTATCGGCAGCGTCCTGACGGCATATTCGAAAAAGGACGCAAGACCTCATGCTGGACGATAGCGAAATTTCACTTCTCCGCCCGCCTGTCATCACCATCCGCAGCGCGCATCCGCGCGATTTGCCGGAGTTGAACGACATGATCCGGCTGCTCGCCGCCCATCACGGCGATCCCTCCGCCGCGACGCCGGAACAGCTCGAACGAGATCTCTTCGGCCCCGTGCCGTGGATCACCGCGCTGGTGGCGGAAGGTGAAACCGGGCTGATCGGCTACGCCATCCTCGTGCCGCTCTACCGGGCGCAAGAAGGCCAGCGCGGCATGGACCTGCACCATCTCTTCGTGCGTGACGGCCATCGCGGCCATGGCATCGGTCAGCATCTCGTCGACCGCGCTCGCGAGATCGCCCGCAAGGCCGGCTGCGGCTACCTCTCCGTCAGTGCCTCGACCGGCAATGTCCAGGCACACCGCTTCTATGAACAAATGGATTTCAAGCCGCGCCCGGTCACCGGCATGCGCTATCTGCAGGCGCTTGCATGAGACAAACTATGCCGGGATCGCCAGAGATCTTCCGTCTTTAGAGATCGATGACGATCCCTCGTCCGGCGAAGAACCGGTCGAATATCGCCAGGGGCAATTCGACATTTTCACGCGTTGCGGACTCATGCCCGGAGGGATTGTGAAAGCGGATCGTGTCTGAGTTGACCGCCGTCACAAGGACAAGGTGTCCGCCCTTCGACGGCGGCTCGGTGTCCGGCCAGCGAATGGAGTGGTGGACGGAGGCGATGAAGAATTCGGATTGGGTCAGAATATCGCCGATATCTGCGACGGGAATTCCGGTGACGACCCTCGTGTTCAGGCCAAACCGATCTTTGACGAAGGGCACGAACGGCGCATAGATCAGCCCTTTGATCTTGCCATCCGGTTCTTCGACATAGCCGCCATAGTCCCGGCATCCCATGGCCAGATCCACGGTCGGCATGATTTCGCCCGTACGCGCGGCAAGAATCATTTTCAGGCAGGCCATGCCACACAGATTGCCGGCCCAGCGGGCATAATCCTCGACATCCCGCGCCCCCGAACCTGCCCAAAGCGGGTCCTTTAGCAGCGCGGCTCGCGCTCCTTCCGCTAGCACCGCCGTGGTCATATCAGGCGTCTCCCACTGGCTGAAATAAGGAATTCTGCGCTCTGCCATTCCGCCCATGATCACCCGCCTCTGCTCTGCAACCGAAATTGGTTGCGCTATAAACTTCAACCAAAATGTGCTAGAAAAAAGACCTGCCCTCTGGATCTCAGCCGAGGATACGTCTTGGAGCAGCGGTTCACTTTTGACGGGGTGGGCTTCCCCTCGCGTTCCGTCGCGAGGCCCTCTGAGATCGTTGTGCGCATAACTGCGAAGGATAAGAAATTGAATCCCGACATCAGATAAAAATTGCAATATCAGGGGTAAGCTATTGACGCAGCACGTCCAATGCTCAAATTTACAACTACCACACTGCTATAAAAGTAATTTCAAACCTGTATTTGCACATCATCTCACATGGTCATCTGAACATCATGAACTCTGCAATGGATGCGTTAGCGGCTTGGAACGAACTTACCCGCACAATTAACCAGTTTAGGCTTGAGACACCGGCACTGGCGCAAGATACCAACTTGCAAGACTTCGATAAGTCAATGCAGCTTTCTGCACTCGCATTTTTGCTATTAATTTGCTCTGCGGAAAAATACACTATAAGCGACGCCGAAACGGCAATAATTAATACAATTCTTAGCGAAACTTATTCAAGTACACACTACAACAACCTCTTATATAACGCGAAAAGCCGAGATTTTCTACATAACTCGGCCATTTCGATCTTCACCTGCATGATGCAGATCGCTGCAAATTGGCAGCTTAGCCAAACCGGCGATTATATTGCAGCCAACGATCTCGTCATTCCGACGGTGGAAAAGATGGCATACGCGCTTTTCCTTGCAGACAACGCGATAAAACAGCAAGAGCTCGATGAGCTTTCCAAGCTTACTGGGCCGCTTCGGAATGTCGCTCAAGACTTGGATGCCGAACTAAAAGCCAAGAGAGCCGCTTTAGAGGCAAAGCCCGACGTTAATATCCACGCGGCTTCAAATGTGTCCGCAAACGGCACCGCGAATAAATCGATTGGAACCAGCGCTGCGGACAATTTGGAAGGATGCCTGCAAGAGCTAAATGCCCTCGTAGGCCTCCAAAACGTCAAGCTCGAAATCGAAAGCCTCGTCAATCTGGCAAAGATAATATCGCTTCGCCGGGAGAAAAATCTGCCAGTGCCAAATGTCATGTTCCACTTGGTATTCACCGGCAATCCAGGAACCGGGAAAACAACCGTTGCACGCTTGATTTCGCAAATCTATCGGCATCTTGGGCTGGTATCCAAGGGTCATCTAGTCGAAGTTGACCGGTCCGGGCTCGTTGCCGGTTTTGTTGGCCAAACCGCAGCGAGAGCGCGCAACGTTGTCGATAACGCGACGGGTGGGATTCTGTTCATTGATGAAGCCTATGCCCTTAAGAGTCGCTCCGAAAATGATTATGGGCAGGAAGCTATCGAGACGATCTTAAAATTGATGGAGGACAGACGCGATGATCTTGTTGTGATTGTCGCGGGATACACCGACAAGATGGCCGAGTTTTTGGATGCAAATCCGGGTCTCAGATCACGGTTTCCAAGAGTTATCGAGTTTTCCGACTATACTGCCGAGGAAATGCTCGAAATATTTCTGCGCGCGGCCCGAAAAGATCACTACGAAATCAGCGCCGATGCTAAAGCGCTGATACTTGAGGCATTTCAGGCTCGCAGCAATTCAAAGCCTGCTTCATTCGCAAACGGTCGCGAAGCTAGAAATCTGTTCGAGCGGGTGATCATGATGCAGGCCAACAGGATTGCCACTTCAATACAGATCACGGAAATAGAACTTATCACGGTTGACCGCCGTGACGTCGAACTGGCACTTACCTCACCAGCAAAGGAATTGAACGCGTTTGCAGATGCGGGCTGATTGGCAGCGTCTACACTACTCTCCCGTCTCTTCAGTTCGGACGGCAAGTCTCACCGCGCCGGCACCGCCTTCAGATAGGCGGCGATCGCCTCGCGGTCCGAGGCCGGCAGGCGGGCGATGTTTTGCTGGACTTCGGCCATCGAGCCGCCGACACTATCGAAATCGGGGGTGAAGCCGGTCTCCAGGTAGTTGGCGATATCGCCGGCGCTCCAGCCGCCCATGGATTTCGAACCGGGGGTGATGTCGGGGATGCGGCCCTTGCCTTCCGGGTTCGGGGCGCCGGCGAGCCACTGGTCCCTCAGAAAGCCGCCAAGCCCATCGCGCGGTGTGTGGCACTCGCCACAATGGCCGGAGCCTTCTACCAGATATTGGCCGCGCTTGATCTTGTCGTCGGCATTGGCGATGACAACGCGGGGCTGATCGTTGAAATAGAGGAACTTCCAGCCGCCGAGCGGCAGCCTGATGTTGAAGGGGAACGGCAGTTCATGCGGCGGCGCGACGTTGTTGCTCTTCGGTAGTGTCTTCAAGAAACCCCAGAGGTCGTTGATGTCCTTGTCGCTCATGCGCGTATAGGAGCCATAGGGGAAAGCCGGATAGAGATGTTCGCCGTTTTTCCCGACGCCGCGCTTCATGGCGTTGCCGAACTCCGCAAGCGTCCAACTGCCAAGGCCGGCCTTTTCATCCGGTGAGATATTGGGGACATGAAACGTGCCGAAGGGACTCTTCAGCGCCAGCCCACCCGACAGAACCAGTTTGGCATCGCCCTGCGCACCCGGCGCGGCATGACAGCTCGTACAGCCGCCTGCCCAGAACACCTGTTCGCCATTCTTGATATCGGGATCGCCCAAATTCGCCCAATGGCTGGCCGGCAAGGGCGACGGCGCGGTGACGACATAGAAAGCGCCGAAGCCGAAGATGACAACGCCGATCAGACAGAGCAGCCACCGGACAAATCGCGCAACCATGCCTCGCACTCCCCCGCATTCAGCGTGCACCGAAAAATACTAAAATCCGCATCGGCAGCAAAGCCGATGCGGATGCTTGAATTGATTTCGGGCTATGCCGACCTACCGCTCAGTCCTTCTTGATGCGGTAGGCCTGATGACAGGCGCCGCAATCGCCGCCCAAGGTCTTCAGCGTGGCACCGACGCCAGCCTGATCGGCCGGGAGCTGGGCAAGCGCGGTCTCGGCGTTGCTGGAGAGCTTGTTAGCCTTGGCCTTGAAGTCACTGAAGTTATCCCAGATCTTCGGATTGACCTCGGCATCGGTCTTGTCGCTGTTCGGGCCAAAATGGTCAGGGAAAGCCTTGGCGTTCTCGGCGATCGTCATCAGCGCGGCCTTGACGACCTCGGCGTCGTAGGGCTTGTCGCCCTTGGCGATGGCGCCGAGAGCGCCGGCAGCACCGCCGACCTTCTTCATCACGGCTATACGGGAATCATGCGTGCCATCGGCCGCAACGACGGAACCAAAGGCGACGCCGGCTAAAACCGTCGCAGCCACAATTGCTTTCCATTTCATACATCTCTCCTACGTGATCAGGACCGCAAATGCGGCCGGCGCGTTGTCACGGCCCACATGTTTGCCGGTTTCCGCGCCGGCAATGAAGTCACAAAGTGGTGAGAGCTGAGCAAAATCAGCGTCATATTTCAGACATATACCAGATTTCGCGCCGGAAATCACGTCGCCCTCCATCCCTCCCAGACGGTGAAGACGGAAACTGCGAAAAGGAGCAGGCCGGCGACGCGGCCGGCAAAGGCGGTCGCCTGGGGATTGGCGACCAGCAGATCACGGCTGCGTCCGGCGGTGACCGCGAGCCCGCCATAGACGGCAAACTGCGTGACAATGGTCATCAGCCCCATGATGGTCGCTTGTACCCAGATCGGGCCGTAATCCGGTTTCAGAAACTGCGGATAGACGGCGAACACGAAGAGGTAGGCCTTGGGATTCATCATGCAGGTCACCGCTCCCTGACGAAAGGCCCGCCAGGTGGAGCGGCTGCCGGCTGGTCCGTCGTGGCCGACCGTGATCGAGCTGCGCATCAACGTGATGCCGATAAAGGCCATGTAGGCGGCGCCGGCAACGAGCAGCGGATTGAAGAGGATCGGTACGAAATGCATCAGTAGGCCGACGCCAAGCGCGCCGTTCAGCGAATGCACCACGCCGCCGAGCATGATGCCGCCGGTGGCGGCCAATCCTCTGTTGCGTCCGCCGGTCAGCGCATTGGCGAGTACGAAGAGCATATCCATGCCCGGCACGATAATGATGCCGAAGAGGAGGAGAAAGAAGAGCCAGAGATTTTCGCTGTAGTCCATGTCAGTTGCCCATTGTTTCCTGCGAGTGCGCCGCAGAGGAACCTGTTGATTTTCAAGCTAATAGGAAGTTTTATAGATCAACCCAACTGACAGGGTGTTGTCAGGAGCCTTCAAATCGCGAGGGTGAAATGCGCAAGGCATCGCGTCTGTTCGAGATCATCCAGATCCTGCGGCTGGCGAAAAAGCCGGTGACGGCGGCTGTCATTGCCGAGCGGCTGGAGGTGACGGTGCGCTCCGTCTATCGCGATATCGTGGCGCTGCAGGCTATGCGCGTTCCAATCGAGGGCGGGCGCGGCATCGGCTATATCTTGCGCCCCGGCTTCGACCTGCCGCCGCTGATGTTTTCGATCGAGGAGATGGAGGCGATCGTACTGTCGCTGGCGCTCTTGGAGCGCACCGGAGACAATGAGCTCAAGCTCGCGGCCAAGCGCGTCAGCGCCAAGATCGCAGGCGCGGTGCCGCCGCCGCTGCGTCAGACACTCGATGCCAATGCGTTGCATGCCTGGGGCTTTGCTGCCCCCTCGGCCGCTGCCATCGACCTCGCGCTGGTGCGCCGCGCCATTCGCGACGAGGAGAAACTCGATCTCTCCTACCGCGACGAATTGGGCCGCGCCACCGAGCGCACCATCCGTCCCATCGCCCTCATCTATTATTCCGAAACCGCCAATATCGTCGCCTGGTGCGAGCTGCGCCAGGCCATCCGCAATTTCCGCAGCGACCGGATCGAAGGCTGCGAGGCGACCGGACTGTGGTTTAAGGGCGAAGGCGATGGATTGCGACAGACCTGGGTGAATGGGTGGCAGATCAACACCTCAGCCGCAGCCGGCTGAGGTGTTCAGAGATGCTGAGGTGCGGTCGGGTCTTAGACGACCATGCCGCCAGAAACTTCGATGCGCTGGCGACGGCGCCCTTCATTATCGCATATGCTACGGCGGAGATGCGGATGGCAGCGGAATAGGGACAGGCGCTAGAGGGCAACCGCGGTCACCAACAGAATAAAAGCGAGCAATCCCAAGGCAGCGCGCGCGGCATGCGACCATTCCCAGCGGTCGCGCAGCATGGTCCAGTCCGGTTTGGTGGTCGTTTCGAGCCGATGGCCGCCAAATGGATCGTGGGAGAAGAAACCGGCCCCCAGCCCTTTCAGCTCGGCATCCTTGAGCCAGAAATTGTTGACCGGCTGCGTCAGCAACCAAAAGACGGCGTGCATGACGACCATCGCGGCAAAGGCGGCGGCGAACAGCCAGAAGGCCAACGTGTTGGCTGGCGTCAGGAACAGGAGAAGCAGAAGCAAAAGAGCACCGATCGGCTCGGTAACACCGCCGATCGTAAAGCCCGGATAATAAATGCGCTGAACCGTCAGATAGTCTTCCTTGGACAGCCGCATCTTGCCCGGCAATTCCAGCAAATGCGCCAATGCCAGCGCCATGGCGACTGCGACGACTAAGATTGTCAGAATTTGCAATGTCGGAAACATCGGCTCCGCCTCAAAGCAGCTTCGGTTCCTAAACTTCTATCGGTGCGGATCGTTCCCTACAGGTTCAAAGGTGCCGAAGGTCATTTAGGCGCCCTGTAGTGCCAACACCCTGTTCTCCTCACGTCCGAATCCTTCAATTTCCAGCCGGTCCTCGTAAACCGAGACGATCGCATAGGCATTACTGTCCTCGGTATCGACCATGCCTTTGAAATTGATGAAATAGGTGCCGTCGACAAAGCCGAAATTGCCTTCATGATTATGGCCGCTGAGGTAGGCGACGACATGATCATGTTCGGCGAGCAGCGCCAGCATACGGTCGCTGTCGAGCGCGTTATGCGAATTTTCCGGGAAAATCGGGTAGTGGTTCATGATGACCACCTTCTCGCCTGCGGCTTTCGCCTTGAGTAGTTTGGCGGTGAGCCAGGCATGTTGCGTATCGCTGATGGCGGCATTCCAGCGCTGCGAATTCGGCGCGCCGGCCTCATGCAAAGCCTTCATCAACAGCTTAGCCTCCGCCCGGCGTGGATCGCCCTCCGGCGAGGCGAAAAGGCTGATTTCATTGCCATCAAGCACGATGAAACGATAACCGCCGTGAGCGAAGTCATAATAGGCAGACGGCATGCCGACACGGGCTGCGACTTCCGTCAAATGCTCCGGCGCGACGGCAAAGTCATGATTGCCGAGCAGAAAATGCCGCGCGTGCCGCAAGGTCTGGTAGACGGGCAAAACCGCGTCGAAACTCTCCCAGCGGCCGTCGATGATATCACCGAGAGTGACGACGAAGGCGAGATCGTGCCGGTTGAATTCCGCAATCGCCTCTTTCAGTTTGGCGAGGCTCTTCGCCGGGTAGCGATCAAGTGCAAGGTTGGGCTCCAAGGCGGCGTATTGCGGATCGGCGACGACACCGAAACGAAAGAGCGGAGCGGTGGGAGACGGCATGCGGCCTCGCTGAGAAAGTAGCCGACAGCAATGAGACGCTCGTCAGCGGCAGATACGAAAACACCCGACGCTATGCAGCGCCGGGTGTGAAAGCAAGCCGAGACGGCAAAGCTTATTTCGTGGCGGCTTCGTAGCGTTCCAGGACGTAGTCCCAGTTGATCAGGCTGTCGATGAAGGCCTCGAGGTATTTCGGACGCAGATTGCGGTAGTCGATGTAGTAGGAGTGTTCCCATACGTCGACGCCGAGGATCGGCGTGGCGCCATGAACGAGCGGGTTTTCGCCGTTCGGGGTCTTGGAGATTTCGAGCTTGCCGTTCTTGACGGAAACCCAGGCCCAGCCGGAGCCGAACTGGGTGGCGCCGGCAGCGGCGAAATCGGCCTTGAACTTGTCGTAGCCACCGAGATCGGAAGCGAAGGCTGCTTCGAGCTTGCCCGGAAGCTTGTTGCCGCCGCCGCCCTTCTTCATCCACTTCCAGAAATGGATGTGGTTGTAGTGCTGGGCAGCATTGTTGAAGAGACCGGCATTGGTGCCGAAGGACTTCTTCACGACCTCTTCGAGAGAGAGATCGGAAAGACCCGCTTCAGCCGCCAGCTTGTTGCCATTGTCGACATAGGCCTTGTGGTGTTTGTCGTGGTGAAACTCGAGGGTTTCACGCGACATGAAGGGGGAAAGCGCTTCGTAATCATAGGGAAGTTCAGGCAATTCGAAAGCCATGGTCTTATCTCCTCTTGGCAAAAAATTGCGTCGGCAGGTGATCGGGAACATAGGAGGGGACGGTGTGAAGGGCAACCGGCGACATGCCAAAAAATCATGAGGTCGAGGAAAATTTACCCTTGTTTGCGCTGCTATTTTTGCCGCTCCTGGCATGGCAACGCCGATGGCGAAAAAAGCGATCAAATCAAGCCATGGTGAAGCGCAAGCGGAGCCGTTAGGATTTCCCGTCATATCACTCGATTTTCAAAGATTGCCCATGCTCATCGCCTGCCTGCACACCGCCGAAAGCAACATCGCCATCTACGACGAGGCGGCAAAGGAACTTGGCCTACCGGCCGGCGCTCTTCGACACCATGTCCGCGCCGATCTTCTCTTTGCCGCCGAACGGGCGGGCGGACTGACGCCTGAGATCGAGGCGGAAACGGCTGCGGTCCTGCAGCAGCTTGCACAGGACGCTGATGCCGTCGTGCTCAACTGCTCTACCCTCGGCCCTGCGGCACTGCTAGCGGCAAACACGTCGACGGTGCCCATTGTCAGAGCCGATGGCGCGCTCGCGGAAAATGCGGTGAAATCCGGCGGCAAAGTCGCGGTCCTCTGCACCACCGAGACGACCATCGCTCCAACCACCCGCCTCTTCGAAGAGGCAGCGAGAACGACAGGCGCTGAGATTGATCTCCGCCTGATCAAGGGCGCATGGGCGCTATTCCGGGCCGGTGAACAGGACGCTTATCTGACAGGGATCGCCGATGCAGCGGCCGCGGCCTATCGTGAAGGGGCGAAGACGGTGGTCTTCGCGCAGGCATCTATGACCGGTGCGGCGGCACTGTTGGGTAACGAATATGCGCGGCCTATGACCGGTCCGACCGTAGCACTGGAGGCGGCTATGACGGGAATTGCCGTAAGCTAAACATGACAGCGTCCGAACTTGCGGTTCAACATCGGGTGAACAGCCATTGACAGCCTACCAACTAGTAGGTTAAGCATTCGGTCATCTGAGGGCGAAGCTTATAAAAGCGTCCGTAGCTTGCCTCTAAAAACTACCTACTAGTCGATATACAAAAAGGAAATCTACCATGTCCGCTCCTCTTTCCTTGCTCGGCGAACTTCATACCGTCATCAGCTTCGTACCGATCGTTGCAGGGCTCTACAGCTTTGCCAGGCATGGCGGCATCAAGCCTGAGATGCGGTCGGGACAGATCTATCTCGGTGGATTGGCGCTGTCGGTGGTGACCTCCTTCGGACTCTCATCCACAGGCGGGTTCAATCCGGGGCACGCGCTCGGCATCATGGCTCTGCTGGTGGCATCAGTAGCAATTTTGGTGGGAAGAGTGAGCTTTCTCGGTCGGCTGCGAGCTTATCTGAAGGCGTTCGGCCTGTCCTTCACCTATTTCCTGCTCTGGGTTCCCGGCATCAACGAAACACTCTCCCGGCTGCCGCCGTCGCATCCGATCGGCAACGGTCCGGATTCGCCGCCAGTGCAGATGGCTTTGCTCATCTGGCTGATCCTGTTTGCCGCCGGCAGCCTCCTGCAAGCCTGGACGATCCATCGCGGTCATGCGCCATCTCGGGCGAGAGCGTAAGCTGAGTGAAGGGCCGGCTTTTTGAGCTGGCCCGCTATTTCCTAGACATCGCGTCCAAAGTAGACGTTCACCTCTGCGATCCTGTCGCCGGTAAAGCGGATCATCTCCACATTGCGAAAGCTGCCTCCGTCCATCTTTTCGGCGCGATAACCGACGATCACCTCGTCGCGGTCCGGCACGAGATGTTCGATATGAATGGCGCGGAAGACCTTCTCCTTCGGCCAGCAATGTTTAAAATATTGGTCGCGGTCGATGTGATCGTCGCGCGGGCTGGAAAAGGTAAAATCGCTTGTCAGCATCGGGCGGACGACATCGGGATGTTGGGCGACATAGGCGGCATAGAGCCGCCGCACCGTGTCGCAACGGGCATTATCAAGAGTGCTCATGGCGCATCTCCTCTCTCTGGCGGCCGTTTCGGATATCGAGTTGGTCGCCAGCAATCCGATTGCAAAATGCAATCAGTTTTATATCATGAGATGACAGAACCGACAAGGCGCTTTGCGGACTTGGCATAGCCAGCGGCGTGGTCCAGACTATCGTCATAATCGACATCAACAGGAAGCCGTCGCCATGTCGGAGGCTCGTCAAATATTGGAAAAATTGCTCCGCCTTGCGGGGAAGTACCGGCTCGGTCGTTCCGATCTCTTCAGCCGCGGCGACCTGCTTGCCGGGCATATCCTCGCGGCCGGCCGCCGGGAATTATTTTATGCGTTGAATGCAAAGGCCAAGAAATGACTGCTGAGACACGATGGGAAGCGGCCGCGCCGGCCGAGCCGGAAACCGCTTATTGGATGCGGAATCTGATCATCTGCCTCATCGGCTCCTTTACCACCATCGTGGCGATGACACTGCTGCTTCCCTTCCTGCCGCTCTATGTCGAGGAGCTTGGCGTCACCGACAAGGCGGCGATCGTGCAATGGTCCGGCATCGCCTATGGCGCCACCTTCTTTGCCGCCGCCTTCGTCGCGCCTCTCTGGGGTCGGCTCGGCGATATCTATGGCCGCAAGCTGATGTTGGTGCGCGCGAGCCTCGGCATGACGGTGGCGATCTCTCTGATGGGAATGGCGGGCAGCGTCTGGCAGTTGGTGGCGCTGCGCCTGTTTACCGGGTTGGCTGGCGGCTACGCCTCCGGATCGATGGTGCTGGTGGCGACCCAGACGCCGAAAAATCGCTCGGCCTGGGCGCTCGGCGTATTGTCTTCCGGGATCATGGCCGGCAATCTGGTCGGACCGCTGATCGGCGGCGCCCTGCCACCCATCATCGGCATTCGCGGCACCTTCCTGCTGGCGGGCGGCGTGATCTTTTTCACCTTTCTCGCGACCACCTTCCTGATCCGGGAAGAGAAATCGCCAGCGCGAAAGAAGGCAGCGAAGGCAAGTGGCGGCTGGGCTTCCATATCAGACAAACGGCCAGCCATCGCCATGTTGTCGATCGGCCTGCTGCTGATGCTCGCCAATATGTCGATCGAGCCGATCATTACCGTCTATGTCGCCCAGTTCGTCGAGGGCGCTCACGTCACGATGATTTCGGGCGTGGTCATGGCTGCGGCCGCACTTGGCAGTATCCTGTCCGCCTCATGGCTCGGCAAGCTTGCAGATCGCATCGGCCATTGGACTGTGATCATGGCAGCTCTCGCGGTCGCGGCACTGCTGTTGATCCCGCAGGCTTTCGTGACCTCAGCCTGGCAATTGATTGCGCTGCGCTTTCTGATGGGCATCGCGCTTGGCGGGCTGCTGCCTTGCATCACCGCCGTCATCCGCCACAATGTTCCGGACGCGGCGGCCGGCAGCATTCTTGGCCTCTCGATCTCCTCGCAGTATGTCGGTCAGGTGGTCGGCCCTGTTTTGGGCGGCTTCGTCGGCGGCCATATCGGCATGCGCGCCGTGTTTCTCGGCACCTGCGTGCTGCTGGCGATCGGCGCGATCTATTGCTGGTGGGTCAGCCCGAAGAAAGAGCCGAAAGAAATTCGTTAGCGGAAATCATTCGCGGTCAGGATGTATAGGCGTCGGCTACCATAGCCATAGGCCCTTTTGGCGACCTTCTGGATCGCGTCGCGTTCGGCGTCGAAGGCGGCAAGGTAACCTGCTTCGGTATTGGCGTCCGGAAAGACATCCGCTTCGACGAGAAACGGAACCTCAAACATGCCGTCGTATCCGCTAAACCGGATACGACGCGCCGAGGCATCATAACTGCGGCTGCGGTTCGGAAAGCTCAGACTCATCGCCGACCTCCTCTGAAACAAAGCGTCCCCGACGGTCCCGTAGGAACCGGCGGCTTCAATCGCTCCTGACGTCACCAAGTGAACCCGAACAACATTGAATAGATGACGAACCCGGTGGCGGCGATAACACAGAGCTGCAAAAACAGCCTGTAATAGTCGAAGAGATAGACAGAAGGGGGAAGAGATATTTTCATGGCGGCCTCCTCAATAGCTTTGCCGGCCCACCTCATTTTACCACAAATGCTATCTTCACACCGCCCAATTTAACTATGTCCGACCGCAGATGAAATCGACTCCGGAGCGCGCGAGCGCTTCCAACGTTTCGCGCGGCACATTACCCTTCCCTATCTAAGAGAAGGGTTTCACTCTTCGCTGGCGCTGCGCCCGTAAGCCCAGTCCATGTAAAGTTCCAGCGCCTTGCGGGCGATCGGACCCTGCTGGAATTCGCGGTCGTCGAGACGGTTGACCGAAACCACCTTGGAATAGTTGCCGGTGGTAAAGATCTCGTCGGCTGCCATGAATTGCTCAACCGAGAGCGTCTCCTCCCGCACGTCAAACCCTGCCTGGCGCAACAGGCCCATGACACGGGCGCGGGTGATGCCAGCGAGGAAGGTGCGGTTGGCGACCGGCGTGTAGATGATGCCGTCTTTCACCATGAAAACGTTGGACGAGGCAGTCTCGACGACATTACCGTTCATGTCGCGCACCAGCGCATTGTCGAAGCCGCGCTTCTTCGCTTCCACGATCATGCGGCCGCTGTTCGGATAAAGCGAGCCGGCCTTGGCGTCGGTCATGGCGGTTTCCGGCGACGGGCGGCGGAAGGGCGAGACAGTCAACGTCACGCCGCCATGGCCGCCCAGCGGCGCTTCGAACAGGCAAAGCGCGAAACAGGTCGATTCTGCATCGACGGCGACGACACTTCCCGCCGAGCCGTGTTCACCCCAATACATCGGCTTGATGTAGATCGGCGTCTTGCCGTCGAACTTCTCCACGCCTTCCCAGGCGAGCGCTTCGATTTCCTCAGCGGACTTGAGCGGCTTCAGGCCCATGGCGAGCGCGGAGCGGTTGACGCGCTGGCAGTGGAGGTCGAGATCGGGCGCGATACCGTCGAACCAGCGGGCGCCGTCGAACACGGTCGAGCCCAGCCACATGGCGTGCGATGTCGGGCCGATCAGCGGCGGGTTACCGGTGAGCCATTCTCCATCGACATAGGTCCAGGTTGTGGTGCGGGGGGATGTATCGACGGCCATGATGATTTCCTCCTGAAAGCGGCAAGAAGGAAAAACCTGCACAACCTGGGGGTCAAGCGGAAACTTCCGCTTGAAATCCATTCGCAACAAAGCGCCGGAAGCCGCATTCCCCGCGCAATTTTCATGCGCCGAAACAATAGCTTGACGAATGGATGAATCAGGAAAAATGATGGACGACACCAACTGCGGCAGAATGCGTGAGAGTCCCATGAAAGCGATGTATTACGAGGCCTTCGAGGCCACACCCGATATTCGTACCCTTCCTGACCCAACGCCCAGCGAGGACGGCGTCGTGATCGCCATCGGCGCCACGGGGCTTTGCCGCAGCGATTGGCATGGCTGGATGGGCCATGATCCCGATATCAAGCTGCCGCATGTGCCCGGCCATGAGCTTGCCGGCAAGGTGGTAGCGACCGGCCGGGGCGTCGTTCGCTTCAAGGTCGGCGACCGTGTCACCGTGCCCTTCGTTTCCGGCTGCGGCCATTGCGCCGAATGCCATTCCGGCAATCAGCAGGTCTGCCCGAACCAGTTCCAGCCCGGCTTCACCCATTGGGGGTCCTTCGCCGAATATGTGGCGATTGATTATGCCGACACCAATCTCGTGCACTTACCGGAGACGATCGACGATGCGACGGCGGCGAGCCTCGGCTGCCGTTTCGCCACGTCTTTCCGCGCCGTCGCCGACCAGGCTAGGACGCGTCCGGGCGAATGGATCGCGGTGCATGGCTGTGGCGGCGTCGGCCTGTCCGCCATCATGATCGCGAGCGCGCTCGGCGCGAATGCCATCGCCATCGATATTTCCGACGAGAAGCTGGCTTTCGCCCGCGAATGCGGCGCGGTAGCGACGATCAATGCGGCTGGTGTGGCCGATGTCGCTGAGGCTGTGCGGGAGATCACCAAGGGCGGCGCGCATGTGTCTATCGATGCGCTCGGCCATCCCGTCACCTGCTTCAATTCCATCAAGAATCTCCGCCGCCGCGGCCGGCATGTGCAGGTCGGCCTGATGCTGGGCGAACATGCGGCGCCGCAAATACCGATGGCGCAGGTGATCGGCCATGAGCTGGAGATTTACGGCAGCCATGGCATGCAGGCCTGGCGTTACGACGCCATGCTGGACATGCTTGCCGCCGGCAAGATCGCCCCACAAAAGCTGATCGGCCGCAAAATCAGTCTGGAAGAGGCCGTGCCAGCGCTGATGGCGCTGGACAAGGCGGAAGGTACGGGCATCAGCGTGATTACACGTTTTTAGGCATTCTCTCCCCTCCACAAGAGGTAGGCGAGAACGCTCCGCTTTCATTGATCGATGCAATGCCGCTGCTATCTTTGCCGACGGGCAGATATAGGAGGGGAATTCCATGGCAGTGCGGTTCATCCTATCCATCGACGGCGGCGGTATTCGCGGGCTCATTCCGGCGCTCATCGTTGCCGAGCTCGCGAAGCGGCTGAACGGCTTGCCGATGTACAAAGCCTTCGATCTGATCGCCGGCACGTCGACCGGCGGCATCATCGCAGCCGGGCTCACCTGCCCGCACCCTTCCGGCAACGGCGATGCCGCCTGCACGCCGGATGATCTCGTCAAGCTCTATGCCAAAGAGGGACAGGATATTTTCGGCACGACGCTGGCGTCGAAAATCATCAATCTCGGCGGACTGGCGGAGGAGCGTTACGATGCGACGCCATTGGAAGCGAAGCTGCAGGTCCGGCTGGGAGCCGCCGAGATCGCCGCCGGACTGACCAAAGTGCTGATCACAGCTTACGACATCAAGGCGCGCCAGGCGCTGATCATGTCCAATTCCGACGATGAAAACAGCCATTTCCGCTATTGGGAGGCTTGCCGCGCCACCTCCGCCGCGCCGAGCTATTTCGAGCCGGCGCTGATCGAAAATTTCGCCAAACCCGTCGATGATCCGAACCGCTCCGTCCCCTTGATCGACGGCGGCGTCTTCGCCAACGATCCTATCCTCGCCGCCTATGTCGAAGCCCGTAAGATGGGCTGGGAGAAGGGCAACAACTCCGTCGTGGTTCTGTCGCTCGGCACCGGCCAGCAGAACCGTCCTATTCCCTATCAGCAGGCAAAAAGCTGGGGCGCACTCGGCTGGATCAACCCCGCCAACGGTACGCCGCTGATTTCAATCCTGATGCAAGGCCAGGTATCGACCGCCTCCTACGAGGCCAATTCGCTGCTCAACCCTGCCAAGACGAAGATGGTTGACGGGTCGACGCAGGTCACACCGGCCAATGTGGGCAAGCTTGCCTATTTTCGCATCGACGGCGCGCTCGTCGGCGCCAACGACGAACTGGATGATGCCTCTGACGGCAACATCGACGCACTGACGAACGTCGCGCAACAACTCATCGCCCGCAATACGGCAGGGCTGGATGAGGTGGCAAAGCGCATCCTGGCGGTGAAGGGAAAATAGAAGCTGTCGCAACTGTTCTAAGCGCGTTTCCCGCCAACCCGATCAGCGATTTCCTGGGCCATTTGCCGCACGAGGGTCGAAATTTCACCCCTGGCGATCTCGCCCATGAAATGATCAAACTCCACAGGCCCAATATCGACAAGGTCCGGGTCCACTCGTATCGGGCATACAATCTGATGAAGAGGATAAGTCATGGCATGGTCTGCCGGCCAATATGTGAAGTTCGAGGATGAACGCACGCGCCCGGCGCGTGACCTACTCGCGCAGGTGCCGTTGGAGCGCGTAGATCGCGCTATCGATCTCGGCTGCGGGCCTGGCAACTCGACGGAGCTGATCGTCGAACGCTACGGTGCCGCCGGCGTTTCCGGGCTCGACAGCGACGAGAACATGCTGGAGGCGGCCCGCAAGCGCATGCCCGGCACGGAGTTTCTCAGGGCCGATCTTGCCACTTGGCAGCCGGAAGAACCTGTCGATCTGCTTTTTGCCAACGCCGTTTTCCAATGGCTGCCTGATCACATCGACATTTTCGAACGGCTGATGGACGGGTTGAGGCCAGGCGGCGTGCTCGCCATCCAGATGCCAGACAATCTGACCGAACTCAGCCATTTGATGATGGAGGAGACAGGAAAAGACGGCCCCTGGAGTGAGGCCTTTGCCAGAAAGAGCGTGCGCCGCAGCCCGCTTCCCTCACCCTCGGCCTATTATAATCGGCTGATCGGCAAGTCGGCCCGCGTCGACCTCTGGCACACCAACTACAATCACCCATTGGAAAATGCCGCCGCCATCGTCGAATGGGTCAAGGGCACGGGCCTGCGCCCCTATCTCGATCATGCCGGGCCTGAGCATGGCGACGCTTTCGCGGCCGACTATCTCACACGCATCGAAAAGGCCTATCCGCCACTGGTGGACGGCAAAGTCCTGCTGCGGTTTCCACGGCTGTTTATGATCGCCGTGAAGAAGTAGGGCCTATATAGCATTTATGCCGTGGCGACGCCCGCCGATGGGATCATGCCTCACAGCGCAACCCTTTCGAAAAGCGATTCCGGTTTTCTCGATCTTGGGTTAGAACATCCTCGCCCAAGCACGAACGCAACCGGCTGAAGGAGAAGATGCATGTCGTCCAGAAACCTGATCTCCCTATTCCAGACGGAGGTGCATTCATGACCGGCTTCACCGTTCCCCCCGCTCCTCCGCTGACGCTCGTGATCTTTGGTGCAACCGGCGACCTGACGCGTCGGCTACTGATGCCGACGCTGATCAACATGACCAAAGCCGGCATGTTGGGCGACGACGTGCATGTGCTCGGTGTCAGCATCGAACCCGGTGGCGACGAGTTCCTGGTCGAGCGTCTTGACACATTCCTCGCCACGAACGGAATGGAGCAAGCGCAGCAGAGCGACGCCTGGCAGAGGTTGAAGACGCGCATCTCATATATATCCGGAGACTTCACGCAGGGCGCAATCTATCAGGAGATCACCGATCGACTGCAGCATGCGCCGAGCGCCAATGCCGCTTTCTATTTTGCCGTGCAGCCGCGCTTTTTCGGCGACATCGCCAGCCGCCTGGCCGAGCATGGGCTTCTTGACGAAACCGCCGGCGTCTTCCGGCGCATCGCCATCGAGAAGCCGTTCGGTCATGACCTCGCTTCGGCGCAGATGTTGAACGCGACGCTTCTGCACAGCGCGGACGAGAGCCAAATCTATCGCATCGACCATTTCCTCGGCAAGGAAACGGTGCAGAACATCATGACGACGCGCTTTGCCAACATGATGATCGAAGCTCTGTGGAACAACAACTATGTCGACCATGTGCAGATCACCGCCGCGGAATTGGTGGACGTCGGCACGCGCGGCAAGTTCTACGACGCCACGGGCGCTTTGCGCGATATGGTGCCGAACCATCTGTTCCAGCTTCTTGCCATGGTGGCCATGGAACCGCCGAACAGCTTCGACGCAGAATCCGTCCGCAACGAAAAGGGTAAGGTGCTAAAGGCGCTGCGCCACTATTCGCGAGACGAGGCGGCGAAAAACGCGGTGCGCGGCGCCTACACCGCCGGGCCACTCGACGGCAAGGATCTGCCGGCCTACACAGAGACGCCGGATATCGCGCCAGACAGCAATACCGAAACCTACGTGGCGCTGAAACTTTTCGTCGACACCTGGCGCTGGGCAGGCGTGCCCTTCTATCTGCGCACGGGCAAGGCCTTGAGGGCCCGTGACACTGAAGTCGTCATCACCTTCCGGCAGGTGCCTTTCGCGCAATTTCCCCGGGCGGCCGCGCGACCGGACCTGCCACCGAACAAGCTGATTATTCAGGTGCAGCCGAACGAAGGGCTGCAGATGGGGATCTCCATCAAATCGCCGGGGCTGGTCCTGAAGACCTCGCCGATCGAGCTCGACTTCCGCTATGCCGACCATTTCGACATCGGTCATCAGACGGGCTATGAATCGCTGCTCTACGAACTCTTCGTCGGCGACCAAACCCTGTTCCAGCGCGCCGACAGTATCGAAGCCGGCTGGGCGGCCGTGCAGCCTTTTCTCGATCTCTGGGCCGACGGCGGCAAACCCGATCCTTATGCGCCGGGCAGCATGGGACCGGCCTGCGCAGACGAACTCATCGGACGCGACGGCCGCGTCTGGCATCGGATTGGAGACGATTGAGGCGTAAAGGGGAAGGCCGCGCAGCGCCTATCCCACTGCAAACGCTACCTCCAACCCCTCGCCCATGAAGGCGCGGTCTTCAGTGCCGCGCTGACCATGGCCAACGCTCCATTGCGCCGGCCAGACCAAGCGTTCAAGGCCGGTGGCGGAAGCTCCGTCGAATGAAGTCCATCTGTCATCGCCATGCATGCGATAAAGCATGCCGCCTGGCCCCATGCCGGCATGCAGAGCGATATCGACATCGAAGGACTGACCGGCTGCGAGATCAGGCCCGAACCAGTAATGCGGGCTGCGGCCGGGATCGCGACCAAGAATCAAGGTCAGCGTTTGCCTCGGACCACGCAAGCCGAGCCAGAACGGCGCGATGGCATCGGCGTTGAAGGCAGAGAAGAGTGTTTGGGCTGGCGGATGTGCCGCCTTCGGCATGCGGCCCCTTATCCGCAATTCGATGATGCGATCATTGGTCATCGAGCCGGTAAAGCTGGCTCGATGCATCCCGGGTGACAGGGTTTGCCAGCTCTCGGGATCGGCCGGCTTGAAAGGCCATTGCAATCGTTCGCGAACGATGCCGTCCGTATCCAGCACCTGATAGCGAAGACCGTCCGCATCGAGTGCCGCCTGGATGCAATGAAGATATTCCACGCCCTCCGGCATTCTATGCGCAGTGCCTGCGCCGGCGGTGCAAAGCTGCAGGACGCCGCGGTGAACCTGGACGTCGAAGGCGAGGATATGGCTGCAGACATAGGCCAGAACGTCCGCTTCCACCAGAATATCCCAAAATCGCTTGGTGTAATCCGGGCCGACCTCGCGCTGATAGGATCCGGAAAAACCGTTGATGGGGAAAACCGGGTGATGGCCGAGGACGATCTTATGGCGTGCATCTCCATGCTGTTTCAGCGTTGCCTCCAGCCACTCTGTCTCGACATGACCCTCGCCACCGAGACCGGTCCACAGCGTATGGACGAAAACAAGGAGGAGATCGCCGCGGCGCACCCAGTAAGACAGGCCTTCCTGGCCTGGCGGACCGTTTTGTGGAAGCTGCAGGACCTCGCGAAAGACCTGCTCGCTCATTTCATCATAGGTGGTGTGATTGCCGGTCGTGTGCCAAAGCGGCGTTTTCCGTCGGTCGAGCCAGCCCATTTCATGCTCGAACCAATGCCGCCATTGCGCCCTCAAGGCTTCCGGATCGGCGGTCAGACCAATGATCTCGTCGCCCGGAAACAGGATGAATTCCGGCGGCGGATCAAGCCGGCGCAGGACGGCGTTGACGGCGACGAAGGTCTCTTCGTGCAGCGCGCCTGGAACTCCGGAACAAGAATCGCCATAGAGCACGAACCGATGGCCAGGCCCGTTCGGTAACAGCGATGGAATGGAATTGGCGGCCATGGGACAATTTGCAACCTGCTGAATGATCAAACAAAAAAGCCCCGCGATCAGACCGCGGGGCCTTCGTCACAAATGACAGCATATTACAGGAACTGGCTCAACCCCGGCACGGAATTGACGACCTCATCGACCACCTCATCGCCGGCATGTTCGCGGGCGGTCGCGATGGTTTCCTTGGCGAGCGAGGAAATTTCGCCCATGTTGAGACCGCTGCTCATCAACGACTGGCCGAGCGCCATGAGACCGCCGCCACCGCCAACGGCGCTCAGAAGGCCGCCGAGCAGACCGCCGGACGTTTCCTCCCCGTTATATTGCGCCACTAGATCGGACGCACCGGGGATAGACTCGATCATCTTGGTGACCGGGCCATCCGGGGCTTCGCGCTGTAGGAAGCCCAGCATCATGCCAACGGCCTTCTCTGCAATATCGGGTGAAATGCCGGCTCTCGTTGCGATCTGATCAATAATCTCGTTCATTCTGGCCTCCTGCCTGTTACTTATGACGTGAACGTCAACGTAATTGAATGCGCCGACCGACTCAAGTCTGTCCGGGTTGTGTGCGACACTACCGGAAGCATCACCATGAAGCGAACGGTTGTCCCCATTCAAGTCTCTTCTTATAACAGCGTCAGGACAAAACAATGAATGGGCCTCTGGCACCTCTCGCCCCTAAAACTTCTCGGGGGTTGCAGTGCCGCCGTCCAAAGGGAGACGACGCCTGATGCCGCAACAGGATGAACAGATTTTCGTCGGCGCCAGCCGCAATCCGGACGACAGCATCAACAAGGACGAATATCTGACGCTGAAATTCGGCAATCGCCATGGCCTCGTCACTGGCGCGACAGGCACCGGCAAGACGGTGACCTTGCAGGTGCTGGCGGAGGGTTTTTCCAAAGCCGGCGTGCCGGTCTTCTGCGCCGATATCAAGGGCGATCTCTCCGGTATCGCCGCCAAGGGCGAGCCGAAGGATTTCCTTTTGAAACGGGCCGAGGAAATTGGTCTGAAGCCCTACGAATTCGAACAATTCCCGGTGATCTTCTGGGATCTCTACGGCGAAAAAGGCCATCGCGTGCGTACCACCATCGCCGAGATGGGGCCGCTGCTGCTGGCACGGCTGATGAACGCATCGGAGGCGCAGGAGGGCGTGCTCAACATCGCCTTCAAGATTGCCGATGACAATGGGCTGGCGCTGCTCGACCTCAAGGATTTCCAGGCCTTGCTCAACTATATGGGCGACCATGCCAGCGAGCTTTCCAGCCAATTCGGCCTGATCTCGAAGTCATCCGTCGGCTCGATCCAGCGCGCATTGCTCGTGCTGGAGCAGCAAGGGGCGGAAAACTTCTTCGGCGAGCCGGCGCTGAAGATTTCCGACATCATGCGCGTCAGCAATGATGGCTATGGGCAGATCTCGGTGCTTGCCGCCGACAAGCTGATGATGAACCCAAGGCTTTACGCCACCTTCCTATTGTGGCTGCTGTCCGAGCTCTTCGAGGAACTGCCGGAAGTCGGCGATCCTGAAAAGCCGAAGCTGGTCTTCTTCTTCGACGAGGCGCACCTGCTCTTCAACGATGCGCCGAAGGTGCTGATCGAGCGCGTCGAACAGGTCGTACGCTTGATCCGCTCCAAGGGTGTCGGCGTCTATTTCGTCACGCAGAACCCGCTCGATGTGCCAGAAACCGTGCTCGCCCAACTTGGCAACCGCGTGCAGCATGCGCTGCGCGCCTATTCGCCGCGCGAACAGAAGGCAGTCCAGACGGCCGCCGAAACCTTCCGGCCTAACCCGGCCTTCAACTGCGCCGAAGTCATCACCACGCTCGGTACCGGCGAAGCGCTGGTCTCCATGCTTGAAGGCAAGGGCGCGCCCTCGATCGTCGAACGCACCTTGATCCGCCCGCCGTCGGGTCGCATCGGCCCGGTGACCGATACCGAGCGCCAGGCCGTCATCAACGACAGCCCGGTCGCCGGCCTCTACGACGAGACGGTCGATCGCGAATCCGCCTTCGAGATCCTCGCCGCCCGCGCCGGCAAGGCGGCCGAGCAGGATGCCGCCAAACAGGACGACGGAAGCGCCGGCGGCCGCTGGACGCTCCCCGGCTTCGGGAATGACGATGACAAACCGGCAAGCCGCGGCCGTTCCGGCTACCAGCGCGAAACGATTTTGGAAGCAGCGATGAAGAGCGCCGCACGTACGATCGCGACGCAGGTTGGACGGGCGCTGGTGAGAGGGATTCTGGGTAGCTTGAAGCGGTAGCGGACCCCTTCTCCCCTCGGGGAGCAAGTGCCCGAAGGGTGGATGAGAGAACGAGGAGCACAGCGACGAATATCGTAAGCCGTGCTCCAAAGCCGGTTCCCCCAGTAACGCCCCCTCAACCCGCGCTGCGCGCGACCTTCTCCCCCGAGGGGAGAAGGTAAAAGCTTATTTCACCGGCGCAACGAGCGAGAAGAACGCGCCTTGCGGGTCGGTGCACTGGACGATCCAGCTACCGCCGGGGACTTCCATCGGGCCGTTGACGACCTTTCCGCCGGCCTCGTTGACGCGGCCGATAGCGGCATCAATTGCCGGGACATTGAAATAGAAGTTCCAGGCGGCCATCGGCATTTCCGCCGGCTTGGTCATGATGCCGCCGAAGTCGCGGTCGCCGATCTTGAAGATCTTGTAGGTGCCCATCGGACCCATGTCGAAATCGGAACTCGATTCCCAGCCGAACATATCGCGGTAGAAATCAAAGGCTTTCGGGCCATCGTTGGAATAGAGCTCGTGCCAGCCGATATAGCCGGGCGCATTGGGTTCCGGCGGCTGCCAGTCCTGGCCCGGCAACGGCGTGAAAATGCAGAAGGCGGCGCCATAGGGATCGGAGACGACGGCAAAGCGGCCGACACCCGGAATGTCCCCAGGCTCTCGATAGACCCTGCCGCCTTTTGCGGCGATCGTCTTGGCAGCCTCATCGACATTGGGCACGCTGATATAGCCTGTCCAGCAGGGTGGCGTCCCCATGGCCTTGGCCTCTTCCGGCAGGATCATCATGCCGGCGATCGGGCCGGCGCCGGCGCTGAACAGAGTATAGGCCATTTCGATTTCCGGCATCCCGGCATCCTTGGCGTCCCAGCCGACAACCTTGCGGTAGAAGGCCTCTCCCGCGGCCATGTCGGTGGTCATCAGTTCGTACCAGACAAAATATCCCTTCGCAGCCATTGTAGATCTCCCTATTGCTTGCGGCGGTAATTGGCGATCATGAATTCCTTCCAGCTTCAGTCCGGCTGGCACGAGGAAAAGATGCGTTCATTGTCGTCGATGAGTGTGATGGCTTCACGATAGCTGGCCGGACTGCAGAATGCGTGCTCTTCCGTCAGTTTCGCCTTCATCGCGTCCCTCCTTTGCGATTGGCCGAGCCCTATACCCCGTAGCGCATCGCGATCTTTCAGATCCGCTCCTTGCGCTTTAGGTCCTTGATTTTGCGCATGTCGTTATCGCAAAACCGCTGCACACTTTTGCGCGACATGCTTTAAACACGGCACTTCGGATATTTGTTCCCGCGCGACCTTCGACGGAAAATCGCGCGACTTGGGCTCATGCTTCAGTGACAGGAGGATTGCGCCTTCGGGGCTTCGTCATATTCATCGTGGCGACGAACGAAATCCATGGTGCTGCCTTCGTTGCGTCCCTTCGGCGCATTGTCGAGGATCATCAGCGTGCCGATCATCTCCTCGCCGCCGCGGGCATAACTGGAATAGGTGTGGAAAATATTGCCGGCTTCATCCTTGTAGAACGCGCTGAGCCCAGGAAGCTCGTCGTGGCCGTTCTTCGCGTCCATGGCAGAGAAATTGTAGAACACCTTTTCGCCGGCGAGCTGCTCTGCCGTAAAGGAGACGTGATAGTCGAAATTGAAGTCGTTGGCGAAAGACGACACCCAAGGGAACTTCCAGCCCATGCGTTTCTTGTAAGCCTCTATCTTCTCGATCGGCGCGCGGGCAACGGCAACGAGGGTGACGTCGTGATGATTGAGATGCGGCAGGGCGCCATCGAAATGATCGGCGAGGAACGAACAGCCGGGGCATCCGGCTTCCCACGTCGGACCGAGCATGAAGTGGTAGACGATGAGTTGACTGCGGCCGTCGAAGAGATCGGCCAGCGACTTCTTCCCCGTGGGCGTGTCGAAAACGTAGTCCTTGTCGACTTTGACCCAGGGCAGCGCCAAGCGCTCGGCATTGATACGGTCACGCAAATGCGTCGCTTCTTTCTCCTTGGCAAGCAGTTCGCGGCGAGCCTCCAGCCACACCTCGCGTGAAACGATTTGGTTCATTGTCGCGCCCTCCTCCGGCGTCCACTTCTCACCAAACTTGACAAATGCATTGATATCAATATTAGTAAACCATGTCAAACATGATTGAAATTCCTTTCGAGACAACACTACTCGTGCGCGATACCTGCCTTTGCCTGCATGTGCAGCGCGCCGCTCGCGCTTTGGCGCGCCGTTTCGACGAAGCACTGAGGCCACTCGGACTCACCAATGGCCAGTTTTCCCTGATGATGTCACTGAACAGGCCGGAGCCTGCAGCCATGGGGCCGGTGGCAACGCTGCTCGCAATAGATCAGACGACGCTGACGGCGGCCTTAAAGCCGCTGGAGCGGCGGGGCTGGGTGAGCATTCTTCCCAATCCCAGGGATCGCCGTGCCCGGCTGCTCAGCCTGACGCCGTCAGGCAAAGCGGTGCTCGCGGCCGCTGTGCCGATCTGGAAGGTGACGCATGCGGAGGTGGAAGCTAGACTGCCCGATGGCGATGCGGACCGGCTGCGGCGGGATTTGCTCACGTTGGCTTAAGCGCTGTTTCGCATGCGCGGATCAGCGCCGAAATCGCTGCGTGCGAAACCGATGCGACTTTTCGGAAAATCGCAGAGTGCCTGCACACCGGCCGGCGACAGCCGGATGCGCCAGGTCTGCCGTTCGACCGGTTCGCGGGCGGCAAAGGCATGGGCCGTCAGAAGGGCAATATTCTTCCCGCCTTGGGAATCCCTGACGGAGCGGTAGAGGATCGCCTGAATGCCCCCTGCACGCGCCGCGTCGGCGAGCGACTGGCAAGCTTCGTAGCTGACGGGATCGGTCCATGCTTCGCGATCTCGATCCAACGGCGAGCGGGTAAGATCAATCGCCTCTTTGGTGCTGATCGCGGCGGCGAAGGCGGTATATTCCGCCGCATTGGCGGGCAACGGCGTCTCCGGAGAATCGCTGAAGAAAAGCAGCCGGTAAAAACTCATTTCGGCCAGCGCCGTTTCGATCCGTTCGGAAGCATAAAAGACGCCGAGAGTACGCCCCGCTCGCCTGAAGCGTGAGCCGTGAGGGTAGATCGCTCCGTAGCGGAAGGGAGTGGCCAACAGATAGTCCAGACCAGCGCATTCCGGCGGCAGCGCCGGCTTGCTCTCCTCCAGCAGATGTTCGAGAAGCGCCTGCTCTTCCAGCGTGTCGACCAGCTTCAAGGTCGAGACCTGATGCTGCGCCTCCACCAGTCGCCAATAGCGGCCGGAAATCGGCCGAGCCTCAGACGATAGCGCGGCGGGCGTCCAGATAGGCAAGGACATCGGTCAATCCGGAAATGGAGGTGATCTTTTCGAGCGGCGTTGCACCGAAGGCGAGATTGACATTGCGCAGCCATTGCCGCGCCACGGCCTCATCGCCGCCGACAATGGCATCGAGCGAGCGAAACAGACGTACGAAAAGAACGGCGAGTTCAAATGGCTTGCTGTGCCGCTCCAGAAGATGATCTTGCCGCTTCATGCGCGACACCGTCGCTTCCGAAACGCCGATGACAGCAGCGAGCATGCGGGCGTTCAAGCCCAGCCGCTCCGCGGCATTAACGACCGCCTTGGTGATGACTAGGGCCTCGCCCGGATTTGCGTGACCGATCGCTTGAGCAGATATCATGGCTATATCCTTTCTCAAGAAAACATATAGCAACTTTCTTGCAAAAGAAAAAGAGCGACATACACCGAAATGCATATCGCTCCTCTTTTATGTCATCCGTTCCGTCAGTTCGGAAGATGAGAAAGCCCGTTCTCAGGCAACCGTGACCGGCACTTCCGTCGAGGTGCGCATGGCGTGGCTATAGGGGCAGACGATGTGAGCGGCAGCGGCGAGCTTTTCAGCTTCGGCCTTTTCCATGCCGGGAATGTGAACCGACAGCGAGACTTCGATGCCGAAGCCGGTGCCATCCGCGCGCGGGCCGATGCCAACCGTTGCCGTCACCTTGGCGTCTTCCGGAATCTTGACCTTCTGCTGGCCTGCAACAAATTTCAGGGCGCCAAGGAAGCAGGCGGAATAGCCTGCAGCGAAGAGCTGTTCCGGATTGGTGCCGGTAGCGCCGTCGCCGCCGAGTTCCTTCGGCACGGTCAGGGTGACGTCAAGAACGCCATTTTCGGAAACGGCGTGGCCTGCACGGCCGCCGGTAGCGGAAGCCTTGGTGGTGTAGAGGATAGGCATGTCAGATCTCCTTTGCGAGTTGGATGAAGTTTGTATATAACGCGATTTAATCGTGCGCAATATATTTTTGTAATTTGATTTTGAAAAATGAACCTGTGACAATGACGTCAACAAGAAACTGGCGGAGCAGCGATGACGGACAAGGTGCAGGAGCGGGCAATCCCGGATGAGGAAAAGCGGCTGGAACGGCAGCTCTGTTTTGCCGTCTACGCGACCGCGCATGCCTTCAATCGCGCCTACAAGCCGATCCTCGATCGCGTCGGGCTGACCTATCCGCAATATCTGGTGATGCTGGTGCTCTGGGAGAAAGGCTGTTTGCCGGTCAAGACCATCGGTGAGCAGCTTGATCTCGATTCGGGCACGCTGTCGCCGCTGTTGAAACGCCTCGAGCAAGCCGGCCTGATCGGGCGCGTACGAGACCCGAAGGACGAACGCCAGGTAATCGTTTCGTTGACGGAAAAGGGCGCCGGCATGAAATGCCAGGTCAGTATGATCATGGCAGCCATCGGCCAAGCCGTCGGCTGCGATATGAATGAAATGGCCAGTCTGCGCGACCGGCTGCAGCGGCTAAGAGCGAATTTAACGGCCGAATAACAGCCGTTAAATTCCACTCGTCAAAAACATGTCCAAGCTTACGCCTGCGTCACCAAGATTGGCGCGCGTTGCGGCACGCGGTCGTAGAGATCGATGACGTCCTGATTCAGCAGGCGAACGCAGCCCGAGGAAACGGCCTTGCCGATGGAGCGCCAGTCGGGATTGCCGTGCAGACGGTAGAGCGAATCCTGCTTATCCTCGAAAATATAAAGCGCGCGCGCGCCGAGCGGATTCTTCAAGCCAGGCTCCATGCCGCCGTTGGCGATGGAATATTTGACGAGTTCCGGCTGACGGGCGACCATTTCGTCCGGCGGGTTCCAGCGCGGCCATTTCTTGCGCCACTGGATGACACCACGGCCCTGCCAGGCGAAGCCTTCGCGACCGACGCCGATACCATAGCGCATCGCCGTGCCGCCCGGTTCGGTGACATAGAGGAAGCGCTCGCGCGTATTGACGACGACGGTGCCTGGCGGCTCACCCGTCGGATCGACAACGCGCTGACGATAATATCGCGGATCGATCTGCTCATAGGGTATTGCCGGAAGATGAAAGCCGCCATCATCCATAGCTGCATAGATCACAGCCGGGTCCGGCTGCTCGCCATTATAGCTGGAGAGCCAACTGCCTAAGGGGCGATAGGTGGAACCGTTATACTGCACGGGGCTGACAATCGGATTGCTCTCCACCGTGGAAGCGCAGCCGGCGAGCGTCGAAACGGCGCCAATGCCCGCAAGGGCGAGGAAATTTCGTCGGGAAAGAGAAGAAGGCAGGCTCATGTCGACAGCATCATTCCTGTTGGAAGGGAAGCGGGAACTCGAAACGATCCGATTCGGTTCCCCGCAAGATTCGCAGAGACAGGAATAAAACTAAAGAGGGCAGCGAAGCCCGGCTATCGCACTTATGCAACATCACGAAAATTTGTTGCAATCTGCCGTTACAGAACCACGACTTCGGCCCTTGCCGACACACGATTGTAGAGATCGATCACATCTTGGTTCAGCATGCGCACACAGCCGGATGACGCTGCCTTGCCGATCGACTGCCAATCCGGCGTGCCGTGAATGCGATAGAGCGTGTCCTTGCCATTCTGGAAGATATAGAGGGCGCGAGCGCCGAGCGGATTGGTCGGCCCCGGATTCATGCCGCCGCGTTCGGCTGAAACCGCCTTGATCTCCGGTTCGCGGGCCACCATTTCGCTCGGCGGCGTCCAGCGCGGCCATTTCTGCTTCCACTGGATGATGCCCCTGCCATGCCAGGCATAACCGGCCGCGCCGAGGCCGACGCCATAACGCATCGCCCTGCCGCCCGGCTCGACGAAATAGAGATAGTGGCCCCTCGTATCGACGACGATCGTGCCGGGCCTTTCATCGGTCTGATAGTCCACTTCCTGGCGCAAGAAGCGCTGATCTATGCGCTTATAGGGGATGGCCGGCAGGGTGAAATCGTCTTCGCTCTTCTGCGCATACATGGCCTGATGCACCGGATTGGAGGTCGGCAGGCCGTAGGTCTGATTGAATTGCGTGCGGAAGAGATCGCGCGCTTGCGGCACCGGCTGGACCGGCAGGCGTTTTACCTTTTGTGGATCGATACCTTCGGGCTGGTAAAAGACAGGCGCTGTTTCCTGTACGAACCGGTCGGGATCGGTCGCTCCGGTATCGGGAATGATGCTGCAGGCGGACAGCGCGGCAAAAGCGGCTACAGCAAGCAAGCGACGGGAAACAGGCAGGAGATCGGCCATCATCGGGAACCAGTTGAATATGGATCGGTCAGCCACATGATGACCGGCGCGGCTGGCGCGAGGCTGGCGTCGCATGCGAAGATATTGCTCCAATAGGCCAAACTTCTGTTTTCCCTTGCCCTGGCTTGGGTTAGACCATTGGAAGACGGAGGATAGCATGAATATCGACAGTCTGGACCCGAACGTTTTTGCTCCGGTAAGCCGCGAGGCATGGCTCAAGCTGGTGGACCGGGCACTGAAGGGCGCGGATTACCAGGAGGCGCTGGTATCGCGAACGGATGACGGCATCGCGATCGAGCCGCTCTATGCCCGCCGCTCCGATGCCGCGCCATTCACCCGCCGGCAAACCGACAGACCTTGGGTCGTCAGCCAGCGGATGGATGATCCGGATATCGAACGCGCTTTCCTTCAGCTCGGCGAGGATCTCGCCAACGGGAGCAACGGCGTCAGCCTGATCTCGAAAAGCAGCCCCTCGGCCTTTGGTATCGGCCTCAACAACGAGACGGAGGTGCTTGCGGCAAGATTGGCGGCTGCTGTTTCCGGCAATTCCATTTCGCTGCGCTTGGACGGCCTCTCACCGGCCTTTGCCGCGGCATTGGCGGCGGCGCTCGAGAAGAACCAACATCGCCCGACCGTGCATTTCGGCCTCGACGTTTTCGCCTCCAGCACGACGCGGGAGATGACGGGCAGCTTCAAACGTCTCCATGACGCGGGATTTGCCGGAACCGTTTTCAATGCCTATGGCCGCGCCGTGCACAATGCCGGCGGAACGGAGGCGCAGGAACTGGCCGTCATGGCGGCAACTCTCGTCGCTCATCTGAAACTATTGGATGACGCAGGCGTCGCGCCGGAAGTGACCCTCAATACAGCAAGTCTCTGTCTGTCTGCCGATCAGAACCAATTCGTCACCATGGCGAAAGCTCGCGCCGCACGTATGATCTTTGCCCATATCGCAGAGGCCTGCGGCATCTCCGACCCGCCGCTCGCCCATCTCTACATGGAAACGAGCTACCGCATGCTGACGCGGCTCGACCCGGAAACCAATATCCTGCGCAATACGATAGCCGTCTTTTCTGCCGGCACCGGAGGCGCCGACGAGATTTCCGTGCTGCCGCACAGCTTGACCCATGGCATTCCCGATCCGCTG
This sequence comes from Rhizobium sp. CB3171, assembly GCF_029714265.1. Lineage (NCBI taxonomy): Bacteria > Pseudomonadati > Pseudomonadota > Alphaproteobacteria > Hyphomicrobiales > Rhizobiaceae > Rhizobium > Rhizobium sp. CB3171. The sequence goes on along the minus strand of NZ_CP121652.1, from coordinate 634,609 downwards.
GCGCGACGCCTGGCGCGCAACATGCAGACCCTCCTGGTTGCTGAAAGCCATCTCGACCATGTGGTCGACCCGGCCGCCGGGGCTGGCGGCATTGAGGCGCTGACCGAGGCTTTGGCGGAAAAGGCCTGGGAGATTTTTGCGGGCATCGAGCGGGATGGCGGGCTCGCGAAGTTTATCGCCAGTGGCCGATTAGCGGCGATGGTGCAGGAAGCGCGGGCAAATCGTGTGGCAAAGCCGATTGTGGGGACGACATTGTTTGCGATGAAGGCGGAGCGACCGGTTCCGGCTTTGGGAGAGTTGGGTCCGGTCGCAGGCGGGATGGGACTGATGCCGGTGCGATTGGATGAGGGAGCTGGGGCATGAAGGCGGCATTGGAATTCGCGGAGGTATCGGCTCGGTGACTACTATACCCGACTTCAGCAAAATCGACTGGAAGAAACCGAAAGCGGTTACTTCAAAAACCGACGCCCCGGCCTGGCAAACTCCGGAGGGCATCGCCGTCAAGCGCGTCTATGACGCTGCTGACCTTGCCGGGTTGAACTTCCTCGACACCTATCCTGGCGCAGCTCCCTTCGTCCGCGGCCCCTATCCGACCATGTATGTCCAGCAGCCCTGGACCATCCGCCAATATGCGGGTTTTTCCACCGCCGAGGAATCGAACGCCTTCTACCGCCGCAATCTCGCGGCCGGGCAGAAAGGCCTCTCCGTCGCCTTCGATCTTGCCACCCATCGCGGCTATGACAGCGACCATCCGCGCGTTGCAGGCGATGTCGGCATGGCGGGCGTGGCGATCGATTCCATTCTCGACATGCGCCAGCTCTTCGACGGCATCCCACTCGGAGAAATGAGCGTATCGATGACCATGAACGGCGCGGTGTTGCCGGTGATGGCGCTTTATATCGTCGCCGCCGAGGAGCAGGGCGTTTCCGAGGATAAGCTCTCCGGCACCATCCAGAACGACATCCTCAAGGAGTTCATGGTCCGCAACACCTATATCTACCCGCCGCAACCCTCGATGCGGATCGTTTCGGACATTTTCAGCTATACCAGCCAGCGCATGCCGAAATTCAATTCGATCTCGATTTCCGGCTACCATATGCAGGAGGCCGGTGCGACGGCGGATCTGGAGCTCGCCTATACGATCGCCGACGGCATCGAATATGCCCGCGCAGGCGTGGCCGCCGGGCTCGATATCGACAGCTTCGCGCCACGCCTCTCCTTCTTCTGGGCGGTCGGCATGAATTTCTTCATGGAAGTCGCCAAGATGCGCGCGGCACGGCTGATCTGGGCCGCACTGATGCAGAAGAACTTTGCGCCGAAGGAAGAGAAGTCGCTGGCGCTGCGCACGCACAGCCAGACGTCCGGATGGTCGCTGACGGCGCAGGATCCGATGAACAACATCATCCGCACCATGGTCGAGGCCATGGCGGCAACGCAGGGCCACACACAGTCCCTGCACACCAACTCCTTCGATGAAGCGCTTGCTCTGCCGACGGATCATTCGGCCCGCATCGCCCGCAACACGCAGATTCTGCTGCAGAAGGAATCCGGCACGACCGGCATCATCGATCCCTGGGGCGGCTCGGCCTATGTCGAGCGGCTGACGCATGATCTGGCAGCCCGCGCGCTCACCCATATCGAAGAGGTGGAATCGTTCGGCGGCATGGCGAAGGCGATCGAAAAGGGCATTCCGAAGCTCCGGATCGAAGAGGCGGCGGCCCGCACGCAGGCTCGCATTGACAGCGGCCACCAGATTGTTGTCGGCATCAATTTCTCGCGGCCGGAGCGGGATATCGAAGTCGACGTGTTGAAGGTGGACAATTCCGAAGTCCGCGCCCGCCAGCTCTCGAAACTGCAGCAATTGAAGGGCACGCGCGAGACGGCGGCGGTTGAGACCGCTCTGGAGGCTCTGACCGATGCCGCGCGCAACGGCACCGGCAATCTCTTGGATTTCGCCGTCAAAGCGGCGCGCGCACGTGCGACGGTCGGCGAAATCTCGCTGGCGCTGGAAAAGGCTTACGGCCGGCACGTTGCGGAAATCAGAACCATATCCGGCGTCTATCGCAAGGAAGTCGGCACCGCCGATCCCCTGTTCAACAAGGCGGTTGCCAAGGTTGAAACTTTCCGCAAGGCAAAGGGCGAGAAGCCCCGCATCCTCGTCGCCAAGATGGGACAGGACGGACATGACCGCGGGCAGAAGGTCATCGCCACCGCCTTTGCCGATCTCGGTTTCGATGTCGTCGTCGGCGCCATGTTCCAGACGCCGGAGGAAGTGGCCGATCTCGCGGTTCGGGAAGGCGCCGACATCATCGGCGCTTCGTCGCTTGCCGCCGGCCATTTGACGCTGGTGCCGGAACTCAAGGAAGCGCTCAACCGCCGCCACGCCGGTCGTATCCTCATCGCGGTCGGCGGCGTCATTCCGCCTCAGGATTTCGCTGCATTGGAAACCGCCGGCGCAGACGCGATCTTTCCGCCGGGAACGGTGATTGCAGAAGCCGCGGCGGCGCTGGTGGACCGGTTGATGGGCTGACCGTTTAGGCCGCCACACTCCGGAAAAACTGGATGCTCTGTTCGATCGCACCCGGCAGCGCCGAGTTGTGATTGCCCTGAACCGTCGCCAATTCCATTTTTACACCGCCGGCAAGAGCACGCTTCGAAAGCAGCGCCGCCCGGGCCTGCAAATTGGTCTCTTCACTGGCGTGCATGACCTTCAAGGGGCATTTGAAGCTGTGGGAGTAGCAGACGGGCGAGCGCATCTGGAATTCGCGCGGATTTTTCGCGTTGAAGCGGATATCCTCCGGATAACGATGGAAGAAGGCGAAGGCATCCGGATTGCCTGAAATGGGTGTGGCCGCGCGGAAGCGTTTGGCCGACATTGCCGCCAGCATCGCCAGCGTGCCGCCGACGCTGTGGCCTGCAAGGAACAGACGATGCGGGTCGACGCCTGGCAGGTGGCGCAGACGATCGGATGCAGCGAGAACGTCGGCAACCTCGTCATAGAAACCCGAGAAATTACCCTTTTGGCCGTTTTCGCCGCGCATCGACGGGATCATGACGACATAGCCGGCCTCGACGTAAGGCTTCATCAGCAGCCAATGACCCTGACCTATGGCGTTGCCGCCGTGGAGGAAGAGCACGGCCGGTTTGGGCTTCGGCGTGCGCTCATAGCGCGATACCCAGGCAACGAGCTCCAGCTCGCCGCCGAGACCGCTGCGATAAAAAATCTGATCGGCGTCCGATGGTGCGACCAGCGGTTCATATTTGTCTGGCGCCGGGCCTTTGTTCAGAAGGTCGGTGCGGAACTTGTGACGCTCCTTGGCATAATCACCGGCCAGAAGCGGCGGATCGACCGACGCCTCCGCGGCTTTCGCGGCGATCTTGGGATCGGCAGCCTTGGTCTCGACCGTCTTTGTTTCGAGAACCTTTGTTTCGGCAGCCTTAGCGATGTTGGGAGCAAAAAGTGTTACGGCAAGACCGGCGAGAACGGTGCGGCGACCGGGGCGAAATGCGTTGTCTTCAGACGTTGTCATATGCTCTGTCCAAATATGCCCGGCAGTATCGAAATCTGCACGGGTTGAAAGCCGGGGCCAACTCACATTGTGGTGAGGAATCAACCTGACTTATTCATCAACGGCAGGGGCCTTGGCGTCAATTAGTGCCACCAAATTTTCCAGTCGATCCGCCTCATAGGGCGGTTTGTCGGGTCTCAGACGAGCAATGCGCGGAAAACGCATGGCGACACCGGATTTATGTCGCGTCGAACGGTTGATCCCTTCGAAGGCGACTTCGAGAACGAAGCCAAAATCGCGATCGGCCCGCACCGCCCTTACCGGGCCGAAACGATCGATCGTATTGTTACGCACGAATTTGTCGAGCACTTCCAGTTCGGCATCCGTGAAGCCGAAATAGGCCTTGCCGACCGGCACCAGTTGTTCGCCCTCCGGCGTCATCGACCAGACGCCGAAGGTGAAATCGGAATAATAGCTGGAACGTTTGCCATGGCCGCGCTGGGCATACATCAGCACGGCATCGACATTGTAGGGATTGCGTTTCCATTTGAACCACGGCCCCTTGGCACGGCCGGCGAGATAGGCGCTGTCGCGGCGCTTGATCATGACGCCTTCGATAACCGGATCGGGCGGAGACGAACGCAATTGGTCCAACTCCTCCCAGGAGGTAAATTCGACCAGCGGCGAGAGGTCGAAGCGATCGTGGGGTGCTGCCTCGATAATTTCCGTCAGCCGCTCGCGCCGATCGAGGAAGCCGCGGGCACGCACGTCCTCTTCGCCATCGAACAGCAGATCATAGGCCCGGATGAAGGCCGGATATTCCTCCAGCATCTTCGCCGTCACCGTCTTGCGGTTCAACCGCTGCTGCAGGTCGGAGAAGGTACGTGTCGGGCTGTTGGAGCGCGCCGTGCCGCCGATCAGCAATTCGCCATCGACGACACCCTCGAAGCTGACGGCGTCGACGATGTCCGGAAAGGCGCCGGAGATATCGTCGCCGGAGCGGGAATAGAGCTTGCTCGTCATTCCCGCCCGCGAAAGCTGGACGCGGATGCCGTCCCATTTCCACTCGGCGGCATAATCCAGGGGATCGAGCCCAGTGAGATCGCCGGGCTCCACGGGATTGGCGAGCATGACGGAATGAAAGATCGCCGGCGTCGCCAGTACCGGCTTGTCGCCCTTGCCCTCCAGCCATTGGAACAGGCTTTCATAGGGCGGCTGCAACCCATGCCACAGCGTTTCGATCTCGGTCACGTCCTTGCCGCTCAGCTCCGCCAAAGCCTGCTTGGCAAGCCGCGCCGACACACCGATGCGCAGCGCGCCGGTGGCGAGCTTCAGGAAGGCAAAACGGCCTGACGTGTCCAGCCTGTCGAGCAGGTCACGAACGAAGCTGCGCACCTCGGTACGCCCCAGCGCATTCATCCGGCGCACCACCTCGCCGAGCTTCGGCTGTTCGCCCGCCGGGCGGACGATATCGCTTTCCTTGTCCCAGACCAGCGAGATGGTCTCGGCGAGGTCTCCGACATAGTCATAAGAGTAACGAAACAGCACTTCGTCCATGCGTTCCAGCACGAGCTCGCGCAGCATGGCCGGCTTGACGTTGCGCACCTCCAGCGTGCCGGCGATCGCGGCGAGACCGTAGCCGCGATCCGGGTCAGGCGTCTCGCGGAAATAGTCGGTGAGCAGCTTCAGCTTGCCATTGCGGCTCGGCGTCAACACCAGGCGATCGAGGAGGTCGGCAAAGGCTTTCATCAGTCGCCCTCGTCTTCATAGCCGATCAGATGCAATGGCTTGGCCGGGATGCCCTGCAATTCGCACCAGCGCACAAGGGCCTCTTCCCGACCATGGGTGACCCAGACTTCGCCCGGCTTCAGCTCCGCGATGGTCTCGGTCAGCTCTGGCCAATCACAATGATCCGAAATGACCAGTGGCAGCTCGACGCCGAGCTGCTTGGCGCGCTGGCGCACCATCATCCAGCCCGACGCGAAGGCAGGGAGAGGCTCATGGAACCGCCTCGCCCAGCGGTCTTGGAAAGCTGAGGGTGGCCTGACGACGACAGCGCCCTTGAAGATCGATTGATCCCGGCTTTCGATCGTTGCCGGCAACAGCTCGCCGAGGACTATGCCCTGCCCGGCATAATAGCCGCACAATGTCTCCAGCGCGCCGTGAATATAGATAGGCTTGTCGTAACCTGCATCGCGCAGCAGCCGGATGACGCGCTGCGCCTTACCGAGCGCATAGGCGCCGATGAGATGGGTGCGCTCCGGAAATTGCCGGAGCGAAGCCAGCAGCTTCGCCGTCTCGTCCAGCGGATCGGGATGATGGAACACCGGCAGTCCGAAGGTCGCCTCGGTAATGAAGACGTCGCAGGCAACGGGCACGTAGGCGGCGCAGGTCGGGTCCGGCCGTCGCTTGTAATCGCCGGAAACGACGATGCGCAGCCCATCCTTCTCCACCGCGATCTGTGCAGACCCAAGCACGTGCCCGGCCGGATGAAACCGCACCCGAACGCCATTGATGGTCAGCTCCTCGCCGAAACCGACCGCCTGCTCGGATCCGGAAAAGCCATCGCCATAGCGTATCCGCATGATGTCCAGCGTCTGGCGCGTGGCGAGCACTTGGGCATGTCCGGAGCGGGCGTGGTCGGAATGTCCATGCGTTATCAACGCCCGTTCGACTGGCCGCACCGGATCGACATAGAAGCCACCGATCGGACAGAACAGCCCATCAGGGGCGGGATACAGCAATTGATCCGGTCTCATAGGGGAGAGGATAGCGTGATTTGTGCAATTATGTAGCGATCATTGGCGCTTTTTGATCGAATCCGCATTCGGGTTGTCGATCAGGCAGGTCGAAGACGAGGACGTCCTCGCTATACGGCTTCGCCTTCGCAACGACGACACCGTTCGGATCGACGATCGCGGTGCTGCCGTAACTTAGCCAGCCATCGTCATTGCCGCCGACAACATCAGCCGACATGACCCAGCATCCCGTATGTTTGGCGCATGTCTGTAGGCCCGATAAGCAGGGCTTATGCCACTTCTCCGCCTTGTGAGGCCGCAGCATCAGGTTGACGGGATTGCAGATGAGGCCGGCTCCCCTTCTGGCGAGCCGAGCCGCCGTGTAGGGATATCGGAGATCGGAACAGATATTGATGCCGAAGCGCCAATCGCGGAGCGTCCAGACCGGAAAATCCGTTCCGGGCACGCAGCCGCTTTCCAGCGGATGCGCCTTGGCATAGACCCCGCATATCTGCCCTGCCTTTACGACAACAGCGCTATTGCAGATCGCCTCCCCGCGCCGCTCGAAAAGGCCGATGATCGCAGTCGTCTTCCCCGATGCACAGCGGTTGATCAGAGACTTCAGAGCGGGATCATCGAGAGACAACGCACGTCGTCTGGCAATTTCCTTGTCGTAGCTGTGTCCCTGAAGATAGCACTCCGGGAAAAGCGCGAGGTCGATGCCTTGCTCCTCCGCCCATGCCAGATCGCGTGCAAGCACATCGCCTGTCTTGTCGACGGCATCAAACATTGCCAAGCGTTGAAAGGCTGCGACACGCATAGCGAAGGACTAACACGCTTCCTGAGTCGCCCACAGCGCGAAGCTGCTCGTCTACTTCATCATCCGCTCGAACCGTCGATCCGGCACCAGCCATATGCAGGCGACGATGAAATAGATGCCGAGGGAGATAAACGGGTTGATGGCGGCAAGTATGATAGCGACGATGTAAAGGCTAACGGAAATTCCGGCTTTACGATCCGAACCGAGCGTGTGGGCAAAATCGGAATCCCTGCCATGCACACGGATCAGCATCTGGCCGAGGATGTAATAGGCAAAACCGCACATCAGCAAGACGAAGCCATAGACCATCACGGGCGTCATGGCGAAGTCGTTTTCGTCCATCCAGCCGGTGGCAAAGGGCATCAATGACAGCCAGAACAGCAGATGCAGATTGGCCCAAAGCACGCCGCCCCCGACGTGTTTCACCGCCTGGAACATATGATGGTGATTGTTCCAGTAGATGCCGACGTAGACGAAGCTCAGAACATAGGAAAGCAGCGTCGGGATCAGCGGTACGAGCGCCTGCACCCCCTCGCCATGCGGCACTTTCAATTCCAGCACCATGATGGTGATGATGATGGCGATCACGCCATCGGAAAAGGCTTCGATACGCCCCTTGCCCATAAATCCACTTCCCCTCTTCGCGCAAAGCCCAATACAGAATCAATTCAAGGGCCGGCTAATAGGAGGCAGAATTACAGCGGACAGGGATGGGTTCAAGCGAGGCGATCGTAGGCGTTCGTCAGAATCCTCGGGATTTCCGCCGCTCCGACCGGCCGCGAGAAATAGAAGCCCTGGGCGTCATGGCACTGACTCTGACGCAAGAACTCGAGTTGCTCGTCCGTTTCCACTCCTTCGGCGACGACCGCCAGACGCAGCAGCCGTGCAAGCGAGATGACGGTGGAGGCGATGGCGACGGTCGTCTCGTCGCGCGGCAACGCCTCAACGAAGGAGCGATCCATTTTGAGACGGTCGAAGGGAAAAGTCTTCAGCGCCGCCAAGCTGGAATAGCCGGTGCCGAAATCGTCGATGGAAAGACGCACGCCAAGCGCCTTCAGTGCCTGCATCACATGCAGGGCGCGCGGCACGTCATGCATCAGCGTGCTCTCCGTCAACTCAAGCTCCAGCCATTGCGCGCCGAGGCCGCTCGCCTCCAGAGCTTCGGTGACATGCACGGCAAGCGCCGGATCGCTGAATTGCCGAGCCGAAACATTGACGGCGACCGTAACCGGCGGCAGGCCCATTTCCTGCCATTCCTTGGCCTGTCGACAGGCCTCGTTCAGCACGAACAAGCCGAGCGGGATGATCAGCCCGGATTCTTCCGCCAGCGGGATGAACTGACCGGGCGGCAGCATGCCGTGGCGCGGATGACGCCAGCGCACCAACGCCTCCAGGCCGACCACCCGGCCGCTCGCGACATCGACCTGCGGCTGGTATTCCAGAAAGAACTGCTTGGCGCCGATCGCCTTGCGTAATTCTTCCTGCTCGCTCAGCGGCATGACGCCAGCCGCGTCCGATCTCTGAATATGATACTGCAGCCGGTTACGGCCATGCTCCTTGGCCTTGTACATGGCCGCGTCGGCGCAGGCGATCAGCTCCTCCGGCGTCTCCCCATCGGCTGGAAAGGCTGCGACGCCGATACTGCTCGTCACGGCAACCTCGATCTCCCCGATCAGCACCGGCTGCGTGATCGCCTTCTGCAGTTCACGCAGCCGCCGCGTGATGCCAGTGTCGTGGCGCGACTGATGGACGATGACCAGCAGGAATTCGTCGCCGCCGAGGCGCACCACCATATCGGAAGCCCTGAGGCTATCGACCATGCGCGCCGTCAGCTCCTTCAGCAGCTCATCGCCCGCGCTGTGGCCGCGGCTGTCATTGACCTGCTTGAAATTGTCGAGATCGACATAGGCGACCGTCACCTTGCGGCCGTTTCGGCGCGCCTTGAACAGGATTTTCGCCATGTTCTCCTTGAGAAAGGCGCGGTTCGGCAGCCCCGTCAGGTCGTCATGATGGGCCATGAAATAGATGCGGTCTTCGGCGCGCTTGCGCTCGATGGCGATGCCGGCGATGTGGGTCGCCATGGCAACCAGCTCCAGCTCGCGTTCGGTCGGCTCGCGCACGGTGCCGGAATAAAGCGCGAAAGTGCCAAGCACATTGCCCTGCGAGGTCATGATCGGCGTCGACCAGCATGAGCGTAGGTCGAATTGCGCGGCCAGAACACAAAAATCCTCCCAGAGCGGATCCGTCTGGGTGTCGTTGACGAAGACTGGCTTGCCGCGCCAGGCGGCCGTGCCGCAGGAGCCGACTTTCGGGCCGATGGCGACGCCATCTATCAGACGGCTATAGGCAGCGGGCAGATTGGGTGCCGCTCCATGAGAGAGATGGATGCCTTCCGGATCAAGCAGCAGCACCGATCCCTTGATATCGGTAAGTTGATCCTCGACCATCAACACCACCGCCTCGAGGATCATCTCCAGCGGCTCGCTCTTGGCGATCATTTCCAATAGCTCGGCCTGGCTGCGGCGCAGATGCTCCTGGCGCTTGCGCTCGGTGATATCGCGTGAAATGCAAATCAGGCCGATCACCTCGCCGCGGTCATTGCGCAGCGGTAACTTCGAGGTTAACCGATAGACCGGCTTACCGCCGCTCACGGAGGGAATGACGTCCTCCATATCGAGCCGCGGCTTGCCTGTAGCGATGATTTCCTGCTCGATACGGAAGTATTTCGTCGCCCGCTCCAGCGGCACCAGATCGAAATCAGTCTTACCAGTGATCGCGCTCGCTCTTTCCAAGCCGAGACTTTTTGCCGTGGCGGCATTGGCGAAGACAAAGCGGCTTTCCCGATCCTTGACGAAGAGAAAGTCCGGCAGCTCATGCACGATCGCCTTGAGGCGCAATTGCTCGATGCCATCGGCGACGTGGTGCGCGTTCGCCGCCATCAGCGCCTGCGTAGCTGCCAATAGGCGCTCCGTCTCGGCATCAAGCGAACGACCACGCTCGCCTGTCCGCGCATGCTGAAAAGCCGGCTTATTCATGAGGCGCATTCTCCCAACCCGGCCGCAACTACGGCCTCCTCAAATGTCACAACCGAAACGCGATCATTATAGTTCGCGCTTCCTTCAAGCCTCTTAAGCAGATGGGTGAACGAAAGAATAAAAGGGCGAAATGACCGAAAAATAAGGGGCCCGTCTTCGCAAAATCAGGCCTCTTTCCGTGCCAAATCGAGACAGATGCGCGTGGCACGTTTTCTGCTTCCAGAAGGCTCGATCCAGGAGTTCACATGGTCCAGCGTCGCGCGTTCCTCGCCTATATCGCCGCCTCGGCTGCAACCGGCCTATTTGCCCCGCGCGCCTTTGCTGCGCCGCTCGCCAAGATTGCGGGTGCCGAGATGCGCGGACCGATCGATGCCATCGCCTATAGGGCGACACCGGGCACCAGCGACATCAGAAGCAGCAAGCTCCAGGCGATGATCGATAGCGCCGCGCGCAACAACGCGCCGGTCTTCCTGCCGCCGGGTAACTACGATGTTTCGAACCTTTCGCTGCCCGACAATACCCGTATCACCGGCATTCCCGGCGCTTCGCGGCTCGTCTATGGCGGCGAAGGCCATCTGATGAGCGCCGACAAGGCCAGGCGCATCGAACTTTCCGGTCTCGTTCTTGATGGCGGCAATCGCTGGCTTGCCGACTATGCCGGCGGATTGCTGCAATTTACCGGCGTTGATCAGGTGCTGATCGACAATTGCGAAATCGCCGGGAGCCGCAAACATGCGCTGCAACTGGAGCGCTGCGGCGGGCGGATCGAACGCAGCCGCATATCGGGCGCCACCGAAGCCGGCCTCTATTCCGTCCAGTCGAGCGGATTGACGGTCACCGACAATCCGCTCGAGGATTGCGGCAATGGCGGCATTCTCATCCATCGTTGGGACAAGGGCGCAGACCGTAGCATCGTCACCGGCAATCGCATCGCCGGCATCGGCGCCAATGATGGCGGCACCGGCCAGAACGGCAACGGCATCAATATTTTTCGCGCCGACGATGTCCTGGTCTCCGGAAACCACATCGCCGATTGCGCCTTCACTGCTGTCCGCGCCAATTCGGCATCAAACGTGCAAATCACAGGCAATCAATGCCTGCGCTCCGGCGAAACGGCGATCTTCTGCGAATTCGAGTTCGAAGGCGCCGTGGTCAGCAACAATCTCGTCGACGGCGCGGCAAACGGTATCGCGATTGCCAATTTCGACAAGGGCGGGCGGCTCGCCAGCGTCACCGGCAATATCATCCGCAACCTGTCGCTGACCGGACCCTACCCTCAGGAAAGCGGCTTCGGCATCGGAATCTCGGCCGAAGCCGATACGCTAATTGCCTCGAACCTCATCGAAAGCGCCCCGCTCTGGGGCCTGAAACTCGGCTGGGGTCCCTATCTCCGCAACATCGTCGCTAATGGCAATATCATCCGCCAAGCACCCATCGGCTGCGCCGTCTCCGTTGCCGACGGCGCGGGTGCGGCTGTCATTTCCGACAATCTGTTCCAACAAGTGGAAAAAGGCGCTGTCATCGGCTTTCGCTGGGACAAACCGGCTTCCGGTGACTTGACGGTAACAGGGCGCGAAGATTTTCCACAACTGACAATAGAGAAAAACAGACTAGGATAGGCTTCCCTATCTCCAGCTTGGCTCCCGCCGCTCGAAGAATGCTGTGACCCCTTCCCTTGCTTCCTCCGTCTCCCACGTGTCGGCCAGTTGCGTGATGACATGGTCGATGAGCTCGTCGGTGATCGGCATGCCGAGGGAACGGGCCAATGCCTTTGCCCGCGCAGCCGCCTGCGGCGAGGCGGCGAGGAGATGGCGGATTTCAGATTCGATGGCTTCGTCGAGTGCGTCCTCAGGGACGACGCGGGACAAGAGGCCGGCGGCGTGGGCTTGCCAGGCGTCGATGACTTTGCCGGAAAGAAAGAGCGGACGGGCCCTGGCCTCGCCGATGCGGGCAACGACATAGGGGCTGATGATAGCGGGGATGATGCCGAGGCGAACTTCCGTCAGGCCGAAGCGGGAAGTCGCGGCGGCAACCGCCATATCGCAGATGCTGAGGATGCCGACGCCGCCGCCGAAGGCATTGCCGTGCACGCGGGCGATCAGCGGCTTCGGCAATTCATTCAGGGCCTTGAACATCATCGCGAGCCGCCGGGCTTCGACGATGCGTCCGGCACGAGTGGCATCGAACTGGGCGCGCATCCAACCGAGATCGCCACCGGCGCAGAAGCTCGCGCCCTCGCCCGTAAGCACCACGACGCGCACACTCGCATCCCTGCCAAGATCGTAAGCAGCCTCGGTCAGGGCATCGATCATTTCAACCGACAGGGCGTTGTGTTTTTCCGGGCGCGCCAAAGTCAGGCGGGCGACGCCACGTTCCTCGATGGCGATATGGATGGTTTGCGATGTCATGCGGCGCTCCTGAGGCTACGGGCAAAGGCGGCGGCCTTGGCAAGTTTCTCGTCATCGAGGCCAGTTTCGAAGCCGTGTAGTGCCAGATAGTGGTGAACTGACACGGTATCGACATTGCCTTTGGCGCCGGGCGCGAAAGGACAGCCGCCGAGACCGCCGGCGGCTGCGTCGAATACCCGCAGGCCCCGATCCAGGGCTACGCCGATGTTGTCCAGCGCCCGGCCCGACGTATCGTGGAAATGGCCGGCCAGCATCGCGGCGGGAAGATCGGCAAGCACGGCTTCCAGCATTCTGTCCACCGCCTCCGGTTCGCCCCTGCCGATCGTATCGCCGAGGCTGATCTCGTAGCAGCCGAGCTCCCGCAATTGCCGAGCGACGCTTGCTGCATTCGCCGGCGGCACCGCGCCCTCATAAGGGCATTCAACGACGCAACTGACGTAGCCGCGCAGCGGAATACCGCGGTCGCGGCTTGCGGCCGCCACCGGCCGAAAACGCTCGATACTTTCGGCGATGGAGCAATTGATATTGCGCATCGAAAAGCTTTCGGAGGCCGACGCGAAAATCGCCACCTCATCGGCGCCGGCGGCAAGCGCCGCCTCGAACCCCTGCATATTCGGCGTCAACACCGCATAGCGGACGCCATGCTTCCGTTTGATGCCTGCCATGACCCCGGCAGCATCGGCGAGCTGCGGCACCCATTTCGGGCTGACGAAGCTGGTGACCTCGATACGCTCGAAACCGCAGTCGGAAAGCAGATCCACCAATTCGATCTTGGTGTCCGTGTCGATCAGCCGTTTCTCGTTCTGCAGGCCGTCTCGTGGTGCCATTTCGACGATGGTGACATGGTTGGAAGGACGCTCGGTCATTGCGCATCCTCCGGCCGGAGCGACAGCAGGACGGCGCTTTCGCTGGTCTGATCGCCTTCGCCGACATGCAGGCTTTCCACCACACCGTCGCGCGTCGCCGTCAGCGTCAGCTCCATCTTCATGGCCTCCATGACGATCAGCGCCTCACCCTTCGCCACCATATCGCCTTCCTGAACCCGAACAATCTTGATGAGACCGGGCATAGGCGCGACCAGCCGGTCGCCACCGGCGGCTTCTTCCTCGGCGCCATCCAAGGGGTCGGGCCGATGGAAATGATGGGTGCGGCCATCGAGGAACAGCGTCATGTCATGTGGCGTTTGGAAGACATCGGCAGTGAGCTGCCGGCCGTCGATCTCCACATGGCAGCCGCTACCGGTGCGACTGATGATGCGAACGGCGACAGCGCGATCATCGAAATGCACGGAGAAGAGATCTTGTCCTTTCGCAATGACGCGGCAGTTCGTATGACTGCCGCTGTGATGCAATGTGACAGGGCGATTTACTTCGCCCCAAAGCTGCCAGGCGCCAAGCGCTTGCCAGGGGTCGCGCGCAAAGGACCGCGCCAAGGCTCCCGCCTCGAAGATGGCAGCGATGGCAAGCGCGATATCGTCTGGTATCGGTGCTGCGGTCAGCGTCTCTGCCTCGCGGTCGATCAGGCCCGTATCCGGATGGCCCGCAACGAAATCCGGCTGTTGGCTCAAGCGGACCAAGAACTCGAGATTGCTTGTTGTTCCGGCGATCTGCGTATCCTGCAGCGCTCGCGCCAGCTTGGCGAGGGCGGCTTGGCGGGTTGGGGCGTGGACGATGAGCTTGGCGATCAGAGGATCGTAATGCGGCGTGATGCTATCGCCCTGGCGCACGCCGGTGTCGATGCGGACATCGCCGTCGGGAAATCTGAGATGCGAGAGCGTGCCGGTCGCGGGCAGAAACCCCCGCGACGGATCTTCGGCATAAAGCCGCGCCTCGAAGGCCCAGCCCTCGATGGCAAGCTCGGCTTGGGTCTTCGGCAAGGGCTCGCCGCCGGCAATCCGCAATTGCCATTCGACCAGATCGACCCCGGCGATCGCCTCGGTGACGGGATGCTCGACCTGCAGGCGGGTGTTCATTTCCATGAAGAAGAAGCGATCCGGCGACAGGCCTTCGGAGACATCGGCAATGAATTCGACCGTGCCGGCACCGCGATAGTCGATGGCCCGCGCCGCGCGGACGGCAGCTTCGCCCATGGCGCTGCGCATCTCCTCCGTCATGCCGGGGGCCGGCGCCTCCTCGATCACCTTCTGGTGCCGCCGCTGCAGAGAGCAATCGCGCTCGAAAAGATGGACGACGTTGCCATGGCTGTCGCCGAAGACCTGCATCTCGATGTGACGGGGCTGGGTCAGATATTTTTCGATCAGCACCGCATCATCACCGAAGGCCGATTTCGCCTCGCGTCTCGCCGCTTCCAACGCAGATGCGAAATCCTCCGGCCGGTCAACACGCCGCATACCCTTGCCGCCACCGCCGGCCCGTGCCTTGATCAGCACGGGAAAGCCGATCTCCGTTGCCCGCTCCGCGAGGAACGCCGCATCCTGCTTATCACCGTGATAGCCGGGAACGACAGGCACGCCGGCGTGCTCCATCAACGCCTTGGCCGCATCCTTCAGGCCCATGGCGCGGATTGAGGCAGGGGATGGGCCAATGAAAACCAGTCCGGCGGCTTCGACGGCCTCTGCGAAATCGGCATTTTCCGAGAGAAAGCCGTAGCCGGGGTGAATGGCCTCGGCGCCGAATTGCCGTGCGGCAGCGATGATCTTCTCCTTCGAAAGATAGCTCTCGCTCGCCGTTGCCGGACCGATATGGACCGCCTCATCGGCCAGAGCCACATGCAGTGCGGCGATATCGGCGTCGGAATAAACGGCGACCGTGCGGATGCCCATCCGCCTTGCCGTACGGACGATCCGGCAGGCGATTTCTCCGCGATTGGCGATCAATATCTTCGAAAACATCGGCAAACCCTATTGCGCGGCGACGACCTCGACTTCGAGCAGCCATGCGGTGTCGAAAACGCCCGATATCACCACCGTCATCGCCGGGGTGAGCGGACCCAAATACTCGCTGCGGATTTCGCGGTTCTCGATCGTATGGTGACGGTCGGCGAGATAGGTGGTGACCTTGACGATATCGGCCTTGCTCATGCCCGCGGCCTTGAGCTGGGCGTCGACATTGAGCCAGACCTGGCGGGCCTGCGCCGGAAAGCCGTCCGGAAGCGCATCATCGGCGGTTGTCGGAATCTGGCCGCTGACAAACAGCAATCTCTCGAAATTTTCGAGCTTCACGGCCTGAGCATAGCCGCCGCGTGGCTGAGGTGCGTTCTTGGCATTGATGATGTCGCGTTTCATCTCAATCTCCTCACATCCTGAACAGGCCGAAGCGTGTGTCTTCGATGGGCGCATTGAGCGCGGCCGAAAGCGACAGCGCCAGCACATCGCGGCTCTTGCGTGGGTCGATGATGCCGTCGTCCCAGAGACGCGCCGAGGCATAGAGCGGGTGGCTCTGGGTCTCGAACATCTTGAGCGTCGGCTGTTTGAAGGCTGCCTCTTCCTCCTTCGTCCAAGGCTTGCCGGCGCGCGCCAGCGCTTCGCCGCGGACCGTCGCCAGCACGCCGGCCGCCTGCTCTCCGCCCATGACGGAGATACGGCTGTTGGGCCAGGTCCAGAGGAAGCGCGGAGAATAGGCACGGCCGGCCATGCCGTAATTGCCGGCGCCGAAAGAACCGCCGATCAGCATGGTGATCTTCGGCACCTTCGTCGTCGCCACAGCCGTCACCAGCTTGGCTCCGTGCTTGGCGATGCCTTCCGTCTCGTATTTCCGGCCGACCATGAAGCCGGTGATATTCTGCAGGAAGACCAGTGGGATTTTCCGCTGCGAGCAAAGCTCGACGAAATGCGCGCCCTTCAGTGCCGATTCCGAAAACAGCACGCCGTTGTTGGCGATGATGCCGACGGGAATGCCGTGGATATGGGCAAAGCCGCAGACCAAAGTCGCGCCATAGCGCGCCTTGAATTCATCAAAGCGGGAGCCATCAACAATGCGGGCGATGACTTCGCGAACGTCGTAGGGCGTGCGCAGATCGGAAGGCACGATGCCGAGCATATCTTCCGGATCGTATAGCGGCGGCTCGGGCTCCCGCAGCTCTACAGTCGTCGGTTTGTGACGATTGAGATTGGCGACGGCCTGCCGCGCCAAGGCCAGCGCATGGGCATCGTCGCAGGCCAGATGGTCGGCGACACCGGAAAGGCGCGTATGCACATCACCGCCGCCGAGATCCTCGGCAGAAACCACCTCGCCGGTGGCTGCTTTGACCAGCGGCGGTCCGGCGAGAAAGATCGTCCCCTGCCCCTCGACGATGATGGTCTCGTCGGACATGGCCGGCACATAGGCCCCGCCGGCGGTGCACGAACCCATGACCACAGCGATCTGCGGAATGCCCGCTGCCGACATATTGGCTTGATTGTAGAAGATGCGGCCGAAATGATCGCGATCTGGAAAGACTTCGTCCTGGTTCGGCAGGTTGGCTCCGCCGGAATCGACCAGATAGAGGCAGGGCAGATTATTTTCCGCCGCAATCTCCTGCGCCCGCAAATGCTTCTTCACCGTGATCGGATAGTAGGTGCCGCCCTTTACGGTGGCGTCGTTGCAGACGATCATGCAATCGCGGCCCACCACGCGGCCGATGCCGGCGATCAAACCCGCGCCCGGCGCCTCATCGCCATACATGCCATGCGCAGCCGTCGTACCGATTTCGAGAAAGGGCGTCGCCGGATCGATCAGCCCTGCCACCCGGTCACGCGGCAGCATCTTGCCGCGGCTGACATGGCGCTCGCGCGCCTGCGCACCGCCGCCCTCCGCCGCCCGCAAGACCGCCGCCTTTGCCACGCCGATCGCCTCCAGCATCGCGGCGCGATTGTCCCTGAAACGGTCCGAATGGGCGGTTATTTCTGACTTCAGGACGGTCATGCTGCATCACCAAAATTGGGGGCGAAATTTCAAAATCAGAGGGTCTCGGCAAAGAGTTCCCGCCCAATCAGCATGCGGCGGATTTCGGAGGTGCCGGCGCCGATTTCGTAGAGCTTGGCATCGCGCAGAAGCCGGCCGGCGGGATAGTCGTTGGTATAGCCATTGCCGCCGAGGGCCTGGATGCATTCGAGCGCCATAGCGGTCGCCTTTTCAGCAGCATAGAGAATGCAGCCCGCAGCGTCCTTGCGGTTCGTTTCGCCGCGATCGCAGGCGGCGGCGACCGCATAAACATAGGCGCGGGCGGCATTCATGGTCACATACATGTCGGCAAGCTTGCCCTGCATGAGCTGGAATTCGCCGATCGGCTGGCCGAATTGCCTGCGTTCATGCAGATAGGGCAGCACCACGTCCATGCAGGCGGCCATGATGCCGAGCGGGCCGCCGGACAGGATGACGCGCTCGTAGTCGAGGCCGGACATCAGCACGCGGACGCCGCCATCGATCTGACCTAGCACATTTTCCGCCGGCACCTGGCAATCGATAAAAACCAGCTCCGAGGTGCTGGAGCCGCGCATGCCGAGCTTGTCGAGTTTCTGGCCCACGGAGAACCCCTCGAAACCCTTCTCGACCAGGAAAGCGGTGATGCCGCGCGGGCCGGCGTCCGGCGCGGTCTTGGCATAGACGACCAGCACGTCGGCATCCGGACCGTTGGTGATCCACATCTTGCTGCCGTTCAGCACATAGCGGTCGCCGCGCTTTTCGGCGTGAAGCTTCATCGAAACGACATCGGAACCCGAGCCGGGCTCCGACATGGCAAGCGCGCCGATATGTTCGCCGGAGATCAATTTAGGCAAGTAACGCGCCTTCTGCTCGTCGGTGCCGTTGCGGTTGATTTGGTTGACGCAGAGATTGGAATGGGCTCCGTAGCTCAGACCGACGGAGGCCGAGGCGCGGCTGATTTCTTCCATGGCGACCGCATGCGCTACATAGCCGAGGCCGGCGCCGCCATAGGCTTCGTCGGCGGTGATGCCGAGCAGCCCGAGATCCCCCATTTCCCGCCACAGCTCCATCGGAAAACCATTGTTGCGGTCGAACTCGTCAGCGAGCGGTGCGATGCGCTGACCGGCAAAGCGGCGCACGCTATCACGCAGCGCCTCGATCTCCTCCCCGAGCGCAAAGTTCAATCCTCCAGCATACATTGCCTTCTCCTCCCGCTTTTCCCGATGCATGATCCCGGAATGGCTATGCGCCATTAAGGATCATACTCTCCTCGCGCCCCTCTTTGAGACCATCATGCCGCATCGGCAGGAACCTGATGCTTCTCCTCCGCTATTTCATAGGTCTTCAGCTTCTCGGCGATCCGCGCCATGACCTTGCGGGCCGCCGCCTCCTTGACCGGTCCGAAGCCTCTGATTTCATCAAACAACGACAGGATGGCAAGGGCCTCCGTTTCATTACCCGCGCGCAGGCCGTTGAGAACGCGGCCGGCAATCGCCTCGTATTCGCCGATCAACCGACGTTCCAGCCGGCGCTCCCGCATATAGCCGAAGGGATCGAAGACCGTACCGCGCAACCGCTTCATCGGCGCGAGCCTGCGTAGCAGCGGCAATATCCAGAGGCCGAATTCCCGCTTCTTCGGTCGGCCGTTCGGATCCTTGCCGGCCAGCATCGGCGGCGCGAGATTGAAGGCCAGCTTGAAATCGCCTTCCATCTCGTCGCGTAAATGCGCCTCGAAGGCCGGATCGGTCAGCAGCCGCGCCACCTCATATTCGTCCTTATAGGCCAGCACCCGCGCATAGGTCGTGGCGACGGCGAAGGGCACCTTGTCCGAAAGCCGTTCCCTGGCAGCCGCGGCGATTGCACGCTGGACGAACGCGCCATAGCGATCGGCAAGTGCGGCGTTCTGATAGGCAGTCAGATGCCCCTTGCGGTGGGCAATCAACTCGTCGAGGCTCATCTCTGCAAGTGTCTTGCCGGCATCCGGCTCCGTCATCATCTCCTTTACGGCCTGCGGATCGTGCGCCAGCAGACGGCCCCAGTGGAAGGCCGAGAGGCTAGCTTTCACGGCGACGCCATTGAGCTCGATCGCCTTCTCGATGGCTTCCAGCGACAGCGGCAGCAAGCCGCGCTGCCAGGCAAAGCCAGTGAGAAGAATATTGGTCGACATGGCATCACCGGTGACCTCGCTTGCCACATGACCAAAATCGAGGAAGACGGATTTGTCGCTCACGGTCTTGGCGATGGTATGCTGAATCGAGCCAATCTTGAAATCGAAATCGCGGTTGCGAACGAAATCAGCGACCGGCATGAGGCCGGTATTGACGATGGCCGTCGTGCGGTTCGAGGCACACAGCGTAATCGCATCCTTGGACGCGCCGACCACTTCGTCGGCAGCGAGCAGCAGGTCGGCGCCGCCGTTGACGATGCGCGACGAGGTGACGTCGGCTTCGCTATAACCAATGCGCAGATGGCTCATCACCGCGCCGCCCTTCTGCGCGAGACCGGCCATGTCGAGGATCATCGGCACCTTGCCGTCGAGATGAGCCGCCATGCCGAGGATGGCACCGATCGTCAGGATACCGGTACCGCCGACGCCGGCGATCGCGATGTTCCAGGGATGCTCGCCGATCACCGGGACCTCCGGCATCGGCACCTTGGCATCCGCGTGTTCCAGCGCCTTGCGTTTGCGGCGCTTGCCGCCATGGACGGTCACGAAAGACGGGCAGAAGCCTTTGACGCAGGAGAAGTCCTTGTTGCAGCTCGATTGGTTGATCTGCCGTTTGCGGCCGAACTCCGTCTCTAGCGGCTCGACCGAGATGCAGTTGGATTGCACCGAGCAATCGCCGCAGCCTTCGCAGACAGCCGGATTGATGAAGACGCGCTTGGCCGGGTCCTCCATCAGGCCACGGCTCCGGCGGCGGCGTTTTTCCGCCGCGCAGGTCTGGACATAGACGATCGCCGAGCAGCCTTCGGTTTCGCGCAGCGTCAGCATCACCTGATCGATATTGTCGCGATGCAGCACCTTGACGCCGGGAGCCAGGTCCGATGCCGCATAGGCCGAAGGATTTTCGGC
Source organism: Rhizobium sp. CB3171 (assembly GCF_029714265.1). Taxonomy (NCBI): domain Bacteria; kingdom Pseudomonadati; phylum Pseudomonadota; class Alphaproteobacteria; order Hyphomicrobiales; family Rhizobiaceae; genus Rhizobium; species Rhizobium sp. CB3171. The sequence goes on along the minus strand of NZ_CP121652.1, from coordinate 614,164 downwards.
GAGCAGATAGATCGGCGAAACGCCCTCGCCATGCAACTGACGGGTCAGGAGTTGAGGCGTCAGATAACCGTCGATCGGCTGACCGCCGGTCATGGCAACGGCGTCGTTGTAGAGCAGCTTATAGGTAACGTTGACTTTCGCGGCGACCGACTGGCGGATGGCGAGAATGCCGGAATGGAAATAGGTGCCGTCACCGAGGTTGACGAACATGTGCTTCTCGTCAGTGTAACGGGCAATTGCCGTCCAGGGCACGCCCTCCCCGCCCATCTGCGTGAAGGTCTGGGTGTTTCGGTCCATCCAGGTGACCATGTAGTGGCAGCCGATACCGGCCATGGCGCGGCTGCCTTCGGGAACACGGGTGGATGTGTTGTGCGGGCAGCCGGAACAGAAGAACGGCGTACGCTGCAAGGGCGCGACATGCGTGCGGCTGATCTGGCCGCGTTCGGCAAGATAGGCGAGCTTGGCGGCGATCTGGTCGTGCAGCGAAGGATCGAGATCCAGCTTGACGATGCGCCCGGCAATAGCCCGCGCCACCGCACCAACCGTCAGCGCCGCCGACAGGCTGAGATAGGGCTTGTCGTGCTCATCGAACTTGCCGACGATGCGCGGACGGACATCGGCGCGCCAATTGAAGAGCTGCTGCTTGATCTGATTTTCGATGATCTCGCGCCGCTCCTCGACAACCAGCACCTCGTCCAACCCTTCGGAAAAATGCCGGACGGCTTCCGGCTCCAACGGCCACGGCATACGGACTTTCAAGATACGCAGGCCAATCGCGGCCATTTCCTTCGGGCCGATTTCGAGTTCGCGCAGTGCCTGCAGCACGTCCTCATAGGCCTTGCCGGAGGAGATGATGCCGAAGCGGGCATTGGGCACATCATGGGTGATTTCATCGACGCGATTGGCGCGGGCAAAGGCGATAGCGGCATAGGCCTTGTAGGTCTGCAGACGATCGTCCTGCATCAGCGGCGTATCGGGCCAACGCAGATTCAAGCCGCCGGGCGGCAGATCGAAATCGGTCGGCAGCACGAATTGCCGCTTCTCGCCTGAGAGATCGACCGCGGCTGTCGTCTCAATCGTGTCGGCAATGAATTTCATGCCCACCCAGCAGCCGGAATAGCGCGACATGGCGATGCCGAGCAGGCCGTATTCGAGGAATTCGTGGATCGAGGATGGATAGATGACCGGGATGACCGCCGACATGAAATCATGGTCGGTCTGGTGCGGGATCGTGGACGATTTGGCGGAATGATCGTCGCCAGCGAAACAGAGGACGCCGCCGTGCTTGGACGTACCGGCAGCATTGCCGTGCTTCAGCACATCGCCGGAGCGGTCGACGCCGGGCCCCTTGCCGTACCATATGCCGAGCACGCCATCCTTGCGCACGCCGGGGGACAGACCGACTTGTTGCGTGCCCCAGATGGCGGTGGCCGCAAGGTCTTCGTTGATGCCGGGCTGGAAGGTGACGTCATGCGCGTCGAGATAGGTCTTGGCTTTCAGAAGCTGCTGATCGTAGCCGCCGAGCGGCGACCCGCGATAGCCGGATATGAAGGCTGCGGTGTTGAGGCCGGCGGCGCGGTCGCGGCGCATCTGGGTCATCGGTAGACGCACGAGGGTCTGCAGTCCGGTCATGAAGACGCGGCCTTCATCTGCTGTATATTTGTCGTCAAGCGATACGCTCGTCGCTAGCATCTGCTCTCCTCCCGAGATCGCAGTCACCGATTGCGTAAAATATCCTCGCCGAATGCCTCCTACCGCACTGGCGAAAATCCAGGCTAACAGTAGCATGCGCCATTGCTAATTTCCGAACGAAGGCAATGCGCGGCCGGCATGATTCGCAAAGATTGAAGGGCTTTACGGATATTTTCGTGCTTGATCTCCGCGCACTCATCAAAAGCTTTCATTGCAGATATAAACCCGCGCCTCTTCCGTTTACCGGACGCCGCCAATAACCTCGCTTCGACTCGATTTTCGGAGACCGACTATGCTGACAATTTACGGCGTCTATCGCTCACGCGCATCGCGCAACTACTGGATGGCGGAGGAGCTTGGCATTCCCTTTCAATCCGTGCCCGTGATCCAGGCCAGCCGGCTCGGTAATCCCTTAAACCCAGAAGCGCCGGTCAATACGATGTCGGCGGAATTCTTGGCCGTCAATCCGATGGGCATGATCCCCGCCATCAAGGACGGTGATCTCGTCATGCATGAATCGCTCGCCATCAATCTCTATCTCGCCCGCAAGCATGGCGGACCGCTGTCGGGGCAGACGGTGGAGGAAGAGGGTCTGCTCGGCATGTGGACCATGTGGGCGGCAACGGAGGTAGAGCCTCATTCCGTGGCCCTCGTGCGCATATATGACCGCGCACAGGAGAACACCGATGCAGGCAAGGCTGGAATCGCGGTTGCCTGCCGGTCGCTGAAGCGGCCACTCGACGTGCTGGAAAAGCACCTGACGAACCGGGAATACCTCCTGGGCGATCGCTTCACCGTCGCCGATCTCAATCTCGCAGAGGTGCTGCGCTATGCGCAGACCGAACAGGCTTTGTTCGATAGCCATCCGAACGTAAAGATCTGGATCGAGCGCTGCCAGTCGCGAGCCGCCTATAAGGCAATGCAGGCAACACGCGGCAAGGAGCCGATCTGAGGCCGCTCAACGGAAGAGCTGCATGCTCTCATCCATCTCTTCTCTGATCCAGCTCTTGAAGGCGGTGACTTTTTTCGCCTCGCGCACGCCTTCCGCCGTGATGAAATAGTGGCCGATACCGGTTTTGGCGCGGATACCGAAGGGATCCACGAGGCACTTCTGTTGCAACGCATAGGCGGCCAGCGTTTGCCAGGCAAGCATTACGCCCTGGCCCGACATGGCGGCATCGAGGCAGAGCGACGCATCGTTGAAGATATGTCGCTCTTCCATGCATTTGCCGGAGAGGCCTGCCTCCTTGAGCCAGACATCCCAGGTGAACATGGCATGCCCGTCAATGACGGCGGGCACATTTAACAGATCCGCAGGCTGCTTGAGTTTGGCGGCGATCTGCGGTGTGACGACCGGAAAGATTTCCTGCGCCAATAGCAGTTCGGATTTCACGCCCGGCCAGTGCCCATTGCCGACCCGGATGCCGATATCGACATCCGATGTTGCCGGATTGACGAGTTGCGTGGTGGCGTCGATGCGGAGCCTGATATCCGGATGGCGCTTGGCGAAGCGATCAAGCCGATGCACCAACCAGCGGGCGGCGAGGACCGGCGCAACCGAGATGGTGAGGATATTGTCGTCGCGATGCTGTGCGGCGGTGACCGCCGCCGAGAGCGCCTGAAAGCCTTCGCCGAGCCGCGCCAGAACCGAGATACCCGCCTCCGTCACCGTCATCCCTTTCGGCGTGCGCTCGAAAACCGGTCGCCCCAATTGCGCCTCGGCCTTGATCACCTGCTGGCTGACGGCGCCGATGGTCACGCCAAGCTCATCGGCGGCCGCCTGCAACGACCCGAGCCGTCCCACGGCCTCTAGCGCCCGGAGACCATTCAGATGAACGCTGTTGAGATTCTTCATATAGAATATCTATATCAGCATGCCGGCATTCTCAATTGAAAAGCTGCCCGATGCGCGCGATCATCGCGGCATAAAACCCGAACCGCCACCGTCCCGCCGACTAACCGCCTCAGGGCGCATCATCGCGGAAGAACGAGGAGGCATGGCATGTCGATACTGAAGCTTTTCTTGAATCATCTGCTGCACGACGACAGCGAGCGGCAGGACGACCCGTTGCAGCATCCGGCTCTGGCGGCCATGTCGCTGGAGGAACTGGCCGATCTGCCGCTGACGCCGGAGAATTTGGGACGGAAGGCGGAGGGGCAAGATCTGAGATTGAAACAATGCGTATAACGCAGGAACAAGTCATCTCACGGCGCTGAACGATCCCAACCGGCTCTTCGGCGCCCGCTTCCGATCATGTATGTTTCCTCAACGATATCCGATCGGAACGAGATGGCGCAGTATGGCTATAGGCATCGATATTGACGCGATCTTCCAGCGCCTCCAACGCGCTGTAGCGGAAGCCCGCCTACCCGAGGTCGAGATCAGCACCCACTATGGTATGCCGGCGCTGAAGGTGGGCGGCAAGGCTTTCGTTTCCATCAAGAATGACGAGACGATCGTGCTGGCGGTGCCGATCGACCGCAAGGAGCAGCTAATCGAGATGGCGCCGGAGATCTATTTCCAGACGGATCACTATGTCGGCTGGCCGTCGCTGCCATTGCGCATCGCCGCCATCGGCGACGACGAACTGCAACTGCGGCTGATCGAGGCCTGGCGGTTTGGGGCACCGAAGAAATTGCTGGCCGCCTTCGACGCCGAGTGATCAAACCCGCTCGGCGTCGATGGCCCTTTGCACGGCCGGCCGCTCAAGCATACGCGCGTGATGGGCGCTGACCTTCTCAAAGCTAGCCCGATCGACGCCATCGCCCGGCAACCAACTTGCCAGCGTGAAGAGATAGCCGTCGGCGACGGTGTACTGCTCGCCCATCACCCACGGCCCTTCCAGCATCTTCTCCTCGATCAGCGCGAAACACTCGCCCATGTTTTGCGGCACCTTGGCCTTCATCGCTTCGATTGCCGCGGCATCGTCGGTCCAGCGATAGCCGCGCCCTTTGTGAGCGTGGTTTACATGGACGGTCGAGGCGAGATAGCTGTTGAAGGCCTGCATGCGGGCAAAATCGAAGGGATCGTCGAGCGGCGCCAGCCGGGCCGCCGGCGCGATCTGGGCAACATAGGCAAGGATCGCCACGTTTTCCGTGACAACGCCCTTGTCGGTCACCAGAGCCGGAACACGTCCCTTGGGATTGATCGCCAGATAATCCGGCGAACGCTGCTCTCCAACGGCAAAATTGAGGCGCCGCGCCTCGTAGGCGAGGCCCGACTCCTCGAGTGCTATCAGGCTGGCGAGGGCACAACTACCCGGTGAGAAATACAAATTCAGCATATCCGTTTCCTCCTCGATTTCACTCGACGTTAGCTGCGACTGTGGCAATACGGAAGTGGCCAGCACTGATATCGATCATGAAAGCTTTTGATGGATGCTGTCTGTGCTTCGCCCTTGTGGAAGGCACGCCAGTCCGTTAGGCGCAGCCCGGCACATCCTCCAGCCGATACCAGACCGGGATACCGCGTTCGCCGGCGATGCGCACGTCATTGTCGGCTCCCTTGGACTCGCCTGGGAGCCTGAGAACGCCCTCGCACAATTGCAGCAGCCGACCAGCGGTCGGGTGGAATATTTCTTCATAGAGATCGTCGCCGATGCTTTTGCCGCCCGCAGCGTGCCAGACCGGCAAGGCGACCCATTCGCCGATCATAGGCACATGCCCCGCCTTGAACAGTGCATAGGACGGCTCCTCCAGCCGCTTGAGATTCTCGGCCATCTTCCGTGGATCGTCTCCGGTTCCCGAACGATATGGCCCAGCAATCAAGATCAACATGTCATATCTCCTCTTTTCCCGCACCATGCAGGAATTTGCACGAATATGCGCTAAATTTCTTGATTGTCGACTCATTTCTGATAAATTCACGTTATTCCATGAATTATCGTGCGGAATCAGGCATGCTTACAGTCCAACGAAAGGCTCTCATCCTCGATATCCTGCGCCGCGACGGCCAGGTAATTGCCAAGGCAATTGCCGATGATTTGGGTCTGTCCGAAGACACGATCCGCAGGGACCTGAGGGAAATGGCGGCGGAAAAGCTGCTGAAGCGCGTGCATGGCGGCGCGTTGCCGCTCGCACCGGAACTGCCGGATTTCTCAACGCGACGGGGCGTGTCGCCGGATGCGAAGCGGCAGCTCGGCGCCTATGCGGCGAGGATGGTCCGACCAGGACGGACGGTGTTTCTCGATGGTGGAACGACGACGGCGGAAATCGCCCGTCATCTTCCCCGGAATTTTGCCTTCACCGTGATCACGCATAGCCCGACGATCGCGGGCGAGCTGGAACATCATCCGACAGCCGACGTGATCCTGATCGGCGGCAAACTCTACAAACACTCAATGGTGGCGACGGGCGCGGCGGCGATTGCGGCAATCTCACTGGTGCGCCCGGACATTTTCTTCCTCGGTGTCACCGCTATTCACCCCGTTCACGGCCTTTCTACCGGCGATTTCGAGGAGGCCGCCATCAAACGGCATATCGCGCAATGCTCGGCGGAAACCTATGTGATGGTGACCCAGGAGAAATTGGATGCCGCCTCTCCCTGCCATATCCTGCCCATCACGGCGGTTTCGGGCATGGTCGTGCCGTCAGATATCAGTGAGGCGAGCCTGGCGCCCTATCGCAGCGCACAGGTTCCGATTTTCACCATCAGCGACTGACGCAGATGCGCTATGCACATCCAAGTTGGAGTCTTCTACCGGCGTTTTATGCCGCCAGTGCGGCCGCGGCTCTGATGTCGCCGACATGGATGCCGTTCCAGTTGCTGAGCGCCCTATTGGCCATTCCCATCAGACCGGCATGGGCGTCACTGTCTTTTTCAAAGAAGCGGGCGAGCGCGGCTGCAACCATGGTTTCTGCTGCGCGGGCACTGCCATCATCGCATTTGACCGCAATCGCGACGCCCTGTTCAGGAATTGCAGCACAGAATACGCCTTCGGCGCCGGTCTTGGCGAAGATGCGGCTGGGGGCGACCTGCATCAGCTTGGTGCAGGCGCGGCCGGTGCCGGCAACATAGAAGGGTTCAGCCATGCAGGCTTCGAACAGGCGGCGCGAGGCCTTGGCGCGCAGCGGCTCCAGGCCGTTACCCGTCGCCATCTTGGCGAAGCCATGCGCCAAGCTTCTGAGCGGCACGGCGTAGTTCGGGATCGAGCAGCCGTCGGTGCCGCAATTGTCGTAACCAAGCGGCGTTCCCGTCAGGCTTTGCATCGTCTCGCGGATCTGCCGCTGCAGCGGGTGGTCGTAGCCGACATAACCTTTGGGATCGATATGCTGATGGCAGCAGGCGCAGATGAAGCCGGAGTGTTTGCCCGAGCAGTTGTTGTGCAGCGCCGACGGCTTTCCGACCGTGCGCGCCTGGTGGATGATCGCCTTCTGCTCGAAAGACCAATGTGCGCCGCATTCCAGCGCGCTGACGTCCCGCCCGGCGCGGGCGAGCATGGAGGCAGCCAGCGCCACATGCGCGTCTTCGCCGCTATGCGAGGAGCAGGCCAGCGCCAATTCCGTGTTGCCAAAGCCATAGGCATCCGCCGCACCGCTTTCTACCAGTGGCAAAGCCTGCATCGCTTTGCAGGCAGAACGCGGAAACACACCACTCTCAATGTCGCCGAGCGACAGCACCAACGTCCCATCGCCATCGACGACGGCAACCGAACCGCGATGACGGCTCTCGACGAGATTTCCACGGGTGATTTCGACGCAGATGGGATTGGACATGATGGAAAGCGCTCTTTGATTTGCGGAATACGCTACTGATAGCCGCTGCGCAGAGGATTGCCAACCGGCTCAGGAATCGATGACCGTTGACCGCCACCTCCTTCATATCATCTGGGTTCAATACCAATAGCTTTGTGCATTATAATTGACAGTGAAATTCTGTGTATTATAGTACACAAATGATCGAAATCCGTCAGACCGCTGAGTTCGCTGAGTGGCTTGGCAAAATCAAAGATATCAACGCGGTTGCTCGTATCCAGGTGAGGATTCGTCGCCTCTCGCTTGGAAATCCCGGCGATGTAAAGCCTGTCGGCGAAGGCATCAGCGAACTTCGCATCGATTACGGCCCGGGATATCGGCTTTACTATCATAAACGCGGCCAGGAACTCGTTCTGCTCCTATGCGGTGGCGACAAGAGCACTCAGAACGCCGATATTGCAAAGGCTAAAGCACTCGCGAAGGAGGCTTGATCATGGCACTCGAAACCAAACCTTGGGATCCGACGGAACATCTGGACAGTCCTGAAGCCATTGCAGCCTATGTCGAAGCGGCATTCGAGGACGGCGACCCTGCACTTATTGCCGCAGTCATCGGTGACGTCGCCCGTGCCCGCGGCATGACACAGCTCGCAAAGGAAGCCGGGGTCAGCCGCGAAACGATCTACAAGGCCTTCAGCGAAGGCGGTAATCCGACACTGGAAACGCTATCAGGCGTCATTCGGGCGCTCGGTTTGAAATTGACTGTGCGGGCAGCATAGCCGTTTGACTTCAGAGCGCTCGAATCCGATAAGCGCAACGCCGCGCGCCGAGCAGGATGTGCTCTTCCCGCTCCACGCTTGCCTCAAGTGTCGCACGAAAGGTCTCGAGTTCCGAGCGGCAGAAGCCGACGCATGCGGTCGCGGCAGCGCAGATGGGACAATGGTTCTCCACGAGTACAAGCGAACCGTCCTCTTCCTGCCAGTGGTCCGCCATATAGCCCTCGCGCGTGCGGATGGCCACAAGCGTCGCGACGCGTGATGGCAGGTCGGCGGTGATGTCGATCTCGCTGCGGTAGCGCTTTAAGGTCTCCGCCTCGCGGGCGGAAATGACCGCATCGACCGCACCCTGCCCCAACTGCTTAGCCATGGTCGTCAGAAGTGTCGCGGTCAGATCGGCATGGCCGTCTGGAAACTGGCGGCTGCCGGCGGCCGTCAGGTGCCAGAACTGCCGCGGCCGGCCCCTGCCGGATGCTGATTCCGTCACTGGCTCGACCAAGCCCTCCTCTCCCATCTTCGTCAGTTGCTGGCGTGCCGCTTCCGACGATATGCCGAGCGCATACCCGATCGTCGATGCGAGCTGCGGACCATCGGTTTTCAACAGGATCAGGATTCGATTGACGGGCGATTGGCGCATTTTTCCAAGTTTTTTCTTGTTTTAATTTCGAGACTGTGTGATTTTCCAATTTATAACTTGGAAAATAATTATTCGCTAGGGAAAATGCCGAGGATCATCCGATGTCGAGCATCCAAAATGCAGATTCATCCCGCTCTACCTCTCTCTTCACCCTCTTCTCACCTGAGTTTCTGGCACCAACCCTGATGCTCGGCGGCGGCGTCGCCCTATATGCCGTCGAATCCTATATCACTGCGACGATCGCGCCTTCCGTCGTTCGCGATATCGGCGGGCTGGAGCTGTTTTCCTGGATGACGACGCTTTTCGTCACCGCCGGCGTGCTCGGCTCGATCACCGTTGCGACACGGCCGAGAGGCATAGGCCTGCGCGCGGTCTATGTCGCTGCGGCGCTGATATTCGGAGTGGGAAACCTGATCTGCGCCATCGCGCCGGCGATGCCTGTCGTGCTGGCCGGACGCGCCGTACAAGGCTTCGGCGTCGGCATGCTCGCAGCCCTCGCCTATGCCTTCATTCGCTTCGTCTATCCCGAGCCGCTGTGGCGCAAGGCCTCCACACTCTATGCCGCACTATGGGGCGTGGCGACGGTGCTTGGGCCAACGCTCGGCGGATTGTTTTCCGTTGGCAGTGCATGGCGCGAAGCCTTCATTATCCTCGTACCGGTGGCAGGCACCATGGCCTTTTCAGCGCGATGGCTGCTGCCGCGCGTCGAGGACGACCGCGCGGAGGGAAAACCGCCATTGATCCAGATCGCGCTTCTGCTCACCGCGGTCCTGCTGATGAGCCTTGCCGGCACAAGCGATCACGGATCGACGAAGATCCTGCTGATCGGCCTCGCTGTCACCTTCATCGCGGCGATGCTGGTCCTCGAGCGCAAGAGCAAAACGAGGCTCCTGCCGAAGGACGCCGTCATGCTCGCCAGGCCGATTTCCCGGCTTTATCTGATGATGTTCGCGATGATGATGGTACTGACAAGCGACATCTATATCCCTTACTTCCTGCAGGGCCTGCACGGTGTCGCGCCGCTGGCGTCTGGCTATCTCGTCGCCCTAGTGGCGCTCGGCTGGACCGCGGCAGCCTTCATAAGCGCCTCGTTTTCGGGGAAGCAGGCCGCGCGTGCGATCGTCATCGGCAGCGTGCTCGAAACCGCCGCGACCGCTTCGCTGATCGCCTTTGTAGCCCGAGACAATCCGACTGGAGAACTTGTTTGGCTTGCTCCCACCGTTGTCGCCATGTTTCTGATGGGTTTCGGCGTCGGTCTTGGCTGGGCGCATCTGATCGCAGGGATCATCCGCCTTGTCGGCGGTGCCGAGCAGGACAAGGCTTCGGCGGCCATTTCGATGGTGCAGTCGCTCGGCGGCGCGTTCGGCGCTTCGCTGGCGGGCGTGATTGTCAACAGCGCCGGACTTGCCGACCCCGGCGGCATCGCCGGTAGCGTGTCTGCCGCCACCTGGCTTTATGCGTCTATGGCGCTGCCGGGCCTCGTTGCCGTCACCGTCTCGTTCACCCTCATCAGGCCAGCTTCAGCATGATCTTGCCGATGTGATTGCTGGTCTCCATCAGCTTGTGCGCCTCGACGACGTCTTCGAAGGCAAAGGTTCGGTAAATGACGGGCGCGACGGTCCCTTCATCAAGCAGCGGCCAGACCTGGGAGTGGAGGTCGTCGCGAATGGCGCGCTTTTCTTCCGCCGTGCGCGGGCGCATGGTCGAACCGGTGACCGTCAGGCGCTTGACCATGATCGGCTGCAGATTGGCCTTTTCGGCCACCGCACCGCCAAGGAAGGCGATGATCGACAGGCAGCCATCCTTGGCGAGGCAGGCCAGATTCTTCTCGAAATAGGCAGCGCCGATCATGTCGAGGATGGCATCGACCCCTTGGCCGGTTTCCGCCTTGATGACCTCGGCAAAGTCTTCCTCTTTGTAGTTGATGGCCCGCTTTGCGCCGAGCTTTTCGCAGGCGTCGCATTTTTCCTTCGAGCCGGCGGTCGCGTAGACGGTAGCGCCGAAAGCGTGCGCGAGCTGGATCGCCGTCGTGCCGATTCCGCTGGAGCCGCCGTGGATCAGGACGCTTTCGCCTTCGGTAAGGCCGACCATCTGGAAGAGATTGGCCCAGACGGTGAAGAACGTCTCGGGCAGTGCGGCCGCGCGAACGGCGTCGTAGCCATTCGGAAAGCGCAACGCCTGGCCGGCCGGGAGAACGCAATATTCGGCATAGGCGCCGCCGTTGGCGAGGCCGCAAACCTTGTTGCCGATGGCGAATTCCGTCACGCTACGTGCGACATCGACGACTTCGCCGGCGATTTCCAGGCCAAGGATAGGGCTTGCGTCCTTCGGCGGCGGATAAATGCCCTGGCGCTGGGCAACATCCGGCCTGTTGACGCCGGCCGCCTCGACGCGAACGAGGATCTCGCCGTCCTTGAGCACCGGCAGAGGCCTACGGGCAATCGTCATGACCTCGGGGGCACCGAAGGATGGCAAATCCACAAAACGCATTTCAGACGGCAAGGGCATGGCTCGTTCTCCTCTCCCAGCAAAGCAGTGGAGATAGTTTAGCGCATGCTGCTTGAAAAGAAGCCGGTATGGGAGGGCGTCAATTCGTCTCGCCCAGACTCAAATATGCCACGCCGATTTTGTCTTCCTTCGCCTTTGCCTTGATGCCGGCAATCGAGGTGCTGACGCGGCTGATATCATCGATGACCAGCCCTTCGGGCAATGCCAGGATGCCTATGGAGCAACGCATTAGCGGGAACAACGCCTCCGCGCCGCTGCGGTCGTGCCCGCGGATGCGGCCGGCGGCGCGGTCTTCCGCCGAATAGAATTCCAGGACGTCGGCGTGGAAATCGGCAAGCAGCCGATCCAGAACCTCGCGCAGTTCGTCAACATTCCAACCCGTCACGCCGATGAAGAAATCGTCGCCGCCGACATGGCCCAGGAAATGGCGCTCGGCGAAAAAGTAGCGCCGCATCAGCGCCGCAAACAGCGAAATGGCATGGTCGCCGATATGGAAGCCGTAGGCATCGTTGAACGGCTTGAAATTGTCGAAATCGCAATAGCAGAAGTGCCTGATCTCGTCGCCGTCGCGACCGGCATTCTGCATGAAATTATGAATGGCGCGATTGCCCGGCAGGCCGGTCAGCGGATTCTGATCCTGGGCAATTTTGAGCTGCTTCTCATTGATGACCTTGATCAGCGACGCGGCCGAGACAATGCCGGCATAATGCGTACCCTCGGTGACGATCAGGCAGTTGCTGCTTTCCATATTGGCAAAGATCGTCATCAGGGTATCGGCGTCGGAATCCAGACCGACGATCGGTGCCATCTCGACGAAATGCGAGATCGAACGTTCATAGACTTTGTTCTTCAGCAGGTCGCGGCCGAAGGGCTGATAGATATATTCCTTGAGCCGGTATTCGTGAATGATGCCGCGCGGCTCGCCGTTGGCATTGACGACCGGAAAATAGGCTCGCCGTGGATTTCGGCGGAAGAGTTCGAAAACGCTGTCGATGCTGTCATTCTCGCGGATGGTCGGCAACACTTCGATCTGTTTTCGGATGAGAATTTCGTCCAGCGATTGGCTGTTGCGGACCATTTTGCCGAGATCCTGTAGATGCGGGAAGCTGGGTTTCAGCTCGTTGATCAGCGTCGTCGGCCGGGCAATGAACCAGCCCTGGACGAGATCGACACCGAATTCGCGGCAAACCAGGAACTCCGCTTCGGTCTCGATGCCTTCGGCGATGACGCGCGTGCCAAGGACATGTGCGATATGGACGAGGTTTCTGAGAATGTGACGCTTGCGGGCGTTGCGATCGATATTGGCGACGAAGTGCCGATCGATCTTGAGATAGTCGACGGGATAGTCCGATAACAGCTTCATCTCGCCGTGACCGACCCCGAAATCGTCGATCGCAAGCTTGAAGCCGGCGTCGCGCATTTTGGCGACCAGATCGCAAAATTCCGGCACGCTGGTATTGTCGAAGCGCTCGGAGAATTCGAAGCAGACAGAGGACGGGGCGACGCCGGCCTTCTTCATGTGCTGCAGCAAACCGTCGACCAGCATTTCGCCCTGCGGGATCAGCCGGACATCGAGATTGAGGAAGAGGGTTGCGGTTCTGGCATTAGCAAGGGTCGCAAATTTCGCCAGTGCCCGGCTCGTCACCATCTGTTCCAGGCCCAGGAGCTGGCCGGTGCGCTCGGCCTCGTCAAGGATTTCGATCGGGCTGTCAAAGCCGATGCGCTCCTGCCCGCGCATCAGGGATTCATAGCCGAAAACCGCGCCGGTGCCCGTCTCGACGATCGGCTGGAAAGCATTTTCGATAACGAGCTTGGCAAGCGTGACAATCTGGTCGCTGGCATACCGGCGCAATGCACCCGGCTCAATGGCGGCAGTCAGGGCCATGCCCCTCTCCACTTAAGAATTTTAGATCTAAGTTTTGCGTAAAACTTTGGATTTCGTCGGATTTTCGGCTCAAGATGCGTCACAACGGTCAACGAAACCTTTCCCCCATATGAAAGTTTCGTGAATGGTAAAAGGGTGTTAACCCATGGCCAAGCCGCCTCGATCCAGGGGCGGCCGGTCATCTCCTGGCGGATGTTGTGGTTCTCCGCTCAGTTATGCCGGCGTCTTTCCGCCTCGTAATCAGCAAACATGTCGGCAACGCAGCGGCTGCTCTTCGCGACGCTATCGGGATCATTGGCTGCGTGGGGCACATCGCAGATCTCGCCACGCTTGCGCGCCGCATCCCACATGCGCAGAGCCTCGCGCACGACCTCGCTACTCGAAGCATACGTTCCGGTGTCAACAGCCGCGCGGATGCCGGCAGCCTGAAGCGGAGAGATGGAAACCGTTACCATCGGCATGATATTTCTCCCTTTTTAGTTCTTTAGAAAAACTCTTTGCTGGAGATATATTCCAATGCATATTGTCGGAGCTTCGAAGGCACATCTCAATAGATATGCATGCTCAGATAACTGCGCCTGCCGTTACGTCAGCTAAGCGCCACTCCGTCCTCCACGGAAGTCTTCAAAGAGTAACGCCGCTCACACCTCTTGTCAAAAGTAGTAGTTCGTTACCCTCTCGTCACCCGCCGCTACTGCTTAAGAGCGAAGCCGAAGGCCATCAGCGTCCAACCTTGAAATATAAGGTCGACCGCGAGGAACAGGCCGAGAACCCAGAGGCTGTTGACCGGCCAGCCAACAGCGATGGCAATGCCGGCGAATGCCGTCACCACCCCGCCGATGACAATCCATATCCAACCCGGTTCCGGCTTCACCTTGCGGCCGACCCAAACGCGAAAGGTGCCGGCTATGAGCAACGCGACGGCAAGAAACAGCGTCAGCGCTTCGGAGGCGAGCAAGGGATTGGCGAAGGCAAGAAGACCAGCGAGCGTATAGAGCAGGCCGCTGAGCACCCAGAACAGAATATGCTCCCATCCTCGGACCTGAAAGGCGTGCGCCAGGTGAATGACGCCGCCGATCAGCATCAGCATGCCGATGTAATAGACCGATACGACAGTCGCGATGAAAAGATTGCCAAATGCGATCCCGCCGCAAATGAGCAGAAACACACCCAGCGCAACGAACCATCCCCATTTGCCGCGCACAGCGGATGGCGGAACTTCATCCAGAACATTGACCATGACTGCACCTCCTCGTTCCCGGGGGTATGATACAGGATGTATCTTGGAAAGCAGCAGATTCTGTTGTCGGTCAAATCGGCTCTAATTTTTTGTTGATTGATCAGTCAATCAAAAATATAATCACCGCCAGCTCAGGGGTGATATATGCCGAAAGTCGGGATGGAACCGGTGCGCCGCAAGGCGCTTGTGGATGCGGCGATGCGCGTGATCGGCGATCACGGCTCGCTGACCGTCACCATGTCCGAAATCGCCAAGCAGGCAGGAGTATCTCCCGCCCTCGCCCATCACTATTTCGGCAGCAAAGAACAGCTTTTGATCGAGACCGTCAGGAGTCACTTACAGCGCCTGCGCGACAGCGTGGTGACAGCGCTGAGCTCGGCAAAGACGCCCCGAGACAAACTGTCCGCCATCATCCGCGTCAGCTTCCAGGCCGATCAATTCGCGCCGGAGACGATTGCCGCCTGGCTCGCCTTCTATGCCGAGGCTCAGCGTTCCGAGGAGACGCGCCGCTTCCTCGTCATCTACGCAAGGCGGCTGCGCTCCAACCTGCTTGCCAACCTCAAGGCGCTGTGTTCGGGCGAAGACGCAGAACGCATCGCCGAGGGCGCTGCTGCGATGATCGATGGTCTCTATATCCGTCAAAGTCTGAGATCGGCGCCGATCAGCATCGAAGCGTCGATTGCGCTTACCGAAGATTACATCAACGCTCTGCTTGCGCCGCTTTCCCAAAAGGCCGCCCTTCAAAAGGACCGATAAAATGACCCTCAAAGCCCAGCCGAAAGCCTCGCATTTCATCGATGGGGAATATGTCGAGGATACCGACGGCACCGCCATTGAAAGCATCTATCCCGCGACGGGCGAAGTTATTGCCCGGCTGCATGCGGCAACTCCCGCCATCGTCGAAAAAGCGATCGCCAGCGCCAAACGCGCGCAGCCGGAATGGGCGGCCATGAGCCCCACGGCGCGCGGCCGCATTCTGAAGCGCGCCGCCGAGATCATGCGCGAGCGCAACCGCGAGCTTTCCGAGCTGGAAACGCTCGACACCGGCAAGCCGATTCAGGAGACGATCGTCGCGGACCCGACCTCCGGCGCCGACAGCTTCGAATTCTTCGGTGGCGTGGCCGCGGCCGGCCTTAACGGCTCGTACATCCCGCTCGGCGGCGATTTCGCCTATACCAAGCGTGTGCCGCTCGGCGTCTGCGTCGGCATCGGCGCATGGAACTATCCGCAGCAGATCGCCTGCTGGAAGGGCGCGCCCGCGCTGGTGGCAGGCAACGCCATGGTGTTCAAGCCCTCCGAAAACACGCCGCTCGGCGCGCTGAAGATTGCCGAGATCCTGATTGAGGCCGGCCTGCCGAAGGGACTCTACAACGTCATCCAGGGCGACCGCGAAACCGGGCCGCTGCTGATCAACCATCCCGACGTTGCCAAGGTGTCGCTGACAGGCTCCGTGCCGACCGGCCGCAAGGTCGCCGCATCGGCTGCGGGAAGCCTGAAGCACGTCACCATGGAGCTCGGCGGCAAATCGCCCCTCATCGTGTTTGATGACGCGGATATCGACAGCGCCATCGGCGGCGCAATGCTCGGCAATTTCTATTCGACCGGCCAGGTCTGCTCGAACGGCACGCGCGTCTTCGTCAGCCGGAAGATCAAGTCCGAATTCCTGAAGCGCCTGAAGGCACGCACCGATGCCATGCTGATCGGCGACCCGATGGACGAGGCGACGCAAATCGGCCCGATGGTGTCCTGGGCACAGCGCGAGAAGGTGCTGTCCTATATCGAGAAGGGCAAGGCGGAAGGCGCGACGCTGGTCGCCGGCGGCGGCATTCCCAACAATGTCGCCGGCGAAGGCTATTACGTACAGCCGACCGTTTTCGCAGATGTCACCGACGACATGACGATCGCCCGCGAAGAGATTTTCGGCCCGGTGATGTGCGTACTGGATTTCGATGACGAGGCAGAGGTGATCGCTCGCGCCAACGCCACCGAATTCGGCCTTTCCGGCGGCGTCTTTACCGCCGATCTCACTCGCGCGCACCGCGTCGTCGACCAGCTCGAAGCCGGCACGCTATGGATCAACACCTACAACCTTGCCCCGGTGGAAATCCCCTTCGGCGGCTCCAAGCAATCCGGCTTCGGCCGCGAAAACTCGCTGGCGGCGCTGGAGCATTATTCCGAGCTGAAGACGGTCTATGTCGGCATGGGGCCGGTGCAGGCGCCTTATTAACGCAACCTCGGGGCTCAACCCCGCCCTTCGAGGCCGCCTGCGGCGGCACCTCAGGGTGAGGTCGAGAACGACCAACCACAAGCACGGACGATGATCCGCCTCGTCCTGAGGTGCTCGCCAACGGCGAGCCTCGAAGGATCGGGGCGGCCACACGGAGACAAAAATGCAGGCAGATTTCGTCATCATCGGCTCAGGTTCCGCCGGCTCCGCCATGGCCTATCGGCTGTCGGAAGACGGTAAGCATTCGGTCATCGTGTTGGAATTTGGCGGCAGCGATGTCGGACCCTTTATCCAGATGCCGGCGGCGCTTGCCTGGCCGATGAGCATGAGCCGCTACAATTGGGGTTATCTCTCCGAGCCGGAGCCGCAGCTCAACAACCGGCGCATCACGGCGCCGCGCGGCAAGGTCATTGGTGGCTCGTCCTCGATCAACGGCATGGTCTATGTCCGCGGTCACGCGGAGGATTTCAACCGCTGGGAGGAGCTTGGCGCTAATGGCTGGGCCTATGCCGATGTGCTCCCCTATTTCAAGCGGATGGAACATTCGCATGGCGGCGAAGAGGGCTGGCGCGGGACCGACGGCCCCCTACATGTCCGGCGCGGCGATGCCCGCAATCCGCTGTTCCATGCCTTCATCGAAGCGGGCAAGCAGGCGGGCTTCGAGGCGACCGAAGATTATAATGGCGGCAAGCAAGAAGGCTTCGGCCTGATGGAACAGACCACCTGGGCCGGCCGGCGCTGGTCGGCGGCGACCGCCTATCTGAAGCCGGCGCTGAAGCGGCCGAATGTCCAACTGATCCGTTGCCTCGCCCGCAGGGTGGTGATCGAAAACGGCCGTGCGACAGGCGTCGAAATCGAACGCAGCGGCAAGATCGAGATCGTCAAGGCGAACCGCGAGGTCATCGTCTCGGCCTCCTCCTTCAACTCACCGAAGCTGCTGATGCTCTCCGGCATCGGCCCTGCGGCGCATCTACAGGAGATGGGCATCGAGGTGAAAGTGAACCGGCCGGGCGTCGGCGCCAATCTGCAGGACCACATGGAATTTTATTTCCAGCAGACCAGCCTGAAGCCGGTTTCGCTCTATTCCTGGCTGCCCTGGTACATGCAAGGCATCGTCGGCGCGCAGTGGATGTTCTTCAAATCCGGCCTCGGCACTTCCAACCAGTTCGAAGCCTGTGCCTTCGTGCGATCCGCGCCAGGGGTCAAGCAGCCCGATATCCAATATCATTTCCTGCCTGTCGCCATCAGCTATGACGGTAAGGCGGCGGCGAAGAGCCACGGATTCCAGGCGCATGTCGGCTATAACCTGTCGAAATCGCGGGGTGCCGTGACGTTGCGCTCCTCTGACCCCAAGGCCGATCCCGTCATTCGCTTCAACTATATGAGCCATCCGGAGGATTGGGAAAAATTCCGCCATTGCGTGCGCCTCACACGCGAAATCTTCGGGCAAGAGGCTTTCAACGAATATCGCGGCCCGGAAATCCAGCCAGGCACCGACGTCCAGACCGATGACCAGATCGACGCCTTTTTGCGCCACCATCTGGAGAGCGCCTATCACCCTTGCGGCACCTGCAAGATGGGCTCGAAGGACGACCCCATGGCCGTGGTCGACCCGGACACCCGCGTCATCGGCGTCGATGGCCTGCGCGTCGCCGACAGCTCGATCTTTCCGCACATCACCTACGGCAATCTCAACGGTCCTTCGATCATGACCGGCGAAAAAGCTGCCGACCATATTCTCGGCAAGCCAAGGCTGGCGCGATCGAATCAGGAGCCGTGGATCAACCCGCGATGGGCGGTGAGCGATCGGTAACCGTCGATGGGCTTCAGTGATAATCCTCTTCCCGCTGATGCCGGACGGCGAGGACGGTCACCGTCGTGTCAGCCAATGCGGGTCTGAGGTGAACGACCGTAACACAGTTTGACTATCGCGATCTTTATCCTGCGGTTAAACGTTCGGACCTAAAGTGCAGCGTCACGATTTGATAGTCCGTCCGGCTCGAAATCCATGCCCCCTATCTACCGCAAATCCAAACTCCTCCGCCGTTCCCGTGTTTTCTGGGGTTCGATCCATCTCTGGCGGCCGCGGCTGGTGTTTTGGACTGGGGCTCTGGCGATCGGAGTGATCAGCGTCGGTTTCGCCAAGCTGGCCGACCTGGCGCAGCGCGCCTTTGCCGGAGTGATAAGTTCCGGAGAATGGACCTGGCTGTTGCCGCTCGTCATGACGCCGCTCGGCTTCGTGCTCTCGGCATGGCTTGCGGCGACACTGTTTCCGAATTCTCAAGGCAGCGGCATTCCGCAGGCGATCGCGGCGCGGCATCTGCATCATGACGAAGACCGCACGAAGCTGCTGTCGCTTCGGCTTGCCTTTGGAAAGATCGTGCTGACCATTCTCGGGCTGTTCTGCGGCGCCTCGATCGGCCGCGAGGGACCGACGGTGCAGGTGGGCGCCTCCTTCATGCTGGCGGTTGCCCGCTTTGGCGGCATGGCGCAGGCCAAGGGCTTGATCCTGGCAGGTTCGGCCGCCGGCATTGCCGCCGCCTTCAACACACCGCTCGCCGGTATCGTCTTCGCCATCGAAGAGATGAGCCGTACCTATGAATCGCGTGCCAATGGTCTGGTACTCACTGCAGTTATCCTCTCCGGCCTTGCCGCCCTCGGTCTCTCCGGCAGCTATAATTATTTCGGCACAGCCAATGCCGCTCCGGCCGCACTTGCGGATTGGGCGCTCGTCCTGATCTGCGGCATCGGCGGCGGCGCGCTCGGGGCCGCTTTCAGCGGTTTTGCGCTATATGCCGGCATACGCGTTCGCCGGTGGGCACAACCGCAGCCTCTCAAGCGCATGCTGATGCTTGCCGGTTGCTGTGGCCTGGTGGTTGCCGCGATCGGCGTCACATCCGGCGGCAACACGTTCGGCACCGGCTATGACCAAGCGCGCGGCGCTGTGGAAGGACATGCCCTGCCCCTGCTGTTCTTCGTCGAAAAACTGCTGGCAAGTTTCCTGTCGATGATATCAGGCATTCCAGGCGGCATTTTCGCGCCGTCGCTCGCCGTCGGCGCCGGTTTCGGCAGTACGATCGGCACTCTCATTGGCAGCAGCATCGCATTGGCGGCGATCCTTGGCATGGCGGGCTATTTCGCAGGCGTGGTGCAGGCGCCAATGACGGCCTTCGTCATCATCCTGGAAATGACAGGCGACCATCAGGCCGTCATTCCGATCATGGCGGTGTCGATGATCGGTTATGTCACCTCGCGCCTCCTATCGCGCGAACCGCTCTATCATGGCCTCTCGCGCGTTTTCATCGCCGCGGCGATCCGGGCGCGTCGGACAATCGAGAAAGAAGCTGGCGAAGAGCACGTCGCCGGCTGAAGCCTCACTCAGGCCAGCAGCCGGGTGACTTCGGCGTTTTCCGGCAACGCCACCGCGTCGGCGATGGTTGTCGAGAACAGGACCTTGCGGGTGGCATCGGCGACCCTGGCGAAAACATGGCGGATTTCGCAGGTCTGTTCGCCGTCGCAATCGTCGCAGCGACGATAGGCGGTGATGGAAAGACAGGGTAGCGGCGCGATCGGCCCGTCGATGATGCGCAGGATCTCGCCGAAGGTGATTTCATTCGCCGGCTTGCGCAGGAGATAACCACCTTGCTTGCCGCGGCGGCTGATGACGATGCCCTGATGTTTCAGGTCGAGAAGGATCTGTTCCAGAAATTTCTTCGGGATTTTCTGCTGCGCGGCAATATCGGAAATCATCATCGGCTCGCCCGCCTCGGTCTGAGCCAGAGCAGACAGCGCCCGCAACGCATATTTTGCTTTTTGAGTGATCATTTCGAACCGTCTACACACACATACGATGCGCTCACCCGATACATCCGGCCACATCGTTTCGGAACTTTCAACACTTTCACCAAGCTTCCATCCGCATCAAGATGTAGACCGTGAACAGCTCGGCATTGCTGGCAACCCAGCCTTGTTTTCATTCTGTCATTTTATGTCAGCAGTTTAGGACAAAATTCGGCCTTCCGCATCTTTTTGACCATCACTTCCGATTTCCGTTTGACAAGCCGCGTGTAACCCTACTATTTCTATAGACATTAAAGCAAACACTTAGATATGACTAGTCTTATCGGTGCTGCCACGCCGGCCTGCCGCAGGGGGCAAAACGTCTTGGTTAACAGCCGAGGCGGTCGGTTTTCCGCATGGACGTGGCTTCATGGAGATATTTGCTCTCTATTCCCTTGCTTTCGAAATCCATTTTTCTGTCCGCTCCGCTGACAAGCTGCGATACTCCGGGGCAATATCAGGACAGGACTCCCCATGACTGCCATCACTCTTATCGAAGAAGCCGGAACGCTGAACAGCCGGTTGGCGTCGCTTGATCTCGCCGACCGTCTGTCTCTGGTCGCCGGCCTCGGCGGCCGTGCCGTCTTTACGACCTCCCTCGGGATCGAAGATCAGGTCATCACGGCGGAGATCGGCAATCACCGCCTGCCGATCGAAGTTGCAACGCTGCAGACCGGCCGCCTTTTTCCCGAAACGCTGGCGCTGATCGACGAAACGGAAAGCCAATACGACATCCGCATCAGCCGCTACGAGCCGGAGCAGGCCGATATCGATGCCTATGCGGAAAAGTATGGCCTCAACGGTTTCTATGAGAGCGTCGAAGCCCGGCATGCCTGTTGTGGCGTGCGCAAGCTCAAGCCGCTTGCGCGAGCACTTTCCGGCGCCACGATCTGGGTTACCGGCCTGCGCCGTGGCCAGTCGGCCAATCGCGCCGATACGGCTTTTGCCGAATACGATCCCGAGCGCAATCTCATCAAGGTCAACCCTCTTGCCGATTGGGACATCGACGCGATCCGCGCCTATGTCGCCGACAATAGCGTGCCGGTGAACCCGTTGCACCAACGCGGCTATCCCTCTATTGGCTGTGAACCCTGCACTCGCGCCATCAAGCCGGGCGAGCCCGAGCGGGCCGGTCGCTGGTGGTGGGAAAACGATGAGAAACGCGAATGCGGCCTGCATGTTCAGGAGGAAGTCGCAGTCGCTGCACAGTGACGTATCCCGCCGGTTCCCGGCATCGGTATGAGGCGCAGCTCAACCTGCCGCCAGCCTACCGGGAACCAAACATATCCTATTCTTCCGGCCAGCCTCCCGGTCGGGACTATCTGAAGTTCTGGAGTTAGAAATGCCCGATAGCCGTCCGGATACGGAACTGTCCAATCCGCAGAGCACCAAGCCGCCGCTCGATCCGCATTTGAAGGCGCTGGAAAACGAGTCGATTCACATCTTCCGCGAAGTGGCGGCCGAATTCGAGCGTCCGGTGATGCTGTATTCGATCGGCAAGGATTCCTCCGTGCTGCTTCACCTGGCCCGCAAGGCCTTCTATCCCGGCCGCGTGCCCTTCCCGCTGCTGCATGTGAACACCGGCTGGAAATTCGCCGAGATGATCACCTTCCGCGACGAGATCGTGAAGAAATACGATCTCGATCTGATCGAGCACATCAATCCGCGCGGCAAGGCCGAAAACATCACGCCCTTTACCCACGGCTCGGCACGCTATACCGACATCATGAAGACCGAAGCGCTGCGCCAGGCGCTCGATGCCGGTCAGTATGACGCCGCTTTCGGCGGTGCGCGCCGCGACGAAGAAGCTTCGCGCGCCAAGGAACGCATCTATTCCTTCCGCACGCCGGACCATCGCTGGGATCCGCGCAACCAGCGCCCGGAACTCTGGAACATCTATAACGGCCAGATCCGCAAGGGCGAGAGCGTCCGCGTCTTCCCGCTGTCGAACTGGACCGAGGTCGACATCTGGCGCTACATCCAGGCCGAAGACATTCCGATCGTGCCGCTCTATTTCGCGGAGAAGCGCCCTATCGTCGAGCGCGACGGTATGATGATCATGGCCGCCGATCCGCGGCTTGAACTGCTGCCCGGCGAGGTCAAGCGCGAGGAAGTCATCCGTTTCCGTACGCTCGGCTGCTTCCCGCTGACGGGCGCGATCCGCTCCACCGCCACCACACTCGAAGATGTTATTGCCGAGCTGGAAATCGCCACGGTTTCCGAACGACAAGGCCGCGCCATCGACCGCGACCAATCCGGCTCCATGGAAAAGAAGAAGCGTGAAGGATATTTCTGAGATGACTGCAGCCGCAACCGCAAACGTCGTCACCCTGCCTGCCGCCGAGCCCGCCAAGGCAGTGCGCGATACGCGTCCGCTTCGCCTGATCACATGCGGCAGCGTCGATGACGGCAAATCCACGCTGATCGGTCGTCTGCTTTGGGACACCAAGGCCGTGAAGGAAGACCAGGCCGCCACGCTGCAGCGCGATTCCACCGGCAAGCAGAACGATCTCGGTCTGCCCGATTTCGCACTTCTGCTCGACGGCCTTCAGGCAGAGCGCGAACAGGGCATCACCATCGATGTCGCCTATCGCTATTTCTCGACCGACAAGCGCTCCTTCATCGTCGCCGACACGCCCGGCCACGAGCAATACACCCGCAACATGGCGACCGGCGCCTCCACCGCCGACCTCGCCGTGCTACTGGTCGATGCGCGCATGGGCATCCTCGAACAGACGCGCCGCCATGCGACGATCGCTTCGCTGCTCGGCATCAAGCAGTTCGTGCTCGCCATCAACAAGATCGACCTGACGAACTACGACCGTGCCGGTTTCGAGAAGATTTCGCATGATTTCCGCGAATTCGCTCTGTCGCTCGGCGTCAAGCAGATCACCGCCATTCCGATGTCGGCGCTGAAGGGTGAAAATGTCGTTTATTCCGGCCAGGCCGCCATGCCCTGGTACACCGGTCCGACGCTGGTCGAGACACTGGAACTCGCCACCGTGCGTTCGGCTCAGGCGGTCGGTTTCCGCCTTTCCGTCCAGCGCGTATCGCGCCCGGGCGAAAGCTTCCGCGGCTATCAGGGCACCGTTGCCGGCGGCTCGGTGAAGCCGGGCGACAGCGTCATGATCCTGCCGTCGGGCATGGTCGCCAATGTCTCCAAGATCGTCACCTTCGATCTCGTCCGCAACGCCGCCGTCGCAGGAGACGCGATCACGCTGGTGCTCGACCGCCAGGTGGACGTGTCGCGCGGTGACATGATCGTCGCCATCGACAGCCAGCCGCAATCCGGCCTTGCCTTCGACGCTCAGATCGTCGCGCTGCAGCCGGAGGGCATCGAGCCGGGCAAGCGCTATTGGCTGAAGAGCGGCAGCCGCCGCCAGCGCGTGCAGGTGCAACCCATCGCTCAGCTCGAGCTGAAGACCGGCGCCTGGGCACCGGCACAGTCGCTGTGGATGAACGCCATCGGAAAGGTCCGCCTTTCCTTCGACGAGGCTGCGGTCTTCGACCCCTACGAACAGAACCGCTCGACCGGATCTTTCATCCTGATCGATCCGGACAGCAACAACACGGTCGCCGGCGGCATGATCACCGGTAAGCGCACCGATATCGGCGGCATCCACAAGGATGGCCAACGCGTGCTCCTGTCGCTGCCGGCCGATCTTGCCGACCAGATCATGGCGAGCGAACTCTTCGCCAGCCGCCGCGACGAAACCGAAGTTCGCCGCGTCGCCGCCGCGCAAGCTGCGGAGATCTGGGCAAACGCCGCCAGCGATATTTGATCGAAATTAAATTCGTGATGGAAAAGGGGCCGAGTGGCCCCTTTTTTGTGAGAAATGTCGAAAGTTTCTCCATGCGTTGGCGCATTCTCCGCTTAAGAAAGTATGAACGGCAAACGCTTCCGTCTTTCCTCGCCCACAACAATATATTTCTAGAACACACAAAATGTGTGCACCCCAAGATGGCGATCAGAACCCCTGGGAAACGCCAGAGACTGGAGTTTCGCTCCACCATTGTTGTACAATAGGCCCATGATATCTGGTCGGTTTTTGAAAATTATCGCTTGGGGCTACATCGCGGCACTGGTTGCCGTGACCTTTGCGCATCTCAATTGGCAAGCCGAACTTGGCAACCCCTTCAACATGTATCGTGCCGTCGCACTCTGCGTCGCTGGTATGCTGGCGCGACTTGCCTATCCGCAGTCCCCCTCCTTCACCTGTCTGCTGATGATCGGCAGCGTCTCGGTGCTCTGCTTCTCGCATTTCCTGGCAAACGGAAGTTATGGCTCTTCGATGGATATCATCGTCGCCATGACCGGAGCTCTCTGGGGCATCGCGATCGGCGCCATGCTGAGCAGGCTGATATCGCCGACGTCGAAGCGCACCGCGCTCTATTAATTACGTCCTTAATTACCCCGGCGCATTTCGACTTTCATCGCGCGTACAATCCAACTCCCGATGTCGCGGAAGGCGTGGCTTGAGCGCGGCTTTGATCTTCTGCGCGGAATTGCTGGGCGCGCACCCTTCCCCTGCACCTTGTCCGGCGTCGTTTCCCATTCTTTCTACTTCGAAATGATTATTACGCAGGCAATATTATGCCAGCCTTACTATTTGTATTTGCAGATGTTGCTTTCATGCAACTTAAAATGAAAAATCACGAAAACGTCATTCTGAGAAAAATATATCATATTACTTTACAGGAATTCGGTCTTAATAGCGGACAGAAGCGGGTGGGGCCCGTTTCTCCCGAGTCGGGGTTTTTAACAGGGATAGGGTGAGGCACGTCGATTTCTCGGCGCGATGGCCTGTGCCCAATCTATATTGGATTGGAGTTTTTATGAATATCAAGAGCCTTCTTCTCGGCTCCGCTGCTGCGCTTGCAGCAGTTTCCGGCGCTCACGCGGCTGACGCTGTCGTCGCTGCTGAACCGGAACCGCTCGAATACGTCCGCATCTGCGACGCATACGGCGCTGGCTATTTCTTCATCCCGGGCACGGAAACCTGCCTCAAGATCGGCGGCATGGTCCGCACCGAAGGCAAGTGGTACAACGCCTACAACCCGGCTGACCGTTTTGGTACGCTGTGGCACACCCGCGCTCAGCTGAGCGTCGACACCGCGACCGACACCGAATTTGGTCCGCTGAAGACCAACACCATCTACCGTTGGGATTGGCAGGAAGGCGGCTCCACGAGCACGAAGCTTCTGTTCGCTAACATCAGCCTCGCTGGCTTCACCGTTGGTAAGCTCGACTCGCAGTACAACCTGTACATGGGTTACGCTGGCAACGTCATCAACGACGACGTGGTCTATGACGGCCCGTACGAACTCAACCAGTTGACCTACAACTACGACGCCGGCAACGGCTTCACGGCGGTCATCTCGCTCGAAGATTCCAACTCCGGCACTGGCGCAACTGGCGTCAACGGC
Organism: Rhizobium sp. CB3171; assembly: GCF_029714265.1. Taxonomy (NCBI): domain Bacteria; kingdom Pseudomonadati; phylum Pseudomonadota; class Alphaproteobacteria; order Hyphomicrobiales; family Rhizobiaceae; genus Rhizobium; species Rhizobium sp. CB3171. The sequence goes on along the minus strand of NZ_CP121652.1, from coordinate 588,239 downwards.
GAAGACAGCTCGGATCACTACGCTCCGGACGTCGTTGCCGGTGCTGGCTACAAGGCTGGCAACTTCGGCTTCAAGGTCGTCGGTGGTTATGACTCCATCGTCGAAGAAGGCGCCATCAAGGCTCGCGCCGATGCCGACTTCGGCGTCTTCAAGGCGTTCATCATGGGCGGCTGGAACACCGACGGCGACAAGCTGAACAAGTACGCCAGCGCGAACGGCGCAGGCCCGGCCAAGGGCATCGGCTGGGGCGACTGGGCTGTTTGGGGCGGCGTCACCGTTCCGTTCAACGACAAGCTGCAGGCTAACGCTCAGGTTGCCTACACCGACTCGAAGATCTTCGCAGCAACCGCCAACCTTCGTTGGAACCCGGTTAAGAACCTCCTGGTTCAGCCGGAAGTTTCCTACACCAACTGGGACTCCATCAACCAGGACCAGTGGGCTGGCGTTCTGCGCTTCCAGCGTAGCTTCTAAGACCTCATTTCTGAGATCTGATCTGACTTGACCCCTGATCGGATGGGGACCGGGCCGACTTCCAGCGAAGCCGGGCCGGTCCTTCCGAGACGGGTTCCGCTCACATTCCTTAATCGCTACCAACCGGATGCATAACATCCGGAGGTAGAATTTTGTGTTTTATATATTATATATAATGTTATTCTTATACTACATAGGCTAACGCCTTCAATGCCAAGACCGATGGCATTGTTTTGGGAAATTGTCAGCAGAAGGCCGAAGAGCGGCAGCCGGTCCTAAAGCCATGCCGCAAGAGCGGAGAAGCAGCCGCACACGACGAGGATTGTGATGATGCGCTTCGAACCTATCAACATCATCGACAAGCCGCTTTTTTTGTCGTAGAGAGGCCGCATGTCATTCACCTGCGCAAATGCCTCGCGATTTTATTCGTACCGCTGCTCTCAGCGGAGGCGGGCCCGTGCGTAGGTAAAATCGACGCAACGACATAGACCCGAACAGCCGCTAGTCCTACCTGGCGGCTTTTTTGTCGGCACGGTATGACCCAAAAAGGAACCGATACCGTGTTGAATTCCACTGATGATTTGCGAATTGTCGAGATCACTGCCTCACCCCACCCTCCCGCATTTTAGAGGAGATTCCCAGGGATGAGGCCGTCACCACGACGGTGACGGAAGCGCGCAGCGCCGTTCACCGCATCCTGCACAATGACGATGATCGGTTGATCGTCGTGATCGGCCCTTGCTCCATCCACGATCCTGTCGCGGCACGGGACTATGCCACCCGCCTGAAGGAACAGCGCGATCGGTTCGCCGACGATCTCGAAATCATCATGCGGGTCTATTTCGAGAAGCCTCGCACGACGGTCGGCTGGAAGGGCCTCATCAACGACCCTCATCTCGACGGAAGCTACCGCATCGAAGAGGGATTGCGCATTGCGAGAAGCCTTTTGATCGATGTCAACGAAATCGGGTTGCCCGCCGGCTGCGAGTTCCTTGATACGATCACGCCGCAATACATCGCCGACTTGGTGAGCTGGGGCGCGATCGGCGCGAGGACGACTGAGAGCCAGGTGCATCGCCAGCTCGCGTCGGGTCTTTCGTGCCCAGTTGGTTTCAAGAACGGCACGAATGGCGACGTAAGGATAGCGCTCGATGCGATCGTGGCGGCCTCGCAGCCGCATCATTTCCCGGCTGTGACCAAGGAAGGCCTTGCGGCGATTGCCTCGACACGCGGCAACGAGGATTGCCACATCATTCTGCGCGGCGGCAAGCAGCCCAATTTTGACGCGGCCAGTGTGCAGGCAGTATCGGCTCAGGCACTCCAGGCTGGACTTGATGCGCAGATCATCATCGATGCCAGCCATGCCAACAGCAGCAAGAACCCCGAGAATCAGCCGCTGGTCGTCAGCTCGGTCGCGGAGCAGATCTCTGCCGGCAACCGGCACATCAAGGGCATGATGATGGAGAGCAACATCGTCGGCGGCCGCCAGGATCTCGTTCCCGGCAAAGCGCTGGTCTATGGCCAAAGCATCACCGACGGCTGCATTGATTGGCCGACCTCCGTCCGCACATTGGAGGAACTGGCCCGAGCCGCACAAACAAGGCGGCGGATGCCTCGCCAATAGCATTTTCTGATCGGGGATCGTTCGCCAGCCTTGGGAACGGTCCCATCCACCGTTAAGCGTGTCCTCGCCGAATGGCGAGGACAAAAGATTTCCCCTTTTGATCCAGTTCAGGATCGCCCGCCACCGACGATCAGCTTCAGCGACCCCTCGAATTCCGGCTGGGTGCGCAGATGCCTATATTTGGCATCCCATGTACCGTCCTTAAGATCGCGTCCGAGTTCGGCGACGAAGCGCTCGCCGATCGAAGCGTCGACGAAGCTCCAGGCCGAGTTGGCGAGCCGGGCGCCCGGCTCCAGCAGGCGTTCCGGACGTCCGTAATAGGCCTCCCCGAAACCATCAGTGCAATGGAGCGGGATCGGCACGGGAATGACCTCAGCGTTGCCGCCCAATCCTTCGCTGATGGTTGCCATTTGCGGATAGCGGCGCGCCTCTACCGCGATCACTTCGGGTGCGTAATCGACGAGCCAGAAGCGATCGAGCTCGTCGGGATCGGCGGTCAGGATCAGAACGGGACCGCGTGTCACCCGCCGCATCTCGCCAAGTCCGGCCGCCGGATCGGACCACTGATGCACGGTGAATGTCGCCATGCAGGCGTCGAAACTGTCGTCTGCAAAGGGAAGCTTCTCGGCGGTAGCATCGATGGCGGCGGGCAGATGCGCGGGCCGCTGCGCCCGCATGGACGCAGACGGCTCAACGGCTGTCACCGCACGATCAACAGGCTCGTAGGAGCCGGCGCCCGCACCGAGATTGAGGACGCTGCGGGCATCGCCCAATGCGGCACGGATAAACGCCGCAATATGTGGATCCGGCTGGCGGTATTTTGCGTAATTCGTACCGATGACGCCGTAATTTGCGTCACCGGCACTGCCGTCCTGATGTCGGTTGGCCATGGTCTTCATCCTCGCTTTCTGGCTGTATTCAGCAGCTTCGTTGTTGGTTCGGCACGGCCTTGCGGTTGCCGAAAATGCTCTCGCTTTTCCGAACTTCATTATTCCCTCAACGGGAAATTTAGATTGTAAGCAGGACAAAACATTATGGTGCGCGAGAAGAAAAACGATATGATCGAACAAAAGTTGTTCGGAAATCTCACATGCCCCGCCGCATACCCTCCCTCAACGCATTACGCGCCTTCGAAGCCGCCGGCCGGCATGGGCGGATGACGCTTGCTGCCGATGAGCTGAACGTGACGCATAGCGCCGTCAGCCGTCAGATCCAGCATCTCGAGGATGTGTTGGGCGTGCCGCTGTTCGAAGGGCCGAAGAACAAGCTGCGGTTGACGGAGGCGGGTTCGACCTTGTTGTCGGGCTTGGTCTCTGCTTTCGATCAGATCGACATGTCGGTGCGGTCGGTTGCCGATACGGAAGACGGATCGCTCGACGTCTCCTGCCCCGGTACCTTCACCATGCGTTGGCTGATCCCGCGCCTTTACCGGTTTCAGGCGGAGTATCCCAATATCGAGGTTCGCCTGACGGCATCGTCCCGCCCCGTCGATTTTATGCGAGACGGGTTCGACGTTGCGATCCGGGTCGGTGCCGCGCCCTGGCCGCAGGGCGCGGAGGTCATCGCGCTTTTTCCGGAGCAGACAGGCCCGGTTATCTCCCCTTCCCTCGAAAGAACCGTCGCCGAGAATTTCGCCGGCGTTCCCCAGCTTCACACCAGAACCCGCCTTCGCGCCTGGGGCGACTGGCTGTCGCGCTCGGGCGCGCCGGTCGAGGTCGGAACGCGGGTGGAATATGAACATTTCTATTTCATGCTGGAGGCTGCAAGCGCCGGCCTTGGCGTCGGCGTCGCGCCTTGGCCCTATGTGACCGATGACATCCGCTTCGGCCGCCTCGCCGCCCCATTGGGTTTTATCGACAGCGGCCATCATTACGTGGCGCTGCGGCGCGCCCGGCGGAATCGAAAATCGGTCCTGTTCTGCGAATGGCTGCAGAAGGAAGCGCAGGCATTTTCAGCCTCGCATCCCGCACTGCCGAGCTAGGCGCGCCGATAATGAGCGAGGCTCAGATAGTGTTTTCGGGGGCCTTGCACGTGCCACATCTCTGCCCATGCATCCGGCCCGCGAAAGAAAAGGCGACCGCGATATAGATCCGCGCCGCAATGATGAACGACGCGCTGCGAGGCGCCATGTCCGATGCGGATGAATTCGGTGAGGTCGGGGAAGCAGACGGCGACATGTCCAGCCTCGCCACGCAGGCGATAGGTACGGCTGCTCCTGAGCGTCGCATAGTCCATCGTCGTGTCGCCATGTTCTTCGAACTGGTGAGGCGTGACGAACGCCTGACCTTCGAAGAGGATAAGGGAGGCGTTGAGGCGGTCGATGACCTTCCGCCTCACGTCCCATGTGCCGAGATAGTGTCCCAGCCCTTCATCCATGACCGCCTCCGGCGGCCAACGTGTCCGTCATTCAGGACGCCGCGCGCTGTGTAGCGTCAGTGCCGGGTTGCCTGACCGGCAGTTTCCAGCCGGGGCGGACGAAATGGCAGGTGTAGCCGTTCGGAATACGCTCCAGATAGTCCTGGTGCTCCGGCTCGGCCTCCCAGAAATCGCTTGCCGGCGTGACCTCGGTGACGACCTTGCCCGGCCAGAGACCGGAAGCGTCGACATCGGCGATCGTATCCAGGGCGACCCGCTTCTGCTCGTCGCTGGTATAGAAAATAGCCGAGCGATAGCTCATGCCGACATCGTTGCCCTGGCGGTTGCGCGTGGACGGATCATGGATCTGGAAGAAGAATTCCAGCAGGTCGCGGTAACTGATCTTCTCGGGGTCGAAGACGATCTCGATCGCTTCCGCATGGGTGCCGTGGTTGCGATAGGTCGCATTGCGGACGTCGCCGCCGGTATAGCCGACGCGCGTCGAGATGACGCCGTTATAGCGGCGGATGAGGTCCTGCATGCCCCAGAAACAACCGCCGGCGAGAACTGCACGTTCCGTAGTCATCGGATATCCTCCACTTGGTCGAGATAGGCACCATAACCCTCGGCCTCCATCTCGTCGCGATGCACGAAACGAAGGGAGGCGGAATTGATGCAATAGCGCAGGCCGCCGCGATCCTCCGGTCCATCCGGGAAGACATGGCCCAAATGGCTATCGCCATGGATGGAGCGCACTTCGGTGCGCAGCATACCGTGCGAAAGGTCGGTCAGCTCATTGATGTTGGCAGTTTCGATCGGCTTGGTAAAGCTCGGCCAGCCGCAGCCGGAATCGAACTTGTCGGAAGAGGCAAACAGCGGCTCGCCCGATACGATGTCGACATAGATGCCGGGCTGCTTGTTGTTGAGATATTCGCCCGTGCCCGGACGCTCGGTACCGCTTTGCTGCGTCACGCGGTACTGCTCGGGAGACAGCTTCGCTATAGCCTCGGAAGTCTTGCGGTAGTTCTGCATTCCTGTTCTCCTTGCCCTCAGACGCATATTTCGAACTCTACCAGGCACTACGAGAGAACCCTGGATATCGTTACAGACATCGAACTCGATGAGCGTCGCGGGAGTGGTTGCGACGCAGATATAGGTATGGGGCAAGCGATTTGCCATATCGCACACGGCGGCGTGATGTGCCGCCCATCTGGCGGCGATCAGTGATCCCAGTCGCAGGCAGCGGCATAGATCGTCGCCAGCGCCTCGATGCCGGCCTGATCGTCGGTATCGAAGCGGCCGGCGAGCGGGCTATCCAGATCGATGACACCGAAAACATAGCCATCGCGCAACAGCGGCACCACCAGCTCCGAACGGGAGGCGGCATCGCAGGCGATATGGCCTGGGAAAGCATGCACGTCCTCGACAAGAATTGACCGCTCCTCCTCGACCGCCGTCCCGCACACGCCGCGGCCGACCGCGATGCGGACGCAGGCGGGCTTGCCCTGGAACGGCCCGAGCACGAGCTCGTCATCCGACTGCAGGAAATAGAAGCCGGCCCAGTTGAGGTCCGGCAGCATCTGATAAATCAGCGCTGACGTATTGGCGGCGTTGGCGATCGGATCGGTCTCGCCTTCGAGCAGAGCCTGCAACTGGATGGCAAGCTCGCGATAGAATTCGGGTTTGCTGTCGTGCTGGATCGTCTTTTCCGCAAACATCGGATTGCTGCCTTTCGGTTATGTCGTTGCCGGCCGGATCGTACTCAGTCCTTGTCGTCAGGCGGACAGGGCCAGCTTTCCGGCGTTTTTAGCCCGGCGGGCAACTTGGTCGCCTTATCGCCGCAGGCAAGATTGATTTGCTGCTGTTCCAGGCCGGTGGCGGTCGAGAGATCGAGCCCTTCGATACGGGTCAGAAACATGAAGGCGCCGCTAAAGGCGACCGGGCCTTTGATCGTCGCGCCGCTCAGAGCAGCGCGGGAAAGATTGGCCAGAGAAAAATTCGTCCCCGTCAGCACCGCCTTGTCGAAATCGGCGCGGCCAAGCTCGGCCTTCTGGAAATCCGCGTTGGTAAGCTGCGCGCCGCCGAATTCGGCCCGCTGCAGCTCGGCACTGGCAAATCTGGCGCCGTTGGCCATGATGTTGCTGAAATCGGATCGGTATGCTTCGATCCTTGAGAAATTCGCGGCGTCGGCCCGCGCATTCTTCAACCATGTGCGCACCAGCGTTGCCTTCTCCAGATTTGCCAATGTGAGATTGGCATTGCTGAGATCGGTGCCGTCGAAATGAGCGCCGACGAGGTTGGCTTTTTGAAGATCACTGCCCTGCAGCATGATATTGTTTTTGCTGCATTCGCTCCAATCGAGACCAGGCGAAGCCACATCGCCGCAATCACCGGCCTGCGCAGAATTGTGGCCGCCGGATGCGAGCAGCATCGTCACGGCCAGCGCCAGCCCGGACAGAGCGGCAGCAACCGGCCTGTTCGTCGCGGCAACCCAATTCAAAGCCGCGCCGCCGGCATTTCGTCCCCGCCAAGACTGCATCCCTAACCCTCGCTTCGCTTCACCACGCGGGCGCCCCTCCTCGGCATCGAGTCAGCGGTCCCGCTCCAATTCTGTATATAGTGTTTCCTGCAACGAAAAAGCGACCACGCCGCAAAAGCATATCACACGGCGAGCCCTACCGGCAGTTTGTTGCAGCGATAGAAGGCAGCGAGCGGAGGAAAAACAGAACCGGAAAATTCGAGACCAATGCCGCGCCCGACCGCACGGCACTGGCGGGGCCGACGGGAGCAAAGCACGCAGCAAAAGAAAAGTGGCCTGGCCGAGGGAAACGGCCAGGCCACCATGGGTGCAGATTGGAGGTCAATCTAATCTAGCAGGCTAATAGTAAGATAGACTTAGTTTTTGTCAACAGGCATGTGATGGCACTTGGCGGAGTGGATCGGCGCGGCGGATTCGAAAATTACTCCTGCGATTAGAAACCCTTATCCGCTCGAGATCCATTTGCTTCGCCCACAGTGATCTAGGGACACAACAGCGCCTCGCAATGCTTGTGATCCAGCGATGCAGCCCGATGATCGTCGTTTTAATACCAGCGTCCGCGACCGTACCAGCCGCCACCCAGCACAAGAAGTATCACGACTATTATGAGAAGTGTGGTGAGATCCATGTACATCTCCTCGGGAGTACCCTTACCATCTCGTTCGCGCCTACGGGCGTCGCTCATCGTGGGACTCTGGACTTTCAACGGAGAAAGAGCGGAGTTAGTTCCAGTCAATGGCCGCCATGGGGAAAATACGTTGATCGGCACGACCTCAAAGTGGTCATCGCCCGTCGCAAGATTCCTTCGCCCTCCCCGTTCACCTCCGCAAATCCCAATTTGTGGATACAGACAAAAATTGGGCCGCCTGTCGGGGACGATGTGGCGGCCCAGCTGTGGCTACGGGTGCAGCCACGTAGGCGGAAAGTCGCCTAACAATTAGATATTATCAATTAAATTTTTTAATTTCAACCAAACTTTTGAATTAATTAAATTAGCTTTTCGTTGAGTCCGATCCCAAATACTCCGCCCATCCGCCGTCAGCACCGGTTGCAACACCATGCGCAGCAGCAACGGGCGAACATTGGCGCAGCCTTGATAAACCGGAGGCGCGGAAGAAATCGGCACTGAAGCCCAAAACGAAAAAAGCCCGCATTCGCGGGCTTTTCAAGCTGGTCGGAGTGGAGTGATTCGAACACTCGACCCCCACGTCCCGAACGTGGTGCGCTACCAGACTGCGCTACACTCCGTGACCAGCGGCGCTTCTATAGACCAGCCATTTTTGATGCACAAGCACCAAAATCAAAAAAACCATTCGATTTTTGACGAAAAGATTACAGAGGCAATTGCTTAGAAAATCGGCAGGAAAATGAGTGTCGAACCGGCCGAAGTGCGTAAGACGCAACACATTTGCCAAAATCCCACTTCTGCGTGCGGATTGGAATTTTCTTTTGCCGGCTTTGGCGCTAAAGCCTTAGCGGGACAGGCGGAAATGTCGTGGGACAGCGGCGTTTGCGCAACCGAATGCGAGACAGAAGCTCAAGGACGATACGATGAATATCCGCATGATCACCGCGGCGGGGCTGTTGCTGGCCCTGGCAAGCTGCACCACCACAACCACAGCGCTCCCGTCGATTGCGAGCAACCCGGTTCAGGACCGCTGGGAAGGCCAGTCGGCCGGCCGCTTCTTCGCCTCCTACGGCCCGCCGCTCTCCGATCGCGACGAAGGCGGCAACCGCGTCTATACGTGGCGTGGCGGCTACAAGACGGTCACCGTCGCCGGCAAGAAGGGCGAAAAGAAGGGCGGCAAGCGGTTTTATAGCTGCAAAGCCGATATCGTCACCAACCAGAGCTATGTCATCCGCTCGGTCCACATCCTCGGCGACCAGCCCGGCACCAACGGCTCCTCCTATTGCGCCGAACTGCTGGCGCCGCCGGAAAAGGCGAGCTGAGTTTCTCGGATTATCGGGGACGGAAATATCGCAGGCGGCTCGAAAGGGTCGCCTGTTTTTATTTGGGCGGTGTGCTGGCTTTTTGCGAGCAAGCTAATTCGACCTGATTTTGGAAATCATCCCACAATCGCCGGCGCTTGGTTCACCACAGCAGTTTGCCAAATTGCAACTTGACTGGGAGGCTTGCGAAAACCGCAAATTGTGTAAGGTTGGCGGACTCGGAGCCTACAAATGATTCTCAAACAAGTAACTGTTGAACGCTTCAAACGCTTGGAGCAAGTCGCTTTCGACCTATCGAATGTAAACGTGCTAATTGGCGGAAATAACTCTGGTAAGAGCACACTTATTCAGGGGATCCACTTCGCCTTCACGCTCTTCCAGTCGCTCAATATAGCTAACAAGTGGCCGGCTCAAACGAAGAAATCAACCACTATCAGCCCGACCGAGTTGATCTATATTCCCTCGGATGATCCCTATTCTCTCGGGTATGGTGGTCGCCTTCTTGAGGACGAGGAAAAGGCCATTAGCCTTGATTTCGTTTTTGACGACGGCAACAAAGTTGGCGTCAGCGTCCGAAAAGGTCGCATTACTAACATCCTTGTGGAGCCGACGAACGTCGAGCTGGCAAGGAAACTATCGAACCTTGAAACCCCATTCACGATCTTTTCGCCGGGTCTTGCCGGCGTCTCGCGTAATGAGAGCTACGTTTCAGATGGCGTGCTCCTGCGAGTCCTAGCGCGTGGTGACGCTAACATTGTTCTTCGCAACATTCTCTACCGGCTAAAGCAGAAAGAAGAGTGGATTAAGTTCGAGTCTGACGTCGCTGAAATCTTCCCTGGCATCATTATCAACGTCAGCTTCTATGCGGCCGTCGACCAATTCATCCAAGTGACCATCAGGGATGGAATGAAAGAGGTTCCTCTCGACTTAGCTGGAACAGGCCTCCTTCAAGCCATCCAGATTCTGGCCTATCTTCACCTTTTCTCGCCTCGCATCATTATTCTCGATGAACCTGACTCGCATTTGCATCCGAACAATCAGCGTCTGCTCTGCTCTCTCTTGAAAACGATTTCGGAAGAACGAGGCGTGCAGGTTATCATCACGACGCACTCGCGACACGTGCTCGACGCAATGTATAACGACGCCCGTCTGCTTTGGGTACAGGAAGGCGAAGTTCGCGTCGTCGCACCGGAAGATCAAGTCGATCTCCTGATGGAACTCGGCGCACTCGACATCAAGGAAAAGCTGAAGAGTGGTCACTTCGATTACGTCGTGCTAACCGAAGATAAGAACTCCAGCTACTTCGACATTCTTTTACGGAACTCTGGTTTCGACGGCGGGAAGACGGCACTCCTACCGTATAACGGCGTCACGTCTGTCCACCTTCTGAAACCGCTGATTCGTCAGGTGAAAGATATCTCGGACGCCGTTGTCATCGTGCACCGTGACCGGGACTACCTCTTTCCCGACGAGATCGAGGTTTGGAAAAAGGAAATCCGCGCAATCGGAGCCGAGCCATTTTTGACCTTTGGTATCGACATCGAGGCTTACTTCTGCTCGGACGATTACATTAACGGATTCGCAAAGAATGTTGCAGGCTTTAACCTAGCAGCTTTTAGGGAGAAGTTGGCTGAAGGTGAGATTGATGACGCTACCACAAGCTACGTCAACGGTCGAATTGACTTCGAACGGAAGGCAGGCACCATAGGCAAGCTCGACCACGGCAAGTTAAGTGTCGCAGCTTCCAAGGCAGTAGCAGCCGACGTGCTCGCCCTAATGAAGGGCAAGCGAAAACTATCAAAGGTTCGCAAGCTCTTCACAGAATTATATAATGTGCGTTACGAGATTGATCGGGCAGCGCTTACGCCCAGCGATGCCGAGCTGTCCGCTATTATGCAAAAGAACAAGGGGATCTTCGGCTAGCGATGGCAGTGCGTGATTGAAAAATCAATAAAATATATGATTTCGAATCCCTCACGCACGTAGCGGCGGTCGGCATGAGGAAATATGCACCGGAAAACTACCGAAGCTAGAATCCCCTGACATTCTCTAAACAGCTGATTTTATAGAGGAACTACAGTGGCTGGGGCGCCTGGATTCGAACCAGGGGATGGCGGTACCAAAAACCGCTGCCTTACCGCTTGGCTACGCCCCAACAATGCGACATGGCGACTGTTCGCGCCAAATCGGCGTCTGATTAGCAAAGGTCGTCTCCGCTCACAATCATTAAGTTATGCGTGAGCGCATATTTCTGTGTGCTTTCGGCAGGGCTATGATAGGGCTTGCTGTTCCAAAATCCACTTTAGGAGATCCAATGAGCCAGTTTCGCGCCCGCCCTCCGGCTGTTCCGTCGGTGCTTGTCGACGACGCCGTGGTGCGCATTATCCGCTGGGATTTCGAACCGGGCGCCGATACCGGGCATCATGTCCATGGCCTCGGCTATGTCGTGGTGCCGATGACGGATTGCCAGTTTCTGATCGAGGAAGGGGCCGAAAGCCGCCGTGTCGATCTTGCCAAGGGCGCGGCCTACCGGCGTGACGCCGGCGTCGAGCATAATGTGGTCAATGCTGGGTCCGAACCGATGTCCTTCATTGAAATTGAATACAAGAGATGAGCGTTCCCGAATTCGATCTTGCCTTTGAGCCAGCCTATGGCCGCGCGGTGCCCATTGCGCCCGGCGCGGAGCGGATGACGGTCAACAATCCCAGCGCTTTCACCTTTCACGGCACCAATAGCTATATCGTCGGCGGCCCGTCCGTGGCGGTGATCGACCCCGGCCCGGAGAATGACGCGCATTTCGCGGCCCTGATGGCGGCGCTGAAGGGGCGCGAGGTGACGCATATCTTCGTCAGCCATACCCACCGCGACCACTCGCCGCTTGCCAAACGGCTGAAGGAGGCGACGGGCGCCCTGACGGTTGGCGAAGGGCCGCATCGCGCGGCGCGGCCGCTGCATGAGGGCGAGATCAATCCCTTCGCCGAAAGCTCGGATACGGATTTTCGGCCGGATATTGCACTTGGCGACGGCGAAAGCGTCTCCGGAGACGGTTGGGAACTGACCGCCTTGCTGACGCCCGGCCATACGGCCAATCACGCCTGCTTTGCGCTGGAAGGCAGCGGCATTGTCTTTTCCGCCGATCATGTCATGGCCTGGGCGACGACGATCGTCGCGCCGCCGGATGGTTCCATGGCCGACTACATGGCGTCGCTCGAGCGACTGCTTGCCCGCGATGATCGTTTGTTTTTTCCCGGCCATGGTGGGCCGGTGAAGGAACCTGCCTCCTTCATGCGCGGTCTTAGGACCCATCGGCGCATGCGCGAACGCGCCGTGCTGGAGCGGATCAGGGCCGGTGACCGCCTGATCCCCGACATGGTGAAGGCCATTTATCGCGACACCGACCCACGCCTGCATGGCGCGGCTGCACTCTCGGTGCTGGCGCATCTGGAGGATCTCGTCGGCAAAGGTCAGGTCGAAACGGACGGGCCGCCGGCGCTGTTCGGGACCTATAGGCTGGCCTGAGCGGCTTCAGCTTCCGGCAATGCCCAGGAGTTCAGCGTCCAGCGCCTTTAGGTAGCTTTCGGCTATGTTGGCGCTGATGCCGAGATCGTCCTGGCCATAGCGCGAGGCAACGCGCACATCGACCAGCGTCGTCTCCGCCTCTTCACGCAGGCGGATCAGCACGTCGAAATTCAGGCCGAGAATGCGGGTGCGGGTCTCGCCCTGCAGGACGACGTCGGAATTCTGGCGGATCAGATCGGCCACGCTGTCGCGATAAGGCCGCGGCGTCGGCACGGGGACGACATCGGGCATGTCGGTAACGGCACTGTCGTCCGGTGTCTGGCTCTGGTTCTGCCGGCGTGCAGGGCGCTTCGGCTTTTCATGGTTGTTCGGATCGACAACATCGGCGCCTTCGGCCTTGACGATGGTGATATGATTGTCCTTCGCGACCTTGCGCACAGCCTCGAGCACGCGGTCGGCAGCGCCTTCGTAGCGACGCCCGGTCAGCGCCGGATAGGCGGCATATTGGGCCTCGCGGTCCTGTGGCGTCACAAAATGCCTCGGCGGCAGCCAGATCTGCTTGGCCTGCGGCGGCGCCAGCCATTCCGGGGCATCGACGAGATCGGTAGAGACATCGTAGATTGCTGGCCGTGTCCAATAACGCTCCACGCCGATGCCGACGATCGCCAGCGGCAGAGCGGCGTAGATCAGCGCCTTAAAAGCCGAAACGCCCCCGATGGCAGCAAACCGCCAGAGCTGCGTCAGGCCGATGATGGCAAGCAGCACCGCCAGCCCGGCAAAGCCGGCGGAAATCAGCAGCAGCAGGACGAAATAGGGCGTTTCCAGCGGCCCGAATCGATGGCCAACCAAAATCACCCCGCACAGCACCAGCGCAAAGGACGCAATCAGGCGCGAGGCGCGCGCGGCATGCGAAACGGGACGGTCGAAGCGAATGGTCATGAAGAACTCGTCGGCACGTCGGATCGGAAGGCGGATGCTACCCAATTCCGAAGGTCGACCTCATGTTTAGAACAAGAAATGGCGAAAATAAATCGGATGTCGGAACGCATGATTAACGCGCGACCGTAAGCCGGCTGCCCGGGCCGTCAGTCCAAAATGTGAGTACTTGCTTAAATTCTGAAAAAGAGCCATGCTTTTCGGGGTTTACTTAGGCCATGAAAGGACTTGAGGAGATGGAAACGATGCAATCGCCGGACATCGCCGCCAAGCCGTTGCCTGCGGCGGCCGGCGCGGTCGCCAATGCTGCCGATCCCACCCTGCCGCTCGAACTTCTGGAGTTGGAATTATCGCTCGAAGGTTTTTCCGGTGGCGAAGCGGCCTTTTGCGAAGCCGTGCGCGATGCGGCCCGGGCTGCACATGGCGAATTCCTGTTCGATCTCCCCGCCACGGGATTGATATCGGATTGCCGCCGGATTGCGGTCCTGCGGATTCCCGAGGATAGCGAGGCCATGCGCGTCATCTTCGCAGTGCTCGACGAAGACGATGCGGAAATCCGCCTGCTGCAGCCGGATGAGGAAACCGAACCCCTGCTCCGCTTCGCCGATGCCTTCGTCGATCTGCTGCAACGCCTGCCGCAAAGGCCGCGTGACGACGCTTGAACGACTCACACCCTGGCACGCCATTCAACCGTTCGTGATGAGCGGGCAGCAATACGACTTTCGCACCCCACTGAGGGAGACTATAGTTCCCGCGTGCATATTTGTGCCGAGGATATCGAGTCATGCGTATTTTTCCCGCACTTTCCCTCATCGTCATCGCTACGGTGCTGTCGGCCTGTCAGACGGCAGAGGAGATTCGCGCGGCCGATGAAGCGAGATGCAGCAGCTATGGCTTCCGCCGCGGCACCGAGAATTTCGCCAACTGCCTGATGAATCAGGATCTGAGCCGGCGCGCGGATCAGCGTGCATTCATGGAAAGCAATGATGATTTCTTCTGGGGGCCGTCCATCGTGGTCGGGCCGGGATACTATCATCGCCGTTGGCATTGATCATTTCGCCTCTCCCGTGACGAAAGCTCAAGCCTTGCCTCTGATGGCCGCCTGCGCCGCCGCAAGCCTTGCGATCGGCACGCGGAAGGGCGAGCAGGACACGTAATCCAGCCCGATTTCCTCGCAAAAGTGGATCGAAGCCGGATCGCCGCCATGTTCGCCGCAGATGCCGAGCTTCATATCGTTGCGCGTACGACGGCCGCGCTCGGCAGCGATGCGAATCAGTTCTCCCACGCCGTCGAAATCGAGTGAGATGAAGGGATCATGCTCTATGATCCCCTTGCGCTGATAGGTGGGGATGAAGGCGGCGGCATCGTCGCGCGACATGCCGAAGGTGGTTTGCGTCAGGTCGTTGGTGCCAAACGAGAAGAATTCGGCGGCCTCGGCAATGATGTGCGCGCGGAGGGCCGCGCGCGGCAGCTCGATCATCGTGCCAACGAGATAATCGATCTTCATCTTGGCTTCCGTCATGACCGCGCGGGCCACCTCTTCGATACGTGCCTTGACGTAATCGAGCTCCGAGCGCAGGCCGACCAGCGGCACCATGATCTCCGGCACGACCGCGGCACCCGTTTCCTTTGCGGCAGAGACCGCCGCCTCGAAGATGGCGCGGGCCTGCATCTCGACGATTTCAGGATAGGAAATCGCCAGACGGCAACCGCGATGGCCAAGCATCGGATTGAACTCATGCAGCGCATCGACCCGCTGGCGCAATATGGCCGGCTCCATGCCCATGATGCCGGCGACCTCCGCGATCTCCTCGTCCGTCTTCGGCAGGAACTCGTGCAATGGCGGGTCCAGCAGGCGGATGGTCACCGGCAAGCCGTGCATGATGGTGAACATGCCGGTGAAATCGAGCCGCTGCATCGGCAAGAGCTTGGCGAGCGCGGCGCGGCGGCCGTCCTCGCCTTCCGCGAGGATCATCTCGCGCATGACATGGATACGGTCGCCTTCGAAGAACATATGCTCGGTGCGGCAAAGGCCGATGCCTTCGGCGCCGAAGGAACGGGCGGCACGGGCGTCCGCCGGTGTGTCCGCATTCGTGCGCACCGTCATGCGGCGCGAGCGGTCAGCCCACTCCATGATACGCCCGAAATCGCCTGACAGTTCCGGCTGGATCATCGCCACCTCGCCCTTCAGCACCTGACCGGTGGAACCATCGATGGTGACAATGTCGCCCTTTTTCAGGGTGACGCCGATGCCGATCAGCTTTTCGTTGCGCATGTCGATGCGCATGGTGCCGGCGCCGACCACGCAGGGAATGCCCATGCCACGGGCAACCACCGCCGCGTGGCTGGTCATGCCGCCGCGCGTGGTGAGAATCCCCTCGGCGGCATGCATGCCGTGAATATCCTCCGGGCTGGTCTCGATGCGCACGAGAATGACCTTGCGGCCCTCCTCTTCTGCGACAATCGCCTCCTCGGCGGTGAAGACAACCTCGCCGGTCGCGGCCCCCGGCGAAGCCGGCAAGCCGGAGCCGATGATCTCCCGATGCACGCGCGGATCGATCGTTGGGTGAAGGAGCTGATCAAGGGTCGAGGGCTCGATGCGCGAAACGGCCTCATCCTCGGTGATCAGACCTTCGTCGACCATATCGACAGCGACCTTCATTGCCGCCTTGGTGGTGCGCTTGCCGGCGCGGGTCTGCAGCATCCAGAGCTTGCCGCGCTCAATGGTGAATTCCAGATCCTGCATGTCACGGTAATGCGCTTCGAGCTCGGCGCAGATGCGACGGAATTCGGCAAAGGCTTCCGGCATCAGCTTTTCCATCGACGGCCGGTCGTAGCCGGAGGCGATACGGGCCGCCTCGGTGATGCTCTGCGGGGTGCGAATACCGGCAACGACATCCTCGCCCTGCGCATTGACCAGGAATTCGCCGTAGAGCTCCTTTTCACCCGTCGAGGGATTGCGGGTGAAGGCAACACCAGTGGCGGAGGAATTGCCGAGATTGCCGAAGACCATGGCCTGGATATTGACTGCCGTGCCCCAAGCTTCGGGGATATTGTGCAAATGACGATAGGTGATCGCACGCGGGTTCATCCAACTGGAAAACACCGCGCCGACGGCACCCCAGAGCTGCACCTCGGGCTCCTGCGGGAAAGCCTCGTCCAGTTCCTCTTCTATGACGGCCTTATAAAGCGAGACAACATGCTGCCACTCAACGGCAGAAAGATCGGTATCGAACTCATGGCCGAGACGAGCCTTCTCATCCTCCAGAATTTCCTCGAAAATCTCGTTGTCGAGACCCATGACGACATCGGCATACATCTGGATGAAGCGCCGATAGCTGTCCCAGGCGAAGCGGGCGTCGCCGGCATCATGGCCGAGCGCCTGCACCGTGTCGTCGTTGAGGCCGAGATTGAGGACGGTATCCATCATGCCAGGCATGGAGGCGCGGCCGCCGGAGCGCACGGAAACGAGCAGCGGGCGAACGGTATCGCCGAACTTGCGCCCGGTGATCGCCTCCATCTGCTTCAGCCCCTGCATCACCTGCAGCTTCAGGTCTTCCGGAACGTTGCGGCCGTTTTTGTAATAGAAAGCGCAGACTTCGCTGATGATCGTCAAGCCGGGGGGAACCGGCAGGCCAAGGCTGCACATTTCGGCAAGATTGGCGCCCTTCCCCCCGAGCCGCTCATAGTCCTTGGCGCGCCCCTCGGCCTTCCCGTCGCCGAATGTATAAACCCACTTCGTCATTTTCCCCCGTCCAACTCCTAAGGTTGAACTTAATTCATTGAGGTGGAAATGAAAATCGACAAATGCGGCGAAATGTTGCGCTGCACAATAAATATAAAATCGCAGTGTTAAAAATCGTGTCCACTATAGCAAGCGCGTAAAGCGTCATTTGACGCATGACGCGTGCCCAACTAGTTAAAATCATGAAGATCAGAAACGTGATTCATAAGGGGACGCCGGTTCATCGAAGAGGATGATGCCTCCGGCTTGCAGCCGGCCTTCGTGCCAAAACTACGGCGAATTATTTCCTTCCTCCAGGATATGGAACAAGAGGAGGAATTGCGGACGATGCCAAGTTGGAAAGCCCATCTACTCACCGGCGACCGCAAAGGCACTTGGAGCCTCTTTGTCACGAAAAACTGGCGACTGACGTTTCGGATAGACCGGACAGAAATTGAGATCATCGACCTCGATTATGAAGATTATCACTAGGAGATGGCCATGAACGCTTTACAGGGCATCCGTATGAAAAACCCAGCCCATCCGGGCGGGTTCGTCAAAAGCGAAATCATTGAAGCTCTTGAGCTTTCCGTCACCGACGCAGCCAAGGCGCTAGGCGTTACGCGCCCGGCCTTGTCCGCGCTTCTCAATGAACGAGCCCACCTATCGCCAGAAATGGCTCTCAGAATCGAGAAGGCATTTGGCGTGTCTATGGATACGCTGATGCGGATGCAGAATAGCTACGACATTGCTCAAGCCCGGAAACGGGAGGGAGACATCAAGGTGGCACCGTTCAAAGGCAAGCCAAACGATCCGCCATCGACCGCAACCTGAAGACCGCCAACCGGCGACTAAGCTCCGGCCTCCCGCCGCGCCAGAATCTTGTCGATCCGCATGCCGTCCAAATCGACGATTTCGAAGAGCCAGCCGTCGAATGTAAAGCTCTCGCCGACCTCGGGGATATGACCGAGTTGGTAGAGCGCGAAGCCCGCGAAGGTGTGGAAATTGTCTTCGGAACGCTCGCGCAGGCCGAGCCGCTGGAAAGCGTCATAGGCCGGCATCATGCCTTCGATCAGCAAGGAGCCGTCGGCCCGCTCGACGATATCCGGTCCTTCGTTCTCCATATCCGGCAAGTCGCCGGCGATGGCTTCCAGCAGGTCGGTCTGCGTGACGATGCCCTCCAGGCTACCATATTCATCGATGACCATGGCGAGACGGACAGGCGCGCGCTTGAAGCTCTCGAGAACCTTGAAAACGGCGGTTGCTTCATGAACGATAAGAGGCTGCCGCATAACCGCTATCGGATCGAGCGATTGGCCGTTCAAAAGCTGATCGAGAAGATCCTTCTTCAGGATCATGCCGATCGGTTCGTCGATCGTCCCGCGACCGACGAGAAGTTGGTCAAACCGGCTTTCCCGAATAGCCTTCAGCATCTCCTCCGGCGAGTCCTCGGCATCGATCCAATCGACCTCCAGCCTCGGCGTCATAATATCGGAGACATCGCGGTCGCCGATATTGAAGACGCGCTCGACCAATTCCTGCTGCGCCTGTTCCAACAGGCCTGCTTCCTGGCTTTCGGCGACCAGCATCTTGATTTCAGCAGGGGAATGCAGCGAGCCTTCACCGGCGCCCGGCCGCAGGCCAAAAAGGCGCAAAACCATGTTGCCGAGACCGTTCAACACCAAGATCGCCGGGCGGAGCAAGAACAGAAACAGGCCCAGCGGCCGCACCACGCCGAGGGCGGTGCCTTCGCTGCGCTGCAATGCCAGGCTCTTCGGCGCAAGTTCGCCAAGGACGATGTGCAGGGCCGTAATGATGATGAAGGAAATCACGACAGCCACGGCATGCGATCCGGCAGCAGCCCAGGAGCCAGGCAGAAAATCGAGAAGAGGCTCCAGGAGGTGCGCAAGCGCCGGTTCGCCCACCCAACCGAGAGCGAGCGAAGATATGGTGATGCCGAGCTGAGTGGCCGCGAGATTGGCGTCGAGATTGTCGACTGCCCTTTGCAAGGCGGTCGCGTTCATCCGCCCCTCGGAGACTAGTTCGGCCACACGACTGCGCCGAACGGAGACAAGCGAAAATTCGGCCGCAACGAAGAAACCATTCGCAGCGACGAGCAGCAATACGGCGAGTATTCCGAGGAAATCGAAAATACCGCCATCAAATCCAGACATACTTCCCTTCCGGGCGGATTAGCGCCACGTATTATTGATCGAGAACAAATCTAACACGCTTTTTGGCTGTGCGGCAGCCGAGGCGGCAATTTCTTGTCGATATGGGAATAGCTTTTCCTTTTTCCAATCGGAAAGAGGCGCCTCAAGCTATTTCCCGCAGTTGCTCCGCGGTCTGCAGGTCGACGGACACAAGCTGTGAGACACCCTGTTCGGCCATGGTCACGCCGAAGAGCCGGTCCATGCGGGCCATGGTGATGGGATTGTGGGTGATGACCACGAAACGCGTCTCGGTCGAGGCCGCCATCTCGTCCATGAGATTGCAATAGCGCTCGACATTATGGTCGTCGAGCGGCGCGTCCACCTCGTCCAGCACGCAGATGGGGGCCGGATTGGTGAGAAAGACGGCAAAGATCAGCGCCATCGCTGTCAGCGCCTGTTCGCCGCCGGAAAGCAGCGTCATGGTCTGCGGCTTCTTACCCGGCGGACGGGCGAGAATTTCGAGGCCCGCCTCCAGTGGATCGTCGGATTCGATCAGTTGCAACTCGGCCGTGCCGCCGCCGAAGAGATGGGTAAACAGCCGCTGGAACTGCACATTGACAACATCGAAAGCGGCGATCAGCCGCTCGCGGCCTTCGCGGTTGAGGCTCTGGATCGCACCGCGCAGCTTGCGGATGGCGTCGATGACATCATCACGCTCCTTGATCAAGGCCCGCAGCCGTTCTGTCAGTTCCCTGCTTTCCTCCTCGGCGCGCAGGTTGACGGCACCAAGGCGCTCGCGCTCGATCTTAAGCCGCTCCAGCTCGCGCTCGACCTCGCGCAAATCGGGAATATTCTGCCCCGCCGACAGGCCGGCAAGCCGCAGCACCTCATGCAGTTCGACATTCAGCGTCTGGCGGATGCGCAACTCGCTTTCCTGGCGGCGCTCGCGGGCGGAAACCAGGCGCTCCTCGATACGGCCACGCTTTTCACGGCTTTCCGCCAATTCCGACAGTGCCGTGGCGGCCTGACGATCGGCCTCGCGCTGAACGATTTCCGCCTCGACCAGGCGGTCGGCCGCGGTGCGGCGCGCCTCCTCCGCCTTCTGCAATTCGTTCATCAGCGCGCGGCGCTTGTCATCAAATTCATCCGGGGCAAGGTCCAGCTCGGCAGCTTCATCGCGCGCCTCTTCCTCACGGTCGCGCAGGGTCTGGATATGCTCTTCGGCGCTGGCGGCGCGCTGGCGCCAACCGTCACGCTCCTGGCGAATCGCCAGGATGCGGCGCTGCCGGGCCTCATTTTCCCGATTCAGCCCTTCGTAACGGGCACGCGCTTCGGCAAGCGCGCCGCGATCCGTGGCGACCTCCGCCTGCTGGTCGCGCAGCTTCAAGTCGATGTCCGCCAGATCGGGCGCATCCTCTAGTTCGATACGGGCATTTTCATCTTGCACCGCCACCTCTTCCATCTGCGCCTGCAGATGGCTGGCAGCTTCCGTGATGACATCGCGACGGCGGATCAGATCGCCGGAGGCGCGCTCGGCCATCGCCAATGCTTCGCGAGCTTCCGCAAGGTGGCGGGCAGCGAGCCGGCTGGTATCACGCGCAACGACAAGACGGGATTCCTCGGCCCGGATCGCGTCGCCGGCAATCGCCAAACGCTCCTCAGCCTCAGCCAGGATATCGCGCGCCACCTCGGCTTCGGCCTCAAGCTCCGCAAGACGATTCTTCTGTGCCAGCCGCAGAGCCGCCGCGCTGGGAGCGTCTGCCCCGGTCACATGCCCGTCCCAACGAAATACGGCGCCGTCCTTCGTCACCAGCCGCTGGCCTGGCTTCAATGCCGGCATGAGGCGCATAGCGTCTGCGGCAGTGACAAGGCCGATCTGGCGCAAGCGTCGCGTCAATGCCGCCGGTGCGCCCACATACGAAATCAGTGGCACGACATCGTCCGGCAGGGCAGGATCGGCCGCGCCGCTGCCATTGTCGGACCAGTGGGCGGGCGCTTGCGGATCCAGCGGCGATTCCAGATCGTCGCCAAGAGCTGCGCCGAGCGCGGTCTCGAAGCCACGGTCGACGCGCAGCTCTTCCGCAACGGGTGCAAATGCGCCCGAGGTGGCTCCCGCCGCGAGCATATTGGAGATCGTGCGCGCTTCCGTTTCCAAGGCATTCAGCCGCGAACGGGCTTCATCGACCGGCGCGCGCGATAAAGCCTCCGTCTCGCGAGCTTTGGAGAGGGCCGCCTCAACGAACTGGATCGCCACCTCAGTATCGGCGACGACATTTTCAGCGGCTTCGACCACGTCGCGCTTTTCGCCAGGATCCGGCAGGGCGGCTATCTTTTCATCGATCGCAGCGAGCTCCCCGTTGGCCTCATCCATCTGCCGTTCCAGCCGCATCTTCCGGTCGGCAAGATCGCGGATGGCGCGCTCGAGCTGATTGCGGGCGGCGGCGGCCTCGGCGCGCTCGGCAGTCAGCGCGGTAAAGATACGCTCGCTATCGGCTAGCTTCGCGGCAGCCTCCTCGAAAGCCTCGCGCGTTTCCTCGGCAAGCCGGCCGGAATCGGCGAGAATATCGGCAATATCGGCCTCCTCCGCATCGAGCTTTGCCAGGATTTGGGCATTATCGGCAACGAGGCGCTCTTCACGGCTGATGTCTTCGGCCAGTTGCGCCAACCGCCGGGTCAGCTCGTCTCGACGCCGCAGAATGCGATTGGCATCCTCTTCAAGCTGGGTGCGAGCAATTTGCAGACGCTGCAATGCGGCGGCGGCCTTCGCCTCTTCTTCGCGCAGGTCCGGCAGCTTGAAGCTGGCAATGCCCTGCGTCTTCGCCGCCTCCATCTGTATCTGCGCCTTTTCAGCGACCAGAACGGTTGCCTGCTTGAGCGCGTTGTCGGCCTCCGCTTCCGCCTCCTTCGCCTGCACCCAATGAATATGCAGGAGCATCGCCTCGCGGGCGCGGATGTCGGCGGACAACATCTTGAACCGGTTGGCCTGACGCGCCTGGCGCTTCAGGCTTTCGATCTGGCTTTCAAGCTGCGAGGTCACGTCGTCGAGACGCTCGAGGTTGCCTTCGGCAGCGCGCAGACGAAGCTCCGCCTCATGCCGGCGCGAATGCAGGCCGGAGATACCGGCCGCCTCTTCCAAAAGCTGGCGCCGGGCCTGTGGCTTGGCCTGGATCAGCTCGCCGATGCGCCCCTGCCCGACCATCGACGGCGAACGCGCGCCGGTCGAGGCATCGGCGAACAGCAGTTGCACATCCTTGGCACGGGCCTCCTTGCCGTTGATGCGATAAAGCGAGCCCTGCTCGCGCTCGATGCGGCGGGTGACCTGGATTTCGTCGCTGTCGTTAAAGGCGGCGGGTGCAGTGCGGTCGCTATTGTCGAGATAGAGGCCGACTTCCGCGGTATTACGCGCGGGACGATTGCCGGAACCGGAGAAAATGACGTCGTCCATGCCGGAAGCGCGCATGTTCTTGTAGGAGTTCTCGCCCATCACCCAGCGCAGCGCTTCGACCAAGTTGGACTTGCCGCAACCGTTCGGGCCGACGACGCCGGTCAAGCCGCGTTCGATGACAAATTCCGCCGGCTCCACGAAGGATTTGAAGCCGACGAGACGAAGCCTGTTGAACTTCATAAGCGCCACTCCCCCTCTCCGCGACAGCGGGGGAAGGAAGAAACCCCTTTAGAAGTGAGGCACAAAAAAACGGGCGCGCGGGTTTCCCCGCCGCCCGCCGTTTCGAAAAGGCACGGATCAGAGAAGGCTATCGATGAGCTTCGACATGGCACCAACCGACATGTCCCCTGCATAACGCTTGCCGTTGATCAAGAAGGTCGGCGTAGCATTGACGCCGAAGTCTTTGGCTGCGCGTTCCCTAACTGAGTTGACATCATCCAGAAGCTTCTGGTTCGTCAAGCATTTCGTAAAGCTATCCTCAGTAAAACCGGCAAGTTTCGACATTTGCAGCAGCGCGGCACGGCCATCGACATCCGGCGAAGCCCAGGCGATTTGCTGTTTGAACAGCATATCGACCATCGGCAAGTACTGTTCCTGCGGCGCGCAACGGGCCAGCATGAAGGCGGCGGCAGCGCGCGGATCGAAGGGGAATTCGCGGATGATGAAGCGAACCTTGCCGGTGTCGACGTATTTCTGCTTGATCGCGTCGAAGGTGGTAACGGCGAAATGCGCGCAGTGCGGGCAGGTCAGCGACATGTATTCGACGATCTTGACCGGCGCGTCTTCCTTGCCGAGTGCGATTTCCGGCAAGGGGCCGGGCTTCAGCACCTCGTTCATGTCGACATTGCCTTCCGACGACGGGACTTCATCCTCCGGCGAGGCAGCGGTATTGGTGGTCTCCTGCGCACCACCGACCGTGGTGGCGTTTGCGGCGGATGCGGTGTCGGCAAAGGCAGCGAACGCCATAGAGAGGGCCGCAACGGCGGTGCCGCCCAGCAGGTGGCGTTTGGTCAAGAGCATGTCGGACATCGGCATATAGTCACCCGTCGTTTAAGAGGTCTTTGAATGGTTCACTGCGATATAACGGCTAGTTGCTGCGAACAAGGCACGGTTGACCAACTTTCTTCAAAGAATTGTGACCTACCGAAGACAACGAGGTTAAATTATCGTCAGAATTCGCAGGGATGGGCAGACGGCCGTGAAGATGAGCCACTATGCGGCACTATCTTCGATAAATCTCACGGCGATTTTCGATTCGAACAATCAGAATTCGTATAGCGCTATCTTCGATGTGCGCGATTACCCGGCAGTCTCAGACCCGATATTTCCAAAAGTCACCAAGATCAGAACCTTTCAAGGCCTCGCCGATGGAGCGCGGATTGTCCAGCTTGGAAACACGCTCATGGAGAAATTTAAGAATGCGTCGCGAAGTCTCATGTCCGAGCTTTTCGAGTTCGCGCTCCGCAGATCGCTGAAACTCAATCGTCCACGCCATAGCGCGCCATTAACTCAGCCAAAGAAACAGTATCGCTCTCGCCCCGGCGAAACTCTTCCAGGCGTTTCTCCGCAAGATAGATATCCTCAAGATCGTCCAGGTGCTCGAGGATTGCCTCACGAGCATAAAAGCTTTTGCTGCGCCCGGTGCGCTTGGCAAGCGCATCGAGCCTTGCTTCAATTTCCGGCGGAAGCCGCAGGGCCAACATCATCTTATCTCCCAAAATAGAGCTATCTTTTACCCCGCTTCCAAACCATCGCGGTGCCCAATCTCTGAATTGCCGCACGCAGTTTGTCGTCCTCGATCCCGTCCATCATGTCTTCCAGCTTTCGCGCCGCCTCGCCCTTTAGCGGCGGGGGAGTGCGGGAGCGTTTTGAAGTGATGGAAACAGGCTTTTGGACGATGCGGATCTGGCTGACGGCATGGAAGCCGAAGAAGCCGTTGATGCGCTGGATCAGTTCGCCCTGCGCATGGGTCAGGAACAGGGCGCGGGCGCCCTCGCAGGCGACGGTCAGCACGCCGGGCTGGTAACCGCCGTCCTCGCCCGAACCGCCGCGTTTGGCCCAGGCAATCTTTTCCGGCCGCGTGCATTCGGCAAAATCCTCGCCTGCGATCTCGTCCCAGGAGCCAAGCAGCGCCGTGTTGATGCCAGCGCGCTTGGCCAAGACGGGATCGACGATGCCGTTGGTCAGCTCGGAAATCTGCTTTTCGCCACGACGCGGCATTTTTGACAGGCGATATTCGCTCATTTTGAGGCTATAGTTCGCTCCCCAGCGTCTCAACGAAGCATTGGCGCAGCAGGAATGTCAAAGAGAACCGCCTTTTCTGTTCTGTAAAAGAGCGTGAAATGATCTCCACTCCTGCACTGCATTGTTACGCATCAGCCCCGCTACAACAAGACCAAGAAGGAAAAACCCCAAAGCCAATAGCTGTAGAGGGAACACATCCTTCTGACCGGTATGCCAGGCAGCAACGAGCAATACGACCGAGGAAGCGGCATATACGCATACCGCCATCATGAGGAAGAAAAACACACCAAATGCATGATAAATCAACTGCGAACGACGAGAGCGCTTCGTTCGTTGCGGCTGAAATTCCTGCTTGAGATAGACGGTAAGAAATTTGAATGGCTGCGTGTGCAACAACTTCCACATCGCGTAGTAGACAAGCGACAAGAAAAGAATTTCCGCTGCGCAGATATTCAGAAGCCCCAGGTTGGGACTCGCATTCAGTAGACGATCGAAAAGCTCGATAAGCATGATGAATTCTCCTTGATGGCTGACTTCTAGGCAGCCCAATATTTTCCGACTTCCGTTTCCAGCATAGTTGCGTCTAGAGAGTTGGATGTAATCGCTTGATCGAAGGAAATTATGGACCTTTCATCGCAAATATCCTCCCTGTCTGGAAAGCTGCTTGCCTGGTACGACCGCCATCACCGCGACCTGCCCTGGCGCGTCTCGCCGCCGATGGCAGCGCGCGGCATCCGGCCCGATCCCTATCATATCTGGCTCTCCGAGGTAATGTTGCAGCAGACCACCGTGCCGGCGGTCAAAGCCTATTTCGCCAAATTCCTGGAGCGCTGGCCGACGGTTGATGATCTTGCGGCGGCGCCCACCGACGATGTCATGGCCGCCTGGGCCGGGCTCGGCTATTACGCCCGCGCCCGCAACCTGAAGAAATGCGCGGAGGCTGTGGCGGCGGAACATGACGGTCGGTTTCCCGACACCGAGGACGGGCTGCGGGCCTTGCCCGGAATCGGCGACTATACCGCAGCGGCGGTCGCGGCCATTGCATTCAACCGGCGGGCGGCTGTCATGGACGGCAATGTCGAGCGGGTTATCTCCAGGCTGTATGCCATTGCCATGCCATTGCCCACCGCGAAGCCATTGATGAAGCAGAAGGTGGCGTCGCTGACGCCAGCCGATCGTCCCGGCGATTTCGCGCAGGCGATGATGGATCTGGGGGCGACGATCTGCACGCCGAAACGGCCGGCCTGTTCGCTCTGTCCCTTCAACAATGCTTGCGAGGCCTTGCGGCTGCACGATCCCGAACATTTTCCGGTCAAGGCGGCAAAGAAGGAAAAGCCGGTACGCCAGGGTGCCGCTTTCGTGGCGGTGAATGACGATGGCGAGATTTATCTGCGCCGGCGCATCGCCAGCGGCCTGCTCGGCGGCATGACCGAAGTGCCGACCACCGGCTGGACAGCACGGCTTGACGGCGAGACCAGTGCTGCGGCCGCCCCCTTCCCGGCCGACTGGCAGGCGGCGGGGAGCGTGACGCATGTCTTTACTCACTTCGAACTGCGGCTATCGATCTATCGCGCTCAAGTGGCATCGAACACTACCCACAATGACGGATGGTGGGAGCCGGTTACAAATCTTGAAGCCCAGGCGCTGCCCACCGTCATGAAAAAAGCGATCATTCAGGCTATTCCACGCGCATTCACAAAGACCAAGACATTCGAAAAGGCAGGACATAATTCATGACGACGGAAATCCGGCACATTGTCTTCGACATCGGCAAAGTGCTTCTTCACTATGATCCGAGCATTCCTTATGGCCGCCTCATCCCCGATGAAGCAGAGCGAACCTGGTTCTTCGCCAATGTCTGCACAAATGAATGGAACATCGAGCAGGATCGCGGCCGGACGTGGGAAGAAGCCGAAGCGCTGCTGATCGCCGACCATCCCGAGCGCGAGGAACAGATCCGTGCCTTCCGCAAATATTGGCACGATATGGTGCCGCATGCCTATGACGATAGCGTCGCCATCATGGAGAAGCTGATTGCCGAGGGCCGTGACGTCACCATGCTGACCAACTTTGCCTCCGATACGTTTCGTGAAGCGCAGACGCGCTTCGATTTCCTCTCCAAGCCGCGCGGCGTCACTGTGTCCGGCGACATCGGCCTGATCAAGCCGGACGTTGCAATCTATGAGGCGCATGTGAAAAGTTTCGAGCTCGATCCGGCCTCGACCATCTTCATCGACGATTCGCTTGCCAACGTCGAAGGTGCGAAAGCTGCGGGTTGGAATGCAGTCCATTTCACCGGCGCCGCGAAGCTGCGCAGCGATCTCGCCGCCTACGGCATCCAGGTTTGAGCCCATGATTTTCGATCCGGCAGAACGCATCACCCTCTTTCATGACGCGATCAACAGGCTCGATTTCGAAGCAATCGAGGATTTCTTCGCGGAGAACGCCACCTATGTCTCGAACGGCGTCGGCAGCCTCGCAGGTCGCGAGGCAATCATGGAGGCCTTCCATGGCTATTTCGATACCTATCCGGATCAAACCGCAATCAATTCATTGGTGGAAACGCTGACGCCGCTTTCCGGCCGGAGTGTCTGGTCCGTACGGGCAACGAACAGCAAAACCGGTAAGCCGCTGATCCGCGAGGGCGAAGAGACGATCACCTTCGACGAAGACGGACGCGTCGTCCGGGTCGAAGTGACGGACTATCAGGAATTCTAAGCCGTCAGGCAAAAAAATGGCGCCCAGGATTCGAGAATCCTGGGCGTCTCGCCTTCCTCCCTAACTGGAGGTACTCGACGGAAGAAGGCGGATATGCGGATCCGGCCGCGGCACGATCCCGATAGTCGGGAAAGGCTCTCGGAGAAGATTATGCCGCTGAAATAGTTGGAATTATTCCACCTTGGCCAGATCATTGCGGACGATCGAACGCAGGTCGTCGATCGGGCGCAGGGAATGCCCATCGTCGAAGTGCCAAAACGTCCATCCGTTGCATGCATCAAGGCCCTGGACTTTCGCACCGAGGCGATGAATGGAGCCCGCTTCGCCACCGGAGGCGACCGTGCCATCGGCGCGCACGATGGCACTGTAGCGACGCCTCGCATCCGTCAGCACCTGGCCGGGCTTGATGAGGCCACTTTCGATCAAAACGTTGAAGGCAACGCGAACTTCAGCCTTCTTGCCTGTCATGACGGTCAGTTCCGCCTTACCGAGCGGCTCGACGGCGGCGATGCGGGCGCTGGCCGCATCGATGTAATCCTGCTCGCGTTCGATGCCGACGAAGTGACGGCCGAGACGCTTGGCGACGGCACCGGTGGTCCCAGAGCCGAAGAAGGGGTCGAGGATGATGTCGCCGGGCTTGGACGATGCCATGATGACACGGGCAAGCAGGGCTTCTGGCTTCTGCGTCGGATGCGCCTTCTTGCCGTCCTGATCCTTCAACCGCTCGCCGCCGCTGCAGATCGGGAACAGCCAATCGGAGCGCATCTGCACATCGTCATTGGCAGCCTTCATGGCGTCGTAGTTGAAGGTGTAGCCCTTGGCCTTGGCGTTCGGGCTCGCCCAGATCATCGTTTCATGGGCGTTCTGGAAACGACGTCCCTTGAAATTCGGCATCGGATTGGTCTTGCGCCAGACGATGTCGTTGAGGATCCAGAAGTTCAGATCCTGCATCGTAGCGCCGACGCGGAAAATATTGTGATAGGAGCCGATGACCCAGATGGTGCCCGTCGGCTTCAGCACGCGACGGCAGGCGAGAAGCCAGGCGCGGGTAAAGGCATCATAAGCCTCGAAGGAGGCAAACTGGTCCCATTCGTCGTCAACGG
This sequence comes from Rhizobium sp. CB3171, assembly GCF_029714265.1. Lineage (NCBI taxonomy): Bacteria > Pseudomonadati > Pseudomonadota > Alphaproteobacteria > Hyphomicrobiales > Rhizobiaceae > Rhizobium > Rhizobium sp. CB3171. The sequence continues at coordinate 559,458 of NZ_CP121652.1, read as the reverse complement.
CGTCGACAAGCGATTGATCGGGGCGATGCAGCGTACCGCCGAGCTGCAAATTGTAAGGCGGGTCCGCGAAGATGACGTCGACGGAATGGGTGGGCAGTGCTTCAAGAGCGGCTACGCAATCGCCCTTGATGATCGTGTCGACCCAAGAGCCCGGCGTTGCGGAAGTCCTGAGGTCGGCAAGCGGGAAAACTGACGCCATGTGATACTCGCTGTTACACTTACTCGATACGATTAACTGAGTGTTATGGTTACCTAAGTTGGTTACCAAAGGCTAAAGCGGCGGGCGATTTGAGAAATTATTCGCGGCATAGAAAAATAACAGCGAATGCGATAGAACATTCTCATGGACCGAAACGAAACGATAACGCGGCTTAAAAACAACGCGGACGCCATCCGGGCGCTCGGTGCAACGTCGCTTTACCTTTTCGGCTCTGTTTCCCGGAATGAGGCGCAACCATCGAGTGATGTGGATATTTTTGTCGACTATGACCCGGCTAGTCGTTTCAATGCTTTCGATCTGATCAGTATCAAGTTCTTGCTCGAAGAAGATCTTCATGCGCCCGTCGACATTACGACCAGAGATGGGCTACATCCCCGCCTGAGACCGGCGATCGAACGCTCGGCGACGCGGGTATTTTGATGCCGCGGGAATTTAGACACGCGCTCGAGGACATACGCGCAGAACTCCGCGGTATCAGCAAAGCCGCCATGGGAAAAACACTGGACGACTACCGTAGCGATTGGCTGTTTCAACACGCCGTCCAGCGCGCCATAGAAATCATTTCGGAGGCAAGTCGGGCCATGCCCGACGATATCAAAGCTCTGAGGCCGGAGATTCCGTGGCAACAAGTCAAGACCATAGGAAACATATTGCGTCATCAATATCATGGCCTATCCGACCAGATCATCTGGGGCGTGGTCGTCGACGAGCTACCGGCCCTAGAAATTGCTATTGATGCCCTTTGCCTGCGGTTCGGTGTTGATTAGCTCGTCATGCACCGCGCGGCTATCCGCCGGTGCCTCTTCCCTCTCATTCATTCCGTAATCACGCACCACATGGGCTATGCGCAGCCGATAGTCGGCAAATATTACCCCTCGCCCGGCCTTTTGCGCCGCCCGGTGCGTTTCACGATTGCGCCATTCCTTGACCGCCGCCTCATCGCGCCAGAAGGAAAGCGAGAGAAGCTTACCGCGTTGTGTCAGGCTCTCGAAGCGTTCGATGGAGATGAAACCGTCGATCGTTTCGAGTTCTGCGCGCAGCTTGCCGGCAAGATCAAGATAGTGATGACGCTCGCCGAGATAGGGAATGACTTCGAAAATGACGGCGATCATGGCGTCACCTTTGGGCCGTGCGGTAGAGACACGTTTTTCAGGAAGATGCGATCTTCCCTGATGATGAAGCGTTCGTGGCGGGAGAAATCGTAATTCGCCTTGCCGAGCGGATCGGCTGCGAGGCGGGCGCGATAGGCTTCATAGGCAGCCAGGCTCTCGACATTGTAGACACCATAAGCGGTCGTCGCCGAGCCCTCGTGCGGGGCAAAATAGCCAATGAGGTCCGCGCCGTTGCGTGGGATGACCTGGCCCCAGGCCCTGGCATATTCGGCAAAGGCGTCCTTTTTGAAGGGATCGATCTCATAGCGGATGAAACAGGTGATCATGGTTGTCTCCTTTGGTGATGGAGATGTTGTCGCACATTGCGCGACGTCTATGCTTCGGTTACGATCGAAGTATGAAGGAAGGTCCTGACATCGCGCAGATAGGTGCGCTCATTGGCGATCCGGCGCGGGCGAATATGCTGACCGCGCTGATGGGCGGCCGTGCCCTGACTGCAACGGAGTTGGCGGCGGCCGGCGGTATCACGCTGCAGACGGCGAGCACGCATCTGTCGAAGCTCGAAGCAGGCGGGTTGCTCGCGCAACGCAAACAAGGCCGGCACCGCTATTTCGCGCTGGCCGATGACGGCGTCGGCAAGCTGCTCGAAAGTATCATGGGCTTCGCCGCTACGCGAGGGCACCTGCGCCACCGCCCCGGTCCGAAAGAGCCGGCCCTTCGCAAGGCACGCATCTGCTACGACCATCTCGCCGGTGATTACGGTGTACGCATGCTCGACAGCCTGATTGCGGCCGGTGCGATCTCGGCTCTCGATGACGGCTTGAGCCTGACGGAGCGCGGCGAAAAGCATCTCACCTCGATCGGCATTGATGTGAATGGGCTGCGCTCGACGCGGCGCCCGCTCTGCCGCTCCTGCCTCGATTGGAGCGAACGCCGGGCGCACCTCGCCGGCAGCCTCGGCAAGGCGCTGCTTTCCAACTTCTTCGACAAGGGCTGGGCGCGGCGATCGGAAAACAGCCGCTCGATCCTGTTTACATCAGAAGGCGAACGCCGGTTTCTGGCGCTTTTTCCCATCGACGCGGATGCGACGAACCAAGAACGCGACGGTGTCGACGCCTGAGTGTTGAGACGTCGCTCCAATGAAGGGCGCAACATCATCGGCGCCAGAACATCCAAACTATGATTTACCCAACGATCGCAAAAGCTTCGCGCGTCGAACCCGAAGGCGTCCGTACGGGGGATCGGCCGATCCACTGCACATGTTTCTGCAGGATAGACGCCGCCTCCTCCGTCCGCCCCTGGCGCAGGGCCGCAAGGATGGCGCGATGGTCGTGGTCGGTGCGTTTTTCCCAGCCCGATTGCCAGGCGGAGAAGAGGAAGCGAGCGCTGGCGGCATGCAGATCGTCGATCGATGCGAGCAGCCGCGGCATGCCGCAGGGCGCGAGGATCAGGCGGTGAAAGCGGCGGTTCGCCTCTTCCCAGGCGCGGACATCGGCAGCCGCATCCCCTTCCCGCGTCGCCTCTTCGGCGGCATCGAGAATTGCCGGCGTCAGGTGCTGCGCGGCATGCTTCAGCGCCAGCCCCTCGAGGGCAGCCCGCATTTCCGCGACTTCGCGAACTTCCTTGAGATCGAAGGAGGCGACGCGAACACCACGGCGGGGCACGTTGATCGCCAGGCCTTGAGCCTCCAGCCGCCGGAATGCCTCGCGCACCGGCACATGGCTGGCACCGAACTCCTCGGCAATATGATCCTGCCGCAACCGCGCATCGGGTGCGATCTCGCCGCGGATGATGCGGTCGGCAAGCACCCGGCTGATACGGCTGGCAATCGTGTCGTCGCGCTCTTTGGCCATGGCCGATCCTTAAAGATGACGATCGGCCTTGTCGAGCCATCCTGATCAAGCGCGGTGACAACTTGACTTGGTGCATATGCACAAGCATAGTAAGTTCATGCAAACCGAAGACGATCTTGGTCCCCTTGCGTGCCATTGCCTGGCGACTCGGCAACTGGCGAGGCACGTCTCGAAACTCTACGAGCGCCATATGGCGCCAACCGGCATAACCAGCACTCAGTTTTCACTCCTGAATTTCCTCCGCCAGAATGAGCGGATGACCATGAACGAACTGGCGGCAGCAATGCTAATGGACCGCACGACCCTGCTGCGGGCCGTAAAGCCGCTGCAACAACAGGGGCTGATCATCAGCGCGCCCGAAACAGAAGGGAGCCGTCGGCTGCTGTTGGAGCTATCGCCGGCCGGGGAAAGCAAGATTGCAGAGGCGGAGCCCTGCTGGCGGGCGGCTCAAGAGGAATATGAGTCGCAGGTTGGCCAACTGCACGCAAAAAGCCTGCGCAGCGACTTTTTCAACATGACCCACCACGGTTGACCCTTCAAATCACGCCCGAGCCCCGGCCATCCTTTCCGCCAATGCATTACTGCCATGTCTGCTCATTGGTTGAGCTTTGCCGGAGCATCGTGTAAAGCCGCACGATCCATTTCAGAGCAGGCCCCAAAAAGTGCGAAGCGGTTTTGCACAAGGCCATGCCAATCAAGAGCCCCTTCAAAGGCAGTGTATTCTCATGAGCAATGGCTTCGATCTCATCATCTTCGACTGCGACGGCGTTCTGGTCGATTCGGAAATCATCGCAGCGGATGTTGAATCCAAGCTCCTGACGGAAGCGGGTTACCCGATCAGCGCCGAAGAAATGGGCGAGCGTTTTTCCGGCATGACCTGGCAGAACATTTTGTTTGAAGTCGAGCGCGAGGCGAGCATTCCGCTGTCGGCATCGCTGCTCGACAAGTCCGAGAAGCTACTCGACTTGCGGCTCGCCAATGACGTCAAGGCTATCCCGGGCGTTCCTCTGGCCCTGTCGCGCTTGCCGATGCCGCGTTGCATCTGCTCGAATTCCAGCTCCGCACGGATCGACATGATGCTTTCCAAGGTCGGCTACAAGGAGCTGTTTGCGCCACATATCTATTCCGCCAAGGATCTCGGCGCAGATCGCGTCAAGCCGAAGCCGGATATTTTCCTGCACGGTGCCAAGCAGATGAACGTTCCGCCGGCCAACGTCATCGTCGTCGAAGACTCGGTCCATGGCGTCCAAGCAGCGCGTGCCGCCGGCATGCGCGTCATCGGCTTCACCGGCGCTTCGCACACCTACCCTTCGCATGCCGACCGGCTGACGGATGCGGGTGCAGAAACAGTCATCGCCCGGATGATGGATCTGCCCGGCGTGGTCATGGCGCTGGCGGAGTGGGAAGGGGTTTTGTGAGGCAATAGGCAATAGGCAATAGGCAATAGGCAATAGGCAATAGGCAATAGATGTTGCAGCTATATTGCCGGCAGCAGCAAGGACAAGGTGACCTTTTACTACTGCCTACTGCCTACTGCCTACTGCCTACTGCCTGATCCCAACCCTACTGATGCTTCTTGCGAACGGGCTTCTGGCCCTTTTCGGCCTTCTGCGGCCCCTGATCGAAGCTGATCTGAACAACCGTGAAGCCACCGGAGCCGCCGGCGACGTTGATGTCGTTGTCGGTGAAGAGGAACTGCGTCGTGGTTTCGCCCGGCGGGATTTCGGCGGTGAAATTGACGGTCTTGCTATAGAGCGCGGTGTTGTTGTCCATGACGGCGACATGGATCGGCATGGTCACCTTGCCGGGGCCGCCCACCGGGCCGGCGACAAGACGGCCCTGCGCAACGATATTGATGCTGAGGCTGGTGCCGTCGGTCGTGCACTGGCGCGTCGCCTGGGCGAGCGATGCCTGATAGGTCAACTGGTTCGGATCGTCCTTGGCGCCCTTGGCGTAGGTGCGGTAGCTGGACGCCTCATCGCGGATGACGACTTGTGGGCATTTGCCGGCGACATAGGATTGGCCGCCGGTCACCTGCGGCGCGGGGCTGGCGGCGGATGGATTGCCCGCCGCTGCCTGCGGCGCCACCGTCACATCCGTTCCGGACTGCTTGTCGCTACCGCCGAAACCAAGAGAACTACAACCAGCCAACAATGCCAGAAGCGAAGCGGAAAAAAGACGACGCGAAACCCTGCCAAACACTATATATTCCACCCTCTGCAATAATTTACATTATCGGCCTGCAGCCTGTTCGACGGGCCTTTTATGACACTTGGCGATGGTCTATACCAGCGGCGCAGCGAAAAATCGATTGGGTAGGCACCGTTTTGGCTCACTTTTCGACCTCGACAGATTGGCGCAAGCCGCCGCCCACCGGACGGGGCCGGGCGGGCATTGCGCAAACGCGAAAACCACGCGGCTGATCCGACGCAAAAAGACGGGCTGCCATCGCTTCGTTCTTTTACTCTCTCACCTCACCACTCCGGCAATTTTGCGACCAAAGGAATTCTAGACCGTGGACTATATCTCAACGCGGGGAGAAGCCCCTGCCCTTGGCTTCTGCGACGCCCTTCTGGCCGGCCTTGCTCGTGATGGCGGGCTCTATGTACCCCGTGAATGGCCGACGCTTAAGAAAAAAGAGATTCGCGCTTTCCGTGGCAAGAGCTATCAGGACGTCGCCTTCGCCGTGCTGTCGCCTTTCACCAACGGCGAAATTCCGGATGACGTCTTCCGCGGCATGATCGATGAAGCCTATGCCACCTTCCGCCATCCCGCCGTGACGCCGCTGGTGCAGACAGGTCCGAACAGCTTCGTGATGGAGCTTTTCCACGGCACGACGCTTGCCTTCAAGGATGTCGCCATGCAGTTGCTCGCACGGCTGATGGATTATGCCCTGGAAAAGCGCGGGCAAAGGGCAACCATCGTCGGCGCCACCTCGGGCGACACCGGCGGAGCGGCGATCGATGCCTTTGCCGGACGCGAACGCACCGACATCTTCATCCTCTTCCCGCATGGCAAGGTCTCGCCGGTGCAGCAACGGCAGATGACCACCTCGACGGCGGCCAATGTGCATGCGCTGGCGATCAACGGCAATTTCGATGATTGCCAGAATCTGGTCAAAGCCATGTTCAACGACACCGCCTTCCGCGACCGCGTCAAGCTTTCGGGCGTCAACTCGATCAACTGGGCGCGCATCATGGCGCAGGTGGTCTACTACTTCACTACTGCCGTCGCGCTCGGCGGCCCCGACCGGAAGATTTCCTTCACCGTTCCGACCGGCAATTTCGGCGATATTTTCGCCGGCTACGTCGCAAAGCGCATGGGCCTGCCGATCGACCGGCTGGTGATCGCCACCAATGAGAACGACATCCTAGCTCGCACGCTGAAAACCGGGCGCTACGAGATGCGCGAGGTCAAGGCCACCACCGCGCCGTCGATGGACATCCAGATCTCCTCCAACTTCGAACGGCTGCTGTTCGAAGCCCATGACCGCGACGCGTCGAAGGTGCGCGCCGCGATGGAAAGCCTGAAACAATCGAAGGGCTTTTCGATCAGCGAAAGCGCTCTGAAGACCATCAAGAAGGACTTCCGCGCCGGCCGCGCCAGCGAAAAACAGGTCGCCGCGACGATCCGCAAAACACTCGACAACACCGGCTATCTGATCGACCCGCACACCGCCATCGGCGTCTTTGTGGCGGAGAAAAACGAGAAGCCGGCGAGCCCGATGGTGACGCTCGCGACCGCACATCCGGCAAAATTCCCCGCCGCAGTAAAATCGGCGTGTGGTATTGACCCGGCGCTTCCGACGTGGCTTGCTGGACTGATGAACAGGGAGGAGCGTTTCGACGTCCTCGATCCCGAGCTGAAAGCCGTTGAAACTTTCATCGGCAAACATGCCCGGGCGGGGGAATGATAAACGCAGAAAGACAGACGATGACAGTGGAGTGCACCCGGCTTGCGTCCGGGCTGACAGTAGCGACCCAGACGATGCCACACCTCGAAAGCGTGGCACTCGGCGTCTGGATCAAATCGGGTTCGCGCAATGAAACCGAAGCGGAACACGGCATCGCGCATCTGCTGGAACACATGGCGTTCAAGGGCACGGCCCGTCGCACGGCGCGTGAGATCGCCGAGGAAATCGAGAATGTCGGCGGCGAGGTCAATGCCGCCACGTCGACCGAGACAACCTCCTATTATGCCCGCGTGCTGAAGGATCATGTGCCGCTCGCCGTCGATATCCTCGCCGATATCCTGACCGAATCCGCTTTCGACGAGGATGAATTGCAGCGCGAAAAGCAGGTCATCCTGCAGGAAATCAACGCTGCAAACGACACGCCCGACGATGTGGTCTTCGACAAATTTTCCGAAGTCGCCTATCGCGGCCAGACGCTCGGCCGGGCGATTCTCGGCACGCCGGAAACCGTCGTCTCCTTCACGCCGGGACAAATCCGCGGTTATCTCAGCCGCAACTACACGACCGACCGCATGTTCGTGGTGGCCGCGGGCGCTGTCGATCACGAAAGCTTCGTGCGCCAGGTCGAAGAGCGCTTCTCCACCCTGCCGACACAGCCGTCGGCGCCGCCCGTCATCGAGCCTGCGCGTTATATCGGCGGCAATATCCGCGAGACGCGCGACCTGATGGATGCGCAGATCCTGCTCGGCTTCGAGGGACGCGCCTATCACACGCGCGATTTCTATTGTTCGCAGATCCTTGCCAACATCCTCGGCGGCGGCATGTCCTCGCGGCTGTTCCAGGAAGTGCGCGAATTCCGCGGGCTCTGTTACTCCGTCTATGCCTTCCATTGGGGCTTTTCCGACACCGGCATTTTCGGCATCCATGCCGCGACCGGCGGCGAAAACCTGCCGGAGCTGCTGCCGGTCATCGTCGACGAGCTGCACAAATCCTCCCACAAGATCGAACAGCAGGAAATCGAGCGTGCCCGCGCCCAGATCCGCGCGCAGTTGCTGATGGGTCAGGAAAGCCCGGCGGCGCGCGCCGGCCAGATCGCGCGACAGATGATGCTCTACGGCCGACCGATCCCGAACCAGGAAATGCTGGAACGGTTGCAGGGCATTACCATCGATCGGCTGACGGATCTTGCCGGCCGCCTGTTCTTCGACACGGTGCCGACGCTGTCGGCGATCGGGCCTTTGGAGCAGTTGGCGCCGATGGAAGATATCGTGACATCCTTATCATCGTCGACCCCAGCCTCCATAAGCGCGAGCGGCTAAAACCGCATCGCGCGCCGATGGGTTCAATCTTCCGGGGAGTACTGGGCGGAATGCAAAAATCGGTCTTTCGGTTTCTGTCACGTCATCCGGACGCGGTTGAACTCGAAAACGCGACCTATCTGCTGCGTCTGCCACGCTATTCCGATTTCAATCAATGGCACCGGTTGCGAGCCGAAAGCCGGCGCTTCCTGGAACCCTGGGAGCCGACCTGGCGACATGACGAACTGACCGAGGGCGCCTACCGCGCCCGTGTTATCAGGGGAAAACAGGAATACAGTTCCGGTCAGGCGATTCCACTTTTTATTTTCCTTAAAGAGAATATGACCTTGCTCGGCGGCATTACGATTGGTTACATCCGTCGTGGCGCTGCACAAAGCTGCATGATTGGCTATTGGATGGGTGAGCGGCATTCAGGCCAGGGCCATATGTTCGCCGCACTTCAGTTGGTTATACCCTATATCTTTTCCGGACTTGAGTTGCACCGTATTGAAGCAGCCTGTATTCCGGATAATGAGCGTAGCATGCGGCTTTTGGAAAAGGCCGGTTTCCAGCGAGAAGGTCATTTGCGCGGTTATCTAAAAATTAACGGTCAGTGGCGTGATCACGTGATGTTTTCCCGGTTGGCGTCCGACGCCGACCCGATTAGAAAATCCGACAAGCGATGACGGCCGATCTCCCGCCTGCCCCGCCGTTGACGAAATGGTTGTCCGCGATCGTCGCGACGCTCGCGGCTGCCATGCTGTTCCTTCTTGCAGGCATGGCGCATGCAGCCGAACCCGTGAAGATTTCACGCGACGATACCGCGCTTGACCTGACGGCGACGACCGAGATCTACACCAATCAGGGCGAGGCCTTCCAAGTCTCCACCGCTGCCGGCGCCGACGGTATTCGCCGCCGTATTGAGGTACGATCCTCGTCGCCGAACCATCAGGGCGACTGGGCCGTCTTTGCGCTCGCCAATGTCTCGGAAGAACAGCTCGAACGCGTCATCGTCGCGCCCCACTTCCGTCTGGTGAATTCGAAATTGTTCTGGCCGGATCTCGGCTCGCAACGCATCATCGCGATTACGCCGAGCGAAGGCTTTGCTCTCGACCGGCAGCCGAGCGACGAGGCGGATGTCTTCCGCATCACACTGAACCCCGGCGCAGTCGTCACCTTTGTCGCCGAACTCTCCTCGCCGAACCTGCCGCAGCTCTATCTGTGGGAGCCGAACGCCTACAAGGACACGGTCAACGCCTTCACGCTCTATCGCGGCATCGTGCTTGGCATTGCCGGTCTGCTGGCGGTGTTCCTGACCATTCTCTTTGTTGTCAAAGGCACTTCAATGCTGCCAGCGACAGCGGCGCTTGCCTGGGCGGTGCTCGGCTATATCTGCGTCGATTTTGGTTTTCTCGGCAAACTCATCAGCATCACCTCCAGCGATCAGCGAATATGGCGCGCCTGTGCGGAGGTGGCGCTCGCATCGAGCCTGGTGATTTTCCTGTTCACCTATCTGAACCTCAATCGCTGGCATGCGCATCTGGGCTATGTGACCCTTGCCTGGGTGCTCGGCCTTGCCCTTCTCTTCGGCGTTGCGATCTATGATCCGTCGATCGCAGCCGGCGTCGCGCGGCTATCGCTGGCACTGACAGCAACTGCGGGCCTGCTGCTGATCATCTATCTCGGCTTCAGCCGCTATGACCGCGCCATTCTGCTGGTGCCCGCCTGGGCGCTGATCCTGGTCTGGCTGTTCGGCGCCTGGATGACAATTACGGGCAAGCTCGACAACGACATCATCCAGCCGGCGCTTGGCGGCGGCCTCGTTCTGATCGTGCTCCTGATCGGTTTCACGGTGATGCAGCATGCCTTTGCCGGCGGCGCCTTTCAGCAAGGCCTGTTTTCCGATCTCGAGCGGCAATCCCTGGCGCTCACCGGCTCCGGCGATACCGTTTGGGATTGGGACGTGGCGCGCGACCGTGTGGTGACGACGCCGGATATCTCGATGAAACTCGGCCTGTCGCCCGGCACCATGCATGGCGCGGCGCGTAACTGGCTGCCGCGCTTGCACCCCGACGACCGTGATCGTTTTCGCGCGACGCTCGACGTGCTCCTCGAACACCGCCGCGGCCGGCTGAATCATGAATTCCGCATCCGCGCCGAGGATGGGCATTTCCACTGGTTGTCGATCCGCGCCCGGCCGGTGCTTGGCTCGAACGGCGAAATCATCCGCTGCGTCGGTACCGTCGTCGATGTCACAGAGCAGAAGAATTCGATCGAGCGCCTGTTGCACGATGCGCTGCACGACAATCTGACCGGCCTGCCGAACCGCCAGGTTTTCATCGACCGTCTGCAGGCCGTTCTCACTTTGGCGCCGGAAGGCAATCAGGTGCGTCCGACGGTGATGGTGATCGACATCGACCGCTACAAGCTGGTCAACGATACGCTCGGCGTCGCTGCCGGCGACAATATCCTGATCGCGCTGACGCGGCGCCTGCGCCGCCTGATGAAGCCGCAGGACACGCTGGCGCGGCTCTCCGGCGATCAGTTCGGCCTAATCCTCGTTTCCGAGCGCGACCCGGCCAAGGTCGCCGATTTCGCCGATGCGATCAGCAAGGCGATCATGGTGCCGATCAATTTCGCCAACCGCGAAATCATCCTGACGGCGTCGATCGGACTGACGTCCTGGGTCGACCAGCAGGAAAGCGCTATGGGTCTCTTGAGCGATGCCGAACTCGCTATGTACCGCGCCAAGCGCGCCGGCGGCAATCGTGTCGAGCCTTTCCAGCCTGCATTCCGCAGCTTCGGCACCGATCGTCTTCAGCTCGAGACGGATCTTCGCCGCGCCGTCGAGCGCAAGGAACTGTCACTGGTCTATCAGCCGATCGTTCGGCTGGAAGACGCCGAAGTCGCCGGTTTCGAGGCGCTGATGCGCTGGGAGCATCCGAAACGCGGCAATATTCCGCCATCGGAATTCATCCCGATCGCCGAGGCTTCCGACATCATCGGCCCGCTCGGCATGTTCGCGATGGAGCAGGCAACCAACGACCTGATGGCCTGGCAGCGCCAGACCGGCGACCTGCCGCTCTTCGTTTCCATCAACCTGTCCAGCGTGCAGCTCCTCAATAACGAGCTCTACGATGATGTTCGCGCCCTGCTCGCCAAAACCCATTGCGAGCCGAACCGCATCAAGCTCGAATTGACGGAATCGCAGGTGATGGAGAATCCGGAACAGGCCCGCCTCGTGCTCGGCAAACTGCGCGAAGCCGGCATCGGCCTGGCGCTCGACGATTTCGGCACCGGCTATTCCTCGCTCTCCTATCTCACCCGCTTCCCGTTCGATACGATCAAGCTCGACAAGGCGATGGTGCGTGATGAAAGCGACAAGAAGGCCGTACTTTTGCGTTCGGTGATTTCCATGGCGCGCGAGCTCAACATGCGCGTGGTCGCCGAAGGCATCGAGTCGGAAGAGGATGCGCTGGAGCTCGCCAAGATGGGCTGCGCCTATGGCCAGAGCTTCATCTTCGGCCCACCCATGGGCTCGGACTCGGTGCTGCGGCTGCTGAAGGAACGCTTTCCGCTGACAAAGCGCGCATAGCCGATAACCTCCCCCTGGGAAAGGTTGTGCGGCGCTCGCGCATCAGACGCCCTCCTCCTTTGGAGAGAAGGCAGAATCATGCCTCGCCAATCACTCGCCGTATATATTCCAGCTTGGTCACGACCGGCGGCGACAGGATGAAGGGATAGGAATCCGGCTGCCCCATGCTGCGCTGGATGGAATTGATCGCGACGCTCAGCGGTATCCAGGCGCTGACGAGCTGTTCGGCGCTTTCGGCTTTATAAGGATTGAAATCCACCTCCGCCGCCATTTCGTGATAGCCACGGGGATCGACCGCCAAGCCGAAGGAACGGGCGGTCTCCAGCGTATCGACGATGTGAAGATAGTGCGCGAAACATTCGGCAAAATCTTCCCAGGGGTGGGCGCTGGCATAAGCGCTGATAAAACTTTCCTGCCAATTCGGCGGCGGGCCTTGATCGTAGTGTTGCTGCAGGGCCGCGCCGTAATCTACGCGCTCATCGCCGAAGACGGCGCGGAAGGCGTCGAACCGATTGCGGTCGCGGATCAATTTGTTCCAGATGAAATGGCCGGTCTCGTGGCGAAAATGGCCGAGCAGCGTGCGGTAAGGCTCGTTCATCGACGTGCGTGCCTGTTCGCGCGTCACATCATCGGCCTCAGCGGCGCGGATGGTGATGAGCCCCTCCTCGTGGCCGGTCGTCGCCGGCACAACGGTGCCGCCCTGCACCTCGTCCTCGAGGAAATCGAAAACCAGCCCACCCTCGGAATCCTGTTGGCGATTGGGATGCGGCAGGTTCCAGCGCAACAGTGAATAGAACAGATGCCGCTCGGCCTGGCCGATGCGGCGCCAGCGGTCTATGCCCTGCTGGGTATCTGTATTCGGCACCAGCCGGTTATGACGACAGGCAATGCAAAAGGGTTCGGGATCTCCGGCTTCGACCATCCAATTGCAGATATCGAGCGCGGCATTGGCGCAGAAGCGGACGATAAACGTCGGCTCGGCAACAAGACGCCAATTCGGCGCCTCATCAACCTCCAGCGCATGCATCGCAAGACGCTCGGGAACAAAGCCGAGCTGATAGCCGCAGCGCACGCATTGCCGGTTATCGAAATGCACTGGCTGGCCACAATGGTCGCAGGCGAAAAGCCTCATGGAAAGCTCTCCAAAACTTGGCCACGACGGGTATAAAAGACGAGCATAAAAAGAGCCTGTCGCGAATTCGTGACAGGCTCTTTTACTGCGCCGCGCGTTTGACGGCACGCGAAAGGGCGCAGCACTTGACTTGTCGCATACCGAACCGCTGGATTACATGCGGTCTACTGCGCCCTTGGCTTTATCCTTGGCCTTGCCAACAGCTACCTGGGCCTTACCTTTGGCCTTCTGGGCCGTGCCTTCGGCGCGCATGCTCTTGCTCTTCGTAGCCTTGCCGGCAACCTGTTTGGCCTTACCAGCCGCCTCGTTGGCTTTGCCGGATACCTTGTCACTCATGCTGCCCATAGCGAACGCCTCCTCATTCGGCACCGGCGGAGTTGTCGGTGCGGTGACAAGGAAACGTCATTAACAATATTTCGTTCCACAAGGGCGTGGACGGCTCAGGCATGCCCCGCATGCGGCGACAACATGGCGGCATTGATGCCCATCAAGGCCAGGGCACGTTCATACTTATCGTCAAGGCTGCGATCGAAGATCAGCTCCTCATTGGCCGGGCAGTTGAGCCAGCCATTATTGCTGATTTCCGCTTCCAACTGACCCGCGCCCCAACCGGCATAGCCGAGCAGCATGGTAGCGCGCCGCGGCCCGCCACCCTTGGAGATGGCGCGCACGATGTCCAAGGTCGCCGTCAGGCTGATATCGTCGCTCACCGGAATGCTGCTGTCGCTGATATAGTCATCGGAATGCAGGACGAAGCCGCGGCCGCTTTCGACCGGGCCCCCGGTCTGGATCGGGAAATCACGAGCGACCGGCGGCAGAAGAATAGCGTCGTCATCCTTGATCATTTCGAGATGCAGCAGCACGTCGGTAAAGGTCAGGTTCTGCGCACGATTGATGACGAAGCCCATGGCGCCGGCGGCGGAATGAGCACAGATATAGATCACTGTGCGATTGAAATTCCGGTCTTCCATACCAGGCATGGCAATCAGGAACTGGCCGTCGAGAAAACCTCTTTCGCTTCTATTCTTCAGCGTCGATAGGGACATCGTACCTCCTGACTGCAGTCTGTAACTGCGCCCCTCGAAAAGAAGATGGGGCAATGTCATAAATCAATCAACTGAAAATGATCATTTCTTTTTCGCGCCGTTCTGGCACAGGTCTGCGCCATCCGGTAAATCCTTGTTCCATGATCGGAAAACTCTCTTTTATCCCATTGTTGACAATGCTGGCCGCCGCAACGCTGACCGACGGCACCGCCCATGCCGCCATGAGCGACTGGGCCGACAACGAGGGCGGCCGCATGCGATTGGTGGCGCTGGCGCCGGATGCTCTGGGCCATATCCGCGCCGCGCTGCAGATCGAGCCCGCACCCGGCTGGATCACCTATTGGCGCGAACCAGGCGAAAGCGGAATTGCGCCGCAGGTAAGCCCAGCGCCCGATAGCGGCATTACGCTGGAAAAGACCAGCTACCCCACGCCCAAGCCGATCACCGTCGGTAAGGTCCAGGAAATCGGCTATGATGCGCCGGTGACATTGCCGCTCGATTTCCGTGTCAACGGCAAACAGCCGGCGACACTCTACCTCACCGCCTTCATCGGACTCTGCAAGGACATCTGTATTCCCTTCCAGACCCAATTCTCTCTGCCGTTATCGGCTGCCGGCCAATCGACGCCGCACGAACAAGCCCTGTTGGATGCCGCCGATGCGTCGCTGCCGCAGGCTCCTTCCTCGGATTTTGCCGTCGAAAATCACCAACTTTCGCCCGATGCAAAAACTCTTTCACTGCGCCTGACGCTGCCGGAGGCAACAGGAAGCACTCCATTGATCTATGTCACCGGCCCGTCCGGGTATGTCTTTTTCAAACAGGCCAACGGCACACGCGACGGCAGGACTTTTGCGACCGACATCGCGATCGGCAAGCTTCCGAAGAATTACGATATTAAAGGCAAAAGCTGGGGCATCCTCGTCATCGACGGTGAACGCGCCATGGAAACCACGCTTGCGTTCGAATAGCGCGGATCTATAGTTTCGCCCAACCATTTTCACTCAAAGGGCGGCGGTTCAGCCGCTCCAAATTGCGACCCAAGGAGAGTGCCATGACCATCGCTATCGGCGATAAACTGCCTGCAGCCACCTTCAAGGAAAAGACCGCCGACGGCCCGGTGGAACTGACCACCGAACAGCTTTTTGCCGGCAAGCGTGTCGTGCTTTTCGCCGTCCCCGGTGCCTTTACGCCGACCTGCTCGCTGAACCATCTGCCGGGCTATCTGGAAAACCGTGATGCCATCCTCGCCAAGGGCGTCGACGACATCGCTGTCGTTGCCGTCAACGATTGGCATGTCATGGGCGCGTGGGCGCAATCCTCCGGCGGCATGGGCAAAATCCACTTCCTCGCCGACTGGGACGCCTCTTTCGCCAAGGCGCTCGGCCTCGATATCGACCTTTCCGCCGGCGGCCTCGGCATCCGCTCGAAGCGCTATTCTATGCTGGTGGAAGACGGCGTGGTGAAGACGCTCAACATCGAGGAAAGCCCCGGCCAGGCAACCGTGTCGGGCGCGGCAGCAATGATCGAGCAGCTTTAAACGAAAAAACAAAGGGCGCCATGCGGGCGCCCTTTGTTCGCACTAGCGATCCCCGTCGAAATGACTTTCAAGGTCTCGATGACCTTCGATGATGTTCACAACTTCAAAAACATCATCCACGTAGCGGAAGAAGATCACATAGCCGCGAAATGCAAAACTGCGAACATCGGTAAGCAATTCCGGTCTTGCACGACCCATTTGACCAGGTAGCTCTGCCAAATTACGACATTTGCCACGAAGTCTGCCGATAAAATTTCGAGCGCTTTCTGCGCTCCCGCCTTCTTGTCTGATATATCGATAGATACTATCGAAATCGGCTCTGGCGCTCGCTAGATACCGAATGCGCAGCACATCAATAGCCTTCTTGTTTTAGCTGGGCTTCCACCGCATCCAGCGATGCATCCAGCTCCTCATCAGATATGTCGCCCCCGCTCGCAATTGATGCCTCCAGGGTGAGCCGTAACGATGCGATTTTCGCCTCACGCTCCTCTACGAGACGGAGACCTTCGCGGACGACCTCGCTGGCAGAGCTGTAGCGCCCTTCTTCGACTGTTTTTTCGATGAACTTTTCCCAACGATCACCAATCGAGACGTTCATAGGGATCATCCTTCTTGCAGTTTCGGTCCTTAGCCAAATAACACATAATGCGCAGTATATAGCATTCGGCTGCATCGGTGCAAATCGCAACACATTTGCCAGCGATGAATGACATATGCTCACCACCCGCCTCTTTTTCGCCGCATTCTGCCCTTTACAAGCGTAATGTTATTACATTATGGAAACCACCCATGCCCTTTAACAACAATCCCTTCGCCGCATCCCTGATCGGGCGGTCGGCCTTGATGCGCCTCGCCTTCGTTGCAATCGGCATCGCAATTCTCTGGGCCACGATCGGCTGGGCGGTGGCGTTGGCATGAGTGCTCAGATCCGTCTCGACAACCTCACCGTCACCTATGAACGCCATCCAGCCGTGCATCACGTTTCTGGTGCCTTCCAGGCCGGCAGCCTGACGGCGATTGCCGGACCGAACGGGGCGGGCAAGTCGACGCTCCTGAAGGCGATCATCGGCGAATTGAGACCGGCGGAAGGCTCGATCGATCGAGGCGCGCTGACGCGCAATGATTTCGGCTATCTGCCGCAGGCGGCCGATATCGTCAGACGTTTTCCGATCTCGGTGGCCGATACCATCATGCTCGGCGCCTGGAAAAATTCCGGCGCCTTCAGGCGTTTCTCACACGCGGATGCCGAGCGTGCCCGTGATGCGCTGGCGGTCGTGGGCCTGGCGGGCTTCGAGCGTCGGCACATCGGCTCACTCTCGGCCGGGCAATTCCAGCGCGTACTTTTTGCGCGGCTGCTGCTGCAAGATGCCCGCGTCATCCTTCTCGACGAGCCCTTTACCGCCATAGACCAGCGCACGACACGCGACCTGCTCGATATTGTCTTACGTTGGCACAGTGACGGGCGCACGGTGATTGCGGTGCTGCATGATTTCGATCAGGTGCGCGCGCATTTTCCGGAGACGCTGCTGATCGCCCGTGAACTCGTCGGTTGGGGCCGGACAGAGGATGTGATGAGCTCCGATAATCTCATCAAGGCGCGGGCCATGGCGGAGCGTTGGGACGAGGACGCCGAAGACTGCTTGCCGGAGCGGGCGCCTACCCATCGGGGGTTAGCGAAGCGGGAGCCGGCCGAATGACGGCCTATGACATCTTCCTCGCGCCCTTTGCCGATTACGGTTTCATGCGGCGCGCGCTCATCGCCTGCCTTTGTCTCGGGCTCGGCTCCGGACCGATCGGCGTCTTCCTGATGCTTCGGCGGATGAGCCTGATGGGCGACGCCATGAGCCATGCCGTGCTGCCGGGCGCGGCCATCGGCTATCTGATTGCCGGCTCGTTGTCGCTGACGGCCATGGGTCTTGGGGGGCTTGTCGCCGGCCTGTCGGTGGCGCTGCTCTCGGGACTCGTCAGCCGCATGACAGTGCTGCAGGAGGATGCGAGTTTCGCCAGCTTCTATCTGACGTCACTCGCGCTCGGTGTGCTCATCGTATCACTGCGCGGCTCCAATATCGATCTTCTGCATGTGCTCTTCGGCACCATCCTCGCGATCGACGCCCCTGCCCTCTACCAAATCGGCGCAATCACCACGGTGACGCTCCTGGCGCTCGCCGTCATCTATCGGCCATTGGTGGTGGAATGCTTCGATCCCGGTTTCCTCCGCGCCGTCGGTGGCCGGGGAGCGGTCTATCATTTCCTCTTTCTGCTGCTGGTGGTGCTCAATCTCGTCGCCAGCTTCCAGGCACTCGGCACGCTGATGGCGGTCGGGTTGATGATGCTGCCGGCGGCGATCGCGCAGCTTTGGTCGCGCAGCCTGCCGGCGATGATGGCGATCGCAGCGGCAACCGCGACGGCGTCGGGCTATATCGGGCTGATCGCCTCCTATCACCTCGAATTCGCTTCCGGTCCGACCATCATCATCACGGCGAGCCTGATCTACGGCTTTTCCATTCTCTTCGCACCCTCGGGCCTCGCCCGCCGGTTTATTCCCCGTCCCCATCTCAGGGGCTAATTTTGATCAAGGAGATTATCGTGACCAGACACAGACTGCTTCTCTCCGCTGCGCTGCCGGCCTTCATCGCCTTCGGCATCGCGGCGCCCGCTTCGGCGGAAACCTTGGACGTCGTCGCCTCCTTCACCGTGCTTGCCGATGTCGTCAAGCAGGTTGGCGGCGAGCATGTGAAGGTGTCGAGCCTTGTCGGCCCGAACGGCGACCCCCATGAATTCGAGCCTTCGCCGACCGATGCCAAGAGGCTCAATGCCGCCAAGGTCACCTTCGTTAGCGGCGAAGGTCTGGAAGGCTGGATGGATCGGTTGATCAAGGCTTCCGGCTACAAGGGCACGCCGATCGTCGTCTCTGACGGCATCAATACCCGCACCATGGTCGACGACGGCAAGACCATCACCGATCCGCATGTCTGGAACAGCCCGGTCAATGTGAAGATCTGGGTCGCCAATATCGAAAAGGCGCTATCCGCCGCCGATCCGGCCGACGCCGCCGATTTCAAGGCCAATGCTGAGCGCTATACCAAGACGCTGACGGATCTCGACGCCTATGCGCACAGCAAGTTCGACAAGATTGCAGAGGATCGCCGTAAGATCCTGACCAGCCACGACGCGTTCGGCTATTTCGGGCGTGAATACAACGTCACCTTCCTGTCGCCGCTCGGCGTCTCGACAGAGACCGAAGCCTCGGCCGCCGGCGTCGCCAAGCTGATCGAGCAGATCAAGACCGAGCATGTGAAGATCTACTTCTTCGAGAACTCGAACGATCCGCGCCTGGTCAAGCAGGTCGCCAAGGCCACCGGCGCGCAGCCCGGCGGCGAACTCTATGTCGAGGCCCTTTCCAAGGCCAATGGGCCGGCTGCGACATATGAAAAAATGTTCCGTTATAACGTTGATCAACTTGCCGCGGCGATGGCGAAATCGAGCTGAGGAAACCGGATAAATATAGCCGCGGGCGTGTGCCTGCGGCCTCTTTTCATTCCAAGATCGAGAGCGAAGACCAGCAGGACGGGGACGCGCCGCTTGACCACGATTTCATAACAATTTATATAACTAGTTATGCAAATTGAAACAGGAAAGCGGCGTGGCTGAAGATATCGTGAAATCGCTGGGTTTCCTCTGCCTCGGCAGCCGCTTTCGCCGCATCGGCGAGCGCCTTCAGGCCGATACCCAGCAGATTATGGGAGAGCTCGGCGTCTCCCTCCAATCCGCCCAATATCCCTTCCTCGCGGCGATCGACCGCGCTGGCCCGCTTACCATCGGTGAGCTTGCCCAGGCTGTCGGCATCACCCAGCCAGGGGCCACGCGGACCGTCTCGCAGCTTCTGGAACTGGGTTACGTCGACATGCAGGCCTCACCCGAGGATCAGCGCCGAAGACTGGTTTCCCTAACACCGGAAGGACAGGAACTCGTCGATTACTCGAAACGATCAGTCTGGCCGCGCATCGAACAGGCTGTCATCGAGCTCTGCGGCGAGAGTTCCGGGCCGATCCTGGAACAGCTTACTGCAATCGAGAACGGGCTTGCCGAAGCGCCGCTTGCCCGTCGAGGCAAACTCGACAAGGAGCAGAAACCATGAGCCATATTCTCGA
Organism: Rhizobium sp. CB3171; assembly: GCF_029714265.1. Lineage (NCBI taxonomy): Bacteria > Pseudomonadati > Pseudomonadota > Alphaproteobacteria > Hyphomicrobiales > Rhizobiaceae > Rhizobium > Rhizobium sp. CB3171. The sequence continues at coordinate 539,601 of NZ_CP121652.1, read as the reverse complement.
CCGCCCGGCTTGGAACGCCCTTCGAACTGCCCATGCGACACTGGCGGAAGGCAACGAGCGCGCCCGCCGCTATCCGCCCTCCATCGTGCCCTTCGCAGCCCCCGCCGATGATACGGCGGAAAGCCTCGAGGCTCTGGAAAATCTGCCGGCCGCCGACGAGGCCATGGCGCTCGTCGAAGCCAATCCCATTGCGATCCCACCGGGACTGATGGTCGTCTCCGAAGGCAAGCTGGTGCAGATGATCGCCGAACGGCCTTATCAGCAGATCTCGGACAGCAGGATCGAGCCGCTGACTGAAGCCGATGCAGCGGAGATGCTCGCCTTGGCCACGCTGACCAAGCCCGGTCCCTTTACCCTGCGCGCCCAAAGCCTTGGCACCTTTTGGGGCGTGAAGACTGACGGCCGCCTCGTCGCCATGGCTGGCCAGCGCATGCGCCAGCCAGGTTTTGCCGAACTCAGCGGCCTTTGTACCCATCCCGATTTTCGGGGACGCGGCCTCGGCACCCTGCTCTTCCGCTTCGTTGCCGGCGAGATCTCCGCGAGGAACGAAACCGCTTATCTGCATGCATATGCAACGAACGCGCCGGCCATCTCGCTTTACAAGGCGATGGGTTTTCGCCTGCGTTCCGAGATGAATCTCACCATCGTCACGCCCCGGCAGTCAGCGTGATCAGGGCCTGTCCCTCTAGTTAAATATTGAGATCGAAGACCAGCAGGCCGGCAAGTCCGCCATCGGTCGAGGAGACGAGACGCTCACCGACGGCAACGTGTTCGGGATGCACGAGATAGGCGTCGCGCGCTTCAGGGCTCTCGAACGTCACCACAAAGCCATCAACGAAGCCGCCATGCAGCCCCTCCGGCGAGACATTCGGCCCGTATTTGACATCGAGAATGCCGGGAATGACCTGCTGCAAGGCGGCGACGGATTCGAAAAGCTCCTTTTTCTCATCCTGTGTCATGGCGGATTTGAGCCGCAGGAAAACGCAATGCAGGATCATATTTATCTCCCTAGCTGTTTTGGCGCAGCATAGAGGGAAAGGATCGATGGGCAAGGCATCGCGTTCGGCAATTTAGCGATTTGGGCGGCGACCACCATGACGGCTCCGACGTGAGTGCCGAAAGCGTCTGCTTAGATCGGTACGAATCTCATGAGATCCAAACCTACTTCCGCTTAAACGGCTCCATGCCCTTGCGCGCCAGTTCGTCGGCGCGCTCGTTTTCCGGATGCCCGGCATGGCCTTTGACCCAATGCAATGTCACCTGATGGCGGTTGCGGGCTTCCTCCAGCGCTTGCCAGAGTTCGGCGTTTTTCACCGGCTTCTTGTCGGCGGTTTTCCAACCGTTTTTCTTCCAGCCGAAAATCCATTTGGAGATGCCGTCTTTGACATAGACGCTGTCCGTGTAGAGATCGACCTCGCATGGCGTCTTCAGCGCGCCGAGCGCGGAGATCGCCGCCATCAGCTCCATGCGGTTGTTGGTCGTCTCCTGTTCGCCGCCGAAAAGCTCCTTTTCGACATCGCCATAACGCAGCACCGCACCCCAGCCGCCAGGACCGGGATTGCCGGAGCAAGCGCCGTCGGTGAAGATATCGACGTGTTTCATGCCTTCAGCCCATATTCGGCGCTGGAGGCGATCTGGCGGTGGAAGCGCAGCTTGCGCAGATATTCGATCGGGTCCTTCTTGGTGACCAAGGCGCCGGCCGGCGTCGTCAGCCAATCATAGAGGCGGGTCAGGAAGAAGCGCAGCGCCGAGCCACGCGACAGCGTCGGCAGGGCGGCGATTTCCGCATCGTTCAGCGGCCGCACGCTCTGATAGCCTTCCAGGAGCGCCATGCCCTTGGTGATATTGTAAGCGCCGTCCTTCTCAAAGCACCAGGCATTGAGGCAGATCGAGACGTCGTAGGCGAGCAGATCGTTGCAGGCGAAATAGAAATCGATCAGGCCGGAAAGCTCGTCGCCGAGGAAGAAGACGTTGTCGGGAAACAGATCCGCATGAATGACGCCATCCGGCAGGTCCGTCGGCCAATGCGCCGCCAAGAAATCGAGTTCGCCGCGGATTTCGTCCTGCAGGCCTGGTTCGACCTCATCGGCGCGGGCCTCGGATTTTTCCCAGAGCCCCTGCCAGCCTTCAAGCGACAGTGCATTCGGCCGCTTAATGGCGAAGCCTTCACCGGCGACATGCATCGCGGCCAGCGCCTTGCCGACTTCGCGGCAATGTTTTGCCTCGGGCTTGCGCAGCCACATCCCTTCGAGAAAGGAGATCAGCGCGGCCGGGCGGCCCGAGAGATGGCCGAGCAACGCGCCATCCTTGCGCGGCAAGGGCAACGGGCAGGACAGGCCGCGGCTTGCCAGATGCTGCATCAAACCGAGGAAAAACGGCAGGTCGCTCTTCTCCACACGCTTCTCATAGAGCGTCAGGATCAGCGGCTCGCGCGACGTATGCAGCAGGAAGTTGGAGTTTTCGACGCCCTCGGCAATGCCCTTGTAGGAGAGCAACGTGCCGACATCATATTCCGTCAGGAACCACTTCAGATCGTCTTCAGTAATATCGGTATAAACGGCCACGAATTATTCCCTTTGATACATGCCGGCCACCGTAGCCACCCGCCCTCGTGGTTCGAGACGGCCCCTTTCGACAAGCTTAGCAGGGCCTCCTCACCATGAGGGCTGATTCGGTACCTGGCGGCGAACTCTCTTCACCTCATCCCGAGGCACCTTGCCGCTGCAGCGTCAGCGCAAGCGGCAAGACCTCGAAGGACAGGCGACCATTCTTCAATCTCCATTGACGAAGGCCATGTCGGCAACCGTCAGTTCAATGTTGCGCAGCTCGCGATTGACGAGGAAATTCTCGGTTTCCTTGACCGTTTCGGCAAGCTCCACCACGGCATTGTAGCGGGCGCGGAAAGCCTCGATGATCTCGTTGACGATGACCTCTGGTGCCGATGCGCCGGCAGAGAGGCCGACGGTTTTGATATCGCCGATATCGTCCCAATCAATTTCGGAGGCGCGCTGGACAAGCACGGATTTCTTGGCCCCTGCCCGGAGCGCGACTTCGACGAGACGCTTGGAATTGGACGAATTCGGCGCGCCGACGACGATGAAGAGATCGCAGCCCGGAGCGGCTTCCTTCACCACTTCCTGGCGGTTGGTCGTGGCATAGCAGATCGAATCGGCGGCCGGCGCGGTGAGATTCGGGAAACGCTGCTGCAGCCGTGCGATGACGCCGGCCGTGTCGTCGACCGAAAGCGTCGTCTGCGTGACGAAACCGAGATTGTCGGGATCGACCGGCTGATAGGCGTCGGCATCCTCCACCGTCTCGATCAGAGACACGGAACCCTCCGGAAGCTGGCCCATGGTGCCGATCACTTCCGGATGGCCGGCATGGCCGATGAGGATGACATGGCGGCCGAGGCGGTTATGCCGCATGGCCTGCTTGTGCACCTTGGACACCAGCGGGCAAGTGGCATCGAGATAAAAGAGATTGCGCGCGTCCGCATCCGCCGGCACGGACTTCGGAACGCCATGGGCGGAAAAGACGACGGGCTGGGCGCGATGCTCGGTGGGGATTTCGTCCAGCTCCTCCACGAAGACGGCGCCCTTGGCCTCCAGCCCTTCGACGACATAGCGATTATGCACGATCTCATGACGGACATAGACCGGCGCGCCATAGGCCTTCAGCGCCAGCACGACGATCTGGATGGCACGATCGACACCGGCACAGAAGCCACGCGGACCGCAGAGCCGGATGGTCAGGTCAGGTTTGGAAACCGCTATATTCATGTCTCTTCCGAAATCCGGGACGATGGCAAGGCTATAGATAGGTTCGCCTTGCCGCTTACTCATGTAGTCCGCATGATCTTATCCAAAAACCACTGCGCACTTTTTGGGATCATGCTCTAGCCGAATATTCCATCGAAATGAAGCTATTCTATTGCGCGAAACTATTGCGTGGGGGTGCCCGGATGGCGTTTGCGCCACCAGGAGATGGCGACGATGGCGACCAGCGCCGCCGCCAGGCCATACCAGGTCACGGCATATTGCAGGTGATTGTTCGGCAAATCGACGATGGTGACGCCGCCGATCGGCAGGCCCTGAGGATTGGGGGTCTTGTCGGCATCGACGAAGAAGGGCAGTACTTTATCCCGCGGAAGCCCATCGCTATCGGCCATGGCATCCAGGTCTTTCCAATAGAATATGTTCTTCGCCAGATCATTGTCCGGCATGCCCGAGGGCTGGCCGGCAAGCTTGGCGCGGGCAAGGCCGGTGACGGTCTGTTCGTCCGTCAATTGCCCCTGCATGCGCATTTCCGGCTCCTTGGCGTCGTAGGGCACGAAGCCTCTGTTGACGAAGAGGTAGCGCCCGTCCGCAAGCTGCAGCGGCGTATAGATATCGAAGCCGGAAGCGCCGTCGAAGGTTGCGAAGAAATGCCGTTCCTTGTTGTTGAGGTAACGACCGGTCGCTGTGACGACGCGATATTCGATATCGCCGCCGGATGCGGCCATGGCCTCGATCGTCGATAGCGGCACAGGGGCCGCGGCCTGGCGCTCGGCAATGTCGGCAAGCAGGCCTTCCTTCCAGTGCAGCCGCTCGACCTGCCAGGTGCCGAGAGCCAGCAGGATACCAAGCGCCACGAGCAGGATCAGCACCTTGCCAAACTGCCAGAAAGGGTTGGCGCGGCGAGCGGGCATGGCGGCCTCAGTCACGATGAAGGCGCCCTTCGCTGGCATTGTTGCGATATTGCAGCGCGATCAGGATGCCCTTGCACCAGCGTAGCGACAGAAGCGACAGGATGATGGTCAAGGGGCCGAACAGCAGGATATGCACCCAGATCGGCGGCGCATAGTTGACCTGCAGCCATAGCACCGAGCCGATGACGATGAAGCCGACGATGAGGATGACGAAGACCGCCGGGCCATCGCCCGCATCGGCAAAGGCATAGTCGAGCCCACAAGCTGCGCAACGCGGCTTCAGCGAGAGCAGACCGTCGAAGAGCTTGCCGTGACCGCAACGCGGGCAGCATCCTTGGATGCCGACCCGGAACGGATCGACGGGTGGAAAGAGGGCACTGTCACCATTTGCCCCTTGATTTGGGTCTGTCCCATGACCTGGGGCTGTGTCTTGCTCTGGGCTCAAGGTTTGATCTCGATCGATTGCCATTCACGACGAGCATCCGGGTCTCGTCCTGTCATCATCAGTAACCGCGACGCGGCCATCCGTCCAATTCAAAAGCATGGTGACGTCAGCATAGCAGCCGAACAAGGCCCCAATCCCGCATCATGATGTCGCGGCCGTCTCCTCCAGGCCGCTTGAAAAACGCCATCGCGGCCATAGAAAGAGGGTATGAACAATAAGCAAGACACGAAGGCCGGCCAGATCATCATTCTGAACGGCGCGCCCCGATCCGGAAAATCGAGCATCGTCGAGGCCATCCAGGCAGGTTTCGACGGCCCATGGATGAATCTGGGCGTCGACGCCTATGTGCGGCATATCACGCCACCGCGTTACCGGCCGGGGATCGGTGTGCGGCCTGGTGGCGAGCGGCCTGATCTGGAACCGCTGGTTCCGACATTCTATGCGGCGCTCTATGCCTCGATTGCAGCGCATAGCCGCCTTGGGCTCAATGTCATTGCCGAATTCGGCCATCATGACGCCTATTCAAAGCCGCTCGGAATCCTTTCGGATTGCGCCCGCCAACTTATCGGCCTGCCCGTCCTTTTCGTCGGGGTGCACTGCCCGATCGATACCATCATGCAGCGACGTTTGGCGGAAGGCGCTGAAAGGCGCAATGATTACGTCAGCGTCTCTGCCGATGCACCGATCCCCGCTCCCGTCATTGCCTGGCAAGAACAGGTGCATCAGCCCGGCGTCTACGATCTGGAAGTGGATACATCCGTGCAAAGTCCACAGGCCTGCGCCGAACAGATGCGGCAATTGTTGGATCGAGGGGTTCCGCGCCCAACAGCCTTCGAGCGGCTTGCCGCCGGCGCCTGAGAGGCCCCGCAATGAAAGAGGCGGGCGCCGAAGCACCCGCCTTCTATCTCAATTCTGCCTTGGCTCAACCGGCCGCGACCGGCGCACCCCAGCTTCCCCAGATATAGATGCAGAAGAACAGGAACAGCCAGACGACGTCGACGAAGTGCCAATACCAGGCGGCCGCTTCGAAGCCGAAATGCTGCTTTGGCGTGAAATCGCCGCCGATCGAGCGGATGAGGCAGACCAGCAGGAAGATCGTGCCGATCAGCACGTGGAAACCATGGAAACCGGTCGCCATGAAGAAGGTAGCGCCATAGATCGAGTTTTTGAACTCGAAGGGCGCATGCGCATATTCATAGGCCTGCACGCAGGAGAACAGCGCACCGAGCAGCACGGTCAAAACCAATCCCTGGATCAGGCCCTTGCGGTCATTGTGCAGCAGCGCGTGGTGCGCCCAGGTGACCGTCGTGCCCGAGAGCAGCAGGATAATGGTGTTGTAGATCGGCAAATGCCAGGGATTAAGGACTTCGATGCCCTTGGGCGGGAACTGGCCGCCGAGGAAGGCCGTCCGCGAAGCCTGTATGGCTTCGTTCGGGAAGAGGCTGACGTCAAAATAGGCCCAGAACCAGGCGACGAAGAACATCACCTCGGAGGCGATGAACATGATCATGCCATAGCGCAGATGCAGTGAGACGACGCGGGTATGCGCGCCCTCATGCGCTTCCTTCACCGTATCCGACCACCAGCCGTACATGACGTAGAGGATCACGGCCAGGCCGATGAAGAACAGCCAGGGCTGTGCGAAGTTGATCCCGAACAGATGCACCGCGCCGCCGTTCAGGTAGCGCATGAAGCAGACGCCGCCAAAGGTAATGACAAAGGCCCCGAAGGCCGCGATGATCGGCCACGGGCTGGGATCGATAATGTGGTAATCGTGTTTCTTGGTATGCGCCTCTGCCATGTCAGCAATCCCCGAATGACTTTTCCCATATCGCCTCCGGCTGAGCCGAAAGCACTCTCCATCAAAGTTTCTTTTCCACCGCCTTCGCTGCGCCCTCGTTGGAAGCCACAGGTTTCGCGCCGTCGCGCGGATAGAAGGTGTAGGATAGTGTCAGCGCCGTGATCGTCTTGGTCTCTTCCGCCTTGGTGATCTCAGGATCGACGTAGAAAACCACCGGCATCTCGCGCTTTTCCCCCGGTGCCAGATCGGTCTCGTTAAAGCAGAAGCATTGCACCTTGTTGAAATAGGCGCCCGCTTCCACCGGCGAGACGTTGAAAATAGCCTGTCCACGCGTCGGCTGGTCGGACTTGTTCTCGACCAGGAACTTGATCTCGACCGTTTCGCCGATCTTGGGGGAGACTTCCTTCTGCATCGGCTTGAAGTCCCAGGGGATCCCCGGGGCAACATTGGCGTCGAAGGAGACCTTGATCGGCCTGTCAAGAATGATGCTGGAGGCCTGATCGACGCGCTGCGTCGTGCCGTTGAAGCCGGTTACCTCGCAGAAGATGCGATAGAGCGGCACGGCGGCGGCGCACATGGCGCTCATGCCGACCACGAAGCTCAGGCACATGGCAACCACCAGGCCGTTGTTGCGGCCGGCGTTTCTTGCCTTGTTTGTTGTCCCCTCCTCCATCACGCCTCCTCAAACGTGTCCGGTGCCGACCTTGATGATGGTGATCGCGTAGAACAGGATCACCAGGCCGGCGAGCACCAAACCGAGCGCGATGTTGCGCCCTCGCCGTGATTTCTTTTGGGCTTCCGTGAGCTTGACGAGTTCGATCACAGCCAGCCTCCCGCACCGCCTGATATCAGCACTATCACGAGCCGGTCGATCAGCAGTGCCGAAAAGATTGCGAAGAGATAGAAGATCGAGAAGGCGAAAAGTTTCTTCGCCGGGATCATCTTGACATCGCCATCCGGCATGCGCCGGACGGCGATGGAACAGTATATGAAGATTGCGCCGAGCGCGACGGCGACGGCACCATAGCCGAAGCTCGCAAAGCCCATGAATGCCGGCACAACACCGATGATGGCCGTCAGCACCGCATAGGCGACGATCTGATTCTTGGTGGCCGGCACGCCGGCGACATTCGGCAGCATGGGGACGCCGACGGCTTCGTAGTCACGCATCTTGAACAGCGCCAGCGCCCAGAAATGGGCCGGCGTCCACAGGAAGATGATCAGGAAGAGCACGATGCTCTCGATCGTCACGTTTCCGGTGACACAGGCCCAGCCGATGACCGGCGGGAAAGCGCCGGCAGCGCCGCCAATGACGATGTTCTGCGGCGTCGAGCGCTTCAGCCACATCGTATAGATGACGACGTAGAAGAAAATGGTGAAGGCGAGGATCGCGGCCGAAAGCCAGTTGACGGCGAGGCCAAGGATCGTCACCGAAAAGCCCGACAGCACCAAGCCGAAGGCAAGCGCATCGGAAGCCTTGACGCGGCCGGCGGGAATCGGACGGCGCGCCGTACGGCTCATGACCGCGTCGATATCGGCATCGTACCACATGTTCAGCGCGCCGGAAGCGCCGGCGCCGACGGCGATGCAGAGAATGGCGATCAAGCCGAGAATGGGGTTGATGTGGCCCGGCGCCAGCACCAGGCCGGCAAAAGCGGTGAAGACAACCAGCGACATGACCCGCGGCTTCAAAAGCTCGAAATAATCGCGCGCACTCGCTTCAGACAGGCCGGTTTCGCCTTTCTTCGCGAGTACTTCGTGATTGTCGATCACCGTCATTCTTTCATCCAATGTCCGTTAAGCCGGACGCCGTTTATCACGGCGTCCGGAAATAAGCTACTTGATGCGCGGCAGCTCTTCCCACTGGTGGTAAGGCGGCGGCGAAGGAAGCTGCCATTCCAGAGTGGTCGCACCCTCGCCCCAGGGATTGTTGCCGGCGACGCGCTTCCTCACGAACGCATCGATGACACCCCAGAAGAAGAAGCAGAGGCCGACGGCTGCGACATAGGAGCCGATCGAGGAAACGAAGTTCCAGCCGGCGAAGGCGTCCGGATAGTCGATGTAACGGCGCGGCATGCCAGCACGACCGAGGAAGTGCTGCGGGAAGAATATCATGTTGACACCGATGAAGGTGATCCAGAAATGCCAGTTGCCGATCTTCTCGTTGTACATGTAGCCGGTCATCTTCGGGAACCAGTAGTACCAGGCAGCGAAGATGGCGAAGACGGCGCCGAGCGACAAAACGTAGTGGAAGTGCGCGACGACGTAATAGGTATCCTGCCATACGCGGTCGAGACCGGCATTGGCGAGCTGCACGCCGGTGACGCCGCCCACCGTGAACAGGAAGATGAAGCCGATCGCCCAGATCATCGGCGTGCGGAACTCGATCGAGCCGCCCCACATCGTCGCGATCCAGGAGAAGATCTTCACGCCAGTCGGAACGGCGATGACCATCGTCGCGAAGACGAAATAACGCTGCGTATCGAGCGAAAGGCCGACCGTGTACATGTGGTGAGCCCAGACGACGAAGCCAACGGCGCCGATCGCGACCATGGCGTAGGCCATGCCGAGATAGCCGAAGATCGGCTTGCGCGAGAAGGTCGAGATGATGTGGCTGATCATGCCGAAGCCCGGCAGGATCAGGATGTAGACTTCGGGATGACCGAAGAACCAGAACAGATGCTGGTAAAGGATCGGGTCACCGCCACCTTCCGGCGCGAAGAAGGTCGTGCCGAAGTTGCGGTCGGTCAGCACCATGGTGATGGCACCGGCGAGAACCGGCAGCGACAGGAGCAGCAGGAAGGCCGTGATCAGCACCGACCAGGCAAACAGCGGCATCTTGTGCAGCGTCATGCCCGGGGCGCGCATGTTGAGGATGGTGGTGATGAAGTTGATCGCACCGAGGATGGACGAGGCGCCGGCAATATGCAGTGCGAAGATCACCAGGTCGACCGCCGGGCCGGGATGACCGACGAGGCCTGACAGCGGCGGATACAGCGTCCAGCCGCCGCCCGCGCCGTAGGCACCGGCCGGGCCTTCGACGAACATCGACAGGATCAGCAGCAGGAAGGCGGGAACGATCAGCCAGAAGGAAATGTTGTTCAGGCGCGGGAAAGCCATGTCCGGCGCGCCGATCATGATCGGCACCATCCAGTTGGCGAAACCGCCGATCATCGCAGGCATGACCATGAAGAAGATCATGATCAGCGCATGAGCGGTGACGAAGACGTTGTACATCTGCTTGCCGCCATCGATGGAGGCGTCGCCCGAATAGCCGTAGACCATGGAAGCCAGACCGCTGAAGATCTGGATGCCCGGCTCCTGCAATTCCATGCGGATCGCAACGGACAGCAGGAAGCCAATGATACCGGCAAAGATCGCAAAGATCAGATAGAGGGTGCCGATGTCCTTGTGGTTGGTCGAGAAGAGCCAGCGGTTCGCGAAACTGGGCTTGTGAGCATGATGGTCGTCATGCGCGTGAGCGTCATGAAGAGCGTGCGAATGATCGTCGTGTGCCGTAGATCCAGCCATTATCCCTATCCCTCTTACTCAGCCGTGTTTGCAGCGACGTTGACAGTAGCCGGCTGATCGACGGCAGCCATCAGGGCCTTGTTTGCCTTGCTCAGGTCGCCGGCAGCAGTGGTCAGCCACTGCTGGTATTGATCCTGAGAGACGATGCGGATGGCGATCGGCATGAATGCATGGTCCTTGCCGCAAAGCTCGGAACACTGGCCGTAGTACAGGCCCTCATTGTCGGCCTTGAACCAGGTTTCGTTCAAACGGCCCGGAACGGCGTCAATCTTGACGCCGAAGGACGGCATCGCGAAGGAATGGATGACATCCGTCGGTGCGGCGGTAACAAGGACGCGCACGACCTTGCCCACGGGCAGCACCAGCTCGTTGTCGACGGCGAGAAGCCGCGGATATTTCGATTTGTCTTCCTTGCCGGCCGCAGCGCGGTCCTGATCCTTCAGCAGGAAGGAATCAAAAGCCAGAGGCGTGTTGCCGCTGTTTTCATATTCATAGTTCCACTGCCACTGCGTCGCCGTCGCCTTGACGGTCACGTCAGGATTTTGCGGGAACGTTAGCTGCGCGGTCAGAAGATCGAAGGACGGAACAGCCAGGAACAGAAGAATGAGGACTGGACCCACGGTCCAGATGACCTCGATCAGCGTGTTATGGCTCGTTCTGGAGGGCACCGGATTTCGCGATGCCCGGAACTTGACCATGACGACGATCAAAAGGACGAGCACCAGCAGCGTAATGGGAACGATAAACCAAAGCGTGTATGCTTCGAACCAGCGTATTTGATGCATGTTGCCGGTTGCTGCCTCTTGCAGGCCGGTTTCCCATGGTTTTGGCTGATCGGCATAGCTGCCGGTCGCAAAAAGCAGACAGGCGATAGCCGCCAGAGCTGCGTAAGCCCTCTTAATCACGATGTCTCTCCCTCCAGCGTTTGATCCCAGATCACTCAAACGCAGTATCCCTACATTCCATTGCGCTTCAAACCACAGTTTGGAGCACTCCGCAACAACTCACAAGCGTTGTCCGTGCGGCATTTTTGCGCGAAGTATATTCCCCCGGCCCGCCGAAACATGGCAAGCATTTCATCATCATACGAAAAATTGCATCGTGGTCCATCGCATTGCCGGGACAAAATGGGATAGAGGTCGTATTTCCGCCGCAGTCGGTTGGAATTCAGCATGCGGGGCTTTTCATTTGCCGGCATGGGCTTCAACAATAACAGCACTGATTCGAATCTAGAGGTTTTCATGGGTTTTCGTTCCCTCGCCCGGCTTTGGCTTGTCACCGCCAGCATCGCTGCTGCGGCTGCAGCACCCGTTCTGGCGCAGCAGGCACAGCAAACACAGCCGGCGCCGCAGGCTCAGCAACTGCAAACCCAGCAACCGCCGCAGTCAGGCCAACAGCCGCCAGCCCATACCCAGCAGCTTCCGACCAACCAGGTTCCACAACCACCGGGTACGGTGCGCTCCAGCCATGGTGCATGGTCCGTGGTCTGCGACAAGCCGGCCGGCGCATCGACCGAACAATGCGCGCTGATGCAGAACGTCATTGCCGAGGACCGGCCGGAAGTCGGTCTTTCGGTCGTCGTGCTGAAGACCGCCGATCGCAAGTCGAAGATTCTTCGCGTGCTGGCGCCGCTCGGCGTGCTGCTGCCGAACGGGCTCGGCCTTAATGTCGACGGCAAGGATATCGGCCGCGCCTATTTCGTGCGCTGCTTCTCGGACGGCTGCTATGCCGAAGTGGTGCTTGAGGACGAGTTGCTGAAAACGCTGCGCAGCGGCGCGACGGCCACCTTCATCGTCTTCCAGTCGCCGGAAGAAGGCATCGGCATTCCTGTCGACCTCAAGGGCTTTGCCGAAGGCTACGACGCGCTTCCGTAAATCGACAGGGCTTGCTCTCTCGCCGTCCGAAACCTACATCGGCTCTGAACGGAGCACTTGATCCATGAATACCGATCTTCTTACCTTGTTCGATACCGACGAAACCAAGCTGCGCGGCATCGTTGCCGAAGCACTGGCCGGCGCTGACGATGGCGAGCTTTTCGTCGAGCATGTCCAGGCGGAATCGCTGACCTTCGACAACGGACGCATGAAGGGCGGCAGCTTCAACACCGAACAGGGTTTCGGCCTGCGCGCCGTCGCCGGCGAAGCGGTGGGTTATGCGCATGCGGGCGATCTCTCCGAAGCCGCGCTGAAGCGCGCCGCCGATGCGGTGCGCGCGGTCACGAGCGGCTATGCGGGTTCCTACGCCGCCGCGCCTCAGCGCACCAATAAAGTACTCTATAGCGACGAAAACCCGATTGGGAGCCCAAGCTTCGAGGACAAGGCGAGGCTGCTGCAGGAGATCGACAGCTATCTGCGCGACAAGGATGGCAAGGTGCGTCAGGTCACGGCCTCCATTGCCGCGAGCTGGCAGGTGGTCGATATCCTGCGCGCCGACGGCCATCGCGTTCGCGACATCAGGCCGATGACGCGCGTCAATATCTCGGTGATGGTCGGCGAAGGCGACCGGCAGGAATCAGGTTCCTTCGGAACCGGTGGCCGCGTCGGCTTCGGCGATTTCGTCACGGAAGAGAACTGGCGCCGCGGCGCTGACGAAGCTTTGCGCCAGGCATTGGTCAATCTCGAGGCGATCGATGCGCCGGCCGGCACGATGGACGTCGTTCTCGGCTCCGGCTGGCCGGGCGTCATGCTGCACGAAGCCGTCGGCCACGGGCTAGAAGGCGATTTCAACCGCAAGAAGACCTCGGCTTTCGCAGGGCTGCTCGGCCAGATGGTCGCCGCTCCCGGCGTGACCGTCGTCGATGACGGCACGATCGAAAACCGCCGTGGCTCGATCACCGTCGACGATGAGGGCACGCCTTCGGCCTACAATGTGCTGATCGAGAACGGCAAGCTGGTCGGCTATATGCAGGACCGGCAGAATGCCCGCCTGATGGGCATGAAGGCAACCGGCAACGGCCGCCGCCAAGGCTATGCCCACACGCCGATGCCGCGTATGACCAACACCTATATGCTTGGCGGCGACAAGACACCTGAAGAGATCATCGCCTCGGTGAAGAAGGGCATCTATGCCGTTTCCTTCGGCGGTGGCCAGGTCGACATCACTTCCGGCAAATTCGTCTTCGGCTGCACCGAAGCCTATCTGATCGAAGACGGCAAGGTCGGCGCACCGATCAAGGGCGCCATGCTCATCGGCAACGGCCCAGAAGCGATGAAGCGCGTCTCCATGATCGGCAACGACATGAAACTCGACACCGGCATCGGCAATTGCGGCAAAGGCGGCCAATGGGTCCCCGTCGGCGTCGGCCAGCCGCATCTGCGGATGGATCAGGTGACGGTCGGCGGGACGAAGGCTTGAAGTCTGCCTAAAGCTATGCCCATAGCAGTGGCCATCAGCCTTCGACGGAGGCTGATGCTGTTGATAGCTTTTGACCGAAGAGGACCTCCATGCGCTTGCTGTCACGCTGGCAGAATTCCGCAGGCGAAAGGGTGCGTATAGCACTTTACCTCAAAGGTATTCCGTTCACTTATACACCGGTAAGCTCATTGGCGCCCGGCGAATATGAGCGATTGAACCCTCAAGGTCTTCTACCTGCTCTCGACATCGGCGGACGTATCATCGCGCAATCGTCTGCTATCCTGGATTATCTTGAGGAAGCGTATCCAGCGCCAAGTCCGCTGCCTTCCGATCCCGTCGTCCGCGCGGAGGCAAAAGCGTTTGCCGGGCTCATCACATCGGAAATGCATTCTCTGACCGTTCTGCGTGTCAGACGCTTTTTGAAATCGGACATAGGTGCCGACGATCATCAAGTTTCGGTCTGGGTCAGCCACTGGCTGGCTCTAGGCCTTGACGCCCTGGAGGAAACCCTACGGCGCCGACCGATCCAATGGCCGTATTGCTTCAGCGTAGAAGCGGGATGGGCGGACCTGCATCTTGTGCCGCAACTAAACGCCTCCCGCCGTCTTGGCGTAGATCTATCCCGTTATTCCACACTCCTGGCAGTCGAAGAACGCTGCAACGAACTCGAAGCCTTTCGGCTTGCACGCCCGGAAGCACAGGTCGACTTCTCTCATTCTTGAACGTGGCAACCAGTGGCCGCTCTCACCCCTCCTCCGGCCGGAACCGCCATTTCCGCTCGACGGCGGCGGCAAGATCGAGGCTGTTGCGGTGGGCGAAGAGGAGGATGTGGCCGAGCACGTCGGCCGTCTCGTCGGCCAGCGCCGTTGCGAGATCCTCGTCCGACATGCCCTTGCGTCTTCCGCGGCCGGTCGTTTTGTTCCAGATCTGGGTGAGTTCGCCCATCTCCTCCAGCAATTTCAAAACAAACCAGTCGGCATCGCGCTCCAATCCGTTGGCGGCGGCATAGGTGGCGGAAGCCTTTTCGAACTGCTGGATCAGATCGGATAACATCAATATCGTTCCCTGTATGTTCTTAACAGAAGTGAACGATTCTGCCGGAAATAGCAAGACGGCGGAGCTTGTGCCCCGCCGTCTTGCTAGTTTCAAAACTTGATTTCTGCTCAGCCCTTGGTCGGCAACAGCATGCAGTTGAAATCTTTGCGCTTCAGCGCAGCGCAGGCGGAATTCGCATCATCGCGGCTGCCGAAGCCGACGAAACGGGCGCGATAGACTGTGTTGCTGCCCTTGCCGACGGCTTCGGTATAGGGCGAAGCGTTGGCAAGAGCGCCGCCTGCCTTGGATTGAGCTTCGGACAGCAGGTCCTTGGCGGCCTGCGCCGTCGGCGTAGCTGCGATCTGCACCTGCCAGCCGCCGGTCGCCGGCTTGCCGGCATTTTGGATTTCATCCATCGCCATCGGGCGATCCATCGGCACGGTCACATTTGTCGTGGCGGCATAGGCGAGCGGGGCCGGAGCCGGAGTGAACTCGGCGCGCTTGCGCGTCGCCGTGGCCGTGGTTTGCGCGTCGACATCGACAGCAACATCATCCTTCGCCGAAGCCACTTCGACCTGCTTTGCACCGCCAATGCTTGCCACGAGACGCGACGATTCAGCGGAGGTCGCTTTCGGCACATAACGATTGAGAAGCGAAGCCATGAAAGCATCGCGGCCGCGGGCAGTCGCTCCGCCCATGACGACGCCGATAACGCGGCGGTTGCCCTGGCGCACGGCGCTGACGATGTTGAAGCCGGAGGCGTTGGTGTAGCCGGTCTTGATGCCGTCCATGCCTTCGTAGCGATACATCAGATTGTTATGGCCACGGACGCGGCTGCCGCGATAGGTGAAACTCGACTGCGAAAAGAGCCGATATTCCTGAGGATAATTGTTGATGAGCGCAACGGCGAGCGTCGACATGTCGCGCGCGGTCGTCACCTGCTCCATGCTCGGCAAGCCCGATGGATTGGTGAAGACAGTGCGGCGCATGCCGAGTTCGCGCGCCTTCTGCGTCATGATGCGGGCAAAGCCGCTTTCGCTACCGCCCAGCGCTTCGCCCATGGCAGTGGCGGCATCGTTGGCGGACTTGATGATCATGCCGTTGACGGCATCGCGGACGGTGATGGTGCTGCCCGGCTTCAGGCCGAGCTTGGTCGGGCTCTTGCCGGAGGCGTTGCTCGAGACCGGAATCGCCGTGTTCCAACCCAGCTTACCGCGATGGATAGCCTCAAACGTCAGGTACAGCGTCATCATCTTGGTCAGCGAGGCAGGGTGGTTGAGATCATCGGCATTATCCGAAGCCAGCACCCTACCGGATTTCGCGTCCATGATGAAATAGGCGCTACCCGCAAAGCTCGCTACCGGTGCGCTCAACAGCAAGACGGCCGCAGAAAGGGCCATCAAAAGTTTTTTCATATTCGTCCCCAACTGAAACAAATGCCGATACACCGCATCAACCTGTTGTGCGCATTTGCGACAAGAGCCTGATTTCGGTGCGATATTGAGGCAACACCCTCGACAGAATTCCAATTTTGCCTTTGCTGGTAAAATAACGGTTAACACATTGAAAAGATGGTGCAGATTCAGCAAGACTTAACGGCGGATGGGCTAGAGCATGGGCATTCTTCAACCGGGTCAATCCCTATGGAACAGGGCATCAGAATTCGTCTCAAGCGCGCGGCGATCTCCGGCGGTCTGGAAACCGCCGCAATTCTGAAAAACCTCGGCCTGATGCGCGACGTCGCCGGCCTCGGTGCCATCTTCACCCTGCATCATGTCCGCCCTCCCTTGCCCCGAACCTTTGCCCCGAATGCGCATCTAGAAATTTCGCCCGAATTCCTCGACAGCGCGATCACGCGACTGAAACGGGATGGTTATGAATTCATTTCTCTTGATGCGTTGCCGGACCGTATCGCAAGTGATCGCAACAAGCCACCCTTTGCTGCTTTCACACTCGACGACGGTAATCGCGACAATTTCGATTATGCGCTGCCGGTCTTTGCCCGCCACGGCACGCCCTTCACGATCTTCGTCACCCAAGGCCTGTCGGAGAGGACGCACAGCATATGGTGGGAAACGCTGGCTGAGCTGCTAGTCCAGCGGGACCACCTAACGTTCGACTTTGGCATGGGCACAGAGAGTTTCGATCTCAACAAGGCCGGCCAACGGCCTGCCGTCTTTGCCCGGTTTGCCGCCTATGTCCATGCCCATGACGAGATGGAGGCCGTTGCCCGGATCGACGAGCTCGCCCGATGGAACGGCCTGGAGCCGCTGGATCTCGTGCGCACGACAATCATGGACCGCGGGGAATTGAGGCAGCTTGTCCGTCACCCCCTTGCCTCGCTCGGCGCCCACACGGTCAGCCACCGGGCGCTTGCTCGTCTGCCGGAAGCGGAAGCGGCGGCGGAAATGGCGTTGTCGGCGGATTATGTCGCCGACATCATCGGAAGGCGGCCAGCGGCAATCGCTTATCCCTACGGCACGGCCGATGCGGTCTCTCCTCGCGAAGCTCGGCTTGCAGCGGAACTCGGCTTTTCCGTCGGCGTTACGACCCGGCCCGGGACGATCGGAAAGGCAAGTGCCGCCACGATCACCCATTTGCCGCGGCTGTCATTGAACGGTCACTACCAGAAGGCCCGGTATGCATCGGCACTTGCCTCCGGCATCCCCATGAGGCTGATGGGGCGCCGGGCCTCACCATAGTTCCGTTACGGATACATCCGCACCTTTTCCCAGGCGCCCTCCGGCACGTCGCGGCGGAATTCGACGCGGTCGTGCAAGCGGAACTGGCGATCGTGCCAGAACTCGATCGACAGCGGCCGGATGCGGAAGCCGGACCAATAGGCAGGGCGTGGAATTTCGCCAATGGCGTAGCGGGCCGTATATTCGGCGACCGCCTTTTCCAGGGCGAAGCGGCCCTCGAGCGGACGCGACTGCTTCGACGCCCAGGCGCCGATGCGGCTGCCGCGGGCACGCGTCTTGAAATATTCATCAGCTTCGTTGTCGCTGACCACTTCAACCAGGCCGCGCAGCCTTACCTGACGCCGGAGCGACTTCCAGTGGAAGCACATGGCCGCTTTCTTTTGGGAAAGAATTTCTTGGCCTTTCTGGCTTTCGAAATTTGTATAGAATACGAATCCCTGACTATCGAAACCTTTCAGAAGAACCATGCGGACATTTGGCAATCCATCCTTATCAACCGTTGCCAAGGCAACCGCATTCGGATCATTCGGCTCATTGGCTTCAGCGTCGCGCAGCCAGGAAGCGAAAAGCGCGAAGGGCTCGTTCTGCTCGGTGAAGTCACCGCTTGTTAACTCGTTTTCCGACATATTAGCTCAAATTCTCCGCATTTCCTAAAATCGCCAGCCCCAACACTGGCCAAGATACTCGGGTGGAAGTCATAGCAAAGTCGACGGTTCATACAAAGCGCAAGCTTGCAAAAGGCGCGACGATGGCGATTGCCATTTTCTCCCTTTTCTCCCTTGGCGGCTGCGTCGGCGGCGGCATGGACATGCTGAGTTCGACGAAGGTGGATCGGAGCGTTTCAACCGGCACCATCCCGACCGCTCCTGTGACAACCGACAGCGTTTCGGACGAGACCACCGTGCGCAATGCCGTGACTTCGGCAGATCTCAACAAGCTGAACGGACAGCCCGTCCCCTGGGCGAATGCGTCGACGGGAAGCGCCGGCGTCATCGACACGATCGTCGAAAACAACGCCTCGGGACAGGTCTGCCGCCAGTTCCGCACCACCCGCCACTCCTATGACGGCATCGCCAATTTCTTCGGCAAGACCTGCCTTATCGGCCAGGGCGAATGGCAATTGCTGAGCTTCCAGCAGGACGGCTGATCGCCTCTTCTCTTTCTTATTTCATACTCAGAAGCGGGCCGATCAGCGTGCCCGCCGCAATGCAATCCGCAAGCGCGTAGATGTCGTTGCTGGGCGAACGGTCCACATCTAGCGGTGGGGCTATCGAGCGGACAACGGTAAACAGCATCCCGGTCCCCTCACCCAACTTGATTGCGCCTCGCAGATCGATGGCCCGCGCGGCTATGATCAGTTCGATCGCCGTCAGATATCGCAGCTTCACCGCCAGCCGTCCGGTCTTGTCGATCACCGACATGGCAAGCGATGCATAATCCTCGACGCGATCGGCGACGGGCGTCACAGCAAAGGGCATGGGCATCGCCAGGTGGCCGATCTCCGCCGTCAGCGCCGCAACGGTCTTCTGCAAGGCGCCAAAGCCGTTGGCGCCGACACCTTCCGGCGCCAGAAAACGCGGCAGATCGGAGAAGCCCGGCGACAGCAACTTCATGATTCGCTCGGCCGCCATAGCCGCAAGGCGGGCGAGCGCCAGCCCCAGCGTGTCGAAGGCCAGCACCATATGGGTGGGATTGAAATTGCCGGTCGGCAGCACGACATCCTCATCGGCAAGAACCGATGGGTTGTCGTCACTGGAGCCCAGTTCCAGCTCGGTAGCAGTCCACGCCGCTCTCAGCGCATGTAATGCGGCGCCGGAGACCGATGGCACGCAGCGAAGGCTGAGCGGGTCTTGAAGGCGCCGCGCTGCCCCCGGCTTCATCAGATCGCCGCCTTCGAGGAGTGAGCGGACGGCTGCCGCGACTTCGCCCTGGCCGGGGCCGGGCCGCAAGCGACTTGCCAGCGGATCGAGCGGATCAAGGCTGGCGCGAAATCCTTCATAGGATAGCGCTGCCGCACCGATATGCGCATCGAAAATACGCCTAATATCCTGCAGCATCAGGCACGCAAGGCCGACGGATGCGGCGTTGGACGAGATCAGCGACAGTCCATCCTTTATGCCGAAGGACGGCTGCACAAGGCTGGCCGCCGCCAAGGCATCGGCGCCGGAGACCTCACGCCCATCCGGAAGAATGGCCCTCCCCTCGCCGACCAATACCAAGGCGATATGCGCAAGCGGCGGGAGATCCGCCTCGCCGATCGAGCCGGTCATCGGCACCTTCGGATGGACGGAACAATTGAGCATGCCGGCAAGCGCTTGCGCCACCTCTGGCGATACACCCGAATAGCCGAGGCAGAAGCGGGCTAGGCGCGCCGCCATCATGGCGCGGACCTCGTCCGCTTCGGCAAAGCGCCCGACGCCGACGGCGCGGGGGCGCGGAATGCGATGTTGCCCGGAA
This sequence comes from Rhizobium sp. CB3171, assembly GCF_029714265.1. Classification (NCBI taxonomy): domain Bacteria; kingdom Pseudomonadati; phylum Pseudomonadota; class Alphaproteobacteria; order Hyphomicrobiales; family Rhizobiaceae; genus Rhizobium; species Rhizobium sp. CB3171. The sequence continues at coordinate 519,589 of NZ_CP121652.1, read as the reverse complement.
TCCTTCGCGGGATCGAGGCGCGTATCGACAGCGGCACCCAAACCGGTGCTGACTCCATAGATCGCCTTGCCCGCGCCCGCATGGCGGAGGAGACAGGCATAGGCGGCTTCGATGCCGGCGATCGCATCGGCGCCGATCGCGACCTCGGCGCCATTGCGAGCCACGGCGCAGATCGCGTCGATATCCGCGCCGGACGCATCGAAGATCACGCTTTTGGCGTCAGCACCCATCCGTCTGTCCGTTTCTCAAACCGTCCGTTTCAAGCAAAGCGCAGGCGCTGGCCGATATTCATCCGCTTCGCCTTGTCGACCATGGCAGCCCCCAGCGCAACGTCCGTGGTACTGAGACCGCGATGCCAGAAGAGAATGGTCTCGTCGTCGCTTTCGCGGCCAGGCCGCGCACCGCAGACGATCTGGCCGATTTCGGCATGCAGTGTCTCCGCCGTCACCTTGCCCTCATCGACATGCCGGCGCAATGCGCCAAAGGGACGACCGGGGCCGCATTGACCCCAATCGTCGACGACGACTTTGTCCATGATGTCGGTCAGATCGAATTCCAGCGCGCTCATCGTGCCATAAGGAACGACGAAAGCTCCCTTCTTGACCCAGGCGGTCTTGAAGAGCGGCGTCGGCTCAGGCAGGCGGCTGGCCTCGACCATGATGTCGGCGTCCTTCAGGCAGTCTTCCCAATTGTCGGTGACGATGATCTTCTTGCCGAGATCCTTTTCCAATCGGGCGGCGAAGGCATCGCGGCTTTCCGGCCGGCGGGAATGGACGCGGATTTCCTCGAAGTCGAAGAGATGGTCGAGCAGGCGGACATTCCAATAGGAGGTGCCGCGCGCGCCGATATGGCCGAGCACCTTGCTATCCTTGCGGGCGAGATGGCGGGCACCGATCGCGGTGACCGCGCCCGTGCGCATATCGGTGATCGCGGTGGCATCGATGATCGCCTTCGGCATGCCGGTGCGCGGATCGAAAAGGTTGAGCACGGCCATTTCAGAAGGAAGACCCTGCTTGTAGTTATCGACGAAATCGCCGACCACTTTGACACCAGCATAGTCGAGAGGCTTCACATAGCCGCGCAGCACATTGAAATGGCCCTTGTCGGAACTTTCGGGCACGAGATGCACGCGCGGTTCGATCACCGTTTCGCCACGTCCCTGCGCATCCAAAGCTTTGCTGACGGCATCGAGGATTTCGTCGTTGGTCAGCGCCAGCGCCTTGGTATCGATGGCGTTCAGATAGTCGATCCAAATTTCCTGCATGGGATGCCCTGACCCTTCCGCTTGTCGCTATGCTCGCCTCATCATGAAATGAGTTGTCTATACTTATTGTCAAGGCAAATCCGGTGCGAAAGCCGTGCCTTCAGTCTTAAGCAGGGCTTGGCTTCCTTAGCGAACGGCTAACCATTGCGGCAGATCGAACCGTTGCCGCCAGCCGGGCGTAACAACTGATTAGCAACTGCTCGCGCAGGATCACACCATATGCGCGTCAACCTTCTTGCTTCCGGGGGAGTGAGGATACGGCGCGATCCATATGTTTTCTTCCTTTTGGGGTGCCGCAACGAGGCCGGGCACACCCTTCAAAACGGTGGTTATAATGATGCGCGATCCTTACAAGGTGCTTGGCGTAAAGCGGGATGCCGGGGCGGACGAAATCAAGGCGGCATGGCGCAACCTGGCCAAGGCCGTACATCCCGATCACAACATCGGCGATCCCACGGCAACGGAGCGCTTTGCCGAGATCGGCCGCGCCTATGAAACGCTGAAGGACCCGCAGAAGCGCAGCCGTTACGATCAAGTGGCGCGCATGGCCGAGGCGAAGGGCCAAAGCACAGAGCAGACCATCATGCAGCAGCGTCAGGCTGCCCGCGAAGCAGCGGAGCGTGCCAAGGCCGCACGCGCCAACGCCGAAAAGATCATGGAAGAACTCGCCCGCGCCAATGCCCAGAAGGCGCAGAAGGCTGCGTCGGCCGCCAACCCGCAGGCGGCCGGCGCCGAGTCACCCGAGGATATGGTCGAGCGCATTTTCGGCGCCAAGGCCGCCCGTGCCGCACCCAACCAGGCAGAGACCGCCGCCAGTGCCGCGGAGACGGAAAAGCCACGCGAACCGGAGAGCGGCGAGACGGAAGAAAACTTTGCCGAAGAGGAGCAGCTTGCGACGGGCACCGGCTCAACCGTCTTCCGCTCGCGCTTCGGCATTCTTGGCTCGCTCGTGCGCCGCTTTACGGGCGGCAGCGTTCAGGACAAAGTGCCGGAGAAAACACCGGAGATCGCTGCCGAAGCGACCGTCACCCTCGATGACATGTTGAAGGGAAACTGGATTGCCGTACCGCTGTCCGACGGACGGGAGGCGCGCTTTCAGGCGACGACGGATATCAGCAACGGCCAGGTGGTGCATCTGAAGGGCCAGGGGATGAAATTGCAGGGGATGCTGCGCGGCGATGTCGCGATCACCATCCATCTCTCCACCGACAGCCGCTTCACGCTTAATGGCCTCGACGTCCACACGACCCTTCCCGTGACCATCGAAAATGCGGTGCTCGGTTATGAGACAACGGTCGAGGGATTGAGCGGGCCGGTCAGGCTGACAGTCCCCCCCTGGTCCGGTTCGGATCAGGTCATCCGAATCTCTGACCAGGGACTACCGGACGGGCATGGCGGAAAAGGCAATCTCGTGGTGGAATTGCGCCTGATGCTGTGGGAAAAACCGGACGACAAAGTTACCGATTTGATGCGCAGCATGCGCGAGGGGCTTTTTTTGTGAAATTTCAGTGACAACCGCACCCTTTGTTACGATCCCTAACAGTTGATGATCTTTCCGATGCTTGAACAGGGGATCGGCCTATGCCATAGGCAGGATCATTCGAAAGTTCAAGGGAGCAGAATATGGCTCAAGCCACTGGCCTCATGGCAGGCAAGCGCGGCGTCATCCTCGGCGTTGCAAACAACCGTTCCATAGCGTGGGGTATTGCCAAGGCCTGTTCCGAAGCCGGTGCCGAAATCGCGTTGACGTGGCAGGGCGACGCTCTGAAGAAGCGCGTCGAGCCGCTCGCCCAGGAACTCGGCGCCTTCATGGCAGGCCATTGCGACGTTACGGAACCCGCGACGATCGACGCCGTCATCGACTCGCTGGAAGCCAAATGGGGCAAGATCGATTTCGTCGTGCATGCCATTGCCTTCTCCGACAAGGATGAGCTGACCGGCCGCTATGTCGACACCAGCCGCGATAATTTCGCGCGCACCATGGACATCTCCGTCTATTCGCTGCTCGCCGTCGCCCAGCGCGCCGAGCGCATCATGAACGATGGCGGCTCGATCATCACGCTGACCTATTACGGCGCGGAAAAGGTCATGCCGAATTACAACGTTATGGGCGTCGCCAAGGCTGCGCTCGAAGCAAGCGTGCGCTACCTTGCCGTCGACCTCGGCGGTCGCGGCATTCGCGTCAACGCCATTTCGGCCGGCCCGATCAAGACGCTGGCCGCCGCCGGCATCGGCGACTTCCGCTATATTCTGAAATGGAACGAATATAACGCGCCGCTAAAGCGCACGGTTTCGATCGACGAAGTCGGCAACTCCGCGCTTTATCTGCTCTCCGATCTTTCCACCGCCGTCACCGGCGAAGTGCACCATGTCGATTCGGGCTATCACGCCATCGGCATGAAGGCCGTCGATGCGCCTGACATCGCCGTCATCAAGGATTGATCAACAGGAAACCTGACCGTGCCGCCTCTTTATGTGATACGCCACGGTCAGACGGACTGGAATGCCGAGCGCCGGTTGCAGGGACAGAAGGATATCGATCTCAACGCCATCGGTCGCGCGCAGGCGCGGCAGAATGGTGTTGAGCTCGGCGAAATCCTCACCTTTGAAAACCAGCCTTTCGACTTTGTCGCAAGTCCGCTCAGGCGCACCCGCGAAACCATGGAAATCGCGCGCGAAGCCATGGGCCTGCCACCCAAGGACTACCGCACGGACGAACGGCTGGTCGAAGTCTCTTTCGGTGCCTGGGAAGGTTTCACCCTCAAGGAGCTGAAGGCGACCGAGGCCGAACGTCTTGCCGAGCGCAACGCCGGCAAGTGGGACTTCATCCCGCCCGGCGATGATGCAGAGAGCTACGAAATCCTCTCCTGGCGCGTCGGCTCCTGGCTGACTTCGGTCGATCGGCCGACCGTCTGCGTCACCCATGGCGGCGTCATCCGCTCGCTGTTCCGGTTGATCGCTGATGTCTCGAAAGAGGATGCCGCGGAAGCGGAAATCCCGCAGGATCGCATTTTGAAGGTCGATACGCAGTTGAACATCATCGGCTGGATCTAAAGCCGCCGGCTAAAGGAATAATCCCCGTTCCCTACTGCACGATATCGAGATCGTTGATGACGCGCTTGCCGTCGACCTCGGTATAGAAGACGACCACTTTGACGCCGGCCTTCAGACCCGTGAAATCGAAATCCTGCGGCGCCTGATAATTCTTGCCGTCATCCAGCGTGATGCTGAAATTCTTCTCATCGACCTTCTTGATCGTAGCCTCGACGTCAGCGCTTTCGGCAAAGCCGGCGACGGGGGCGAGGAGACTTGCCGTGGCCAGGAGCGTCGCAACAAAGAAGCGCATCGGGAGTACCCTTTAATCTCATTATCGGTGCTAAATTTGATTGTCCCAAGGTAACGCTTTGAATATGGCGGAAGTTGCCCGCAACAATGGCTTTCGTCGCCTAATTGATGAATGTGTTTTCACGATCCACAGCATGGATTAATCTTCGTTTACCATATCGGGCGTTTGCGGGTTCCCGCCCTGCGGGATCATCACGGAAAGAAAGATTTGCCTCGGCAGCTTTTTGGCCTATGAGTGTGCCGCAATTCCAAGAGACAAAGGCGCGGCCGCCGCCGGGCCACAGTAATCCGGTCGTTTCCCATGTCGCACAATACATTCGGTCATCTCTTCCGCGTCACCACCTGGGGCGAAAGCCACGGGCCGGCGCTCGGCTGCGTCGTCGACGGCTGCCCCCCGGGGCTCCGTTTCAAGCTTGAGGACATTCAGGTCTGGCTCGACAAGCGCAAGCCAGGACAGTCGCGCTTCGTGACGCAGCGCCGCGAAGATGATCTCGTCAAGGTACTGTCCGGCGTGATGCTGGATGAAGACGGCGAGACGATGATTTCGACGGGCACGCCGATCTCGATGCTGATCGAAAACACCGACCAGCGTTCCAAGGATTACGGCGAGATCGCGCGGCGTTATCGCCCCGGCCATGCCGACTATACCTATGACGTCAAATACGGCATTCGCGACTATCGCGGTGGCGGCCGTTCGTCGGCCCGCGAGACCGCGGCGCGTGTCGCCGCCGGCGGTATTGCCCGCCTCGTCGTGCCCGGCGTCACCGTGCGCGGCGCGCTGGTGCAGATCGGAAAGCACAAGATCAATCGCGCCAATTGGGACTGGGCACAGGTCGATCAGAACCCGTTCTTCTCGCCGGATCCGGAAATCGTGCCGGTCTGGGAGGAATATCTCGACGGCATCCGCAAGGCCGGCTCCTCGATCGGCGCCGTTGTCGAAGTCATTGCCGAAGGCGTGCCCGCCGGTCTTGGCGCACCGATCTACAGCAAGCTCGATCAGGATATCGCCTCGCTGCTGATGTCGATCAACGCCGTCAAGGGCGTCGAGATCGGCAATGGCTTTGCTGCCGCCGAAATGAGCGGCGAGGAAAACGCCGACGAAATGCGCATGGGCAATGACGGCAACCGCATCTTCCTATCCAACCATGCCGGCGGCATATTGGGCGGCATTTCCACCGGCGAGCCGGTCATCGCCCGCTTCGCCATCAAGCCGACCTCGTCGATCCTGACCGAGCGCCGATCGATCGATGCCGACGGCAACAATGTCGATGTCCGCACCAAGGGCCGCCATGACCCTTGCGTCGGCATTCGCGCCGTGCCGATCGGCGAGGCGATGGTTGCCTGCGCCATAGCCGATCATTACCTTAGGGATCGCGGCCAGACCGGCCGGCTGAAATAAGGACGTTTTCATGCCCTATGATCAGAAGCGCGTCGTGGAAGCCCTTCGAGCCTTCGAGGCCGGCGAGATCGTCGTCGTCATGGACGATAACGACCGTGAGAATGAGGGCGACCTGATCGTCGCTGCCGTCCACTGCACGCCGGAGAAGATGGCCTTCATCGTCCGCCATACGTCGGGGATCGTCTGCACGCCGATGCCGCGCGAGGAGGCCAAGCGCCTGAACCTCAACGCCATGGTGGCGGAAAACGATTCCGCGCATACGACCGCATTTACCGTTTCCGTCGACTTCAAGCACGGCACGACGACGGGCATTTCCGCCGACGACCGCACGCTGACGGTGCGCAATCTCGCCAATCCGAATGTCGGCCCGACCGATTTCCTCCGTCCCGGCCATATCTTCCCGCTGGTCTCGCGGGAAGGTGGGGTGCTGATGCGCTCCGGCCATACGGAAGCCGCCGTAGACCTCTGCAAGCTCGCCGGCCTGCCGCCGATCGGCGTCATTAGCGAGCTCGTCAATGACGACGGCACGGTAACGCGCGGCCAGCAGGTGGTGGAATTCGCCGAGCAGAACGGGCTGAAGCTCATCTCCGTCGCCGACCTCATCGCCTATCGCCAGCGCAAGGAAACGCTGATCGAACTCGGCGCCAGCTTCGATATCGAAACGCCGTTCGGCAAGGCGCGCGCTCACACCTATTCGCTACCCTGGGACCCGATGCAGCATCTCGCAGTCGTCTTCGGCGACATCCGCGACGGCATCGACATTCCGGTGCGCCTGCATCCGGAAAATGTGGCCGAAGACCTGTTCGGAAAGCGCCGTCCGGTCGATTTCTACATGAAGAAGATCGCCGATGAAGGCCGCGGCATCATCGTTTATCTCCGCGAAGGTTCCGTTGGCGTCGGCCATATCGACAATGGCCGCAAATCCCGCCAGGCCGGCCATGAGACCCATGCCGAGGCCCAGGCCCGCGACAGCGAATGGCTGGAAATCGGCCTCGGCGCGCAGATTCTGAAAGATCTCGGCGTCAGCTCGATCAAACTGCTCACCAGCCGCGAACGGCACTATGTCGGCCTGGAAGGGTTCGGCATCGAGATCGCCCGGACGGAGATTTGCTGATCCTGTTAATGGGTCAGCATTCTTGAATAACCGTAGTCAGCTATCTCCAAGTCAGGCCGAACACGCGAAGCCAATTGTCATAGGCGAATTTTCGCAGGGTCAACTCATCGAATTCATTTTTGCGCATGGCGTCTATGAGATGTGGCATGCCGCTTGCCTCCTTGATTTGGCGGGGCACGACCGCGCCATCAAAATCTGATCCGAGAGCGACCCTATCCGCTCCAATACGGGTGATGAGATAATCAATATGACGAACAACAAGGTCGAGCGGCGTGTCGTCTTCAAGGTGGCCATCGGGGCGAACGTCATTGACGGCCAGGTTCAATCCGATGACCCCGTCGGTATCGCGAATGGCATCGAGCTGCCGATCGGTTAGGTTTCGGGTCGATGGGCATAGGGCATGAGCGCAGGCATGCGTGGCGACAAGCGGAGCGGTGCTCAGGGCGGCCACGTCCCAAAACCCACGCTCGTTCAGATGGGAAACATCGATCATTATTCCGAGAGCATTGCATCTTTTGACCAGGCTCTTGCCTAAATCCGTAAGCCCCGGCCCAGTATCGGGAGACCTCGGATAAGCGAACGGGACGCCATAGCCAAAAATATTCGGACGGCTCCAAACGATGCCGAGAGATCGGAGGCCCGCGTCATATAGGGCATCCAGATATCCGAAATCAGGGCCGATGGCCTCTGCCCCCTCTATATGAAGCACGACGGCAAAGGCGGCGTCCATCTGGGCAGTCCGAATATCATTCACGCTTGTGGCGAGGCGGATCTGGCCGTTGGAGCGTTCGATCAAACCCCTCATCGCGGAAAGCTGGCCATCGATTTGTCCACGGGCATAGTCCGGATGGACGGCATCGGCATAACGAACTTCGTATCCATCACGAGTGATAGTAAGGTCATCCACCGGCTCGTGTTCTGGAGAGGCATGCATTGCAAACAATCCGCCAGCCAAGCGGCCTTCACGCGCTCGCGGAAGATCAAGATGCCCCATCTCCGATCGGACCATAAAATCCCGGCCGGTAGATTTATAATCCACCATGAACTGAACCGCATCATTATGCCCATCGAATACATAAATGCTGCTCATGTGATCTCTGCCCCAAGGTTCAAGTGCAGTTTGGCCTACGCAGTCCTCTCGGAAACCAGCGGGAAATCAGGACGGAAGAACAGGCAATTTATCCCCGCCACCCCTCCAGAAACACCACCTTCTCCACCCCGGCAAAACGCGCCACCCGCTCCAATTCCGCTTCCAACTTTTCCAGCCGTCCGGCGGATGCCCGGACACTTGGTTCCAGCCACAGGCGTTTGACGTCCAGCGTGCCCGCCTTGCGGTCGGCTTTCATATCGATCCGGCCGATCAGCCGGTCTCCTTCCAGGAGCGGGAAAACGTAATAGCCATATTCACGCTTCGGCTCCGGCACGAAGACCTCGATCCGGTAGAAGAAGCCGAACAGGCGTTCGGTGCGGTTGCGGTCGCGTATCGTCGGATCGAAGGGGCTGAGGACGCGCATCCGGGCGGGAGCTTCGGGGAAGCTGTCGAGCGTAGCTGGGAAATCGGCAAAGCCGAAGGAAGGGCGCGGTTTGCCGTCCATGGCGGGCTCGATCAATATTTCGGCGAGTTCCGCGCGATGCGTGTCGACCCAGGTCTTCGCTTCCTGCGGCGTCACCAAGTCCCAGAAGGCGGCGATTTCGCCTGACGTGGCAAACCCCAGGCGCTGCAAGGCGCTGCGGCAGGCCCAATCGACGAATTCGTCGTGGCCGACTTCGGGCGTGTGGAAATTTTCCGGCAGTACGCGCTCGACGAGATCGTAGACCTTTTGGAAATTGGTGCGGCCGGCGATCGCGAATTTGCCAGTGCGCCAGAAATATTCGAGCGCGGTCTTGTTCGGATGCCAGTTCCACCAGCCGCCGGAAGTGTGATTCTCGTCCTTGATCTCACGGGCGGTGATGGCGCCGTTTTTCAGGACGCGCTCGTAGGTCTCCTCGAAGGCGGCTTCGAACCCCTCGCCCCGCCATTTGCGCCAGCGCTCAATGATCGCCAGCTCCTCGCGGCGGAACCGGTGCTTCCAATAGACGAAGAAGGCGCTGGGCAGGATGGAGGCATCATGCGTCCAGTTTTCGAACAGCGCGCCGTCCTTTTCGAGCAGTTCCGTCAGATGTTCGCGCCGATAGGTCTGGTTGCGGGAAAACAGAATCTGGTGATGCGCCCGCTCGACAGTCGAGATGCTGTCGACCTGCACGAAGCCGATATCGTGAATCAACTGCAGCAGCCCGGCCTTGGTCAGGGCACGGTTCGGCGGATTGGAAAGCCCCTGCTTGGCGAGGAAGACGCGGCGGGCATCTCGGTTTGAAAGCAGATTCGTCATGCTCAGATCATAGGCATTAATTCCCATGCTTTCAAACGGCGTTGATTTGATAATTCGTCATGATGGGCTATAGGACCGCGATATCACGATGGAACAGGGCCAGCAGCTTGGATATCCGTTTCGACAATGCCGGCGTCAATTTCGGCCCGCGGCTTGCGCTTTCGCCGCTCAGCTTGACGCTGAGCGAGCGGCGCGTCGGTGTGATCGGGCTCAACGGTTCCGGCAAGACGACATTTGCGCGGCTGATCAACGGGCTTGCCAAGCCTACGACCGGCCGGGTCACCGTCAATGGGCTCGACACCGTGACCGACGCCAAGTCCGTGCTCGGCAAGGTCGGCTATATCTTCCAGTCGCCGCAGAATCAGATCATCCTGCCGATCATCCGCGACGATATCGCCTTCGGCCTCAAGGCGCGCGGCCTCGGCAAGAGCGAGATCGAGGCGGCGGTGGACGGCATTCTCGACCGGTTCAGCGTCCGCCATCTGGCGGAGCGGCGCGCACATGAACTTTCCGGCGGCGAGCTGCAGATGGCCGCTCTCTGCTCCGTGCTCGTCACCGGACCTGACATCCTCATTCTTGACGAACCGACCAATCAGCTCGATCTCCGGAACAGGGCGCTGGTGCAGGAAACCATTGCCGGGCTGCCGGAGCATGTCATCGTCATCAGCCATGACCTGTCGCTGATAGAGGATTTCGATCGGGTGCTGCTGTTCGATCAAGGTCGATTAATCGCGGATGCGCCGCCGACGGAGGCGGTTGCCCGCTACAGGGAGTTGGCTGCCTGATGCAGACGCTGCACGTCGATGCCAGTACCTGGATGCACCGGCTGGCGCCGCGTCTGAAGCTTGGCGCGCTGGCGGCCCTCGGCATCCTGCTGTTCCTGACGGACAACCTCGCACTGCTTGGCCTCGCCGTTGCCATCGGCGCCCTCCTCTATTTCAGCACTGGCTTGCCCGTGAGCGAAGCGTTGAAGCGGCTGCGGCCGGTCGTTCTCACCATTATCGTCGTGGCGCTGTTCAGCCTGATCTTCAATCCCGTCCATGTCGCTGCTGTCACCGTGTTGCGGCTGACCGCGCTGGTGTTTTTCGCGGCCGTGGTGACGGCCACGACGTCGATCGCCGCTTTCATCGACGAGATCACGGCGCTTGCCGCGCCGTTGGAAAAGATCGGCCTCTTGAAGGCGGCCGATATCGGTCTTTCGGTCGGCCTCGTCGTGCGCTTCGTTCCGGAAATTCTAGACCGTTACCGCGCCATCCGAGAGGCGCATGAAGCTCGCGGGATCAAAATCCGCATGACAACAGCGCTGGTGCCGCTGATCATCCTGACGCTGCGCGATGCCGATAATATCGCAGCCGCGATTGACGCCAGGGGCATTCGGCGGCATTGAAAAGACACTGTTTTCGACTGGAGCCGTCATGACCACCCGCGACCTCGTTCTCTCCGCGCTTTTTGCCGCCATCATCGTGGCGCTCGGCCTGCTGCCGCCGATCTCGATCGGCATCATTCCGGTGCCGATCACGGCACAGTCGCTCGGCGTGATGCTTGCGGGCGTGGTGCTTGGCGCGAAGCGCGGCGCCATCGCGGTGTTGATCGTCGTCGTGCTGGTGGCGATCGGCCTGCCGGTGCTGTCGGGCGGCCGTGGCGGTCTTGCCGTCTTCGCCGGTCCGACGGCCGGTTTCTTCATCGGCTGGATCTTCGCCGCCTACGTCACCGGCTATCTCTCCGAGCGGCTGGTGAAGGCCGAGCAAACGGCCCTTGCCCAGGGCATCGGCTTCTTCATCGCTTCAGTGATCGGCGGCGTCGTGGTTCTCTACGCCTTCGGCATCGCCTGGCTCGCGATCGGGGCCAATCTCGGCTTCAACAACGCGTTCAAGGGGTCGATGGGCTTCGTTCCGGGTGACCTCGTCAAAGCTGTCGTCGCCGCCCTCGTCGGCCGCGCCGTCATGGTTGGCTACCCCCTGCTGCCGCAGCGAAGCTGAGCATAATGCCCGACCGAAGGGTCACGCAGCGAAAACTGTGACGCGGCTTTCGGGCAAAGAGCTGCTCAGCTAGAAATCAATCCAGGTATTTGTAGAGCCAGTCGCGGGTATCTTCCGGCAGCGGCACAGGATCGTGTTCCTCGCCGCGCACGGCGAGCCAGAGAATTTCCACCTCCGCCGCCACCTCATTGCCGGTTTCGACCAGGACCATGAAGCCGATCGACTTGCCGCCGATCTTGTTGACGCTGACCGAAAAGCGGGCGAGATCGTCATAACGCAGCGCCCGGTGCAGCGCGCACGAAGCCTTGGTGGCGATGTAGACCGGCTCGTCGCTCACCAGCGGCCGGGCGCGCCAAAAATTCGACAGCGCCGTTTCCGCCTGGGAGATGTAGGAGGCGATGAACATCTGCCCTTGCCTGTCGACATCGCGAGGCGGTACCCGCATTTCGATGACATCGGATCGTTCTAGACTCATCATCACGCAAAACCCTGGCCGACGGCTCGCACCTTAATGAAAGCTTAACATCGCGCCTCAAGAAGTAAACGGTTGGTAGCCCAACGTGGTTAAGATGGATTGTTGACATTATGGTGATACTGCCCATGTCCGGTAGCAGATGTCATATCCCGTCTGTAGATTGGTTTCATGAGCACACGTCTTTACGAGCACCCGATTTTTCTGGAACATCTAACCCCCCCGGGTCATCCGGAGAGGCCTGACCGGTTGCGGTCTTTGAATATCGCGCTGGAGCATCCGAACTTCGAGCGACTGGACCGGCGCCAGGCGCCAATCGCCAATGAAGACGCCGTGTTGCTTGCCCATCCGGAAGAGCACCTCACCTTTGTGATGCGCTCGATCCCCGACGGGGGTGACGAGGACGAGATCAACCAGCTCGAAGCCGACACCTATGCCAGCCCGAAGACGCTGCAGGCGATCCTGCGTGGCGTCGGCGGCGCAATGGCGGCAGTCGACGACGTATTCTCCGGCGCGGCCGACAACGTCTTTGTCGCGGCCCGCCCCCCTGGCCACCACGCAGAGAAGTCCAAGGCCATGGGCTTCTGCTTCTTCAACAACGTGGCAATCGCCGCCCGCCATGCGCAGAAGGCCCATGGAGCCGAGCGCGTCGCCATCGTTGACTGGGACGTGCATCACGGCAACGGCACGCAGGACATCTTCTGGGACGATCCCTCGGTGCTCTTCTGCTCCACGCATCAAATGCCGCTTTACCCCGGCACCGGCAAGAAGGACGAGCGCGGCACGCATAATACCATCGTCAACGCGCCGCTTTCGCCCAATACCGGCGGCGACCATTTCCGCGAGGCCTTCAAATCACGCGTGCTGCCGGCACTCGACGATTTTCGCCCCGACCTCATCCTCATCTCGGCCGGCTTCGATGCCCATCATCGCGATCCCCTGGCACAATTGAATCTCACCGGCGAGGATTTCGACTGGGCGACCGGGCGCATTCTGGAAGCCGCCGACCGCAGCGCCAAGAACCGGGTCGTCAGCCTGCTCGAAGGCGGCTATGATCTGGAAGGCCTCGCCGAATCGGCAGGCCTGCATATTCTGCGCATGATGAAGGGTTGATGATGAGCGAAAGCGCCAAAGTGGATGTGTCCGGCTATTCCTTCGAAAAGGCTGTGGCGGAGCTCGAAAGCATCGTCGCGCGGCTGGAACGCGGCGACGTCGCGCTCGACGAATCCATCGCCATCTATGAGCGCGGCGAAGCGCTGAAGAAGCATTGCGAGGCTCTGCTCTCGGCAGCGGAGAACCGCATCGAGAAGATCAGGCTCGACCGCGCCGGCAAGCCCCAAGGCACGGAGCCGCTGGACGGGCAGTGAAGCCCGCGCGCGCAAGATTTGAGTTTCCGACCTATTGCCGTTAGGTTGGCTTTCAACCGAATGGAGCGCTCGTCATGTCCTTCTTCCCTGGAAAAGATCCGCTGCCCGGCGATGCCTTCGCCTGCGACGCGATCGAGCATCTCATCATTCCCCGCACCAGCGATCTCGGCGGCTTCTTCGTCCGTCGTGCGCTTCCGAGCAGTCGGCGGCGGCTGGTGGGGCCATTCATCTTTTTCGACCGCATGGGTCCTGCGGTGCTGCGGCCCGGCGAAGCACTGGATGTCAGGCCGCATCCACATATCGGCCTGTCGACCGTCACCTATCTTTTCGACGGCGAAATCCGTCATAGGGACAGCCTCGGGACGGAAAAGGTCATTCGTCCCGGCGATATCAACCTGATGACGGCCGGGCGCGGTATCGTACATTCCGAGCGCACGCCGGACAATCTGCGCGGCCATCCGCTGGCGATGTCCGGCCTGCAGACGTGGCTAGCCCTGCCGGACGACAAGGAAGAGATCGATCCGGCCTTTACCCATACCGAAAAGAGCGACATGCCGCTGATCGACGACGGCGGAGCGACGGGTCGCGTGGTCATCGGCAGCTTCGAGGGGGTAACCTCGCCGGTCAAAGTCTTTTCCGACACGCTCTATGTCGATCTTCAGCTTCAGCCCGGCGCGAGGTTTCCTTTTGGCGCCGGGCATGAGGAACGTGCGGTCTATATTCTCTCCGGCTCGCTCATTGTTGCGGGCGACCGTTTCGAACAGGATCAACTCCTTGTCTTCCGCCCCGGCGATGCGATTGCCCTGGAGGCGGCTGAAAAAGGCTGTCATTTGATGCTTTTTGGTGGTGCGGCACTCAATTCAAAGCGCTATATCTGGTGGAATTTCGTGTCTTCTTCCAAGGAACGCATCGAAAAAGCCAAGGAAGAATGGCGCACCGGCCGTTTCGATATCGTGCCGGGAGACGAGGAAGAATTTATTCCTTTGCCGGAAAGCTAACGAGTTCATAACAATGCCAAATGTTTCTTGTTCAGGCACTCCTTGAATTCGTCGCCTTTTGTCGCAATCTTTTTTGAGATAAAGGCGGGCCGCTGCCCAAGAATAGTAAGAAAGAGGCTTCAGCCTTGACACATATGCCAGAGACGCCCCTGCTGGACCAGGTCCACTATCCTTCCGACCTGCGAAAGCTGGAGGACCGGGATTTGCCGCAACTCGCCCGCGAGCTCCGCGACGAGATGATCGATGCGGTATCGCGCACGGGTGGACATCTTGGCGCCGGCCTCGGCGTCGTGGAACTCACCATCGCCATCCACAATGTCTTCGACACGCCGAACGACCGTCTGATTTTCGACGTTGGTCATCAATGTTATCCGCACAAGATCCTGACCGGCCGGCGCGACCGCATCCGCACGCTGCGCCAGGAGGACGGACTTTCCGGCTTCACCCGCCGCGCAGAGAGCGAATATGATCCCTTCGGCGCCGCGCATTCCTCCACATCGATTTCCGCCGGTCTCGGCATGGCGGTCGCCGCCGAACTCGACAATACCGACCGCCGCGTCATTGCCGTCATTGGCGACGGCGCGATGTCGGCCGGCATGGCCTATGAGGCACTGAACAATGCCGGCGCGCTCGACGCGCGGCTGATCGTCATTCTCAACGACAACGACATGTCGATTGCCCCGCCGACCGGAGCCATGAGCGCCTATCTCGCGCGCCTCGCCTCCGGCCGCACCTATATGGGCTTTCGTGATTTCGGCAAGAAGCTCACCGCCTATCTGGGCAAGAATGTCGACCGCGCCATTACCCGCGCCGTCGAACATGCGCGGGGCTATGTCACCGGCGGGACGATGTTCGAGGAGATGGGTTTCTACCACATCGGCCCGATCGACGGTCACTCCTTCGACCATCTTCTTCCGGTCCTGCGCAATGTGCGGGACCATGCTCAGGGCCCGGTGCTGATCCATGTCGTGACGCAAAAGGGCAAGGGCTATCCCCCTGCCGAAGCGGCGGCGGACAAATATCACGGCGTCAACAAATTCGACGTCATCACCGGCGCGCAAGCCAAGGTGAAGCCGAATGCACCGAGCTATACCAGCGTCTTCGCCGATGCGCTCGTGCAGGAAGCGATGCTGGACGAAAAGATCGTCGGCATCACCGCCGCCATGCCGAACGGCACCGGTCTCGACAAGCTGCAGGAATTTTTCCCGGCCCGCTGTTTCGACGTCGGTATTGCCGAGCAGCATGCCGTCACGTTTGCGGCCGGCCTGGCCGCCGAGGGTTTTAAGCCCTTCGCGGCGCTCTATTCGACCTTCCTGCAGCGCGCCTATGACCAAGTGGTGCACGATGTCGCGATCCAGGGGCTACCAGTGCGCTTCCCGATCGACCGCGCCGGCTTCGTCGGCGCCGACGGGCCGACGCATGCCGGCTCCTTCGACACGGCCTTTCTCGCCAGCCTGCCCGGCTTCGTGGTCATGGCCGCCGCCGACGAGGCGGAGCTGAAGCATATGGTGCGCACGGCTGCTGCCTACGATCTTGGCCCGATCTCCTTCCGCTATCCGCGCGGCGAAGGCGTTGGCGTCGATTTGCCGGAACGCGGCGAAATTCTTCAGATCGGCAAGGGCCGCATCGTCAAGCAGGGTTCGAAAGTGGCGCTGCTATCCTTTGGCACCCGGCTCGCCGACAGCCTTGCCGCCGCCGAAGATCTCGATGCGGCCGGACTGCCGACAACGGTTGCCGATGCTCGTTTCGCCAAACCGCTCGACCACGATCTGATCCGCCAGCTTGCCAGCCATCATGAGGTGCTGATCACCATCGAGGAAGGCTCGGTTGGCGGCTTCGGCAGCCAGGTCATGCAGTTCCTCGCCACGGAAGGCCTGCTCGACAATGGTTTGAAGATCCGCACGCTGGTCATGCCCGACATCTGGATGGAGCAAGCCAAGCCCGAAGTCATGAATGCCAAAGCCGGTCTCGACCGGGCCGGCATCGTGCAGACGGTGTTCAAGGCGCTGGGCCGCAGCCGGATTATCGAGGTCGTCGGGTAAGCTCGGCTAAACTCGCCATCATCTACCGTCTGTTCGGGTCTCGATCTTCCGGCACTTTTTGCCCTATGCCTATCGATTCGGCTTGGGGCTTGGTCCCTACCCGATGTGCGTCCAGGGCACAGCGCTTTGATTTGAATGCGCAAAGGTCGCTGGCTTTGAAGCCAATGCATCCAGCCCGCTTTTGCTGATTAGAATTGAGCACGACGTTCTTCGCCCTGCATCTTGCGGCAATCAGTCATCTAACTGTCATGAACAAAGCGGAACTTGCAGCAATGCAGGAACGGGCATGTTCGCGTTTTTAAGAGCGATCATGCATCGACTGCTGTCGTTAGCTGCCATCGAGAAGCGGAGAGAACCTTGAACAATTCAGACAAAGAGCACCAGTATTCCGACTGGCTTGAAGCGGAACTGGCCGATACGCTAGACGAAGACTATGAGTTGGAACTCTCGGAACCGGCTCTTTCCGAAGAGATCCGAAAGATTTACCAGAAGGCACATCCGGCTGCGATGCCGCGTATCGACTACTTCCGCACCTTGCTGTCGCTACAGGCCGAACTGATCAAGCTCCAGGATTGGGTGACCTATCACAAGGAGAAGGTCGTCGTGATCTTCGAGGGCCGAGACTCGGCGGGCAAAGGCGGGGCAATCAAGAGGATCACCCAAAGGCTCAACCCCCGTGTTGCCAGGGTCGTGGCGCTGCCAGCGCCATCCGACCGCGAAAAGTCCCAATGGTATTTCCAGCGCTATGTGCCCCATCTGCCGGCGGGCGGCGAGATCGTTCTCTTCGACCGGTCCTGGTACAATCGCTCCGGTGTCGAGCGTGTGATGGGCTTTGCGACGGAAGATCAGGTCGCGCAGTTCTTTCACGACGTACCCGAGTTCGAACGCATGCTGGTTCGCTCCGGGATTCGGCTTGTCAAATACTGGTTTTCGATCACCGACGAGGAGCAGCAGCTTCGCTTCCTCGTGCGCATCCACGATCCCTTGAAGCAGTGGAAGCTCTCGCCGATGGATCTGCAGTCCCGCGTGCGGTGGGAAGCCTATACGAAGGCGAAAGAAGAAACCTTCGCGCGCACGAACATTCCGGAAGCGCCCTGGCACATCGTCGAAGGCAATGACAAGAAGCGCGCCCGCCTGAACTGCATCGACCATCTGCTCAGGCAGATTCCCTATGAGGACGTGCCTCACGAGGACATCACCCTGCCGGAGCGCGTCTTCAACCCCAACTATGAGCGCAAGGTGCTGCCGCCGGAGCTTTACGTTCCGTCCAAGTACTAGGGAACGCTTTCGCGGTAGCGCTGGCCAAGGGTCATAGCCACCCTCGGCAGCTACCGCTAACTGATATCTGTCTCGCCTCGAAACAGGCGAGACAGATCGCCGATCAAAACGGCCTTTCCGTCCAAGCCTCCGATGCTCGTCAGAAAGAGCATCGGAGGTCCGGCGTCATCAAGACGCCAGCCTCAGAACTCCTCCCACTCGTCCTGGGCAACAGCCGCCGCAGCGGCCTTGCCGCCAAATGCCTTGGCGACCGTGCGGCCCAATGCCCTCGCAGGCGAAGCAGCCGGTCGGGACTGGGCAGTAACGGCTGCGGGACGTTTGGATTCACGGGGCATGTCACTCAGACGGAACTGGTGCAGGAGCTCATTGAGGGAGGCTGCCTCGCGGGCGAGTGCATGGCTCGCCGCCGTCTGTTCCTCGACCATGGCGGCATTCTGCTGCGTGCCCTGGTCCATGTTGTTGACGGCAGTGTTGATTTCCTGCAGCCCGGTCGACTGTTCGCGGGTGGCGATGACGATGGCGCCGACGTGGCGGTTGATCTCCTGCACTTCGGAAACGATCAGCTCCAGCGCCTTGCCGGTTTCGCCGACCAGCGACACGCCGGTGTTGACCTGATCGCTCGAGGTGGTGATCAGTGCCTTGATCTCCTTGGCGGCGTTGGCGGAACGCTGGGCCAGCTCGCGGACTTCCTGGGCGACGACCGCGAAACCCTTGCCGGCATCACCGGCGCGGGCAGCTTCGACACCGGCATTCAGAGCCAGGAGGTTGGTCTGGAAGGCGATATCATCGATGACGCTGATGATGTTGCTGATCTCGCCCGAGGACTTTTCGATCTGCTGCATGGCGGAGACCGCCTTGCGCACGACATCGCCGGACTTCTCAGCGCCCTGACGGGCACGTTCGACGAGATGGCCGACATCTTCAGCGCGCTTGGCCGAATCGCGAACCGTCGTCGTCACCTCTTCGAGGGCTGCTGCGGTCTCTTCGACGGCGGCGGCCTGCTGCTCGGTGCGGCGGGCAAGATCGTCGGCGGCCGAACGAATTTCGCCGGCACCGGCATTGATCGCCGAAGCATTGTGGCCGACCGACTGCAGGGCGGCTTCCAGCTTTTCGACGGCATTGTTGAAGTCGACGCGGACGCCGTCGAGCTGCGGTGCGAAGGTACGCTCGAGGCGCGCGGCGACATTGCCGGAGGCCAGGGCGGCAAGCCCGCCGGCCAACGCCTCCATCGCGAAGCGGATCTCGCCCTCTTCCCGCGCCTTCTGCTCGTCGTTCATCTGACGTTGACGCTCGGCATCGCCGCGCATGCGGTCGGTCTCGCCGGCAAGACGCAGTTTCTCGATCGCCGCTTCCTTGAAGACGACGACGGCGTCAGCCATGCGGCCGACTTCATCGCCCCGGCCGATGGCCGGCACGTCGATATTATGCTCACCGCCGGCAAGGCGGGCCATGGCGGCAGTCATGCCGACGATCGGGCGAACGATGGTGCGTGCGAGCAGCCAGGCAAGCACGGCTGCAGCCAGCGAAGCGATGATGCCGCCGGCAATCAATGTCAGGCGCAGTTCGCTATTGGCATCATCCTGGATGGCTGACTGGGCATCTGCCTTGGCGCGGGCAGCCTGCTTGATCTTGGCTGCAGCCTCACGGAAACCGTCGAGCTGACCCTTCGTCTCGTTCTGGCCGATCTTGACGATCTGGTCGAGCGGCATCTCGGTTTCCTTGCGCGCCTTCATCTGCGGCTCGGCGAGCTGATGGAAATAAAGATCGGCCGCCTTCTGCATGCCGGCGATCGCGGCAAGCAGGTCCGGCTCGTCGGCGGCAACCGTCTTGGCGGCCGCCATGCTCTTCAGCATGCGATCGCGATTGGTGCCAACGTCGCCATAGGTGCTATTGCTGCGCAGCAGCAGGAAGCCGCGCAAGTTGACCGCCTGTTCCAGCATGGCCTGCAGGGAATCGTCGATCAGATTGACGAGCTGCTGTGACTTGACCTGTTCGGCGGCGGCCGCGGTCGATATTTCTTCCTTGGCGTAAACGAATGCGGAAACGCAGGCGAAGATAGCGATAAGTGCGGCAAAGGTGATGGCGAGTTTGCCATTCAAGGAAAGGTTCTTCGCAAACATGGGCAAGCGCCTCCTGAGCGCCGGTCCTGGCGAACATCGACGAACCCGCTGGGAGAGCGCAGCCGGATGCTCCAAAATTCTGGGAAGAGGCATGATTGGGCGCGAGAGCCGCGGAGCCGTCATGGCAGGCGATTATCCCCGAAAAGGACAATCGCAATCGCATGCATAACTAGATGCTACAGCTTTAAAATTATTTAACTCTGCTCAGTGCAAGAGGCGCAACAATACTCTAATTCTGAGATCCGGCATTGAGGATCAGAATATCGAGATCGTGCTCAGGAGAAAAATCCTCTGCGGTCATCTGAAAACTCGTGGGGCCGATCTTCTTGACGCCGCTGCCGCAGAAGCTGACGTAGTTCTCCGGGCTGCCCTTATCCACCGTCAGCTGAAAATGCTTGATCGGACCGGACCAGTTGGCGCCCGTGCTCAAAACGTAGGAAATCCAGCTTTCGGTATAGGCGCGGCCGCCCTTGTCGGAGGCAGCGGATAGTTTGGTCGCGGTTTTAAGGAAAGCGTCGTCCACGCAATATTTGGTCTGATAGATCTTGAGCTGCTCCTTCTCGTAGTCCTCGTCGCCGGCAAAGGTGATGGCCACCGTGCCGCCGACACTCGGCTTATAGCGATGCTGCACGCTGATCTTGGCGCGGGCTGGAAATTTGGTGCGCCACCAATAGGTCGTGTGCAGGGTCCACATCGGCGTCGAGTGATGCTTCATGCCCTGGCCGTCACTGTCGTATTCGTCATCGGCAATGAGACCGCGCGCCTTCCAGTCCTCGAGCACATCAGGCGGCAGCTTCGCAACCGCGTTGAACGCGGCTGCGCCGAGCGGTCGCAGCGGAATATTGTGCGCCTTCAGCTCGGCCGTCAGATCGATACCGGAGACTGTCACGCTCTGCTGCAAAGTCGGCGTGATCGGTTTGCCGTCCTGCGTGACGGTGAAATCGAGGAAATTGTCGGCATCGGCGTCCTCGATGGCGACCGTGCTGTCGAGGACGCCCTCGATATCCGGCATGGGGAAGGCGACGACGCTTTCGACATCCTTATCCGATGTGTTCTCAAAGAGGTAATCGACCTTCACCTCCGTCGGAGAAATGAAGAGCTTTTCGTCATCCATGCTGATATCGCCGGTGCGGACATAAGCGAGGCCGCCGGTCTTCAGCTCCGCCATGCTATCGTTCGCCAGGGCCGGCGTGGCAAGCATCGCCAGAGCCGTCGCATAGCCGCAAATCCCGCGCATCCGAGCCCCCATCTACTGCCGGTTTGCGGCGATTATGGCGAGATACCGCATAGCGTCAACGCCGACATTGGCCGCCATCAACACAAAACGCTTGCAACGCAGACCATTGCCCGGCATGGACAGCCCATGTCCGAACCGCAACGCCTCGACCAGCTTCTCGTCTCCCTCTCGCTTTTCGCCAGCCGCTCGCGGGCGCGCGACGCCATTCAGCGCGGCACGGTGACGGTTGACGGCAAAGTAGTGAGCAAGCCGGGCGCATTGTTTACCGAAGATGCGGAGATCGCGATCGACGATCCCGCTCAGGATTACGTTTCGCGGGCCGCGCTGAAGCTGGTGGCCGCGCTGGATCATTTCCAACTCGATCCGAAGGGGCAGCACTGTCTCGACGTCGGCGCCTCGACCGGCGGTTTCACCGAAGTGCTGCTGCAGCGGGGTGCGGCGCATGTCACCGCTATCGATGTCGGCCATGGGCAGGTGCATCCGCGCATATCAGCCGATCCGCGCGTGACCAATATCGAGGGACTGAACGCCCGCTATCTGACGGCCGAAGACATTGGCGAGCCCGTAACCTTCATCGCCTCCGACGTTTCCTTCATCTCGCTGAAGCTGGCGCTGGCACCGGCCCTCGGGCTTGCCGAGCCGGGCTCGCGTTGCGCGTTGCTGGTGAAGCCGCAATTCGAGGCCGGACGCGAGGCGATCGGCAAGGCCGGTCTGTTGAAGGACCCCTCCTCCGCGCCAACGGTTGCGGCGGAGCTGGAACGCTGGCTCATCGAGGACATGGGCTGGCGTAGCCTCGGCCTCATCCCCTCGCCGATCGCGGGTGGCGACGGCAATCAGGAATTTCTTCTCGCAGGGATCAAGCCATGAGCACCGAAACCGTGACCATCCAGAAGCTCGGCGCCCAGGGCGACGGCATTGCGCAAGGCGCCGACGGGCCGATCTACGTACCCTTCACGCTGCCCGGCGAGACCGTTGCCATCGCGCGGGTGAAGAGCCATGGAACGTTGATGTCGATCGCGGCGGCCTCGCCCGAACGGCAGGAGCCACACTGTCGGCATTTCGGCCCCGACGGCGTCAATGGCACCTGCGGCGGCTGTACGCTGCAGCACTATGCCGATGCGCCCTATCGCGCCTTCAAGCGCCAGCTCGTGATCGATGCATTGCGCTCCAAAGGGCTGACGCCAGAGGTGGACGAGCTCATCGCCGCCCATCCGGGCGAGCGCCGGCGCGTGGTCTTTGCCGCACGCAAGACCGAGAAGGACATGCTGATCGGCTTCAATCAGGCCGAAAGCCACCATATCGTCGCTGTTCAGGAGTGTCCGATCGCCTCGGCCGGGATCATGTCGCGACTGCCGGCGATCAGGGCTGTCGGCGCGGCTCTCGCTGTCAGCGCGGAAGCATTTCGCATCTCCGTTCTGGAGACGCTCTCCGGCCTCGATATCGCTGTCGATGAGGTCAAGAAACTCTCCGACAAACAGCGGCGCAGCGCCATCGAAACCGTGCTTGCCCTTCGCGGTATCGCCCGCGTCTCCCTGAACGGCGAGATCCTGGTTGAGCCGATGAAGCCGATGGTCGATTTCGGTGGCGTGCAGGTTTCGCCGCCGCCGGGCGCCTTCACCCAGGCGACAAAGCCGGCCGAAGAGGCTATGGCCGAGCTGGTTGCTGCCCATGTCGGCAAGGCGAAGCGCATCGCCGATCTCTTCGCCGGCAGCGGCACATTCTCGCTGCGTCTGGCGCGCATCGGCCGCGTGCATGCCGTCGAAGGCGAAGACAAGCCTTTGGCCGCCCTCGACTACGCAGCGCGCAACACGCAGGGGCTGAAGCCCGTAACCATCGAACGCCGCGACCTTTTCCGCCGGCCGCTGATGGCGCAGGAACTGAAAGCCTACGACGCCGTCGTCTTCGATCCGCCGCGCGCCGGTGCGGAGTTCCAGAGCAAGGAACTGGCTCGCTCCGCCGTCAAAAAAATCGTCGCCGTCTCCTGCAACCCACTGACGCTCGCGCGCGATCTGGCCCTGCTGGTCGAAAGCGGCTACCGCATCACAAGGGTCACGCCCATCGACCAATTCCTGTGGAGCTCGCACGTTGAAGTTGTGGCGGCGCTGGAGAAGTGACGACACGAGCTTGGGGCCGAACCACGAGGGCGGATGAGGGAAAAGAATATCTCTCACCGCTTCATGAACGCCTCAAACGCCGCCCGAGCCTCCGCGCTCTTCAACTGCGCCGCAAAGTGCCTTGCCTCTTCGTCGATGCGGGCGAGAACGTCTTCGGCGGAGCCGCGTATCAGATCACGTGCGATCCGCAGCGCTTCCGGCGGTTTGGCTGCAAGTTTGGCGGCGAGCGCCAGGGTTTCGGCTTCCAATGCCTCCGGCGTGGTGACCTTCCAGATCAGACCGGCATCCTTTGCTTCCGCGGCGGAAAAGCCCTCGCCGAGGGCGAGCAGAGCGAAGGCGCGCTGATGGCCCATGACGCGCGGCGCGATCAGGCTGGAGGCGGCTTCGGGGACAAGGGCGAGATCGACGAAAGGCGTCTTGAACAGGCTGCGGTCGGAGGCGATCGTCAGGTCGCAATGGAGATGGATCGTGGTGCCGATGCCGATCGCCAGGCCGTCGACACCAGAGATGACGGGCTTCTTCGCCGTGGCCAGCACGCCCAGGAAGTCCAGCACCTCGCGGCCCATGCTGCCGCTCATGGCGAAGGCGAGGAAATCGGCAAGATCATTGCCGGCGGAAAAGCAGCCTTCGCTGCCAAGGAAGGCGGTGACGCGGATATCCGAGGCCTCATCCGCTGCCCGCAAAGCGTCGGTCATCGTCTGATACATGGCGCGGGTGAAGGCATTTTTCTTTTCCGGCCGGTTGAAGCGGATCACCTGCACATGGGGGGCAGTCTCAGGGCGTTCGATCAGGATGTGGTCGGTCAAGTGTATGTCCTTAAGCAAGAGCGATGCGCGCAGCTTCAAGGCTGGAAGCGCCGGCGACGATGCGATCGGTGAGTGCGGTGGTTTCGGCCAGCATGTTTTCCGCAGCGAAGCGGCAGAGCGCAATGCGCTTTTCGCCCTCGCCGTCCGCAACATCCACTAGGCCGCCCTTGGCGAGATAGCAGCCCGTGAGTACGAGGCCGAAGAGCCGCTGATAGGGTGTAGCCCCCGCCAGTGCCTCCGCGATACGGCCCTCCGCCTGGCGCGCGAGAAGCCATTCACTTGCCGCCTCGAGATCGGTGATGGCGGCATAGAGCCGTGTCGCCGTGTCGCCGAAACCGTCCAGATTGGATTTGGCAACGGTATCGGCAATCTCGCGCAGTTCGTGGGTGAAGCCACGCATATGATCACCATTGGTAATTGTCAACTTACGCGTTACGAGATCAATCGCCTGGATGCCGTTCGTGCCTTCATAGATCGGCGCGATACGGGCGTCGCGCAGCAGGCGGGCCGCACCCGTCTCTTCGATAAAGCCCATACCGCCATGCACCTGGATGCCGAGCGAAGCGACATCGACGCCGGCATCGGTGGAAAAGGATTTGGCGATCGGCGTCAACAGCGCGGCGCGCTCCTGCCAGTGCCGTGCTCTGCTGGGATCGCGATGCGACATGTCGATCGCCTCGGCGCAGGCATAGCAGATGGCGCGCGACCCCTGCGTCAGCGCCTTCATCGTCAGCAGCATGCGGGCGATATCGGGATGTTCGATGATCGGGCTCATGCCTGTCGCTGTCGTACCTGGAGCCCGCCCTTGCGTGCGCTCTTTTGCGTAAGCGATGGCTTTTTGTGTCGCGGCCTCGGCGATCGCCACACCCTGAATGCCGACGGCGAGCCGCGCATTATTCATCATCGTGAACATGCAGGCGAGGCCCTTGTTCTCTTCGCCGACGAGCCAGGCAACGGCCCCTTCTTCGGTTCCGTATTTGCCGTCGCCATAGATCATCGTGCAGGTGGGTGAGCCGTGGATGCCGAGTTTATGCTCCAGCGAATGGGCGAAATAATCGTTGCGCGCACCGAGCGAGCCGTCATCGTTGACCAGGAATTTCGGCACCAGGAACAGGGAGATACCGCGCGTGCCTACAGGCGCATCCGGAAGGCGCGCAAGCACGAAATGGACGATATTCTCCGCCGCCTCATGATCGCCCCAGGTGATGAAAATCTTCTGGCCGTATAGGCGATAGGTGCCGTCATCGCGGCGTTCGGCGCGGGTGCGCAGCGCCCCGACATCGGAGCCGGCATGCGGCTCTGTCAGATTCATCGTGCCGGCCCATTCGCCCGAAACGAGTTTTGCCAGATATTTGCGCTTAAGGTCCTCGCTGCCGTGAGCGATCAGCGCCTCGACCGCACCCATGGTCAGCGTCGGCGCGAGACCAAAGGCCATGGAAGCGGAATTCCACATTTCCAGCGCCGCAACGTTCAGCATATGCGGCAGGCCCTGGCCGCCGAACTCCTCCGGTGCCGTCAACCCGTTCCAACCGCCGGCAATCCAGTCGCGATAGAGCTTCTCCCAGCCATCGGGCAACACCACCTTGCCATCGATGAGTTTGGAGCCCTGCCTATCGCCGATCTCCGCCAGCGGTTCCATCACGTCCCCGGCAAAACGGCCGGCCTCGGTCAGAATGGCGTCGACGACATCGCCGCTGAGATCGCCGAGGCGCCCCTCCTCCATCGCTTGCCCCATGCCAGCGACATGCTTCAGCGTAAACGCGATTTCCTCGACCGGCGCCTTGTACATGGTGTCTTCCTCCGTGATGACGATGCCGACAGTCTACCTCACCCAAGCTATCGGCCGCATGATGTTTATAGCTAATTGATTTTTACGTAAACGTCAATTTTGGGCAGGCACCTCAATGTATCGAGACAAATCCGCATTCACTTCCCTGAATGATTTGTGCTAACAATTATCACCTTGGTTATACGCTGGAAGAGGAATGAACATGGCTAGCAGCGCAAATCTTGGCAAGCGGCTCGAAAGCTATGTGGATGAACTCGTAACAAGTGGACGTTACAACTCCCGCAGCGAAGTCCTGCGCGAAGGCGTTCGCTTGGTCGAAGAGCGAGAAAAACGCCTCGCTGCGCTCGATACCGCGATTGCACAAGGCCTTGCGGATGTTAAAGCAGGGCGAGTGGAGCCTCTTGAAGAGGTTGCTGCCAGACTGACTGCAAAATACGAAAATATGGCAAAAGACCGCCGCTCGTGATCGTCGTTTTCTCCGCCAGAGCTCAAGCCGATGTTGAACATATTGGCGACTACATTGCTCAGGATAATCCCCAACGCGCGGCAAGCTTCATCACGGAGCTTGTCAAGCGGTGTAGGCATCTAGCGGACATGCCGTACCGCTTTCCGCTGGTACCGCGCTATGAACGCACAGGCGTCCGCCGCTTCCCGCATGGTGCCTATCTCGTTTTCTATCATGTCAGCGAAGACGCCGTAGAAATTCTGCATATCTTGAATGGCGCCCAGGATTTCGAAGCAATTTTGTTTCCCGAGACCTAAGTTACGTCGAAAACTAACTGGCGATCCTCCAATCGGCCTTGCCCCACCTGCGGCATATCCGCCTTCCTGCGCGATTGTCGCGCCATAGCCGGGACTTGCATAAACAATCGTCATGAACAATGAGTATGGCAACTCCCTTGACGATGCGAACAACTCGGCCATGAACACGATCACATCAGCCACCACGATACCTGGCCTCATCTGGGCCTATCGCCTGCGTCCCGGCGCGAATAAGCCGGAGCGGCTGTCCGATGATACCGATCGCGCCACGCTGTTTGCGGACGATGGTTTCCTGTGGCTGCATCTGAGCCTTGTCGATGCCCGTGTACCTGCTTTTCTTGAGGATGCGCCAGGTCTAAACGAACCTGCCCGTGTGGCGCTGACGACGCATGAGACGCATGCGACCATCACCGTCGACGAGCAGATGCTGTTCGGCACGCTGGTCGATTTCCAGCGCGAATTCGATCAGGATACGCGCGACATCGGCTGGCTGCATTTCGTGCTGACCGACCGCATGCTCATCACCACCCGGCTGCAGCCGCTACGCAGTGTTGAGCGGGCGCGCATGCTGATCGAAAAAAACGCAGCCAAATTCACCCGGCCGCTCGATATATTCGAGCTGCTGGTCGTCGAGTTCCAGCGCACCCTCATCTCGCTTGTTATCGAGATGACCGAGGAGCTCAATCTCATCGAGGATTTCGTCTACGAGAACGCGCCGCGGGACGAACGCCGGCGATTGGCGCCCGTGCGCCGGACGATTGTGCGCCTGCACCGGCATCTGCGCACCGTTTTGACACTGATGCGGCGCGCTGCAGCATCTGACGACGAAGAGATGCCGCTCGGGTTCGAGGATGTCGCCGGCCGATTGACGGGCCGGCTGGAGGCGGTCGATCACGATGTCTACGCGCTGCAGGAGCGCGCCAGGCTGCTGCATGAAGAAATCGACTCGAAGCTTTCCTCCGAGATCAACCGCCATCTCTATATTCTGTCGATCATGACGGCCTTCCTGCTGCCGCCGACGCTGGTCACCGGCTTTTTCGGCATGAACACGTCAAATCTGCCGTTTTCAGGCGGCGGTGCCGGCACGGAATATGCCGTGGCCCTCATCATCGCTTCGATGGTACTCGCCTGGTGGCTGCTGAAGCGGGTCAACATTCTCTGACGGCAGGGCGTTCAACCATGAAAAACCGCCCGGCGAGTGACCGGGCGGCTGGGGCTGATAGGTTCAAATCTCTCGCTCAATAGAAGGGCGAGTAGCACTGCTGCCGGGGACCGCGATTGGGCTGGAACGTATTGTCATAAGCCCGGTAGGAGCGGTAGCGCGCCTCGCACCATTCGACGTGGCGCGGGTTGATACCCCCAGCCGGAGCTACATAACGCGGCTGGCTGGCAATCGCGCCGCCGATGATGGCTCCGGCGCCGAAGGCGGCCAGCGGGTACCAATAGCCATCATAATAGCGATAACCATAACGATATCCCGGATAACCGCGGTAGCCGCCATACCAACCACGGCGATAGTACGGATAGTATCCGCCGTGATAACCGCCATAGCGGCGCCACTGAACCTGCTGAACGTCGGCAGGGGCGGCCTTGTCTGCCGCCGCAACGGGCGCGGCAGGCATCTGCATTGCGAAGGACGGGGTGAAGCTCGTCAGAGCCACAGCGGCCGAAACAGCGATAGTCGCAATTCTTGCACGGAAACCAAGCATTTATATCTCCATTCCCTGGCTTACATTGTGCTTAAGGCAATGAACGTTCCTAATTGGGGAAGGTTCCCCAAACAGGGTTCGAATACCTGCTGCGCCGCGCGTCCAATATGACGCGGCGGGACGTAGCGGCGCATAGTGTTTCCCTTAAATCGGTACAAATTTAAGGGGTTATGCGGACCCAACGGTAAATTTTTAGCGATCCCATCCTTAACCAGGGATTAACCACCGATCCTTACCATTGTTTCATGAAGGGATACCGGCAGACTCACCCTCTGATTTGCAGTTTCCTGATGGTTCTGGCGCTGCTCGGACCGGCTTCCCGGCTTGCGGCCGCTGAGAACCAACCCTGGAACGATCCCCAGAACGCCATCATCGTCGATGCCTATGAATTGAATACCATCGATTGGGATCAGCTTCTGCAGGACAAGCGCATAGCCGCTTTCATCTCCAAGGCTTCCGACGGCCTGCCCGAAAGCTTTAGCTGCACCGGCGATCATGCCGGCGACACCTTTGCGCACTGCAAGACGATGTGGCGCAAATATGCCGTCAGCCGCGAGCTGTATCAGACGCGCCGTATGCTGGCCAAGATGAACGGCCTGCTCTGGGGCGCCTACCACCTTGGACGGCCCGGCAACCCTGTCGACCAGGCCAATCATTTTCTGGATTATGCCGACCCGAAACCGGACGAATTGATGGTGCTCGATATCGACGGCTTGGACGCGACCCAGTTCATGTCGCTCGATGACGCGCAGATCTTCGTCGGTCACATCAAGGTGAGAACCGGCCGCTATCCCATTCTCTATACCAATCACAACACCGCCCGGTATATTGCCGATCATCGCGAGGACTATCCGATCCTGTCGCGGCTGCCGCTGTGGTATGCGCGCTACAAGCCGGATGTAAAAGGCACCTTCCCGCTCGGCAATTGGGACAATTATGCGCTCTGGCAATTCTCCTCATCCGACAATTGCTCGGAGAAGGCCTGTCCTTACCGCGTGCCGGGGACGCTTACCGATATCGATGTCAATGTCGTGGCGATGACGAAGGTGCAGCTCGCCAAGATCTGGCCGCAGGGCGATCTGCTGCCCGCAAAGCCGGAACCTGCACCCATGATCATTGCCAAGGGACCAAGCTGTACCGCGCCGTTGCAGACGCTCGTCTCGCTGATGGTCGACCCAATCGTCACCGCCGCAACGCAGCCGAAGACGGTCGAGATCAACGAGTTGAATTATCAGGATTTCTAGCGCATCCGCTATCGGGCGGGAGCCGCCCGATAGCGGATAAGTAGTCTCGATTCAAAAGGCTTAGGCTTCTATCTGCACATCCGTTTTAGGCCGCGAACAGCAGGCCAGAATGTAGCCTTCGTCGATTTCGTCGTCGAGGATGCCGCCATTATGGTTCATCTCGACCTCGCCCGACAGTTTCATCACCCTGCAGGTGCCGCAGAGACCGGATTCGCAGGCAGCACCGATGCGTACGCCGGCGCCGCGCGCGGCCTGCAGGATCGTCTGGCCTGGGGCGCAGGCGACATCCCTGCCGGCCATGGTGAAGCGGATCGAGGTCGCCGCGTCCGTCGACGCGTCATCGCTGACTTCGGCCAGCGGCGTTGCCGCCTGCGCCGGCTGGAAGCTTTCCTGATGGTAGCGCGCCATGTCGAAGCCGTGGGCTTCCAGCATGGAGCGGACGGCATCCATGAAGACTTCAGGGCCGCAGCAGAAGATGGTGCGTTCCATGAAATCTGGCGCGAGCAGTCCGATCTTTGCCTTGTCGATGCGGCCCTTCAACCCCGACCAGAGATCGGTGCGGCCGCAGCCCTCGACGATGAAGCCGAGATCGAGGTTCGGCATGAAGCGGGCGAGATATTCCAGCTCCGAGCGAAAAATGATGTCGGCGGGGCTGCGCGAGCAATTAACGAAGGTGATGTCCGACAACGGCGCTGTGTCGGCCATGTAGCGCGTCATCGCCATCATCGGCGTGATGCCGGAGCCGGCCGAAACGAAGAGATATTTTTCGCCGGGATGACGGATGTGGCTGAAATCGCCGAGCGGGCCGAAAGCCTTGATGCGCATACCGGGCTTCAGGTTCTCGAACATCCAGCGCGTGCCGATGCTGTCCTTCTGCGCCTTCACCGTGACGGCCACGGAAAAGGGCCGCGACGGCGTGGACGACAGCGTGTAGGTGCGCATGACCGGCTCGGGCGCCGTCGGCAGTTCCAGGGTTACGAACTGGCCCGGCAGATAGCGGAACCAATTATCCTTGTCGGAGCGGAATGTGAAGGTCATCACATCGGGCGCTTCCGGCGTTGCCGACAGGCATTCGAGCAGATGCTGCCTGTCGCTCCATGGCTGCATCTGGTCCAGGTGCTGATGGCGGAGAGAGATGGTCATGTTCATACTCAGGCAACCGCCGACAGCTTGGCCTGGTCGCCCTGCAGCCGGTTGATCATGAAATTCGAGTACCACTCGACGAACTGCATGACGCCCCCCTCGTGGAGTTCCGAATAGGGGCCGGGCTCATAGGCCGGCGAGCGTATGCCGAAGGCATTTTCCTCGACGATGCGACGGTCCTGATCGTTGGTTTCCGTCCAGACATGGGTCAGTTCCTCGAGGTCATAGTCGACGCCCTCGACCGCATCCTTATGCACCAGCCATTTGGTGGTGACCGCGGTTTCCTCGGCGCTGATCGGCAGCACGCGGAAGGAAATAGCGTGGTCGCCGAGAAGATGGTTCCACGTTGTCGGGTAATGGAACAGGATCATCGCACCGATATTGTTGATGGTCACGTCAGGCGATAGCGGCCGCTTGACGGCGCGCTTGCCGGACATGGTGTAGCTTTCAGCCCCTTCGATCAGCGGCATGCGGGCGGCGCGGAACTGACCATCGGGTGCGATCTTGAATTGGCTCGGCAAGCCGGCGGCTTCGCAGCGCTGCCAGTGCTCAGTGATGAGGGGATCGTTCATCGCACCTTGTACACCCGTGATGGTCGGCGCTTCCGGGTAGGTACGGCAGAGCTCCGGATGATTGGCGGCGCAGTGATAGCACTCGCGATTGTTCTCCCATACCAGCTTCCAGTTGCCCTTTTCGATGATGGTGCTCTGGAAGGCGATCTTCGTCTCGCCGATGCGATGCGGCGCCATGTAAGGCTCGATCGCGGCGCGGACCGGGGAGAAATCCGGGGCATTCTTCGCCAGGCAAATGAAGATATAGCCACCGACGCTTTCGCAGTGAATCGGCTTCAGGGAGAACTGGCTCTTGTCGAAATCCTCCGCCATCTGCCGGGCGAAAAGCAGTGAACCGTCGAGCTCGTAGGTCCACTGGTGGTAGGGGCAGACAAGCTTGGCCGAAGAACCGCGCTCGGAGGCGCAGACACGCGAGCCGCGGTGGCGACAGCTATTGTGGAAGGCGCGGATGACCTGATCCCGGCCGCGGACGATAACGACGGGATAATCACCGACCTGGACCGTGAAATAATTGCCCGCCCGCGGCACTTCGCAATCATGGCCGATGAACAGCCAGTCGCGATAGTAGATCATCTCCATGTCGAGCTTGAAATAATCGGGGTCGGTATAGAAGGCCTGCTCCAGGCTGAAACCCTGGCGGCGGTTCTTCAATTGTCGCAAAACGTCGGTGCCGATATCCATGTGTCTATCCTCGTGCAATACCAGGCAGTAGGCAGAGGACATGCACCGGCCGGCCTTAAACGGCCCAACGCATTACCCCCCGACTGCCCGCCGCGGTCAGTGAAATCTATCGTCCCCAAGGCTGGTTTCCGGGCTCTGGAGCGGTCCCCAAGGGGACCCCATGGCGCCTTCCCAGGTTGTTCTCGACCCAGTGGCTTTATCTGCCATGCCTCACTCCACCACCGTTGCGGGGGCAGCGCCGGATTTTGACCGGCTTCCCAATTCTCCGCCTCCCTAATAGACGGCACCTTGAGATTGAGGTCATCATAGCTCCCGCCTCATGCGTCGCTCTGCTGCAATGCGACATCGGCTTCGAAATTGGCGACAGATGAGATGAAGCTTGGAAATGACGCGAATTTTGTCGCGATAATACGAACAAATTCAAGCTATTAGCTTGGTGCCGGCAAAATGCGCGTCCGCGCGAACCATTCTGCGCTCCATGACGCTTTATCTTGATTGCGACAGAGCGATGGGCGATGAATTTTAGGGACGATCTTGTCCGGCGGAGAGCGCCTTCAATGCCGCTATGGCACGCTCGGCATCGGCGATCGGCACGAAGATATGGTCATGATAATAGGCCGCAACGACATTGGCGCTGATGCCCTCGCTTCCGAGTGCCATAGCAAAGGCGGCCGTCAAGCCCACGGCCTCCAGCGAGGAATGGACGTCTAGGCTAATCATTCGCATGGCGGGTTCAGCCGGAAGCCCCGCCTGCCGGGCGGCCTCGATCGGAAGGATCAGCGTCATTCCCTCTTTTTCGTGGAACATTCCGATCGGCTTCAAATGGATATAGTCTGTCAGCATTGAAGGCGGCACGCAGCAAAAGACGAATTCGCCTTCAATGAGATTTGGCTTCATGCTCGCAATCAGCAGTTTGAGTTCGGTGATACCCGGCATGGCTCTGATCCTTCCAAACATCCCAGCGTGGCGCGCTTAAGCCCGGCTCAAGCTAGGCGATCTATCAACTGCTATCCATACCCATACCGTGAGTGCCGCCATGGCCAAGCTCAGATATTTCGACGCCAAGAAGCCCGCCGAACCGGAACCAGAATTGCCGGCGGCCTCCCATAGCGAATTCCTGCGCACCGGCCGCATCACCCGCGACAGGGCGCATTGGCTGGCCGAAGAGCGGCGCTATCTCAGCTATGAGGAAGTGGCCGAGCGCACGGCGAATAAGCTGCGGAATGCTGGCGAAAAGACCCACGATCGGCTGAACAGCTTTCACCAATCGATTCGTTTTCCGAAGCTGATCTTCCATCACACGCTGAAGGACACGCCGCATCTCGGTTATTGCCATGTCACTGCGGCGCGAACGCAATTTGCGCAGTATGAAGAGGTGAGCTGGGCCTTCTACATCGCCAATTTCTTTGCTCGCATCGGGCAGAACGACAACTTCTTCGAAAATATCAGCCTGAGATATTCACGAATGTATTTTGCCGTCGCCGTTTTGCCGGATCAGGAATCGCCGGAAAAGAAGCTGACGATCAACCGCGAGATCCGAGGCAACGGCGTACTCTTCCACACGCATGATCCGCAGATCGCCATCCGCAATGTGCTGCTGCTTGGCGCACGCAACGAACAGCTCCGCGACATCATTCGCCAGCTTTGATCATTGATCCCCAAACTTGAAAAGCATAAGAACGGCCTGAACTGCAACGGTCAGGCCATGGCGCGACACATAGACATTCTCCAGGATCCCGAAACGGCTATAGCTGCGGCGTCGGAAACGCTTGCCGAGGGGCTGCCGATCGGGTTGCCGACCGAGACGGTCTATGGGCTTGCCGCCGATGCCACCAATCCCGCTGCTATCACCCGCATCTATGAGACCAAGGGGCGGCCCCGCTTCAATCCGCTGATCTGCCACATGAGCGATCTTGCCATGGCGGAACGCCATGCGATCTTCGACCCGATCTCGCGGAAGCTGGCCGAAGCCTTCTGGCCCGGTCCGTTGACCCTTGTGCTGCCGCTGCGGCCGGAAAGCGATATCCATCCGCTGGCAACCGCGGGGCTTGATACGATCGGCATCCGTGTGCCGCAGGGTTTTGCTGGCGAGCTGATCCGCGCCTTCGGCCGGCCGCTCGCCGCCCCCAGCGCCAATACGTCCGGCAAGATCAGCGCCACCAGCGCCGATCATGTTCATGACGATCTCGGCGAACGGATTACACTCATCCTCGATGCCGGCGCTTCGGTTGTCGGCGTTGAATCGACGATCGTCAAGGTTGAGGACGGGGAGATGCGCCTGCTGAGGCCGGGGGGCCTCGCGGCTGAGGAGATCGAACGGATCGCAGGTCAGCCGCTCAAGCGCAAGAACGGCGCCTCGCCGGCCATTGAAGCGCCAGGCATGCTTGCCTCGCACTATGCGCCGGGTGCTGCGGTACGGCTCGATGCGACTGCTGTTTTACCGGGCGAGGCGTTGATCCGTTTTGGCCGGCCGGATATTGCCGGTGCGGAGAACGCGGCCATGGTGCTCGATCTCAGCCCGTCCGGCGATCTTGCGGAAGCCGCCGCCAATCTGTTCGATTTCATGAAACGCGCCGATGGCAGCGGCGCGGCAATGATCGCCTTTTCCAGCATTCCCGACGAAGGCCTCGGCGAAGCCATCAACGACCGCCTGCGCCGCGCGGCCGCGCCCAGAGAGTAAATCCGGTCAAAGACACATCGGCAAAGGACACGCCATGAGCAGCTCCGCCCCCTCCTCCGCCCTTCTGGATCGCTTTGCCGCGATCGTCGGCGAAAAGCATGCCGTGCAGGACCCTGCGGAGATCGCACCGCATCTTATCGAAAATCGCGGGCTCTATCACGGCGCATCGCCCCTGCTCTTGAAGCCGGGCTCGGTAGAAGAGGTTTCGGCAATCCTGAAGCTTGCCAGCGAGACCGGCACGGCCATCGTGCCCCAGACCGGCAATACCGGCCTTGTCGGTGGCCAGACGCCACGCGAGGGCGGCTCCGACATCATCCTCTCATTGGAGCGCATGAACCGCATCCGCGACATCGACCCGGTCGGCAATACCATGATCGTCGATGGTGGTTGTATCCTGGCTGACGTACAGAAAGCGGCGGAAGAGCATGGCCGCATGTTTCCGCTGTCGCTCGGCTCCGAGGGCTCCTGCCGCATTGCCGGCAATCTCTCCACCAATGCCGGCGGCACGGCCGTTCTTGCCTATGGCAATATGCGCCAGCTCTGCCTCGGCCTTGAAGTGGTGCTGCCGACCGGCGAAATCTGGAACGGTCTTCGGCGGCTGAAGAAGGATAATACCGGTTATGACCTGCGCGACCTCTTCATCGGCGCCGAGGGAACGCTCGGCGTCATCACCGGCGCAGTGCTGAAGCTTTTCCCGCAACCGCTCGGTCATCAGGTGGCTTTTGCCGGTATCCAATCGACCGAAGACGCACTGACACTGTTCAAGAATGCGGCCAGCCTCTGCGGCCCGGCGCTGACCGGCTTCGAGCTGATGCCGCGCATCGGCGTCGAGTTCACCGCCCGCAACATTCCGGGCGTGCGCGATCCGCTGGAAACAGTGCATCCCTGGTATGTGCTGATCGATATCTCCACATCGGATTCGGCCGAGACCGCCGAGAGGATGATGACGACGCTGCTGGAGCAAGGTTACGAGGCCGGCCTGATTCAGGATGCGACCATCGCCAATTCCGAGGCGCAGCGAAAGACGCTGTGGCACATGCGCGAGAGCATGTCGGACGCGCAGAAGCCGGAGGGCGGCTCGATCAAACACGACGTCTCCGTTCCGGTCGCGCAGATTCCGAAATTCATGCACGAGGCGGAGAAGGCAGTGATGGCCGCCATGCCCGGCGCCCGCATCTGCGCTTTCGGCCATATGGGCGACGGCAATATCCACTACAACATCTCGCAGCCCGTGGGAGCGGACAAGGCGGAGTTCATCGGCCGCTGGCGCGAAATGAACAAGATCGTGCACGGGCTGGTGCTGCAACATGGCGGCTCGATCTCCGCCGAACACGGCATCGGGCAATTGAAGCGCGACGAACTGGCTTCGATCCGCCCTGAAATCGAGATGGATCTGATGCGCCGGATTAAGACGGCGTTCGACCCTGCAGGGATCATGAATCCGGGAAAAGTCCTCAAGATCTGAGAGCCGGTTGGCTGCCTTCAACGGGTAGCAACACGCTATGGAAGGGTTCGGCATGGGCGACAAACGCGTATATGTGACGTCAGTCAGCAGCAGCGGCGTGCATAGTTTCAGCAAGCAGAACAAGGATCACATTCAACTGCTGACGGGGCTCGGCGTGGAAGGCGACGCGCATATGGGGGTGACGGTAAAGCATCGCTCGCGCGTCGCGGTCGATCCGACGCAACCCAATCTGCGTCAAGTGCATATTATCCACGAGGAGCTGTTCGACGAACTCACAGAAAAGGGATTCTCTGTTGCTCCGGGCGACATGGGCGAGAATATAGCGACCCGAGGGATCGACCTACTTTCCCTGCCTCGAGGGGCGCGCCTGCATATCGGCGAGGAAGCGATCGTGGAAGTGACTGGGCTTCGCAACCCGTGCAAGCAAATCGACGATTTCCAGAAGGGCCTGCTGCATGCGGTGCTCGATAAAGATGCCGATGGCGGTCTGATCCGCAAGGCTGGCATCATGGGTATCGTCTCGCAGGGTGGCCGCGTGCAACCCGATGACGCCATCCGCGTCGAGCTGCCGCCGCTGCCGCATATCAAGCTCGAGCGCGTCTGATAAAAAAGAAGCGGCCTTCCGTTGGAAAGCCGCCTCGTTATGCCGCTCTCATGTCGCGTTAGCTTTGCAGCCTGCTTGATCAATCGAAATCGTCTTGGCCCGAATTGCCGCCGCCATTGCGGTTGCCCGAGATGATCTCACGCTTGCCGACATGGTTGGCGGGGCCGACCAGACCGTCCTTTTCCATGCGCTCGACGAGCGAGGCAGCGCGGTTATAGCCGATGCCGAGGCGGCGCTGGATGTAGGAGGTCGAGCACTTCTTGTCGCGCATGACCACCTTGATCGCCTGTTCGTAGAGATCGTCGCCGTCTTCCGAGGCGATGGCGCCCTTGTCGAAGACAGCCGTGTCTTCTTCCTCGTCGTCTTCTTCCTCGTCGGCGGTGACCGTATCGAGATATTCCGGCCGCCCTTGAGTCTTCAGATGTGCGACGACCTTTTCGACCTCTTCATCCGAAACGAAGGGACCATGGACGCGCGAGATGCGCCCGCCGCCGGCCATATGCAGCATGTCGCCCTGGCCGAGGAGCTGCTCAGCGCCCTGCTCGCCGAGGATGGTGCGGCTGTCGATCTTCGAGGTCACCTGGAAGGAGATGCGGGTCGGGAAGTTTGCCTTGATCGTGCCGGTGATGACATCGACCGAGGGACGTTGCGTCGCCATGATCAGATGGATGCCGGCGGCGCGCGCCATCTGCGCCAGACGCTGGATCGCGCCTTCGATTTCCTTGCCGGCAACCATCATCAGGTCGGCCATTTCGTCGACGATGACGACGATATAGGGCATCGGCGTCAGGTCCATTTCCTGCTGTTCTTCGATCGGGGCACCCGTGCCCTTGTCGAAGCCGGTCTGGACCATGACATGGATCGTCTCGCCCTTTTCACGGGCGGAAGCGACGCGGCTGTTATAGCCGTCGATATTGCGCACGCCGAGGCGCGACATCTTGCGATAGCGATCCTCCATCTCGCGCACGGCCCATTTCAGCGCCATGACGGCCTTCTTGGGATCGGTAACGACCGGGGTCAGCAGATGCGGGATGCCGTCATAGACGGAGAGTTCGAGCATCTTCGGATCGACCATGATCAGGCGGCATTGCTCCGGCGTCATGCGGTACAGCAGCGACAGGATCATGGTGTTGATCGCGACGGACTTGCCCGAGCCGGTGGTGCCGGCGACGAGCAGATGCGGCATCTTGGCGAGTTCGGCAATGACAGGCTCGCCGCCGATCGTCTTGCCGAGGCCAAGCGCCAGCTTGTAGCCACTCCTCTCGAAATCCGCGGACTCAATCATTTCGCGGAAATAGACGGTCTCCCGGGTGACGTTCGGCAGTTCGATGCCGATGACATTGCGACCGGGAACGACGGCGACGCGGGCTGACAGAGCCGACATCGAGCGAGCGATATCGTCGGCGAGATTGATGACGCGCGAGGATTTGACGCCGGGGGCCGGCTCGAATTCATAGAGCGTTACCACAGGACCTGGACGGACATGGATGATCTCGCCCTTGACGCCGAAGTCTTCGAGCACGCTTTCTAGAAGGCCGGCATTCTGCTCCAGCGTTTCCTGCGTCATGATCACGCCGGTCCGGGCGGCAGGCTCCTGCAGCAGTTCGCGGGGCGGGAGCTCATATTCACCCTCACCGCTGCGGGCGATCGGCCGCCATTCCGGAAGAGCCAAGGCATTAGCCCTGCGCGGCGTAATCTGCGACGGCGGCGGATCGATCAGACGCTGTTTGGCGGCTTCGACGGCGGGAATGACCGGCTTTGCTTCAACCATGGGAGCGGCCGCAGCCGGCGCCGGCGTGCGAACCGGTATCGGCGCGACGACCATGACCGGAGCCGGAGAAGGCAGGCTCGGAGCCGCAGCCGGCTGAACCTCGACAATGGCCTCTGCCTCACCGGCAAATACTGCGGTGACGAAGGCGGGCGGGATGAACGCGACAGGTTCCGTCACCTTTGCGTCCGCTTCGACCGGCGCTGCGGCCTCGATCGAGGCCGGCACAAAGGGCGCCAGTACCGCAGCTTCGAGCGCGGCAAGCTCGTCCATCACGAATGCGCCGACCGGGGCCGGCTCCATAGCCGGAGCAGGTGCGGCGGAGGCAACGGCCGTTAAAATTTCGGTCTGTAGCGGTGAGTCTACGGCAGGCGACGGGCGGCGGCATTCGACGACGCGGAATTTCGCGACGATCGATTCGACCTCAGATTGGATCTCAGGAACGAGCATCGGCTGGACCGGCTTGCCCTTGATGGCGGAGAGGAATTCACCATCGAAGGGCATGGCGTCCCAGAAGGCGAAATCCGAGAGATGGGCAAGCCGCGATTCGACCACAGGCGCGGCGACTGATTCTTCAACTTTCGGCAGCGACGAGAAGGCATCCAGCGCGATCGCGGGAGCTCTATGGAATGCGGTAGCGATGACGGTCATCTCCAATGCGTCCGGCTGCATCGCCGGAGATTTCTGAATTGCGGTAGGCTTGAAGGTCTCACCCACGAACGGCATGTCTTCCCATGGCGGCAGTTGGAATTCTGCCGACTGGTCCATCTGCGGACGATCGATAGAGCCATGTGATTCGGGCACCGGCGGCTCAATGACGCGCATTGCGGCGTGATTGACGGCTGCGGGCGCCAAGGCGGGCGCAGGTTCCACGGGCGGACGCCGGCTGATGATCTCGGTCTCGCGCGTGCGGGTGAAACGGACGTTCGGTCCCATCAGGAAGGCGTTTTGCCAGCCGGGCGAGGCAAGCTCCTCTGCGGAGATCCCGTGGGGCGTGACAGGCATGATGGGGCCGCTTGCCGCCGTGCTGGCTTGCAACGCCTCCACGACAGGTTTTGGCGCCGCGGCGATTCGCAGGCGAGCTTCTTCGGCAAGCCGCAATTCCTCGGCGCGGCGCTGTTCTTCCGCGCGCCGCTTTGCTTCGCGCGCATTGCGGATCTTTTCTTCCAGGAATGCGCGGCGGGCAGCGATCTGCTCGGCCCGGCGGGCCTCTTCTGCGACCTGCTCCGGGTCCAACTCGCCCTCCTGCTGGAAGCCGGTTGCCGCATTCGAAATGTTCGTTCGAGAAAGACGCATGAGACCTGCAACCCAGTCATTGATATTGCCGATGGCTTCTCAAATCGAATAGGGCAAGGACGGTTAATAAGTTCCTTCTTATCGGCCTCGAACGCACTTATTCCGCCTCTCCAGAACCCGAGGGCGACCCATACCGGCACGGCTGCAACAGGCATGCCGACGGCTTTCGCGCCGCACATCGAAGCGGCGCGAGGCGATCATCATTTTTGGCGCTGTTCGTTATTTATTGGAAAGCTGGGCGATCGAAAGCAGCGTATCGGCACTGATGCCGACGCTCGAGGAACCCGACAGAATCGATAGGGCGGGCGATGTCGACGAAGTGGTGTTGTTCTCGATATCGTACATGGCGGAGAACCGCTGCAGAAGCTTGTTGACCTTGTCCGGGTCCTGCAGGTCGGTGACATCAAGATAGCTGCCCAACACCTTGGCCTGCTGATCGACATCCATCGAGGAGATCGAGCTCGGCAGGTTAAAGGTCGTCGTCATGACCGAATAGAGCGCGCTATCGCCCATGATGTCGTAGATGGAATGGATGTCGGGCGCCTTACGC
This sequence comes from Rhizobium sp. CB3171, assembly GCF_029714265.1. NCBI lineage: Bacteria > Pseudomonadati > Pseudomonadota > Alphaproteobacteria > Hyphomicrobiales > Rhizobiaceae > Rhizobium > Rhizobium sp. CB3171. The sequence goes on along the minus strand of NZ_CP121652.1, from coordinate 479,422 downwards.
TGGAAATAAAGCGCCAGGCGAACACCAGGATTGGTCTCTCCCTGCTGATCCTCGAGGGTCTGATGCAGGAAGAGGTCGTTCGTCTGAGAGATCGCGCCTTGGTTTTGCGCCGTACCCTGTTTCGCGTCCGTCAGGTTTCCGTCCGTGTCGAAATTGAACGCCTCGACAATGCTCTTGAACTGAGCGCCATCATCCGTGTTGACGAAGCTCTTGGAGTCGGTCGTATCGGAGGCGAAGGCCTTCTTCAGCGTGGCGGTGGTGACCTTCTTCGGGTCGATGCCATTGGCAGTCAGGATGAAATCGGTAAGCTTGCTGTCAGCGAGAAGGTCACTGACACTGGTGATCTTAACGATATTGGTCGCGAAATAGGTAGCGGCATCCTTGGCGTCGCTGGTGGCCTTCGTGAGCTGAGCGCCCGTCAGTCCGGCGCGCTTGTCGCTGGAATATTCGGAAATGTAATTATTGATCTGCGTCTCCGACAGAGCCTGGACCGGCTGCTTCAGCTTGCCATCGCTGCCGAAGTTGAAGGCCTTGGCGAGATCGGTGAAACGCGAGTCCTTGAGCGAGCTGACATAGCTTTTCGAATCATAGGGATCGCTTTCAAGAACCTTCTTCATCTGCGTCTTCGACATCTCATCCGAGCTGATGCCGTAGGCGCGCAACGCCATTTGGTAGAGCTCGGGAAGATCGTCATTGGAATCGTCGCTGTCGGCGGCCGCATTAGTGGCGAAGAAGTCGTCAATATCCTTCACGCTGGCGATGCGGGTCTTGTAATTGTTGACCGCATCGGTCGTCAGCGACGTCTGCGACGTCGCATAATTATTCATATAGCCGGTCGACGCCGCATTGATCTCGGCCTGAGATTGCGCAACGTCGCCCGACGCCAGCGTACCATCCGACTGAAAGTTGAACGCCGCAACAACGTCGGTGAGGCCAAAAATGGAGGCAGTCTTGGAGTCGGCGAACGCGTTTTTGAATACGATAGCAGGGGTGCTCGCATCGACCCCATACGCTGTCTTGACATAATCGAAGAGCCGCGTGTCCGAGGTCAGTTCGTCGACCGAAGTGATGGAACCGATGTGATCCTTGTAATAAAGATCGTTATCGGTAGCGCCGACCTCGGTCGTGTATGAGGGAACGGTGGAATTGTAGGCGCTCATGACCTCGGCCGTCTGGCCGAGCGTCTGCGGACCGCCCGGATAGTTGGTTGCGTAGGCGGCCGTCGTCGTGCTGAGCTGAGTGGAGGACTGCGCTTGCGAGCCGCTGGCAACCGTGCCGTCGGCCTGGAAATTGAACTGCGCCATCACATCGGTCAGCCCGTTCGTCTTGGCAACACCCGCATCCTCGGCCGAGGCATTGAATTGGTCGGCCGTGATATAGGTCGGGATGTCGAAAGCGATTTTGACATAGTCGAACAGCTTGGGATTGGAGGTAAGCTGGTCGACGGAGGTGATCGAGCTGATCTGGTTCTGATAATAGGTCGTATCGGCGTCCGCCGTCGACGTCTTCACGCTTCCGTCGGAATTGAAATTGAATTCCGCGACGAGCGCCTTGTCGGCGGCGCTGCCGTTCTGATTCACAAAGCTGGTCGAATCGCTGACATCACTCGTCAGCATCTTTTTCAGAGTTGAATTCGACACGTAGGTCGGATCGATCCCGTAGGCCTGCAGCACGTAATTGCGCAAGCGCGTATTGCTAAGGAGATCGTCGACGGTTTTAACGCTGCTAATGTTCTGGCTGTAATAATTGGTTTCAGTCTCGGCGTTGGTTTCCTCAGTCGTAAAGGACTGCTGATAAAGACCGACCAGATCGCCTTCCTGTTCACTGGTTTGCGCCGTCGTATCGCTGCTCGTGCCGAAATTGAACGCGGCGGCGAATTCCTTGTAGCGCGAATCCGTCAGCTTGTTCGCGAAACTAGTGGAGTCGCTGAGGTCGCTGGTCAGCACCTGTTTCATAAAGGCCTTGGCATAGGTCATGTCCGAAAGGCCGTAAGCTTCCATAGCGTAGCTATAGAGCTGATAGTCGTTCATGAAATCGTCGACGCTGGTGACTTTGCCAATATTGGCATTGTAATAGTCGATCGCACGCTTGTTCTGCGTCTGCGATGCCACCTGATTGAGGGTCGTCGCCATGCTTCGGGTCGCGATCGAATAGCCAAGATAGGTGGATATCATCAGCGGGCGTCCAATAAATCTCTAATATATGGCGGCGAATCTATCGGCATTCTCGCAGATAAACCTTACCTGAGACTTACAATACTTCGGCCGCCGCGTGCACCAAATCGGCACGACCGGTTGCGCGCTCCCATTCACGTTATGGAAACCCTGATGCATTCGACTTTGCTAACCATTTGAGGACGCAAAGTTTTCTTAACCGCGATTTTTAAGCTGTCTGGAAGGGGGGCCGCCTAATCTGCACCCAACGAGAGGACATGACGTTCTCCGTAAGAAGACCGGAAAACCGGCTCTCAGGTAAAGCAAGGGTAGAGATTAGATGACAAATACCGTCCTGAAGCCCGATTGGGCTGGAACCACACTGCGGCTGGATCCGACGCGCTTTCCGCAACAGGTCAGCTATGCCATGCGGGGTGCCGCGGGTGATGTCACCATCACGATCGACGAACGCGGCGCGGTGCTGCGCAAGATCTTGCCGTCCAGTGGCCTGCCGCTGTCGGTCGCATTGCCGAAGCGTGCCTTCAAGGGCGTTGCCGCCCGCGCCATCGACCATGGCGACGGCGAAGTCACGGTGACGCTGGAATTGCATCATGAGGATCCCGATCTCTGCATCCCCCTCCTCGTCGCCCATGATTTGAGCGACATCGCCGCCGACTGGCGCTCCTGGTCGGAAGCCTTCCGCATTCCGATGATGATGATCGAAGCCGACGGCGTCGCCCGTCCGCTGGAAGAGCATCTGGGCGGCGTCGCCACCCGCGACATCCAGCCCCGTCGCCGCCACTCCTATTTCGCCAATCGCCGCCCGCGCTTCCTCGTGCGCCGCTCGACCGGCAAGCTCGGCGTCAAGATGAAGATCGAAGGCCGCGAGATTATCGCGCGGCGCTGAGGCGCATTCGTTCGCTTACTAAATTCTCAAGAATCGGCCGCGGGAGAGGCAATCCCGCGGCCGAAATCTTTATGGCGTCAGTGAGCGCTCCATGATGATGGTTCGTTCGTCGCCGTAGAAACTGTCTGAGACACTGTTGAAGCCGAGCTTCTCGTAAAAGCCCTGTGCAGTGATGGACGACGGCACGGACAAGGTGGTGATGCCGCCTGTGATAGCCGCCTGTTCGATTTCAGCCATGAGGCGGGCGCCAATGCCGCGCCTTTGTGCGGAAGGAGCAACGAACACCGTGCGGACAACGGCGCCATCGAGGCTGGCAGTACCAACGATGCTTCCGCCATCGATCGCCACGAAGACCGTTCGGCTGCCTAACAGCTTGCGCACGGCAGCGGGACTGAAACTATCGGCAACGCGATCGATGATATCGGGAGAATAGTCCTTCGCATTGACCTCCCGAAGTGCTGCAAGGATCACGTCGCTGATTGCTTCAGCGTCTACCTTGGCAGCAGGGCGGATTTCACATGCCATGACGCGCCCTTGAGAACCGCATGTGGCAAACCCCCTCCCCTCACGGGACGAGGAACAAGAACGACAGAAAGAGGCCGGCAAAGACGATCAGGCCGACCCGATTGTTGGACTTGAACAGGGCAAGGCACTGCGCGCCATCGTTGATATCAAGCACGGCGATTTGATAGGCGAACATGCAGCCGGCGACGATCAGGCCGAGATAGGCAAGCCAGCCTGCTCCCGCCAAGGCGAAGGACACCAGCATCAGAAACAATGTCGCGCCATAAAGGCCGATCAGCCAGAGGCGGGTCTGATCACCGAAAAGCCGCGCGGTGGAGCGCACGCCGATCAGCTCGTCATCCTCCTTGTCCTGATGCGCGTAGATCGTGTCATAGCCGATCGTCCAGAGAATGGAGGCGGCATAGAGCACGATCGGGGCAAAGGACAGGCTGCCGAAGAGGCCGGCCCACCCCATGAGAGCGCCCCAGGAGAAGGCGAGGCCGAGGAAGAATTGCGGCCAATCGGTAAAACGCTTTGCAAAAGGATAAAGCGCGACGACGGCTAGCGACAGGATGCCGAGAACGACGGCGAACCAATTGAATTGCAGCAGCACCAGCAGGCCGACCAGAGCCTGCAGCGCAATGAACATCTTGGCCTGCCAGCGCGTCACCCGGCCGGACGGCAGCGGACGTGAGCGCGTGCGGGCCACTTCCATGTCGATCTCATGATCGACCAGATCATTATAGGTGCAACCGGCGCCGCGCATGGCGACGGCCCCGATGAAATAGAGGATGAGGTGGTAGATCAGCAGAAAGCCGGGCGAAGGCTGGCCCGCCGCAACAGCAGCATTAGCCGCCAACGCGGCCGACCAGAAGCAGGGCCACATCAGGAGCTGCCAGCCGATCGGCCTGTCCCAGCGCGCGAGCTGCGCATAGGGCCAAAGCGCCGCAGGCAGGATGCGATAAACCCAGTTGCCGGATGATGCGTCTGCGACGCGCCCGTTAATGTCGCCTGTCTTTTGCATAGACGACTAGTAGTGACATCTGGCGGGCGCGGTCAAGCGGCAGGGCTGACGCCCCGCTCTTTTCAGTTCAGCGTGAAATTGAACTTGTAGCTGGCGGAAACGCCGACCAGCAACTGGTTGCGGTCGCCGCGTTCTCGCACGAGGCTGCTATCGGCAGCCGGGCCGGTCAGGCGGGAATATTCGACGAAGGCGCTCGTGGTCCAGTTTTGGCTGGCCTTCCAGGTCAGCGCACCGCCAGCGCCGACGGACTTCACGCCGCCGCCCGGATTATAGCGGCTGAGGCCGGAGGCTGCGGACTGCTTGGCGTTAACGCCATAATAGGTGTCGAAATAATCAGGGGAAGCGAGCGTCATGCGCGGGCCGCCGGAGAGGCGCAGTTCCGGCGTGATGTCGGTGAACGCGTCAATGGCAGCGTCGGCGACGACACCGCTATGCGCGCGAATGCCCTGGCGGACTTCGACACGGGCGCGCAGCCAGTCGGTCGGATAGGCTTCGACGAAGCCGCCCACTTCGGCGCCCCACTTGACCTTCTTCAGGCCCTTCAGCTCGTGACCGTCGCTGGAATCCCGGCTCGGCACGAATTTGCCTACGATACCGGCGCGGATGCCGTCATTGTCGATGAACGCGAAAGAGGGATTATCGTTGCGCGAGGAGAAACGCGGGCCTGGGCCTTGCTTGCCGACGGAGATCAACGGCGCCCATTGCAGCTTGTTGTGTTTGCTGCCTTCGAATTTCGGCGCGGTGAAACCGGCTGCACCGACGCTTAGATACCAATCACCCGACCAAAAGTGCTGACCGTCCCCGGCCGAAGCGGCGCCCGCAGAAACAGCGAGCAGGCCGAAGGTGAAAAACAAACGCGATTTCACAAACACAATCAACTCCATAATACGCAATGCAAAGGGCCATACACGCCCTTAGAGTTGCCGCAAATTATCCCGATCGCGTTACCGCTCTCTTAACCAAATGCGACTGAATTCGGGGGATAAGGCGAAACTTAAAAAGGCAATTTCACCGGCTCCGAGCCTGCGCCGATGTGTCGCGGTGATTTAATTCCGGCACAGGTTACTCAATCATTGGTATTGCCTACGCCGCTATTGGAATTCCGATATCGGCAATTCAAAAAGAGAGCGGAATGAATACTATATCTTTGATTTCTCTCAGTGCATTTCTCGGTATCGGCTTGACGCTTTCAGGCTGTGTCGGCACGCCAATCGATGGCACCAAGCAGAACCAATATTCCCACAGAGCGATCTCCGGCAAAAAGACCGCGCTTGGCATGGTCGCGTCCGTGAAGCGGGATTGTACGTTCGACGCCTACCCCTATACGGGGATCATCAAGCAACCTAGCCACGGCAAGGTTCGGGTTAAATACGATAAGGACAGTGACGCCTATGTCTGCAGCGGCAAGCCGGTCGAAGGTACGACGGTATATTACACGTCCGATCCTGGCTTCACCGGCACGGATCAGTTCACCCTGCGCATGACCGTGTTGTATGCAAATAAAGTCAGCGACGAGAATCTGACCATTCAAGTGGTCAAATAACGGACACGCCGCCCTGTCCGGATGGGCCAAAATCAAAACGCCGAGCCATGGCAATCCACGGCTCGGCGCAACCTCAAAACAGCGGCGGATGTTTAGAACGTCACCTTTTCCAGCGGCGCACGGGTTGCCTCAAATAGCCTGAGCTTCGCTTCCCGCTCGGCAATGTAGTTGCGATTATCAGGAACAGCGAACTGGTTCTTGGCAATCTGGATCTGCATGATGAAGAGTTCATCCCAGCGGAAGCCCATTTCCGAGCCGGCCAGATAGAATTCCCACATGCGGAAGAACTTCTCGTCATAGAGCGCGACAGCCTCGGCCTTGCGCGCCACGAAGCGATTGCGCCAATGCCGCAGCGTATGGGCATAATGCATCGGCAGGATTTCGACATCCTTGACCAGCAACCCGGCCTTTTCCAGCGGTGCCACGGTCTCTCCGACGGATGGAATATAGCCGCCAGGGAAAATATACTTCTCGATGAAGGCGTTCGTTCCAAAACTCGGCTTCGGACGGGCGATGGAGTGCAGCACCATGACGCCGTTGTCGTCGAGCAATTCGTGGACCTTGCGGAAGAACTTGCCATAGTCGCCGATGCCGACATGCTCGAACATGCCGACCGAGACAATGCGGTCGAACTTCCTGCCGGTCATATAGCGATAGTCCTGAAGCTCAAAGCGCATGCGGTCGGACAGGCCGCGCTTGGCGGCGCGATCGCGCGAAACCTTGAGCTGCTCTTCGCTGAGCGTGATACCGGTGAAATCCAGGCCGGGATTGGCTTCGGCTAGATACATGCCCATGCCGCCCCAGCCGGAGCCAATCTCCAGAACGCGCTGCCCTGGCTCGACCAGCAGCTTGGCGGCGATATGGCGCTTCTTGGCCACTTGGGCTTCGTCCAGGCTGATGCCAGGCGGCACGAAATAGGCGCAGGAATATTGCCAGTCCTCATCGAGGAAGAGATCAAACAGCTTGGCCGACAAATCATAGTGATGCGCAACATTGTATCTGTTGCGATTGATCGGCGAGCGGCTTTTGATCTGCTGCCAGGCAATGCGACCGATCAAGAGCGCCGCCATGCGCAGATCAAAGATTTCGTTGGTCGTATTCTGCTTCACCAGCGAGAGGAATTCATAAATATCCCCCTGCTCCAGAATGAAGCGGCCTTCCATGTACATTTCGCCGAGCTTCAAGGTCGGATCGCGGGCAATCGCGTCCTCAGCCTGTTGATCGGCGACGCGGACGGCAACCGTCTCGCCGGACCCATCCCCGATCATATGCGTCTCGCCGGATGCGAGCGTAAGTCTCAGGGAGCCTTTACGGACGATTTTTTTAACAATCGAGAAGAGTGCCGACGCCATGGACGCCTCGCCTATGATGACATGACATTAGCACGGACTTTAACGCGTCACATCAATGTGGCAAGCGCACCTTTTCGCACTCGTTGGCACTCCGGCAACAACTCTGCCAGAGTGTGACATTCTTGCACTGAGTCTCGCTAAGCCCTTATTTTCGCTTGAGTGCATCCGCCAGAGCGGCACCGAAGCTGCCGTGCTGCTCCGGCTTCGGGCCGCTATCACGCCTACCGCCAGCGTTGTGCCCCCCACTTTTTTCGCGCAATTGATGCTGAGGCGCCGCAGCCGCAGTGCTGCCATCCTTGCGCATGGAGAGGCCGATTCGTTTGCGCTTGACGTCTACCTCCACAACTTTCACTTTTACGACGTCGCCGGCCTTGACCACTTCATGTGGGTCCTTGACGAAACGGTCGGCGAGCTGCGAGACGTGGACAAGGCCATCCTGGTGGACACCGATATCGACAAAGGCGCCGAAGGCGGCGACGTTGGTTACTGTGCCCTCCAGCAGCATGCCGGGCTTGAGATCGCCTATCTCGTTGACCCCCTCGGCGAAGGTCGCCGTTTTGAAGCTCGGGCGCGGATCGCGGCCGGGCTTTTCCAGTTCCGCGATAATGTCGCGCACTGTCGGCAAACCGAATTTTTCGTCGATGAACTGGCGCGGATCGACCGCCTTCAGCGCAGCAGCATCACCCATCAGATTGCGCAGATCACGGCCGCATGCCGCCACGATCCGCTTCGCCACGCCATAGGCTTCCGGATGCACCGATGAGGCGTCGAGCGGCTCCTTGCCATCGGGAATGCGCAGGAAGCCAGCGCATTGCTCGAAGGTGCGCTGGCCGAGACGTGCGACCTTCAGGAGGTCGCGGCGGGTCTCGAAACGTCCCTCCCCGTCGCGATGCTTGACGATCGCGTCGGCAATGGACGGGCCTAGACCCGAGACGCGGGAGAGCAGTGGCGCGGAGGCCGTGTTGAGATCGACACCGACCGCGTTCACCGCATCTTCGACGACGGCATCGAGCGAGCGCGACAGCTTCTGCTGGTCGACATCGTGCTGATACTGGCCGACGCCGATCGATTTCGGCTCGATCTTGACGAGTTCGGCCAGCGGATCCTGAAGACGGCGGGCGATGGAGACAGCGCCGCGCAGCGATACGTCGAGACCGGGGAATTCCAGCGCCGCCGTTTCGGAAGCCGAATAGACGGAAGCGCCTGCCTCCGAAACAATCACCTTGGTCGGTTTCGGTGCCGGCAGATCCGCCAGCATGTCAGCCACCAGTTTCTCCGTCTCGCGGCTGCCAGTGCCGTTGCCGATTGCGATCAGCTCGACCTGGTGCTTGCGCACGAGCGCAGCCAACGTCGCCTGCGTGCCGCGCACATCGTTTTTTGGCGGGAAGGGATAGACCGTCGTCGTTTCCAGCAGCTTGCCCGTGCCGTCGACCACGGCAACCTTGACGCCGGTGCGGATGCCGGGATCGAGGCCCATGGTCGCACGCGATCCGGCCGGAGCCGCGAGCAAAAGATCCTTCAAATTGCGGGCGAAGACGTGGATGGCCTCCTCTTCCGCGCGCTCACGCAGCTCTCGCATCAGGTCGAGCGACAGCGACATGGAGAGCTTGACCCGCCAGGTCCAGCTTGCCACCTCCATCAGCCAGCGGTCGCCGGGCTTGCTCGTGCCGATCTCGTAAGCCGTCGCGATCATCCGCTCTACCGGCTTGTTCGGCGAGACGGCCTCGACGTCGACCTCGATGGTGAGCGTCAGCATCTCCTCATTCCAGCCGCGCAGCATGGCAAGCGCGCGATGGCCGGGAGCGGTTGCCCAACGTTCCTGATGATCGAAATAATCGGCGAATTTCGCACCCGCCTCCTGCTTGCCGTCAACGACCCTCGCTTTCAGCAATGCATTCGTTTTCATATAGGTGCGCAGCTTGCCGAGCAGATCGGCATTTTCGGCAATGCCTTCGGCGATGATGTCGCGCGCCCCTTCGAGTGCCGTCTTCACGTCGGGTACGTCAGCGGTGATGAAACCCTCGGCAAGGGAAGCCGGCTCCCTGGAGCGATCGGCAACAATGGTATCGGCAAGCGGGCCAAGGCCGCGCTCTCTGGCGATTTCAGCGCGAGTGCGGCGCTTCGGCTTGTAAGGCAGATAAAGATCTTCCAGCTCAGCCTTGGTGGCGACCACGGCGATCTTGCGCATCAGCTCGTCGGTCATCTTGCCCTGACCGGTAATCGACTCGACGATAGCCGCCCGGCGGGCTTCCAGCTCGCGCAGATAGACGAGGCGCTCCGCCAGCGTACGCAACTGACCGTCATCAAGACCGCCGGTCACCTCCTTGCGATAGCGAGCAATAAAGGGCACCGTGGCGCCTTCGTCGAGAAGCTCGATCGCGGCCTTGGCCTGATCCGCACGCGAATTGATTTCAGTGGCGATGGTTGCGGCAAGGGAGCGGATGTCGGCGGCCATAGGATTCTCTGAACTGAACAAGGGTGAGGAGACCATAAGCATGATCCCAAAAAGTACGAAGCGGTTTTCGGATCAGATAGTGCCGATCCAAGCAACGAAAGCGGACCGACGATTCGAAAACCGACGTCTCGCATTAGCGACATAAAAAGGCGTTGCAATGTTGTAGCCTGCGCCTCCACAGGATTTGCCGCTTGACCTTTGGTCCAGCGGCCCTTAACCGCGCAAATGGACGCAAGAAAAGGGCAAGCCATGAAAGTTCTGTTGATCGGATCGGGCGGACGCGAGCATGCGCTCGCCTGGAAACTGGCGCAATCGCCGCTGATGACGGAATTCTACGCCGCGCCGGGCAATCCCGGCATTGCCGACCATGCCACACTTGCCGCCATCGATATCGAAGACCATGGTGCGATCGTCGCCTTCTGTAAGGAAAAAGCCATCGACTTCGTCGTCGTCGGCCCGGAAGCGCCGCTGGTCGCCGGGCTTGCCGACCGCTTGCGCGCAGAAGGCATCGCCGTGTTCGGTCCATCCGCCGCAGCCGCGCAGTTGGAAGGCTCCAAGGGGTTCACCAAGGATATCTGCGCCCGCTACGATATCCCGACCGGCGCCTACCAGCGTTTCAACAATGCGCCAAAGGCGAAAGCCTATATTCGCGCACAGGGCGCGCCGATCGTCGTCAAGGCCGATGGGCTTGCCGCCGGCAAGGGTGTCACCGTTGCCATGACGGTCGAGGAAGCGCTCGCCGCGATTGACGACTGCTTCGAAGGCGCATTTGGCGCGGCCGGAACCGAGGTCGTGATCGAAGCCTATCTCGACGGCGAGGAGGCGAGCTTCTTCTGCCTTTGCGACGGCAAGCATGCGCTGGCTCTTGCTACCGCCCAGGACCACAAGCGCGTCGGCGACGGCGATACCGGCCCGAATACCGGCGGCATGGGCGCCTATTCCCCCGCTCCGGTCATGACGGCGGAGATGGTCGAGCGCACGATGAAGGAAATCATCGAACCAACGATCCGCGGCATGGCGGAAAGCGGCCATCCCTTCTCCGGCATCTTCTTCGCCGGGCTGATGATCACCGCCAAGGGACCGGAGCTGATCGAATACAATGTCCGCTTCGGCGATCCGGAGTGTCAGGTGCTGATGATGCGGCTGAAGAGCGATCTGCTGCCGCTGCTTCTCGCCTGCGCCAACGGCACGCTGGATCAGGTCAGCGCCGAGTGGAGCGACGACGTGGCGCTGACCGTGGTCATGGCCTCGAAAGGCTATCCCGGCTCCTACGCGAAGAATACGCCGATAGCTGCCCTGCCCGCCGACAGCGAAGGCGCCAAGGTGTTCCATGCCGGCACAGCGCTGAAGGATGGCGCGCTGGTCGCGACCGGCGGTCGGGTGCTGAACATCACAGCGACCGGCAAGACCGTCAGCGACGCGCAAAAGCGCGCCTATGCCCTTGCTGGCGAGGTGCAATGGAAGAATGGTTTTAACCGCAGCGACATTGGCTGGCGCGCAATCGAACGCGAAAAGGTTTGAGGCGAAAAACGTCAGCCTGTGCCGATTTCTGCGGTTCCGCTAAACTTTTATCGAATCTCCTGACAGGATGGAAACAAAGGGACGCTAATCTCTCCAACATGTAAGACGGAGTGGTTTTGTTATGCGTCCCTTTTTCCTGACTTTGGCATGTGTGCTGGCCGCCGGCTCGGCCATGGCTTCGTCGATCCAGCCCATCGACAGCAAGACGGAAACCGGTGGCGATAGCATCATCGACAGGGTCTGCACAGATTGCCCGGCGATCAAGCCGCCAATGGTCAAGAAGGACTACGTGGTGCCGGACCTGGCGCCGGGCACGCAGTCCGTCGTCGTGCGCGACATCGATGGCCAGAGGAAGGTGGTGCGCACCGAGGCCTGGATGGGCGGCTCACCGGTCGTCTTCATTTCGAAACCGACGCCCGAGGCGCTGGCGGCCGCCAATGTTCCGATCGACGGCATCGACCTCACCGCAAAAACCGCTGCTTTGCCCCAATCCGCCAAAGCGAAGACACCCCCGCCACTCGATCTCTCCGGCTTTGAACTTCGCCAGTAACAATAGCTGTTCGACCCCGTTCCCTGCCCCGCCCCGGCCAAAGTTTCGGTCGACGGGGTCTGCCGCAAGGCGGACCAATGCGCCCCTGAAGAGAAGCAGGGGCGCATTTGTTTTGCATAGCAAACTACAGAATTTTTCCCGTCCGCTCCGGATAGTCTTGAAAGCGAGCCTAGTATTATTTATTGCGAGGCAACAAAGTTTACCTCGAGAGTTTTTTAATTTCCGATCACGCTGTTTTGATTAAATCTTTATTAGATATAAAGCGCCACTTTGCTTGCACCGGACAGCAGCATGTCATTTCGAGCAGCGGCAAGCGTATTGGGGTTTCTCCCAGGCGATCGCACAGGCGGTAGGATACCGCGCCGGTATTCATCCTACCCTGTTGCGAGGCATTATGAAGAATCTCAAGATCGCCCATCAACTCTTCGCCCTTCTGGGCGTGCTTATGGCAGCTTTTGCCGTGGCGACCTATTTCGAGATCCGGTCGCAGGCGGACTCGATCTATGACGACCGTTTCGATATGCTCCGCACGCAGGTCGAGTCCGGCATTTCGGTTCTGAATCAATATTATCAGCGCGAAAAATCCGGTGAGATGACACATGAGGCCGCCCAGGCCGAAGCCTTCAAGCTCCTCTCGCATGTCAGCTTCCAACCGGCGGGCTATCTCTTCGGCTTCGACTACAGCGCCACTATGCGCTTTCATCCCAACCCAGCCAATGTCGGCAAGGATATGTCCGGCCAGGTCGACAAGAACGGCACGCATTTCAGCAAGGAAATGGTCGAAAAGGGCATCAAGGGCGGCGGCCGCACCGTTTATTACTGGGTCAAGCCCGGTCATCCTGACAGCGAGCTTTTCCTGAAGGGCAGCTATTCCGCCGCCTTTGCACCATGGCAGATCGTTCTCGGCTGCGGCGTCTATATGGACGACCTCGAAGGCCAGATCCACGCGGCAATGTGGCGCGCGCTGCTGATCTGCGGCATCGTCTTTCTCGTCGGCATTGGTGCTGCGTTCTACTTCATTCGCGGCATCACCAAGCCATTGGCCGATGTCCATACCGCTCTCAAGGCCGTGGCTGATGATGACGTGAAAATCATCATTCCTCACGCCGAGATGCGCAACGAAATCGGCCTGATGGCGCAGGCGACCCGGTCGCTGCAGGAGAAGGTCCGCGAACGTCACGCCCTGGCGGATCGTCAGGCCGCGCAGGAGCTGGAAATCAGCAGTGAGCGCGAACAGAACCTTCGCCAGCAGCAGGACGAGGCCCAGGAACAGGCCCGCGTCGTCGCCACCATCGGCAGGGCGCTCGAAGAGCTTGCCCAGGGCGATCTGACCGTGCGCTGCGGTGATATCGGCATCGGCTATGCCGGCCTGCGCAACAACTTCAACGAGGCGCTGTCGCATCTGGAAGCCGCCATGGGCCGCGTCAATGCCAAGGGCAACGACATCGGCGTCAGCAAGGAAGAGATCCGCCGCGCCTCCAACGAGCTTTCGCAGCGCACCGAACGCCAGGCCGCCAGCCTGGAAGAAACCTCGGCTGCCCTTGACGAGCTTACCGTTGCCGTGCGCCAGACTGCCGAGGGCGCGCATGAGGCCAGCAAACGCGTGCATGCCGTCTCGACCGAGGCATCGCGCAGCGACGCCGTCGTCGCACAGGCGATCGATGCCATGAGCGGTATCGAGAAATCATCCGAAGAGATCAGCAAGATCATCGGCGTCATCGACGAGATCGCCTTCCAGACCAACCTTCTGGCGCTGAATGCCGGCGTCGAGGCGGCGCGTGCCGGCGAATCCGGCAAGGGCTTTGCCGTCGTCGCCCAGGAAGTGCGCGAACTGGCGCAGCGCTCCGCCGCTGCCGCCAAGGAGATCAAGGACCAGATCGCCCGCTCCTCGGGCCAGGTCGACCAGGGTGTCCGCCTTGTCGGCGAGGCCGGCGAAGCGCTGAAGCGCATCTCCGACCAGATCAAGGCCGCCAACGAGATCGTCTCGAAGATCGCCCACAGCGCCTCCGAACAGGATACGACGCTGCGCTCGATCTCGTCTTCGATGAACCAGCTCGACGCCGCCACACAGCAGAACGCCGCCATGGCGGAAGAAACGACGGCATCGGCCGAAACGCTCGCCGCCGACACAGAGGATCTGCTCGGCCTCATCCGCGGCTTCCGCGTCAACGACGGCCGGCCGCTGGCACAACAAAACCGCCGCGCCGCTTAAACTATAACGTAACAGCATCATGAACCGCCGGGCACAAACCCGGCGGTTTTTCTTATGGGGGTGTCGAAGGCTTCAGTCGGCCGCAGCAAGCCGCTCGATCAGACGGTCAATCTCACCGCCGGAATAAACCTCGATACCGGCTTGCTTCAGTAGCGCAGCCGTAACGCCATTGCCCGCATGCCGGCCGCCGGAGAAGGTGCCATCATAGATGAAGCCTGAGCCGCAGGACGGGCTTCCGTCGATCAGGAGAGCGTAGCGGCAGCCGGTTTCTTGTGCGAGCGCCAGAGCATTTTCGGCCGCCTGACGAAATTCCGCCGTGACATCGCCGCCGGTGATCTCCATCACGCGTGCAGCGCCGGCAAGCACATCCTCGCCGGTCGCACCATCGGCAATTTCGGCCGGCGGTCGCGGCACGACCATGCCGGCGGACATTTCCGGACAGATCGTCACCAGCCGCCCCTCCTCGCGCCAACGCTCGATGGCCGGATGCACGAGCGGCTTGGAACGGCCGTCGTAACGGACGGCATGGCCCATGAGGCAGGCGCTGACGAGGATCTTTCCGGTCATCGCGCCTCCATGCTTTATCCCGCGATCTTCGAGAAGTCGGCCACCGTTCCCGTCGCCTCGCGGATCAGGCGCAGCAGCGCCAGGCGATTGGCGCGGATGGCGGCATCTTCATCGTTGACGAGAACATCTTCGAAGAAGCGGTCGACGGGCGCGCGCAGCTTGGAGAGGGCTGACATGGCCGAGCGGAAATCTTCCTTGGCGATCGCGTCGGAGGCTTCGGCGGAGGCTGCCTTGATGGCGGCGAAAAGGTCCTTTTCGGCATCGAGCTTCAGCAACGCTTCCGAAACGCCGTCGGCAACGACGGTGCCCTTTTTCTCCTCGGCTGCGAGGAGCTGCGTGGCGCGCTTGGTACCGGCGAGGAGGTTCTTGCCGTCTTCCGAGGTGATGAAGGCGGTCAGCGCCTCGACACGACGGGCGACCATCAGGAGGTCGTCGGCTTCCGGCGTCAGCACCGAGTCAATAAGGTCGTAGCGGGCGCCCTGATCGCGGAGATAGACCTTCAGGCGATCGTGGAAGAAGGCGAGAAGATCGATGTCTTTTGTCGTCGCCAGCAGCGGCAGCCAAACCTTGCGCTCCAGAAGAATTCTCACCACGCCCAAAGCCGCGCGGCGCAGCGCGAAAGGGTCCTTAGAGCCTGTAGGCTTCTCATCGATCGCCCAGAAGCCGATCAGCGTGTCCAGCTTATCGGCCAGCGCGACCGTGATCGCCACCTTGTCTTCCGGCACGCGGTCTGACGGGCCTTGCGGCTTGTAGTGATCCTCGATCGCAGCGGCGACAGAGGCGTCTTCGCCCTGCAGCACCGCATATTTGCGGCCCATGAGGCCCTGAAGCTCCGGGAATTCGCCGACGGCTTCGCTGCGCAGGTCAGCCTTGGCGAGGACCGCGGCGCGGTCGACCTTGGCCGGATCGGCGCCAGTTATTTTGGCGAGTTCAGCCGCAAGCACGCGGATGCGGGCGACGCGCTCGCCCTGGCTGCCGAGCTTGGCATGGAAAGTGACGTTCAGCGCATCGAGCTTCGCCATGCGCTGATCGAGCGGCTTCTTCAGGTCGAGGCCGAATTTTTGGGCAGAGGCTTCCAGCGTTTCAAGGTCCGGCAAATCGCCCTGGTCGCGCTTCCAGAAATGCAGCGCATCGGAAAGACGGGCGCGCACGACCTTGCCGTTGCCGTGAATGATCTCCTTGCCGCCATCCGTCGCCTGGATATTGGACACGAGAATGAAGCGGTTGGAGAGCGTCTCACCGGCCTGCGGACGGATGACGAAGCATTTCTGATTGGTCTTGATCGTCAACCGGATGATTTCCGAGGGGATAGACAGGTAATCCTCTTCGAAGGAGCCCATCAGCACCTGCGGCCACTCCACCAGGCCAGAGACCTCTTCGAGCAAGCCCTCGTCCTCGACCAGTTCCAGGCCGTTGGCAAAGGCGACGTCGCGGGCATCGTGCAGGATGATGTCCTTGCGGCGCTCGGCGTCGAGAATGACCTTCGCCCTCTCCAGGCTCGCCACATAGTCATCGAAGCGCTTGACGATGATTGCCTGCGGCGCATGGAAACGGTGACCATAAGTCACGTTCGAAGCGACGATGCCGTCGATCTCGAAGGGAATGACGGCGGTCTCCTCGTGCTCAGTGCCGAACAAGCAGACGATCGACTGCAGCGGGCGCACCCAGCGCAGCGAGCCGGGCTTGGCCGACGCCTTGCCCCAGCGCATGGATTTCGGCCAGGGAAAATCCTTGATGATCCCAGGCATGACGTCGGCAATGATTTCCTCGGCGGCGCGGCCGGGCTTGGAAATGACCGCGACGTAGAAATCGCCCTTCTTCGGATCGCTCTGCACTTGCGCTTCCGACACGGAAGACAAGCCGGCGCCGCGCAAAAAGCCTTCGATCGCTTTTTCATTGGCGTCGGTGCGCGGACCCTTGCGCTCCTCGCGCACATCGGCGGAGCGTGCCGTCAAGCCGCGAATGTCGAGCGTCAGGCGCCGCGGTGTCCAATATTCGCGCGCACCCTCATAGGAAAGACCCGCTTCGACCAGCGCGTCGGTGACGAGCTTCTTCAGATCACCGGCAGCCTTGCGCTGCATACGGGCGGGAATTTCCTCGGAGCGGAGTTCGAGAAGGAGATCGGGCATGGGAGCTGTCTTTACGTTGAGGCAAAATGATCCGGGCGGACTTAGCAAGCCCGGCGGCAAAAGTCATCCCGCCAAACGGCGAAATTACCATCCGCCGCCGCCACCGCCGCCTCCGCCACCGCCGACAGCACCACCGCGCTGGTTCGGTGGATCATCGGAAGAATCGTTCCGGCTGGTCGACTCCGACGATTCGTTTCCAGAGAAGGCAGAAGCGGTGGCCGAAACCGGGGTTGGGGAAATGGTGGATGGGATGAATGCCGCGACGGCCGACGGCAGTGCGGCGACATCGCTCACCCAGCCCAACCCATGGTGATGGTGATGGTGATAGTGTTCGTGTCGTCTGCACCATGATGGTTGGTAGGAAGATGCCCGCTCCAGCCCCGCCGAACCGCCGGCAGCCTTCGTGATCCACGTCTCGAACACCTGCGACCACTTCTTTTCCACGCCGAGGGCAACCGCATAAGGCAATAGCTCCTCAAAATGCTCCGGCGACGTGCGGATATCGTCCTGCACCACCATGCGCCCTTCATCGACCAGAGAAAGATACTGCCGCAAACCCTCGATCTTCCCGATCGCCCTGGCACCGAGCTTCGTCCATGTTTCGATGAAGGGAGCAAAGACGAAATTGACACCGACTATGGCCATGATCAACCCGGCCAGCAGAATTCCTTCCGGGCGCACCGTCCCGGGCCGGTCGGACGCGATGGCGCCTACAAACACCAACGCGATAAAGCCGAACAGGACCACAAGGCACCAGATCGCGGAAAGGCGCGTCTGCCGACTGACGCCGCGCCGACGGAGAAACGTGGTGAATCCTCCGATCGTTAATGCAAACAGGCCAAATACTAGCGCCATTGCAAAACCGCCGCTATCCCGGCCGCTCATCGAGACGACACCAAGCGCCGCTAGCGTCAATAGAAGGCTCCCTCCCATATACGAAGCGTTGGACTTGAAGTATCGCCCCTCATGATCCCGCTCGATCACCTTTCGAAACGCCCAGGCGACGCGCTTTACTTCGGCGTCGTTTTTGCGATCTAACACCAGCGGATCACGCGGTCCGACAGCGTTCATTAGTACGAATTCGGAGTTATCAAGCGCTTCCGACAACGGCTTTCCGGTGGAGTGCACCAAAAGCCTCTCGCCGAGATCATCGAGCTTTACGTAACCCTTGACGGCAAGGCCGAGAAGAGCGGCCGACATCGCCGCTCCCACGCCATTGGGGAAGCCCTTGTTGTCGATATAGTTTGCAACGGCAGGCGAAACATTCTCCGGCGGGTCCCAACCCGGCACGAGAACTCTAGGAGAAGACTTTCGCCCGGCGCGGCGCCAGGCCACGAGGTGGTATGCGACGAGGACAAGCAGGCCGAGCGCGGCAGCCGCAATCAGCGCCGGTGCATCGTCCGGCACCACAATAGAGCCTTTCGGCAGCATAACCGAGACCGTCAACCCCTCGCCTTTTGCCAGAGGACGGGTTGTGGAGAAGACAATCTTATCCGGCTGCTGAACTGCCGTTGCGTTCTTGCCGGTCGCATTGGCAACGCCGGTGAAATAGGCAAGCCTCTGTGGCTTCACGCCATCAGGTAGGATGATCGTTGCCGATGCCTGCAGTATAGGAAACTGCCAGCCATTGCCGGTAACGTTCCAATAAAGCTCATCATAATCATCGAAGAAGCGGAACTGCCGGTCCGTCTTATAGGTGACACGGAATGTGTGCTTGCCACGGTCGAGCAAGAAAGTCTTACCATCCTTGTCGGGACGTCCGATGTAGATGCGCGTGCCGCCGTCGATCTCTTCCTCACGCCACTCCTCCGGCTGACCGTCGCGCTCGACGGATATCACGCTGAAATCGACTCGCCTTTTGCGTCCGGCGGCATCAACGAACTCCAGTGGAAAGTCACGAAAATGCCGCGCCGAATGGCTTTTCCCTCAGCGTTGGCAGTGATCGTCTCGACAACCTGCAACGCGCCGCTTCGCGCGACAGTCATCGTCTGATCAAAACAGACAATTGTTTCGGCCGCTATAGCGGCGTGCCACCAACAGACCGACAGAAGTGCAACGAGCAGGCTTCTGACCGAAAACGATATTCTCATGCCCCACCCCGCAATGACGGCTCACCCCCGTGAAGCCGATTTTTAGATAACTACCATCCGCCGCCGCCCCCGCCTCCTCCGCCGCCGCCGGAGGACCCGCCGCCCCCACCTCCCCGCCGTCGAAGGCGGAGGACGAACTCGATACGGGTGCTGGAATCGTGGACGCGATGGTGGATGCCATGGAGGAGGAGAAATCGCCGATCGTTCCGCCGATATTGCCGGGGTGGAAATCGCCGGAGTACCAGACCGGCGCATAGGCTGCCGCTGCCGCGCCCGCAGCGGTGGCAAGCCATGCCTCGAAGGCACTCGACCAGGGCTTTTCGACGCCGAGCGCGACTGCATAGGGCAGCAGTTTTTCGAAATGCTGCGGCGACATCTGCGGTGCGCCCTGCATGTTCATCCGGTCGCGTTCCGCGAGCGTCAGATATTGCCGCAAACCATCGATGCCATCCGTCATCTTGCGTCCGAGTGGCGTCGGCGCGCCCATCAGGAAGAAGAAGACAACATTCAGGGCGAAGATGCCGACGATGCCGGCCACCAGCGGGAGCAAGCCCGCCTCCCATAGTGGCACGACCGCGGCGGCAAAGCCGCTCACGGCAATGGATACGAAGACGAAGCCGAAAAAGGCGAAGATCAAGACCGAAAGAATGCGCCGGGCGAGGCCGGCATCTCGTCTACGGAACCTGCGGCCGATCGAGCTGGCCAAGAGCGTCACGAAAATCGACAGCAATCCCGGCACGATGATGAGCGGCAGGGCATTTTCATGCAGGCGCCCGAAGATGACAATGGCAGCCAAAATCAGG
Source organism: Rhizobium sp. CB3171 (assembly GCF_029714265.1). Taxonomy (NCBI): domain Bacteria; kingdom Pseudomonadati; phylum Pseudomonadota; class Alphaproteobacteria; order Hyphomicrobiales; family Rhizobiaceae; genus Rhizobium; species Rhizobium sp. CB3171. The sequence continues at coordinate 459,612 of NZ_CP121652.1, read as the reverse complement.
ATCGACAAGGCGATGCCGGCAATAACGTAGAGTGAATTCGCCTTGTAATATTCACCGCGATGGTCGCGCTCGATCGCGCTACGGAATTTCGAGCCGAGTGTCTGCACCGCCTCGCCGTTTTCCTTGTCGATGACAAGCGGGGAGAATGGCCCGACGGCCTGCATGAGCACCTTGTCGCCGCCGCTGAGATCACTGCCTGCCTTACCGGTTGGGCGGATGACCACTTTTTCCTTCAGGTTGTCGAGAATGACATAGCCGCGCACCGCAAGATCGATCGCCGTCGCCGACAGCGCCGTCCATCCGGAGCGGACGAAACCCCGGTTGTCGATATAATTGACCAGCGCCGGCGAAATACCTTCGGGCGGATCCCAGCGCGGGACCATGACGCCGGGTGGAGGGTCGCGGCCGACTGCAATCCAGCTCCGCATGTAATAGGCAAACACCAGGATCAATCCGCCAATGGCGATGGTCGTATCGAGATGATCCCGGAGGAACCAGCCCCATTGCTGGCCAGCACTCGGCGGCGCGATCGCCCCCTTCGCGAGCTTGATGGCGATCGTCAGGCCTTCGGCTATGGCAAGCGGCCGGGTCGTGACGAAGGTGACGATGTTGGCCTGCGCGCTGGTGCTGGCGTTCTTGCCGTTGGCGCCGAGCGGCCCGGTGAAGACGGCTAGCTGCTGAGGCTCCACGCCATCGGGCAATGTGACGATCGCCTTGGCATTGAGGATCGGGAACTGCCAGCCATTGCCGGTGACGTTCCAATAAAGCTCGTCATGATCGTCGAAATAGCGCATCTGACGATTGGTGTCGTAGGTGATGCGGAACGTGTGGGCACCTGGGTTGAGGCTTTGGTCGGCCTTGCCGATATAGATGCGCTCGCCGCCCTTGATGCGCTCGCTGTGCCAATCCTCCGGCTGCCCATCCCGCTCGACGGAAACGACCTTGAAATCCACCTCGTTCTCGCGACCGTTGGCATCGGTGAATGTCAGCGGAAAATCCCGGAAGATGCCACGGCGGATGGCACGGCCTTCCGCATTCACCGAAATCGTCTCGACGACCCGCATGGAGCCGTCGCGGTGCAGGGCGATTGCCTGATCGAAATTGGTGATGAGTTCGGCCGCCGTTACTGTCGTTGCGCAAAGCAGCAGGCACAAAGCCAGGAAAAACCCGCAAAGCCGTGTCATCACTCCCCCAAGAGATACCTGCAGCGCCGTTACCGGCGCCGCTTCGCGTCAAGAATGTTTCCGCGCCCAGGCCTCTCTTGAGATGGCAGAGCGTCAGTCTTCGTAGGCAACACCCAGCGAAGCCAGCACGTTCCAATAGGACGGGAAGGTCTTGGCGACGCAATCGGGGTCGAGAATGGTGATGCCGCCGATTTTCAGACCGGCCAGGGCGAAGCTCATGGCGATGCGGTGATCCGCGAAGCTGTCGATCTCGGCCGGCAGGACTTTACCGACCAGGCTTGGATCGGAAGCGACGATAAGATCGTCCCCCTCTTCCGTGCCGAGATTCGGAACGATACGCGACAGGCCGCTCGACAGCGCCCGGATACGGTCGCATTCCTTGACGCGCAGGTTCTCGATGCCGACGAACCGCACCGGCGTCTCGTTGAAGGCGGCGAGAACGGCGAGCGTCGGGATAGCGTCCTGCATCTGCGAGCCGTCGATGACGGCAGGAAGATGCGGGAACTTCGAAATCAGATCATAGGCACGCGCATCCGGCTGCGAGAACTCCGTCGCCGGCGTGCCGAGATCGATCTTGCCGCCGCTCAGCACTTCGGCTGCCCAGAGATAGGTTGCGGCGGAGGCATCCGGCTCGATCAGGAAATCGGCCGCATGATAGCCGGTGGGCTCGACGCGCCAGGCGACCGGGCTGACACGCTCCACCTTGGCGCCGAAGGCGCGCATGGCTGCAACCGTCAGATCGATATAGCCGAGAGCGCCAATATGTTCGCCAAGCAGTACGACATCGACCGGGCGGTCGCCGCCGGCGGCCATCATCAGCAGCGCCGAGACATATTGGCTGGAGAGGCCGCCATCGATCTCAACACGGCTCGCCTCGAAGCGGCCGGTGCCGTTGATGGTCACGGGCGGGCAGCCGGTTTCCGCCGAAGCATCGATACCGAGAGAGCGGAGCGCATCGACCAGCGGACCGATCGGTCGCTTGCGCATGTGGGCGTCACCATCGACGACAACCTTGCCGTCGACCAGCGCAGCAGCAGCCGTCAGGAAGCGTGTCGCCGTGCCGGCATTGCCGAGGAAAAGCGGTGCAGCCGGCGGCTGGAGCTTGCCGCTGCCGGTGACGATGAACGTGGTGTCGTCGGGCTCGTCGATCGTCACGCCCATGGCACGAAGCGCTTCGGCCATATAGCGCGTGTCGTCGCTCTTGAGCGCACCGGTCAGGCGGCTGGTTCCCTTAGCGAGGCCGGCGAGCAGCAGCGCGCGGTTGGTGATCGACTTCGATCCCGGCGGCATGGCGCGCCCGGTCAAAGGCTTGCCCGGCGGGATAATCGTGAGTTTGGCTCTACCCATCATCAATCTCTTTGGTCAGTCCAGAAAGCGGCCAACGGCCTGCGGTCGGCTTCCTTTACCGCCTGGAATGCAAAACCGATAGGAGGAATTTTAGAACTTGACGGACGGAACGGCGCGATCCGCCTCGTTGGTGATTTCGAAGAAGGCGCGCTTGCTGAAACCGAAGGGGCCGGCGAGCAGATTGTTGGGAAAGCTCTCGACCTTGACGTTGAGATCGCGGGCCGCACCGTTGTAGTAGCGCCGCGACATCTGGATTTCGCCTTCGATACCTTCGAGAGAGCGCTGTAATTCGAGGAAATTCGTGTTGGCCTTCAGATCGGGATAGGCTTCGGCAAGCGCGATCACACGGCCAAGGGCCTGTGAAAGCAGGCCTTCCACCTGGCCGCGGGCTGCAATATCGCCCGACGGCACCGCCTGCGCCTTGTTGCGCAGCTCCACGACCTCATCCAACGTCTGACGCTCATGGGCGGCATAGCCCTTCACGGTTTCGATCAGATTGGGGATCAGATCGGCGCGGCGCTTCAACTGCACGTCGATACCAGACCACGCCTCCTCGGCCACCTGTCGGGCACGAACGAGGCCGTTATAAACGAAAATAGCGTAAAGTGCGGCCAGTATGATGACCGCCAAAATAATATACATGGCGAACCCCCGCTGGGACTACAATCGAGGGTACACTATGCGGCTTCGCGGATGTTGTCATCCGCTTTCGCTATTCCGCCAATGTCTTACGCTGCCTGCTTGCCCCAGTTCGCACCGCCGGCATCCGTGAGCAGGAAGGCTTCACCACAGGCTTTCGCCAAAGTGCGGACGCGCAGGATATAGCTTTGGCGTTCGGTGACAGAGATCACGCCGCGCGCATCGAGCAGATTGAAGACGTGGCTGGCCTTGATGCACTGGTCGTAAGCCGGGAAGACACATTTGTGCAGGAGCTGATTGGCATTGTCGCCCGGCGCACCGGCGGCGAGCAGCGCCTGACATTCCTTCTCGGCGTCGATGAAATGGCGGTGCAGCATTTCCGTGTTGGCATATTCGAAGTTATGCCGGGAGTATTCCTGCTCGGCTTGCAGGAAGACATCGCCATAGGTGATCTTCTCGTCGCCTTCGAGACCATTGAAATTCAGGTCATAGACGCTGTCGACGCCCTGGACGTAAGTGGCAAGACGCTCGAGACCATAGGTCAGCTCGCCGGCAACCGGCGCGCATTCGATGCCGCAGATCTGCTGGAAGTATGTGAACTGAGACACTTCCATGCCGTCGCACCAGCATTCCCAGCCGAGACCCCAGGCACCGAGCGTCGGGCTCTCCCAATCGTCTTCCACGAAGCGGATATCATGCAGAAGCGGATCGAGACCGATCGCCGCCAGCGAGCCGAGATAGAGCTCCTGCAGGTTCGGCGGATTGGGCTTCAGGATGACCTGATACTGGTAATAGTGCTGCATACGGTTGGGATTTTCGCCGTAGCGGCCATCGGAGGGACGGCGCGACGGCTGCACATAGGCAGCCTTCCACGGCTTCGGACCGAGGGCGCGCAAGGTGGTCGCCGGATGAAACGTGCCGGCGCCGACTTCCATGTCGTAGGGCTGCAGAACCGCACAACCCTTGTCGGCCCAATAATTGTGCAGCGTCAGGATCAACGCCTGGAACGAGCGCTTCGGATTCATGTTATCGGGCGGGGTCGCGGTCATGGAGATCAGCTACTATCTGCTTGGTGTACGTTGGCGCGACAGGTGCCACGATGGAAGACAAGGGTCAAGAGATGACGTATCGATCGGAAGTTTGCGTCCGAATGATTTCGGTTTCGCTATCATTCATCTTCCCGCTTCACCCGATACTCGCCCGTCTTCGGGTCCTTCACCAGCGTTCCGATGGCGCCCGTGCGCCGTTCGCTTTCGGCGCGGCGTGATTTCTCGGTGAGTTTTCGGGCGTCGCGCAGGAAGCGTCGATAAAGAAGCCAAATACCGCCGACAGCAACGATGAAGAAGATGATCTGCGGCATCACGCAGCGCTCCCGATTACAATCCGTACCGCCCCCACAATGCCTTTTCCTCTGCCACCTCTGCAAGTCCGGAGGCAAGGCCGGCGCCGATGCCGTCCATGCCTGAAAGGGAAATGCCCGGCGCGCGACGGCCGAAGAGGCTGCGCGGCGTGGTGACCAGCTCGAGCTTGATCTTGTCGCCGAAACGCTTCTTCAGCTCCTGGCGCATATCACCGAGCCCGTCGATGAGGCCGAGTTCCAGACCGCGACCGCCGGTCCAGAAGAGGCCGGAGAATACGACCTCATCCGCCGCCAGCTTACTTGCCCGGCGTTCGCGCACCATGTCGATGAAGACCTTGTGGATCTCCAATTGCAGGCTCTTCAGATACTCGATGTCCTTTTCCTTCTCCGGCTGGAACGGATCGAGGATCACCTTGTTTTCGCCGGCTGTATAGACGCGGCGCTCGACACCGAGTTTCTTCAAAAGCTCCGGAAAACCGAAGCCGCCGGAGACGACGCCGATGGAACCGACGATCGAGGTGGCATCGGCAATGATCTCATCGCCGGCGAGCGCGATCATATAGCCGCCGGATGCCGCCACATCCTCGACGAAAACCAGCACCTTCTTCTCTTTCTCGCGGGCAAGATCGCGGATGCGGTTATAGATCATCCGCGATTGCACCGGCGAACCGCCGGGAGAATTGATGACGAGCGCGACGGCCGGGGCTGCCTTCATGCCGAAGGCCTTTTCCAGCGCCTGAGACACGCCCGCAAGATTGAGCGATTGCCGGAGGGGACCGCCGCCGGAGGCGATGACACCACTCAGCCGGACGACGGGAATGACCACCTTTTCCTTGCGAAACCGCTTCGGAAGCATGCGCCTAAAAAATCCAGCCATTCGTCGTCCCTGATTCATGATGTTTGCTGCAGGTGATGTATGCATGGAAACGGCAAACGCAACATCCATCATTGCATTTCGCGCCCGGTTCCTGGCTGGCCACCATGTTTTTTGCCGATCAGCAGAAGGGCAGAGGAAGAGAGTACGGGCTTTCGCTGCAAGAACGGCAGCCGGGAAAAACATTTCTCCGTGTCCGTCAAGATTGGGCGCCACTCCCTCTACATTAGTCGATCAAAAAAATAGATTTATGGGACTGTGATCAGGAGTTCCGTATGTCCGGCCAGGCTGCCAACGTCATCGATTTCCAAGCTTATCGCGATGCCCGCGCCAAAAGTGCGCCGACGCAGCAGGTTCCCGTTTCCGCATGGCCCGCGCAGCCTTTCCTGATGTGGATTCCTTTCATGGGTTTCGTCCCGGTGATGCCGCTTGGTAATCCAAGCTATGGCGCTTGAATCGGTCGAACCCCTGCATGTGGTCTCAAGAGTCGAGACAGTCGACGAAATCTCGGCATTGACCGGCCAGAATCTTCGCCGGTTGCGCACGCGCCGCGGCTATTCGCTGGATCGGCTGGCAAAAATCTCCGGCGTCAGCCGCGCCATGCTTGGTCAGATCGAAACTGGCAAAAGCAGCCCGACGATCAGCATCCTCTGGAAGATTGCCGCAGCGCTGGATGTCCCCTGCGGCTTCCTGATCGCTGAGCCGAACGACACCACCTCGCTGCAGGTGCTGACCCACGCCAAGACGAAGGTCCTGTCCGCCTCCGAAGGCAAATTCCAGACGCGGGCGCTCTTTCCCTATGAAAGCGAACGCAAGGTCGAATTTTACGAGCTGCGCATCGCGCCCTATCACACGGAGACCGCCGAGGCGCATCATCATGGCACGATCGAGAATCTTGTCGTCTCGCGCGGCACGGTGGAAATCGTCGCGGGCAAACACCCGCCGCAGCTCCTTGGCGAAGGCGACGCCGCAATCTTCGACGCCGATGTCGCCCATAGCTACCGCAATATGACCAGCAGCGAAGCCGTGCTTTATCTTGTCACCACCTATGTCGAGGAAGTCCGGGGCTAAGGCAGCGGGGCCAAGATGCCAGCGAATAAAAAGAGGCCGCCCTTGCGGGCGGCCGGAGGCAGATGGAGGTCTGCTTGTTATTCCGGGTTGCGACCGGATGAATCAGGCCGCTTCCATCGTGCAGCACATCATCATGTTGCCGCACATCATCATCATCGGCATGCCGGATGACATCATGGACATTATGCGCTTGCAGCATTCCATGAACATGTCCTTGTCCATGCCTTCCATCGGCATCATCTCGCAAACCATGCCCTTCGGCGTCATTTTGCACGTCATCTTGCTCATCATCATCTGCATCATGGGCATCATCATGCCATTCATCATCGGCATCTGGCCCATCATCGGCATGCCGCCCATCATGGGGTTCATCATCGGCATCATCATACCGTTCATCATCGGGTTCATCATGCCACCCATCATCGGATTCATCATCGGCATCATGTTCATGGCGGGGTTCATATCGGTCATCTCCGGTGCTCAGCCGCGTTTCGGCTCTCGATGTGAGTTTGGATAGAAGAACCAAAAATAGCGTTCAATATAAAAAATTGTTCCAATTATCTTTCCTCCAACAGAATGGAGATGCATCCGCCGCCATATGAAACAATCGTCACTATCGCGGATTTTTCTCCGCTATTACGGATTGCAGGAATGCCACAGCCGAGGCGAATGCGAGCGGGAATGGTTTTTCCTGTTGCGAATGAATTGCATTATCATTCTAAACCGCATACCTCTCGCAGTATCGAAGCCTGCGGAAGCCCTATGGATCTTATGAAACCCAAGCCCGATGCCGGCTGGCGCCATGACCGACAAGAGGCCACTCTTTCCGATGTCTATCGCTCGGTCGAAACCGCCAAGGGTGGCTCGGTGCTGCGTCGCGTCGCGGCCTTCGCAGGTCCGGGCTATCTTGTCGCGGTCGGCTATATGGACCCCGGCAACTGGGCGACCTCGCTCGCCGGCGGATCGAAATTCGGCTATGCCCTGCTGACCGTCGCATTGCTGTCCAACATCATGGCCGTTGTGCTGCAGGCGCTCTGTGCGCGTCTCGCAATCGCCACCGGCCGCGATCTGGCTCAAGCCTGCCGGGACGCCTATCCGCGCTACGTCTCAGTGCCGCTGTGGGCAATGGCGGAGATTGCCATCATCGCGACTGATATCGCAGAAGTCGTCGGCACCGCCATCGGCCTCAATCTCGTTTTCGGCCTGCCGCTCGAACTCGGCGTGCTGGTCACCGCCTTCGACGTGTTTCTCATTCTTTTCCTTCAGCGGCTGGGCTTTCGCTGGGTAGAGGCGCTGATCATCACCCTGCTCGGCGTCATCGCCTTCTGTTTCGGCATCCAGCTCTTCCTTGCCGATCCCAATTGGGGCGAGGTCATCAAGGGCTTCTTCCCGACGACCGAGATCGTCCGGGATCCGAACATGCTCTATCTCGCGCTCGGCATCCTCGGCGCGACGGTCATGCCGCACAATCTCTATCTGCATTCCGGCATTGTGCAGACGCGTGCCTTCGGCCATACGCTGCCGGAAAAGAAAGAGGCGCTGACCTATGCCACGATCGATTCGACCGTTGCACTAACCTTCGCCCTGCTCATCAACGCTTCCATCCTCATTCTCGCCGGCGCGGCGTTTCACGCGCATGGCCACACCGATGTCGTGGAACTCGCTCAGGCGGAATCGCTGCTGGCTCCGCTTCTCGGCCTGGCGATCGCGCCGACACTGTTCGGGATCGCGCTTCTCTGTTGCGGCCTCAACTCCACGGTGACGGCAACGCTTGCCGGGCAGATCGTCATGGAAGGTTTTCTGCGGCTCAAGGTGAAACCGTGGCTGCGCCGCATCGTGACGCGCGGACTGGCGATCGCTCCGGCCGGGGTCGTCACCATATGGTACGGCGATTCCGGTACGGCGGATCTGCTGATCTTGACCCAGGTCGTGCTCAGCCTGCAACTTTCCTTTGCCGTCTTCCCGTTGGTCATGTTCACCGCCGACAAGACCAAAATGGGCGATCTCGTCGCGCCGCGCTGGCTAAGCACCGTCGCCTATATCATCGCCTTCGCCATCGCGGTCCTGAACGTCAAGCTGATCTTCGATGCGTTCCAAGGCATGGCCTGATTTCCGACGACCTGGTCGAAAACCGCGTCATGCTTGCGGGACGGCACACTACTTTCGGGAATAGGCGGCGCGGCCATTGTTGAGGTCGTCGACGAAGTCGGAGAATTTGTGCGTCCCCTCGCCATGCATGATCAGCGGCGCCCGCAGCGCCAGCCGCGCCCGTGAGCCCTTGATCGCCGTCACCAGGATGCGAACGGCGTTTTCACCGTCCCGCGGATGGATGGGCGTGATCTCGATACCGCCGAACCGACGGCCGCAAGCGGCGATGATCTCGCCGATCGATTGTGGCCGGGCGATCAACGACAGTTGACCGCCGGGAATCATGATCGCGCCTGCCGTTCGCACCCATCTTTCGAACAGGCCATCGGTCATGGCATGCGCCTGCGCTTTCAACGCATCCGGTGTCAGCCTGTCGCTGGCATCGTTGAAGGGCGGGTTCATAATGACATGATGGAAGCTGTCATCGATCAGGCCGGCGTCGTTGCGGGCCTTCGCGGTCAGGGTCACATCGGCCTCGACAACAGCGACACGGCCGGCGAAGCGGGCATTTTCCGAAAGCGCCAGGCTCTTGCGGGCGAACTCGGCCATTTCCGGCGAGCGCTCGAACAGCACCACCTCCGCCCGTTCAAGCCGGGAGGCCACGGCCATGCCGGCTGCGCCCGCCCCCGCACCGAGATCGGCCACCCTTATGCTGCGGTCATCGGCCACGAGAGCAGCGAGCAACATGGCGTCCATGCCGGAGCGATGGCCCCTGCCCTTCGGCTGGACGATATGGAACCCGCCGCGATGGAAGGCGTCGATGGTTTCGGAAAGGTCATCGGCCATGACGAACCTCAGCCGCGCGCTGGGCGCAGCTCGTCGCCGAGGCCGGCATCGATGAGAATACGCCGGGCCTGATCGGCGCGCTCATCCTCGACCATGAAACGACGGGGCAGCATGCCGAGCGAGCCCTCGAGAACACTCATGGCCTGATCCGCGACGAAGCAATGAATCCCGGCGTCCTTCATCAGGCTCTCGGCGAAGGAGAGTAAAACGGGATCATTGGTGCGTATCAGCTCGTGCATAAGCCTTGGGTTTCCTGTCAAATTTGCGAGACGAGACAAATCGCCTCTTGCCGCCTCTTTCGCCCCTTCTTATTGTGCTTTGCAGAAAATGAACAGGAGTCCGGATCGTTGGGCGTCGTGATACCGCTTGAAGAAAGCAAGAATAAACTGGCCTCCATCAAGCCATTGGTGGACCTGACCAAGGCGGATATGGAACGCGTCAACCAGCTCATCCTGTCGAAAGCCGGCTCCGATGTGCAGATGATCCCCGAAGTTGCCGAGCACCTGATCTCTTCCGGCGGCAAGCGCCTGCGGCCGATGCTGACCATCGCCTCGGCCGCGCTCTATGGCTACCAGGGCGACAATCACATCAAGCTCGCCACCTCAGTCGAATTCCTGCACACGGCGACATTGTTGCACGATGACGTGGTGGACGAAAGCGATCTGCGCCGCGGCAAGTCCACCGCCCGCATGATCTGGGGCAACCAGGCAAGCGTCCTTGTCGGTGATTTCCTGCTCGGCCAGGCTTTCCGCATGATGGTCGAGGTCGGCTCGCTCGATGCTCTCGACGTCCTGTCCTCGGCTGCCTGCGTCATCGCCGAAGGCGAAGTGCTGCAGCTCTCCGTTTCCAAGAACATGGAAACGACGGAAGACGATTATCTCTCCGTCATCCGCGCCAAGACGGCGGCGCTGTTTGCCGCCGCCGCCGAAGTCGGACCGATCGTCGCCAATGCCGGCAAGGCCGAGCGCAATGCGCTGAAGTCCTACGGCACCAATCTCGGCCTCGCCTTCCAACTGGTCGACGACGCGCTGGACTACGGCGGCAAGGCCGCCGATCTCGGCAAGAATGTCGGCGACGATTTCCGCGAGGGCAAGATCACGCTTCCCGTCATTCTCGCCTATCGCCGCGGCACCGAAAAAGAGCGCTCTTTCTGGCGCGACGCGATCGAGACCGGCAACAACAGCGACGAGAACCTGGAAAAGGCGTTGGGTCTGATCACCAAATATGGTGCGCTCACCGACACCATCGCCCGTGCCGTTCATTACGGCACCATCGCCCGCGACGCACTGGCGCCGCTACCGGAAACGCCGTGGAAATCCGCGCTCATGGAAGTGATCGATTTCTGCATCGAACGCGTGAACTAATCGCCGCCGGCCGAATTTCTTGCAGGAGCGCTTCAAAAAAGCCATCCTGTTGTGAATCAATTGACACGAACGCGTGCCGCCGGCGCTCTCACCGGCAAATCCCTTGATGAAAGGCTTACTAATGCGGCAGAGACTTGCCATTCGTTTCCTCTCGGGCGCAGCCCTGGCGGCGATCCTCTCGATGGCCGCGTTGAACAGCGCGCGCGCGGTGGATGCCCCGGCAACGCCGGAGGCCAGCGCCCCGGTGACCTTCGATGCGGAAAATGTCGATACCTTCGCAGGCGCCTTCCTTGCTGCCCGTACCGCCGATGTAGACCATGACTATGAGACCGCGATTTCGCTTTATAAAAAGGCGCTGATGATCGAACCGGGCAACCCGGAGATCCGCCAGCGGCTGATGATCTCTTTGCTGCTCAACGGCAATCTCGAAGAGGGTGTGAAGTACGCCAACGAGCTGAAGAACGATCCCTCGGTCGAACGCGTCACCACGATCGTACGCGGCATGGACGCCATCCGCCGGCATGACTACAAGGCCGCGCAGGACATTCTCAAATATGACGGCCCGAACGATCTCGACCGCATGATGGCCGGTCTTCTGCTGGCCTGGGCCCGCGCCGGTTCCAACCATGGCAAGGAAGCGATTGCCATGATCGACAAGATGAAGGGGCCGGATTGGTTCAACATCTTCAAGAATTACCATGCCGGTGCCATTGCCATTACCATTGGCGATACGAAGTCCGCCCGCTCGCACCTGAACGACGCCATTCTCGACAAGGCGGGCGGCGCCACGGCCCCCGACACATTCATGCGCGCCGTGATGGCGCTTGCAGCGCTTGAAGCCAAAGCCGGCGACAAGCAGAAGGCGTTGGATGCCGTTTCGGTCGGCGACAACCTCATCAACAATTACGCGCCACTGAACGCGCTGCGCGACAGCATCAACAAGGGCCAAACGCCGGACCAGCAAGTGACCGACAGCACGCAGGGTGCAGCCTCGGTTCTCTTTACCGTCGGCGCGGCGCTCAACCGCGACGGCGCCGAAGATGTCGTTTCGCTTTATCTACAGATCGCCAATACGCTCGATCCCAAGAGTGCCGACACGCTGGTTCTGCTTGGCGGACTTGCGGAGAAGCAGGAGCAGATGGACCGCGCCATCTCCTTCTACAAGAAGGTGCCTAATACCTCGCCGATGGCCCGCATCTCCGAGCTGCAGCTCGGCCTTGCACTCGCCCAGTCCGGCAAGGTCGACGATGCGCGCAAGCATTTGAAGGCGCTGATCGATTCCGACCCCAACGATATCCGCAGCTACCTCGCCTATGGCAGCGTTCTCTCGGACGCCAAGGACTTCCAGGGCATGGCGGATAATTACGACAAGGCCGCGGAAGTCATCGGCGCCGTGCCGAATCGCGGCGACTGGGCCGTGTTCTTCCAGCGCGGCATCGCCTATGAGCGGCTGAAGAAGTGGGACAAGGCCGAGCCGAATTTCAAGAAGGCGCTGGAGCTGAACCCCGACCAGCCGCAGGTTCTGAACTATCTCGGCTACTCCTGGGTCGATATGAACATGAACCTCGACCAGGGTCTGAACATGATCAAGAAGGCTGTCGATCTGAAGCCGGATGACGGCTACATCGTCGATTCGCTCGGCTGGGCCTATTTCCGCCTCAACCGCTTCGACGATGCCGTGAACGAGCTGGAGCGTGCCGCGCAGTTGAAGGCCGGCGATCCCACGATCAACGACCACCTGGGCGATGCCTATTGGCGCGTCAACCGCAAGCTGGAGGCGGTTTATCAGTGGAACCGCGCTCTGGCCTCCAAGCCCGAGGACGTGGATATTCCGAGGATCAAGGAGAAGATCGCCAACGGTCTGCCGGCGCTCGACAACGATCCAAGGACGGTCGACAAGACCAAGCAGCCTGATCCGGCTCCGGCGGTCACCCCGTCGCCCGATACGACAACGCCGCCGCCAGCCGATAAGAAGTCCTAAGACGTTCGATGACGGTGATCTTTGCGGCTGACGATTTCGACGTCACGGAAGAGGCGCCCGCCAAAATCAATCTGGCCCTGCATGTGACGGGCCGGCGGGCCGATGGGTATCATCTGCTCGACATGCTCGTTACTTTTGCGCGGCATGGCGATTGTTTAGGTTTTCGCGCAAGCGAGCGTGACGAATTCAGCCTGTCCGGGCGCTTCTCCCCTCTTCTTACCGATGGGGATGCCGGCGGCAATCTGGTGCTGAAGGCACGCGATCTGCTGCGGCAGGCGGCTCGTGCCGCGGGTTTCGAAGCGCCGCCCGTCCACATCCATCTCGAAAAGAACCTTCCCGTCGCCTCCGGCATCGGCGGTGGCTCGGCGGATGCGGCGGCGACCCTGCGTGGGCTGATGCGGCTCTGGGGGCTCGCCTTGCCTTCCGATGAGGTGACGGCGATTGCACTGAAGCTCGGCGCCGATGTGCCAATGTGCCTGGCCAGCCGCCCGCTGATCGCACGCGGCATCGGCGAAGTGATCGAACTTCTGCCGGACTTTCCATCTTTTGCTATGGTGCTCGGCAATCCCCTCGTCGGCGTTTCGACGCCGGAGGTGTTTCGCATGCTGGCCCGAAAGGACAATCCGCCATTCGTACTCCCCTTGCAGGCAACAAATGGCCGCATGCAATGGATCGAGACCATTGAGGGGTTGCGCAACGATCTGGAGCCGCCGGCACGAATGCTCTGCAACGAAATCGCCACGCTCTCGCAATTGATCGAGAGCCAAGGGGCGCTCGCCACACGCATGTCCGGCTCAGGCGCCACCTGCTTCGGCCTGTTCGATAACCTCGAGCGGGCGACAGCGGCGGCGGCATCGCTTCACAGCTTAAGGCCGGACTGGTATTTCCAGGCGACGGAAACGATCAAGGGAGGCGCGTGATGACCGGTTCAAGTGAAGCAAGGTCCTTCATCCCCGTCGGCATCGCGGTGCTGACCGTTTCCGATACGCGCACGCTCGCCGACGACAAGTCCGGCGATACGCTGGTTGCCCGTATCGCGGAAGCCGGTCATAGGTTGGCTGCGCGCGCCATCGTTCCCGACGACAAGAAGCGTATTCGAAGCCAGGTGGAGGCCTGGACGCAGGACGAAACCATCGACGTCGTCATCACCACCGGCGGCACCGGCTTTACCGGCCGCGATGTCACGCCCGAAGCGCTGGAGCCCTTGTTCGAAAAGCGGATGGACGGGTTTTCCGAGGTGTTCCATCGCATCTCCTACGACAAGATCGGCACGGCGACGATCCAGTCGCGTGCAACCGGCGGCGTTGCCAACGCCACCTTCATCTTCGTGCTGCCGGGCTCCCCTGGCGCCTGCAAGGATGCCTGGGACGGCATTTTAAAGGCGCAACTCGACTACCGCCATATGCCCTGCAATTTCGTGGAGATCATGCCGCGGCTCGATGAACATCTAAAGCGCGGTGCCGGCTCAAAATAAGCTGGCGCTTTATGCCTTCGATCCAGGCAAGGCAGGAATTGATTCCCAATTCTGACCCGTGAGGATCACGCAGCTTCGGCCGGAGACACCGGTGATCATCATTGTCCAACTGCCGCTTTCAGCAGCGAAGACCTCGATAATATTCCTCGGATCGAGCTGACCAATGGCCGAGAGCTTTTCGGAATAGTGCGCTCCCAGGAAAGCGACCATATCGGCGCGTTCAGCGCATGCGAACATCGCTTGCGAAGCTGCAGTACTCGGATGAAGGATTGCCGTTGCCACAAGGGCCGTTCCGATGAGGCGGCAGAGCATCGTGCGTCCCATGACGCACCTCCTTTCGCCGGAAATCCGGCGGAAGAGGAGAGTTCCGCTGACCTGCTCTGCCGCATACCGGCATCTTCATGGTCGGCCGCCTGACGCGACACGCGAGACGTGCCGCCATATGAAAATTATGACAGAAATTCTCTTATTTTCAAATGGAATCTGGATTGATTACAATGCGCTACCGTGCCGCGCGTGCGACCCAAGAGGGAATCAGCTCGCTCGACAGTTTGCGGCTCTTTTGCCCCCTGGCGAATTCGGCAAGCCGCATGCCCGTTTTGGCGGCGGCGATGGCCTGTCGCTTGGAGAGGAGCAAACCCAGTTCCAGAGGCGGCAGGCTGCGGCCGATGCGCTGCAGCAAAGGCCGTCGATAACCCCGCGACGCGGTGAAGCGCGCCGGCACCTTATTCAGCGAGACATATTCGGCAATCTCATCGATCCAGCCGGCTTGCGGGCGGGCGCCGGGCTCGACGAAAAGCAGCCATTCGCCGCGCGCCGAATGCAGTATGTCTCTGATATCCCACTGCGAATAGAAACGGCAGCCGGCAGCGTCGGCCACATGCGAGGTGCCATCACGCGAGCCATGATCGAGCACGACGACGTCGCACACCAAACCTTCGATCGCGCCCGCTACCAGGGCCGCCAATGTCTGCGCCAGCTCAGGTTCTTGATCCTGGCATTCGATGATTACTGTCAACATTGCCCATTTATAAAGCGCCGCACAATTTATTGCCAGCACATAACCCTTTAAACCCGAAGGTTTAGACAAGGCTTATGTGCAGGTTCACAATGCCACCGGGACCTCTGCTCGTCGGCATGTACACGCTGCGCGGCGGAGCGTAATCGCGCATTTTGTTCTTGCAATGTTCTCGTTTGTCGGATAGGAATTTAATCATCTTAGACGCGGCATGCGATGCCATGAACCGCCCCGGAGTTACCGATGAACGAGCAGTCCCTTGCAGGGCAGGTCGCATTTGCGCCTGCCAATACGGCAGATGTTGCCAATGCTTTGATCGCCGACACCGGTCTCAGAGTCGAGATCGACCGCCGGCGCGGTCGCGGCGCCGGGCTGAACCCGAGCGG
This sequence comes from Rhizobium sp. CB3171, assembly GCF_029714265.1. NCBI lineage: Bacteria > Pseudomonadati > Pseudomonadota > Alphaproteobacteria > Hyphomicrobiales > Rhizobiaceae > Rhizobium > Rhizobium sp. CB3171. The sequence continues at coordinate 443,980 of NZ_CP121652.1, read as the reverse complement.
CCGATTCGAACCGCTGCGACGTGAGACATTCGATGACGGCTGGCAAACACTCGAAGAACTGCCGCCTTTCAAAACCGAAGTCCAGGTGGAGAAGCCGCGTACGGCAATCACACGCAACGAATCGCCCGATATATCCTTCGATCGTTCCATCAATCCCTATCGTGGCTGCGAGCATGGCTGCATCTATTGTTTCGCACGGCCGACGCATGCCTATATGGGCCTGTCGGCGGGACTCGATTTCGAATCAAAGCTCTTCGCCAAGCCGGACGCGGCGCGGCTTCTGGAACGGGAGCTGGCCAAGCCCGGCTACAAGCCGCGCGTCATCGCCATCGGCACCAATACCGACCCCTATCAGCCGATCGAGAAGGAATGGCGCATCATGCGGCAGATTCTCGAAGTGCTGAACAAGGCAAACCATCCGGTTGCGATCGTCACCAAGTCAGCGCTGATCATGCGCGATATCGATATTCTCCAAGAGATGGCCGCCAAGAACCTGGTTCGGGTCGGTATTTCCGTGACCACGCTCGACCGCAAGCTGGCGCGCACCATGGAACCGCGCGCGGCGACGCCGCAGCGGCGGCTGGAGGCGATCCGGGTGCTCAGCGAGGCCGGTATCCAGACGGCAGTCATGGTGGCGCCGATCATTCCGGCGCTCAACGACCACGAAATCGAGCGCATCCTCGACGCCAGCAAGGCCGCCGGCGCCCTGGAAGCAACCTATGTCATCCTGCGCCTGCCGCTGGAGGTCAGCCCGCTCTTCCGCGACTGGCTGCTGCAGAACTATCCGGATCGCTACCGCCATGTCATGTCGCTGATCCGCTCCATGCGCGGCGGCAAGGATTACGATGCCGAGTTCGGCAAACGCATGAAGGGCGCAGGCCCCTATGCCTGGCAGATCAGCCGCCGTTTCGAAATGGCAACCAAGCGGCTGGAGCTCACCCGCCGCAGTATCGCATTGCGAGACGACCTGTTTGTGCCGCCGGATGGCAGCGGCGTGCAGCTTTCGCTGCTCTGAGCGGTTCAGCTTTCGCGGAATCTTAGAACCGCTCTATCTTTTTGTTTTTTCGCAATTCCGGACGGAAAGCGGCTCACGCACTTTTCCCGGAATTGCTCTGACCCTTTCCCGCGGGTTTCCCTACCCGTCGGAAGAGCCCCCTGGTTCGCCGCCTTGATCCACCGGGGGCTTGCAGGAGATCGGATGGTGTGCGAGCTTGCCGCATGCCACGCAGCACACCATCCGATTCTCCCATGCTTTTCGACGAGGGCCCGATCGTTCCAACCTTCGAGTTGGAGCTGATTGCCCGCCGCGCTGGACACTGGCCTGTCGCAGGTGCCGATGAAGCCGGGCGCGGGCCTCTTGCAGGTCCAGTCGTCGCGGCCGCAGTCATTCTCGATCCGGAACGCATTCCCGAGGGATTGAACGATTCCAAGCAGCTTTCGGCCATCAGGCGCGAGGCGCTGTTTGTCGAAATCCTCTCGACCGCGACCGTCTCCATTGCTTCTTCGAGTGCGGCCCGTATCGATATCACTGATATTCGCAAGGCGAGCCTTGATGCCATGCGTCGTGCCATATGCAGCCTGGCCATACCGGCAAGCTACGTCCTGACGGATGGGCTGGACGTGCCTGGCGGCCTCGCTTGCCCGGGAAAAGCCGTGGTCAAGGGCGATGCCCTCTCCTTTTCCATTGCCGCAGCCTCGATCGTCGCCAAGGTGACGCGCGACCGGATGATGGCCCGCGCCGGAGATGTCTTCCCCGCATACGGCTTTGCCGCCCATGTCGGCTACGGGACGCCTGAGCACCGCGCCGGCATCGAGAAGCACGGCCCCTGCTCGCTACATCGCATGAGTTTCCGGCCGCTCCGACGCGATGAGGCCTGACGCCAGCTCTCCTTATCCTGCAAGGCCGGCTGTAATCTCGCTTCGGTGCTCGCTGATATAGGCAACATCGCGCCGATAGATATCAGCATGGCCCTCTTCAATGTTGCGGCGATATCTATCCACACCATTGGCCGCCTCGCTTTCCATGAAGCCGACCAAGGCATTCAGACGGTCGATGATCATCCCCGGCAATGCCGATCGTTGCTCCGAGTGCAAGCCGTAGGCATCAAGGAAACTGCGAGCGCGGAGGATTTGCGTATCGAGCCCGCTGAGAACCTTGACCTCGACGCCAGCGGACAGAGGCGCCCAGCGATAGATGGCGTAAGCGAGATCCCAGCAACGCGGGCCGGGATGGGCCGTCTCGAAGTCGATGATGCCCGTCGCCTCGCTGCCGGTAAGAACAACATTATAGGGCGCGAAATCGCCATGGCAGATCACCTCGAACGGCGGCCGCGGCGACAATTGCCATTTCTGGTCCTCCAGCATCGGCCGCATCAACAGAGCGGTGCAATCGTGATAGCGCCGCAGCAGGCGCGCCGCGGACCGCAGAGCTTCCATCGACCTCATATTCTCATTGTCGTCCAAGTCACCCGTCTCACCTGGGAGAAAGCTCACTCTTTCCCACGCCGCGTCATATCCGGCTGATAATGGCGCATTGGCAAAGCCATGGGTGTGAAGTGTGGTGAGAAGGGCGTGAACACTCGCTGTCCAAGGACGAGTCCGCCGATAGATGAGATCACCCTGGCGAAATGGTCCCTCGCCGCTCTCCCCGTTCGGTATCACCATTTCTCCCCCTAAAACGAGGTCGAAATCTAATTTAGATCCGGAGCTATCGTCAAATGTCACCGTCGCCGAGCGATACCTTTAAAAACAAAAAGCCCAGCCGAAGCCGGGCTTTTCCAAAGATCGATTGCTTGCGCGCTCAGTTCAACCGCGACTTCACTTCGCCAACGGCGTTGCTGAAGAGTTCGGATTGAACCTGGCCGTCGGCCTTCTTGGCGAGCACGGATTCAGCAGCAGCGATGGCCAGATCGACGGCGGCGGAACGGACCGCCTTCATCGCATCGGCTTCCGCCTGCTTGATCTTCTGCTCGGAAAGCGCCGTACGGTTGGCGACGAATTCCTCCGTCTTCTTGCGAGCTTCCGTCGTCAGCATTTCAGCTTCGCGTTCGGCGGCCGCAACGATATGGGCTGCCTCGGCTTCGGCTTCCTTCCGCTTGCGCTGGTATTCAGCCAGAAGATGCTGGGCTTCTTCACGCAGGCGCTTGGCTTCAGCCAGATCGTTACGGATCTGATCGGCGCGGTCGTCCAGCGACTTGGCCATCATGCCCGGCACCTTCAGATAGACGATGAGGCCGAGGAAGATGATGAGAGCGACGAATGCAAAGAAAGTTTCGTCGAGACCGAATTCCATGGATCAACCCTCCCGCTTGGCGGATGCTTCGGCGACAGCCGAAGCGACGTCTGCCTGGCCGGCGACGTTGCCGACGAGCTGCTCGACAACGGCAGCGGCCGTTTCTTCAGCAATGGCGCCGACATCGCCGAAGGCTTTCGCCTTGATCTCGCTGATACGGACCTCAGCGGCCTTCAGCTTTTCCGAAAGGCTTGCTTCGATCGCCTTGCGATCTTCCTCAGCCTTTGCCTTGGCGGCGTCGCGGGCGGTGGCGCCGATCGAATTTGCCTTGGCGCGCGCTGCGGCCAATTCGCTTTCGTAGGTCGCAACGGCAGCATCGGCTTCGGCCTTCAGACGCGAGGCTTCGTCGATATCCTGGGCGATGCGATCGTGCCGGCTTTCCAGAATGCCGCCGACGCGCGGAATAACGATCTTCTGCATGGCCACGTAGAAGATGACGAAGGTGATCACCAGCCAAAGGAGCTGTGACGGATACGTCGTATGGTCAAACGGCGGGAATACGCCTGCGTGATGGCCCTGATCGGGCGCACCCGTCTCCGTATGCACCGCGCCGGCTGCCGGCGGTGCTTCTTCAGCATATGCCGGGGTCACAAACATGCTCACCTCCAGGTGGTCTGCAAATACAAAGAATCACGGCCCGCTGTCCCGCGAACCGTGATCTATCATGCCGTTGATATCAGACGGCGAAGAGCAGGAGGAGAGCGATGAGCAGCGAGAAGATGCCCAGAGCTTCCGTAACGGCGAAGCCGAATACCAGACGGCCGAACTGGCTGTCAGCGGCAGACGGATTGCGAAGTGCGCCGGACAGGTAGCTGCCGAAGATGTTGCCGAGGCCGAGAGCCGTACCGGCCATACCAAAGCAAGCCAGACCTGCGCCGATGAACTTTGCTGCTTCCGCTTCCATGTTGAACTCCTTTGAAATGGTTGTTGCGGCGAATGACTGACGCCCTGCAGACGTCAATGTCGGTAATCCTTAGTGGCCACCCGGATGGATTGCGTCATTGAGGTACATGCAAGTCAGCACCGCAAAGACGTAAGCCTGGAGGAAGGCGACGAGGAACTCGAGACCGGTCAGGGCGACGGTCATGATCAGGGGAAGAATGGCGCCGCCGATGCCAAGCGCACCAAGGGCTCCGAGCGAGGCAACGAAGCCTGCGAACACCTTAAGCGTGATATGGCCTGCCAGCATGTTGGCGAAAAGACGAACAGAGAGTGAAATGGGCCGCGACAGGAAGGAGATGATTTCGATGATCACCACCAGCGGCAGAAGAATGCCGGGAACGCCCTGCGGCACGAAGAGCTTGAAAAAGCCGAAGCCATGCTTGATGACGCCGTAGAGAATGACCGTCAGGATGACCAGAAGCGCCAGTGCAAACGTGACGATGATTTGGCTGGTGACGGTGAAGAAATAGGGAACCATGCCAAGCAGGTTCGCCGTCAGCACGAACATGAAGAGTGAGAAGACCAGCGGGAAGAACTTCATCCCCTTGGTTCCCGCCCCTTCTTTCAGCATCGAGGCGATGAACTCATAAGACATCTCCGCCACCGACTGGGCGCGGCTCGGAATGACGCTGCGATGCGAGGTGGCGAAATAGAGGAAGCCGGCAGAGATAACTGCCGAGGCAACCATGAACAGCGAAGCATTGGTGAACGAAAAATCAATTCCGCCGATATCGATCGGGATAATCTTGAAGATCAGGAACTGATGGGTAGGTCCGTTTGCCACCGCTTGTTCTCTTTCATTTTCCCGCTCGTCAAAGCGGATGCCTCTCACCAGGAAACTGCACCGTAGCGCCGCTTCCGCCTCATTTCTTATCTAGCCCGTGCTTTTCAAGCATCGGTGTCGCCACCTTGCCTGCAGAGCGCAGAACATTCAGAACGCCGGCACAAAATCCGAGAAGCAGAAGAATAATCATGCCCCACGGCGTCGTGCCGACAAAACGGTCGAAGAAATAGCCCAGAACAGCGCCAACGATGATGGCAGCGATGAATTCACTAGAAAGCTTCATCGCCTCGGCATAGCCTTTGCGGCTCTCCTCGGCGCGAACCTCCCCTCGTTCATCCTCTCCCAACGCAGAACGCTTGCTCGCCAGCTCGGCTTCCAATTGCTCTCGTCGCTTTTCCAGACCTTCGTCGCGGTCATCCACCATGGTGATGTCCTCCCATTTTCGTTGCGCGCTATCCCATTACCCCGGTCAACGCATAAACGAACGGCAGGTTTCGCCACCTTTTCGGCCCGTTTGAAGTCGCGCGCAACATAGTTTTAGGAAAAAGCATAGTCAAGGCGTAGACGTCATCTGTCCAGCCATAAATTAGCCGAATTAAATCATAATCTTAGGGCGAATATGCGATGCCGGCGTAAAACTGAGCCGAAGAATCCTCTTCAGGCCGGGTTTTTCTGTGGCCTTTTTATCGCTCACTGGGCCGGATCAGTCCCGCCGCGCAATCGACCGTCAGCTCCAGCCGCCGCCATAGGTCCGATAGAAGATGTGCATGCCGATGCGGCCGACTTTCACCATCTCGGCCGCCCATTTCGGCCGGACGTAGACGGCGTGATAGTGCGTGGCGGAACCGACTTCCGGCAGCCAGATTTTGCCAGCGGTCACCGCCATGGCGACCTGGCGGGCGACCTTCCAATGTTCGGGCGAATTGACCCGATCCTTGACGTTGTCGCAGGCAAAGGAGAACTGGCATGCATTACGCCAATCGTCGTTCTGATAGACGACGCCGCAAATGGTTTTCGGATAGGCTGGATTGCGGACGCGGTTGAGGATGACCTGCGCGACGGCCGCCTGTCCCTTCACCGATTCCCCACGCGCTTCAAAATAGATGCCGGTGGCAAGGCATTGCTGTTCGTCCGAGGAAAAGACCGAGGGCGGCAGAACATTCGCGGCCCAGGCGTGATCCTGAGGACCGATCTGCGGTACGAAACGGCCTGCGTTGTCCTGATCCTTGGCAAGAATCGAATCAAAGGGCGAGACACGGGCGTAGTCCGGTGGCGGCGACGCATAGGCGGCAGCGAGCACATCGGCATCCTGGCTTGTTACCAGGCTCGCAAGATAGGACGGCACGCTATGGTCCGGCTTCGGCGGCTCCTTTCGATAGAAGGCCGTCGCGATCTGAATTTCCTTGCCGCCGATCTTCGGCTTCAGGAAAGCGGTCTTGTCCTTGGTATCCAGTTCCGGGCGCAACAGCATGCTTTCACGCTGCAGCACGGAACCAGCGGAAAAATCCTTCGGGGGCTGCATCGGCGCGACGGCGACTATCCTGCCCTTCTTGTCCTGGCGATTGATGCGGTCTTCGTCCGGCCTGGGATCGCTGCCCTTTTCTTCCGACCGGAACGCAACGCGGCGGCCATCGGGCAGGACGAGACCGGCGTCGCCAATGGCAGCAGCGGTCGAGGCGTCGCCGAAGGCAAGCTCGGCCTGATGAGTCGAACCTGCCGGTGAATTGGTAATGACCATCCGCCAGTTGCTGCTCCCCCTGTCGATGCCCGCCAGCAGACCGGCAAGATCGGCATAGGCCGCCGTCGACGGAAAGATCAGCCATGCGCAAAGCCCGAAGACGGCTGGCGAAGTCCAGTTTTTCGGCACGAGGCCATACTTGCGGGGGACACGACTCGGACGAGACAATACCGGACTCCAAACGGCACTCGGGATAGGAGCCGAAATAATCTCGCATTAACCTTGATGGATGGTTAATTCTGGCCGCCGCTCGGTACGGCATCTATTCATGAACCTACAAGCAAAAGGCCCCGCGGATATCCACGGGGCCTTCGATGCAAGCAAGCTGACTGACCCGCGTCAGATGATGACGTGCGAGCCCAATTCGACGACACGGTTGGCCGGCAGGCGGAAATAATCCGAGGGGTCGGTCGCGGCATTGGCGAGGGCGATGTAGAGCCGGTCCTGCCAATGCGGCATGCCCGATTTGGCGTCCGGAACCAGTTTGCGGCGGCCGAGATAGAAGGAGGTCGACATAATATCGAACTTCAGTCCGGTCTTGCGCAGGGTCGCCAGCGCCTGCGAAACATTTTGCGATTCCATGAAGCCGAAGCGCAGTTCGACGCGCGAGAAGCGGTCGGAGACTTTCTCGACCGAGTAGCGGTCCTCCTGTACGACACGCGGCTTGTTGATCGTCCGGATCGTCAGGATGACGTTCTTGTCGTGCAGAACGTGATTGTGCTTCAGATTGTGCAGCAGCGCCGCCGGTGCCGATTCCGGATCGCTGGTGAGGAAGATCGCCGTTCCCGGGACATGCGCCGGCGAGTGGTCGCTCTTGCGCTCGATCGAGCTGACGAAGGACGACAACGGAATATCCGTATGCCGCGTCTTCTCCATCAGAATCGCCGTACCGCGGCGCCAGGTCCACATGATCACTGTGAAGGCGGTCGCGATCAGCACCGGAACATAGCCGCCGTCGTGAATCTTCAAAAGGTTGGCGCCCAGGAAGACGAATTCCAGCAACAGCAGCGGCGCCAGCACGCCCACCGCCATTGGCAGCGTCCAGTTCCAGCGAACACGCACGAATTCGAAGGCCATGATCGAGGTGACGACCATCGCACCGGTCACCGAGATGCCGTAGGCCGTCGCCAGCGCATCCGAGGTCTTGAAGCTCAACACCAGGAAGATGACGCCGAAGAACAGCACGGTGTTAACCGACGGCAGGAAAATCTGGCCAGTATTGGTCTCGGAGGTGATGAGGATTTCCATGCGCGGCAGGAAGCCGAGGTGAATGGCCTGCCGCGTGAGCGAGAAGGCGCCGGTGATGACAGCCTGACTGGCGATGATCGTCGCCAGGGTGGCGAGAATGACCACTGGCAGGATCGCCCAATGCGGATACATCAAGAAGAACGGGTCGGACATGGCGAGCGGCTGGCGCAGCACCAAGGCACCCTGCCCCAGATAATTCAGCGTCAATGACGGAAACACCAGGGCAAACCAGGCCCATTGGATCGGACGGCGGCCGAAATGCCCTAGATCGGCGTAAAGTGCCTCCGCGCCGGTGACGGTCAGGAAGACCGCGCCAAGCACGACGACACCGAGAAAACCCTCGTTGATCAGGAAGTTGATCGCATACCAGGGGTTCAAAGCGGCCAGAATGCCGAAATCATCCGAGATATGCATGATGCCGACAGCGCCCATGACGATGAACCAGAGGGCCGTGATCGGGCCGAAGAAGCGCGCGACCGCGCCGGTGCCATGCGACTGGATCGCGAAGAGCAACGCCAGGATCGCGACCGAGATCGGCACGATGTAGTCCGCCAGCCTTGGCGTCACCAATTTCAGACCTTCGACAGCCGAAAGAACCGACAGCGCCGGCGTGATCATTGCGTCGCCAAGGAAGAGCGCCGCCCCCAGCAGGCCCAACAGCATCAGAACGGCGGTGTGGCCATTCGCCGTCTTCATCAGCAGCGCCAAGAGCGACAGCGTGCCGCCTTCGCCATCATTGTCCGCTCGCAGCAGAAAAAGGACATATTTGATGGTGACGATGATGGTGAGCGCCCAGAACATCAGCGAAACGAGGCTGATGACTTCGCCGCGCGTCAGGCCATCGGCGGCTACCGGTTTCAGCGCCTCGCGAAAGGCGTAAAGCGGGCTCGTACCGATATCACCATAGACTACGCCAACCGACCCCAAGGCGAGGTAGAAGAGTTTGCGTGGATTCATTTTCCCGTCGGGAGAATGATGGGTTTCGTCAGACATTCAGGATCACTAGACTCTCAGAGCCAGCCTTTCCAGCGAAAAAAGAAAAATGGAACGACGGCAGACACCACCATCAAAAACAATGATGCCGGATACCCATAGGCAAAATGCAACTCCGGTATGAACTCGAAGTTCATGCCGTAGACCGAGGCAACAAGCGTCGGCGGCAAGAAGACTACGGAGGCAATCGAGAAAATCTTGATGATGGCGTTCTGCTCGATATTGATCAGGCCGAGCGATGCATCCAGCAGGAAGGTAATGTTACCGGCGACGAAGGACGCATGTTCGGATAGAGATTGCACATCCCGCGAGACATTGCGGCACAATTCCTTGGCCTCTCGGTCCTGCTGCATGGCGGGGATGGTTTGGAGGAAGGTCAAAACCCGCGACAATGAACTCAGGCTGTCGCGCACCTTGCTGACCGCGCGGTGATAGCCTGCAATGTCTTTCAGCTTCTCTTCCAGATAGTTCGACGGACGACGGATTTTTTTCACACGGTCGCCGAACACATGCACTGACAATATATCGATGCTGGAAACCGTCTGTTCAAGGACCTCGGCCGTGCGGTCGACAATGGTTTCCAGAAGTTTCGCCAGAAGCGCGACACCGGTGCGCCGCTCCTGCGGAATGCGCTGCAGCGCTGCAATGAACAGTGCAAAGGATTTCGGCCGCGCGTAGCGGATGGTGATGAGGCGATGACCCGTCAAAATGAAAGCGACATCGGTCAGCGTCGGCAGGTTGGTATCGGCCTTCCACAGCAGCGAAGCCGTCAGGAAAACCGCGCCATCGTCGACATAGAGCCTGCTTGAGGGCTCTATGTCCTTCATATCCTCGCGCGTCGGCACCTCGAGCCCCAGCAGGCGCTCGATGTTCGTCTCTTCTTCACGCGACGGTTCGACCATATCGATCCAGATGGCGTTGTCCGGCAATTGGGCAACGGTCGAAAGATCTGCCAATTCGAAGGACTTGCAATCGGAGCAATAGGCCGTGATCAACGGATCGTCCTCGGCACACAGGCAAAGCTATAACCACGGCGCCTTGTGCGCTCTCGCCGCAATTTTGCCGATGGCCCTTGAAAAAAATTCATAAAACTCCGGCCGTATCCCGCCGGTCCGGCCGGGAATGCGTGTCCATGCTCCATTGCGCTGCTGTACCAATCCTTCGTCCGTCATGACAAAGCCGATTGCTCAGGCGAGACGAAGTCACCATTTGGCGGATGGCCGTCATCGGATATGGCCGACCAAATTCTCACCGGCGGCGCATATGCAGCAAAGCTCGCAAAGAATCAAGTCACAACCCCTCTAATGCGCGCTTTCACCGCAGATTCACAATCCCGCGAAGTCATAGCACACGGCACGGCCAAGGCAATCGTGCCGATCGCCGCTCAGGTCACGCCATTGTGAATTATTCGAAGACGATGGAGGGTGCGGCGCGCTGAGGTGTGTTACTGACCTGCGCCCAGACTTTGGCGGCGATATCGCGATAAATGCCGGCGATCGTGCCATTGGGGTCGGAAGCGACCAGCGGCGTGCCGGCATCGGACGTCTCGCGGATGCCCATGGTCAACGGCACTTCGCCGAGGAAGGGTACACCGATGCGCTCCGCCTCCTTGCGCGCCCCACCATGACCGAAGATATCATAACGGGTGCCGGTGTCCGGAGCGATGAAATAGCTCATGTTCTCGACAATGCCGAGAACGGGTACTTCCACCTTCCGGAACATGTTGAGGCCCTTGCGCGCGTCGATCAGCGCCAGATCCTGCGGTGTCGAAACGATGATGGCGCCGGCGAGCGGCACCTGCTGCGCCATGGTAAGCTGCGCGTCGCCGGTACCCGGCGGCATATCGACGACGAGAACGTCTAGCTCGCCCCAGGCGACTTCTCGCAGCATCTGCAGCAGCGCCGACTGTACCATCGGCCCGCGCCAGATCATCGCCGTCTCTTCTTCGACGAGGAAGCCCATGGACATGACCTTGAGGCCGTAATTCTCCATGGGGTTGATGATGCGGCCGTCGATCTGGGTCGGCCGGCCGGAAATCTTCAACAGGCGCGGCATGGAGGGGCCGTAGATATCGGCATCCAGAATACCGACGCGCAGGCCATTGGCGAGCAGACCCAGCGCGAGATTGACGGCCGTCGTCGACTTGCCGACACCGCCCTTGCCAGAGGCAACCGCAATGATGGCGCCGATGCCGGGTACGCCGATCTTGCCGGCGCGAGGCGGCTGCTGCGGCGCATGGGCGTGGGAATGGGCATGCGGCTGAGCGGGAGCCGGGCGTGCCGGAGGCGCACCAGCGGCATTGGCCTTCTTGTCCGCGGTCAGCGCGACTAGGGCGCCTTTGACGCCGGGCAATTCCTTGATCACGCGCTCGGCCGCAAGTCGCATCGGTTCCAGCTCCTTGGCGCGCTCTGCCGGAACCGTGATCGAGAAATAGACCTTGTTGTCGGAAATGAAGACATCCGAGACCATGCCGAGCTCAACGATATTGTGCTCCAGGTCGGGGCCGCGAACGGTCCTCAGCGTCTCCAGAACCTGTTCCTTGGTGATGTCTGCCATTCCATCCTCACTGCACGATTTCCATCCGGATGGCGGCGCATGCACGCCCACGCAGCAAACGCTCCGGATCTCTTGAGGCTTAAATAGTGGAGTGAGAGAACTTCGCCAAACGAAATTAAAGGGAATATCGACACGATACTGCCGTTGCGGCCGGCAGGTCCGCCGGGCTTTATAGCCCTACCAGCCGCAACGCTCCCTTGGAGACCAAAATGTCAGCGGCCGCACATAACGCAAAGCTTTGAAAGGAGTAGGGCGAGCGCACGAAAAATCGCTCCTTAAAACCCGTTGATTTTGCGGACGTGCCAAATAAGCAACAGCCGCCACCGATATTGCCGCTGGGAGAAGCAACGACTAAAATATCAGCAGCGGCTGCCCGATCCGCGCGCGTTTATCGGCGCTGTTATCAAAGTCCCCTCTGGACCTCTGCTTATGGAAATGCAGAAAGCGTGCCAGTTTCGCGAAATTAGAAAAATTGTTATTTTTCAGTTCGTTATAGGTTTTCGCAGTCACAGCCTGAAGTCAGTGCGGGATATATCGGCAAATTTTATGTGCAGCGCACAAAATTCACGCAGAAAATTGCCTGGATTTCGCTCGCACTAGCTGCCTGGACTGAACCTCAGCCCGAGGCCGCTGCGGACCGGGATGGTGTCTTATTTTATCAGCCCGACACGCAGCGCCTTGGCGACTGCCTGGGTACGGTTGACGGTATCCAGCTTCTTGGTGGCTCGGTTCAGGTAGTGATTCACCGTATGTTCGGAGAGGCTCAGGATTTCCGCGATTTCGGCGCTGGTCTTGCCGGCCGCCGTCCAGTTCAGGCAATCGATCTCCCGGTCGGTCAGCGCGTCGATGACGCGCACGTCCATATTGCGGATTTCGGCAAGCCTGTCGAAAACATAGATTGCGACATAGCTGAGATCCTTGATCTCTTCCTGGGTAAATGTCTCGCGGTCGCCGGCAAGCGATATCGCGCCGCGAAGACCGGATGCGTCGTGGGTGGGCAAATAGACGCAGCGCGTCATACGAAAGCGTTCGAACAGGGCCGCGATGAGTTGCGCCCTGCTATCGTCGCGATTAGTGCCCACCGTTGTCTCGTGAACGAAAGGCAGCGTGGAGCTGCGCAGGCGTCGCAGCACAGGGCTGTTCGCCATCAATCCTTCCTGGTCGTAGGTCGCCAGGAGTTCGGCAGGCCAGTTGTTGATGACCGAATTGCTCTGCAGTTCGAAGGATGTCACCGGCGGCAGGTTCAGAACCATGAAAGCCCGGCAGCGATAGGCTTCAGTCAGCCGCTTCATGAAACGAAAAACATCAAACTGTGTTTTCAGACCGCTAATTTCATTAATGTAATCTTCCCCCCGAGGGGGCTTTCCCGCCTGCACCAATGCTGCCATCATTAGTCTTCTTTACATAAGGGAGGGGCACAACGCGAAAACGCCGCCTCCAGGCCTCCGGGTCACCACATGAACGCCGACAAACCGGCGTTTGATCAATATAATTTTTTAAAATCTCGCCTGCTGCGACACCATCTACTACGGCGCCGGGTGATCGGGCCGCCATTCTCCTCCGGGCATAGCAGCAGGTACCAGGGAGAACGGCAGTTGGTCCGCGATTCTCACAAGCTTCTCAGAATAAACGTGTAAGTTGGCCAAGGTCCAGCGCACGAAAGGCCAAATTGGTGAATTTCACATGACAGCCGAGAAAAACAGGCGCTTTTAGCGTCTTGGACCGAGCCGACTGTGCATGTCCTGCATGATCGCGGCCGCCGCTGCTTTTACCAATGGCGCCCATTCCTGCAATTTTTCCGGCGTAACGCGGTAGGCCGGGCCTGTCACCGAGACGCCGGCCAGCATTTCATTGTCGTCCGAGTGGATCGGCGCGGCGACACAGCATATGCCGCTCTCGTGCTCTTCACGATCAAAAGCACAACCGCACCTCCTGATGGCATCGATATCGGCCCGGAGATCTGCCACGCTGCGATGGGTATGCTCGGTATAGGCGTGAAACGCGAGCCCAGCGACCCGCGCTTCGAAGCTGACATCGTCGAGCGCGGACAAAGCCGCCTTGCCGACGCCGGTGCAATAGGCCGGCGAGGCATTGCCGATCTGCGAATACATCCGCACGGACTGCCGGCCCTCGACCTTGTCGAGATAGATGACTTCGGTGCCGCGCAGGACGCCGAGATGCACCGTTTCCCCGGTCTGCGCCTGCAGCAGACGCAGATGCGGCTCAGCGACGGTCCGAAATTCATTGCGCGCCCAACTGCGTGATGCGAGGCTCAGGAGCCTGATGCCGGGCAGATAGCATCCGTCGCGATCGGTCTCCAGCAGCCCTTCTTCGACGAGGTGAGACAATTGCCTGTGCAGCGTGCCGCGCGGCTGATCGGAGAGAGACAGGATGTCGGTGAAACGCATTGGACGATCGGCCAGCGCCACGAGATCGATGAGCGCCATCAGTTTGCCGAGCGTGCCGGTCTCCCGGCCGCGACGGATTTCCCTCACCTCGCCCTTCTTCGAATTCACGACTGCCTCGCCCGCGTTGATGTACCTCATGTCCTTGACACGACCGCAGGGTAATCGGATAATTCCACATAGTCAAATTTAGTTCCAAATAATGGAACAAACTGTGTTTTTCAATTCCGGGAGGAAAAGAACTTGACCGAGGCACAGGCACAATTTCCCGATCTTAGAGATCGCACCGTACTCATCACCGGCGGTGGTTCCGGCATCGGCGCTGCACTCGTCGAAGGTTTTGCGCAACAGGGCGCCAAGGTCGCCTTCATCGACATAGCCGAGGAGTCAAGCAAGGCGCTTGCCGCCCGGCTTTCGGCGCAATCGGCCCATCCCGTCTCCTTCTATCATGCCGACCTGCGCGATGTCGGCGCCATCAAAAGTACGGTCGCCGCCGTCGAATCCGATCTCGGCGCCATTCGCGTCCTCGTCAACAATGCTGCCTGGGACGACCGGCACGAGATCGACACCACGACCGAGGAATATTGGGACAACAACCAGGCGATCAACCTCAAGCAGGTTTTCTTCGTCTCGCAGGCGGCAGCGCCGGGCATGCGCGCGGCCGGTGGCGGGGCGATCATCAATTTCTCCTCGATCGTCTTCAAGATGAACCCGCCGCTTCTTTCCGCCTACGCGACCGCAAAGGCGGGTGTCATCGGCCTGACCAAAAGCCTTGCCGGTCGCTTTGGACCGGAAAATATCCGCGTCAACGCCGTTCTGCCGGGCATGGTGGTCACCGAGCGGCAGATGGAGCTTTGGCTGACGGAAGAAGGCATCGCCAAAACGGTCGAGCGCCAATGCCTCAAGCATGTTCTCAAGGCTGCCGATCTGGTTGGCCCGACGCTTTTTCTTGCATCCAACTGCTCGGGCAGCATCACCGCACAGACCATCATTGTAGACGGAGGTATTCTCTAGTGAAAAACCAAGGGTATTTCGATTGAAAAATCAGAGGAATTTTTAAATGGCCCGGCCCGCATACATAGCAGTCGATTGGGGCACCAGCAGTTTCCGGCTGTGGCTGGTCGGCGAAGATGACAGCATTCTCGGCGAGCGCCGCAGCGGCGAAGGCATGACTTCGGCGGCTCAGACGGGCTTTGCCAAGGTGCTGCAATCGCATCTCGATGCCCTCGCGGTGCCGGAAGACCTTCCCGTCATCGTCTGCGGCATGGCCGGAGCGCGCCAGGGCTGGGTGGAAGCCGGCTATATCGATACGCCGACGTCGCTCTCCGCCATCCTGACCGGCGCCGTCTCCGTGCCCGGTCAATCGCGCAACGTCCGCATTCTGCCGGGCCTTGCGCAACGCGACAGGCAAGCGCCCGACGTCATGCGCGGCGAGGAAACGCAATTGCTCGGCACGATCGCTGCCGACGTCAAGGGCGAGCAAGTCGTCTGCATGCCCGGCACGCATTCGAAATGGGTGCGTGTCGCCGACGGCCGAGTCGCCGGTTTTTCGACCTTCATGACCGGCGAACTCTTCGACGTCATCACCAAACACAGCATCCTGTCCCACGCCGTTGCCGGTGCGGCCGACATGCCCGCGGACAGCGCCGCCTTCGCCTCCGCCATCAAAGCTGCCTTCGAGAAGCCTGCCCTCGCCACGAACCTTTTGTTTACCGCCCGTGCCGGCCAGCTTCTGCATGGCCTGACGGCGGCCGGGTCGCAAGCGTTGATCTCGGGCACGCTGATCGGCGCCGAAATCGCCGGCGCTTTGTCGTCTGCTGGGCAAGGGGCCGCGATCACTCTGGTCGCCTCCGGACGCCTGCAGGCGCTCTATGAAGACGCGTTCCGCATCCTCTCCCTTACCTATACGACTGTTGATGCCGATGCCGCCGTCCGCCGCGGGCTCTCCGCCGCAGCGAAGGCGATCTGGCCGAATGATGAAAGAAAAAGCTGATGACGACCCGCATCCCCTTCCCTGCCATGAAGCGCCCGCTCATCGCCATTCTCCGCGGCATCAAGCCCGAGGAGACGGCTGACATTGTCGGCGCGCTGATCGACGCCGGTTTGACGGCGATCGAAATCCCGCTGAACTCGCCGGAACCCTTCCGCTCCATCGAGATCGCCGCCAAGGTGGCGCCCGCCGACTGCCTGATCGGCGCCGGCACGGTGCTGACCGCTGAAGATGTCGACCGGCTGGATGCCGCCGGCGGCAAGCTGCTTGTGACGCCGAATGTCGAGCCCGCCGTCATCAGCCGCGCCCGCGACAAGGGCATGGTGACAATGCCGGGCGTGTTCACCGCGACGGAAGCGCTTTCGGCCACGCGCGCCGGTGCGACGGGGCTTAAATTTTTCCCGGCCGGCGTGCTTGGCGCCTCTGGTATCACCGCCATCCGCGCCGTCTTGCCACCCGAACTCGTCATCGCGGCGGTCGGCGGCGTTTCGGACAAGAATTTCGCCGATTACATCAAAGCCGGCATCCTGGCTTTCGGTCTCGGCACCAGCCTTTACAAGCCGGGAATGACGACAGCAGAGGTTGCCGAACGCGCCAAGGTGACCATTTACGCCTATGATGCTGCCGTAGGAGCCTGACCATATGACCGACATTCATGATTTCCAGGGCAATATTCTCTGCAACACCGCATCTGTCCTGGGCGAAGGACCGACCTATGATCCCGATACGGATACGGTCTGGTGGTTCAATATCCTCGGCAAGGAGCTGCATGAACTGCATTTGTCGTCGGGCAAGAAGGAAGTTCACCCTCTGCCGATGATGGCGAGCGTGCTCGCCCGCGTCGATGCAGAACGGCAATTGATCGCCACCGAAGAGGGGCTGTTTCTTCGCGATATCAAATCCGGAGAATTGACCTTTTATGCTGCGATCGAGGCGGACAAGCCGGAGAACCGCTCCAATGACGGGCGTACACATATCTCCGGTTCGTTGTGGATCAGCACGATGGGCAAGCGCGCCGAATTGCAGGCCGGCGCGATCTATCACGTCGCCGGCGGCAAGGTGACGAAGATCTTCGATCAGCTCAGCATTCCGAACTCCATCTGCTTTTCACCCGACGGCACGATCGGCTATTTCACCGATACCCGCCTCAGCCAGTTGATGCGGGTGCTGGTCGACCCGCAGACCGGACTTCCGGTCGGCGAACCGATCGTCATGGTCGACAGCATGGAGGACCCAGGCGGTCTCGACGGCTCCGTCTGCGATGCCGATGGCTATATCTGGAACGCCCGGTGGGGCTCGGGGTTCGTTGATCGCTACAGCCCCGACGGCTTGCGCATCGAGCGCTACCGTGTGCCTGCCATGCAGCCCTCCTGCCCGGCCTTCATCGGTCAGAACGGTGATCGCCTCGCCGTGACCACGGCTTGGGAAGGTCTCGACGAAGACGCCCGCTCGATGCAGCCGCAAGCCGGTGCGCTTCTCGAACTCGGCCCCACGGTCAAGGGCGTCTTCGATCCGGTCTACAAGATCTGATTGTATTTTATTTTCTTCCCGCGCCGAGGGAGATAATGCGGCCGGCAAAACTTTGCCGGCCTGCTTGGGATCACGCCGTCGTCCTGCGTTGAATGCCGCCCGTTCGTCGTTGTAACCGATCTGCAGGATCAATGGCTTCGGTTGCACAAGGCAGCGTCTCATCCCTTAATTTTTCGCGTTATTTTGGCCCAACCAAAGGCGATATGCAGCCGTTTCCCGCAACTCTTGCCGGAACTAAACCCCCGTTCGACCATTTTCCTTAACGAACCGGCACGGTGATGGTCAGCCAAAGGAGTGGCGCCGCCCGAGCTGGTGAACATGCCCATCAGAATGGAAGGTAGGTTCACGATGACCGGCAAATTGTTCACTTCCGCTGCTGTTGGCGCAATCTTTGCCACAGCATCGGTTCTTTCGCCGATGGCTTTCGCTCAACAGCAGCCGTCAACCGATAATAATGCCGCGCCGATGACGAAGACCGCTCCGGCAACGCCTGACACCACCAAGCCGGCTGTCAAGACGCCGGAAAACGAAGCTAAGGCTCCGGCCCCGGCACCAACGACAAATACGGCTCAGGCCGGATATCTGACCGAGCAGTCGGCCGATCAGATGAGTGCCAAGACCTATATAGGCCAATCGGTCTATAACGGTGAGAATAAAAGCATCGGTAGCATCGACGACCTTATCCTGCAGAAGCAGGGCGGTGTTGTCGCTGCGATCGTTGGCGTGGGCGGTTTCCTTGGCCTCGGCCAGAAGAATGTAGCCGTTCCCTTCGACAAGATCACCGCGACGCAGAACGCCCAGGACGGCAGCATGAAGCTGACGACCACGGAAACGGCTGACTCGCTGAAGGCCGCGCCTGAGTTCAAGACGCTTGCTATGCAGGCTTCTGAGAAGGCCGCAAAAACCCCGGCAACGGCCGCAGTGCCTGGAACGGACACCACGACGACCTCGTCGACGACCAACAAATAACGAAGCTTATCGAGCAACCTTGAAAAAACGGCGGTCTTTACAGGCCGCCGTTTTCGCATCCGTCGCGGCGGTCACGTTCAGACGTGTTCGCGCTCACCGGCAAGTTCATAGTCGTTCTCGTGGAGATATCGCAGCGTCGCGAGACTGTCGGCGGGTTTGCCGTAGTAATAGCCCTGCCCCATGGCGCAACCGAGCGACCGAAGCTTCGCCGCCTCGGCATACTCCTCGATCCCCTCGGCAACCACCTGCAGATCAAGCCCTTCGCACATCGCAAGGATCGCCTTGATGATGTGTTCGGAGGCCCGGTCGGAATTGATGCGCGAGACGAAGGCGCGATCGATCTTCACCTTGTCGAAGATGAAATCGCGCAAGCGGCCGAGGCTGGATTGGCCGGTGCCGAAATCATCCAGCGAGATGCGCACGCCGGCCGCTCTGAGATCGGCGATGATGCGGTTTGCCGTGTCGGCGGAACTCATAACCGCCGTCTCGGTGATTTCCAGTTCCAGGCGATGCGGATCGAAGCCGACGCGGCCGAGAATGGCGAGAATGCTGCTGCTCGTGCCTGGATCCATCAATTGCACGGATGAGAGATTGAAGGAGAGGAAAAGCTCGCGCGGCCACGACAGCGCGGCCTCCGCCGCCTTTCGCAGCAAGGTCTCGGAGAGCGCATCGATGAAACCGCGCTCCTCGGCGAGCGGCACGAAGACCGCGGGCGAGACGAAGCCGAGATCGGCGTCGTTCCAGCGCGCCAACGCTTCGAAACCGACGATCACATTGCTGGTGAGCGAGACGATCGGCTGGAAATGCACGTCGATGGCATTGGAAATGATGGCATTACGCAGCGCCTGTTCAAGCTGCGTCGCACGCTTCATCTCCTGGTCGATTTCCTTGGAATAGACGGTGATCTGGCCACGCCCGCGCCGCTTGGAACGATAAAGCGCCGTCTCGGCGCTTTTCAGCAGATCTTCGAATTCCTCGCCGGCGAAGGGATAGATGGCGAAGCCGAAGGAGGCGGAAAGGCGGACGTTGCGGTCGCCGAGATCATAGGGCGCCGACAGCACTTCGCGGATCATCTGCCCGAACTTTTCCGCACCGACGCGCTCAAAGACGAGCGGCAGCACGAAGGCAAATTCGTCACCGTCATGGCGGGTGACGGTGGCGCCGTCGGGAATGCAGGCCTTCAGGCGGTGTGCGACCTGGCAAAGGATCTCGTCGCCGGCTTCGACGCCGAAGAGGTCATTGATTGGCTTGAAGGAATCGAGATTGGCGATACCGATGGTGAAGGGTGCAGGATCGCTCGCGCGCTCGGCGGAAAGCACGCGCGCGCGGTCGCGCATGCGAAAGCGGTTCCCCAAGCCGGTCAGCGGATCGGTATAGGCCATCGCCTGCAATTCATTGTGACTGACTGGCGCAAGCGGTATTTCAGCCGATTTCATATTCAGTCCCGACACCTTCCTCCACCCGTGAAAGAGAATGACGGCGAAGTCTTAACAAAGGATGGCGGGACGACAGTCATTCCATGGGAGGAAAATCTATTCATTAGAAGTTATATAAGTATGAAATTTATTTGATTTGAGCTTTACGGCTGCTGCGCATGTATTTCTGAAACACAGTCTCAAGAATATCCGGGCTGACAGGCTTCATGATGATATCGTCCATACCGGCATCGAAGCATTGGTTGCGGTCACGCTCGAAAGCCTGGGTGAGCACGCCGATGATCGGGGTGTGCGATCCGCCCCCTTTCTCCGTGCGGCGGATCAGTCTTGCGGCTTCGAAACCGTTGAGGCCCGGCAGAGAAATATCCATCAGGATCAGTTGCGGGCGGTATTCGCTCCACAGCCGCACCGCCTCGTCGCCGCTGGTGGCGATCATGTAGCGATAACCGAGCCCTTCCAGGATCTGCGAGAAGACGATCTGATTGATATCATTGTCTTCGGCAACAAGGATCTGGAAGCCGCGATCCTCGCCGCCGGTCGCGATCTGCCAATCCTCCGCGCTGCCTTCGAGGGGTTCGCCCGGCTTGCCGAGGATATTGCGGTTGAAGTGCCGTGCGATCAGGAAGGTGAGTTCGGTGGCAAGCTGCGAGCCGTCCAGCGACAGAGCCGGCACATTCTGCCGCTCGGCCAATTCCAGGCCACGGTTTCCAAGCTGGTTGTCGATGATGACAAGATCGATCTTGATGCCGAGTGAGCTTGCGACATCCAGAAATGCCGCCTCCTCGCTTTCATTGTGGACCGAACATGCCTCGAAGCCGTATTTGGCGAGCATCTTCAACGCCGCCGATTCCGCTGCAACATCGCTGGTGACCACGAGAATCTTCCGGCCGGAGAAATTCTCGGGAACGAAGGTCTCCATTGTCGGCGCACGACGCGAGGCGGTCTGAAGTGCTGCCATCGGGACGTAGGCGCGCCGATAGGACCGATTGCTGTTTTCCTTGATCTCCGAGACAAGAGCGAATTCGTCGAAATCCGCGCCGTCTTTCGGCAGGTCCTGGATGGTGGCGACCAGGAAATAGCGGCCGGGCTTACCGATACGCTGTTTCCTGGTGACCACATCGCGCTCTATGCCATCGCGGGCGATCTGCCGCTGGCGCGAGATCGATATTTCGCCGGTTTCAATGACATGCCGGTCGTTCTCCTCGAAGCGGTTGGCAATATCCGTGGGGAAGAGATCGATACCCTTGCGGCCCAGCACTTCATCCGCCGAAGTTTGGTATTTATCGCAGAACGCCTTGTTGACCGCGACGTAAGCCATGTTGCGGTCTTTGACGAAGAGTGGAAACGGCAGGTTATCGAGAATATCCTCGGTGAGCTGCACGCGCTCCATGTCGAGGCGCCATTGCTCCTCCCGCTTCTTCACCTCCGAAATATCCGAGAGGATGCAGACGCCGAGACCCGACGGCAGCCGGCGCTTGACGAAGCGAACCCAACGATCCGCGCCGAAATGTTCCGTCGTCTCAAAACGCTCGCGCCAATGCGAGGCAATCCGCTGCGAGATCCAATCGTCGCGTGTTGATGCCGATTTCGTACGAACATCGTGATGCCGGACGCCGCTGTCGAACACAGCGCCGAGAAAATCGCGGAGCCGTGTCGACGGCTGCAGAAATTGCGGCGGAATCGGATAGAAATTCAGGACCTGGCGGCTGGCGAACAGCAGCAGATCGTTCTTGTCATAGATAAGGAAGGCACTGGAGAGCCCATCGCAGACGGCATCGAACAGCGCCGCCTGCAGATTGCCATCAGACGGCACATCCTCGGTCATTGCTGCAAAAGCTGCCTTGTCAATCTCGGCAGTCATTCGTCCGATTCCTACATCTATCCGGTGCTGCGGCACACGGGGCTTGAGAGCGGCGGCAGCTCTCGCGGTAAATTTATGGAAATATCATGCTGGCCTGAACACTTGAAACAGGCGGAAGCCGGCTCCTGTACATGACGGCCGCCAGCCTGCCGCCAAAAGCCGAGACATACGCCGAGCGCGCCACCTGCAATCATTTCAAGTTTTGTGAATGCAACCTGTCATCATTCCCTTAAGCTTTGATTAAATTTCTAAACAAAGTCCTGCTGAATCGGGTGGATGACGAAAGGCAGGCTGCGTTTTCTCTTTCCACCCGCTCACGAATCCACGAAAATGCAGATATGGCCATCAAGCAACTCTCCGAAACCCTGATCAACCAGATCGCCGCCGGCGAAGTCATCGAGCGACCGGCGAGTGCTGCCAAGGAGTTGATCGAGAATGCTTTGGACGCCGGCGCCACACGCATCGAGATTGCGACCGCCGGCGGCGGCAAGGCGCTATTGCGGGTCAGCGACAACGGCGCCGGCATGGAGCAGGCGGATCTGGAGCTGGCAGTCAGGCGGCACTGCACCTCGAAGATATCGGACACGCTGGAGGATATCCGCACGCTCGGTTTCCGCGGCGAGGCCCTGCCCTCTATCGGCTCGGTGGCGAAGTTATCGATCGCCAGCCGGAAGCCCGGCAGCGATGGCGGCGCCGAGATTGCGGTCGCCGGCGGCAGGGTCCTGCACCTGCGTCCGGTAGCGGCCAATCCCGGCACGATCGTCGAGATGCGCGACCTGTTTTTCGCAACGCCGGCGCGGTTGAAATTCCTGAAGACGGAGAAGGCCGAGGCTGCCGCGATCAGCGAAGTCGTCAAACGTATGGCGATCGCCTTTCCGCAGGTGCGTTTCGTGCTCTCCGGCAGCGACCGTTCGACACTGGAATTTCCGGCCACCGGCGACGATCACCTCGCCCGCATGGCGCAGGTGCTCGGTCACGAGTTCAAGGACAACGCCATCGAGCTCGACGCCCTGCGCGAAGATGTGAGCTTGACCGGCTTTATCGGCGTGCCAACCTTCAATCGCGGCAACTCGGCGCATCAATATGCCTTCGTCAACGGCAGGCCGGTGCAGGACAAGCTGATCCTGTCAGCGATCCGCGGCGCCTATGCTGAGACAATACCTTCGGGGCGCTATCCCGTCGCCGTTCTTTCCATCAGGCTCGACCCGGCCCTCGTCGACGTCAACGTGCATCCGGCGAAATCCGATGTCCGCTTCCGCGATCCGGGCATGGTGCGCGGCCTGATCGTCGGCGCCATCCGCGAGGCTTTGGCGCGTGAAGGCGATCGGGCCGCAACGACGGGCGCCGACGGCATGCTTCGCGCCTTCAGCCCCGGTCGTTCAGGCTTCCAGCCCGCATGGCGGCCGTCAACATCAAGCGCGCCATGGACGCCGGAGGCTTCGCCTTCGCGGCCCTATCAGCCCGCGGCAACGAACGGACATGGATT
Source organism: Rhizobium sp. CB3171 (assembly GCF_029714265.1). Classification (NCBI taxonomy): domain Bacteria; kingdom Pseudomonadati; phylum Pseudomonadota; class Alphaproteobacteria; order Hyphomicrobiales; family Rhizobiaceae; genus Rhizobium; species Rhizobium sp. CB3171. The sequence goes on along the minus strand of NZ_CP121652.1, from coordinate 420,750 downwards.
CGGCGAGCGACCTCAGGCCGCCTTCGATGGCCTCGCCATGCCGACCGCACGTGCCGAAACCGCCGCACCCATTGAGCCTGCACGGGCGGAGGAGCCGGCTCGGTTCCCCCTCGGTGCGGCCCGGGCGCAATTGCATGAAAACTACATCGTCGCCCAAACTGACGACGGCCTCGTCATTGTCGACCAGCATGCAGCGCATGAGCGGCTGGTGTTTGAGGAAATGCGCAAAGCGCTGCATTCCAAGCGGCTGTCTTCGCAGGTCTTGCTGATCCCGGAGATCGTCGATCTGCCGGAAGAGGATTGCGACCGGCTGATGGTGTTTGCCGACGAGCTTGGCGAACTTGGCCTTGCCATAGAGCGGTTTGGTCCCGGAGCCATTGCGGTGCGTGAGACGCCGGCGATGCTCGGCGAGGTGGATGCTCAAGGGCTGATCCGACAGTTGGCCGATGAGATTGCCGAGTGGGAGACCGCCTCGGGCCTTGCCGCCAAGCTGGAATATGTCGCCGCCACCATGGCCTGCCACGGTTCGGTGCGCTCCGGCCGAAGGCTGAGGCCGGAGGAAATGAACGCGCTGCTCCGTCAAATGGAGGCAACGCCCGGCTCGGGCCAGTGCAATCACGGCCGGCCGACCTATATAGAGTTGAAGCTCTCGGACATCGAACGGTTGTTCGGACGAAGCTGAGAGCAGATACGATCGAAAGAGCTGGAAAAGTCCAGCCTGCCGGGGTATGGCAAACAGATGACAGAGATCGGGGACGGCATCAGATGAATCTTTTTGAGGGACATGGAAACCGCGAGGCGAAGATTCGCTATCTCGACGGCGACTTCCAAATCCTCATGCCCGGCTCCTATGTCGTCTGCGCCATGACCGGCAAGCACATCGCGCTTGATGAGCTGCGCTACTGGAGCGTCGCCCGGCAGGAACCCTATGCCGACGTCATATCTTCGCTGGAAGCCGAAAAGCGCGCCGGCGCGCTTCCGAACCAGAAGCGCTGATCGCTACGATCGCTATTTCAGTTTCCGTCCTTCCCGTAACCGCCGTTCGCGGGCGGCTGCGATCGCGCGGTCGATGATCAAAGCCGGCGCGCGGCGATCGTCGAAGACCATGTCGATCTCGATGACACGGCTCGCCCGTAACAGCTCGTCGGCCCGGCCGTGATGGCCGATCAGGCGGACATAATCCTTGGAGGTGCTGACGATCTCCAGGCCTTCCCGGGCGGCGATATCGAGAATATCGGCTATCTCGTCTTCGCCCAGATGTTCATGATCGCCGAAGGTGCGACTAACGGCGATGCTGCCCCCCAGCGACTCGACCGTGCGGAAAAACTTGGTGGGGTCGGCAATGCCGGCAAAGGCGAGGACATTGCGCCCGCTCAGATCCTCCTGGCCGCGCACCTTGACCGATGCCGCGAAAAACGGCTTTCCAGCCCTCGCCGCCATGCGCACGAGCCGGTCGGCGGCATTGCCTTGGCCGACTTTCAGCAGCGCCGAGGCATAGCGCAACTGTGTCCTCAACGGCGCACGCACCGGCCCACCGGGAACGAGATGGCCATTGCCGATGCCTCTTGTGGCATCGATGACGACCAGAGCATAGTCGATGGCAAGTTGCGCGCTCTGGAAACCGTCGTCCATGATGATGAGATCCGCGCCTTCGCGCACCAGCCGCTCCGCCCCGTCCAAACGGCGGCGCGAGATCACCGTCAATGCCTCACGGGCAAGCAGCAGCGGCTCGTCGCCGACTGCGGTGGCGTGATGGTGGTCTGGATCGACCACCGTCGTGACATCCAGCGAGCCGCCATAACCACGGCTGAGGAAGCCCGGCTTCAATCCCTTTGCCTTGGCGGCACGGGCTATCGTCAGCGCTGTCGGCGTCTTGCCGGCGCCGCCCACCGTGAAATTGCCAACGCAGATGACGGGTACGGGAACGGAAGCGCGGCGACCATGCGCCATGCGATAGCCGGCGATGCGGCCGTATACAAAGGAAAAGGGCGAAAGCCCCCAAGCGCGCCAATCCGGCTTCCGCCACCAGAACGGCGGTGCTTCCGATACCATAATCTAATCCCGCCTCGCGCCTCTTATGCCCATGCGATATCAGCAAGGCGGCAAGAAAAGGCAGATCGGATGAAAAAGCAAGCCTTCGCCTTGGTTAGACCGGCTGGGGAACGGGCAACAGGCTTTCCAGCTCGGTAATGTCATTGAGGCAATAATCGGAGGCGGCGGCAAGCGATTCACGCGAACCGGTGCCGGTCAACACCCCGATCCTCAGGCCTGCACCGGCATTGTGCCCCATGTGCAGATCGTGATTATTGTCGCCGACGACGGCGATTTGCGCGGGGGAAAGCCCCGTCGCCTCGCAGAAGCCGAGCACCATGCCCGGCTCCGGCTTCGTTCCGAAACCGCTGTCGTAACCGGCGATATAATCGAGATAATCGAGAAAGCCGAAGCGGCGTGCCGTCTGGCGAATAGAGCGCTCATTGTCGCTGGAGGCAACACCGAGCCTGTAGCCGCGCCCGTGCAGGCGATGGAAGAAACCGGCGAGATCGGTGACCGGCGCGGAGAAGTCGGCGGCGTGCGAAAACAGCGCATCGAGTTTTTCCGTCAGCTCCACCACGTCCATCGCAGAGCCGGCGGCAACAAGGCCTTCCGAAATCTGGCGAGTATTGCCGGCGGCGAGCAAGCTGTCGGGAACGATATGGCCGGTGACCGGGTCCATGCCGCAGGCCAAAAGCAAATGATCGGCAAGGACGAGGTCACCCTGGGCCGCAATGCTGGCAAGTTCGCGATTAACCGGCAACCAGCTCGCGTCATAGTCGAGCAGCGTGCCGTCCTTGTCGAAGAGAATGCCCGCGATCGCGTCTAGTTTGAGTGACGTCATGTAGTGCCCTTATCCCTGCGCCATCGTCTTCGGCAGCAACCGTGCCTTTACCGTCAGTGGGTTGATGTAGGGTTCCAATCCCTTGATGGTCGCCGCCAGCGCCCCGCGCATCTCGTGCACGGCGGCGTAACCGGCGTCGATCATGCTGCGCCGCGCCGGATCGTTGGTCAGCAGGTAATGCACGCCCCTCGCCAGCATCTCGGTGTCGCGCACCATGCGGGCGCTGCCGCGGCGGGCGAGCAATTGATAGGAGTCGCGGAAATTCTGGACATGACCGCCGGTCAGGATAGCGCAACCGAGCATGGCCGGTTCCAGAGGGTTTTGTCCGCCCTCATTGTACAGCGACTTGCCCATGAAGGCGACTTCGGTCATGCGCAGATAGAGGCCCATTTCGCCGATCGTGTCGCCGAGGAAGACATCGACATCGGGCGACAGCACATCGTTGCGGGTGCGGCGCGCCACTTTCAGTCCCTGCTCAACGAGCATTGCTTCGATCGCGTCGCAACGTTCGGGATGGCGCGGCACTATGATGGTCAGTTGGCCGTTATGCTCCTTCAGCGTCTTGTGGACGATGCCGGCAGCATTCTCTTCGCCCTCGAAGGTGGAGACGGCAGCCCAGGTCTTGCGCCCGCCGATCTGCTTCATGTAGCGGGCAAGGGTCGGCGCGTCGTAGGGCGGGGCGTCGGTATCCACCTTGAGATTGCCGGACTTGAGCACCTGCCGCGCACCGAGATCGCGATAACGCTCGGCATCAAGATCGGATTGCGCGACAACCAGCGCCAGGTTTTCGAACAGCGCTTCCGAGAGCGACGGATGCTGGCTCCAGCGGGCAAAGGAGCGATCCGACAAGCGGGCATTGACGAGGATCTGCGGGATGCGCCGGCGGCCGAGCTCCATGATGGTCATCGGCCAGATCTCGGATTCGGCAATGATGGTGCAATCAGGCTGCCAATAATCGAGGAAGCGGCTCACGGACGGCTTCAGGTCGAGCGGCACATATTGGTGGATGACCTCGTCGCCAAGGCGCTCCTGCGTCACCTTGGCCGAGGTGATGGTTCCCGTGGTCAAAATAACGTGGATGTCGCGACGGCGGATTTCGCGGATCAGCGGAACGACCGCCGAGGTCTCGCCGACGCTTGCGGCATGAAACCAGACGAGCGGCCCTTGTGGACGATTGGCGCTGGCATAGCCGAAACGCTCCAGCCGACGGGAGCGGTCTTCCTTGCCCTTGGCAGCTCGGACGGTGAGGTAAGTCCCGACAAGGGGATAGACCGCAATCCCGCCAAAGCGATAGGCACCCAAAGCGAGGCGCGCCCTAGCGCTGCTCATCTCGATTGCCTCCGATCCAAGGTGATCGTCATCGATGCCAAATCCCAATTATTTCTCGGCCGAATGTTCGGCCGATTCTTCGTTCTGATTGCGTCAAAAATACTGCGCCATAGCCGGATTAAAAAACGACGATGCCCGTCCGGACGGGAATATCAAATATTAAATGCGACCTCAGGAGGAAGCCTTGTCCTGCGGATCGAGCAAACGATGCAGATGGACGATGAAATAACGCATGTGGGCGTTGTCGACGGTCTGCTGCGCCTTCGACTTCCAAGCGGTCAGCGCACTCGCATAATCGGGATACATGCCGACAATGTCGAGTTCGTTCAGATTGCGGAACTGTACTTCCTCGAGGTTTTCCAATTCCCCGCCGAAGACGAGGTGCAAGAGCTGCTTTTTGTCGCTGGTATCAGTCATTTTCGTCTCTTTCTGCTGTCGTCCCCCTCCACTCTTCCTGTGCGGGATTTTGACCAAAAGGTCAACCGTTTCGTCTGTGGGAGAGCTGGCGTAGGAATTGCGGCAGCCGCGCCGCCGGAGCGCCGCAGAGTTCGTCATGCGAGACCTCGGCGCGATTGTAGTTGAGCGGATGGCCGAAGAGATCGACAAGCGCCCCGCCTGCCCGCTCCAAAATGAGGTCGGCGGCTGCGAGATCCCAATCATGGGAGTTGCGTTTGACGATCGTCCCTTCCAGCCGGCCGTCGGCCACCATGGCGAGGCGATAGGCGAGCGACGGCACATGCTTTGCCCGTTCGATCGTCTTGCGGAAATCCGGATCGAAACCGCTCAACATATCCTCACCGGCGGCGAGCCTGTGGATATCGTGTTCCGGCCTGGCGGAAACCGCGATCGGTTCGCCGTTCTTCAGCGCCGGGCCATCGGCCGTTGCAACGAACAGTTCCTCCAGTGCCGGCGCGTAGAGGACGCCCGCGGTCGGGCGCCCGGCGGTCACCACGGCAACACTGATGCACCAAAGCTCAAGCCCCGACAGAAACCCGCGTGTGCCGTCGATCGGATCGACAACGAAGACGGTCGAATGCGACAGCCGCTCGGCGTCGTCGTCGGTCTCCTCCGAAAGCCAGCCATAGTCCGGTCGCGCGGGACGCAGGATGGAGGCGAGCTTTTCGTTGGCCGCGAAATCGGCGGCGCTGACAGGGGAGCGCCCCTCGTTCTTCCACCAGACCTCAGGCGATTGGCGGAAGAAGCTGAGAGCGATATTGCCTGCCTGGCGTGCCGCTTCAACGATCAGATCGAGATCGCTCAATTGGCCGACTGCGTCTCTATCGCTCATTCCGAATTCCAATCTCCGCCTCAGCGCCCAGCCAGCGTCATGCCCTCGATGGCGAGCGTCGGAGCCGCGACGCCGAAATCGCGGTCAATATCGTTTGCCGGCGTCAGGCGCATGAACATGTCCTTGAGGTTGGAGGCGATCGTCACCTCCGACACCGGAAACGTCAATTCGCCATTCTCGATCCAGAAACCGGTAGCGCCCCGGCTGTATTCGCCAGTGATCATATTGACGCCGTGGCCGATCAGTTCGGTGACGTAGAAACCATTGCCGACATTGCGGATCAGCTCTTCCGGCGAAATATCACCAGGCTCCAGCGCCAGATTGGTGGAGGACGGAGAAACGGCCGTGCCGCCGCGGGCACCGCGCCCATTGGTTCTGAGACCGCCAATCTCGCGTGCCGCCGACGTGGACAGGAACCAATGCTTCAGCACGCCGTCCTCGATCATCACCAGGCGCTTGCCCGAAACGCCTTCGCCATCGAAGGGACGCGAGGCCGGGCCGCGCACGATCAAGGGATCGTCCGTAATCGACAGGCCGGCCTTCAGCACCTGCTCGCCCATCTTGTCGCGCAGGAAGCTGGTCTTGCGTGCGACGGATGCGCCGTTGATCGCGCCGGCGATATGACCAACGAAGCCGCGCGCCACGCGCGGATCGAAAACGACCGTCACATCCTTGCCGGTCGGCACCTGGCGCGGATTGATGCGCTTGACCACCCGCTCGCCGGCGCGGCGACCGATATCCTCGGCTGCGTCCAACTCGGCGAAATAGAGGCGGCTGTCAAAATCGTAATCACGCTCCATGCCGGTGCCTTCACCGGCGATGACACTGACGGAGCGGCTGAAGCGCGAACCCATATAATGGCCGGCGAAACCATGGGACGTGGCAAGCACCATGCCGCCCATGCCGGCGGATGCGCCTGCGCCCGAGGAATTGCTCACGCCGGGAACGGCGAGCGCTGCCTCTTCCATCGCAAGGGCTGCCTCGCGCAGTTGAACCGACGAGACCTCGGTCGGATCGAAGAGTTCGAGATCGGGATAGGTCTTGGCAAGATCGGCTTCATCGGCAAGGCAGGCGAACGGATCTTCCGGCGAGACCTTTGCCATGGCGACGGCGCGTTCAGCCAGCGCCTGGAGGTCGAAGCCGGGATTGGCCGAGACGTTGGCGACACGGTTGCCGACAAACACCCTCAGTGAAAAATCGTCGCTTTCGGAGGATTCGGTGCCTTCGAACTTGCCGAGACGGACGCTGACGGATTGTGCCCGCGAGCGCACGACGACGGCATCGGCCGCATCCGCACCGGCTTTCCGGGCGAGGTCGATCAACTGGCTGGCGCGGGAAAGCAGAGTGGCGGAATCGATTTCTGAAGACATGATTTGGCCTTTCCTTCGCGTTCCATTTATTGTGCACTACATAAAGCATCAAGGGCGGCCACGCCGATTCTTGTCCGAATGTCTTCACGCATGGTTGTTTCTGATGACTATGCGCTGCAACACCGCCTGCCCACAGGAAGAAACAGACGATGTCCGCGCCGAATGCCCTCTTTACCGAAACCCTGATGCTGCTCGGAGGCGCCGTCGTCACGGCGCCAATCTTCAAGAAATTGGGGCTCGGCACCGTACTCGGCTATCTCGCCGCCGGTGTCGTCATCGGGCCGGTGCTGCACGGCATCGGCGATGGCGAATCTGTGTTTGCCGTCGCCGAACTCGGTGTCGTCTTCCTGCTATTCATCATCGGCCTGGAGCTGAAGCCGTCGCGCTTGTGGCAGATGCGGCGCGACATTTTTGGCCTCGGCACCGCGCAGGTGGTCCTGAGCGGACTGGCGCTGACGCTCGCCGCTTATCTCGCTCACATCGCCGGCTGGCGCGGCAGCATCATCGTCGGCTTCGGCTTGGCGCTCTCCTCCACGGCCTTTGCCATGCAGATCCTCGAGCAAGAAGGCGACGTCAACACGAAATACGGCCAGCGTTCCTTCTCGATGCTGTTGCTGCAGGACCTGGCGATCGTGCCGCTGCTTGCCCTGGTCACGGTTCTTGGCGGACCGACGCAGGCTTCCAATCCGGTCCTGGACCTTGCCATCGCCGTCGGCGCTGTCGCGGCAATGATCATTGCCGGCCGTTACCTGCTGACGCCCCTGTTCCAGGTCATCGCCCGCACCGGCGCGCGCGAGGCGATGATCGCCGCCGCCCTGCTCGTCGTCATGGGCTCGGCGACGCTGATGCAGCTTGCCGGCCTCTCCATGGCGATGGGCGCCTTTCTCTCCGGCGTGATGCTGGCCGAATCCTCCTATCGCCATGAGCTGGAGGCGGATATCGAGCCTTTCCGCGGCGTGCTACTCGCCATCTTCTTCATCGCCGTCGGCCTGTCGCTGAAACTGGATGTCATCGCCGACAATTGGGCGCTGATCGTGCTCGCCGTGCCGGTCGTCATGGTCATCAAGGGCGTGATCATCTATGCGCTCTGCCGCGTGACCGGTTCGTCGCATGACGATGCCATCCGCATCGCCTGCCTGCTTCCCCAGGGGGGTGAATTCGGTTTCGTGCTGTTCAGCGCAGCCAGCGTTGGCGGCGGGCTCTTCTCCGCTAGCACCGCCTCGCTGCTGATCGCGATCGTAACGCTCTCCATGGCGCTGACGCCGCTCGGCGCAGCGCTTTCGAAGCGCATGCTGACCGGCGATGGGCATGAGGAGCTGGACGAGGATTTCGAGGGTGCCGGCTCCGACGTGCTGATGATCGGCTTCTCGCGTTTCGGCCAAATCGCCGCGCAGATCCTGCTGGCCGGCGGCCGCGATGTCACCGTCATCGACTTTTCCGCCGATCGCATCCGCCAGGCCTCCAACTTCGGCTTCCGCATCTATTTCGGCGACGGCACCCGCAAGGATGTGTTGCGTTCGGCCGGCATCGACCGCGCCAAGCTGGTCGTCGTCAGCACGCATCAGCGCGAAATCACCGACAAGATCGTCGAACTCGTGCAGACGGATTATCCGCATGCCCGCATCTTCGTCCGTTCCTACGACCGTATTCACTCGATTGCGCTGCGCAACAAGGGCGTCGATTTCGAGCTGCGCGAAACGCTGGAATCCGGCCTGCTCTTCGGCCGCCGCACGCTGGAAGCCCTCGGTGTCAGCGAAGCCGACGCCTTCGAGATCGGTGAGGATATCCGCAAGCGTGACGAACAGCGGCTGGTGCTGCAGGTCAGCGAAGGATTGCAAGCCGGGCGCGACATGCTCTATTCACGGCCAGTCAGGCCGGAACCGCTGGTCAAACCAAAACGCAGCGCCGATATTTTCAGCAACGACGACGATCTCTCCGTGCCGGCGGAGGAGCCGGAGCGGGCTTAGTTCTTCGCAGTGATCACCCGGTCGAGGGCGAATTTGAGCTCTTCCTTGACGCTGGCGGACATGGCGAGGATATCGCGGGCCTTCAAAAAATCGAGCACGCCGGTGCGGCCGATTGGCGGGCGCAGGAATATCTGCGGTGAAAGCAGCCGCAGCTTCAGCGCGATATTGGACTGCATCGTCAGTTGTCCAGCACCGAACAGGCTCTCGATACGGTTCGGGATATGGGTGCCGTCGCCATCCGGCCCACCGACAACGTCGATGCCGATGATGATGTCGGCAAGTCCGGCCAGATGCTCGTAGGGAACCGGATTCATAATGCCGCCATCGATCATGACGCGGTCGCCGACCTTGACCGGCATGAAGACGGCGGGGATGGCGGCGGAGGCAGCAAGGACCGGGAAAAGCTCGCCTTTTTCGGTCACCACCTCGGTCTGGTCATAATAGTCCGTCGTCACCACCTTCAGCGGAATATGCAGCTCGGAGAAATCTTCCGGAAAGGTTGAAGGCAAGAATGCGCGCAGGATGCGTTCGAGATTGAACTGGCCGATCCGGAAGCTGCGCATGTTCGGGGGTCGCAGGCTCCACATCTTGTTGAGCACAGCCGGGCGGTTGCCGACCGTGGCGAGCGTATAATCGCGGATTTCCGCGCCGCTCATGCCAGCCGCCATGGCGGCGCCCATGATCGAGCCTATGGAAGCGCCGGCGATCGCGACCGGGCGGATGCCGAGTTCATCTAGCGCCTCGATGATATGGATATGGGCAAGTCCGCGGGCACCGCCGCAGCCGAAGGCGACCGCGACGCTCGGCGTGCTGGATGTCGCGAGCGTATAATCGCTCCCAACAAAATCGGCATAATCGCCCATGATCCTCTCCTTCCGCCACTAGGCCTGTCGAGGCTGATAACGGAAGAAATGCATCTTGCTGTCGCCGAAGGTCCGCTCTTCCAGGAAGAGAAAATCCGGCGCGACGGAAACCGTGACGTCGGCGCGTTCCTCGAGGATTGCCAAGGCTCCCGGTACCAGCCAGCCGCCGGCAGCGGCAGCGGCGAAGGCCTTCTCGCCCAGACCCTTGCCATAGGGCGGATCGGCGAAGAGAAAATCGAAAGGCTCCAGATTGCCGACGCTGCCGAGATCGGTGGCGTCCCGCCGCAGCATGCGCGTGCGGCCGTGCAGGCCAAGCGCGTCGATATTTTCCCAAAGCAGGCCACGGCCCTCGACGCTGCTTTCGACGAAAAGCACATGGCGGCAGCCGCGCGAAGCGGCTTCGAGCCCGACCGCGCCGGTGCCGGCAAAGACATCCATCATCCGCGTGCCATCGATGGCCTCGGGATAGGCATGGCTCAAGATATTGAAAAGGCTCTCGCGCGTGCGGTCCGCCGTCGGACGAATGTCGTTCGACTTCGGCACCGCAAGCGACCGACCGCGAAATTCACCGCCGACGATCCGCACCGCGCGTCAACCTCTTCCGCCCTTGGGGCCACCCCTGCCGGGGCCGCCACGACCGGGACCGCCGCGACCCGGGCCGCCAGACGGACGGCCTGTGCCACCGGGTTTACCGCCAAAGCCGCGCGAGCCGCCAGGCTTTCCACCCGGTTTGCCGCCAAAGGACTTGCCGCCGCCCGGCTTCTTGCCGAAGGGCTTGCCGGCCGGCCGGTCCCCGTAGGAACGCTCGCCCTGCGGACGGTCACCCATGGGCCGATCACCGCGCGTGGGCCGATCACCACGCGGCGGGCGATCCCCGAACGGGCGATCGCCGCGAGGACGTTCGGAGCGCTGTTCGCCGCCGAAAGACTTGGCCCGCGGACGCTCGTCTCCCTCAGCACGCGGCCGCCGGTCGCCGCGGGGTTTATCGCCATATGGACGATCGCCACGCGGTTTGTCGCCGAAAGAACGCTCTCCACGGGGCGGACGATCTCCGAAGGAGCGTTCGGAACGGCCTTCTCCCTGGAAGGATTTCGTACGGGGGCGATCACCGCCCTCGGGACGCGAGCCGCGTTCACCGCGCGGACGATCGCTAAACGGGCGCTCGCCGCGAGGACGGTCGCCAAACGAACGATCCCCGCGGGCGGGACGGTCGCCCTGCGGCCGATCACCTCGGGGACGATCACCAAAGGTTCGGTCATCCCGGGAGCGCTTGCGATCAAAGCCCTCGTCGTCGCGCGACTTGCGTGGTGCGACCTCGCTCGAACGGATCCACTCGCCATCCCCCTCGTCGACGCGGTTGATCCGAACGCGTGGGCCTTCGTCCGGGCGATCGAAGCCGCTACGCTGCGGGCGTTCCACTTCGCCGCGCTTTGCGGCGGTCCTTGCATTCTTGGCAGCCTTTGCAGCAGCCTTTTCGCCGAGCGGACGGGCACCAGGCGCCATCCAGACATTCGCGCTCCGACGCGGACCCAGCGGCTGGCGCTTCGGCCGGTCGTCGTCCTTGTGGCCGGCTTCGCGGCGCCCCTCATCCCGGCGGTCATCGCGCTTGGTGTCGAGACGGCTCAGGGCGCGCTCGCGCTTATCCTCGGGGCGCTCGCGACGCGGGCGCTCTTCCTTGGCCGCGCGAGCAGGCTTCGCCTCCGGCTCATCCTCGGCGGCAACGGCCGAGCTATTGTAAAGCGGCGCGTCGAAATTCGCCTTGGCGTCTTCCACCAGGCGGGGACCGAGCTGATCGCGCAGCGTGCGCCCACGCACTTCCAACACCCTGCCTTCCGGCAGCTCGCCGAGCTGGAATGGGCCGTAGGAGATACGGATCAGGCGGTTGACCTCGAGGCCGAGCGCGCCGAGCACATTCTTGATTTCGCGGTTCTTGCCTTCGCGCAAGCCCATCGTGATCCAGACGTTGGACCCTTGGGTGCGGTCGAGCGTCGCCTCGATCGAGCCGTAGAGCACGCCGTCGACGGCGATGCCTTCCCGCAGCTTGTCCAGCGCTTCCTGATCGATCTCGCCGTGGGCGCGCACGCGATAGCGACGCAGCCAGCCGGTGGTCGGCAGTTCCAACACGCGGGCAAGGCCGCCGTCGTTGGTCAGCAGCAGCAGGCCTTCGGTGTTGATGTCGAGGCGGCCGATCGACATGACGCGCGGCAGCTCTTCCGGCAGGTTGTCGAAGACGGTCGGACGTCCTTCCGGATCGGCATTGGTGGTCACGAGGCCCGCCGGCTTGTGATAGAGCCACAGGCGCGTGCGCTCGATGCCGCGGATCGGCACGCCATCAACTTCGATCTTGTCGGCGAGCGTCACGTTGACCACCGGCGTATCCAGCAGCACGCCGTTCAGCTTCACACGGCCGTCCATGATCATGCGTTCGATGTCGCGGCGCGACGCCACGCCGGCGCGCGCCATCACCTTGGAAATGCGTTCCGCTTTTCCATCCCCGCCTTCTGCCTCTGCCGCCACTTTGGCGGACACAGCCTTCGTCGGCTTGGCGTCATCGCGCGTCTTCGTCTGCTTGTCGCGGGTAAAGGGTTTGGACCCAGGCCGCTTGGGCTTGTCATTCATTGTCATTTGTTGTTTGCCTGAATTTTTAAGGCGTGTTCCTATCAGGTCACGCCCCCGCGGTTAAGTGGAAAATCTTAAATGGTGAATACAAATCACTTCATGGAGCTGGCGCTCGCCGAAGCGCGAAGCGCCGGCGCGCGCGGTGAAGTGCCTATCGGAGCCGTCCTCGTGGTCGACAATGCCGTTGTCGCCAAGGCCGGCAACCGCACCCGAGAGCTCAACGACGTCACCGCGCATGCCGAAATCGCCGTGATCCGCATGGCCTGCGAGGCACTCGGCCAAGAGCGGCTGACGGGTGCAGATCTCTATGTAACGCTGGAGCCGTGTACCATGTGCGCGGCCGCCATCTCGTTTGCCCGCATCCGCCGCCTTTATTACGGCGCGGAAGATCCGAAAGGCGGCGGCGTCGACAACGGCGTGCGCTTCTATCGCCAGCCAACCTGTCATCACGCGCCGGAAGTCTATTCGGGCATGGCCGAGCGGGATGCGGCCGATATTCTCAGGGAATTCTTCCAACAAAAACGCGTGGAAGACTAAAAAGCGGCTGATTTAACCGCCGCTTCAGCTAGAAAGGCTTATTGGAAAGGCTTCCACCAACTGCTGTTGCTGGACTGCTGCGCGGCCTCGGCGTCCTTCTTGCGCTGCTTTTCCTTCTTGCTCTCGGGGGTGCCGAGATCGTTGAGAGCAGCCTCGTCGGAGACCTGGCGGTATTGCTGCGGCGGATCGATCAGGTAGCGGCGCTGATCGATATAGGTGCCATCCTGATCCTGGCGTGCGGCCCGATAGGCGGCCGTCTGCTGCGCTTCGCTCACCCGGTTGCGGCCACTGTCGGCCTGAGCGAGCGGAGAGCGATAGTTGACGTTGTTCTTGTTCTGATCGGCTTCCTCCGCCAGGCGCTTGCGCGAATCTTCCGGCGATTCCAGCCAGGCCGGATTATCCTTGCTGGCCAGCGACTGCTGCGGCGAGGTCAGGTTTTCCCTGTCGTTCTGGGCCGGAAGCACCAGGCCCGGGCGGTTCGGATATTTTACGCCCTTGTCCTTCGGCGTGGCCGCCGAAACGGATGCGATGTCGCTGATATCATCGAAGAGCTGTTCGCCGGCGGTCTTGTCCGTGCCGTAGCGCGGGCCGCTCATGCAGCCGGACATCAGACCGCAGCCAATCACGAGTGCCGCCAAGCTGACGCCGACACGAATCCTATGTATCGCTCTCATGAATACCCTTCCCAGCTACGCCGGTGCAACTATCGCAGAACCCCATTTCACGGCAACTGCCGCAAAAATCGGGCCATTTTCAGGCAGCTTTTACCGGATGAACGCCTCAAAGGCAATTCACCCGGTAATTTTCTTCAGTTGACAGCCATCAACTCGCGCAGAGCGGCCGCATCACGCGCAGAGACGTCGGGATATTCCGGATCGGAACCGACATCGGTGGTGATGCGCCAGGAGCGGGCGCACTTGCGGCCTTCGGCCAGCTTCGGCACGACACTTACCTTGGCGGCATCATCCAGGCGGAAGGCATCGGCGGGGCCTTCGCCGCCATTGATGGCGATATCGGAGGTGATGCAGATTTCCGAGAAATCCTGTCCTTCCAGCACCTTCAGTAGCTCCGGATCGGCGATATAGACGACGGGCGCGGCTTCCAGCGAGGAGCCGATGCGCTTGTCCTTGCGCTCGATTTCGAGAGCTCCGGTGACGACGCTGCGCACTGCGCGGATCTTTCTCCACTTCTCGGCCAGCGCCTCGTTCTTCCATTCGCCGGGAACGGTGACGAACTGTTCGAGATGCACCGAGACCGCCTGTGGATTACGCGACAGCCATGCTTCTTCCGTCGTGAACGGCAGCATCGGCGCCAGCCAAGTCACCATGCAATCGAAGATCGTGCGGATGACGGCAAGCGCTGCGCGGCGGCGCAGGCTCGACGGCGCATCGCAATAAAGCGCATCCTTGCGGACATCGAAATAGAAAGCCGAAAGCTCGACATTCGAGAAATCGATGAGGGCGCGGGCGATCCGCTTGAAGTCGAAGGCATCATAGCTTTCGCGCACGAGCTCATCGAGTTCCGCAAGACGGTGCAGCATGAGCTGCTCGAGCTCCGGCATCTCGGCACGGGCGATCACCTCGCCCTTGTCATGCGCGAGCGTGCCGAGCATCCAGCGGATGGTGTTGCGCAGCTTGCGATAGGCATCAATATTGGTCTGGATGATCGTCTTGCCGACGCGCAGATCCTCGGCATAATCCGACGTCATGACCCATAGGCGCAGGATGTCGGCGCCGGCGTCCTTCATCACCTCCTGCGGCGAGGTGACATTGCCCTTGGACTTCGACATCTTCTCGCCCTTCTCGTCCATGGTGAAACCATGGGTAAGAACGGTATCGTAAGGCGCACGGCCGCGCGTCGCGGCGCTTTCGAGCAGCGACGAATGGAACCAGCCGCGATGCTGGTCCGAGCCTTCCAGATAAAGGTCCGCCGGCCATTTCAGGTCCGGACGGTCTTCCAGCGTGAAGGTATGGGTCGAGCCCGAGTCGAACCAGACGTCGAGGATGTCCATGACCTGCGTCCAGGGCTCGTTGGCCTTTTCGCCGAGGAAGCGCTCGCGCGCACCTTCGGCGAACCAGGCATCGGCGCCTTCCTTTTCGAAAGCATCGAGGATGCGGGCATCGACGCCCTCGTCTTGCAGGATTTGGCCCTCGTCATCGACGAAGATGCAGATCGGCACGCCCCAGGCGCGCTGGCGCGACAGAACCCAGTCCGGCCGCTGCTCGATCATGGCGCGCAAGCGGTTCTGGCCCGCGGCGGGCACGAAACGCGTATCGTCGATCGCTTTCAGGGCGCGCGAACGCAGCGTCGTGCCGTCAGCAAGGTCCTTGTCCATATAGACGAACCATTGCGGCGTGTTGCGGAAGATGACCGGCTTCTTCGAGCGCCAGGAATGCGGATAGGAATGCTTCAGCCGTCCGCGCGCAAAGAGCGTGTTCGTCTCGATCAGTGCCTTGATGACCAGATCGTTGGCATTGCCCTTCTTGCCGTTGTCGTCCATGACGCGGCCGCCGTCGAAGCCGGGGGCGTCGGCCGTGTAGAAGCCGGCATCATCGACCGGGAACGGGATGCGGGAGGAGATCCCACGCGCTTCAATCTGGCGGGCATGGCTCGTCCAGGCGTCGAAGTCCTCGCGGCCATGGCTTGGGGCGGTGTGCACGAAGCCGGTACCGGCATCGTCGGTCACATGATCGCCATCGAGCAACGGAACCTTGAAGTCGTAGCCGAGCGACGCCAACGGATGGGCGCAGATGCTCGCACCAAGCTCATCAGCGGTCACATCGCGCAGGCGCTTGAACTGCAGCTTCGCCTTGGCGAAGGATTCCTCGGCAAGCTTGTCGGCAAAGATCAGCTTTTCGCCTGGGCGCGGACCGAAATCATTGGCGGCTTCCGTCACCTCGTACAGGCCGTAGGAAACCCGCGACGAATAGGAGATCGCCCGGTTGCCGGGGATCGTCCAGGGCGTCGTGGTCCAGATGACGACGAAGGCATCGGCGAGCGCCGCCGGACCTTCGACGACCGGGAACTTCACCCAGATCGTATCGCTCTCGACATCGGCATATTCGACTTCGGCTTCCGCCAGTGCCGTACGCTCGACCACCGACCACATGATCGGCTTGGAGCCGCGATAGAGCTGACCGCTGCGGGCGATCTTCAAGAGCTCGCCGGCGATGCGGGATTCGGCGTGGAAGTTCATCGTCAGATAGGGATTGTCGAAATCACCGACGATGCCGAGACGGCGGAATTCCTCGGACTGGATCTTGATCCAGCCTGAGGCGAAGTCACGGCATTCCTGGCGGAATTCGTTGACCGGGACTTCGTCCTTGTTCTTGCCCTTCTCGCGGTATTTTTCCTCGATCTTCCATTCGATCGGCAGACCGTGGCAGTCCCAACCCGGAACATAATTGCTATCATAGCCGCGCATCTGGAACGAGCGGGTGATGACGTCCTTGAGGATCTTGTTCAGCGCGTGGCCGATATGGATGTTGCCGTTGGCATAGGGCGGACCGTCATGCAGCACGAATTTTTCGCGGCCGGCGGCGGAAGCGCGCAGCTTCTTGTAGAGGTTCATTTCCTGCCAGCGCTTGACGAGCTCCGGCTCCTTCTGCGGCAGGCCGGCGCGCATCGGGAAGTCGGTCTCGGGCAGGTAAAGGGTTTTCGAATAGTCGATCTTTTCAGCGGTATCGGTCATTGTTCTGACAATTGCCTCGGCGTCTCGGGCGTTTCGCGCCGGAAAGGCGCAGCCATATGGGGATTTTTCGGCGGCGGAAAGCGCCTCGGGAACAGGCGCCCAAAACCCGGACCTTCCGGCCGCTTAAAGCGCGCGGAAGGCCGGGCCAATAATTCGTATCGATAGGCTCAGCCGAAATTGGGTCATGGTTGGCGGTTCATAGGCGTTTTTTGCATGGAAAGAAAGAGGGATCAGCCGCCGCAGGGCATAGAAACCCGCTGATGCTTCCACCCGCGGCCAATCGGAGCCCGCCCAATCAGGCCCGTGCCGCGTGACAATCAAGAAAAGGCGATGAACCGGTCGATATCCCCGAGCGGGCGGACGCCGGCGAGCAGCGCCCTCGCCTCCTCTTCATCCTTCCTGATCTGCGCCACCAGCGGGTCGAGGCCGTCGAACTTCAGTTCGGGCCGGAGATAACCGAAGAAAGAGACGGAACAGATCTGACCATAGAGATCGCCGCTGAAGTCGAAAACGAAGGTTTCGAGCAGCGGCGCCCCGTTGTCGGTCACCGTCGGGCGCCGGCCATAGCTGGCGACACCATCGCGAATGACGCCATCGGCGGCGCGAAAGCGCACGGCATAGATACCAGCCTTCAGCTCCGCTTCCGGTGGCAGCCGCATATTGGCGGTTGGGAAGCCCAGCGAGCGGCCGAGTTTTTCGCCGCCAATGACCTCTGCCTCGACCGTATAGCGATAGCCGAGCAGACCCGCAGCCTCCGCCACCTCGCCTTCCACCAGCAATGCCCGAATGCGGCTTGACGAAACCACTTCGGCATTTTCATCGCGAAAGGCGTCGATCAGCGTCACGCCGAAGCCGTTCTTGCTGCCGGCATTCATCAGGAAGGCCGGACCGCCCTGGCGATCATGGCCGAAATGGAAATCGAAGCCGGTGACCACTTCGGAAGCATGCAGCCAGTCGATCAGAATCGAATGGACGAATTCATCGGCGGAACGCTGCGAAAAGGCCCGGTCGAAGGGATATTCAATGACGGCGTTGAAGCCGATCGCCTCGAGAAGCCGCGCCTTCAGCGGCGCCGGCGTCAGGCGGAAAACCGGCTGATCAGGCCTGAAGACGGTCCGCGGATGTGGCTCGAAGGTTAGGACCAGCGCCGGCACGCCGCGCTCCCTGGCAATCTCCAGCGCGCGATCGAGCACGGATTGATGGCCGCGATGCACGCCGTCGAAATTACCGATGGCAATGACGCCGCCTTTCAGATTGTCCGGCAGCGGTTCGCGGGTCTCATTGCGATGGAAGACGGTCATCGGCTACCACTCTCCTCAGACAAGGCGCGGCATCCACCACTTCGGCGACGCCTGTTCGCGCGCCAGGAAGGCGCCAAGCGCTGCCTCGTTGGTGTGGCCGTCGACGACATATTCGCGGGCATGGATACCATGGCTTATATAAAGAAGATCGAGTCCGTAATCGAGCGCGCCGCGCACATCGGTCGGCATGCCGTCACCGATGGCGACAACGCGCGACATCGGGAATTCGCCGCGCGCTTCGCGGGCGGCTGCGATCGAGGCATCGTAGATCGGCTGATGCGGCTTGCCGGCAATCCGCGTCTCGCCACCGAGCCGATCGTAATAAGCGGCCATGGCACCGGCGCAGGGGATCATGCGGTGCCCGCGCTCGACGACGAGATCGGGATTGGCGCAGATCAGCGGCACATTACGGGCCGACCAGGCCTTCAGCATGTCGGTATAATCGTCGGGGGTCTCGGTTTCGTCATCGAAGAAGCCGGTACAGACGATGCTCTCAGCCTCATCGGCCTCGACGCGCACAACGTCCAGCCCCTCGATGATAGCGATATCGCGCTCAGGACCGAGCAAAAATACTTTCTTCGGGCCCTCGGCAATCAGGCGGCGGGTCACGTCGCCGGAAGTAACGATGCGGTCATAGGCGCTGTCGGGAACGCCGATCTGGCGCAATTGCTCGACCACTTTCGGCGCCACGCGGGGAGAATTGGTGATGAGGACGACGGTCAGCCCGTCGCCGCGCGCAGCTTCCAGCGCAACCGGCGCGTCCTCATATACCGACACGCCGTTGTGCAGCACGCCCCAGACATCACAGAGCGCGACATCATAAAGTTTGCCGATCTCGCGGAAGCTTTCGATACGCTTGCCCATGCAGTCCTCGTGGTCAAAGAAATCACGGGCTGACATTGCAAACCGGCCGGCAAATTACAAGAGCGGAGTGCAGGTTTTTGCACCGCACATAGACCGCTTCCGATTCATCCGGCGAAGCGCAGCAGGCAACCGGCCAAGGCAGATATACCGAGTACGGTTGCCACCCCTGCCCGATGACGGAAGACCAGCACAATGGCGAGAATGAAAAGCAGCAGTGCGGAAACATCAAGCGTAGACCAGGTCGGCCAGGCTATGCCCGCGATCGGAACGTTGGCATAGTCGCCACCCTGAATCTTGACGCGGTGGCTCAAAAGAACGAGCCGCCCGGTATCGGCGAAGAGCACATGCAGGCCAAACCAAACCGACAGATTGGCCATGACGCCGACGATCGCAGCCGTTATCGCGGCAAGAGCCGCCGACAGACCGGCGTGACCGCGCAGACGCTCGATGAAAGGGGCGCCGGCGAAAATGAAAAGAAAGCTCGGTGCGAACGTCGCCCACGCCGCGAGGCTGGCGCCGAGGAACCCTGCCGTCAAAGGATCGAAGCCGAAGGGATTGCGGAAGCCGGCCATGAAGCCGACGAAACAGAGGACCAATACTAGCGGTCCCGGCGTCGTCTCCGCCAGCGCCAGACCATCCAGCATCTCGCCCGGCCGCAGCCAGGCGTAATGCTGGACAGCGGTCTGCGCGACATAGGCAAGCACGGCATAGGCGCCGCCAAAGGTAACCACTGCCATGCGGGAGAAGAAGGAGAAGATGGCGCCGAAGACATTTGTGCCGCCACTTAGCGTTTCGGCGACAATATCCTTGGGTCCATTTATGACATGGATCAGCAACAGCGGCGCCTGCCAGATCGCCAGCCAGCATAAGAGCGTGACCGCAGCAGTCCGCAGGCGGCCACTTCGCAGCGCTCCGATGCCGATATTGGTAATGGCAAGCCGAGGCAGTCGCGGCCGCCAGTGATCATCATGATAAGCGCGATAGAGAACCCGGCCATAACCCGAGAGGCCGGCCAAAAGCACCACCAGCGGAAATGGCAGATCGAAGACGAAAAGCAGAGTGAAGCTTGCGATCGCAACGGCAATATGAAAGCGGGTTTTCAGCGCCCGGCCGCTCAGCCGGATCAGCGCCTGCAGCACGATCGCCAGCACACCGGCCTTAATGCCAAAAAAGACCGTCGCAAGCAGGGTGGTATCGTGAAACAGGGCGTAGAAGGCCGATAGCGCCAGGATAACGGCGAAGCCCGGCACGATGAACAGAAGCCCCGCGATCAGGCCGCCACGGATGCCATGCAGCAGCCAGCCGATATAGGTGGCGAGCTGCTGCGCCTCCGGTCCCGGCAGCAGCATGCAATAGCTCAGTGCATGCAGAAAGCGCTCTTCATCGATCCAACGCTTCTCATCGACGAGGATGCGATGCATCAACGCGATTTGCCCGGCCGGGCCTCCGAAGCTTAATACGCCAACGCGCGCCCATACACGCGTGGCCTCACTGAGGGATGGGGTCGCGGCGAGATCGTCAACCAAAACGGTTTCACTCACGATTTTTTAGCTCCATGCGATACCCAGTCATGCTTTTCCTGCGTCGCGTCGCGCGCCCAGCGATAAAGCGCGTCATAACACAACATCCCTGCATCCAACTGTTCAATATCGTCAGCATACATGCGCGACAATCCGAGCGAGACGGCAAGCAAGCCGGCCGCCTGCGGTTCGAGGTCGAGCCTGTTGGTATCGGCGCCCCTGACGATGCGGGAAAGATGATGAAGCGCCGGGAGTTCGAGCCGGAATTCCTTTACCATCGTATCGAAAGTGCAATCCTCGTCGCGATGGCTCCAAAATACCCCTTCCACGTCGAAGGGCGTCGCGCCGAAACGTTGGGCGACGCCGTCGACTTCCTGAGGCGTGACAAAGAGAAACGACGCATCGGGATCGACGAAGCGGCGGATCAGCCAGGGGCAGGCGATGCGATCGATCTTCGGCCGGGCGCGGGTCACCCACACGGTCGCACCCGACGCATTGGCCCCAGGCAGAATCGAAACCGGGATCAGCGGCAATCCCGCCGCCCGCCAGGCATCGAGGCCACCATCGAGGATTTCCGCCGCAGTACCGGCCAGCCGCAGCCAGGCGGCGACACCTTCGCTGAGCTTGCCGCCATGCTGACAGAGGCAGACGACATTGCGGCCGCGAAATTCGGCGGCCCAAGCCTGAACGTTCTCATGATCCCGACGTCGCGAGGCCGGCAGCAGATAAGGATCGGCCTCAAAATCATCGGCGTCTCGAACATCGAGTATTGCGGGCGCTTTCGGCGTACCCAGCAGACGAAGAAGCTTTTCGGGAGTGATGGCGTTGAACGAAGTCATGTTACGTCCCTTCCAAAAGAGATGGACGCGAAACTCCGGCATGACGCCTCGTGGGGTATTCGCAAACCCCATATTGAAGATTTTCCGGCAAAAGCTGCGGCAAGTCAACGAAGAGCTGTCCGAAAAAATTCACGGACACATTCTTGACTCGTTTAGCGCCCAATCCTAAATCACCGTCCGCTAGCACTCGCTGAGGCAGAGTGCTAACAAAGCCCCATACGGATCCCCCGCTGATCCGTGAATGTCATTTGATCGAGGGATTAGACAATGGCAAGCACCAATTTCCGCCCCCTTCATGACCGTGTCGTCGTTCGTCGCGTCGAGTCGGAAGAAAAGACCAAGGGTGGCATCATCATTCCGGACACCGCCAAGGAAAAGCCGCAGGAAGGCGAAATCGTCGCCGTCGGTTCTGGCGCCCGTGATGAATCCGGCAAGGTCGTAGCACTCGACGTCAAGGTTGGCGATCGCGTTCTGTTCGGCAAGTGGTCCGGCACCGAAGTCAAGCTCAACGGCGAAGACCTTCTGATCATGAAGGAAGCCGACATCATGGGCATCATCGGCTAATCCAGCCGATTTCCCCTTTTCCGATAAAGCTGACGGGCCATAAACCCGGACAACGCGAATTCAGGAGTTTCAAACATGGCAGCTAAAGAAGTAAAATTCGGCCGCAGCGCCCGCGAAAAGATGCTTCGTGGCGTCGACATCCTCGCTGACGCAGTGAAGGTCACGCTCGGCCCGAAGGGTCGTAACGTCGTTATCGACAAGTCCTTCGGCGCTCCGCGCATCACCAAGGACGGCGTCACCGTCGCCA
The DNA here is from genome assembly GCF_029714265.1 of Rhizobium sp. CB3171. Classification (NCBI taxonomy): domain Bacteria; kingdom Pseudomonadati; phylum Pseudomonadota; class Alphaproteobacteria; order Hyphomicrobiales; family Rhizobiaceae; genus Rhizobium; species Rhizobium sp. CB3171. The sequence goes on along the minus strand of NZ_CP121652.1, from coordinate 398,876 downwards.
AGGAAATCGAACTCGAAGACAAGTTCGAAAACATGGGCGCACAGATGGTCCGCGAAGTTGCTTCGAAGACCAACGACATCGCCGGCGACGGCACCACGACCGCAACCGTTCTCGCCCAGGCCATCGTTCGCGAAGGCGCCAAGGCCGTTGCAGCCGGCATGAACCCGATGGACCTGAAGCGCGGCATCGACCTCGCCGTTGCCGAAGTCGTCAAGGATCTCCAGGCCAAGGCCAAGAAGATCAACACCTCGGAAGAAGTCGCACAGGTCGGCACGATCTCCGCAAACGGCGAAAAGCAGATCGGTCTCGATATTGCTGAAGCCATGCAGAAGGTCGGCAACGAAGGCGTCATCACGGTTGAAGAAGCCAAGACCGCCGAAACCGAACTCGAAGTCGTCGAAGGCATGCAGTTCGACCGCGGCTACCTCAGCCCCTACTTCGTGACCAACCCGGAAAAGATGATCGCCGACCTCGAAGACGCGTTCATCCTCCTGCACGAAAAGAAGCTTTCGAACCTCCAGGCCATGCTCCCGGTTCTCGAAGCTGTCGTGCAGACCGGCAAGCCGCTCCTCATCATCGCTGAAGACGTCGAAGGCGAAGCTCTTGCTACGCTCGTCGTCAACAAGCTGCGCGGTGGTCTGAAGATCGCTGCCGTCAAGGCTCCTGGCTTCGGCGATCGCCGCAAGGCCATGCTGGAAGACATCGCCATCCTGACGGGCGGCACTGTCATCTCCGAAGACCTCGGCATCAAGCTCGAATCTGTCACCCTCGACATGCTCGGCCGCGCCAAGAAGGTTTCGATCTCCAAGGAAAACACCACGATCGTCGACGGCTCGGGCGCTAAGTCCGACATCGAAGGCCGCGTTGCCCAGATCAAGGCCCAGATCGAAGAAACCTCCTCCGATTACGACCGCGAAAAGCTGCAGGAACGTCTTGCCAAGCTCGCTGGCGGCGTTGCCGTCATCCGCGTCGGCGGCTCGACGGAAGTCGAAGTCAAGGAAAAGAAGGACCGCATCGACGACGCTCTGAACGCGACGCGCGCTGCTGTTCAGGAAGGCATCGTACCGGGCGGCGGCACGGCTCTGCTGCGCTCCTCCGTCAAGATCACCGCAAAGGGTGAAAACGACGACCAGGAAGCCGGCATCAACATCATCCGCCGTGCTCTGCAGGCTCCTTGCCGCCAGATCGCTGAAAACGCTGGTGATGAAGCCTCCATCGTTGTCGGCAAGATCCTCGACAAGAACGAAGACAACTGGGGCTACAACGCTCAGACGGGCGTCTATGGCGACATGATCTCCATGGGCATCGTCGACCCGGTCAAGGTCGTTCGCACGGCTCTGCAGGACGCAGCTTCGGTTGCTTCGCTGCTGATCACCACCGAAGCCATGATCGCCGAGCTGCCGAAGAAGGACGCTCCGGCTGGCATGCCAGGCGGCATGGGCGGCATGGGCGGCATGGACATGATGTGATAGGCTCGCGCCTCATTTCATGATCTATTCCGGCATCCGGAATTGACGAAGGGCGGCCCTCGGGTCGCCCTTTTCATTTATGATGAACCTGCTGCCGCGCAAGGTTCGACAGTTTTTGTAACTGCGCAAATTTACGCAAATTGCCCCATTGCCGTTTTTGTAAAAGCTCCTATAAATCGCAGCGCAATGACGTTCGGGGGGACTGTTGCAGAGCACACAAATTTTACTTGATTTCGGCCCGCCTTATCCGCGAGCAGGCACAGTCATAACCTTTTGGATAGATAGTTCAGGTAGAATCATTACTTGAAGTGACTTGAAGCATTCAATTGACGATCCGGAAGCACGCCCGGGGGGATGGGTTCAGCGAGGATGCCTTCGCGATCCGTAGCTGTGCAATATACGGAGCCACGCTCTGATCAATAAGGCATGGAATTCGATTGAAGCGCGCGCAGGGGAACCCGCGCCTCAAGCTGGGGAATATCTTGTTCAAGATCGCCAAAGCCAATCTTGCTGCACCGTTCGCTCCGGGGTCGTTGGAGTTCAGTGGACATGACCCTGATCTTCTGGCGCAGTTCTGCGTCTCCGAGGAATGGACCGGTGATTTATCGAGCGGCATCATCAAGCTCGGCCAATGGGGCACCATGCTGCACGGGTTGACCTCGTCGGAATGCGGCCTGTTGAGCCTGATGCATTGCTACGACGCCCATGACCGCGCCCGCATCCTCGACCTGTTCGAGCAGGCAGCAACCGCCTCGTCCAGCTTCTGCTACTCCACCACCGCACTCGGCGTCGGGGGCCACCGCCAACCGATCTTCTGCGTCGGCGAATCCATCGGCACGGAAGGAAAACACGCCGGCAGCATGGTGGGCGTCTTCCTGTTTCCGCGTTTCAAGCTCGAGCCGGGCAGCCAGTTGGCGAGCCGGCAGTAGATCCTAAACGCAAAAGGCCGATCCTTTCGGACCGGCCTTGCATCTTGCGCGGAAATACTCGCGATCAATCCCGCTTCGGGATGTTCAGCCCGCGCTGGCTCGCCGGGCGGGCGATGGCGCGTTCAAGCCAATCCGTGACCGACGGGAAACTTGCGAAATCGAGAACTTCCCGGCCGCCGTAAAAGACATCGACGCCCCGGACCCACGGGAAAGTGGCAATGTCGGCGATGGTATATTCGTCGCCCATGATCCACTGACGGCCCTGCAGGCGGCTTTCCAAGACGCTCAACAGGCGCTTGCTTTCATCACGATATCGCTCGACCGGATAGGCGTTGTTGGCGACCTTGTCGGCGGCGAATTTGAAGAAGTGGCCGAACTGTCCGAACATCGGGCCAATGCCGGCCATCTGGAAGAACACCCACTGCAATGTTTCATAGCGCCCGGCCGCATCCCGGGGCATCAGCTTACCTGTCTTTTCGGCGAGATAGACGAGGATGGCACCCGATTCGAACAGGCTCATCGGCTTACCGTCAGGACCGTTGGGATCGATGATCGCGGGAATGCGGCCGTTGGGATTGAGCGAGACGAATTCCGGCGACTTCTGGTCGTTGGTGCTAAAGGAAATCAGATGCGGCTCATAGGGAAGGCCAAGTTCTTCGAGCGCAATCGATACCTTGACGCCGTTCGGCGTCGGCAGTGAGTAGAGCTGGATAATATCCGAATTGCTGGCAGGCCAGCGCTTGGTAATTGGAAACGAAGACAGATCGGCCATGGGGCTTCCTTCTGAAAATCATGATTTGGCGAATGAATTCGCGCCAACATAGTCGATATGGAGCATATGGGAAGATGTCGACCGCAGGGAGATTGTTCAACAATTGTGAACTAATCGTGCGCACTTGTTTATCTTTCCAATCGCACTAAAATCGCGAATAACGGGTTTCAGAAATTGTCGCTCGCGGCACTCACCACCTTTACAGGAGACCGTCATGTCCAACACCAATAACATCATCATCCTTGTGGCGCGCATCCTGCTCGCCTTCATGTTTATCTTCGCCGGCTTCGGCAAGCTTGCCGATCCGTCAAGCACCGCAGGCATGATTGCCGGCGCCGGCATGCCTGCCGCCACGCTTCTCACCTATCTCGCTGGTGCCTTCGAATTCGTGACCGGCGTCTGCGTTCTCGTCGGCTTCCAGATCCGCATCGTGGGCTGGCTGCTCGCCCTGTTCTGCGTCTTCACCGGCATTGTCTTCCACCTGCCGACCGTCAACGTTCCGGATTTCCCGGCTGCCGCCAATGGCTGGATCAACGGCCTGAACTTCGTCAACTTCCTGAAGAACGTCACGCTCGCTGGCGCCTACATCATGCTCGCCACCAATGGCCCGGGCGCCTATTCGCTCGATGCACGCCGCGGCGCCTACGCAGCCGCCTGATCGCTCAAGGCCTCCCAAGCATCAAAAACCCGCCGGAATTTCCGGCGGGTTTTTTGTATCGTCAAACAGATCGGCAAATATCAAAGCGCGCCGCGTACGGCGACGATGATGCGCTGAACCAAGGGATCGCTCTCATGGCTTTCCTTGCGCGCCCGGACGAGGCAGGCCTCGGAGCGCAAGATGATCCCATCAGACAGAACCTTCAGATGGTTCGCCCGCAAGGTCGAGCCGGTGGAGGTGATGTCGACGATGATGTCGGCCGAGCCGGAAGCGGGTGCTCCTTCGGTGGCGCCGAGGCTTTCGACGATGCGATAGAGCTGGATGCCGTGCTGGCTGGAGAAGAACTGCTGCGTCAGCCGCCAATATTTCGTCGCGACCGTCAGCCTGCGACCATGACGGGCGCGGAAATCGGCGGCGACGTCGCCGAGATCAGCCATGGTATCGACATCGAGCCAGATATCCGGCACCGCGACGACGACATCGGCATGACCAAAACCAAGCCTTGCGCAGAATTCGACACGGCGATCGGCCTCCGCCATGCCTTCACGCACGAGATCTTCGCCGGTAATGCCGAAATCGACGCTGCCGTTGCCGATCTCGCGCGAGATTTCCGAGGCCGACAGGAAAGCGATCTCGACGCCGTCCCAGCCTTCGACACGGCCGCGATAGGAGCGATCATTGCCGACGGCGACGATGGGCATGCCGGCGCGCTCGAAGACCGCCGAGCAATCGTCCTTCATGCGGCCCTTGGAGGGAAGCGCTATGGTGATGGTCATCAGGCGGCCCTCGCGGTTTCGATGCGGTCGAGCCAGAGCGCGAAGCCGACGGCCGGAATGTGGTCCTTGGCGCCGAGCAGTGTCAGCAGCCGGTCAAAACGGCCGCCGCCGGCGAGCACTGCCGGCGATCCTTCCACCATCACCTCGAAGACGAGGCCGGTGTAATAGTCGAGCGGACGGCCGAAGGCGGCGCGATACTCGATCTGGGCAGCGTTGACGCCGGCCTTGGCAAGGGCCGCAACGCGGGCATCGAAACGCTCAAGCGCAGTTCCGAGCTTCAGCCCGGCCGCATCGGCAAAGCCGGCCAGCGCGGAAGATGCCTCGGCGAGCGGCAGGCGGAGCGACAGGAATTCCTCCAGGACACCGAAAGCGGCATCATCGAGCCGCGTTTCCGAGAGAACCAGCTTTTCGCGAAGACGGCGGGCGATCTCCTGCGGCGAGCGGCTGGCATTGGTGGAATAGCCGGTCGCCTTCATGGTGCTGTCGATATGCTTGACCAGCCCCTGCTCGTCGCCGCGCGTCAGAAAATCAAACACATGCGGATCAAGGCCAGTGACCGGCTGCGGGCTTGCGAGCCGTGCCAGCAGCGTTTGGAGCTGCGTCATATTGCCGAAGGCATGCACCAGGCGCTTCTGCCAGCCGGAGGGCAGACCGAGCGCCTGCACGACGGCCTCGAAAACGGCTTGATCGCCGAGCGTCACCGATAGCGCCCTGCCCGGCACCAGCCGATTGAGAATGCCGATGGCATCACCGATGAGGCGGGCGTCGGCGCCGGCGATATCGCGGTCGCCAAGATCTTCTATTCCCGCCTGATAGAATTCATTGCCGCCTTCGCGGCGCTGGCGGAAGATCTCGCCAAGATAGGAATAGCGCTTCGGCGTACCGGTCGCGGTCTCGATATGACGCAGGCAGACAGGAATGGTGAATTCGGGACGCAGGCAGAGGCTGGCACCGGTCTCGTTCTCCGTCATGAAGATACGGCGGCGCAGGTCTTCGCCCGCCATGTCGAGAAAGGGCTCGGCCGGCTGGATGATCGGCGTATCCACCCGCTCCGTTCCGCGGGCACCGAACTCGGCTAGGAGATCGCCGGCAAAATCTGGGAGGTTGATCAGGGGCATGGGAGTACCTCCTCCTTCTCCCCGGCGGGGAGAAGGGAATAGACGCATCTTCCATCGCCCTTCAACCTCGTGAAGATCGACAGGGCGCGACACAAGAGGTCGTCCCCTCGCCCCGCTTGCGGGGAGAGGGCTAGGGTGAGGGGCAAGGCCGCACACTCAGACATTGCCGGCCGCCCTCTTGCGGTCTTCCGCCTGCGCCGCCAAAATCTCCTGCACCTTGGTCACCAGATCGGCTTCCGGCGCGGTTTCCTGCGCGACGCGGGCCTCGCGCCAGCTCGCATTGTCCTCGATCTCGCCGGAGAGGCGCTTGCCCTCGATCAGATCCTTGAGTTGCACGACACCTTGCGCGCGCTCGTCGCCGCCCTGAATGATGGCGATCGGGCAGCCGCGGCGATCGGCATATTTGAGCTGATTGCCGAACTTCTTCCAATTGCCCTGAAACATCTCGGCGCGGATACCGGCGGCGCGCAACTGCTGCGTCATCCGCTGATAGCGGCCCATCGCCTCGACATCGCCGTCCATGACGGTGACGAGGACGGGTGCGATCACCTCGTCCTGACCGAGCTTGCCAAGGTTCTTCAAGGCCGTCATCAGGCGCGAGACGCCGATGGAGAAGCCCGTGGCCGGAACCGGCTGCCCCATGAAACGCGAGACGAGTCCATCATAACGGCCGCCGCCGCCAACCGAGCCGAAGACGACCTTTTCGCCCTTTTCATTGGTGACGTCGAACAGGAGCTCGGCCTCATAGACCGGGCCGGTATAATATTCGAGGCCGCGCACGACGGACGGATCGATCTTGATGCGATCGGAATGATAGCCGGCGCTGGTGACGAGCGAGCCGATCAGGTTCAGTTCCTCGACGCCTTCGCTGCCGTTGGACGTGCCGGCGACAAGCTCAGCAAGCCGGACGGCACTTTCGGCATAATCCTTGATGCCGACAAAGAAGAGCACCTTCTCGATCTGGTCAGCGTTGAGGCCTGCACCCTTGGTAAAATCGCCGGACTCATCCTTGCGGCCCGGCCCAAGCAGCAGTGCCACACCTTCGGGACCGAACTTGTCGAGCTTGTCGATGGCGCGCAGCACGTTCAGCCGCTGGCCAGCCTTATCGTCGCCGCCGAGACCGATCGCCTCGAGCACGCCATCCAGAACCTTGCGGTTGTTGACGCGGACGACATAGTCGCCGCGCTTGATGCCAAGCGACTCCAGCGTATCGGCCATCATCATGCACATTTCGGCATCGGCCTGCACGCCCGGCGCGCCGACCGTATCGGCGTCGAACTGCATGAACTGGCGGAAGCGGCCCGGGCCTGGCTTCTCGTTGCGGAAGACATAGCCGGCACGATAGGTGCGGTAGGGAAGCTGGATTTCGTTGAAATTCTCCGCGACATGACGGGCGAGCGGCGCCGTCAGGTCGTAGCGCAGCGACATCCACTGCTCGTCGTCATCCTGAAGCGAAAATACGCCCTCGTTCGGACGATCGCTATCGGGCAGGAACTTGCCGAGCGCATCGGTATATTCGAACAGCGGCGTTTCGACGGGATCGAAACCATAATGCTCATACACGGCCCGGATCTTGGCGGTCATTTCGTTGACGGCGCGAATATCGCTCGCCGAACGATCGACAAAGCCACGCGGCAAGCGGGCCTTGAGCTTCTGCGGTTTCTTTTGTTTATCGCTCATTTGCAGGATAATCCGGTACGGGAACAGTGGCGGTTAACTAGCGGATAGCGCGGGATGCGGCAAGGATTGTGTATGTTCTCATCTGACAAAACTGACAGTGACAGACGGACCTGAAGCATCTATATTTGGGATACACGCATCCCGACTGTTACAGGGACCAACTTTAATGAGCAAGCAGACAGCTATCCGTTTGCCAGATGAGACCTATGAGCGCCTACAGGCTCTGGCCGAACGCACCGGTCGTACAGCAACCTACTATATCCGGCAGGCGATTGAAGCACATCTGCAGGACCTGGAGGACGTGTATTTGGCTGAGCGGGCCATGGAGCGGATTAAGAAGGGCGAAGACGAGATCGTAAGCTCCGAGGAGTTCTGGCGTGGTCTGGACGATTGAGTACGCCCGATCTGCTCGCAAATTCGTTGAAAAACTCGACCCAAAGACACGCAGGAGAATAAGGGACTTTCTGGAAGAGCGTCTTCCGAGCCTGCACGATCCGCGCCAGGTCGGCGACGCTTTGCAAGGTGCAAAACTCGGAAACTATTGGCGTTATCGGGTTGGCGACTATCGGATCATTTGCGATCTGCAGGATAGCCGGCTGGTCGTGTTAGTCGTCGAAATCGGCAACCGTCGCGACATCTATCGTTGAGCGCCCCTTACTGCGGTGTGCGTGGGAATTTGAGCGGACGACCCGGACGTGGAAACCATGCCCTATGCGATCAGCCTGAAATCCACCAACAATACGGCGTTGCCTGTCCTCGATCTCTGGCGGCAGGCCAGCGCCTTTGAAACCGTACCGTCGATGCAAGGGCTGAACTATCCTCCGCATCTGACCTTTGCCATCTACGAAGATATCTCGCCAGACCGTCTCTGCGAGGCCGTTCGCAAGGCTTTTCACGAGATTCCGGCAATGTCCGTGGAATTCTCAGGCATCCGGCACTTCAGGCATGACGTGCTGGTACTTTGGGCGCGTCCCGTCGATGATAGCGCCTTGCGACACGCCCACGAGGCTGTTCACCGAGAAATCGATCCTATCCTATGTGATGAGCACTATCGTCCCGACCATTGGCAACCTCATTGCACGATCGCGATGAAAATCCCGATGGCATCGGCCGAAACAGCGCTGACCTGGGCTGCGGAAACGCCGGCCAGGTTTACCGTGACGTTCGATGTTGCCGATTGCGTGAGATATCCTCCCGTCGAGATCCTGAGCGCGGTCAAACTGGCGCCTCGCTATGCTGCCGGGGGCCCTTGAGCCCAATCAAGTACGGCAAGTAAGTCAGAGAGTGGAGGCGGCTCTATGCCGCTTCTTTCATTGTTCGAGATGCGTACGGCGAAATACAGTATCCAACCAATCGGAAACGGCTCGGATGCGAACGAGGTGGCGAAGCTCGGCGTGTATGAGCAGCCATATCCCACGCGTCGGCGGGTTTCTGTCGCCGCTATCGACGCGACAAAGCCCATCGACATTGTCGGCCAGAATTTTCGGCAGGAGCGCGCGCCCTAATCCTGCAACAGCAGCCTGAAGCAGAGCTTCGGCATCGTTGACCGCAAGCGGACTGGAACGGCCGGATTTTTCCGCCTGCACTCAATTCATAATATCAGGCAGGCGTGCCGCCAGGAGGTCTATGACCGCACGCATCTTCAACGAGAGCTGCGGCACCTGCGGCCAAACCGCGTAGACATTGACGGCTCGACTGGAAACATTCTTCAGCGCCGGCGTGAGCGTGCCGGCAGCCACGTAGTCACGCACCAGCCAGCAAGGCAGCCACGCGATCCCCATCCCGGACGCCGCCGCGTCGGCAAGGACCTCCAGATCATCGAAGCGCAGACGCGTTTCGGGAAAATAATCGACGGCCGTGCCGTTCTCCTGCAGGAAGGTCCATTTCTTCGTTTCGCCCGATCTCGCATAGACGATGAGGTCATGGCCGGCGAGGTCGTCGATGGCCTGCGGCGCACCTCTTGCGGCAAGATAATCCGGCGACGCGCAGAGCGTCATGCGATGAAGGGCGACCTTGCGGGCGGCAAGGCCGGCTTCATCGCGCAGCACGCCGTTGCGAATGGCCAGATCGAACCCCTCCTCAAAGAGATCGACCACCCGATCACTGAAGGAGAGATCCAGTTCGAGCTTGGGATGCATGCGGGCTAGTTCCAGCAGCAGCGGCGCGGCACAGCGGCGGCCAAAGAGGACGGGCATGGAGATGCGCAGGCGCCCCGTGACCTCGCGCTTTCCCGATTCCAGCATGGCCTCGCCCGACTGTATCTCGTCCAGTGCCCGGCGGCAGCGCTCGTAAAAAGCCTGGCCTTCATCTGTCAGGCTCTGCATGCGCGTGGTGCGATGAAACAGGCGAGTGTTCAGGCGCCTCTCCAGTCTTGCGATGGCCTTGCCGATCGCCGAGCGCGACAGATTCATGCGCGCCGCCGCCGCCGAAAAGCCGCCGGCTTCGACTGCCTCCACGAATTCCGGAATGCCGTTGAGCATGTCATTCATGACGATTGCTTCCTCATAGGAACCAGTTAGCGGAATTTATATCGCCACTGACGATCAAGAGGCAACGATATAGTGGCTCCATTGCTTCCAATTCCTCACAGGAGATCATGATGACGAAGATTATGAAGCGCTGGACCCTCGAGACAATCGCCGTCGGCGCCCCCTTGAACCTCACGGAAACAGCGGTTCCCACGCCTGCCCGCGGCGAAGTCCTCGTGCGGGTCAAGGCGGTTTCGCTGAACTATCGCGACAAGCTCGTTCGCGAGACCGGCATGGGCCTGCCGATCCAATTTCCCTTCGTGCCGGCTTCCGACATGACGGGCGTCGTCGAAGCGGTGGGAGACGATGTCACCAGATTTTCGACCGGCGATCGTGTCATTTCGACCTTCCACCCGGGCTGGATCGACGACAAGCCGCTCGGCGATGCCCGCAATCCTCCTTATAAGACGCTTGGCGGCTTCTATCCCGGCGTTCTCTCCGAATATATCGCCGTGCCGCAGGACTGGCTCGTCTCGGCGCCCAAGAGCCTCGATGACGCCGAGGCAAGCACACTGCCTTGCGCCGGTCTGACGGCATGGTTCGCCTTGGTGGAACGCGGCAAGATCAAGCCTGGCGATCGCGTGCTGGTGCAGGGAACCGGTGGCGTGGCGCTGTTCGGCCTGCAGATCGCCGCCGCCCAGGGAGCCGAGGTGTTCGTGACCTCATCAGGGCCGGAGAAGCTGGCACGGGCAAAGGCGCTCGGTGCCCATCACGGCATCGACCGCAATACCAGCGATTGGGTGGAGGAGGTCTATCGCATTACCGACGATCGCGGCATCGACCATATCATTGAAATCGCCGGCGGACCGAACTTCGCTCAGTCGCTGAAGGCGGTGACGCCTCATGGCCGTATTTCCGTCATAGGTGTTCTGGAGGGCTTCGACATTTCCGGTCCGGCGGCGCCGCTGCTTTTGAAGTCTCCCGTCGTGCAAGGCATCAGCGTCGGCCATCGCCGCTCGCTTGAAGATTTCGTACGTGCGGTGGACAGCATCGGCCTGAAGCCCGTCATCGCCCACCGCTATGCTTTCGGCGAGGTTCCGGAGGCCTTCGATCATCTCGATCGCGGTGCCTTCGGCAAGATCGTCATCGAGCTTTGATAGCAGCCGGGCCGCCGCGAAGGGCGGCACGGCCTTCGCAGGATATCAAGCCTTCGGTTCAAAAGGCTGCGGCCGGCGGGCGGCGCCTTGGCGGGGGATCATCCAGCCGGGATATTCCGCAGCCAGCGCGCTGACCTCGTCCAGCTTGGCGAGATCGTCTGCATCGAGCTTCAGCTTGACCGCTGCCAGATTCTGGTCGAGCTGGTCGAGACGCTTGGCGCCGATGATGATGCTGGTGACGAAGGGTTTCGCCAGGATCCAGGCGAGTGCCACGGTCGCGACGCTCGCGCCGTGTTTTTCGGCCACTTCGCGCATGGCGGCAACACAGGCCCAGGCGCGATCCTTGTCGACGGGCGGGAAGTCGAAGCTGGCGCGGCGTCCTTCGCCGTTGCCGGGTGCACCCGGACCATATTTTCCGGAAAGAAGACCGCCGGCAAGCGGCGACCAGACCATCAGCCCAAGCTTCTCCTCAGCCATCAGCGGCACGATTTCGCGCTCCAGATCGCGGCCGGCGATGGAGTAATAGGCCTGCACCGTTTCGAAGCGGGCAAAGCCGCGACGTTCGGAAATGCCGAGTGCCTTGGCGATGCGCCAGGCCTGCCAGTTGGATACACCGACATAGCGCACCAGACCGCGAGAGACGAGATCGTCGAGCGCACGCAGCGTCTCATCGATCGGCGTCACCGAATCCGTGGCATGGATCTGGTAGAGATCGATGTGATCCGTCTGCAGCCGCTCCAGGCTGGCCTGGACCGAATCCATGATATGGCCGCGCGACGCGCCGCGGTCGTTGGGCTTGTCGCCCATGACGCCGTAGACCTTGGTGGCGATGACGACGTCCTTGCGCGGCACGCCAACATTCTTCAAGGCCTGGCCGAGCAGCTTTTCCGAGTTCCCGAGGGAATAGACGTCAGCGGTGTCGATGAAGTTGACACCGGCGGCGAGCGAGTTTTCGACGATCTTGTCGGCCGTCGCCTGATCGACATCGGCGATGGCACCCCAGGTGCTGTTAGGATTGGCTTCGCCGAAGGTCATCGTACCCAGGCAAAGTTCTGAGACGAACATGCCGGTATTGCCGAGTTGGTTATAACGCATTTGAAGAAATCCCTTGTGATCCGCCGGAAGGCGGCTTCCGGCCGGTGAATTCTTGTCTCTTGGCTATTGACCTCGGCATGACAGCCGCTCATCCGCGCTGCCTTGGGGAGGTCCGGAGAAGGTCATCGAGGAGCGGTCTTGGCGCCGCCGTCATCAAGACAACATCGACATAATGCACCGGAATCCGATTTCAACGCGATACCCGGCACCGATCACGATGCAGTTACCAGCGCTTCACTCTTGCCTCCGTTTCGACGCGCGATAGACTCTCACATCCATTTAATCGGCAAGAGCAAGAATTTCGATGACGCAACGACCCTTGACCACGATCGGCTTCGATGCCGACGACACGCTCTGGCAAAACGAACAATTCTATCGTCTGACGGAACGGCAGTTCATCGAACTGCTTGCCGACTATGCCGAGAGCGAGAATATTTCCCAAAAACTGCTGGAAGCCGAAAAGCGCAACCTGCACCGTTACGGCTTCGGCATCAAAGGTTTCACGCTGTCGATGATCGAGACGGCGATCGAGATCACCAAGGGCGAAGTGCCGACGGCAGTGATCGCACAAATCCTCGATATCGGCCGCATTCTGCTCGCCCATCCCGTCGAAACGCTTCCCAATGTGCGGGAGACATTGGAAGCCCTGACTGGCAATTACCTGCTGGTGCTGATCACCAAAGGCGATCTTTTTGATCAGGAGCGCAAGCTTGCGCAATCGGGCCTCGGCGATCTCTTCGATGCCATCGAAATTGTCTCCGACAAGAATGCCTCCACCTATCGCCGTATTTTCTCCAAGGTCGGTGACGGGCCGGAGCGGGCGATGATGGTCGGCAATTCGCTGAAGTCAGACATCGTGCCCGCGCTCGCCGCCGGCAGCTACGGCGTCTTCGTGCCGCACGAACTTACCTGGGCCTTCGAACACATCGACGAACCGACCGAGGCGCCGAGATTTCGGAAGATCGGACATCTTGGAGAATTACATGGAGTGATCGAGGGGCTGTCCTAATCATCCTTCACCACCCCTTATTTTGCCTTCGGTGGAAACAACACGGGCGCTTGACCGGCCGGCTTGTTCGTTTGTTGTGTGGCCGGCGGGTTGGGATCGATGAGGATTTCGTAGGGTGCGCCGAGGCCGCGGCGGCGGGTGACGCGGGAGTAATAGGGCTTGATCAACCAGGTCGTGTCCTCGTTGACGGTGACATCGGCGACCATGCCGTCTTCATCGGTGCCGAAGAAGGATTCGTCATCATTCGAGGAGAGATCGAAGATCGCCATATAGGCGTATTTGCTCTTCGAGCTGAAGGTGATGCGGACGTGCTGGCCCTTCTTGAGCGGCAGCGTGTAGACCTTGCCTTTGCCAAACTTCGTCCAGCCCGTCAATTTCTCCACGACGGCAGGGAAACCGAGCTTTTCCACGGTTTCGCCGCGATCGAGTTGCGGAAGCGGTGTCTGCTCAGCGCCCTGGGTGCTGTCATCGTCCTGAGTATCCTGCGCATAAGCGGCTTGACCGCCGAGCAGGGCGAACGCGAGCAAGGAAAAGGCAAGCATCACGCGTTTCATGGCCGTACCAATGCACTGCGCATCGCCTCCACCTCTTTCCGGCAATAGCAGCCTTCGATGTGATCGTTGACAAGGCCCATGGCCTGCATGAAGGCATAGACTGTGGTGGGGCCGACGAAAGTCCAGCCGCGTTTCTTCAGATCCTTCGAGATGCGCACCGACACTGGCGTCGTCGGATTGGCGACGAGGGTCGGATAATCGACGAAGGCCGGCCGCTCTTCGGCTGATGGCTCGTGGCTCCAGAAATATCGGGCGAGCGAGCCGAATTCCTGGCGCAGCTCGATGGCACGGCGGGCGTTGTTGATGGTGGAGACGATCTTGCCGCGATGGCGAATGATGCCGGCATCGCCGAGGCAGCGTTCGATATCGGCCTCACCGAAATCGGCCACCTTCTCGAAATCGAAACCGGCAAAGGCGGCGCGGAAATTCTCGCGCTTGCGCAGGATCGTCAGCCAGGACAGGCCGGATTGAAACCCCTCCAGGCAGATCTTTTCGAAAAGCCTGATGTCGTCGATGACCGGCCGGCCCCATTCCTGATCGTGATAGCGCTGATACTCCGGCAGATTGCCGTGCCAGAAGCAGCGGTCCTTGCCATCCTCACCGGTGATGATGCCTGTTCCGGCCATTGTTGCAGTTCGTCCCCTGTTTCAGAACCCGATCCCGAAAACTGGCGGGCAGCTCTCGGATAAGATCATGCCAATCAAATACTTAAGATCGAGAGAACGATTCGAAGGCAAGTCATCCCGATTCACGGTTTACCACTTGCAAACCGTCTTTCCAAACCAAGCGGTAACCCTGACAAAGGTTTATCGGCTTCGCGGCATTTTGATGAATAGATGTTTACCATTCGCTGGCGCGCAAGTGGCACCATGTTCCGGACCGGGCGCAATTACGCCCATCCTCGGCCCGTTTGTAGAGAGTTTGTCCGATGATGAAACAATGCATTTTATTTGCCGCCGGCGCTTTGAGCCTGTTCGCCTCCAGCGCTTTCGCCGACGACCGTTACCAGTCGCGCCCGCCTGTCATCGTCAGCCCTGATCTGACCGCCCCTTGGGTGATGCAGCTCGGCGGCGCCGATGTGCAGCCGGCGGTCTATCCCTCTCGCCGCATGGTGCGCCAGGCCGTCAATCCCATGAACAATCCTGCGGAGGACCAGGCCGTCAATCCGCAGGTACGGCGGGTGATCCAGCCGCGCGGACTGTTTTCGCGTCCCGTCGTGCAGCAAGTCGCAGTCGTGCGGCCGCAATATCCGGCGGTCCGCGGCCAGATCGACCCGCAGTTCCTGCCGCAGATCGTCGACTACCCGACCAAGGAAAGGTCGGGCACCGTCGTCATCGACACCAACGATCGCTTCCTCTATCTGGTGATGGACGGCGGCAAGGCGCGGCGCTACGGCGTCGGCGTTGGCAAACCCGGCTTCGAATGGGCCGGTGCCCATATCATCACCCGCAAGCAGGAATGGCCCGATTGGACGCCGCCATCGGAAATGTTGGCGCGCGAAGCCGCAAAGGGCCACTATCTGCCGGCCCATATGGAAGGCGGCGAAGCCAATCCGCTCGGCGCCCGCGCCATGTATCTCGGCTCGACCCTCTACCGCATCCACGGCACCAATGCGCCCTGGACGATCGGCAATGCCGTGTCATCCGGCTGCATCCGTCTACGCAATGAAGACGTGATCGACCTCTACGATCGTGTAAAAGTCGGGACACGCGTTATAGTGATGTGATTGCTACCAAGATTGCTGCGCACGGCACGATCGGGCGCAGCAACCCTGTTGTAAGCATTGATATAACTCGACAATAGCGCTCTTTCGGATGCTGGAACGGGCAGCCGCTCCATCGGCTCGATCTTTGTCATCCGCGATTTCATCTTGATCCTATCGCAAGTTTCGTTAGTTTCCTGCCGGCTAACTCGAGAGGGGAATGACGGATGAAATCAATACTACCGGTCGTGGCGGCGGCGGGCATGGTTATGTCGTGCCTTATGGCGGCATCGGATGCGGCAGCTTTTAGCGCCTCTGCACCGCATGTCGCACAGCTAACGCGAACCGATGTGGTCCGCGTGGCAATGCAGCCGCAGGGACAGGTCAAGCCGCAATTTCAGCGACGGATCGTGCGGCTTGTGACCAATGAGGCACCGGGCACGATCATCATCGATACCAACAATAAATATCTCTACCTCGTCGAAGGCGACGACCGGGCGCGGCGCTATGGCATCGGTGTCGGCCGCGACGGCTTCGGCTGGTCCGGCGTCGTCAAGATCGGCCGCAAGGCTGAGTGGCCAGGCTGGACGCCGCCGCCGGAGATGATCGTTCGCGAAGCCAAGAAGGGCCATAAGCTGCCCGCCTATCAGGAAGGCGGCGAAGGCAACCCGCTCGGCGCCCGCGCCATGTATCTCTATCGCAACGGCAACGACACCGCCTTCCGCATCCACGGCACCAACCAGCCCTGGAGCATCGGGCTCAACATGTCGTCCGGCTGCATCCGCATGATGAACAAGGATGTGGTGGATCTCTACGACCGCGCTCCCGTCGGCACCAAGGTCATCGTCGTCGGCCCCGGCAACAAACAGGGCGAGGTCAGCTACGACGATCGCGGCATCGACCTGTTGCGGACGATATTCGGCGGCTGAGCAGCGCGCACTTCCCAATCACGACGTTTCGGCATGGCGGGACGTCTGATCCCCCTCTATCACTATCGTGACATCTCCCCCACCTCGGGGGGAGATGGTGACGTATGTCGCTCCCTTGTGACCGAAACGTACTCGTCCGACAACACGCACTGTGGCGCAGGTGTAACATCCCCAAACTTATCGCGTCCGGCGCCCGGCAAACTGCCCTTTTGGTTCAGTTTGGTGTCAGCTTTCCCGCCTAAGCCACTCCGATCAGGCGACGTTGCAATAGAACTGTCACATAAGCACGTTTAGATAGCGACACTTTGCCAGTTGGGGATTTTACATGCATCGCGCATTTCGCATCAGGCAGCCGGCTGTGGCCGCGCTTGCGATTTCAGCTTTCGTCTTTGCCGCCGGCTCGGCTTCGGCAGAGATGCAGTTTTCGGCTTACGGCGGCTTCCAGGGCGCAACCGGCAACAACGTCAAGACGTCTGACGGGGCTGATTTCGATCCCAACTGGTCCGGCAAATCCTTCAAGATGCCGCCCTATTTCGGTGTCCGCGGCATCTGGTGGCTGGACGAATTCAACCAGTCGAACTGGGGTGTCTCGCTCGACTACACCCATGCCAAGGTCTATGGCGATCTTGGCAATACGCCCGGCTGGTCGCATTTCGAGTTCACCGACGGCCTCAATATGCTGACGCTGAATGCGCTCTATCGCTTCCAGGATCCGAGCCGCAAGTGGACGCCCTATGTCGGCCTCGGCGCCGGCATCAACGTGCCGCATGTCGAAGTGACCCGCGCCTCCGGCCGCACCTTCGATTACGAGTTCGGCGGCGCATCGCTGCAGGCGCAGGCTGGTATCAGCTACCAGCTCAGCCAGCATTGGGCGACCTTCGTCGAATACAAGGGCAACTACAACTTCGTGAACGTCCCGATCGACAGCGGCGCCAACCTGAAGACCGATGTCTTCACCCATGCCATCGATTTCGGCGTGTCATTCAACTTCTAAATAACGTGGCCACTATTGTTGCCGAAACCCCTAAATCTGTTCCGATTTAGGGGTTTTTGTAGTAGACAATAGGGGCATGAGCTTTTCCTATTACCGATGTGACTGGATCCATCCGGAAAGCGCGGAGCCGGTCGTTGTCTATTACGAAGTCGACACCGAGGGAGACGTTCCTCGGCTTATCGACGTGTTTGCCGACGGCAGCAGGGAATGTCTCTCCATTGCGGATCTCTCCGGCCGGACGTGCGATAGAGCGGGCGTCAGCAGTCTCGTTGAAGGTTCATTCTATGACGGCGTTGCCGGATTGGTCGACGGTGTCTTTATTGAAGAAGGGCAGGACCGAATAAGCCTGACGCTTATCGGCGCCGACAAATTCGAGATGGAATGGCGAGCATATCGGCCGTCGCCGTCGAGCCGGCTACACTAAGCGCCTCGGCTTTTCACCGATCGATCGGCGGGCCGCTTCCCACTTTTCCTGTTGTTGTCCTAACCGGCCGTCAGCTTGAACCCTTTCAGCTTTGCCGGCATCTCGCCGCCATAGGCCCAATCCAGCAATTCGACCGTGTGCAGGATCGGCATGTCCGTTCCCGTCGCGATCTGCGTGATGCAGCCGATATTGCCGGTGGCGATGATATCAGCCTTTGTCGCCTCGAGGTTCCTGACCTTGCGCGCCTTCAGCTCGCCGGAGATTTCCGGTTGCATGATGTTGTAGGTGCCGGCCGAGCCGCAGCAGAGATGCCCTTCCGCCGGATCGCGCACGGTAAACCCCGCTGCCTTCAGCAGCAGTTTCGGCGCCATGGTGATCCTCTGGCCGTGCTGCATCGAGCAGGCGGAATGATAGGCGACGGTGATGCCGCGCGGCATATGCGAGGGCAGATCGAGGCTTGCGAGATATTCGGTGATGTCCTTGGCGAGTGCGGAGATTCGTGCGGCCTTGTCCGCATAGGCCGGATCGAGTCGCAGCATATGGCCATAGTCCTTGATCGTCGTGCCGCAACCTGACGCCGTGATAATAATCGCATCGAGCCCACCGGCTTCGATCTCGCGCATCCAGACATCGATATTGGCGCGGGCACCGGCCAGCGCCTGTTCTTCCCGGCCCATGTGATGCACCAGCGAACCGCAGCAGACCTCGCCCTCCGGCACCACCACTTCGACACCGAGACGGGCGAGAAGCCGTATGGTCGCCTCATTGATGGCGGGATCGAGCACCGGCTGGGCGCAACCGGTCA
Organism: Rhizobium sp. CB3171; assembly: GCF_029714265.1. Classification (NCBI taxonomy): domain Bacteria; kingdom Pseudomonadati; phylum Pseudomonadota; class Alphaproteobacteria; order Hyphomicrobiales; family Rhizobiaceae; genus Rhizobium; species Rhizobium sp. CB3171. The sequence goes on along the minus strand of NZ_CP121652.1, from coordinate 380,337 downwards.
GGATCGCCACCCGCCCACGCCGCTCCGCCTGCGGCTGGTGCCGTCCGGGCTTGGCAAGAGGTGACGGCGCCGGGATGGAGCGTGGTGCAAGATCAAGCATGGCAACAAAGGGGTTCAACCCCGGAATGCGCTTCATCAATCCCTTGAAGGGTTGGCCCATGCGAGCAAGCTTGAGCGCCAGGCGGAACCGGCCGGGATACGGCAGGACCGCGGCCAGCACGCTGCGTGTCAACCGGTTCATCACCGGTCGCTTGTAGGTCTTTTCGATATGGATGCGGGCGTGATCGACCAGATGCATATAGTCGACGCCGGAGGGACAGGTGGTCACGCAGGCAAGGCAGGAGAGACAGCGGTCGATATGCGTTACGACCTCGGCGTCGGCAGGCCTGCCGTTTTCCAGCATGTCCTTGATGAGGTAGATCCGGCCGCGCGGGCTGTCGAGTTCATTGCCGAGCGTCACATAGGTCGGACAGGTGGCGGTGCAGAAGCCGCAATGGACGCATTTGCGCAGGATCGCCTCGGATTCGGCGACATGTGGATCGGCAAGCTGGGCGGGGGTGAAGTTGGTTTGCATCAGGCTGTCCCTACCTTCGCCCCAGCGGGGAGAAGGGGAAACGTGCCTTCCTCCCTCGTTTTTGCCGGCGAGAGAATCGAGGAATCGCTGCAAACAAGGTCATCCCCTCTCCCCCGCGGAGAGAGGGTCAAAGTGAGGCGGTGCCGAGCAAAAGATTCCATCCACATCATCCCATCTTCCCCGGATTGAAAATCCCTGCAGGATCGAACTTCTCCTTCACACGCGCCGACAGCAAGGCCACGGCCTCGGGCTGCGGCTGAAAAGACGGCGTTGTCGCCCGAGCGGCCGGTGTTGCGCGCAGCAGCGTGGCATGGCCGCCGCCGAGCGCATGGATATAGCGACGCACCAATTCACCCTCCGGCTCTGCCTCCATGCGCATCCAGACCAAGCCGCCTTGCCAATCGTAATAGGCGTCGATGCCGGCTTCGAGGCGCAGCGCCGCGACGAGCTGATGGCCGATGCTTGGAGCGACCGAAACGCGCCAGACAGGGCGCATCGTGTCGTCGGCGTAGGGCTTCACATTGCGGATTTCTCGCCACAGACGGTGGCTCTCCGCTTCGGCAAGCCGCGTCACGGAGCCAAGCCGGCGCATGGCGGAGGCCAGTTTCTCCGCCCTCACCGCGACGGAGCCGGCCAAACCTTCCACGCGCAATACCGTCGCCGCCCCTTCCGGCAATTGGTTGTCCAGAAACGTCCAGGAGACAGTCAGCGGCAGATGCGCCGCACCGGATACGTCGACCGGCAGCGCCATGGCCGCCGCCATGATGTTTGCGGCCTCGGCATCGTTGAGGCCGGAAACGATGATCGTCTCCTCCGTCTTCGGTCGCGGCGGCACGCGGAAGGTGACTTCCGTCAGCAGGCCAAGCGTGCCGTGCGAGCCGGCCATGAGCTTGACGAGATCGAGGCCGGTGACGTTTTTCATCACCCGCCCGCCGGCCTTGACGATCTCGCCTTTGCCATTGACGAAGCGGACGCCGAGCAGGCTATCGCGTGCGGCTCCGCTTACGAAACGCCGCGGACCTGAGACATTTGCGGCGAAGACGCCGCCGATCGTCGGCTCGCCATCGGTCGCCATCAATGGTCTGTGGTCCATCGGTTCGAAGGCCATCATCTGACCGTTTTGGACCAGCGCCGCCTCGATTTCGGCAACCGGCGTCCCCGCTCGTGCAGTCATCACCATCTCACCGGGATTATAGGCAACAATACCGGTAAGCTCACACGAACGTAGCGTGGCCTCTGCGGCGAAGGCATTGCCGAAACCGGCACGGGTGTTGCCGCCGACAATGGACAATGCTGCGCCACGGGCGGCTTGATCGCGGATGATGGCTGCAGCCTCGCCTTCCGTCTTCGGCAGAAATTCTCTCATACGGCGTTGCGCCCATCCAGCGGGAAGACTTTAGAGGGATTGAGGATCCAGCCGGGATCGAACGCCGCGCGCACGGACATCATCTGGGCGAGATCGGCCTCCGCATATTGGTGTCGCATCAGGTCACGCTTCTCGATACCGACGCCATGCTCGCCTGTCAGGCAGCCGCCGGCATCGACGCAGAGCCGGAGAATATCGTTGCCGGCTGCTTCCGCCCTGGCGGCGTCCTCGGGATCATTGGCGTTGAAGAGGATCAGCGGATGCATGTTGCCATCGCCGGCATGGAAGACGTTGGCGACCCGCAGGCCATAGTGATCGATGATTTCAGACGTCTTCTTCAGGACATAAGAGAGCTGGCTGAGCGGCACCGTGCCATCCATGCAGATATAGTCGGCAATGCGGCCGGTGGCGCCGAAGGCGGATTTGCGCCCCTTCCAGATCAGCGCAGCCTCGGTCGCCGACTGGCACTCGCGTACCGTCTTCACCTCATGCGCGCGGGCGATCTCGACGATGCTTTTCAGCATATCGTCCATCTCCGCTTCCGAACCCTCGACCTCGACGATCAGCAGCGCGCCGACATCCAGCGGATAGCCGGCATGGGCAAAAGCCTCGCAGATCTCGATCGCCGGCTTATCCATGAACTCGATGGCGACAGGAATGATGCCGGCAGCAATGACGTCGGCAACGCAGGCGCCCGCCTGCTCCGAGGTGTCGAAACCGAACAGAACCGGCCGCGCGCCTTCCGGCTTGGCAATCAACCGCACCGTCGCTTCGGTGACGATGCCGAGCTGACCTTCCGAGCCGCAGACCAGTCCCAGCAGGTCATAGCCCGCAGCGTCCAGGGCTTTGCCGCCGAGATCGATCACCGTGCCGTCGGTCAATACCAGTTTCACGCCCAATAGATTGTTGGTGGTGACGCCGTATTTCAGGCAATGCGCGCCGCCGGAATTCATCCCGATATTACCGCCGATGGTGCAGGCGAGCTGCGAGCTCGGATCAGGCGCATAGAAGAAACCATCCGCCGAGACGCTTTCGGAAATATGCAGATTGGTAACGCCAGCCTGCACCGTCGCCGTGCGGTTGGCGAGATCGACGTTGAGAATGCGATTCATTTTGGAAAGGCCGAGCACGACGGCATCTTCCTGCGGAATGGCCCCGCCGGAGAGCGATGTGCCGGCACCACGCGGCACCACCGGAATACCATAGCGATGACAATATTTCATCACGGCCGCGACCTCGGCCGTCGAGCGCGGCAGAGCGACGGCGAGCGGCATGCGGCGATAGGAAATGAAAGCGTCCGTTTCGAAGGGCATGAGCTCGCGCGGCTCATGGACCAGACATTCCGGGGGCAGGAGATCAGCGAGGTCTGCGACGATCTCGCGGCGACGGGCAAGGACATCGGCGCGCGGCGCCAGAAATGAAATGGCCTCTGCCATGGCGTTCTCCTCTTGCACCCGAATATGGACGCCCCTCTTTTTAACGCCATATCACGCTTACCACTTACCCGAAATTGGCGTAAATGATAAGCATTTATGCCAAAATAGGAACAAATAGCGCGATGACCAATCTTGGCGATCTTGAAATCTTTGCCAGTGTCGTCACGACCGGCAGCATGTCGCTCGCCGGCCGCGTCCTTGGCTTTTCGCCGGCCGTGATTTCCAAGCGAATCAAACGGCTGGAGGATCGGCTCGGCACACGGCTCTTGCAGCGCACGACGCGGCAGATTTCGCTGACAGAGGCCGGCCAGGGCTTTTACGACCGGGTGCTTGCCATCCTCGCCGGACTGGAGGAAGCCGAGGCCTATATTGCCGGCCGTTCCGCGCAGATGCAGGGCACACTGAAGATTTCCGCCCCCACCTCGTTCGGCCGGCTGCATATCGCTCCGCATCTCAAGGCATTCATGCAGACGCATCCAGATCTCGCGATCAATCTGGTGCTGACCGACGAGTTCACCGATATCGTCGGCGGCGGCTTCGATCTCGCCATCCGCATTGCTGAGCTCACCGATTCCAGTCTCGTGGCACGGCGCCTGGCGCTGGTGCGCCGCGTGCTCTGCGCCTCGCCAGCCTATATCGCTGCCCACGGCATGCCAGAGGATATCGATGATTTGCGGCGCCACACCTGCCTGCCGCCGCACAATAACGATCCCTGGCGGCTGGATGGGCCGAAGGGCGCGCTGACCTTCAGGCCCGAAGGCAAGCTGATCACCAATTCCAGCGAAGTGATCCGCGAAGCCGTCATTGCCGGCCTCGGCATTGCGCTGCGCTCCACCTGGGATGTCGGCCCCGAGCTGCGGGACGGTCATCTGATACAGGTGCTGCCGGCCTATGAAGGCTCGCACAGCGTCACGCTCTCGGCCGTCTATCCCAGCCGCCAGTTCCTGCCAGCAAAGGTACGCGTCTTTATCGATTTCCTGGCGGAACTTTACGGGCCGGTTCCCTATTGGGAGCGATAGGCAATTACTACCTCATTCCAGGAGAGCGTCATCATGCCCGCTTTTGAAACCATCCGCTCCGATCTTTCCGCGGCTTCGAATACGCGCTTCACCATCATTCTCGGCGACATCACCAAGCTCGACATCGATGCCATCGTCAATGCAGCAAACAGCAGCCTGCTTGGCGGCGGCGGTGTGGATGGCGCGATCCATCGTGCCGCCGGACCGGAACTGGTGGCGGAGTGTCGGACGCTGAACGGTTGCAAGACCGGACAGGCAAAGATCACTAGGGGATATCGCCTGCCGGCAAAGCATGTGATCCACACGGTCGGCCCGGTCTGGAACGGCGGCGGGCGCGGCGAAGACGATTTGCTGGCAAGCTGCTATCGCAACAGCCTACGCCTTGCCACCGATCACGGTCTCAAGACCATCGCCTTTCCGGCCATCTCGACCGGCGTCTACCGTTTTCCCGCCGAGCCCGCAGCCATGATCGCGACGCGCAGCGCTGTCGCCGAGAGCATGAGCGGCGATTTCGATGAGATTATCTTCTGCTGCTTTGGCGACGAAATGGCTGAGATCTACGACCAGCTACTGCCTGATGCGCTGGCGAAGACCTAGAGCGGTTCAGCGTTTCGTAGAATCGATTTCCCGCTCTATCCTTTTATTTTACCCATTCCGGACGGGCCCCGGCACTCATCGCGCCAGATCGAGATAGGCAGATGCCACCATGGCGTCGATATCGGTCGGCACGGGAATGACGCAGGCTTCCTTGCCGAGACCGCCCTTTGCCACGCGTTCCAGGCAACGGGCCTGCAGCGCGAAGCCGAGATCCATGGATTCGACTGTATTGCCAAGGGGGCGCGGGCCGGCGAGGTTGGCCATGTGGCCTGCACCGAGGATGTGGAAGGCGCGCCCGTCCCGCATGCGGACGGTCTCGATATGCTCGGCTTCGTAACGATCGATGCCGGCGACATCGGGACTGGTGCGGAAGGCTTCAACATCGATCTCGTGCGGGAAGTGACCACCGTTCATCAGGATCGCGCTATCCTTGATCAGTGGCAGGTCAGCCGCGGTGACGATGCCGGGATAGCCGGTGACTGTGATGAGGATATCGGCAGAGCGAATGGCTTCGGCGCGCAGGGGCGTGACGAAGCCGTCCAGATGCGCTTCAAGCGTCGTCACCGGATCGATATCGACCACGCTGACGGTGGCATAGGCGTTGCGGAAACAGGCGGCCGTGCCCTTACCGCAGGCGCCATAGCCGAAGACGGTGACACGCTTGCCATTGGTCGAGCGGTTGGTGAAGCGCAGATAGCTTTCAAACAGGCTTTGGCCGACCGCATGCTTGTTTTCGGCGAACTGCTTAATCGGACTATCATTGATGACGAGGATCGGCATGGCCAGCCTGTCGCGCATCGGCAGCAAGCGGGTGCGACCTGACGTCGTCTCCTCCGTACCGCCCACGAGCTTGGCATAGGGGCGCTCAGCGGCCCGCGCAAAGAGATCGCCGCCATTGTCAAGCAGCAGGTCCGGCTCTTCCGCCAGGATGGCATCAAGGCTGGCGCCGTGCTCGGCGGCATCGGTGGTCTGGGTGGCGAAAACGGTGGTTCCCTGCGCACGCAGATAATCCACGGTTTCCGGCTGGGTGCTGTTGAGATTGCCGGTGCAGACGAGGCGGGCACCGCCGGCATGCAGCGTCATCAACAGCGCCACCGTCTTCGGCTCAAGATGGATGCCGGTTCCGATCGTCAGGCCGGCAAAGGGCCTAGTCTCTCGGAATTCCGCCGCCGTCGCCGCAAGCAGGCGGCAGCTTCGGGCAACCCAATCGATACGGGAAAGAGAGGAAGGCTGGTTCATAACGCACTCCTGACGGCGGTCTGTCGTGCCTCGATCTCTCATGGGAAATGACAGGCTGTCTATGGACATTGGAATGCGCGATAGGGCAGAAAAAGTGCCATATGCACGAGGTTTATCTCGCCCCTGCTCCAACCAACCAGTCCGCCAGCCTGACAAAAGCCGCGCCCTTGGCGTCGCTACTGCGGATGCTGAGGCTGTATCCGGCGGGTCTTCGAATGAAGCCATAGGGTGCCACCAGCGCGCGGCGATCGATATCGTCAACAACGGCCGTGCGCGGGGCGATGGCGACACCAACGCCGGAGCGGGCGGCGCCGATCGCCAAAAGCAGATCTTCGAATTCGCGAGTGCGGGCGAAGCGAGCTGGCACATGGCCGCTCTCGGCAAACCAATCGTCCCAAAGGCGGGACGCGGAACGGCTGGTCAGGGCGACGGCTCCGGCGAGAGCTTCCACGCCGACGGCAAGGCCGAGGCGGGCGGCAAGGTCCGGCGTCGCCACCGGGCCGAATTCATCTTCCATGAAGCGGATTGCAGTGATGTCCCGCGCCGGCCGATATTCGCCGCCCATGATCACGGCGTCGAAATCCGGATGGAGCGCCAGCGATTCGACTGTCGCCATGGGGATGATATCGACATCGACGTCGGGAAGAGCGGCTTGCAGGTCGGCAATGCGTGGCATCAACCACCAGACGGCGAAGGCGGAGGGAACGCCGAGGCGAAGGGTCCGGCGCTCACCGGCCGCAAACTCGGCTGACGCTCGCGCCAAAATGCCAAAGGCGATGCCGACGGAGTCGGCAAAGGCCCTGCCCTTCTCCGTCAGCACCAGGCGGCGGCCATCACGCTGGAACAAATCAATACCAAAAAATGTTTGAAGTACGGCAAGTTGCTGGCGTACAGCGCCGCGCGCGACACCGAGTTCGTCAGCGGCCTTCAGAATGCTACCGCGACGAGCAACGGCATCGAAGGCGCGCAGTGCGTTCATCGGCGGGAGACGTTGCGGCGGAGAACGTTCGGACATAACGGAGATTTAGCTTATTTGCCGGTATGATAGGAAGAGTTATAGAGCGATTACGCCATCTGCGGCATGGGAATAGCATTCGATGTCGTTTACAGCATAATCACTGGCGAATATCAGGGACCGATTCCTCATATTTTTATCTATTGAGCACTCAACGAAAGTGTGTGGAAATACCATATAAAGTCATATGGAATGCACAATTTTTCCATGTAATGCTAATATGCAGATGATTCTAAACTCGAACTTTTAAAGGTGACCCGACCCTTGGCCATTCTCGCCCGTATCGCAAATGATGTGCAGCTCATGTTCCGGCGTCCGCCGCGACAGCAATATGCCGCGCTCTGCTATCGAGTGAGAAAAAAGACGGGTGAGTTGGAACTGCTGCTGCTGACCAGCCGCGATACCGGCCGCTGGGTCATTCCCAAGGGCTGGCCGATGCCCGGTAAGCTGTCGCATGAAGTGGCCGCCCGGGAAGCCTTCGAGGAGGCCGGCGTGCGCGGCACTGTGGAAACCGAGCCGCTGGGCGCCTTCAGCTATGACAAGGTGCTGAAGGACGGCATCCAGGTGCCCTGCCGGGTTCAGGTCTATGCGCTCGATGTCAGCGATCTCGCCAAGAATTTCAAGGAAAAGGGCGAGCGTGCGATCGAGTGGGTTTCCTGCAGCGAGGCGGCCCAGCGCGTGCGCGAGCCGGAGTTGCGCGACATCATCCTCGCCTTCGAGCGGCGGATGACGGCAAGACTTGTCACAGCAGCGGCCAAATAGGCCGTAACATACTCCCATCACACTATACTGAAATAATTACCAGACATTGCGCGGCCTGCCGGGCAGCGTAAAACTATATATTTCGACTCAGAGAATGGCATGCCCGACCGACCGGCGAAACTGACAAAAAGGACGCTAGACAAGGACCTCGACAAACTCACCTATGTCGAGGATGCGGCCTATCATGTCACGAAACGGCTGGCCGCTCCCGGTATCGGCCTGATCTTCCTCGGTCTCGCCATGATCTTCGCCGGCATTCACGTGCTGAACCAGCCAGGCGCGACGCTGGCCATCGCCGCCGTGGCACTCGCCGGCTACATGGCTATGAATATCGGCGCCAAGGACGTCGCCAACAATGTCGGCGCGGCAGTGGGCGCGCGTGCCATCACCATGACGCAGGCCCTGATCATGGCGGCGATCTTCGAAATTCTCGGCGCCGTCATCGCGGGTGGACCGGTCATCAAGACCATCTCCTCGCATATCATCGATACCGACCGCATCATCACCAGCGGCAAGCTCGCCTGGCTGATGATGGCAGCGCTGCTGGCCGCCGCGCTCTGGATCAACTTCGCCACCTGGCTGAAAGCACCGGTTTCGACCACCCACACGATCGTCGGCGCCGTTGTCGGCGCAGGGGCGGCCGCCGTCGGGCCGGAGATGGTCAATTGGCGCGTGTTGGGAGCCATCTCCGCCGGCTGGGTAGTCACCCCTTTCCTCGGTGGCACGATCGCCGCCGGCATTCTGTTTTTCATCAAGACCTTCATCATCTATCGCGACGACAAGATCGCGGCCGCCAAATACTGGATTCCCATTCTGATCGGCCTGATGGCCGGCGCCTTTACCGCCTATCTGGTGCTGCAGCTCGCGCCTAAAGACACCGTCGCGGGCTTCTCGACCATTGCGATCGGCGTCGTTGTCGGTTTGGCGATCTGGTTTGCTGCAAGGCCGCTGGTGGCGGCGCAGTCCGTCGGTTGCGAAAACAAGAATAGCTCGCTGCGCAAACTGTTCCGCCTGCCGCTGATCTGTTCGGCGGCGCTGATGTCCTTTGCGCATGGCGCAAACGACGTCGCCAACGCCATCGGGCCGCTGGCGGCGATCATACGCAGCGTCAGCCTGGGAGGCAGTCTCAGTGTCGTCGGGGGCGCTGCGGGATATACCGCGCCCTATTGGGTCGTGCTGATCGGTGGCTGCGGCATTTCCGTCGGGGTGCTGCTTTACGGTCCGCGTCTGATCCGCCTCGTCGGCGAGCAGATCACCAAGCTCAATCCAATGCGGGCCTATTGCGTGGCGCTGTCGGCCGCTCTCACCGTCATCGTCGCCTCTTGGTTCGGCCTTCCCGTCAGCTCCACCCATATCGCTATTGGCGCGGTCTTCGGCGTCGGCTTCTTCCGCGAATGGTACACCAGCCACTCGAAGCGCCGCCTCGCCTATATGCGAAGGAAGGCGGAAACCTCGGGCATCGCATGGGGCGAGATGGTAGAAGCCGACGAGCATAATCCGGACGAAATCCATCGCCGCCGCCTCGTGCGCCGCTCGCATTTCATGACCATCATCGCCGCCTGGGCCATCACCGTGCCGGTCTCGGCCACGCTTGCGGCCGCGGTATATTGGGCTATGGTCGCGCTCTTCATTTAAGGGATTACCCATGCGCGCCAATTTCCGCATGCAGCGGCTGTACGTGGTTTCGGATATCAAAGCGAATGCCGGCATCGAAGCCGACCGGGATCAATACAACTATCTTGCCAATGTGCTGCGCATGGAGGACGGCGCCGAGCTGTTGATCTTCAACGGCCGTGACGGCGAATGGAAGGCCGGCGTCTCCTTTCCCTCGCGCAAGCGCATCCTGCTGACGCCGATCGAGGAAACGCGGCCGCAGCCAGCCCCTTCCGACCTCCACTATCTCTTCGCGCCGCTGAAGGTCGGACGGCTCGATTATCTCGTGCAGAAGGCGGTGGAAATGGGCGCCGGCATGCTGCAGCCGGTGATGACGCAGCATGTGCAGGGCAAGATCACCAATCTCGACAAGCTCAAGGCCAATGTCATCGAGGCGGCCGAACAATGCGGCATTCTCGGCATTCCCGACGTGGCGGAGCCCATAAAGCTTGCCGATCTTCTGGCACGCTGGCCCAGGGAACGCCGTATCATCTATTGCGATGAAGGCGATGCCGGACAGAACCCGCTGCCTCTCCTGGCGGAGATCAAAGAGAAACATCTCGCACTGCTGGTCGGCCCGGAGGGTGGATTTTCGGAAGAGGAGCGCGCGCTGCTGCACAGCCTCGATTTCGTCACCGCCATTCCCTTGGGCCCGCGGATACTACGCGCCGATACGGCGGCGGTAGCGGCCATGGCGGTCATTCAGGCGGCGATCGGGGACTGGAACTAGGACCTCTTCGGGTCCAGATCGGCCGTTCAGCCGGCCAGGGCAAGCGCGGTCGTGACAATCAGCATAGCCGCCAGGAAAATGTTTACGATGCGCGAAATGGTCGGGTTCTGAAGAAAGCGCGACAGCGAGGTCCCGACCAGAAGCCAGCATAGATGAATGACGACAATCATCATACTGAGCAGCGTTATCTTGATTACTACGTCGAGCGTGCGCTGATCCTTGAAAAGGCTGACGCCGGCAAAGACGGCGGCGATCGCCAGATAGGCCTTGGGGTTGGCGACCGCCAGCAGAAAGCCGCCGGTGAAGGCAGGCGTGACGGCCGGATCACCGCGGCGGGCGAGCGGCGGAGCCATGGCGATCCTCAAGGCCAAATAGGCAATGTACAGGGTGGAGACGACTGTCAGTGCCGACGCGCCATACGGCACCGAGAACAGGATTGCGACGACGCCGACCGCGACAGCTAGCAGCACGACGACCGTACCGGCAATGAGACCGCTGACGTAACCGATCGACCGGCGGAAACCATAGGCGGCGCCGACTGCCGTGGCGCTGATGGTGGATGGGCCAGGACTGCCCATAATCACCAGGGACGCCAGAAGCAGCGTCAGGATCGGATAAAGGCTGGTCAGCTCGAACATCGATATGCCCTCAGTCATCAATGGAGGGGCAAGACTATTTCCGATGTGGCTAGGCGTCTTGAACGCTTGTGCAAGCGTGTCTGATATCGGCTACCGCTCGAGCTTCACTTCCAGGCCCCAAATCCTATTTTTTTGAACTGCTCTTGAAAGAAATTCACTTGCACCGTACCTCATTCCGCGTCAATCACCCTTCCTATTGGCCTGCGGCTTGCGCGGGCCTCCTTCCGAGATCAAGGTAATACCATGGCGCGCGATACCACCGACCAGACTCCGCTCTCTTCGGTCTCGGACATGACGGCCTATTTGGCGGCCGGCAGCAAGTCGAAGGAGCAATTCCGCATCGGCACGGAACACGAAAAATTCGTGTTCTTCCGTGCCGACAACAGCCCTGTGCCTTATTTCGGCGATGCCAGCATTTCCGCGCTCTTGAAGGGCCTGCAGGAAAAGTCCGGCTGGGACCCGATCATGGATGGCGACAATATTATCGGGCTTGGCGAGCCGACCGGCATGGGTGCGATCTCGATCGAACCCGGCGGCCAGTTCGAACTGTCGGGCGCGCCGCTCGAAACCATCCATCAGACCTGCAAGGAATCGAACCAGCACCTGGCGACATTGCGCGAAATCGCCGAGCCGATGGGCATCCGCTTCCTCGGCATCGGCGGCAGCCCGAAATGGACGTTGGCCGAGACGCCGCGCATGCCGAAATCGCGCTACGACATTATGAGCCGCTACATGCCGAAGGTCGGCACGAAGGGTCTCGACATGATGTACCGCACCTGCACGATCCAGGTGAACCTCGATTTCTCTTCGGAAGAGGACATGCGCCGCAAGATGCGCGTATCGATGAAGCTGCAATCGCTGGCGACAGTGTTGTTTGCCTCCTCGCCCTTCACCGAAGGCAAGCCGAACGGCCTCTCCTCCTGGCGCGGCGACATCTGGCGCGATACCGACAACCGCCGCAGCGGCCTGCTCGACTTCACCTTCCGCGACGATTTCGGCTTTGAAGACTACGTGAAGTGGGCGCTCGACGTTCCCATGTATTTCGTCGTCCGTGACGGACATTATCACGACTGCACCCATGTCACCTTCCGCCAGTTCATGAACGGCGCGCTGAAGGGCGAGATCGCCGCCTGGGAGCCGACGATGGGCGACTGGACCAACCATCTCTCCACCCTTTTCCCCGACGTACGCCTCAAGCGCTTCCTGGAAATGCGCGGCGCGGACGGCGGCCCCTGGCGCCGCATCTGTGCATTGCCGGCCTTCTGGGTCGGCCTGCTCTATGACGATGCAGCCCTTGCCGCCGCCGATGAGCTCACCAAGAACTGGACTTTCGAAGAGGTCAACGCACTGCGCGATGTCGTGCCGGTGCAAGGCCTGAAGGCCGGCATCAAAGGCCAAAGCCTGCTGGATGTGGCACGCGAAGTGGTCGGCATTTCCCGCACCGGCCTGAAGAACCGCGCCCGTGTGAACGGCGATGGCCAGGACGAAGCCGTCTTCCTGGCGCCGCTCGACGAAGTGCTCGCCAAGAAGGGCACGCTCGCCGATGATCTTTTGATGCTCTATCACGGCCGCTGGAACGGATCGGTCGAGCCGGTCTTCGAGGAATATCAATACTGACAGCCGGATTCGGCTTGGATTGTTGCGGCGCACACCGGCAGAAACCGGTATGCGCCGTCTTTTTTCCCGCTATACTATCAGGATTGCATGCCTTCTGATTCCGAAGCGGCATGATTGCGAGGAAAGGGACTTCGATGCTGCCACTCTTCGACATGATGATGCAGGCACAGAACGGCGCCGCCACGGAGGCGATGGCCAAGCAGTTCAATCTCGCGCAGGAACAGGCAGCGAAAGCCATGGCGGCGCTAATGCCCGCCTTTTCCTCGGGCTTCAAGCGCAGCGCGACGAACCCCTATAATTTTATGGGTGTGATGCAGGACATCACCTCCGGCAGCTACGCCAAATATTTCGAGGATATGAGTAAGGCCTTCACGCCTGAGGGCGTTGCCGACGGCAACACCGTGCTGGCCCGCCTGTTCGGCTCCAAGGACGTGTCCCGCGCCATTGCCGAGCAGGCAGCGCAGATGACCGGCATCGGCCAGGAAATCTACAAGCGGATGCTCCCCGCCATGGCCGACACGCTGATGGGCGGCCTCTTCAAGGAAACCAGCGGCCAGATGCCTCAGATGGCCAATCCTTTCCTCAATACGGCGATGGGCGATATGATGCAGAATTGGCTGCAGACCATCGGCTTTGCACCGAAGCAGCAGCCGACGCCGCAGGCGAGCATCTTCGACAACCCGTTCACGCAGGCGATGGAACTGATGTTCGGCGCGCAGCAGGTCGAGCGCGAAAAGCCCGCCGCCGCCAATCCTTTTCTCGACAATCCCTTCGCCAAGGCATTCCAGGATATGATGCGCAACTTCCCGATGCCCTCCGAGCTGCCGAAGGAAGCGCCAAAGGCCAAGCCCGCCACACCCGGCGTCGACATGGCCGCCTATACCGAGATGTTCAACGCCATGTTCGACAGTGGCCTGGAAGTGCAGAAGAGCTATCAGAAGAACATGGAAGCGATCTTCGATCACTATATGCCGGCGAACGATAAGCCTGCACCGAAACAAGGCTGAAGAGCGAAACCCATTCGTAGGCGATCCGTTCGCCACTGTTCGCAATTCCGCACAACCCGTGCGGATTGCACCCCGTTTTCATACACTCCGAGGGCATCTATTTCTATTTCATCTTGAAAGGAGATAGTCATGTCAAACATCGAACGATCTGGCAGCTTTACCCTCGGCGACCGCCGCGTCAAACGGCTCGGCTATGGCGCCATGCAACTTGCAGGCCCCGGCGTGTTCGGCCCGCCGAAGGATCCCGCTACGGCTGTGGCGGTATTGCGGGAAGCGGTTGCTTCCGGCGTCAACCACATCGACACAAGCGACTTCTATGGCCCGCATGTCACCAACCGGCTGATCCGCGAGGCGCTCCATCCTTACCGCGACGATCTCGTTATCGTCACCAAGATCGGTGCCCTGCGCGGCAGCGATGCATCATGGTTTCCGGCCTTTTCCCGCGAAGAAATGACCCAGGCAGTGCACGACAATCTCCGCAATTTGGGGCTGGACGTGCTCGACGTCGTCAACCTTCGCATCATGTTCGATATTCATCACCCAGCCGAAGGATCGATCGAAGCGCCATTGACGATCCTGGCGGACCTGCAGCGGCAGGGCCTGATACGTCATATCGGCCTGAGCCACGTCACGGCCAAACAGGTGGCGGAAGGCCAAGGGATTACCGAGATCGTCTGCGTGCAAAACCAATATAATCTGGCGCATCGCGACGACGACGCCTTCATAGACGAACTTGCCCGCGACGGCATCGCCTATGTGCCGTTCTTTCCGCTCGGCGGCTTTACCCCGTTGCAATCCTCCACCCTCTCGGATGTCGCCGCCCGCCTCGGCGCCACACCCATGCAGGTGGCGCTGGCCTGGCTGCTGCAACGCGCGCCAAACATCCTTTTGATCCCCGGCACCTCCTCTCTCGAGCACCTGCGGCAGAACCTTGCCACCGCCGAGCTCGTGCTGCCGGATCATGAGATCGCGGAGCTGGACCGGATCGCAAGCGTCGGCGCCGCGTGACGGGCAGTGGGAAATGGTTCGGGGACGCCCTCGCTCGTGGGCGGAACAAGGGCGTCCCTACGCCAATCCCACTTCCTCATTCTACGACCGAGATCTCCCTCGACAGTCCCGCAGGCAGTTCCAGCCGCCGCGATATCTTAATGCCCTCCAAAAAAACCTCATCGTGACTGACCACGAGAAGCGCGCCGTCATAGGCGCGCAGTCCGGCTTCGACCGCGGCGATCGAATCGATATCGAGATGATTTGTCGGTTCGTCGAGGATCAGCAACGACGGCGGCGCCGGTCCGCCGAGGACGCAGGCAAGCCCGGCGCGTAGCAACTGCCCGCCGCTCAGAGTGGATACGATCTGAAGTGCGGCATCTGCCCTGAACATGAACCGAGCGAGCGCCGCGCGGCAGGCATTTTCATCCGCTTGCGCGTTTATCCGCCGGAAATTGTCGCGGATCGACAACAACGGATCGAGAAGGCTTACCCGTTGGTCGAGCATGGAAACGGAGGTCATGACCCGAATCGTCCCGGCCCATGGCTGTAGCTCACCCGAGATCAGCCCCAGCAATGTCGTCTTGCCCGAACCGTTCTGACCGGTGACGGCGATGCGATCCGGGCCTGTAATGTCAAAAGAGAGATCGCTGATGATCGGCTGGCCTGGGCGATAGCCGGCGGTCACGCCGTCCATCTTCAGAACGACCTTGTTTGCGGGAAGTCCAGTCGGCGGAAGCCTGACGGACAGGGGCTGGAGGATTTCAATGCGCTCGCGGGCAACAGCGGCGTCTTCGAGCGCCTGGATGCGCCGCCGTTCCGCGAGGCGGGCATTTTCACCACCCGTCATCTCGCTCCGTTCTTGCAGTCCGCCCAGCATGATACGCGGAATGCCGCCCTTGGCAGCCTTCCTTTTACCGGCACCGTCCCTTCGCGTCTGCCGTTCCAAGGTTGCCTGCGCGCTGCGGGCAACCTCGGCGACCCGCTTCTCGGCATCGGCGAGATCGTGTTCGGCCGCCGCAAGCTCCAAGGTTTTGCGCTCGCGATATTGGCTCCAGTTGCCGCCATAGCGCGTAGCGCCGAGCGAGGTCAGCTCGACAATGGCATCCACCGTGTCGAGCAATTCCCGATCATGGCTGACGACGATCGCGCCCGCCCGCCAATTTGCGAGCAGCTCGATCACGGCCTTACGGCCGTCGCGATCCAGATTGTTCGTCGGTTCATCCAGAATGAGAAAATCGGGATTGGTGAAGATCAGCGCAGCAAGACCAGCGCGCGTACGCTGGCCGCCTGATAAAGCTTCGAGGCGGGTCTCGGGTGCGGCAGCAAGACCGGCACGATCGAGGGCGGAAGCGATGCGGGTCTCCAGCGTCCAGTCTGCCGCAGCAAGCTCCTCCGCAGTCGCCTCGCCTGCTTCGGCACGGCAAAGAACCGCCAGCGCTTCGGTCGCCCCGAAGAGATCCGCCACCGTTTCGCCGGCCTCGACCTGGACGCTTTGGCGCAGGATGCCGAGACTACCGCTGAAGGATATCGCCCCGGATTGAGGCTGCCATTCCCGGCCAATAAGCTTGAGAAGCGTGGTCTTGCCGACGCCATTGCGGCCGATGAGGCCCGCACGCTCGGCGCCGAAACTCAGATCAAGATTGGAGAAAAGCGGCCGGCCATCATGCGTCGACCATGAAAGATTGGACAGAGTGATGGATGCAGGCATGGATAGGATATTCCCCGATGGCAAGGCGAGATGACGTTGCGATCGGGTTGAAATCCATTATGGCACACATCCTGTTGGTATGGCTGACGGGAGATAACCTAAGCAGTAACCGCTTCCGGTTCAAGGTGGAGCGTTAGAGAGCGTCGAGGAAATGAATAACGCGGCTCCATGTAAGGTCGGCCGCCTTGGCATCGTAATCGGGCAGGCTGGCGTCGGTATAAAGGTGGCCTGCGCCGGGATAGGTGAAGACATCGGCCGCGAGTTTTGACCGCGCGGCTGCGGATCGCCACGCGGCAACATCTTCCGCAGGCTCGAAACGATCCGGATCGGCAAGATGGACCTGTATGGGCGAGCCCTCGCGGGCGTTTTCCGGGATTTGGGCGATGCTGTGAAGGAAGAGCACGCCGGCGGTCTGGAGCTGCTTCGGCCAAAGACTTGCCGCAACCGCCGCACCCATGGAGAATCCACCCAGAACCGTTGATGGCGGCAGGCCGGCCATTGCCCATTCTGCCCGCTCGCAGATGGTCGGCCAACCGATCTCATCCTTCAGCTCGAAGCCTTCGTCGATCGAGCTGGCGACCCAGCCGTCATAGAGATCGGGCGCGAACGCTTTGTGCCCTGCCGCCTGTAGGCGCTCGACAGCGTCCAGTTCGAGCGGGCGCAAACCATAAACGGAATGGAAGAGGATCACCGTTGCCATTACCACAGCCTCGCATTTTAGCTCGATCGTAACATAAGGCATTCGAAAGACATGGCAATTTCCCCGATCATCTTTCGACGGGGCGAAACAATTCTCCAAAAAGAAAAAACCCGGTGTCGGTTGGGAACCGAACACCGGGTAAGAGGCAGGGCTTATTGGCTATCACCCTGCGGGGAAACGTTTAACCGGCCTCAGCGAGTAAGGCCGAAGAAGCGCGTCCGGCGACGCGCGGAGTTGGTCAGATGGCTGGACGGATCTTCAAAGAAGGTCGACGTGTTGAGCGCCAATGTGACGTCAAGGCGCGTCAAGCCGATGTCCATCAATTGGCTGTCGTTCAGCTCACTCAGATAATTGATCTCGCGGCGGTTGCGGAGCGCGCGCCAGACGGATGCCATCTTATGGAAAGCAAGCGTCAGGCGTGCCGTCAAAGGCAGCGACGGCCTTGCGTGGCCGAGATGTAATGTCTGATCTGTCGTGCGCATTTCCATGGTCCTTTCGTTCAGGCACACGCTGGCCAAGCCCCTTCCCGGAGACCCGGAGAAGGAGCGAGGTTGGGAGGAATTCGGCAGGAGGTCTGTCGATTGGTATGCTGATTTGCATTGGGAAGATGCCAAACCCCTATTGATCAGTCCAACGAATGTTTCTAATGATAATTATCAAACTCTTTTATAGGTGAGATCATGGCCGCGCCGCTTGATATCGATCAGTTGCAGACCTTCATCGCCATCGTGGATTCCGGCAGCTTCACCAAAGCGGCTGACCGGGTCTTCAAGACGCAGTCGGCGGTCTCCATGCAGATGCGCCGGCTGGAGGAGCGCGTCGGCAAGCAGCTTTTCATCAAGGACGGCCGCGGCAACCGGCTGACGGCGGAAGGCGAAAAGCTGCTCAACTATGCGCGCCGCATCATCCGCCTGAACAATGAGGCGATCGCCGCATTCGACGACAACAGGCTCGAAGGCACGCTGCGCATCGGCACGCCGGACGATTATGCCGACCGCTACATGCCCGAGATCATCGGCCGCTTCGCCAAGACGCATCCGAATGTCGAGCTCTATATTGTCTGCGAACCTTCGGTCGATCTCGCCGAACGCATGCATCGCGGCGAGCTCGATATTGCGCTGGTGACCCACAATCCGCGCGAGAGAATGTCCGATGTCGTGCGCACCGAGCCGCTCTGCTGGGTCGGCTCGGCCAACCATCCGCTGCGCGACGATGCGCCGATTCCGCTCGCCGTCGGGCGGCGCGACTGTCAATGGCGTCAACTTGCCTGCTCGGCGCTCGATGCCGGCGGCCGCGACTATCAGATCCTGTTCACCAGTTGGTCCTGCACAGTGGTTGCCGCAGCCGTGCTTGCCGGCATGGCGGTCTCGGTCATGCCGGAATCGGCGCTACGCACCGGCATGAAGGTGCTGAGCCAGGCAGATGGCTTCCCGCCGCTGCCGCCGGTGCAGATCGGCATCATGAAGCGGCCGGGCCTTTCGGTGTCGCTGATGAACGCCATCACCGCCCACATCTCCGCCTGCCTCGACAACATTACGCCGGCAGCGGTCGATGACGATCTCGAGGGCGACGTGAAGACCTTCACGCGCTACTATCCGCGCCTGCGCGCCGGACATATTCTGCCGGGCTGGTGATTTTGGAAGCTGGCCGCGTGCCCTGAGCTTAGTCCAGTAATCGGATGTCCCGCGCGACATCGCTCATATCGTTGTCGAGCTGGTGATCCCTGCCCTCGAACACGCGGACCACAGCATGCGGAAGTGCTTTCGCATAGAGATGAACATGGGCGGTTGGCACGATGTCGTCGTCCGCACCGTGATAGAGATAGACGGGAATGCCGGGCGGGAGGCGTTCTGAGAAATCCTTGCGATCGTCCATGTCATCGCTCGGCCACCCTCCTTCACCGATAAAGGGCGCTGCGATTAAAAACAGTCCGCCAGGCCTGAATTTCGGCGGCTGCTCGGCAAGCACATGGATCAAGATCGTCCCGCCGATCGAGTGGCCCACCAGAATTGCTCCGTCCTCCAATAGGTCGAATTCGCTTATCAGCTCAGCCCGCCAGGCCGCGTAGTCAGGATCGTCCTCTCCAGGCATTTGGGGATAGCGGACGGCATAGCTTTCACCGAGTTCGCGCTCAAGGCTCGCCACAAGCTTGCTGTCCCAGCGAGCGTGAACGCCTTCGCCGGCTCCCTGAACGAAGATGATCTGCTTAGCCATGAAGGTATTTTATTCCTCGGACGCAGACCCGCGCAAGCCGTGTTGTCGTATTCCGAGGAATAGCTTGCCTAGTGCCTCTTGCCCATCGGCTCACCACTCGGCTCGGCAAATAGCGTCGCGCGGATCACCTGTTTCCATTCACTCAGCATGCGGATGGCAAGGCTTCTGTCGCTCATGATCGCGAGGCGAACGGAGGCACCGATCAAGTGGCTGAAGAGTTGGGCGCGAGCCTGCAGGTCGATCTGACTGCCAGCCGGAATGTGGGGTTCGATGCCCTTCAGGAAGATTTCGGCAACGCGGTTGCTGTGCTGAATATTCAGCCTCAAGAGATCCTGGTCCATCTCCGTTCCCAGCCACACGCCCATATAGGTCGGATCGCCGCGGAATTCGCGATAGTACCAGTCGATCACGCCGCAGACGAGATCGATGGCGTGATCAAGAGACTTCACGGCGACAAAAACTTCCGCCGTCTTTTGCTGAACGAGATCGGCGTGGCGGTCGAACAGCGCGGTGACGATCGCAGCCTTCTCGGGAAAATATTGGTATACGGAACCGATCGGCACGCCGGCGACAGCAGCCAGTTCCGTCATCTTCATGGCGCTCACGCCTTTTTCCGCAATCAGTTGGGCAGCGGCCGACAGGATGACATCGACGCGGTGGATGCTGCGTTCCTGCTGGGGTTCCTTGCGGAATTTGATACGGTCGGGTTTGTCCGGGCTCATGCATTTCCCATTTTATTGTCATTCGGAACGACGCCGGGTACGTACGCCAGCTTTTATGCCACAGCCATATTCAATGCGCGTAAATGGGAAAAGTTCAATTTTAAGTGTCATATATTGGGTGCGGCCGCGACAGGCGTCAACGGCCGAAGGAATAGCTGCGGCCGCTGTCTCGTTCAGTCCTTCGTTACCAGCCGCTAGGCCAGATATTTTTTCAGGAAATCGACCGTCCGGCCCCAGGCAAGATCGGCAGCCTTCTTGTCATAGCGGGCAGCCGAGGTGTCATTGTTGAAGGCGTGGTTGGCACCGTCATAGACGAAGATCTCGAACGTCTTGCCGCTGGCTTGCAGCTCTTTCCGATAGGCATCAATACCCGCATTGGTGCGGTCGTCGAGGCCGGCATAGTGCAGCATCAGGGCGGCTTTGATATCGGGTACATCGGCAGCGGCCGGCTGCATGCCGTAATAGGCGACGCCGGCCTGCAGCTCCGGTGATTTGGTGGCGAAGCGGTTGATGACGCCACCGCCCCAGCAGAAGCCGATTGCGCCGACCTTGCCGTTGGAGCCGTCGAGCTTGGAAAGATAGGCCAGGCTCGCTTCGGCATTGGCAACAGCCAGCGCCGCATCGAGCTTGGTGAACATCTCGCGCGCCTTGTCCTCATCTTCCGGCGTGCCGCCGAGCGGCGAGAGGAAATCCGGCGCCAGGGCAATGAAACCTTCCAGCGCCATGCGGCGGGCGACATCGCGGATATGCGGGTTGAGGCCACGATTTTCATGGATGACGATCACGCCGCCAAGCTTCTCGCCCTCACCCCTGGGCCGGGCGAGATAGGCTTTCATGTCACCGCCGCTGCCGGGATAGGTGACGTCCTTCGTGTCGAGACGGCTGTCATCGGCGGCAATGATCTCGGCGCTCGCCTTGTTGGCGGCAAGCAAGGGCACGATCATGGCGGCGGCCCCGGCCGAGCCTGCGAGCTTCGTCAGCTTTTCCATGAAACCGCGGCGATCGAGCGTCAGATGCGTGTATTCGTCATAGGCATTGATCATCGCCTGCGTCACGACGGGCTTGTCCATGCTCATAATGTGTTCCTCCTTGTCTTTCCCCGGCGGCCAGCATCCCAAGGCAGGGCCGCCCGAGGACAAGATAGGTCAAGCGAGCGCTGAGGGACCGTCAGTCAGGAACACAAATACGTTATCGCAGGTTGCTTTCCGCGAAAATGCAAGTCCCGTTAGGAGAACGTCATCCAGATGGCAAGCCAGACCCACATCCCGGCAAGGGCCACATAGCCGAGCGCGAAAAGCGGGCTGCGGTAGCGCAGGTCGTTGCTGGTGACATGTATGTAGGCGTGGGCATAGCGCGAGGCGACAAAGATCCACGCCAGAATGACCGCGGCCAGATTGTCTGCCTGGGCGACGAACAGCGCAATGGAGCAAGCATAAAAGAGAATGGGAAGTTCGAACTGATTGGCGAGGCTGTTGCGCACAACCAGGCTTTCCGCCGGCTCATCGGCAGCATGGTTCTCGCGAAACTGCGATCGTTTGACCTTGCCCGCCTTCACCGCACTTTGGCGGCGCAAGCCTAAAAGCGCGTAGAGAATATAGACAAGCACCGCATGGGCCACCATGGGCCAGAACATTTCATAGCCGGTCACGCCGCCAACTCCTTAGAGCAATTCCAGGAAAAGTGCGAAGCGGTTTTCCGTCCGGAATTGCTTAAAAACAAAGGGATAGAGCGGGAAAGCGATTCCATGAAACGCTGAAACCGCTCTAAGGATTGCTGCGCGGCAGAACCACCGCTCAGGACGGCTTGGAACCGTCCGCAGACAGGTAGCGAAGAATTGCGAAACGGGCCAGTAGAATGATCGTGACGACCAATGAGAGGAATTTTAGCCGCACGACAATCGGCAGCAGACCCGAGAGCAGCGTCACGGTCCCGTCCGACGGCGTGGCCGGCGGATAGAGCAACAGGCCGGCGATATTTTCGGCATAGTCCATCACGCCATAGAAGACCGGTAGAGAAAAAATCAGGCTGACCGCACCAGGCGGGATCGGCCGCCCGAAGAAGATGCCGCTCGGCCGAACCAGCCGCAGCAGGCAGAAGAGCAGACCGCCCAGCACCAGCGGAAAGATGAGCTCCGGCCCGAGATACATGGAATGCAGGATCGCCGCCGGATCGGGATGATCCTTGAGGTAGCGCAGCATGGCTATGACGTCGTCGCGCTCATAGCCGCCGATGCGGACGTCCAGCATTTTCTCGCCGGCTGCGGCATCGCTGAATGCTCTGACGAAGCCGGCATAGATCCAGGCAAAAAGTGCCAGGGACAAGGCTGCCAGGATCGCCGTCAGGCCCTGCAAGGACCTGACGTTGCCCTGAACGCGATCTGCCATCGATCAGCCGCCTGCACCGGGATAGTTCGGGCTTTCGCGGGTGATCGTGACGTCATGGGCATGGCTTTCGCGCAGGCCGGCGCCGGAGATGCGTACGAAGGTGGCGCGCTCCTGGAACTCCTTGAGGTCGGCGCCGCCGACATAGCCCATGGCCGCCTTGAGGCCGCCGGCGAGCTGGTGCAGCACGCCCGAGACCGAACCCTTGTAGGGCACCTGGCCTTCAATGCCTTCCGGCACGAGCTTCAGCGTGTCGCGTACTTCCGCCTGGAAGTAGCGATCGGCCGAGCCGCGCGCCATGGCGCCGACGGAGCCCATGCCGCGATACGCCTTGAACGAACGACCCTGGTAGAGATAGACCTCGCCCGGGCTTTCATCCGTGCCCGCCAGCAGCGAACCGATCATGGCAGCGGATGCGCCGGCGGCGATCGCCTTGGCGAGATCGCCGGAGAACTTGATGCCGCCATCGGCGATAACAGGGATGTTCTGGTCCTGCGCGGCCTGCACCGCCGACATGATGGCAGCAAGCTGCGGCACGCCGACACCGGCGACGATACGGGTCGTGCAGATGGAACCGGGGCCGATACCAACCTTCACGGCATCGGCACCGGCGTCGATCAGCGCCCGCGTGCCGTCATAGGTGGCGACATTGCCGGCCATGATGCGAACCGAATTGGAGAGCTTCTTGACCCGGCTGACGGCATCGAGAACGCGCTGCGAATGGCCATGGGCTGTGTCGACGACCAAAAGATCGACGCCTGCATCGATCAGGCGCTCGGCACGCTCGTAGCCATCGTCACCGACACTGATGGCGGCTGCGGCACGCAGGCGGCCCTGCGCATCCTTGGAAGCGTTCGGATTGAGTTGCGACTTCTCGATGTCCTTGACGGTGATCAGGCCGACGAGGCGGCTATCGCCATCGACCACCAGAAGCTTTTCGATGCGGTGCTTATGAAGCAGACGCTTGGCTTCCTGCTGCTGAACGCTCTCCGTTACCGTCACGAGATTTTCGCGGGTCATCAGCTCGTAGATCTTCTGCGAGGGGTCGGAAGCGAAGCGTACGTCGCGGTTGGTGAGAATGCCGACGAGGCGGTGCGACTTTTCAACGACCGGAATGCCGGAAATGCCGTGCGCCTTCATGAGGTTGAGTGCTTCGGCGAGCGTTGCGTCGGGGCCGATCGTGACCGGATTGACCACCATGCCGCTTTCGAACTTCTTGACCTGACGGACTTCCTCGGCCTGCTGCACCGGCGTCAGATTGCGGTGGATAACGCCCATGCCGCCAGCCTGAGCCATGGCGATGGCGAGACGGCTTTCCGTCACCGTGTCCATGGCGGCGGAGAGGATCGGCAGGTTGAGTTCGATGTCCTGGGCGATGCGGGT
Source organism: Rhizobium sp. CB3171 (assembly GCF_029714265.1). Taxonomy (NCBI): domain Bacteria; kingdom Pseudomonadati; phylum Pseudomonadota; class Alphaproteobacteria; order Hyphomicrobiales; family Rhizobiaceae; genus Rhizobium; species Rhizobium sp. CB3171. Next base: position 356,586 of record NZ_CP121652.1, on the reverse strand, counting down.
GGCGATATTCGTCTGGCCGGGCATGACCTCGGAGTGCCCCGGCTGCAGGAGCACGTCGTCGAATGTCAGAGCATCCAACCCGGTTGACGTTTCAATGATGCGTGCCATGGCCAAATTCCTTCGTCTGTGAAAAGCAGGATGGCTCCGGAACGAATCGTCCGCCGGGCGATCTTGCAAGTGTTGCTTGGAAGTTGGCGAGGGCTGGTAACACGTCTATGACAGGAAGGGAATAGGGAAAACGCTGACATAAGCTTCCCGTCACTAAGCCGGATACCCGACTAATCTCAGCGCTCTTCCGTAGAGGAGGCAATGGACCCGACCTTTCGCTCGAGCGCCTCTACGATGCGCGCCGATAGGGCGGGGTCGGAAACAGCGCGCGCCATGGTTACGCCACCGGACAGAAGCGCCAGGAGCGCGATTGCATTTTCTTCGCGTTCCTCGGCCGAGTTACCAGTCAAACCAGAAGCCGCTTCCTCAATGACCCGGCGCAGTTCGACTTCGTAGGCAATCTTCGTATCGGCGTCGGCACGCATGACGTCGGGGGACAGACTTGGCAGGGCGCAGCTCTGGCCGAGCGCGCAGGTGCGCTTCGGCCCGAGATAGTAGCTTACGAAGGCCGGGAGCCAATTCTTGCCCTTTTGAGCTTTCAAAGTCGATATGCCCAGCCGCAGTTCATCCAGTCCCGACTGAACCGCTGCCCTGAAAGCTTCGCTTTTCGATTTGAAATGCCCGTAGAAGGCGCCGTTCGTGACGCCTGCAGCCTTGGTCAAGGCATCGATGCCGGAACCGCCGTAGCCTTCCTGGCGGAAGAGTTCGCCGGCCGCGTTGAGAACGCGCATCCGCGTTTCGATCTTGTGTTCCGTGCTGTAGCGCATATCAACTTTCTTTAAGAGCGATCACTCTTTATGTTTGCATAGAGAGCGATCGGTGTGTATCAATAGAGAGCAATCAGTATTTATGTAGCATCGCCAACCAAGTTTTCAAACGAGAGGATTTCCCGTTATGCCTATCACACTCACTGTACCCGAAGGTTTGCTGTCGAGCGAAGCCGAGGCCCAAACCTTCGCCGAATTGACCGATGTTCTCTTGAAGGTTTCGCAACTCTCGGGCAACGCGTTCATGACCCCGAACGTCGTCGGCACCATCAATGTTCTGCCGCAGGGACGCGTGTTCTCAGGCGGAAAGGCGGCCGCGGCCGCCTTCATAGAGCTGAAACTGCCAGAGATCGCGCTCGCGACGGACGAGGCCAAACAGGCTTTTATCGAGGCGGCCACAACCATAGTCGAACGCGCTTCGAATGGTCGGATATCCCGCGAACATATCTGGACCAACATCGTTTATGCCGCGGAAGGCTCCTGGGGTATCGGCGGCCAAGTCTACGACAATACCCAGCTTGTCAGTGCGATCCAACGAGCGGCCGCGCTGTAAAACGCTTGCCAAGCGATACGGTCAGTTCCCACCCACTCGTAGCCCGTGACCAGAGCGAGTCTCGCTATGCGACTTTCCAATTATCTATTTTTCACGACGCGCTGCGAGCAGGCGCTTAATTTTTACGAGACCTGCGGCCTTGGAAAAATCGTCGAAATCACGCGCTACGGCGTGAATGGAATCCCGACGCCGCCCGGATTTGTCCAGGGCCAGATCATGCACGCGAAGTTCCAAGGTCCCGGCGTACTTTTCTACGCTTCGGACAATGACGATGCCGAGCCGATGCGCGGATCAGCACATCTGCTTGAGTTCGAAGATACGGAGCGGACGAAAGAGTTATTCGCCCGCTTGGCAAAAGGCGGCACGATTACGACACCGCTCGGCAAACAGCCTTGGAGCAATCTCTACGGGAAGCTCACCGATCAGTTCGGCGTACAGTGGATGCTTAATTGCGTTATCTGAGTCGATTTCGTTTCACTAAATTGATCGAGTCTCTGCCTTACAAATCGAACTGATAGGTTTTCGGCACATAGCGGAACCCCTCGGGCTGCTTTTCGACAAAGCCAACGGCGGGGAACGGCATGTGGAAGCCGAGGAAAGGGATGCGGTCGGTGGCGATCATGTCGAAGACACGGCGGCGGGTCTTGGCGGCCTGCGCCTTATCGGCGTCAAAGCGCACCTCCCAATCCGGGCGCCCGAGAGAGAGGAGATAGTGATTGGCCGTATCGCCGGTCAGGACCAGTTGCTTGCCATCCGATTCGAGATGGAAGACGAGATGACCGGGCGTGTGGCCGGGCGCGAGCATGGCGGTCATGCCGCTGACGATCTGATCTCCGTCCTTGAGGAAGGTCATTTTCTCGGCAAAAGGCGCGACATTGGCGAGCACAGCCTTGTGACCGCCTTCGGCCGGCGTCCCTTCGCGTGACGTGTCGGTCCAGAATTCATATTCGATTTCGCCCGTGACATAGCGGGCGTTCGGAAAGGCCGGAGCGCCGTCCTCCATCAACCCATTGATGTGGTCGCCGTGCAGATGCGTCAGAGCGACGACGGTCACCTGCTCCGGCGCATAGCCGACAGCCATCAGACCGTCGCGAAAACGGCCCAAGCCGCGGGCGCGGCCGGCGGCGCCGAAGCCGGTGTCGACGACGATCACGTCGGCACCTGTGTCGATGATCGCAGGCGCATAGCTATTGAGGAGCTTCTCCGTCGGCAGGAAGTTCTGCGCCAAAAGCTTCCGCACCGTTTCCGGCGTCTGGTTCGATCCGAAGGTTTCCCAGGGATTGTCCAGAATGCTTGCGCCATCTTTGACGACGATGACAGTGCAGGACCCCAGCTTGAATCGATGGGTCTCGGGCGACAGAACTGCGACGGTCATAATCTCATTTTCTCCAATGGGTGCCATCGCCCTCGGCAGCGACACAGCAGATATGACCTTTCATGATCGATAATTTCGCCATGACATATCCGTCCAATTCCGCTAATACACCGAGCGACATTTTATGCGTTTAGCATTTCCATGCGTTTAGCACATGTCAAACTTGGTATCCTATGCTGGGCAGCAAGCGGCATCACGAAGACGTGATCCTCGCGAAGCCAAGGGGCGGATTCGGGGATTGGCGGAGGTTGCGCACAGGACTACAGAGCGGGTGCCCGTCTCAGGCGGACCCCCTTCCCCGAAGACACGACCCACCAAGGCATATGCCTATGAACCGCATCGTTCCCCTGATTCTTGCTGTTGCTCTCTTCATGGAACAGATGGACTCCACCGTGATTGCGACCGCGCTGCCGGCCATCGCGGCGGATCTCCATGTTGGTCCGATCACCCTGAAACTGGCGCTGACGTCCTACATGGTATCGCTTGCGGTGTTCATTCCGATCAGCGGCTGGATGGCGGATCGCTTCGGGGCGAAGAACATCTTCCGGCTTGCCATCTGTGTCTTCGTCATCGGTTCGATCATGTGCGCCGCCTCGGGCGGCCTCTGGGAATTCGTCATTGCCCGTTTCCTGCAAGGTCTCGGCGGCTCGATGATGACGCCCGTCGGCCGCCTTGTGCTGGTGCGCACGACGCAGAAAAGCGATTTGGTCTCGGCCATGGCGCTGCTTACCATTCCGGCCCTCGTCGGCCCGCTTGCCGGACCGCCGCTCGGCGGCTTCATCACCACTTACGCCTCCTGGCACTGGATCTTCCTGATCAACGTGCCCGTAGGCGTTCTCGGCGTCATCCTGTCGACGATCTTCCTGCCGGCGGTCGAAGCATCCAAGCCGCCGAAGCTTGATTTCATCGGCTTCGTGCTGACGTCCGTCGCGGCGGCCGGTGTCGTTTTCGGTATGTCGGTCATCAGCCTGCCGGCCCTGCCGCCGTTCATCGGCATCTCGGCCATCGTCATCGGCTGCATCTGCGGCTACCTCTATGTCGGCCACGCCCGCCACCATCCGGCGCCCATTCTCGATCTGTCTCTGCTGAAGAATATTACCTTTCGCGCTTCCGTCACCGGCGGCACGCTGTTTCGCATCTGCATCGGCGCCATGCCCTTCCTGACGCCGCTGATGCTGCAGCTCGGCTTCGGCCTCAATCCGTTCCAATCAGGCCTGATCACCTTTGCCGGCGCCATCGGCGCCATTACCACCAAGTTCATCGCCCGCCGCGTCTTCACCGCCATCGGCTTCAAGACGGCACTGCTGTCGGCGGCGGGGGTCACGACGATAACGACGATCTGCACCGGCCTCTTTCAGCCCTGGACGTCGCATCTCATCATCGTCGGCGTTCTGCTGATCGGCGGCTTCTCGCGTTCTTTCTTCTTCACCGGCATCAACGCGCTCGCCTATGCCGATATCAGCGACAAGCAGGCGAGCCAGGCCACGTCGATGAGTTCGGTCATGCAGCAGATCAGCCTCGCGCTTGGCGTTGCCGTCGCCGCAATGATCCTGGAAACCTCGACCTACTTCAGCGGTACGGAGCTGCAGGTTCGCGATTTCCATATCGCCTTCTTCTGCATCTCGATCCTGACCGTGGTCGCCACCATTCCCTTCATCCGCATGGACCGCAGCGCCGGCGCCATGGTTTCCGGCCATAAGGCCGGCCTGAAGCGCGTGGCCGCGATGCAGCCGCAGGTACCCCAGCATCAGCAGCCGATGGTGAAGTAGATCGTTCAGGAACGCCGAAAGGTTTATTCGGGCCGCTCGCAGACGGCGCTGAGCTTGTTACCGTCGGGATCGCGCACGTAAGCCGCATAGAAATTGGCATGGAAAGAGCGCAGGCCGGGCTTGCCCTCATCCGTGCCGCCATGGGCAAGGGCTGCGGCATGAAAGGCGTCGACATCGGCGCGGCTTTCAGCATGCAAAGCCACCATCGAGCCATTGCCGATCGTCGCCTTGCGATGATTATAGGGAACCACCACCCAGAAACGGCAGCGCGTGTCGCCATCGGCGGCATAGCCGATTTCCTCATCCGATTCGCGTTGAAGCCGATAGCCGAGGACCGGCAGAACCGCATCATAGAAGCTGCGTGCACGCGGAATATCGTTGGAGCCGAGAGTGACGTAAAGAAGCATGAATGCGCTGCCTGCAATGCCGATGGAACCGTATCATCGGACAAAAGCGACAGCTAAATCAAGCGCTCGTTGCTTCCTCGTCCGTCTTGCGTCCCTTGAAGCCCTTTGCCAGCAGGAACATCTCCACGGATTCTGCCCTGGATGCGCCCGGTTTCACATGAATGACCTGGCGAAAATTCTGCTTCAGCAGCGTCAGCAGGTCGCGCTCCGTGCCACCCTGGAAGGTCTTGGCGAGGAAATGCCCGCCTTCACCCAGGACCTCGACGGCAAAATGTGCGGCAACCTCGCAGAGATGCATGGTTCGCAGATGATCGGTGCGCTGATGGCCGGTCGTCGGCGCGGCCATGTCCGAAATCACCAGATCCGGCGTGCCGCCGACGGCGTCGATCAGCCGCTGCGGTGCGTCCGGATCGAGAAAGTCGAGCTGCAGGATGGTGACGCCCGGCAATGGCGCCATTTCCAGGAAGTCGATTGCCGCAACGCGGATATCCTCCTCCGTCGATCCTGTCACCTTGGCGGCGATCTGCGACCAGCTTCCCGGCGCGGCGCCAAGATCGATGATGCGGCGCGCACCCTTGAGGATATGATGCTTCTCGTCGATCTCCAGCAGCTTGAAGGCGGCACGAGCGCGATAGCCCTCAAGCTGGGCGCGCTGCACATAGGGATCGTTGATGTGCCGTTCCAGCCATTGCCGCGAGGAGGCCTTCAGCTTCTTTTTCTTGACGCGCTGGCCGAGCTTGCGCCCGGTGCGGTTGCCAGCGATCGTTGGCTTGGTCATGCCTGCGGCCCCTTCATATCCTTGGGTCGATGGCCGCGGCGCGAGCGGCCCCGCCGCCACACACCGTCATCCGCCATCATATCGGTCAGCAGTCCTTCGCGCAGACCGCGATCGGCGACACGCATGCGCGGGCTCGGCCAGCGGCGGCGGATCGCCTCGAGAATGGCGCAGCCCGCCAAAACGAGATCGGCGCGGTCCGGCCCGATGCAGGGATTGGCGGCGCGGCCGGCGAAATCCCAGGAAAGCAGCTTCGATTGCATGGCCGTCACCTCATCGTCGGACAGCCAGACACCATCGACCCGGCGCCGGTCGTAACGCGGCAGATCGAGATGGACGCCGGCAAGCGTCGTCACCGTTCCGGACGTGCCGATCAGATGAAAATCGCCGCTGTCGCGGGCAGCGCCCTGGACCGGCGGGCAGTCGAAACGTTCGAGCATGCCCTCGACCTCGCGCACCATGGTCTCGAACAGTTCCGGCGTGACGTCGCGGCCGCCATGGCGTTCGGAGAGCGTCACGACGCCAACCGGCAGCGAGGTCCAATGGGTGATATGATTGGCAAGACGGCTGGAGCGGTTTTCGCCAATGCGGATGACGGCGATTTCCGAGGAGCCGCCGCCAATATCGAACAACACGACCGAACGCGCCTCGGGGCCGACCAGCGACGAGCAGCCGGAGACGGCAAGCCGCGCCTCGGTCTCGCGGTCGATGATTTCGAGCCGCAGGCCGGTTTCTTCGGTAACGCGGGAGAGGAAAGCTTCGCCGTTCTCCGCCGCGCGGCAAGCTTCGGTGGCGATCAGCCGCATGCGGCGGATCTCGCGCGTCTTCAGCTTGCCCGCGCAGATGCGCAAAGCCTCGACGGCCCGGTCCATGGCATCGCTCGACAGCCGGCCGCTGGCGCCGAGTCCTTCACCGAGACGAACGATGCGGGAAAAGGCGTCGACGACGCGGAACTGGCCAGGCCTCGTCGGCTGGGCGATCAGCAGACGGCAATTATTGGTGCCGAGATCGAGCGCCGCGTAGAGATCGACGGGACGGTAATCGCCATCGGCATGATGATGCGGCGCATGGCCGTCACGGCGCTGCGGCGACGCATTCCGGTCGTGATGATCATTGCGGGCAGGCGCGTGTTCAGCGGTGACGGGAGCGGCGGGGGCGACGATCTGCGCCGTCTTTTCATGCACCAGCGGGCGGCCCTGCAAACCGCGCTTGCTGCGGTGCTTGCGCCTGTTCTTGCCGCTCTTGTGTGACGACGCATGGCCGTGTTCGGCTGCGGCGCGGCGTTCCTGCGCGCCGGATGCCTGTTGCTGAGTTGGAGAAGCATGCTGCGCACCATCATGCGTTCCGCCACGGGCACGGCGACGGCGCTTGCGCTTTTTGGCCGGAGAGCCGGCGTCGTTGTCTATTGGGCGTGTCGCCACCGGACTGGACGAACCGGTCTGGTTGGCCTCCGCAGAATAAGCGTTCGGACGGGCGGGACCGCCACGCTTACGCTTACCACGCCGGGAGGATTTACCCTTCCTGCGCTCTGCTACCGACGCCCCGTTTGCCTGCGGCGCTCTGCCGCTGTCGGGGTCACTCACGTATCTTTTCCACCGCGCCGCGCAAGGCCCCAGGGCATGCTGCAGGCGCTCATTCGATTTTCGTTGGGCGGAGAATATCAGCAGGAAGAGTTTTCGCCAAATTCTTTTTGAATCGCGTTATTTGCGGGAGCTAACCCTTCCTGCTCGTTGGAGAAAGCCTCGATCTCAAGCCGCCAAGCTTTGCCGAACACCATCCGCCAGCGCCTTCATCCGGTCGATCGGCGAATGGCCGATCAGCATGAAGGCGTGGGTGGCGTTCGACCAATAGACGACATTCATGCCGCGGCGGTTTTCCATATCCGGTGCGGAAGCGCCCTTGGTCGAGGGGATGATGCAGAGGGCCATCGGACCGCTTTCGGGATCGAGATAGGCGATCTGCGCCAAAGGCTTGCTGTCATAATTCAAGACTTGGGCGCGCTTGAAATCGACACCCGGCAAGGCAATGGTTTCGGGCGTCAGCGTGAGCCCGAGCTTGGAGCCGACTTCGCTCAGTTGCGCGGTCTGTTCCGCCAGATCGCCAGCCGGAGCGCTCAGCGTGTCCGGCGTATAGAGCGACAGATATTCGGCGACGACGGCGCGCCAGTCGCTGCCCTCTTCGGGCTTGGTGAGGCGATGGCTGATGCCGATCGCGGCGCGGTCGATGGCAACGCCCGCGACAAGGCAGGCGGCGAGCGCCGACAGGAAGCCACGGCGGCTGACGCCGGAAGCAGCCTTCTTCTGCTCGCTCGTGGAGGGGATGGCGGCGAGCATAGCGTTCAGCCTGGCGCTTGGGGCGGCGGCAAGCACGGGCTCGAATGCCTCACGAAATGGCAGATCGCTGCGCGACAGGAAATCGAAGCGTTCCGCCACCTGGGCGTCGCTTGCGATCAGTTCTTCTATCCTGTCGCGCTCGGTCGCATTCAGCTCGCCGTCGATGAAGGCGGTAAGCAGCTCGTCCGAGGGCATTTTTTTGTTGTCCAATTCACTCATTCCCGTTCCCCAGTCGCCCACCTCCGGAAAGCCGCGCGCCATCCGCCGACCCGGCACCATCGGCAAGCTTCGCACGCGCTGCCGCCAGCCGGCTCATCACCGTTCCGATCGGCACATCCAAAACCTCCGCCACCTCGCGATAGGAAAGCCCTTCGACATAGGCGAGGAACACGGCGGTGCGCTGCGCTTCCGGCAGCGCCTGCACCTGTTTCAGCACCTGACCAGCGAGAATATGCGTCTCCGTCTCGCGCGCACCATCAAAGACCAGCGTCTCGTCGGCATCGACAAAACCCTGGCCCATGCGCACCCGGCGCGATCGGATCTCGTTCAGCCAGATCGAATGCAGGATCGAAAACAACCATCGATCGAGCCGCGTACCGGCTGCGAACTGACCCGCCCGCTCCAACGCTCTGACGCAGGTCGCCTGCACCAGGTCATCCGCAACATCGCGTTGGTGCGACAGCACCACTGCATAGCGCCAGAGCCGCGTCAGATGCTGTGACAGACCCGCCCTGATATCCTCTTCGCTGGTTATGGCACCCTCCGCGAGGTTCGCGTTTTTGGGAATCGCCGGTCGTGCCGGCGGTTCCGATCTTACCCGACTATAAGCAGAAATTGTGGAATGAGCGACTGACACTCGAATATCCTTTTGAATGCTGACTGCTTATGCCGGCCATCTTAGGTCCGACGCCGAAATCAGAGGCTCGACGGATTCTTGATGGCGTCGTTCAGGTCCTGATATTCCTCGCAGGACGTGTTGCCGCAGAGCGTTTTGATCGTGCTCAACTGGTCCTTGGCGAGGTCGATCTGACCCTTGATGACGTAGGCTTCGCCGAGATATTCGCGAACCAACGCGTATTTCGGGTCCATTGCGACCGACTTCAGGTAATAGGAAATGCCTTCATCCGTGCGGCCAAGCTTGCGGGTGGCATAGCCGCGATAGTTCAATGCTTCTGCCGTGTCGGGGTTCTGCATGGTGTCGAGAACTTCCAGCGCTTCTTCATAGCGGTGGTCCTTCTTGGCGAGCGAATAAGCATAATCGGCGCGATTTTCATCGGTGATATTGGCGCCCTGCTGCTTTACGCACTTCTTCGTCTTCTTGTCGTAGATTTCGCCCTTCTTGCAGGTCGGCGTCGAGCTGCTGTCGTCGCCCATCGCGAAAACCGGAACGGTAAAGGCGCCGAGGGTGAGGCAGGCGCCGAGCGCGACGGAGGCCAGGCGGAAAGCGGTAGTCGTCATGGGATTGCTCCTTGGCAAAAATGAACGTTGCGACGGGAGAACACGCCATCCGTTCATTTTATTCGCGAGCGAGAGATATTTTCTGGCGCTTTGCCCTACGACCGGCCGTCACTCTTTCGTGACCGGCGTCCTGCCGAATAATTCCTGATGCTGGCGTGTTTCTACCTGCGTACCCGCCGAGGGTTACAAGGAGAAACAAGTGTCCGATACCGTCAAGCTTGTCAGTCTGGCCGTCGCCACGCCCGACAACATCATCTATCAATCCGAGGCTGCCGAGACCGCCGGCCGCCTGTTTTCCGATCGCTTCCGCGATTTCAAACATCTCGCCCGCGTGTTCGATAGCGCCGGCATCCGCAAACGCTATGCCGCGCGTCCGCTCTCGTGGTTCGAACAATCGCATGGCTGGCAGGACCGCATGGACGCCTATGCCGAGGTTGCAAGCCAGCTCTTCAGGAAGACTGCTACCGATGCGCTGGAACGCGCCGGTTTGAAGGCAGAAGATGTTGATTGCATCGTTACGGTGTCGTCGACGGGCATTACGACGCCAAGCCTGGAGGCGAGACTTGCGGCTGAGATGGGCTTCCGCTCCGATATTGAGCGCGTGCCTGTCTTCGGTCTTGGTTGCGCGGCCGGTGTTTCCGGCCTTGGCATCGCCGCGCGCATGGCGAAAGCCCGCCCAGGGGCTGTCGTGCTCTTCGTTTCCGTCGAACTCTGCTCGCTGGCCTTCCGGCTGGACGAGCTGACGCGACCGAACATCATCGCGACAGCGCTGTTCGGCGATGGTGCCGCCGCCTGTATCCTGCGCACCGGCAAGGATGGTCTCGCGGAGATCGAATCGACGGGCGAGCATCTCTTTCCCGATACCCTTGGAATCATGGGTTGGAAGATCGACGATACCGGCTTCGGCATCATCCTGGAGCAATCGCTGCCACCCTTTGCCGAAGCGAATATCAAGCCCGCCGTCGCCGGCATTCTCGAACGCGCCGGCCTGGCCATATCCGATGTCGACCGCTTCATCTGCCATCCCGGCGGCACCAAGGTGCTGGTGGCGCTGGAGACTGCCTTCGGTCTCGAACCCGGCTCGCTGGATATCGAACGCGAGGTGATCGGCGATTATGGCAATATGTCATCGCCGACCGTGCTCTTCGTACTGGAGCGAGCGATCAATGCCGGCCTGCCGCGGCGTTCGGCTCTCATCGCCATGGGCCCCGGCTTTGCGGCAAGTTGCGTCACGCTGAAGAGGGCCGCCTGATGCTCTGGCCATCGATCGCGCTTCTGACCTTCGTCACCCTGCAGCGGCTGGCCGAACTGCTGCACGCCCGGCGCAACACCGCCGCGCTCCTTGCGCGTGGTGCCCGCGAGATTGCGCCGGAACACTATCCCTATATGGTCGCGATGCACGCGGCCTGGCTCGCCGGTCTGTGGCTTCTCGCCGCCGGCCGGCCGGTCAATCTTCTCTGGCTCGCCATCTTCATGGTGTTGCAGGGCTTGCGCGTCTGGGTGCTGGCGACGCTGAAAGGACGCTGGACAACGCGGATCATCGTGCTGCCGGGTGCAGCCTTGGTGGCAAGCAGACCCTATCGCTTCCTCAGCCATCCGAACTATGCGGTGGTCATCGGCGAGATCGCCGTGCTGCCGCTCGCCTTCGGCCTGCCGCTCTACGCCTTGGTCTTTTCGCTGCTCAATGCCGCCATTCTCACCATACGCATTCGCGCCGAAAATACGGCTTTGAGACAGGCCGTGGCTTGATTGCATTTTTCATTTGCGCCGCAGCATTTTGGCAGGCATTTTCGATGCTTGAGCATGGTTTCCGGACGGGATCGTGCGCAACTAAAAGAAGAATGCGGATAGCAGGGAACATGACAAAAGACGCAATCGTGCTCGGCGCGGGCATCGTCGGCATATCGACGGCCATCCACCTTCAGCGGCGCGGGCGGCAGGTCATCCTCGTCGACCGCAAAGCTCCCGGTAAAGAGACCTCTTTCGGCAATGCCGGGCTGATCCAGCGCGAAGGCGTCGTACCCTACGGCTTTCCGCAGCAGTTCGGCCTGCTACTGCGCTATGCCTTCAACAACCGCATCGACGCGCATTACCATCTGCGCGCCCTACCGGGACAGATTGCCTTTCTCGCCCGCTACTGGTGGAATTCCAACACCAAGCGGCATGAGATGATCTCACGCGCCTATGCGCCGCTGATCGAGCATTCGATCAGCGAGCACAATGATCTGATTGAAGCGTCGCATGCCGAGGAATTGATCCGCAAGAACGGTTGGATGGAGATTTTCCGCACGAACGAGAAACGCGATGCGGAATTCGCCGAGGCCGAACGTCTCAACCGCGAATTCGGCGTCGCTTACGATGCACTGACCGGCGCTGATATCGCGACACTGGAGCCGCATATCAGGGGCAGCTTCTCGGGCGGCCTGCGCTGGCGCGATCCCTGGTCCGTGCTCGATCCGCATGGTCTGATTGCTGCCTACCGCAACTACTTCGAAAGCATTGGTGGGCGTTTCGCGACCGGTGATGCCCTCTCGCTCGGCCGGTCCGGCGCCCACTGGAAGATGGTGACGTCGGAGGGCTCGATCGAGGCCGAGGATGCCGTCGTCGCTCTCGGCCCCTGGGCTGATCTCGTGACGAAGCGTCTCGGCTATGCTTTTCCGCTGGGCGTCAAGCGCGGCTATCACATGCACTACGCCGCCGAGGGCGATGCCATCCTCAACAACTGGACGCTGGATGCCGAGCGCGGCTATTTTCTGGCGCCGATGAGCCGCGGCATCAGGCTGACGACCGGGGCGGAATTTGCGCTGCGCGATGCGCCGAAAACACCGATCCAGCTCGACCGTGCCGAAGCCGTCGCCCGCACCGTCTTCCCGCTCGGCGAGCGACTCGACCCGGAGCCCTGGATGGGCGCCCGCCCCTGCACGCCGGATATGATGCCGATCATCGGCAAGGCGCCGCGCCACAACGGCCTATGGTTCGCGTTCGGCCACGCCCATCACGGACTGACGCTGGGACCCGTCACCGGGCGCGTGCTTGCCGAGCTGATTACCGGAGAAAAACCGTTCATCGACATCTCGGCTTACGCACCAGACCGGTTCGCGCCCTGATATCCTGGATTTAGCGGATCGCGTCGAGACCCTTGAGTGCGGCCTCGACGATGCCGTCGATCGTATCGTCGATGCCGACCGTAACGACGCCGGGTTCCCCCGTCGGCACTTCCAGCGTTTGTAGCTGGCTTTCCAGCAGCGACGGCGGCATGAAATGGCCCTTGCGCTCGCCCATGCGCTTGGTTAGCAGCTCCTTCGAGCCGTCGAGATAGACGAGATAGAGGTGCCCGCCGGCGGCGGCGCGCAGACGCTCGCGATAAATACGCTTCAGCGCCGAGCAGGTAACGGCGACCCCCTCGCCTTTCGCAAGGCTCGCCGCAATTTCCTGACCGATCTTTTCCAGCCAGGGCCAGCGATCCTCATCCGTCAGGGGAATGCCCTTGCTCATCTTCTCGACATTGGCGGCAGGATGCAGCGCGTCGCCTTCGATGAAACGGATGCCGAGCTTGGCCGCGACACCCTCGCCGATCGAGGATTTGCCGCTGCCGCTCACGCCCATGATGATGACGGCAAGGGGGGATTTCGATACGTCGCTCATAGTGCTTCCAGCCATCAATCCAGCGGAAAGAAACAGGCGAATTTATGCGTGCCCTCGCCGAGCAATTCCGGCGTCACCTGCCGGCACTTGTCCTGCGCACGCCAGCAACGCGGATTGAAGTGACATCCGGTTGGTGGATTGAGGGGAGACGGCAATTCGCCCTGCAGGCGGATGCGATTCTTCTCGCGCTCGGGATCGGCGATCGGCGTCGCCGACAGCAGCGCGGCGGTATAGGGATGGCGCGGACGGGTAAAGACTTCCTCCGCCGTGCCGGTTTCGACCGGCCGGCCGAGATACATCACCATCACATCGTCGGCGATATGGCGAACGACCGAAAGACCGTGGGAGATGAAGAGATAGGCGAGACCCATCTCTTTCTGCAGGTCCATCAAAAGGTTCAGCACCTGGGCCTGGATCGACAGGTCGAGCGCGGAGACAGGCTCGTCCAGCACCAGCACCTTCGGCCGCAGCATCAATGCGCGGGCGATGGCGATGCGCTGGCGCTGGCCGCCGGAAAACATGTGCGGATAGCGGTCGTAATGTTCCGGGCGCAGACCAACGCGCGCCATCATCTCCTCGGCCTTGCGGCGACGCGTGGCGGCATCATCATCGGTGTTGATCTTCAGCGGCTCCTCGAGGATGGAGCCAACCTTCTGGCGCGGATTGAGCGAGCCGTACGGATTCTGGAAGACGATCTGCACGGCGCTGCGCAGGCTGCTGTCGCCAAGCTTAGCCGGCTTACCATCGATCAGCAATTCGCCCGCCGTCGGGTCTTCGATCATCGTCACCAGGCGGGCGAGCGTCGACTTGCCGCAACCGGATTCACCGACGACGGCGAGCGTGCGGCCGGACTGCAGGCTGAAGCTGACGCCGTTCAACGCCTTGACGGTCGCCTCCGGTTTGAAGGCGCCGCGCCTGACGGTGTAAAAACGGGCGAGATCACGCCCTTCGAGAACAGCACCCGTCATCAACGGCCTCCTGCTGCTTGCGTGGCGGCAACGCCGGGATGGCCTAGCGGCTTGCCGTGTTCCAATGGATAGTTGCAGAGTGCCACGCCGAGCTCCGCGCCCTGCCGCTTCACGCCGCGGTCGCAGGCCGGCGTTGCAAACGAGCAGCGTGGCGCGAAAAGACAGCCGGTGGGGCGGTCATGCTGGCCGGGCACGACGCCGGCAATCGACGGCAGGCGCTCGCCGACCACGGCACGCTCCGGCAGAGCCGAAAGAAGTGCCGCAGTATAAGGATGATGCGGATCGCGGAACAGCGCCTTCACCGGTTGCTCCTCGACCTTCTGGCCGGCATACTGCACCTGCACGCGCTCGGCAGTTTCAGCCACCACGCCCATATCGTGGGTGATCAGCACTAACGCCATGCCCTGTTCTTTCTGCAGGCGCGCGAGAAGATCGAGGATCTGTGCCTGGATGGTCACGTCGAGCGCGGTGGTCGGCTCGTCGGCAATCAGAAGCTTCGGATTGCAGGCGAGCGCCATGGCGATCATGACGCGCTGGCTCATACCACCGGACATCTGGTGCGGGTAGTTCGACAAGCGGTCCGCGGGCGCCGGGATACCGACCAGATTCAAGAGCTCGATCGAGCGCTCACGACGCGCCTTGCGGTCGAGACCCATGTGGATGCGCAGGGTCTCGCCGAGCTGGAAGCCGACCGTGAAGCACGGATTGAGGCTCGACATCGGCTCCTGGAAGATCATCGCCATGTCCTTGCCGATGATCTTCCGGCGCTGGCGGGACGAGATGCCGCGCAGGTCTTTGCCGTCGAATGTCATGCGATCGGCGGTAATCTTCGCCGTCCAAGGCAGAAGCCCCATCATGGCGAGCATGGACACCGACTTGCCGGAGCCGGATTCGCCGACAATCGAGAGGATTTCACCCTTGTCGCAGGTGAGCGATACGCCGTCCACTGCCCGGAACAGGCCCGACGCGGTCTGAAATTCAACGGTGAGATTTTCAATATCGAGAAGCGGCATCACGACCTCTTCAGCTTCGGGTCGAAGGCATCGCGCAGGCCGTCACCCATCAGATTGATGGCGAGAACCGTGATCAGGATGCACAGACCGGGAAAAGTGACGAGCCATGGATTGCTCTGGAAGAATTCACGCGAATCCGCGAGCATCGTGCCCCATTCTGGTGTCGGCGGCTGCGCGCCCTGGCCGAGAAAGCCGAGGGCGGCGGCATCGAGAATTGCTGCCGAAAAGGCGAGCGTCGCCTGCACGATGAGCGGCCCCAGACAGTTCGGCAGGATGGTCTTGAACATCAGGCGAAGCGGGCCGGCGCCGGAGACGCGCGAGGCAATGACATATTCCTTGTCACGCTCGGCAAGCACCGAGGCACGTGTCAGGCGGACGAAATGCGGCTGGTTGACGATGGAGATCGCGATCATGGCGTTGGTCAGGCCAGGCCCCAGGATCGCCACCAGTACCAAGGCGAGCAGCAGCGAGGGAATGGCAAGGATGATATCCATGATGCGCATGATGATCGTATCGGTACGGCCACGAACATAGCCGGCAACGAGGCCGATCAGGATGCCGGCGAGCGCCGAAAGCGAGGCAACCACCAGACCGATGAACAGCGAAAACCGCGTGCCGTAGATCAGGCGCGAGAGAAGGTCGCGGCCATTGGCATCCGTGCCGAGGAGAAAGCTGCTATTGCCGCCTTCGGCCCAGGCGGGCGGCAGGCGCTGCATGGCGCTGCCATAGGCGGCATCCGGATTATGCGGGGCGACCACACCGGCGAAGATCGCCAGGAACAGGACGAAGACGAAGATCGCCAGCCCGATGACGGCGCCCTTGTTGCGCGAGAAATAGTACCAGAACTCCGCAAGAGCGGAGGGGCGGTCGGATTTGAGACTTACCGTGCTCATGGGCCGCTCCTAGTGACGAATGCGTGGATTGATGAAGCCGTAGAGCAGGTCGACGGCGAGATTGACGAGCATGACAATGCCCGCGATCAGCAGCAGACCGCCCTGCACCACAGGATAATCGCGCTTGAAGACGGCGTCGATCATCCACTTGCCGATGCCCGGCCAGGAAAAGATGCTTTCCGTCAGGATGGCACCGCCGAGCAGCACGCCGACCTGCAGGCCGATGGTAGTGACGACCGGGATCATGGCGTTGCGCAGGGCATGCACGGAGACGACGCGCAGCGGCGCGAGGCCCTTGGAGCGCGCGGTGCGAACGTAATCCTCGCCCAGAACTTCGAGCATGGCCGAGCGCGTTTGCCGCGCGATGACGGCGAGCGGAATGGTGCCGAGCACGATGGTCGGCAGGATCAGCGAATTCAGAGCAGACCAGAAGGCGCCCTTTTGACCGGACAGGAGGCTGTCGATCAGCATGAAGCCGGTGATCGGCTTGAAGAAGTAGATGAGCCCGATGCGGCCCGAAACCGGCGTCCAATGCAGATAGCCGTTGAAGACGATGATCAGCAGCAGGCCCCACCAGAAGATCGGCATGGAATAGCCGACAAGGGCGACGCCCATCACGCTCTGATCGAACCATGTGCCGCGCTTGACGGCGGCGAAAACGCCGGCCGGAATGCCAAGACAGATCGCCAGGATCATGGCGCAGATCGACAGTTCCAGCGTTGCCGGGAAGAAGGTCAGGAAGTCGGTCAGCACATCGCGCTTGGTGGTGATCGAAGTGCCGAGATCACCGTGCAAAGCACTCCAGATATAGTGGCCGTATTGCACGACCAGCGGCTGGTCATAGCCGAGATCATGGGAGATCTGGGCGTGACGCTCCGGCGACATGACGCGCTCGCCTGACAACAGCATGACGGGATCGCCGGGAAGCAGGCGGATGAAAGAAAAGGCGACGATCGATACGCCGAGGAATGTCGGGATCAGCACTGCAAGGCGGCTGAAAAGAAATCGCAACATGGCAGATGTCCAAAGTTTTCCGGCGGTCAAGCATGTTGCCTGACCGCCGGTTTCACCCGGCTTTCGACCGGGTATTTCAGAGCGTGTCCGTTATTCGGCGATATCAACGCCATCGAAGCGGTGAACGCCGACCGGATCCTGCACGTAGCCGGAAACCTTGGAGCTCATCGGAATGAACTCTTCGGAATGGTCGATGGTCATCCACGGAGCTTCGCGCTTGAAGACGACCTGCGCCTGTTCGTAGAGCTTGGTGCGCTCCTTGACGTCGGCAGTCTGCTTGGCCTTCTTCACGAGATCGTCGAATTCCTTGTTGCACCACTGGGCACGGTTGTTACCGCCGACTGCGTCGCAGCCGAGCAGCGTGTCCAGGAAGTTGTCCGGATCGCCGTTGTCGCCGGTCCAGCCGAGGATGGCCGCGCCATCGCGGTCCTTGGCGGAGGAGAGCTTCAGGTACTGAGCCCAGTCATAGGTGACGATCTCGACCTTGACGCCGATCTTGCCGAGGTCAGCCTGCATCAGCTCGGCAGCGCGGCGAGCATTCAGCATGTAAGGACGCGAAACCGGCATCGCCCAGATTTTCATGCTGAGGTTCTTGACCCCAGCCTTTTCGAGCATCTTCTTGGCTTCTTCGGGGTTGTACGGATCGTCCTTGATGTCCTTGTTGTAGGACCACATGGTCGGCGGGATCGGGTTGGTGGCGACCGAGCCGGAACCCTGGAAGACGGCGTCGACGATCGCCCGCTTGTCGACGGCCATGTTCAGCGCCTTGCGCACTTCGGCCTTATCGAAGGGAGCGACCAGCGTGTTGTAGGCGAGATAGGAGACGTTCAGGCCCGGCTGTTCGAGAACCTTCAGGCTCTTGTCCGTCTGGAGATCCTTGATGTCGGCGGCGTTCGGATAAGGCATGATCTGGCATTCGCCGGACTTCAGCTTCTGCGCGCGAACCGATGCGTCCGGCGTGATCGCGAAGACGAGATCGTCGATCTTTTCCTTGCCCTTGAAGTAGGTTTCATTCGCCTTGTAGCGGATGACGGCATCAGGCTGATAGGCGACGAAGGTGAACGGACCAGTGCCGAGCGGCTGCTGGTTCATCTGTTCCATCTTCTTGTCGGCCTGCAGCTTGTCGCCGTATTCCTTCGACAGGACCGATGCGAAGTCCATGGCGAGGTCGGCGATGAACGGCGCTTCCGGACGGTTCAGGACGAACTTGACCGTGAGGTCATCAACCTTCTCGATCGACTTGATGAGCTTCGGGAAGCCCATGCCCGCAGCGTATTCATAGGAACCGCCGGCGACGTACTTGGCCCACGGGCTGTCTTCCTTGAGCTGACGCTCGAACGAGAAGACGACGTCGTCGGCATTGAGATCGCGCGTCGGGGTGAAGAAATCAGTGGTCTGGAACTTCACGCCCTTGCGGAGCTTGAAGGTGTATTCCTTACCGTCAGGGGAAACAGTCCAGCTTTCGGCGAGGCCCGGCTCAACCTCGGTGCTGCCGTGCTTGAACTCGACGAGGCGGCTGTAGACCGTACGCGAAGAGGCATCGAAGGTGGTGCCGGCGGTATAAATCCCCGGATCGAAACCTTCCGGCGACCCTTCCGAGCAATAGACAAGCGTTTTGGACCAGGCGGACGTCGCCATAACCGAAGTCAGGGCTGTCACTGCCAGCAGGACAGAGATCTTTTTCATGATATCGTTTCCCAGGTTTGTTATTCTTTTGAAGCCGTGGATCCCCATAGGTTCCTATCCGGATCGCGCCGATGGAACGCTATTTAATGTATGAAAGCAACACGCTCCGCCTAAAATTTTTCCAAATTTTGGAGTTTGGAAATTTTAAGCTAAAAATGGTCTGGGATTGGTAATAATCTGACGAAATCGCGCCCCTTTTTGACGCAATCTGGATAATTTTGCGCTTGCCTCTTCGAAAAATATTAAGATTGGCAGCGAATTCCCCTACCCTACAAACGAAAAATCCGCGGTCCGCTCGAAGCGGGCCGCGGATTGAAGAATTGCGCAAATTCAGGCGTCAGGCGGCCGGCGCCGCAATCGCCGGCTTCTTGGCGATCGCCCTATGATCGTTCTCGGTCAGACCGAGCAGGAAATTGATCTGCGGACGAGCCTTGACGAGATCGTCGATGGAATATTCCGTCAGCACGTCGAAGAAGGCATTGAGTGCCTTGCGCAGCGCCGAATTCAGGCCGCAGCTATCGACCAGCGGGCACTCCACGACACCTTCCTCGAAGCATTCCGCCATAGCGAAACTATCTTCGGTCACCTTGACGACGTCGAACAGGCTGATGTTGGCCGCCGGCTTGCCGAGACGCACGCCGCCATTGCGGCCACGCACGGTCTCGACGAGACCAGCCTTGGTGAGCGGCTGCAAAATCTTGAACAAAAACAGCTCGGAAACACCATAGGCTTTTGCGATTTCCGGGATGCGGCTCAAGTTGCCTTCATTGGCGGCGCAATACATGAGCATGCGCACTGCGTAGTTGGTCTGCTTGGTCAAGCGCATGCCGATCTCCTGGAATCAAGGCCGTATGGGACGGTTCGACTGGTATATAGTGCCTTTCGTAGTTTTGAACAATTCCAAAATATGAAAATCACATTCACGTTATTCTGATGGGGATATTCGTCGCCAGTCGTCTTACGGCAAATGCGTATCCGTCGCTCCCTGCCCCGCCCGCAGCTCCCTGGCGTAATCGAGGATAGCCTGCTTGCGTTCCGGCGTGCCGGGATGGGTCGACAGCATGCTGGTGCTGGAATGATCGTCGAGTTTGGTTTCCAGAATGTCGAAGAAGCGCGACAACGCTGTCGGGTCCATGCCCGCTTCCTGCATCAGCTCGACCGAACGGCGATCCGCCTGGGCTTCTGCCGAGCGGGAATAGGAAAGCGCCAATAGGCCACCGCCTTGGGTCAAAACATCCTGCACGCCGGAACCGACATCGCCGGTAATCAGCAAGACCAGACCGGCGACGCCAGCGGCGCGGTAAAGCTGGCGGAGGCTGTGCTTATATTCGACGTGGCCAATCTCGTGGCCGAGAACGGCGGTAATCATTTCCGTATCGCCGTCGGCAAGGTGCACCAACTCGTCCGTCAGGACCAGATTGCCGTCCGGCAACGCAAAAGCATTCGGGCCGATGACACCACCGTCGCGAAAATTCAGCTTATATCGCCCGACGCCGCCTTCCGCATGGGTGGCGATCTTTTCGAATTGATCGGTGATTTCCTTACGCTTGGCTTCCGGCAGCCTGCTCGCGCTGAGCGTTACCTGATCCAGCGTCTTCAACGTGCCCGCAGACATCATCTCCGGCACAACGGGCGGCGTCACCAGCACGGCGACCTCCACCAGCGCCGGCAAGGCGTAGTGGTAGATGGTCGATGCCAGCACGACCGTCGCAACGGCGAAAGCAATCATACGCGGGCGAACGATCTCCAGCCGATGCACGAAACCGCTGCGCCCTTCGCCGCGGCTTTGGAGATAGGCGTCGACGGCATCGTTATCGCGCGTTTCGAACACCGACTCGTTGCCGAAAACGATGCGTCGCGGAATGGAGCCGACACGCGGGCTGATTTCAATATCGGAACGGATGCCCCAGGCGAGGCGCTTGTCCTTCTCGTCATCCTCGTCCGAGAGCACGGTGAGCGAACCGCCGATATCAACCAGCCGGGCGGCAACCGCCCGGCTGGAATGGGGCGGATGCCAGGTGCCCGTGGCAATTGATGCCGGATCAGAAACCAAAGTCGAAACCGTCGACATCGAGATATTCCGCGCTGATGACGCCGCCGGTCGAGCGGATCTGGTCGAAGACGACGCCGATATCGCCGTCGACATGAATGGCGGTGTGCTCGGCCAGATAGCGTTGCAGGCGCACCGCCGCCCAGGGACGCATCAGGCCGAGGGTTGCAAATGTGACGATCACATTGGAGATCGCAATCCACGCATAGCGTCGACGACCGAGATCGCTTTTGAGTTGATGGCGATGATCGACCATTGCGGCCGACCAGATGATGTTGCGCACCGCCGCGCGATAGTAGACGCCGGCGATTATGTAAATCGGGATAATAAGCACAATCATCCAATGCCACAGGCTGATGCTACCCATTCCCCGACCCATCGAGTTGCCGCCGAAACCGGACGCGACAGCACTAAAAAGCCCCAAGATTACGATGCCCGCGATCACAATCGCGACTACGGTGACGAACGCCTCGTAGAGCGCGCCCAATCGCGGCTCGGTGGAGAACTGTCGATCGCCATAGCGCAGATTGTCGAAGATATATTTGTAGAACCACCGGCTTGCTACCGGAGACAGCAACCCAAGCGAGATTATCGTTACCAGAGCACCTAAAAAGATCGCCTTCAATGCGCCGCCATAGGTCCCGACGAAATCGAAGCGCACGTTGCGATAGCTCGTCACACGCGCATTGAACTTCAGGCCGCGCATGAGAAACCATGGGAATACCACCAGCATCACCGGCCAAATCGCCAGGACCGCCAGCGGTGCTACATGCGAAAGGATATTTAATGCGACGAGAAGGCCGAAGACGATCAGGCGGCCGATAAAGATCTGCTTGCCCTTGGCGTGATATTCGAATGTGTGCCCGAGCAGCGCGGTGTTGCCATAGAAATAACGGTTTCGCCGGACTTTCGCCCAGGCCGAATAGATGCCCAAGGTAATGATCGTCAGCAAAACATTGACGATCCAAATACCGAAATACTCAGCGGCACGGCCGGTGAACGATGCACGCTGGAAAACCCGGCTCTCCCCGATCGGATAGCTCTTTTCAACAACTGCCATGCTGAAATCTCCCTGCCCATTATTGCAGTATCGTCGGCTGCATCACGAGGCAAAAAATTCGCCTCATAGCTGCATTTGAGAGCAGGAAAATCAGCGGTAGGCAATGAGAAAATAGACGATCAGAACGGACAGCGCCGGCTCGCCGCAACTAGGGCCAGAACTGCGACTTCAATGCCACACCCAACGGCCCGCCTTCAGCTCACCGAAACCCAGACCGCCATCTCGCAGCCGCCAGGCTCGCGGAAGTGAAAGCGCCGGCCGCCGGGGAAGTCGAAGGCGGGCCGGGTGACGACGCCGCCGGCGAGTTCGACGGCGCGCTGTGCCGCTTCCAAATCCGTCGTGCGAACGACAGGGAGCGGCGCGTCGGTGGCCTCTGCCGCGTTGCCCTGAATGCCGGCGTCAATGCCGGCCGCTTCGATGGCGTGATAGGTCGGACCATAGCTGACGAAGCTCCATTCGAAAGCTTCCTCGAAAAAGCGCCGGGTCTTCAGCCCGTCGGTCGATGGAAATTCGAGATAGTCGATCTGATAGGTCACGGACATCGCTCCGTCCTCCGGTTGTTCTCGTTTTGTTCTAAAACAAAACGCACCATCCAGCAAGATGACTCAGCAGAAAATAACCGCAACAAAAAACCGCCGCCCAAATCTGCCTCAAATCGGCAATTGAGCGGCGGTTCGTATCAGGCGAGACCGGAGAAGCTTACTTCATCGTCGGCATGACGAATTCAGCGCCACCCTTGATGCCGGACGGCCAGCGGGCTGTGATCGTCTTAGTGCGGGTCCAGAACTTGATCGAATCCGTGCCGTGCTGGTTGAGGTCGCCGAAGCTGGAAGCCTTCCAGCCGCCGAAGGAGTGATAGGCGAGCGGAACCGGGATCGGAACGTTGATGCCGATCATGCCGATGTTGATGCGCGAGGCGAAATCGCGGGCGGCATCGCCGTCGCGGGTGTAGATCGCGACACCATTGCCATACTCGTGCTTCATCGGCAGATCGAGCGCTTCTTCGTAGTTCTTGGCGCGGACAACGGAGAGGACAGGCCCGAAGATTTCGGTCTTGTAGATATCCATCTCAGGCTTGACGTGGTCGAACAGCGTACCGCCAACGAAATAACCATCTTCATAGCCCTGCAGCTTGAAGCCGCGGCCATCGACGACGAGCTTGGCGCCTTCTTCGACACCGCGGTCGATGAGGCCGTTGACGCGGTTATACGCATCCTTAGTAACGAGCGGGCCCATATCGGCCTTGTCATCGGTGTAAGGCCCGATGCGCAGCGACTCGATCTTCGGCACCAGCTTTTCGACCAGGCGGTTGGCGGTCTCCTCGCCCACCGGAACGGCAACGGAGATCGCCATGCAGCGCTCGCCGGCCGAACCGTAACCAGCGCCCATCAGGGCGTTGACGGCCTGATCCATGTCGGCATCGGGCATGATGATCATATGGTTCTTGGCGCCGCCGAAGCATTGCGCGCGCTTGCCGTTCATCGCCGCCGTGCCGTAGACGTAGCGGGCGATCGGCGTGGAGCCGACGAAGGAAACGGCAGCAATATCCGGATCGGTCAGGATGGCGTCGACCGCACCCTTGTCGCCATTGACGACGTTGAGGATGCCGGCCGGCAGGCCTGCTTCGATCATCAGTTCGGCGAGGCGAAGCGGCACGGACGGATCGCGCTCAGACGGCTTCAGGATGAAGGCGTTGCCGCAGGCGATCGCTGGTGCAAACATCCACATCGGGATCATCGCCGGGAAATTGAACGGCGTGATGCCGGCGCCGACGCCGACTGGCTGGCGAATGGAATACATGTCGATCGCCGGGCCGGCGCCTTCGGTGAACTCACTCTTCTGCAGATGCGGAATGCCGCAGACGAATTCGCAAACTTCCAGGCCGCGGAGAACATCGCCCTTGGAGTCCTCAACGGTCTTGCCGTGCTCCTTGGAGAGCAAGGTCGCCAACTCGTCCATATGCTGGTTCAAAAGTTCGACGAACTTGAAGAAAACGCGGGCGCGGCGCTGCGGATTGGTGGCGGCCCATTTCGGCTGTGCGGCCTTGGCGTTTTCGACGGCAGCGCGCATTTCCTCGACGCTGGCGAGCGCGACCGTCGCCTGAACTTCGCCGGTTGCCGGATTGTAGACATTGCTCGTGCGGCCGCTGGTGCCGGCGACGTGCTTGCCGCCGATGAAATGACCGATCTCTTGCATGGATGTGCCTCCTCGTTTTCTGGAATGATGACAGGATCGCACTTCAATTTGCACAAATCAATGAGCTGTTATAAGCAACCGTTGTGCAGAAATTAAAGTCCTGGATGTGCATATGGATTGGGATGACGTCCGCATGTTCCTCGCGGTTGCCCGCACGGGACAAATCCTTGCGGCCTCGAAAAGGCTTGGGGTCAACCACGCGACGCTGTCGCGGCGGGTGACGACGCTGGAGGAACGGCTGAAGACGCGGCTGCTGGTGCGCCGCACCAACGGGTGCGACCTGACCTCCGAGGGCGAAATCTTCCTGCATGCGGCAGAGCGCATGGAAACCGAGATGCTGCGCGCCCAGGCGAGTGTCGGTCATCTCGACAGCGCCATCACCGGCACGGTGCGCATCGGCGCGCCCGACGGTTTCGGTGTCTCCTTCCTCGCACCCCGTCTGGGACGGCTGATTGCGCGCTATCCGGAACTGCGCATCCAATTGGTGCCGGTGCCCCGCTCCTTTTCGCTGTCGCAGCGCGAGGCGGATATCGCCATCACGCTGGAGCGTCCGGAACAAGGTCGCCTGATCTCGTCCAAGCTGACGGACTATACGCTCGGCCTTTATGCCTCGAAGGCCTATCTCGACCGTGCGGGCCTGCCCGACAGTGTCGAGGCGCTGAAATTGCACCCCCGCATCGGCTATGTCGAAGACCTGATCTTTACCGCATCGCTGAATTTTTCCGGCGAGATCATGCGGAGCTGGGATGCGTCATTCGAGATTTCTACCTCCATCGGCCAGACGGAGGCGGTACGTTCCGGCGCCGGCATCGGCATCCTGCACGACTATATCGCAAAGCAATATCCGGAGCTGACCCGCATCCTTCCCGATGTCTCCATCAAACGCGCCTATTGGACGACCTATCACGAAAGCGCCCGCGATCTGGTGCGGGTACGCACCGTCGCGGACTTTCTGCAGGAGCTGGTGAGCGAGGAAAGGCGTATGTTTTTCTGAAGCCGCGTCGGGCCTCTAAAGCTCGTCGCGATCTTTCAGATTCGCTCCCACGCTTTAGCTCCTTGTTTTTGCATGTCGTTCGCAAAACCGCCGCACACTTTTGCGCGACATGCATTAGGCGTGCTTCGGCGGCTCTTCGTTCTCATCGGGATTGGGAACGGGAAATTCATCCGGCAGCCTATCGGGATCCGGCTCCTCTATCGGCGGCTCCGGTGTCCAGCCGGGACCCGGCATCGGCGGCTTGTCGGGAATCGGCTCGCGTGGCACGGACATGGCCAGTTCCTTCCGTCTTGTTGCTGACATGAACAGAACGGCGGCGAGCTGGCACGGTTCCAAAGGAAATCCCGCCACTCATCAGGAAGGACGCGACCGGTCTCTCCGGCTCGGCCTGACTGCCGCTTCATTTGCGCATGGCGCCGGTTCGTGCATAAGTAGAGCGGTAGACTTTCGTTTTCATCCAGGCAGAGTCCGAGGGGCGCTTGATGTTGAAAGCCGGAGTATTCTTCGCGGCGCTTGCCGTCGGTCTCAGCGCATGCACGACCATTGATTTTTCTAAGCTCGCTCCGGCAACGCTGACCGGCAGCCTGTTCGTGATGTGGGTCGGAGAGGGAAATTCCAGCGGCGACGGCAAATTCGTTTTCGTGCCGGATCCCGCCGATCCCCTCACCTTTCGCCGCGCTGACAGCTCCCTGCCGGGCGCCGAGATCCAACCCGGCCTGATGTATACGGACGGCGGCTCCATCCCGAAGATCGCCCAGGTCTTCAAGGGCCTGTCGCCATGGGGATATGCCCCGGCCTACATGATCCACGACTGGATGTTCACGGCGCACCATTGCATCGTCGATGGCGAGAACGACAAACGGTTCGACCAAGTGGGCAACGTGTCGTTCAAGGATTCAGCGGAGATCCTCGGTGAAGCCATCCAAGGGATGGTGAAAGCGAACAAGGTTCAGCGCAACGATGTGGCCGGCACGGCCATCACCGCGGCGGTCGGCAGCAGCATTGCCGAGAACCTCTGGAACAAAAAGGAGGCCTGCGCCGCCTCCAAGGTCAGCGCCGAGGATGTCGCGGCAGTCGAAAAAGCCATCCCCGGCGCGGCCCGGCCTGCCGCCAGAAGGACATTCAGGGTTTCCCCCGAGACTCCCGCAATACCACCCCGCGGCCGCGCCACGATCGTATCCCGGATCACGTTCTAGGAACGGGGTGAGGCCGCGCTGGACAAGGGCGGGCCTTGGCCTAGTATTCTTGGAACGTCGAAGGAGCGAAGGTCATGAGCGAGAAGAAGAAGCCGAATCTGACCGAGAAGGAACGCAAGGAACAGGACGATTATCTCGAGGAGGCGCTTGAGGAGACTTTTCCGGCGAGCGATCCGATCTCACCGGGACATGTCGCAAAGAAACCTCAGGACAAGAAATAGCCTGCGGCTAATGTCCGGCTTCCTGCTTTCGTCCAATCAATGGGGAGAAATGGTACGGTTGGGGGGTCTCGAACCTCCGACCTCAGGTGCCACAAACCTGCGCTCTAACCAACTGAGCTACAACCGCACATGCTCGCGTCGCCGCGAACGGGGGTGACATACGAGGACTTTGAAATTATTTCAAGTCCTATCTCCCCGCAATATGAAAAAGCTGGGTATGACGTGTTTCCAAAGATCACATCGCATTCGGACGAATGCACCATGACCCTGAAATTAAAACGTCCCGCTTTCAGTGTTTCACCGAAAGCGAGACGTTCTGGTCTTGGGAGGCTTGGAAAGATTAAGCAACCTTGAAGGAGGACATGGCCTTTTCAGCGGCGTCCTTGGCCGGCTTTGCCAGCTTTTCGGCGACCTTCTTGGTGGTTTCCTGAATGGACTTGGCCTGCTCGACGGTTACTTCAGCCTGCTTGCGGATGAAGGAGGTCTGCAGTTCGAAGAGTTCGGCGACGGACTTGACGCGAAGCAGAGCTTCCATGTGCGCCAGCGAGCTTTCGGCATTGGTGCGCAGGACGTCGATGGTCTTGAGGCCGATTTCCACGGAGCCGGCCTGGGCGGTCTGCACAGTGGCTTCGAGGGTCTTGCCAGCGTCTTCGGCAGCCGTCTTCATCTTGGCGAAGGCTTCCTTGGACTGGGCAGCGCCTTTTTCCGCGAAGTCGCGGAAGGATTCAGAGAGCTTGGAAGGGTCGAATGCAGCCGTTGAAAAAACGTCGTCTTTCTTTACAGTAGCCATGATAGCGCTCCTATATGGGCCCTCCTCAGAGGCGCCCTTGGTGAATTGATTGAGCCCTATATAATATAAACTATTGTGCAGTGCAACATATTTTTTGCGATGCACAACACGTTAACCCTTCCAGTCAAAAACCTGGGCGTTCGCTGGACCTGAAACCGGGGCGCCGTTATTAATAAAGCGTTAAAGTAAGAGAGGCGATCACGCCCGCAAAACAGGTCGGAACATGCCCGCAATTCAGTACCCATTCATTGACATTGCCGTGCACCCCCGCGTTCGGGAGCGTTTTGCGCGCGGCGAAGCCATGGTGCTGTTTTCGACCGGCATGGATCGCGTGCTCTGGGCCAACGGCGCTGGCGCTAATCTTTTCGGCTACGATATCATCTATGATTTCCTCGACCAGGGACCGAAGGCCGGCGACGTCTCCTTCCGCCAGATCGAGGCGACGGCGCGCGGACTTGGCGCGGTCGGCGACCAGCGCACCTTCCTGATCCGCATGGCCTCCGGCTTCCAGCGCGCGGTCGTTAACGCCGCAGTCGAAATCATCCAGGTTCAGGCGGGCGAAGAGGCGATCCTGTTTTCCTCGCCGGTTTCCTCCAAGCCGCTGGCCGCGGCGGAAAGTGCGAAGCGGATGATCGACGGCTTCGACGACCCCGATACGCATATGGCCGTGATCGGCCGCGACGGGGAAATTATCGCCGCTTCCGCTCGCTTCGATGCGTTGGGCGTGACGCCGCAGACCGCAAGGATGTTGACGACCATGGCGGGCGCCCAGGCGGAACGGCTGATCAAGCGGCCGATCCCGACCGGCCACGGCTATCTACCCGCCGCCGTCGGCAAGCTGTCGGAAATCCCTGCCCTGCATCTGCTTTTCGTCGTCGAGACCGCAGCCGACAATCTCGATCCAACGGCAAGCCTCGTGGCTGACGCATCTGCCGCCTCAGCCACAGGCGGCGCGATCGAGCCGGAAGCGGAAGAGGCGCGGAAGGAACTCGAGACAGCCGCGGCTGACGAAACACCTATTACCGAGGCTGCGCCTGCCGAGCATGTGCCCTCCCCCGATGTCATCGATGCGGTGGCGGATATCGAGGAAGTCGAGCACACGCCGGAAATGTCTGGCGCCGACCATGAAGTGGTGCATGCGCACCCCGATGCCCTCGGTCAGGACATCGACGCGTTGGTGACGATGGACGGCGCGACGCCCGAACAGATCGAGGCGGCTGCGCATGCCGACGAGCTTGTCCCGGAGGCCGATGATGATCTGCTGCGCAGCGCCGGAGAAAGCCAAGCGGAGGACGCGGTGGCAGGCACTGAGCCGGTGGCGGCCGAGGCTGACGCTCCGGAAATCGACCAGTCGGAAGAGTTCACCTTCAAGCGCAGCGGCCGCGCTACGCGTTTCGTCTGGCGGATCGACGCCGAAGGCCGCTTCAGCGAAGTCTCGCGCGAGTTCGCCGAAGCCGTAGGGCCGCATGCCACGAAAGTAACCGGCGTTGCCTTCGCTGACATCGCCAGGCATTTCAATCTCGATCCGGACGGCAAGATCGCCGAGCTTCTGGCGCGGCGCGATACGTGGTCGGGCCGGACGATCTACTGGCCGGTGGAAAATACCAGCCTAGTGGTGCCGGTCGATCTGGCCGCATTGCCGACCTATACGCGCAGCCGCGAATTCGACGGCTTCCGAGGCTTCGGCGTCGTGCGCCTCTCCGATGCCATCGAAGATCCGATGAAGCTCGGCCTGACGCTGGACGGCGACGAAAAGCAGGCAGCGCCGACGCCGGGCTTGGCTGAAGAGCCAGCAGTGGAGACGGCTGCGCCGGCGATTGCCGAGGAAGCGCTGCAGGACGCGATGGAGGAAAATGTTGCCGCAGACGAGGAGACTGCTCGCGAAGCAGGATCCGGGGCAACGGAGGAGTTCTCCCCCCGGGATGAGGAGCCGCCGGCCCTGACGATCGCCGAGACGCCGAACCGCCGGGAATCCGACAAGATCATCCGATTGCACGAGCGCCGCGCACAGACGCCAGGCAGCTTGTCGCTGAGCGAACAGGCAGCCTTCCGCGAAATCGCCCGTCAACTCGACCCCTTCGGCAAACGTGCCGAGACATCAGGTGGTCAGCCTGAAAGCATGGAACAGTCCGAAGAGGTGGTAGACATCTCTCCGCAGCCGAATGCGGCGGATGAGGTTTTGTCCGATGCCGTCGAAGCGCCGGCCGACGACCATGCAGCCGAAGAGCGGCCGCATGCCGAAGATCAGCCGGAAAGCGACGAAACCGCACAATCCGAAGCGAACATGCCGGCGGCTACGGCCAAGACGGAAGAGGTTACTGGTTCCGACTTGCAGGAATCGAAAGCTGCCGGCGAGCCGAAAGGGGACGTCGATCCGCTGGAAGTCTTGAGCACCGCCATTCCGCCCCGCGTGAAAATGCGCGATGGGCTGTCGGCCGAGATCGTCGATCAACTGCCCCTCGCCATT
Source organism: Rhizobium sp. CB3171 (assembly GCF_029714265.1). NCBI lineage: Bacteria > Pseudomonadati > Pseudomonadota > Alphaproteobacteria > Hyphomicrobiales > Rhizobiaceae > Rhizobium > Rhizobium sp. CB3171. The sequence goes on along the minus strand of NZ_CP121652.1, from coordinate 326,848 downwards.
CTCATCCATGCCGGCGACTGGCTGATCCACGGCACTCCGGAATTCCTGCGGCTGACCGGCTATGAAAGCCTCACGGACCTGGAGCATGTCGGCGGGCTGGATGCGCTGCTGCAGCGCCATGACCTCGAAGGCAAGGCCGAACGGCCGGGGACGATGATGGTAGTGCGCGCCGACGACACGCTCGTGCCCGTTACCGCGCGGCTGCAGTCAGTCCGTTGGGAAGACGGCACCGCTTTGATGCTGGCGCTGATGCCGCTCGAAAAGAGCGAAGCCCCCGCGCCCGAGCCCGTGCCGGAAGAAGCGCGACCGGAACGCATGGTCGAAAAACTCGCAAAGCTGCAGGTCGAAATCGAAGAGCTGCGTTCGACGCTGGAAACGGCAACGGATGGGGTCGTCATCATTGGGCAGGAGGGCGAGATCCGCTCGATGAACCGCTCGGCCAGCGCGCTCTTCAACTATGACGACCAGGAAACCCGCGGCAAACCATTCGTCATGCTCTTTGCGCATGAAAGCCAGAAGGCGGTGCTGGACTATCTTGGCGGCCTCTCCGGCCATGGCGTGGCAAGCGTGCTGAACGACGGGCGCGAAGTGATCGGCCGCGAGGCATCGGGCGGCTTCGTACCCCTGTTCATGACCATGGGGCGGTTGAATTCCTCGAACGGCTATTGCGCCGTCATCCGCGACATCACGCAATGGAAGCGCACCGAGGAAGAGTTGCGCAACGCCAAGCGCGCGGCAGAGACTGCAAATGCCCACAAGACCGATTTCCTCGCCCGCGTCAGCCATGAAATCCGCACGCCGCTCAACGCCATCATCGGCTTCTCCGACATGATGGCCGGCGAACGCTTCGGGCCAATCGGTCATTCCCGCTATATCGAATATGCCACCGATATCGGCCGCTCGGGTCGGCATGTGCTCGACATCGTCAACGATCTCCTGGACATTTCCAAGATCGAAGCCGGTGAGATGGACCTGGAATTTTCCTCGGTCGGCCTCAACGAAGCGATCGCCGAAGCCGTGTCGCTGGTGCAGCCGCAGGCCAACAGCCAGCGCGTCATCATCCGCACGGCGCTGTCGCAGTCCGTACCGAACGTCGTCGCCGACCTGCGTTCGATCAAGCAGATCGCGCTGAACATCCTGTCGAATGCCATCCGCTTCACGCCGTCGGGCGGCCAGATCGTCGTCTCAACGTCTTACGAGGGGAACGGCAGTGTCGTCATGCGCATCCGCGATACCGGCGTCGGCATGACCCGCAGCGAGTTGGAACAGGCGATGAAACCCTTCCGCCAGGTTTCGACCAATGCCCGCAAACGCGGCGACGGCACCGGCCTTGGCCTGCCGCTGACCAAGGCCATGGTCGATGCCAACAGGGCGACCTTCTCGATCAACTCGGCGCCGAATGAGGGCACGCTGGTCGAGATCACCTTCCCATCGCCGAGGGTGCTGGCGAACTGAGAGAGATCGCCCGCCCTCAAAACCAGAGATCGCGCACGCAGCGCCCTTTGGAAGGAAGGTCTTCAAACGTATCGAGCCCATCGAAATGATCGATCGGCAGGTCAGCGACGAGGTCCGGCGGCGCAAGCCGCAGGTTCACGGCGATACGTCGGCGGCCATCCTTTTGCAGCCGTAGGCCACGCCAGCTCAATACGCAGGCGCAGGACGGGCAGAACAATATTTCGAGAGAGGGATTGTCCCTGCCGGCGCGCGTGTAAGACGAAGTCCGTCCGGTGACGGAAATCCGCTCCCATTCATAGTCATAGGCCCATAGCGCGCCATAACGCCGACAGAGCGTGCAATTGCAGGCCGTGATCGAGCCTGGATCGCCCTCGAGCGTCCAGCCCGCCTCGCCACAGTGACATGAGCCGATCAGCATGTGTACGCCGCTCCATTCCGGTGCCTGTTCGAGGACGGCATTCTGCCTCCAATCAGCTCAACTCGCCAGAGCCAGCCCTCCGTAACGGCTGATTTCGCTTTCGATCTCCGCCACAAGGGTATCGAGCGCGGGATTTCTCACCTTGCGTCCGCGCCGCACCACATAGGCCAAGGCGGGGGGTGCCGGCAGGCCGTTGGTGACGATCTCCATGTCAGGCTGCAGGTGGCGGCCGTTCAGAAGCGCCACGCCCAAGCCTGAGGTAACGGCCGCAATAATCCCAGCCGCGCTCGCACATTCGAACACAGTTTCGAGAACCACGCCGCCATCCTGTCCGATGTCGAGCGCCCAGCGGCGATAGAAGCACTCATCGTCGAAGGACAGAAAAGGAACCGGCCCGTCTTGCGGCAGCGATAGATCAGGATGCTTGACCCAATGAAGCTGTTCCCGAAACAGAACGATATCGGTCGGGCGGACTTCATGCGCGAAAACCTGCACGATGGCGGCATCAAGCTCTCCCCGCTCCAGCATTCCCCGCAGGACCAAGCTCATGCGGACCTTGGTGCGAACAGAGACGTTCGGATGCAGGCGGCGAAATCGCCCCAATATGCGCGCGAGATCGGTGCAGGTGGTATCCTCGGTCAAGCCGAGGGCGACGCGGCCGGCGAGCGACGTCTTCGAGAGGCTCAAGAGCGCCTCGTCGTGCAGGCCGAGGATGCGTCCCGCATAGTCCAACAGATCCTCCCCGGCGGCGGTGAACATCGACGCTCCAGGCTTGCGGCTCAGCAGATCGCAATCGAGGCTCGTCTCGAGCCGCTTGATCTTATGGCTGACGGCGGATTGCGAGAGGCTCAGGGCCTCGGCCGCACGGGTGATGCCCCCGTGATGGCGGATCGCCCACAATGCGCGCAGCGCATCGATTTCCAAACGCCGGCTGGTGAACTCGGTCATGGCAAACTCGGCTTATATGATGATCTTGCAGAGAGAATGCATATTCCGGCGGTATTTGGCAAATATTCATTAGTTTTAAGATTGAGATGTCATGCCATGATCGATATTTGTCATGTGTAATCGGATGGGTCCTGACCTATGGCTGAGGGATAGGTGACATCCAACCGAGAGCCCAATGACCGACCAATCCCTGTCCCGGCCCCTACTGAACAACAGCCGCTTCCTTTGGCCCCTGATGGCTACGCTGCTGATCTTTAGCTGGAGTTCCGGCTTCGTCGGTATCCGCTATGCCAGCCAGGAAGCCAGCGTCATGTTGGTCCTGTTCTGGCGCACGCTTCTGTCGGGACTGGTCCTGCTACCCTTTGCCTTGGCGATCGGGCCGCGCATGCGGCTGCGTGCGATAGCGGAACAGATGCTGTTCGGCGTGATGTCGGTCTTCCTTTATCTGGGCGGCTTTGCACTGGCGATCGAACAGCGGGTGCCGACGGGGCTGGTGGCGCTGATCTCCGACCTCTTGCCGCTGGCGATTGCCGCCCTGTCGCAGCCTGTTTTGGGCGAGCGGCTGAGCGCGCGCCAATGGCTGGGAACGGCGATTGCGGTGGCGGGCGTATTGATCGTCTCGATAGACAGCCTCAGCTTCGGCGCGGCTCCAATCTGGGCCTATGGATTGACCGTCGGCTCGATGCTGGTCTTTGCCTTCGCATCGGTTCTGCACAAGCGGCGGCGGACCAAGCATATGCCCGTTCATCAAGGCCTTTGCATTCATACCCTTACGGCCTCGGTGCTCTTCGGCATCTGCGCCATGATGCAAGGCGATCTTGCGCCGCCGCTGACGCGCGGTTTCGCTATCGGCATGATATGGCTGGTGCTGATCGCAACCTTTGCCGCCTATTCGGTCTATTACACCAGCCTGCGCCTCTTCCCGGTCGCGCAGGTCAGCGCAGCCATCTATCTCAGCCCGCCCGTTACCATGTTCTGGGCCTGGGCCCTGTTCTCCGAACCGCTGACGACGGCGATGTTCGTAGGGTTGGCGGTGACGCTGGTGGGAGTCTGGATGACGTCGCGCAGTCCCTTAGCGGAAAAGGTCTGACCTATCATATTGCCAGAGGCAGACATTCTCTGCCTCTGCTCCACGCGCCACTATACTTTAGCGGTAGCAAACTTACTTTTGGTTGCCTTTCGTGGGATAGTTCCTCCGTGGAGACCGGCTATCCTGGTCGGTCGTTGGCGCATGAGGGGGCTCCAATGTCATCGACGGCAGCAGAAGCAGGCACAGGCGAGATTTCACCCAATCTGATAGTTGACGCGATGTTTGCGTGCCGAAAAACGGCCGCGATCAAGGCCGCCATAGAACTCGATCTTTTTACCTTGATCGGTGACGGCCGCAACGCTGCGTCGTTGGCAGCCGCGACGAATGCGGCCGAACGCGGTGTGCGCATTCTGTGCGACTATCTCGTTGTAAACGGCTTTCTGACTAAGAAAGGCGATCAATATGTTCTCACGCCATCCAGCCGCGTATTCCTCGACCGGCATTCGCCGGCCTATATGGGCTCAGCCATCGAGTTCATCGCCGCGCCGGAAATCCTCAAGCAGGTGCTGGACGACCCGACCTCCTATGTCCGCAACGGCGGGTCCGTTGGATTGGCAAATATGTCGCCGGACAATCCCGTGTGGGTGAAGTTTGCCCGCGGCATGGGTTCATTCACCGGCAGCAGCGCAGTCAGCCTCGCAGCGGAAATGGCCAACCTACGGATATCGCCGAAGAAGATTCTGGACATCGCCGCAGGACATGGGCGTTTCGGGATCGAGATGGCGAAGACTTTTCCTTCAGCCCAGATTGTCGCGGTGGATTGGAGTTCAGTTCTGGAATTGGCTAAATATAATGCGCGACAATTTGGTGTCGCAGAGCGCTACAAGGTCGTTCCCGGCAGCGCATTCGAGGTCGATTGGGGCACGGACTACGATCTGATCCTGCTTCCGAACTTCCTTCATCACTTCGACATAGAAACCTGCGCCGAATTGCTCAGAAAGGTCCGGGCCAGCCTGAGTCGCGACGGCAAGGTGGTCGGGGTGGAATTCGTGCCCAACGACGATCTTGTCTCGCCTCCCTTCCCAGCCGCTTTCTCATGGGAAATGCTCGCCAGCACGCCAAAGGGCGAGGCCTACACGCAGAAGGATCTAGCCGAAATGGCAAGGCGCGCCGGTTTTCAAGACGCCAGGGTCAAACCACTGCCACCATCACCGGCGAGCTTGATCTTTTTCGAGTAACGACGCTTTGGATGGCGATCTCCTCTTGCCGGGATATATGGGGATGGCGACAAGGGGACTGTTCTTCCTTCGATGCCATCCGCCGAAGGTCGAGTATTCGATTACTGAGGAAGGTCGCCTCCTCGCTCCAGTCCGATGAGTTTGCGAGATTGGGAGGATGGATGGATGACGCGACGCAACCTGGTTACTAAGCCGGCGCTTACTTCACGCCGGCCCGGGATGCAACAGACGGGCTTGCTACTTGAGGTGCTCTCGCAGTCCGGAGTTGATTTGGTCCAGCGCAGCCTTCGTCGTAGGCTGGTCGCGCAAAGCGTTCAGCAATACGAAGTCGTGGATTGTGCCGTTGTAACGCGTGGCAGTGACTGGCACACCAGCATCCGCGAGTTTTCGTGCATAGGCCTCACCCTCGTCGCGGAGCGGATCGTTTTCGGCGGTGATCACCAATGCCGGAGGCAAACCCTTCAACTGTTCGACAGAGGCACGAAGCGGTGCCGCATAGGGATTGCCCCGGGTCTTTTCGTCGGGAGCATAGATGTTCCAGCCAAATTCCATGAACTCGCGGGAAAGAAACCGTCCTGTTGCGAATTCTCCATAGGAGTTTGTGTCGAAATTCGTATCCACCGCAGGGATAAGCAGTGCTTGATAGCGGAAGCTGGGGCCACCCCGATCCTTCGCCATAATTGTCAGGGCCGCGGACATGTCGCCTCCGACAGAGTTGCCCGCCACTGCCATCCGAGATCCGTCGACGCCGATTTCATCGCCGTGCGCAGCGACCCACTTGGCAGCCGCATAGCTCTCCTCGATCTGGGTTGGGAAAACGGCATCCGGAATCGGCGTGTATTCTACAAACACCACGGCCGAACCCGAGCCGACGGCGATATCTCGGACGAGCCGCTTGTGGTTTTCAAAGTCGCCGGCGATCCACACGCCGCCGTGAACGAAAAGAACCACCGGAGGCCGGCCTTTCACGTGGTCAGGCTTGACGACATACAGCTTCACGTTCCGTCCGTCTTGCGAAATGGTCTTTTCGGAAACCGCTATCCCGGAAACATCGACCTGTGTCTGCTTTTGCAAGCCAGTCAGCACCGCGCGGACCTGGGGGCCAGGCAATGTCCAGAACGGGCTTGCATTCTTGTTGAGCTCCCCGACAAAGGTACGGACAACGGGTGCCAGGCGATGATCGGTGGCGGCGTCTTGAGCAAAAGTGGTTTGGGTCATGATGCTAACTCCAGCGATAACAGTGGTGAGTTTCAGAACATGCGTAGCGAAAGTCTTCACATAAGATGGTGCGCGGGAACCGACGGTTTCCGGATCGGAACAGGTAGGATTGGCTCTCGGGATCATGGTGTTTCTCCTCTTGGTCGACGCCGTTGTGGCGTGATCGATTAATAGACAGACAGGTCTGTATATGTCAAGCGAAGGATCAATTTTTTATTTCGCCAGGGCACTCGCCGGAGCTGTTGCGTCCGGCATGCTTCTCCGATATAGAAAGACAGGTCTGTCTTATATTGGATAACACGATGACAAAACCTTCAAAGCGCGACGAGCTTGTCGACACCGCCCTGCGCCTGTTCTACACGCGGGGCTTCCATGCCACTGGCATCGACACGATTCTCGCGGAGGCGGGGGTTGCCAAGATGACTCTCTACAAGCACTTCCGCTCTAAAGACGAACTCGTCCTGGCGGCGCTTCATCGACGCGATGAGCTATTTCGGACATGGCTGGTTGGCTCGATCGAACAGGCAAGCGATAGGCCACGCGAGCGACTTCTTGCGCTTTTCGATGCACTCGATGACTGGTTCGGCGAGCGCGCACTGAATGCTCTGGGTTTTCATGGCTGTGCTTTTGTGAAAGCAGCAGGAGAATATGATTCACCTGACCATCCGGTGCACCGGGCTTCGGCCGAGCATAAACAACTGATCGTCGACTATCTGACCGAGCTCGCGGCAGCAGCCGGCGCTGTCGATCCAAAGGCTCTTGCTGAGGAGCTCTCACTGCTGAAAGAAGGCGCGATCGTTACAGCTCAGGTGCGGAATATGCCAAACGCGGCACAGCCCGCGAAAAATATCGCAAAGATACTAATCGACGCTGCTTGTGAAGCGCCTATTCAATGACTTCATATGTCGCAATTTCTGATCGATGGCCAACGTTGAACGGGACTTGAATTTATGCGCCGTCCTTGGTGGCTGCATTGGGCCGCAACCAGACATCTTCAAGCTTCGAAGCTGCCCGGCCAAATCGAGCACTGCACCATCACAGGAACCGGTCTGCGACCTAACTGCACTTTTCCAGAATCTCATCCACGACGCGTTCAATCGGCGCAGTGGCATCGATGACGATACCACCTTTCGGGATATCTTCTTTCGTTGCGTGCAATCGCCTAATAAATTGCCGTTCGGCAGGTCTTCCGCCCCACTCGGTTTCCGGCCTCTCGGCAAGGCGTTGGATCAGCGTCTCCAGATCGACCTCGAGAATGAAAACCCGGTCGAACAAAGCAATGAAGCTGGAGAAATTCCGGGAGCCGCCGCAGAAGAATGACGCAGCATGGCTTTGATCGGCCACCAGCGCTTTCACCTTATCTACGCTCCAAATATGGTGCTGATGGGCAAGGCCATCCACGGGTTGTCCCGTCTTTGGATCACCCTGATAAGCCAACTCAGTATCACCATTGATGGCATGGAAACCGCGCCGCCGCAGTTCATGGCAGACGGACGTCTTTCCGGTGCCGGAAACACCTTCGATCAAATAGTTTCTGATGCCCATCCCATTGCTCTTTCGCAGAAAAACCCCTCACCGCGAAGTTGGGGGAACCCTACGGCAAGTCGGTCGCCTAAGGTGGGACGGCGCGTGCATGGCTGTCGCGGCGACGTACCTTCGGCAGCGACGGGCGCCGCGCTGACGTTGAGCGCGGCGGCGGGATTACTCCCCGCGCGCCTTCGCAGCCTTGCGCTTGGCCCTCGAATTGGGCTTGCCTGCTGCCGGGCCGGCGTCTTTCTTGACGAAATTCGGTTTGCCAGGCTTCTTTGCCCAAGGCTTCTTGTCCGGACGTTCGGAAACACTGCCCTCGCCGGCCTGCGCCCGTTCCGGCTTGCGGTCGGACTTCCATTTCGGCTTGGCGGCGTCGTTCGGGCGGACACCCTTATCCGAGAAGGGCTTCTTCTTGCCGTAGGTTCCTTCCCGCTTGGCCTGCGAAAAATCCGGTACGCCGGCCAGCGGCTTGACGCGGATGCCGCGCTCCAGGCTCTTGTCCGGGCCGATGGTCGACAGGAAGCGTTCGGCGCCTTCTTGCGAAAACTCGACGAAGGTTTCTTCCGGCATCATCTTGATCGCGCCGATGTCGCGCTTGGTGAGGCCGCCGTTGCGGCAAAGCATTGGGATCAGCCAGCGCGGCTCGGCATTTTGCTTGCGGCCGACCGAAAGCGACACCCAGACGCCGTCGGTAAAGTCGTTGCGCCCCGCGGACGGCCCGTCGTGGTGAGTAACGGGGAAATCGTCGTGGCGTGGCTTTCTGCGCTCGCCTTCGGCAGGCACGTCCTGCAACTCCTCAGGCGCGGAGTGGCCGGTTCGATATTGCCGCAGGAATGCAGCGGCGACCTGCTCGGCGCCATGGCGCTCCAGCAACTGCCGCACGATGGACTGCTCGTCTTCGGCAAGGGGGGCCGCGAATACCGGATCGGCGAGAAGACGTTCATCGTCACGCTGGCTCACTTCGTCAGCCGACGGCGGCTTTGCCCAGGTGGCGCGGATGCGTGCGGCTTCCAGCAGGCGTTCGGTGCGACGGCGGGCACTCAGCGGCACGATGAGGGCGCTGACGCCCTTGCGGCCGGCGCGGCCGGTGCGACCGCTGCGGTGCAGCAGCGTTTCCGGGTTGGTCGGCAGGTCGGCATGAACCACCAGCTCCAGGCCCGGCAGATCGATGCCACGGGCGGCGACGTCCGTTGCGATGCAGACACGGGCGCGGCCGTCGCGCATGGCCTGCAGCGCATGCGTCCGCTCGCTCTGGCTGAGCTCACCCGACAGGGCAACGACGGAGAAGCCTCTGTTGTTGAAACGTGCCGTCAGATGGTTGACGGCCGCACGCGTCGAGCAAAAGACGATGGCGTTCTGCGCTTCGTAATAGCGCAGAACGTTGATGATCGCATTTTCCCTGTCGCTCGGAACGACCGTCAGGGCGCGATAGTCGATATCGACATGCTGCTTGGCTTCCGAGGCGGTGGCGATGCGCACGGCGTCGCGCTGGTAGTTTTCGGCGAGCTTTGCGATCGAGCGCGGCACGGTTGCCGAAAACATCAATGTCCGCCGCTCGGCCGGCGCCGTTTCCAGGATGAATTCGAGGTCTTCACGAAAGCCGAGATCAAGCATCTCGTCGGCCTCGTCCAGCACCACGGCCTTGAGCTCGGAGATATCAAGCGAATTACGGCGGATATGGTCGCAAAGACGGCCCGGAGTGCCGACGACGATGTGCGCGCCGCGTTCCAGCGCCCGCTTCTCGGTGCGCATATCCATGCCGCCGACGCAGGAGGCAATGGTCGCGCCGGTCAGTTCATACAGCCATTCCAGCTCGCGCTGCACCTGCAGCGCCAGTTCGCGGGTCGGCGCGATCGCCAATGCCAGCGGCGTGCCGGCGGGGCCGAAGCGCTCGGCACCCTCCAGCAGGCTCGGCGCCAGGGCCAGGCCAAAGGCAACCGTCTTGCCGGAGCCCGTCTGGGCCGAAACCAGTGCGTCCTTGCCGGCCAGGCCGGGATCGAGCATGGCCTTCTGTACCGGCGTCAGCGCTTCGTAACCGCGCTTTGCCAAAGCCTGGGCGATCGCAGGAACGATGCCTTCGAATTCAGTCATTATCCGTGTCTTTCGGAATTCTTCGCGCGCCAGCCGGCGCGGATCATCGTGGCCCGCACGTCGCAGGCCTCTTCTTCAGGCGTGCACATACTTGGTCGGCAGGCCATTGTACAGAGCGGGCGCGTATTTGTGCGACGCACAACGAAAAAAAGGCAGCGAATAGCGCTGCCTTGGAAGTTCATGCTGCCTAACGAAGCTCGAGTCGGTCAACTTCATGTTTCGGGAACCTTTCGGCTCCAAGCCGCCCAAAGTTCAAACGAACGGCCTCAAGTTGGATTTTACCTTTGACCAATCTCTCTTAACGCCAAGTTACCGCCGATAGGCCAGCCTTTGCCCCTCAGTTTTAAGAGGGCATCAGTTCTTGAGCTCCTCCAGCCCGGCAAAGAGGTCCAGCGCTTCGGGATTGGCAAGCGCTTCCTTGTTCTTCACCGGCCGGCCATGCACGACGTCGCGAACGGCGAGCTCGACGATTTTGCCGGACTTGGTGCGCGGAATATCGCGGACGGCGATGATCTTGGCCGGCACATGGCGGGGCGAGGCGCCGGTGCGAATGCGGGTTTTCATCGCTTTCACCAGATCCTCCGTCAGTGCCGCGCCGGCCGCGAGGCGAACGAAAAGCACGACGCGCACATCATCATCCCAATCCTGGCCGATGCAGAGCGCTTCGAGAACTTCGGGCATCTGCTCGACCTGATTGTAGATCTCCGCCGTGCCGATGCGCACGCCGCCGGGATTGAGCGTCGCGTCCGAACGGCCATGGATGATCAGGCCACCATGCTCCGTCCACTCGGCAAAATCACCATGGCACCAGACATTGTCGAAACGCTCGAAATAAGCGGCGTGATATTTGACCCGGTCGGGGTCGTTCCAGAACATCACCGGCATCGAGGGAAAGGCTTTGGCACAAACAAGCTCGCCCTTTTCGCCGTGCACGGGCTTACCCTCCTCGTTCCAGACATCGACGGCAAGGCCGAGCCCGGGTCCCTGGATTTCGCCGCGCCAAACCGGCTGCAAGGGATTGCCGAGCACGAAGCAGGAGACGATATCGGTGCCTCCCGAGATGGAAGCGAGCTGGATGTCGTCCTTGATGCCCTCATAGACGAAGGAAAAGCCTTCCGGCGACAGCGGCGAACCGGTGGAAGTCATCAGCCGCAGGCTGGAGAGATCATGCGAAGTTTTCGGCGTCAGGCCGCTCTTGCGCACGGCGTCGATATATTTGGCCGAGGTGCCGAACAGAGCGAATTTCTCCGCCTGCGCATAGTCGAAAAGGATATTGCCATCCGGCGCGAAAGGCGAACCGTCGTAGAGGCAGAGAGTGGCGCCGGCGGCAAGCCCCGTCACCAGCCAGTTCCACATCATCCAGCCGCAGGTGGTGAAGTAGAAGACCTTTTCGCCGGGGACCACGCCGCAATGCAGGCGATGCTCCTTCATGAGCTGCAGCAATGCGCCGCCGGTCGAATGGACGATGCATTTCGGCACGCCCGTCGTGCCCGAGGAAAACAGGATGAACAGCGGGTGTGAAAACGGCAGCGGCTCGAATTCTACCGCCTTCGCCTCGAAAGATGCAATGAACGTGTCCAACGCCTTTGCATCCGGTGTCGCCGCCGCGACCGCATCGGCATCGCCGGCATAGGGAATGATGACGGCAGGTGCACCGAGGCGCTGCGCGATGGCGCCGACCTTTGCCGTCACATCCTGCAATTTGCCGCCATACCAATAGCCGCTGCAGGCGATGAAGAGTTTCGGCTCGATCTGGCCGAAGCGATCCAAAACGCCCTGCTCGCCGAAATCCGGGGAGCAGGAGGACCAGATAGCGCCGATCGAGGCGGCGGCCAGCATGCAGGCAATGGTTTCCGGCATATTCGGCATCATGGCGGCGACACGGTCACCCCGGCCGATGCCGAGAGCGCGATAGGCCTGTTGCAGGCGCGACACCATGGCCGAGAGCCGGTCCCAGGACCAGCGGTCGCGCACCCTGTCTTCGCCCCAGAAGACCAACGCATCGCCCTCGCCGCTTTTCGACAGCAGGTTCTCGGCGAAATTCAACTCGGCATCGGGAAAGAAACGCGCCTCCAGCATCTGGTCGCCGTTGATCAGCGCCCTTTCGCCACGTTTTCCCTTGATGCCACAGAAATCCCATACTGCCGTCCAGAAGGTTTCCCGGTCGGCGATTGACCAGGCATGCAGGCTGGCGAAATCGGAAAGCGATAGGCCGAAGCGTCGGTTGCAGTCTTCCATGAAGACAAACATCGGGCTTTGCCGGCGAAATTCATCCGATGGCGTCCAGAGCGGCTGAGTATCTCGCATATTATCTCCTCCGGTTTTCGGCTTATATACCATGCTGCAGCGCATTATAAAGTCACTGAGTTGTCGGCATTCCTGCTGTACAATGTTTGCATCCGCCAATCATTTCCTATATCCGGCAAACGGAGGCATATCAGCGCTATCAGTATGAAAGTCTGAGTTGGATCATGAGAGCGTCGAGGAATAAAAAGTGGTGGTTGACGATGCGATCGGCCTCGCGCTGGCTACCTGCCGTTGCGCGCACCACTGGCATCGTCCTTCTCACCATCATCATCGTCTTCGCCGTTTTCAGGGCAACCGCTCCCTTCCTGATTTCCAGCGGCCTTGTGCGTGCCGGCATCGAGAATGCGCTATCGGACTGGACCGGATATCGCGCCCAGATCGAGGGTGCGCCGACGCTGGAATTCTGGCCGACGCCACGCGTGACGCTCAACCAGGTTACCATCCGCGAACCGACGAAAAACGGCAAGGTGCTTGGCCATGTCGACAGCCTTTCGGCGGACTTCTCGCTGTTTGCGGCGCTGCGCGGGCGCGCGCATTTTCATGAATTCCATTTCCTGCGGCCGGTGATCTACATCCGGCGTGACGAGACCGGTCTGATCGACTGGACGAATGAGGGGCTGCTGTCCAAGGCAATCGAGCGGGTGGAGACGTCCTCCAACCAGGGCATGCCGATCAGCAAGGATCAGGATGCCGTCATCGGCATGCTGACGATCGAGGACGGTCGCGTCGAAATGACGGACGATCGCAGCGGCAATCTCTACAAGATGAGCAGCATAAATGCGGACATCTCCTGGCCGCGGCTGTCCGGGGCGATGACTGCCGTCATTCTGGCGCGGCTCAACGGTCAGGACGTCAAGATCGATTTCAATTCTGCCCAGCCTCTGCTGCTCTTTGCCGGCAAGAGCGTCGATGCGAAGATAAGCTTCTCCTCGCCGCTGATCAACTGGACCTATGCAGGCGCCACCAGCATTTCCAATCTCTCCGCGCTCGCCGGAAATCTGGATCTGAGCGTGCCGAATGTGCCGTCTTTCCTGGCCTGGAGCGGAGAACATCTGCCGGCCGCCGATACGCTACGCAACGTCTCTCTCAATGCCGACGTCGCCGCGATCCCGAATGGTCTGCGCTTTAACAATCTGAACTTCAAGGTCAACGAATCCGCGGCGTCCGGCGTCATGGATCTGAGCTATACGACAAGCGGCAAGCCGAAGATTTCCGGAACGCTCGCCTTCGACCAGATGAACCTCAATCCGTTCCTGGCGGCCTTCTCCATGCGGCTGGCCGCGGATACGGCCATCGACGCATTGCTCAACGGCAATCCGCTACAGCGCCTCGATTTGGATATGCGGCTCTCGTCGAACAAAGCCGTGCTCGGTCCCTTCCAGTTCGATAATATCGGCGCCAGCCTGCTGGTTGCGGGCGGCAAGGCAAAATTCGATATCGGCGACAGCGGCTTCGAGGGTGGAGAGCTCACCTCGCATCTGGAGGTCACGCAAGGCGACTTCGATGGCGGCGGCAAATTGCAGATCTCCATCCACGATGCCGATTTCGGCGGGCTTTTCACCAGGCTCAACCTTGCAGGACCTCTACCGCTGACGACCGGATCATTGGATCTTTCGCTCAGCACGTCGAAGCCGATCTGGGCTGCCAATCTCAGCGATGTCGCCGGCAAGATGCATTTCACGTCGGCCACCGGCTCCTTCCGGCAATTCAACATCTCAGCCTTCCGTGCGCTTGCGTCCGAAAAGGCCTTTTTCCGGATGAGCGATATCGCCGACACGGCCTTCGATTTCGACAGCCTCAACGTCGATGCTAGCGTTGCCAAGGGATCGGTCGAGGTTCACAGCGCCCAGATCGTCGGGCGCAACGAAACGGTGATGCTGAACGGCGTCGTTCCCTTCCGCAGCAACGCACTGGCGCTGTCGGGCACGATGCAGGCGAGCAATCCGGCCAATGCGACGGAGCTGCCGATGCTGCCGTTCTTCATCGGCGGCACCTGGCCGGACCCGGTGATCTCGCCGGTCACGACGCTGCTGAAGAAGCCTGACCAGCAGACGCAGCAATAACAGGTTCCGTCTGCGGTTGGCTCTGACCTATGCCGCGGCAGCCGCCTGCTCGTCCCTTTGGCGCTGCACTTCGCGGCGCTTGGTGACGACGGAGGCGCAGATGACGCCGATGGTGACGACGCCGATCAGGATGGTGCAGATGGCGTTGATCTCAGGCGTCACGCCGAGCTTCACCTGGCTGTAGATCAGCATCGGCAATGTCTTTGCGCCAGCCCCCGAAGCAAAAGTGGCGATCACCAAGTCGTCTAGTGACAGCGTCAGCGCCAGCACCCAGCCGGAGAACACGGCCGGCGCGATGATCGGCAGCGTGATCTCGAAGAAGGTGCGCACCGGCGGCGCGCCGAGATCGAGCGCCGCCTCCTCGATCGAGCGATCGAAGCTCAGAAGCCTGGACTGCACGACGACGGCGACGAAACACATGGTCAGCGTCGTATGCGCCATGACGATCGTCCAGAAGCCGCGATCGAGGTCGGCGGTGACGAAGAGCAGCAGCAGCGACAGGCCGGTGATGACGTCGGGCATGACCAGCGGTGCATAAATCATGCCGGAAAACAGGATGCGGCCGCGGAAGCGCGTGTAGCGCACGAGCGTAAGCGCCGCCAGCGTGCCAAGGACGGTGGCGATCGTCGCCGAGAGCAAGGCAATGCGCACAGTCAGCCATGCGGCGTTGAGCATGCTGTCGTTGCTGAGCAGATGGCTGTACCACTGGGTCGAGAAGCCGCCCCAGACTGTGACCAGCCGCGAGGCGTTGAAGGAATAAATGACCAGCAGCAGGATCGGCAAATAAAGGAATGCAAGGCCGAGCGTTACGGAGACGATGTTGAAGCGGGACCAGCGAATCATGACCTATCTCCCCTTCTCATCGGCTTTTGCCTGTATGTGCTGGAAGAAGACGATGGGTATCACCAGCACAAGCAGCAAGATGGTCGCCACCGCCGATGCCAGCGGCCAGTCTGTATTGCCGTAGAACTCGCTCCACAACACTTTGCCGATCATCAGCGTTTCGGAGCCGCCAAGCAGGTCTGGGATGACGAACTCGCCGACCGCGGGGATGAAAACCAGCATGCAGCCGGCGATGACGCCAGGGATCGACAAGGGGAAGGTCACGCGCCAGAAGGCGCCGATCGGCGTGCAGCCGAGGTCCTGTGCCGCCTCGATCAGCGTGCCGTCCATCTTTTCCAGCGAGGAATAGAGCGGCAGCACCATGAAGGGCAGATAGGAATAGACCATGCCGATATAGACGGCGGTATTGGTATTCAGGATCACCAGCGGCTCATGGATGATGCCGAGCGTCATCAGCAATTGATTGAGCAAGCCCGTCGTGCTCAGGATCGACATCCAGGAATAGACGCGGATCAGGAAACTCGTCCAGAACGGCAGGATGACCAGCATCAACAGCGTCGGGCGGATGCTGCGCGGCGCCTGCGCCATACCGTAAGCAATGGGATAGGCGATGATCAGAGTCAGGATCGTCGATATGCCGGAAATCTTCAGGCTTTGGAGATAGGCGTTGAAATAGAGGGGATCGCCGGCCAGCCAGGTGTAGTTGTCGAAGGACATGCTCTGCAGCTTGTCCCACCAATCGCTGAAACTGTCCGACCAACTGAAAGCCGGATCATAGGGCGGAACCGAGAGCGCCTTCGTCGACAGCGAAATGCGGAAGACGATCAGGAAGGGCGCGAGAAAGAAAACCAGCAGCCAGGCATAAGGCACGATGATGACGAGGCGCTGGTAGATGGAAGAGCCGAGCGTCCTCATGATCAATCCTTCAGCAGCACGCCGGCATTTTCATCGAAGGAGACCCAGACGCCTTGATCATAGGAGAAAGGTTCCTCCACTGCGCGCACTGCATTCAGCGACGAAGCCTTGACGACCTGTCCGCTCTTCAGCTTGACGTGGAAGACCGTCATGTCACCGAGATAGGCAATATCCCAGATCTCGCCCTCGGCGGCATTGACCGAGGCGTTGGCCGGCGGGCGCGGCGTGACACGTAGCTTTTCCGGCCGAATGGCGAAGCCCGCGCGGCTGCCCTCAGTGAGCATTTCGCTGGCTGCCGTGCGCAGGGTGAAGCCGTTGTCGACGGCAATCTCGACCGTGCCGCCATTTGCGCGCGTGACATTGCCGTCGAGGATGTTCACGTCACCGATGAAGTCTGCGACGAAGCGGGAATTGGGAGCCTCATAGATCTCCGCCGGCGTCGCCACCTGCACGACCCTGCCATGGCTCATCACGGCAATGCGGTCGGCCATGGTCATCGCCTCTTCCTGATCGTGGGTGACGACGACGAAGGTGAGGCCAAGGCTCTGCTGCAGGTCCATGAGTTCGAACTGGGTCTCCTCGCGCAGCTTCTTGTCGAGCGCGCCGAGCGGCTCGTCGAGCAGCAGCACCTTCGGCCGCTTGGCGAGCGAGCGGGCGAGCGCCACGCGCTGGCGCTGGCCACCGGAAAGCTGGTTCGGCTTGCGATTGGAAAATTGCTCCAGCTTGACGAGCTTCAGCATCTGCGCAACGCGCTCGGCGATCTCCGCTTTCGGCATGCCATCCTGGCGCAGCCCGAAGGCGATATTCTTTTCCACGGTCATATGCGGGAAGAGCGCGTAGGATTGGAACATCATGTTGACGGGGCGGCGATAGGGCGGCGTGCCGGCAAGATTCTGGCCGTCGAGAACGATCTCGCCCGTCGTCGGCTGTTCAAAGCCCGCCAGCATGCGCAGCAGCGTGGACTTGCCGCAGCCGGACGCGCCGAGCAGAGCGAAGAATTCGCGGTTGTAGATATCCAGCGAAAGATTGTCGACGGCGGTGAAATCGCCGAACTTCTTCGTGACGTTCTTGAAGGAAATATATGGCTTTGCCGAAGGATCCGTCCAAGGAGCAAAGGAACGCCGGATATTACCGAGAGACTTCATCATCTATCCCCGAATTGATTCTGTGTCGCTCCGGCTTTCCCCACCCGGTAGCGTTTCAGAATTCGTATTACCCCGTCCGCGACCGCTCAGCGATCTGGACGCATGGTCTAAGGAAAGGCCCGGACGTTTCCGTCCGGGCCTTTGTCTGACTTATTGACCGGTAACAACCTTGGTCCACAAGCGCGTCGCCAGACGCTGCGTCTTCGGATCCCACGGCGTCACCGTGAACAGGTTTTTCATGATCTCATCGGTCGGATAGACCGCCGGATCCTCGAGGACTTCCTTATTCACGAACTGCTGCGAAGCCTTGTTGCCGTTGGCGTAGGCGACGAAGTTGCTGGCCTTGGCGATGACTTCCGGCTTCATGATGTAATTCAGGAATTCATGCGCCTCGGCCACATGCGGCGCATCGGCCGGGATCGCCATGACGTCGAACCACATCTGCGCCTGCTTCGGCATCGAATAGTCGACATGCACGCCGTTCTTGGCCTCTTCGGCGCGATTGCGCGCCTGCAGCACATCGCCGGAATAGCCGAAAGCGATGCAGATATCGCCGTTGGCCAGCGCATTGATATATTCGGACGAATGGAACTTGCGGACGAAAGGCCGGACCGATGCCAGAAGAGTCTCAGCCTTCTTGAAATCCTCCTGCTTGGTCGAGTTCGGATCGAGGCCGAGATAGGCCAGCACTGTCGGGATGACGTCCTTCGGCGCATCGAGCATATAGATGCCGCAATCCTTGAACTTGGCGGCGACCTTCGGGTCGAAGATCACATCGAGCGTCGGCTTGTCGTCGGTGCCGAGGATCTGCTTCACCTTGTCGACATTGTAGCCGATGCCGTTGGTGCCCCACATATAGTCGATGGCATATTGGTTGCCGGGATCGTAAGTGGAGATGCGCTGCATCACCATGTCCCACATGTTGGAGATGTTCGGCAGCTTCGACTTGTCGAGCTTCTGGAACACACCGGCCTTGATCTGGCGTTGCAGGAAGTCCGCCGTCGGCACGACGATGTCGTAGCCGGTCTTGCCCGCAAGGAGCTTGGTTTCCAGGGTCTCGTTGGAATCAAAGGTATCGTAGACAACCTTGATGCCGGTTTCCTTGGTGAAATCGGCCAGGATCGAATCATCGATATAATCCGACCAGTTGTAGATATTGACGACCTTGTCTGCAGCCTGGGCTGCCGTCACCAGCGAAACGGCTGCGAAAGCCGTTGCTGCAAGCCGTGCGAACATGGACTTCATGGTCTCTCCTGTTTTGTTCAAGGGCATCGCGGCGATACCCAACCCTCTGTTTTTCCCGTCAGACTAGAAAGGAATTCCGAAGGCCACAAGGGGGAAAAGCAAGGCAGTATGAGCTTTCACGGATTTGCTGAAAAAGGGAAAGGTCCCGCAGCGGAAACCCCGACGGGCGAGCGCACGCGATTGTGAACGTGAGGCCCGCTTCCTGCGTGAATGCCCGGATGGGCTTTGCTAACATCGCACCGTATCATTCCCACCAATAAACTCCTGCCCTTTTTTCACCGCCCTGCGTCAAGGGCAAACGCAACCCGCCTTTCCAAGGGTTTCCACCATGCAGTATCAAAAATTCGGCAATACCGGTCTCAGCGTCTCGCGCCTCTGCCTCGGCACCATGACCTTTGGCCTGCAGATCGAGCAGGAAGACATTGCGCATGCCATTCTCGACAAGGCGACCGACGCCGGCGTCAACTTCATCGACACCGCCGACGTCTATCCACTCGGCGGCGGCGAAGAGCTTGCCGGCCGCACCGAGGAAATCGTCGGCCGCTGGCTGAAGGGCAGACGCGATCGCTTCATCGTCGCCACCAAGGCGGTCGGCAAAGTCGGTCCCTCCCCTTGGGATCAGGGCGCGTCGCGCAAGCACCTTCTCGACGCCATCGATGCATCCTTGCGGCGTCTCGGCACCGACTATGTCGACCTCTATCAGCTCCATTCCGACGACCGCGACACACCGATCGACGAGACCCTGGAGGCGCTCGACGTCATCGTACGCTCGGGCAAGGCGCGCTATGTCGGGGTATCGAATTTCCTCGCTTACCGGCTGGCTCTAGCGCTCGGCCGCGCCGATTTCCTGCGCACCGCCCGCTTCGTTTCCGTGCAGCCGCGCTACAATCTGCTGTTCCGCCAGATCGAGCGCGAACTGCTGCCGCTTGCGGAAGAACAGCGCCTCGCCGTCATTCCCTACAATCCGATCGCCGGCGGCCTTCTGACCGGCAAACACAGGCACGACGTCGCGCCGACCGAAGGCCGCTTCAGCTCGCAACTGCGCAATGCCGGCACGAACTATCTGCAGCGCTACTGGCATGAACGCGAATTCGCGACGATCGAGAAACTGCGCGGTATCGCCGACGAGGCCGGCCATTCGCTTACCAAGCTCGCCGTCGCCTGGGTGGCCGCCAATCCGGTGATCACCTCCGCCATTATCGGCGCCAGCCGTCCGGAGCAACTGACCGACACGCTCGCCGCCATCGATCTCAAGCTCGATCCGGCGCTGAAGGCGAAGCTGGACGACGCGACAGTGGAATATCGCTGGGGCGACGCTGCTCGCTGAAAAGGATCTAACCGGCAGCCGCTTTGGCTGCCGGTTTTTACGCGTAGGTCGGGCGCTTGCCCGCAAACAGTTCCGCATGGCTTTTCAGCAACTTGGTCATACGATCGACCACGGTGCGGATATCCCGTCGATGACGGTCGGCATCGTTCATGACGATCCACTGCCGATGGCGCAGGGGCACGATCTCCTCGCCGACCCGTTCCAGCCTCGGTTCCTGATCGCCGACGAAGCAAGGCAGAACAGCGATACCTGCTCCCGCGAGCACGAGATCGTGAAGCGAGCGCGGGCGGCTTACGGTGAAGGCGATCTCTTCGCGTCTGTTCTGATGCGGCCAGCGCAGATAGGCCGATACCGCCTCCTCCTCCGCCACCGCGATCCAACGCTGCTGGCCGGAAAAGCGCATGTTGCGCGCCTGATAGGCGGCATAGGCGACGTCGCCGGTCTTGATGGCGGCGAGATTGGTCTCCTCCGGTTCGAAGGCGCGGATGCCGATGTCACTTTGGCGGTGGGCAAGGCTGGCGCGGCGCTCGCCGAGATATAGATCGATGCGGAATCCATCCCGCTCCGAACAGATTGTCGGCATGTTCTGGCTGAGCAGCCAGCCGACCCAGGTTCCGGCGGCAATGCGAACGACGGACATCCCCTGGGCGTCGCGCTGCCAGCTATCCACCTTGCGGGCGGCGGCCTCCATCTCCAGAAGCTGGTCGAAGAGCGCTTGCCCGTCGCCCGTCAACGCATATCCCGTCTGGCTGCGCTGGAAGAGCGTGCGCCCGATCTGGCTTTCCAATTCCAGCATGCGCCGGCCGATCGTCGCCGGGCTCAAACCGCTGGAAGATGCAGCCCCCGTCAACCCGCCGCCGCGGGCGACGTCGAGGAAAAGCTGATAGGAATCCCAGGTCGCGTTTTTCATGATTGAAAAACATATGGCGAAAACGGCTGTTTATAAAGAAGATTTCTCTGCGTAATTGAAGGGATGCTTTTCAATATGGAGACCTCCCATGATCGACTGCATCGCTTTGGCCAGAATTATCGAACTGGAGAATGACGCCCGCCATGCGCTATGGCGCCGCAACGAGGACGCTTTCTACCAAGAATATGGCCGTGATCCCTGGCCACTGTTTACCTGGTTCGGGAACGCTCTCGATATTAGCTATGCATGGCTCAAAACGAAAAAAGCGGACCGGCCCGATACGGACCGATCCGCCTGTGATAGCGACGATTGCAGCGGTCAGGCGGCTTGCGCCCGCATATAGCCCGCACCCTGCCCGCCTTCGATCTTGAACTGCTGGATGAGATAGAGCAGCGCGTCCGCTTCGGTGGCCAGTTCGCGGCTTGCCGCCGTGGTTTCTTCGACCATGGCCGCATTCTTCTGTGTCATCTGGTCCATCTGGTTGACGGAGGAGTTGACACCCTGCAGCGCGCTTGCCTGATCGTGGCTGGCGCGCGCGATCATTTCCACATGCTGGCTGATGGTAACGATCTGACCACTGATCTGGGCGAGCACTGAGCCGGCTTCCTGCACGAACTGCGAGCCGGAATTGACCTCGTGGGTCGATTTGTTGATCAGCCCCTTGATCTCCTGTGCCGCGGCGGCGGAGCGCTGCGCAAGCTCCCGCACCTCCATGGCGACGACCGCGAAGCCCTTGCCGGCCTCGCCGGCGCGGGCAGCTTCGATACCGGCATTCAACGCCAGAAGGTTGGTTTGGAAGGCGATCTCGTCGATGACGCCGATGATCTGCTCGATCTGGCGTGAGGCATCTTCGATACGGCCCATCGCATCGATGGCGTTACCTACGACGACGGAGCTGTCGTCGGCGCTGCGCTTGGCTTCGCGCACGATCGCATCCGCCTCCTTGGCGCGCTCGGCGGACGAGCGAACGGTGACGGTGATTTCATCCACGGCGGCGGCGGTTTCTTCCAACGCGGCCGCTTGCTGTTCGGTGCGCTTCGACAGGTCCTCGGCGGAAGCTGCCATCTGGCTGCCGTTGCTCTGGATCATCTCGACATTGTCGCGCACCTGGCTGAGCGTTTGCTGCAGACGCGACAGCGAGCTGTTGAAATCCTGGCGAAGTTGTTCGAGGCGGCCGATGAAAGGCGTCTGGATGCTAGCAGAGATATCGCCTTGAGCCAGCCGCTCGAGGCCGGCGGCAAGTTCGCTGACGGCGAAGTCGATCTGGCGGTCTAGCTCGCGCTTTTCGGCATCGTTGCGCTGGCGCTCGTGCTCGGCTGCGGTGCGTTCCTCGTCGCTCTGCTCCTCGATGCGGATCTTCGAAAGCGCGTTTTCCTTGAAGATGCCGAGCGCGCGGGCCATGTCGCCGATTTCGTCGTGGCGCTGCTCGCCGGAGATCGCAGTTTCCAGCATGCCGTCGGCGATACGGCGCATGGCGGCGGTGATCTGACCGATCGGACGCTGCAGGGTCAGGACCAGAGCGATGCCGCCGGCGACCGAGAGGATAATGCCAAGCGTGGTGGCGAGGATCGAGATGTAGTTCGCCTGATCACGCTCCGTGCCGGCGCTCTGCTTCTGGGTTTCGGCAAAGGCGGTGAGCTGACCCCAGACCTGATCGAGCTGCTGGCGGGCGCTGGCATATTCGGCGATGCGCTGGGTGATGGTATCGACCAGCTTGCCGCCGGCTTCATCCATCGACTTGATGGCCGGGCGGATGGCCTTGTCGATATCGCCGGCGAAATCCATGTCCTTGGCACTCTGGTTCAGCGTATTCATGTCGCCACCGAGTTTGGCGATTTCCTGGCGCAGACGGACGAGATTTTCCTTGGTGGTGTTGGCGGTGAAGTCGGCAAGCACGAGCTGCAGCGAATAGATCGAACCTTCGAGACGGCGGGTGTCCTGCAGAACGGAATTGGTCTGGACGACACGGGCGTCCAGTTGAACGAAGGTCGTGGTCGCCTGGCGCATCATCTGCGTTGCCGTGAGCTGCGTATAGGTCGACATCTGCCGGAAGCGGGAAAGCAGCCGTCCGATGGCGGTGACGGTATCGTCCGTTGGAACATCAGTGCTTTCGGTGAAAGCGCCGAGATCCTTGATGGTGCCGGCCAGCGACTGCACGACGCTTTTCTGGTTCTGCGGCACGGCGAGATCGATCGCCCGTAGCGCCTTGTTGAGATCAGGCAACCGGTCCTTGAGCAGCTTGACCTTGTCGGCCGGCGTTGCGGCCTTGTTGAAATCTTCGGCGACGGAGACAAGCGCATCGCCGCCCTTCAGCAGGCGGTCGGCGGCGCGCAGCGTCGCGGTCGCGTCGGCCTGGTCCTTGCGCATCTGGTCTTCCAGTTGCTGACCATCGAAATCGACATTGAAGCGGGCGCTGATCAGCGCTCTCTGCGCGTCTTCGATCACCTTGCGAAAGGCGACTTCCTGCTCGTGCAGCGTCCAGAGCTTGGCAACCAGGTTTGCCGTGTCGGCAGTCTTGGTCGTCGCATCCGTCAGATTATCGCGGCCTTCCGCATCCTTACCGAGCTGGTCGAGCGTCGCGTTCAGGACACCCTGCTGCGATTTGATGTCCTGATAGAGCTTGTCGCGCTGCTGTTCGTTGGTGATGCGCAGGAAGTCATCCATCGAAGCGTAGAGGTTCTTGAAGCCCGTCAGCGATTGCAGCACGCTGTTGGAAATTTCCATGCGCCCCTGCAGCAGGCCCGAAGCGTAGAGCCCGGTGAGGCCGACGGCGGAAATGCTGATGACGAAAGGCAGCACGAAGATCAGAACCTTCGTCTTGATCTTGAAACGAGACAGGATCTTGTCAATGAACATGGTGGCTCTGGCCTCTCATACACCGTACTACCCCTGCCGACGCCGCCACGGCGCTGACCGGATGCATAACCATCAAACTTGAGATGTTCGCAGACGGGGTCCCCAACCATGTCGGGAGGCAATCATTGCTTCGGCTCTACGTTGTAGAAGCACGCCCCAGAAAATCTTCGCGGATTGTGAGTCCGATTAATTAATTTTCGGATAAGGCGCCATGGCAATGACCTACAAGGCCATCGATAACTCGGGAAAAGCCTTAAAATGCAGGGAGGTAAGGCCGCGGGCGAGAGGATGCCGGGCGTATGCGCACGTGCTGGCCGCCGGCGAACGGCGGCCGAAGCCGATCAGGCCGATGATATCAGAAGCTGCGCACCGCAAGGTAAGCAATGCAGGCCGCCGTGGCGCCGGTTGCCAGCATCAGCAGCCGAATGGCCACCAATTTGGCATTGTCACGGGTTTGAGCAATTGCAATGGCGCGAGCGCGATGTTGTGTTCTATTCATGAGCCTAAATCCCATTTTCGCACTGACACGATAACCGGCAAAAGGTCGTTCCGGCAACTGCCAATGTGGACAATAAAGATGTAGGAAAGGAAAACGCCGGCACCAGAGCCTAGCCACAATTGTCGCACCCGGCGAATATTTATCCAAAAGGCGTAGGACTTTGCGGCTGGCAGTTCCACTTCCATAGCGGCGCGAGCAAGGGCTCCGTCGCTATGTGGAAATAAGTGTTTTAAGCCGCTTCGCCGGCGACATGGCCCGAGGCCCAGGCCCATTGAAAATTGTAGCCGCCGAGCCAGCCGGTGACGTCGACGCATTCGCCGATGAAAAAGAGGCCGGGGATGGTTTTCACCTGCATCGTCTTTGAATCGAGGCAGGCGGTATCGACGCCGCCAAGCGTGACTTCCGCCGTCCGGTAACCTTCGGAACCCGACGGCTTGACCGGCCAGGCCTGGACGGCGGCGGCAAGCTGCTGCAGGCGCTTGTCGGGCTGATCGGCCATATTGCCCGCTATGCCCTCTCCGTCGGCGAAATGCTGCGCCAGTCGCTTCGGCAATATCTCCGCCAGAGCCGTCTGTGCCGATTGCCGGCCATTGGCTTGCCGGGCCGTCTTGAGCGTGATGAAAATGTCGATATCGGGCTCGATCGCCACCGTGATCTCGTCGCCTTCCCGCCAGTAGGAAGAGATCTGCAGGATCGCCGGGCCGCTCAAGCCGCGATGGGTGAAGAGCAGGGCTTCGCGGAACGCGGTCTTGCCGTGGCGGATTTCGGCAGGCGCGGCGATGCCGGCAAGCGGCGCCAGGCGCTGGAGAAGCTGGGGATCGAGGGTCAGCGGCACGAGGCCGGGACGCGTCTCGACGAGCGGCAGGCCGAATTGCTCGGCGATGCGATAGGCAAAGCCGGTGGCGCCCATTTTCGGGATCGACTTGCCGCCGGTGGCGATGACCAGAGACGCCGCCTCCAAGGTACCCTCCGACGTGGCGACCTTGTAGCCCCCGCCCGCGACCGGCTCGATGGCGCCGATTTCGGTGCGCAGCCGCAACTCCACGCCGGCTGCCCGCATCTCGTCGGTCAGCATGCGGATGATGTCTTTGGCGCTGTTGTCGCAGAAGAGCTGACCGAGCGTCTTTTCATGCCAGGCGATGCCATGGCTCTCGACCATGGCGAGGAAATCCTTCGGCGTGAAGCGCGCCAAGGCCGACTTGGCGAAATGCGGATTGGCCGAGAGGAAGTTCTTCGGGCCGGCATGAATATTGGTGAAATTGCAGCGGCCGCCGCCGGAAATCCGGATCTTCTCCCCCGGCGCTGCGGCGTGGTCGAGCACGACGACGGAACGCCCGCGCTGGCCGGCGCGGATAGCGCACATCATGCCTGCGGCGCCTGCGCCGAGGACGATCACATCATATCTGCCGGCCACGTTTCATTCCTTTATCCATTGCTGCGCCGCACTGTCGTTTTTCCATCATATGGCGAAAGTCCGAACGGTTTTCCCCCTCGCCAATTGGCAAACTGCCGTTATGATGAAATCTTCGATCAACGCAAATACGGTGTTTTATGCCCGCGAAAAAGACCCCGCTGAAAGCTTCCATGCCGGTCTCGAAAATCGCAACAGTTCCCCCAAGCTTACGATCAGCGCGCGGCGTGGCAAATTGGAAGGAAGCGGCTCAGTGGCTGCGGGCGCGGGGAATCGAAGACATAGAATGCATCACACCGGACCTTGCGGGTGTGCCACGCGGCAAGATGATGCCCACCTCGAAATTCACCTCCAACACCTCGCTCGCCCTGCCCTCGGCGATCTATCGTCACACGATTTCAGGCGAATATCCGGAGGAGACCGAAAGCTTCCGTTACGAGCCGCGCGACAGTGACCTGAAGCTGGTGCCCGATCTTTCGACGCTCTCGGTCGTGCCCTGGGAGAGCGATCCGACGGCACAGGTGATTTGTGACATCGTCAATTCCGATGGCGATGCGGTGTCCTACACGCCGCGCAATCTGTTGAAGCGGATCATGGGCCTCTACCGCGAGCGTGGATGGAAGCCGGTGGTCGCGCCGGAGATCGAATTCTATCTCGTCGCCAAGAATGACGATCCGGACTATCCGTTGCATCCGCCGAAGGGCCGTTCGGGCCGCTCGATCCTCGGCGGCCAGGGTTATTCGATTGCCGGCATCAACGAATTCGACGAATTGATCGACGACATCTATCATTTCTCGGAGAAGCAGGGCCTGGAGATCGACACGCTGATCCATGAAGAGGGTCCGGCGCAGCTCGAAATCAACCTGCGCCATGGCGATCCGATCGAGCTTGCCGACCAGGTGTTCATGTTCAAGCGCACCATTCGCGAAGCGGCGATGAAACACGGCATCTATGCTACCTTCATGGCCAAGCCGATCCAGAGCCAGCCGGGCTCGGCGATGCATATCCACCAGTCGGTGGTCGATATCGTGACCGGCAAGAATGTTTTCACCAATCCGGACGGCAGTCCCTCGCCGGAGTTCTTCCACTTCATCGGCGGCATGCAACGTTATGTGCCGAATGCGCTGGCGATGCTGGCGCCCTATGTGAACTCCTATCGCCGCCTGGCGCCGAACATGTCCTGCCCGGTCAACAACGCCTGGGGCTATGACAACCGCACCACCGCGTTCCGCGTACCGGTCTCCGATCCGCAGGCGCGCCGCGTCGAGAACCGGTTGCCGAGCTCTGACGCCAATCCGTATCTGGCGCTCGCGGCCTCACTCGCTTGCGGCTTGCTCGGTATCATGAAGAAGGTGGAGCCGACCGCACCGACCGAGGATTCGGCCAACGAAGGTTCGATCGATCTGCCGCGCGGGCTTCTCGAAGCCATTGCGCTCCTGGAAGGCGAACCGGCTTTCCAAGAGGTCCTCGGAAAGGACTTCATCGACATCTATGTCGGCGTCAAGCGCGGCGAATTCGAAACCTTCATGCAGGTGATCAGCCCCTGGGAGCGGGAATTCCTTCTGCTCAACGTGTGAGGGAGGCCCGCCCATGACATTGCAGGAAGCATGGCAGAGCCCGATTGCGCCGGGCCTTTCCTGGTATCAGGCAACCATCGGCCCTCGCCCCGCCTATCCGAAGCTCGACGGCTCCCGCCGCGCTGACGTTGCCATCATCGGCGGCGGCTACACTGGCCTGCAGGCCGCCTACAATCTTGCCAAGGGCGGCGTCGATGTGGTGCTGATCGATGCCAATCGCTTCGGCGACGGCGCCTCCGGTCGCAATGGCGGCCAGCTCGGCACCGGCCAGCGCTCCTGGCCCGAGGAGCTGGAAGAGAAGATTGGCTACGAGCGCTCAAAGGCACTGTTCGATCTCGCCGAGGACGCCAAACATCACCTTCTCGACTTTGCCGCAGAATATGAAATCGACATCGACTTCATGCCCGGCCAGATGAATGTCACGCATAAGCGGAGCTACAAGCGCGCCTATATGGAGAACGCCGAAATCGCAGCGACGCGCTATGGCTATCCGCATGTGAGCTTCATGGATCAGGCCGAAACCCAGGAGCGGCTTGGCTCGAAGCTCTATCTCTACGGCGTCCGGGATATGGGCACGGGCCATATCCATCCACTGAAGCTGCTCATCGGCCTAGCGCGGGTAGCGCAGGCCGCCGGTGCTTCGATCTTCGAAATGACACCGGCGAAGGCGATCCGGCAATCCGGCGGCAGGACGCTGATCGAGACCGACAGCGGCACGATCACCGCCGACCGCGTGCTGATTGCCTGCAACGGCCACATCGGCAATCTGGAGCCGGTGACCGCGAGCCATGTCATGCCGATTCGCTCCTTCATCGGTGCCACCGAACCGCTCGACAGGTTTCCCGATGTCCTGCCCGGCGGTGAAGCGGTGGCGGATTCGCGATTCGTGGTGCGTTATTTCCGCAAATCGAAGGACGGGCGCCTACTGTTCGGCGGGCGCGAGGCCTATACCGCCGATAACCCGCGCGACATAACGCAGCACATCCGCCGCCAGATCGCCGAAATCTACCCTGCCCTCGGCAATATCAACATCACCCATGCCTGGGGCGGATCTGTCGGCATCACTATGCCGCGCCAGCCTTTCGTGCGCGAGGTCATGCCCGGCGTCACCTCCATCGGCGGCTATTCCGGCCACGGGGTCATGCTGTCAAACTATTGCGGTAAACTCTATGCGAAAACGGTTCTCGGGAACGCCGACGACCTTGCGCTTTTCAAGGCGTTGAACATCCCGCCCTTTCCCGGCGGCGCCCGCATGCGGGCGCCTCTCCTATTCCTGGCGCTCTCGTGGTTTGCGTTGCGCGACAGGTTCTAGAAACAGAACGGATTTCCTCTTCCGGCAATCCGCTCTAAAAAGCCGAGTCTGATTTTTGCGATGCACACTGGCCTTTTTAAATCGATTAGATTAAAAGGGGCCTTAACCAAGACTGATTGAGAGATAGCTCATGAGCAGCCAAATCATTCCCGTTGAACCATTTGACTATGTCGTTTTCGGCGGCAGCGGCGACCTTGCAGAACGCAAGCTTCTGCCCGCCCTCTATCATCGCCAGGTCGAAGGCCAGTTTTCCGAGCCCACCCGCATTATCGGCGCATCCCGCAGCGCGCTCTCGCATGAAGAATACCGCAAATTCGCCGAGGCCGCGCTGAAAGAGCATCTGAAAAAGGGCGAATTCGACGAAGCGGAAGTGAGGAAATTCTGCGCGCGCCTATTCTACGTACCGGTCGACGCCAAGACCGATGCCGGCTGGGATCAGCTCAAGAAGATTCTGGACGAAGGCAAGGACCGCGTGCGCGCCTTCTATCTCGCCGTCGCTCCGGGCATTTTCGGCGACATCTCGCAGAAGATTTCCGATCACAAGCTGATCACCAAGCAGACCCGCATCGTCGTCGAAAAGCCGATCGGCCGCGACCTCGCTTCCGCGCTGCAGCTCAACGACACGATTGGCAAGGTCTTCAAGGAAGAGCAGATCTTCCGCATCGACCACTATCTCGGCAAGGAAACGGTGCAGAACCTGATGGCGCTGCGCTTTGCCAACGCGCTTTATGAGCCGCTGTGGAACGCCAACCACATCGACCATGTACAGATCACGGTTGCGGAATCGGTCGGCCTGGAAGGGCGTGCCGGTTATTATGATACCGCCGGCGCGCTGCGCGACATGGTGCAGAACCACATCCTGCAGCTCCTCTGCTTGACCGCGATGGAAATTCCGTCATCGATGGACTCCGAAGCCGTTCGCGACGAGAAGCTGAAAGTTCTGCGCGCGCTGAAGCCGATCGACGCTTCCAACGTCGAGCAGGCGACCGTTCGCGGCCAGTATCGCGCCGGCGCTTCGGCAGGCGGCCCGGTCAAGGGTTACCTCGACGAACTGGAAGGTGGCGTCTCCAACACCGAGACCTTCGTCGCCATCAAGGCCGAGATCGGCAACTGGCGCTGGGCCGGCGTTCCCTTCTACATCCGCACCGGCAAGCGTCTTGCCGGCCGGGTGTCGGAAATCGTCATCACCTTCAAGCCGATCCCGCACAACATCTTCGATCAGGCCGCCGGCCGCATCGTCGCCAACCAGTTGATCATCCGCCTGCAACCGGACGAAGGCGTCAAGCAGTCGCTGATGATCAAGGATCCAGGTCCGGGCGGCATGCGCCTGCGCAACGTCTCGCTCGACATGAGCTTCGCTTCGGCCTTCAACGTCCGCAATCCGGACGCCTACGAACGCCTGCTGATGGACGTGGTCCGTTCCAACCAGACGCTGTTCATGCGCCGCGACGAAGTAGAAGCCGCGTGGGAATGGGTCGATCCGATGCTCAAGGGCTGGGAAGCCACCAGCCAGCCGGTGCAGGGTTATACCGCCGGCACGTGGGGTCCGAGCCAGGCCATCGCGCTCATCGAGCGTGACGGCCGCACATGGCATGACGATATCTAAACTGGGACGACGACGATGACAGCGAACATGCATGCTTTCGCCAATGGCGCCGAACTCGCCGGCAAGCTCGCGGACAAGGTGGTCGAGGTTCTCACGGCCGCCATCGCCACCCGCGGCTCTGCAAGCATTGCGGTCTCCGGCGGTTCGACGCCGAAGATCTTCTTCCAGACGCTGTCATCGCGTTCGCTCGACTGGAGCAAGGTGACGATTACCCTTGTCGACGAACGGTTCGTGCCGGCAGACAATCCGCGCTCGAACCACCTGCTCGTTCAGGAAAACCTGTTGAAGGACAAGGCGGCGTCGGCACAGTTCTTTCCGCTCTACCAAGCCGCGGCTTCCGTCGAGGAGGCCGCCGTTATCGCCACGGAAAAGACCAAGTGCATCGGCTTTCCCTTTGACGTCGCCATCCTCGGCATGGGCAATGACGGCCACACGGCCTCGTTCTTTCCGGGCGGGAGCAATCTCGCTGCGGCGCTCGATTCGAACAGCCCGCGCGGCATCATCACGATGGAAGCCGAAGGAGCCGGCGAACCCCGGCTGACCTTCACCTTCTCCAGCCTTCAGGATGCCGGATTGCTGGTGCTCCATATCGAAGGGGCAGGCAAGAAGGACGTTCTCGCCAAAGCGGAAGCGCCAGGCGAAGAGACCGAGATGCCGATCCGCGCCATTCTGCGCCGGGCCGCCTCTCTGGTCGAGATTTACTGGGCTCCCTGACAGGCCGGACGGCCGCCATCGGACCCTGAACGACACAGCAATCACCGCTGCGCCTCACGCCCCGAAAAGGCGTGCCGGCATAGCAATGACATTTGAAGTCTGCGCCTAGCCCTTTCCCAAGACGGATCACGTTGATCTTTCGGGGTTATGCGCAAAAACAGACGGAGGCAGATCGACCATGGCCGCTGACGCCCGCATTTCGGCAATCACCACACGTATCATCGAGCGCTCGAAGCCGACGCGCGAGCGCTATCTGGACCGCCTGCGCAATGCCGCAACGGTGGGTGCACAGCGCTCCGTGCTCGGCTGCGCCAATCTTGCGCATGGCTTCGCCATCTGTTCGCCCTCCGAGAAAGAGGCATTGGCGGGGGACCGCGTGCCCAATCTCGGGATCATCACTTCCTATAACGACATGCTCTCGGCGCATCAGCCCTTCGAAACCTATCCCGCCATCATCCGCGAGGCGGCGGCAGAGGCAGGCGGCATCGCCCAGGTTGCCGGCGGCGTGCCTGCCATGTGCGACGGCGTCACGCAGGGCCAGCCGGGCATGGAACTCTCGCTCTTCTCGCGCGACCTGATCGCCATGTCCGCCGGTGTCGGCCTGTCGCACAACATGTTCGATGCGGCCGTCTTCCTCGGCGTCTGCGACAAGATCGTACCCGGCCTCGTCATTGCCGCGCTCTCCTTCGGCCATCTGCCGGCCGTCTTCATCCCGGCCGGGCCGATGACCTCTGGCCTGGCGAACGACGAGAAATCGCGCGTGCGCCAGCTCTATGCCGAAGGCAAGGTCGGCCGCGCGGAGCTGCTGGAAGCCGAATCGAAGTCCTATCACGGCCCCGGCACCTGCACCTTCTACGGTACGGCCAATTCCAACCAGATGCTGATGGAGATCATGGGCTTCCACATGCCCGGCGCTTCCTTCGTCAATCCCGGCACGCCGCTGCGCGAAGCGCTGACCCGCGAGGCGACCAAGCGGGCGCTCGCCATTACCGCCATGGGCAACGAATTCACGCCCGCCGGCGAGATGATCGATGAACGCTCGATCGTCAACGGCGTCGTTGGCCTGCATGCGACCGGCGGCTCGACCAATCACACGATGCATCTCGTCGCCATGGCGCGCGCGGCCGGCATCGTGCTGACCTGGCAGGATATTTCCGAGCTTTCGGACATCATCCCGCTGCTCGCCCGCGTCTATCCGAACGGACTTGCAGACGTGAACCATTTCCATGCCGCCGGTGGCATGGGCTTCCTGATCAAGGAGCTCCTCAAGAAGGGGCTGCTGCACGACGATGTGCGTACCGTCGCCGGCCAGGGGCTTTCGGCCTATTCGATCGAGGTGAAAATCGGCGCCGATGGCGGCGTCGTCCGCGAACAGGCGCCGGAAAAGAGCGGCGACCCCAAGGTGTTGGCGGGCATCGATGCACCGTTCCAGACCACTGGCGGCCTGAAAATGCTGCGCGGCAATATCGGCAAGGCGGTGATCAAGATTTCTGCCGTCAAGCCGGAGCGCCATGTCATTGAGGCGCCCGCCGTGATTTTCCACGACCAGCTCGAGATCCAGCAGGCATTCAAGGACGGCAAGCTCAACCGCGATTTCGTCGCCGTCGTCCGATTCCAGGGCCCCAAGGCGAACGGCATGCCGGAGCTGCACAAGCTGACGCCGGCACTCGGCGTGCTGCAGGATCGCGGCTTCCGCGTGGCGCTGTTGACCGATGGGCGCATGTCCGGCGCGTCCGGCAAGGTACCGGCCGCCATCCACGTCACCCCGGAGGCCGTCGAGGGCGGACCGATTGCCCGCATCAAGGAAGGCGATATCATCCGCATCGACGCGATCGCCGGTACGCTGGAAGTGCTGGTCGACGCTGCCGACATGGCCGAACGCGAACCCGTCGTCGCCGACCTCTCGGCGAACGAATTCGGCATGGGCCGCGAACTCTTCGCCTCGTTCCGCCACGGCGCCGGCCCGGCCGACCAGGGCGCCAGCGTCCTGTTCCATCATTGATGGTTGCGTCGCCGGAATTCGGCAAGACGACGTCGAACATTGATCAGGGAGTGTTCGACGCCGTCTTTTCCGCATTCGCCGGAGCCTTGTCCGTCCACCCCGGCGGGAGGCCGATGCGTGCTCCTATGAAGCCCGTCACGCCCGGCGACTTCCCAAATGCTTTGCAGGCCTCATACTTGGGCGCTCGGCCGACGAGAGCCGCCAAATTCGCTCTGGAAGGGAAAGAGGGCATCGATCCGAAGGGCGTTTTGCCCTTGACCAACAACTTGCTGAAGTCGCCGCCGAATTTGGCGGCGAGACTGTAGGCATCTCCTTCCCTGGCAACCGTTCCTGAATCAAGAAACGCGTTTGCCCCACGTCCCCAGATCATCACAGCTCTCTGCACGCCCTGAGGATTAAGGGCCTCCGCCTCGAGAGAGAGACTGCCCATGCCGATCGGGATGCGGGGGATGGGCACGGGTACATTCGGCAGCAGCACGCTCTTGCCGACAGATGCGACTTTCGAAACGCCGACGGCTGTAGCGTTCGTTGCCTTGACCTGCGTGACGACGGCGCGAACAGTCAGATCCGCCTGATGGGTTAGACCGACAACGACGAATCGTTCACTCAATCCGGAACAAAGCGCCCTGTCGACGGCATTGGTGACGAGGTTGCGCTGCTCGGGCGTGAAGGCGGCGCTTTCAGCCCGCAATGAAAAAGCAGTCGGAATAATCTTCACGGTCTTCGCCGTCAGAACATCGTCCCTGCTCACCCGAAGAAGCGAGTGGGCAACCAGCCCGTCCGATCGGGTCAGGCCGTCATAAGATCGCAAGGATCCCGCGCGATCCAGGGGCGCTGCCGCGCACCCCCCCAAGAAACTTAGCAAAACAGCCATCGACCAAATATCGGACCGCCGACGCCCAGGGGTTTCGGCGGCATATGAACCGTAAGTCTCGCAATTATCGTGATTTGAGATTGCATTGGCTGGCATGGACGTATCGCTCTCCTGCGTTTGGTTAGGGCATCTCGTATCAACATTAAATATTACACTGGATGTAAAAATTAATGTTGGCTACTTTGCGGCAATCCAAAAATGGCGCGCTGGAATTATTTCACCGGGAATTGAGCAGGGTGCGGGACAAGCTGATGGTTTGAGTGGCGCTGCGACTTATGACAGTATGGAGCGATGCATGATCGCCCCTTAAAACCGGAAGGCCTGCGCGAGCAAAAGCGACGCCTGACATTTCAACGCATAGCGGAAGTCGGACTGAAATCCTTTCTAGCGAAGGGTTATCAGGAAACGACGATCGACGAGATTGCGGCCGCGGCTGGTATTTCCCGCCGGACTTTCTTCTATTACTTCAAAAGCAAGGACGACATTCTTCTGGCGCATCAGCGCGGATATATGGACGCTCTCCGGGCAAGCATCACAGAGAACGCATCAGCCGGACGACCGCTCGATGTCATTCATCAGGCAACCCTGAGACTTGTAGCACGCCTTCAGGCTGAGGCTCCTCAGCTTCTTGAGACGGCCCGGCTTCTGCGTCAAAGCGAGTCCCTGCGCGCACGCACGCGCAGCAACTACCTGCAGCTCGAACAGGTTGCCTACGAGACACTGTGCGAACTGTTTCCGACGAGGGACCGCGACGGACTACGGCTGGTTTCAATGATTGCCGTAAGCCCTCTTCGCCTCTCGGTCGACAAGTGGCTGCAGGAAGACGGCAAGCTACCGCTGATTGACTACATGGAGGATGCGCTCAAGAAGTGGCAGGCGGAAATTTGATCCGTCTCTAAATCAAAAAGATAGAGTGGGATGTCGCCCGAAAACCGCGCACAGTCTTCGGCATCCCGCTCTATCCCTTTGTTTTTACGCAATTCCGGACGAAAAACCGCTTCGCACTTTTCCTGGAATTGCTCCAGCGCGTGGATCGTCGCCCAAACCTATTCTTGGCGACGAGATTTAATCAAGCACGGATATCGAGCACGCGGTCGCGGTGCGACGGATGGGTGCTGTAGACGAAGATCTTGTTCATCTCCTTCTCCGACAGCAGGCGCAGGAAACGGACCTCGATGGTGTTGTTGGGGAAGATCTTCATCAGGATGCAACCGACCTTGGTGATGCGGGCATCGGGGATGTCGAGATAGAACTGTTTTGGCAGATTATACTGGGTGAGGATCGCCAGAATCGCGCTGCTCTGCGAGATTCGGATGATATCGCAGCGGCGTGACGCCAAGTTCATGACGCCTTTTTCGGTATATTCGATCCGTGCCGCGTTCATCGTGTCCTCCATTCTGTACCGCACCTCGCGGTCGTACATGAAGGACTCTTCCTTGTTGAGGAAATGCTGGCCTGGGTGAGCGGTGCCGGAAGCTGCCATTATCGTAAATCCCTGAAGTATATTACGAAGCTCAGGCTACCAGCGGGTATTTAACAGAAGGTTTGGAAGCGCTAGACCAAGTTGCATTTTATTGTATTTCTACACCTGGACTAGCGCTCCCGCGCTCTTGGGAGGATGCCTTATTGCTTGCGATAGGTGTGGCCGTCAGCATCGAAAAGATGCAGCTTCTGCCTATCGGCCGCAAAGCGCATCTTCTGCCCGCGCTTAACGTCTGCGATGCCGGGTATCTTGACGATGATCGGCTCACCATCCACCAGGCCCTCGATATAAAGTTGCGTGACCTCGCCGAGGGCTTCCACGATGGAGACCTCGCCTTCGAAGAGGTAGTTCTCGTCCGTCGCGATCCGCAAGTCTTCCGGGCGAACGCCGAAGCTTGCGGTTTTGCCTTGCTCGGATGCCGCCGTCGCAATGTCGAGCGTCACCGTCTTGCCGCCTGTCAGAGTCACTGTCGTCATCGCGCCGGTGCCAGTGACCTTCGACGGGATGATGTTCATGGCCGGCGAGCCGATGAACTTCGCCACGAAGAGGTTGGCCGGATGCTCATAAAGCTCTAGCGGCGCACCGACCTGCTCCACACGACCGGCCGACAACACCACGATGCGGTCCGCCAAGGTCATGGCTTCCACCTGGTCGTGGGTGACATAGATCATCGTCGTCTGGGGCATGGAATCGCTGAGCTTGGCGATCTCGATACGTGTCGCCACGCGCAACGCCGCGTCGAGGTTCGATAGCGGTTCGTCGAACAGAAAGACCTTCGGGTTGCGGCAGATGGCACGGCCGATTGCGACACGCTGGCGCTGACCGCCGGAGAGGGCCTTTGGCAGGCGCTCAAGATATTGCGTGAGCTGAAGGCTCGCGGCGGCGGCGCGAACGCGGCGGTCGATCTCCTGCTTGCTTTCCCCGGCGATGCGCATGCCGAAGGCCATGTTGTCGAAGACCGTCATATGCGGATAGAGAGCATAGGACTGGAAGACCATCGCGATGCCGCGCCTTGACGGCGGCACCTCGTTGACCTTCTGTCCCGCGATGAGCATGTCGCCGGAGGTGATGCTCTCGAGCCCGGCGATCATACGCAGCAAGGTGGATTTGCCGCATCCGGACGGGCCGACGAAGACGATGAATTCGCCCTCCTGGATATCCAGATCGATGCCATGCAGAACATGCACATTTCCGTATGATTTTCGGATGTCCTTTAGAACAAGCCCTGTCATCTATGCTCTCCTCCTCCCAAACACTCAGGCGAGACGCGCGAAGTAAGCGCCCCAGGCCGGAATATCGATCTTGTTGCCGTAGTTGTTGCTTGCAAAACCGTGACCGGCAAGAGCCTGCCAACTCCCCTCAGGCAGGGTTGCGGTCGCCTCTGTCGCGCTCATGTTGAATACGCAGAGAATAGTCTCGGTGCCGTAGTGACGCGTATAAAGCAGCACGTCCCCCTGCGGTTCGGTAAACGCAATCTCGCCCTTGGCGAAAGCCGGGTGCTGCTTGCGGAAGGCGAGGAAGCGGCGATATTGCTCCAGCACCGAACTCTCATCTCCATGCTGCACGCTGACAGCGCGCAGGATATGCTCTACCGGCACCGGAAGCCAGGGTTTCACCGTCGAGAAACCGCCTTGTGCGACCTGGCTGTCCCAGACCATCGGCGTGCGGCAGCCGTCGCGGCCCTTGAATTCCGGCCAGAATTGGATGCCGTAGGGGTCCTGCAGATCCTGATAGGCGAGATCGGCTTCCGTCAGGCCGAGCTCCTCGCCCTGGTAGAGGCAGACCGAGCCGCGCAAGGTCAGGATCAAGGCCGCATATTGCTTGGCAAGCGCATCACGATCGGCAACCAGGCTGCCCCAGCGGCTGACATGGCGCACCACGTCATGGTTTGAAAACGCCCAGCAGGCCCAGCCGTCCGGCGCGGCGGCGGCAAAATCCTTCATGACGTCTTCGACGCGTTCCGGCGACAGCGGGTCCGGCGCCAGGAATTCGAAGGCGTAGCACATATGCATCTTGTCGTCGCCGGACGTATATTCGCCGACGATCTCGAGCCCGCGCTGACTATCGCCGACTTCGCCGACGGCGGCAATCGCCGGATATTCATCCAGCACGGCGCGGAAACGCTGCAGGAACTTCAGATTCTCTGGACGGTTCTTGTCGTAGAGATGCTCCTGGAAATTATAGGGATTGACCGCCGGCGCGGTCGAAGCATTGCGGCGGGACGGCTCCAGCGCGGGATTGTCGCGCAGTTCCCGGTCGTGGAAATAGAAGTTGATGGTATCGAGGCGGAAGCCATCGACGCCACGGTCGAGCCAGAAGCGCACGACGTCCAGCAGCCGGTCCTGAACCTCGGGATTGTGCAGGTTCAGGTCGGGTTGCGAGATCAGGAAGTTGTGCATGTAATATTGCATGCGAGTCGGATCCCAGGCCCAGGCAGAACCGCCGAAGATCGAGAGCCAGTTGTTGGGCGGCGTGCCGTCCGGCTTGGCGTCGGCCCAGACATACCAGTCCGCCTTGGGATTATCCTTGCTCGAGCGGCTTTCGACAAACCAGGGATGGCGGTCGGAACTGTGTGACAGCACCAGATCGATCATCACCTTGATGCCGAGACGATGCGCTTCGGTCACCATCACATCGAAGTCGGCAAGCGTACCGAAGATCGGATCGACATCTTCATAGTTGGAGACGTCGTAGCCGAAATCACGCATGGGCGAGGTGAAGAACGGCGAAATCCAGATCGCGTCGACACCGAGGGCTGCAATATGCGGCAGGCGGACGGCGATCCCCTTGAGATCGCCGATGCCATCGCCGTTCGAGTCCTGATAAGAGCGCGGGTAGATCTGATAGATCACAGCGCCGCGCCACCAGTCCTTGTCAACAGCCGAAATCGATTGAGGGACAATGCTCATGCTAAGTGGGTCCTGTATGAATGGGATAGTCTTGGATCAGCCCCCCTTCACCGACCCGGCGAGCAGACCGCGCACGAGATAGCGCTGCAAACCGAAGAAGACGAGGAGCGGGATAAGGATGGTGACGAAGGCGGAGGCCGTCAGGATTTCCCAATTGCCGCCACGCGAGCCGAGTAGGGCGTTCAAGGCCGCCGTCAGAACCAGATGGTCCTTGTCGGTGCCGAGGAACACCATGGCGATCAGAAGGTCGTTCCAGACCCAAAGGAACTGGAAAATCGCAAAGGAGGCGAGCGCCGGGAAGGACAGCGGCAGGATGATCTTGACGAAGATGTCGAAGTCGCTGGCACCGTCGACGCGGGCGGATTCGATGATTTCCTTTGGCAGACCGGCAATGTAGTTGCGCAGCAGGTAGATCGCGAGCGGCAGGCCGAAGGCGGTATGCGCCATCCAGATGCCGGGATAGGTCTTCGACGGCACACCGAACACCTGGCCGATTTCGTTATAGATGCGCAACAGCGGGATGAGCGACATCTGCAGCGGCACGACGATGAGGCCGACGACAAGCGCGATCAGGAGCGCGCGGCCTGGGAAATCCATCCAGGCAAGTGCATAGGCCGCGAAAGCCGCGATCAGGATCGGGATGATCGTCGCCGGAATGGTGACCGTCAGCGAGTTGATGAAGGACTGGCCGATGCCTTCGCCCGTCAGAACGGTGTGATAATTCTGCAGGGTGAACTGCGGTGGGGCGGAAATGGTCAGATAAATGCGTTTGCCGCGCGTATCTGCGTCGAAAGCAGCATTTTTCTGATAGCGGTAGCTGCCATCGGCATTGACGGTCAGCGTCTCGCCATTGCCGATATCCGCAGGCGCACCGGCCTTGAAAGCGGCCGGGTCCTGCACACGCAGGCCGAAGGATTCGATCTTGCCGTTACCGCCGTTACCGTCGCCGGAGACATTCCCGGTGATCACGTAATTGGGACCATCCTGCGTCGCCTTATCGTTGCCAGCGAGGCGCACTGCCGTCGTCCGCGTCGAGCCGGCGAAGGCCGTCCACCAGCCGGAGACGACGATCTGATCCTTGTCACGCAGGGCCGTGATGAAGATACCGAGCGTCGGCAGCAGCCAGATGACGACGATGAGCACAACCGCGAAATGAACGAAGAGGCGAGCGGGGCCGATGCGGCCAAGGTTTCCGATCATCTTAGCGACCCTTCATTTCTGCGTTTGCACGACGGATGTTCCAGATCATGATCGGTGTGACGGCGACCATGATGACGAGCGCGATGACCGCGCTTCGGCCGGAATCGCCGCCGCCGCGGAACAGCCAGTTGAACATCAGATTTGCAAGGACCATCGTGTTCCACTGACCGTTGGTCATGGTGAGCACGATATCGAACACCTTGAGGACGAGGATGGTGATGGTCGTCCAGACCGTGGCGATCGTGCCCCAGACCTGCGGCACCATGATTTTCCAGAAGATTTGCCAGCCATTGGCGCCGTCGATAACGGCCGCTTCGATGGTCTCCTCCGGAATACCGCGGAGGGCGGCCGATAGGATGACCATGGCAAAGCCGGTCTGGATCCAGATGAGCATGACCATCAGGAAGAAGTTGTTCCAGAAGGGGATGGTGATCCAGACTTCCGGCGTACCGCCGAAGAGCTGCACAACCGCATTCAGCAGACCGATCTGCGTGTCGTTGCCGCCGCGATATTCGTAGATGAACTTCCAGATGACCGATGCGCCGACAAAGGAGATTGCCATCGGCATGAAGATGACCGCCTTGGCGATGTTACCCCACCAGATGCGATCGGTCATGACTGCAATGACGAGACCGAAGAAGGTGCAGGCAGCCGGCACGACGGCAAGCCAAAGGATGTTGTTGAAGATCGACTGGCGGAATTCGGTGTCGTTGAACGCCCAGACATAGTTGGCGCCGCCGACGAATTGATTGCCGTCAGGCCCGTAGAAGGACAGGATGAGCGTCGCCACCACCGGATACATCAGGTAGACGGCGAGGAGGAAAAGCGCCGGTCCAAGGAAAAGCCAGGGGCGGATCAGGCTGCGGCGACGCAGATTGACGGCGGCGCGATGAACATCGCCACCTTCTTTCGCCGGAAAAATCAGGTCCAGCAGCTTGTTGGAAAACAGAAAATAGGCGGCGCAAACGGCAACGCCGAATATCATGGCTCCAATCGCCGTCAGTATCTGCGAAATCATCCTTCCCTCCCGAATAATTGCTTGCACGAAGCGACCTGTCCGGCGTCGTCGGCACCTCCCAAGGCGTCGGCTACGACAGGGTAGAGCGGCGGCGCCGGGAGATACCGGCGACGCCATTCTGCGATGTTATGATTACTTGATGGAGTCCCAAGCCTTCTGGATTGCGTCGGCGGAGTCCTGAGCGGACTTGCCACCGACGAAGTCCACCATGCCGGTCCAGAATGCGCCTGCGCCGATCTTGCCCGGCATCAGGTCGGAACCGTCGAAGCGGAAGGTGGTGGCGGTCGTCAGAATTTCGCCTTCCTTCCTCAGGGTGTCGTTGGCATAGGCCGCCGTGTTGACGCCCTTATACGGGGTCAGGAAGCCCGACTGTGCCATCCAGACTTCTTGAGCGATCGGCGTCTGCAGGAACTCGATGAAGGCGCGAGCGGCCTTCGAGTCCTTGGTGATCGTTGCCAGCGTGCCGGCGCCGAGAACCGGCTTGCCGAGCTCCGGATGCGATGCATAGGGCGGGAAGTAGAAGAAGTCTGCATCCTGGCCGAGCTTCGTGCCCTCAGGGAAGAAGGATGGGATGAAGGATGCCTGCTTGTGCAGATAGCACTTGGGCGGAACCGTAAAGAGGCCCTTCGGGCTATCTCGGAAGTCGGTCGACGCGACCGCAGCGACACCGCCGTTGACGTATTTGGCGTTCTTGGCGAACTTGCCGAATTCATCGATGGCGTTGACGACCTTGTGGTCGTTGAATTTCAGGCTATTGTCGACCCAGCCGTCATAATCCTTCGGAGAGACGGTGCGCAGCATCAGGTCTTCGACCCAGTCGGTGGCCGGCCAGCCGGTGGCTCCGCCAGAACCGAGGCCGATGCACCAGGGAGTGCCACCATCCTTGACGATCTGGTCGGAGAGCTTGATCAGGTCTTCCATGGTGGTGGGGACCTTATAGCCGGCTTCCTCGAAATTTTCCGGCACGTACCAGACGAGCGACTTCAGGTCAGCCTTGTACGGGAAGGCGTAGAAGGCGTCCTTGCCGTCCTTGCCCTTATAGGTGCCGTAGCCAACCCAGCTATCGCCGGCGCCATAGTTGGTCTTCACCCAGTTTGCCAGATCATCGCCGAGCGGCGTCAGATAGCCCTTGCTGGCAAGGTTGGCGAGAAGGCCCGGCTGCGGCAGGATCGCAACATTCGGAGGCGAACCGGCCTGGGTGTCGATAACAATCTGCTGCTCGTAGTTTTCCGAGGACGAATACTTGGCATTAACGCCGGTCGCTTCGGTGAAATAATTCAGGACGCTCGTGAACAGCGCCTCGTCTTCGCCGCGCCATGGGCCGAAGATCGTCATCGTCTCGCCTTTCAAGTCCGCATGAGCGGCCTTGAAGTCGTCATAGCTCTTCCAGTTGAACTTGGAATCCTGACCGGGCTGGAACTTCAAATCTGCAGCCAGTGCGCTACCAGCCGCCAAGGCGGCAACGGCAACGGTCATCAAAAGCAATTTCTTCATGTGGTTGTCCTCCCAAATACAAATCCCACGAGCCCGAACACGCGGCGCGTGCTGCGCGCTCATTTCTCAAAGCGCTTTGGCTACTCACTCATTCCATTGCGGGCAGAGCAAAGTCAAGCGAATTTGTGAATTCGGCTAATATACACCCAAATCTCGCATTGCAGCATTGAATGACATCAATATTTCGCAAATTGTCTTGTTTCGCATGCACCGCCTGCTACATAGTCTAAAGCGCTTTGGAAGCCAGTCGCATGGCAGGAGGAAGCCTTTGCGCGACTGGAATGGGCAGATGGAGGAGCGGAGCCACGTGAATC
The DNA here is from genome assembly GCF_029714265.1 of Rhizobium sp. CB3171. NCBI lineage: Bacteria > Pseudomonadati > Pseudomonadota > Alphaproteobacteria > Hyphomicrobiales > Rhizobiaceae > Rhizobium > Rhizobium sp. CB3171. Next base: position 284,896 of record NZ_CP121652.1, on the reverse strand, counting down.
TGAAGCAGCTATCGCAAATGTTAGGCCTGTCGCAGACCACGGTCAGCCGTGCTTTGAACGGATATCCGGAGGTCAATCGCGAAACCCGCGAGCGAGTGCTCAAAGCGGTGCGGGAGACAGGCTATCGTCCGAACAAGGCCGCGCAACGGCTGGCGACCGGCAAAGCCGGCTCGATTGGCCTGGTCATGCCGACGGCGCCCGGCCACCCGTCCGATCTGCATTTCGGCGAATTCCTGACCGGCCTCGGCGAAGAGGCATTGCGGCATGATTTCCATTTCGTCCTGACGCCGGCCGATCCGAACGACGAAGTCGGTGCGCTGAAGCGGCTTGCCGCCAGCGGCAATGTCGATGCCCTGTTCATCACCTATATGCGCGGCCATGATCCACGCCTCGAAATGCTGAAATCATTGTCCATACCTTTCCTGGTGCATGGACGGTCCTTTGGAACGGAGCCGGATTACCCCTATCTCGACATCGACAACGAGGCCGCCTTCTACGACGCCACAAAGCTGCTGCTGCAGCTCGGCCACAAACGTTTTGCGCTGCTGAACGGCCCGATCTATCTCGATTTCGCCATCCGGCGGAAAAAGGGCGTGGTCGCAGCCCTTGCCGAACGCGGCCTGATGCTGGACGAGGCGTATGTCAGCCATACCGCAATGACCGATGAACAGGGCCTCTATGCCATGGAGCGCATCCTGCAGCTCGACGTGCGGCCAACCGCCATCCTCTGTTCCAGCACAGTACTGGCGCTCGGCGCGGTACGCGCCATCAACCAGGCGAAACTGAAGCTCGGCGAGGATATTTCGCTGATCGCCCACGACGATGTGCTGACACTGTTGAAACCGGAGAATTTCACCGTGCCGCTGACGACCACGCGATCGTCGCTGCGCGCCGCGGGCGTGCGCGTCGCCGAGCGGCTGATCGGCGAGATCAAGCAGCTCGAGACATTTCCCGAGCAGGAGCTTTGGAAGACCGAGCTGATCGTGCGTGCCTCGACCGGCGTGGCACCGGCCGATTGATATGATTTAGGTGGTGTGATCTCAGAACCGCGGCGCTGGCTTGCCGGCAGCACGATGGGCGGCGATCACCGTATTGGCCATCAGCATGGCGATGGTCATCGGCCCGACGCCGCCCGGAACCGGGGTGATGGCAGCGGCCACTTCCGCCGCCTCGGCAAAGGCGACATCGCCGACCAGCCGGCTCTTGCCCTCGCCGCGTTCCGGTGCGGCGATGCGGTTGATGCCGACATCGATCACCGTCGCTCCCGGCTTCACCCAATCCGCCTTGACCATTTCCGGCCGGCCGACCGCCGCCACCAGAATATCGGCACTGCGGGCAACCGCCGGCAGGTCCTTGGTGCGGGAATGGGCCGTCGTCACCGTCGCATTGGCATTGAGCAGCAATTGCGCCATCGGCTTGCCGAACAGGTTCGAGCGGCCGATGACGACGGCATTCAGACCCGACAGGTCCTCGCCATGGATGCGGCGCACCAGCAGCATGGCGCCGGCCGGCGTGCAGGAGATCAGCCCGGTGGCAAGATCGCCGGTCGCCAGCTTGCCGGCATTGACCACATGCAGGCCATCGACATCCTTGTCCGGCCGGATCGACTGGATGATCGCGTCGGCATTCAGATGCTTCGGCAGCGGCAGTTGCACCAGGATGCCGTGAATGGCGGCATCCTCGTTGAGGGACTGGACAAGCTTTGCCAGCTCGTCCTGCGTCGTCTCGGCCGGCAGCGTGTGCTGGATGGAGGTAAAGCCGCATTCCTTGGCCATGCGGCCCTTGGCGCCGACATAGGTGTGGCTCGCCGGATCATCACCGACGATGACGACGGCAAGGCCGGTCTTAACACCCGTCTCTTTTTCCAGTGCTGCGGTCGCCGTCTTCACCGCATCAATTACCGAAGCAGCCACCTGCTTGCCATCGATCACAGTCGTCACGAATATCTCCCGACATAATTTCGGCGGCAATCTACAAGCCATCGGCCCGGCGGATTTGCCTGCCAACGCCCTATGGTGTCTGAAAGCGGTAATTGCAAGGAGAAATCGGCGACACGATCAGCCGCGCCCCGTCTGCCGGCGTGAAGCATAGGTCTGCACCTTCGTGCGCAATAATGCCAATTCGCGCTGGATCTGCGTCAGCTCCTCGGTAACCACTGGACGATCATTGGCGACGGGAATGGTGGCATCGAAGCGCGGTTGCGGCAGCTCGGGCATTGGTCGCCGCAGTGGGCCCGGCTCGGCGACACGGCTGAAAACCGGCTCGGGCGAAACGAAGCGCCCGGCTGTCTGATCCTCCGAAAGCGATCCGCCGCCCATCCATTTCCGCAGGAAGACCAGGCAAAGTGCTGCACCAAGGCCCATGACGAAACCCGCCGCCTGGCTACCCGCAAGATTGTCGTCGAGGGGAGCCTTGGCGGCGACGGCAGGGGCGATGACGGCGATCGGAACCTCGACTTCGGGCGGAGCCGTATCGGCGTTCTGCAGATCGGCGTCGTAGCGGCTCTGGGCGGCCGCGACATCATCCTGAAGCTGACCAAGGCGGGCCATATCGACATCGATGCTTTTCTGGCTGAGAGCGGTCATCCGCGCGGAAAGCGCCGTCCGGTTCTCAAGGGCAGCCTTCAGGACCGTATCGCTGCTGGCGATCAGTCGCTGCAGTTGATTGCGGATATCGGCGGCCAGCCCATCGACCGTCGCCTGTTGCGCCAGCAGACGGGGATGGCGCGGGCCGAGCTGCGTGGAGAGCTGGGACAGAACGACCTTGGCGGCGCTATAGCGGCTGCGCAGATCGTCGAGCCCGGCAGATGACAGGTCGCCCGACAGCGCGCCACTCGTGACGCTGGCGGGCGTGGCGGATTTGGCGGCGAAGACGCGGGCCTTTGCACTCTGCACGGCAGCCTCGGAGGCCTTCATCTCCTCATCCAACTGACGGCGCTGCCGCTGAAGATCGAGCGCAGCTTCGATCTTGCCGTCGCCATACTGCGCCTTGAAATCGGCGAGCGCGGCCTTCGCTTGATCGAGATCCTTGCGGCTCCGGTCGGCAAGCGAGCTGCTTTTGCCAGGGAGGCCAGCGCCTTGCGCAGCGGTGGCGTCATAGATCGTCGCATCGGCCAGACGATTGGCGATCTCGGCCGACTTTGCCGGATCGCTTGTGGTAACGGCAAGATGCAGGGTGCCGCTCGGCGCATCGGTGGTGACGGCGATATCCCCGCGAAGGGCTGCCTGCGCACGCGACGGCGCGTCGGACGCATTGCCGCTGCCGGAGAGCAATTCCATGGCTACGCCGAAAGCGCCGGCCCGATCACCGGTGAATTCCGGATCGCGGTCGAGCTTCAGCCGGGCGACCAGATCGGAAAGCAAGGAGGGCGCGGCGGCGCGTTTGGCGGTGACATCCAGAAGCGCCTGTCGCGCAGCCCCCTGCCCTTTTATCTGCAATACGGTGTGGGAGACATAGCGCGGCGGAGCTGCCAGCATTGTCGGGAGAAAGGCGCCCGCCAGTGCGGCGACAATAACGAAGGCAATGGAGCCGAACCCGAACACCCAGCGCCGCGGCGGCGTAGGCGTCACCGCTGAAACGGCGTGCGGTTCAACCGGAGGCGAAAGCTCGATTTCGACGACTTCGACACTGGGCGAAGCCAATGATTGATCTGCGATCGGTTCCGGCTGCCCATACATGATCGTTTCGCGGGCGACTGGATGGTCTCGCAGGATGCCGCGGATGCGGTCGGGCAACGGTTGAGCCTCTGCAGCCTCGTCCACATCAGGCTTTTTTCGCCCGGAGACCGGATAGGGATCGCCGTCCAGCATCTTTTGAATGAGGGCCAGCAACTCCGCATCGCCCGGGGTCCGGTGGCCGGCAGGCTGGGCGTTGGCGGCTATCAGATAGCCGTCTGCCCCGCGATCGAGATGGGCATGCCGACCTACGCCGCGGTAAGCTCCGAAGGCTTCCGCGTCGTCAGGAAGGTATCTCGTCCTGGCCTTGCTTTCGAACATGGCGGGTTGTCTCGCGCGCATGGTCAGTGACCGATGCCGATGGTTAACCCACTCTAAATTTTCATGGCAAAGAAAAGGTTAACGACAACCGCAATCTGGGGGCGCAATCGGGATCAGCCGGCGAGCTTATCGGGCGAAGGAAGCCGCAGCAGAGGCGCGGGCTGCGGTTCGGCGGCGCGCAGAATGCGCTCCTTGCGGCCGAATTGGTGCCGAACGACCTGGTAGAGGAAGAGCGGCACACCGAGAATATAGCGCCGCCACAGCCTGCTCGGCTCCTGAAGCAGGCGGTACATCCATTCAAAGCGCGTGGCGCGCACCAGCGCCGGCGCACGCGGCACCGTGCCGGAGACGAAATCGAACAATGCGCCGACCGTCAGCACCAGCCTTGCGTGCTGCGGTTCGATATGGTCGGCGACCCATTTTTCCTGAAGCGGCGTCCCCATGCCGACAATCAGAACGTCGATCTTCTGACGGCTGACCTCCGCCGTCACCAGATCGCTTTTCTCCTTGTCGAAAAAGCCGTCCGCAATGACGATGAATTCATGCCATGGCGCATGCTTGCGGAAATTTTCCGCGGCCTTTTCAACAACATCGCGGCGGCCACCAATCAGACCGACACGCTTCGGCCGATCCATAAAGGTCAGCAGAGCCGGCACGAAATCGGTACCGTTCAAATTGGCCGGAAAGGAAACGCCATGGGCGACCCGCGAGGCGATATCCAGGCCGACGCCATCGGGCAGGACAAGATTTTGCGCCAGCACATCGCGATACCTGCCGTCACGCAGCATCATCAGCATATTATGGGCGTTGACGAAGGAGATGACCGTCTGGCCGACCGGGAGGGACGCCAGCTCGTTGATGAAGTTCAGCGCGTCTTCCCAATCGAGGTCGCAGACCGGCAAGTCGAAAATCATTCGACGCGACGTGAGCACGGCAAAATTTGCGACTAGATTCACCCTAGACCTCCTGCCGCAGACGCCTTCATACGCGCGTCGCCGGCAAACTTCTCGACGCAAATCCTCCACCGTCTGTCCGTTCGGTGACATCGGACGCATCGCTGAGGATGCTTATAGCAAGGCGATCCCAAGCTTCCGTTAGGAAAATCGATTGGAATTGCGAAAGAAAAACAGGGATTTGTTAACGCTGTTTCGGGCGACAAACGCAGCAGGCCGCTCCATAAGGGGAGCGGCCATCACCGGTCTCAGCAGGTCTAATGTGCCGGCTTCGGCTCCGCGTCGGGCGCTGCATCGCCCTGGACGATCTTTACCGGCTTGACGGTTCTCTTGCCGCCGCCATCGCCATTGTTGATCTCATCCTTGGAGAGATAGTCGAGCTGTTCGACCAGAACGTCGGCGACATAGTCGCCGCCGAGGCGTTCGTTCATGTTCTTCTTGATATCGCTGCGGAAACTGGCGACATCGAAGCTCCCGGTATGGCTGATGTCGATCGCCTTATTGCCCACCAGCAGCGAATAGAGCTCGTCCGTCGTCAATTCCGTCAGCGGCGTCTGGAGCTGGTTCGCCTTGCCCTTCTCCATCATGAAGGAAATGCGGGTGATGAAATAGCCGTTCACCTGACCGTTGGCGATGACGGGCACGTTGATCGATTCGCCCTTGACGAACTCCTGCTGCGCCTTTTTGGCGTCGTCAGGATTGATCGCGGGCGCCGTCGCCATCTGCACCGAAAAATAGACCGAAGCCAGCGTTACGGCGCAGACCCAGAGGCCGGTGAGGACGAGCTTGATCATCCGGCCTCACGGACGCGGAACTGCTCCTGCGAATAAGTGCCGTCCGCATCGGCGTTCTGCACCGCATTCTTCAAGATATCGGCGACGGCACGCACGGCCTCGAGATGAGCTTCGACGCGCCGTGCGTTCAAGATCAGCTTCTTCTTCAGCCCGTGCAACTGCTCGATATGGGAGATGGCAAGCTCGGCCGGATTGGTATCGCGAAACAGCATCGACAATTCGTAGAGGCAACGGCTCTTATGCGCATTCGATACTTTGAGATCGAATTCCGGATCTTTGCCGATGCGGTTGTTCTCGTTATCGATGATCATTTCCAGGCGGCCAAGGACCGACTTTATCCGGTAGTCATTCGAAATTACTTCCATGTCCTGCCCCCGATCATACTTTCTTGGACGTCAGCGTATCTTGATTGGTGACGGTCGTATCGCTGTCACCATTGGTCTCGGCCGCGGCAAGCGTCTTTCGCTGAAAATCGGTAATTGCACTCAGCGCCATCTTCTTGTCGTTCTCATCGGTCGCCGCATTGACGGCGCCGGTGTTGCGCATCTTGGAAACCTGTTCCTTATACATTTGCTCGGCAATGCCGACGCCGCCATTCTTGGCGAGCGTATTGCCGAGCTGTTCGGCCATCATGCCCTTCCAGATTTCACCGGCGGAGCCCTTGCCGTACAGCGTTTCGCTGTTCGGCAGCATGTTCTTCACGAAGTTCTGCAGCACCATCGCTTCGAACTTATGATAAGTCTGCGGCACCTTTGTCGGCGCCGTATGCGTGTTGGCGTTGCTGAGCCCGGCCTTCGTTGCGGCGCTGTCCAGCGCACTCACGGTCGAGGCGAAACCATTGCCGTTTTCCGCCAGGCTGGTGGCCGCAAAGGCAGCCCTGTTGGCCGCGAGCTTTTCCTGGGCTGCCTGAACGTCGGCCGGATTGGCGGCCTTGACGACATCCAGGACCAAATCACTCGGAGGCGAGATAGCCACGTCACGTTTCCTTTCACTAGAGCATGATCCCGCGACGCGTGAAGCAGCCATCGAGCAAGGTCATGCCGAATCGAGCGGTTAGAGCGTCGTGCATTCATTTGAACGCATGAAGATCGGTCTAATCTTTTGAATCCGGAGCAAGGCGGCGATTCGGGGATATGCCGTCTTGTTCTGAGATCGCGAGGATTATGGTTTTTGAACCTTGCTGGAGGCTGGCGTTGCACCCGCGAAGCGCTGATCGATGATGTCGTAAACGGCATTATCGTCCGCCTCGCGCATTTCCAGTTCGCGGGCGTCCTTCATATGCTCTTCCAACCGCTCCGCCTTGGTGCGCTCTTGCAGCACTTTCGTCTCAATCAGCTTTTGGATGCCGTCAAGCTGCTGATCCTTAAGCGTCAGCCGGCCATAGCGCCCGGCATAGTGCACCGAAAATGCCATATGTATCGGATCGGCCGAGCTGATCGCGTCGATCAGTTTTTCCATCGACTGGCTGACCTCGTTGCGCTGGCGGGTGGTATCCGCAAGCTCGTTTTCCGCTATCCGCTCGAGATGGCGCTGTACGGCGACGAGGCGCTTCAATTTTTCGGACCGGCTTTTTTCCGCCATCGCTTCTGCCCTTAAGCCCGCTAATGCCCGTTGAAGACGCTGAGGAAGGCGCCGGAGAACTGACTGACGATCGCCGCGATACTGAGATAGAGCATGAACAACCCGCCCATCAGCAGATAGGGCGTGGAGATGAAATAGATCGGTATCTGCGGCGCCAGCTTATTGATGAAGCCGATCGACATCTGGAACATCAGACCATAGAGCAGGAAGGGGCTCGCCAGCCGCAGCATGATGAAAAAGGTGGCCTCCAGCGTATCGGCCACCGACACCAGCGAAGCGCGCGCATCGATATGGCCGCCGAAGGGAACGACCGAATAGGAATCGACCAGCGCCTGCAGGACGTGGTGGTGAAAATCCATAATGAACAGCATCATCAGTCCGCAGAAGCTGATCAGGCTGGTGAGCGACGTCTCGTTCGATTCTTCGATGATGTCCATACCGCCGGGCGCATTGAAGCCGATGAGCATCGATATGGCCGTGCCGGCGAATTGTAGCCCGAGCGTATAGAGCCGCGCCATCATGCCGTACATCAGGCCGATCACCGTTTCGGTGAAGATCAGGGCGATATAGGTGGCGCCGCCCTTGGACACTTCCGGATAGATCGTGTTCCAAAGCAGCGGCAGGATTGCCATCGACAAGGCCGCCGCAAGCAGGATCCGAACCTGTTGCGGCACGCGGCCCGACGAAAACCCCGGTAGCACCATGATGCAGCCGCCAATGCGGCAGAAGGCGAGAAACAACGCCAGAATGGTGCCCTGGGGGTCTGTTATCATGAAATGGAACCTAGAATCTTGATCTCGATCCCCTTGGCCAATTCCACATGCGACAAGACCGGCAGAGTCGCGAACAGGCGTTCGATGATCATGCGCACATAGGAGCGCGTTTCCGGCGATGTGACAAGCACGAAGGGCAAGCCGCGGTCCATGTATTCACGGATAACTTTGCCTGCCTGCTCGCTGAATTCTTCCAGATTGCGCGGATCGATGTCGAACTCGACGATCTCGCCCTTCTGGTCGCGCTTCAGCGCCTGATGGAAGATAAGATCCCACTTGCTGCCGAGGCGGAGAACACGCAGCACGCCATTGTCGGCAAGGTCGCCGCAGAGCTGCTGCGCCATGCGCACGCGCACATGCTCGACGATCTGCTCCGTCTTGCGCACATGCGGCGCAAGTTCCGCAACGGCTTCAAGAATGAGGTGCAGGTTGCGGATCGAGACACGTTCGGCAAGCAGCAGCTTGAGCACCGCCTGCAGGCCGGAATAGGACATATGCGACGAGCAGATCTCGTCGGCGAGCTTCTTGTATTCCGGATCGAGGCGCTCGATCAGGATCTTTACATCCTTGTAGGAAAGAAGCGCCGGCAGGTTGTTGCGAATGACTTCGCTCATATGCGTCAGCACGACGGAGACATTGTCGATCGGCTGGAAGCCTTCGCGCTTCAAATCCTCGGTGAAGGCTTCGAGGACCGAGACAGCAGGCATGCCGAAGGCTGGTTCGCGAATCTCGTCGCCCGGAACGGTCGGCTTGCGGCCGGAACCGGTGACGACGAGCACTTCGCCGACACGCAGCATGTTGGAGGCGACCGTCGTGCCGTGAATGCGGATCTGATAAGACTTGTCGGCAATGGCGATGTCGTCCGTCACCTTGATTTCCGGCACGACGAAACCGTATTGCGTCGCGAATTTCTTGCGCATCTTGCCGACACGGAAAGCCAATTCCTGATGCGCGCCGAGCAGGCGGGTGGAGACGATCTTGCCGAGCGCCAATTCGATTTCCGAGGTCGTCAGAACCGACTTGACCGAATCCTTCTCCATTTCCTTCGACTGCATCACCTTCTTTTCCTCCGCATCGCGGCGAAGCTTGTTTTCGGCTTCGGCCTGCCGCGGGATGAACCAGGCGCCGCCTGCCATCAGGCCGCCGAGAATGAGGAAGGGAACGAAGGGCATGCCCGGCATGACGGCCAGGATGCCCATCAGGATCGCGGCAACGGCGAGCGCGCGCGGATAGCCGCTCAACTGATTGATAACGGCCTGGTCGGTGGAGCCGGCGGTGCCGCCGCGCGAAACGAGAAGACCGGCCGCGAGCGAGACGATGAGCGCCGGCATCTGCGACACCAGACCGTCGCCGACCGAAAGCTTGACGAAGACGTCAGCCGCCTGGCCGATCTGCATGCCATGGCGGAAATAGCCGATAATGATGCCGCCGAAGATATTGATGCAGGTGATGAGCAGGCCGGCGACGGCATCGCCGCGCACGAATTTCGAGGCACCGTCCATGGCGCCGAAGAAGGAGCTTTCCTCTTCCAGCTCGCGGCGGCGGCGCTGCGCTTCTTTCTCGTCGATCAGGCCGGCCGACAGGTCGGCGTCGATCGCCATCTGCTTGCCGGGGATAGCATCGAGGGTGAAACGCGCGCCGACTTCGGCGATACGCGTCGCGCCCTTGGTGATGACGATGAAGTTGATGGTGATCAGGATCATGAAGACGATCAGACCGATGACGAAGTCGCCGGACATCACCAGGCTGGAGAAACCGGCGATCACGCCGCCGGCCGCATCATGTCCCTCATAGCCGTGCGAAAGAATGACGCGCGTCGTCGCAATGTTCAGCGATAGACGCGTCATGGTCGCGATCAGTAGGATGGTCGGGAAGGATGAGAATTCCAGCGGCTTCTTGATCCACAGCGCCACCATCAGAATCAGCACCGAGAGCGCGATCGAGAAGGCCAGGCCCATATCGATGAGGAATGGCGGGATCGGCAGGAAGAGCACGCACAGGATGACCATGATACCGAGGGCGAACCCGATATCACGCATGCTGGGATTGGCTTTGGGAAGTGCTATTGCGGGTGGTTGCGCCATCGACCGGTTCCGTCTCTTCATGAGAGGGGGCAAACGGCTGACCCGTTTGCCCTATTCGGTCAGATCATTAAAAGGCGAAGCTTGCGCGAGAATGGCCTCGGGCCGACGCCACCGTCCTAAAGCGCATCGCGATCCCTGGGATCAGCTCTTTGCGCTTTAGCTCTTAACTTGCACATGTCGTTATCGCAAAACCGCTGCGCAGTTTTGCGCGTCATGTTTTAGAATCCCGACTGAATTCGGGAAAAGACGAGGTTGGTGAAGATCGAGATCTGCGAGCCGACGAAGGGGGCCGTGATGCCGACCGTCACCATGACGGCGACGATCTTCGGCACGAAGGTCAATGTGGCCTCCTGCACCTGGGTCAGCGCCTGGATCAAGGCGATGACGAGGCCGACGATCATGGCCGCGAGAACTGCCGGGCCCGCGGAAACGAGCACCGTCCAGATCGCCGCCTGGAAGATATCCAATGCATCGGCTTCATTCATAATATCTTCATCCCTTAGTTCAGCCGGCTCCTCATGAGCTGCTGGTCGAGTCGGTACTGTCAGACGAATCGGTCGTAGTATCGCTCGTTGACGTCGTCGTATCAATCGTCGTGCCTGCCGGCGCGACTGTGACGCCCGCCTGCAGAAGCACTTTGTCGCCGTCTTCGGTTTCGGCAATGATACCGTCCGAATAGACGGTTACTTCCTTGATCGTGCCGGTGACCGTGCCGTCGGCACTCATGATCTCCTTGCCGATATAGTCCGACGCGTTCGAAATCCATTGATTCTGCAGCACTGTTTCCAAGTGCGAGTTCGTCTGGATCTGCTGTTCGACCTGGGAGAAGCTGGCGAGCTGCGAAATCTGCTCGCTGGCATCCATCGGGTCGGTCGGATCCTGTGTCTTCATCTGCGCGATGAGGAGCTGCAGGAAGTCATTGTAGTTCACCGTAGCGCTTGCCGAGGCTGTCGCCGCGTTACTCGAACTGCTGCTGGTCGAAGACGTGGTGCTGGTGACTGCATCTACCGCCACGGCGCGATCTCCCGGCGAATATGCTCGATCGTCGCGGCCGGCATTTCCTGGTTGTGAAGAATGTTGTCTTCGACCGGGTAAAGCCCGCGGATCGCCTTGAGCGCGTCGAAGGCACGGCCGGTGGCGACGAGACCGTCGATCCGCTTCAGCTCGGCCAGCACTTCCTCATTGCGGAAGCAGGAGAGCAGCATGACAATCGACTTGCGGAACATCGCCGTCGATTGTTCCTTGCCTTCCGGATTGATGAGGATCATCTGCGCAATGAAATAAAGCTGGCGCAGGGGTGTCGTCGCATCTTCCGGCTGGAGAACGTGGTTCTCGAGCAGGAAGGTCACATCATTCAGGAATTCCAGGGCGACCTTGCGGTCAACACGCAGCACGGCCCCGTTGATAAAAATTCTTTCCCCGGCTTTAAGCGATATGCGAAGCGTACTTTTCATTTAAGTCCATCCCTGATGATGGTGGTGACATCGATGATGCCTTGATAATTTTCCGACTGGCGCCTACGGATCCGGTCGCATTCCTTCAAAATCCAGATTGCGATGGAGATAAGATTGGCGCGCAGTTCGACGTTAAGCTGGTTCTCCGGACTTTTTAGATCCTCGATAAAGCTGATCCAGACACGTCTTGTGTAGAACAGTGCCTCGATCGCTTCGCGGCCGTACTTCCCCTTGTCACGGGCCGCAGAGAGAAGAGCTACCGACCGGTCCAGAACTTGACGTTCTCGCTCCTTGGCGTCGGCCACTGCATCCTGCATGACTTCCGCATATGAGAACTGATACATTCATGCATCCTTCTTGGTCATTACATGCCTTTGATCATCAAAGGTAATTTACAAGGCTCAGCTGCTGTATCTTGGAGACGATAGTATATGCCGTCTCAAGCTGAGTTTCGAGGCTGTTGACCTTGGTCGAAGCCTCATAAGGGTCGACTCCGGTAAGGTCGCCGATATTAGTGTTAATGATATCCTTCTGTGCGTTCAGCGATGTGTTCGCATCTGAGAGACGCGATTGCGACAGACCGAGCTGGCTCGACTGGTCGTTGATTCCATCGATCGCCTGACGCGTATAGCTGGTTGCCTGGTCGTTGACCGCGTTCAACGCGTCCTGGTTCAAGCCCAAACTCGAATCCATCAGCGAGTTGACGACGGTGGTTGCAAGCGCCAGGTAGCGCATGCCGGGTTCATTGGCGTTGGTCGAGGAATCGATCACTTCCGAGTTGCTGATGCGGCTCGACATGTTCTGATCCGAAGCGGCCGACCAGCTTGCCCAATTGTCCGGCGCAGAAGCAGAGTCCGACGTGAACATCGGCTCGACCTCAGTGGTGATGAAATCCGTCATCTGGTCGCCGGTGAGATCTTCGACGGTCGTGCCGTTGTCGCTGGCATATTGCGCCAGCGCCGTCTGGATAGAGGTCGTCGCATCGGCGGTGTAGTCGGTCATCGGCTGCACGTCGGTATTGGTACCGGCGAAGAGATACTCGCCGTTGACCATGGTATTGGCATCGGAAATGAAGCTCGAAAGCGTCGCACTCGCCGTCTGCTGCGTCAGCGATACGCTGCTTCCATCGGTGTTGCCGCGCAGCGCCACCAACTGATCCATCAGCTTCTGAGACTGGGACGACATGTCGCTCAGAGCCGTCTGTGACGACGACATGCGCTGATCGGCGATCGAGTTGCTGCTGAGCAGGGAATCGATGCGTGTGACTTCCCGCGTGAGATTGACGCTAAGTGCAGTATTGCTCCCCAGCGCGACGCCGATATCCGCATAGACGCCGGTCGTCGCTTCGGTCGAAGCATCCGTCATCTCATTTTGCGACTGACGGATCGTCTGACGCATAGCGTTCTGAATGGCTGCGCTTGAAATGAAGGAAAGTTTCATGGCTTAGCTCGCAATATCCAGTACCGATTGAAGCATCTCGTTCACGGCGTTCAATATCTTCGTTCCCGCCTTGTAGGATTGCTCGATGTCCATCATCAGCGTCAGCTCTTCGTCGAGATTGACCCCGGTCTCGTTCGAATAGACTTCGGATGAGCGCGACAGCGCCGCGGAGGTATTTTCCGCCGCCGTATTTGCCGAGCTGCGCTGGTCTTCCAGCCAGCCGATGGAATCGGACGCGTAATCCATGATGCTGGCCGTCGTGTCGGAGCCTGCCTCGGGATCGAAGTCCATCTTCGTGTCCATGCCGGTGACGTAGGAGTCGAGCAGATCGGAATAGCCGCTGTCGCCGCTGGAATTGACGACATAGTCGGAGCCGTTGATGCCGCCATCGCGCAGAAGGGTCGGATCGCCGCCTTCTGAGGTAATCAGCGCCGGATTGACCGCGATCGTACCGGCCATGCCGGCGACAGCGGTGGTATCGGTCTCCACGGTACCGCCGCTCCAGGTGAAAAGGCCTGGCAACGCATCCTGAGTGGAGTCAGACTGGTTCTTCTCCGAAAACATCGACACGAGGCCGCGTGCGATTTCGTCGAGCTGCTTCTGATAGGTCGGAGCAACGTCGTCACGAACTTGGAGCGCCGCCTGAAGGCTGCCCTGCGCCGTCGTGTCCGCGCCCTCGCCGGGATCGACCGCTACGCCGTCGATGTAAACACTGTTGCCGACGGTGCCATCGGTATAGGAATTCGTTGGCGTGAAGGTGACCTGACGCGGTATCGTCTCGAACAGCGTCGTGCCGCCGCTGGTATAGAGCGCCATGTCGCCGTTCGATCGTGTTACCGTGGTGACACCGACGATCTGGGAAATCTGTTTCAGGACCGCATCGCGCTGGTCCGTCGCATCCGACAGCGCAGAAGACGTGGGACCGGCGGTCGCAGTCGCGGTCTTGACCGCATCGTTCGCCTGCTCGAACTGCGCCAGCAGGCTGTTCAGCGAGTCGACATCCGAGCTGATTTCCTTGTCGGCATCGGTACGAATTCCGTTGACGGCCGTGGTGGCGTTGTTCAGGGAGTTTGCGAGATCCTGGGCAGCGTTGACGGCCGATTGCGCGGCGGTGGTGCTGGCCGGCGAACCGGCATAGGTCTGCATTGCCGTTTGCAGGGCGGCAAGATAGGTAGACGGCGCGATCTCGTTGTCGTTGCCGCCGATCGTTCCGGACTGGATATCCTCATAACCCTTCAGCAGGCGCTGCTGAGCAGCATCGTCAGACGTGCTGCCCAGGAAAGCCTTTTGCAAGGATGGCTCGTCGGCGCGGGCGATCTTTACGACCTGCGCGCCACTCATGTCCGTCGTCAACATCGCCTGGCGGCGGGTGTAATCCGCGTTGCCGGCATTGGCGATATTGTTCGATACGACACTGCTCTGCGTGCCGGTATTGTTGAATATCGCTTGCGCGTTATTGAGTGCTGTTGTGAGGGACATGGCTGGCTCGCTACCCTATCGTACTTATTAACGTTGCAGGTTGACCAGAACGTCCAGAAGGTCGGAACCGGCTTGGAACACCTTGGAGTTCGCGGTGTAGCTTTTCTGCGCCTCGATCATGGTCGTCAGTTCGGTCGCAAGGTCGACGTTGGATTCTTCCAGCGCGCCGGACTGAAGATAGCCAAAGCTGCCGGTCTGCGGGAAACCGGTCACAGTAACGCCCGAGTCACCATTGGCCGAATAGACGTTGCCGCTCTCGAGCGTCAGATTGTCGGGGCTTGCCACCGTGGCGAGCGGGATAACATAGAGGGCCTTGGTGGAGCTGTCCTTATAGACCGCATTGACCGTCCCGTCCTTGCCGATCGTGACGCTCGTCACCGGGTTCGGAGCCTGGCCGTTCATGCTGCCCACCGCGTTGAAGGAGGTGGCGACCTGGGTGAAGCCCGTCATATCCATCGAGATGGTTTGCGTCGTCGATCCGCTGGTGAAGCTGAGATCAAACGTTCCGCCTGACGTCAAAGCGCCGGTATCGTCAAAATCCAGCTCCGTGCTACCGACCGGATCACTGCTATAAAGAGCGGTGCCCGACGTCGGATCGGAGACCAAGTCTGCTTGATTGTAGACCGTTACATCCCAGGTGTTGTCGGCTGTCTTGGTATAGTAGACGTCGAAGGTGGTGGCGTTGCCCTGGCTATCATAACCGGTGACCGAGACCTTGTTCGTGTCGTCGGTTACCGGCGCCAGATTTTCGGACGGCAGATAGCCCGTGGAGCTGCTGGTCGCGATGGTGGCATTGGAATTGAGGTTGCCTGACATCTCGCCGGTCGTCGTGGCGACGGCGGTCACGCCGTTCTGGCTGATATTGACCGGTTCCAGGCCGCTGAAGCCATTGACGACCACAGAAGCCGTCCCGGAGGAGTCTGCGGGATAGCCCATCAGCGTGAAGCCGGCGGAATTAACGAGGTTGCCCGAGGAGTCCGCAGAAAAGTCGCCGGAGCGGCTCAGAAACGTCTGTCCGGACGAGCTCTGGACGACGAAGAAGCCGTTGCCCTGGATGGCGAGGTCGGTGCTGGAGGTCGTGTAGGATATGGTGCCCTGCTGCGAGATCGCGCGGTGCACCGACGTCTGGACGCCGCCGGAACTGTAGCTGCCGGCCGAGGAAGGCAGGACGAGGGAGGAAAAGCTCGTCGACGCTTCTTTGTAGCCGGTGGTGCTGGAGTTGGCGATGTTGTCAGAAACAGTACCCAAACGGTTTGCCTGGGCGTTCATCCCTGAAACCGCGGTTTTCATGCTGCCGAAAATGCTCATCTGGAATCCTCGTTTTCCTCGTAAGGCTGAGAGTATGGGGCGGGCCTTGCGTGAAGCTGTCTGAAAAGAGGAAAAGCCGGTCATCATGAAGCAGCTTTTCGGAGATTGCTGCGACGCGTCATTAGGAGCGCTCGACGGTCGCAGTAAAGGTAAGAGTTGGCGCACCTTCGCATTCGAACACCGCGATCGATGTTCGGGGCCCGCGTATAATCCTGGGAATTTGAAAGAAATTTTGGGAGGGAATTACACGCGGGCTAGCGTTGCTACGCCAAGTCCCGGTCGAAGCATCAATTCCAATCGATGCAGTAGCCAAGGAAGCGCTTGGAATCGACGGGATCGAAACCGAGCTTCTTGCGCAACTTCTTGCGCAGCTTGGAAATATGGCTTTCGACGACGTTCTCTTCGACTTCCTCGTCGAAGATGCCGTAGATCGCGTTGAAGATCTGCGTCTTGGTCACGCGGCGGCCACGGTTGGAAATCAAATATTCCAGAATGCGACGTTCGCGCCGCGGCAGGGCGAAGACATCGCCGTTAATCTCCGGGTCACGACCGTCGGCGAAGACGCGAATCGGGCCGATGTCGGTGTAGCTGGTGATCGCCTTCAGCCTCCGGCGGATCGCAGCCGCACGGGCCAGGATTTCGCGCGGATGCACCGGCTTACGGACAACATCATCGACGCCGCAGTCGAAGAGCGCCAGCGTCGATTCCAACGAGGGCTGATCGCTGACGGCGATGACGGGAGCTACCGACCGGTCGCGAATTGCCCGCGGCAATTCGTGCACATGCTGTCCCTGTCCGATCAGAAACGCCTCGACGGCGGCAATATCGCCGTCCGCAGCGGTCGTGACCCATTCGCCGAATTCCCGGGGATCGAACCCCGTTGACGGGATGCCCTCGCGCCCAAAGAGAGAAGTATAACCATCCTTAACGAGCTCTCGCTCATCAACCACTACGATCATTCGTCCGCCTCCGAATCAGTGTGGTGTTTCGATGGACTATGGGTACGAATCGGGCGAATCACGAACAACTGTCGGAAATGAGTGACGGGAATTAATAATTGATTAAGAATTGGGGGCCGATTTGCACTAGATGTAGTGGGTACCCTTGGTTTTACACCGATAAAAAATTGGTTAGTTAGTATATTACGAATATACGTAGTTCATGGCATCTTCGTGTTGTCAACCATGCCAAATAGGTTAGCGACCGCCTACGAAGAGCCAAATACAACTTTTGGTTAATTCAGTTCTGACAGAAGGTCGCCGCGTTCGGCGTCCATTTTCCATATCCGGTGGCGACCAGATTGGCGATGACGCGGCAAACATAGACCTTTTGGGCGGGGTCGTTGTTCGGGCCGGCATGGTATCTAGCTACCGCCATCGTCCAGGTCTCATGCCTGTCATGGAGGTCGCGGAGGAACTTGGCAGCGTATTCGACATTGCGATGGGGGTCGAACATATCGGCAACGGAGGCGAAGTTTTCGCCGTGAAAATACTGGTTGATCTGCATGCAGCCGATGTCGATCAGCTTCGCTCCGCTCTGTTTGGCCGCAACGAAGGTCTGCAAGGCGGCGCCTTCGGAAGGCGGGAAGATTGGCTTGCCTTCGACATTGAGGGCGTAGGGATACAGCGAGCCTTTGCGTCCGGTCTCCGTCAAACCGACCGAATAGAGGATGCCTTCCGGTATGCCGAATTTCGCCGCTGCCGACTGGATTTCGCGCTCGCACAGGCCGGCTGCGCCGTTATCGGGCGGCGCGCCGTTCGCGGTGGCAAGGGCGTCAGAGGTAAACGTCGCCAGAGCGTAAACGCTGAGCACTGCCAGCAGTGCCGTCTTCCAAGCCGCGTTCGCCCGTGCTGCGATTACCATCATTGCCATTTGCCTGCTGCCCCGAATAGCTCTGCCCCTTTGGTCGTGCGTCCCCACCCTGCCCCTGATTCAATAGGGATTGCTGGGACTGTCCCTGGGAGCCGGATTGCCTGCCGCTATCCGATTGTTGATCCGCGTTCGAGGCCAGGGTCACGGTGATATTGTCGACCTGATATCCTTGGGCGCGCAACGCATCGACCATGTGACTCTGATCGGCATGGAGCTGCCGATAGGCCTCGCTGGTCTGCACCTTGAGATCGACACTCAATTGATCGCCGGAAAGCCGCATGGTCGCGGTGACTTGGCCGAGATCGTTGGGATGCAGTTGGATCTTGAGCGTATTGACGACCTTGCCGGTGCTCGTCCAGCTCGCCGCGTTGGAGAGCGCCGAACTAGGCTGCATCGCACTCGACCATTCTCCATCTCCAGCGAGAGCGCCGGTGACGAGCGTCGCGTTGGAATTGGCCGCAAGACCGAGGTAGCGACGGGAATCGAGCACCGTAACGGTCTCCGCATTGCTGCTGCCCGATGATGCCTTGACGTCGACCTGCGCCGCATCGTCGCTGCCGGTTTTGCTGATCGACATGTCGAGCGAGCCGCCGCGTCCATCGGCACGCACCAGCCTGAACGTCTGCGCCGTGGTCGTGGCGTCGCTGCTTGTCCCAGAAACTGCCGATCCGGTATCCGTGGCATCCGCCGACGCATCCTTCAGCGTCACATCGGCAATTTTCGGCAAAGGCTGATCCGGCTCCGTCTGCGTCTTTGTGTCGGCGCCGGCAAACACATTCGTTGCGCTCTGCGGCGCAGCCGCAACCGCGTTGGCCGCCTGCGGCACGTTCAAAAGCGATAGCGCATCCGACGCTGCGCCGCTGGTCTGGGTGGTTTGCGTCGCCGAAGACTTACTGTCGTCATCCGCTGACGTCGTCTTACCCGTCTTCCCCGGCGCTTGCGTCTTGCCGTCGCCATTGCCAGCGCCTTGTACCGGCTGATTGCCCGCGATCGCGTCCGCCAGTTGCTGCGCGATGTCGTCGAGCTGATCCGAGGTCTGCGCCTGAGCCTGATCTAGAACCTGGGCCGCATCCGTCTTGCCGGCCGGATCAGTCGCCTGAGCCTGATCGGCAGATGCGCCATCTACCTGGGTCGACTTCTGAAGATCCATCAACGATTTTGAAAGATTTGCCGCGTCCGCTCCTTGCGGGAACTTGGCACCGCCGGGCTGCTTGGAGCCTTTGGCAAGCTCAGCGAGGGCGGCAATATTGGCGACGGACGGATCGATCATGCCGGCTCCGGCGTTGCTGCCATCATCCACGACCGGAGCGGTTGCCGTCGGATCGCCAGCCGACGTTTTCGCCGGATCCGCATTCGCATTTGCGTCGGTATCGATATCGGTCGCCGTATCGGTGCTGTCCGTATCGTCGTTCGCGGCCGTGTCAGATCTTCGCCCGTTGCCGCGCGAACTGGTCAATGCATCCAGAAACCCTTTGCCGTCACCATCATCCTGCTTGGCCGAACGCCCGCCTTTGGCAACAGCAACCAGATCGGCCCCGGGCGGGGCACTGGCAATACCGATATCCATCATGATCAATGACTTTCCTGCTTCAACAGGCCGTCGATGGCGTCAAGCTTCGAGCGGCTCGTCGTGACGAATGCTTTAAATGAAGAGTCGGCCTCCTGCCTTCCTTCATCCGGGGCGTGAGCCGCCTTTGCCGGGGCTCCCTCCTCAACACCCGCCGTGCCAGGGGACTGGGCCCCAGGTTGGTTCGTCACAGCAGCATCGTGTTCAGTACTTTCTTGATTAGGCAGATTAGGCGGTGAGACTTGCGTCAGGCTTGTCGGCTCCGGCTCACGCAGAATTTCGTCCGCCACCGCCTTGGCGGCATCGCGCAGAGCGCGATCCTGCGCGTTCAATTCGCCGGCTGGCATCTGGTCTATGTTGCGCACTGCCGCCCCTAAATCGGGTGTCGACACGCCGGCAACACCGCCATAGAAGCCCGCCAGCGCGCCGAACGCATCGCCGCCGTCGTTGGAGATCGCCTGGGCGCGACCGGACGCGAGCGCGGCGAGATCGGCCTTGCCGGCGATCGCGGCGCGGCGCGCCATTCGCAGATAGATTTCCCGCTGCCTCGGCGGATCCATGAACGCGAGGATATCGATAATATCCTGCTGCTTGACGTCGGTGTCATGATCGACGACGAGCTGCACGAAGAGGTTGGCGAACTGGCTGGCATAGGGCGAGTGCAGGAAGCGCCTCGTATACCGCTGCGCATAATCCAGACCCTCCCGCACCATCCCGGTGTCGGCGCACAGCGCAAGGGAGCGGCGCAGCGCCGATTCCTCGACGATAGTGCCTGGCGACGTCAGGCGCGCCCAGTCATAAAACTTCAGCGCCGCCTTCGGGTTTTTGGCGGACATGACGTTGGCGGCAACGAGCGAAAGATAGGGGCCAATCTTCTTGTCGCGATATTCCCTGGCAATATCGGCGAGCGTGTTGACCACCAGCAGCCCTTTGCCGTTCAGATATTTCCTCAAGACGTCGGCGACGCGATTGTCGAAATTGCCGTTGAGGTCGCGCGACATCAGATATTCCAGCGTCGCGGGATTGCCGCCGCTCATCGCGTAGATCAGCGCGGCATCGACATTGCGGCTGTCGTCGAAAGCGGACTTATCGGCGGTACGCAGGCGCTCGTCGATGGTCGAGAGCATGAAACGCTGCATCTCGCCGGCCGAACTATCGCCTGCCACCACGGAGTCCTGAATGAATTCAAGCGAACGCAGCATCTTGTAGGGCGGCAGGCTGTCCGGACCCTCCGCACCAGCGATCCCCGGCATGACCATGCCGAGGGTCAGAGCAAGCGCGACGCGATGACGATGCTGAATGCGCGCCATGGACTATCCCTGTTTGCCTTGGCTCGGCTTGCCCTGGCCCTGTTTACCCTGATTTTGCTTGCCTTGGCTCGGCTTGACCGGGTCCTGATTGCTGCCATCGGTCTGGTTCTTGGCGGCTTGGCTTGAAGCGCCCTGGATCAGGATCTCGATGCGGCGGTTGGCGTCGTTGAAGGGATCGTCAGGCAGCTTCAGCCGGCGGTCGGCAAAGCCCGAAACCTGCGCGATCCGCTTCTCGTCCAGCCCGCCGTTGACGAGCATGTAGTAGGCGCTCTGGGCGCGGTCGAGCGACAGGCGCCAATTGTCGTTGTGGCCATCGACCATATAGGGACGCCCGTCGGTATGGCCGCGGATCAGGATAGACCCTTTCCGATCCCCAAGGATCTTGCCGATCTTTGCCATCGCCAGCACCATTTCCTGACGTGGAACGGCCGAGCCGATGTTGAACATCGGGTCGTTGGTCTGGTCGGAAATCGTCACAAGGAGACCACCCTCTGCCGGCATGACCTGAAGACCCTCGGCGAGCTGACCGGCAACGCCGCCGATCTGCTTCTGGATCGCCTCCTGCAGGTCCTTGGCGTCCTGCTGCTGATCTTTCGTCGGCGCGACGTCCTTGTTCTGCGCCGCCGCAGTATTGTCTTCGGATGTCGAAGCTTCGCTTTGCTCGGCGGCAGCGGCGCTTGCGGTCTGCTGGTTCGGCGTCTGCTTTGCAGCCTGCTTGTTCTGCTGGTCCTTGGTCTGCTGATCCGTCGACGCCTGCGGATCGCTCAGGGTCGGCTGGTCCTCCGGATTCTGCGGCTGGGTGGCCGGCTGACCGGTATCGGCGGCGGTCGCCTTGGAAAGGGCAATGACTTCGCCCTTCGGCGATTTGTCGGATTTTGCGTCCTGTTCTTCGTTCGCCTTCTTCGAGGCGCTGGAGACTTGAACCTGCTTGGTCCAGAAATCCGGATCGAAGGGATCGCGATAGGCCTGGCCGCCATCCGCACCGGTGGCGGGACCCGACTGGGCAGCGCCCCCCTCACCCTTGGCGCTGACATTGGCCTGCTGACCGACCTGCTGAGCGATCTCGGCAAGGACCGAATAGGGATTTTCAAAGAAATCCGCTTCGGAATAATTCGTCTGGTCACCCGACGTCGAGGTCTGGTCCTCGCCGGTCTTGGCGGACTTGCCGTCGTTCGGATTGTCTTCCTTGTTCTTCGACTTCGCCTGGTTCTTTTGCCCGTCCGCCTTGTCGACGGGTTTCTTCAGCCCCTTCTCGGTTGGCTTTTCGTCGGCGAGCTTGATCGGATTAAAATAGGAGGCGACGGAGGCCTTCGTCTCCTCGTTTGCGGCGTTCACCAGCCACATCACCAGAAAGAAGGCCATCATCGCCGTCATGAAGTCGGCATAGGCGATCTTCCATGCACCGCCGTGGCCGCCCTCATGGTCACCGCCGCCGTGCCGCTTGACGATGATGATCTCGTGTTTGCCCTGATTTTGATCGCCGTCGCTCATTTCAGAATCTCTTTCAGGCTAGCGGCCCAGGCAGACATGCGGGTTACGAGCACGCTCTCGCCGATCGTTACGGTGAGATCGACATCGCGAGCCTCGACGTGGCGCAACAAGACGCCGTTTTGGCCGATACTGGCATGCAGGGCCTCGAAGAGATGACGGGGGCCACTGACCGTAATGGGACCTGCCGCGCCATCGAGAATGGCTGCCGTCACCCGTTCGGCGAGATCGGCGACGGCCCTGGCCGTCAGCGCTTCCGTCATGATCGGCGCAAGTGCGACGGCAGCTTCCGCGCTGATCGCCTGTCCGAGCATCGTGGCGACTTTTTTCAATCCGTTGACGATCTTCTCCGCCGCGCGCTCCTCATATCGGGCGCGCAAGGCATCCATTTCGCCTCTATGCGTTTCGGCGATAGTCTCCAGCTCGGCCTGATGCTTTTGCGTCAATTCCTGCGTTGCGGCTTCGTGCCCCTCTGCATAGGCTTCGCGGCGTTCCGCCTCGATATCAATCGGCACCACCACGGGACTTTCTGGAAAGTCCAAAGTCTCTTCGAACGGCATATCCGGTATGGCGGCGGACGGAGGCGGCGGCGGCTCGGCGCTGAAATCCTTGAGATAGCGGGATAGCGTCGGGCTCATGCTGACATCCTCCCGTTTTCATCCGCAGAAGACCGCGAGCTGATTTCCCGACAGGCCCCTTGAATTCCCATGCTCAAAACGTCGATCATCACGCTTCCGGTTTCCGTCCTGCGACCACGCTTTCCGGGCGTGACGCCGAACGTCACCGGAAATAGCGCAGCCATGCCATTGCGATGGACCGTAGGGGGTCAAACTTGTGCGAGGATGAATGCGGCAGGAGCGACCCTCCTGCCCACACGACATGAAATTCACTTTGCCTGCAGCAGGATCAACACCTTGCTCGCCATGGTGTTGGCGATGGACAGCGCCTGAATGCCCATCTGCTGCGCCGTCTGCAGCGCGCTTTGGCGCGCCGATGCCTCTTCCATGTTGGTATCGACAAGGTTACCGACGCTGGTCTTGACGGCATCGCTGAGGTTGGAAATGTAATCAGTCTGATCGTCGATACGCGATTTCATCACGCCCAGCGTCGAATCGGCTGAAGTAACCGACTTCAGGATCGAGTTCGTCACATTGATCATGTCAGTGATTTCATCGTCCGTCGTGCTGTCGGAAATGGAAATTTCGGTGCCGTCGTCAGGCGGCGTACCGGAATCCGCAGCCAGGAGATAATAGTTACGCTCCGTCGACGTTCCACTGCTGTCGAACGTGCTGGCATCGATATTCTTCGTCAGCAGTCCGCGGCTGGCATCGGCCGTGTCGATCATCAGGGTCTGCGAACTATCGTAATCGATCGTCACCAGATTGACTTGACCGCTCGTGCCACGCGTAAAATTGCTGATGACGGATTGCTCGGTATCGGGCTGCGCATCGGTGTTGTAGAGCCAGTTCTCACCGGAAAAGGACGCGGATTGCGTGACCGACTGCAGTTGGTTCTTGAGCTGCTCAATATCCGCATTGACCGCGCTCTTGTCGGTGCCTGGCTCCTTGGCCGAAACCAGTTTGGCCTGGATCTGGGTCACGAGATCGACGACCGAATCCATGGCGGTGGAGGCGGTATCGACCTTCGAGGCCCCGAGGCCGAGCGCGTCGGTAATGGTGGAAAGACTGCTCTGGTCCGACTGCATCGTCTTCGACATCGACCAATAGGTCGGATCGTCACCCGCGTTCTCGACGCGCAGGCCGGATGAAACCTGTTGTTGCACGACACCAAGATCTTTGTTGACGCCGCGCAATACCGTCAGCGCGGCCAAAGAGGCGGGGTTCGTCGTTACACTGCTCATCGGGAGATCCGTAATTCTATTGGAAACGGCAGGCCGGACGGGTCCGGCAGCAACGAACGGCCTCATGCCCGCCAGCGGGAATGATCCCAACGCGGCTCGTCGCTAGATCAAGCCCTCAAATCGGTTCCGACGAAATTGATCGAACACCGGGGCTCTGCGCAGATACTGCAAATCAGTTACCCCGGAACGTTAACAAAAGCTTATGCGCGGCGGCAAGAAAGAAATGCCGCCGCGCTTTCCTAACGTAAGCTCCGGTCAAGGCTCACTTGAAGAGCGCCAGAACGTTCTGCGCGCTGTTGTTGGCGATCTGCAGCGACTGGATCGCCAATTGTTGCTGGGTCTGAAGCGCCGAGAGCTTGCTCGATTCCTCTTCCATATTCGCATCGACCAGCTTGCCGACGCCGGAGTCGATCGTGTCGCTCAGCGTTGAAACGAAGCTTGTCTGCAGGTCGATGCGGGTCGACAGCGAGCCGAGCTGCGAAGCGGTGCTCGTCATCGCGTTGAGAGCCAACTGCACCAGGTTCATCGCCTGGCCGATGCCGCCGCTCGTCATGCCGGTAATGTCGAGACTGAAGACGGAATAGGCGGTGCCGTTGATATTCTGCGTGGTGCCAAGGATACCGGAGCTCGTGTCGATCGTACCATCGGCATTGGCGCCGAACATCACGTTGCCCTGCGATCCCGTATCGAAGCTATAGCTGGTGCTGTTGACCTCGACCGTGCCATCATTGTTGCGGACAAAGGAGGACACGACCGATGCGGAAGCGCCGTTGGCTCCAATCATCCAGTTCTGTCCGGAGAACGAAGCGGACTGCGCAATGCTCTCAAGCTGCTGCTGAAGCTGTGAAACTTCTTCCTGAACATCCGCCTTGTCGACGCTGTTTTCGGTGGCCGCGACAAGCTTGTCCTTGATCTGCTCGACGACATTGATGGAATTGTCCATTGCCGTATAGGCGGTGTCGACCTTGGCGGCACCGAGGCCCAGAGCGTCGGAGACGGCCGAAAGCGCGCTGTTGTCGGAACGCATGGTGGTCGCGATCGACCAATAGGCGGCGTTGTCGGAGGCCTTGGCGACACGATAGCCGGAAGAGACCCGGTTTTGGGTGTCTTCCAAATTATTGTTGATCGAGCGCAGAGTCTGGAGAGCAGACATTGCTGCATCGTTGGTCAAAATGCTGGTCATGGAGAGGTGCCCCTTGTGGCTGAAATTGGAAGGGACATTCCGGTCTTCGGCCGGGAACGGCAATCAGCGTCATGCCTGTTAACTGGCTCTTAAGAGACGTTAACCAACCGTTGCGTTAGCCGCAGATGACACTACTAGGCTTAATAAAAGGTTAACAACAAAACCGGAAAGTTAACAAAATCATATTTCCTGCAGGAGGCCATCGGCGCGTCAGGTCAGCTTCGCGCCACCTTGGGCGGCATAAGATTGTCATGATCGGGCGACTGTCCGGCCGGAATCGGCGTGGTTACAACGTCGGTATATCAGCCCATGCGGGGTCGACATGTTAAGTTTACAAGATGGCGGATCACCGTGGGATGGACCGCGGCAACGGACAAGCCTCGACCCCGACGACTGGCAAAGCCTGCGCAAACAGGGTCACCAGATGCTGGACGATATGTTCGACCATTTGGAAAGGCTCTCCGAAAAACCCGTCTGGCAACCGGCACCGTCGCCTGCGCGCGCCCTGTTTGACGCGCCTCTGCCGGTCGAACCGACGGACCTGGCGGATGTCCATGCCACATTCCGCGACAATGTTCTTCCCTATGGCAGCGGCAATATCCACTCAGGATTTATGGGCTGGGTGCAGGGCGGCGGAACGGTCGCCGGCATGTTGGCGGAGATGCTGGCCGGCGGTCTGAACGCCAATCTTGGCGGACGCGACCATATGCCGATCGAGGTCGAACGTCAGATCATCCGATGGACGCGGCAAATATTCTCATTTCCGGATACCGCTGGCGGCCTGTTCCTGACCGGCGCCTCGCAGGCCAATTTTGTCGCCCTCCTGCTCGCGCGCAGTAGAAAGCTCGGTGCAAATGCCCGCGCTGAGGGTCTATCGAACGAGCCGCGGCTCGTGGGCTACGCATCGAGCGAAGTGCATGGTTGCGTGCCGCGCGCATTCGAGATGTCGGGTGTCGGCAGCGATCAGCTCCGGCGAATCCCGGTCAACGCGGCCGGGCAGATCGATATTGCGGCCCTCGAACGTGCCATCATGCGCGACAAGGAGGCCGGGCACACGCCGTTCCTCATCATCGGAAGCGCAGGGACGGTAAATACCGGAGCGATCGACGACCTCATCGCTTTGCGCGGTATCGCCGACGCCCACGACCTGCATTTTCACGTCGACGGTGCGTTGGGGGCGCTGGGTATCCTTTGCGATGATCTGGCGCATTTGTTCGCCGGCATCGAAACCTGCGATTCGCTGGCCTTCGATTTCCACAAATGGGGCCAGGTGCCATACGACGCAGGCTTCCTCCTCGTGCGCGACAGCACATGGCAGCGCCAGACGTTTGCTTCGGAAGCCGCCTATCTCAGCCGTGCCGCCTCGGGTCTGGCCGGCGGTGACTGGTGGCCTTGCGACTACGGCCCGGACCTGTCACGCGGCTTCCGCGCGCTCAAAACCTGGTTCACCCTCAAGACCTATGGCGTCAAGGCTTTGGGGGATTCGATGGCTGCCAACTGTGTCCTGGCACGCGATCTCGCACGCCGGATCGAACAGGAACCCGCCTTGCGGCTCTTGGCGCCGGTTGCGCTCAATATCGTTTGCTTTGCCTATGTCGGCCCCGACGGTGACGCGCCGCCGCAAGTCAATGCCCGGATCATCGAACATCTCCACGCCGAGGGGCGCGTCGCCCCGTCCCTCACCCACATTAACGGACAACCGGCAATCCGCGCCGCGATCGTGAACCATCGCACGCGGCAGATGGATATCGACGCGCTGATTGACGGCGTTCTGAAACTCGGTTCTCGACAGGATTTGCTCCAATGCTGATGACATCCGGCCTCGTGGCCGCTCGCGCCTCTGACGAAATCGGAGGCGCCAGGCGAATCCTGGGCATGCAGAGGATCGTGTCGCTCATCTATGCCGGCGCCGACGTGACGCCGCTTTGGAACGAGCTGATGCAGCGGATCGGAGCCAATGGCAAAGACGCGGCGGCGATGTTCGACCTGGGGACGATCCTGCAGACGCTTGGCCGCTCCGAAGAGGCTCATCAGGTCCTGCGGGGCGCGGTGGAGCTCAGCCGCAACTTTTGCGTCGTCCACGGGGATGGACAAGGGCCCCGGCTGTTGGCCTTCGTGACGCCGGGCAACTTCATGGCGAACACGCCGCTGGATTTTCTGCTGGCGGATAGCAATTGTGTTCTTTGGCTGCATTACGTGGACGCGGAAACGACCGCGCTCACGGATTTGCCGGACCACGACGTTGCGTTCATGGCGATCGGCGAATCGACCGAAAACGCCCCCGTGCTTGAACGGATGCGGACGCTGCTGGCCGATTTTGACGGCCCGATCATGAACGACGATCCGGAACTGATCAGCCGGCTGACGCGCGATGGCGTCAGCGGCATGCTGGCCAATGAGCCCTCCATTCTGTCGCCGAGCACGTACCGCGTTCCACGCGAGGACCTTGTCGCAGTCGGTGCGGGCACAAAAGCCCTGGACGAATGCGCGCCGGGCCTCTCATTTCCGCTCGTCGTTCGTCCGATCAGTACCCATGCCGGCAATGGAATGGAACGTATCGCCGATATTTCGGGACTGTCCGCATGGCTGGCCACGCAGTCGGCTCCCGAGCTCTACGTCGCGCCTTTCATCGATTTCCGCGGGCCGGACGGGCTCTACAACAAGCAGCGCATCGTATTTATCGAAGGCAAGGCCTTCGCCAGCCATATGGCGCTTTCCGAGCATTGGATCGTGCATTATCTCAGCGCCGGCATGGCGGAAAGCCCGGCGAAGCGGGCTGTCGAACAGGCTTGGATGGAGAATTTCGATACGGATTTCGCGGTCCGCCACAAGGAGAGTTTCGAAGCTCTCTATCGTCACATAGGGCTTGATTATTTCGGTATCGATTGCGCCGAACTTCCCGACGGACGTCTGCTGGTTTTCGAGCTCGACGTGGCGATGGTCGTCCACAACATGGATAGCGCCACCATCTATCCCTACAAGCAGGTTGCCATGCGCAAGTTGTTTGATGGCTTCATCGATGCTGTGCGCCACCGGAAGACCGGTGGAATCTGAAAGATCGCGACGCGCTTTAAGTGGATACCACCCTGAAAAACAAAACCGCGCCTCTTGGAAAGGCGCGGTGAATTTGTTGTTTCGAAATTTGAGCCGGCGCGCCAGGCGCCGGTTCTTCCTATTAACGGAACAGCGACAGGATGTTCTGCGAGGAGGAGTTGGCAATCGAGAGCGACTGGACGGCCAGCTGCTGCTGCGTCTGCAGAGCAGAGAGCTTGCTCGATTCTTCTTCCATGTCGGCGTCGACCAGCTTGCCAACGCCCGATTCGATCGAGTCGGACAGCGACGAAGCGAAGGTCGTCTGCAGGTCGATGCGGGTCGAGATCGAGCCGAGACGCGAACCCATGCTGGTCATGGAGTTCAGAGCGGTCTGAACCATGTTGAGGGCGGTGGAGATCTGGCCGCCGGTCATGCCGGTGATGTCGAGGCTGAATACCGAAGCGCCAACCGTGGAGTCCTGGGTACCAAGGATACCCGCAGACGTGTCGATCGAGCCGTTAGCCTGCGTGCCGAACAGAACGTTGCCCGTTGCGCCGGTGTTGAAGGCGTAGGACGTCGTGCTGACCGAAACGGTGCCGTTGGTGCCGCGGATGAAGGACGAAACGACCGAGGCGGAATCGTTGTTTGCGGCCATGACCCAGTTTTCGCCGTTGAACGAAGCGGACTGAGCGACGCTCTCGAGCTGCTGCTGGAGCTGGCCGATTTCTTCCTGGACCTGGCCTTTGTCAACCGAGCCTTCCATGGCGGTTACAAGCTTGGACTTGATCTGGCTGACGATGTCGAGGGCGCTGGTGACTGCGGTGGTAGCCGTGTCGACCTTGGCGGCACCGAGGCCGAGGGCGTCGGAGACGGCGCCGATAGCGCTGTCGTCAGACTTCATCGTGGTGGCGATCGACCAATAGGCGGCGTTATCGGAAGCCTTGGAGATGCGCAGGCCCGAGGAAACGGCATTCTGCGTGGACTGCAAGTCGCTGTTGATGCCGCGCAGTGTCTGCAGTGCGCCCATTGCAGCGTTGTTGGTAAGGATGCTCGTCATAATATTTGCCCCTTTGGCAGCGGTTAAATAAGGGACATTCCGGACCTAAAAACCGGTAACGGCACTCAGCATCATGCCTGTTAACCCATTCGGTTAAGGTTAACTCGCCGTTTCAATGGTGTTAGAAAACAGCAATATGGTTAAGAAAACCTGAACCGACCCCGGTCTAAAAATATAAAAAAAACCGCGCCTTAGACAGGCGCGGTTAACTTGGTGTTTAGAAATTTCGGCTGGCGTCGAGCGCCAATCCTTCTTCTTAACGGAACAGCGACAGGATCGACTGCGTGGAGGAGTTGGCGATCGAGAGCGACTGGATAGCCAGTTGCTGCTGCGTCTGCAGAGCAGAGAGCTTGCTCGATTCCTGTTCCATGTCGGCGTCGACCAGCTTGCCAACGCCCGATTCGATCGAGTCGGACAGCGACGAAGCGAAGGTCGTCTGCAGGTCGATACGGCTGGAGATCGAGCCGAGCTTCGAACCCATGCTGGTCATGGAGTTCAGAGCGGTCTGAACCATGTTGAGGGCGCTGGAGATCTGGCCGGAGGTCATGTTGGTGATGTCCAGGCTGAAGACCGAAGCGCCAACCGTGGAGTCCTGGGTACCAAGGATACCCGAAGACGTGTCGATCGAGCCGTTATTCGCGCCGAACAGAACGTTGCCCGTTGCGCCGGTGTTGAAGGCGTAGGACGTCGTGCTGACCGAAACGGTGCCGTTGGTGCCGCGGATGAACGAGGAAACGACCGAGGCGGAGTCGCCGTTTGCAGCCATGACCCAGTTTTCGCCGTTGAACGAAGCGGACTGAGCGACGCTCTGGAGCTGTTCCTGAAGCTGGCCGATTTCTTCCTGGACCTGACCCTTGTCAACCGAACCTTCCATGGCGGTGACGAGCTTGTCCTTGATCTGGCCGACGATGTCGAGGGTGCTGGTGACTGCGGTGGATGCCGTGTCGACCTTCGCGGCACCGAGGCCGAGGGCGTCGGAGACGGCGCCGATAGCGCTGTCGTCGGACTTCATCGTGGTGGCGATCGACCAATAGGCGGCGTTATCGGAAGCCTTGGAGATGCGCAGGCCGGAAGAAACAGCGTCCTGCGTGCTCTGCAGGTTGTTGCTGATGCCGCGCAGAGTCTGCAAAGCGGCCATAGCGGAATTGTTGGTTACGATGCTGGTCATAAGTGTGTCCCCTGGAAACTGAATACGAAAAGGAGGACATACCGGACTTCAAATACCGGCGATGACGGAGCGGCTTCATGCTCCTCGGTCCCATTTCCTAGAGGACCAAACCCGTCATGTCGCAGGTAAACTCGCATGCATTGCTTGCGAATTCCTTAAACGCGGAACCCGCAAAAGCATCCGACAACAACGTAGCTAACGATGCGTAAAGGGGTTCAACCATTGCTTCGGTTTCAGGCAAGCTACGCGCGCGATTATCCCCCGAATCCATGATGACGGACTCCGGCCTTTGCCGGAGACCGTCCAAAGTTCGCTCGGAGTTCTCGCTCGTGAATACGAAAAACGCCTATGGGACAGCGTCCAGCTTTTATCAAAAGGGACAATATACGCGCGCGCTCGAAACACTGAACGGGCTGCTCAATGTCGATACATCGCCGAAGACCTATGCCCTGCTGGCAAAGACGCTGCTCAAACTCGGCTTCAGAGCGGACGCGGCGAGATCCTATGAACTGGCGGGCCGGCAGAAGCCTTATCGCGAAGACTATCTGCGGGAAGCCCTGCTGCTGCACTTTGCCTGCGGCAACGAAGATGCAACGCTTTCGATCGGTAGCCTGATTCTCAATCGGGCGCTCAAGGATCCGGATCTTGCCTTTGCCCTTTCCAGCATCTTTCTGAGCCGTCAGCAAAGGGACCTGCTGGCCGGCTTCAGGACCGTGCTCGTGGAAGGGCCGGAGCTCAAACATCGGTTGATGGCGTCAAAACTGTTGACCGATGACCTTTACGACGACGGCAACCGGCACATCGTCGCCACCCTGTTCAAGAAGCATCCCGACAACATCATCTTTCGCACGCTTCATTTGATCTTCGCCCGCGAACTGTCCGATCTTGCGACAGTGGACAAACATATGGCGCCGATCCTGGCGGCGACGGCTGCCGGAAACCTCGACTATATCAGGCCGGACAATCCCTTCTTCCATCTGCACTGGTGCGGTGACGAAGCGATCAACAAGTTCGCGGTGCACGATACGGCACCGCTGCCGGCCGGGCACGCAGAGGCGCGCCGCAAGGCGCCGCATACATGGGGCGACAAGATTCGCATCGGCTATCTATCATCGGACTTCTGGCCGGGCCATGCGACGATGAAGCTCATGCAGCGGACGTTGGAACTGCACGACAAGGATCGATTCGAGATTGTCCTCTTCGACCATTCCAAGCCGTCATCTCAGCAAGAGGAAGAATTCGATTATTCGAAATTGGGTACCATGGTCGATGTCCGCAGCCTCTCCGATCAGGCGGCGGCAGAGGCGATCCGTGCCCATCAGATCGACATCCTGGTTGATCTGAAAGGACATACCAAGGATAGCCGCGTCCGCATCCTCAACCACAAGGCTGCGCCGATTCAGACGGCATGGCTCGGCTTTCCGGGCTCCGCCGTCAACATCGACCTCGACTACATTATCGGCGATCCCTACGTTCTGCCGGATTATTCCAAGCCGCATTTCCACGAGAAGTTCTGCCGCCTGCCCGAATGCTATCAGCCGAACGATCCGATATATCGCCCGAAGCCGCGGCCGACGACCCGTGCGCTGCATGGCCTGCCGGAGGATGCTTTCGTCTTCGCCTCGTTTAACGGCAACCGCAAGATCACCTCGCACATGATCGATATCTGGTGCAACATACTGAAGCGCACCAAGAACAGCGTGCTCTGGCTGCTTTGCAACCCGCGCGCCGAGGCCAACCTGTGGACGCGCCTGGAGGCGCGCGGCATCAGCCGCAAGCGCATCATCTTCACCACGCGTATCCGCTATGAGGATCACATCGACCGCCAGCAATTGGCCGATCTCGGTCTCGATACCTTCCCGGTGAATGGCCACACGACGACCTCGGAACAGCTCTGGGGCGGTTTGCCGGTGTTGACGATGAAGGGCACGAACTTCGCCTCGCGCGTCAGCGAAAGCCTGCTCAACGCCATCGGCGTGCCGGAGCTGGTGGCGGCCGGTGTCAAAGCCTATGAAGACATGGCCGTCGAGCTCGCCAGGCAGCCGGAGCGCATTGCCGCGCTCAAGGAGACATTGGCGGCCAATCGCTACA
This sequence comes from Rhizobium sp. CB3171, assembly GCF_029714265.1. NCBI lineage: Bacteria > Pseudomonadati > Pseudomonadota > Alphaproteobacteria > Hyphomicrobiales > Rhizobiaceae > Rhizobium > Rhizobium sp. CB3171. The sequence continues at coordinate 252,405 of NZ_CP121652.1, read as the reverse complement.
TCAAGCCGCTCTTCGATGCCGAACGCCTTACCCGTTACGTGGAAACCGCCTACGAAATGATGGTCGCACGCGCCAAGCAGGGCCTTGATCCGGATCATATGGACGTGCCGGCACTGCCGGCGCGAGCCGAACCGTTCCTGGTCGAAAGTCAGGATGCTGCAGCGATCGCCGCAGAATAAGGACCTCTCTTCATCGGAAGCTCCGCTCCCGATGACGGTCCCACCGGCTGCAGGCGATTGGAGCATTCCGCTCAGGTGACATCACCTGCAAGCGGATAAGATGCTCTAGATTCAAAAGACTACAGCGACCTTTGTGCGCTCATATGAACGCACGGCGCTCTATCCCTTTGCTTTTACGCATTCCGGACGGAAAGCCGCTTCGCACTTTTCCCGGAATTGCTTTAGTGGAAAGAGCGCACAAGGCTGCCGACCAGCAGGTTCCAGCCGTCGATCAGCACGAAGAAAAGGATCTTGAAGGGCAGCGAGATCGATGTCGGCGGCAGCATCATCATGCCCATCGCCATGACGATGGTCGAGACGATCAGGTCGATGACCAGAAACGGCAGAACGACCAGGAAGCCGATTTCAAAACCACGGCGGATTTCCGAGATCATGAAAGCCGGGATCAGCACGCGATAATCGATCTTGTTGTCGACCACGACCGTTTGCCCGCGCTCCTGCGCCAGATCGACGAAGAGCTTAATGTCCTTGTCGCGCGTGTTGTTGGACATGAAGGTGCGGAAAGGCTCGGCGATGCGCTGAACGGCATCGGCCTCCGAAATCTGATTGGCCATCAGCGGCTGCGCGCCATCCTTCCAGGCCTGATCGAAGGTCGGCGACATGACGTAGAAGGTCATGAACAGCGCGAGGCTCAGCAGGATCGTGTTCGACGGCGTGGTGGACAAGCCCATGCCCGAACGCAGGATCGAAAACGCGATGATGAAGCGCGGAAAGCTCGTCACCATGATGAGGATGCCGGGCGCGATCGACAGGATCGTCAACAGCCCGAAGGTGCGAATGATCCAAGCCGCGACCGAGCCGTTCACCGGGACATTGAAGAGATCCGTCGGGAGCTGTTGCGGCAATTGCTGCGCCATCGCCATTTCAGGCGAAAACGCAGCGAAAACCAATATAAGTAAAGCAAATAATAATCGAATCATTCGATCACGAAAGTTCTGAACATAACTTTCGATACCCGCCCTTCCGAGCGAAGGTCAACACGTTCCTGAACGTCATCCCGAAGATATTGGAAGCCGCGCGGGCCTTCGACCTGCTGCAGCGAAACGGTGCGAACATAGGCGAGGATATCCTGATGGATGGCCTCCGCAAGCTGCGCGTCCGGCTTGCCCTTGAACATCAGCGCGATTTCGAGCCGGATCCAGTTTTGCGAGGGATAGGCAAGATTGGTCGTGATCGGATCGAGTTGAATGATGCCGTTTGCTTCCGCGGCGGCCGCTGCCTGCTTTTCGCCGGTCGGGGTCTGCTCCGCAGCCTTTGCCACGGCCGTCGCCGTCTTGATCTTCGGGGAGACCATGGTGCCGAGGAACCAGCCGCCGCCGCCGCCGAGAACCGTCAGGATCACCAGCCCGACAATCATCATGATCAGCGGCGATCCCTTGCCTTTTTCCGATGCGTCTGCCGCTGCTGCCATGTCTCTGTCCGCCTGTTAGCAAAATACCGTGTGGCTGCCCGGCCGTCAGAGCGGCGACAGCAGGTCGACCGCCTGCTGGCCGCGCGGCGGCTGCTGAATTTCCGTCAGACGGCCGCGGCCGCCGTAGGAGATACGCGCTTCGGCGATCTTGTCGTAGGAGATCGTGTTTTCCGACGTGACGTCCTGAGGCCGGACGATACCGGCGACGTTCAGGATACGAATCTCCTGGTTCATCCGCACTTCCTGCGAACCGCTGATCATCAGGTTGCCGTTTTCGAGAACGCCGGTGACGACCGCGGCAACAAGCAGAGTGATCTGCTCGGAACGCTGCATCTTGCCCTTGGCGTCAGTGCTGGTGTCGGAGCCGGAGGTTGCGTCAGCATTGGTGCTCGGCTGCCAGCCAAAGATCTTGGCGGTGATATCCCAGTTCATATCGCTCTTGTTCGTGCGACTGCGATTGGTCTCGTTATCCCAGTTCGCCTTGTCGTTGATCGAGATATTGACCGTCAGGATGTCGCCGACATTGAGGGCTCGCGAATCCTTGAAAAGGGCCGCCTGCGAATCGTTCCAGAGCGAGTATCCCTGCGCCACCTGATGCGGCCGCTTCGGATACTGCAACATCTGCGGCGTCTGCGCATATTGCAGGCCGCTGCCGATCGGGCTCATGGCAGGCGCCCTGCCGATTTCCTTCAGAGCCTGCGACTGACAACCGGCGAGGAAAACGACGACTGCGCACGTGGCCGTAAGACGCATGTTCATGAGGGGTCCTTCGACTTCGATGTATTCGGATCGGACGCGCTGGAGATGATGTTGGTGACAACAGCGGCCTTCTGCGCGTCCATCTCCGCCAGAATGAGGCTCGACTGGCGCGGTGAGAGTTTCATGATGATCGCAGCCGCTACGGTGACCTTGACCTCATTAAGGCTTGCCGCCGCCGCATCGGGCTTCATGTTTTTGTAGATGTCGACCAGGCCGGAATCGGCGGTCTTCAAGAAGTCGTCGCGCCGCTTCAGCCAGTCTTCGTATTCCGCCTTGCGCTTGTCCATCGTGGCGATGCGCTGGTCGACATCGGCCTGCAGTTTCTCAAGCTCCTGCTTCTGCAGCAGATAGCGCTGGTCGCGGGCCGGGTCCGCGATGTTCGTGCAGAACTGTTTGATCTCGTCCTGGCTCGAAGCCGGGTCGACGACCGGCTTCGGCGCTTCCTGCGCCGTTGCGGCCGAGACCGACAGCAGCAACGCCGTCGCCACGCAGCCGGCGGTCAGCAATTTCCTGGCGATGGCGATCGATGTCATTGCAGCACGAGCTCCGCTTGCAGGGCGCCGGCCGATTTGATGCCTTGCAGGATGGCGATGATGCCGTCCGGCTTGACGCCGATATTGTTCAGCCCGGAGACCAGCGTCTTCAGATCGGGTCCTTCGAGCACAGCGACGCGGCCGCCGCTCTTGCTGGCGGTGATATCCGTCTGATCCTGAACGGCCGTCTCACCGTTCGAGAAGGGCTCCGGCTGCACGATCTGCGGGTTTTCACTGACCTGAACCGTCAAGGTGCCGTAGCTGACGGCGACCGGCGAGACGCGGACATCGGCGCCGATGACGATCGTTCCGGTGCGTTCATTGATGACGACCTTGGCAGGCGTGTCTGTCTGGACGTCGAGATTTTCGATATCCGCCATCAGCCGCGTCAGATCCGCCATCTTCGGCTTTTCGATCGCAACTTCCTGGGAATCCTTGGCCTCGGCGATCGGACCGCCGAAATGCGAGGTCGCCCAGGCATTGACCGTATCGGCGATGCGGATTGAGGTGGAGAAATCCGGATTGCGCAACTGCAGGACAAGATTGACCGAATCCTTGAAACGCGACGGCAGTTCGCGTTCGATGATGGCGCCGCCCGGCACGCGGCCGGCGGTGGTGGTGCCTTCGGTGACGCTCGCGGCCGCCCCCTGGGCCTGGAAGCCAGAGACGATAACCGAGCCCTGCGCCACGGCGTAGATCTGCCCGTCGGCACCGCTGAGCGAGGTCATGATCAGCGTACCGCCGCGCAGCGACGTCGCATCGCCAAGCGAGCTGACCGTGACGTCGATGCGGCTGCCTGGGCTTGCGAAGGGCGGCAGATTGGTCGTCACCATGACGGCGGCGGTATTCTTGGCGGCGGACTGGCCGCCCTGCGTCGAAATGCCGAGGTTTTGCAGCATCGCGCGCATGGACTGTTCAGTGAAGGGCGAGGAACGCAGGCTGTCGCCGGTTCCCTGGAGACCGACGATCAGGCCGTAGCCGATCAACTGGTTGTCGCGGCCGGCCTGCAGCGAGGCTATGTCCTTGATGCGCGATTGCATCGCCAGCGCCGGATCGGCGACGATCAGGCTCGGCAATGCCAGCAAAACCCCGAGGAAATGGCGAAGGCTTCTCATTTTGCGACCACTCGGATCGTGCCGTTTTCGAGAACAGTACCGTTGACGATGATGCCGGAGTCCAGATTGCGGGCTCGTACGCTATCGCCGACCGCGCCGTCATCCAGCGGCGTTCCAGCCGCGGTGATCGTCATGCTGCCCATGTTCATCACCAGACGGATATTGGAGCCACGTGTCACGGCGAAGGGCTGGCGTAGCGCCGAAATGGAGATGGTTCGGCCAGGCAAGAGCGTGCGCTTCGACACCAAGCCGGTTACATCCCGGATCCGCTTGGCGTAATCGCCGGTCAGATTCGGATTGGTGACGTCGACCTCTTCGAGCTGACCGCTGCTGATGATATCTCCTGGATAAATCGTCTCGGTCGGCACGACGGCGGTCCCCAGGCTGGTGCCATCGGTGCCCGTTGCGCCGGCGGGAGCGGCCGACACGAACATGACGGAGAGGCTCGCCGCGGCGAGCCAGGCCATTGCTAAGCTTTTCATCCGGCGAACCCTCATGTTCGGCCCGTCCTCTCGTTACTTCAGATCTTTGCTGACGATCTGCGCCATGTCGTCGGCGGTGGTGATGACCTTGGAATTCATCTCGTAGGCACGCTGCGCGCTGATCAGATCGGTGATTTCCTTGACCGCATCGACGTTCGACGATTCCAGATAGCCTTGCTTCATGTAGGCGAAGCCGTTGGTATTGGGATCGGAGACGACGGGATCGCCGGAGGCCGGCGTCTGGGTGAAGAGGTTGCTGCCCATCGGCTGCAAACCGGCTTCGTTGACGAAGTTGGCGATCTGCAACTGGCCGAGAACGGTCGGCGTCGTCGCGGTGCCGATCGTCGCCGAGACCTGACCGGATTCGTTGATAACGATGTTGCTGGCATTGTTCGGGATCGTGATCCCCGGCTCCAGCACGTTGCCGTCCGCGGTCACCATCTGGCCCGTATCGCTCTTGTTGAACGAACCGGCGCGCGTATAGGCCGTCGTGCCGTCGGGCATCTGAATCTGGAACCATCCGCGGCCGACCAGCGCGACGTCGAGATCGTTCTGCGTCTGCGACAGTTCGCCCTGGATCTGAATGTTGCGCACGGCCGTCGTCTGCACGCCGAGACCGATATTGGCGCCTTCCGGCACCACGGCCTGGTTCGGCCGGTTGGAAATGCCCTTGGCGCGTTCGGTCTGGTACAAAAGGTCCGAGAACTCGGCGCGGGAACGCTTGTAACCCGTCGTATTGATGTTCGCGATGTTGTTCGCGATTACTTCGAGGTTGGTCTGCTGGGCGTCCATGCCCGTCGCGGCAATAGCGAGCGCTCTCATGTCTTCGTCCTTCGAGCTAGAGCGTGATCCCGAAAGCCGCAAAGCGGCTTTGAACAAGATCGCGCCAAATCAAATAATGGGAGCGGGGCCACCCGCCCTAAATCTGCATTTTCGTAATATCGAGAAAGGCGGAGACCATCTTGTCGCGCAGCGCGATCGCCGTCTGCAGCGTCTGATCCGCCTGCATGACCTTGTCGACCACTTCGCGGGTGCTCATCGTGCCCTTGATGCCGGCGAAGGAGGCGTTTTCGGCTTCCTTCAGCGTATTGACCGTGTCTTTCGCCACGTTGGACATTACCGAGGCGAAGCTTGCGCCGGTCGCATTTCCAAGCGTTGTTCCAAGCGTCGGCGCCAGGCTGTTGGACGAAGAGGAGCTTTCGTCGGTGGTAATGTTGCCGAGACCGCGGACTGCGGAAAGGGAGGAGACATTCTTGATAGCGTCAATCATTGTGCATTCTTCAAGAGATCGATGGTGGAATTGATGAGATCGCGCGACTGCTTGATCGTTTGCAGATTGGCCTCATAGGAACGATTGGCTTCGCGCATATCGGCCATTTCAACGAGGACGTTGACGTTGGGCATCTTCACATAGCCCTTCGGGTCCGCCGCCGGATTGTCTGGGTCGTATTCCTCGACGAACTTGCTGGTGTCCTCGCCCAACTTCTTCACACCCACCGTGGTCAGGTTGTTGGCGCGATCGAGCTCGGCGCCGAACGTCACGGTCTTGCGGCGATAGGGATCGGAACCGGGGGTGTCGCCCGTCGAACGGGCATTGGCGATATTTTCGGAAACAACACGCAGGCGGGTCGATTGGGCCTCCAGGCCGGAGCCCGCAATCTTCAACGCGGCTGATAAAGGGTCCATAACATCTTCACTTCATCTATTGTTTTACGGTCATCAACATCATGCGATGAAAGGAGCTGACCAGCGCGGTGTTCAAACCGTACTGGCGCTGGATGTCGCCGGTTTTGGCGAGCTCGTCTTCCAGGCCGACGGTGTTACCCGACTCCTGGACGCCGATTTCCTGATTGAGCGACGCTTCCTCGACGTTGACGTCGCCGCTCTCACTGAATTCATTGCCCGAAAAATGCGCCGGGTTGGTCTTCGCCATGCCGACATTCTCGTTGTCGAGAACGGCTTGAAACGGCGTGACGTCCTTGGCGTGGTACTTCGGGGTATTGGCATTGGCGATATTGCCGGCAACGACCTCCTGGCGAACCTGGAGCCACTCGGCTTGCCGCGAGGCCAGGTCAAAGAGCTGAATGGGTTGCATGGGCTTCTCTCCGTTCTTACAGCAGGACCCTAGAGGGATAATCTTGCGTGGGACTTGCGGGGGATGCGTTCTTGCTAAAGTCTTTACTAAGCCTGATACGCAGGCGATTGCGGGCTCTCAATTGTGGCCGTAGACGTCACCGGTGGAAGTGACGATGACCCACTTTCCGTCGCGCTGCTCGATCGTCGCCAAGCGGCTGTTATCGGGCAGGATCGAGCCGACACGCACGACATACATGCCGGTGTCATCCTCGATGAGCGCCCGGCCGTTTGCGACGTGCAGCAAATGGAACGGCGACTTGCCGGGAAACGGCTGATCTTCGGCCGGCTGGCCCTTGTCGTCCTCGCGTCCAACATTGCTGACCGTTGCCGTCGTCAACGGATCGGGAGCGAAATCTTTCGGCCCGTCGGGATTTTTGTTGACCATGGCAAGCGGCGAGACGTTGACGATCTCGCGTCCGGGCCAGTTCGGCAGATCGCGGGTGCGCTCGCCCTCGGCAACGTGAATGCCGAACTTGTCGGGGTTCAGGAACACATACCAGGGGAAGAAAGCCGAAATACCGGCGAGCAACAGACCGGTGCCGGCCAGGGCCTTATCGGTAAAGGTCCGCCTTTTTGCCGGTTTCAGCGGAGCGACCGGTTCGTCTGCATCGGATTCTCTCACGTCTGGCCTCTCCCTCGGCATAGTCCGAAATGCGTGAAGCGGTTTCGGACGGGATGATGCGAAATCAAATGGTTGGAGCGAACGACATTTCGTGGAAACGTCATTTCGCTCTCGGCTGGATGTTTGCGGCCGAGCCGTTTTTCAACGCGGTCGCAAGGTCGGTGAAGGCGTCGGCCGAAGGCCGTTCGCCGGGGGTCTGTTTCAGAATGTCGTAGATGATCGGCACCTGGCGGACGGCCATGTCGAGATCCGGGTCGCTGCCCTGGCGGTATCCGCCGATCAGGCGCAGGTCGCGGGTTTCTTCATAGCGGTGCACGAGTGCCTTCAGGCGCGAAACCAGCTTTTCCTGATCCGGCGTCCAGGCCTTGCGCGCCAAGCGCGACACCGAGGCCAACGGATCGATCGGCGGATAGCGCCCCTCTTCCGCCAGGCTGCGCTGCAGGACGATATGGCCATCGAGAATGCCGCGGGTGGAATCGGCGATCGGGTCGTTGTGATTGTCGCCGTCGACGAGGATGGAGATGATCGCGGTGATCGTGCCGGTCCCTTCCGGACCTGGTCCTGCACGCTCCAGAAGGCGCGGCAGTTCGGTGAAAACCGAGGCCGGATAACCACGCGCGATCGGCGGCTCGCCGGAGGCCGTCGCCACTTCGCGAATGGCATGGGCAAAGCGGGTGACGCTGTCGACGATCAACAGCACATTGTCGCCCTGGTCGCGGAAATGCTCGGCGATGGTGATGGCAGACAATGGCGCCATCTTGCGCAGCATCGGGCTCTCGTCGCTGGTTGCGACGATGGCGATCGACTTCTGCATGTGCGAACCCAGCGTGTCCTCGATGAATTCGCGGACTTCACGGCCACGTTCGCCGACAAGCGCGATTACCACCTTGTCGAAAGCATTGGCCCGGGCGAGCATCGACAACAGCGTCGACTTGCCGACGCCGGAACCGGCGAAGATGCCGAGACGCTGGCCAAGGCAGAGCGGCGAGAAGATGTCGATGGCGCGCACGCCGGTCTTGAAACCCGTCTCTACGCGTTTGCGCGTCATCGAAGGCGGCGCGGTATTGGAGATCGAGCGCGAATCCAGACCTGCCGCCAGCGGCCCCAGGCCATCGATCGGCTCGCACAGCGAGTTGATCGTGCGCCCGCACCAGCTATCCGTCGGCGCGATACGGAAGGCGCCCTTGCGGATGATGACGTCGTGGATGCCAATCGGCTCGCCCGGCTCGATCGGGCAGACATAGGTCAGCTCCGGCTCGACGCGGACGACTTCGCCGAGATGGATGCCGGTCGGGGAACGGTGGGCGACGAACTCGCCGAGGCGCACATGCCTGGAAAGGCCGGCGACGGTGTAGTGCCCGGCCGCGATGGTGCGTACATGGCCGCCATCGGCAACCGTGTTTTCCGCCATCAAATATTGATCCGCCAAAGCGGCCATCCGCGAGAATCTCGGCGACATCGCGCCCTCGGGCATCCCATCCTCGAACATCATCCGACCCTCTTACTGGCTGCCGCCGAGGGTCTTGATGGCGTCCGTGAGCGTGCTTTCGCTGCTGCTGGTAAGCGTCGAGATATTGTCGAAGGCGCGGCTGACTTCGATAAGCTGGGTCATTTCCCGCATGCCGTTGACGTTGGAATTTTCGAGATAGCCCTGGGCGATACCGATATGGGAGTGGTCGACGACGGACTGCGGGGAGTCCGTCGGTAACACGCCGCTATTGTCATAGCGCAGGAAGCCCTTGCTGATATCGGAGCTATAGAGCCCGATCTTGCCGACCTGCTTGCCGTTTTGAGCGATCGTGCCATCCGAGGAGACGCTCGGCGCGCCGCCGCCGGGGTCGAGCTGGATCGGTGCGCCGCCGGGATCAAGCACCGGATAGCCTCTGGTGGAGACCAGGGCGCCGCTCTCGGTCATGGTAAAGCGGCCATCGCGCGTCAGAACCATGCCAGCCGGCGTGTTGAGACCGAACCAAGCATCGCCCTTGACCGCAAAATCGAAGAGATTGCCGGTGTTTTCCAGTTCGCCGTTGTCGGTAGAGAGATAGTCGTTGCCTTGCGAGACGAAGGCGACTTTGGCGTTGAGCTTGTTTTCGGTATTGCTGAGGACTTGATTGAACTTGACCTCGGTGCCACGAAAACCCGTGGTATTCACGTTGGCCATGTTATCGGCGATCGTCGTCAGACGCCGCTCGAGCGCCATCTGCGATGACAGCGCCACATAAATACCAGACTGCATTTTTCAAGCCCTCCGGACATTGGAGAATAACGGGAAAGGAAACGCCAGATATCGCGGCGCTCCGACATGTCGTTAGCCGGGCATGAATGCCCTTACCCGATACTCTGCCAGCACTGGCTTGTGCGAAGCTGACACGGCGAAAGGCCGCTTCGAAGCGCGCCGAACAGCCTCACGCAAGGCAGGTCTCCTACTTCAACGGAGGAAGCAACGTTCAGGTGTGGACTGGCGATGAATATTATTATCGGATTTGTAGTGACCTGCGGCTGCATCATAGGCAGCTTCATGGCGATGGGCGGGCATGTGGACGCGCTGTTCCAGCCCTTCGAATTTGTCATCATCGCGGGCGCCGGCATCGGCGGCTTCATCATGGCCAATCCGATGAAGGTCGTGAAGGATTCCGGCAAGGCGCTGGGCGAGGCCTTCAAGCATTCGGTTCCGAAGGAGCGCAACTATCTCGATACGCTCGGTGTGCTCTATGCGCTGATGCGCGATCTGCGCACCAAGTCGCGCAACGAAATCGAAGCCCATATCGACAACCCGGACGAATCCGTAATCTTCCAAGCCGCCCCGACGGTGCTGAAGAACAAGGAACTGACGGCCTTCATCTGCGACTACGTCCGCCTCATCATCATCGGCAACGCCCGCTCGCACGAGATCGAGGCGCTGATGGACGAGGAAATCAACACCATCCTGCACGACAAGATGAAGCCCTATCATGCCATCACGATCATGGGCGATTCCTTCCCGGCCATCGGTATCGTCGCCGCCGTTCTCGGCGTCATCAAGGCCATGAGCCACATCAACGATTCGCCGGAAGTACTCGGTCACCTCATCGGCTCGGCGCTGGTCGGCACCTTCCTCGGCATTCTCCTTTCCTATTCCGTCTGCGCGCCTCTCGTGTCGCAGATCAAGATCGTGCGCAGCAAGCAGCATCGCCTCTACGTGATCGTCAAGCAGACGCTGCTGGCCTACATGAACGGCTCCGTGCCGCAGGTGGCGCTCGAATACGGCCGCAAGACCATCTCCTCCTACGAACGGCCGTCGATCGATGCCGTCGAGCAGGAAATGATGAATCCCGGCGGTGAGAGCAAGGCGGCCTGACGACCATGAGCCAGCAATCATCCGCCAAGGCGCATACCATGGACCGCGCCCTCTTCGCCAAGCTGACCGGCGGCCTCGGAGACCAGGCAACCGTCGGAAAGCTCGCCGCCGCCTTCGGCCAGGTCTACGGCGAATTCCTACCCGACTTCATCAAGAGCGAAACGGGCCTCGACGTGTCCGTCGCCTATGCCGGCTGCCAGTCGGGACTGATGAACGATCTCATCGCCGGCCTCGGCGGCAACTGCGCGCTTGTGAACGGTTCGCTACGCAACTGGGCATCGAAATTCGTTCTCGGCTGCGGCACAGGCTTCATAATGACCCTGATGGAGCACATGCTGGGCGCGCTGCCCGAGACCATCGAGGCACCCCTTCCGCGGCCGCTTTCGATCATCGAGCTCGACCTTGCCGTCATGGTGTTCGACAAGATCGCCAACGTGCTGCGCTCGGCGGTCAATGCGGCTGGCGGTTTCGAACCCAATCTCGATCCGCCGTATAATATCGAGAATCGCCCGAAGCCGGCTGCCGACCAGGTCGATGAATTCGCCGCTGCCATCACCATGATGATTTCGCTCGGCAAGACCGTCTCGGAAATCGTCGTCATCATACCGCAGCAGGTTCTGCTGCGGACCGTCGTCAGCCCACCGCGAGCCAAGAACCCGTCCGCAGCGTCGGAAGCATGGACGGAGCAGCTCAGCGAACAGGTGCGTCGCTCGCAGGTGACGCTCGAGGCCCGCATCCAGCTGGAATCGCTGACGCTGAACACAATTTCGAGACTCGCCGTCGGCGATGTCATTCCCTTCATGGACGCAGGCGATGTCCGCGTCGAGGTCAGCGCCAACAGCAAGGACCTCTACATCTGCGAATTCGGCCGTTCGGGCGAAAATTACACGGTGCGCGTCAAGGACAATGTGAATTCCGACGACGAGCTTCTTCGACACCTGATGAATTGACCGGCTGGCGGGTGACTGGGGCACCCACGGCAGCTTGAGGCAAGTTTCAACTGGAATAGTGATTTCATGGCTAGGAAGACGACACAGAAAAGCGGCGAGGAATCGCTGGAAGTTGAAAACAGCGACGCCGCATTGGATGAGGCCATCGACGGCCTGCGCGGCGTGCTGAAGAAAGACACCGACGGTGGCATGCCGGATTTCGGCGCCGATGCATTCGGGGCCGAACCGGGCACGGATCTTTCGGCCTTCGGCGGCGATTTCGGGGACGACAATGCAAGCTCGGCTTTCGGCGCCAGCGATTTCGGCGGTTCCTCCTTCGCCGAACCGTCAGCTCCGGGCAGCGCGCTGACCGCCAATCTCGACCTGATCATGGACATCCCGATCGACGTTCAGATCGTGCTCGGCAGCAGCCGCATGCAGGTCTCCGGCCTGATGAACCTGACCGAAGGCGCGATCATCGCCCTCGACAAGAAGATCGGCGAGCCCGTCGAAATCACTGTGAACGGCCGCAGAATCGGCCGGGGCGAAATTACCGTGCTGGAACATGATGACACCCGCTTCGGTATCAAGCTCATCGAAGTATCGAATACGAAGAAAAACTGAACTCTGTTCAGAATAAGCCCACTCCCTGTTCGGGACGGAGACGAAGACCATGATGGACTTTGACGATTTCAGCGGCGGCGCCCTCGCCGAGCAACCATTATCTCAGGCTGAGAAGGCTGCTGCTGTTCTCCTTGCCATGGGTAAACAGGTTGCGGGACGGCTGCTGAAATATTTCACGCAGCATGAATTGCAGCTCATCATCGCGTCTGCGCAGTCGCTGAGGGTTATTCCGCCGGACGAGCTGGCGCAGCTCGTCGCGGAATTCGAGGATCTCTTCACCGAAGGCGCGGGTCTGATGGACAACGCCAAGGCAATCGAAAGCATTCTCGAGGAAGGCTTGACACCCGACGAGGTCGACAGCCTTCTCGGCCGGCGCACCGCCTTCCAGGCTTACGAAACTTCGATCTGGGATCGCCTCGGCGAGGCGGATCCGATTTTCGTCGCCAAGTTCTTCCTGCGCGAACATCCGCAAACCATCGCCTATGTGCTGTCGATGATGCCGTCCTCCTTCGGCGCCAAGGTTCTGCTGCAACTGCCCGAGGCGCAACGCGCCGACATCATGAACCGCACCGTCAATCTCAAGGATGTCAGCCCGAAAGCGGCGCAGATCATCGAAAACCGCGTGCTGGGGCTGATGGCGGAAATCGATGCCGAACGCAATGCTTCCGGCTCGACGAAGGTGGCGGAGCTGATGAACGAGCTGGACAAGCCGCAGGTCGATACGCTGCTCACATCGCTGGAAACGCTCAACAAGGAATCGGTCGACAAGGTGCGTCCGAAGATCTTCCTCTTCGACGACCTCACGCTCATGCCGCAGCCGAGCCGCGTCATGCTGCTCAACGACATCGCGGCCGACATTCTCACCATGGCGCTGCGTGGTTCCTCGTCCGAAATTCGCGAGATCGTGCTCAGTTCGATCAGCCCGCGCCAGCGCCGCATGATCGAATCCGACCTGCAGATCACCACCGGCATCAATCCGCGCGAAATCGCCATCGCGCGGCGCGCCATCGCCCAGGAAGCCATCCGGCTTTCCAATTCCGGCCAGATCGAACTCAAGGCAAAAGACAAGACGCCTGTGGAAGAAGCCGCGTGATCTCAGCGCGACTCACCTAAATCGTCTTAGACTGTTCAGAACAAGGCCGTGCATGATGCACGGCCTCTTTCCGTTTCATGAAGGACGGCTGCTTTGGCTGACGAAGACAAGGACAGTAAAACAGAAAAACCGACGGAGAAAAAACTCCGCGACACGATGGAGAAAGGCAATGTGCCTCACTCCAAAGAAGCGACGCTCTTTGCGTCGATGCTCGCGACCGTCATCTACGTCACCTTCTTCCTGCCGGAGCGCGTCGGGCGCATGGGCGAGGTACTGCGCGACCTCTTCGAAAAACCCGATCAGTGGCAGCTCGAGACGGGGTCTGACGTCATTTCCTTGTTCATCCGCATCGGCTGGGAAGTCGGCAATCTGCTGCTGCCCGCGGTCGTGCTGTTCTTCGCCTTCGGCATCGGGTCCTCGATGTTCCAGAACCTGCCGACACCCGTTCTCGACCGCATCGCGCCACAGTTTTCCCGCATTTCGCCGGTGGCGGGCTGGGGCCGCATCTTCAGCACGTCGGGTCTGGTGGAATTCGGCAAGTCGCTTGCCAAGATCGTCTTGGTCGGCGTCATCATGTTCTTTGTGCTGCGCGGCCAGTTCTTCCATGCGATCGATTCGCTGGTTTCCGATCCGCAGACGATCTTCGTGCGGCTGACGACCATCATCCAGAAAATTCTGACCATCGTGCTGCTGGCAACCGCCGTCGTCGGCATCGGCGACGTGCTCTGGACCCGCTACCACTGGGTCGATCAGTTGAAAATGACGAAGCAGGAGGTCAAGGAAGAGCACAAGCAATCCCAGGGCGACCCGATCGTCAAATCGAGGCAGCGCTCGATTGCCCGCGACCGTGCCCGCCGGCGCATGATGAAGCAGGTGCCGCGTGCCACGCTGGTCATCGCCAATCCGACCCATTTTGCCGTGGCGCTGCGTTATGTCCGGGAGGAAAACGACGCACCCATCGTCGTCGCCAAAGGGCAGGACCTCATCGCCCTCAAAATCAGGGAGATCGCCGAGGCAAATGGCATCCCCGTCTTCGAAGATCCGCCGCTCGCGCGCTCCATGTTTGCGCAAGTCTCGGTAGATAGTGTCATCCCGTCAGTGTTTTACAAGGCCGTCGCAGAGCTGATCCATAGGATCTATGCCACGCAGTCGAACAGAAAACGGGTACGATAAATCGAATGAAAAAATCCCCCTACTCTGCCCAACGTGAACAAATTCTCGCGGAAGCCATCAGCCCGGTTGCCAGCGAATTGCGGCTCCTCGACGCGGCCGATCTGATTTCGCTGCTGCGCTTCGAGCGCTATGGCAATCTTGCCGACCTCGTGGCGTCGGCGGCCGAGCTTTATTTCCATCCGGGCACCGTCAATTTCGGCCTTGGGGGCGACTACAAGCTTGAATGGGGCGGACCGGCGGAAGTCACCATCGACCTCGAAATCAAACCGCGCGGCGTCACCGTCTATGCCAAGCTCGCGCTGGCCGAACATCATGCCGGCATCGAAATCAACCATATCGCCTTCGACAAAGCCTCGGCCGATCCGGACGAGAACACCGCGCTTCTCGCCCGCAGCCTGCGGGACGCCCGCTACGCCATCGGCGGAACGACGCGCGCAGCCTGAACAAGGCTCAAGCCATCCCCACTTTCATGATGAAGGTCCGCTGAGGCAGCTCGGCATTAGTGCGCTTCGGCTTTCAGTCAGGCGCGGAACCGCTCGCCTTTTGCTTTCTACAATTTCTGGAAGATCTTATCCGCTGGGAATAGCCGATAGCGGATAAGATGCTCTGGATCCAAAGAAGCGCTTTAGCTGATGTAACCGAAACGGATCGCTTTTGCGATTGCCTGAATGCGGTTGACGCTGTCGAGCTTGATCGTCGCTGAACCGAGATAGGCGTTGACGGTGTGCACCGACAGCCCCAGCTTTTCGGCTATTTCCTCGCTGATCCGGCCATCACCTGCAAGCTGCAGGCAGGCGATCTCGCGTTCGCTCAGCGCTTCGGCGGCCGGCGACCGCCGCTCGTCGAGCGACAGGAGATCCATCATGATCTGGCAGCTACGGCCATGCAGCTCGACGATCATATCGCTCGTCAGATCCATGAATTTTGCGGCGAACACGACATAGCCGTTGCCGACCGATCCCAGGCGCACCGGAAAGGCGACGCCGGCAAAAGGCAGGAGATGCGGTTTCAGGCGCTGGGTGAACGAGGCAAAATCGGGCGTCTCGGCGGTGCTGTCGCTATCACGGCCGTTCCACATCAGCGGCAGCAGCGACTTTTCGATATGCTCGATCATCGCCTCGCCATAGGCTTCGACGAAGGCCTTGTTGAGGACGGTATTGGTCGAGCCCCAATTTTCCAGCTCGCAGACTAGGCGCTGCTTGCTCGGCAGGCCGGAGCCGCTGAGGCGATATACTGCAAAATTCTGCGCGTCGATCAGCTTCTGCATCGACACAAGCTTCGGGAAGAGATCAGAACGGCTGGATATCCGATGCGAACGGCCGAGCCTTCCTTCGCTTGGCGTGTCCGTCGTCCTAACCGGCTGATATCGCATTCATCGAGCTTTCAAACGAGGTTGTTTCTGACAGCAAAGGCGATCGCTTCCGATCGCGTCTTGGTCGCGGTCTTCCGCATGACGCTGGTGATATAGTTGTTGATGGTGTTGCGCGAGATGCCGAGGATCATGGCGATCTCGTCGCTTGTCTTGCCTTCGGCAATCCAGAACAAGCATTCCAGCTCACGCTCGGTGAGATCGAAATCGCGCTCGGACTTGCCTTCCACGCAGCGCGTGAAGCTCGCGAAGTAACCCGACAGCAAGCCGGCGTCACGCAGCCGCTCCGGCGACAGCAACAGACCATCATGGGCAAGCAGCATCAGCGAGAAGCGCGTGCGGCCAACATTGAAGGTCAGCGAGCAATATTGGCGGCTGACGCCTTCCGGCAGCTCGACATCATCCGGCAGGAACGCAAAATTCGGCTGGAACAGCGACATGCATTTCTCAAGCTCGCCCGTGCGGCCGTAGCCGCTCGTGAGCTCGGAAGCAAGACGGCGGACAAGATCGAAGGGCCAATCGGAGGACACGACGAAGTCGAGACCGCTTTCCTGGATCAGGTCGCAGCGGGCCAGAAGATAGTGGGAGGCGCCGACATAGTCCGTCAACACGCGCAGGCCGGATTGGAGATAGGCAGGGCCGGCAATGGCGCTCAACTGCTGAACAAGTTGATCGCGCGACATGGCATTGGCGGACGCGGCCAATCGCACATCCTTGTCGCCCTTGCTCCCCTGCAATATCTGCACGTCCATTTTTTGCATTTCCTGCCGCTGTTAGGCGCTCGAACGCCAACGAGAGCATTGCTCGGTCTGGACCCGGCGCATAACCATCGAAGACGGCATCGATCTTCGCAAAAGTGTCTGCACCAACTCAACTTATTGCTCCGCCCCATACGACTCCATACGGACGTATGACGCGATAAGCGCGCTAATATATAAATTCGATTTCGGCAAGCGCATGCGAATCGCCCAAATCGCAATCAACCAACTATAGACTGATTTCTCCGCGTGCTGGCATCTCCAAATTCGCTGAATTCACCAAACACGGATCTCATGCTCTGATTCGCGCCGCTTCGACGCAACTCCGAATAGGTATGATGATTGTAAGTCGATTCTTTCTACCCAGCAACGAAATTTCCGGCCGGGAAATGTCTTGCCAACAGGTTCGGTCACTCGATTTCGGTACGCATACGTGAAGCAAATATTTGCGAAAACCCAGAGTTGGCATGATCAAGCGGCGTTCTTTCCGATGACATGAAAAGACCGGGAATATCTCCCGGTCTTTTCATCAGGCAGCGTTGTCGACGGCCCATTTTCTGAGGATCTTCGCGGCGCGTTCCTCGCTGATTTCCACCATGCGCGAGAGGCGGCGTTCCGGCCCTTCCTTGACGCGGCGGTTGAAGGTGCCGCCGTCTTCGCCCATCGTCAGCAGATCGTCGGTGCTGTCGAAGCCGAAGTCCGAGCCAAAGCCGTCCATCAGGGCGGCACCCGGCCCGCCGACGGCGGGAGCGAAATCCGGCAGTTCCAGGCCCGCCGCTTCCGGCAGAGCCGCGCCACCGGCCACACCGCCGCCGAGCGAGCGGATCAGCGGACGGAAGCCCATCCAGACGATGAGGAAGGCAACCGCGACGAAGGCAGCCGAGTTGATGATGCCAGCCATGTTACGGCTCAGCATATCCATGATGTTGAAGCTGGAAGAGGTGTCCTCGAGCAGTTGATTGTCGAGGAAGTCCATCGCATTGACGGTCACCACGTCGCCGCGGGTGGTGTCGACGCCGGCAGCGGTCGCGACAATCTTCTGCATCTCGGCGATATAGGCGTCGACCTTCGCCTGATCGGCCGGCTGACCGACCATCTGGGCGATGCGGCCCTTGTTGACCACCACGGCCACCGAGAGCTTCTCGACCCTGTAGCTGTTGCGGGTCGTCGCGGTCGTCTTGCTGTTGATTTCGTAGTTGGTCTGTTCTTCGCGCTTGTCGGACTGGTCGTTCGATGTCGGTCCGCTGCCACCAGACTGCGGGGCAGCCTGCGGAATGTTCTGCTCAACGGTCGCTGCCGTATCCGACTGGCGCTGCTGCGATTTCTGCGCTTCCTTGGTGGTGCGTACCGAGCGCTCGACCTTCGAATCCGGATCGTAGGTGGTTTCCTGCACCTGCTGGCTATCGGTATTGAGCTGCGCCGTCACGCTGGAGCGGAAATTGTCCATGCCGAGAAATGGAGCAAGCGCCTTGTTGATGTTCGATTCGACCTCGTCCTGAACATTCTGCACGATGCCGAGATTGCGGTTCAGCGCGCCATTGCCGGGATCGTCACCCGAGGCGAGCAATTGGCCGGTGGAATCGAGGATCGTAACATCGTCGACTTCCAGGCCTGGAACGGCAGAGGCAACGAGATGGCGGATGGCCTGGGCCGCTTTGCGCCCCGCTTCGGCGTTCGCCCGGATCATGACCGAGGCCGTCGGCTTCTGGTCCGCTTTGCGGAAGTTGCCGACATCCTGCATGACAATGTGGACGCGTGCCGCGCTAATGCCGGTGATCGAGGTGATCGTGCGGGAGATTTCGCCTTCGAGCGCACGCACGCGGGTCACTTCCTGCATGAAGGAGGTCAGACCGAGAGAGCCGACATTGTCGAAGAGTTCGTAGCCGGCGGTGGTGCTGTTCGGCAGGCCGCGCTCGGCGAGAAGCAGGCGCGCCTTGCCGGTCATGCCCGCCGGCACGGTGAGGCTGGTGCCGTCCGTACCCACCTGGAAACCGATGTTGGCTTCGGCAAGCGCAATGCTGATCTGGTTCAGATCGGTTGCATCCAGGCCCACATAGAGCGTTTCCTGGGCAGGCTTATTGACGTAGAGAGCTGCAAACAGAATCAGCGCCATGGAAACGACGCCGACGCCCGCCATGATCAGCAGGCGTGTCCTCCCCAGGTTCTGCAGATTCCTGAACAAGGGAACTAATTGATTTAACAGATTCATTCTGTTCTCGCACGATTCGTCAAAGACCTGATGGCTTTGTGCCCTGCAGCGAAGATAGAAATCGAAACTTGTGCGAGCGTTTCGTCCCGGGCAGGAAAAATGAAGAACTCGAAAAATTTATCCGAGATAATATAAGAAAAACAATATCAGGCGCCGGCGCTCCGATCAGAAGAAATCGAAGTCGCCGGCGGCCTTGGCCAAGGGTTGGGAATGTCCATGGCGACCGCCGCCGCCGAGAGCTTTCTGCATTTCGGCGAGCTTCACCAGGCTCAGGGCCGTCGCAACATCGACCATCCAGCCATCCGGTATGTCGCCGGTGATGGTGTCGATGAACTCGGCAATGCCCCGCGTCTTCTGCACGGCGAGATCGATGCCCTGCATGACCTTCATAGAGTCGGGCGATTCCAGCACGTTGACGCCGCTGAGATCGAGCAGTTGCGGTTCGATGCGCTCGATCAGGTAGGCGACGTCGTGCAATTCCGAGACTATGCGCATGAGGATGGCTGGGAGAGCTTCCTGCATGGCGATTGGTTCGGGACGCGGAATGGTGGTCATGAGGTAGTCCTCGTTGATCAGAAAAATTCGATCGTGTTGTCGACCGGCTTCGGGGCGGCAACGGGGCGCTGTTCCAGAGCCACGGTCTTCTGCGTCTCGGCGCCGGTCAACGGGTATTGCCGGGCGCGGCCGGAGATCGGCCAATATTCGATCTTGCGTCCATGCTCGCCGCCGGTGCTGGAGCCGACGACCGGAATGCCTTCATCCCGCAGGAACTGCATAGCGAAGGCAGCGTTCTGTTCGCCGACATTGGAGAAGGTGGCAATCGTCTTCGCACCGCCAAAGATCTTCGCCTCCAGCCGGTCACGACGCGCGCCCTGCTTCAGGAGGCCGTTGATCAGAAGCTCCATCAGGTGCACGCCGTAACGCGTCGCATCACCACCACTCGTCGGCGAAGCAGCCGTTCCCGGCAGCAGAAAATGATTCATGCCGCCGACGCCCGCAATCGGATCACGCAAGCATGCCGCCACGCACGAGCCGAGAATGGTCGACAGCACCACGTCCGGGTCGTTGATGACCTTGTACTCGCCCTGAATGATGTGCACGCGACGGGCAGCACCCTCGACGATCATTTCAATGCTCCGAACACGGCCTCGATCGCCGCTTTCATCTTTTCAATGGTGAAGGGCTTGGCAAGAACGTTGTTGGCGCCGAGCTGGGCGGCCTTCTGCACCAACGCACGGTCGCCCTGCGCCGTCAGGATGATGAAGGCCGCTTTCTTCGTCGTCGGATTGGTGCGCACGGCCTGCAACAGGCCGAGACCATCCATCTTCGGCATGTTGAAGTCGGAGATCACCAGATGATGTGGTTGCTGCTCCATGATCTTCATGCCCTGCTCGCCGTCACCGGCGGCAGTGATTTGCTTGAAACCTAGTTGCGTCAGCGCGTCGCTCAACAACAGACGACTGGTGACCTGATCGTCGACGATCAGAACTTTGATTTTCTCCGCTAGAGACATTATTCGCTCCCTTCCTTGCGGGCGGCTGTTACTTTCAAAATTTCCTCGCCAATGGCGTTCAGCGGAAACTGCTGCTCGACTGCACCCAACTCGAACGCAACCCTCGGCATTCCGTAGACCACGCAGGTCTTTTCGTTCTGACCGATGGTGCGTGCGCCGGCATGGCGCATCTTCAGAAGGCCGGCGGCGCCGTCGCGCCCCATGCCGGTCAGGATCACGCCGACCGCGTTGCGGCCGGCGAGCTCGGCGACTGAATCGAAGAGCACATCGACGGATGGACGATGGCCGTTGACAGGTCCGCGGTCGACCAGGCGGCAATGGGGTGCCGATGTATTGGCGACCTGCAAATGCCGATCGCCGCCGGGCGCCAGGTAGATCTTGCCGATTTCCAGCCGCGCACCATCGGTCGCCTCCTGCACCACGGGTGCGCAGAGGCGGTTGAGCCGTTCGGCAAAACTGCGGGTAAAGCTTGGCGGCATGTGTTGGGTGATGACGGTCGGCGGGCAATTGGCCGGGAATTTCTGCAGGACCGCGATCAATGCCTCGACGCCGCCGGTGGACGAACCGATCGCGACAATCTTGCGGCCGACGCGGAAATCCGCGGTCGCCGGCGGCTGTGCATTGTTGGCGGTAGGCTTGCTATATTGCCGCTGCGAACGGGCGGCCGCCTTCACCTTTTCCGCCAGATCGCCGAAAGGACGCGGCTCGCCCGGAGCAGGTTTACCGACGCAATCAAACGCGCCGATTTCAAGGGCCGTCAGGGTCGCCTCGGCGCCGCGATGCGTCATGGTCGATACCATGATGACCGGCATGGGCCTCAGCGTCATGATCTTTTCGAGAAAATCGAGGCCGTTCATGTTCGGCATCTCGATATCGAGCGTCACGACGTCCGGATTGAGTGCCTTGATCGCCGCACGCGCTTCCATCGCGTCGCCGGCCTGACCGATGACGTCGACCTCCGGATCGGAGCTCAGAACGGCGGTAATCAGGCCGCGCATGGTTGCGGAGTCGTCGACAACAAGAACACGGGCGGGAGCGCTCATGCTTTCCTCCCGGTGGAATTGGCAATGCGGCGATAGGTGGTAATGCCAATATTGTCGAAGACGTGCTTGGCCTCGCCGGAGACGCGCTCGGAATGGCCGATATAGAGATGGCCGTTCTCCGGCAGCAGGCCGGCGAAGCGCGACCAGATCTTCGTCTGCGTCGGCTCGTCGAAATAGATGACGACGTTGCGGCAGAAGATGACGTCGAACAGGCCCTTGAACGGCCATTGCGCCATCAGGTTCAGCTCGTTGAAGGTGATCAGCCGCTTGACGCGATCGTCGATCTGGAACTTGCGGCGCCCCTGGACCTCGACTTCCTGGAACCATTGCTTGCGCATGGCGGGCGAAACCGTCTCGAGCGACGTCTCGTCATAGGCACCCGCGCGAGCAAGGCCGAGGATCTTCGGATCAATGTCCGTTGCCAGAATCTTGAAATCGAGCTCGGCGACGTTCGGCAGCAGTGACAGAACCGTGAGCGCGATGGAATAGGGCTCCTGTCCGTCGGAACAGGCAGCCGACCAGATGCGAACGCGACCGCCACTCTTGGCGCGCGCCAGAAGGCCGGGGAGAACCTCGTCGCGCAGATGATCGAAATGATGGTTCTCGCGGAAGAAGCGGGTGAAATTCGTCGTCAGATGCGACAGCATCTCGCGTCGCGCCGCCGCGCCCGCCGGCGAGGAGACCAGTTGGCAATAATCGCGAAAGCCCGGCAAACTCAGCGCGCGGATATGCTTCGACAGCCGCGAATAGACCAGCGAAGCTTTGGTCTCGTTGAGAGAAATCCCGGCGTCCGAGTAGATCATGGCGGCAATTTCAGAGAGATCGCGCCGTGTCAGCGGATATTCGCCGCTGGCCAGCACCTCGTCCGGGGATGCCCTGAAATCTGTCGCTCCCATAATGCTCATGCAGCTTCGCTTTCGCTGTCCGGGAACAGGGTTTCGAGTTCGATAAGGCAGATCATGCGGCGGTCGATCGCCAGGATGCCGCGTGCAAACTGCCGCTCATAATCGGAAGAGATTTCCGGTGTCGGCTGAATATTGTCGTCGGTGACCGTCAGAATATCGGACACGGCGTCGACCAGCAGGCCGACGACCTTACGCTTGACCTGCGCCACGATGATCACATGACGCGCGGTCGGCTCGGCGCGCTTCATGCCGAGACGGGCCGAGAGATCGACGATCGGCAAGACGGCGCCGCGCAGGTTGATAATGCCAAGGACATGGGCCGGCGCATGCGGCATGGCCGTCGCCGGCGTCCAGCCGCGGATTTCACGGACCGACATGATATCGACGCAGAATTCCTGATCGCCGATGCGGAAGGCGATCAGCTCACGGGCACCCTGGGTCAGGTTCTTGACGGCATATGACATAGGCTCAACCCGCCGCTGCGTACGATATTTCGGCCTTCAGCGACTGCCCGCGGGAGGCGCCGACCACGGCATCAACGTCGAGGATGAGAGCAACGCGCCCATCGCCAAGGATCGTTGCCGCGGCAATCCCGGGCACATGCGTGTAGTTCGCTTCAAGGCTCTTGATGACCACCTGGCGCTGGCCCTGGATGGCATCGACCATCAGAGCACGCTGTCCGCCGCCTTCCGATTCCACCAGCAGCGCAACACCATCGACCGGATTGGCCTGCGTGGCGCGGAAGTTCAGGATGCGGCCGACATCGACCAGCGGGCAGAAGCTGTTGCGGATCGAGATCAGGCGGTGGTTGGCGCCGAAGGAGTGGATGGCGGAAGCCTCGGGCTGCAAGGTTTCGACGATCGCCGTCAGCGGCACGACCAGGGTCTGGCCGGCGACCGTCACCACCATGCCGTCGAGGACGGCCAGCGTCAGCGGCAGGCTCATGGTGAAGACCGAGCCGTGTCCGGGCTTGGAGCTGATATTGATGCGGCCGCCGAGCGCCTGGATCGAGCGCTTGACCACGTCCATGCCGACGCCGCGGCCGGAAATGTCGGAGATTTTATCGGCCGTCGAAAAGCCCGGCAGGAAGATCAGGTTGTCGATCTCTTCGTCCGAAAGGTTGGCATCGGCGGGGATGAGATCGTTGTCGATCGCCTTCTGACGCACCTTTTCACGGTTGATGCCGGCGCCGTCGTCGGCGAGTTCGATCAGGATGCGGCCAGAGCGATGCTTTGCCGTCAGGCGAACCGTGCCTTCCGGGTTCTTGCCGAGCGCCGTGCGCTTTTCCGGTGTTTCAACGCCGTGGTCGACGGCATTGCGGATCATGTGGGTCAGCGGCTCGGCCAGCTTGTCGATGACCGTCTTGTCGACTTCAGTGTTTTCGCCCTCGGTGATCAGGCGGATCGACTTGCCGGTCATGTCGGCGATTTCACGGACGATACGCGACATGCGCTGGAAGACCGGCTTCACCGGCTGGGCGCGGATCGCCATGACGCTGTCCTGGATCTCGCGTGTGAGCTGCTGCAGCTCCTCGAGGCCCATGTTGATCGAGGATGCGCCATTGTTGTCATTCTCGATGACGCTCTGCGACAGCATCGCCTGGTTGATGACAAGCTCGCCGACGAGGTTGATCAGCCGGTCGACGCGGTCGAGATCGACGCGGATGGTCTGACCGGCGCCGGCGGCGGCATTGTTCTGCGCGGCGGCGTTGGCAGCGGCAGCGGCGGCGGCTGCCGCTGCTTCCTTCTTTTCGACACGAGCGGCGGCAGCGGCAAGCTGCGTGACATTGCTGGCCGTTTCGGCAGCGGCAACGGCGGCGGCGGCATCGCTTTTTGGTTTCGGCGCTTCGGCAGTTTCCACAGCCGGCTCGTCGCCGTCCAGAGCGGAGAGATCGAAGGGCACGGGGATCATCGGCAGCTCTTCATCCCCGCCGACAGGCGAGGCAGCATCTTCGATCAGCCGGATATCCAGCTCGCAATCCCATTCGGCAAATTCGAAGACCGTGCGGATGGCGTCTTCGCCCTTGTCCGTCTTGACCGAGATCGTCCACTTGAAATAGGCGCCTTCGGGGTCGAGCTGATCGAGGCCCGGCAGGGCGTCCATGTTGCAATGGATGCTCATTTCGCCGACGCGCGAGAGATCGCGCAGCAGCAGCGTGGCATCGTTGCCCTTGGCGTAGAGGTCGGAGCGCGGCTTGAAGCTCACTTCGTATTCCGGCATGCCCGAAGACGCTTCGTCGCCACCGAAATCATCGTCGAAGCTAAAGGGGATCGGCTGAAAACCGCTGTCATCCGTGGGAGCGGGTGCGGCTTTGACAGGAGCAGGCGCCGGTGCGGGCGCTGCCGCCTTCACGGGCTTCGGCGCAGCTTCAGCGGCTGACGATGCCGAGGGCAATTCGCCATGGGCCAACGCTTCCAGTTCCTTGACCAGGCCCCTGCTACGGGCCTGATCGACACTGCCGCCGTCACGGGCGGCGTTGGTCAGGTCCGCCAGAACATCGGCGGCCTTAAGCATGACCTTCAGGACATCCTGGGTCGGCTCCAGCTTGTTGGATCGAACGCAATCGAGCGTGGTCTCGAAGACATGGGCAAAGGCGACAAGGTCATCCAGACCAAAGGCCCCTGCCCCACCCTTGATGGAATGAACGGCACGGAAGACAGCGTTGACGGTTTCCGGATCCCGGTCGCCATCATTCATTTTCAGGAGACCGGATTCCAGTTCGGCGAGCTGCTCCTCGCACTCCTGGAAGAAAATCTCTTTGATTTCGTTCATATCCATAGGAACAGATCCTGTTTAAGCGGTTACACGCTCGATGGCATCGATCAGCTTGGCGGGATCGAAGGGCTTGACGATCCAGCCCGTCGCCCCGGCCTGACGGGCACGGTTCTTCTTTTCGGCGTCGCTTTCGGTCGTCAGCACCAGGATCGGGATGGCCCGGTACCGGTCGTTGCGACGGACGCCCTCAATGAAGCCGAAACCGTCGAGGCGCGGCATGTTGATGTCCGTGACGATGACGTCGGGATTGGCTTCTTCCAAAACCTCGAGACCCTCGACGCCGTCTTCGGCCTGAATGGTCTCAAAGCCGGCGTTGTTGAGGGTGACGAGAAGCATGTTTCGAATGGTCCGTGAATCATCCACGGTCAGTACTTTTTTCTTCATTGCCGGATCTCCTTGGCAAGCAGGTGATCGATGTCGACGCCGATCAACTGCATCGTTTTTTGAAATGCATCCGACACCTTCGAAAAGGTGAAGGACAGCTTGTCTTCATCCCAAGTCTTGGCGGCTGCCATGATGACCTGGACGCACAAGGCGCCGATCCTCTCGACGCCGGATGCGTCGATCACGACATTGCTGCCGCGCAGCCCCACCAACTTGCCGCGAAGCGTCGAGGCTTCATTGAGGTCCAGCACCGCAGCCAGACTGATTGTCTTTTCGCCCTTCCTGCTCGGCATCGCTTTATTCCTTGTTGCCTAAAATCGGGTCCCACAGCCCGCATGCGCATAAAATAGAGATGTCAGTAAACATTCCGTTCGCCCCCAAGCCCGGCCCTGCGAAGCGGAAATTCGAATTCGGCAGCACTGCCCTCGTCACGCCCGGCAGCCCCTTCGTCGCGCCAGGCGATCGGCAAGCGTTGCGCTGCGGTCACCGGCCGGGGCACAGCCGCGTGGCGGCGCTCGCGCTCGAGGCGGAACTCGCGGATCGTCTGGCCAAGTTCGAGGATGACGGTATGAAGATGATCGGCGCCTTCGTTCGAGCGACGGGCGAGACTTTCGGTAACAGCGGCGCGTTCGCCGAAGCCACCGATATCCGTCGTCACCGTGCGAAGGCCGGCTGCCTGTTCATCGGTGGCGGCTGCGATGCCGGAGATAGCGTCGTTTATTTCGGTCACCTGGCGGACGATGCCGCCGATCGCTTCCTGCGTGCGGCCGACCATCTGCACGCCGGCATCGACCTGCGCCTTGGTGCCTGTCACCAGCACCTTGATCTCCCGGGCCGCATCGGCGGAGCGTTGGGCGAGCGCGCGGACTTCCTGGGCGACGACGGCAAAGCCGCGGCCGCTATCGCCGGCGCGCGCGGCTTCGATACCGGCGTTGAGCGCCAAAAGATTGGTCTGGAAGGCGATCTCGTCGATGACACCGATGATCTGGCCGATCTTTTCCGCCGACGTTTCGATATCGGCCATGGCGGAAATCGCCTGGCCGACGACCCGACCACTGTCTTCGGCTGCAACACGGGTGGAGGCGGCGGCGCGCTCTGCTGACCGGGTGCTTGCGGCATTGCTGCGAACCTGATCGGCCAGTTCGGCAAGCTGCCTTGCCGAGGCGGCAAGCCCCTGGGATTGCTCCATGGAATTCTCGGCGAGAGAACGGGAATCGCGTGCGATGGCATCCGTCGCCGCATCGGCCGCCTGCACTCTGCCGGACAATGCCGCAAATTGCTGGTGGATATCGTCCAGGGCGGCATTCAGCGTCTGCGCCAGTTCGGCATAAGCCTCCGGACCATCGGCAGGCAAGCGGGCGGTCAGATCGCGCTCCGCGAGGCTGCTGATAACATCGGCAAAGAGGCCGGCGGCTTCGGCATGATCGGCGCTGCGCTGTTCGGCAAGCGCCCGCTGATGGTTGAGCCGCAGCTCGTTGAAGCGCAGCGACACGGCGATTTCGACATCGACCATGACGAGGCGGACGGCGGCGGTAATCAGCTCGCTCAATTCACGAGCCCGGCGCTTGGCGCTTGGCAGGATGGCGCGGCCGCCCATCTCGCCGACGATGCCGGCAAGGACATGCTCCAGAACCACGCCATGACCGGCAACATGCCAGCGCGGGTCAAGCCCCATCTTGCTTTCGCTGTCGGAGAGAACCTTGACGCGTTCGGCATAGAGGCTGTCGAAACGAGCGTCTGTCAGTACGCCCCAATGCGAGGATTGCAGGTCCTGCAGCCGTTCGAGCTGGCTTTCGCTGGTAAAATTGCGGGCGGCGTCCGGAAAAGTCTGGAGACGGTGGAAGAGATCGCGCAGGCCGGCTTTCAGATGCGCGTCCAGCATCGGCCGGTTGCGGCGCACGATTTCGCACTGCTCGGCATCGAGACCAGCAAAACGCAAGCGGTCGCGAAGGCTGCCCGCCTGCGCCCGTCCTGCCTGATCTGATGGCGAATCCTGCGCCAAAATCGTCCCCACCGAACTGCCGGGCGTAGACAACGCCGGCGAAACCACTGAATGATCCGGTTCAGATGCGATGAGGAGACGAGGAAAGGCGCACGCCGCCGCCGGTCCGCTATTGACCGGGACGCTGAAGCTCGCTCGTTCATCACAGTCTGTGTTCGGACCGTTTGATGACATGGATACCGGATCTGACCCGGTACGACGGGGCGGCTTCATGCCTGGTGAGAACGAGTGACAGTTTTCCCATTCCGACGTGCTAGTTCAATGTTTATGGTTAATTCCTTGCTTGAAGGTTAATAAGCCCCGTCCGCTATCCCGTTTTGATTTAAACTATTTCGGGTTCGAATTCTGTCGGCGGCCGTTTTGAGTAAAAAGCGAAGTAGCCGCAAGTCACAGGCAAGCTTCATGCTCTAATCCGGTAAGTAGAGACACCTTCGATGTCGATACGGAGAGAGCAATGATTGTTCTTGGTTTGACTGCTTCGTTGACGGCCGGCATGACGCTTGCTGCCTTCGTGTTCCTGAGCCTCATCAACGAGGCCCGCAGCAAAATCGCTCCGCGCGTACTCTGAGCATCCCGCCTCAGCCGTCTACAGACGACCTAATATCTTGTGAAGATACTTGAACGCGCGGTATCGGCCGCGCTTTTACCGTCGTTCTCTCTGCGAGAACTAGCGTCGGGCTCGATACTTCCGTATGAAGCCTGACGACCCGGCACCGAGATCGACCTGTTGATGTCCGACACCACCTATACCGAAACGAGCCACAAGACACTTTCACTGCGGCTTGGTCTTACAATCATCTTCGGCGTCACGCTTTGGCGTGTGGTGATGCTGTTCTTCAATAGAACGGACCTTTTCGTCGACGAGGCTCAATATTGGTTCTGGGGCCAGAACCTCGACTTCGGCTATTATTCGAAGCCGCCGATCATCGCCTGGGTCATTCGCTTCTTCAATGCGATATCGGGATCGGACTCGACTTTCTGGATCCGCGTTTCGGCGCCTCTCTTCCATCTCGCCACCGCCCTGATGCTGATGCGCACGACGCGGCGGCTGATCGAGGGGGATGCCGGGCGGGAGATCGAGCCCTGGGTCGGTGTCATCTTCGTCACCCTGCCGGCGGCCTCGCTTTCGGCCGTGCTGATGTCGACGGACACGATCCAAATCCTGTTCGTCACCATTGCCATCTGGGCCTTTCTCGGCCTCACCAAGCGCTCTTCGATCACCGAGGCGCTGATCCTCGGCGTGAGCCTCGGGATCGCCTTCCTGACGAAATATTCGGTGCTGTTTCTGCTGCCGGGCGTCGGCATCGCCATGCTGACACTGCGTTCGGCACGCATTGCCTGGCGGGACGTGCTCATCGCCGCCATCGCTGGCGCGATCGTCGTTTCCCCGAATCTCTGGTGGAATTTCGCTCATGATGCAGCAACGGTGCGCCACACCGAAAGCATTGCCCATTGGAATGGCGATGGAAAAGGCGGCGGATTGGTGAAGCACCTGCTCGCCGCGCTCGGATTCGTCGGCGCGCAGTTCGGCGTCGTCGGTCCCGTCATCTTCTATGGCATGCTCTGGGCCGCCTGGCGGATGATCCGCGGGCAAAGCGACGACAGGGAAAAGCTGCTCGTCTGGCTGTCAGTTCCGGTCGTGGCGTTGATCACGCTGCAGGCGCTGTTTGCCAAGGCCTATGCCAATTGGGCGGTTACCGCCTATGCCGCCGGCACGATCCTCGCCGTCTGGCTCCTCCACCGCCTGACGAAGAAGGGTCTCGTCGTTTCGCTGGTCATCGGCTCGGTCGTTGCCTTCCTGTTGCCGGTCCTGACCGTGTTTGCCTATGACATCAAGCTGCCGAACGGCGATCTGGTTATGAAACGATATGTCGGCCGCAGCGCCATCAGCCTGGAGATCGCCGATATCGCCGCGCGGGCGAATACCTCAATCATCGTCGCCGATAACCGCGATATTCTCGCCGATCTGTTCTACACGCTGAAGGGCAAGCCCTATCATATCTACGCCCGCAATTCCGGCGGTTTCCCGAAGAGCTATTACGAGCAGAATTTTTCGCTGCCACCCACCGTGACAGACGAGGTGCTTTATATCGACGACGAACCGTTCGATTGCACCGCGGGGCGCTCGGAACTCATCAAGAATTGGTCGCCGGATTTCGGCAATATGAAAGGCAGGGCGCTCTACGCCTACCGTCTCTCGCCAAGCTGCCTGGCGCCCAAGCCTTAGAGCAATTCCAGGAAAAGTGCGAAGCGGTTTTCCGTCCGGAATGCGTAAAAAACAAAGGGATAGAGCGGGAAAGCGATTCCGTAAAACGCGAAACCGCTCTAACCGCGGTCGGAAGCCGGACGGAGGCAGACGCCCCAACCAAGTTCCGGCATTTCCACGAAGACGACCCCGCCATCTTCGAAGGCTAGACGCAGTTGCGCCTCGGTCGCCCGGTGAATGTCGTGGCGCCCGCCCTCGTAATCGCGGATCGTGCTCCGTGACACGCCAGCTCTCTCGGCTATATCCAACTGTGTCCAGTCGAGCAGCCCGCGTGCCGCGCGGCAGAGTGCGGGTGTAAGAATCATCGGGTAGCGGCCTTGATTCACGATAAAAAGTCACCCATATTGGTCAACATAAGCCAAATATGTCATAAACCGCACGGGATTTCCAGTATCGAAGGAGACAGCGATGCCGCACGACACGCCTTTGATTTCGACCATTGTCATGGGCCTTGTGCTGGCATTCATCTTCGGCGCCATCGCCAATCGATTCAAGCTGCCGCCGCTCGTCGGCTATCTCATCGCGGGCGTGCTTGCAGGTCCGCATACGCCCGGCTTCGTGGCCGACCAGAGCCTTGCGCCGGAACTCGCCGAAATTGGCGTCATCCTATTGATGTTCGGCGTCGGCCTGCATTTTTCACTGAAGGACCTGCTGTCGGTGCGCGGCATCGCCGTTCCCGGCGCGATCGTCCAGATCGCCTTCGCCACCCTCCTCGGCTGGGGGCTTGGCGCCTTGATGGGTTGGCCGCTGGGTGGCAGCCTGGTCTTCGGCCTCGCGCTCTCCGTCGCCTCGACGGTCGTCCTTCTGAAAGCCTTGCAGGAGCGGCGGTTGGTCGAAAGCGACCGCGGCAAGATCGCGGTCGGCTGGCTGATCGTCGAGGACCTGGCCATGGTGCTGGCGCTCGTCCTCATCCCGGCTGCAGCCAGCATCTCGGCCGACGGTCATGGCACGGCCGAGCCGCTATCGGCCGGCCTCAGCCGCTTGCTTGGCCTCGATCTCGGCATCACCGGCATTATCGGCATGACGTTGCTGAAGGTCGCCGCCTTCGTCGGGTTGATGCTGGTCGTCGGCCGGCGGATCATTCCCTGGATCCTGCACCGCATCGCCCATACCGGCTCGCGTGAACTCTTCCGCCTCGGTGTCCTCGCGATTGCGCTCGGCGTCGCCTTCGGGGCTGCGAAACTCTTCGGCGTCTCGCTGGCGCTCGGCGCCTTCTTCGCCGGCATGATCCTGTCGGAAAGCGAGCTCAGCCACCGAGCCGCGCAGGAAAGCTTGCCGCTGCGCGATGCCTTTGCCGTGCTGTTCTTCGTCTCGGTCGGCATGCTGTTCGATCCGAACATCTTGATCGACAATCCGCTGCCGCTGCTGGCGACCGTGTTCATCATCGTCATCGGCAAGTCGGTTGCCGCCTTCTTCATCGTGCTCGCCTTCCGCAAGCCGATAAGCACGGCGCTGACCATCTCCGCTAGCCTGGCGCAGATCGGCGAATTCTCCTTCATCCTCGCCGCGCTCGGCTTCGATCTCGGCCTGCTGCCCGGCGAAGGCCGCGATCTGATCCTTGGCGGCGCGATCATCTCGATCATTCTCAACCCGCTTGTCTTCATTGCCTGCGACTGGCTGCGCAAGACGCAGGAAACCAGGCCGCAAAGCGAGATGCCGGAAGGCACGGAGCCGGCGGTGCAAGCAGAACGGTCGACAGCGGGCGAAGTCTCGCCTGTCTCCGCGGATCAGCCAATGGCCCACGAGGTCGGTG
The DNA here is from genome assembly GCF_029714265.1 of Rhizobium sp. CB3171. NCBI lineage: Bacteria > Pseudomonadati > Pseudomonadota > Alphaproteobacteria > Hyphomicrobiales > Rhizobiaceae > Rhizobium > Rhizobium sp. CB3171. The sequence continues at coordinate 220,975 of NZ_CP121652.1, read as the reverse complement.
AGGAGCTGCACGCCGTTACACTGACGGGCCATGCGGTGCTGATCGGCTATGGCCGCGTCGGCAGCATCGTCGGGGAGAGCCTTAAATCGTCCGGTACGCCCTTTGTGGTCATCGAAGATTCCGACAAGCGGATCGGCGACCTCACCCGGCAGGGAATCGAGGCGATCTACGGCAATGCGGCCTCCGCGGAGGTTCTGGCATATGCCAATATTTCCGGCGCCAGCAGCCTGGTCATTGCCATTCCGAATACCTTCGAAGCTTGCAGTGCCGCCGAGCAGGCACGCGCGGCCAATCCATCGATCCTGATCGTCGCCCGCGCTCATTCCGACGCCGAAGTTGATGTGCTCAAGCAATATGGAGCCGATACGGTGATCATGGGAGAGCGGGAAATTGCGCTGGGCATGGTTGACCGGCTTGCGCAAGTGCATCATGACAGGCCGTACTATGAAGACGCGCAGCGTCCTGATATCATCACCGAACCGTCGGAATCCGCTCCGGCAAAGGAATGAAGGCCTTTTGAACCGTTGAACCCGTTCGAATTCGGCGCTGCCGACAGCGAAGAGAACGATAGCAGGATGACGCGACGCGCCGGAGCGCGTGTGATCGCCTCGCTGTTCGTCGCTTTTTTCGCCTACCTCGGACTGGCGCTCGGCGGCGGCATCAATCTTGCCGCGCGGGCGGATGCGGAGGCCTTCTCCTCCGGCAGGGACAACCCACCGCTTTATGTCGCCGTGCGCGATCCGGTGCGCGGCATAGTCGTCGCCGACCGCACGGTCACGCCGAAAGCCACCTGGCACGATATCGGATCGGCAACGCTTGCGACCCTTCCCTCGCTCGGACTTCTGAGCAATCCGCGGCAGCCGCGCGAACGCGGCACAGCCGCACGGCACGAATCGCTTCCTTTCCGCGCCTATCTCGCCCGCGCGCCGCCGGCTGCATTCGTCTGACCGGTTCCCGCGCTTAACGGCGCATCTCCGACATGACCCCAAGTTCACCAGCGGCAAGCTCCGCTGGCATTAGCGTATTCAAGGATAATATTCATGCGCACCTCACGATGGCTGGTGCTCACCTATACGGTGATCATCGTGCTTGGCTTTCTCATCGCCCTGCCGAACGTGCTGCCGCAGTCGGTCTTAAGCAAAATGCCGTCCTGGCTTCCGCACAGCCAGGTTTCCCTCGGCCTCGACCTTCGTGGCGGTTCCTATCTCGTCCTCGAAGTCGACGAGAAGGACCTGACCAATGGCCGGCTACAATCGCTGCTGCAAGACTCGCGCCGTGTCCTGCGCGACAAGAACATCCTGACCCGTTCGATCGTTCGCAATGGTGATCAGATCGTCGTCACTCTGACTGATCCGTCGCAGAGCGGTGATGCGGTGACTCAGTTGCGGACCCTCGCCAATACGATCGCGTCCGGCCTTTCCGCCGGCCAGTCCGATCTGACGATTACGCCGAATGGCAGCGCGATTGCCATGTCCTTCTCGCCGGCCGGCATCGCCGCCAACGTCGATTCCGCCGTCCAGCAGAGCCTGGAAGTCATCCGCAAACGCGTCGACCAGGTGGGCGTCGCCGAACCGACCATCCAGCGCGTCGGTCCCAACCGCGTCCTCGTGCAGCTTCCGGGCGCACAGGATCCGTCGCGTCTGCGCGAACTGCTCGGCTCGACCGCGAAGATGTCCTTCCATCTGCTTGCCGACAATGTCGATCCGAACAATCCCGGCCCCGGTGTTACCATCCTGAAGGATGACAAGGGCAACAGCTATCCGGTTCTCGATCGCATCGAGCTTGCCGGCGACCGCCTCACCGACGCCCGCGTCAGCTTCGATCCGAATACGCACGAGCCACTCGTCACCTTCCGCTTCGACAGTGCCGGCGCCAACCGCTTTGCGGAAATCACCCGCGAAAACGTCGGCAAGCCTTTCGCTATCGTGCTCGACAACAAAGTGCTGAGCGCGCCGAACATTCGCGAGCCGATCACCGGCGGTTCGGGCCAGATCTCCGGCAATTTCACCGCCGATAGCGCGACGACGCTTGCAGCCCTGCTGCGCGCCGGCGCCCTGCCGGCCAAGCTCACCGTCATCGAAGAACGCACTGTTGGCGCCGACCTCGGCAGCGACGCGATCCAGAAGGGCATCTATAGCGGCCTGATCGGCTTCGTCTTGGTTGCCGCCTTCATCTTCGTGCTCTACGGCGCCTGGGGGATTCTTGCGAATGTTGCACTGCTCATCCACACGGTCCTGACCTTCTCGGCCCTGACGCTGGTCGGCGCCACGCTGACGCTGCCCGGCATCGCCGGCGTCGTCCTTGGTATCGGCCTTGCGGTGGATGCCAACGTTCTCATCAACGAGCGCATCCGCGAAGAAACCCGCAAGGGCCGCGGCGCCTTCGCCGCCATCGATAACGGCTTCAAGAAGGCTTATTCTACGATTATCGACGGCAACATGACGGCCCTGATCGCCGCCGCCATCCTGTTCTACTTCGGCTCCGGCCCGGTTCGCGGCTTTGCCGTGACCATGGGTCTCGGCCTCATTATCTCGATGTTCACCTCCGTCGCCTTCGTGCGCGTCGTGATGATCGCCATCACCCGTCGCCGCAAGCTGAAGGTGCTCAACATCAGGCCGCTGATCCCCTTCAGCCCCTATGACAAGCACATCCAGTTCATGAAGGCCCGCTTCTTTGGCGTCACCGTCTCGGCAATCCTGTCGATCGCCTCGGTGGTCCTGTTCATTCATCCAGGCCTCAACTACGGCGTCGATTTCCGCGGCGGCATCCAGATGTCGGTCAAGACCAAGGACGCGGCCGATCTGGCGACGTTCCGCGAGGGCCTGAACACGCTCGGCCTCGGCGAAATCGCACTGCAGTCCTTCGGCGACAACAGCAGCCTCCTTGTCCGCGCCCAACGCCAGGACGGCGGCGAAGAGGCACAGACAGCCGCGGTCACCAAGCTCAAGGCAGAAATCGTCAAGATCGACCCAACCGCGACCATCGAAGGGACGGATGTCATCGGTCCGAAGGTTTCGGGCGAACTTGCCTGGGCCGGCATTCTGTCGGTCGTGATCGCCAGCCTGGCGATGCTGTTCTACATCTGGTTTCGTTTCGAATGGCCGTTCGCGGTCGGAGCCATTGTCACGCTGGTACTCGACGTCACCAAGGCGATCGGCTTCTTCGCGATCACCGGCCTCGATTTCAACCTGACGGCTATCGCCGCGATCCTGACGCTCGTCGGATATTCGGTGAACGACAAGGTCGTGGTCTATGACCGTATGCGTGAAAACATGCGTCTCTATAAGTCGATGCCGCTGCGCGACATCATCGACAAGTCGATCAACGAGACCCTGGCGCGAAGCCTCTATACTAACGCCACCGCCTTCCTGGCGCTGGTGCCGATGGCGATCTGGGGCGGCAGCGCCGTCTCCAGCTTCGCGATCCCGATGGTGTTCGGCATACTCGTCGCTGGCGCCTCGTCGGTCTTCATCGCCGCTCCGATCCTGCTGTTCCTCGGCGATTGGCGCCGCCGCCATGCCAAGGCGGTCGCCAACGACGCCGAGTCGGACGACAAGTCCGGCAAGGACAACAAGCAGATTCCTGCTGCCGAATAAGCGCGAACGGATATGAACGAGGGCATGCCCAGCTTCCGGGCATGCCCATTCTGCCTCCGGATCAGATGGACGGCATATGCAGCGGCAGCCCTGGGCGCGGCGCCACTATTCTCTCCAAAACACCGTTTTCCTGCTCTGTGATGAGCGCATATTTACCATCGAGGGTGAAAGCGATGTTGCCCGGCCGCGTGCCATTGGTGCGGATACGGCCGGCGATCTTTCCGGCGGGATCGACCATGCAAATCTCGCCTTGCCCATAAATCGTGCAATAGAGCGTGCCGTTGCGATCAAAGGCCATGCCTGCCGGTCCACATAGCGCCTTCACAGCAGGCGCCGGCATCACCTGCGCAAATAGTTCCTGCCGCCCGCCGACGATCTGGCGATAGATTTTCCCGGTCAATGTCTCGCTATAATAGAGCAATCCGTCCGGCCCGAAGGCTATGCCGTTGGCATAGAGCAGACCGGTCGCCAGCACGCGCTGCACCCGGCCTTCCGCCGGATCGATCTGATAGACACGGCCGTTATAGGGCGCCTGGAAGAAACCGGGATTGATATCGGCGCCTTCGAGCAGATCGGAGATACGGACGCCTGAATCGGTCATGTAGAGCAGGCCGTCAGGGCCAAAGGCCAGATCGTTCGGGTAGAGAAACGCGCCGTCATTGCCGCCTTCTATCACCTGCAAGGTGCGGCCTTCCGGAGACAGCCGGACAAGGGAGTTTTCCGGGCCGCCCGCCACCCAGAAACAATTGTCGCCATCGACGGCGAGCCCGGTCGGCCGGCCGCCGGTACGGCAGATTTCACGGCGGATGCCGCCCACAATCATCGTCAGGCAACGACGACTGTCGTCAGTCTCCACAAGCGCGATGCGACCATCGGTCAGGGCAACAGGCCCCTCCGGCAGACGCAATCCGGTGGCCATCGTCTCGTTCATATTCGGGAACCCTACCCAGCGCACCGAAACCCCAAAAATCGTGTGTCACAGATGGTAAATAAGTACCCCAAAAGCTTTTTCGAGCCGGGTATTCGTTAAATCTGAACCAAATTCATGACGGGAGGGTCACATCTTTGTGCAGATCCGCCCGATCTTGACAGTTTTAGCCAATTCAGAACATTCATCGAACATTCGGATATTATTGCGAACATGATTCGTCGCCGATTCCGTGTTCGTGCGCCCGCCGTCCGAAGCCTTCAGGAGAGCCCATGACCGCCGCCTATCTGGAAAAGCTGAACCCGGAGCAGCGGCAGGCGGTGGAGCACGGCACGACGGTCGAAGGCAGCCATATTGCCGGGCCGCTGCTGGTGATCGCAGGCGCGGGCTCCGGCAAGACGAATACGCTGGCCCACCGCGTCGCGCATCTCATCGTCAAAGGCGCCGATCCCCGCCGCATCCTGCTGATGACCTTCTCCCGCCGTGCGGCGGCCGAAATGGGCCGCCGCGTCGAACGCATCTGCCGGGAAGTGCTTGGCGCCAATGCCGGCATCATGGCCGATGCGCTTGCCTGGACCGGCACGTTTCATGGCATCGGCGCGCGGCTCCTGCGCGATTACGCCGAACAGATCGGCCTCGACCCGGCCTTCACGATCCATGACCGCGAAGACAGCGCCGACCTGATGAACCTCATTCGCCACGAACTCGGCTTCTCCAAGCTGGAAAACCGCTTTCCGACCAAGGCAACCTGCCTCGCGATCTATTCCCGCGCCGTCAATTCGGAAGCGCCGCTCGAAGAGGTGCTGCGCGATTTCTTCCCCTGGTGCGCCGCCTGGGACAAGCAGTTGCGCGACCTCTTCGCGGCCTATGTCGAAGCCAAGCAGGCGCAAAACGTGCTCGATTACGACGATCTGCTGCTCTACTGGGCGCATATGCTGCACGAGCCGCTGATCGCCGAGGATATAGGCGGCCGCTTCGACCATGTGCTGGTCGACGAATATCAGGATACCAACCGGCTGCAGTCGTCGATCCTGCTGGCGCTGAAACCTGACGGCCAGGGGCTGACCGTGGTCGGCGACGATGCGCAGTCGATCTATTCCTTTCGCGCCGCGACCGTGCGCAACATTCTCGACTTTCCGACCTCTTTTACGCCCGCCGCCAATATCGTCACGCTCGACCGCAACTACCGCTCGACGCAACCCATTCTCGCCGCCGCCAATGCGGTGATCGATCTTGCCTCCGAGCGTTTTACGAAGAATCTGCGCACAGAACGCCAGAGTGCCGAGCGTCCGCGGCTGGTCACGGTGCGCGACGAAAGCGATCAGGCGCGTTATGTCGCCGATCAGGTGCTGGAAAATCGGGAGAGCGGCGCCAAGCTCAGGCAGCAGGCCGTGCTCTTCCGTACCTCAAGCCATAGCGGACCGCTGGAAGTCGAGCTTACCCGCCGCAATATTCCCTTCGTCAAATTCGGTGGACTGAAGTTTCTCGACAGCGCCCATGTGAAGGACATGCTCGCTGCCCTCCGCTTTGCCCAGAACCCACGCGACCGTGTCGCCGGCTTCCGGCTGATGCAGCTTTTGCCGGGCGTCGGCCCTTCGACTGCCCAGCGCGTGCTCGATCATATCGGCGAACAGGCCAGTCCAATGGCGGCCCTGGCCGATTTTCCGGCGCCGCCGCGCTCGGGAGAAGACTGGACGGCCTTCGTTGCGACCATGCAGGAGTTGAAGGCCGGCAAGGCGGGATGGCCGGCAGAAATCGGCCTCGTACGGCAATGGTACGAACCGCATCTGGAGCGGGCGCATGAGGACGCAGCGACGCGCCAGGCGGACCTGATCCAGCTCGAACAGATCGCCAGCGGCTATGGCTCGCGCGAGCGCTTCCTCACCGAACTGACGCTCGATCCACCCGATGCCACCAGCGACCAGGCCGGCACGCCGCTGCTTGACGAGGATTATCTCATCCTCTCGACCATCCATTCCGCCAAGGGCCAGGAATGGACGAAGGTGTTTGTCCTCAATGCCGTCGATGGCTGCATTCCGGCTGATCTCGCGGTCGGCTCCTCCTCCGAGATCGAGGAGGAGCGGCGGTTGCTCTATGTTGCCATGACACGTGCCAAAGACAGTCTCGATCTCGTCATCCCGCAGCGCTTCTTCATCCATGGCCAGCATGCGCAGGGCGACCGGCATGTCTTTGCCTCGCGCACGCGCTTCATTCCGGCGACATTGCTGCAGTTTTTCGAGGTTTGCGGCTGGCCACAGGCCCGCGCCGAAAGCGCCGCCGCCATCAGGGCGCGGCAGGTGAGAGTCGATGTGGGTGCGCGCATGCGCGGCATGTGGCGGTGAATTGGGGCCTATTTGTCGAGGCCGCTTTTCCGGCGTCGGAGCTTCAACTCACTCGATCATCACGTGTAATATTCAGTCCGCCTCCCGAAACATCTCAATAATGGCCGAAAAATCGCGGCCGCCATTGCCGAGCTTTTCAAAGAGTGCGTAGAGCTGCGCCGCTTCGGCACCCAGCGGCGTGGATGCGCCGGTTGACAGCGCTGCCTCCTGTGCCAACCGCAGATCCTTCAGCATCAGTGCTGCCATGAAGCCCGGTTTGTAGTCGTTATTGGCCGGCGAGGTCGGCACAGGGCCGGGCACCGGGCAATAGGTATTGATCGACCAGCATTGGCCCGAAGAGGTCGAGGCGACGTCGAAGAGCGCCTGATGCGAGAGGCCGAGCTTTTCGCCGAGCACGAAGGCCTCGCAGACGCCGATCATGGAAATGCCGAGGATCATGTTGTTGCAGATCTTCGCCGCCTGCCCGGCGCCTGCGTCGCCGCAATGGACGATCTTCCGGCCCATGACTTCCAGCAGCGGTTTGGCGCCTGCAAAACTTTCCGCCGAGCCACCAGCCATGAAGGTGAGCGTTCCGGCTGCCGCACCGCCGGTGCCGCCGGAGACCGGCGCGTCGAGCGACAGGCAGCCGGCATCGCCTGCCATGGCATGGGCCTTGCGAGCGCTGTCGACATCTATGGTCGAGCTGTCGATCAGCAGAGTGCCCTTCGGCACGGAGCGCAGAATATCGGTCCAAACCGTTAGAACATGCTGCCCCTTCGGCAACATGGTGATGACGGCTTCGGCATCCGCAAGCGCTTCGCTCAGCACGTTTGCGGCCTTGACGCCCGTCGCCTCGGCGGCCTTCAGCATATCATGCGAGAGATCGAAGCCGATGACCTCATGGCCGGCCTTGACCAGATTGGCGGCCATGGGACCACCCATATTGCCGAGCCCGATGAATGCGATCCGTGTCATGATGCTCTCCTCCCATGATCATTTATGCTTCGAAAAGCGGCGGTCGCGCCGGCACGAAGAAGCAGTCGATATCGCTTGCCGCGACCTCGGCAAGGCTTGCCGGCGACCATTTTGGATTGCGGTCCTTATCGATGACGGCGGCGCGGACGCCTTCGTAGAAGTCGGGATTATACAAGATCCGCATGCAGGCGCCGAGTTCGCGATTCAGGCATTCGGCGAGGCTTGCACTGCTGCGTCCGGCACGCAGCAGCCGCAACGTCAGCTTCAGGCTGGTGGGCGAGCGCGTGCTGATTATCTGCCGCGTTTCGGCGGCGAAATCGCCTGCTTCTCGCGCCAGCGCCTCCTGAATCTCCTCGACGGTATCATATGCCAGCGCCCGATCGATCATGTCGCGGTTGGCGGCCAGGCGGCTTTCGCCTACAGCAACCGCCATGCCCGCAATCACCGTATGCACATCGGCCGGCGATGCGGCAACCGGCAGCGCGCCGATCGCCTCGATCAGCGCCGATAGATCAGAAGAAGCAACGCAATGATCGGCCAGCCGCGCGTGAATCGCATCTGCGGCGTTGATGGCAAGGCCGGTCAAGCCCATCCAGGTGCCAGCCTCGCTGGGCGCGCGCGGCAAAAGCCAGGTGGCACCGACATCGGGAAAATAACCGATGCCGGTTTCCGGCATGGCGAAGCGGGTGCGTTCGGTGACGACGCGATGGCTGCCATGGGAAGAGAGCCCGACGCCGCCGCCCATGGTGATGCCGTCCATCAGCGCCACATAGGGTTTGGGATAATCGGCAATGGCGTGGTTGAGGCGGAATTCCTCGCGCCAAAAGGTCTCGGCGTCTGAAGAACCCTGTTTGCCGCTCTCATGCAACAGGCGGATGTCGCCGCCGGCGCAGAAGGCCCGGTCACCCTCCCCCCTGACGATGACGCTGGCGATCGATGGATCGGCGGCGAATTCACGAAGAGCCGCTGCTATCGCCCGGATCATTGGCAGCGTCAGGCTGTTCAGTGCCTGCGGCCGGTTGAGGCGGATAAGCCCCGCCGATCCCTGACGCCCAATGATGACCTCGTCTATGCTCTGCATTCGAAAACTCCCCATACCCGCCTTCCTCAATCAATAGGCGCTCAGCGGTTGTCGGCAAGGATCATCTCGGCGGCTTTCTCGGCAATCATGATGGTCGGCGAATTGGTATTACCCGAGGTGATCGACGGCATGACTGAGGCGTCGGCGATCCGAAGCCTTGCCAGCGCCCGAAACCGCAGGCGCGGATCGACCACGCTTTGCGGATCGCCGCCCATGCGGCAGGTGCCGACCGGGTGAAAGATCGTCGTGCCGATATCGCCGGCGGCGCGCTCGAGGTCGGCATCCGTCTGATAGGACGGGCCTGGCTTGAATTCTTCCGGCTTGAACTTGGCGAAAGACGGCTGCTCAACAATCCGCCGGGTCAGCCGGATGGAGCGCACGGCAATCTCTCGGTCGCGCGGTGCCGAAAGATAGTTTGGGCTGATTGCCGGCTGCATGGCAAAATCAGGGCTCTGGATGTGCACCGAACCGCGACTTTCCGGCCTCAGATTGCAGACGCTTGCCGTGATCGCCGGAAAGGGATGGACGGGATCGCCGAATTTGTCGAGCGAGACCGGCTGCACATGATATTGCAGATCCGGCGTTTCCTTGTCGGGGCCGGAGCGGGTGAAAATGCCGAGCTGGCTCGGCGCCATCGCCATCGGCCCGGAGCGGCGCACGAGATATTCCAGCCCGATCGCCGCTTTGCCGAAGAATTTCGTCGCCTTTTCGTTCAGCGTCGGCACGCCGGTGACTTTATAGGCCATGCGCAGTTGCAAGTGATCCTGCAGGTTTTCGCCGACCGCCTTGACTTCCCGCACCACTTCAATGCCGGCCTGGCTCAACACCTCGCCGCGACCGATGCCGGAGAGTTCGAGAATCTGCGGCGAGCCGATCGCGCCGGCGGAAAGCACAGTCTCCTTGTCGGCATAAGCGCGTTTGGTCACGCCGTCATGCTGGAACTCGACACCGGTGACGGCATCGTCCTGGATGAGCAAGCGACGAACCTGTGCCTTGGTAAGCACTGTGAGATTGCCCTGCTTCAGCGCCGGTCGCAGGAAGGCCTTCGCGGTGTTCCAGCGGATGCCCGAGCGCTGGTTGACATCGAAATAGCCGGAACCTTCATTGTTGCCGCGATTGAAATCCGCAGTCTCCGGAATGCCGGCTTCGCGGGCCGCCGCCTGGAAGGCGTCGAGCACGGCCCAGCGCACGCGGGCTTTCTCGACTCGCCATTCGCCGCCCGCGCCGTGCATTTCATCCTTGCCCCTATAATGGTCCTCGGACTTCACGAAATAGGGCAGCACGTCGTCCCAGCCCCAGCCGGCACAGCCGAGTTGCCGCCAGAGATCGTAATCCCGTGCCTGACCGCGCATATAGATCATGCCGTTGATCGAAGAGCTGCCGCCGAGCACCTTGCCGCGCGGATAGTTCAGCGAGCGGCCGTTCAGCCCCGCTTCCGGCGCTGTGGTGAAGCACCAGTCGGTGCGGGGATTGTTGATGCAATAGAGATAGCCGACCGGGATGTGGATCCAGTGGTAATTGTCGCTGCCACCTGCCTCCAACAGCAGCACCCTGTTGTTGCGATCCGCCGACAGCCGGTTGGCAAGCACACAGCCGGCACTGCCGGCACCGATGATGATGTAGTCGAAGCGATCCATTCCAGAGACTCTATCGTCCCCTCTCCGCGCCTGCGGGGAGAGGGTTAGGGTGAGGGGCTCGAAGGTTCGGCAAATTCCGTATTCGCTGGAAGTCCGTGCAGCCCCTCATCCGCCCTTCGGGCACCTTCTCCCCGCCCCTTCGACAAGCTCAGGACGGGGAGAAGGAAAGTCAAGCAGTCAGCGCCGATACTCGAACCCCAGCTTGCGCCCCAGCCGCGAAGCATAGAATTCGCCGATAATGCCGCGACGGAAGAGCAGGACGCAGACCATGAAGACGATGCCGGTGATGATCGTCACTGGGAATTCCGAGGTTGCGAGATAGTTTTCCAGCGTTGCCACGAAGCCGGCGCCGAAAAGCGGGCCGACCAAGGTGCCGATGCCACCAAGCAAGGTCATCAGGATCACCTCGCCCGACATCTGCCAGGCGACATCGGTGAGCGTTGCGAACTGGAAGACCAGCGCCTTGACCGCACCCGCAAGCCCGGCAAGCGCCGCCGACATGACGAAAGCACCGAGCTTGTAATGGGCCACGGAATAGCCGAGCGAAATGGCCCGCTGCTCGTTTTCCCGGATCGATTTCAGGATCATGCCGAAGGGCGAATTGATGAAGCGCCAGATGATCAGCACGCCGACGATGAACACCGCCAGCACGAAATAGTACATGTTAAAGGAGTTGCTGAGATCGATGACGCCGAACAGGGAACCTCGCGGCACCGACTGAATGCCGTCTTCGCCCTGGGTGAACTTCGCCTGCAGACAGAAGAAATAGAACATGTAGGACAGCGCCAGGGTGATCATGGCGAAATAGATGCCCTGCCGGCGAATGGCGACGAAGCCCATGATCAGGCCGAGCAAGGCTGCACCCGCAACGCCGATCAGGATGCCGAGTTCCGGCGGCACGCCCCATACCTTTACCGCATGCGCGGTGAAATAGGCCGCGCCGCCGAAGAAGGTGGCATGGCCGAAGGACAGAAGACCGGTATAGCCAAGCAGCAGGTTGAAGGCGCAGGCGAACAGCGCGAAGCAGAGCACCTTCATGACAAAGATGGGGTAGATGAAAAACGGTGCCCAGATCAGCAGCACCAGGCCGACGACCAGGAAGCCCTTCTGAACTGATGATGACGGGCGGCGGCTTTCGGACTTCAGCGTTTCGGTCATATCAGCCATGTCACGCATCCCGGCCAAAGAGGCCCGCAGGCCTGAGGAGCAGTACGATCGCCATGATCACGAAGATGACGATGTTGGATGCTTCCGGGTAGAACACCTTCGTCAGGCCTTCCGCGACGCCAAGCACATAGCCGGTGATGATGGCGCCCATGATCGAGCCCATGCCGCCGACGACCACCACGGCAAAGACGATGATGATCATGTTCGATCCCATCAACGGCGAGACCTGATAGATCGGTGCGGCCAGCACGCCGGCAAGGGCGGCAAGCGCGACGCCGAAGGCATAGGTCAGCGTCAGAAGCACCGGCACGTTGACGCCGAAGACCTGTACAAGCACCGAATTTTCCGTTGCGGCACGCAGATAGGCGCCGAGCTTGGTCTTCTCGATCAGCAGCCAAGTGCCAATACAGACGATAAGCGACACGACGATCACCCAGCCGCGATAGATCGGCAGGAACATGAAGCCGAGATTGACACCGCCCACCAGCGCCGTCGGTACGGCGTAGGGCTGACCGGACGAACCATAGAGATAGCGGAACGTGCCTTCGATGGTCAGCGCCATGCCGAAGGTAAAGAGCAGGCCGTAAAGCGGATCGACTTTGTAGAGCCGGCGCAAGCACAGGCGCTCCACGACCGCGCCGAACAGGCCGACAATCAACGGCGCGAGCACCAATGATGGCCAATAGCCGATGCCGGCATAGGCAAGCAGCAAATAGGCGGTGAAGGCGCCGAGCATGTAGAGCGCGCCATGGGCGAAATTGATCACCCGCAGCATGCCGAAGATGATCGCGAGCCCGAGGCTCAAGAGCGCATAGAAGGAGCCGTTGATCAGCCCGATCAGCAATTGTCCGAGAAGCGCCTGCAGCGGGATCCCAAATATCATGGTCATGGCGTCAGACCCCCAGAACCTTGTGCAGCATGCCCATCCGCTCCGGCAATTCGCCGACCGGAAATTCCGAGACCATCTGGCCATGATCCATCAGATAGAAACGATCGGCAATACGGCTGGCGAAGCGGAAATTCTGCTCAACCAGCAGAATGGTCATGCCGCGCTCCTTCAGCTTCTTCAATACCTCGCCGATGCGCTGGACGATGACGGGTGCCAGTCCCTCGGTCGGTTCGTCGAGCAGCAACATTCGCACGCCGGTGCGCAGAATGCGGGCCATGGCGAGCATTTGCTGCTCACCGCCGGAGAGTTTCGTGCCCGGGCTGTTGCGGCGCTCGTATAGGTTCGGAAACAGTTCGAAAATCTCGTCGACCGTCATCCCGCCCTGCGCGACCACCGGCGGCAGCATCAGGTTTTCATGAACGTTGAGCGTCGAGAAGATGCCGCGCTCCTCCGGCACGAAACCGATGCCCCTGTGCGCCGTCTTGTGCAGCGGCACCTGCATCATGTCGGCGCCGGCAAAGGCGATCCTGCCCTTGCGCGCCCGGACGATGCCGACGATGGTGCGCAGCGTCGTCGTCTTGCCGACGCCGTTGCGGCCGAGAATGGTGATGGTCTCGCCCTCGCCAACGTTCATGTCGACGCCATGCAATATGTGGCTTTCGCCATACCAGGCATTGAGACCCTGAACCTCCAGTAGCGCCGCCATCCTATGCCTCCTCCGTGCCCATATAGGCCTCGCGGACGCGTGGATCGCGGCTGACCGTCGCATAGTCGCCTTCGGCGAGGATTTCGCCGCGCTGGAGGACGGTGACGTGGTGGCAAATATCTGCGACGACGGAGAGATTGTGTTCCACCATCAGCACCGCCCGGTCGCGCGCCACGTCGCGAATGATGGCGGAGACGGTGTTGACATCCTCGAGCCCCATGCCGGCCATTGGCTCGTCGAGCAGCAGCACCTTGGGATCAAGCGCCAAGGTCGTCGCAATCTCCAGCACCCGCTTGCGGCCGTAGGAAAGATCGGCAGCGATGGCATTGCGCTCCTTCGTCAGACCGACGGCTGCCAGCAATTGTTCGGCACGATCGTCCAGGCTCGCCAGCGCCGAGATCGGCCGCCAGAATTGATGCGCCAGATTGTTCGGCCGCTGCAGGGCGACACGGACATTGTCCAGCACGGAGAGATGCGGAAAGACCGCCGAAATCTGGAAAGAGCGCACCAGCCCCATGCGCGCGACCTTGTCCGGCCTCGTCCTGGTGATATCGGTGCCGAGAAGCGTGATCGTACCATGCGTCGGCTGCAGGAACTTGGTCAGAAGATTGAACACGGTCGTCTTGCCGGCGCCGTTCGGGCCGATCAGCGCATGCACGCGCGCATGATGCACATCGAGATCGACATTCTTGACGGCCGTGAAGCCGCCAAAATCGCGCCGGAGGCCGCGGGCGGATAACACCACCCGTGGCTCTTCTTGTTTCTCTGCCGCAGAGATCGCCATCGGCTGATCGCAACCTTACTGCTTGACGAGATCGCAGCCGCTCTTGGCCGGATCGATATAGGCTTCCTTGCCGGGAATCGTTGCCAGCACGTTATAATAATCCCACGGCCCCTTGCTCTCCTCCGGCTTCTTGACCTGGAGCAAGTACATGTCGTGGATCATGCGGCCGTTGGGGCCGACAGTGCCGCCGCGGCCAAAAACGTCGTCGACCGGCATTTCATGCAGTTCCTTGGCGACCGCTTCGGTATCGTCGGTGCCGGCCTTCTGCACGGCCTTCAGATATTGCAGCACGGCGGAATAGGTACCGGTGTGGATCATGTTCGGCATCTTGCCGGTGCGATCGAAGAAGCGTTTGCCGAATTTGCGGCTTTCGTCGTCGCGGTTCCAATAGTAGCCTTCGGTCAGCGTCAGACCCTGGGCCGCCTGCAGGCCGAGGCCATGAACTTCGGCGAGCGTGAAGAGCAGCGCCGCCAGATGCTGGCCGCCCTGGGTGATACCGAATTCCGACGCTTGCTTAATGGCGTTGGAAGTATCGAGGCCGGCATTGGCAAGGCCGATGACCTTGGCACCGGACGATTGCGCCTGCAGCAGGAAGGACGAGAAGTCGTTGGTCGACAGCGGATGGCGGACGGAACCGAGAACCTTGCCGCCGTTTGCCTTGACGAAATCAGATGTCTGCTGCTCCAGCGAATAGCCGAAGGCATAATCGGCGGTCAGGAAGAACCAGGTATCGCCGCCCTGCTTGACCAGTGCGCCGCCGGTGCCGACGGCCAGCGCATGCGTGTCATAGGCCCAATGGAAACCGTAGGGCGAGCATTGCTTGCCGGTGAGATCGGTCGTTGCCGCGCCGGTGACGATATCGATCTTCTTCTTTTCCTTGGCGATCGCCTGCACGGCCAGCGCCACCGACGAGGTCGTCAGCTCCATGATGGCGTCGACCTTATCGGTGTCATACCATTGGCGAGCGATATTAGAGGCGATATCGGGTTTATTCTGATGGTCGGCATCTACGATCTCGATCGGCACGCCCAGCACCTTGCCGCCAAAATCCTCGACAGCCATCTTCGCCGCCTCCACCGAGGACTTGCCACCAAAGTCGGCATAGACGCCCGACTGGTCATTCAGGATGCCGATCTTCACCACACCGTCGGACGCGCCAGCGGCGAATGCTGCGGTGCTGCTTGCAAGCAGAAGTGCCAGGGACGCAATGAGACTCTTTCGCATATCCTCTCCTCCCAGAGATTTGGCAAAAATGAATCTGTTCAAAATTGGCCAGTCGTTATCCTCAAAACGACTTTGCTATCCCTCAAGATCATTGAAATCGCGCATTGACGCAAGTGAAGTTTGCAACTAATTCCAAACAGTGTCTGTTCATTTTTGAACAGAAAGGGAGGCATGAAGACCGCGCCGCACTTCACCTGGGACGACCTGCAGTTCTTCCTGGCGGTGGCCCGGACCGGCCAGCTTTCGACCGCCGCGCGGCAGTTGCGCACCAGCCACGCCACCGTCTCGCGCCGCATCGACCGGCTGGAATTTTCGCTTCAGGTCAAGCTCTTCGAGCGCAATCCACGTGGTTATATGCTGACCGGCATGGGCCAGCGCTTCATCGACACAGCCGAGCGAATGGAGCAGGAAACCGAGCGGCTGCGGTCAGACCTGAGGGTCGGCTCGGCGGCACAGCGCGGCGTGGTGCGTATCAGCGCGCCGGAGGGCTTTTCCAATTTCTTCTTCACCACCATGCTTTCGGAGTTCACCGCGCGGTATCCGAACATCTCGCTGGAATTGGTGACGATCCAGCAGATCATGTCGCTGTCGCGCAAGGAAGCCGATATCGTCATCGTGCTCGACCCGCCGAAGGCCGGCCCCTATTTCACCGAGAAATTGACCGACTACCACCTGCAGGTCTATGGATCGCGGGATTACCTCGCCAGCCACCCGCCGGTGGAGAGCCGCGACGATCTGCCGGAGCACGCGTTCGTCGGCTACATCGAGGACATGATCTTTGCGCCTGGTCTCGATTATCTCGGCGACATCCATCCGCGCATCAAGCCGCAATTCCAGAGTTCCAGCATCTTTGCGCAGTTGACGGCGACCAAAAGCGGGCTGGGGCTCTGCGTGCTGCCCTTCTTTATCGCCTGCCGGCATCCGGACCTGCAGATGGTGCTGCCCGATGAAGTCGACCTGAAACGGCACTACTGGATCACCTGCCACCGCGACCTCAGGCAGTCGCCGCGCGTGCGCACCGTCATCGACTTTCTGGTAGAGGCCGTGCATCGTAACGCACCGGCCTTTCTGGGGCATGCATCGGTTTAGGCGCTTGCCACGCGCCCCGCCGCGATGCCGCTCTCGCTCGCCTCGGCAAAGGCGATCGCATCATGCAGACGCAATGGCCTGGAAAAATGATAGCCCTGCGCCAACCGCACGCCGAAAGCATGCAGCGCCTCGGCAATTGCAGCACTTTCGACGCCTTCGGCGACCGATGTGATGCCGAGATTGCGGCAGAGACTGGCGACGGACCGGGTGATATTCATGCAGCGGACATCGCGATCGAACCGCATGACGAAGCTCTTGTCGATCTTGATCTTGTCGAATTCCAGCCGGTGGATATGGCTGAGGCTGGAAAAGCCGGTACCGAAATCGTCGAGCGCGATGGTAATGCCGGCGCCGCGCAGCAGGCCGATGACTTCATAGGCGGTGTTGAAATCCGACAACAATGCCGTCTCGGTGATCTCAAATTCGATGCGGCGCGGATCGATCCTGGCGGCATGGATCATGGCAAGAAGAGCCATCGACGTTTCATGGTCGCAGATATCGCGGGCCGAGAGGTTGAAGGACATGCGCAGCGGAGGCGGCATGATCGACAGCGCCTGCAGCGCCTCCGCGAAGAGGATGCGGGTCATCTTGCCGATCATCGCGGTGCGTTCGGCGGCGGGGATGAAGGCATCGGGGCTGACGCGGCCGAGGCGGGCGCTGTTCCAGCGCGCCAAAGCTTCGAAGCCGACGACATGTCCGTCATCGAGATCGATAATCGGCTGATATTCCAGCGACAATTCCCGGGCGAAATTATCGCCCTGCAATTCCAGCTCGATCAGGTGCCGTTGCTGGAGGATTTCTTCGAGATCGTGGGAGAAGAACTCGACATTGCCGCTGCGGCGGCTCTTGACCTGATAGAGGGCGAAGTCCGCCTTTTCATAGAGCTGCTCGGCGGTGTGGCCGCCGCCCTCCGGAACGACGATACCGCAGGAGCCGGAAATGCGGATGGAGCCGCCGGGCACATCATAGGGTTCGCGCAGCGCCGTACAGAAAGCTTGCCCCATCTCGGAGACACAATCACGGCTGAGATCGCTTGGAAAAATCACACCGAATTCGTCGCCGCCAAGGCGCGCAATTGTGCCCTTGCCGCCCGTCAAAGCCACAAAACGTTCGGCAGTCTGCTTCAACACGAAATCGCCGGCGGCATGGCCAAAGACGTCGTTGACCGGCTTGAAGCCGTCGAGATCGACAAGGCCGATGATAGGCGGCGTCTCCGGCCGTTGCTGCAAGAGATCCTGCAATTCGCGAAAGAAGCTGCGGCGATTGGCGAGACCGGTCAGTTGATCCTACAGCGCGTTGCGGCTGTTGACCAGGTTCAACCGTTCGGCTTCCGCCTGCTTGTCGCCGAGTTCTTCCGTCAGCCGCACCAGCCCGGCAAAATTCCGGAAATAGCTATTGATTACACGAACGAAGGGAAACGACAGGAAGATGACGCTGGTCGCGGTCGCCACGAACACGGAATTGCCCGAGAACATGAAGGTGACGACCATGAAGGAAAAGGTAATGGCCGTCGTCAGAAGGGCTGCGGCCGGCAGATGCATCAGACAGAAGACGCAGGAAATGCCCGTCACCACAAGGAAATAGGAGATTTGCCCCTGCTGATAGGCATTGCCGTATTGATAAAGTGCGACTGCCCAGATGCCGAAAGCAAGGGTCAGCGCGCCGGCGAGCACGACGGTCCGGCGCATCACACTATAGGCTCGATCCGCATCGATGGGATCCTGCCCATGCAACTGCCACCAGACGATACGGAAAACGCAGAGGATGCTCAGGCTGACCGGCACATAAACCGCCAGCCACATCGGCGCGGTGTGGATATGGGTGATCACCACGGCCAGGGCGTTGATGATCAAAAGAATATAAAGGACCGGTATCTGTGACGCCAGCGCCTTGTATTGCGCCACCAGAAACGTCGGATTCTCTTTCTGCAGGCGCAAGCCTGAAAGCAAGTTCCTCATGGCTTCCTTCCCCCACCCACACAAAACCACAAAAAACTTGATTTTCAGTTATTTTTATTGGGAAATATTACCGATGATTGTTGTATACTTTGAGTTTCACCCAAATATCGAAATATATTCATGCATTCCAGCATCAGATGCTGGGTGCTGCGAACACCTTATGCAGGCCACTGACATCGAAACCGGATCTGTGCGCGAGGTAGTTTTCCCACTCCAGTGACGAGCGCACGATCGTCTCCATGCAATTGTATTTCGGCGTCCAGCCCAGTTCGCGATGGGCGAGCGTGGCATCGGCGACGACGCTGGCGGCATCGCCGGGCCGGCGCGGCGCCATGTGAATGCGAAACGCTTGGCCGTAGACGCGCATGACCATGTTCAGGACATCGAGCACGGAATAACCCATGCCATAACCGCAATTGGCAACCAGCGGGCGGCCGCCGCGTCTCAGATGCTGCAGCGCCATCATATGGGCTTCGACGAGATCGGAAACATGGATGTAGTCGCGCACGCCGGTACCGTCGTGTGTCGGATAGTCCGTGCCGTAGATATCCACCTGGCGGCGCCGGCCGAGGGCGGCCTCGCAGGCGACCTTGATAAGGTGCGTGGCGCCGTCGGTCGATTGGCCGGTCCTGCCGTTCGGATCGGCGCCGGCGACGTTGAAATAACGCAGCGCCACATAGCTGAAATCGTAAGCGGCGGCGGCATCGCGCAGCATCAACTCCGACATTAGCTTGGATTGCCCATAGGGTGTTTCCGGCCGCAGCGGCGCGTTTTCCCGCACCAGTTCGTCGGAGGGCTGCGGGCCGTAGACGGCGGCGGTGGAGGAAAAGACGAAGTGGCGAATACCGGCCTTGATCGCCGCGCTCATCAGGATGCGGGTTTTGCCGGCGTTGTTGTCGTAATAGGCTAGCGGATCTTCGATCGACGCCGGCACGACGGCGGAGCCGGCGAAGTGAACGACGGCGTCGATATCATTTTCCGCGAAGATCTTTTGCAGCAACACTTCATCGGCGACATCGCCGAGATAGAAGCGTGCAGCCGGCGCGACTGCCCAGCGAAAGCCGGTGGAAAGACGGTCGATAACCACCACATCCTCGCCAGCGTCGAGCAATTTCCAGACCATATGGCTGCCGATATATCCCGCGCCGCCCGTCACCAACACTGTCATTCTTCGCGCCTCTGCAAAGTAATATGAGAAGCATATGAAGCCCGCTTTCTTACGGATTTGATTAAAAGCAGGGGTTGAGCGGGGTACCGCGCAGGGAAGATTGTTCCTATGGTTAGGCGGAGTTTTCAGGGATTGCTCGAATTTTATCGATCCTAGTCTCACGGACGAAAAACCCGGCACAGAGGCCGGGTTCAGTCAATATATCAGCAAGGAGTCCTGCTCTTACAAACTCAGGATATAGCGGCTTAGGCGTTCAGCGGCATCCGCTACCTGCGCGGGATCACGCAGGAAACAGGCCCGCATGAAGAGTTCGCCGCCCTTGCCGAAGGCCGTTCCGGGTGCCAGGCCAACACCGGTCTTGTCGACGATATCGAGGGCGGCCTTGCGGCTGTCGGTGACACCGTCGATCTTCAGGAAGGCATAGAGTGCGCCATCCGGCTTCAGCGTGTGAACGCGATTCGTCGCGATCAGCGCGTCGCAGAGGATATCGCGTGAACGGGCCGCCTTAGCGATGTTGGCGCGGACGAAATCATCGCCTTCATTCAAAGCGGCAACGGCGCCCTTTTGCATGAACTGCGCCACACCGGAGGTCGAGTACTGCACGAGATTTTCGATGACCTGGCCAAGCTCGGCGGGCGCCACGATCCAGCCGACGCGCCAGCCGGTCATCGACCAATTCTTCGAGAAGGAGTTGACGAACATGATCCTGTCGTCAGCTTGCCGGACCTCGAGGAAGGAGGGCGCCCGGCCGCCGGCATAATAATAGAGCGCATAGATCTCGTCGGCCATGATCCAGAGGCCGTGCTCCCTGGCTAGTGCCAGGATATCGCGGAGGTCCTGATGCGTCGCCGTCCAGCCGGTCGGGTTCGACGGCGTGTTGATGAAGAGGCCTTTGGTTTTCGGCGTGATCGCCGCTTTCAAAAGCTCAAGATCGAGCGTCCACTTGCCGTTTTCGAACTGCAGCGGCACGGCGACCGAGCGGGCGCCGGCGATCTCAAGCGCGGCCGCAATATTCGGCCAGGCCGGCGAGAGATAGATCATCTCATCGCCGGGCGAGGTGATCGCCTGCACCGAAAGCTGGATCGCCTGCATGCCCGAACCGGTGACGTAAAAATGCTCCATCGGCAGAGAGACGCCGAAATGCCGCCCATAATAGTCGGAAAGCGCCTGGCGCAGCTCCGGTATGCCGCGCTGCCACGTATAGAAGGTTTCGCCGGCATTGAGCGAGGCCATGGTCGCACGATTGATGAAATCCGGCGTCGGCAGATCCCCCTCGCCGACCCAGAGCGGCAGCAGGCCATCACGGCCACGGGCATAGTTCACCACTTCCACAATCCCGCTTTCGGGCGCGGCCAGCGCACGCGGGCTGAGGCTATCCAATATCGACATGCAAAGTCTCCGGTTTTTGCTTTCTTAGAGCAATTCGGCGGGCAAATCCCATGACTTTGACTGAGCGACCAATCGATTTTCGTGATGAATGACCCCCGACCGTTGGTAGGCCGGGGGCAGAAAACAAGGGCGGAAAACGGACCTCAGACGGCGGGACGCCTGGCCAGGAGATCGCGGATTTCAGTGAGCAATTGCACGTCGGCCGGCGGCGGTGCTGCTTCCTCGATCTTCTGTTCCTTGCGCTCGACCTGCTTACGCAGCGTGTTCACGCCCTTGACCATCAGGAAGATGATCCAGGCGAGGATGAGGAAATTGATGAGGACGGTGATGAAATTGCCATAGGCGAAAACCGCGCCTTGGGCGCGGGCGGCAGTGAGCGTCGGCGCGTTGACCGCCGAGGAAAGGCCGACGAAGTAGTTCGAAAAATCGAAGCCGCCGAAAATGGCGCCGACGATCGGCATGATGATATCGTCAACCAGCGACTTGACGATACCGCCAAAGGCGCCACCGATGATCACGCCGACCGCGAGATCCATGACGTTGCCGCGGGCGATAAATGCCTTGAATTCATTCAGCATCGAATGTCCCCTTTGCGTTGCCGTTGAATCTATTCAGCAACCATTAGCATCATCTTTAGCTCTGTTCTTCAATAGCGAAATGGCGCGATAGAGACATCGATGCTGCATATCCCAAGGGATTCAGTGGCCGCAGCATTTTCCAAATGTGATCGCCAGCTTACTTGTTGGCCGGTTGCGGCGTAGCGCGACCTAAACCGGCGGAAGAAACAAGCCCGTCGAGGCATCGTCAGGCGCCGGACACATCGGGCGTTATTTCCGCAGTTTTGCGACTTGCCGCATCTTGTGGTATGACCCGCGAGATCAGGCCATGAATATAGTCGCTGCTCGGCACCTGATCGAAGAGAATGCGGTACATGATCGGTGAGATGACGAAGTCCATCACCTCGGTGAGCGTCGGAAAGGCCTCGCCCCGCTCTTCAGCTCGGGCGACGATCATACGCACTTGCTGCTGCGTATAGCCCGAGCACTTCTCCGCATTCGCCGTGCCGGACACTGCCAGGATATCGCGGATCATCTGCCGGCCGGCGCCGGAAGACATTTCGTCAGCATATTGCTCGGCCCAGGCCTGCAGGTCCATCCTGGCGCTACCGATTTTGAGCGGCTCCGTTTCCGGCTGCAGCCGCGAAGCGGCGACATCTGCCAGCAATTCCTGCAAGTCGCCCCAGCGGCGATAGATCGTCGATGGCGTCACATTGGCGCGCTGCGCAATAAGCGGGATCGTCACATCGGCGCGGTCCATCCCGGCCAACATCTCACGAACCGCCTGATGCACAGCGGCCTGCACCCTTGCGCTGCGCCCGCCGGGGCGCGGGTTTTCCTTTGAATTCATTATCTTATGCCAATCTTCCCTTTATTGCGTCTCTTGCATCACAGGTAGCAGCGCGCCACTAACGCAAATTATTTGCTTTTAGCGATACGGCACACTACATGTGCTTAACGCAACTTTTTTGCTTTAAGCCAGGATATAGTCGATGACCGCGATCGAATCCACCGACAATTCACTGCTGCGACGTGGCCGCCGGTTGGCGCCATTTTTCCATGCCGCCACCAGCGCCACTTTCTTTGCCGCCTCGTCTGCGCCGACGCCGCTCTATCGAATCTATCAGCAAGTCTTCGCCTTCTCGCCGGTGCTGATCACGGTGATCTTCGCCGTCTATGCCTTCGCGCTCCTCATTTCGCTTCTGATCGTCGGTTCGATCTCCGATCATCTGGGACGACGGCCGGTGATCTTTGCCTCGCTTATCCTCAATATGGTGGCGATGGCGCTGTTTTTAACGGCCGACGGCCCGAATTGGTTGATTGCCGCGCGCATCGTGCAAGGCTTCGCGACGGGTGCCGCGGCAGCCTCGATCGGTGCCGCACTCGTCGATCTCGATCCGGCCAGGGGTTCGGTGACCAACAGCATCGCGCCGCTTATCGGCATGGCGATCGGCGCGTTCGGAACCAGCGCCCTTGTGCAATATGCGCCGGCGCCGACACTTCTCGTCTATGCAATCGTGCTTGCTCTTCTCGTCATACAGGCCGTGCTGATTTGGATAACGCCTGAAACCACCCGGCGTAGACCGGGCCTTATCGCCTCGCTCAGGCCCGAGGTGGCCATACCGCCGCAGGCACGCCGGACATTGCTGGCGCTGACTCCGATCAATGTCGCGGTCTGGGCGCTTGGCGGCTTCTATCTTTCGCTGGTCCCGTCATTGGTCAGCGCCACGACGGGCAGCACCTTGCCCCTCGTCGGCGGTTCGGTCGTCGGCACATTGACTATCAGTGGAGCTGCCTCCGTGTTTTCGCTGCGCAAAAGACCTGCGGCAACCGCGCTGGCCTTCGGCATATCCACCATGACGCTCGGCCTTCTCGCCGTGGTCGCCGGCGTGCATTTGGCGGAGGTGCCGCTCCTCATCGCCGGCACGATGATCGCGGGCACCGGCTTCGGCGCCAATTTCCTCGGGGCCGTGCGCAGCATCATGCCATTGGCCAAGGCCGACGAACGCGCCGGCCTGCTTTCGGCATTCTACATCCAGAGCTATCTGGCCTTCAGCCTGCCCGCCATTTTGGCTGGGTTCCTGTCGAAGGCGGTTGGGTTCACCGCAACGACGGATATCTATGCTGCCTCCATTCTGGTTCTGGTCGTCAGCGGCGTGCTGGCATTGAGGACCGGCCGGGAGAAGGTCACGGTGTCGGCGTGCACCTGAGACTACGGCTTTAACCTAAGCTCCGCCAACCCACTGCCGTCCATGGCGAAGGGGACCGATGCGTGATCGTGAGCGATCTTCCAGACACCGGCTTCCTTTCTGAGGCCGAGCGTCTCGCGGAACCAGAGGTCGACCTTGGTGCCGTCGGTCTTGGTGCCCAGCATGTGCGTCAGGCCGCTCCAGAAAGCGACATCCCCGCCGATCGTCAGCTTCTGGTCTTCGACATCGCCTTCGATCGGCCCCTGCCAGGTATCGAACCAGCTCTGCAGGCCAGGCTGATCCTTGCCCTTGTATTGCAGCGGCGGCGCAAGGGTGAATTCCACGATGTCGTCGGTCAAATGCGACAGGACGCCGGCGACGTTCTTTTCTCCGATCGCCGTCGCCCAAGCGACAAGCATGGCAAGGATGGCGTCGGCTTCTTCGCGGTTTCCGATAATTTCAGCCATCGTTCGTCTCCTCTGTTTGATGGACTGAGCAGAGGACGAATGGAAAGGGCCGCTCCCGACATGAGCGGCCCGTTATTTCGCAGAATTGTCCGGCGGCTATCTCATAGAGAAGCTCTCTTATGCCGCCGCCTTTACGCGATACGGGTCAAACCGGCCATAAAACGTCTCGCCCTTCGCCGCCATATCCTTCAGCAGCGCCGTGGGTTTAAATTGCGGACCGTAAGTTGTTGCTAACGATTCACAAACATCCACGAAGGTTTTGACGCCCATGCCGTCAATGTAGGACAGCGCGCCGCCTGTATAGGGGGCGAAGCCGAAGCCAAGGATGGAGCCGACATCGGCTTCGCGCGGGTCGATGACGATGCCCTCTTCCATGGTGCGGGCGGCCTCCAGCGCGATGGTGACGAGGAAGCGTTGCTTCAGGACGTTAACGTCGATCTCCTCGGCCTTCTTCTGCGGGTACATTTCCTTCAAGCCCGGCCAAAGCGACTTCTTGGCCGGTTTTGGCGGATAGTCGTAAAAGCCCTTGGAATTCTTGCGACCGAAGCGGCCCTCGTCTTCCACCAAACGCGTGACCAACTGCATGTGCTCGGGATTAACGGCCTTGTCGCCAAGATCGGCCACAGCAGCCTTGAGGATCTTCAGCGACAGGTCGAGGGCGACCTCGTCGTTGAGCGCCAGAGGCCCGACCGGCATGCCGGCCATCTTGGCGGCATTCTCGATCATGGCCGGTGGCACGCCTTCGATCAGCATGTCATAGGCTTCCGACATGTAGCGCAGCACGCAGCGATTGACGAAGAAGCCGCGGGTGTCGTTGACGACAATCGGCGTCTTCTTGATGGCGGCGACGTAATCGAGCGCGACGGCAAGGGCGCGGTCGCCCGTTTCCTTGCCGAGGATGACTTCGGTCAGCATCATCTTCTCGACCGGCGAGAAGAAATGGATGCCGATGAAATCGGCGGGCCGTTTGGAATCCTTCGCAAGCCCTGATATAGGCAGGGTCGAGGTATTGGAGGCGAAGACGGCGCCCGCGGGCAGCACCGCTTCAACAGCCTCGATGACGGCTTTCTTGACGTCGCGATCCTCGAACACTGCCTCGATGACTAAGTCGGCGTCCTTCAGATCGGCGTAATCGGCTGACGGCGTAATGCGGGCAAGGAGTGCCGCCGCTTCGTCTTGCGTAAACCGCCCCTTACCGATGGATTCTTTAACCAGACCTTCCGAAACCGCCTTGCCCTTGCCGGCCGCTTCCATGTCGCGATCGACGAGGGTGACCGCAATGCCGGCGGCTGCCGTGACATAGGCGATCGAGGCGCCCATGAAACCGGCACCGACGACGCCGATCTTCTTCAGCTCCGTCTTCGGCTGACCTGCCGGACGCCGGGCGCCCTTGCCGAGCTCCTGCATGGAGATGAACAGCGAGCGGATCATCGCATAGGCTTCGGTCGTCTGCAGCACCTGGGTGAAATAGCGCTGTTCGATCTTGAGGCCGGTATCGAAAGGCACCTGCAGGCCTTCGTAGACGCATTTGAGGATGGCGAGTGCGGCCGGATAATTGCCCGATGTCTCGCGGCGAAGGATTGCCGGGGCGGCCGGCCAGAGCTGCGCGGCAGCCGGCGTCCAGATGCCGCCTCCGGGCACCTTGAAGCCCTTTTCATCCCAGGGCGCGACAGGCTTCAGACCGTCCTTGATCATCTGCTTGGCGGCAGGGATCAATTGATCCGGCTCGACCACCTGATGGATCAGGTTCATCGCCTTGGCCCGTGCTGCAGTCAGCGACTGGCCCGTCGTCATCATCTGCAGGGCGGACTGCGCGTCCGTCAGGCGCGCGATGCGCTGCGTGCCGCCGGCGCCGGGGAAGATGCCAACCTTAACCTCGGGCAACGCCAGCTTGACGCTCTTGGCATTGGAGGCGACGCGGCCGTGGCAGGCGAGAGACATCTCCAGCGCACCGCCCATGCAAGTGCCGTTGATGGCCGATACCCAGGGCTTGCCGCAAGTCTCGAGTTTGCGGAACAGGCCGGTCATCCGGCCGACAAGATCGAACAGCTTTTGCGCCGCTGTCGCCGGATTCTTCGCCTTCTCGTCCTGATAGACGGAGAAGAGCGATTTGATCATCGATAGGTCAGCGCCCCCGGAGAAGGAGGATTTTCCCGAGGTAATGACCACGCCCTTGGTCGCCTTGTCGGCGACGCTCGCATCGATGATGGCGTTCAGTTCCTCCAACACCTCGCCGGTGAAGACGTTCATCGATTTGCCGGGCATGTCCCAAGTGACGAGTGCGATGCCGTCCGCGTCGGTCTCGACGGTGAAATTCGTGTAAGCCATTGGTTTCCTCCCCCTCAGACGCGTTCGACGATCGTGGCCGTGCCCATGCCGGCGCCGATGCAGAGTGTCACCAGCGCGGTGTTGAGATCGCGGCGTTCCAGCTCGTCCAGCACCGTGCCGAGGATCATCGCGCCGGTGGCCCCCAGCGGATGGCCCATGGCGATGGCGCCGCCGTTGACGTTGATCTTATCATGCTCGATATCGAAAGCCTGCATGTAGCGCAGCACGACAGCGGCAAACGCCTCGTTCAGCTCGAAGAGATCGATATCGGCGAGCGACATGCCGGTTCGCTTCAACAGCTTTTCAGTGACATCGACGGGGCCGGTTAGCATCAGCGCCGGGTCGGAGCCGATATTGGCGAAAGCCTTGATGCGGCCGCGCGGCTTCAGCCCCATGCTCTCGCCGCCCGCCTTGGAGCCGAGCAGCACGGCGGCGGCGCCATCGACGATGCCGGAGGAATTGCCGGCATGGTGCACATAGTTGATGCGCTCGATTTCCGGATGCGCCTGGATGGCGACGGCTTCGAAGCCGCCCATTTCGCCCGGCATCTGGAAGGACGGATTGAGCGAGGCCAGCGCCTGCATATCGGTGCCGGGACGCATATGCTCGTCCCTGTCGAGGATCGTCAGGCCGTTGATATCCTTCACCGGTACGACGGAATTCTTGAAGTAGCCCTTCTCCCAGGCGTTGGCCGCGCGCTTCTGGCTTTCGACGGCATAGGCGTCGACGTCATCGCGGGAGAAGCCGTATTTGGTGGCGATGAGATCAGCCGAGACGCCCTGCGGCATGAAATAGGCCGGGAAGTTCACCGAGGGGTCCATGAACCAGGCGCCGCCGGACATGCCGAGGCCGACGCGCGACATGCTCTCGACGCCGCCGGCAATGACGATATCGTCAGCCCCTTGCGCGATCTTGGCCGCGCCGAAATTCACGGCATCGAGGCCGGAGGCGCAGAAGCGGGAGATCTGCATGCCGGGCGCCGTGGTCGAATAACCCGCTTCGAAGGCAGCCGCCTTCGGAATGACAGCGCCAGCATCCATCACCGGATCGACGCAGCCCATGATGATATCGTCGACCGTCTTCGTATCGAGACCGTTGCGGTCGCGGATCGCCTCCAACGTCTTGGCGGCAAGGCGGACGGACGGCACTTCATGCAGCGCCCCATCCTTCTTGCCGCGTCCACGCGGCGTGCGCACATGGTCGTAAATGAAAACCTCGGTCATGTCTCATCTCCCTGCGGCGGCAAGCCGCCCTTTTATTCATACCCACCTTCTCCCCGTCGGGGGGAAGGTAAGTCTTGTCAAAATGCTTCCGCCGCCAGTTCCATCATCGTGTCGGCGCCGGTTTCGATGCGGGCCTTGCGTAGCGCTGTTTCCGGCATGATGCGCTCCATGTAGAACCGCGCCGTGACAAGCTTGTTCTTCAAATAGTCCTCGCGCTCGCTCTCGCCGCCCGAAAG
The DNA here is from genome assembly GCF_029714265.1 of Rhizobium sp. CB3171. NCBI lineage: Bacteria > Pseudomonadati > Pseudomonadota > Alphaproteobacteria > Hyphomicrobiales > Rhizobiaceae > Rhizobium > Rhizobium sp. CB3171. Next base: position 193,063 of record NZ_CP121652.1, on the reverse strand, counting down.
ACCGGCTTGCGCCGCCTTCGCCATCTTCGCCCACATGTAGCCGAGGACGACGAGGCCGAAGAGGTGCATGTAATCCGTGGAGCCGGCGCCGGCATTGTCGGGCTTCGCCATGGCGTTCTGCATGAACCACATGGTCGCGGCCTGGACGTCGTTCAAGCCCTTCTTCAGTTGCTTGGTGTAGAAAGCCATTTGCTCGTCATTGCGGTTCTCCTCGCAGAAATCGCCGATCTCCTTGAACAGCGCCATGACGGCACGACCGCCGTTCAGAGCCAATTTACGCCCGACGAGATCGAGCGCCTGGATGCCGTTGGCGCCTTCATAGATCATGGTGATGCGGGCATCGCGGACATACTGGCTCATACCATGCTCTTCGATATAGCCGTGACCGCCAAAGACCTGCTGCGCCATGACGGCGTGCTCGAAGCCCTTGTCGGTCATGACGCCCTTGAGGATCGGCGTCGCCAGACCAAGGATATCATCGGCCGCCTGACGCTCCTTCTCGTCCGGGGAGCGATGGGCGATATCGGATTTCAGTGCCGTCCACAGCAGGAAAGCGCGGCCGGCCTCGTTGAAGGCACGGATGGTCATCAGCGAGCGGCGGATATCGGGATGGACGATGATCGGGTCGGCCTTTTTGTCCGGCGCCTTCGGGCCGGAGAGCGAGCGGCCCTGGATGCGCTCGCGCGCATAAGCGACGGCATTCTGATAGGCGATTTCGGCAACCGACAGCCCCTGCAGGCCGACGCCGAGGCGCGCCTCGTTCATCATTACGAACATGGCGTTGAGGCCCTTGTTCTCGGCGCCGATCAAGAAGCCGGTGGCCTCGTCATAGTTCATGACGCAGGTGGCGTTGCCATGAATGCCCATCTTATGCTCGATCGCGCCGCAGGAGACCGCGTTGCGCGCGCCCAGCGAACCATCCGACCCGACCATGATTTTCGGCACGATGAACAGCGAGATGCCCTTGGTGCCCTCCGGCGCGCCCTCGATACGGGCGAGTACCATATGCACGATATTGTCCGTCATGTCGTGCTCGCCGGCGGAGATGAATATCTTCTGGCCGGAAATCTTGTAGCTGCCGTCGGCTTGTGGAACTGCCTTGGTGCGCAAGAGGCCAAGATCGGTGCCGCAATGCGGTTCGGTGAGGTTCATGGTGCCGGACCACGTGCCCTCGACCATCTTCGGCAGATAGGTCTGCTTCTGCTCCTCGGAACCATGCACGAGAATGGCGGCGATCGCGCCCTGCGTCAGGCCCGGATACATCATCAGCGACATATTGGCAGCGGATGTATATTCGCCGACAGCGCAATGCAGCGTGTAGGGTAGCCCCTGCCCTCCGAATTCCTCCGGCACCGCCAGGCCCAGCCAACCGCCTTCGTAATAGGCGCGGTAGGCCTCCTTGAAGCCTTGCGGGGTCGATACCGTGCCGTCGCCGTGACGCACGCAGCCTTCCTGATCACCGGAATAATTCAGCGGGAAAAGCACCTCTTCCGCCATCTTGGCCGCCTCGCCGACAATCGCCTCGATCATGTCGGGGCTGGCCTCGGCGAAACCCGGCAGATTGCTATAGCGTTCCAGCCCGAGCACATCGTTCAGGACGAAAAGCGTATCGTTCACCGGGGCCTTATAGACTGGCATCTTTCGAATTCCTCCAATTCGCCGCCGGACTCGCATTCCGGCCTCTGATCTAGCCTTACAAAATATTGACGTTTGCGTAAACGTCAAATTTGCGCGACAAGGCGAATTTTTAGGTAGGGTAACGGACTAAGCCGGCGATCAGGCGAGAGTTTGTTTAAGAGCCCGGCGGCTGAACATGGCATTCAGCGTTGTGCGCAGAGGGCGTTCGATGAGGTAGTAGCTTGCCACACCGCAGGCGATACCCATCATGAGCAGAAAAACGGAAGGGAGCAGATGCAAGCCCGTCAGCTTGAAAAAAGGCTCCTGCCACAGGTAGATCGAGAAGGAGCATTGCCCGAAAAAGCGGAGCACATCGCCCTCAAAACTCCTGCGGAACCATGGCGCGGAATATTCGATCCCGATAACCGCCATCGCCAACAGGATCGTCTTGACGCCGAAAAAGACCGTAGCATCCAGACCAAATATCCGCGCCAAGATCGCGCTCGCCAAAGCGCATGGCGCGATCCATGTCCAACTATCCCGATGCAGTCTCGGTCTGAGAATAAGGTAGAAGGCTGCGGAGATGAAAATCCCTGCCATGGAAACATCGGTACGCAACATCACCAAACCCGGGTCTCCCTCCGTCGTATGGAGCCGAACCACACCGTTGACCAAGGCCATTAATCCGGCCGCGAGAATGAGGCCCGAGGTGATGGATTTGCTCCGCGAGCGAGTGGCGAAAGCGATCAGGCCCAGGAGGATGTAGCTGTGCTCCTCGACGCAGAGGGACCAGATATGATCCAGCAGGGAAAGGGGGAGCCCATAAATGGTGGCATAGTTCAAGGTGAAGGTCAGCGCAAAAGCGGCGACTTTCAGGCCAAATTCACCGATGGTACCGTGAAACGCCAGGCCGGTGATCAATACGAAAACAACCAATGTCGGATAAACGCGCGCAAACCGTCTGGCGAAGAACATCGGAAGCGGCATCTGTTTGACAAACAGAATGTCCGCCATCAATCGCCCCGACAGCACGAAGAACAGATCGACGCCGAAAGTGCTGAAGCCGGGCATATATACGTCGGCTCCGAAATGGCCCATCAACACCATGATGACCGCCAGCCCGCGCCATCCATCCAGGGCCGGGATGTAATGTGCCGGATCCGATTCACGGGCAATGGATGGCGGCACGCGTTCGGCTCCCAGGGAAATTCAAGTCATTCCACGGTCTCACAACTCAATTGAGAAAAGTATAACACCCCTCAATTTTAAGGATTTGCACCGCCAGCCATCGAGCCACGACAACGCCGAGGAATGATTGACGCTCAATGCGCCCATCTCGCTCGCGACAGCGTCGTCGATTTCATAAGAACATGAGCATATTCAATAACAAGACCAAAATAAAAGGTTAAGATTTCGGCAAAACTTAACGGGTTGTTTACTACGTTTCGTGAATTGTGCGGGATGAGCAGCGATGCTTCGCGTTTCTTTCATCTTTTGCTTGATGGAGCGCCGTTTCGCGGTTCAGCCTGAGGAAAGCCTAATAAACTATTTCTTTCCGAACGGTGGGATGCGGTCTGCGCGCGAACCCGCGAAGCTGCCTTTCCACAAGCAAGATGGCCTTTGAGTGGTCCATATGTCGAAGCGAGCAAGAAGATGAGCGGATCGCGATCAAATCCTACCGGCACGGGCGACTGGACGTCGCTGGATGCGTTGAGCCGCACCATCGAGGGGCTGGAAGCGCGCATCGAAGGCCTGATGGGCACGGCTGCAGCCCGGGACACGCACCAGCGTGTGGCAAACGGGTATGCCGCGGTACCTGAGCGGGCGCCAATGCCGGAACGCGCTTCCCTTTCGGACCGCACACCACGCACTGAGCGCGAAGCCTATGCCCCGCGCCCGTATGAACGTCCGCTCCGCACCGAACGCGGGGAAACCGATCTACGGTCCGACCCGCTTGCCGAAATTCGCCAGCGCCAGCGTGCGCTCGAGGCAAGCCGCGAGCGCCTGCACACACGCCGCGAGGAAGCTCCAATTGCCGAACGGCCGCCGCTTGGCGGGCGTGTTGGCGAAAATCCGGCTTCGCGCCAGCCGCTGCCTTCGGCGCTGCGCTCCGCCCCCGAAAACTCCGTCGATATCGCCCAGGCGCTGGTCAATCTACGGCAGGACCTCAAGCGGGACATTGCCGAGAGCGTTACCCGCGAAGTCAGCGCATTGCGGGCTGAAATCCGTGATATCCGCAACAATGCCGAGGACAAGCATTTCGCCGCCGATGTGCGCGAGGACATGGCGCGGCTTGCCGACAGCATCAGCCAACTCGCCGGTCATCCCGGCCAGCCGGAAACGGCCGGCCTGAAGGCAGAGTTCGAAGAACTGCGCTCGCTGATGGACGGGCTCGCCCGCGAGGATTCGCTGCACCACGTCGAACGCCAGGTCCAGGCGATCGACACGACCGGTCTTCAGGACGAGCTGGTATCGCTCGCCTACCGCCTGGACGATATCAAGCAGCATCTGGGCAGCATGAGCGACAGCCCCGCCGTGCACGCGCTGGAAAACAAGCTGCTGTCGATCGCCACCGCCGTTGAAAGCTTTGGCGGCATGATACAGCCGCAGGATCAAGCGATGCAGCGGCTCGAAGGCCGCATCAGCGGCCTCGCCGACCAGATCGACATGATGAGCCGCGACGCGGCGCGGCGCCAGCCGACGGACGATCTTTCCGGACGCCTCGAGGCGCTGGCGATGCGCATCGATGAACTCGGCAATGCCAAAGCGGCTGCCCGGCTGGAAGAGCGCCTGGATCAGCTTTCCTACCTGATGGAGCGCTCGCAGAAGTCGGCGCCGCAACCGGAACTGATCAACCACCTCGCCGATATCTCCCGCAAGATCGATGCGCTGGAACAGGGCTCGGTCGACCATGCACTGGCCGAACGGCTGGATTACCTGGCCCGGCGCATCGACGAAATCGACTTCCATCCGCCGCATCCGGCCGCAAACCTCGACGATGGTGCCGTCCGCCGGCTGGAAGGCCGTCTCTCCGATATCGCCATGCGGCTGGAGGCGAGCACGGCAGCACCGCCGACCGATACACAGGCGCTGCGCAATCTCGAAGAGCAGATCGCCCATCTGTCGACGCTGCTGACGAACGAGCCGCGCGCCGTTGCCGACCAAATTCCCGCTGATCTCGACCGCCGCATGAGCGCGATCGAAGATTATATGGCGACCAATGACGAGTACATCATCGAGGCTGCCCGCCATGCGGCGGAAGCCGTCGTTGAGGCCTACTCGCGTGAAGGCATGCTCGGACACGGCGTAGCGTCCGCCGACATGTCGGCGATGACCGCGCTTGCGGAAGACCTTCGCCATCTCGAAGACCTCAGCCGCAGCAGCGACGAACGCACCCACCGCACCTTCGAGGCGCTGCACGACACGTTGCTGCAGATCGCCGACCGGCTGGACCATATGGAACATCGCCAGCCGGCGTCTGCCATGCCCGCTGCAAATTTCGAGAGCGACGTTTTTGCCCCTTCCGAGACGTCGGCCGTGAAGCCGCCTTTGGCAGCACCGCAGAAGGCCGGGCCGGTCATCCGTACCGTCGCGCCTGCCGAAACCGCAGCATCGCCGGAAGCCGTCGTCGCGCAAGCGGTCGATGCCGTCACCAAGGCGGAGATCAAGGCCGCGGCGAAGAAGGATGCGGGAAAAACCAGCCTGCTCGCCAGCCTCGGCAGACGTTTCTTCATGCCCGAGAAGGCCGAACCCATCTTCCTGCCCGACCGGCCCGTCATCGAGCAGGCGCCGTCGATCGATCCGGTCGACATGATGCCCGCCGAGGAAGCGAATGAGCTGCTCGAGCCGGGCTCGGGCGCGCCCGATATCAAGAAGATCCTGGAGCGCGTGCGTGCGAGCCAGAATGCCGCGCGCAATGGCACCGTCAAACAGCCAAGCGAAAACGAACGCGCCGATTATATCGCAGCTGCTCGCCGCGCAGCGCAAGCGGCCGCGATGGAAGTGGACCAGACGCAGCGCTCGGCTCCCGCCCCCAAGAACGGCGAGAAGAAACGCGGCGCGTTCTCGCGCTTCCGCCGGCCGATCCTGCTCGCCGTCGGTGCGGCCCTGCTCGCCATTATGGCCTTCCCGCTCGTCAACACGCTGACGCGCGGCCAGAAGGCGCCACCACCGGCCGAAGTCTCGGTACTGACCTCGGCTGCCGAAAGTGCGACGACAAGCGGCGCTTCCGCCAATGCAGCTCAGATGCCGGCATCGGCGGCTCAGGCGGCAACGAACACGCCCCCGACCCAGGTACCGGCGACACAGGCTTCGGTCGCCGATGCCGGAGGAGCCGCGCAATCCTCCGCAACGCCGGCAAATCCGGTCGTCGCGCCGACGAACGATCATCTGACGGCCGCAGCACCGCTCGACGGCAACTCCACCAGCGAAACCCTGACGCCGGCCAGCAGCGCCGCACCGGCTCAGCAAACCGCAGCCTTCGTTCCCGCCAACACCACGGCAACCCCGGCACCTGCCGGGGCTGAGGCATCCCCGCCGGCCACCGCGATCACCGTGCCTGACGGCATCCAGCCGCCGACCCTCGTTTCCGCCGCCAAATCCGGCGACCCCGTCGCTCTGTTCGAAATCGGCGCGCGCTACACGGATGGCCGCGGCGTGGCAACCGACCTCAAGCAGGCGGCAAGCTGGTATCAGCTTTCCGCCGACAAGGGTTTCGCGCCGGCGCAATACCGGCTCGCCAGCATGTACGAGAAGGGCAATGGCCTCGAGCGCGATCTCGCCAAAGCCAAGCAATATTACGAGCAGGCCGCCGATCAGGGTAATGCCAGCGCTATGCACAACCTTGCCGTCCTCTACGCCTCGGGTGCGGCCGGTCCACAGGATTATCCGACGGCGGCGAACTGGTTCATCAAGGCGGCCAATCTCGGCGTATCCGACAGCCAGTTCAACCTCGCCATCCTCTATGCGCGCGGCAATGGCGTGAAGCAGGACCTGCAGGAATCCTACAAATGGTTCGCAATCGCCGCCAAGGGTGGCGACAAGGACGCAGCGCAGAAGCGCGACGAAGTGGCGAACGCCATGAAGCAGGACGAGCTTGAAAGCGCCCGCGCCAAGGTCGACCTCTGGAAGGCGCAACCGCTAGACGCCAAGGCGAACGGCACGACTATCCCTGAGGAATGGACGACCGGCAAAGGCGTCAACACCGCCTCGATCGACATGAAGAAGGCGATCCGCAACATCCAGGCGATCCTCAACAATAACGGCTTCGACGCCGGCACGCCGGATGGCAATATGGGCGGCAAGACCGTCGCCGCGCTGAAGAGCTTCCAGAAATCGGTCGGCCTGCCGCAGGACGGCCGGGTGACAGATCAGGTCGTCAAGGAACTTCTGGCCCGCAACAAATAAGAAGGCTTCATTTCCGATCGAGATTGAGCCTTCGAACACGCTGACGCCGCGATGCGCGATCTCGAGCCACGTCTTTCAGGCGAAGGCCCGTTTTGCCTTGATGCTGTTCCCCTTGCGGCTGCCGATTGCGTGATCAAGTCATCGGCACATTTGCGAAATTCGGTAGCAAAATGCCACCGACCCACAAGGGCCGATCGCTTGGCGCCAGTAGCGGCTTTGCCCCGATCTAATACTGTCGTCGCCCTCCTTCGACATCGTGCAGCAACGCTGGCGGACGGTTCGCTGCAGGTCAGCGTCCAAGGCTGCCAGCGGCGGCGATGATCTCCGCCGCGGTCGGGAAGATGGAGAGGCTGTTCGGTCCGTCGAGCGCTTCGATTTGTGCCCAGCCGATGGTGCCGTTCGCATCAACCAGGAAGTGCCCGACGAGCTGGGTAGCGTGGCTCTCGAATATTGCATTATCGGCTTCATCAAGCTCGAAGCGGTCCTTGGCGTTGAGTACCGTGTTGGCTTCCATCGGGTGTAGCGGTTCTGGCAGCTCGCCTGTTGAGTTGATGCGTGCCGCTTGGAATTGTGCCATCGTTACGCGATATGGCCATTCGGGCTGCTCGCTGCTCCCATCGGGCAAGAACTCGGCATGCGGCACGCCGTAGGCGCGATGTGAGCGGCAGTCCGGGTCGCATAGAAGCATTACCGGCGTCGGCCGGTGGCGGAAATATAGCCGGGCGCGTTCCACCGGCGTGTTGATAACGGCCACGGTCTCCACCCCGGCCGCGCGCAGGGTTGGCTGCACGCTGGCGAGCTGTTCTACCTGACGCCGGCAGAACGGGCAGTGCAGCCCGCGAAAGAAGCCGATCAAGAACGGGCGACCGCGCAAGTCGGCGAGAGAGACCGTTCCCTCGAAGTTGGCCGAAGCTAGCGCGAACGCGGGCGCGGAATCTCCAGGCTGCAGCAGGCGCTTCTGGTCTCCCATGGAATAATTCCTTTTTCGTATTGTCCAGGTGAACGACCGAAATTCAACTGTATCACTTGTCGGAAGAAGGCCAAGCGCTCCGGCCACGCGCCGGCTTTGCCTTGCTGTGAAAATCGTCACACAATCGCGGAAAATGCCGCGTTAGAGTGAAATGAACAATGCGATAGCTGAATGACGCCATGGTTTTTCCTAAGGCTCTGGCAATCATTTCAGATTAGAATCGTCTGTTTAAAGGGGAAATTGTTCACAACTATCCGTTCGTTTGGGCTCGGATAGCTGCAACTGGGATCAGACCGTGACGATCTATCTGCCGATCGCAGAACTGTCGGTGAATATCTTTATTATTCTCGGCATGGGCGCCGCCGTTGGGTTTCTCTCCGGCATGTTTGGTGTCGGCGGCGGCTTTCTGATCACGCCGCTTCTGATCTTCTACAACATTCCGCCCGTCGTCGCCGTCGCCACCGGCGCCAACCAGGTCGTCGCCTCGTCAATTTCGGGCGCCATCACGCATTTTCGCCGCGGCTCGCTGGATATGAAGCTCGGCACGGTGCTGTTGATCGGCGGCCTTACCGGCGCCACTGTCGGCATCTGGATCTTTTCGCTGCTCCGGCGCATCGGCCAGCTCGATCTCTTCATCTCGTTGCTTTACGTCGTCTTTCTCGGCACGATCGGCGGGTTGATGCTGTGGGAGAGCCTGAACGCGATGCGTCGTGCCGCCCGCAACGAGCCTGCGATGCCCCGCAGGCCCGGCCATCATAGCTGGGTGCACCGCCTGCCGCTGAAGATGCGCTTCAAGAAGTCGAAGATCTATCTGAGCGTCATTCCCGTAATTGGCCTCGGTTTCGGCATCGGCATCCTGACCTCAGTCATGGGCGTCGGCGGCGGCTTCATCATGGTGCCGGCGATGATCTATCTGCTGCGCATCCCGACCAATGTCGTGGTCGGCACCTCGCTGTTCCAGATCATCTTCGTCACCGCCTACACGACCGTCGTGCAGGCCGCGACCAATTATTCCGTCGATATCGTGCTGGCCTTCCTGCTGATGGTGGCGGGCGTCGTCGGTGCGCAATACGGCGTGCGCGTCGGCCAGAAACTGCGCGGCGAACAATTGCGCGCCCTGCTCGGCCTCCTCGTGCTTGCCGTCGGCCTTCGCCTGGCGATTGCTCTGGTGGTCACGCCGGCCGATATCTATTCCGTCGTGCTCGAAGGAGCGGGCCGATGAGACGTTTCGGCCTGATGCTCGCAGCCGGTCTCCTGCTTGCACCATTGAGTGCAAAGGCGCAGGTGCTGCTCGACCAGCCGACGACCTCCACGACCGCGCGCGAGACGATGGAGATCGGCACTTCAACCAGCGAAATCGCCATCACCTCCGATTTCACCGGTGCCGACCTGACGATCTTCGGCGCGCTTTCCAACACCGACCAATTGCTGCTGGCGATCGGCCAATACGACATCGTCGTCGTGCTGGAGGGACCGCGCGAGAACGCCACGGTGCGCAAAAAGGAACGTGTCTTCGGCATCTGGGTCAATACCCGGTCGATGACCTTCGAGCATGTGCCGCAGGCCTATTCGCTGTCGAGCACGCGCGCCGTCGACAACATCACCGCGCCGCTCGAACTGAACGACCGCGGCATCGGCGTGGATCATATTCAGCTAACTCCGGTCGGTTTCGTCGGCAGCGGCGCGGATGTGCCGGAATTCCGCCAGGCCTTCCGGCGGCTGCAGGAGATTGGCGGCCTCTACGAAAGCGACCCGGCCGGCGTGCGCTTCGTCAGCTCCAGCCTGTTCAGGGCAACGTTGAGGTTGCCTGCGGACGTTCCGAACGGCGTGCATACCGTGCGCGCCTATCTCTTCAAGAGCGGCAAATTCCTGACCGATAAATCCCTGCCGCTGCGCGTCATCAAGACCGGCATCGAGCAAACGATCACCGATGCCGCCCATGAACGCCCCATCGCCTATGGCGCGTTTTCGGTGCTGCTGGCGCTGATTACGGGATGGACGGCGAGCTTCGTGTTCCGGAAGAGTTGATCAGGCGCTCCTCTTCCGCTCCACCACCTCCAGATAGGCTTCCGTCAGCCGGCCGAGCACCGACGGCGTTCCCGGCGGCAACACCTTGCCCAGGTGCTTTGCCCTCAGCTCGTCCATGAAATCCTCCCAGAGCTTCGGCCCGCCATTTTCCAGTAGTTCCGCGCGGATCGACAATTCTTCCGAGACTGGCAGATGCTTGCGGCCCCAGGCCCCCATATGGGCAAAGAGCGGCACGAGGTCGATCGCCATTTCGGTGAGGCTGTAGACGGCCTTCTGCTTGTGGGTCGGGTCGTCGTCTCGGGTCAAAAGCCCGCGCTCGACCAGCCGCTTCAATCGGTCCGCGAGGATGTTGGAGGCAATCCCCTCCTCCGAGTTCTGCAGCAGCTCGCGGAAATGCCGGCGATTGCCGAACATGATGTCCCGGATGATGATCAAACTCCAGCGATCACCCAGGATTTCCAAGGTGAGATTGATCGGGCAGCCGGAGCGATTGAGCGCGTCCATAAGGTTCTCCAAAAACTGCTTGCACTTTGCCACCAGTCGCGCTAATTTTCAACTGATTGCTTTTAGCAACCAGTTTTGATTATGATACGGTTATCACCAAGGAGGAGACCGATGAGAAAGCTTGTTGTCTGGAATCTCATGACGCTTGACGGTTATTTCGAGGGAACGAAACCCTGGGACCTCGACTTCCATATGCTCGCCTGGGGCGACGAGTTGGAAAACTACGCGAAAGAGCTTGGCCAGGAAGGCGATCTGCTGATCTTCGGCCGCAAAACCTATGAAGGCATGGCCGCCTATTGGACGAGTGCGACGGAGACACCCGATATCGCCGCCTATATGAATGGCATCGCCAAGATCGCCGCCTCGCGGACGATGGACACGGCGGAGTGGAACAATACCCGCGTCGTTCGCGACATCGTCGCTGAAGTCAGGAAACTGAAGGAAGAGCCGGGCAAAACGATGTTCGTCTTCGGCAGCGCCGAAGTGACGGATACGCTTCTGAAAGCAGGACTGGTGAACGAAATCCGCATCTGCCTCGTCCCCGTTGTTCTCGGCCGCGGCAACCCGCATTTCAAGCCGGCGGCGGAACAGATTCCGATGAAGCTGCTCGAATCCACGCCGCTGAAGACCGGCGCGGTGATCCTGCGCTACGAGCCCGCGAAAGTGGCTTAGGCAGAGAGATTGCCGAAGCGTACCGAATAGATGCGGTCGCGGCCGAGCACATGGGCAATGAGGCTTTCCCGGTCAAACAGTCCGGTCATGGCCTTGTGGCGCAGGTCCAGGCCTCCGGTCATGATGCCGAAGGCAGGCATCAGCAGGCGGGCGCCGTCGGTGGCGAAACACGGGCGGCGAACGGATCTGTCGCGACGGCGGACAGTGGCAGACGGATGCAGATGGCCGGCGATCTCGCCGGCCTGCTGGCCGCCCCTCGGTTCATGGCGGAAGGTCAATCCACCATAATGCATCTCATCGACGGAGCGACCGGGCAGATCGACCGTGCCATCCGGATCGTGATTGCCGTTGATCCATATCCATTCGCGGCCACGCGCCATATTGATGATCAGGCTGCGGAATTCTTCCGGCAGATGTGCCGAGCCGACGCGGTCATGGAAATTGTCGCCGAGCGAGACGACGAGCTTCGGATCGTAGCGGGAAATGACGGCGGTAAGCACGGTCAGCGTCGCCAGCGTATCGTAAGGCGGCAACAGCATGCCGCGCCGCGCGAAGGCCGCTCCCTTTTCCAGATGCAGATCGGAGACGACGAGGATGCCGGCATCCGGCAGATAAAGAGCCCCGAGCGGATCGCAGACGGCGGCAACACCATGAACGGCGGTCTCCACGCCCGAGGCAGGCGTCAATCCGTTCCTGACTTGGCCGTTCATCTCTCGCGCAAGCGCCAGGCGGTTCATCAACTTGGTCTGCCTTCGTTGTTTGGCATGCTTTATTCCATGGCCTCGCGGATCAGATCGTCAGCCGCCTCCGCCAGCACCACATCATGTGCCTCGCCCGGTACCGGCACCTTGCCGATTTCCAGCATCACCGGCACGGCGAGCGGCGAAATGTGGTCCAGCGCCCGGTGGGTGATGTGCCCCTTGATTCGCTTCAGCATATCCCCAAGACGGCCAATTTCCAAAAGTCCCGTAGCCGCGTCCTGCCTTGTCGCCTGCATCAGAATATGATCGGGCTCGTGGCTGCGCAGCACGTCATAGATCAGATCGGCCGATACCGTCATCTGCCGGCCGGTCTTTTCCTTGCCGGGGTGGCGGCGCTCGATCAAGCCGGCGATGATGGCGCAATTGCGGAAGGTGCGTTTCAGCAGGAAGGATTCATCGAGCCAGGCTTCGAGATCGTCGCCGAGCATGTCTTCATCGAAGAGATCGGAAAGGCTGAGATGGCCATTGGCGATCATCAGCCCCATGTCCTCCAGCCCCCAGATGCCGAGCGAATAATCCGTGGCGATGAAGCCCATCGGCTTTGCGCCGGCCCGCTCGAGGCGCCGCGTCAACAGCATGCCGAGCGTCTGGTGCGCCAGCCGCCCTTCGAAGGGATAGGCGACCATGTAGGCGCGGCTGCCGCGCGGAAAGGTCTCGATCAGAAACTCGTCGCGCTTCGGCAGCAGCGACCTGTCCTTCTGCAGCTCCAGCCAGTCGCGCACCTGATCCGGCAAACGATGCCGGCGATCGGGATCGTCGAGCATCATGCGCACCTGATCGGCAAGGTAAGTGGACAGCGGAAACTTGCCGCCGGCATAGGATGGGATTTTCGGGTCCATGGAGAAGGTTTGCGAGGCCAGGCATTCATTCTCGCGGATACCCTCGAAACGCAGCACCTTGCCGGAGAAGAGGAAGGTATCGCCGGGCGAAAGTTGTTCGAGAAAATACTCCTCGACCTTGCCGAGCGGCGCGCCGCCGCGGCCAAGCGAGCCCAACGCATTGCGCTTCACCAGCCGAATGTTCAGCATTGCCTCTTCTACGATGGTGCCGAGGTTCAGACGATATTGCTGCGCTACCTGTGGATTGGAGACACGCCAGCGGCCGTCCGGCGTCTTGCGGATGCGGGCATAACGCTCGTAGGTGCGCAAGGCATAGCCGCCGGTGGCAACGAAATCGACGATGCGCTCGAACGTCTCCCAGGATAGGTCGGCATAGGGCGAAGCGCTGCGGATCTCGTCATAGAGCTCGAGCATGTCGAAGGGTCCGGCGCAGGCCATTCCGAGGATATGCTGAGCAAGGACGTCGAGCGCGCCGGCGCCGACCGGCGGCGTATCCTGTGCACCGACATAATTGGCGTCGAGCGCCGCCTGGCATTCCATCACCTCGAAACGATTGGCCGGCACGAGGATCGCCTTCGACGGTTCGTCCATGCGGTGGTTGGCACGGCCGATGCGCTGGGCAAGGCGGGAAGCGCCTTTTGGCGCGCCGACATGGATGACGAGATCGACATCGCCCCAGTCGATGCCGAGATCGAGCGTTGAGGTGGCGACGACCGCGCGCAGCTTGTTGGCGGCCATGGCGGCTTCGACCCTCCGGCGCTGTCCGACATCGAGCGAACCATGATGCAGCGCGATCGGCAGATTGTCGTCATTGGCCGACCACAGCTCCTGAAACAGCATTTCCGCTTGCGAACGCGTGTTGACGAAGAGAAGCGTCGTCCGGTGCTCTTTCAGCTCGCGATAGATATCGGGAATGGCGTATTTGGCGGAATGGCCGGACCACGGGATATGTTCATCGGTCTTAAGGATCGAAATGTCGGGCTTGGCGCCGCCGTCGACCATCACCAGGCCGGCGTGCCGTTCCATCCCCTCCTCCTGCGCCACCAGCCATTTTTGCAGGTCCATCGGCTCGGCAACCGTCGCTGACAAGCCGATGGTTTGCAGATCGGGCGCAAGCTTGCGGAGGCGCGCAAGACCGAGCGAGAGCATATGGCCGCGCTTCGACGTCACAAGGGAATGCAATTCGTCGAGGACGATGTATTTCAAATCCTTGAAGAAGCGTTCGGCTTCATGATTGGCGAGGAGCAACGCCACTTGCTCCGGCGTCGTCAGCAGAATGTCCGGCGGGTTGAGCTTCTGACGTTGCCGCTTGCCGCTGGGCGTATCGCCAGTGCGGTTTTCGACGGAAACCGGCAGGCCCATTTCCGTGACCGGTTTCATCAGATTGCGCTCGATATCGACAGCCAGCGCCTTCAGCGGCGAGATGTAGAGGGTGTGGATGCCGGTGAAGGCGGAGCCGGGCGGGATCTTGCCGCGCCTAGTCAGATCGGTGAGCGAAGGAAGAAACCCCGCCAACGTCTTGCCGGCTCCGGTCGGCGCGATCAGCAACGTGCTCTCGCCGGCTTCGGCGCGGGCCAACAATTCAAGCTGATGGGCGCGCGGCTGCCATCCCTTTTCCGTAAACCAGCGGATGAAGGGGGCAGGAAGGGCAAGGCGGCGCTCGGAATCGATCTGGTCCACGAGGCAAATGTAGTCGAATTGCGGAGGATAGGAAGCAGGGGGTTGGTTGAGGGCGCTTTGTGTCATGGGTCTAACCCACACTCCGTCATTTTCACCTCTCTTGACTCTTCACATAATCACGGATAAAAAATATCCACGATATAAAAAGGACGTACCGATGAAACTCGGCGAAGGCGTTGAGCAGGCCATACACAGCGTCGCGATGCTGGCGGGACTGTCTGAGGGCAGCGTGCTCTCGGCGGCGGCGATTGCCGAGTTTCATGGGGTGTCGGTGAGTTATCTCTTGAAGCATCTGCAGGCGCTTTCCGGCGCCGGCATTCTTGACACCGTGCCCGGGCCCAAGGGTGGCTACCGGCTGGCGCGTTTGCCGGCCAAAATCACCCTGCTAGATATCGTGCTCGCCGTCGAAGGGCCGGCGCCTGCCTTTCGCTGCGCCGAAATCCGCCAGCGCGGGCCTAACCCGCTGTCTGGAAAATACTTCGCAAAGCCGTGCGGCATCAGCGCGGCGATGCTGGCAGCCGAGCGGGTGTACCGCGCGGAGCTCGCCAAGACCACCATTGCCGATATCCTCGCCGATGTCGCGGAGACCGACGATGGTGCCATCGCGGCAAGGGGCTGCGCCTTCCTTGCCCTCAATGAACGCAGAACCATCCGATAGATCCAGAACCCAAGGAGAAAACCATGCAACCGCGTTTCAACTTCGGCAAAGCCTCGCCCGAATCCTACAAAGCTGTCGTCGCGCTGGAAAATTTCGTCCAGAGCTGCGGCCTCGAGCGCCGCTTCATCCACCTGATCAAGCTCCGCGCCTCGCAGATCAACGGCTGCGCCTATTGCGTCGACATGCATGTGAAAGAAGCCCGTCACGACGGCCTCAGCGAACAGTGGATCAACCTGATGTGCGTCTGGTGGGAATCGCCCGTTTACGACGACCGCGAACGCTCCCTGCTGCGCTGGGTCGACTCCGTCACCAAGATTGCTCAGACCGGCATACCGGATACCGACTTCGAGCCGCTGAAGCAGCATTTCAGCGAAGAGGAGATCGTCAAGATCACCGTGGCGATCGGTACGATCAACATCTGGAACCGCCTTGCCGTCGGCTTCCGCTCGCAGCATCCGATCGATAAGGACGCGAAGGCGGCCTGACCACGACTACAGAAACGAAAAAAGCGCGGGACCGAAATCCCGCGCTTTTTTGTTTTCCTCAGTCTCGGCGAACCGAGACCGATAACGATCAAGCAGCTTCGGAAGCGAAGCCAGCCGTCGGAACTTCCGAGATGGTCTTCAGAACCTGGGAAGCGATCTGGTAGGGGCAGCCCTGAGAGTTCGGACGACGATCTTCGAGGTAGCCCTTGTAGTCGTTCTTGATGAAGGAATGCGGAACGCGGATCGAAGCACCGCGGTCGGCAACGCCGTAGCTGAACTTGTTCCACGGAGCAGTTTCATGCTTGCCGGTCAGGCGCATGTGGTTGTCCGGGCCGTAGACCGCAATGTGGTCATGCAGGTTCTTGTCGAACTGAGCCATGAGCGCTTCGAAATAGGCCTTGCCGCCGACTTCGCGCATGAACTTGGTCGAGAAGTTGCAGTGCATGCCCGAACCGTTCCAGTCGGTGTCGCCGAGCGGCTTGCAATGGAACTCGATGTCGATGCCATACTTTTCGCACAGGCGCAGCAGCAGGTAGCGTGCCATCCAGATCTGGTCAGCGGCCTTCTTGGAGCCCTTGCCGAAAATCTGGAATTCCCACTGGCCCTTGGCCACTTCGGCGTTAATGCCTTCATGGTTGATGCCTGCTTCGAGGCAAAGGTCGAGGTGCTCTTCAACGATTTCGCGGGCGACATCGCCGACGTTCTTGTAGCCGACGCCGGTGTAGTACGGGCCCTGCGGAGCCGGGTAGCCGGATTCCGGGAAGCCGAGCGGACGGCCGTCCTGGTAGAAGAAGTATTCCTGCTCGAAGCCGAACCATGCATCTTCGTCGTCGAGGATGGTGGCGCGGCTGTTGGACGGATGCGGCGTTACGCCGTCCGGCATCATGACTTCGCACATGACGAGGGCGCCGTTCGTACGGGCCGGATCCGGATAGATCGCTACGGGCTTCAGCACGCAATCGGAGCTGCGGCCTTCGGCCTGCATCGTCGACGAACCGTCGAAGCCCCAAAGCGGAAGCTCTTCAAGCTTCGGAAAATCAGCAAATTCCTTGATCTGCGTTTTACCGCGCAGGTTCGGTACCGGGGTGTACCCGTCGAGCCAGATATACTCGAGCTTAAACTTCGTCATTACGCACCTCATAAGGGTTTAACTACCCGAAGCAGAGAAAATTCGAAGGCGCCCGCCCGGAAATCTTCGCCACCTACGGCCGCCATGTGACATGCATTTGACATGCCAATTTGAGCGAGATGCGCTGCCGTTCGAAGAAAAATGCACAAATCGGAGTCAATTTTTGCCGATTTTCCATCGCCCCAGCTCGGATTCTCTCAAAATCGTGAGCAACTTGGCCGAAAGGTGCTGCCAACTTGTCGCAGTGCGGCAGATTCGAAGCAGCGCAACAATTAGGCGCCCGAAAACCACATTCCAACGCCACAAAACCTCAAAATTGCCTATAAATTCAACCTTTTGCATTTTTTTTGGGCACATCTCTCAAAAATGGCCTCCGACTCTGCTATATATAAGCTGTCTCTTGAAGCGCGCCCGCTGAACACCAAAAAGGGAGAGACATTGCAATGGCAACCAGCCCTCAACACGAAACGGCAAAGATTTTTCAGTTTCCCATCAAGACCCGAACCGTCCCGGCTGCCGGCCAACGCGATCAGGTGAACCTTGATCCCGATATCGGCCCGCGCATCGCGACGGCTGCTTTCGATAGCTGGTATCACGAAGCCGCCATTACGGAGTCCGACCAGACCCGCAAGCAATAGACGTTACCGCTCACCTATAGCGCGATATAGCGATCCGGCCATGGGCCGGTCAGGCGGATTTCTGGGTAACGAACAAAATGCCTTGCACCGGTTTTCCGGCATCCATGCGAATGATGCTGCGCGCGAGACTGAGGACAATAAAGCCACGAGCGGCCAATATCGTCCTGACATAGGCTTCCGAATGGGCAAAACGCAGGGAGTCGCGCAGAATATACCCTTGCTCTTCTCCCGCATCCTCGACGGAAAAAGCGAACACGGCCCCGGAGACGGCTAGTTCCCCGACGATTGTCATGACGCTCTGAAGATTGCCGAGGTACATCAGCACATCGGCCGCGGTGATCAGATCGGCCCGTGCCGGCGTGAGCTCGCCGTCGAAAACGCCAGACTGGGGCGGAGGCAGCGAAAGATCGGCTTGTCCCAGGTGATCATAAATCCCCTTCTCCGCTGCCCTGGCGAGCATGCCTTTCGACAGGTCGAACCCTTCCAGCCGATCGACCCGCGTGCGGATTTCCGGACCGAATAGGCCCGTGCCGCAGCCGAGATCGACGGCAAGACGGAAATGCCCGGAAATGCCGGCCGTGTCGGCGACCAAAGCCGCAAGCTTCTGCGGGACACTGTAGTCGAGTTTTTCGACCAGCGATGTCTCGAAGCGATCGGCATAGTCGTCGAAGAGGCGCTCGACATAGCGGCTCGGCGGTTGGTCGGGCAGTTCGGCCGCTCCCAGAACCGAAAGCTTCAGCCGGGCGCCGAAGACATCGCCGGCATCGAGGGCCAGAACCTTTGTCAGCGCCTCGATGGCACCCTCTGTATTTCCCGCTTTTTCACGATAAGTCGCCAGGGTGAACCAGCCTGCGGCCCAGCCAGGCGTCAGTTCCAGCGCCTGCTCCATCAATTCGGCAGCGCTTGCCGGCTCACCGCTTTCGGCGAGCATCTTCGCATAGTCTGCGCGACGGTCGGCAATGACGTCGCCGGAGGAAAGCTCAGTCGGCAGCATGATCTCAGCCCTGTTTGATACCCGCCTTTGGACGCGGCCACAAAAAAACTCAAGTCCTATTTCAGGCAGACACATGTTTCATGTAAGCACGGTTCGGTGCGCACTGTTTCGGTACGCATCGGGCAAAAGCGCTTGCGAGTCGCAAGCCGCAGCCTTATCTCAAAACCGCTCGACAGGCATTATGGAGACAGCCGCATGTCCGATCAGGTGAACAGGTTCCTCGGCGACTCGCCCGGCCGTACACTCGTGAAGCTTATCATCGTGTCGCTGATCGTCGGTTTCGTGATGAAATTCTTCGGCTGGCGGCCGCTCGACTTCCTCTATGGTCTCCGGCGCTTCCTCCTCGATCTCTGGCACAGCGGCTTTGCTGCGCTCGGCGAGTTCGGCGATTACATGCTGCTCGGCGCCACCATTGTCATTCCGCTCTTCATCATCCTCCGCCTTATCAATTACCGTCGCTGATATGATCCCCAAAATTCCGCTTTCCACGCGGCGCCCCGCGCTGCGCCTCACGGGCCTAGCGCTCGCCGCCGTCCTCGCGAGCTGCGCCACGCAGCCCACCCATGTTTCCAACACGCCGGCCAAAGACGAGACAGCTTCCGCGCTGCCGCTCGTCAACTCCCTGCGCGCCAAGAACGGGCTACCGCCACTGAAGATCGATCCAGCGGCCAGCACGGCGGCGATCTACCAGGCCAAACGGATGGCCGACGCCGGCAGGATGGAACATCTGATGGGTATCGGCGACAACTTCGGCACGCGCGTCAAGGCGAGCGGCGTCAAGTTGCCGGCGGCCGAAAACATTGCCGAGGGTCAGCGCGACGTGAACGCCGCGGTGACGGCCTGGATCAATTCGCCGAAGCATTTGCACAACATGCTCGGCAAATATAACGGTCTCGGCGTCGCCCTCGCCTACACCCCCTCTTCCAATGACAAGCCCTACTGGTCCATGGTGCTCTCTTCGAATTGAAGACGGGCTGATTGGACATGGATCATCGAGAGCATAGCGCAAGGGTTCTGCCTTTCGACGTGACGCACCGGCTGGTGCTGTCCATCGCCGTTCCGATGACGCTCGGCTTCATGACGACACCGTTGCTGGGTCTTGCAGATACCGCCGTCGTCGGGCATCTCGGCCAACCGGAAGCGCTGGCGGGGCTGGCGATCGGCGCGGTGCTCTTCGACCTCATCTTCGCAAGCTTCAACTTCCTGCGCTCTTCGACCACCGGCCTGACGGCGCAAGCCTATGGCCGCCACGACCGGCATGAGCAGCAGGCGGTGTTTTGGCGGGCACTGCTCTCGGCGCTCGGATGCGGTCTGCTGCTCCTCCTAATGTCGCCCCTATTGCTCTGGCTCGGCATCAAGCTGATGGGGCCTGAAGGCGGTATCGCCGACGCGACACGCACCTATTTCTCGATCCGCATGCTGTCCGGCCCGGCCGCACTTGCGAACTACGCCATCCTCGGCTTCGTGCTCGGGCGGGGTCAGGGCCGCATCGGGCTTTTGCTGCAGACCTTGATTAACGGCGTCAACATCATCCTTGCCATCCTGCTCGGCCTATGGCTTGGCTGGGGTGTCGCGGGTGTCGCCTGGGGCACTTTGATCGGCGAGGCTGTCGGCGCGCTCACGGGCCTTGCCATCGTGCTGCGCAGCTTTGCCGGTGAAGCGCGGCCCGCCCGGGCCGAGCTTCTGTCACGCGCCAAACTCACGCAGCTTTTTGCGCTCAACCGCGACATTCTCATCCGTACCTTCGTGCTGATCGGCGCTTTCACGCTGATGACCCGCATCGGCAACACGTTCGGCGCGGTAACGCTTGCCGCAAACGCCGTGCTGATGAACTTCTTTCTGCTTTCCGGCTATTACCTCGACGGGCTGGCGAACGCCGCCGAGCAGATCACCGGCCGTTCGATCGGTGCCAACTATCGTCCGGCCTTCGAGCGCGGGCTGAAGTTGACCGGGCTTTGGTCCTTCGGGCTGGCACTTGCCGCCGCCGTGTTCTTCTTCGCCGTCGGCCCGGCGCTGATCCGCATGCTGACGACCTCGCAGGAAGTTCGGGCCGCTGCTGAAACCTACCTGCCCTGGGCCGCCGTCACCGGGCTCACCGGCGCGCTCGCTTTTCTGATGGACGGCGTCTTCATCGGTGCCACCTGGTCACGCGACATGCGCAACCGCATGCTGATGTCGTTTGCCGGCTACCTTTTGGCACTTGCGGTCTTCGTGCCGACGCTCGGCAATCACGGCCTATGGCTGGCCATGAACGCCTTCCTGCTGTTCCGCGGCATTTTCCTCGTCATGGGGCTGAAAAAGCGCGCCGATCAGACGTTTCGGCTGGCCCAATGATCGAGCTTGCTGTCGCGCAGCTCGCGAATTGAGCCGGCACGCTCGCGGTCGAGCAGCTTCGACAGGCCGGTCACGATACGGCCCGGCAGGCCGGGGCCTTCATAGACCATGCAGGAGTAGAGCTGCACGAGATCGGCACCGGCCTTGATCTTCTCCAATGCCGTCTCTGCCGATGACACGCCGCCGACGCCGATAATCGGCAGGGCTGCGCCGACGCGGCGGCGCATCTTTGCCAGCACGACCGTCGATTTTTCGAAGAGCGGCTTGCCGGAGAGACCGCCGGCTTCCTTTGCCTGGACCTGATCCTTCAAGCCGTCGCGCGAAAGCGTGGTGTTGGAGACAATCAGCCCGTCCAGCGCATGCGCCAAAACTTCGGCGGCGATGTCGTCCATGCCCTCTTCGGTCAAATCCGGTGCGATCTTTAGGAAGACCGGGATTTTTTTGCCTGCCTTTGCCGCCTCTTCGTCGCGGGCCGCGAGGACCGCCGACAACAGCGCGGACAGGCTTTCACGCGCCTGCAGGTCGCGCAGGCCTGGCGTGTTCGGCGAGGAGATGTTGGCGGTGAAATAGCGCGCCACGGAATAGAAACGGCGGATGCCGGCGACGTAATCGGCGATGCGGTCGGCGCTATCCTTGTTGGCGCCGATGTTGACGCCGATGATGCCCTTGCCGCGGATCGGCTGCAGACGCCGGAACGCCGCCTCGTGGCCTTCATTGTTGAAGCCGAGGCGGTTGATGACACCTTCATCCTCGACCAGGCGGAAGATGCGTGGACGCGGATTGCCGGATTGCGGTTTCGGAGTCACCGTGCCGATCTCGGTAAAACCGAAGCCGAGCTTCAACAGAGCCTCGGGCACCTCGGCGTTTTTGTCATAGCCGGCAGCCATGCCGAGCGGATTGGCAAAATCCAGTCCGGCCACGGTCTGGCGCAGGCGCGGGTCGCTACCGGTCCGGCAGGCCGGAACAAGCCCGGATCTCAGCGCGGCGATCGACATTCCATGCGCTGTCTCCGGATCGAACATGAACAGACCGCGCCGGCCGAGATCGCGGAAGGCGCCGATCATTCCGGCATCTCCGGAAAGACATGCGCGCCGTCGGGGCCGAGCAATAGAGGCTTTTCCCAGAGCACGGTCGAAAGCTGGAGCGGCGCGTAGAGATGCGGGAAAAGATCGCCGCCGCGCGAGGGCTCGAATACCAGCTTGTCACCGAGCGCGTCGCCGTCGATCGCCACCAGCAGCAGGCCCTCCTGGCCGGCAAAATACCGCGCAGCCGTTTCCTTTGCCTGCGTCGCCGTCGACAAATGGATGAAATTGTCGGTCAGATCGATCGACGCGCCATTAAAAACGCCGGTTTGTCTGGCTTGCTGCCAGAGCGTATCCGGCACGATCTTGTAAACCACTGGCATCGCGGTCATCATCCTTACATGACTTTTGTCCTTGATAGGGCTTTGCACGAAAACCGTTGCCGATGTCCACGGGGAAAAGTGCAGATGGATGCACAGTAAAGCAGAAAATCCGGAGGATGACATGACGAAGGAAACGATATCGGGCCTTGCGGCCCTCATCCTGCCTGCCGCTCTTCTTCTCGCCACACCCGGCCATGCCACGGAGCCGGACCCGGCGCGCTTCCAGCTCGAGCGCAGCGGCGATCATTTCGTCCGTCTCGACAAGCAGACGGGCGCCATGTCGATCTGCGATGATCAGAACGGCAATCTGGTCTGCCGCATGGCTGCCGATGAGCGCGCAGCCTATGAAAACGAACTCGACCGCCTCTCGGATCGCGTCTCGAAGCTGGAAAAGACAGTGGCCGCAAGCAGTGGATCGAACCTGCCGAGTGACGCTGACATCGATCGAACCCTCGGCATCATGCAGAAATTCATGCGCGGCTTCATGGGGATGGCGAAAGAATTCCAGAAGGAGGCGCCTGACACTCAGGCGCAGCCGCAAAAGACCTGAAGCCACTGGAATCAAAAGCGAAAGCAGGGGGATAAAGGACCTTATTCCTACGCTCCGCTTTACTCGTAAAAAAGCCTCGGTTAACCTTTCTTTTAGGGCCAAACGCCGGACAATCCGGCTTCCGAGTGCTGAACGGCGATGCTGTCACATGAGCAGATATGGAGTGCAATCGACAGGCTTGCCGAACGGCATGCCCTCACGGCATCAGGTCTTGCCCGGCGCGCTGGCCTCGACCCCACTTCGTTTAACAAGTCAAAGCGGTTGAGCCAGGATGGGCGCCTGCGCTGGCCGTCGACTGAATCGATCGCCAAGGTTCTGGACGCAACCGGGGCCAGCATCGAGCAGTTTCTCGGCTTCATGCGGTCGGCGGATGGCGCCAGCGGCACATTCGATCGCTCCTTCCCAATGCCGGCAAGCTCCATACCGCTGCTCGGCTTTGCCCAAGCCGGTTCCGGCGGCTTTTTCGATGACGGCGGCTTTCCGGTTGGCCAGGGATGGGACATGGTGGAATTTCCGGTGCCGCCGGGGCAAAAGGGAGGCGTCTACGCGCTGGAAGTGCAGGGCGAGAGCATGCTGCCGCTCTATCGCGATGGCGACATACTGATCGTTGAGCCGGGCGCGCAGATCAGGCGCAATGATCGCGTCGTGGTCAAGACCCGCGAGGGCGAAGTCATGGCCAAGGTGCTACTGCGACAAACCGCGCGGTCGATCGAACTGCTGTCGCTCAACCCGGAACATCCGAATCGAAGCTTCGATCTTGCGGATGTCGAATGGATTGCACGGATCATTTGGGCCAGCCAATAGGAAAGTTTTCTCGTGATGCGTCGTGATATTTGGCTTGCAAGCGTCGTAGGCGTGGTCCTCGGTTCGTGGCTGACGCTGATTGCCGTGCAAGTCGAGGAGCATGGTTCTGGTTTATCGACCAAAGCCAAAGCGGAAAGCGCACCTGCCGTGAGCACGCCGGCGCCGACGGAAACTGCAAGGGCCGCCGTCCAGGCAACAATCGCTTCAGCCCAGCAACCTGCCGATACGAGCGCAGTACAATCTGCCGCCGTTGCCGCGGCGGCGGACAACAGCCATCAACCGCCTATAACTCCGACGTCGACACTGGAAGAGACGGCGAAAGCTCTTGTCGCCGACAGCGCGGCTCAAATTGACAAAGGCAGCTCCACCGCAGCCGTGCAGCCGGCAATTTTGCCGGAAAGCAGCACGTCCACCGAGTTGGCGCAGCGAAAGACGACGCCGGCAAAGTCGAACGAGACGCAATTGGCGCAGGCAACTGCGGCGGCCTCCGACCAGACCGATATAGGCCAGACGCCGACAAACCAGATGCCGGCCGATCAGGTGGACAGGGAGCGGGAGGCCGCGGCCTACCGGACTGTACCTACGGAACCGCCATCTCAGCAAGCGTCGCCCGACGGTGATCAAAAGCCGAGCGAGCAGGCAAAGCCGGTGGAACTGGTGCGGCCGTTTTCGGACCGCGCCGGCATACTGACCATTGGCGGCAAGAGCGTGCAGCTTCCCGGGATTATTCCCACCGATGTCGACCGGATGTGCACCGGGCCGAGCGGCAAGAACTGGCCCTGCGGGGCGGCGGCGCGCACCGCCTTCCGCATGTATCTGCGTGGCCGCACCATCGACTGCGACCTACCGAGCCCAACCTGGCAGGGTACGGTGATCGGCGCCTGCCGATATGTTCGCGTCGACCTCAGCGAATGGCTGGTGCGGTTCGGCTGGGCCGAGCCGGAGGCCGGATCGCCGCTGGTCGCCCTTGCCGAACAGGCAAAGCAGCAGAAACGCGGCATCTACGGCGACGATCCGCGCGTCGGCGGAAAATCAACGCTCGGGCCGGCCCCGGCCAAGGAAAACCCGCTTAATCCAATCTGACATCACAATCTGATGCCGCGCTTCCGACGCGAGCCCTTGTCATGAGAGGCGCGACTTTCTAGTCTGCTGGCAAATTGAAGGATTTTGATCTGCCATGAACAAGCCGCTTTCCGCCCACGAAGCCCTGATCTACGTCATGGTGATAGCATCCGCCGTCGATCGGACGATGAACGACAAGGAATTGGGGCGGATCGGCGAGCTGATCCACGCGCTCCCGGTTTTCGACGGTTTCGATGACGAGCGGCTGATCTCCGTTTCGCGCGATTGCGCCAAGCTTCTCGCAGGCAGCGAAGGGCTCGATATCGTGCTGGAGACGGTGCGCGACACCCTGCCGGCGCGGCTCTATGACACCGCCTACGCCCTTGCCGTCGAGGTCGCTTCTGCCGATTTCTCGGTCAAGGCGGAGGAGCTGCGCCTGCTCAGCCTGCTGCGCGACCGTCTTGGTCTCGACAAGCTCACCTGCGCCGCCATTGAGCGCAGCGCCATTGCCCGATACCGCAAGGGCTGAGAAACGTCCTCAATAGAGGCCGTAGGGAAAATAGCGCAGGTAGATTTCCTGGAGCCGGCCATCGCGTGACAATGTTGCCAGCGCGTGGTTAATCGCGGCCGTCAGATCGGCGTCCTGCTGGCGCAACATGATGGTCATGCCCTCGCCAAGGAATTGCTGCGAGAGATAGGGTCCGTCGAACAGCGCGCAGCATTTTTCGGCGGATGACGACGATACCCAGAAGGATAGTTGCAACCCATCGGCAAAGGCGGCGTCCACCTTGCCGTCCTTCACTGCCGCCAGGAGCGCGTCCTTGTCGTCGAAGGGCACTTGCTTGATGGCGGGGAAAAAGGCGGCGAGCATCGCCTCATGCGCCGTGCCCTTGACCACACCCACCGGATGACCGGTAAGGGCGGCGGCCGTCGTGCCGTCGATCGACGCTTTGAGATTGCGCACGAAACGGGCAGGCAACATCAGAAAGGGACGCGAAAAGGCAAAGCTCTTGCGCAGCTCGGAGGTCACCGCGACGCCGGCGATCACCGCATCCCCTTGCGAGGCAGCAAGCGCACTCTGCAATTCATCGAAGGGCAGCGCCTGGATCTGACATTTGTCCGATATGCCGAGCTCGTCGCAGATCTCGCGGGCAAGATCGACATGAAAGCCGGCGAGCTTTCCATTCTGATCGGCGAAATTGAAGGGCGGGAAGTCGACGGAGGTCAGGAAACGCAGCCTGACCAGCGACGAAAGGTCCGGCTTCGGCAGCCGCTCGCGCGAATCGAATAAGATCGGCAGGCCGGACGGCGGCGCCTCTTGGGCCGCCAGAGGCATGGCGCAGGACACGGAGATCAGCACCGCGCATGCCAAAAGCCTTGTCAAGGATCCCAACGACGAAAGGCAAACACGCATGATGATAATCCAGCCTCCGGTCGGTTCGCGGTTTCCGATTTCGAAACTGGTGTAACAGAGTCGTGCCGAAGGGAGAATATCCCGCCCTGTCCGTCGGTCGCGACGATCCCTTCAGGCAAAGCCGCCGACGCAATCGCATCGCAGTATTGCGATACTTGGAAAAGCGTGGATACACCGCAGAATCCGGCCTGGAAGATATCGGCGTTAGCGGTCGATTAAGCTCTATCGATTCTATTTGGCACCGACGACGTCGGCTCCGGAAGCCGATTGCATGACGCAGGTCGTCCGAACCTTGCTTGCCAAGGTATCTCATAAAATTCGGCTTCACTTGCGTGCACCGGGCAGCAAGCGCGATGTCCTTCGTTTCTCCAGGGAAAGCGGATCATTGCGCGCTGCCGTCCGGTGCGGCGCGATATCCCTCGGACGGATCGTCATGTTCAGGAACCTGAAAATCAAAACCAAGATGCTCGCCGTGATCCTGTTTTTCGGGATCATCTCCTTCGCCGGCCTGCTCTTCATCGTCAGCGAATTCCGCAAGGCGGATCAGGTCTACAGCGCCTTCCTCGACAACGAGGCGGTTGCGGCGACCCAAGGCACGCGCTCCAGCACTTCCGTTCTGGCCTCCGTGCTGCAGGCAAGCATGATGCTGAATTTCGACCCCGACAGCGACGCCTTCAAGACGGTTGCCGCCAGCAAAAGCCGCTTTGGCGAGGCCAAGGACCGATTGAAGCAGGCCGAAAGTCAGGTTCCTGCCCAAAAAGCACAGATGGATCAGATCCTCGCCGGCATAGACGAGCTGGAAGCGCTGACGAACAAGGTGATCGACCAGCGCAAGAGCGGCGACGTCAAGGGCGCGAATGCGAATATGGCCGCCATCAGCGACAAGCTGACCGCGCTCGTCGCCAAGATGCAGGCCAATAACAATGAGTTGACCGACCGGATGAATGATGGCGGCGATGCCGTGTCCGCCCACGTCAATACCACGATCAACTACACGCTCGGCATTCTCGGCACTCTGACGCTTCTGGCCATGATCCTCGGCGTCTATGTCGCGCAGACTGGCATTGCGACGCCGCTGACGCGCCTGCATCGCCGCATGGTGACGCTTGCCAGCGGTGACACGACGAGCGAGATCGAAGGTCTCGACCGTCGCGACGAAATCGGTCAAATGGCCTCGGCAGTTTCGGTTTTCCGCGACAACGCCATCGAACGCGCCCGGCTGGAAGCGCAAGCCGAAGTCGACCGTAATCTCAGCGACAGCGAGCACGCCGAACGTGAAGCGCAGCAGGCGACCGAAGCCGCGTATCTGCAGCAGGCAGTGCAGGCGCTCGGCGACGGTCTGAAGCGCTTAGCGCAAGGTGATCTAATCACCCACATCAACACGCAGTTCGTCGCCCATCTCGATCAGCTACGGCAGGATTTCAACCATTCGCTCATCAAGCTGAACGAGGCCATGCAGGCGGTGGGTGCCAATGCACGCGCCATCAACGCCGGCGCCAACGAAATCCGCGGCTCCGCCGACGAGCTTTCCAAACGCACGGAACAACAGGCCGCCGCCGTCGAAGAAACGGCGGCCGCCCTCGAGCAGATCACCACTACGGTCAAGGACGCCGCCAAGCGGGCGGAGGAAGCAAGCCAGCTTGTCGCCCACACCCGCGCCGGCGCCGAACGGTCCGGCGAGATCGTCCGCAACGCCGTCAGCGCCATGCAGCAGATCGAGAAATCCTCGTCCGAGATCGGCAACATCATCGGCGTGATCGACGACATCGCCTTCCAGACGAATCTTCTCGCTCTGAACGCCGGCGTCGAAGCCGCTCGTGCCGGCGAAGCCGGCAAGGGCTTTGCGGTCGTCGCCCAGGAAGTGCGCGAACTGGCGCAGCGCTCGGCCAATGCCGCCAAGGAGATCAAATCGCTGATCACCGCATCCAGCACGCATGTGCAGACCGGCGTCAATCTCGTCGACGAGACCGGCAAGGCGCTCGACGTCATCGTCTCGGAAATGCAGGAGATCAACCGGCATGTGCACGCGATCGCAGAGGCCTCGCGCGAACAATCGGCCGGCCTGCAGGAGATCAACACCGCCGTCAACGCCATGGATCACGGCACGCAGCAGAACGCCGCCATGGTCGAGGAAAGCACCGCCGCCAGCCATAGCCTGGCAACAGAAGCCGCCTCGCTGACGGCCCTGCTTGGCCAGTTCCGCATGACCGGAACCGAAGGCAACTATGTTGCGGCCGCGGCCCCCTCGAACCACGCGCCGCGCGCCGTCACCCGCCCCGCGCCGCGGCCGGCGGTTGCTCCGGTTCGCGCCGTCGAGGGGACGAAGGCACGCCCGGCACCCTCCCCTGCCCGCGCGCTCGGCCAAAAACTGATGAGCGCCTTCGGCGGCAGCAGCCAGACAGTGGCGGCTCCCACGAAGGACGCGGATTGGACGGAGTTCTGAGCCCGCAACGCTGCTTGACGCAATAACGCGACACGAAAACAGGCGGGATGCTTCATCGCATCCCGCCTGTTTGTTTGAGGGAGCCTATCGGTCCGCTTTTCTTTTGGAGAGAGAAAACCGTTCGAAATCCGCATGTCTGACGCTGTCGGCTTCGCCCCGCCGCCTGATCAGCTTCGCGGGAGCGCCGACATAGACGCCATAGGGGATGGTTCTGCCCTTGACGACGGAATTGGCGCCGATGACGCAACCTTTGGATATATAAGAACCGCCGAGAATTTTCGCTCCGGCGCCGATCCAGACATCGTCTTCGATGACGACGGGCTTTTTGGTGACGCCCTGCATGCGAATGGGCTGTGTGGGATCATCGAAATTGTGGTCGAACGACACCACCATGGCGTGGGCGGCGATCCGCACGTCATTGCCGATCGTGATGCCGCCGCGTCCCAGCAGAATTGTATAGTCGTTGAGGGAGACATTCCGGCCGATATCGATGCTGCCGCGTTGGGCATCGATAACGATCCCCCTGCGCAGAAAGGCCTTTGGCCCGATGCTGACGCTGCCATCCTTCCAGATGATCGTCGCGCTGCGCGGCACTTTCGTGCGGCGGGAAATCCTCAATGCACCGCGCGCGAAGATCGCCCTCAATCTGTAAAGCAGCGCAACATTGAGCATCGGCATCCCTTCCAGTCGAGGGATGATTTTTGGCAGGAATATCTGGCATTAACCTGAATGAAGATGGGTATTGTTGTGGCGATGACGCCGGCGCCAGCCGTCGTCGAAAATCAGGCTTGTGCGCCCATCGCGTTCGGACCGGACAGGCAAGTGCGTAGGCGCTCGGTAAGGCCGTCTATAAATAGCTGTTTATGAAGGAAGAACTGGAGCGGGTGAAGGGAATCGAACCCTCGTATTCAGCTTGGGAAGCTGCTGCTCTACCATTGAGCTACACCCGCCTGACATTCAGAGATGTCCAACAGTTGGCGGCCTCTGTCAAGGCCGCCAAATAGGCGATCACAGCCGGAAGTGCTTCGACAGCTTGAGGCCCTGCGCCTGATAGTTGGAACCGAGGCCGGAGCCGTAGAGGCTGGAGGGCTGTTCCAGCATGTGCTCGTAGACCAGACGGCCGACGATCTGGCTGTCTTCGAGGATGAAGGGGACTTCGTGGCTGCGCACTTCCAGCACGGCGCGGCTGCCGCGACCGCCAGCGGGGGCGTGGCCGAAGCCGGGGTCGAAAAAGCCAGCGTAATGAACGCGGAATTCGCCGACCAGGGGATCGAAGGGCGTCATTTCTGCGGCATAATGCGGTGGCACATGGACCGCCTCACGCGAGACGAGGATATAGAACTCGTCCGGATCGAGGATCAGTTCGGTGCGGCCGCGGCTATAGAGCGGCTCCCAGAAATCGAAAATATCGTGCTGCGCCTTCTTGTCGACATCGACGACCGCGGTGTGGTGCTTGCCGCGATAACCGATCAGGCCTTCCTTGTCGCCGGCCAGATCGATCGAGAGCGCTATGCCGCCGCCGGTGACGTTCGGCTTCTTGCTGGCGACCAGCGTCTCGCTCTCGTGCAGCGCCAGCAATTCCGGCTCGGAGAGCATGGCCTGGCCGACGCGGAAACGGATCTGCGACAGGCGTGAGCCGCGACGAACGACGATCGGGAAGGTGCGCGGGCTGATTTCGAGATAGAGAGGGCCGGAATAGCCGGCCGGGATCTTGTCGAACTCCTGGGCGCGGTCGGTGATGACGCGGGTGAAGATATCGAGGCGGCCGGTCGAGCTTTTCGGATTGGCGGAGGCGGACATATCGGCCGGCAGGTCGAGCCGCTCCATCAGCGGCACGATGTAGACACAGCCGGTTTCCAACACCGCGCCCTCCGAGAGATCGACGACATGCAGCTTCAGCCGGTCGAGCTTGTCGGCGACAAGATGCGACGGGCCGGGCATGAAGCTGGCGCGGACACGGAAAGCATGGGCACTGAGCCTCAAGTCAAGGCTCGCCGGCTGGATCTGATCGACATCCAGTTCTTTTTCGCTCGTCAGCCGCCCCGCTTCGAAGAGCGCCGCAATTGCGCGATCGGCCAAAATTCCAGTAGTGCGAGCCATCATGCCTCTTCCATAATTTGCCGCAGACAAAACCAAACTCGGGGAATTGACGCAAGCGGTCAACGGCAGTATTGCAACTTATCCCGTGGTGATTTGGCCGGTCGGCTTGCAGCCACGTTAAACAAGTGGCTAAAAGGACCGGGGTTAAACCGGTCTGCTTTCGCGACCGGTTTTTTTGTTTTGAAAGTGGTGATGGCATGAGCAAGACTTGGCGCCCCGCAACCCAGCTCGTTCACGGCGGAACGCTCCGTTCGCAATTCGGCGAGACCTCCGAAGCAATCTATCTGACCCAGGGCTTCGTCTACGACACCTCGGAAGCCGCGGAAGCCCGTTTCAAGGGTGAGACGGATGGCTTCATCTACGCCCGCTACGGCAGCCCCACCAACGACATGTTCGAGAAGCGCATGTGCGCTCTTGAAGGTGCCGAAGATGCCCGCGCCACCGCTTCCGGCATGGCCGCCGTTTCCGCCGCCATCCTTTGCCAGTTGAAGGCTGGCGATCATATCGTCGCGGCCCGCGCCCTGTTCGGCTCCTGCCGCTGGGTGGTCGAGACGCTGGCGCCGAAATACGGCATCGAATGCACGCTGGTCGATGGCCGCTTCATCGAGAACTGGGAAAAGGCCATCCGACCGAATACCAAGGTGTTCTTCCTGGAAAGCCCGACCAACCCGACGCTGGAAGTCGTGGATATCGCCGCCGTCGCCAAGCTCGCCAACCAGATCGACGCCAAGGTCGTGGTCGACAACGTCTTCGCAACGCCGCTGTTCCAGAAGCCTCTGGAGCTCGGTGCGCACATCGTCGTCTATTCCGCGACCAAACACATCGACGGCCAGGGCCGCTCGCTCGGCGGCGTCATCCTCTCCGACAAGCAGTGGATCGACGAAAACCTGCACGATTATTTCCGCCACACCGGTCCGGCCATGTCGCCGTTCACTGCCTGGACGCTGCTGAAGGGCATCGAAACGCTCCCGCTGCGCGTCAAGCAGCAGACGCAGAATGCCGCCAAGGTCGCCGACTTCCTCGCGGAACAGAGCAAGGTCGGCAAGGTGATCTATCCCGGCCGCAAGGACCATCCGCAGGCAGACATCATCGCCAAGCAGATGACCGGCGGCTCGACGCTGGTGGCCTTCGAGCTGAAGGGCGGCAAGGAAGCGGCCTTCAAGCTGCAGAACGCGCTGGAGATCGTCAAGATTTCCAACAATCTCGGCGACTCCAAGAGCCTGATCACCCATCCCGCCACCACCACGCACAAGAACCTCACCGACGAAGCCCGTGCCGAACTCGGCATTTCGCCGGGAACGGTGCGCTTTTCCGCGGGGATCGAGGACAGCGAAGATCTGGTCGAGGATTTCGCCCGCGCTCTGGCACAAGTTTCCGCCTGACTATATCTACCCAAACCCGCCCGAATATTGTTCGGGCGGGCTTACACATCTCGAAAACGAACCGTGCGCCTATACTTTCGACCGCCGACAATTAACCTTTAGAGTTATTCCTAACATCTGAAAATCCGAATGGTTTAATCCGTCAAAGGCGTTTTCACCAATCCATTCCTTGACGGAACAGGTCGCTTTATAGGATACCCCTAAGTATCCCGCTTTCCGTGGGATCATAGAAAGCGGATAAGGTGCCCTAGACTTAAATGCTGGAGCGTCCTTTGTGCGTTCGTTTGAGCGCGCGACGTTTCGGAGTAGTGACCAAGGTGTCAGGCATGTATCGCGCACTAACACACGACATCGAAGTTGTTGTCGAACCCTTTTATCTGGAGGAGCAATCCGATCCGGAAGACGATCGTTACGTCTGGGGTTACCGCATCATCATTTCCAACCACTCGACCGTCACCGTGCGGCTGGTGACGCGCTATTGGCACATCACCGATCAGAACGGCATGGTGGATGAGGTGACCGGGCCGGGCGTCGTGGGCGAGCAGCCCAGGCTGCGGCCCGGCGATACCTATGAATATTCCTCAGGCTGCCCGCTCGACACGCCATCGGGCATGATGTTCGGCCACTATCAGATGGAGACGGATGACGGGAAGCTGTTTCACGTCAAGATCCCCGCCTTCTCGCTGGATACGCCCAACCTGCTGCGGACGCTGAACTGAAGCTCGCTGGAGCGGTCGGCCTTTCACGGCATCGCCTCACCGCTCCATTTTGCTCTTCGCACTTTCCTGAGATTGCTCAGGCGGCCGTCACCTCGGACACCTCGAAGCGATAGGTCGTCGAGCAGAACTCGCAGGTGACGGCGATTTCGCCGTTCTCCTGGCTCGCTTCGACCTCCTCGGCGGAGAACCCCCGCAACACACCCTTCAGCTTATCGCGCGAACAGGTGCAGCGGTCAAAAACTGCCTTGGGCTCATAAACGCGCACGCCGCGCTCATGGAAGAGACGGAACAGCAAACGCTCGGTACCGACCTGCGGATCGGTCAATTCGTCGGCGTCGATGGTCTCGACCAGCGAGCGGGCTTCCGCCCAGGCGTCATCCTCGACGTGTGCGCGCAGGCTGGTGTCGCCGTCGCCGCCGTGGAAGTCCGGCTGGCGCATGCGCTCCGGAGCTTCCGGCAGAAACTGCGCTACAAGGCCGCCCGCCCGCCAGCGATGGCGCGGCTTGCCGGCCTCATCGCGATCGAACAATTCGGCGGCCCCGAGGCGGACACGCGTCGGGATCTGTTCCGACTGGCGGAAATAGGTGCCGGCGATCTCCTCGAGCGACGCGCCGTCAAGCGCGACGATCCCCTGATAGGGCTGGCTGAAGCGACCCTGATCGATGGTGAAGGCGAGGACGCCCTTGCCAAGTAGTTGTTCCGGTTCGGTCTTGCCGGCAGCCACGGCCTTGGCCAGCGCCTCGTCATCGAAGCGGGCATAGGCGCGGACGTTCTCCGGCGTCGAGAAATCGGCGACCAGAAGGTCGACCGGCCCGTCGCTCTTCGTCTGCACGGTGAACTTGCCCTCGAACTTCAGTGACGTGCCGAGCAACACGGTCAGCACCACCGCCTCGGCCAGCAGCCGGGCAACCGGGGCCGGATAGCTGTGCCGGGCGAGAATTGCGTCCAACAGCGGCCCAAGCTGCACGGCGCGGCCACGGACATCAAGACCCTCTACCTGGAAGGGAACGACATGATCGTCGCCGGCAAAATCGAATTGACCCAGCGAGGCTGCACTTTCCGCCATTGCTCTACTCCTACTGCGCCCGCGACATCAAACGCGGTTCTATATCTTCAGATCGCGCCCAGGCACCAAGCAAGAATCGACTTTTGCGCATGAAGGCGGTTTTCCGCCTCATCGAAAACAACGGATTGCGGACCGTCGATCACCTCGTCCGTCACTTCCTCCCCGCGATGGGCGGGCAGGCAATGCATGAACAACGCGTCCTTGCCGGCCTGTGCCATCAAAGCCGCGTTGACCTGATAGGGCTGGAAGACATTGTGACCGCGGGCCCGGTGCTCCTGATTCATGGAAACCCAGGTATCGGTTACCACACAATCGGCGCCGGCGACCGCACGGTCAGCATCATGCGAGAGCATGATTTCGGCGCCCTCGTTGCGGGCCCAGTTCAGATAGTGATCCTTCGGCTCGGAACCAAGGGGTACGGCCATGTTCATGCGATAGCCGAAACGGGCAGCCCCTTCGACCAGCGAATGCAGCACGTTGTTGCCGTCGCCGGTCCAGGCGATGGTCTTGCCCTTGATCGGACCGCGATGCTCCTCGAAGGTCATGATGTCGGCCATGATCTGGCAGGGATGCGTGTCGTCGGTGAGAGCGTTGATGACCGGCACGGTCGCGTGCTGGGCGAGTTCCAACAGGCGCGAATGTTCGGTCGTGCGGATCATGATGGCGTCGACATAGCGCGACAGCACCTTTGCCGTATCGCCGATCGTCTCGGCGCGGCCAAGCTGCATTTCCGTGCCGGACAGGAACAGCGTCTCGCCGCCGAGCTGGCGCATGCCGACATCGAAGGAGACGCGGGTGCGGGTGGATGGCTTCTCGAAGATCATCGCCAGCATCTTGCCGGCGAGCGGCTTGTCGGCCGCACCTGCCTTCAGCGCCTGCTTTCGCACGATGGCATCGTCGATGATGCTGCGCAGATCGGCAGCCGCGACGGCCGAGAGATCGAGAAAGTGTTTCGGTGAAGCCATGTCCCTACCTGTACTCCAAAAATGATAACGCCCGCCGTGGGGCAACAACGCCCCCGATCAGCGGGCGCTGAACTCAAGCCGACTTCTTGACGCGGGCGGCACGCAGGCTTTCGGCGGCACGTTCGATGCGGGCAATGCCTTCGCGCGCCTCCTCGGCCGTGACCACCAGCGGCGGCAGCAGACGGATGACGTTGTCGCCGGCCGGCACACCCAGCAGATGTTCGGCGCGGATCGCCTGCAGCAGGTCCGCCTGGGGAATGGCCGCCTTGATGCCGAGCAACAACCCTTCGCCGCGAACATCCTCGATAATATCCGGAAAACGATCCTTGAGCGAGGCCAAGCCCTGGCGGAACACCAACGCAACATCGCGCACATGCTGCAGGAAACCGTCTGATAGCACGACATCGAGCACGGCGTTGCCGACCGCCATGGCGAGCGGATTGCCGCCATAGGTCGAGCCATGCGTGCCCGCCTTCATGCCTGCGGCCGCTTCCGCGGTCGCAAGGCAGGCACCGAGCGGAAAGCCACCGCCGATGCCCTTGGCGACGGCCATGATGTCAGGCGTGATGCCGGCCCATTCATGGGCAAAGAGCTTGCCGGTGCGTCCGACGCCGGTCTGAACCTCGTCGAGGACCAGAAGCAGGCCATTCTCATCGCAAATCTGACGCAGGCCGCGCAGGAACTCGTTGGTCGCCGGGCGGATACCGCCCTCGCCCTGCACGGGCTCGATCAGGATCGCGGCTGTCGCATCGGTGATGGCGGCACGCACCGCGTCGAGATCGCCGAAAGGCACCTGGTCGAAGCCGGGCGCCTT
Organism: Rhizobium sp. CB3171; assembly: GCF_029714265.1. Classification (NCBI taxonomy): domain Bacteria; kingdom Pseudomonadati; phylum Pseudomonadota; class Alphaproteobacteria; order Hyphomicrobiales; family Rhizobiaceae; genus Rhizobium; species Rhizobium sp. CB3171. The sequence goes on along the minus strand of NZ_CP121652.1, from coordinate 157,624 downwards.
CGGGCCGAAACCTTCGAGGTACTTTTCCTGGCCTCCGGCGGCGATCGTCGCGATCGTGCGGCCATGGAAGGCGCCTTCGAAGGTGATGATATGGAATTTCTCGGGATGACCCTTGTAGAACTGGTAGCGACGCGCCGTCTTGATGGCGCATTCCAGCGCCTCCGCACCGGAATTGGTGAAGAATACCTTATCGGCGAAGGTCGCCTCCGTCAGGCGCTTCGACAATTTCTCCTGACCCGGCACCTCATAGAGGTTGGACAGGTGCCAGACCTTATCGGCCTGCGACTTCAGCTCTGCAACCAGATGTGGATGGGCGTGGCCAAGCGAATTCACCGCGACGCCCGCGGCGAAATCGAGATAACGCTCGCCGGTCTCCGTGATCAGCCACACGCCCTCGCCTCGCTCGAACCGCAGCGGAGCACGCATATAGGTGTCATAAAGCGGCGCGGTTTCAGCCATGGCGCATTCTCCTCGATCACAACCTTTAGGGCCAATCGTTTCCTTCGAATGAAACGGGCCCGGAAAAATCAAAAATGCCGCCTTGCGGCGGCATGGGCACTATTGATGTTTTGCACTGCGATGTCAACAAAACTGGCGATTTAGCAGGTGCGGCAGAGCGCCTCTCGATGGATGGCATGTCTTCGACAACTTATATTGCATAAATGCCACTCACGTATAGCAAGTTGGGGAAAACCTCGAAATCGATTCCTCAAGATTCCCGCGACTCTTGTCACGGAGTCAGCCTCACACTAGGTTAAAAACCAATTACTAGACTGCATGCGGCGGAACTAGTCACCACAATTTTAAAGCGTTTCACGCCTCGACCCAATTCGAGGCAATGGTGAGGGATTCTGCCATCAGAAACGCGATAGCGGAGACAGGGCATGAATTGGACAGACGAACGCGTCGAGAAGCTGAAAAAGCTGTGGTCCGAAGGTTTGAGCGCCAGCCAGATCGCGGCACAGCTCGGTGGTGTCAGCCGTAATGCCGTCATCGGCAAAGTGCATCGCTTGAGCCTGCCGGGCCGAGCGAAGGCCGGTGGTGCGGCAACCACAGCTCGAGCGCCGAAGCGCAATACCTCGGCCCCACGCGCGCCGAATTACGCCTCGCGCGTTGCAACCCGCACGGTTACCCGCCAGCAGGGTGCGACGATGCTCAAGGAAGAGGTCGAGATCGATACGGTCAGCGAAGTCGAATATCGTCCGGCCGCCAATGTGGTCGTTCCGATCTCGCGCCGCCTCGGCCTGACGGAGCTCACGGAGCGCACCTGCAAGTGGCCGGTCGGCGACCCGCTGAAGGAAGATTTTCACTTCTGCGGCAATGACAGCCCGGACTCTTCGCCCTACTGCACCTACCATCAGCGGCTGGCCTATCAGCCGGTGCATGACCGGCGCCGGGCCGCGCACTGAACCACACCAGACAAAGGAAAAACGGGCCGAAAGGCCCGTTTTCTGTTTCCGCCGCTATGTTGGATGGCCAATCGGGTTGCCCCGATCAGGCCTCCCCCATCAGGCCTCCATGGAATAACCCGCGCCGCGAACGGTGCGGATGACGTCCTGCATGTTGGAGAAATTCAGCGCCTTGCGCAGGCGGCCGACATGCACGTCGACGGTGCGTTCGTCGACATAGATATCATGCCCCCACACGCCGTCGAGCAACTGAGACCGAGAGAAGACGCGGCCGGGGGACGACATCAGGAATTCCAGAAGGCGGAATTCCGTCGGCCCCAACCGCACTTCACGGCTCTTTCGGTGGACGCGATGGGTTTCGCGGTCCAGTTCGATATCGCCGCAGCGCAGTACCGTGGACAGGACCTCCGGGCGGGCTCGGCGCAACATCGCCTTGACGCGGGCCATCAGTTCCGGCGTCGAGAACGGCTTGACGACATAGTCGTCCGCGCCGGTGGAAAGGCCGCGCACGCGCTCGCTTTCCTCGCCGCGAGCGGTGAGCATGATGATCGGCAGGCGCTCCGTCTCCGGCCGCATGCGCAGCCGACGGCAGAGCTCGATGCCGGACACGCCGGGGAGCATCCAATCGAGGATCAGAAGATCGGGGATGCGCTCCTGGAGGCGCAGCTCAGCTTCGTCGCCTCTCAGGATAGTGTCGACCTCGAAGCCCTCGGCCTCGAGATTATAGCGCAGCAGAACGCTTAGCGCTTCCTCGTCTTCTACAACAGCAACTCTCGGAACCATGCGCCTCTGGTCTCCTTCTCTTGGTGTCTACTTTATTCCGTTACCGAACCGACGGTGTTGGCGGTATCGTCCTTCGGGCGCTCGCCTTCGGGCTGGGCACCGGTCGCCATGTAATAGATCGTCTCGGCGATGTTCGTGGCATGGTCGCCGATGCGCTCGATGTTCTTGGCGCAGAAAAGAAGATGCGTGCAGGTGGTGATGTTGCGCGGATCTTCCATCATGTAGGTCAGCATCTCGCGGAAGAGCGAGGTGTACATGGCGTCGATTTCCTCGTCGCGTTCGCGGATCGACACGGCCTTGTCAGGTAAACGGGTCGAGTAGACGTCGAGCACTTCCTTGAGCTGGACGAGCGCCAGTTCGGAGAGGTGTTCGATGCCGCGGGCGAGACGACGCGGAACGCCGGTGCCCTGCACGGCGATGACGCGCTTTGCGGTGTTCTTGCCGAGATCGCCGACGCGCTCCAGATCGGCGGCGATGCGGATGGAGCCCATGATTTCACGCAGGTCCGCAGCCATCGGCTGACGGCGGGCGATGGTGACGATCGCCTTGTCGCCGACTTCGCGCTCGGCGTGGTCGAGAATGACGTCATCGGAGATGACCTTCTGCGCAAGGCTGGCATCGCCGTTTACCAGGGCGCGGACGCTGTCGCTGACCATCTGCTCCGCCAGGCCGCCCATTTCGGAAATGCGGCGCGTCAGGAACTTCAGGTCTTCGTCGTAAGCGGAGAGAATGTGTGTTGAGACCATTTTTTTATCCTCTAGGTGAAAGATGTGAAAGGAACCGCGCGGGGAGCATCATCAGCCAAAACGGCCCATGATGTAATCCTGCGTGCGGTAATCATCGGGATTGGTGAACATCTTATCGGTATCGTTCTCCTCGACCAGATGGCCGAGATGAAACATTGCGGTACGTTGCGAAACGCGGGCTGCCTGCTGCATGGAATGCGTCACGATGACGATCGTGAAGTTTTCCCGCAGCTCATGAATGAGTTCCTCGACTTTGGCGGTGGCGATCGGATCGAGCGCGGAGCACGGCTCGTCCATGAGAATGACCTCGGGACTGACGGCGACGGCGCGGGCGATGCAGAGGCGTTGCTGCTGACCGCCTGAGAGGCTAGTGCCGGCATCATAGAGCCGGTCCTTCACCTCGCCCCACAGCCCGGCCTTCTGCAGACTGGTTTCGACGATATGGTCGAGATCGCTCTTGGACCGATGCAGCCCATGGATACGCGGACCATAGGCCACATTCTCGTAGATCGACTTCGGAAACGGATTGGGCTTCTGAAACACCATGCCGACGCGGGCACGCAGCTCGACGACATCGATTGAGTTGTCGTAGATATCCTGATCGTCGAGCGTGATTTTGCCGGTGACGCGGCAGGTGTCTATCGTATCGTTCATGCGGTTGAGGCAACGCAGGAAGGTGGACTTGCCGCAGCCGGAAGGACCGATCAGCGCGGTGACAGTGTTGGCGCGGATGTTCAGATCCACGTCGAACAGCGCGCGCTTCTCGCCATAATGGACCGAGACGGCCTGACCGATCATCTTGTAGGGGATCGTCATCATCTTCTTGGCCAGTGCTTTTTCGCTCGCGGCTTCCGTCATCATGTTCATTCCATCGCCTCCCGTCACCAGCGCCGCTCAAAGCGACGGCGTAGCAGGATGGCCCCGATGTTCATCGCAACAAGGAAGAAGAGCAGGACGATAATGGCCCCGGAGGTTCTTTCGACAAAGGCGCGCTCGGCTTCGCTCGCCCACATGTAGATTTGCACCGGCAGGGCCGTCGAAGGATCGAGCGGCCCTCTCGGATAGTTGGCGACGAAGGCGACCATGCCGATCAGAAGCAGCGGCGCCGTCTCGCCGAGCGCATGGGCAAGGCCGAGGATCGTACCCGTCAGGATACCCGGCATGGCGAGCGGCAAGACGTGATGGAAAACCATCTGCATGCGCGATGCGCCAAGCCCGAGCGCGGCACTGCGGATCGACGGCGGCACGGCGCGCAATGCCGAGCGGGTGGCGATGATGATCATCGGCAGCGTCATCAGGCTCAGCACCAGCCCGCCGACCAGCGAGGCGGAACGCGGCAGGCCCATAAAGTTGATGAAGACCGAGAGGCCGAGCAGGCCGTAGACGATCGACGGCACCGCGGCGAGATTGTTGATGTTGACCTCGATCAGATCCGTCAACCGGTTCTTCGGCGCGAATTCCTCAAGGTAGATCGAGGCGGCGACGCCGACCGGCAGCGCCAAGACCAGCACGGTCAACATGAGATAGAGCGAGCCGATTAGCGCGACGCCGAGACCCGCGGCCTCCGGGCGACTGGAATTGCCGGACAGGAACAGACCGGTATTAAACGCCTCGTGCAGGGCGCCGGCGGCGGCGAGCTGCCTCATCCAGGCGAGTTGCTGGTCGGAGACCTTGCGGTCCTTTTCGTCCGCCGTCAGGTCGATCTGTCCCTTGTAGGCAGAGTCGATATTGGCACTGGCGAGGAAAGTGACCTTCACCGTCTTTCCGATGACAGAGGGATCGGCCACGACCTTGTCGCGCAATGCAATGCGTGCGCCGTCCGATACCATTTCCATCGCCTGGCGCACGAGCGCCCGATTGGAAGGATCGATGCCCAGCGCCTTCACCACGGCGTCGCGTACCAGCGCCGTATAGTTGGCTGATATCAGGACCTTCGGATCACTGGCCCCCTTGCCTATGGGATCGATGACCTTCTCGGTGAACTCGATCGGCAGGGCGATGGAGGTCTGCACGAAGGCAGTGTAGCCGTTGCGGACAACGGTCGAGACGAGAATAATCAGGAAAACCAGTCCGAAAATGACGGCGGCCATCCCATAGGCACGAAAACGCCGCTCGGCCGCATAACGTCGCTTGATGCCGATATCCCGCCGCGCCGGAGCGCCTGGCGTCAATCCGCGCGACATATTCGGTGCCTGGGAGGATACGACATCGCTCATTCGTATTGCTCCCGGTAGCGGCGGACGACGTAAAGCGCGTAGACATTCAGGCAAAGGGTCAGACAGAACAGCGTTATGCCGAGTGCGAAGGCAACCAGTGTCTGCGGCGATGTGAATTCCGGATCGCCGGTCAACTGACTGACAATCTTCACCGTGACCGTCGTCATCGGCTCAAAAGGATCGAGCTGCATGCGGGCGGCAACGCCGGCGGCCAATACCACGATCATGGTCTCGCCGATCGCCCGTGACGCCGTCATCAGCAGCGCGCCGACGATGCCCGGAAGGGCCGCCGGCAGGAGAACGCGCTTGACCGTTTCCGAGCGCGTGGCGCCAAGGCCGAGCGAGCCGTCGCGCAGCGACCGCGGCACGGCCATGATGATGTCGTCGGACAGAGAGGAGACATAGGGAATGAGCATGACGCCCATGACGAGGCCGGCGGTCAGCACGCTCTGCGCCTCGATGAAATTGGCATAATTGCCGGTCAGCAAGCCATTGAGATCAGCCGAGATATCTCTCAGGAAAGGCCCTACCGTGACGAGCGCAAAGAAGCCATAGACGATGGTCGGAATGCCGGCCAATACTTCGAGCATCGGTTTGGCGACGGAGCGCACTCGCGCCGAGGCATATTCGGCCATGTAAATCGCGGCAAACAACCCGACGGGAACGGCGACCAGCATGGCGACGAAGCCGATATAGAGCGTTCCGGCCAGCAACGGAATGAGACCGAACGTGCCAGACGTTTGTGAGCCGGCGCCGGTGAAGCGCGGGTCCCAGACGGTACCGAAGAAGAACTCGGCAGCCGGGACTATGTTGAAGAAGCGGGCGGCCTCCGACAACATCGAAGCGACGATGCCGACCGTCGTCAGCACGGCGATGGAAGAGGCAATGATCAGGCCGCCGAGAATGACCTGTTCCACCCGGTTGCGGGCGCGAAAACGCGGCGCGATGGCACGCAGGCCGTGGATGGCACCGAACAACGAAAGAATGATGGCCGCCACGGACATGACGACATGGCTCACATGCCGCATGCCGTTATATTTATTGGCGGCGTCTATCATATAGCCGGTCGGCCGGATAGCGAGCGGGATGCCTTTCTGTGCCAGGACCAATTGCAGATCGGCCGAGCCGTTGGCGACGTTGGCAAGGTCCCGGTCATCGAGCTGGCGCATGCCATGGGCTATGCTGCGCACTATGCCGTAGGTGAGCTTAAGTTCGGCGGTCGAGAGGGATTTCACCTCCTCCGGAAAGGATTCGACCACGAAACGGTCGATAACCTGCGGGCTGACCACCAGCCAGGCGCAGATCAACGCCAACGCCGGCAATACCGCCCAGATGGCCGCATAGGCGCCGTGGTATCCAAGCCGCGAATGCATGGCCGAGGATCTGTTGCCCGACAGCGCAGCCGCTCTCGTCCGCCCCAGCACGAAAGCAAAGGCGCCGATGATCGACAGACACAACAGCAGCAGTGACAAACTCATTCCCATTCCCCGGCGAACGCCGGCACGGCGGCAAGCCGCGCCGACGGGCAGTCCTTATGCAATCACATGATCTTCCCGTCCGCGAAATCCTTGCGAATCTGGTCACGCTCGGAATCCGGCGCCGGCACCAGGCCGTATTCGGCAAGCGGGCTGTCCGGTCCGATCATCTGATCGCTCGTGAAGAAGTCGACATATTCCTTCAGGCCCGGAATGACGCCGAGATGCGCCTTCTTGACGTAGAAGAATAGCGGCCGCGACACTGGATAAGTGCCGTCGGCGATGGTTTCGCCCGAGGGCACGATGCCGCTCACCGGCGCGACCTTCAGCTTGTCGGCATTGTTCTGATAGAAGTAGAGGCCGAAGACGCCGATGCCATGCTTGTTGGCGTCGATGCGGGCGAGCGTCTCGGGATAATCGCCGTCGATATCGACCGCTGCCCCGTCCTTGCGCACCGCGACGCATTTCTTGGTCTGCTGATCGGGATCGGAGACGGTCGCCTTGATGACGTCGAGCGCACCGGAGCCCTTGCAGCCGGCGGCGAGCACCTTCTCTTCGAAGACCTCGCGCGTGCCATGCTTCTCACCCGGAATATAGGCTTCAATCTCAAAGGCCGGCAGGGCCGGATTGATCTCCGACCACTTCTTATAAGGATTGGGAACCAACTTGCCGTTCACCACGACTTCGGCCGCCAGCGCCTTATAGAGATCGGCCGGCACGAATTTCATGTCGGGATTGCTTTTGTCGAAAGCGAAGACGATGCCGTCGTAGCCGATCTTGACCTGCTGGATATCGGCAACGCCGGCAGCCTTGCAGGCCTCGACCTCGCTAGCCTTGATGGGGCGCGACGAATTGGCGATATCGATGGAATCGGGGCCGACGCCCTTGCAGAATTCCTTGAGACCGGCACCGGAGCCGCCGGATTCAACGACCGGCGTTTTGAAATTCGTGAAGGTCTCACCAAAACTCTCGGCAACGATCTTGGCATAGGGGAATACGGTGGAGGAACCTGAAATCTGAATCTGATCACGGGCCGCGGCGGCGCCAGCGAAAGCGGCGGATGCAACCAACGCGATGACAGACAGTTTCAACGTGTCCATGGTGAACCCTCCCTGACGGGCTTTGAAGAGCGCGACGGCGAACGGAGCATCCGCCTGTTCAACATCTCTTTTTAGCGGTCAAAGCACCGCCCTTTTATGTCAGGCGAGTGAAACAATTATGACAGATCAACCCCTTGAAATTTATCAATGAAGTTGCGCCGAAAAGGGGTGATTTACGAAGGCGTTCAGAAGCGGACCGTAAAGTCCGTTCCTTTCCCGACTTCCGACTTGACGATAAGCCGTGCGCGGTGACGGGTGAGAATGTGCTTGACGATGGCGAGCCCGAGGCCGGTGCCTTTTTTCGAGCGGCTGTCTTCTACATTGACGCGATAGAAGCGCTCCGTCAGGCGCGGCACGTGTTCCGCCGGGATGCCCGGCCCTCTGTCCGAGATGATGACCTCGACGGCCTGGCCCAGTTCGTTCAAGACGGAAACCTCGACCACCTTCCCTTCCTGACCATATTTGCAAGCATTCTCGATCAGGTTTTCGAAGACCTGCACCAGTTCGTCGCGATCACCCAGCACCTCCACCTTCCCCGGCGGCAGATGCAGATTGATGGTAACGTCGAGATCGTCGGCAAGCGGCAGCAGCGCGTCGCGGACATGGCCGAGCAACGGCACGAGATCGACCTTCTGATCCGGCGCGATGTGCGATTTCAGCTCCAGCCGCGACAGCGACAGGAGATCGTCGACCAGGCGGCTCATGCGCGTCGTCTGGTCGAACATGATGCCGAGGAAGCGCTGCTGCGCCTTCGGATCCGCCTTGGCCGGCCCCTGGATGGTTTCGATGAAACCGCGGAGCGAGGCGAGCGGCGTGCGCAGCTCATGGCTGGCGTTGGCGACGAAATCGGAGCGCATGCGGTCGATATGGCGGAGTTCGGAGATATCGCGGAAAGACAGCGCAAAGAAGGTGCCGGGCTCGATGTCGGTTTCCGGCAGATCGAACGGGGCGATGCGGACGACATAAACGCGCTCGGACGGCAGGCGCTCGGAATGTTCGATCTGGTTCGGCGTATTGGTGGTGATCGTCTCGCGCACCATGTCGAGCACGCCTGGGGAGCGCAGCTTGGCGGAGATATGAGCATTGAGCGGAAAGGCGCCGAACGCCTTCTCGGCGGCGGCATTCTGCATCAGAACGGACGCCTCGCGGTCGATGATCAGCACCGGCACGTCGAGCGCGGCAAGGCCGGAGAACACGGTACGAAGCACGGTTTGCGGATCGGTAGGAACCATCTCGACGGGTGCCGGCGGCGCGGCCTTCTCAATGAGCGGCCGGCGAATCAGCGCGACGATCGCAACGACCACCCAGAGCCAGAAAACGATGCCCGTATTGATACCCTCGATAAGCGCCAAAACGGCGATCAGCGTCGCCAGAATCAGCATGGCGATCTCCTGCCGCAGCCGTGCAGCCAGCTTTCTGAGGAATGACCATTCGTCTTCCAAGTGTACCCGTCCCTTCGCCTGTCATAGCGGAATCCAAGACTCCGGGTCTTAGCGGGGATTCATGACAGAAGTTTTTGGCTCTATCCACACAAGCCCGCAACTGACAACAATAAATGTAGCCGGCGAATGAGGATGTCCGCAAAAGGCTTGAAAATACTGGATAAATGACCCAACTTGCCCGTGAGGCTTTTTTTGCCGCACGGGCAGATATCGTTAAGATGGCGTAAATTGCGGAGGAGCAGAGCACATGGCAGAGGACGTGAAAAGCCGTGCGGTGGAGCTGGATATGCATGGCAAGACGCGCATATTCGATGTCGATGACCCTGTGCTGCCAGACTGGATCGACGACGAGGCGCTTGCTTCCGGCGGCTATCCCTACAAGAAGAAGCTAAAGGAAGAAGAGTATCTGGAAGAGCTGGAAAAGCTGCAGATCGAGCTCATCAAAGTGCAGTTCTGGCTGCAGGCGACCGGTAAGCGGGTGATGGCGCTCTTCGAAGGCCGCGACGCCGCCGGCAAGGGTGGTGCGATCGCGGCAACGTCGGCACATATGAACCCCCGCCTTGCGCGCGCCGTGGCGCTGACCAAGCCGACCGACCGCGAAGCCGGGCAATGGTATTTCCAGCGCTATGTCGCCCAGTTCCCGACAGCGGGCGAATTCGTGCTGTTCGATCGTTCCTGGTATAACCGCGCCGGTGTCGAGCCGGTCATGGGCTTCTGCACGCAGGAGCAATACGAGCAATTCCTGAAGCAGACCCCGCATATGGAAAAGCTCATCGTCCAGGACGGCATTTTCTTCTTCAAATTCTATCTCGATATCGGCAGGGAAATGCAGCTCAAGCGCTTTCACGACCGACGCCACGATCCGCGCGCCGTGTGGAAGCTCTCCTCCATGGATATCGCGGCCCTGACCAAATGGAAGGACTATAGCGAAAAGCGCGACCGGATGCTGAAGGAGACGCATATGGACTATGCGCCATGGACGGTGATCCACGCCAACGACAAACGTCGTGCGCGCCTCAACCTCATCCGTCACATTCTGCTAGCGCTTGATTATGACGGCAGGGACGAGAAGGCGATCGGCGAGATCGACGACAAAATCCTTGGCATGGGATTGCATGTTCTCAAATAGGCAGGATGCACCCTAGCCTTACTGCCCCGGCAGGACGCGGATTGCGTAGATGTTGATACCGCGCGCCTTGCCGTCGACATCGCTGTTGATGATCAGGCGACCCGGTGTCGTGGGCGCAAGCGAACGATCGTAGCGGACCTGGAACAGCGCATCCGTCTTCTGGCGGGTCACGTCGAAACGATGACGGCCGCAAGAGCCGAGCGAGCCGAAATCGCACTCGACGGTGATTTGCGTCGGTGTATCCGAGGTGGACTGGAGCGTAAGCGCGACGGTCGACGATTTTCCGGCCAATTGCTGCAGCACGTTTGCCGGCACTTCGACGGATGCGTTGCCATCGGCACCGCTGGTCTCAGAGGTCAGCCGCACTGCGGGGCCTTCGTTTTCCGAGACATTCTCGGCCTTGGCCTGCGGGCCGCTGGCGACCTTGGCCAAGTCGGTCGGCTTGAAGATCTCGATCCACTCTTCCGAGAAGCTGTTCTGCGGATCGATCGTCGCCAGCCCCGGATTGGCGGGGGGGCCACTGTTATCGTCGTCATCGGACGTATCGTCGGCATTGTTGTTGCCGTTGAAATCCTGGGAATCGACATGCGCGGGCGGATTGGGAACGCTGGTGTCGCGCTGGGCCGCCGTCATGAACACGCCTGAGGTCTTGATCCACCAGGCACCGACACCAAGGAAGGCGAGGAGGATGCAGAAGACCAGCAGGCGGGAGAAGAACTTGCGCGGCTTGCGGCGGACGGCGGCACGCTCGGGCTTGAAATTCATCGACCGCGTTGCGGCCGGCGCGGCGACGGCCTGGCGTTCATCGCTATCGGCGCCGAGATGATCGGCGGGGCCGGCTCGCATGTCGCCAAAATCGCTTTCCGGTGCGGCGGGTTCGACGGGAACGGAGGCTTGGCCGGCAACAGGGTGGTCGCGCGTCTCGCCGCGAACGCTCATGACAGGCTCCTGCTCCTGTCGCTGCTGCATCGGTCGCGGGGCCTGCTGTTGCGGCGGCGCGGGCGGCACATAAGGCGCCTCCACCTCGGGGGCAGCAGACGGTTCCGGCGGGCGGGCACGCTCCTCGCCTTCGATCGCCCGGATGGTCGCCTCCAGGCGTTGGCGCTGAGCCGAAATAATGCCGATATCGGTAATGTCCTGCTTGCGAAGCCCGGCTTCGAGCGCCTGTCGCGCCGATTGATAGATACGAGCCCGGATTTCCGGATTGGCGCGCTCGGATCGCTCCAACGCGCTTCTGATAGCCGTTTCTAATCCGCTCACATCAGGTCCTTTACTCTCACTCGCGATGCGCCCGCATACTCTACCGCAAAACGACCATTTCTTTACTATTCGCTAACCGAATTCGGTAACGCCCCGACCGGCAATGTGCAAGTCTCTCGAAAAGAGGCGCGAACACTCGGGCGGGGATAAATGGCAAAGACGACACAAATGGGGTGGCAGCAGGCAGCAGGGGAAGGCCTCAATCGCCGTCAATCACTATTGCCTATTGCCCATTGCCTACTGCCTGCCATCTTCCCCTCCCGACGCACATCTGCTATCCCTTTGACGTTTTTGTAAACGTCAAATACGGATGATGTTCATGGCCCTTCCCTCCGTCCTGACCGAGCGCCTGCGGCTGCCGGTCGTGGCCTCTCCCCTCTTCATCATCTCGCATCCGGCTTTGACACTGGCCCAATGCAAGGCCGGTGTCGTCGGTGCGTTTCCGGCGCTGAACGCCCGGCCGGAGAGCCAGTTGGACGAATGGCTGGCGATGATCACGGAAGATCTCGCTGCGCATGATGCGACGCATCCCGAACGCCCGTCGGCTCCCTTCGCCGTCAATCAGATCGTCCATGCCTCGAACAAGCGGCTGGAACACGATCTGATGCTCTGCGTCAAATATAAGGTGCCGATCGTCATTTCCTCGCTCGGCGCCGTGCCGGAGGTCAATGCGGCCGTGCATTCCTACGGCGGCATCGTGCTGCACGATATCATCAACAACCGTCACGCCAATTCGGCCATCCGCAAAGGAGCCGATGGGCTGATTGCGGTGGCAGCAGGGGCAGGCGGCCATGCCGGCCAGCTCTCGCCCTTCGCGCTCGTTCAGGAAATCCGCGAATGGTTCGACGGGCCGTTGCTACTTGCCGGCGCGATCGCCAATGGCGGCGCGATCCTGGCGGCCCAGGCGATGGGCGCGGACATGGCCTATATCGGCTCGCCCTTCATCGCCACTGAGGAGGCGCGCGCGGCGGAAGCCTACAAGCAGGCGATCGTCGACGGCGCGGCCGCCGATATCGTCTATTCCAACTTCTTCACCGGCGTCCACGGCAACTACCTGAAACCCTCGATCCGCGCCGCCGGCATGGACCCGGACAACCTGCCCGAAGCCGATCCTTCCAAGATGGATTTCGAAACGGCCACGACCGGCGCCAAGGCCTGGAAGGATATTTGGGGCTCCGGCCAGGGAATCGGCGCCGTCAAGGCAATCGAACCGGTGGCCGCGCTCGTCGATCGGCTGGAGGCGCAATACCGCCAGGCGCGGACCCGCCTGGCGCTCTAAGAACGCTCGAAAGCGCGGTCGCTTTTTCACAGACCCTTCGCTTTTTTTCCAATCGGCAATTTGAGCGCTTGAAATCTCGGCGCATTGACTGTATCAGCGCCATGCAAATCGCAGGGCCATACCGATCGGCCCGGAATGCCGCTTTAGCTCAGTCGGTAGAGCACATCATTCGTAATGATGGGGTCACGTGTTCGAGTCACGTAAGCGGCACCACTCCAATAAACGCAAATACTTGACCCAACTATTCAACAGCGATCATTGGCTCGATGGCGAACCTGGGGCCAAACTTGGGCGCAGTGCCCTCGACCTCGGCCAAGAACAGGTGGTTCCGGTCGTTGACGCGGAGCGCCGTCCGCGCCTTGAGTTGCGAAGTTCAAGTGGGCCCGATGAGTACCTCGAAATCGAAGATCGCCGTCTTCCTCGATTGCGAGCGTCAAATACGCGATGCCGCGGTGACGATCGGGCGTAGCGCCCACGCAGTCGCTCGGATTCGCACCGTTACTGCGATTCCTCGCGCTTTTCTGCGAGATAGAAGAACCGCGTTAATCTCCGCTCTGACGCGAGGTGAGCGGTCATATTCAACATAACCTGTCTACGTCGGAACCAGTCTTCGCCCTCTTCTCTAATCAACGCATTCGCGCGGCGCTCGCGGGCGTCGCGCCAGCGGCCAGCGATCTCGGCGGCAGCTGCAGCACGGTCGACAGTCTGCAACAGCACAAGGCCCGCCGCGGTCATGGCGCTTTCATTAAAGCCGGGCGGTACGAAAAATGCATTGGATGCATCGAGGACCAGAGCGCAACGGCCGTCGATCTCCAGCTTCGAAAGGGCTCCGGTCACGACGAGCGGATCGGTGAAGACCAGGCGCCCGCCAGCTTTCAAAAGCCGTGCCCAATCCCGCAGAGCGGAGTGCCGGTCGGGAAGATGAGAGATAGAGTCGATGCACACAATGGCGTCGAATGTGCCGTCTTCGAACGGGAGTGGTTCTCCGCCGTCGAGCACGACAAACTTGGCTCGATCCGTGAGTCCTCGTTTCACCGCTTCCGCTGTCGCGCTTGACACGCCTTCAGGCACGATGTCGATGCCCAGGAGGCGGCAGCCGGTTTGCTCTACCAAAGCAAGGGATGGGCCGCCGGCCCCGCACGCTACATCGAGAACGCACGCGTCCGGACCTAGCCTCAGGAGGGCGGCGATCTCGGCCTGCTCAGCTGGACCGCGCCAACTTTCCTGCCCGAAATCCTCGCCGAAAGCCTCTCTGCGGATTTCTGACGCAAGTTGGCCGTAGATGCGTGTGTATTGCGAGCCATAGAAGGCATCGCTACTCGCCGGATTGTGCTCGGACATGCCGGATAGTCCCCTTCGCCCGAGCGTAGGTTGCCAGAAAAACGGCTTTCCGTCAAAAATGCGTCGGTATGGATAATCGTACAGTTGTCAGCAGCCGCTGCGGCCATACCATACCCCTGCGGACAAGCCCCTACTGGTCAAGTTCAAGCAATTCGGGGCTTTAGACGGATGGTGGACGTTTGGTCTTGATGGGAGGCGTGCACGGTTTGGATGGATAGTAGTTGACTTATAATAAGCTCAACTTAATGATTTGTGATCTGGTTGGATTTGACCCCTGATCGGATCGTAGAGCAGCTCGACCGTTTGATCGGTCGGGCTGCTTGGCTTCGAGACCGAGAAACCGCGGTTCAGGCGGCAAAGGGTTTGGCGACGGCTGCTACGCCCTGATGAACAGGGCGCCCACCAAGCCAAAAACCACGATCGACTGCAAAATGAACATTGGCCATTCGGCTGACATTGGCTTTCCTCCTGTTTTTATGAACATAGGGAAGCACTAATGTTTGTCGATTGTCATGTAATCACTTTGATTACGAGAGGCAGACACCACTTCGTACGCCGCTGTTATTGTGCGTCGAGGATGAAGTTCATCGATGCATTAAAAGCGCGAAGGTGGGCGGCTTACAAAGCCGCCCTACACCCTTCTATCCTATCTCGGCGTTGCCGCCGCCGAAGCATCTTCTTACACGACTATGACTTTTCGCCATGCGCTGAAATCACGGCGCGTTTTGCCTGCTCGCCTGCTGATTTGCCCAGAGCGCCTCGTCCGTCAGACGTTGCCGAATCTCCTGCTTTTGCTCGGCAATCATCGCGGAAATGAGGAAAGCATCGACGATCCACCAGATGCCCAGCGCAGCTAGGAGGGCGATGCCGATGACAATGAATGTCGTAAGCCAACCGAGTACGAACAGAAGCAACTGCACTACCCCGCTGCCGGTTCTACCGAGGTAAAACCGGTGAGCGCCCAAAGTGCCAAGAAAGAACCAAAGCAAGTAGGCAGCGCCCACCGATTTTGCTTCATTGGTCACACGTTGTTCGACCAATATTTGCTCTTGCGTGGAAAGCCCCATTTTCCCTCTCAAGTGATTTCCGGCGCAAGCCCCCTCACGCCATAATAGATCGGCGCATTAAAACTCACGCCTAGATAGAGAATTGCAACTCCATCGAAGTGAAGTCAAGCATTCGATCGTCGTCTATTTGTGATATTCGTCGAAACCGGCGCGCAATGTGCGCCATCCATCCTTTTGCGTCACCATCATCCGATCCATTCAGAGGAACCATCATGATCCACGTTCTCGCCATCCTCACCGCGCAGCCCGGCAAGCGTGCCGCCGTGCTCGAAGCCTTCCAGGCGAATGTCCCGGCCGTGCATGCCGAAGACGGCTGCATCGAATATACCGCGGTCGTGGATGTCGAAGGCGCGGACCCGGCGTTCGGTCCCGATACATTCGTGGTGGTCGAAAAATGGGAAAGCATGGCGGCGCTTAAGGCACATGCCGCTTCGGCGCATATGGCCGCTTATGGGGAGAAGGTGAAGGACCTTATGGCCGCGCGCGCCGTGCATGTGCTGAGCCCGGTCTAAGTCGCACATTACGACAACGCTCCAACGGCGCCCTTTTGGCGCCGTTTATTATAACCCGCTTGCCTGGGTTAGCTGGTTGCCTGCTCAGTACCAGGGATCGTAGTAGCGGTCACGCCAGTAAGGGCGATAGTACCCATGGCGGTAGCCCCAATAATCCCCACCGCGCCAGTAGCGGTCGCGATAGTAGTAGCGATGGTAGCCGTAGCTTGGGCCGACATAGAAGCCGAAGCCCGGCGAGATCACGACGCTGGGACCGTAGTGCCGATGATGGTGGTAATAGTACCGACGATGAGCATCAGCATTGGTTACTGGCAAAGCGAGGATACCCAGCGCTACTAACGCCGTTGCGATGATCCTCATTTCTCTTCTCCTTACACGCATCCGTAAGGCCGGCGATACCTATGCCGGCCCGGATCACATCATTCCCGCACAAGCGGGGTATGGAGTTAAACGCTCAAGGGGAATGCATGTTCCGGAAGCTAAAGCTATGAGGTATGGGAGAAATACGGCCTGTACGCGCGGGCCTGGCGATTAAGCTCCGTTCCGTATGGACGTCAGGATGCGTCCCGTCAGTCCAAAATCTCCTAAGATGCTGGGCGACTTCGAGCAGCTTCCGTTGCGCCCACCAGCTCGCGCACCGCCTCCTGGATCAGCCGGCAGGCATCGACGGAAGCACGGCGGCCATTGTGGGCGAGGTGATAGGAAAGCGGCAAAATCTGATCCGGATTGACGATCCGCACCTTGTCGGCAATCGGCGCGGCGCTGACGCGGCCGAGAAACGAAACATAGCCATGATTGGCGACAAGGTCGACGATGACGGGAAGCGAGTCGGCCGAAGTGATGTCGCGGCCGCGAAACCGGCGACGGTCGCCGCTGTCGTAGCCGAAGGCCGTGGCCGCATTGCCGATGCCGGTGCGCGAGCTCGGCACGCAGAGCGGATGGTTTTCGACCAGCGCCGTCACCGTCTGTTCCGTGCTGCCAGGCGGCGCGATCGCTACCATGTCGGTTGCCACCAGCTCCATATGCTCGAAGGCATCGAGACCGAAGACGGAATCGACGATGGCGACGTCAATGCGACCGGATCTCAGCGCCTCACGCAAATCGTCGGCGGTCATCAGCATCAAGGACAGCGTGTTGCGGTTGCCGCTGATGTTCCAGCGCGCCACAAGGCTGGCAAGCGAGCGGGCCACCCAGCTCTCCGAGCCGGTCGGGATGATCGACCCGATGCGCACGGCCCGCGCCGCCCGCTGAAATCGCTCGTCCGCCGCCGCCTTCATCTCGTCCCAGGCCTCCGCGATACCGGCAAGGATGGCATAGACCTCGCGACCGACGTCGGTCAGCACCGAACCCTGCGCCTGTCGTTCAAACAGGCGGCAACCGAACAATTCTTCCAGATTGGCGATCTGCAGCGAAAGCTGCGGCTGACCGAGACGCAGGCGGCGGGCGGCGCGATTGATGCTGCCCTGATCGGCGACCTCCAGGAAACGTTCAATGGTGGCGATCCTCAACGGTAGCCGCGCAGCCCATTGGGGATAGTCCTGTGGTGCGGGAGGTTCTTTCGTCAGCACCGAGAGTTGCCGCATGGCGGAGAGGATCGGCTGCAGGCCCTTCTGCACCTTCGAGCTGGCAAGCAGGGTGGCGAGCTCGCCCGATGCTCGCTCGACGAGCTTTATCGCCAGTTCCGTCTCCAGTCGCCGAAGCGCGCTCGACACGGTCGAGGCCGAAAAAGAGAGCCTGCGGGCCGTCTCCCTGACGGAGCCGATCGAGAAAACCGTGTCGGCGATGAACAATGCCCCGAGATACAAACCGGCCATCCTTTCGAGCCTGCCACATACCCTGCCTCGCATGCAGCCGAACCACTATGCCGGCACGATATGATGTGTTCTCAAAAAAAGATATCCCAAACCAAAAGAGCGAGGACTATCGTTCGATGACCGCCTAACTGACCCAACAAAACCCAAGAGATCGGAACGGCGGCGAAACAGGTAGGGGGAACAAAAACAAACGCACTTACCCCCGAAAAAAGAAATCTATTTTCGCGCTTATGCCGGTCACCCTCGTCATAATCGCGCGGCGACTGCAGGTGGCGGACTGGCGTGTCATCGATTTTTCGGTGGCGAGCGCTATCTCCCAGACGCAGACAGGACTTCGCATGCGGGTTCTTCGGCCCGCAGTCATATGTGGCGTGTCCGGGGACCGGATTTGAACCGAACGGATACGCCAGACTAACGGTTCAACGGGGTACAAAGGGAAACATCATGTTCAAGAAGTTCGCACTCGCCGCCGCGCTAACGGCTTTCGTCGCCAGTGGTGCCAGCGCTGCCGACGTCGTGGTCTCCTCAAAGATCGACACGGAAGGCACGCTGCTCGGCAATATCATCTTCGCCGCGCTCAATGCCAACGGCATCAAGGCGAAGGACCGCATCGCGCTCGGCACGACGCCCGTTTTGCGCAAGGCGATCACGGCCGGCGAAATTGACATTTACGCCGAATATACCGGCAATGCCGGCTTCTTCTTCAACAAATCAGACGATCCGGCCTGGAAGAACCTGCAGCAGGGTTATGATCTGGCGAAGAAGCTCGATTACGATGCCAATAAGATCGTCTGGCTGACGCCCTCGCCCGCCAACAACACCTGGGCGATCGGCGTTCGCAACGACGTCGCCGGCCCGGCCAAACTCAAGACCATGTCCGATTTCGGCAAGTGGGTTGCCGGCGGCGGGCCGGTCAAGCTTGCGGCGTCTTCCGAGTTCGTCAACTCGCCGGCGGCTCTGCCGGCCTTCCAGACGACCTACAACTTCCAGATCAAGCCAGAGCAGGAAGTCGTGCTCTCCGGCGGCGACACGGCAGCGACGATCAAGGCCGCGGCCGACCAGACCAACGGCGTCAACACCGCCATGGTCTACGGCACTGACGGCGCCATCGAAGCGGCTGAACTGACGGTTCTCGAAGACGACAAGAGCGTGCAGCCGGTCTATGCGCCGACGCCGATCATCCGCGAAGCCGTATTGAAGGCCAATCCGAAGATCGAGGAAGTTCTGGCCCCGATCTTCAAGGGCCTGACTGCCGACGTGCTGCGCAAGCTGAACGGCCGCATCCAGGTGGACGGCGAGCCGGCCAAGTCGGTTGCCGAATCCTACCTCAAGGAAAACGGCTTCCTGAAGTAAGACTTTACCTATCACCCCTGCGGCTCCGCTTTGATAAGGTGGGGCCGCATGGATATTTGATGAGGCATGATCTTATCCAAAAACCGCCTCGCCGGTTTTGGCATGCGCTGACGGAGCTTGCTTGATGGAAGATGCGCTAGCGGTCCGCAGGGTGGACCGTCTCGGAGTGGTGCTGGTGGCCGGTGGCTGCCTCGCGGCGGCGTCGATGCCGTTCATCATCGTCAAGGCAAACCGCATCGCCGCCGGCAAGCCGCAATTGCTGACGCAGCTCCTCGCCCAGCCCGTCGCGCTGGCACTTCTCCTCCTTCTCGTCGCCACCGCCCTTGCCGCCCTTTTCCTGCGCAACCAGCTCGTCCGCCTCGCCATCGCCACGCTCGCCATTGCCCTTCTGATCGTCACGCTCGGCTTCGTCTCGACTGCGGCCACGCCTGCCGGCAGCACCGTGGCGCGCATTACGCCGGGCGGTGCCTTCTGGGTGCTGCTCGCCGTCATTGGCCTGGTGATCTCGGATGCGCTGGTGAAGCTGCGGCTTACGCCATGGCTTCGGGTCGCCTCGCTCGCGCTCTATGGTGCGATCCTCGGCATCATTCTCAGGTCCGGTCTACTCGACAACCTGTCGATCATGAAGGAATACGCCAACAATGCCGATAAATTCTGGAACGAGGCGCTTGGCCATGTGTTCCTCTCGCTCGGCTCGATCGCCATCGCCATCGTGCTTGCCCTGCCGCTCGGCATCTTCTGCTACTGGCAGCCGAGACTTCGCGCCGTCGTTCTGCGCGGCCTGAGCCTGGTGCAGACCATTCCGAGCCTCGCTCTGTTCGGCATCCTGATGCTGCCGCTCGGCTATATCGCGGCGCACGTCCCTTTCGCGGCCGCGATCGGCGTTCAAGGCATCGGCACCGCGCCGGCCCTGGTGGCGCTGGTGATCTATTCGCTGCTGCCGATCGTCGCCAACACCGTCGTCGGGCTTGCCGGCGTCGACCCGTCGGTGCGCGATGCCGCTGCCGGCATGGGGCTGACACGCCGGCAGATCCTGACCGGCATCGACCTGCCGCTCGCCTTCCCGGTCATCCTGACGGGTATCCGCATCGTGCTGGTGCAGGCGATCGGCCTCGTCACCGTCGCGGCGTTGATCGGCGGTGGCGGTTTCGGTCTCTTCATTTTCCAGGGCATCGGCCAGACGGCCAATGATCTGGTGCTGCTCGGCGCCGTGCCGACGGTCTTTCTCGCATTCTCATCGGCCGTCATCCTCGATGCGGTCATCGACAGCATCCGAGGACAACACGCATGACCACCATGATCGAGCTGAAGGACGTAACCAAGCGCTATGGCAACGCCACCGTGGTCGATAATGTCAGCATGAGCATGGAAAAAGGCACGATCACCGTCATTGTCGGCACCTCCGGCTCCGGCAAGTCGACGCTGGTGCGCATGATCAACCGGCTGGTGCCGATCTCCCTCGGCCAGATTTTGGTCGACGGCCGGGATGTCATGAGCGTGCCGGCGACCGAGCTTCGCCGCCGCATCGGCTATGCCATCCAGGGCCACGGCCTGTTTCCGCATCGCACCGTGGCGCAGAACATCGCAACCGTGCCGCAACTGCTCGGCTGGGACAAGGCGCGCATCGACCGGCGCGTCGAGGAGCTGCTCAATCTCTTCCATCTCGATCCCGGCACCTTCGCGGCGAAATATCCGAGCCAGCTTTCCGGGGGCCAGCAACAGCGCGTCGGTGTTGCTCGTGCGCTTGCGGCCGAACCGGAAGTCCTGCTGATGGACGAACCCTTCGGCGCACTCGATCCCGTCATCCGCGGCAAGGCCCAGGACGACCTTCTGGCCATCCAGAAACAGTTCGGCACGACCATCGTGCTCGTCACCCACGATATGGACGAAGCCTTCCATCTCGGCGACCAGATCGCGGTGATGAGCGAAGGCAAGCTGCTGCAATGTTCGGAACCGGGCAAGATCCTCACCGAGCCCGCCGATCCCTTCGTGCAGCAACTGACCGGTACCTCCGACCGGGCGCTGAAGCTGATGTCGCTGCTGCCGCTCAAGGAAAGCATGCAGCCGCTGCGACCGGGCATTGGCTACAGCCTGCCGCAGACGCTCAATCTGCGCGATGCACTGGCCGAGATGATCTGGCAGGGGGCCGACGAGGCGACCGTGGAAGATGACAGCAGGGTCCCAGTCGGCTCGATCTCCATGCGGCATTTGATCGAACTGGGCCGCAAAGCATGAAGTTTCTGACCGCCAACATCTTCCGGTTTCTGGCGCTGGCGTTGCTGCTGGTGCTGCTATTCCGGCCGGAGTGGCTGATGCCGATCCTGGCACCGCTCACAAAATTCGGAGCATCGCCGATCTATGCGCAGAACAGCCTGGTCGGTCTCGCCATCAGCCATATGGAGCTGATCCTCGTCTCGATCGCCGCCAGCGGCATTCTCGCCGTGCTCGGCGGCATCTTCGTCACCCGCAAGAGCGGCGCCGATTTCCTGCCGCTATCGCGGGCGATCGCCAATGCCGGCCAGACCTTTCCTCCTGTCGCAGTATTGGCGCTCGCCATCTCCACCACCGGCTTCGGCGCGGTGCCGACACTGATCGCGCTTTTCCTCTATGCGCTGCTGCCGATCTTCGAAAATACCGTCGCCGGCCTGCAGCAGGTGCCGGCCTCCGTGCTCGACGCCGCCGACGGCATGGGCATGAACGGCTGGCAGCGGCTGTTTCGGGTCGAGCTGCCGCTCGCTCTGCCGCTGATCATCGAAGGGCTGAAGATCGCCACCGTCATCAATATCGGCACGGCGACGATCGGCTCGACCGTTGCGGCGAAGGGGCTTGGAGAAGTCATCATCGCCGGCCTGATCAACGACAACACCGCCTTCATCCTGCAGGGCGGCTTGATCGTCGGCCTGATGGCGGTGCTGATCTATGACGGCATGGAATTGATCGAAACCGCCGTCACGCGCAAAATCGGTTTGCAGCCACACTGATTTTGCCTTGGCGGCTTCAAGCATGATCTTTGCCCCGGCCTTTAACGACAGGGAGGTGCGCATGGCAAAAATGATCCATTCGATGATCCGAGTGCTCGATGAAGCGCGCTCGGTCGATTTCTACAGCAAGGCTTTCGGGCTCGCAGTCGCCGACCGCGTCACCTTTCCGACCTTTACACTGATCTATCTCAGCAATGCCGAGACCGGTTTCGAATTGGAATTGACCATTAACCAGGGCCGTAGCGAACCCTATGCGCTCGGCGAAGGCTATGGCCACCTTGCCGTTTCGGTCGATGAACTCCGGGACGAGCACGCGCGCTTCACCGAGCTTGGCCTCAATCCCGGCAAGATCGTTGAGCTCAATCGCGATGGAAGACTTTTCGCCCTCTTCTTCTTCGTCAGCGATCCCGATGGCTACAGGATCGAAGTCATGCAGAGAAACGGGCGGTTTCAGTAAAAGCCGCATAAACCAAAGCCCCGTGAAAACGGGGCCAGTTTCTGGCTTTCCTTTATGTGTGCCTACATCCAGTAGGGTGGCACGCCGAAATAGTCATGGCTCTTGTGGCCACTATCCTTGTGGGCGACGATGTCGTCCTTGCTGGCGAAACGGCGGGCTTTTTCGATGTCATTCTTGGTCATATTGATACGATAGCCATCGATGCGAGCATCATAGCGTAGCTTTTCCCACGGCAGCCGGTAGTGATCCTGGCCGATGCCGAAAAAGCCGCCGAAGCTCAGAATGATGAAAGCGATGCGACCATCGCTTTTTTCCAGCATCAGGCGCTCAATATGACCGATCTGCTTGCCATCGGACCCGAAGACCTTGGACCCCTCGACCCGGTCGCATGCGACCAGCATCGACATGTCCTTGACATAGAGTTCGCGGCTAATCGTCTCGGCACTCTCTTTATGCATGTGCGCACCTCCTCTTGGATACGCTTCACATAAAACTCTTGAGCATCCGACCCCGCCCCGGAGTACCGTGCGGGCAGCACGATGCGTTCGGTGAGGTCCTCGCTCACCGCGCATTAACGCGCTGTTGTCACAAAAGTTCCAGTACTTTTTTCAAACTTATTAAAAAATAGTTAACGCTCAGGTATTATTGACGTTTACGTCAAAGTCAGTATAGCTTTCATAGTCGCCCTACGTCTTTAGGTGAGGGCAAAAGCGGCAGCGGTGCGAAAAGCGGGAGACTTTTCCACCAAGCAGTGCCACGCTACAAAGCCGCGGCTCGCCGAAGGCGGGGCGTGATGATGCGTCAAGGAGGAAGTACGCATGAATTCAGTTTCCGCTCCTTCGGATAGACCGCTGGTCAAAAAGATTTGGCTCGCATCTTACCCGGATATCGTGCCGGCCGAACTGCCGCCGCTGGAGCATGCATCGCTCGTTGAATTGCTGGAGGAAAGCTGCGCGCGCTATGGCGACAAGCTCGCCTTCACCAGCATGGGCAAATCGATCACCTATCGCGATCTCGATACGCAAACGCGCAAGATCGCCGCATGGCTGCAAAGCCTCGGCCTTCAGAAGGGCGACCGCGTCGCCGTCATGATGCCGAACGTGCTGCAAAACCCGATCACCGTTTACGGCATACTTCGTGCCGGTCTTGTCGTCGTCAACGTCAATCCGCTTTACACGCCGCGCGAACTGGAACACCAGCTTCGCGATTGCGGCGCCAGGGCGATCTTCGTGCTTGAAAACTTCGCCCATACGGTGGAGCAGGTCCTGGCGCATACGGATGTGCGCCATGTCGTGGTCACCGCACTTGGCGACATGCTCGGCATCAAGGGCCACATCGTCAACTTCATCGTTCGCAAGGTGAAGAAACTGGTACCGGCATGGTCCATCCCCGGCCATCGCAGCTTCAAGGGCGTGCTCTCCGAAGGGGCGCGACTGCCGTTGAAGCCATCCGAGGTCACCAGAAGCGACATCGCCTTCCTGCAATATACCGGTGGCACGACCGGCGTTGCCAAGGGCGCGATCCTGACGCATTCCAACCTGCTCGCCAACCAGCAGCAATTGCTGCTCTGGCTGCAGTCCGCCTACATCAACAAGCCGCGCCCCGAGCAGCTCACCTTCGTCTGCGCCTTGCCGCTCTATCACATCTTCGCACTCACGGTGAATTCGCTGATGGGCATGTCGCTCGGCGGCCATAATGTGCTGATCGCCAATCCGCGCGACATACCCGCCTTCATCAAGGAGCTGGGCAAATACAAGTTCGACATGTTCCCAGGCCTCAACACGCTGTTCAACGCGCTAATGAACAATCCCGAATTCGCCAAGCTCGATCTGTCCAGCACAGCAACGCTCGCCGGCGGCATGGCGGTGCAGCGGCCGGTCGCCGAGCGCTGGCAGAAGATGACGGGGGCCTGGATCACCGAGGGCTACGGTCTTTCCGAGACCTCGCCGGTCGCAAGCGCCAATCGTTTCGACAGTCCGGAATTCAGCGGCACGATCGGCCTGCCGATCACCGGAACTGATTTCGACATTCGCGACGAGAACGGCAAATCGCTGCCGCTCGGTGAGGTCGGCGAGATCTGCATCCGCGGGCCGCAGGTCATGGCGGGCTATTGGAAACAGCCGGCCGAAACCGCGCGCGTGATGACATCGGACGGCTTCTTCCGCAGCGGCGACATGGGCTTCATGAACGAGCGCGGCTATACCAAGATCGTCGACCGCAAGAAGGATATGATCCTGGTTTCGGGCTTCAACGTCTATCCGAACGAGATCGAAGAAGTTGCCGTCATGCATCCCGGCATTCTCGAAGCCGCGGCAATCGGCGTGCCGGACGAACATTCAGGCGAAGCCGTCAAGCTTTTCATCGTCAAGAAGGACCAGGCGTTGACCGAGGCCGATGTCAAGGCGCATTGCATCGCAAACCTCACCAATTACAAGCGGCCGCGCTTCATCGAATTCCGCAGCGAACTGCCGAAATCGAATGTCGGTAAAATCTTGCGCAAGGAATTGCGCGACTGACATAATTCGGTGTCATTATTCCCTGCCAATCGGGAAGCCGCCTGCCTCCATCCGCGGGCGGCTTTTTTCGCTTTTACCTGCGCGCGAACTTGATTTACCCCTCACAAAGCGAATAGTTTCCGCGACTAACTCAGAGTGCCCCCGCCCTCGCCAGACGGCCAGCGGCGCGAACCGCAAGGAGCCCCTCCATGAACGCCCTCGTCGAACAACTGAAGAGCACCGCAGCTGCCACCAAGGCCACCGATATCCGCGCCGCCTTCGCCGCCGACGCCCAACGTTTCTCCCGCTTCAGCACCTCGCTTGACGACCTGCTGATGGACTATTCCAAGACCGCGGTGAACGACGAGATCTTCGCGCTTCTCGAGAAGCTCGCAACCGAAGGCGGCATCGCAGCCAAGCGCGACGAAATGTTCTCGGGCGCTGCCATCAACTTCACCGAAAACCGAGCTGTTCTGCACACCGCGCTGCGCAATCGCTCCAACACGCCTGTTCTCGTCGACGGCAAGGATGTGATGCCCGACGTCAACGGCGTCTTGGCGGCCATGGGCAAATTTGCCGACGGCATCCGCTCTGGCACGCTAAAGGGCGCGACCGGCAAGGCGATCACTGACGTCATCAATATCGGCATCGGCGGCTCCGACCTCGGTCCGGTCATGGCGACCTTGGCACTAGCTCCCTTCCATGACGGCCCGCGCGCGCATTTCGTCTCCAACATCGACGGCGCCCATATCGCCGACATCCTGAAGCTCGTTTCGCCGGAAACGACGCTGTTCATCATTGCGTCCAAGACCTTCACCACCATCGAGACGATGACGAACGCCCAGACGGCGCGCAACTTCATCGCCAAGGCGCTTGGCGAAGCAGCCGTTCAGCATCACTTCGCCGCCGTTTCGACCGCGCTCGACAAGGTTGCCGCCTTCGGCATCGACAGCGAACGCGTCTTCGGCTTCTGGGATTGGGTTGGCGGCCGCTACTCGATCTGGTCAGCCATCGGCCTGCCGCTGATGATCGCCGTCGGTCCGGAGAACTTCGGCAAGTTTCTCGACGGCGCGCATGCGATGGACAACCATTTTCGCAAGGCGCCCTTCAAGGAAAACCTGCCGATGCTGCTTGGCCTCATCGGCTTCTACCATCGCAACGTGCTGGGTTACACGACCCGCGCCATCCTGCCCTATGACCAGCGCCTGTCGCGCTTCCCGGCCTATCTGCAGCAGCTCGACATGGAATCGAACGGCAAGGGGGTCACCATCGACGGCACGCCGGTCGAGGGCAATTCCGGTCCCGTCGTCTGGGGCGAGCCGGGCACCAACGGCCAGCATGCCTTCTACCAGCTCATCCACCAGGGCACGAGCATCATCCCGGCCGAATTCATGATTGCCGCCAATGCCTTCGAACCGGATCTGCGTCACCAGCATCAGTTGCTGATGGCAAACTGCGTGGCACAGTCGGAAGCCCTGATGAAGGGCCGCACCTTCGCGGAAGCCAAGGCCCAGCTCACCGCCAAGGGCATGGACGACAAGAAGGCCGATTTCATCGCGCCGCATCGCGTCTTCACCGGCAACCGTCCGTCGATCACCTTTGTCTACGACAAGCTAACGCCTTATGCGCTCGGCCGCCTGATCGCTCTCTATGAACACCGCGTTTTTGTCGAAGGCGTTCTGTTCCGCATCAACTCCTTCGACCAGTGGGGCGTCGAGCTTGGCAAGGAGCTGGCAACCGGCCTGCTGCCGGTCATCGAAGGCAAGGAAAGCGCTGCCGGCCATGATTCGTCGACACAGGGCCTGGTGGCTGCGCTGGCAAGCCGGGCGAAGTAAGTCTCTTCGACCAAAACAAGATGGCCCCGTCTGCTGCGTCAGGCGGGGCTTTTTTGTTGGTGATAGACTTACGCGGCAATCGCGATGGTTATCCCGCCCGCCAGGGGCGGGATAGGACCCCTTACAGCCCAATCTCACTCGCCCAAGGCGGATTTGCCCCTGCCCTGGAAACCGTAACAGCAGCCGCCTTGGCACCAAGCGCCAGCGCGTCCCGCAGCGCCTTCTCATCCAGCGAAGCGACCTGCGCCTTGGTCAGCAGATCATTCATCTTCAGCGATGCCAGGATGCCGGCGTCGAACGTATCGCCGGCCCCCACGGTATCGACCACGGTGACGCGTTCGCTCGGGACCGTAACCTTCAACGACTTCGTGTACCCTGTCGCGCCCTCGGCGCCCTTGGTAACGACGATCAGCTTGGCGCCCTGGTTCAGCCAGTGAGCAGCAAGCTCGTCATGGTTTCCGGGGATGCCGAACCATTCCAGGTCCTCGTCCGAGAATTTCAGGATATCGGACATGGCGGCCATGCGGCTGATACGGCCCATATGCGCGGCCTTGTCCTTGATGAAACCGGGCCGGATGTTCGGATCGAGCGAAATGACGCGGCTTTGGTGCTCGCGCTTCATCAGCGCTTCATAGGTCGCGCCGCAAGGGTTGGGGATTAGGCTGATGGCGCCGAAATGCAGGGCTTCGCAGTCGTCCCCCAAGGTCGGGAGATCGGCCTCGGTGATCATGCGGCCGGCGGAACCTTCGTCGTAGAAGGCATAGGTCGCCTGACCATTGACGAGCTTGACGAAAGCGATCGTGCTCGGACGGGGAGCGATGGCGCAATAGCTGTAATCCACCTTGGCCGCCGAGAGCGTCTCGCGCAGGATATCGCCCATCATGTCGTCGGCAATGCCGGTGAAGAAACCGGTCGGCACGCCCAGGCGGCCAAGCGCAATCGCAGTGTTGAAGATCGCACCGCCGGCATAGGGCGCAAAGGCCTTTTCACCCAGCGTCGTATCTCGCGGCAGCATGTCGATCAAAGCTTCGCCACAGCACAATATCATTCCGGCCTCCTCGAGCGCACGTCTGTCGTCTAGTTCCGTAAATCGATTAGATAACTTTGCGGCAAAAGCAAAGCGTCACTTTGTTGCCAGTTCCGATACGCCGCCGTTGCGGCCGGACCAGGCGAGCGGAGCGTCGAGAAAAGCTTCAACTTCCTCGAGCGTTTTTTCGTCGAACAGCTTTTGCGCCTTGGCGACGGCGAGCGCGTCACGCCAGGTGGCGATATGGTGAAGCCGAACCTTGCGGTTGGCGAACCGCTCCTCGGCTTCCGGGAAAATGCCGTAGTAAAACAGCGCCATGCCGTGGTCGACTATGCCGCCGGCGGCGCGGATGGCGTCGATGAAGGTGAACATGCTGCCGCCCGCCGTCGTCAGATCCTCGATGACCAGTACGCGGGCACCTTCGGGCATATGGCCCTCGATCTGCGCATTGCGGCCATGGCCCTTCGGCTGCTTGCGGACATAGATCATCGGCAGGTCGAGACGCTCGGCGAGGAAGGCGGCGAAGGGAATGCCCGCCGTCTCGCCGCCGGCAACGCAATCGAACTGCTCGAAACCGGCGTCGCGCATGACGATGCTGGCGGCGAAATCCATCACTGTCGAACGAATGCGCGGGTAGGAAATCAGCTTACGGCAATCGATATAGACCGGGCTCGCCATGCCGGAAGCCAACTTATAAGGCTTCTCGGCGCTGAAATGCACCGCCTTAATCTCCCAAAGCATCTTCGCCACCAGTTCGGCCATGACGGCGCGATCGGAAAATGTCATCTGGGTGGTCATGCAGGCCTCCTTCGCTATTTAAGACATTCCTGCGGCAATAGCAGCAAGTGGCCGAGGTTTCCAGACGGATCGGTCCTCTGCGCGCCTCTTCCAGAGGCTATTGCATCGATTGCGGCGGCTTCTCCGAAACAGCACCGATATCAGCGGGCAGCATTGCCTTAAACAGGGCGATCGCCCTGTCGCCCTCCTCCTTCTCGAGCGAAATCGCATAGCGCACGGCGGCGGCGACCAATTGCATGGTCAGTCGCGCAATCCGAGCCAGCTCCTCGGAATCACGCGCCGGCCAGAGACGATGAAGGACGGCCAGAAAAGCCTGGGAATGCCATTCCATATCCTCGGCATCGATCTCCTGCAGAAGCTTGTCCGCCTGGGTCGCATGCCAGATATCCCGCATGACCGGCTCATCGCGGAACATCGCGTAGTAACCGTCGACGATGCTGCCAAGCGCGCCCTGAAGATCGGCGGTGCTTTGCACGCGCGCCAGTTCGATCTCCACACATTGCCGCCCCTGTTCGTTGAAGCGTTCGGCCAGCACGCGGATGATGGCGGTCTTATCGGGGAAATATTGATAAAGCGAACCGAAGGAGACTCCGGCCTTTTCGACGATCTCGCCCATACGCAATGCGTCGCTGCCGTTCTTTTCGATCAGCTCCATCGCAACCGATAAGATCCGCTCGACACGCTCGCGGCCGCGCTGCTGGCTGGGGATTCGGCGCGGTGTCCCCGCCTCTTCCTTGCTGCGCCTGCGTTTCACAATCGGTTCCTGCGTCATGCCACCGCTCGCCCGTCATTCTTGACAGACGATATAAGAGAGTTTATCACATTTTGCAAATGAGAGAATTTATCACATTTTGAACGATAGGAGGTCCAACATGCAGATATCGACGATCGCTATCTTTGGCGGATTGGGAAAAACCGGCGGCCGTGTCGTCCGACAGGTACTCGGCAGGCCGCCCAGGGATTTTTCCGACTATGCGAGTGAAACCGCCGCAAGCGGCATCTGGAGTGTCCAATCATGACCTACCCGATCACGAACATCGCTCTCATTGCTGCTGCGCTCGGCAGTGGCCTTCTCGCCGGCGTCTACTTTGCCTTCTCGACATTCATTATGCAGGCCTTCGCCCGCCTTACCGTCGATCAGGGCGTCGCCGCCATGCAATCGATCAATACGACGATTGTGCGTTTACCCTTTATCGTATTGTTCCTGTTGACGGCGGCGCTCTCGGTGCTCATAGCGGTCCTGGCCATCGTGTATTGGCGGGGCGGCATCAGCATCCTAATGATTGCCGGCGCGGCGCTCTACCTCGTCGCCAGCCTTCTTTCGACCATGGTATTCAACGTTCCTTTGAATGACGCTTTGGATAAGCTCGATGGCCGTACGGCGGAAGCAGCTCAGCTATGGAGCACCTATCTCACCGATTGGACGAGATGGAACCATGTGCGCACGGTGGCGTCGCTGCTCGCCGCCTGCGCTTTCGTCCGGGCTCTCTTTTAGCAGATTATCACGACGCCGTGCGGGAAACATCCGGTGAGACGGCGTGCAGATAGGCCGTAACCTCGACGCGGTTGCGGCCATTGCGCTTGGCGGCATAAAGCGCCTTGTCGGCGGCGCTGAGGACGCTGTCGAAGCCCATGCCCTCGGGGGTGCCGAGCGCAATGCCGGCGCTGACCGTGCAGGCGAAAGACTTGCCGTCCACGGTGAACTCGCGGGCCGCAAAAGCATCGCGCACCCGTTCGGCGATCTGCTCGGCCCGGCCCGGCAAGGCATTGTCGAGGACAAGCGCGAATTCTTCGCCGCCAAGACGGGCCACCGTGTCGGAGGCCCGCAGTACGGCCGACAATTCCTTGGCAAAAAGCTTGAGAACTATGTCGCCGGTGGCATGGCCGTACTGATCGTTGACGGACTTGAAGCGATCGATGTCGAAGACGATCACCGCCATGGAAGGGCCGAAAGAGCGGTGGCCATAGAGATCGAACAGAGCCCGCCGGTTGAGCAGGCCGGTCAGCGGATCGGTGATGGCCTGCTGACGATGATGCGCCGCCTGACGCCATTGGTGTAGCGCCAGCGACAGGGCGCCGATGCCGGTCATGCCGGCAATGCAGATGGCAAGGCTGACATCTTCGGCCCAATTGTCCGGCGCATGGCCAAGCACGAGTTTGCCGTCCCAGATCAGAACCCCCGCACACAGCGCGAAGGAAATGGCAGTCAATGTGTAAAGCGCGGTGATGCCATAGAGCGGCGTCGGCGCCTCCTGACGACTGAGCCAATATTCGCGCGCCGTTAGCAGGAGGAGCACTGCGACGACGATATTGTCGCACATGAAAGCGAGGCCATCATAACCGGCGAGCATGGCCGGCACGGAAGCGGCAATACCGGTCAGGCTTCCCAACAGAGCGCGGGCCTTGGAAAACCGGCGCGTGCGGAACTGATATCCCGCCGCCCAGATGACCGAAAAGCCGATGAAAAACAGCACGAAGGTAATAATGGCGAGCGTCGGTCGCGGCTGGTCGACATAAGCACCATAGGTGAAAATCCCGACGACGATTGGTACAAGACCGGCAGAACAGGTCAGCAGGAATGTCTCCGGCCGACGGGAAAACCAGCTTCCACCCAGCGTCACCGCAAGACAGGAGGCGGAAACGCCAAGGGCCAGCAGAAGAGAATTATAATCAAGCTCCATGCTCTTCCTTCGACGGTTTCATTCCGCACCGTTAGGGATCGGCATAACGCTACCCCTCAAGGGGTATCAAATTGGTTACGGGATCCGATAAAGATCATGTATTTCAATGAAATATGCCTTCGATATTACGAAAGCAGTTTTCGAACAAAATATTTTCATCGGCGCGCAGAGTTATTTTCTCAGCCCTCGACATCCCAGTGCAAGGGGAACATCGGATCGAAGACGGTAATGGGGCCGGCTCCAGTTTCGATCCTGTCGGGAAAGGCAACCGATTCCGCGCGGCGGATCAGGGTAATGCGATCCTCGTTCGCCGCAAGCCCATACCAGGCGGGACCGTTCAGCGAAGCGAAGGCCTCGAGCTTGTCGAGCGCGCCTTCTTGTTCGAAGACATGCGCCAGGCAGCTCATGGTGTTGAGCGACGTATAGATGCCGGCGCAGCCACAGGCGCATTCCTTCAGCGGATCGACATGCGGGGCGGAATCGGTGCCGAGGAAGAATTTAGCGTCGCCGCTCGTGGCCGCCGCGCGCAGCGCCAGGCGGTGGCTTTCGCGCTTGGCGACCGGCAGGCAGTAATAATGCGGCCGGATGCCGCCGACGAGGATGGCGTTGCGGTTGATGATCAGGTGATGCGTGGTGATCGAGCCGGCGAGATTGGTCTTTGCCGACTTGATGTAGTCGATGCCATCAGATGTCGTCACATGCTCCATGGTGACTTTCAGTTCCGGCAGGCGCTGACGCAAGGGATCAAGCACGGTTTCGATGAAAACCGCCTCGCGGTCGAAAATATCCACATCCGGCGACGTCACCTCGCCATGCACGCAGAGCGGCAGGCCGATCTTGGCCATGCGCTCCAGCACCGGCATGGCCTTGTCCATATTCCGAACGCCGCCATGGGAGTTGGTCGTCGCACCGGCGGGATAAAGTTTGACGGCGGTAATGAGGCCGCTTTTCTTGCCTTCCTCGACATCGTCGGGATCGGTGTGCTCGGTGAGATAAAGCGTCATCAGCGGCTGGAAGCGGTCGCCTGCCGGCAATGCCTTCAGAATGCGCTCACGATAGGCAGCCGCATCCGCCGTGGTGACAACCGGCGGCACCAGGTTCGGCATGATGATGGCGCGGGCGAAATGCCTCGAGGTATCGCCGATCACGCCTTCCAGCACGGCGCCATCCCGCAGATGCAGATGCCAATCGTCAGGGCGGCGGATGGTGAGCTTTTGCATGGCGCGAACCTCTGAATGGTCTCAATTTGTCGCGCTTTCGATAGCACCATAAGCCACCGCAAAACAATCAGCGATGACGTGTAAATGACAGCGGAGTTCAGCCCTGCACGATATCGATGGTAAAATCGGCCGGACGGCGGTTCTCGAGGATCAGCCGGCCGTTCGGCAGGTCGTTGCCGTAGACCTTGGCACCGGCGGCCTCGTCGTCGAGGTCATAGCCCCTCCAGCGCTCCCAGAGCCGTTGCTCCAAGACCTCGATCGGCGGCGCCAGCATGATCGAATAATCGAACATACCTTCCAGCTCCGCCCATTTGCCCTGGCTGAAGAGCAGGTAGTTACCCTCGATGACGATGAAACGGTGATCGGGGGAGACGATGCGGGCCGACGCGATGGCGATCTCGCGCGAGCGATCAAAGACCGGCACCAGCACCTCCTGATCGGCCGCTCGCACCGCTCTGACGATATCGAGAAAGGCGCGGACGTCGAAGCTTTCGGGCACGCCCTTGCGCTTCAGCAGGCCCTTTTCGATCAGGACGGCATTGTCCATGTGGAAGCCGTCCATCGGCAGGACCTCGGCGCTCTCACCCTTGGCTTTGAGCGCCTTGGCCACATTGTCCGCCAGCGTCGATTTGCCGGCGCCGGGCGGGCCGGCAATCGCGACGAGAAACCGTTTTGCGCCAGCGGCGCGCCCGATGATCTCGTCGGCGATTCCCTCAAGCACGGAACTCATGCGGCGACTGTCTCTGCCGGCGGCGCCTTGGCGCCGGTCATGAAGGCAACGGCATCCGACATGGAATATTCCTTGGGATTGATCACGGTCAGACGACGCCCGAGGCGATGGATATGGATGCGATCCGCCACCTCGAAGACATGCGGCATATTGTGCGAGATCAACACGATCGGCAAGCCGCGGGCACGCACGTCCAGAATGAGCTCCAGCACCTTGCGGCTTTCCTTGACGCCAAGGGCGGCCGTCGGCTCGTCCATGATGACGACCTTGGAACCGAAGGCAGCGGCGCGTGCCACTGCCACACCCTGGCGCTGGCCGCCCGAGAGCGTTTCCACCGCCTGGTTGATGTTCTGGATCGTCATCAGGCCGAGCTCGGTGAGCTTGTCGCGGGCGCGCTTTTCCATCGCCGGTCGGTCCAGCATGCGGAACCAAGAGCCAAGGATGCCGGGCTTCCGGATCTCGCGGCCGAGGAACATATTGTCCGCGATCGAGAGCGCCGGCGACAGCGCCAGGTTCTGGTACACCGTCTCGATGCCGGCCTCGCGTGCTTCCATCGGCGATCGGAAATGGACGGGTTTCCCCTCCAGCCTGATCTCGCCTTCATCGGGCGTGGTCGCGCCGGAAATCGCCTTGATCAGCGAGGATTTGCCGGCGCCGTTATCGCCGATAACGGCAAGGATTTCGCCGGGATAGAGGTCGAAATCGGCATTGTCGAGGGCGGTCACGCGTCCATAACGCTTGATGAGGCCGCGGGCTGTGAGAAGGGGTTCGCCAGTCGTGGTCATGCCGACACCTTTCTGATCCATTGATCGATCGCGACGGCGCCGATGATCAGCACGCCAGTCAGAAGAACCTTCCACTGCGGGTCGGCTCCGAGCATGTTGAGGCCCATGGACACCACGCCGACGATCATCGCGCCGAACAGCGTGCCGAGGATCGAACCGCGGCCACCGAAGAGCGAGATGCCGCCGATCACGGTTGCGGTAATTGCCTGAAGATTGAAATCCGTCACGGCCGAGGATGGCGAGATCGAACCGTTGCGGCCGATCGAGACCCAAGCGGCAAACGCCGCGATCAGTCCCGAAACACCATAGACGGCAAGCAGCACCTTCTTGGTCTGGATACCGGACAATTTTGCCGCTTCCGGATCGTCGCCGACAGCATAGACATGTCGGCCCCAAGCCGTGTGATTGAGCACATACCATAGGCCGACTACGAGCAGCACCATGGCGATGACGCCGAGCGTCAGCACCGCGCCGCCAAGGCGGAAGCTGATGGCGAAGAAATGCAGGAGCGGCGCCTGTTCGTCGACATCGGTGTCGCGAATGGTCTCATTGGCGGAATAGATGAAATTCGTCGCCATGACGATGTTCCAGGTGCCGAGCGTCACGATGAACGGCGGCAGCTTCATGGTGGCGACGAGGAAACCGTTGAGCAACCCACAGACGCCGCCCGCGAGCATGCCGGCAAGAACGGCAATCGGCGTCGGCATGCCATAGGTTATGGCGCAGTTGCCCATGATGACAGCGGAAATGACCATGATCACGCCGATCGAAAGATCGATGCCGGCGGTCAGGATGACCAGCGTCTGGGCCGCGCCGAGAATGCCAACGATAGCGATCTGCTGCAGGACAAGCGTCAGCGTGTAGGCGGAGAAGAAACGCCCGCCGATGGCAATGCCGAAGACGATGATTGCCACCACCAATACGATCAATGGCACCGCGGCCGGCGTCGAATGCAAGAAATGCTGTGTGCGTTTGAGAAGTGTGACATCCTGGTGCTCGAACGAGGCAACGTTCTTGTCGCTGCCGTCGAGAACACGCTCGAATTCCTGTGCTCCGGTCATTGTTTTCCTCCGCAACCGCGCCGAACTACGCGGAAACCGCCGGGTGTTGAAACCGGCCGAAGCTCAAGCCCGGCCGGCGTTGGTATGACGAAGGCATAGCCCCAATCCGAAGAGCCGCATCAGTGGATGTGAATACGGCCTTCGGACAGGATCATGCCAAACCCAGGACGGGGTTTAGCCCCAGCACTTCGCGGTGCCTTCCTTGGTGTCGATGGATTTCAGGCCGGTAACCGGCTTGTCCGTCACCAGCGAAACGCCGGTGTCGAAGAAGGACTTGCCTGGGGTCGGCTTCGGCTTCTCGCCGGTGTCGGCGAACTTCTTGATCGCTTCGACGCCGAGGGCGGCCATCATCAGCGGATACTGCTGCGAAGTCGCACCGATCACGCCATCCTTGACCGACTTGACGCCCGGGCAACCGCCGTCAACCGAGACGATCAGGACCTGCTTTTCCAGGCCAACGGCCTTCAGCGCCTGATAGGCACCGATAGCGGCCGGCTCGTTGATCGTGTGGATGACGTTGATGCTGGAGTCCTTCTGCAGAAGGTTTTCCATGGCCTTGCGGCCGCCTTCTTCGTTGCCGTTGGTGACGTCATGACCGACGATACGCGGATCATTCTCGTCGCCGATCTTGTTCGGGTCCTTCGGGTCGATGCCGAAGCCAATCATGAAGCCCTGGTCGCGCAGGACGTCGACGGTCGGCTGCGACGGCGTCAGGTCGAGGAAGCCGATCTTGGCGTCCTTGGCCTTAGCGCCGAGGGTCTTGTTGGCCCACTCGCCAATCAGCTTGCCGGCGAGAAGATTGTCGGTGGCGAAAGTCGCGTCGGCAGCGTCAGCCGGATCCAGCGGCGTGTCGAGCGCGATGACCAGGAGGCCCGCGTCACGCGCCTTCTTGACCGTCGGGACGATGCCCTTGGTATCGGAAGCGGCAATCAGAATGCCCTTGGCGCCTTCGGCGATGCAGCTTTCGACCGCAGCGACCTGGCTTTCGCTGTCACCATCGATCTTGCCGGCATAGGACTTCAGCGTCACGCCGAGTTCCTTGGCCTTGGCGGTAGCACCTTCCTTCATCTTAACGAAGAAGGGGTTCGTGTCCGTCTTGGTGATAAGGCAGGCGGAAACGTTGGCAGCGTTGGCCGGCGCGGCAAAGACGACACCGATCGCCAGAGCGGCGAATGCTGCGGAAACAACTGATTTCTTCATTCAATCCTCCCAAAATTTGAATAGACCGGAACTTTTCCGGTTGCCCCGGCTCGCTCGGAGTCCGGATCGAGACGCACCATGCCTGCTTAGATTTCTTCCAGATTGGCCGCCTCCAAGGCCATGGCACGTCCTCCAACGCCCACATCTGAACCTAAAGATTTCGTCCTGTCAATAAATAAATCGGATTGAATTATTAATTGGATGTGGCATGTTGCTGAAAAATGCGGCATGGCCATGATGGAAGGAGCGGGCCAATGTCTCCCCTACAAGACCCGGCGGATACACCGACATCACCCTCGATTCTCGACCCCAGCGGGGGCGCGAACCAGGTGCGCGTGCGCGCGCATAACGAACGGCTGGTGTTGTCGCTGGTGCGCCGTCACGGCGCGCTGTCGAAGGCGGAGATTGCGCGGCGCAGCGGGCTGTCGGCGCAGACGGTCTCCGTCATTATGCGGGCACTGGAGAAAGACGGGCTGCTGTCGCGCGGTGATCCCGTGCGCGGGCGCGTGGGGCAACCTTCCATTCCGATGCGGCTCAATCCGGATGCAGTGCTCTCCTTCGGCGTCAAGATCGGCAGGCGCAGCGCCGATCTCGTGCTGATGGATTTCGTCGGCCACATACGAATGCAGCTTCACCAGATCTACCCTTACCCACTGCCGCAGGACATTATGTCCTTCGTCACGTCAGGCATTGCGGAACTTGAAGCGCGCCTCAGCAGCGAGGAGCGTCGCCGGCTTGCCGGAGTCGGCATCGCTGCCCCCTTCGAACTCTGGAACTGGGCGGAAGAAGTAGGTGCACCCGATGGAGCGATGGAGGCCTGGCGCGGGTTCGACCTGCAGGCGGAGGTCGCCGCCCGCGTGCCCTATCTCGTCTATCTGCAGAACGACGCCACCAGCGCCTGCGGCGCCGAACTCGTCTTCGGCGTCGGCCCGCGCTATCCGGATTTCGTCTATCTTTTCATCGGTTCCTTCCTCGGCGGCGGCATCGTTCTGAACTCCTCGATTTTCGTGGGGCGGACCGGAACGGCGGGTGCGCTCGGCCCCCTGCCTGTGCGAGGGCGCAATGGCGAAACTCGGCAGTTGCTCGACATCGCCTCGATCTTCGTGCTCGAAAACCTGCTAAGGGATCGCGGCTTCGATCCGAGGCCGCTCTGGTATTCGGCGGACAACTGGATCGACTTCGGCGAGCCGCTGGAGACCTGGATCCAGGACACCGCCAAGGCGCTGGCGCAGGCGATCGTCGCCGCCGCATCCATTATCGATTTCAGCGCTGCCATCATCGACGGCGGCTTTCCCGACTGGGTGCGCGAACGGGTCGTGCGCGCCACCATCAAAGCGGCCTCGGACCTCGACCTGCAAGGCGTCGTCATGCCGGAAATTATCGAAGGCGCAGTGGGGCCGCAGGCGCGTGCCATCGGCGGCGCCAGCCTGCCGATTTTCGCGCGCTATCTCATCGACCAAAACATACTTTTCAAGGAGATAGACCATGTTGAAGGGCATTGACCCGCTGTTGAGCCCCGACCTCCTGGCGACGCTGCGCGCTATGGGACACGGCGATGAAATCGCCCTCGTCGACGGCAATTATCCGGGTCTCGAACATGCCCGCCGCCTGATCCGCCTCGATGGCCACGGCGTCGTCCGGGTGCTCGATGCCGTGCTCAGCGTGCTGCCGATCGACGATTTCGTACCGCAGGCGATTTTCCGCGCGACGGTCAAGCAGGACCGCGATGCCCTCGATCCCGTGCATGTGGAAATGGTCGACGTTTGCGCGCGGCATGTTCCCGACATCAAGGTCGTGCCGCTGCTGCCGGCGGAATTCTACGAGCGGGTGAAGCAGGCGCATGCGCTTGTGCAGACCAGTGAGCCGCGGCTTTATGGGAACATCATTCTGCGCAAGGGTGTGATCTATCCCCGCTAAACTCGGCTATAGTCATGATTCCCAAAATGGAAACTACTCTTGTTTCCATTTTGGGAACACTCTATAGATGAACAATGCGAGTCATTGCCAAATCCGCACTGATCAAATTTTGCGCGCGGCTTCCGAAAGGGCAGCAAGCGACCGCAGAGGCGGCAATGGCAGATTGGCATACGACGACATCGGACGCCGACTGGAACAACTTCTCCGAGTTGAAGGCGACATTCAATTCCGCCGACTATGTGACGAATGGCAAAATCGTCTTCGATGTGGGCGGCAATAAGTATCGGATCGTTGGTCTTGTCGGATTTCGCACAAAGCGCGTGTTTATCCTGTTCGTTGGAACACATGCTGAATATGACGCCATGGACGTGGCAAAATTGTAAGGGAGGCCGCTATGATGGATCTCGGTGCCCTTCGCACCTTGCAGACTGAAGAGGAATATGAAGCCGCGCTGAAGGCGGTACGGCCATATTTCGAAAATGAACCTGAAGCCGATACTCCTGAAGCCGCACATTTCGATGCGCTCGTGCTGTTTATCGAAGAATACGAGGCAAAGCATTATCCAATCCCACGCGCCTCGCCGGTCGATGTGATCAAATCCGTAATGATGACAAACAACTACACCCGCGCGGATCTCGTCGAAATCATTGGCTCAAAGGCCAGGGTTGCCGACCTCCTGAACGGCCGTCGGGAAATCAACCTCGATCAGATCAAGAAGATTAGCCGTGCCTGGCATATTCCAGTGGGCGCGCTTGTGGGCGATCTGGTCGCGTGAGGTGATCCAAAGCGGATCGCTTCGGATCACCGGATATCCAGATATATTATCCCTTGATATCCCCCGCCGACGGCCCCCAGACGTCCGTCATGGCAAAACCGTTCGCCATTGGATCGAAGGGATCGAGCGCCACCTGGCTGAGACCGAAGGTGAAGCCGCGGCCGGTGATGGTGGGGATGATGGCAGGTTTGCCGGCAACTTCCGTGACCGCTTGCAAGCCGACCTCGAATTCCGAGCCGATGATCGAGCGGGATTTGAAGATATCGCCGACCTTGGCCTTGCCGCGGGCATGCAGCGTGGCGAGGTTGGCGGAACTGCCGGTGCCGCAGGGCGAACGGTCGGCGCGGCCGGGCCACATGGTCGTGCAGGTGCGGACCGCGCCATCGGCATCGACATCCCGGAACATGACATAGGCGACGCCGGAGATCGCTGGAATTTCCGGATGCACCACTGGGATTGCGCGATTGATCAGGTCCTTCAGGATCATGCCGGCCTGCACGAGCGATGCGGCGTTGGCCTTCTCGATCGTCAGATTGACCTGACCGACGTCGACCAGCGCGTAAAAAATGCCGCCATAGCAGAGGTCGAGCTTGATCCTGCCCCAATGCGGCGTGTCGATCTGCACGTCCAGCTCATGCACAAAGGACGGAACCATGGTAAGCCGCACCTTCTCGCAGCGGCCTTCACGGCAGGTGGCGGTCGCCCGCACCAGGCCAGCGGCGGTGTCGAGCGTGACCACCGTTTCCGGCACTTTCATCTCGACGATGCCGGATTCGAGCAACGCCGTCGTCACGCAGATGGAGTTGGAGCCGGAGCTCGCATGCGCCTGATCCGGCTGCAGGATGATGAAGCCGGCATCAGCATCGGGATGCTTGGCTGGCAGCAACAGGTTGACGGAGCCGATCGGTGCGCCGCGGGGCTCAAGCACCAGGAAGCGGCGCAATTCCTCGCCCTTCGGATCGGTGTTCAACCATTGTAGCTGCTCGGCGATCGTATTGCCGGGGATCTTCGGCACGCCGCCGATCGCGACCTTGCCGATTTCACCTTCGCAATGAACGTCGAGCAACTGGATCGTGCGCTTCCATCTCATGTCGGTAACTCCAATCAGACGTGACGGGTGATGCCGCCATCGACGCGGATATTCTGACCGGTGATATAGCCGGCGCCGTCGGAAAGCAGGAAGGCCGCGGTCTTGGCGATCTCGCTCATCAGGCCAATACGCTTCATCGGCACCTTGTCGGCGGTTTCCGGCTTGTGATTCAGGCTGTCGATGTAGCCGGGCAGAATGCAGTTCATGCGGATATTATCGGCCGCATACCGATCCGAATAAAGCTTGGTGAAGGCGCCGGCCGCGGCGCGGTAGGTGCAGGAGACCGGGAAAATCAAAGAGGGTTCGTAGGCCGCGAACGTGGTAATGTTGACGAAAGCGCCCTTGCCCTGCTTCAGCATGACCGGCGTGACCAGCCTCGCCATACGCACCAGCGACAGGATCATCATGTCGGAACCAAGCGTCCAGCTCTCGTCCGAGATATCGAGCAGATCGCCCTTCGGCGGGTGGCCGGTATGGTTGACCACGGCGTCGATGCGGCCGTAGCTCTTCATCGTCAGGTCGAAGATCGCCTGGATATCCTCGGCTTTTTCGGCGACGCCGCGCGAAGCGACACCGCCGAGCTCAGAGGCGAGCTTCTCGCAGCTTTCCGAGGGCGACATCAACGCCAGACGATAGCCGCTCGCCGAGAGTTCGCGAGCGATCGCCTCTCCCATGCCGCGGCCGCCGCCGGTGATCAGCGCAACGGGCTTTTCGGTTTCGGACATCTGTTTCCTCCTAATAGCGATTGATACGGAACGGGGTCATGTCGACCTCGGGTGTCACGCCTGTCATCATATCGGCCATCAACCTTGCTGTCGTTGCCGAAAAGGTCAGTCCCAGATGGCCGTGGCCGGTGGCATACCAGACGCCGGGAATGCGCGAGGACGGCGAGATGATCGGGATCGTGTCGGGCAGCGCCGGGCGATGGCCCATCCAGTCCTTGGCATCCTCCACCTGCAGCCCCGGCAGCGCCCGCTGGGCGTGACGGACGAGGATGCGCGGGCGGCGAAAATCCGGGGGCGCGTCAAGGCCCGCCAATTCGACATTGCCGCCGACGCGAATGCCGCCGGCCGTTGGGGTCACCATGAAGGCGCGATGCGGCCAGATGATCGAATAGCGCATGGCAATGCCAGGCTTCATAATCTGCGTGTGATAGCCGCGTTCTGTCTCGAGCGGGATCGGCTCGCCAAGCACCGACGCGATAAAGCGCGTATGGACGCCAGCGGCGAGCACAACATCATTGGCCTCCAGCCGACGCCCGCCTTCGAGAAGCACCGAGACCGCGCCATTTGCCTGGCGCTCGGCGGTCTGGACCGCGCCGGAGGTGAAGGTGACACCGAGCGCCTTTGCGGCATCCACCAGCTTGAGGACGAGCTGATAGGGATCGCGGATCGACTTGTTATCCGGCAGCAGCACCGCCTTGGCGATCTTCGGCGACAGAGCCGGTTCATAGCCGCGGATTTCCGTGCCGGAGAGAACCTTGTGCTCGAAACCATAACGCCGCATCAGCTCGATATGGCCGCGGTCGCCGGCAAACTCCGATTCGGTCTCGTAGATGGCCAGGCAGCCTTCTTCCGTCATCAGGTCCAGGGCACCGATGGCATCGAGCATCGTCCTGAAATCGCCGAGAGCGTGGCGAGACAGGCTCATGCCGGCATCTTCGATCTCCCTCAACCGAGAGGGCCGACCGGCGGCGACGAAGCGCAGGAACCAGGGTAGCATCTTCAGCGCATAGGACGGCCTCAGCCAAACCGGACCTTCCGGGTCCAGCAGCCAGCCCGGAATTTTCGCCCAAGTGGACGGGCCGGAACTGGCAGCGAAATCGAGGGCGATGCTCGCCATATTGCCGAAGGAGGCGCCCTCACCTGGCTCGCCCTTGTCCACGAGCGTCACCTGCCGGCCGCGCCGCTGCAATTCGAAGGCGATCGCCGCGCCAATAATGCCGGCGCCGACAACGACGACCGCCCGCCTGTTTTCGTCCATTCCTCAAATCCACCCGCAGAGCGTCAGCTCGATTTGACGCGATTCCGTGATATATCAGATCAGGAGGTGTGGCTATGAGGTTTTTGCTGGAGAACGACCGGCCACGCGCAAATCCATGGCCGGTGGATACGCGAGAATAACTATTGGCCGATCACCGTGCCGACGCTGCTGCCGGTCGTCTCAACGCTGTCGCCGACAGAGCCGACGGTATTGCCGGCGGATGCGCCAAGGCGGCGGATCTGCTCGCCGTAATTCTGGCGGGTGCGTGGATCGAAGATGGCGATCGGCGCACTGACGGCGACGCTGGCCGCGCTACCGACCGTCTGCGCCGCACCGATGGCAACCGCGCCGACCGCTTCGCCGATGCCGACATCGGAATCGGTGATGGTCTGTCCCTCGATCAGCCGGTCGCCGATCAGCTTGACCACTTCCGGGCTCTCGGCGAATTTGCCGTGGTTCAGACTGTCGCCGGTCTTGAGCTTGGTGAGATCGAGCACGGTGATGCCCTCTTTTTCCAGAGCGCTGCGATAGGGCTCGGCGCTCGGGTCGATCTGGCCAAGGCGGTCGACATTGCCGGAGATGCGGCGCGACAGCGAGAGCGCCCGGTCATCGCGCGAGACGAATAGGGTGAAATGCGGCCTGTCCTTGCCGAGCGCCCTAAATTGCTGGCCGAAGACATCGACGTCGAGGTCGGGAGACGCGAGGATGACATTCTTGATCTTCGGCGCGACACGGCCGTCGCGGATCGCCATCTGCCTCAAGGCCTCGACAGCGAGCCAGGTACCCATGGAGTGGGCCATGACGGTGATATCGCCGACAGAGGGATTGGAGGAGGCGCGACGCAGCAGTTCTTCCAGCGCGTCGCGGGAATAATTGGCGCTTTCCTTGTCGTAGGCATAGTCGAAAATGCTGGCCCGCGACGGCCAGGTGAAAACGACCGGCGCGACATCGGCATGAGAGTCATGGACGATCTGAGCGAAGCGATAGACCGAATCCTCATAGCGGTTGTTGAATCCGTGCACGAAAATCAGCACGCGCTTGTTCTTCGGCAGATGCGTGCGCAGCCAGGCCTGATTGTCGGCCACACTCATCAGCGGCTGGACGGAGGTGGTGACGAAATTCTTTAGGGGATTGCCGGGCAGACGGCTCGGCCATTGTACCTGACCGACCTTGCGATTGGCCTCTGGCGGGATAGAGACGCTGACCGCATCCACCTTCAAGCCAGGGCCGCGCTCTCCTGAAAACAAGATCGCCGGATCCTCATCCGGCAGGCGCGTGGTGGCGACTAGCAGATCGACCTTTGAGGTGCCCGGAATATTGTCGGCGACCGGCTGCATGACGCCGATCGGACGGCCGCCGCAGGCGGTCAGAGACAGCGCCGCAATGACGGCGATCGCCCGGAAGAGGGCCTTCCCCCATTGGCCAGCATCTTCCATGCGCTGCATCGCGCCAACCCTCTTCATCGCAGCTCCAATATCGCCGTTAACATACCTATGGAAGGTAACGGTGCAAGCGGCGTTCGCTGTCTTTGCAACGTGACGAGGCGCTAATTCACAACAGCGAGGCAAAGGCGCAACGGTGGGTTGGAAAGATTGCGGCCGTCAAGACGTCGGCGGGAACCCGAGAAACCCGGAAAATAAAAAGAGCCCGATGCGGGAGGAGGATGCATCGGGCTCTTGATCCTGATTGGCAACTGGGAGGAGGAGGAGTGTTGCCAATCGATGAAGGAGCGCTGGGAGGAGGAGGTGCGCTGCCTTCGAGGTAGTAGATATAACCGTCTGGCAGGCATTAACAGACCGGCTTTCGCAATGCAGCAATGCGCCGAACGCAAAGCTTTTATCCAGAAGGCCCGGAAATGCCGCATATCATGTGCAATTTCGCATTTCTCCGCCTATTTTGCAGTCGTAAAATGGGAACGCATGACATTCACATCGTCGTGATTCGTCACCTTACGGCACGCGCTGCCGAATTTGGTGGCATCGTCGCCGCTGAAATAGCGCGGGCGATCGCTCTCATCCGTCACTGATTCGCGGCGATGGAGCGGCGAGTTTCTACGTCGGGTCGATATGATCAAAAAAGAGCGGCCGCTTCGTCAGCGGCCGCTCTTTCATTCAGTCCAGGCAGCCATCAAGCAGCGGCAAATGCCTTCTTGCCTTCGGCATCCAGCGCCGAAAACTCTTCATCCGACAGCGTGATATTTACCGCCGCCGTGTTCTCTTCTAGATGTTTGACCTTGCCGGTGCCGGGGATAGGCAGCATGACCGGGCTGCGCTTCAGGACCCAGGCGAGCGCGATCTGGCTCGGAGCAGCGCCATGCTTCTTTGCGATGATGTCGAGCAGCGAGCCTTCCTTGGCGAGGTCGCCAGCGGCAAGCGGGAACCAGGGGATGAAGCCGATATTGTGCCTTGTGCAATAATCGAGCACGTCTTCGCTGGTGCGGTCGACGAGATTGTAGCGGTTCTGGACCGTCGCCACCTTGAAACGCTTCGAAGCGGCTTCGATGTCGGCGACCGACACTTCGCTGAGGCCCGCATGACGGATGATCTTGGCATCGAGCAGCGACTTCACGGCGTCGAACTGTTCGGCGGCAGGCACCTTGGGGTCGATGCGGTGAAGCTGCCAGAGATCGATCTGTTCGACACCGAGATTGCGTAGGCTCTTATGCGCCTGCTGAATCAGATATTCCGGGCGGCCCAGAGGAATCCACACGTCGGGGCCGGTGCGGGTCAGACCTCCCTTGGTGGCGA
The DNA here is from genome assembly GCF_029714265.1 of Rhizobium sp. CB3171. NCBI lineage: Bacteria > Pseudomonadati > Pseudomonadota > Alphaproteobacteria > Hyphomicrobiales > Rhizobiaceae > Rhizobium > Rhizobium sp. CB3171. Next base: position 112,916 of record NZ_CP121652.1, on the reverse strand, counting down.
TGACTACCTTGTCGCCATAGGGGTGGAGCGCTTCCTTGATCAGACGTTCGGAGACGTCAGGGCCATAGGAATCAGCCGTATCGATGAAGTCTATGCCGAGTTCCGGTAGGCGCTTCAGGGTGCGTATGGATTCATCGTGGTCCGCCGGCTCGCCCCATATGCCGGAACCGGTGATGCGCATAGCGCCGAAACCGAGGCGATTGACGGTGAGGTCGCCGCCGATCTTGAATTGACCGGACTTGGCTGCGTTTAAATCTGTCATGATTTTCGTCCCTATAGTCTGGTTGACGTTATTCGAAATCCGTGGAAGCCGAGACCTGTTCCCAGGCGTCGAACTCGGTCTTGAGCAGGCCGAGCTTTTCGCGAACGAGACTGATGGCGTCGCGACCTAACAGAAGATGGGTCGGTGGGTTTTCCGATGCAATGAGCTGCAGCATAACTTGTGCCGCCTTCTTCGGGTCACCGGGCTGCTTGCCGCTGCGTTCGAGGCGGCGCTGGCGCAGCGGTTCGAAGATTTCGTCGTAATCGGGGATCGAGCGCTCGGCACGCACCATCGAGCGGCCGGCCCAATCGGTGCGGAAGCCGCCCGGCTCGATGGCAGTTACATGGATGCCGAAACTCTTGACCTCTTTGCCGAGGCTTTCGGAAATTCCTTCCAAAGCGAATTTGCTGCCATGATAGAAGGAAATGCCGGGTAGCGTGATGAGGCCGCCCATCGAGGTGATGTTAAGGATATGGCCGGCCCGGCGCTTGCGCATATAGGGCAGCACCGCCTGGATGACGGCGGCAGGACCGAAGACGTTGACCTCGAACTGACGGCGCAGCTCGTCGATGGTCGATTCCTCGACCAGACCCTCATGCCCATAGCCGGCATTGTTGACGAGAACGTCGATTGCGCCGATCTCCTTCTCGACCTCAGCGATGACGGGCGCAATGGCGGCGGTGTCGGTGACGTCGAGCAGTTTGCCGAAGGCGAAGCCCGGCTTCAGCGCTTCGAATGCGGCGCGGTCGGCTTCCTTGCGCAGCGTGCCGACGACCTTGTGGTCGGCAGCAAGGGCGGCTTCGGCGAGCGCCCGGCCGAAGCCGGAGGAAACGCCGGTGATGAAAATTATCTTGGTATCGGACTTTATGTCGGACATGGCGATATCTCCCTGCTGAGTGCGATCAAGATAGGCCGAGACGACATTTTCGATAATCTCATCAATCGAAGATGACCCTTTTAGAAAAACTGATTAATCTCAGACAAAAATGGAGAGTCGTTCGGAGAGCGCAGATGCGTCAGGACGTGTTGGACGGGCTGGTGACCTTCGTCATCGTCGCGGAGGAAAGGAGCTTTTCGGCAGCCGCCGTGCGGCTCGGCGTGTCGCCCTCGGCGGTCAGCCAGTCGATCAGCAAACTGGAAGGCCGAATGCGGCTTGCACTTTTCAATCGCACCACCCGCAGCGTTAGCCTGACCGAGGCAGGCCAGCGCTATCTCGAACGCGTCGTCCCCGCCGTGCACGATCTGACGGCGGCCGCCCAGGAGCTTGGCGAGTCGGTCGACAGGCCCGCCGGACTGCTGCGCATCAATATGGCGCGCGCCGGCTATATGATCGCGCTTCAACCGATCCTGAGGGATTTCCTCGATGCCTATCCGGAAATCGAGCTGGAGGTGCGCATCGAGGGCTCCTTGGTCGATATCGTCGGCCAGGGCTTCGACGCCGGCATCCGCTTCGGCGATCTGGTTCAGCGCGACATGGTAGCCGTGAAGATCGGGCCGGCGATATCAGCCCATATCATTGCGGCGCCCAGCTATCTCGGCCGATACGGAATTCCGAAACATCCGCACGATCTGCTCAACCACAATTGCATCGGCTTTCGCCATTCCTCCAGCGGGCAGGTCGAGCGCTGGGAATTCGAGAAGAATGGCGAGAAGATCGAACTTGCGGTCAACGGCCGGCTGATCCTCAACGATTCCGCCGCGCTGACGCAGGCAGCATTGGACGGTATCGGCATCGCCTATATGATCAACGGCTATATCGACCGCTTTCTGGACGACGGACGGCTGGTGCGCATCTTGTCCGATTGGAGCCCGGCACTGGCCGGCCTGACGCTGTATTATGCCGACCGCCGCCGCGTACCGGCAAAGCTTCGGGCGCTGATCGATTTCCTGCGCCAACGGCGGCAAGTCGAACCACCGCAGACGGCGGGCGCTCTGACCTGAAATCAGCGATCGGGATTGCGTTGCCGCAACAGCGTGCCGAACTCGGCAAGCGCGGTCCAGAGCTCTTCGAACACGCGATGGGCGTAATCATGCAGTGACAGCTCCTGCGGCCGCTCATTCCAGCGCTCACCGCCGACGCGCAGCGTGCTGACGACGATCGCCGACAGCAGGCGCAGACGGAACTGCTCCTCCTCATCGCCGCCGAAGCGGGCACAAAGCGCATCCGTCAGCTTTTGTTCAAGCTTGGCATATTTCAACTGGTCGCGGGCACAAAGCGCCGGCGTCTCGCGGATCAAGGCGGCTATGGCGAAGTTCTGCTGATCCGACGAGGCGGCAAGCACTGCCGAGGTTAAAGCGCCTTCAATGACCTCGACGATCGACGCGTTCTTAGGCTGTGCGGCGATGGCATCGGCCAGTTCATCCGAGAAGCTGTCTTGCCAGGCGAAGACCACCTCTTCCTTGCTCGGGAAATAATCGAAGAAGCTGCGCTTGGAGACATCGGCCGCCTCTGTGATGTCCTCGATCGTCGTGCCGTCGAAGCCGCGCTGGAGGAACAGCGACAACGCCGCCGCTTCGATGCGCTCGCGCGTCTGGCGGCGCTTGCGTTCGCGCCGGCCTTCCTTCACTTCGCCGTCGATCCCGTTCGCGTCCGCCATGAACTACCCCGCTATGCACCCGCTTCCGGCCGTCCCAGATCGGCCGCGCCGGTTTCGGCAGCATAGGCTGCGACTCCGGCATTACCGCTCTGACATTTGGAGCGGTCGATCGAGATCTCCAACGGTTTTCTACGTGAAATCCGGTAGACGCCCGCTGGCGGAATGTTACGCACCGTGCTGCCGATGCGCACCGCTTTCAGGCCGAGACGATCGAGGATCGACCGCGACACCGGGCAACGCGGGCCGTAGGTGAATTGATAGAAAGCGCCGCCGGACCTCATAGTGGCAAAGGCGCCGCCGACGATTGCGGCGATCTTGTCGGGGGACATGGAGAGTAGCGGCAGGCCGCTGATGACGGCGCCGAAGGGCGCGTCGGCAAACAGGCCGCATTGGTCAAGCTGCGCCGCATCCATTTGCACCACGCGCGTCTCGGGAAAGCGGCCGCGCAATCGAGCGGCAAATTCTTCGCCAAACTCAATCAGCGTCAAGTCACTCTCGGAAAGGCCGCGGGCCAGCAGCGCGCGCGTAAAGACGCCGGTGCCGGGGCCAAGCTCGAGGATCGGGCCGTCAAGCGGCTCGATCTCCTGCGTCATCAGCCGGGCTAACCGTTCGCCGGACGGCGCAATCGCTGCGACACGCATGGGATCGCTTACCCAGGACCGGAAGAACTGCACGAAATCAGCGCATGTCGTCTTTGTCGTCATCCCAGGAATCCAATCTAAAGCAAAGAAATCGAATATGCCGCGATTCAGGTCCGAGCAGAGTGGCAATTCGAAGGCACAGCCAGCAATTGCGCGGCCAATATTGCCGATACGCAAACCACAATTGCGATCCCAGGGCAATGCATTTTTTTAATTATTGTATTTTTGCGTTTAGTGCAAATTTATCTGGCGGCGCCTTTAAGAAGTGAAAAAGCTCGAAAGGACTCGACCGCTTGCGCAAGTAGGAAGCGCGGGTTATGTAGATAGGTAGGAAGCCTATCTATCTTTTGGATCGTCATGCGCGACAGCGGACATCTTCCGGAACTTGAAGAGGCAATGGCGCTTGCCGAAGCGCTGCGGCCTGCCCTTCATCGCCTTTATCGACAATTACGACGCGAAAACGACGAGCCCGGCATCTCGCCGCTGCAGGCGCTTCTTCTCGTCGCCATCCTCCAGCAGCCGGGCATTGGCGTCGCGGAGCTGGCGCGGCTGGAGAAGCTGCGCGGGCCGACGATATCGGGACATATCAAGGCAATGGAACGCGAAGGCCTCGTCACCCGCTCCGCGCCCGATCCGGAAGACCGGCGGCGCAGCGGTCTAATCGCCACGGACAAAGGGCGGGCGCTGATTCAAGGCATAAAGCAGCGGCGGACCGACTGGCTCGCCTTCGAACTTGCCAAATTATCACCTGAGGCGCGCGCTGCCATCCGTGCCGCCATCGGCCCGCTCGGAGACATCGGACAATGACCCAACACGTTCAACAGGCCGCTCCGCAGCCGGCAGCCACCGAAGGCGATGCGCCTGACCGCCGTGAAATCCGTGCCGTCATCCTTGGCCTGATGATCGTGCTTGGCCTCGGCGCCATCGATCAGAGCATCGTCGCCACCGCCCTGCCGCGCATCGTCAGCGATCTCGGTGGCGTCACGCATCTCTCCTGGGTGGTCAGCGCCTATGTGCTGGCCTCGACCAGCACCATGCCGCTCTACGGCAAGCTCAGCGACCAGTATGGCCGCAAGCCGATGATCTACGCGGCAATCCTCATCTTCCTTCTCGGCTCGGTGTTGAGCGGCATGGCGCAAACGCTGCTGCAGCTCATCATCTTCCGCGCCATTCAGGGCCTTGGCGCCGGCGGGCTGCTGCCCCTGGCGCAAATCATCATCGGCGACCTCGTGCCGCCTGCCAGGCGCGGCCGCAATCAAGGCTCGATCGCCGCCGTCTTCGCTGTCTGCAGCGTCATCGGCCCGATCCTTGGCGGCCTCATCACCGATCTGCTCTCCTGGCATTGGATCTTCTACGTCAACCTGCCGATCGGCGCAGTGGCGCTCGTCATGATCGGCCGCGCCTTGAAGCGGCGGCATCAAACCCGCAGCCGCCGTATCGACTATCTCGGCGCAGTACTGCTGACCGCCTGCACCACCAGCTTCCTGCTGGCGCTCGCGCTTGGCGGCAATGAATGGGCCTGGGATTCGCCGGAAATTCTCGGTCTTTCCGCCGCAGCCCTTGTCCTTGGAATTCTCTTTGTCTTCCACATCAGGCATGAGCCGGAGCCGGTGCTGCCACCCGATCTCTTCCGCAACCGACTGTTTGTCATCGCCTGCCTCGTACTGGCCCTGACCTTCATGGGCATGCTCGGCGCGACCCTGTTCTTCCCGTTGTTCTTCCAGTTGGTGATGGGCGTCACCCCCTCGCATTCCGGCTTCCTGACGGGACCGCTGATGATCGGCTTCGTCATCTCCTCCATGCTCAACGGCCGCGTGCTGCTGCAGCGTTCCGGTCGCTACAAGCCGGCCCAGCTTTGCGGCCTCGGCCTTGCGACGGCGGCCTTCGCCACGCTCTCTTGGGCCATTGCGACCAGCAAGGGATTCGCGATCATCGAGCCGCCGATCTTCGCGCTCGGCCTGGGGCTCGGGCTGGTGATGCCGACCATGACGGTGGCGGTGCAGAATGCGCTGCCCCTTGCCCATCGCGGCGTCGGCACGGCAACGCTGGCCTTCTTCCGTTCGCTCGGCGGCCTCATTGGTGTCACCGGCTCCGGTGCGATCCTCTCCTATCGCGTGCGGCAGGTGACGGGCTCGTCCGACGGTCTATCGTCGCTGACCGAAGGCGGCCTCAAGCAGCTCGCCACCGCATCGCCGGAAGCCCACACCGCGGCCATAGCGCTTTACCGCCACGCCATCGCCATGACCTTCGCCACCGGAACCGCCATCATGGCGTTGGCCTTGATGGCGCTGTTGTTCCTGCCGGAATTGCCGCTGAAGGCGCATCACGGCGATGGCGCCCAGCCGCCGCGCTGAAACCGACGCACAAGCCCCGGGTAAGTCCTTCGTCCTATAGTCGGCGGCATCTCTGATGCGCCGCCGGTCCGGCGTGCGTTCACCGACCGTCAAAGGCAGCTTCCGGCGCGATGGCCGCCGGGCCAGCCATATTGGGAAGGAACGACTATGGTCTCCGCATTGACCACGACCCGATTACTCTCATCGCAAATGGCGCTGCAATTGCTGCAGACACCAGACGCTTCGCAGGATTCGAGCGACGACCCCCTGCTGGACGATAGCAACAGCAGCAGTGATCTCTCCAGCCTGCCGTCGCAATCACAGGCATCGCTTACGAGCATGCTCAACGGCCTGTCGGCAAATCAAACCGACAGTTCCGCTGCATCGCAATCCGATCCGGACATGACCAGCAGCTCGTTCATGGATCTTTTGAAACAAAACCTGCAGGACGCCGTCAAAAGCGAAGGCAAGGGAGGCCAGGCTCAGGCCATGCTCGACGCCCTCGACAACGGCACGCTGACGGTTTCCGATCCGACGAAGGGCTCTTCGATCCAGGCGTGGGATGTCGATGCCGATAGCGAACAGGGCACGACCAGCAAGACTGCCGACACGATCCCCACCACCGATTGGAATGACTTCCTGAAGGCTCATCTTGAGCGCGGCTCCGACGCAACCTTCGTGAAGAACGCCGACGGCAGTTTCGTCGACAAGACCACCGGCAACGAGGCCTATTTCGGCCAGGTCGGATCGCAGTACTACTACATCACCTGGCCGTCGGCATCAGCCGCTTCGGACACGAGTGCGTCGAACTCGGAAGTATCCGCGTCCGAAGAGACGAGCGCCTAAGCGTCCTTGAGGCAGGGGCGGCGTGATCCAAGGCGCATGGGGTGACCATGCCGCCGGTCATCAGCGGCGGGGGCACCGAGGACCGGGTAAGGACAAGCCTACCTTAGCCACGCCACAGAACTATTCCCCTCCCCGATCATCCGCCTGATATTCTTTAGAAAAATCGAAATGATTGTGTCAGCGCATGGCCTACACCCGATTGGGAATGAGGTGATCCAATCGAAGGATATCCGTCGCCTATTGGACTAGATGACAAAAATGTGAAGGACAATCACAGTTTTGTGAGATTTCCGAGACCTCTGTCATCCCGAAGGATTCCGATCATGCCTACAGCCGTCGTGACGAAGCCCGCTTCCCTCGATACCCGCAATATCGAGGTGAAACCGAACGCTTTCAGAGATGATTTCAATAAAAGGTCATTTCAATTCAGCCACAACTTGGTCGGTCATCGGTTGTTCTCGCTTCCGCGCCTTGCTGAACTTGCGAAATCGTTGCTTGCGGACACGAGCACGAGAAGTGTGCGCTGGCAGGCGGGCGGAGCACCGGTGGACGCCGGCTGGGCCGTGCCGCTGCACGATAAAGTGGAGAGCGTCAACGAAGCGATCTCGAATCTGGCGGAATCAGGATCGTGGGTGCTACTCTACAGCGTTCAGCGCGATCCCGAATATCGGGCATTGCTTGATCAGCTTATGACAGAAATCCTCGCCGACACGGGTTGCTCGCGGGAGGAAGTCACCTGGGAAGACGCCTACATCTTCCTGGCCTCGCCTGAGGCTGTAACACCCTATCACATCGACCATGAAGCAACGTTTCTGTTCCAGATTCACGGCAACCGAACCGCCAACATATGGGACGCAAACGACCGTTCCGTCTTGCCCGACAACGAAATCGAAAAATACTACATCGGCGATCTCAACGCCGCCAAATATACCATCGAGAAACAAAGCAAGGCGACGGTCTATGCCTTGAACCAGGGCACCGGCGTCCACCACCCCTCGAAAGCGCCGCATGCTTTCAAGAACGGTGATATCTATTCGATCGCTCTCGGCATTCATTTCTGCGTGCGCGATTGCGACAGGCAAGCGGCCGTCTACCAGATGAACTATCTCCTACGGCGCTGCGGCCTGAAGCCGACATCGCCCGGCAAGTCCCAATGGCGCGACAAATTGAAGACCTCGATCATCGGAATGTTTTCCGACAAGAACCCTAAGACCAAGCACGACATGCTGCGCTCCGGCTTCAAGAAGCTGACCGCGCCGCTGCGCATCGTTCTGAAGTAAAGGTGGAGGGGCTGGAGAGCGCCGAAGAGTTTTCGGCGCTTCCCAGCCATTCATTTCCGATGGCGTATGACGAAGGGGAATTGAATGCGGGATGAGGGCGTCGCCGCCGACCTCATCCGTTCATGGTTAAGCGGGCACAATCGCAGTATGATGAAGCGCATCTTTATTCCTCAACGGCTTTGTGAGGTGCCCCATGAGCGAAGATACGGCCCGTTTCGTCGGCGATATTCCGCAGCACTACGACACCGGCCTCGGGCCGGTTATCTTTGCCGACTATGCGGCCGATACCGCGCGACGCACCGCCGCCTGCAATCCCCAGCGGGTTCTTGAGATCGCCGCAGGCACCGGGATCGTCACACGCTGCCTGCGCGATGCCTTGCCCGCCGGCTCGTCCCTGACCGCGACTGATTTCAATGCGCCGATGCTGGACATCGCCCGCACCAAATTCGGCGCTGCCGACCAGGTAGACTTCCAGACCGCCGACGCCACGCAGCTCCCCTTTGCAGACGACAGCTTTGACGCGGTCGTATGCCAATTCGGCCTGATGTTTTTTCCCGACAAGGACAAGGCCCACCGCGAAGCGCATCGTGTTCTTTCCTCCGGCGGCACCTATCTGCTCAGCGTCTGGGACCGGATGGACTATAATCCCTACTCCGTCATCGCCCACGGGGTCCTCGGACGCTTTTTCCCCGCCGATCCGCCACAGTTTTACACCGTGCCGTTTTCCTGCGCGCAAATCGACCCGATCAAGGAATCGCTCATCAACGCCGGTTTCTCCGACATCACGATTTCCGTCATAAGAGTGGAAAAGGAAATCGCCGATATCGCCGCCTTCGCCCGCGGCCTCGTCTATGGCAATCCCGCTGCCGAACAGATCCGCTCGCGCCAAGGCGCCGAACCCGAACAGGTCTTCGACGCGATCCTGCAGGAACTTCGCCGCAGCTTCGGCAATAGCGAGCGGCGCATGCCTATGCAGTCCATTATGTTTTCGGCGAGGAAATTGTGATTTGGGCTGCGTTGCGGCTCGCATTCTCCCGTAAACCTTTGCCGGAGTTATCCGATGTCGCTTGTTTACAGACCTGCTCGAGCGGAGGATTTGCCAGCGACCGATGCTCTGGTGGTTGCCAGCATCAATGATCTTACCGTTCGGCATGGCTTCGGCCCGATGGCGGCAGCAAGCCCTCCCAGCTTTCAGATGTTTTCGCTCAAAGACGATCCTGATGGCCTATGGGTCGCAGAAGATGGCGGGGAAATTCTCGGCTTTGCCTGGAGTTGGGTTTGCGGCAATGTTTGGTTCCTCGCCCAACTGTTCGTCGATCCCGCCCGACAGGGCCAGGGCATCGGAAATGAACTATTGGAACGAACCATGGAGCACGCCCGGAAATCGGGGGCGACTCACAAGGCGCTGATTACTTTCACCTTCAATCGTGTCTCGCAGGGCCTCTACATGCGGCACGGCCTCTTTCCCAAGATGCCGATTTACTTTTTCAGTGTGGCACGCGAACGGGTGAGGCAGACGCTGCCGGAACCGCCATTGCGTGCCATCGCGATCGACAACAGCACCGCGACCATGGAAGATCTTGTCGAGATCGATTCCCATGCCATAGGCGTCTCGCGGGAGAAACACCACCGTTACTTGCTCAACGACCCGGCGACTACGGGGGTTTTGCTCTACGCCGGCAGCGATCCTGTCGGCTACAGCTATATTGCCTCCAATGGGCACATAGGGCCGCTCGCGGTCACGCGGCCCGACTTTCTTCATGATGCCTTTGCGACTGCGTTGAAGCTGGCGGCAGATGGTTCCGCTGAGAATATATCGGCGTTCCTTCCAGGCACATGCGACAGCGCCTTGAGCCTTGCGGTCAAGCAAGGCATGCGGATCACCTTTCCGATGCTGTTGATGGCTTCGCCCGGCTATGGAGACTGGACGCAGTATATGCCGCGAAATCCGGGCTTTATGTGATCCGACATCTGCCGACAGCGCAACGGATTCGATTGCTGGCGGGCAGCTCGCCACCATCATCGTGGCTCGCCGCACGTAGCCCACATCTCGGCCGCGAAGAGCGCGTCAGCTCTGCAGCTTACGCTGAGCTTCCGCTTTGCCGTCCTCGGGCAAGTCCATGTTGTGCATGACAGCAATTGACCAGACGTCTTGTTCGCGCACGATCACCATGTTGATCAGCCCGTGGCGCTCTGGCCATTCATTCCCTCTCGGATCACGCGCGCCCGTCATGCTCCAGTGAATGTCGAGCGCGACAACATCGGGCCGGATAGGACGAATTTGCGTTCCGGTTGCTTCGAGCTGACTATCCTTGAACATCGTCTCGAATATGGGCCTGTGAAACTGCTCGATCGATGACCGGCCTCTTGCCTTCATTCCAAATACGTTCGTGAAATCAGCATCTTGAGCAAATATCGCGGAAAAGGCCCTGGCATCGTGGCTATTCCATGCGGCGACGAACGCATCAACGATCTGTTGCGCGGCTTGTCCAACGTCAGGATACAGTGACATCTCAAGTCCCCTATCTTAATATGGCATCCATACTATATGGCAACCGGAATTAATTGGAAATATGGTAACGCCTTACACGCAGTCACTTCTGCTCTATGCCTATCAGGCCTCCGCACACGCGCTCACCGAGACGCTGCACAAGCGCGGCCATCCAGCCATTCGGCCGAAGCATGGCGCAATCTTTGCCAATATTGATGAAGAAGGAACCCGAGCCAGTCTGCTTGCCGAGAGGGCAGGTATGGGCAAGGCCGCGATGGGCGAACTGATTGATGATCTGGAACGCCTTGGCTATGTCGAGCGGGCGCCCGACCCTAAGGACAGGCGCGCTAAGCTCGTCACCGCCGGTCCGAAGGCGCGACAGGTGATGCAGATCGTTCACGAATTTAACGACGGGATCGAACGACGATATCGTGAGCTTTTGGGAGAGCAAGCCTATCAGATATTGCGCACCGCCCTGCGGACCATCGCGGCAAAGGACGACATGCAGCCGAGGATGCGTTGAGGCAAAGCAGCAAGGGATGACGAAAAGTGTGGGCGGTTTTCGACGGAGTTCCGCTCCAACTACGTGATCGAGATCAGGCTGATTTTGGGCCGATCGGGCTTAAAATCATCTCGATCGAGATTGATGCCCGGCTGTTCCGGAATGATGGAGAAAATGGCGCACCCGAAGAGAGACGCCTCAACGGCTCGCAAGGAGCTTCCTAACAATTTGAAATCAAAGCCATCTCGCCACGACCGAAGCAAAGCGATGTGACGTAATGTGAAGGAGCAAAGGTCAGTTGGCAAGAGCGGTTGGTAGGTTTTCCGCGAAAGTTGTGATCAGAGCATTCGCTTCAGTTGTCCACGCGGCGCAAAAATCATAACGATAAGCGGTAAATCGGGGAAAAGCGGTGAGCGACAAAGCAGAGCGACTCCATTCGTTGATAGGTAGGATGCAGACCGCATCTCAGGAGATATCCGTTAAGCAGCCCGGGGGCGGCACCAGCACCGCCTTCAACTTACCACTGTGGCAATCTTTTGGTCTGGTGGCTTCTTCGCTCGGTTATGGGGATTATGGGGAATTTCGTGAGGCGTTCCTTGCCTTGTGTTACTCAATACGCGATGACGTTCGGACTATACCGATGCAAAAGGAAACGGTTCGAGCAAGCTGGCTATCATGTATTGAAGCCTTCTCGAAAGTGTTTGATGCCAACAACTTCGGCAGTCCCACGCATCAAGTCTTTGCGAACCACTTTTCGGGAAGAAATCTCGAAATCCTAGACGCAATCTCTGAGAGATTTCAAATCACTGGCGTAAAGGAAAGCACGCCTGCCGAAATGGAGGAGGCCCTATCGGCTGTCCGAGAAGTTATAAAAGAGTTCCAGAAAGCCGAAAAGCTCGACGCTAGAATAGCCGCCGTACTCAGCCATTACTTGCAGCAAATAGAGACGGTATTCAGACACACTGAGGACTTCGGAGACGAAACCTTCTGGAAAGTCTACAAAGAAATCTTTGCGACTTTTATGCAGGTCCATCCAATAATTGCCGGTTTAGATAATGGTGATGAAATAGCGAGTAAGATAAAGGTTGTGTGGAATAAACTCGCATTAAGATCTATCGCAGGTATTTCTCTGTCGGCAAATCTCGTACAGATCGCGCAAGGTGTTTGGCCTCTCCTTCATTCGTCCCACTAAGTGTCCGTGAACTAGAAAATGGGTCGCACACCTCAGAGGTGATCACGTGGCAGCGGCGGCGAGCACTTCCCCCCGTGCCACCCCCAGGCTTCCCCTTTCTGCAATGAAGAGGCCACCTGCCCCCGGCTGCTGAGTCAAGGCACCTACGAAAGTCCAATGTTTGCTCGAAGCTGAGCGGCTAGGCCCTGTGCCTTTTCCATAAGCTCTGAAACAGCCGAGACGTGCGACCAACTATTTCCCTCAAAGTGCGCTGAGAACTCAGCATCAGCCTGGGCTTGCCGGACTCCGTTCTCAAAGGAAAGTAGCTCGTTCATCAGTGTCACGTCTATCAGCCGCCAATCACAATCGGTTGGCAGTTTTGGAGGCGAGGGTATGTTTATAGAACCTACAGCTTGGTATTGCTCATAGTTTGCTTCCATCATATCCACGAGGTCTTTGCATTCGATGGCAAAGGCTTCAAGCGCTACTGCTGCGCTGACACTTAAGTATCGGGCCTCCCGCCTTTTCTTTCTGTGTCCCTTGACGAATTCAATGAGCTCGCGAAAAGACGCTGAGACAACGCCTGTAGCGATGACTGCGCCTACCACTTTATCCGAAGTCCATAGCTGAAGGTCCAACTCACGCCCCTCCTTAGTGATGTCCATTGGGTCTCATTGCGGCAAGCCTCTCGCCTCCCGCTCTGCATGCCCTAGTCCGCACCGTCCAGCAGAGCGTCAAACACCTCTAGCAGCGCTTCACTTATCGCAGACCCCAAGGCGTTGCCCGCTGCCCTGATGGTCTCCTCATTGCCGCCTTGGGCTGCCAACGCTAGGTCAGCGCCTTCCTCTCCCATGATGGCTCTTGCGCGTTCAATGGCCCACTGCGCGAAGTCGCTGCGATTGGTGATTGTCGTGGTGTCTTCCATCGGCTTGCCTCCTTGCCTGTCGGGGATTGGCTTTAGATCGTGTCGCCCGGAAAGCCAAGCGACAGACTCTTTCTCACCTACTTCGAAAAGGTACACGTTAAGCGAATCGTCCCGCGTGCTTCCAAAGTCCACTTCGATAATACTCATTGACAACTTAAAGCGAAGCGTGAGATACCGAAGCATGTAAAACGAAGCGAGGAGCTTTTCGCATGTTCATTCGGGCATACCTCAGAGCCTCCACAAAGGAGCAAGACGCCAGCCGCGCAAAGACAGACCTCCAGCGCTTTGTTGATGAGCGGGGTCTCAAGATCGCAGCTACCTACATGGAGAACGAGAGTGGGGCATCCCTGAAGCGCCCCGAGCTGTTCCGCCTGCTTGCCGATTGCCAGCCCGGAGACGTGCTGCTGGTGGAACAGGTGGACCGACTAAGCCGCCTCAACGCAGACGACTGGGAAGTGCTGAAGAGGGAGATTGCCCTTAAGCGCGTTCGGGTGGTTGCCTTGGACTTGCCCACCTCCCACCAACTGGCCCAGCAAGGTAGCGATGAGTTCTCGGCACGGATGCTGGACGCGATCAACGGGATGATGCTGGATATGCTTGCTGCGATAGCCCGCAAAGACTACGAGGATAGACGCAGGCGGCAGGCCCAGGGTATCGAGAAGGCAAAGCAGCGAGGAGCCTTTAAGGGACGGCCCGAGGATGAGGAGCGCAATGCTGGCTTGGTGATGATGCTCAAGGCGGGCATGTCCTATAAGACCATCATTGACAGCACCAAGACCAAACGCAAGGACGGCTCAGGTTACGATATGGTCTCCAGCTCCACGCTCGCACGGCTGGCAAGGCGCATGAAGGAAGAGCAAGCCGCAGACGCTTAGCGCTTAACCAGGGAGCCCGTAACGATGGACAAAGGCCCGGCTATAAGTCGGGCTTTTCTGTCTCTTCAGCTTGGCGCTTGGCCACGCGCTCCCGCTTCCTAAGCTCAAGGTCTACAGCACCCCTAACGAGGTCCATGCGGGTCTCGCCCTCTGCCAGCACGTTGTCCATCCGCACGAAGGTCCCTTCCGGAAACCGTGCGGGCATATTGTCGTGATTGATCTTCTTTCTGGCCATTCCCCACTGCCTATCTGATATCTATTTGGGGGTCAAACTGAATTCATTTAGATATCTCCTATTGACAGCAATTAGATATCCAATATGCTGTCAATTAGATATCTAATTTAAGAAACCTAGAGCTACCCTTAGTCCACCAAGACGCGGCGGCCATTGGCTAACCCTAGACCCCCATATGACTGGCGTTAGGCCGGGCGCAAAGCTGTGCCCCGGTGAGGGGAAATCTATGTGCCTCAGGAGGGCAACAAGATCATGAAGATTTTCACCACTCTCAACGACATCCGTGCCCATAAGCCGCTACGTGACGACTTCAAGCGGCTACTCGCATATCTCGGAAATGACCACGCGGATGATGAACCTCTGGACGTGGTGACCGTGCTGCGCTGCAACGGCCTTGATGATGTCCTCTGGACCCTTGCCTGTGAACCGCAACACTGGAAGGCGTACCGAGGGCTGGCCATTCAGTTTATTTGGAGCGAGGTAGACCCCGTAACCGATGCGACGGCTTGGGACTACTTGATGGCCCTGGAGGATATCTTGGCTCAGTCTGCCACCGATGCGGATTTCAGAGCAGCGAGCTTGGCATTGGGCAACGCTCCGAGCTGGACCCAGATGGCGGCTCATCAAGGGGTATGGTCCGCAAGGTGGTCTGTGAGCAATGCCGTGAGCGAAGCGACGTTGACCGGGATAGCAGAGGCGTACCTCTCCTCATCGGCAGAGGCGGCGGGTGGGCCGCTAGTCTGCGCCACAAAAGCACGGGAAGCCTTTGCAAGGGCGGCATGAGGCCAAATCCCGCAGTAGTGGAGAGACAACACTCAATGCATACCAAGAAGCTCGGCACACAGCCGGGCTTTTTCCTATTCCCTTCGTATAGTAGATAGTTCAATCTTGAACTAATATCCTTGAGCAGATGGTATGCCTCGCCAGCTTTAGACCACATCGATTCTCGTTAAGCTGGTCGCATGGTTGCAGCGAGCTACCTTTTCGGAGCTGAAGTTACCGGCTTCCGGTCGCCGTCCGAAGATTTTTTTGCTCAACCGCAGATTTGCGAAATTGGTCTCAATTGATGGCGTTTCGTTCTTACGAAGGGAATTAGCCATTCACCATTTCCGCACATCCCCTTATGCACCCAATACGTGCAATACCACGAAATTTATATTGACACCACAACCTGTAGAATGCTGTTGTTGGCTCACAGAGAGGCGGTGGAAGATCAAAAACCGGCAGAACCGCAGCGAGATAAAGTCGCTAGGCTGCCCGCGCCGTGACCCTCTAAGCCGAAACCCGTTGCCACCAATACGTGGCCGCATCTCAACACATCGCCGCTAACCGCAAGATTTCGCGTGGCTAATCACCAGCCGATGACGCGCGTTCTGTTGCACCCATTCACCCAATTAACTGCTTCGATATTCGAAGACATCACGGAGACCCGCATGGACCCGAAGGAATTCGAGAGACTATTTCCCTCACCGCAGAACGAAACACAAGGGGAGCAGGAAGCCCCGAACACGCAGCAGCCCACCGAGCAGGCCACCCAGCCTCAAGCCCAGCCTGCAAATTCCGAGGCAATCCGCCCCCTGATTCCGAAATGATGTCGCCCCCCAATTCCGAGAAATAGTCGCCCCCTTGTTCCGAGATGATGCCGCCCCCTTGGAGGCGTCTGGCAAGGGTGGGTCTGCAGGTGTGAAGTTTCTTCCTTCGACGTTGACGAGGAAGGAACGGGATGCCAGCGGAGAGATTGGAGATGCGGCGTGTCCGCGAGATACTGAGATATCGTTTTGAGCAAGGACTTGGGCACAAGTCGATTGCGGTGCGGGTTGGAACTGCGCCCTCGACGGTGCGCGAGACGCTACGGCGTGCGGCGGTAGCCGGGCTGTCGTGGCCTCTCGGCGACGACGTCAACGATACAGTCCTGGAGGCAACGCTTTACAAGGCGGCCGGGACGAAGATTGGGCACCGTCGCGCTCCTGAGCCGGAGTGGGCACAGGTCCATCGCGAGCTGAAGCGCAAGCATATGACGCTGCAGATCCTCTGGGACGAATACATCAGCCGTCATCCGGATGGTTATCGCTATAGTCGCTACTGCGACCTCTACCGGGGCTGGGCTCTGAAGCTGCCGGTGACGATGCGGCAGGATCATATGGCCGGCGACAAGCTGTTCGTCGATTATGCCGGCGACACGGTCACGGTGATTGTCGATCGGTTGTCCGGCAAGACCCGACAAGCCCATCTGTTCGTGGCGGTTCTGGGCGCGTCGAGCCTTTCATATGCACATGCCCGGTGGAGCGAGACGCTTCCCGACTGGATCGAATGCCATATCCAGGCGCTGGAGTTCTTCGGCGGTGCGCCAGCCTTGCTGGTTCCCGACAATGCCAAGGTGGCGATCATCAAGGCGTGCCACTTCGATCCCCAAGTCAATCGGACCTATTGTGCGATGGCAACCCACTATGGCAGCGCCGTCCTGCCGACGCGGCCACGCCGTCCTCGCGACAAGGCGAAAGTAGAGGCTGCGGTTCGTATCGTCGAGCGCTGGCTGCTGGGCCGCCTTCGCCACCGCACCTTCCACAGCCTGGCCGAGGTCAATGCGGCGATTGCCGACTTGCTATATGATTTGAACGACAGGCGTGTCCTGCGCCGGGTTGGCGTCACGCGCCGCCAATTGTTCGAAGAGCTCGACCGGCCCGCTTTAAGGCCATTGCCTGTGGAACGCTATGTCTTTGCGGAATGGCGTATCCGGCGTGCCGGGCTGGATTACCACGTCGAGATCGAGCGGCACTATTACTCCGTTCCCTATCGCTTCGCTCGCGAGCAGGTCGAGGCGCGCATCACCGCCAATACGATCGAGATCTTCCACAAAGGCGAGCGAATAGCCGCCCATCGCCGCTCCAGCGGCAATGGCAAACACACGACGATTCCCGATCACATGCCCTCAGCCCATCGCCGCTTTGCCGACTGGACGATCGAACGCATTCAACGCGAGGCCTCTTCCATCGGGCCGGAGGTGGCGTTGCTGTGCGAGAAGATCCTCGCCGACAGGCCGCACCCGGAGCAGGGCTTTCGAGCCTGCATGGGAATTATCCGCCTGAACAAAAGCTTTGGCCGCGACAGAGTGAACGCTGCTTGCAGCCGTGCACTGGAGATCGGGGCCCGGACCTACGGTTCGGTGCGCTCCATCCTCGACAATCATCTTGATCGAACGGCTTCCACCAATGGACCGGCTTCGCATGAACCGATCCATCACGAAAACATCCGCGGACCTCGCTATTACCACTAAGGAGAACGAAGAATGCTTGCGCATCCAACACTCGATAAACTCAATTCCATGGGCCTGGCCGGCATGGCAAAGGCCTTCGGGGAGCTCGTCACCAACGGCGAAGCCGAACATCTCTCGCACGCCGAGTGGCTAGGACTGCTGCTCGAACGGGAGTGGAGTTCCCGCTACGATCGTAAGCTTGCCGCACGCCTCAGGTTTGCCAAGCTTCGCCACCAGGCCACCCCGGAAGATGTCGACTATCGCAGCGAGCGCGGCCTTGATCGCGCGCTCTTCATGAAGCTGCTCGGCGGCGACTGGATCAACGCTCATGACAATCTGGCCATTTGCGGACCCTCGGGTGTCGGAAAAAGCTGGTTAGCCTGCGCTCTCGGCCACAAGGCTTGCCGAGACGATCGCTCCGTTCTCTATCAGCGTGTCCCAAGGCTATTTGCCCAGCTTGCGCTCGCTCGGGGCGATGGCAGGTATGCCCGGCTGCAGCGGACTTTGGGCCATGTTCAAGTCCTGATCCTAGATGACTGGGGCCTCGAACCGCTCAACGAACAAGCCCGGCACGACCTCCTCGAAATCCTCGAAGATCGCTACGGCCGCCGATCAACCATCATCACCAGCCAACTTCCCGTATCGGCATGGCATGGCGTCATAGGAGACCCGACTTACGCCGATGCCATACTGGATCGCCTCGTTCACAACGCTCATCGCATCGAATTGAGCGGCGATAGCCTACGCCGAAACCTGCCCCGAAAAGCTTGACACCCTGCCTAAATGAACTGACAACAATCATCGCCTGCAGACCCCACTAAAAAGGGGCGAGATCATCCCGGAATCAAGGGGCGCAATCATCTCGGAACAAAGGGGCGGCTTCATCGGAATCGGCACCCAGCCCGAAGCATCTGGCGCACAGCTAGACCCTCAAGCTCTCCAGAGCCTCCTTGGCACTGTTCAGGCTGCTGCTAGTGGTGGCAGTTCGGCTCAGGGCGGGACATCCGAGCAGCCATTTGGCGCGGAGCTCGGTATCACACAGAACCCTGATGGCTCCTTTAGCGCCCCGGATGTTGCGCCGGATGACCCGCATGCTTCCCAAGAGAACGCTATGGGGATGGCCGGAATGGTTGCGCCGGTCACAGGTGGCCTCAAGTCTGTCTTTGAGACCAAGGACTTCCTGTTCGGCGATACGCCACCTGAGCGGCAGTCAGCAGCACGCCAGTTCGTAGAGGGCCTGGACCAGCACATCAAGCAGGAAAGCCCGATCATCGGGGGTCTCTCCTCAGGCATCGGGCAGTTCACCGTGGCGATGGTGGGTCTTGGCAAGCTGGGCACTCTGGCAAAGGCTGTGCCGATTGTTGGCGAGTCGCTGGCATCGGGCCAAGCCTTTGTGGAAGCCTATAAGTACGGGAAGCTTGGGCTTGAAGCTGGCAAAGCGGCCCTCGCTGGTGCCATCGCCTTCGATCCCCACGAAGCCCGCCTATCCAATCTCATCCAGGATACCCCGCTAGCCAACCCCTTCAATGAGTGGCTCTCTGCCAAGCCTGGGGATAGTGCCGCAATGGGACGCCTCAAGAACGCCATGGAGAGCCTTGGCATGGATGCGGCCATCATCGGCTCATTCACGGGGGGTCTCAAGATATGGAAGTACCTGAAGGCAGGCGATACGGCGGCAGCAAGTCGGGCTGTGAGCCAGCTTGAAGCCGAGCAGCACGCCCACATAGCGCAGGAGCAGCAAGCCAATGCAGGTGTGGGACAGCAGCCGGGGACGGTTGACCCCCAAAAGTATAACCCCGCTAATCAGAACGCCGTGGCAAGTCCTAGTGTCACCGAGGGGGCAGGCTCCGTGCCAGCAACGGCAGAGGGCAACTCGGCTGGAGCTTCTGGCCAAGAACTGACTGGAGGTTCCGAGGCCAAGCCCCAAGCCGCCTCACCGGAGCAGAGCCCACAGGTAGAACAAACGCCCGCCGCCAACCCCCCACCGTTCAAACCAGTGGTGGACTTCCAGCCCCGCGCCATGCCGAGCCTCCTGGATGAGCTGCCGTCATCCCTTGAGAATGCCCAACGAGATTGGGAAGCGATGGTGAAATTTGGAAGCTGGGAGAAGATGGCCCAGGCTGGCCAACGACTGAGCCCCGACTTGGGAACCCTTTGGGACCGCTTCAAGAATGACAGTGATGTACTAGAGGCAATGGACCTTGCCGTCCACCACAAAGCCGAAGAGCTTCAGGCTCAAGGGTTTCGGGGAACGCTGACAGACCCCAAGCTGCAAGAGCAGATCGCGGCGTTTGCCTCGCTGACTGGAACTGATCCGGCAGGGCTTGCCGGTATCCTTCAGCAGGCTGGAGAGGCATCCACTACGCTGACAGCAAAGATGATCACGGCGGGATCACTTGCGGCAAAGGCCTTTCAGGACGCCTCCTTGCTGGCCATGCGGCGCAAGATTGGGGACTATACACAGCATGGTAGCGTAGAGGCCATGGAGCAGGAGATTGCCAAGCGGTTCTCGATTGCTACCATCTTCCTCAAGATTGCCAGCGATATACGATCCCAGGCCGGTCGCTCTCTTCGCGCTAACAGGGGCAAGCCCTTTGATCCCTCGCTATTCGAAGGCGTGAGTAAGGATCGGCTGTTTGATTTGCTCGTCCAAGCCCAGGCGAATCCGAATGCTCTCAAGACGTTGGCAGACCCCGGCTTAGGCCGAAAGATCATGGACACCGTGAACTACATGCGGGTATCTAGCTTGGTGTCCGGCCCTAAGACCCAGCTCATCAACATGATGACGAACGGGTACATGCTTGGTGTTCGCCCTATGGAGCGTATCCTTGGGTCAGTCCCCGGAGCCGTAGCAGGCAGCGATGCCAGCAAGGCGCTCATCAAGGAGAACCTGAAGCAATACTCCTACATGGGGTCTGCCTTCTACGATGGCTTCTCCCAGGCTGTCAAAGCGTTCGCCAACAATGATGGCGTGCTGCGTCCCCACAATTCGGAGGCATTCGGCCCAGAGGCGAGGTGGCAGGTTCCCGGCACACAGGCCCTCGGAGCCAACTACTTCAAGCCATGGGATAGCATCCCCAATGTCCTCTACAATGCGTTCTCCATTCCGCTCAGCGTGGCGGGTGTGGCTCCTCGCACTCTCGGTGGTGTGGATGAGTTGGTGAAGCAGATTGTCTATCGCTCCAAGCTGGCCGCAAGCGCCAATATGGAAGGCACCGAGCAGGCCGTTAAGGCTGGGCTCACTGGGAAGCCTGCAAAGGATTTCGTCAAGAGCTACGTCTCCCAGCGCCTAGACAATGCGTTTGACGCCGAGGGCCGAGGGCTGGACCCCAATGCCCTCCGTGAGGCCAACATCGCGACATTTCAGCAAGACCTCCTGCCGGGAACATTCGGGAAGAACGTCCAGAACTTCATCTCCAACGACAAGACCCAGCTCACCCGTCTCATCCTGCCTTTCGTGAAGACGCCCACCAACGTCATCCGGTATGGCTGGAAGATGACCCCCGGCCTCAATATGTTCCAAGAGGAGTATCGCCAGATGCTCAGCGGGGCGCTGGGGCAGGAGGCTAAAGCCCAGGCGGTTGGCCAGATGACGATGGGGTCTCTCTTCATGGGGGCCGCTGCGTTCCTCGGTGCTCAGGGCATGGTGACCGGTGGTGGCCCTGCCGATCCGAAGCTTAAAGCCCAGCTTCTTGCCACCGGCTGGCAGCCGTACAGCATCGTGGTCCAGCATGATGACGGCACAAAGTCCTACATCCCGTTCAACAGGTACGATCCCGTGGCGCTGCCTTTCGGCATCATCGCGGACATTCAGGATGCCTACCACATCATGGGTGACGATGCTGCCGGTACGCCCGAGATCGAGAACGCTATCGGGGCTTTGACCGTCTCGCTCGCCAAGCAGTTCACCAGCAGGACATACTTGCTGAGTTTGAACCAAGCTCTGGACGCCATCACAGACCCCGATGCTAGCGGCGTTAGGTTTGCAGGCAGCATGGCTCAGAGCATGGTCCCATTCAGCGGGGCCACACGTCAGCTCTCCACGGACCCGTTCCTTAGGGACGCCCGTACGATCACAGACAAGATGATGCAAGTCATCCCCGGCATGTCGCAGGACCTTCCGCCCAAATACAACTGGTTGGGCCAGCCGGTACTCAATCGCCAAGGCTTGTGGTCTGACGACAATGGCAGCCTAGTGGACCAAGAGACCCTTAGGCTCGGGCTTGAGGGCGGAACGGCGATGGGTCCTCCGTCACCGACCCTCGCAAACAAGGTGGACCTACGCAACATCACCATGACCAACGGTGAGAACGCCTATGTGGCCTACCAGCGCTTGGCCGGTAAGCCTAGCCCCAATGCCAAGTCGCTAAGGGACACCATAGCGGATGCCATGCGGTCAGAAGCCTACCTTAGGGCACCGGACGGCCCGATTGATGTTAGAGGCACCAAGCAATGGCTACTCGCCCTCCGCGTGGAGAAATACCGCGCTGCCGCAATGGCGAGGCTGAAGGCGGACAAGAACGTGCGGGATGCCCTGATGGCGGCTCAGCGCAAAGTCGCAGACCACTATCAGCATTTGAAGGGTGACCCGCAAAGCCCAGAGCAGCGGGCAAACATACAGCGCATCATTGACGGTTTCGGGGCGGGCAACAAGTGATGGAACCCAATCCTACTTTCAAACTCTTCATCCATTCGGCGGGTATTAACTCAAGCAGAAACAGCTTTCCCCAACACGTGTGGTTGGCCTGTCTTGAAAGCTCTAATGGAGAGACCGTTTGGACCAACACGTCAGAGCCTCCCGAAGTCCTAGATGGCTCGGCATCTCATGTGTTGCACCTCGCCATACGGACGACGGTGGACCGTTGCCCCGACAATTGCACTGTCTATCTGCTCTCGCCCCAGGAGAACATTGTCGCGATATACGGGGTGACACGTGAGAGGCGTCGGCAGGATCGATACAGGGGCTCGGACAAAAAGCGCCGTCCAAGTGCAGACCTGATAAAGGACATTGACGATGTGACGGAGGCCCGTGGGATCACTCTTATAGGCCGGAAGCCCCAGGAGAACCATGAGTACGAAATGGTGGACGTAAGGTTAAGAGCGGAAGCTGAAAGCCGCTGGAAAGACGCTTGCGCCGCTGCGGATAGTGATTTCACCTGATGGACCAGCTACCCGCCAACAATAAGGGGAGGTTCCGCGCAAATGCGGAGCCCATCCCCGTGCCCAGCTCCGAAAGCCCAAGGGTACTGCACTGGGACGAATGGCTTTTCGGTGACGCTGGGCGGATCGCTGCCTTAGCTGAGGAGGTCGCCAGTCTGCTCCTACCCCCTGCTGTGACACCGGGAAGAGCGCCCCGCTCAGATGCCGCTCAGCGCCGCCGCCTCGCTGTGGAAACGCTTGTCGCCAACCTAATCGTCGTCATTCAAAGCCCCATGCGTTATGCCAGCTTGGCGGTCCCGATGGCCAGCACCAAAGGCAGCCGATACGACCGCCGCGCGTTCAGCCGGGAGGTCTTGAGAGCATGTGTCATGGCGATGCACGAAGCGGGCTTTCTGACGGTAACCGAAGCGATCTTCCGGCAACAGCGTACGACGGTCTCACCTACCGAAAGCTTCCGGCTACTCGTCCAGAAACACGGGGTCACGCTCGGTGATATCGGCAGGGTGCTGGGCTGCGAGACGATTGAGCTATGGGCGGCAGTGCCCAAACACCAACGGAAAGAGCGGATAGAATATCGCGACACGCAGGAAACCGAGCGGCTACGGGCGGCGATGGAAACCATCAACACGCACCTTTCCAGCGCAGACATTCGGTATGGTGGCCAGCCCCTCCATCCGGTCGGGCACCTCGTCCGCAAGTTCCGCGCCGGGGGCGTGGGCGAGCCGCACGGGTTCAATCTTCATGGCCGGCTCTATGGTGGCGTATGGGAAACACTGCCGAAATCACAGCGGCACTTACTGACTATTGACGGCGAGGAACTATGTGACCTGGACTTTTCCGCGATGTTCGTGAGGCTGGCATACTGTCGGCAAGGCGTGCAACCCCCAGCGGGTGACCTATATGCCATCCCCGGTTTGGCGGGCTTTCGTACTGCTCTTAAGCCTGTGGTCAACTCGCTATTCTTCCGGCAAAAGGAGGCCACGAGGTTGCCCGCTGAGGCGCGGGAAGCATTGCCCGGGGATTGGACCATGGGCCGTGTAAAGGCCGCTGTAGCCGCTCTCCACCCCGCCATAGTGCCGCTCTTTGATACCAACGTCGGCATGGAGCTTTTCGCTGCCGAAGCGGAAATCCTTGTCGCTGTGCTTCTGGCCTTATTCGCGGCGGGTATTACGGCGTTGAATATGCATGATGGCATCTTGGTGGCCCAGTCCAAGCGGAAATACGCAATGGAAACAATGCGGCGTGTGAGCTTTGAGAAGACCGGCTTTGTCTTCGAGGTCTCCGAGAAGTCTGTCATAAGGCCGCTTGGGGAATAACTTCTTGCTATTGGACTAGAGGCGGCGGCTAAGGGGCAAGCGCAGAATGCTTTTATCTCCAGACCACCATTGACGCTGAAAGGGCTGCTAGCGATCTACAAGTGCGAACGCTGTACCATACGGCTGCCCTCAAGGTGATGGACTTCATGCCAACCCCCATGCCTTCGCATATAGCTAGTTTCCGTCCACAAACGACAACTTATTGATATTATTACGTGAATCTGAATTTTGCGCGGGTAAGGCCCGGCGGTTTCAGGTATACTTTGGGCTCATGCCACTGATTCCGAAGCACAATCTGCAACCGCCGGAGCCGACAATGCGCCAAGAACGCACCGTCCAAGCCAGTATATTCGATGTTTTCGCTACGCACGAGATCGGCCACGAACTGAAGGCGATGTCGCAGTGGCTGGACGAGCATCACGATCTGTTTGGCTTGGTGGGTCGGGATCTGGGTCGGCACGGTGTCAAGCCCACCGGACGGCAAGGGCTGCCGGCCGAGGCAGTGCTGCGTTGCGCATTGCTCAAGCAATACCGGCAGCTGAGCTACCAGGAACTGGCGTTCCATCTCGAGGACTCCGCATCGTTTCGGGCCTTTGCGCGTCTGCCGTGGTCATGGAGCCCGCAAAAGTCAGTGCTGCAAAAGACGATCAGCGCGATCCGACCCGAGACCTGGGAAGCGATCAATCGGGCGCTGCTGTCGAGCGCTCGGCAGGCGAAGCTGGAGGACGGCACGGTCGTGCGGCTGGACAGTACAGTGACCTCAGCACTCATACACGAACCGAGCGACAGCAGCCTGCTGTGGGATGCCGTGCGGGTCATGGTGCGCCTGCTGAAGAAGGCAGATACCTTGGTCGGCGCCGGCCTGGCATGGCGCGATCATTGCCGCGCGGCCAAGAAGCGTGCCCGCAAAATCCAGTTCACACGCGGTCAGCCCAATCGGGCCCGGCTCTACCGTGAGCTGATCGCGATCGCCCGCGCGACCTTGGCATATCTGAAGCAGGCAACCGAGCGACTGGGCGTGGCGAGCAATCCGCTCGTCCAACTCTGGCAGGCCCAGGTTTGCCGCTATCGACCGCTGATCGAACGCATCATCAAACAGAGCGAGCGGCGAGTACTGGCGGGAGAGAAGCTGCCGGCGGGCGAGAAGCTGGTAAGCCTGTTCGAACCCCATGCCGATATCATCGTCAAAGGTAGCCGCGAGACCGAATACGGCCACAAGCTCAACCTGACCACCGGCAGAAGCGGCATGATCCTCGATCTCGTGATCGAGGCGGGTAATCCGCCCGACAGCGAGCGGCTGCTGCCAATGCTGGAGCGCCACATCGCCGTCTATGGACACGCGCCGCGGCAGGCGGCGGCCGACGGCGGCTTTGCCAGTCGCGGCAACCTGGCCACAGCCAAGACCTGGGGCGTTCGCGACATGGCATTCCACAAAAAAGCTGGCCTCAAGGTCGAGGACATGGTCAGAAGCAATTGGGTCTATCGCAAGCTGCGCAACTTCCGCGCCGGTATCGAAGCCGGAATATCATGCCTCAAGCGTGCCTACGGCTTGGCACGCTGCACCTGGCGGGGCCTTGACCACTTCAAGACCTACGTCTGGTCCTCCGTTGTGGCTTACAACCTCGTCCTCTTCACCCGCCTCAAACCGACCTGAACTCCGACTAGCTTTTGGAATTACGCCGTCGCTACCAATGCCGGCCTTCATGGCGTACGCCTCAGCGCCGCCAACTGTATACTGTCCAACAACAAGCGCCCATGATCCTGTCGGTCGCCCTAAACTACTCTCTCCTCCAAGCACAAGCCCTTGTAAACGCGCCGAAATACGTATGTTTGTGGACGGAAACTAGCTAGTTTCCGTCCACAAACGACAACTTATTGATATTATTACGTGAATCTGAATTTTGCGCGGGTAAGGCCCGGCGGTTTCAGGTATACTTTGGGCTCATGCCACTGATTCCGAAGCACAATCTGCAACCGCCGGAGCCGACAATGCGCCAAGAACGCACCGTCCAAGCCAGTATATTCGATGTTTTCGCTACGCACGAGATCGGCCACGAACTGAAGGCGATGTCGCAGTGGCTGGACGAGCATCACGATCTGTTTGGCTTGGTGGGTCGGGATCTGGGTCGGCACGGTGTCAAGCCCACCGGACGGCAAGGGCTGCCGGCCGAGGCAGTGCTGCGTTGCGCATTGCTCAAGCAATACCGGCAGCTGAGCTACCAGGAACTGGCGTTCCATCTCGAGGACTCCGCATCGTTTCGGGCCTTTGCGCGTCTGCCGTGGTCATGGAGCCCGCAAAAGTCAGTGCTGCAAAAGACGATCAGCGCGATCCGACCCGAGACCTGGGAAGCGATCAATCGGGCGCTGCTGTCGAGCGCTCGGCAGGCGAAGCTGGAGGACGGCACGGTCGTGCGGCTGGACAGTACAGTGACCTCAGCACTCATACACGAACCGAGCGACAGCAGCCTGCTGTGGGATGCCGTGCGGGTCATGGTGCGCCTGCTGAAGAAGGCAGATACCTTGGTCGGCGCCGGCCTGGCATGGCGCGATCATTGCCGCGCGGCCAAGAAGCGTGCCCGCAAAATCCAGTTCACACGCGGTCAGCCCAATCGGGCCCGGCTCTACCGTGAGCTGATCGCGATCGCCCGCGCGACCTTGGCATATCTGAAGCAGGCAACCGAGCGACTGGGCGTGGCGAGCAATCCGCTCGTCCAACTCTGGCAGGCCCAGGTTTGCCGCTATCGACCGCTGATCGAACGCATCATCAAACAGAGCGAGCGGCGAGTACTGGCGGGAGAGAAGCTGCCGGCGGGCGAGAAGCTGGTAAGCCTGTTCGAACCCCATGCCGATATCATCGTCAAAGGTAGCCGCGAGACCGAATACGGCCACAAGCTCAACCTGACCACCGGCAGAAGCGGCATGATCCTCGATCTCGTGATCGAGGCGGGTAATCCGCCCGACAGCGAGCGGCTGCTGCCAATGCTGGAGCGCCACATCGCCGTCTATGGACACGCGCCGCGGCAGGCGGCGGCCGACGGCGGCTTTGCCAGTCGCGGCAACCTGGCCACAGCCAAGACCTGGGGCGTTCGCGACATGGCATTCCACAAAAAGCTGGCCTCAAGGTCGAGGACATGGTCAGAAGCAATTGGGTCTATCGCAAGCTGCGCAACTTCCGCGCCGGTATCGAAGCCGGAATATCATGCCTCAAGCGTGCCTACGGCTTGGCACGCTGCACCTGGCGGGGCCTTGACCACTTCAAGACCTACGTCTGGTCCTCCGTTGTGGCTTACAACCTCGTCCTCTTCACCCGCCTCAAACCGACCTGAACTCCGACTAGCTTTTGGAATTACGCCGTCGCTACCAATGCCGGCCTTCATGGCGTACGCCTCAGCGCCGCCAACTGTATACTGTCCAACAACAAGCGCCCATGATCCTGTCGGTCGCCCTAAACTACTCTCTCCTCCAAGCACAAGCCCTTGTAAACGCGCCGAAATACGTATGTTTGTGGACGGAAACTAGCTAGGCCCACAGCTACACCAGTGATGAGGGATAGCCGGTAACAGCCCTAGGCACGTAGCCGAACACCCGGCTGGCCATGGTTTAGAAACTCTACGCCCTCAGCCTCAAGTGCCCGCATCACGGCTTGAATCGTATCGAGCCCGCTTGTGAGGACTTCAGCGCCACGCTTCTCCATCGCCACTATGGTGTTCTTGTTGACCCCCGCCGCCTTGGCCAACGTGGTCTGATCCATCGCGACTAACGCACGGGCTGCCCTTAGTTGATTTCCGGTAGTCAGCACGAATTGTCTCCTGGTTATCTCTTGACAGCAGTGTGTGGCCTAGAATCATATCAAGATAGTTATTAATCCTAGTTTAACAGGCAAAGAGATGACTTTCGTATTCCGCCCCACCGAGACCCTCTACACCTTTACGCCCCTTCCAGCAGCACACGGCCTCCCCAAGGGCTGGCTACTACGGATGCCCATGGCGGGACAGTATGTCAGCGTGGAGCTATTCTCCCTACAGCCGGGCGTAAGGGGAGCCTACCGCATTCGTGTGTCCGAAAAGCTCCCGGTTGATGAATGGGAGAAGGCAGCGATGGAGGTCATGCACAGCCTCGCCTGCTTCATGGTGACCGATCGGGACTCCATCACCGAGCACCTAGCGCATGGCATGGCCAGAGAGTTCCACTTCATTTGGACCACAGGGGTTATTGCCCCTGAAATTGCAGTAGTCCACGTACCATACCCAATTGAGGCAGCCGCCAAGGGGATGCGCTGGGTTCGGGCACATCGGCACCCCAACGCGCGAAACCACTACATCAGACAATAATTCCGCTGCATGGCCTTACCCTCAATACCCCCTACGGATGGCCGCAAGGTCCCACCGAGCACAGCTTCCGTCGGTCATGGGGACAGTACAATTGGCCAGCGCCCTGTCTAGCTTTGCCTGCCAAGCGGTGAAGAAGTTATCGTGCATGCTGGGTCTCCTCAAGCAGTCGCAGAAGGCGGAAAGGTTACAAGTGCACGCCAGTAAAATTCAGAGGCACTCTCTTCCAGCCACACAAAATCTCGCCAGCCAGCTCGTATGACAGCTCCTCTAGCGGCTCCTCGGCTGAAGACAGCGATTCACGCTGCTTTTCACGATATGCCTTGATAGCCCGCCATTCCGAGAGCGCTTTGTCTGGCGCAATGCGTGCCCTAATAGGGATTGTATAGGAAGGGAGAACCATAGTCTCAATCGGGCCATCGTCCCCATTAAATACAACGCCAAACAGACCCCCAAAAAGCCAATGCCGCGATATGCCGTCCCAAAAGAAGCGATAAGGCATGGGTTTATCGGTGCGACCGACCCGGAGGAACTTCTTGGACATGCGAGCCGTCATCTCAATGGTCTCATCACATTGCAGGATCATTTCGTCCCACCCAGCCGGTTTGGGTGGCATGTGCAAGCCTAGCTCCTTCACGGCCTTTAGCCGTTTTATCCAAGTCTCAAAGTCGGCTGCGAGCTCCTGCCAACGTATGTCCTTGGCCTGCTTGTCGGCCTGATACGCCTCCTCTTCCTCCATCAGCTCATTCAGCCAAGCCGCGTCTCTCCGGTCTACGGGCAGCCCACTTTCTCGCTGTCGCTCAGCCGCCTCCTGAAGTGTTCGGATGTTGAGCTGTCGTATCGCTGCATCACCCCCTGGATTTGGTCCCCAAGGCTCCTTGGGAACTACCCGCCATCCCTCGCTGCCTTCCGCAGGTTTCGCATAAGGATTTCCCTCTGCCGCTCGTTTGGCTTTCCACTTTTTCGCTACCGCTGCGGGCTGCATGAACGTTGGGCTAATCTCGGCTGAGAGCGGGACCTCTAGTTCTCTCACATCAGCGTCAGCATAGCGGGCCGCCGAAAGGCCATCCGAAAAGTATGCGGTAAGGCGAAACCCGCGCCGTTTCATTGCATCGCTCAGCTCTATCTTCAGATGGTCATCAGGCCGGGTTTCAATCTGAGCGTCAGCAAGTTCCGTGAGCCTACGCGCGATAACCAGCCGCACTTCCAAACTCTCAGCGCAAATGTCGGCAAAGCCTGATGGATACTCGAAGTAGTCTTTCCGATTGTTATAAGCGTTTGCCGCGTTACCGTTCGGCTCGTTCTCTCGGACCCACCGCGCTTTACACTGGGCATCAAGGTCTCTGACCGACTCCGGTGCAACGCCGTGGCAGCCACCGAACCGCTCAATCCAAACCGTTGCCATCACCCTGCCTCCCCCGGCTTGACCTCCATGGCATGCTTGGCCTTCCACTCTGCCAACGCCTTGACGGCCTTAGGCGCTTCGATCTTCGTGATGGCATCATGCAAAGCCCTAAGCCCGAACCCAGCGCCATAGCTCCGGCCCACGCCCCCGACACCTACGTGTCCCGTCAGGGCATCATGAAGCTCTTCGGATAGCTCAGCATCACGGGCGAGACGCTTAAAGGTGTGCCTGAAGCTATGGAACACAATGCTGGGGTCTTTGATGCCTATCGTCACCCGGAGGTAACGGTTGAACCACTTAGACCACGCCGTTGAGCGGTAGGCCGGATCGGCAGAGGTAACCTCAGGCCAGAGCGTGGCATCCTCCTTGGCCGCTTCCTTGAGGCGATGCTCGCGGTATTGCAGCAAGCCCAGCCGAATCAGGTCACCATGTAATGGCACCTGTCGGCGGGAACCGGGTGTCTTGATAGACCTACCGCCTTCGGTCCCGATATCAACGAACCAAATGCTGCTTTCGGGGTCTTGGCGGATATCCTTGATGCGGAGCTGGGCAATTTCGTTGAGGCGAGCACCCGAAAGTAGGGCAATGAGAGGGAACCAGTAAGCCGCCTCCCCGCTCCCGCCCTTGGGCCGGACACCACGCTGGTAAATCTTATCGGTGAAAAGCTTCGTGAGGTCGCCATCGGAGAACGGCTCACGGCGGTTCGGATCGTTCCGCTTATCGATCACAAGACCCAGCTTGGTGAACGGATTGGCAAAACCAGGGACGCTATCTAGCAAGCCTTCTTTCTCCACGGCGCTTACGATGGCCACCAGCAGATTTAGGTACTTGTTGACGCTGGCACCATGGACCAGCTCGCCTTTGCCTTCTGTGGCCTTCAGGAGCGCCCTGAGTGGCAATGCCCGGTGTTCCCCAGCAAGGCGAGTCGGAAGCTTGGCGAGAGCGTTGCGGAAGTCTCTGGCTTTCTCCTTCGTGATGTCAGCAAGGTGCAAATCTCCGTGCCACTCCTTAAAGTACCGGACAACGCGCTCTGCTTCTCGTACCGTGCTCGGTGCTGGCTTCTTGCCGCCGCGTGCCTGAGTGCCGCCCTGCCAGAGCTTAAAGGCTTCCGTGAGCTTCGGCCCTTTACTAATCTTCACGGGGATTGGTGCGACCACCTCCTCCCCACGCTGCCTGCGCTCCACGGCGTCATAGAACTTGACGTAGCTTCTCAGGATCGCGAGGCCCGCCTCATAGTAGAACTCTGATGATGGGTCTATCGGTAGCCGGTTCTCGCTAAGATATCGGTGGAGGTGGCTCCTTACTATCTCGGGGTCACGTCTAGCGTAGGCATCCCGGTAGTCCGGGGCGAGTTCTTCCGCCTCCAGCCCAATCACAACAAGGTGGCTGGGGAGTGTCCCGCGAGACCCAAAGGGTACGTGCTCCAGGAGGTTCCACTGTGTCCGCTCCGCTGCTGTCTGCATTGATCGCCGCGCATCGCCTTCCTTTCGGATCTTCTCGTCATCGGCTAGTAGACCTCCCAAAACTTCAGCCTCGATATCGCTGAAGGACGGTAAAGCGCTGGGCTCTATGGTGGGCGTGATAGATGGGCCGTTACGCACGAGCTCAAGGGCATCGGCAAAGAGGTCTGTCACCCTACCAGCTTCACGGAGGTCTTTGCGCTTGGCCGCGTTGTAATCGCTCGTGTGGAGTGAGATCGAAAGATACTGCTTAAAGTTCCCGGTGGTGGGATTGATCAGCTCAACGAGGCGGCCCTTAGCGTGCTCAGGGACAGGCTTCCCGGCAAGGGCCTGAGGGAGACGCCTGCGGAACTCATATATTCCAGAGGGACGGCGCTGCATGAAACTCAATCCTGCCATCTTGTGACCAACCCTTGTGCAGTAGCCATGTGAAGTACCGGGCTATTGCTAAGGCCTTGGAAGCTTAGATGTTTTGACGTTTCAATGCATTAGGAAAAAATGGCGCACCCGAAGAGATTCGAACTCCTGACCCCCAGATTCGTAGTCTGGTGCTCTATCCAGCTGAGCTACGGGTGCGTGGCCGAAACGGAAGGAACCGTTGGCGTGGGCGGTTCTCTAAAGCGTCCTTCGGGGGAATGCAAGTGGATTTGTGAAAAAGATTGCGATTTTCGCAACGAGTATTGCGAAGAGGCTGAAAACGCTCAGTTTTCGTGAAAGCTGCGGCTGCGGTAGTCGTCGAGCGAGACCGGGCGGTCGGGAATTTCGATGCGGAATTGGGTGCCGGCGGCGGGTTTTTCTACCAGCGCGATGGTACCGCCATGGGCAAGCACCAGTTCGCGGGCGATCGCCAGCCCCAAGCCGGTGCCGCCGGAGCGGGCGGAGCCGCGAAAGGCCGTGAAGAGGTTTTCCCGCGCCTTCTGCGGCATGCCCGGGCCGGTATCGTCGACGGTGATGCTGACGACGCTGCCGATGCGACGCGCAGACACCGTGATTCGTCGGATGCTGTCGGGCGAGGTCTCGGCAAAGGCGACCAGGGCCTGATGGGCGTTGCGGCAGAGATTGTGGATGATGCGGAACAGTTGCTCGCTGTCGGCATCGACCTCCAGATCCGGGCTCATCTGCACGACGAATTCGATGCCGCTATCAGGGTCGATTGCCAAGATATCGCGCACCTCGTCGATGAGTTCGAGCAGATGCACGCGGCGGCGGCGCGGGGCGGATTCGGAGGTCTGGCCGAAGGACAGCACCTCGGTCGTATAGCCGACGGCGCGGTCGATAGTGCGCAGCAGCTTTGGCGCAAAGCGCTTGACCATCGGGTCGTCGACATCGACCAGGCGGTCGGACATCAGTTGCGCGGCCGACAGGATGTTGCGCATGTCGTGATTGATCTTCGACACGGCGAGACCGAGAGCGGCAAGGTTCTTCTGCTGCTTCAGCGTCTTCTGCAACTGCGACTGCATGGAAGCGAGATGGCGGCCGGCCACGGCCAGCTCGTCGCGGCCACCGTCCGGCACCAGGACACGGCCGGGGTCTTCCGGATCATCCGAATAAGTTTGCATGCTGTCGGTCAGGCGCCGGATCGGGCGGATCATCATGCGATTGATGGCAAAGAAGATCAGGGTCGCGGTGAACAGCGAAATCAGGATCGAGACGAAAAGGACACTGCCGGAATAGGCAAGCATGGCGCTGCGCAGCCTTGTGTCCTTCAGCACCACTTCGATGCCGGTGCCGGTGTCGCCGCCAACCGGACCGAAGACGCGGATGATGCGGTTGCCGCCGAACAGCAGCGTGTCCAGCGCATCGCGCATCGCTGTCGGCAGCGAGACGTCGCTCAAATCATATTGCTCGTCGACGGAAGCCGGCATCTCGGCGGTCGCCAACAGCCGCGAGGTGCCGTCCTTGCGCAACACGATGGCACGCGTACCCGTCGCCATCAGCGTTTCCTTCTGAAGCGCGCGGGGCAGTTCGACCGGTTGCAAGCCATCGATGACAATGGCGGCGGCGGCGGCCGTGTTCAGCCGGTCCTCCAGCCAGCGCAAGCGCATGTTGGCGACGGAGGGAACAAAGATCAGCACTTCGGCAAGCAGGATGAAAACGACCGTGAGCATCAGGAGCTTGCCGGAAAGGCCGCCGAAAATGCCAGTGGGGCGGTAGAAACGCGAGTGACCCCGAGCCTCGGCCTTGCTGCCTTCGCCGACGTTTCTGTCTTGCTCACTATCCATTTCGGCTGTCCCGCTTTGTTTCAAAGCGATCTGATGACGACATATCGAAGCAGATAATAGGAGATTGTGACAGTTTTTCCAATCGCCTCTATGGCAGCACGGCGGATCGGTCATGTCAAAAGACAGGAAAGGCGCGTCGCCGCGCCCTTCCAAGGGAACTCAGGCTGGATCAGAATTCCTCCCAGCCCTGCGCTGCCGGTGCTGCTGCCGTAGCGGCACCGCCCGCAAAGGCGCCAGCGACCTTGCCGAGCATTCGGCGTGCCGGCGATGCGACGGGACGATGCGTTTCGGTGCGCGCAGCCACCGGAGCGGAGGTAGCGCCCGTGTCGACCTTGAAGCGGGCAACGAGGCTGACGAGACCATCGGCCTCGGCCGAGAGGCGATGGGTAGCTGCGGAGGTTTCCTCGACCATGGCAGCGTTGCGCTGCGTCACTTCGTCCATCTGATTGACGGCTTTATTCACTTCCGTCAGGCCAGTCGATTGTTCGCGGGCGGCCGTTGCGATCGAATGGATATGATCGTTGATCTTCAAGACCCGCGCCTCAATCGCCGCCAGCGCCTCGCCCGTTGCCTGCACCAGCTTGACGCCCACTTGCACCTGATCGCCCGACTTGCTGATCAGCGCCTTGATATCCTTGGCGGCGGTGGCGGAGCGCTGCGCCAATTCCCGCACTTCCTGGGCGACGACGGCGAAGCCCTTACCGGCTTCACCGGCACGGGCAGCCTCAACGCCGGCATTCAACGCCAGCAGATTGGTCTGGAAGGCGATCTCGTCGATGACGCCGATGATCTGGCTGATCTCGCCGGATGCTTGTTCGATGCGGCCCATGGCCTCGACGGCGTTGCGAACCACCATGCCGGAATGAGCGGCGTTCTCCTTGGCTTCCGTCACCATGACGCTCGCCTCCTGTGCCCGCT
The DNA here is from genome assembly GCF_029714265.1 of Rhizobium sp. CB3171. Classification (NCBI taxonomy): domain Bacteria; kingdom Pseudomonadati; phylum Pseudomonadota; class Alphaproteobacteria; order Hyphomicrobiales; family Rhizobiaceae; genus Rhizobium; species Rhizobium sp. CB3171. The sequence goes on along the minus strand of NZ_CP121652.1, from coordinate 78,696 downwards.
CGGTCGAGCTTTGCACAACGGCGGTGATCTGGTCGAGCGCCGCCGAGGTCTCTTCCAGGGCAGCGGCCTGCTGTTCGGTGCGCTTGGAGAGATCGTCGCTGGCGCTGCGCAGTTCGTTGGTATTGGTGTTGATGGAGCCGGTCGTCTCGCGCACTTCGCGCATGGTGCTCTTGAGGGTCGCAAAGGTACTGTTGACGTTTTGCTGCAGCTCGGCGAAGGCACCGTGGAACTCGCCTCGCATCGTCTGGGTCAGATCGCCTTCGGCGAGACTTGCAAGGACGCGGCGGACCTCGCCGACACCGGTGTCGACGCTCGTCAGAAGTTCGTTGATGTTGCCGGCAAAGCGATTGAGGTTGACGTCGCCGTAATCCTTTTCGATGCGGCGGCTGAAATCGCCGGCGGCGGCAGCGGAAACGACGAGCGACATGCTGGACTGCAGGTCGTCGCTCTTGGCGCGCATCGCGGTCTCCTCGGCATTCATGCGGCGCACGGCATTGCCGTTCTGCTTGAATACGTCGACGGCGGCGGCCATCTCGCCGATTTCGTCGGCGCGTCCGGCAAAAGGAACCTCGATATCGAAATTGCCGTCAGCCACTTGCTTGATGGTCTCGGTCACCTTGCGGATCGGCCGGCTCAGATGCGCGGTGCCGATGTACATGCCGAGGCCGGCGCCGGCGCCGATCCCTGCCACCATCATACCAAGCACGGCCCACATGACCGTTTGGCGGAAAGCCGTGACCTCGTCGTCGACAACGTCAAGCGCTGCCTTGTCGGCCTGAACGACCGCATCGATCTCAGCCTGGAATGCCTTGCGATTGGCGCGGTTGGCGTCGTTGTTGCCCTGCTTGTTGGCGGCCTCCGGACTTTCCGCTACACCGAGCCGAGCGGTCTCGGTTCTAAATGTGCGGAATTCCTTCGCGCGATCCTGCAATTTGGTGAATTCGGCTTTCTGCTCTTCGGGGACCAACGGCGACCAGGCGGCAATCACCTTGTCGATCTCGTCAAGATCTTTCATCAATCCATCGGCGAAGTTCTTGGCATCCTTGGTGGTATTGGAAGCATAGATGCCGCGCGATTCCATCACGACCGCGGTGACGTAGCGGTTCAGGCGCTCGCCCATATAGGCGCGGCTTGACGCAAGCTCATAGGCATCGAGCTGCCCGTCATATTGATCGACCGCATAAAGAGCGGTTGCGCCGATCAAAAGCGCGGCACCAGCCATCACGGATACGAGCAGATTGATTTTACCACGAATCTTCAACGATATGCTCCCTAGAAGCGGAAGACCCCCAAAAAGCCAGGGCTTTTCCCGACATATCCCTAGATATCGACTAAAATCATTAATGTTGTCTTGCGATATCTTTAATATAAATTTCGAAACACTTTCAATGAGCTAGCAAACTCCTAGCAACAACCACGTTTAATATTGGAAACTTATTAGTTAATCCGGTTGCCTGCGACTTTCATCGCGCTCACGCACTGGTTGAGCAAAGTATCTTTTGACGAGAGAAGCCGGATTCTGAGAATCTGCGCCGGTATAATTGACTTCCGGGGCCTTGATCCTTATAAGCCCGCGCACGTCCGGTCATGGAGCCTGCCTTTGCAGGCCAAGCCCGTTCGCCATAATCAACAACGCTCCTTGCTTTTAAAGCAAAGCTCAAGAAGGGCCGCACTCCGCGGTGTTTAAATAAATGAAGCGTACCTATCAACCATCCAAGCTTGTCCGCAAGCGTCGTCACGGTTTCCGTGCGCGCATGGCTACCAAGGGCGGCCGCGCGGTTCTCTCCGCTCGCCGTAACCGCGGTCGCAAGCGTCTTTCGGCCTAAGGGCCGGAATGCCCGATAAGATGGCGGGCGAATTGACGAATGAACGACCCAAAAAGACTGTCGGGCGGCTGAAAAGCCGGCCGCAGTTTCTTGCAGTCCGTGAAGGCGAAAAACGCAGGGGAAGCCTCTTCCTCATTGAACTGCTGGACCGCAAGCTCACCGACGCCGAACCTCGCGTTGGTTTTACAGTCACCAAAAAACATGGCAACGCGGTCGAACGCAACCGCATGCGGCGCAGGCTGAAAGAAGCCGTGCGGCTTCATGCGGGGTTTGCAATGCAGCCCGGACACGACTATGTGGTTGTCGCGCGGCGCGATGTGCTGACCGCACCTTTCGAGAAACTGGCGAGCGAACTCGTCAGCCGCATCGAAACCAGGCCGAAACACCGGCGGCCGGAAACGGACCGCTCCAGGAAAGTATGATGGAAAACAACCGCAATTACTTCATAGCAATTGCCCTGTCTGTGCTGATTGTTCTCGCCTGGCAGTTTTTCTACATGAACCCGCGTCTCGACGCGCAGCGCCAGGCCGAGCAGGCCGCCAAGCTGCAGCAGCAGACGCAGCAGGCTCAGTCGACGCAGACGCAGACGCAGACGCAGGCCCCGGCCGCAGGCACCCCGGTGAACGGCTCGTTGCCCGCGAACGACCAGACCGCACCGACGACCCTCAACCGCGATCAATCGGTTGCCAAAACGTCGTCCTCGCGCGTCGCCATCGACACCGCCGCGCTTGCCGGTACCATCAATCTGGAAGGTGCACGCCTCGACGATCTGCAGCTCAAGACCTATCACGAGACGGTCGACAAGAGCAGCCCGATCATCACGCTGTTCAGCCCGGCCGACACCAAGGACGGCTATTTCACCGAGCTCGGCTATATCGGCAGCGACGCGACCGGCGCCGTTCCAGGCCCCTCGACGATCTGGACCCTTTCCGGCGGCGACAAGCTGACCGAGAAGACGCCGGTGACGCTCTCCTACACCAATGACAAGGGCATCACCTTTACCCGCACCATTTCGGTCGACGATCATTACATGTTCACGATCACCGACAAGGTCGCCAATGCCGGTCAGGCGCCGGTGTCGCTGTCGAGCTATGGCCGCGTGACCCGCTACAACAAGCCGACCACGCCGACCGCCTATGTCCTGCATGAAGGCTTCATCGGCGTCATCGGCGACGACGGCCTGATCGAGACCAAGTATACCGCCGCTGAAAAGGAAGCCGTCAATCCGGCGAAGGCGACCGGCGGCTGGCTCGGCATCACAGACAAGTACTGGGCCGCAACGATCGTGCCGCCGCAGTCGACCGCCTACGACGCTCACTTCTCGCATTTCACCGACGGTCAGCCGCGCTACCAGGCCGACTATAAGCAGGATGCCATCACCATCGCTCCTGGCCAGTCGCAGGAACTGAAGAGCCTGGTCTTCGCCGGCGCCAAGGAAGTACCGGTCATCGACCGCTACGAGACGAGCTATTCGATCCCGCGTTTCGACCGCCTGATCGATTGGGGCTGGTTCTATTTCATCACCAAGCCGATGTTCAAGTTGATGGATTTCTTCTTCCACTTCTTCGGTAATTTCGGTGTCGCGATCCTCTGCACGACCATCGTCGTCAAGGCGCTGTTCTTCCCGCTCGCCAGCAAGCAATATGCCTCGATGGCGAACATGAAGCGCATGCAGCCGAAGATGGAAGAGCTGAAGGCCAAGTTCGGCGACGACCGCATGGGGCTGCAGCAGGCAACGATGCAGCTCTACAAGGAAGAGAAGATCAACCCGATCGCGGGCTGCTGGCCGGTGCTCTTGCAGATCCCGATCTTCTTCTCGCTCTACAAGGTGATCTACATCACCATCGAGATGCGCCACGCGCCGTTCTTTGGCTGGATCCAGGATCTTTCCGCTCCCGATCCGACCTCGATCGTCAACCTGTTCGGCCTGCTACCGTTCGCGGCTCCGACCATCCTGCATCTCGGCGTCTGGCCGCTGATCATGGGCGTTACCATGTTCCTGCAGATGCGCATGAACCCGACGCCGCCCGACCCGACGCAGGCGATGATCTTCAACTGGATGCCGCTGGTATTCATGTTCATGCTGTCGAGCTTCCCGGCCGGCCTCGTAATCTACTGGGCCTGGAACAACACGCTCTCGGTCATCCAGCAGTCGATCATCATGAAGCGCCATGGCGTGAAGGTGGAACTCTTCGACAATCTGAAGGGCCTGTTCAAACGAAAACCGGCGCCCTCCAAATGACGATACAAGCCCCGCTTCGGCGGGGCTTTTTCGTTATTGGGTGGCAAGTGCCGTCAACTGCGATCGCCGAGAGGGCGAAAGCGTACGAGAAAGCGCCGCGCTGGGACAGTTTATGCAGTAAAAAGCCGATGCACGTCATACAACATGGTGCTCTTCTCGTCCGCCATCCCGGCGGACGTCACATCCCGCCGAGAAGTTTGAAAGCGATCAGCCACATGACGCAGGCAATGATTGCTTCGAGAATGCGCCATGATGCCGGCCGTGAAAAGATGGGCTTCAGTCGGGTCGCGCCGTATCCCAGTGAAAAGAAGAACAGGAACGACCCTGTCGTGGCCCCTGCGGCAAACTCCGCCTGATGACCTGGAAAGCGCGTCGCGATCGTTCCGAGAAGCACAACGGTGTCGAGGTAGACATGAGGATTGAGCCAAGTCAGTGCAAGGCACATGGCCATGGTCTTACCGAAGCTCGCCGAATTGCTCTTCGCCACCGACAGAGCGCCGGTGGATCGCAGCGCGGATAACAAGCTTTTCGCCCCATACCAGACCAAGAACGCGGTCCCGCCGTAGCGCATGAGGGGATCGAGCCAGGGCAGCACGTCGACGACCTGCTTTAAACTCGTGACCCCGATGACGATGAGGACAGCGTCCGACAGTGCGCAGGCAAGGCAGACCGCGAAGACGTACTCGTGGCGCAAACCTTGGCGAAGGATGAACGCATTCTGCGCGCCAATGGCGACGATGAGACTTAGCCCCATCGTCATTCCGGTAAAATATGTCGAGAAATCCATGCCGATATTGCCCGCCTCAAAAGCCTCGCGGCTCCATAGACCCGATCGCCGATTTAGGATACTTAAACCTCCTTACACAGATTAAGCGCAGCTTATCCATGATAGACTACCCGGCTCTTCGCGTTCTCTTCGCCGTTGTTCAAACCGGCAACTTCGAAAAAGCGGCAGCGGTACTGAACGTTTCGCCGTCGGCCATTTCTCAGCGGATCAAGCAACTTGAAGAACGGGTCGGCACTGCGCTCGTCATCAGGGGGACGCCTTGTATCGCCACGGAACAGGGCGACTGGCTTTGCCGGCACATGGAAAACGTCGGCATTCTGGAAAGCGAATTGCTCGAACATCTCCCCTCGCTCAGCGAGCGTGGAAAACCTCAGCAGCGGGTCACGCTTCAGGTCGCGACGAACGCCGATAGTCTTGGAACCTGGTTTCTGGAAGCGACGGCGCGCTTCGCCAACACGTCGGATTATCTTCTCAATATCTCGGTTGATGATCAGGATTACACTGCGGACTGGCTTCAGCGCGGAAGGGTCATTGCTGCCGTCACCAGCATGGAACAACCGATTTCCGGATGCCGCCGATATTCCTTGGGCGCTATGCGCTACCATGCCACAGCAAGCCCTGACTTTATCCGGCGGTATTTTCCCAATGGCGTGACACCGGAGGCCATAGCCGTCGCGCCATCATTGATCTTCAGTCAGAAGGATCGCCTCCAAATCGATTGGCTCCAACGTGTGTTCGGAGTCCACAGTAACGTGCCAACACACTGGTTGCCCTCTACACAAGGCTTCGTCGAAGCCAGCCTGCTGGGGATGGGATGGGGAATGAACCCGGTTCATCTCATTGAAGACCATGTTCGGGCTGGGCGGCTGGTCGAACTGGTGCCGGACACGCCTCTGGATGTGACCCTCTACTGGCAGATTAGCCGCCTCGCCGCAGACCGGCTTGCCCTCCTTACCCAAACCGTCATTGACGTTGCAAAAAGATCGCTTATTCCGTCCTGACGACTGCTTTGGAACGCCAGCCGCCAACGAAGAGCTGACGATCAAAACTTGACTTTCCCAGCCAAAACCCCGAAGCCAGTCAGCCAGTTGAACCGGAAGACCGCGAGCGCATGGCAGATCAGACGATAAAAGACGACAAGCCGCTTTTCGGGCGCCCATGGATCTTCATCCGCGGCGTGCCGGCGATGAAATTCCTGCCGCCCGAGGGGCCGCTGGAAGTGGCTTTCGCCGGGCGCTCGAATGTCGGCAAGTCGTCGCTGATCAATGCGCTGGTCGGCCAGAAGGGTCTGGCACGCACCTCGAATACGCCGGGCCGCACGCAGGAACTCAACTATTTCGTTCCCGACGGTTTTTCCGGCGAAGGAACCGACCTGCCGCCGATGGCCTTGGTGGACATGCCCGGCTACGGCTATGCCGAAGCGCCGAAGGAGCAGGTGGATGCCTGGACGAAACTGGTTTTCGACTATCTGCGCGGAAGGTCGACGCTGAAGCGTGTCTATGTGCTGATCGACAGCCGCCACGGCATCAAGAAAAATGACGAAGAGGTTCTGTCGCTGCTCGACAAGGCCGCGGTTTCCTATCAGATCGTCTTGACCAAAACCGACAAGATCAAGGCTGCGGGCCTGCCGAAGCTGGTGGCCGATACGGCCGAAAAGATCCGCAAGCGCCCCGCCGCCTATCCCGGCATCCTCGCCACCTCCTCGGAGAAGGCCGAGGGCCTACAGGAGTTGCGTCAGGCGATCGGCCTGACGGTCGGCATCGCCGTCTGACAAAAGAGGCCGCCACCCTCGACGTTAGAAAAGTGGCGGCCATGCTGCCGATGGTCGTTACATTTTCGGCAATAACACCTTGTCGACCACGTGGATCACGCCGTTCGACTGCTTAACGTCGGCAATGGTGATGTGAGCGGTGCCGCCGGCCTCGTCGGTCAACGTCAGCTTGCCGCCCATTTCCGTGGCTTTGATCGTGCAGCCGCCGACCGTTTTCAGATCATATTCGCCGCCATTGCCCATCGACATTTTCCTGATGGCGGCGGCCATGTCATCGCCGGCGACGACATGGCAGGTCAGGATCTTCGTCAGCATCGCCTTGTTCTCCGGCTTCAGCAGCGTCTCGACCGTGCCGGGCGGCAGCTTCTTGAAGGCTTCATTGGTGGGCGCAAAGACGGTGAGGGGGCCTTTGCCCTCCAGCGTATCGACAAGGCCGGCGGCCTTGACGGCGGCGACCAGCGTCGTGTGGTCCTTCGAGTTGACGGCATTTTCGATGATGTTCTTGCTGGCGAACATCGGCGCGCCACCGACGGTCGGGTTCTTCGCATAGGCGAGGCCGGTCGCGGCCGAAAGCGTTACGGCCACTGCGGCGATGCGGATTGCGGTCTTCATCATGGCTTGTCCTCTTCCTCTTTTGCCCCGATCACATGGGGTCAGAGCAAGGTACGGAGGCGCCGAAGGAAGAGTTTCAGCCGCGATTCTTTTTTCGGAAGAAAGATGCTTTCAGGGCAAATGGATCGTGCCGGAGGCAATGACATCGCCCGTGGGCTTGCCCGTCGGCGAACCGCCGAAGGGCTCGACGCTGACGGCGATGATCGCGCCTTCCGTCAGCTTACCGTGGATCTCCTGCGGCAGGACGATCTCGCCCTCGCCGGTCTGCGGCAGGACGCCGAGCGCCTCGGCCGGCTCGCTGCCGCGGATCAGCCAGAGTTCCAATGATTTTTCCTGAGGCTGGCCGGCAGCGACCGGCGTCACCTTCAGTCGTCCGCTTGTGACGTCATAATCCGCCAGCAAATTGATGGGGCTGTTCTGTCCGGTAAGAGATGCGGTGAGCTGCCTGCCCGGCTGCGGCTTCGAGACGTTGTTCGTGACGGTGAAAACCAGAACGCCGGCTGCGAGAAACAAGGAACCGAAGGCGACGGACCGCCAGAGCAACAAAGAATTCCAGAGATTGGCGCCGAAAGCGGCTTCTCCAAAAATGCGCCTTTCGATCTTGGGAAAGACGGAGGCGGCCGGCGGGACCATGTCGTAATCGTCGTTGAATCCCGAAAGATTCTGCTCCCAGCGGCTGACGATGGCGGCGAACTGCCGATCGCTGCGCATGCGCCGCTCTACCTTCTGCCGATCCTCCAATGACAACACGCCGAGCACATATTCTCCGGCCAGGACTTCATCTCGGGAGCGACCTCCCTTGCTTTGATCGGGCGTACTCATCTGTCCATGCACTCTCTCAGTCTAATCAGGCTTCGGCGCAGCCAGGTGCGCATGGTATTCAAAGGCACCGCATATTGCTCGGCAAGTTCCTGGTAGCTCAGGCCATCCACATAGGCGCTGCGAACAGCCCGCGCCCGATCAGCTTCCAACTCTTCCATGCACCTGTCAATCCGCCTTCCCTCTCCCTTCACTATTGCCTGCTCTTCGGGTCCAGGTTCGGTATCAGCAAGATCATAGGCCGTATCAATTTCGTCTGCGACAGGTTTTCGGGCACGGATAGCATCGATCGATTGATTGCGCGCAATCGTGGTCAGCCACGGGATCGCCGGCCCTTCCGAGGCGATAAAGCGCTCCGCCCGCTGCCAGATTTTCACATAAACTTCCTGCAAAATCTCCTCGGCGTCCGTTCTATTGCCGAGGATACGCAGACACACGGCATAGAGTTTCGGACTCGTCTTCTTATAGAGCGCGACAAAGGCTTTCTGGTCGCGCATCGCGACCCGGCCGATGAGCGCCTCTATCTCCTCACTCGCCATCCGATCCCCCGATCGCGGCTTATTCAAGATATCTTAGGGGAAAAGCATCGGGCGGCAAGCTCACTCAAAGGATGATAAAGGGCGGGGCGCGATATGACGCAGGAAAAACTAATCCTGTCACCATTATTCCCTCTGTCAAAAACTTGAGATAAAAGGCCGCGATCAATTTTACGGGGTGCCCCATGTCCGAATCCCAAAGCGAACTTCAAGCCAGCCTGCTCGCTCAGGCCCTGCCCTATATGCAGCGTTATGAAAACAAGACCATCGTGGTGAAATACGGTGGTCATGCCATGGGCAATGCGGAGCTCGGCAAGGCGTTTGCGGCCGATATCGCGCTTCTGAAACAGTCAGGCGTCAACCCGATCGTCGTCCATGGCGGCGGTCCGCAGATCGGCTCCATGCTGACGAAGATGGGCATCGAATCGAAATTCGAAGGCGGCCTGCGCGTGACCGACGCCAAGACCGTCGAGATCGTCGAAATGGTGCTGGCCGGCTCGATCAACAAGGAAATCGTCGCGCTGATCAACCAGACTGGCGAATGGGCGATCGGCCTTTGCGGCAAGGACGGCAACATGGTCTTCGCCGAGAAAGCGCATAAGACCATCAAGGATCCGGATTCCAATATCGAGCGCGTGCTCGATCTCGGCTTTGTCGGCGAAGTGGTCGAAGTCGACCGCACGCTGCTCGACCTCTTGGCAAAGTCGGAAATGATCCCGGTGATCGCCCCGGTCGCCCCCGGCCGTGACGGCGCCACCTACAATATCAATGCCGATACCTTCGCCGGCGCCATCGCCGGCGCGCTCAGCGCCACCCGCCTGCTCTTCTTGACCGACGTTCCGGGCGTGCTCGACAAGCAAGGCCAATTGATCAAGGAACTCTCCGTCGCCCAGGCGCATGCGCTGATTGCCGACGGCACGATTTCCGGCGGCATGATCCCGAAGGTCGAGACCTGCATCGACGCCATCAAGGCAGGCGTCCAGGGCGTTGTCATCCTCAACGGCAAGACCGCTCATTCCGTGCTGCTCGAGATCTTCACCGAACGCGGCGCCGGTACGCTGATTGTCCCTTAAGGAAAAACACGCCCTCCCCAAGTTGGGAAGGCGTGGTTCTCTCATTGTCGGCAACTGCGCGTTCAACCGAAATCAGTGGAGCGCGTGTTTGCGCAGAAAAAGCCAGGATGATCAGGTCTGCTGATAGAGCGCCTCGGCCTCGCTCTTCAGCATTCCCATCACGGCCCTATAGGGCGCGGGGCCGTAGCTGATGCGGCTGACGCCGAGCCTGCCCATGGTGATGTTATCGGGCGTTGTCGGACGCACCATGATGTTGACCGGCAGAGGTGAGCGATCGCAGACGGCTTCGATGAATTCCGCGTCGACGAGCCCCGGCGCGAAAAAGCCGCTGGCGCCTGCCTCGGCAAAAGCGTCGGCGCGGCGGTAAGCCTCCTCCAGCAGAATCTGATGATGGGCCGTATCGCTTTCCTGCAGGAAAAGATCGGTGCGGGCGTTGATGAACAGCGGCATTTCCCGCCGGTCGGCCATCTCTCGGATGGCGCGGATGCGGGCCACCTGCATCTCAATCGGATGAACGCCGCGGCCGCCAACCACCTGATCCTCGAAATTGATGCCGATTGCGCCATGATCCATGATCTTTTCGACATTGGCGGCGACGGCATCCGGCTCTATGGCATAACCGCCTTCGAAATCGACGGAGACCGGCAGGGGGCTCGTGACCGAAATCAGGCGGGTAATGACCGCCAGCAGCGACAGCGGTATTGCCTCGCCATCGCCGAAACCATTGGCCGCGGCGACCGACCAACTTCCCGTTGCCAGCGCTTTGGCGCCTGCTTCGGTGACTACCTTGGCCGAGCCGGCATCCCAGATATTGAAGAGGATCAGCGGATCGCCCTTCCGATGCAGCCTGGCGAACTCTGCCGCCTTTTCCACCTGACTCATACTATCCCCCTCCTGAAAAACCTCACCGGGCGCATTTGTCCTTGGTAACCGAAGAGGCACAGACTCCCCTCTAGCCGGCAAATAGCGCAGAACCTGAAAAATCAATCGGCAAAACCATAGCCTGCATTAGGATAGCCGACAATGTCTGCGATGTTTCTCATATACGCGGCTATACGCGGCATATTTTCCTTTTCCTCAGGCAATAGCACATGCCATAAGGCCGCCATGACCCAAACAAGAACGCTGCCTCAACCCGCCGATTTCTCGGATATCCGCGACTGGGTATTCGATCTCGACAACACGCTCTATCCGCATCATGTCGATCTCTTCTCGCAGATCGACAAGAACATGACGGCCTATGTTTCCACGCTGCTGCAGATGGAGCGGGACGAGGCGCGGAAGCTGCAGAAGCAATACTACCTCGAGCATGGCACGACATTGCAGGGGCTGATGATCCATCATCGCATCGACCCCAATGATTTCCTGGAGAAGGCGCATGCGATCGATTATTCGGCGCTGATGCCCCAGCCGGAGCTCGCCGCCGCCATCAAGGCGCTGCCGGGCCGCAAATTCATTTTCACCAACGGCAGCGTCAAGCATGCGCAGGCGACCGCCGGTGCGCTCGGCATCCTCGATAACTTCGACGATATTTTCGACATCGTCGCGGCCGACTACGTGCCGAAGCCGGCAGGCAGCACCTACGACAAGTTCATGAGCCTCAATCGGGTGGACACGAAGCGCGCTGCCATGTTCGAGGACCTGCCGCGCAATCTTACCGTGCCGAAAGCGCTCGGCATGAAGACCGTGCTGCTCGTGCCGCAGAATCTCGAAGGCACAGTGGTCGAATGGTGGGAGAAGACGAGCGGCGAGGACGATCATATCGACTATGTGACCGACGATCTGACCGCTTTTCTCAAGACCCTCGTTTAATGGTTTTTTAGGATCGGGTTACGAAAGTTTCATCCGCCTTACCGATGTTTAATTGGTCGTTTTTTGCCTTCAGCCGTATCGTTTGACCATTCTTCAGTACGAAAGGAAAAACGATGAACGGGAAAAAACTTCTTCTGGCAGGACTTTCCGCAACTCTTCTGGTCGGCGCCGCCGTCCAGGCAAGTTTTGCCGCTCCGCAGGCCCATGACGGCATGGGCGGCCCCGGCGGTCGCTGGCATCGCCTGGGCTTTTCGCCGGAAGTCGTCTATGTGCGCATGCTCAAGCAGTTCGATACCAACGGCGACATGAAGATTTCCAAGGACGAGGTCAAGGCCGGCGTCGACAAGATCTTTGACCAGATCGACACGAACAAGGACGGCGAGATCACCCCCGGCGAACTGCGCGCCTATCGCAAGGAGCGCATCAAGGAGTGGAAGGCCGAACACGCCAAGGGCGCCGAGGATCAAGCTCAAGCCGATCAGGCCAAGGGGGATCAAGGCAAGGGCGACCAAGCTCAAGCGGGTCAGGCCCCGAGCGGCGACAACCAGGATTCGGGCAAGCATCACGGTCACCACCCGCGCGGCCGCTTCATGCACGAAGCTGCTCTAATGCGCACGACCCTGTTGTTCCAACGCGTCGATACGGATGAAAACGGCCAGATCAGCAAGCAGGAGGCCGAAGACGCCGCCAACAAGCTCTTCGACCACATGGACCGCAACCATGACGGCGTGATCTCACTGGACGACATGCCGAACCGTCCCCTGCTCTGAATGTTCGGTTGGGCACGATCCTATCCGAAAACCGCTTCATAGTTTTCGGGATCATTCCAGGCCATCCCCCTATGCTGAAAAGGCCCGCCTCGCAGATGCGACGGCGGGCCTTTCGTTTCAGTGGCCGTTATCGTGCTCGTAGAAGTCCGCGACGATCTTCCAGGCCTCATCGGCCGTGTCGACGAAGCTGATCAGCTTGACGTCGTCGGGCGCGATGGTGCCGAATTCGGCGAGCGCATCGAAATTGATGATTTCGCGCCAGAACTTTTCACCGAACAGGATCAGCGGCAGGCGTTCCATGCGGCCGGTCTGGATGAGTGTCAAGCATTCGAAGAGCTCGTCCAGCGTGCCGAAACCGCCCGGGAACACCGCGATCGCCTTGGCGCGCACCATGAAATGCATCTTGCGGATCGCGAAATAGTGGAAATTGAAGCTGAGTTCCGGCGTCACGTAGACATTCGGCGCCTGCTCGTGCGGCAGCACGATGTTGAGGCCGATGGAGGGCGCCCCCTCTTCTGAAGCGCCGCGATTGCCGGCCTCCATGACGCCGGGGCCGCCGCCAGTGACCACGACATATTCATGGAAGTCAAAGCCGGCGGAGTAGCGGGCGCAAAGCCGGGCGAATTTGCGGGCTTCCTCGTAATAGACGGATGCCGCCTCGAGATTGGCGCGCTGCACATCATTGCGCGCCGCCCAGGCGCTGGTGCCGGGCGCTGGAATACGCGCGCCGCCGAACATGACCACCGTCGAGTTGATGCCGCGTTCGGTGAGATACATCTCGGTCTTCAACAGTTCGAGCTGCAGCCGGATCGGCCGCAATTCCTCGCGGCAGAGGAAATCCTCGTCGGCATAGGCGAGCCGATAGGACGGCGACATGGATTGCGGCGTCTTCGGCACGGATTCGGCGCGCTTCTTGTCGGCCGAGCTCGACTTCAGAGGGTCCCATACCCCATCCTTGCGTCTCAGCCTGCCGTTCTTCCCCTTGCTCATCTACTGATGCCTTTCAAATCGATCATGACTGGCGTTCCAACAACTGACAGGAAGACCAAGCTCTTGCATATGCCCTACAATGCCTTGAATCCAAGCTCAATCGGCGCGGAAAAGACATTCCATTTTCGAGACCCATGCTATAGGACCAGTCAACTGCTTCCGGACCATTTCCGGAAATTACGATAGGCACCGACGTTTTAAGGAATTCCCATGAGCGCTACCGATCTCGTTTCTCTCGAAAAGACCCTCGAAGCTGCCTTCGAAAATCGCGATAACGTGAACGCGTCGACGCGCGGCGAAGTTCGCGACGCCGTCGAGACGGCGCTCAATCTACTCGATAGCGGCAAGGTCCGCGTCGCCGAACGTGGCTCCGACGGCAATTGGACGGTCAATCAGTGGCTCAAGAAAGCGGTGCTGCTCTCCTTCCGCCTGAATGACATGCAGATCGTCGACGGTGGCCCCGGCGGCTCGACCTGGTGGGACAAGGTGCCGTCGAAGTTCGAAGGCTGGGGTGAGAACCGCTTCCGCGAGGCTGGTTTCCGCGCCGTGCCGAACGCCGTCGTCCGCCGCTCGGCCTATATCGCCCCGAACGCCATCCTGATGCCTTCCTTCGTCAACCTCGGCGCCTATGTCGGCGAAGGTACCATGGTCGACACCTGGGCGACCGTCGGCTCCTGCGCCCAGATCGGTAAGCATGTGCATCTCTCGGGCGGCGTCGGCATCGGCGGCGTGCTGGAGCCGATGCAGGCCGGCCCGACGATCATCGAGGACAATTGCTTCATCGGCGCCCGCTCGGAAGTCGTCGAAGGCTGCATCGTCCGCGAAGGTTCGGTGCTCGGCATGGGCGTCTTCATCGGCAAGTCCACGAAGATCGTCGATCGCGCCACCGGCGAGATCACCTATGGCGAAGTGCCGCCCTACTCCGTTGTCGTCGCCGGCGCGCTGCCGAGCGGCAACACCATGGCGAACGGCCAGCCGGCTCCCAGCCTCTACTGCGCCGTCATCGTCAAGCGCGTCGACGAAAAGACCCGCTCGAAGACTGGCATCAACGAGCTGCTGCGCGACTGATCTTTAAATTTTTTGGAAGCGCGGTTGTCACATCGCGCTTCCCTTATGCTTGCCGGGTGCGCATGCCTGTGCGATTGCTGCAATCGTGGCAAAGATTTTCGACTCATCGCCGATCCTTTGCCATCGCTTTGCCATTTCTCGCCGGATAAGTTGCCTCCGATGACCGTTACCAATCCCGTCACCAATCTGCAGACCCTCATTCGCTGTGCGTCTGTCACACCCGCCGAAGGCGGCGCACTGACCGCGCTTGCCGATATGCTGCTGCCGCTGGGCTTCAAAGTCGAGCGCATGACGGCGAGCGAGCCGGGAACGCCCGATATCGAAAACCTTTATGCCCGCCTCGGCACAGAGGGTCCGCATCTAATGTTTGCCGGCCATACGGATGTCGTGCCAGTCGGCGATGCCGCATCCTGGAGCCATCCGCCCTTTGCTGCCGAAATCGCTGGTGATGAGCTTTTCGGCCGCGGCGCCGTCGATATGAAGGGTGGCATTGCCTGTTTCGCCGCCGCAGTCGCCCGCCATATCGAGAAACATGGTGCCCCTAACGGCTCCATTTCCTTCCTGATCACCGGTGACGAAGAAGGCCCGGCCATCAACGGCACGGTCAAGCTATTGCAATGGGCCGCCGAGCGGGGCGAGCAATGGGACGCCTCGCTGGTCGGCGAGCCGACCAATCCCGACCAGCTCGGCGACATGATCAAGATCGGCCGCCGCGGTTCGATATCCGGTTTCATCACGGTTCATGGCGTGCAGGGCCATGCCGCTTACCCGCACCTGGCCGACAATCCGGTGCGCAGCATCGTCAAATTGACCGAAGCGCTGCTCCATCCGCCCTTCGACGCCGGCACCGACAATTTCCAGCCGTCGAACCTCGAAGTGACGACGATCGACGTCGGCAACGCCGCAACCAACGTCATCCCCGCCAAGGCGACGGCTGTTTTCAATATCCGTTTCAACGACACATGGAGCGTCGAGACGCTGAAGGCGGAAATCCTTGCCCGCCTCGATGCCGCCGCAGCAGACCAAACGTTGCGGCCAGGTCGTGAGCCGACTAAATATGACATTGTCTGGTCCGAGCGTCCAAGCCAGGTTTTCCTGACGCGCAACAATGCCCTGATCGCTTCGCTATCGTCGGCAATCGAAAATGTCACCGGCCGCACACCGAAGCTTTCCACCACCGGCGGCACCTCGGATGCGCGCTACATCAAGGATTATTGCCCTGTCGTGGAATTCGGTCTTGTCGGCCAGACCATGCATATGGTCGATGAGCGGGTGGCGCTATCGGATCTCGAAACCCTGACCGAGATCTACGAGACCTTCATCCAGCGCTGGTTTGCGAATGCCGACCTTTAGGGAAGTCCAATACTATCTGGCGGGCCTGTGGCTTTTGATTCGGATGGACGCCCGCGGTTTCCAATATCTCGACATATCAGACCGCGGCATGCTGCGATCCTTCTGGGCGATCCTCTGGAGCCTGCCGCCGATCGGCATTTCATGGCTCTGGTGGCAGCAGGCCTATCTCACCGCCATGCCGCCGGAAACCTCGACCGGCATGGCCTTCTTCTTTCGCCTGGCGCTGGTCGAGGCAGCAAGCTGGCTGGCGCCGCTGATACTGGCCGGCGTGCTACTGATGATCTTTCGTTTCGGCGACAAATTCGCGCCCATCGTCGTGGTGGTCAACTGGCTCGGCTTGCCGACTTCCTATCTCAATTCCCTGCTGATCGCGCTGCTCGCCTTCGTACCCGGTTCCAATGGGCTGGCGGCCATCCTGTGGCTGGCGTTGATGATGGCGATCGTCTTCTCGCTGGCGCGTATCCTCCGAATGATCTGCGGTGCGCATCCGCTTTTCGTCGGCGCACTGACGCTGATACTGCTGATCCCGACCATGCTGCTGACGGATTTTCTCCAGCGCTTCCTCGGCATCTATCCGCCGGGTTGAGTGGTTAGACATCTCTGACAAAGTGGTGGACGAAAGCCGTCATACGTCGCCACGTGCCATCACTGCCGGGCGATGTAGTCGCGGCAATATATTCACGGGTCATGTCTCGATATTTTCAGTTGCGCTGAATACATTCAATATAAACCATATATTAACCGCAATCTTAATGTATCCCCATAGTAGATGGTCATTGACGCATTCCGGTTTATTATAGCTCGTCTGCATGATGCAGCGATAAATTAGAGAGCTATGATATGCTTGATCTGCCAAAGATGATGCAATTACTATTATTTGCAGCTTTGATTATTTTATTTTTCCGCTGGGTGGTTGAGGACATGAACAGGTGACGCTCTGTTGCACCTGAGGATCTCAGTGCCGCGATAACCTGCTCCCCCCACAGTCTGCTACTCAAGTCGAGTCCCTCCCAAATATTGGCATGGCGCTTGGCCAGACCGCGATGTGTGCGGCCACACTTGATGTGGACGCAATTCGTGGCAATGGCGCGCTCATGTTCAATTTCGGTGGCGCAGCTCAGACGCTGAGTGTGTCAATTGACGGAGGCGGCCGCCGCCCGATGGGCTGGATGCCGCTCTCGGGGCTGAGGAGAGGGTGGAATCGACGCAGAAATGTTGTCGAAGGATAGTGTCGTCGCTGACAGGCATCCCGAGCCATCCAACGGAGGCTAGGAATCGTCCTGTTCGTCATCGGCGTCCACGGGCCCAACGCCGTCGCGATAATCCACCTGCATGAAATAGAGCCCATCCGGCGGAGCGACGGGGCCGCATGCCTTGCGGTCTCGCGCATCCAGCGCAGCGCGCACGTCGTCCACAGTCCACTTTCCCTCGCCTGCAAGCTTCAGCGTGCCGGCGAACGAGCGGATCTGATTGTGCAGGAAACTCTGCGCCGTGGCGCGGATTTCGATGAGCTCGCCATTGCGGGTCACATCCAGCCGGTCGAGTGTGCGCACCGGGCTGTTTGCCTGGCAATGCGCCGAACGGAAGGTGGTGAAATCATGCCGGCCCACCAGCGTCTGGGCCGCCGCATGCATGACCTCATGATCCATATCTTTCGGCACCCACCAGGCACGCCCGGCCTCCAGCGCCAGCGGCGCACGGCGGGTGATGATGCGATAGAGATAGTGGCGGCGGATGGCCGAAAAGCGTGCGTCGAAGTGCTCATCAACCTCGGCGATATCGAGAATGGCGACCCGCTCCTTGGCAAGCCTCAGATGCGCATTGAGCGCATTGCGGAGCGTGTAGGTCTTCCATTCCTTAGAGAGGTCGGCATGCATGACCTGGCCCATCGCGTGCACGCCGGAATCGGTGCGTCCCGCGCCGCGAATGGAGACCTTTTCGCCAGTCAAAGACAAGATGGCGCCTTCTATCGCGCCCTGTACGGAGGGACCATTGTCCTGGCGTTGCCAACCGACATAGGGGATGCCGTCATATTCGACGGTCATGCGGTAACGAGGCATCAGGCTGGTCCCGCCGCCAACATCGTGCCCGGCACAATCGGCGTGCCGCGCAGGAAATCGGCCGCAGCCAGCGGCTTGCCGCCCGCCTTCTGCAATTTCGTCAGCCGGACGGCGCCGGAACCGCAGGCGATGACCAGACCGTCGGTCAGCACTTCGCCGGCCGCGCCCTCGCCTTCGGCAAGTTCGGAGCCGAGAACCTTGATCCGTTCTGGCCGGCCGGCGATCTCGGCCTCGAACCAGGCGCCGGGAAAAGGCGAGAGGCCGCGAATATGGTTGTGAACATCCGCAGCCGGCTTGCTGAAATCGATGCGTGTCTCGCTTTTATCGATCTTGGCGGCGTAGAGGACGCCCTCGGCAGGCTGTGCGGTTAGCGGCAGGTCATCGTGCTCCAGCTTGTTCATCGCCTCGACCATCGCCTTGGCGCCAACCAGCATCAGCTTGTCGTGCAGCTCGCCCGCAGTCATCGTGTCGCCGATCTCCACTTCCCGCGTGAGTGCGACCGGACCGGTATCGAGGCCCTTGTCCATCTTCATCACCATCATGCCGGTCTTCTTGTCGCCGGCCATGATCGCCCGCTGGATGGGCGCAGCACCTCGCCAGCGCGGCAGCAGCGAAGCATGGCCGTTATAGCAGGCGAACTGCGTACCCGAGAGGATTGCCTCCGGCAGCAGCAGGCCATAGGCGACCACCACGGCGACATGGGCATCGAGCTCGCGAAAACGCTGGCGCTCTTCGGGCTCCTTGAAATTGACGGGCGTGAAAACCGGCAGGCCGAGCAGTTCTGCCGCCCGGTGCACCGGCGACTTCTGGAGATCGAGCCCACGCCGCCCGCCGGGCCTTGGCGGCTGCGTATAAACAGCGCAAATCCGGTGTCCCGCATCGACCAGCAACCGCAAAGTCGGCACGGAAAATTCGGGCGTTCCCATAAAGATGATGCTGAGCGACATGCGATCCGTCCGGCTGAGTTCTCTCGTTTGGCATGATCTTGGCCAAAAACCGCTTTGCGATTTTTGGAGATCAGGCCCTAACCGCCTTCAAACGGGTTTACGAGCTTAAGATCAAGCCCCTCGAAGTCTTTTGTGTTCCGCGTCGCCAGCGTCGCGCCTTGTGCTAGGCAGATGGCAGCGATCATGGCGTCCTGGACGGAGATCTGATGGCCGGTCCTTTCACGCCCCGCTCGAATGCGACCGGTTTCGATGGCCGATTGATGATCGAAACGCAGGATCCTGCCGCGAAAAGAAACGAGTTGCTCGTTGAACATTTGAATGTAGCGGTACGATCCCGTTCGAAGTAAGAAGCGTTCCGCCCCATAAGACAGCTCCATCACCACAATATCACAGAGATAGAGATTCATGATGGGTTGCATCTGAAACCATGCTTCGACATTGCGGTCGGTCACAGGCTTCGTCAATTCGGAGAGGATATTCGTATCGAGCAGGATCACTCGAAATCCTCAACTGGTCGGCCGAAATCCTTTTTCCGTTCCGCTTCGATCTCTTTCATGATGCGCCCATATTCTTCGGCAGCAGCAGCATCTTCGGTATAGAAAATAGGACGCAAAACATCCCACGCAGACAATCCGCTGCGACCGGCGTTAGCATCCTCCGCCACTAACGCCGCCCGCAAAAGCTCCTTTGCCTCGTCGGAGAGACTGCGGCCAGTCTGTTTTGCCCGCTCTGCGAGATCATGCTTCATGGCATCCGGAATATCGCGAATCAAAAGGTCGCTCATTCAGCACCTCCATTTGATATCACTGATATCATAGGCCTGCCCGGATGGTTTTTCAACCTTCCCTTCAGAGCGCCTTTGCCTTCGCCGCCTTGGTGAACTTCTTGATCACCATGTCGCGCTTCAGGCGCGAAATGTAGTCGATGAATAGCACGCCGTTCAGGTGGTCGATCTCGTGCTGAAGACAGGTGGCGAGGAGGCCGTCGGCCTCGACGATCTGTTCCTTGCCGTCGCGGTCGAGATGCTTGACGGTAACGCGGGCCGGACGCTCGACCTCGGCATAATAATCCGGAATGGAGAGGCAGCCTTCCTCATAAACCGAGCGCTCATCCGAAGAGGCGACGATTTCGGGATTGATGAAGACCAGCGGTTGCTTGTCCTCGCCCTCGCGCGACACGTCGATCACCAGCATGCGGCGGGCAACGCCGATCTGGATGGCCGCAAGGCCGATGCCTGGCGCAT
Source organism: Rhizobium sp. CB3171 (assembly GCF_029714265.1). Classification (NCBI taxonomy): domain Bacteria; kingdom Pseudomonadati; phylum Pseudomonadota; class Alphaproteobacteria; order Hyphomicrobiales; family Rhizobiaceae; genus Rhizobium; species Rhizobium sp. CB3171. The sequence goes on along the minus strand of NZ_CP121652.1, from coordinate 58,787 downwards.
CGTACATAGTCGCCAGCATATCGTCGGCAAGGCGTTGGACTTCGGTATCGACGCGCTCGATGGGCGCGGAGGCCTGGCGGAGCAACGGATCGGGCAAAATGATGAGTGGCTTGATCGTCATGAAGTTTCCCATAACGCATCTTGCAGTGCGATGGAATTATTTAGATGGCGGTTGGAGGGTGTTTTTTCAACGCTTGCGACTTCAGGTCGATCATAACTCCCTAAATTTTGTTCACGTTTTGATCTGGATATTCTCCAAAGTTTTGTTATGGTGCAGGCACGAGTTCCACGAGTATCCGATATCATGTCCTTTATGCTCTTCGGCCAAGAGATTCCGGCAGTTCCGGTTCTGACCGGCCTTGTCATCCTGCTGCTGATCGCCGTTATCGTCCTTGTCCTCAACAACAATGGGCGGCGGGGTGAGGAGGATATGCTGCGGGCCGAGGATGCCGAGCACAATATGGCGGCGCTTCTCCGGGCGCAGGCGGAAATGCAGGGACGGCTCGCCACCATGACCGAAGTGTTCGGTTCGCGGCAGGCGGAGTTCAACCATGCCATCAATCAACGGCTCGACGGCATGTCGCAGCGGGTGACGGCGACGATCGGCGAGCAGACGCGCTCGACGCACGAGAACCTGCGCCGCCTGCAGGAGCGGCTCGCCGTCATCGACGCTGCGCAGAACAATATTCAGTCGCTGGCAAAGGACGTCGTCGGCCTCCAGGCAATCCTTTCCAACAAGCAGACACGCGGCGCCTTCGGCCAGGCACGCATGGAGACGATTATCGCCGACGGATTGCCGATGGGCGCCTATGCCTTCCAGCCGACGCTATCAAACGGATCGCGGCCGGACTGCACCGTGCGCATGCCGAACGGCTCGCCGCCGCTGGTCATCGACGCCAAATTTCCGCTGGAGGCCTGGAACGCCATCCGCAACGCGGCAGCGACAGGCCCCGAGCAGGGCAAGATCGCCGCGCAGCAATTCCGTCGGGACCTCGAAGTGCATATTCGCGATATCGCCGAGAAATATCTCATCCAAGGGGAGACGCAGGATACGGCCTTCCTCTTCGTCCCCTCCGAATCGATCTTTGCGGAAATCCACGAGAATTTCGAAGCGATCGTGCAGAAGGCGCAGCGTTCGCGCATCGTCATCGTCTCGCCGTCGCTGCTGATGCTGTCGATCCAGGTTATCCAGGCAGTGTTGAAGGATCAGCGCATGCGCGAGCAGGCGCATATGATCCAGGGCGAAGTGGCGCATCTGATGAACGATCTTTCGCGCCTCGACGAGCGGGTGCGTAAGCTGCAGGGACATTTCGCCATGGCGCAGAAGGATGTCGACATGATCGTCACCTCCGCCGACAAGCTGGCACGCCGCGGCGAGAGGATAGAAGCGCTGGAATTCGAGGCCGCCGGCGAGCCGACGAAGGCGACCACCGACGACCGGCCGAAACCGATCGACAACCGCACCGGCCAACTCAAGCTCAGGGTGGTTGACGAGGACTGATCGCTTCGGGCAGTGTCGCGCCAAATCAATGCATGATCCTCAAACCTATAAATCGGTTCTGAATGGATCATGCGACATCAACAAGCAGGGCGGAACATCCCATGATCACCATTTTCGGCTCCATCAATATGGACCTCATCGCCACCACCGACCGTCTGCCGAAGCCGGGCGAGACCGTGGCGGGCAACGGCTTTTCCACCGCTGCCGGCGGCAAGGGCGCCAATCAGGCCTTGGCAGCGCGGCGTGCCGGCTCGACGGTGCGTTTGACCGGCGCTGTCGGCAATGATGGTTTCGCCGAGCCTGCGCTTGCCCTGCTTAACGCCGCCGGCACCGATCTTTCCACCGTCAACCACGTTTCCGAGCCGACCGGCACTGCCCTGATCCTCGTTGGCGGCGATGGCGAGAACATGATCGCCGTCGTGCCCGGCGCCAACGGCACGATAACAGCCGAACGGGCGACCGCAGTGGTCGATGCGCTGGGCCCGAGCGATACGCTGATGCTGCAATTCGAAATCCCGGTCGCGGCCGTCGAGACGGCACTTGCAGCGGCAAAGGCCAAGGGCATCCGCACCGTTCTCAATCTCGCCCCCCTCATTCCCGACGCGGCACGACTCGGACGCCTTGCCGACATCGTCATCGCCAACGAGACGGAATTCGAAAGGCTGGCAGGCCAGGACAATATGTCGGCCAGCGATCGCGAAGCGGCACTAGTCCGGCTGCATGGCGAAACGGGTCAGACGCTGATCGTCACGCTCGGCGGCGACGGGGTCATTGCCATCCGCGATGGCGAACTCTCGCGCGCCAAGGGTCTCGTCATCGAGCCGGTCGATACCGTCGGCGCCGGCGACACCTTCTGCGGCTATTTTGCCGCCAGCCTCGACCAGGGCCTGGATTTTCATGCGGCTCTGCGCCGGGCCGCGGTCGCCGGTTCGCTCGCCTGCCTGAAGCCGGGCGCGCAGCCATCGATTCCGGTTGCAGGCGACGTCGCCGCGCGTCTTTGAGACCCACCATTCCTAGCCGCACAAATTAATTAAATTTTTGCGCTTCACAATCATTCTCCTCCTGCCTGCCTTGGGTTTGCTCCCCCGCGGCGGGCGCTCACGGCGGCCCCATGATAGGGCCACCCTGCGCCGACCTTGCCCCGGATAATGTGCATCCGGCGCATCGTTCTCTCGAGGAAATGATGTCCATCTTTCATATGAAGTCGCTCGCGGCCAAGCTCATCCTGGTCACTGGGGTAGCGATTGCGCTTGTCCTGTTCGTCTCCAACTTCCTGCTGATTTCCCAGACGCGCGATCGCGTGGAAATGCTCACCATGGATCAGGCCAATAGCGAGGCCAAATCCATCTCCAATGAAATTGCCGCCAATGTCGGCGAACTCGCCAGCGCCGCCCGCTCCATGGCCGCCATCATCGGCCGCGGCCACGAGGGCCACACCTTCGATCGCAAGGGCATTATCAATATCCTCAAGGCCAATGTCGAGCAGAACGCCTTCGCCTTCGGCAGTTGGTTCTGCGAAAAGCTCGGCACATTCGACGGCAAGACAACTGAACTCGCCAACAACAAGGACGAAGGCGTCAACGACAAGGGCGTGTTCACACCCTATTGGTCGAAGACGAAGGATGGCGGCATCCAGTTCTCCACCTTCGACAACGACTACACTGCCGCATGGTGGAAGCTCGCCGCCGACAGCGGCAAGGGCGCCATCACCCCGCCTTACATGGCTGAAGGCACCGACGTTCCGACGACCATGAGCTCGATCGCCTATCCGGTCATGTCCGGCGGCAAGATGATCGGCGTCTCGGGCGTCGATATCTCGCTCGCTTCACTTTCCGTCAAACTGCAGAACCTCCATCCCTTCGGTTCCGGCCGCGTCCTCCTGCTCTCCCAGGACAACAAGTGGCTGGTGGCGCCGAACAAGGACCTCCTGATGAAGGACTATAGCGGCGAGGGCGCCGATGCCATCAAGGCGGCATTGACCTCGTCGGCGACGGGCTTGGTGAAAAACCTTAGCGATAACGGCGGAGAAGAATTCGACCGTGTGGTCTATCCGTTCGCCGTGCCCGGCCTCAATGCCACCTGGGTCGTCCTCGTCGATGTGCCGCACAGTGCGATTGCCGCGCCCGTGCGCGACCAGACCTATATGATGATCATCGGCGGCGTCCTCGTGCTGGTTGCTGTCATGCTGGCGCTCTACGCCGCCGTGCGCGCCTTCGTACAGAAGCCGCTCGGCGGACTGGTCGCCAGCGTCAACGATCTCAGCGCCGGCAACTATGCCGAACCCGTCGAGGGCCAGAACCGTGCCGACGAGATCGGCTCGGTCGCCAAGGCGCTCGAAGGCTTCCGCTTCGCCCTTGCCGATACCAAGCGGCTGGAGGCCGAGGCCAACGACCAGCGCCGTGCAGCCGAAGGCGAACGTTATCGCTCGGAAGCGGAGCGAAGCGAAACCGTGGCGCTGCAGCGGCGCATCGTCACCATTCTCGGCCAGAGCCTGGCCGAGCTTTCCAAGGGCAATCTCGGCCACCGCATCGCCGAGGAATTCCCCGGCGAATACGCCCAGTTGAAGCAGGACTTCAATGCCGCACTCGCCAGCCTGGAAGAGACGGTGCACACGATGAACCTCAGCGTCGGTAATATCGGCAGCGGCACGGGCGAGATCAGCAACAGCGCCTCGGACCTTGCCCGCCGCACCGAGCAGCAGGCGGCAAGTCTGGAAGAAACCGCTGCAGCGCTCAACCAGCTTACGGCTCAGGTCAATTCCAGCGCCGAAAATGCCCGCACGGCTGCCAGCAGCGTCAACGCGGCATCCGAGGATGCCGGACGCTCCGGCGAGATCGTGCAGAAGGCGATCTCCTCCATGCATGGCATCGAGCAGTCCTCGCAGGAAGTTTCGCGCATCATCGGCGTGATCGACGAGATCGCGTTCCAGACCAACCTTCTCGCTCTGAATGCCGGTGTCGAAGCAGCACGCGCCGGCGAAGCCGGCAAGGGCTTTGCGGTCGTGGCGCAGGAAGTGCGCGAACTGGCGCAGCGTTCGGCCAATGCCGCCAAGGAGATCAAGACCCTGATCAACACCTCGGCCGGCCAGGTCAAGGAAGGCGTCGATCTCGTCGGCCGCACGGGCAATGCGCTACACAAGATCGCCGAGCAAGTGATGGAGATCAACGGCCTCATCCGCCAGATCTCGGCTTCTGCCGGCGAACAGGCGATCGGGCTGAAGGAAATCAACTCGGCCATGAACCAGATGGACCAGGTGACGCAGCAGAATGCCGCGATGGTGGAAGAAACCACCGCCGCCAGCGTTACGCTGAACGACGAGGCCCAGACGTTGAAAACGCTTGTCGCCCGTTTCCGCGTATCGCATGGCAGCCAGGATAATGCCTCCGCGCTGCGCGCTGCCGCTCAGCAGATGCGCACGCCGGCCCCAGCCCCTACCCGCAATGCTACCCCGGCCGCCGCTCCAGCGCGCAAGGTGCGTCCGCAGACCCAGGGTGCAAATGCGCTGGCGCAGGGTGAATGGGAAGAATTCTAAGCCGACTAATGAAAAAGCATGAAAAGGCCGCCGGAGCGATCCGGCGGCCTTTTTATATTCCTGCGGCAGCAAAGTCAGATGCGTGTAAAGCGCTCGGTCAGCAGCGCAAAGAAGCCGTCTGCATCGACATGGCGCATGACCTTGGCGTTGCGCTTACGGTCGGTGACATGCCACCAGTCGACAACGGTCATACCGACGGTCAGCTCCGATGTAACCTCGATCTCGACATTGCAATCGCGGCCTTTGAAAAGCTCCGGCTTCAGCAGATAAGCGATGACGGTGGGGTCGTGCAGCGGACCGCCGTCTGAGCCATATTTTTCGATATCGAAACGCTCGAAGAATTCCAGCATCTCGACCATGGCCTTGGCCGGAGCAGTGCCAACGGCGGCGATAGCAGCCACACGATCCTTGCGGGTCAGAAGCTGGTGGGTCACGTCGAGCGGCATCATGACGACAGGTACGCCGGAGCGGAAGACGACATCGGCCGCTTCCGGGTCGACGTAGATATTGAATTCGGCCGCAGGCGTGATGTTGCCGCCTTCGAAGAAGCCGCCGCCCATCATCACCAGCTCGTGGACGCGGGCGATGATGTCGGGCGCCTTCTGGAAGGCGAGCCCGATATTGGTGAGCGGGCCGAGCGTGCAGAGCGTGACCGCGCCGGCCGGCTCGTTGCGCAGGGTCTCGATGATGAAGTCGACGGCATGGCCGGGCTGAAGCTCCATAGTCGGCTCCGGCAGGTCAGGGCCGTCGAGGCCGGTCTTGCCGTGGACATGTTCGGCGGTGACAAGCTTGCGCTTGAGCGGCGCGTCGGCGCCGGCAAAAACCTTAACGTCGCGACGGTTGCAGAGCTCGCAGACGATACGGGCGTTGCGGCTCGTCAGCCGCAGCGGCACATTGCCGGCGACCGTGGTGATGCCGAGCACGTCGATTTCCTCACGACTTCCGAAGGCGAGCAAAATCGCGGCGGCGTCGTCCTGGCCGGGATCGGTATCGATGATAATTTTTCTGGGCTCGGTCATCTCTGTGGCTTTCCTCCGGTGCGGCTTGGCAGTCTTGATGCGAGCCCGTTTAAGCTTTGTCAAGCAGCCGGATGCCGGCGTGGCCATTGGCATTGCGATACCGGAAGTAATCTCGCAAATGCGAAGGCCGCGCCTCCTTGCACTCCCCCGCCCCTGCTCCCATATTACACGTAACCGGGTGCTGAAAGATCAGGTCCGGAAAGGTCGCTTGACACCAAGGACTTGAGACATGAGCCGGACCACTCCCTTTGCCAGCCCTCTGCTTCTGGGCTTCGACACCATGGAAAAGACGCTGGAGCGGATTTCCAAGGTCAGCGATGGTTATCCCCCTTACAATATCGAACGCATGCGGGCCGACCGCCTCTCGGGCGAGCCTGAGCGCCTGCGCATTACGCTTGCGGTTGCCGGCTTCTCGGAAGACGAGCTCGATATCACCACGGAAGAAAACCAGCTTTTGATCCGTGGGCGGCAGGTGGAGCATGAGGAGCGCGATTATCTCTATCGCGGCATTGCGGCCCGTCAGTTCCAGCGCATCTTCGTTTTGGCAGACGGCATGCAGGTGCTCGGCGCCGTCTTGAAGAACGGCCTGCTTTCCGTCGATCTCATTCGGCCGGAACCGGACCGGATGGTAAAGAAAATTAACATTTCGGTATCACAGTAAGACAACGGCAGATTGCCGCTGGTCCCTCATGCTGGAGGTACGAACATGCTTTTGAGAGAAGCCACTGCGCGCCTGACTCAATCCGAACTCGCCAATATTGGTGCGGGTGAGGTTGCCTATGTCAGAAAGATCCATTCGGACGAAGTGTCCCGTTGCTTTCCCGAGGCGCCGGACATCGATCCGAACGTCGACCTCTGGGCGCTTTTCGGCGCCGATGGCACCCCGATCCTTTTGACTGACAACCGATCCAGCACGTTTTACAAAGCGGCTGAGGACGAGCTGAAGACGGTCAGCCTTCATTGAGGCTGCCTGCCATTAATTGATCGAGGCGCTGCGACCGCGATTGCGTCAGAGCATTCCTATCCCCGTGTAATGCCCCTCTCAACTGGCGTTGACGCGCGTCCTTCTCCCTCGGAGGAGAAGGTGTAACTCCACCTTCCAAGCTGGCTGACATGCACATGGCAATAGCTCCTTCACCCTAACGGGTAGAAGGGAGGATTTGAGCGATTTCGTGCCACGAAATTGCGAGAGGCGGGATTGCCGCTTAAACTCTCTTGAACGTCAGATAGGCGGAAGACCGTCCCTCGCGCCGGGCTTTTGCCTCATAGCGCGTGCTGGGCCAGCCTTCATAAGGCGTCAGCCAGTCGCTGGCATTGTTTGCCGTCCATTCAAAGCCGCCATGGGCGGCGCAGTGCTGCAGCGTCCAGTTGACATAGGTGTCGATGTCGGAGGCGAAGCAGAAGAGGGCGCCGGGCTTCAGGACCCGGTGAAAGCGATCGAGATTGACCTGCGAGACGAAGCGGCGCTTCCAGTGTTTTTTCTTCGGCCAGGGATCGGGATAGAGCAGATCGATCTGGTCGAGGCAGCCCTCCGGCAGCCAATCCAGCAGTTGCGTGGCGTCGTCATTATAGACGCGGATGTTGCGCGCGCCGGTCTCGTCGACGCGGGCAAGCAGCTTCTGCATGGAATTGACGAAGGGCTCGACGCCGATAAAGCCGGTCGCCGGAGATTCCAGCGCCCGGTGGATCAGGTGTTCGCCGCCGCCGAAGCCGATTTCCAGGCGCAGACGCTCGGTCTGCACCGGGAACAGATCATTCAGCGGCTGCGGCGCCGGTGCAGAGAGATCGACGATATATTGCGGCAGCAGCGCTTCCAGCCTTTCGGCCTGCTGGCCGCGCAAAGGCTTTCCCTTGCGCCGGCCGAAGAATGCTTCCGTCGCCCGCGACCGGCGCTCGGTATCGATCATGCAGCTTCCCGGGTCTTCACAGCTTCCTTCAGGGCCTTGACGAGGTCCGTGCGCTCCCAGGAGAACGAGCCGTCGCGGCCTGCCTTGCGGCCGAAATGGCCGTAAGCCGAGGTCTTCGCGTAAATCGGCTTGTTAAGGTCGAGATGGCGGCGGATGCCGGTCGGCGAAAGGTCCATGTTCTTGCGGATCGCCGCTTCGATCTGGTCTTCGCTGACGCCCTTGCCGGTGCCGTGCAGGTCGACATAGATCGACAGCGGCTGAGCAACGCCGATGGCGTAGGAGAGCTGGATCGTGCAGCGGTCGGCAAGAGCGGCGGCTACGACGTTCTTTGCGAGGTAGCGCGCAGCGTAGGCAGCGGAACGGTCGACCTTGGTCGTGTCCTTGCCGGAGAAGGCGCCGCCGCCGTGCGGTGCAGCACCGCCGTAGGTATCGACGATGATCTTGCGGCCTGTCAGGCCGGCATCACCATCCGGACCGCCGATGACGAACTTGCCGGTGGGATTGATGTACCAGTTGCAGTCGGCCGCGATCTTCAGCTCGCCGAGAGCTTCGCGGATATAGGGTTCGACGACGGCGCGAACCTTCGCCGAATCCCAGCTATCATCGAGATGCTGGGTGGAAAGAACGATCGAGGTCACTTCGGTCGGCTTGCCGTCGACGTAGCGAACGGTCACCTGGCTCTTGGCGTCCGGGCCGAGCTTGGCGACTTCGCCGTCGCCCTTCTTGCGGGCGGCAGCGAGGAGCTGCAGGATCTTGTGCGAATAGTAGATCGGCGCCGGCATGAGGTCCGGCGTTTCGCGGCAGGCGTAGCCGAACATGATGCCCTGGTCGCCAGCACCTTCATCGCCCTGCTGGTCGGCGGCGTTGTCGACGCCCTGGGCGATGTCGGCGGACTGCGAGTGCAGGAGAACGTCGATGCGCGCCTTCTTCCAGTGGAAGCCGTCCTGTTCGTAGCCGATATCCTTGATGGCGCGGCGGGCAGCGGCCTTGAACTTCGAGGGATTGATGACGTCGTTGCCGTCCTTGTCCTTCTTCATCAGGCTCGGCGGCAGACGAACTTCGCCGGCGATGACGACGCGGTTGGTGGTGGCAAGGGTCTCGCAGGCAATGCGCACGCCCCAGGGGTTGACGCCGGTCTTTGCCGCTTCGCGGTAGACCAGATCGACGATTTCGTCGGAGATGCGGTCACAGACTTTATCCGGGTGACCTTCGGCAACAGACTCGCTGGTAAACAGATAATTCGCGCGCATATGGGATTCCCCTCAAAGAACAAATCTCCGCTTTTGATATTCGTCTCGAGCGCGAAAAACAAGCCACAGAAGGACATAAATATATCTTTATATCCCGGCGAAAGTGATAAAATTTTGCCATAAACATGGAAAAGGCGGCCAAAATGACCGCCTTGCGACTTTGCCACTGCAGCGCTGCTTAAAAACGCTTATTCGGCGTCGGCCTCGGCTGCGAGGGCCTTGACAAGCTCGACCACCTTGCGGCGGACCTTGCCATCGGAAATTTTCACGAAGGCGCGGTTGAGCTGCAGCCCTTCCGAGGAAGAGAGAAAATCGACCACATAATTGGAACTGGAAGCCTCGGCCATGCCGCCGGCGGTTGCCGCATGCTCACCCGGCGCGTCCTCGAAGAAGAAGGAAACCGGAACGTTAAGAATGCTGGAAATATTCTGAAGACGGCTGGCGCCAACGCGGTTGGTGCCTTTCTCATACTTCTGAATTTGCTGGAAGGTGATTCCGAGGCTCTCGCCGAGCTTCTCCTGGCTCATGCCCAGCATGGTACGGCGGAGGCGGATGCGGCTACCGACATGGATGTCGATGGGGTTCGGCTTCTTTTTGTTCTCAATCATCATAATTGCCCTAACATAGGTTGAATTCAGGTCCTGCCATCCGGTGCCCTTAACCACCCCTATAACGCTACGTTGCAGCCGACGCCCCACCCGGCTTCTAGTCTACGTTCAAAAGGCAGACAACAACCACTATGCAATTTTAGGGTTTTTTGGTCAATTCGCCCTTGAAATAAAACCCATGCGTGAAATCACAGCGATTATACCGACTACCCCGATTGCCAACCAGAAGTATGCATTTCGTATCCTATCGTCGATAGGCGACACGGTTGCGCTACTCAAAGTGGCGTCGACAAATCCTTGCTCATTAAAGTCGATTCCGGAAATCAAACGTCCGTGAGCGTCGACATAGGCCGAAACACCCGTATTGGCGCTGCGAATCAGCGGCAAACCCTGTTCGACAGCCCTTACCCGCGCCTGCAGGAAATGCTGATAGGGGCCTGGCGTGTCGCCGAACCAGGCATCATTCGTAACGTTCAGAATGGCGTTGGCTTGCCGGATTTCCGGTGTCATTTCGTTCGGGAAAATGATCTCGTAACAGATCAGCGGATAAAGTTTGACGCCGCTTGGCAGCGTCAGCAACTGCCGGCTGGCGGCCGCTGAAAACCCGCCCGGCAACTCGATGACATTCTGAATTCCGAGATAACCGAGGATGTTTTCGAAGGGCACGTACTCGCCGAACGGCACAAGATGGGTCTTGTCGGAAGCGCCGATAATCTGGCCGCGGCCGTCGATCACATAGATGGAGTTGTAATAGCGCGGCTCGAGACCGGGACCCATGTCCTCGACGCGAACGGCGCCGGTGATCAGGATCTGGTCATCGTCGAGCTGATCGGCAATGCGGGTCAGCGCGTCCTGATTATCCGTCAAAATAAAGGGGATAGCGGTCTCCGGCCAGACGATGATGTCGGGCCGTTTGCCACCATTGATGGGCGGCTGCACCGAGAGCGACAGATGTTTGTCGAAGATCGCGGCGCGGTCGGCATCGGTGTCCATCTTGGCTTCCTGGTCGATCGCGGGCTGGACGATGCGCACCACCGGCGCCGTCTTGCCGCCGCTCGCCAGGGGTTCCGGCAGACTGAGCGCATAATAGCCGTAACCGAAATGCGCGGCGGCGATGAGTGCGGCGAGCCCGATCCCCGGCACCCGCCCCTGGCGCGTTCCAAGTAGTGCCGGGGACGCGAAAACGAAGACCGCAAGCACGGTGACGCCGAGCACGCCGATCACATGCGCCGATTGCATCATCAGCGGAATGGGCATGGCGCCGTAGCCGATGGCATTCCAGGGAAAGCCGGTGAAAAGGAAGCTGCGCAGCCATTCCAGCAGGCCAAAGGCGAAGGCGAGTGCGGCAATGCGCCCCATGCCGTCGGACCAGAGCAGCCGGGCCAGCGCCGCCGCCACGCCATAGAAAATCGCGAGAAACGCCGGCAGACCGAGGATCGCCAGCGGCAGCGCCCAGGCGAACGCATCGGCATCGATCAGAAGCGCATGGCCGAGCCACCAGAGACCGGCGACGAAATAACCGAAACCGAACAGCCAGCCGATGGCAAAAGCCGGCCAGAGGCGCCCAAGGAAGCCGCTATCGGGACCGGCGGCAGCGCCATCCAGCAGCCAGACAAGCAGCGTGAAAGAGACGAACATCGCCGCGAAGAAGCCGAAGGGCGGCAAGGCGAGGACGCCGATTGCTCCGGCAACGATGGCGAGAAATGCGCGCTTGAAACCCCAGACGAGGATAACCTTGCCCGAAAGCCGTTCCATGCGCGCGCTCCGTCCAAACTGCGAATCATTGGCCGCAGTCTTTCAAAAAAGCAGCGGTTTGTCCTGCTGAAGCGCCATTTATTGGCTGGCCGTGTTCCGTTCTGCCGAAGGTTCGTCCGGAAGCGTATCCGGCGACGGCAAATCGCGCTCGAGTACGCCACCTTCCCCCTCGGCCTTGGCCGGACGGCGGCGCACGGCATGACGCTTACGCGTGATGCGCACCCGTTTGATGCGGCGCGGATCGGCATCGAGGATATGGAATTCGAAGCCTGGCAGCGCCTGGACGAGCTCGCCGCGCACCGGGATCCTGCCGAGCGCCGAGAAGATCAGGCCGCCGAGCGTATCCACCTCGTCCACCTGCTCGCTGATGTCGAAATCGGTGCCGATGGCGGCGGCAATCTCTTCCAGCTCGACGCGGGCATCGGCGACGAAAACGTCTTCGGAGACACGCTTGAACATGACTTCCTCGTCGTCATGTTCGTCATCGATATCGCCGACGACCATTTCGACGATGTCCTCATGTGAGGCGAGGCCGTCGGTGCCGCCATATTCGTCGATGACAAGGGCCATCTGCGTGCGGTTGACCTGCATGCGGCGGAGAAGATCCGACGCCAGCATGGAGGGCGGCACGAACAGTATCTTTCGGATGATGCCGGCTTCGGCGAGCGTCTTCTGCAGGTCAACGCGCGAAAGGTCGAAATTCGGCTTGGCCGAGCGCGGAGGCTTCTCAGCCGGGCTCGCAGTCGATGCAGATGCCGCTGCCGCCGCCTTGCCATTGCTGCCGCGGCGCTTGTTGCGCGCCTGCTTGGCGACATAAGACAGGAGGTCGCGGATATGCACCATGCCACGCGGATCATCGAGCGTTTCGGCATAGACCGGCATGCGCGAGCGGCCGCTCTCCTCGAACAGGATCATCAGCTCGCCGATGGTGATATTCTGGTCAACCGCCTCGATATCGGCGCGCGGCACCATGACGTCCTCGACACGCACCTCGCGGAAACGGAGGATGTTGTGCAGCATTGCCCGCTCGTCCGGCGAGAAAGCGTCGTCATCGGTGGCGTTGGTCATCAGCGCGTCGGCGAGATCCTCGCGCAGACGCGCCGATCCTTGAGCTGGGCGCAAAATGCGCGCAACGCGGGCCCAGAAGGAGGAGTGAGATCGTTTGCCGCTACTACTGCCCGCCTCATCGGAGGAGGCTGTTTCGGCTCCGTCTTTGGCCTCGGGGGCCGGTCTTGTCGTAAAGTCGCTCATTGTTCCTGATCAGACAGGGTTCAGTCAAATGGGGTCCTGCCCCGCATAGGGATCAGATAGGCCAAGCTCCGCCAAAATGCGAGTCTCCAGCCCCTCCATTATTTCGGCTTCGCTATTATTCATATGGTCGTAGCCGAAGAGATGCAAGAAACCATGCACCATCAAATGGGTCAGATGGTCATCAAAACTCTTTTCCAGCTCGACCGCCTCGCGCTCCACCGTCTCTTTGGCGATGATGATATCGCCGAGCATCGGGCCGGGTCTGCCGCCCGGCGCCAGCGGAAAAGCGGGGAACGACAGGACATTGGTCGCCTTGTCCTGCTCGCGCCATTCCGCATTGATCTCCCGGATCGAGGCATCGTCGGTGAAGACCAGCGACAATTCCGGCGCCATTTTCGGAAAAGGCTGTTTCTCGTATTTTTCGAGATAGGCCGCAGCCGCGCCCAACACGCGCTCGGCCAGGGCCTGCAATGCCTCTTCCGGGGGCCAGCCGCCCTCTTCGACGCTGATCTGTATGTCGAGATCGGCCATCAGATCTGCGGATCGGCCTCACCACCAGCGACGGGGGCGAGGTAGTTCGAGTCGTAAGCCCTGACGATGCGCGCCACCAAGGGATGACGGACGACGTCTGTGTCCTTGAAGCGCACGATGGTTATACCTTCGACGTCGTTCAGGAGCTGCAAGGCCTCCACCAGGCCGGATTTGACACCGCGCGGCAGGTCGATCTGGCTGGGGTCGCCGGTGATGATCATGCGCGAATTCTCACCGAGACGCGTCAGGAACATCTTCATCTGCATCGAGGTGGTATTCTGCGCCTCGTCGAGGATGACGGCGGCGTTGGCAAGCGTGCGACCACGCATGAAGGCGAGCGGAGCGATTTCGATGACGCCAGCGGTGATGGCGCGTTCGACCTTGTCGCCCGGCATCATGTCGTAGAGCGCATCATAGAGCGGGCGGAGATAGGGGTCGACCTTCTCCTTCATATCGCCGGGCAGGAAGCCAAGACGCTCGCCGGCTTCGACGGCCGGGCGCGACAGGATGATCTTCTCGACCGCGCCGCGCTCCAAAAGCTGAGCGGCGTGGGCAACGGCGAGATAGGTCTTGCCCGTACCGGCCGGACCGACGCCGAAAACCATCTCGGAACGGTCCATCGCCCTAATATAGGCGTCCTGCGTCGGCGTGCGCGCGATGATCGTCTTCTTGCGCGTCGAAATCTGCGCCATCGTCAGCTTGGCTTTTTTCTCCATCGTCGGCAGCGTCAGTTGGTCATCGGCGGCAACCGCCATGCGGATTGCTCCTTCCACGTCGGAGCGCTCCACATTCCCACCTTTCTGCAGCTTGTCATAGAGATAATCGAGCGTGCGGCGCGCCTGGTTGGTGGCCAGCACATCACCCGTGATGATGACGGAATTGCCGCGTGCGCGTGCGTCGATGCCCAGACGCTCTTCGAGCAGCTTCAAATTCTGATCGAACTGTCCGAAAAGTTCGCTGGCGAACCGATTGTTCTCGAACGTCAGGATGAAGTGATTGGCGTCGCTCGCGGTGCGTGGCTGGCGCGATGAAGAAGAAACCAATTCCTGTCCGTTCAAGCGGTCCGGCTCCTTTGCCTGTCCGGAACCTAAAGCAACTCAGCAAAAAGGCTGTTCGTGCTGGTTCCGGTGATTCGTACATTGATAATGTCACCGATTTGCGATGCTTTTGCATCAACATTCACAGATTGCAGCCAAGGAGATCGGCCGATCAACTGACCCGGCATGCGGCCCGGCTTCTCCAGCAGTATATCGACCACCTTGCCGACACAGGCGTCAGCGAAAGCGTGCTGCTGCTTCAAAAGCAGCGCCTGCAATCGTTCCAGTCGTTCCGCCTTGATCTCTTCCGGCACTTGGCCCTTCAATTCCGCACCCGGCGTTCCAGGGCGCGTCGAATATTTAAACGAGAAGGCTTGCGCATAGTTCACCTCCTCCACAAGACGAAGTGTATCCGCAAAATCCTGCTCTGTCTCCCCCGGGAAACCGACAATGAAATCACCCGAAAGGGCGATATCCGGCCGTGCCGCACGGATTTTTTCGATCAAAGCGAGATATTCCGCCGCCGTGTGCCGCCGATTCATCGCTTTGAGGATGCGGTCGGAACCGGATTGAACCGGCAGATGGAGATAGGGCATCAAGGTGCGCAAATCGCGATGGGCCGCAATCAACCGGTCGTCCATGTCGCGCGGATGGCTGGTGGTATAGCGCAGCCGGGCAAGGCCCGGGATTTCAGCCAGCCGGTAAAGCAGATCGCCAAGGCTCCAGGCTTCACCCTTCGGCCCGGTTCCGTGCCAGGCATTGACATTCTGGCCAAGCAGCGTGATTTCGCGCACTCCGCCATCCACAAGTTTTTGCGCTTCCTCGACGATCTGAGCGACCGGACGGGAGACTTCGGAGCCGCGCGTATAGGGAACGACGCAGAAGGTGCAGAACTTATCGCAGCCCTCCTGCACGGTCAGAAAGGCGGTGACACCTCGGGCGCGAATTTTGGTGCTCTCGGCGATCGGCAGATGTTCGAACTTGTCTTCGATCGCATATTCCGTATCGACCACGCGCTCGCCTTCCTTGGCGCGGCGCAGCGCGTCCGGCAGGCGATGATAGGTCTGCGGGCCGATGACGACGTCGACAGCGGGCGCGCGGCGGAGGATTTCCTCGCCCTCGGCCTGGGCGACGCAGCCGGTGACGCCGATCATCAGGTCGCGGCCATCGGCGGCCTTGCGCTTCTTCATCTCGCGCAGGCGCCCGAGTGCCGAATAAACCTTTTCAGCCGCCTTTTCGCGGATGTGGCAAGTGTTCAGCAGGACGAGATCGGCTTCTTCCATATCCTCAGTCGTCTCATAGCCATCGCGGGCGAGCGCATCGCTCATCCGTGTCGAGTCGTAGACATTCATCTGGCAGCCGTAGGTCTTGATGAAAACCTTACGGCTGTTGGAGCCATCGCGCATCCCAATCTCTAAAACATTGGGCTGCGGGGCGTCGAGAAGTGCACTGTCCTTGGTCATGGCCGCTATGTAGTGGCTTTTGCTTCCTGAGAAAATGAAAAAGTTAAAATCGCCGGAATATCAGGCGATCTCGCGGCCGAGCAGCCGGCTCGCCAGCATGGTGCGGATGCGCCGCGCCACGGTGGCGCTGACCTCCTTGCGGTTGGTATCGGCACGATAATCCACCGCCTCGCCGAAGCAGACGTCGACATCGATGGCCCCGCAGGCAAAGATGCCCTTCAGATGCGGCACGAGCTCGATGTCACCAGGCCAAGCCGCGATAGGGCGATAATAACGGCCCATGGCGACGCCATGAACCCGGGTATAGGCAACCGCGACCGGCTGGACGTGAACGACGGCATCCGGCGTCTTCGGCAAAGCGGCGGCGGCTGCGCCGAACAACGAGGATTTGACCTCGAGCAGACGGTTGCCGTCCGAGGTCGTGCCTTCCGGAAACAGCACCATGATCTCGCCATCGGCCATGCGCTCGGCGATCTCGCTCACCTGGTCGCCGGTCTTGCGCTTCTGCTCGCGTTCGATGAACACGCTCTTCTGCCATTGGGCGAAGAGTCCGAAGATCGGCCAGTCCCGCACTTCCGATTTTGCGATGAAGGCGACGTCGGCAACTGCGGAAAGCACCAGAATATCGAGCCAGGAAGCGTGGTTCGCAGCCAGCATCAGCGGCCGGCGACGCTCAAGCTCTCCGACAATGTGGATGCGGACGCCAAGGCAATGGCAAATGATGCGATGCCAGTAGCGCGGCAGATAGCGTCTGAGCTTCCAGTCGAAGCGCAGGCAAAGAATCTGCAGCGGCAGCAAGACGAGGCTGACAACGCAGATGACGAAGACGGCACAGCCGACGCGCAGCCAGGTTATCAAATCATCCGCTCCCGCACGACCGCCGCCACTTCAGCGTTCGTCCTTGTTCAGCGGAATACCGTAGAGCTCCAGCCGATGGTCGACGAGCTTGAAACCGTGTTCGCGGGCAATGCGCTCCTGCAGCGCCTCGATCTCCGGCGAGTGGAATTCGATCACTTCGCCGCTCTTCAGGTCGATCAGGTGATCGTGATGCTCTTCCGGCACGGTCTCGTAACGCGAACGCCCGTCACGGAAGTCATGGCGCTCGATGATGCCAGCATCCTCGAAAAGCTTTACGGTGCGATAAACCGTCGAAATCGAGATCTTCGCATCCACCTTCACAGAGCGGCGGTGCAGCTCTTCGACATCGGGATGATCCTCCGAACTCTCGATGATGCGCGCAATGACCCGCCGTTGCTCCGTCATGCGCATGCCGCGCTCGGCGCAAAGCTCCTCAAGGGATTTTACGGGATCGGTCATTGAATACGGTCTTCGGTCTATTCGTCTAGGACAACGGACTAGCGAAGAACACGACGCATGACAAGCGCCGTCGATTTCGCGCCGTTTTCGTCGACATAATAGGCCTTGCGTTCGCCGACCGTTTCGAAACCGAGCTTGCGGTAGAGACCGAGCGCCGGCTGATTGCCGCCATCGACCTCCAGGAACATGGTTTCGCCGCCGCGGTTGCGCGCCTCGCGCAACGCCGCCTGCATCAGCCGCCAGCCGAGGCCGGAGCGGCCAAGTTTGGCGTTGACGGCAACTGTCAGGATTTCCGCTTCACCCGCCGCCTGGCGCGCCAGAACGAAGCCCGGAAGCGGTTTTTTCAGGATGGCGTTGGTCTGGCGCGCGACAAAGCCGAAGGTCGTGTCCTGCGACAGGAGATTTTGAAACTCGCTATCGTCCCAAACCCGTGAAAACCGTTCGCCATGCAGCGCAGCCACCTCGGCACAATCCTGCAACTGCATCGGAACGATCTCGTATTCGGCTTTCAGGGTGAGATAGGATTCCAGCATGATTATACCCTGGCGACTGCGTACCCTGCCTGCGGTCTGGCGTCGGGTCCGCGAAGATAAAGCGGCTTCGGCTTTTCGCTGACAGGTTTGGCAGCGCCCAGCCGGGCGACGGTGGCAATCGGAAAAGCATCCGGCCGCGCCGCCGGCGGAGAGTCGCTGAGCCGGGCAACAGCCGAGCCGGTGACGACACCGTCGAAAGCATCTGATATCGCACGCGCTTCATCGATCGTCACGGCGCGCGCCTCATCCAGCGGATGGCCATCGGCATCGAAGGACTGGAGATAGATCTCCTCGCGCTTGGCGTCGATTGCGGCCAGAACCGATTTACCCGGATTCGTTTCCCGAGCGGCGGCGGCCATGACCTCGAGGGTCGTGACGCCAACGGCGGGAATGTTCAGGGAAAGCGCGAAACCGCGGGCGGCTGCAACGCCAATGCGGATGCCGGTGAACGAGCCGGGACCGACGGTCACGACCACACGCTCCACTGCCGCGAGCGCTATATCGGCTTCAGCCAGCGCCCGGTCGACAACATCCATCAAATGTTCGGCATGCCCTCGCCCGATCGTTTCCGTGACCTCCCCAATCACAGAATCACTGCCGCTATCATACACAGCGGCAGCACAATCCACACCTGCCGTGTCGAGCGCCAGTACGATCATCACAATTTTTCCGAAAAGGCCAAACTTGAAGTGCAGTGAATCAGCTTCAAACCGTCACTGCACTCCAAAATCTGTTTTTGCACAATCTTATCCAAAAACCGCTGCGCATGTTTGGGGACCATGCTTAGACGGCTTCGACTTCCTGCACTTCCGGGACGAAATGGCGCAGCAGATTCTGTATGCCATGCTTCAACGTCGCGGTAGACGACGGGCAACCGGAGCAGGATCCCTTCATGTTGAGGTAGACCTTGCCGTCACGAAAGCCGCGGAAGGTGATATCGCCGCCATCCTGGGCAACAGCCGGACGAACGCGGGTCTCGAGCAATTCCTTGATGGTCAGCACGATTGATTCGTCGCCTTCATCGAAGAACTCACCGCCGGCATCCTGCGCTTCGGAAAGAACCGAGCTTTCGCCCATGACCGGCTTGCCGGACATGAAATGCTCCATGATCGAACCGAGGATGGCGGGCTTCAGATGCTGCCATTCCTGGTTCTCCTTGGAGACGGAGATGAAGTCGTAGCCGAAATAGACGCCGCTGACGCCGGGTACATCGAAGATGCGGGCAGCGAGCGGCGAGGCTTCCGCTTCTTCGGCGTTGCGGAATTCGGCCGTGCCGCTTTCCATCACCACCTTGCCCGGCAGGAACTTCAGAGTTGCGGGGTTCGGCGTCGCTTCGGTCTGAATGAACATCTTGATCTCCATGCGGCGAGACCGAAGCCCCGTACCACGTCTGTCGTGTCCGACTTTAGAATATTTCAAAAGAAAATAGGCTTTTTGGCCGCGCTATTCAAGAGACTGATTCTCAAGAATTAGGCCCAAAAACTTAGCTCAGCGCGTCGATTTCCTCGTTCGTCAGCGTATCGGGCAGCACCGTCACGGGGATCGGAAAGGCCGCGGCACGCCCGGCGATCGAAGACACCAGCGGTCCCGGCCCTTCCTTGGCCGAACCAGCGGCGAGAACGAGCAACGCGATATCCCGGTCTTCCTCGATCACTGCATTGATCTGCTCGGCGGCCGCCCCTTCGCGAATGACGATCTCCGGATCGATGCCGATATTTTCACGCACGATCTGCGCCGCCTTGGCCGTTGCCGCCTCGGCCTCCTCGCGCGCTTCGGCCCGCATGATCTCCTCGACGCCCAGCCACTGCTGGAAATCGCCTTCGGGGATCACAAAGAGGAGCACAAGGCCGCCGTTGGAATTCTTGGCGCGCCGGCCGGCATAATGGACGGCACGCTGGCATTCAGGGGTGCCGTCGATGACCGCCATGAACTTGCGGCGGTGACCTTCGAGCCGTGAGAGACGTTTTGATACCATAGGCTCAAGTCTGACATCGAAATCCGTGCCATGGCAAGCCCCGTTTTGAACCCGGTGACGGATGCCGCTCAGCCGGCTTTTGGGTCCATAAGCCTCGCCTCACCTGATACTCGGATGGAGCTTCCAACTGCGGCCGGGATATCGGCACGCAGGCGAGAACGCATTCCCATATCCTCACCCTGGATGATGTCGATGGCCCCGCCATGCGGCCAGGCAATGTCGCGCAGATATCCAGCGAGGGCTGCGGTTGCAGCGCCGGTCGCAGGGTCTTCATAGACCCCGCCCGACGCGAAGGCATTGCGGGTATGGAAGAGTTGCGGCGTTTCGGCGTAGGCGAGCAGGATCGTGATCCAACCTTCGCGGATCATCAAAGTGCGCCCCGCATCGAGATCGTAGGTCATTGCGGCAAGCGCCCCGCGGGATTTCAGGGCCAGCATGAAGTGATCGGCACCGCCATGAATAAGCGCGGGTGGAATGGCCGGGTCCAGATCGTCGGTCGAATATCCGAACAATGCCAGCACCTCCGACAGCAATTCAGGCGTTGGCGCCTTGCTTCGCGTGGGCGGCGATTGCAGGGCCGCCGTGAGGACGCCACCATTTCGGTGCCCCTCGACAGTGATATTGGCCTGATTGAGCGCGAGCGCAAAAATCCCGTCGCCCTCCCGCAACGCAAGGGCCGCTCCAAGGGCGATCGTCGCGTGACCGCAGAATGGAACTTCCGATTCTGGAGAGAAATAACGCACCCTCCAGCCCTGCCCTTCCGGGCAGGCGAAAGCGGTCTCGGAGAAACCGACGTCGGCCGCGATGCGCTGCATCTCAGCGGCATCGGGCAGGACATCGGCAATCAACACACCGGCGGGATTGCCGCCGGCTCCGTCTTCCGAAAAGGAGGCAATCCGCAAGATAGTCAAGGTCGGCCCATCCGTTCGCTAGCCTTGGCGCGCCGCAGCGGCCGCGCGCCAACCGATAAGAGACCAAAAGGCTCAGTAGATAAAGCCGATGATGTCGCGGACCTGCTTCATCGTCACTTCGGCGCGGGCTCTCGCACGGTTGCCGCCGTCGCGCAGGATGGCATCGATATGGCCGGGATCGGCCATCAGGCGGCGCATTTCGCCGGTGATCGGCGAGAGCACATGTACGGCAAGATCGACCAGTGCCGGCTTGAAGACGGAGAACTGCTGGCCGCCGAATTCCGAAAGAATGTCCGCCTTCGACCTGTCAGCAAGGGCTGCATAGATGCCGACGAGATTGTCGGCTTCCGGCCGGCCGGCAAGGCCTGCGATCTCGCTCGGCAAGCCATCCGGATCAGTCTTGGCCTTGCGGATCTTCTTCGAGATGTTTTCTTCGTCGTCGAGAAGATTGATGCGCGACAGGTCGGACGCATCCGATTTCGACATCTTCTTGGTGCCGTCGCGCAGCGACATGACGCGCGGCGCCGGGCCATCGATCAGCGGCTCGACCATCGGAAAATAGGCATGTACCGGCTCGTCACCGACAGTGATGTCAATGCCGTAGCCTGAGCGGCGGATATGCTCCATGTAGTCCAGATTGAACTTCATGGCGATGTCGCGGGTCAGTTCCAGATGCTGCTTCTGGTCGTCGCCGACCGGCACGTGCGTCGCGCGGTAGACGAGAATGTCGGCCGCCATCAGGCTCGGATAGGCATAGAGGCCGAGGGAGGCCTGCTCGCGGTCCTTGCCGGCCTTGTCCTTGAACTGCGTCATGCGGTTCATCCAGCCGATGCGGGCGACGCAGTTGAAGATCCAGGCAAGCTCGGCATGCTGCGGCACGGCGGACTGGTTGAAGACGATATGCTTTTCCGGGTCGATGCCGGCGGCAAGGAAGGCGGCGGTGATCGAACGGATCTGGCCCGGCATGTCCTCATGCACGAGTTGGGCAGTCAGCGCATGCATGTCGACGACGCAGTAAATGCAGTCGTTGTTGGCCTGCAGGGCCACGAACTTGCGGATTGCGCCGAGATAGTTGCCGAGATGGAGATTGCCGGTCGGCTGGACGCCGGAGAATACGAGCGGCTTGAATTCGGTCATGTCGTCCTCAAAAGGCTTGTGGAGGGCCCGGGCGAGCGGCGCTCGACCCTTGGTTTCGAGCGGCTTATGCACGGCAGAAAGGCGGGGATCAAGAGGATATCTGGCAGAGTCTCAGGAAGAATGCTGGATCAGATCCCAGGTGTTGCCATAGGGATCGGCAAAGACCGCCACCGTGCCATAGACCTCGCGGCGCGGCTCCTCCAGAAAGCGCACGCCCTTTTCCTTCATCGCGGCATGATCACGAACGAAATCATCTGTCTTGAGGAAGAAGCCGACGCGGCCGCCGGTCTGGTTGCCGACTGCGGCACGCTGCGTTTCGTCGGCGGCCTGGGCCAGCAGCAATGCGGTGCCCTCGCCGCCTTTTGGCTTGACGACGACCCAGCGCTTGCCCTCCGGCTGCACCTCGTCCTGCAGGCAATCGAAGCCGAGCGCATCGCAATAGAAGGCCTTGGCGCGATCGTAGTCGTCGATGACGAGGGTGACGAGAAAGAGGGATTGGGGCATGAGAAAGCTCCGCATCTGGCAAAATCGTCCCCTCGCCCCGCTTGCGGGAAGGGGTCGGGGTAAAGGAGTTTGATACTCCCCGTTCACGACCTCCGCGTCCGAAACGGCTCCGCCGGCTTGCGCTTCAAATTGCGGCGCACCATGCCCAAATCCACGCCGCCGATCAGGAAGGCGACAACGAAATACACCACCATCGCAATCAATATGAGCAAGCCCAGGACGCCGATCTTGGTGAGCAGCGTCGAGCTGGACCCCAGAAGCGGCTCCCAGCGATGAGACAAATATACGATGACGCCGCCCATGACGGCGGAGGAGACGAGCAGCATGACGGTGCGGCGCGCCAGCGACCATTCCCAGGCGAGATGTCCGCGGCGATAGAGCGTGACGAAGAGCTGTACAGCGTTCAGCCATCCGGCAACCGCCTCGGCGAGCGCAATGCCGCGTTCGGCCAGCACCGGGAAAAGCAGGATGGACAACGCCGAATTGACGAAGACGGCGACCGCCGTGTAGCGCATCGGCGATTTCGTATCTTCGCGGGCGTAAAAGCCCGGCTGCAGCGCCTTGATCAGCACGAAAGCCGGCAGGCCCAGGCCGAAGATGGCGAGGATGGAGCCGACCAGCGTCGTATTGTTCGGGTTAAAGGCGCCGCGCTCGTAAAGCACGCGGATGATATCGTCGGAGAGAAGCCAGAGGGCGACAGCGGCCGGCAGGGTCAGGAACAGCACGAATTCGATCGAGCGGTTCTGGATATTGGCGGCTTCCTTAAGGTGGCCTGACTTCAGCGAACGGGCCAGTTCCGGCAGAAGCACGATTCCGACGGCAACGCCGACGACGCCGAGCGGCAGCTGGTAGATGCGGTCTGCATATTGCAGGGCGGCGATCGCGCCTTCCTTGCCCGAGGCGATCGCCTGCCCGATCACCAGGTTGATCTGGGTGACGCCGCCGGTGATGGCCGCCGGGATGGCAAGAAGCAGGAGCCGCTTGACATTGGGCGTGAAGCGCGGAAAGCGCAGGCCGATATTGATGCCGGCATGGCGCACGCCGATATAGACGACACCCAGCTGCAGCACGCCTGCCACCAGCACCGACCAGGACAGGTACCAGGCGGTAGCCAGCGGATCGGCGCCGAAATAGATCGAGTAGAACAGCGCGCTGATCATCACCAGGTTGAGGAAGATCGGAGCCACGGCGGCGGCGAAGAAACGATGCAGCGAATTCAGCATGCCGCTCATCATCGCCGTCAGCGACATCGACATGAGATAGGGAAACATCACGGCGGCCAAGCGGACCGTCAGGTCGAATTTCTCGGCATCGTCGGCGAAACCAGGCGCGATGACCCAACGCACCAGGAGCGGCATGGACAGTTCCATGACGATGGTGATCAGCAGCAGCACCGAAAACAGGACGCCGAAGACTTCCTCGGAAAAACGCTTGGCGCCCTCGATGCCGTTCGCCTCGATCTCCTTGGCGAAGAGCGGCACGAAGGCGGCGTTGAAGGCACCCTCGGCGAAAAGGCGACGAAACAGGTTCGGAAAGCGGAAGGCGGCGTAAAACACGTCAGCCATCGGCCCCGTGCCGAGAGCGGCGGCCATCAGCGTTTCGCGGGCGAAGCCGAAGATGCGGCTGCCAAGCGTCGCGCCGCCGACGGTGATGAATTTCTTGACGAGGCTCATGCGGCTGAACCGGCTTTCTTTTCAGGATCGAGCTTTTCAACAGCGGACGAACGCGTGGCAGCGGGCGCGATAATACCGGACGGCATGCGCTCGCGTACCTCATCCTCTTCGCCAGCCATCACCGCCTTCAGACGCGCGGTGATGTTGGCTCGCTTGTTTTCGTTAGAGATTTTCTGTCCGACGAGGTCGGTCACGTAGAAGGTATCGATGACCTTTTCGCCGAAGGTGGTGATGCGCGCCGACTGGATGTCGAGCGACAGGTCTGAGAGAACCGCAGTGATTTCCGACAGGAGACCGGTGCGGTCGAGGCATTCCACTTCGATGACGGTGAACTTGTTCGACAGGCTGTTGGAGATCGTCACCGATGGCGGGATGACGAAAGCCTTGTTCTTTCGGCGGTTCTTGGTGCGGGTGGCGATGACTTCCGGCAGGCGCTTCCGGCCGGCGAGCACGTCCTCGATCATCTTGCCGATGGTACCGGCGCGCCGTAGCTCGTCCGCGTCGTCGGGGAATTCGCGGCTGACATGGATGGTGTCGAGCGCACGACCATCAGACGTCGTGAAAATCTGCGCATCGGCGATATTGGCGCCCGCGGCGGCGCAGGCGCCGGCGATCACCGTCAGAAGGCGCGGATGGTCCGGCGAGAGCACGGTGATTTCGGTGATGGCATGGAAACTGTCGGTGCGCACCATGGTCGCCAGGACCTGGCCGGATTTGTCGGTCTGGCGAATGAACTGCGTATGGCGGATCTGATCTTCCAGCGGCACGGAGAGAAGGTAGGGCTGGTAGTGCAGTTTGACGTAGGCCTTGCGGTCCTTCTGGCTCCAGTCCTCCAGCGCCTTTTCGAGCGCTTTGGCGGCGTCTTCCGCCCGCTCCTTTCGCGATACTTCCGAGAAACCGCCGGCGAGCAGCAGTTCGGTCTCGTAGTAGAGCGTACGCAGAAGCTGGCCCTTCCAGCCGTTCCATACGCCGGGACCAACGGCGCGGATGTCGCACACGGTCAAGATCAGCAGCATCTTCAGCCGGTCGAGCGACTGCACCCGGTCGGCAAAATCGATGATGGTCTTGCGGTCGGTCAGGTCGCGAGTCTGGGCGACCATCGACATGGTCAGGTGCTCGGCGATCAGCCACACCACCAGCTCCGTCTGCTTCGGCGTCAGGCCGAAACGCGGGCAAAGCTTGCGCGCCACCTTGGCGCCGGCCTCGGAGTGGTCTTCCTCGCGGCCCTTGGCAATGTCGTGCAGGAGAACGGCGACATAAAGCGCATCGCGGTCCTCGATGGTGCGTATCAGCTTGTTGGTCAGCGGATGGATATCTTCCGCATTGCCCTTGTCGATCTCAGACAGCACCTCGACGGCGCGGATCAGATGCTCGTCCACCGTATAGTGGTGATACATGTTGAACTGCATCATCGAGACGATCTTGCCGAATTCCGGGATGAAGCGGCCGAGCACGCCGGCCTCGTTCATGCGGCGCAGAATCAGCGCCGGATCGCGCTTGGAGGTCAGGATCGCCAGGAACAGGCGATTGGCCTCTTCGTTTTCGCGCAGGTCGTTGTCGATCAGGCCCAGCGAACGGGTGACGCGCTTCAGCGCGTCAGGATGAAACTCCAGTCCATGGATATCGGCAACGAAGAACAGCCGGATCAGGCTCACCGGATCGCGCTTGAAAACATCGGGATTGGCCAGCGCGATGCGGCCGCGATCCTCGACGAACTCGAGCGAACCGGGGATCTTGCGCGAGCGATGGGCGAAGCGGCTGATGACGCCGGTCAGGCCCGGCGTCGCCTTGGCCTGCTGCTCCTCCAGCGCTGCGCAGAGGATGCGAGTGAGATCGCCGACATCCTTGGCGACCAGGAAGTAGTGCTTCATGAAGCGTTCGACTGCGGAAAGACCGGGACGGGCATGATAGCCAAGCGCTTCGGCAATCTCGCGCTGGATGTCGAAGGAGAGCCGCTCCTCCGCCTTGCCGGTCAGGAAGTGCATATGGCAGCGCACGGCCCAGAGGAAATCCTCAGCCTTCTGGAAAAGGCGGTATTCCTGCTTCGACAGCACTGCGAGCTTGACGAGATCGGCCGGATCGCGGACGTGATAGTAATATTTCGAGATCCAGAACAGCGTATGCAGGTCGCGCAGGCCGCCCTTGCCTTCCTTGACGTTGGGCTCGACCAGATAGCGGGTATCACCGGCCTTGCGATGACGCTCATCGCGCTCGGCAAGCTTGGCAGCAATGAATTCAGGCCCGGTGTTGGTGACGATTTCCTTGTCGAAACGCGTTTCCAGTTCGCGCGCCAGGGGTTCGCTGCCGCAGATATAGCGCGTTTCGAGAATGGCGGTGCGCACCGTCATGTCGGATTTTGCCTGGCGCATGCATTCTTCGACGGTGCGGGTGGCGTGGCCGACCTTAAAGCCCATGTCCCATAGCATATAGAGAATGAACTCGACCGCCTTGTGCGTCTCGTCCTCGGGCTTCGGCTGGAAGAGGAAGAGAAGGTCTATGTCCGAGCCGGGTGCGAGCGTGTCGCGGCCATAGCCGCCGACAGCCGTGATCGCGAAGCTGCCTTTCTGCTTCGGATGGACGTGGCTGACCGTGAAGTCGTAGAGAACGGTGATGATCTGATCCTGCAGCCAGGAAATGCGGTGCGCGCAATTGAGCCCGCTGCCATCCTCCGAAAGCAGGAGGCGCACCTTTTCGCGGCCTTCCAGGCTGGCCTTTTTCAACAGGGCGAGAAGGGCGGCGCGCTCGTCCTTCTTGTCCTCATGGCGCTTGGCGAGGGTCTCGCATTCCGCCCTCAGCGCGGAGACGTCGAGAATGACGGGAAAATCGATGTCATGCATTACCATGCTCGGCCGACCGGGATCCTGTTCGTTGACCGCGGCCCATTGGCGGCGCGCCTGTCTTTTCGTCTGCATGCGCTATAGCCTCTTTGCCCGGCGATTGACACAGGCATTCTACGCCCGAATCCTCATATTCAGCCTAGACCAAATTTCCCGAGTGAGCGGCTTCGGGAGTTCTATCGGGCCAAAGTTGACGAAGAGTGACGGCTGTCGATGCAGAAATCGGCAGTTTTAGGGCTGCGGCATCTCAAGCGATCGTCTGAGTTCGTTGATGCTATATAATATATTTCGCGATTGGGCGCCGATCTGCGTCAACATTTCCCGTTCGCACTCCCAATAGCCCGCCTTGGCGATCCTTGAGCTGATGTCGGAAATCCGGCTGCAGGACAGGGCTATGTTGAGAAGCCCGCGGTCGGATTCGCAGTCCGGCGCGTCGCCCTCGCCGCAGATCTTGCCGCGGGCGGCGATCGGAGAAAAACGCTCGGCCAGAATGCGGACCTCGGCGAGAAGATGTTCGATATGCATCGGGTTATCCTTTGAAATCGCCTCAGCCGGCCTTGTTCAGGGTCTTTTTCAGTTCGTAAAGCGCGTCGAGCGCGGCGCGCGGCGTCAGATCGTCAAGATCGAGCGCCTTCAGCGCTTCTTCTACCTTGGACGGTCCTCGCCGGCCAGCCACTTCCTCGCGGCGGACGGCGACCTGGAAGAGTGGCAGGTCGTCGATCAACTGGCTCGCAGGGTTCTTCCGGTCGGCATCTTCCAGGCGCGTCAGAACGTCGCGGGCGCGCGCCACCACCGAAGCCGGCAGGCCGGCGAGCCGCGCCACTTGAATGCCATAGGAGCGATCGGCAGCGCCCGGCCCGACCTCGTGCAGGAAAATCACGTCGCCATCCCACTCCTTGACGCGCATCGTGGCATTCGACAATCGTCCGAGCTTTTCCGACAACACCGTCAGCTCGTGAAAATGGGTGGCGAAGAGACCGCGGCATCTGTTCGCTTCGTGCAGGTGCTCGACCGCCGCCCAGGCGATGGAGAGACCGTCGAACGTCGCGGTGCCGCGGCCGATTTCATCGAGGATGACGAGCGACCGGGCGGTCGCCTGGTTGAGGATCGCCGCCGTTTCGACCATCTCGACCATGAAGGTGGAGCGGCCACGCGCCAGATCGTCCGAAGCGCCGACGCGCGAGAACAGCCGGTCGACAATGCCGATATGGGCGGAGGCGGCGGGCACAAACGACCCCATCTGCGCAAGGACGGCAATCAGCGCGTTCTGGCGAAGAAAAGTCGATTTACCGCCCATGTTCGGGCCGGTCAGCAGCCAGATCGCGCCATCCTTGCCATCCGCCGTCGGCGACAGGTCGCAATTATTGGCGACGAAGGGGCCACTCGCCTGGCGGCGCAATGCCTGTTCGACCACGGGATGGCGGCCGCCGCCAATCGCAAACATCCGGCTGTCGTCGACCAGCGGCCGGCAATAGCCCTGTTCCTCGGCAAGCAATGCCAGCCCGGTCGCGACATCGATTACCGATAGCGCGCGGGCACCGGCTTTGATCGCCTCCGCCTCGGCGACGACGGCTGCGACCATACGGTCGAAGGCCGCCAGCTCGATCGCAAGCGCCTTGTCGGCGGCATTGGCGATGCGGCTTTCGAGATCGGCAAGCTCGGTCGTAGTGAAGCGCATGGCGTTGGCCATGGTCTGGCGATGGATGAAGCGCGCCTTAGCTTCGCCGCTGTCGGTCATCGGCCCGGCATTGCCGGCCGTGACCTCGATGAAGTATCCGAGCACGTTGTTGTGCTTGATCTTCAGCGATTTGATGCCGGTTTCCTCGGCATATTGCAGTTGCAATCCGGCAATGACCCGGCGCGACTGGTCGCGCAGCGCCCGGACCTCATCCAGCTCGGCATTCGCCCCTTCCCGCAGGAACCCGCCGTCGCGTTTCAAGAGCGGCAATTCATCGGCGAGCATGCCGGCAAGTAGCACTTCGAGATCGGCGGGCAAGGCGCGGAGCCCGGCAAGTGCTGTTCCCAGCTCCTCGGGAAGCAACGCAGCCACTAGCAGATCGGCAACGCCGGCCGCCACAGCGAGGCCCTGGCGGATCGCCCAGAGATCGCGCGGGCCGCCGCGGTCGAGCGCCAGGCGCGACAATGCGCGCGGCATGTCCGGCACGTGTTTCAGCGCTATCCTGAGATCGCTGCAGAGCGAAGGCTCTTCAGAAAGGAAGCCGATCGAATCCAGTCGTTCATTGATGCGCGCCGGATCGGTCAGCGGCGACATCAGCCGCTCGGCAAGTAGACGCGCACCGCCGCCAGTCACGGTCCGGTCGATCGCCCGCAAAAGCGAGCCGTTGCGGTCGCCGGAAAGCGTGCGCACCAGTTCGAGATTGGCGCGGGTGGCGGGATCGATGAACAATGTCGACGCGCCGCTTTCGCGCTCCGGCAGCCCAAGTGGCGGCCGCTCGGAGATCTGCGTCTTCTCGACATAGGCAATGGCGGCGGCGGCAGCGGCAAGTTCGGCGCGCGTAAAGGAGCCGAAACCGTCCAGCGTCGAAACACCGAAATATCTGGTAATGCGGCCCTCGGCGCTGGCGCTGTCGAAAAGGACGGCCGGTTGCGGCACAGCCGTGCGGCCGAGCACATCGAAGGCCGGCTTCAGCTCGGGATCGTGGAATATCGTATCCGGCAGGATCAGTTCGCGCGGATCGATGCGCAGGATATCGGCGAGCAGCCGCGAGGCCTCCGTCTCTGCCAGACGGAAAACGCCGGTCGAAATATCGATCCAGGCGAGCGCCAGTTGCGGCTCCGAGCCGCCGCGAATGCGGGCGAGCGCCATCAGATAGTTGGATTCCGAGGGCGATAGCAGCTTTTCCTCGGTGATCGTGCCCGGCGTTACCAGGCGCACGACATCGCGCCGGACCACCGATTTGCCGCCGCGCTTCTTCGCCTCCGCCGGATCCTCCACCTGTTCGCAGACGGCAACGCGGAAACCCAGCGAAATCAGCTTCTGCAGATAGTCGTCGGCGGCATGCACCGGCACGCCGCACATCGGAATATCCTGACCCATATGCTGGCCGCGCTTGGTGAGCGTGATGCCGAGCGCGCGCGACGCATCAACAGCGTCTTCGAAAAACAGCTCGTAGAAATCGCCCATGCGATAGAACAAAAGCGAACCGGGATTGTTCGCCTTGATCTCGATATATTGCTCCATCATCGGCGTCGCCGAAGCGCGGCTTTCCTCCGAGGCAAGCTCGGCGGTCGAGAAAGCATCGATGCTGGCAATTATTCGTTCGTTCACGGAGGTGCAGTTTTTCCCAAAAAATGAGGTGCCACCCTATCCGCGCGCCGCTATAGAAGACAACAGCTATCGGGCAAGAGGGACCGGTCGCCCACAGGAGGTTTGGAGGATACATGCCTGACACCAACAGCACGTCGCGTTCGGGAACGGGGATCACCGATCAGGAAGCGCTCGACTTCCACAAGCAGGGCCGCCCCGGCAAGCTCGAAATCAACCCGACCAAGCCGATGGCGACGCAGCGCGATCTTTCGCTCGCCTATTCGCCCGGCGTCGCCGTTCCGGTAAAGGCAATCGCCGCCGATCCCGGCACGGCTTACGACTACACGTCTCGCGGCAATATGGTGGCAGTCATCTCCAACGGCACGGCCATTCTCGGCCTCGGCAATCTCGGAGCGCTGGCCTCCAAGCCGGTGATGGAAGGCAAGTCCGTTCTCTTCAAGCGCTTTGCCGATGTCGATTCGATCGATCTCGAAATCGACACCGAAAATGTCGACGAGTTCATCAACTGCGTCCGCTACCTCGGCCCCTCCTTCGGCGGCATCAACCTCGAGGATATCAAGGCGCCTGACTGTTTCATCATCGAGCAGCGCTTGCGCGAGCTGATGGACATTCCCGTCTTCCACGACGACCAGCACGGCACCGCCATCATCGCCGCCGCCGGCCTGATTAATGCGCTGGAATTGACCGGCCGCGACCTCAAGACCACCAAGCTCGTCTGCAACGGCGCGGGTGCGGCCGCGATCGCCTGCGTCGAGCTGATCAAGGCGATGGGCTTCAATCCGGACAACATTGTGCTCTGCGACACGAAGGGCGTGATCTACCAAGGCCGCAGCGAGGGCATGAACCAGTGGAAATCGGCACATGCGGTGAAGACCGACAGCCGCACGCTGGAAGATGCGATGAAGGGCGCCGATGTGGTTTTCGGCCTTTCGCAGAAGGGTGCCTTCTCCGCCGAGATGATCCGCTCCATGGCCGACAAGCCGATCATCTTCGCCATGGCCAATCCCGATCCGGAAATCACGCCGGAGGAAGTCGCCCGCATCCGCGACGACGCGATCATGGCGACGGGACGCTCCGACTATCCGAACCAGGTCAACAACGTCCTCGGCTTCCCCTATATCTTCCGCGGCGCGCTCGACGTGCGGGCTTCGACGATCAACGATGAAATGAAGATCGCTGCCGTCAGGGCGCTGGCCAGCCTGGCGCGCGAAGACGTGCCGGACGATGTCGTCGCCGCCTATCAGGGCGCGCGGCCGCGTTTCGGGGCACAATACATCATCCCCGTGCCCTTCGATCCGCGCCTGATCTCGGCGATCCCGGTTGCCGTCGCGCAAGCCGCGATCGAAAGCGGCGTCGCCCGCCGCGCGATGCCGGACATGGCCGCTTATGCGCGCGAACTTTCGGCCCGGCGCGACCCGATCGCCTCGACGCTCGCACAGCTCTACGAGCGCGTACGCCGGCATCCAAAGCGGATCGTCTTCGCCGAAGCCGAGGAAGAGCAGGTCATGCGCGCCGCTTTGTCCTATGCCAACCAGGGGCTCGGCACCGCCATCCTGCTCGGCCGCGAGGACCTTCTCCACGCAACCGCCGACCGCGCCGGGATCGACCTCAACCGGCCAGGCTTGGAGATCGTCAACGCCCGCATTTCGAAGCGTGTTGAGGCCTATATCGACTATCTCTATGCCCGGCTGCAGCGCAAAGGCTACCTGCACCGCGATGTGACGCGCCTGATCCACAATGACCGCAACCACTTCGCCGCCTGCATGGTGGCGCTCGGCGATGCCGATGGCATGGTGACGGGGGTGACGCGCAACTACTCGACCGCGCTCGACGACGTGCGCCGCTGCATCGACGCCAAACCGGGGCACAGGGTCATCGGCGCATCGCTGGTGCTTGCCCGCGGCCGCACCGTCATCGTTGCCGACACCGCCGTGCATGACATGCCGACTGCGGAAGAACTGGCTGATATAGCCGAGGAAGCCGCCGGCTTCGCCCGGCGCATGGGTTATGAACCGCGTGTCGCCATGCTCGCCTACTCCACCTTCGGCCATCCCTCGGGCGAACGCTCCGAACGGGTGCGCGAGGCGGTGAACATTCTTGACAAGCGCTATGTCAATTTTGAATTCGACGGCGAAATGGCCGCCGATGTGGCGCTGAACCGCAAGATCATCGAGACCCAGTATCCTTTCTCGCGTCTTTCCGGTCCTGCCAACGTGCTGGTCATGCCGGCTTTCCATTCGGCCTCGATCTCGACGAAGATGCTGCAGGAACTCGGCGGTTCCACCGTCATCGGCCCGCTGCTCGTCGGCCTCGACAAGCCGGTGCAGATCACCTCGATGGGAGCCAAGGATTCCGACATCGTCAACATGGCGGCGATCGCCGCCTACGGTGCGGGATCGTAATCAACTACGCTGAATAGTGGACCCGGCGGCCGGAGAAAGGCAATGGCCGCCGGGTCATTTCGGTGTAAAATAGGGAAATGAGTGAAGCCCAGTCCCTTTTCGAAGTGCTGCGCCATTCAGCGCGGCCAGATATTATCGACGCTATTGAGCAGCTCGTCCGTGACGCGCCCGATCGCAAGCTCAACCGGGTGAACGCGCTTGCCTTCGCAGCCGAGCACGGCTTCGATGAAGAGCAGACCATCAACGCCTTCCTGCATGCGTCTCGCCTCGGCCTCTTCGAGATCTCCTGGAATGTTCTTTGCCCCGGCTGCGGCGGAGTGCTGGATGCCAATACCTCGCTGAAAACCGTTCAGAGCGACACCTATAGCTGCGCGCTTTGCGCTGCCGGCTATGAGCCGACCCTCGACGAGATGGTCGAAGTCACCTTCACCGTCAGCCCGCGCGTCCGCCACATCGAGGCTCACAATCCGCACGAATTGCCGCCCTTCGAATATTTTCGGCAGATTTATTGGGGTTCCGGCGTAGATCTTCCCGACAAGGGTTACGAAGCGAAGGTCGACCAATTCGTTCTGGAGGCGCTGGAACTGCCTGCCGGAGAAAAAGCCGTCGTATCGCTTCAGTTGCCGGCGGAGTACGTCATCATCTTCGAGCCGGTTACGCATGCGGCTCAATTCGTCGATGTGAAAGGCGAACCATCGAAGGAGCGGCAGACCCTCACGCTCGTGTTCGATCGCATGCACCGGCACAGCGAACCTATTACCTTACGACCCGGTCCTCTGCGCATTCTGATGGAAAACCACACGGAGGTCCGCACACTGCCATCAATCTGCGTGGCCAATGACGTGCTTCACAGCCTGCTGGGTCAGCGGCGTCCATTCCTGACCGCGAAGCGACTGCTCTCGAACCAAACTTTCCGCGACATCCACCGTACGGACACGATTGACGTGGACCAGCGGCTGAAGATCACCAGCCTCACTTTTCTGTTCACCGATTTGCGCGGCTCGACGGCGCTGTATGAAAGGGTCGGCGACCTTGCCGCTTTCGATCTGGTGAGGACCCATTTCAGCATTCTGCATGAGATCGTTGGTGCAGAGGCAGGTGCGGTGGTCAAAACCATCGGCGATGCGGTCATGGCGACGTTTCCAACCCCGGACCGAGCGCTGGCGGCGGCAATGCGGATGCGCGAAGCAATGCTCAGCCTTAACAAGGAGCGCGGCAACGACGATCTTCTTCTAAAGATCGGCATTCACGAGGGACCGTGCATCGCCGTCAGCTTGAACGAGCGTCAGGACTATTTCGGACAGACGGTCAACATCGCTTCCCGCGTCCAGCATCTCGCCAATTCGCACGAAATATTCGCCACCGGCTCCGTACTCGACAACCCCCGCGCCAGCGAATTGCTGACGACCCATGGTTTGCAGCCGCAGTCCCACCACGTCTCGCTCCGCGGCATTACGGATGAGATTGATATTTTTGCGATTCCCTAAGGATGGCCGTTGCCCGCCCAGCCCGGCTTGCGCCGATCAGCTCGCGAAGCGACCGGCGTCGGCGCCGTAATAGTTGACGTAGCGGTCCGAAATGCTGGCGATCGGCAAGACGATCAACACGTCCGTCGTGTTGAAGGCATGATCGACGACGGCGGTGGAACCGACCATGGCACCGAGACGCAGGTAACCCTTGATCAGCGGCGGCAGCGCCATCAGCGCCTTCTTGGAATTGACCGCTTCGACCGGCATCAAGTCCATGGTGCGAGCGAGCGACGGTAGCGCGCCGACGGCCCATTCATCCTTGGCAATGACATTGTGGTAGAGGAAAGAGAGAGCCAGCGCATGCTGCTCCGGACGGATGCCGGGGAAGGAGGCGCAGCCGAACATGGCGTTCATGCCGTGTTTCAGAGAATAGGCCCAATTGCCCTGCCACAGCAGTTCGACCGTGCGCTTGGTGCGATATTCCGGCAGTACACAGGAACGGCCGAGTTCCATGAAGCGCTTTTCTGGATGGCGAGCGAGCAGAGCGTCGATATCGAATTCCGAAGAGGAATAGAAACCGCCATTCGCCATCGCCACGTCCTGACGCAGCAGGCGATAGGTGCCGACGATCTGGTCTTCCGAATCACCTTCCAGCGAGCGGTCGAGAACCAGCAGATGGTCGCAGATCGAATCCCAGCTATCGATATCGCGCTGCCGACGCATGGCATCGGCCGGGAGTTGCGCATTCATCTCCTCAACGAAGACGCGATAGCGCACCGCCTGAGCAGCATCGATTTCCCGCGCCGTGCGAGCAAGGCGCGTTTCTAGATTTCCGATGCGTCCGAGCACATCGCTGGCAACCGGCGCAACCGTTGCCTTTGAAGACTGAACCATTTCGCCCTGAGCTTCGCGATTCAAAATT
Source organism: Rhizobium sp. CB3171 (assembly GCF_029714265.1). Taxonomy (NCBI): domain Bacteria; kingdom Pseudomonadati; phylum Pseudomonadota; class Alphaproteobacteria; order Hyphomicrobiales; family Rhizobiaceae; genus Rhizobium; species Rhizobium sp. CB3171. The sequence goes on along the minus strand of NZ_CP121652.1, from coordinate 23,964 downwards.
TCGATGGACATGGCGACTCCCCCTCTACGGGTTAATATAGGCGCCATAAAGCAAATTCGTGCGACAGGAAAGTGACATGGTGCGTTGCGAAAAGCAAGAACCGTGCCTGTTTCCACCATCGAATTTGGACAAAGCCCTTGTATCCCAGGGGATGCTCTTAAAAGATGCGACGCGGCTTTTGGCTCAGTTCGTCATCGCGTGGGCGGATAAGGCCGAATCGCGATTCGGGGACATGTTTTCAATCTAGGCGCGTCCGAAAGCCTGTTTCGACAGGCCTTGCACCTCGGCGATCAAGCGATCGGGATCGACCGGCTTGACGATGACGGCATCGGCCCCGGAAAGCAGGGCCTGGCGACGGATGGCGTCGCGGCTGTCGGCGGTCAGCACGATCACAGGCAGCGGCGAAAGGCCGTATCGGCGCTCCAGCGCCCTCAGTTGCGCGAGCATAGCCGCGCCCTCGCCGCCTGGCATGGTGAGGTCGGTGACGACGACGTCAGGGCGGTTCTCGCTGTTTTCGGCGCGGGCGAGCAAATTATCGAAATCCTCGACGAGACGAACCCTATGGCCGGCTTTGGCGAGCATGGCGCGCACCAGCATGGCATTGACGGGATCGTCCTCGCCCAAGAGAACGTTGAGGGCGGCATCTGCCGCCTCCGGCGTCACGAGACTGATCTGGGGCGGGCTACTCAGCACATCGCGCTTTTCCATGCCGCGCATGCGGCCGCTCAGCACATCGATCAGCGATTGTTCGCGCAGCGGCCGAATGAGCCAGGCATCGAAGAGATCGAGCGGATGCGTATTGCGCTCTTCCGGATTGACCAGAAAGATCTTTCTGAGACCGAGCGCAGCAAGCTCAGTTCCTTCGCGGAAATACCGGGGCGCCATGCGATGATCGACAATGATATCCGTCAGCGACATGCCGGCGTCGTGAGGCGCAGACTGCGCCAGGTTTTTCACATCATCAGGACCGATCACCCGGCAGTGGCCGCCGAGCGTGCGGATGGTGTCGGCAATCGCAGTGCTTGCCGCCCCTTCCGGCGCCAGCAGCAGGACACGAGAACCTTTGAGCAGTTCGCTGCGCCCAGCCGGCTCGTTCTCCGCGGCGACGACGGAAATCGGAAAACGGACGGTGAATTCACTGCCCTCGCCCCGCGCGCTGGAAACGCTCAATGTGCCGCCGAACTCGCGCAGGATGCGGGCGGAGATCGCCAGCCCCAGGCCTGTGCCGGCGCTTCTGTCCAACACATTGCCCGCCTGTTCGAACTCGCCGAAGATGCGTGCCTGCTCCTCCTCGGTCATTCCCGGGCCGCTATCCCTGACGGATATCACCAGGTCATCGCCATCGAGGCCGGCGCGGATCAGCACGCCACCGGTCTGCGTGAACTTCACGGCGTTGCCGATGACATTGAACAACACCTGGCGCAGCCGGGCAGGATCGAACTCCATGGTTTCGGGAACATCCGCCGCGACGGTCGCGGCGATCTCGATGCCTTTTTCATGGGCGCGATGGGCGAGCATCTCGACAACGCCTTCCAGCAGCGGCCGCAGATGTTCGGTGCGCGGCCGGAGCTGGAAGCGGCCGACTTCGATCGTCGAGAAATCCAGCAGGTCTTCGACGAGCTGCACCAGGGCGTTGCCGGACTGGCGGATACCGGTCAGGTAATTGGCCTGCTCCAGCGTCAGCGGCGTCTGGGCAAGCAGATGGTTCATGCCGAGAATTCCCGACAGGGGCGTGCGGATCTCGTGGCTGACGGTGGCGAGCAGCCGTGATTTGGCGGCACTGTTGTATTCCGCCTTCAGCCTGGCCTCCTCGCGAAGGCGCGCTGCCTGCCGTTCCTCGGTGACGTCGCGGGCGACACTCTGGATTCTCAACTGTCCGGTGGCGGGATCGCGGAACATGACATCGTGCCATGCGAAGATGCGCGGGCCTTCCGGCGTGGAAATCTCCGCATCCTGACGCTGGGAATCCGTCGCAACCCGGAAGACGAGTCCCGCCGCCTCCAGCGTCAAACCCTCCGGGTTCGACTTGCCGGTCAGGTTACGGAAGGTGGCGTTGGCATGGACGATGCGGCGTTCGATGTCGCGTGTCACCGTGATATCGCCAAGCGCATCGTGGATGGTGGCGAGCAGGCTAGTGCTTTCGTTGCTCTCCCAGAGACGGTCATGCTCGTGTTCGCTGAGTGCCAGCATATCCGCTATGACCTTGCGGGCAGCATGTCGCCTGCGCGAGACACCGGCGCCGACGATCGCCAGCGCTATCAGTCCCAGCAAACCGGCAAGCGCCAGCGGTCCACCGGCATAGCCGACCGACATGAGCGCCACGCCGGCGATCAAACCGCCACCGTTCAACCAATGGCGGTGCAGCCATAGGGAAAAATCGGACGGCGACGTATCCGGTCTGTCAGCCGGCGAAATCTCGATGGGATCGGTGGCCATGAGCGGCGTGCCGCCCACCGGCCGTTCGCGCGGCGCGTCGTGGTCGTCGGTGGTGGCGGCGACAAGCTTTTCCTGCAGGTTTGCCAGAGTGCTCATGTAGCCTTACTAACATGCGCACTGTTCCCGATGCCTTCAGGGATTCGCTAGAATTTTAAGCTTTTGCCTTTTTCGGCAGAAGCAGCTCGTCCAGAATGACGCAACCGGCCCCGACAGTGATGAAACTGTCGGCGAGATTGAAGACGGCGAACGACCATGTTTCCGTATGGAAGAGAATATAGTCGATCACATGACCATAGAGGAACCGGTCGATCAGGTTGCCGAGCGCACCGGCTATGATCAACGCGAAGCCGAGATGGGCAAGCCAGCGATGATTGGGCGTCCGTCGCCAGAGCCAGAGCACGAAAACGACGATGACGAGCCGCATGCCGACGATGAACCAACCGTCCATGCCCGACAGCATCGAGAAGGCGACGCCGAGATTATAGGTGCGATAGAGCGCCAGCATCGGAATGACCGGCACCATCTCCTGCAAAGGCAGCCAGTTGTCGACCATGAGCTTAACGGCCTGGTCGAGGACGACAGCGGCCACAATGAAAATCAGGATCGGCATGGGCCGGGAAAACAGTGCGGGTTTTACGGGCGCCTGTTCGTTTATCTCGCTGTCAGTCATCGCGTCTCGCTGAGGGTCAGAAGATGGCGGCGGGCTTCGAACAGCATTACCGCCGTCGCCACTGCCAGGTTGAGGCTATCGGCGCGGCCGGCCTGCGGGATGCGGGCAAGCGCATCGGCCTCCTTCGCCAAGGCATCCGGCAAGCCGGACTGTTCGTTGCCCATCAGCAGCACGACGGGCTTCTTCTTGTAGTCGATCGTGCGGTAGTCGACGGCGCCGGCCAGATGGGTGGCGACGACGGAAACACCCGCCGTCTTCTTCCAGGCCAGAAACTCCTCTGGCGTCGCCTTGACGACGGGAACGGCGAAGACCGAGCCCATGGTTGCCCTGACCGTTTCCAGCGAAAACGGGTCCGTCGTCTCACCAACGAGGATGACGCCCGAGGCGCCGGCTGCATCCGAGGTGCGGATGATGGTGCCGAGATTGCCGGGATCACGCACGCGATCGAGCGCCACCCAGGTGTCGCCGGCTTTCGGCTTGACGTCACGAAGCTGCCGCCAGCGCTGGTCGAATATGCCGACCACCATTTGCGGATTGTCACGGCGGGTGATGGAGGCGATGACCTTTTCGCTGACTTCGAGCACCAGCCCGCCGACCGCGACGGTCTTGGCCGCCACCTGCTCGACCAGCGGCTTGCCCTTGGCTGCCTTGGCATAGACCAGCGTGCGAATGGTCCAGCCGAGCTCCAGGGCATCAATGACCAGCTTCAAGCCTTCCGCCAGGAAAGCGCCGCTCTCCTCGCGGGACTTCTTATTGGTCAGCGCCTTGATATCCTTGATGATCGGATTGGCAAGGGAGGTGACCTCCTTGACATGTCCGACCTTGCGAGGGCCGTCACTACTGAAATCCTGGTTCATTTCGGCACCCAGCGGCTGAAGAGAGATGTGGAGAGTGCCCGGCCCGGCGTCTTGCCGTCGAGGCCTGTCTCGCGGATTACCAGTTCGCCGGATTCGACGACGCCACCGGCGCCCCGCATGGTTTCGCGCATAAGCTCATGGATCGAATAGAAGCTGGCGCGGATGGAATAGGCCGTCAGCACCAGGCCAAGCGCCTTGGGCGACAGGATCTCACGGCAAATGTCGAGCATCGACGGCAGGTGTTCGAAGAGATGCCAGACTTCGCCATTCGGACCGCGGCCGAATTTCGGCGGGTCCGTCAGGATGATGTCGTATTTATTGCCGCGCCGTTCCTCGCGCAGGATGAATTTCATGGCGTCTTCGCAGATCCAGCGGATCGGCAGCTTTTCCATGCGGCCGAGCGCCTGGTTTTCCCGCGCCCAGCCGATCGCCTTCTTCGAGGCGTCGACATGGGTAACTTCCGCGCCGGCAGCGGCGGCGACCAGGGAGGCGACACCGGTATAGCCGAAGAGGTTCAGCACCTTCAGCGGCCGCTTTGCGGCTTCGACCTGCTCCTTCATCCATGCCCAGTGCACAATCTGCTCCGGGAAGACGCCGACATGGCGAAAGGCGGTGAAGCGGCCGAGAAAATCGATGCCGAGCAATTGCAGCGGCCAGGTCTCGCCGAGCGCTTCGCGCGGAAACCGCCAGCGGCCCATGCCGTCCTCATCAGTGTCGCCGGTGAAGATCGCATCGGCATTGTCCCAGAGATGGGCGGCAAGCGACGGCTGCCACAGTGCCTGCGCCTCCGGCCGGACGATGCGATAGGGACCGTATTGCTCGAGCTTCAGCCCGTTGCCGCTGTCGATCAGGTGGAAATCCCCGGCGCCCAGCGATTCAAGGATAACGGGCACGCGCTCCACGGGACGCTCGCCGTTTCGCACGATCAACGGGCGTTCGGACGCGACCGCGACAGGCGCCGCGCCGCGGGATTCCGACACTCGCTCACCGCTGTCGCGCGCGGCCGGAGTAGACCGCGGGCCGTTATCGCGTGCGGGCTTTGCCGGTGGCTTGCCGGTCTTGAGGGGCGCGTCGCGCCTGGCATCCCTTTGGGGCTTTGCGCCGGGGCCGCCCGCGGCTTTCGAACCGGGCCGGCGTTCCTTCTGTTTCACCATGCTTGTCTCAAAATTGATATGTGCGTGCAAATAGCATCTGGCCGCCACTTGGCAAAGCGCTTTCCGATCTGCGATTATCCCCGGACGAAATGCCAGATCGGGAGGGTTGCGCATGGATATGACCGGTGAAGAACGGATTGCCGCGCCGCGGGACGTCGTGTGGGCCGCGCTGAACGACCCCGATATTCTCAAGCAATGCATTCCCGGCTGCCAAAGCCTGGAGAAGATTTCGCCGACAGAACTGACGGCAACGGTGAAATTGAAGATCGGCCCGGTCTCCGCCACATTCAACGGTGAAGTGACGCTCTCCAACATCAATGCACCGGAGAGCTATACGATCTTCGGCGAAGGAAAGGGCGGCATTGCCGGCTTTGCCAAGGGTGGGGCCGATGTCACACTGAAAGAGGAAAGCGGCGAGACGATCCTGCATTATGAGGCCAAGGCCCAGGTCGGCGGCAAGATCGCCCAGCTCGGCTCGCGGCTGGTCGATTCCAGTGCGAAGAAACTGGCGCAGCAGTTCTTCGCCGATTTCACGGCGGCCCTCAACGGCCAGGCCAGCGCCTGATTGCGATCGTCATCCGACCCGCCATAGACTGCTCATGACGTCAAAACCAGACCTTTGGACCATCCGGCCGGCACGCGAGCGGGATACGGACATTCTCGCCGATATCTATCTGCGCGTCCGTCGCATGACGTTTCTCTGGGTCGACCCCGGCAAATTCCATAGCGAGGACTTCGCCATTCACACGAAAGGTGAGCGCGTCTTCGTCTGCGAGGATCGGAACGGCACCATCGCCGGCTTCATGGCGCTATGGGAACCGGATGATTTTATCCATATGCTCTACATCCTGCCCGCATTCCAGGGCCGGGGCGCCGGCAAGGCGCTGCTTGCCGCCCTGCCGGAATGGCCGAAGCGGCACTACCGGCTGAAATGCCTGGTGAAAAACACGCGCGCCATCGCCTTTTATCGCGGCCTTGGTTTTGCGATCATTGGCGACGGCTCATCGCCGGAGGGTGATTACAAGGATATGCAGTTCGGTGGCGACCAGTCACTTTGACGGAAGTTGGCCGGCGATCTGTTCGGCGCGGTTGCGGTGCTTGTCGGCTTCCGCCTGCCAGCGCACGGCTTCGCGCGACTGACTCCGGGCAAGCTTGCGGTGTTTGCCCTGATTGAACCAGGTGACGGCCGCGCCGACCAACATGCCGATAATCAGCGCCACAAACAGCAGCACGAACAGCGGCGCGTTCAGTGACAGCACCTGATCCTCAGGCCTGAACGGATTGAGCGCAAGCGTGACGGACTGCCGGTTGGCGACGCAGAAGATGATGAGAATGATGCCGAGCGGCAGCAATATCAGCAGGTTGATGATCTTCTTGGCCATTGCGAACGCTCCTTTGTCCAGGCGCATCCGTGCCATGCACTCCTATCGCCTATAGCCCCAGAATAAGAAAGACCGGGCCGAGTTCAAGTGCCACCCGGTCACGGCACAATCATGTCCACCGGGGACATTCGCAAAGAGTGTCGGTCAAAACGACGATTAATTGTCGTCTTCTTCATCGCCGGCGCCAGGATTCAGGCGCTCGCGTAGCTCCTTGCCCGTCTTGAAAAAGGGAACCCATTTTTCTTCGACGAACACCGTATCGCCCGTGCGCGGGTTGCGACCGGAGCGCGAGGGCCGGTTCTTGACGGAGAAAGCGCCGAAGCCGCGAAGCTCAACGCGGTTTCCCGCAGCGAGCGCATCGGTGATCTCGTCGAGGACAGCATTGACGATATTTTCGACGTCCCGGTGGTAAAGATGTGGGTTACGTGCCGCAACAATCTGCACCAATTCCGACTTGATCACGGTTGGCCCCCTTAAATCATTGATTTATCAATTGGCTGCACCCTGCCAAACAGAAAGCAGGCCGTCAAGAAACAACTTCTCTGTCATAATTTTCTGGAGATCCTCTCCCTTCACAAAATCATCATAACCGAGACGATTTAGCAACCAGGAAGCGGCGCTCGGCCAAAAGAAGGATGAGGTTTTGTCCTGTGCCTTCCAATCGATGATCGGCAAGTCCTTTTTGACCTTGCGCGTGTCGAGATAGGCGCGGATTTCGTCCTCGCCGCCGAGGGTGTCGACCAGCTTGTTTTGCAATGCCTGCCGGCCGGTGAAGATGCTGCCGTCCGCAAGCTTCAACACGTCCTCGCGCGGCAATTTGCGGCGGTCGGCGACGAGATCGACGAACCAGCCATAGCTGTCCATGACCATGCTGCGGATCATAGCCTTGGCCTCTTCGCTCGCCGGATGGAATGGCGACGGCTCGGCCTTCAGCGGCGCCGACTTGATCTCGTCCAGCGAGAGGCCGAGCTTGTCGAGCAGGTCTTTCGCCTGCGGATACTGAAAGATGACGCCGATCGAACCGGTGATCGAGGTGTCGCCGGCGACAATATCATCACCCGCCGTGGCGATCATATAGCCCGCAGACGCCGCAACGGTGCGGATATCGGAAACCACAGGCTTCTTCGCGGCAACGGCACGAATGGCCTTGAAGATGCGTTCGCCGCCATAGGTCGTGCCACCGGTCGAAGAAATCGAGACGATCAGCGCCTTGACCTGATCACTGTCCTGGATCTTCTTCAGCCGCTCCAAAAGCTCGGTGTCATCCTGGATAAGCCCGGAAATCTTGACCCGGGCGATCTGCGGCCCGCGTATGGCGGGCAAATCGCCGGCAGCGAAACTGTAAAGCGCAAAGCCGAGCGCCACCAGGAGAAGGACGGCGACGACGCGCCAGAAGCCGAGCTTGCGGCGCAATTGCCGCCGATCTGCGATTGCAGAACTGTCCATGACGCCTTATCTCTCCCCTTGTCATAAATTGGATACACAACGAACCGGATAGACCAACACCATGAAACGGGCATAATCCTTCGCGAAAATCCACCTCGATTTTCGAGATTGTGCTCCAGGCTTTCCATGCGGCGTTTCGTCAGATAGGGCGATGACCGATCGGACGAAACCGCTGCGTATTATATTTTTTTGCTAAAATTGCTTGTTGCAGAAAAAAATCCATATTGGCAAGCCAATGCAATAATGCGAAACGATCTGCCAGGCTTGTTGGCACAGTCTGTGCATGACTCGAACGTGTTTTTACGGATCAGAGAAGACGGACCTGTTGCATGCTCAATACTATCGAGACCTCCGGCCAGGCGATCGGCTCCGAGCTAGAAAGAAACGCGTATAAGGACGCGATCTTTCATTCCGCGCGCGTGAGAAGACTGAAAATCCTGCTTCCTTTGGCTGCGTTCATCGTCTCGCTGATCTTCATCGCGGTTTCGGTCGTGCGCGCATATCTGCCGGAGAATATTCAGATCGAAGGCGCGAGGATCGAGGACGGCAAGGTCGTGATGGAGCGCCCTGCCATTGCCGGCCGCAACAAGGACGGCATCAACTATTCCATGCTCGCCGAGAAGGCGCTGCAGGACATTAAGAATCCCAATATGATCACCCTCAAGACCATCAAGGCCTCCATGCCGGTCAACAACCAGGTGATCGCGCATGTGACGGCTCAAAGCGCGGATTTCGACCGCCAGGCCGACACGCTGCAGCTCACCGCACCCTTTACCATTCTGATGGACAACGGTTTGCGCGCCGAATTCAAAACAGCTTTCCTCGACGTGAAGAAGGGTGACCTCTCCAGCCAGGATCAGGTTGCAATCTACAGAGGAGGCATGTCGGTTGTTGCACAGTCGCTCAAGATGACGGATAAGGGGAGCGTAATCGTATTCGACGGGCAGGTTCAGATGCATATCGAACCAGCCACACTCCATAATTCAGCTAGCGACCAACAGCCGGGCGGTTCATGACAAACGATTGGCGTCATTCTCTTTTCAACTCTGGCCTGCGCAAGGCCGGCCTCTTCTGCGCCTTTAGCGCACTTGCGATTTTTGCGGCGACGGAAGTCGGCGCCCAGGCGACGACGAGCAACATGCCCGGCCTGAAGCTTTCCAAGGATCAGCCGATCCAGATCGAAAGCGACAAGCTGGAAATCCACGACGCGGAAAGCCAGGCAGTGTTCACCGGCAACGTCAAGGTCGTCCAGGGCACCACGACGATGCAGGCCGGCAAGATGACGGTCTTCTACAAGAAGAAGCAGCCTGCCGACGCCAATGCCAAGCCGGCAACGGAAAATCCGGTCGCAAACGCCGCCAAGCAGCAAAACCAGTCGCTGGTCTCGGGCGACGCCGACATCGACCACATTCTGGTCACCGACAAGGTCTATCTCGTGTCCGGCACGCAGACGGCGACGGCGGATGACGGCTCTTTCGACATGGCCAACCAGCTTGCCATTCTCAAGGGCCAGAAGGTCGTGCTGACCGACGGGCCGAACGTGTTCACCGGCTGTCAGCTCACCGTGCATATGGCCACGGGTGAAGCGCAACTGGATGCCTGCGGGGGTCGCGTCCAGATTCAGCTCGATCCGAAATCGCAGCAAGTGCAGCAGCAACAGCAAAAAAAGAACTGATCCCGGTCTTCTCGTGACGATATCGACCACACCCACCTTGCCCGGCGCGTCCGGATCGAGCACTGCGGCATCCAGCACGGCGGCCGGAGACAAAGCGCGTTATCAGGGCACCCTGATCGCGCGCGGCCTCACCAAAACCTACCGCACGCGGCGCGTCGTCAACGGCGTCTCGCTGGTCGTGCGGCGCGGCGAGGCCGTCGGCCTGCTTGGACCGAACGGTGCCGGCAAGACGACATGCTTCTACATGATCACCGGCCTGGTGCCGGTCGATGAAGGCACGATCGAGATCGATGGCAACAATGTCACCTCGATGCCGATGTATCGTCGCGCTCGCCTGGGCGTCGGCTATCTGCCGCAGGAAGCCTCGATCTTTCGTGGCCTGACGGTGGAAGAAAACATCCGCGCCGTTCTCGAAGTCCATGAAAAGGACAAGAAGAAGCGGGAGCGCAAGATCGACGAGTTGCTGGAGGAATTCCACATCCGCAATCTGCGCACGGTGCCGGCGATCGCCCTCTCCGGCGGTGAGCGGCGGCGTCTGGAAATTGCCCGCGCACTGGCAACCGACCCGACCTTCATGCTGTTGGACGAGCCCTTTGCCGGCGTCGACCCGATCTCGGTCGCCGACATTCAGAATCTCGTGCACCACCTGACGGCGCGCGGCATCGGCGTGCTGATCACCGACCACAACGTCCGTGAGACGCTCGGCCTGATCGATCGCGCCTATATCATCCATGCCGGCGAAGTGCTGACCCATGGCAGGGCCAATGACATCGTCAGCAATCCGGAAGTGCGCAAACTCTATCTCGGCGACAATTTCAGCCTTTAAACAGCTAAGGTTGAACCGGGGCGCTTCTATGCCTTACCACAGGGCGTAGCGCTCCGGAAATTCACCATCCCGTCACGGTTCCGCTTGACCAAACCCAATAAAAAAGCAATTTTTGGGCCAGTTGGAATTTTGCGGATTTTTTTGAGCGAAGAACGCAGATTCCCGAAGAGATCAAGGGGAGTCTCGCGTCCGCCATGGCATTATCGGCCAATCTTTTCCTGCGCCAAAGCCAAAGCCTGGTGATGACACCGCAACTGATGCAATCCATCCAGTTGCTGCAGATGACGCATTTTGAACTCACCCAATTCATTGCCCAGGAAGTCGAGAAGAATCCGCTGCTCGAATTTACGTCAAATGACGAGGATATAGGCAGCAGCGGTGATCGCGAGGCGAAGGACGACAGGTTCGACGCGGCGGAGGAAAGCCAGGGCGATGACGGTTTCGAGCGCAACAGCGGCGATCTCGCCAGCGACTGGTACGAGAGCGAAAATACCGGCCATGCCGACCGGCTGAGCGACGAGCTCGATACCAATTTCAGCAATGTCTTTCCCGACGACGGCAGCCCGCAGCGTGCGGATGCGCCGGAACTGCTCAGCCAGTGGAAGTCGATGCCCGGCGGCGAAGCCGGTGAAAGCTACGATCTCGACGATTTCGTCGCCGGTCAAGTTTCGCTGCGCGACCACCTGAACGAACAGATTCCCTTTTCCCTGCCCAGCATGGCCGACCGGCTGATCGCGCAGTACCTCGTCGATCAGCTCGACGATGCCGGCTATCTGCAGGCCGATTTGAGCGAAGCCGCGGAGCGCCTCGGCGCCACCGTTCCGGACGTCGAGCGCGTGCTCGGCACATTGCAGTTGCTTGACCCTCCTGGCGTCTTCGCCCGTTCTCTCAGCGAATGCCTAGCGATCCAGCTTCGCCAGAAGGATCGTTTCGATCCGGCCATGGAACGGCTGATCCAGAACCTCGAGCTTCTCGCCCGGCGCGATTTCGCGACGTTGAAACGGCTCTGCGGCGTCGATGAGGAAGATCTGCTCGACATGATGGCAGAGATCCGCCAGTTGAACCCGAAACCTGGCAGCGGCTTCGAGACCGGCATATCCGAGGCCATCATGCCCGATATCGTGGTGCGCCCGGCCTCCGACGGAAGCTGGCTGGTGGAGCTCAATCCCGATACGCTGCCGCGCGTCCTGGTCAGCCAGTCCTATTTCGCCTCCGTCTCCAAGACGAGCCAGGATCACGCCTTCCTTTCGGAATGCCTGCAGAATGCCAATTGGCTGACGCGCAGCCTCGATCAGCGTGCCAAGACGATCATGAAGGTCGCGAGCGAGATCGTCCGGCAGCAGGATGCCTTCCTCGTGCACGGCGTCGACCATTTGCGGCCGCTCAATCTGAAGACCGTGGCGGATGCCATCAAGATGCATGAGTCGACCGTCAGCCGCGTGACCTCGAACAAATACATGCTGACGCCGCGCGGCCTGTTCGAGCTAAAATATTTCTTCACCGTCTCGATCAGTGCCGTCGAGGGCGGCGACAGCCATTCGGCCGAAGCCGTGCGTCACAAGATCCGTCTGCTGATCTCGCATGAGAGCCCGGACGCGGTGCTCTCCGATGACGATATCGTCGATACGCTAAAGAAGGGCGGCATCGAGCTTGCTCGCCGTACGGTTGCAAAATACCGCGAGGCGATGAACATCCCCTCCTCGGTACAGCGCCGCCGGGAGAAGCGTGCACTGGCAAAAGTCGCCAGCTTCTAGCAATTGCCCAGGTTCAACCGCAGACTGCGAATCCGCTAACGGATCCTTAAGATTCAGTTGACTTTCCGATGTGGCGGAGCTAGAAGCCCGCCGCAATCGTTGCAGGACATCACTGCCATGAACTTATCCCCACCATCCCCAGGGCGCCTGACAAACGCAATTTGTCTTTGACTGCGTGAAGTGCTTGGATGAGCTTGAGGCTTGGCGTAAACTGGCGCGCCCAATAACCGCTACAAGAAGGGAAACTCCATGAGTGTGCGTGTCTCCGGGAAACATATGGAAATTGGTGACTCCTTCCGCCAACGGATTGAAGACCAGATCGGTATGGCCGTTACGAAATACTTCGACGGGGGGTATTCGGGCCAAGTGACGGTACAGAAATCCAGTTCCCGCTTCGCAGCCGATTGCAAGCTTCATCTCGACAGTGGCGTCGTCCTGCACGCCGCCGGAGAGGCGATGGACCCGCAATTGGCCTTCGACGCGGCGTCCGAGCGCATCGAAAAGCGCCTGCGCCGCTACAAACGCAAGCTCAAGGATCACCAGGCCGGCAATCACACGAATGGCCTCGCCGAAGTCGCCTATACCGTCATGGACGGTATTCCGGACGACGAGGATGAAATCCCTGCCGATTTCGCGCCGGCGATCGTCGCCGAAAGCACGAAACAACTGAAGACCATGTCCGTCGCGACCGCCGTGATGGCGCTCGACATGACCGACGAGCCGTTGCTGCTTTTCCGCAGCCCCGGCAAGGAACATCTGAATATCGTTTACCGTCGTCAGGACGGCAACATTGGCTGGATCGACGCAGCCAATATCAAGGGCTGAGAAAAGAAGATGAGCGACGGCCCCGTGCAGTGTCTGCCGGCCGCCGCTCCTCCGTCATCGGATCTCTGCCACACGAAGGATAAAGAGAATGGCATTGGCAGATTTGCTGCACCAAGATGCGATCATCCCCGCCTTGAGGGCAAATTCCAAAAAACAACTGCTTCAGGAGCTGGCAGCCAAAGCCTCCAAAATAACCGGACTGCCCGAGCGCGAGATTTTCGACGTCGTGCTGCAGCGGGAGCGTCTGGGCTCCACCGGCGTCGGCAACGGCATCGCCATTCCGCACGGCAAGCTCATCAGCATCAAATCCATCATCGGTATTTTTGCGCGCCTGGAAGCGCCCGTCGATTTTGAGGCGCTGGACGACCAGCCCGTCGACCTCGTCTTCCTACTGCTTGCCCCCGAGGGTGCCGGCGCCGACCATCTGAAAGCGCTGTCGCGCATTGCCCGCGTGCTGCGCGACCAGGATCTCGTCGCCAAGCTGCGCGCCACCGAATCCGCCTCGGCGATCTACGCCTTCCTCAACGAGGAGCAGGCGTCCAACGCTGCCTGAGGAGCGACTCGAATTTTAACGCGGAAAAAAGAAGAGCCGGATGACCTCGTCATCCGGCTCTTGTTTTTTACAGACGACTTAAGATCAAGCGTCTTTTTCATCGAACGGGCTGTTTGCGCCCGGCTCGGAAATTTCGGCAACCTTCGGGCCGCCCTTGGCGACGCCGACCATAGCTGGGCGCAGAACGCGCTCGCCGATGACGAAGCCGGCCTGCACCACCTGAACGACCGTATTGTTCGGCACTTCGGTGTTCGGCACCTCGAACATCGCCTGATGGAAGTTGGGATCGAACTTCTGGCCGACCGGCTCGATCTGGCGGACACCGTGGCGCTCCAAGGCCGACAGCATAGAGCGCTCGGTCATCTCCACGCCTTCGATCAGCGTCTTCAGGCCGGCATCGGCTTCGGCGAGGGCTTCCGCCGGAATGGCTTCCAGCGTGCGGCGCAGATTATCCGACACGGCAAGCATGTCGCGGGCGAAGCTGGCGACGGAATAGGACTTGGCGTCCTTGACGTCACGCTCGGTGCGACGGCGCAAATTGTCCATCTCGGCGGCAAGGCGCAGATAGCGGTCGCGCAGATCGCTATTTTCGGCCCTAAGCAGCTCGACCGGATCCGGCTGCGAAGGCTGGGCCGCATCCGCAGTTTCCGCAGCCTCCTGCGCAAAGCCCGCGGGATTATCAGTCGCCGTGGCGTCAGGTCCGGTTTTCGTTGTTTCGTCGGTCATGACGGTCTCCGAATTGCTTTGTCTTTTTGATGTGCCCGATATCGAGGTTTGGCCGGAAAAAATCAAGGCTTTGTCGTGAAGAACAGGCATTTCCCGGCAATCCGGTCATATTTGCCCGGATACCAATCGGGTGAGAGAGCCTCCCCCGTTGGGGCTTCTACTATCGAAGACCCTTTCCCGGTATAGTCTGGGCCGTTTCAACACGACATGAGGTATCGTCCATGTCCAGCAGCAAGTCCCATTCGGGTAAATGTTTCTGCGGCGCAGTGGAAATCACGGTCAGTGGTGAGCCGGCGGCAATGGGTTATTGCCATTGCGACTCCTGCCGGGAGTGGTCGGCGGGGCCGGTCAACGCCTTTTCGCTCTGGCCGCCGGAAGCCGTGCATGTCACCAAGGGCGCCGACCACATCGGCAGCTACCAGCGAAGCGAAAAGAGCGTGCGCAAATGGTGCAAGATTTGCGGCGGGCATCTGTTGACCGAACATCCTTTATGGGGCGTGACCGATGTCTACGCCGCCATCATTCCAACCCTCGATTTTCAGCCGATGCTTCATGTCAATTATGAAAACACCGTGCTGCACCTGAGGGACGGCCTGCCGAAGCAGAAGGACATGCCGGCGGAGATGGGCGGATCGGGAACCCTGCTACCCGATTAAACGCTCTTTGCGCGTTCGAATGGGCGCCCGCTCTCCAGAGGCTTTCGTCAGATTCCTGGCCGCGACAGCCTGGAAATCAATTGGGCGGTATAGTCCACCATCGGCACGATGCGGGCATAGTTCAGCCGTGTCGGGCCGATGACGCCGACGGCGCCGACGATGCGGTCGTCGTCATCGCGATAGGGCGCGACGATCAGCGAGGAGCCGGAGAGCGAGAAGAGCTTGTTTTCCGAGCCGATGAAGATGCGCACGCCCGGCCCGCTTTCGGCGAGATTCAGAATCTCGATCAGGCTGTCCTTCTTTTCGAGATCGTCGAACAGCAGGCGTAGCCGGTCCAGATCCTCAGCCCCGCCCACTTCGGCCAAGAGATTGGCGCGGCCGCGCACGATGAGCTGCGTCGGCTTGCCGTCATCCCCGTCGCCGGACCAGACGGCGATCCCGCGTTCGACGAGTTCGTGCGACAGAATATCGAGTTCCTGGCGCACACTCTCCTTCAACGTCTGCAACTGACGGCGCAGCTCCGGCAAAGTCTGGCCGGTCATGTGGGCGTTGAGGAAATTCGCCGCTTCCGTGAGCTGGGAGGAGGTAACGCCGGCCGGCAATTCGATGATGCGGTTCTCCACCTGGTCATGATCGCCGACGAGCACGGCGAGCGCCTTGGTCGGCTCCAGGCGGATGAATTCGACATGCTTCAGCACCGGATCGCTCTTCGAGGTGATCACCAGTCCGGCGCCGCGCGAAATACCCGAAAGCATCCGGCTCGCCTCGGTCATGACCGATTCCATCGGCTGGTCGCGATTGCTGCCGCGTACCTGGCGTTCGATGGTGGCGCGGTCTTCCGCGGAGAGATCGCCGACCTGCATGAAGGCATCGACGAAGAAGCGCAGGCCGAGCTGCGTCGGCAGGCGGCCGGCGCTGATATGCGGCGAATAGATCAGCCCCAGCTCTTCCAGATCGCTCATGACATTGCGCACGGAGGCCGGCGACAGGGACATGGGCAGCAGGCGCGAAAGATTGCGCGAGCCGAGCGGTTCGCCATTCTCAAGATAACCTTCGACGATACGGCGGAAGATTTCCTTCGAGCGTTCGTCCAGCGCTGCAATGGCATCCGAAACCGACGATGTCGTGAACCCCATTTCGCTGTCAAACCCGTTCTGTTGAGCCTTAGTCAAAATATAATCATTCAGTTAGCAATGGCAAAAGGGAAAAATGTCAAGGCCGTCACAACAAGGCCCTTGCGCCTGCTTTTCCTTTGCAAAAGCCGCCTGTGGATCGTAGAAGCGGTCAATAACGTTCAGGAGAGTAGAATGCGGCCTTCAGGCAGAAAAACCGACCAGATGCGCAAAGTGTCGTTCGAGCGCAATTTTTCCAAGCATGCGGAAGGCTCGTGCCTGGTCAAATTCGGCGACACGCATGTGCTCTGCACGGCGAGCCTGGAAGAAAAGACGCCGCCATGGCTGCGCAACAGCGGCAAGGGCTGGATCACGGCCGAATACGGCATGCTGCCGCGCGCCACGGGCGAACGCATGAAGCGCGAAGCCGCTGCCGGCAAGCAGGGCGGCCGCACGCAGGAGATCCAGCGTCTCATCGGCCGGTCGCTGCGCGCCATCGTCGACCTGCAGGCGCTTGGCGAGCGCCAGATCACGATCGACTGCGACGTCATCCAGGCCGATGGCGGCACCCGCACGGCCTCGATCACCGGTGCCTGGATCGCGCTCTACGATTGCCTGAAGTGGATGGAAAGCCGCAATATGATCAAGACCGACCGTGTCCTGAAGGATCATATCGCTGCGGTTTCCTGCGGCATCTTTGCCGGCCAGCCGGTGATCGACCTCGACTACCTCGAGGATTCATCCGCCGAGACCGATGCCAATTTCGTCATGACTGGCGCCGGCGGCATCGTCGAGATCCAGGGTACGGCCGAAGGCACGCCCTTCAGCGAAGAAGAATTCACATCCCTGATGCATCTCGCCAAGAACGGCATCGCCGAACTGGTGGAGCTGCAGAAGCAGGCGATAGCCTGACCGAAGAGGCGGTCAACCGATGAACCCGTTGATGGAAGGCGTTCTGGAAACCGCTCTTTATGCGGACGATCTCGATGCAGCCGAGGCCTTCTATGGCGGCGTTCTCGGACTGCAGAAGATTTCGCGCGGCGGCAACCGTCATGTCTTTTATCGCTGCGGGCCGGGCGTGCTGCTCATCTTCAACAGTCATGAGACAGTGAAGCCGCCGGAATCGAATTCCTTGCCGGTGCCGCCGCATGGCACGAAGGGCCACGGCCACGCCTGCTTCCGGGTCAGCGGCAACGATATCGAAGCGATGGCGCAGAAACTGAAGGCTGCCGGCGTCGCCATCGAAGCCGATTTTAACTGGCCGAATGGCGGCCGCTCGATCTATTTCCGCGATCCGGCCGGCAACAGCCTGGAATGCGCCGAACCCCGCATCTGGGGGCTATGACAGGACAGGATATGCGCAAGCTCGATACCAAGACTATCGTCGTCGCCAGCCACAATGCCGGCAAGATCCGTGAAATCCAGGATTTGATCGGCCCGTTCGGCTTTACAGCCAAGTCGGCCGCCGATCTCAATTTCATCGAGCCGGACGAGACG
This sequence comes from Rhizobium sp. CB3171, assembly GCF_029714265.1. Lineage (NCBI taxonomy): Bacteria > Pseudomonadati > Pseudomonadota > Alphaproteobacteria > Hyphomicrobiales > Rhizobiaceae > Rhizobium > Rhizobium sp. CB3171. The sequence goes on along the minus strand of NZ_CP121652.1, from coordinate 6,395 downwards.
GGCACGACCTTCGAGGAAAACGCGACGATCAAGGCGCTGGCCTCGGCGCAAGCTTCCGGTCTGCCGGCGCTATCGGACGATTCCGGCCTGGTCATCGATGCGCTTGACGGCAATCCCGGCGTCTATACCGCCAACTGGGCGGAAACACCGGATGGTACCCGCGATTTCGCCATGGCGATGCGGAAGGTCGAGAGCGCGCTCGAAGAGGCCGGTGCCGCTTCGCCGGAGAGCCGTACGGCGCGCTTCGTAAGCGTGCTTTGCCTCGCCTGGCCGGACGGGCACACCGAGCTCTTTCGCGGCGAAGTCGAAGGCCGCGTCGTCTGGCCGCCGCGCGGCACGCAGGGCTTCGGCTATGATCCGGTGTTCCAGCCCGAGGGTTACGACGCGACCTTCGGCGAGATGAGCGCCGAGCAGAAGCATGGCTGGAAGCCAGGTGAACCCCAAGCCCTTTCGCATCGGGCCCGTGCCTTCAAAATCTTTGTTGAAACCTGCCTGGAGGCATAAGCTCAAGCCCGTGGACACTCTGGAATCGCAAAATATGACGCGTGAGGCGCCGTTGCTGCCCGACACCGGCGAACCCGGTTTCGGCGTCTATGTGCATTGGCCCTTCTGCGCCGCCAAATGCCCCTATTGCGATTTCAACAGCCATGTCCGCCACCAGCCGGTCGACCAGGAGCGTTTCGCCGCCGCCTTCCTCAAGGAGATGGCGTCGATGCGGGCGATCAGCGGCCCGAAGACGGTGACCAGCGTCTTCCTCGGCGGCGGCACGCCTTCGCTGATGAAGCCGGAGACGGTTGCCACGATTCTCGATGGCATTTCCAGATATTGGCACATGCCTGCCGGGATCGAGATCACCATGGAGGCCAATCCGTCCAGTGTCGAAGCCGAGCGTTTCCGCGGCTATCGCGCCGCCGGCGTCAACCGCGTGTCGATGGGCGTGCAGGCGCTGAACGATCGCGATCTGAAATTCTTAGGGCGACTGCATGACGTCGCCGATGCGCTGAAGGCGATCAAGCTGGCACGCGAGATCTTCCCGCGCATGTCCTTCGACCTCATCTATGCCCGCCCGAACCAGACGGTCGATGAATGGGAGCGCGAGCTGAAGGAGGCGATCTCCTATGCCGTCGATCACCTCTCGCTCTATCAATTGACCATCGAGGAAGGCACGCCCTTTTTTGGGCTGCACAAGGCGGGCAAATTGATCGTGCCGGATGGCGACCAATCGGCGATGCTCTACGAGGCGACGCAGGAGATCACCGAGCGCGAGGGCATGCCGGCCTATGAGGTCTCCAACCACGCCCGCCCCGGCGCGGAGAGCCGCCACAACCTCACCTACTGGCGTTATGGCGACTATGCTGGCATCGGCCCCGGCGCCCACGGCCGGCTGTCCCACGGCCCCAAGAAATTGGCAACGTCCACCGAGCGGAAGCCGGAAAGCTGGCTGGAGCTGGTCGAGCGCGACGGCCACGGCATGGTCGAACAGGAAATGCTCGGCTTCGACGAACAGGCCGACGAGTTGCTGCTGATGGGCCTGCGCCTGAAAGAAGGTATCGACCTCGTGCGCTGGCAACAGCTCTCCGGCAGGGAGCCCGACGCGAAACGCGAGCAGCTCTTGCTGGAGCACGGCTTCATCGAACGCCTCGGCAATTCCCGCCTGCGCTGCACGCCGGCGGGCATGCTGATCCTCGATTCCGTGGTTGCGGATCTGGCGTGCTGAGACGGTAACCGTCCTCCCTACTCCGCCGCCACGCCTTTCCTCGTGAAGGCAAGTAACCGTCCGTCGATCGCCGCAAGGCCGGCGGCGATCATCGCCATGCCGATAAAGTGCTTCGGCTGCAATTGCTCGCCGAGGATCAGCGCACCGAGCAGGATGGCGCTGACAGGAATGAGAAAGGTGACCAGCATCAGGTTGGTGGCGCCTGCCGTCGCCAGGATGCGGAAGAACAGGACATAGGCGATCGCGGTCGAGAGGATCGCGAGGCCGGCCAGCGCCATCCAGGTTTCCGCCGAAGGCATGCCGAGCGCCCACGGGTGGTCGACGAGAAGGGCAAGCGGCAGCAGGAGGATCGTGGAGGCCGTCACCTGCCCGGCGGCGGGGATAATGGGAGCAAGCCCCATGCGGCGGAAGCGGCGGCCGAAAATGCCGGCGAGAGAATAGGAGAAGGCGGCGCCCAGCACGGAGAGCTGTGCCAGCACGTTCGAACCGAGGCTGCTCAGCACCGACGGGCCGATCATCAGCGCCACGCCGGCAAAACCGACGATAACGCCGATCAGGCGATTGCCGGTCATCTTCTCATCCGTCGTCAGAAAATGCGCCACCACGACGGCGAAAAGCGGGGTCGTCGCATTGAGGATGGAGGCCAGGCCACTGGCAATATGCGTCTGGCCCCAGACGATCAGCAGAAAGGGAATGGCATTGTTGAGGACGCCCATGCCGAAGAAGGCGGCCCAGGCCCGACGGTCGTGCGGCATCACCTGCCCGGTCATCCGGACGATGACATGCAAGGCGATCGCCGCCAGGGCGACGCGCGCAGCGACGATGGTGAAGAGCGGCAGTTCGTGTACTAGGATGCCGTTGAACAGAAACGAGCCGCCCCAGAGGATCGACAATCCGAACAGCATGGCCCATTCCGCCGCGCCCATTGATTTCTGCGCCATGGCGATATCTCCTGTTTTCCAGTCTATTAGTTTGGCTCGATGGCGGCGGGGATGCACTTTCTTGTCAACCATCGATATTGATGGAATAATCTCGCGATTATAGGGCTCTTGCAAACGAGTCTTTTTCGCAAAATTGTTTAGCTGAACTCAATCGTCATGGATCAATTGCCTTCCCTTTCGGCGCTGCGCGCCTTCGAAGCCTCGGCGCGGCATCTGAGCATGACGATTGCAGCCAGGGAGCTGCATGTGACCCCCGGTGCGGTCAGCCTGCAGGTACGCGATCTCGAAACCGCGCTCGGTGTGCGGCTTTTCGACCGCCGTGCGCGGGGCCTCACCTTGACGGCTGACGGTGCGGATTATTTCGCGACGCTGCGCACCGCCTTCCGCCTGGTGCGAGAAGCGACGGCGGCGCTGACAATGCGGGCGCGGGACACGGTGCTCACCGTCACCTGCACTGCCGGCTTTGCCACACACTGGCTGGTGCCGCGGCTGATGCGCTTCGAGCAGGCGCATCCCGAGATCGATCTACGGATCAGCGCCTCACATAGGATGATGGATTTCCAGCGCGACGGCATCGACATCGCCATCCGCCATGGGCTCGGCGGCTATGAAGGGCTGGCGAGCGAGCGGCTGCTCGATGACGAATATGTGCCGGTCTGCACGCCCGAGATCGCTGCCTCCCTCGGCCCCTCACCCACGGCCGACGCGCTGGCCGCCCTGACCCTGATCCATGATGTCTATCGGCGCGATTGGCAGCTCTGGCTGCAGGCGGCGGGCGCAACCAAGGTTGACGCTATGCGGGGGCCGATCTTCACCGACGGCACCGGCGCCTACCATGCCATGAAGGCGGGGCTCGGCGTCGCGCTGATGCGGCGCTCTTTCATCGAAAGGGAATTGGCTGAGGGCTCTGTTGTCGCGCCCTTCCCGATGGGGCTTGCCAGCACGCTAGCCTACCATCTGGTCTATCCGCCAACCGCGCTGGAGCGGCCGGCCGTCGCCGCCTTTCGTGCTTGGCTGCTTACCGAGGTCCCGCACACGACGGCGCCGGCATAGGCGCGCGCATCATCCGTGATGGGTGATGCCACCCTTGAACAGGCGGCCGGTCCTCGTTTCCAGGAAAGTGTCGAGCGGAATATGCTCCTGATGCAGGAAGCCTGTCGAAGGCAGGCGGCCGGCGCGCACCAGCTCGATAACGGCGACGACGGAGGCCGACGTGGTCCAGGAAATGGCGGTGCGGCTCTCCCCGGCGACTTCGATCGGATAATAGGCGCGCACGAATTCCCGCCGGCGCAGATTGCCGTTGATGGTGCCTTCGGCCGAGACATGGACATAGACGACGTCGTCATCGACCGGCGGCTTGGCCTCGGTCAGGATCTCGCCGGCAAGCTGGCGGCGGTCGCGCATCAGAAGCTCGTGGAAGAAGAAATTCATCAGCTCCATATGGCCGGGATATCGCATGGTTTTATAATCGAGATTTTCCACCCGACCGAGCATGGTGCTGCACATGGTCCCGAGGCCACCCGAGGTGGTGAAGGCTTCGAGCTTGACGCCGTTGACATAGAGCGTCTCGTGCCATTCCATCGGCGAGACCAGCTTGCGCACCCCGCCCTCGATGACTTCGCAATCATTCAGATATTCGTTGACCACACCTTCCGGCGACCAGTTGAAGGCATAACCCAACAGTCCGGTCGGATTCTGCGGCAAGGCACCGACACGCATGCGGATCGAGCGGCAGCGATCGAAGACGTCGGCAAGGCTTGCACCGACGATGCCGACGAAACCGGGCGCCAGACCGCATTGCGGCGCCATCAGGCCACGCGCGCTCTCCGCAAGCGCAATGATGCCGTTCGTGGTCGGCACATCCTCGGTCAGGTCGAAGTAATGAATGCCGGCGCCATGGGCTAGGCGCGCCAGTTCGGCGTTCAGGTGAAACGGCAGGCAGGAGAGCACGGCATCAACGCGGGAAAAGAGATTGCCGATCAAAGCCGGATCGGAGACATTGCCCGCCTCGCAGGCGAAAGGTAGTGCCTCGGCAGGCAAACGCGCGTCGATACCGGTGACGGCAAAACCGCTTTCATGCAGCAATGTGGCGGCGAGCCGCCCGACCTTACCGAGGCCGAGAACGGCAATCCTGTCAAAACTCATAGGCATCCTCCCAGTCGGCTCCGGCCTCCTCCGGCCGGGTATCCGATTCCGTATTTCAGACATCTATAGAATAAAAGCCGCATAAATGAAAACGGCCGGCAATGAAGCCGGCCGTGGATAAATGCGAATAATATCGCCGATTATTCGTTGATCAGACGCTTCAACAGCTCGATTTCATGCGACAGCTTGCTGTCACCGGAAATCAGCTCCTCGATCTTGCGCACCGCATGCAGCACGGTCGTATGGTCACGACCACCAAAGCGGCGGCCGATCTCCGGGAAGGAGCGCGGCGTCAGCGTCTTCGACAGATACATGGCGATCTGGCGCGGCTTGACGATGACGCGGGTGCGGCGATTGGACACCAGCTCCTGGCGAGAGACATTGTAGTGACGCGCCACGATACGCTGGATGTCCTCGATGCGCACCCGGCGCGGCTCGCCGGAGCCGACCAGATGGGCCAACAGCTCGTCGACGCGCTCGACCGTCAAATTCGGCTCGAAAGAACGGCGGAAGATCAGTTGGTTGAAAGCGCCTTCCAGCTCACGGCCGCTTGCCGTCACATTGCGGGCGACATGCGAGAGAAGTTCGGCCGGAATTTCCAGCGACGGATCGTCCTGACGGGCGGCATCCAGGCGGCGCTTGAGGATTTCGAGACGCATCTCGTAGTCCGGCGCCTCGACCTCGATGGCGACACCGCCCTGCAGACGCGAACGCACGCGCGGATCGAGCGATTCCAGCTCCCAAGGCGCGCGGTCGGCGGCAACGACGACCTGCTTGGCGCTGTCGAGCAGCATATTGAGCAGATGGCAGAACTCGTGCTGGATCATCTTGCCCTGCAGGAACTGCATGTCGTCGATGATCAGGAGATCGATGTTGCGCAGCGAGTCCTTCAGGGTCAGCGCATCATTATCACGGATGGCGGTGGCAAAGCGCCACATGAAATATTCCGCCGTCAAATAGACGACACGCAGCCCGCGCGGGTTCTGCACGGCGGCATTGGCGATCGCCTGCAAAAGGTGGGTCTTGCCGAGGCCGACCGTCGCGTGGACGAAGAGCGGATTGAACCGCACGGCGCCGGAGCCGGCTTCGGCAATCGTCTTGGCGGCGGCAAGGCCGACGCGGTTCGAGCTGCCCTCGACAAAGGTATCGAAGGTAAAGCGGGAATCGAGCGGCGAGCCGAACAGCGGCGCCCCCACGGTCGCCGGGCGAGCGGCGGCTGCCGCACTAACCGTCTGGGCAACGACCTGACCGGCAGGCTGGGCAACCGGGCGGCGGATCGGCGCCACCGAAGCCGCCTCTGGAGCCGCGACATGTTCGTCCGCACAGGGCTTCGCACCATGACGGGTCGCCGTGCGCACAAGAATCTCAACCTTCAGGATTTCAGCATCTTCTGCCTGGAACAGGTTGGTGATCAGATCGAGATAACGATTGTTGATCCAGGACTTCAGAAACGTTGTCGGAACAGTCAGCCGTACGACGCTCTTCGATACCGAGTGCAGCTTCAGCCGTGCAAACCAGCTAGCATAAACATCCGGACCGACCTGAGCCTTCAAGCGTGCACTGACACGCTCGAACAATACGTTATGCTTCAT